>NZ_CP060120.1:0-3369845 GCF_014217915.1 Janibacter sp. YB324
CCGGGGACGGCTGTCCAGCGCGACACGCCGGGAGCCCGAAAAAAGTCGCGACGTCAGGTTGCCGCCACCGGAGTGTGTTGTTAGCGTCGCACCTCACCACCCTGCCCGACGTGCATCTCCACAGTCTGTGGACAACGTTGTGGATGCACCCTTCGGCAGTGGGAGGATGACCGTCGACATCAGTCCCGATCGGCCGCCGAGCCGCAGAAAAGTTGAGGTGTGCGCCCGTGGCCGGAGGCGAGGTCGACTTCGGTGAGGTCTGGCGAACCACCCTCAACACCCTCGATGCCGACGGCGTTCCCGTCACCCGTCGCGCCTTCCTCAGCATGGCCCGCCTCGTCGGCCTCCTCGACGACACCGCCCTGATCGCCGTGCCCGACGACTTCTCGAAGAACTTCGTCGAGCAGCGACTGCGCATGCACGTCACCCAGGCCCTGTCGGAGCAGCTGGGTCGTGAGGTCCGACTGGCCGTCACGGTCGACCCCGACCTCGCCGACGGCGAGCCGCTGCCGCCGACCCAGGGCCTGGCCGAGGACGACTCGGTGGCCGCCCCCGCCGACCCGGTCGTCCAGCCCACTCCCCAGGGCCTGTCCTCCACGCTCCCGGTCGAGGGCCGTGACGACGGGCTCGTCGACGACGACCCCGAGCCGGCGCCGGTGCGCGCGCGGCGCGGCCGCCCCGAGCCCGAGCAGGTCGAGCTGACCCGGCTCAACCCCAAGTACACCTTCGACACCTTCGTCATCGGTGCGAGCAACCGCTTCGCCAATGCCGCTGCCGTCGCCGTCGCCGAGGCCCCGGCCAAGGCCTACAACCCGCTCTTCATCTACGGGGAGTCCGGGCTGGGCAAGACCCACCTGCTCCACGCGATCGGCCACTACGCCCGCAGCCTCTACCCCCACGTCAAGGTGCGCTACGTGAACTCCGAGGAGTTCACCAACGACTTCATCAACTCCATCCGCGATGACAAGGCCGCCAACTTCCAGCGCCGCTACCGCGACGTCGACGTCCTGCTCATCGACGACATCCAGTTCCTCCAGGGCAAGATGCAGACGCAGGAGGAGTTCTTCCACACCTTCAACACGCTGCACAACGCCAACAAGCAGGTGGTCATCACCTCCGACGTGGCACCCAAGCTGCTCTCCGGCTTCGAGGAGCGCATGCGCAGCCGCTTCGAGTGGGGTCTGCTCACCGACGTGCAGCCCCCGGACCTCGAGACCCGGATCGCGATCCTGCGCAAGAAGGCCATCCAGGAAAAGCTCTCCGTGCCGGCCGACGTCCTCGAGTTCATCGCCAGCCGGATCAGCACCAACATCCGTGAGCTCGAGGGAGCGCTCATCCGGGTCACGGCCTTCGCCAGCCTCAACCGTCAGGCGGTCGACATCGGCCTGGCGCAGATCGTCCTCAAGGACCTCATCCCGACCGAGCAGTCGAGCGAGATCTCGAGCGCGACGATCATGGCCCAGACCGCCGACTACTTCTCGCTGACGATCGAGGACCTGCAGAGCGCCTCGCGCACCCGCAAGCTGACGACGGCACGCCAGATCGCGATGTACCTGTGCCGGGAGCTGACCGAGATGTCGCTGCCGCGTATCGGCGAGCAGTTCGGCGGCCGCGACCACACGACGGTCATGCACGCCGAGCGCAAGATCCGCGAGCTCATGGGCGAGCGCCGCGCGATCTACAACCAGGTCACCGAGCTGACCAACCGGATCAAGCAGCAGGCTGGCTGACTCCCCCTTCGCCCGATCCGGTCGTATCCGGATGTCTACGGATCATCCGATACCCATGGATATCCGGCGATCCCACGTTGTCCACAGGCTTCTCCCCACCTGTGTGTCGCTCCGCGACCCGTCCGTGACCTACCCTCCGGTAGCTCATCTCGGCCCCCTTCGTCCACAGATCCACAGGCTGTGGACAGTCTTGTGGGTAGCGCTCTCCCCGGCATACCGGGCAACACGCCCGACACCGTCCACAGACCTACCCGGGACGACCCACAGCACGAGCCCGGTTCGCCCCGGGTCCGGCCGTCGACGTCATCACGGGGCCTTGGCACCACCGACCATCCACATTCGCGGGGCCGCCCCTGCGGACGACGCTGTGGACACACTGTGCACGAGCCCGACAGCCTTGGGACGACGCATCTGCGTCCACACCCCACGCCAGCTCGTCGACACGCTGTCCACGTCGACATCCACACCCGAGATCCGCGCCAGCAGCGGGCTGCAGGCGGTTGTCCACGGTGTCCACACCGCCGAAGAAGATGATGAGTCCTCTCTCCATCCATTCCCTCCCCCACGCATGGCTGCTGCCCTGCCTGTGGACGTACGAGCCCTGACGAATCACAAGGTCACCCTCGGTTCCCGAACCGGCCCCCGACCACGTAATGTCAGGAACCCACGCGTCCATGCGCGTGGATCCGTGTCATTCCCATGACCTCGCGCTCGAGCGCGTCGAAGGGTAGGTCTGTCGTGAAGTTCCGCGTCGAGCGCGATGTGCTGGCCGAGGCGGTCACCTGGGTGGCCCGTGGTCTGCCGAACCGTCCGCCGGTCCCTGTCCTGGCCGGTGTCCTCATCGAGGCCACGGATGACGGCACGCTCACCCTCTCGACCTTCGACTACGAGGTCTCGGCCCGCATCACGGTGGCCGCTGAGGTCTCGGAGCCCGGCACCGTCCTCGTGCTCGGTCGCCTGCTCGCCGACATCTCGCGCAACCTCCCGGGCAAGCCGGTCGACATCACGACCGAGGGCGCCAAGGTCCAGGTGACCTGCGGCAGCTCGCGCTTCGCCCTGCTGCAGATGCCCGCCGACGAGTACCCCACGCTGCCGACCTCCCCCGAGGGGAGCGGGAGCATCGACGGCACGGTCTTCACCCAGGCGGTCCAGCAGGTGCAGATCGCCGCCGACCGCGGCGACACCCTGCCGATCCTCACCGGCGTCCGGGTGGAGATCGAGGGCGAGAAGGTCACCCTCCTGGCGACCGACCGCTACCGCCTCGCGATGCGTGAGCTGACGTGGAGCCCCAACACCTCCGACGCGAGCCACATCGCGCTCATCCCCGCCCGCACCCTGTCCGACACCGCCAAGGCGCTCGGCGCCTCCGGCTCGGTCGAGGTCTCGCTCGGCGCGGCCGCCGGTGGCTCGGGCCTCGTCGGCTTCGAGGCCGGTCAGCGGCACACGACGAGCCGGCTCCTCGACGGCGAGTACCCCAAGGTGTCGAAGATCTTCCCCACCGCGAGCGAGACCGAGGCGGTCGTCGACACCGAGGTGCTCACCGAGGCCGTCAAGCGCGTCGCCCTCGTCACCGAGCGCAACACCCCGGTGCGGCTGCGCTTCAGCGACGGCCAGGTGACGATCGAGGCGGGCGCCGGTGACGACGCCCAGGCCTCCGAGGCCGTCGAGGCCAAGGTCGACGGCCCCGACATCGAGGTCGCCTTCAACCCCGGCTACCTGCTCGACGGGCTCGGCGTCCTCGGTACGACCTTCACCCGGTTGTCCTTCACCGCCCCCCTCAAGCCGGCGATGATCACCGGTCAGGACACCCAGGATGGCGAGATCGACACGACCTACCGCTACGTCCTGCAGCCGGTGCGTCTCGCCGGCTGATCCCCCCTTCGCCCCGGTCGTGGGGTGCCACCGTCAGGAAGGCTCAGTCATGCAGATCGGTCTCATCGGACTCGGCAAGATGGGCGGCAACATGCGCGAGCGCATCCGCCGCGCCGGCCACGAGGTCGTCGGCTACGACACCAACCCCGAGGTCTCCGACGCCGAGTCGGTCCAGGCGATGGTCGACGCGCTGCAGGCGCCGCGGGTCGTGTGGGTCATGGTGCCCGCGGGCGAGGTGACCCGCTCGGTCGTCGCCGACCTCGCCGAGCGCCTCGAGCCCGGTGACCTCGTCATCGACGGCGGCAACTCGCGCTTCAGCGACGACGGCCCCAATGCCGAGCTGCTGGGCGCGAAGGGGGTCGGCTACCTCGACTGCGGCGTCTCCGGTGGCATCTGGGGCCTGGACAACGGCTACGGCCTCATGGTCGGTGGCGACGCGCAGCACGTCGAGCAGGCGATGCCGATCTTCGACGCGCTGCGCCCCGAGGGTCCGCGCGACGAGGGCTTCGTGCACGCCGGCGCCGTCGGTGCCGGCCACTACGTCAAGATGGTCCACAACGGCATCGAGTACGGCCTGATGCACGCCTACGCCGAGGGCTACGAGCTGCTCGAGCGCAAGGACATCGTCACCGACGTGCCGGGTGCCTTCAAGGCGTGGAGCCGCGGCACCGTCGTGCGCTCGTGGCTGCTCGACCTCATGGTCAAGGCCCTCGAGGACAACCCCACGCTCGACGATGTCAGTGACTACACCGCCGACTCGGGCGAGGGCCGCTGGACCGTCGAGGAGGGCATCGCCAACTCCGTGCCGATGCCGGTCATCTCGGCCTCGCTCTTCGCGCGCTTCGCCTCGCGGCAGCAGGTCAGTCCGGCGATGCAGGCCGTCGCCGCACTGCGCGGGCAGTTCGGTGGTCACCAGGTGATGACCGTGGCCGAGGGCGAGGACCTGCGAGCCGAGGCAGCGAAGGGAGTGGCCTCCCCCGCGGCGAGCCACGCCCAGGAGGAGAAGAAGGTCGACAAGCCGACGACGCCGGCGCAGGCACCGAAGGGCGACGCCAGCCAGGCCGGCCCGACGAGCGGGTCGGGCGAGACCTCCGGTGGGGCCTCGGGAGACTGATGTTCGGCTTCATCGCTCCCATCGGCGAGCACGTCCAGACCCACCCGATCATGCTCAAGATGGCCTTCGCCGGCGTCGCCGGCGTCGCGATGCTCTGCATGGGGGTCTTCTGATGGCCGGCCGGCCCCCGGCGTCCTGACCCGTGTACGTCCGACACCTGAGCATCGGCGACTTCCGCAGCTATCCCGCGGCCGAGCTGGCCCTCGAGCCGGGGGTGACGACCCTCGTCGGGCTCAACGGCCAGGGCAAGACCAACCTCGTCGAGGCGATCGGCTACGTCGCCTCGCTCTCCAGCCACCGGGTCGCGACCGACCAGCCGCTCGTGCGCTTCGGCGCCGACCGGGCGATCGTGCGCGCAGCGGTCGTGCGCGACGAGCGCGAGAGCCTCGTCGAGCTGGAGATCACCCCCGGGCGGGCCAACCGCGCCAAGCTCAACCGCTCTCCCCTGCCGCGCGCGCGACGTCCTGGGCACGCTTCGCACCGTGCTCTTCGCGCCGGAGGACCTCGCGCTCATCAAGGGCGACCCGGGCGAGCGACGCCGCTTCCTCGACGACCTGCTCGTCCAGCGGCAGCCCCGGTGGTCGGGCGTGCGCTCCGACTACGACAAGATCCTCAAGCAGCGCGGGGGCCCTGCTGAAGTCCGCCGCCGCACTCCTGGGCGGCCGGCGGGGTCGCGGCCGTCGCAGCTCCGCCGCTCCCGAGGGAGTCGACCCCCGGGCCGCGGCCGAGGACGCGGTGCGCACCCTCGACATCTGGGACGACCATCTCGCGACGGTCGGCAGCCAGCTGCTCTATGCGCGGCTGCGCCTGCTGCGTGACCTCGTCCCCCACCTTCAGCAGGCCTATCGCGAGGTCAGCGCCAACCAGTCGGAGGCCACGGCGGTCTACCGCAGCTCGCTCCACGACGAGGCGGCCGAGGCGATCGCCGGCGGCGAGGTGCCCGAGCCCGACGAGCTGCGGCAGATGCTCCTCGACACCCTCGGTGAGCGGCGTGACCAGGAGATCGAGCGCGGGGTCAACCTCGTCGGTCCCCACCGCGACGACCTCGTCCTGGGCCTGGGGCCGATGCCGGCGAAGGGCTATGCCTCCCACGGCGAGTCGTGGTCCTTCGCCCTCGGGTTGCGCCTGGCCGCCTACCACCTGCTGCGCCACGACCTCGGTGACGACCCCGTGCTCGTGCTCGACGACGTCTTCGCCGAGCTCGACAGCGGCCGCCGCGAGCGGCTCGCGGCGATGATCGCCGACTGCGAGCAGGTGCTCATCACCGCTGCCGTCCCCGAGGACGTGCCCGAGTCGATGGCCGGCCGCCGCTACTCCGTCACCCTCGGCGAGGTGTCCGGCCCATGAGCGAAGGGGAGGTCCCACCCCCTTCGTCGGGAGACGGCGGGGACGAGACGCTGCCCTCGACGACGCCGGCCCCCGCGGAGGAGGAGCAGGACGCGGCGGCTGCCGCCCTGGCCCGTGCTCGCGCGGTCGCGGCGACGAAGGGGCTGCGGCCCGGCATGAAGCCGCGGCCCAAGCGGAAGTGGCAGCCCCGCGGCGTGCTCGCCGGCACCGGACGCGACCCGATGACCGTCGGCGAGCAGGTCGAGCGACTCGTCGGCGACCGCGGGTGGCAGGTCGACGTCGCCGCCGGGTCGGTCATGGGCCGGTGGCCCGAGATCGTCGGTCGCCAGGTCGCCGAGCACTGCGAGCCGGTGAGCTTCGAGGCCGGGGTGCTCTCGGTCCGGGCCGACTCGACGGCCTGGGCGACGCAGATCCGGCTGCTGTCGAGCTCGCTGCTCGGCAGCATCGCCGAGGCCGTCGGGCCCGATGTCGTGCACGAGCTGCGGGTGCACGGGCCGAGCGCCCCGTCGTGGTCGCGCGGACCGCGGCGCACGAGCGACGGCCGGGGGCCCCGGGACACCTACGGCTAGCGCACACTGACCTCATGGGGATCCTGCAGACCGACGCCCTCGTCCTGGACCAGGTGCGCTCCTTCCTGAGCAACGACTTCGGCATCCACGACCTGACGGGTGCGCCGGTGGGGCGCATCGTCACCGAGGGAGGGGCCGGATCCCGGCTGCTCATGGGCAACCGGCAGCTGGCGATCGTCGACACCGACGGCACGCTGCTCATGCGGGTCATCGACCCGCCGGGCATCGGTCTCGACCGCTACGAGGTGCACGACGGGCGGGGTCAGGTCGTCGCCCGCATCGTCAAGGAGTTCACCTTCTTCACGAAGGCCCTGCGCATCGAGCTCGCGACCGGCCCGCAGCTGCGGCTCGAGGGGTCGATGTGGGACCGCGAGTTCCAGGTGACCGGCCCCGGAGGTGTGGCCGCGACCGCGAGCCGGCACTGGCCGGGCGTCGCCGAGGCCCTCCTCGGGCGCGAGCGCTATGTCCTCGGCTTCAGCCCGCAGGTCCCGGTCCCCGAAAAGCTGGGCACCATCGGTGCGGTCATCGCGCTCGACCTCATCCGGGCCAAGGAGCGCAACAACGGTTGAGCCGAGCGCCACCGGCGCCGGCCACCGACCGACCCACCGGTCGGCCGGGACCGGCCGGTCGTTCCGCGAAGGGGAACGTTCGCCCCCTTCGTCCGTGGTCTCGCCCACAGTGGACCCACCGGGTCGTCGGCGACCCGGCACGACCACGAAGGAGTGCTCGATGACGACGATCATCGTGCAGCCGTCGGGCACGCAGATCCACATCGAGCCCGGCGAGACGCTGCTCTCCGGCCTGCACAAGGCCGGTTATGCCTACACGGTGGGTTGCCGCCGTGGCGGCTGCGGAATCTGCAAGGTGGATGTCGTCGACGGCGACTTCTCCTACAACCGACCCGTGGCCGACTCGGTCGTCTCCGAGGACGAGCGCACCGACGGCACCTGCTTGAGCTGCCGCGCGGTCGCCGACGAGGACCTGGTCATCGAGATGCGAGACGCGTCCCTGCGGCTCGTCAACCCCCTGCTCGGCAAGATCAACGCGGCGCGCTGCGAACGCGAGCGGTCTGCGGGCACCCCACTGGAGGAGCAGTAGACATGGGCATCATGCGGATGGGTTACGCCCACGTGCGTGTCACCGACATGACCGAGGCGAAGAACCACTATGCCTCGACGATGGGTCTCTACGAGACCCTTGAGGACACCTCCCCGGAGGGCAACAAGCGCGTCTTCTACAAGGGCTGGGACGAGTGGGACCACCACTCGGTCGTCCTCGAGGAGGGGGGCGTCGGCGTCGTCAAGTACGGCTGGAAGGTCGAGCACGAGGCTGACATCGACGACGTCGAGGCCAAGGCCAGGACCTTCGGCCTGACTGTCGAGCGCATGTCGAAGGGGGACAACCCGGAGATCGGCGACGGCATCCGCTTCGTCACGCCGAGCGAGCACGTCTTCGAGGTCTACCACCAGGCGACCGCGATCGGCACCGAGCTGGGCACGCACAACCCCGAGGTCTTCCCCCGCCACCTCGTCGGTATCGGCGCCCCGGCCCTCGACCACTCCCTCATCACGACCGGGGACGTGGGCACGATGGAGCGGATGCTCTCGGACGTCTTCGGCTTCTACGCCACCGAGCGCGTGCAGACGAGCCTCGAGGACGACCACGAGTGCGTCGGCACGTGGATGACCTCCAACAACCAGATCCACCAGCTCGCGGTCATCGGTGGTCCCCAGGGCAAGCTGCACCACTTCGCCTTCCGCCTCGAGGACTGGAACAGCGTGGGGCGCGCGGCCGACCTGATGACGATGGACGACGTGCCGATCGACATCGGCCCGACCCGCCACGGCATCACGCGCGGCCAGACGGTCTACTTCTTCGACCCGAGCGGCAACCGCAACGAGGTCTTCTCCGGCGGGTACCTCGCCTTCCCCGACCGCCCGACGAACGTGTGGACCGTCGACCAGCTCGGCAAGGGGATCTTCTACCACGACCGCGAGCTCAACGAACGCTTCACCACGGTGCTCACCTGAGCATGGGCGAGCACACCCGCGGCAGCGCCGTCTTGACCCTCGAGGGGGCCGGGGCGGCGCTCGCCGCTGCCCTGGCGCACGCCCGTGAGCACGACCTGCGGATGAACGTCGCCGTCGTCGACCCCGGCGGCACGCTGCTCGCCTTCGCCCGCATGGACGGCGCCTTCGCCGCCTCTGGCGAGATCGCGATCGACAAGGCGCGGACCGTCGTCCGCTTCGGCGGGGCACCGACCTCCGGCCTCTACGAGGCGCTCGCCGGTGAGGACGCGGTGATCCGCGGTATCGGCAACCGGCCCGGGGTGGCTGCCTTCGGCGGCGGGGTCCCGGTACGCGTCGACGGCGAGCTCGTCGGTGCGGTCGGCGCCTCCGGCGGCTCGGCAGGAGAGGACGAGCAGGTGGCCGCGGCCGGCGCCGCTGCGGTGACCGGCTCCACCGGCTGAGCCGACCCTGCATTGCCATACGGCAATGCAGTCTCTCGACGTCAAGACTCTGCAGTGCCATAGGGCAGTGCAGAGTCTTGACGCGTTGACAGGGGGACGCGGACGAAGGGGGGTCAGGCCGCGCGCGCGAGGGTGCGGCTCGGCAGCTCGCCGTAGCGCGCCCGGTAGGCGGCGGCGAAGCGACCTAGGTGGGTCACGCCCCACGCGAGCGCGACGTCGGTGACGTTGCCACCACGAGCGTGCGAGAGGTCGTCGTGGATCCGCTCCAGGCGGATGTCGTTCAGGTGGGCGAAGGGGGTGGTGCCCACGTGCTCGCGGAAGGCCTGCTGCAGCCGCCGCACGCTCACCCCCGCGATCTCGGCGAGGTCGGCCGGGGTCCAGGCCCGCGCCGGGTCGGCCTCCATGGCCGCGATGACCCGGTGGACCGGTCGGGGGCGCAGCATCTCGCGCCCGGTCGGCTCCTCGGGCACGGCCGCGAGGAGGAGCCCGGTGACGAGCATGCTCGCGACGGAGTCGGCGACCTGCGGGTCGCGGTAGAGGACGCCGCCGCAGTCGCGGGCGTTGTCGAAGGTCGTGCGCGCCATCCGGAACCACGCAGCCCCCGCCGGGGTGCGCAGGTCGATGTCGGTCGGCAACCGCACGTCCTTGCGGGCGAAGACCCGCTCGCTCTCACGGTGCAGGTGCGCGCTGTCGATGCGCAGGCCCAGGACGACGAGGTCAGGAGCCCAGGCCGGCATGTGTGCGGGGGTGTCGGCCGGGAAGGCCGTGGCCCGACCGGGTGCGGCGTCGTAGTTCTTGCTGCCGATGCGGGAGGCAAGGTGACCGCTCAGCGGGATGTTGACCGCCACGGCACCGGGGTGGTCCGAGTCGATCCCCACGGTCGCGCCGAACGTGATGCGGGCCAGCCGGCAGCTGTCGAGGTCGACGACCTCGATGCCCGATGCAGAAGCCCCGGGCACGGCCTTGGGGTGCATCGCGTGCGGGAAATAGGCATCGGACAGGGCGTCGTGCACCCCCTCCCAGTCCTCGAACCGGGGTGCCGACTGCAGAAGGTGCCTCATCGCACTCCTCTCGCGATCATCCGTGATCGCCCGATGATGACCCCCCAGGGTGACGGGTCCCGGTGGCGTTCCGCAGCGGGGAACGACGGTGTGCTTCCGGGTGCCTGCGTCGAGCGGACAGCGACTGCGTTCATCGGATCGTGGCGGGCGCCACACCCGGCCTACGTTGCCTCCACGACAGACCACGCCGGGGTGGTGGGGCGGACCTCGCTCCTCGTCCCCGGACCACCGAGGAGAGGTGCCATGACGCCCTTCATGACTCGCGTCGCCGAGCTCGTCGGCACGCCCCATCAGCACCACGGCGAGCTGGCCCAGGGGCCGACCACCGTGCCGCGGACCCGGATCAGCGAGCGGGTGGCGACCGGGACCGGCGCCGACCGGCACGTCGCCCTGCGGTCGCTCGCCGAGCAGTACGTCTGCGAGGCGAATGCCGTCCTCGGGTCCGAGCGCGAGCATCTCGGCCTCGTCGACGAGACCCTCCCGAACGAGCTGGCGTTCACCGTGACCTTCGGTGACGCCGGTGCCCGGTGCTCCACGACCTTCGCCGACGGCCGAGCGGTCGGTCGTCTCGTCGGCACCTTCGACGAAGGGGGTGACGAGCGTGAGCTCGACGGTCCCGACGCCCTGCCGGATCTGCTCGTCCGGCTCCTGGAGACCGCCCCGACGCAGGCGACGCGCACCGCGCAGCCGAGCTGACTCCCCCTTCGCCAGCCCACCAGACCAAGGAGAACGTCCAGTGCAGTACGAGCTCAAGACCCAGGTCATCGAACCCCAGCGGCAGACCTTCACCCACATCGCGAAGCGCTATGGCGACAAGCCCGCCTCGCGCTACACCGAGGGCAGCATCGACGTGCAGCCCAAGGAGCACTTCCAGTACCGACCGACGTGGGACCCGACGCGGGAGATCTTCGACGACTCCTACAGCGTCTTCCGGCTGACCGATGCCTACAGCTACCTCGACCCGCGGCAGTACTACTACGCCCCCTACGTCACCGCCCGCTCCGGCCACCACGAGGCCTTCGCGACCTCGCTCGAGTACATCGAGGCACGTGGGCTGCTCGAGCGTCTGCCCGACGGCTGGCGCAGCGTCCTCACCGAGCTCGTGCTGCCCCTGCGGCACCTCGAGAGCGCCGGCCAGCTGATCCTCTGCGGGATGGCCCGCTTCGGCTGGGGCGCGACGGTGACCCAGGCGGCTGCCTACTCGGGCTTCGACCGGGTCGGCAACGCTCAGGTCCTCAGCCGGGTCGGCATCGCCCTCGGCGGCGGCACGGCGGACCTGCTCGCCGAGGCCAAGGAGCACTGGCTGCAGGACGCGCCCCTGCAGGAGCTGCGCCGGATGGCCGAGGAGACCATCGTCGAGACCGACTGGGGTCTGGCGCTCTTGCGTCTCGACGCCGTCGACCGGCTCATGTACGACCTGCTGTACCAGCACCTCGATGACCAGGCCGTCGTCAGCGGTGCGCCGGCCTACTCGCTCGTCGCGCAGCACATGGCGAGCTGGTTCGCCGACAACCGCAAATGGATCGACGCGCTGTACACGGCCTGGCGCGAGGACCCCGAGCTCGGTGCGACCAATGCGGCCCTCCTCGCGGAGCACGGTGCGGCCGCCGTCGACACGGCGCTCGAGGTCGTCACCCCCTTCGCCGCCCGCATCGACGAGCTGCTCGGCGGTAGCTCGGCCGTCGACCGGATCACCACGACCGCCGCCGAGGTGCGCGCTGCGCACACCGGCGCGGCCGCCTGAGAGGAGAGCACCATGCAGGAGCAGACCACGGCAGACGATCCGCAGACGAAGGGTGTCCGCGACGTCGGCGTCGTCATCCAGGAGTCGGAGAACAACCGGCCCGTCATCGAGGCCATCGAGGCCGACAACCCCGGGTGCAGCGTGATGCACACCCCCGGACTCGTCCGCATCACCGCCCCGGGCCGCATCGTGGTCACCCAGGAGACCGTCGAGGAGAAGCTCGGCCGGGAGTGGGAGACGCACGAGTTCCAGATGGCGATCGTCAGCTACTTCGGCAACATCCAGGAGTGGGACGACGACGAGATCGTCATCGCCTGGGACCACTGAGACAGACAGACAGACCAACCGACCGCATCAGGTCTCGAGGCTCGGGCGCCCGGCGCCCTCACACCTCGACCACCGTTGACCACAGGAGAGACCCACGATGACACTGGCACCGGAGAAGAAGACGAAGAAGGCCAAGAAGCTGTCGATGAAGGCCCGCTACGAGGCCCTCACCCGCGGCCTCGACTGGGAGCCGTCCTACGTCCAGAAGGACGAGATGTTCCCGCACCTCGACTACGAGGGCATCACGATCCACGACTGGGCGGCCTGGGAGGACCCCTTCCGCCTGACGATCGACGCCTACTGCAAGTACCAGGCCGAAAAGGACAAGCGCCTCTACGCCGTCCTCGACGGCTTCGCGCAGGGGCAGGGCCACCTCGGCCTGACCGATGCGAGCTACCTCAACGCGATGAAGATCTTCATCCAGGGCGTCACCCCGCTCGAGTACGGCGCCCACCGGCACTTCTCCTACCTGGCGCGGCACTTCGCCGGACCCGGCCCGCGGTTTGCGGCACTGTGCCAGTCGATCGACGAGATCCGTCACATGCAGACCGAGATCCACACCCTGTCCAACTACAACAAGTACTACTCGGGCCTGCACAACTGGCCGGAGCAGTACGACCGGGTCTGGTACCTGTCGGTGCCCAAGAGCTTCATGGAGGACGCACTGTCCTGCGGGCCCTTCGAGTTCCTCATCGCGATCGGCTTCTCCTTCGAGTACCTGTTGACCAACCTGCTCTTCGTGCCCTTCATGTCCGGGTCGTCCTTCAACGGCGACCTGCCGACGATGACCTTCGGCTTCTCGGCGCAGTCCGACGAGTCGCGGCACATGACCCTGGGCCTCGAGGCGATCAAGTTCCTCCTCGAGCAGGACGAGGCCAACGTCCCAATCGTCCAGGGCTGGATCGACAAGTGGTTCTGGCGCTCCTACCGCGTCACCGCACTCGTCGCCCAGATGCTCGACTACATGCTCCCGCGCAAGGTCATGAGCTGGAAGGAGTCCTTCGAGCTGTACTTCGAGGAGCAGATGCTCGGTGGCCTCTTCGAGGACCTCGCCTTCTACGGCATCACGCCTCCGCGCCACGTCGAGGACGCCATCAAGGAGAAGGAGATCCTCTCCCACCAGGTGTACTGGACCCTCTACCAGTTCTCCTTCGCGGCCGCCTTCACGACGAGCGCTCCGAGCGAGGAGCACATGGACTGGCTCTCGCAGGCCTACCCCGACACCTTCGACACCCACTACCGACCGCTCTGGGAGAAGGAGAAGAAGAACATCGAGGCCGGCGGACGGCATTTCGCGCCGGGCCTGCCCCAGCTGTGCCAGGTCTGCCAGGTGCCGATGCTCTTCACCGAGCCCGGCGACCCGACCACCTTCGCCCAGCGTGAGTCCGAGTTCGAGGGCGAGATCTACCACACCTGCTCCAACGGCTGTCAGTGGATCTTCGAGCGCGAGCCGGAGAAGTACCGCCAGGCCTGGCTGCCCGTGCACCAGATCTACCAGGGCAACTGCGGGGGTCCGACCGTGCCGGAGGTGCTCGAGTGGTACGGCCTGCAGGACGGCGACGCCGGTGAGTACATCGGATCGCGCGACCACCGCAACTGGCTGGCCTGGCACGACGAGGCCGCAGCCGACACCGCCACCCCCGACGACACGAAGGCAGGTGCCTGACATGGCGATCAAGAGCCTGGGCGCGTACGACTTCCCCTCCCGCTCCCGGCAGGAGCTCTACCGCGACGACCAGCTCGTCTCCGTGTGGTTCCAGGACACGATGTGGTTCGCCGCCCCGGCGATGTTCCGGGCACCGAGGGCGATGACCTGGGCCGACTTCCGGGACCACATGTTCGTGCCCTTCGCCGAAGAGGACCCCGACTACGACCCCGCTGCTCCCCGCACGTGGACGCTGCACGGCGCCCCCTTCGAGCCGCGTGACGACCAGACGCTCGCCGAGCTCGGCGTCCGTCACAAGGACGTCATCGGCACCCGCGTGGCCGCCTGAGGTGGAGACGACGATTCCCTGAGGCGCTCCTGCGTGGCGCTGCGGGGAATCGTCGTCTCCTACACCTCCCGCACACGCCGTCAGCTCCCCCCTTCGTCCCGCTCGAGGAGAGACCCATGACCACCCACACGATCACCGTCGAACCCGTTGGCCGCGAGGTCGAGTGCGGCGAGGACCAGACGATCCTCGACGCCTGCCTGCGGGCGGGGGTGTGGCTGCCGCACAGCTGCACCCACGGCACCTGCGCGACCTGCAAGGTCGACAAGCTCGACGGCGAGGTGGACCTGGGCGAGGCGAGCTCCTTCGCCCTCATGGACTTCGAGCGGGACGAGGGCAAGGTGCTCACCTGCTGCGCGAAGCCCCGCGGGGACGTGACGATCGAGGCCGACCTCGACGTCGACGAGGACATGGAGGTGCACCCGGTCGAGGACTACACGGGCACCGTCGTCGTCCTCGAGGACATCGCGCAGGACACCAAGCGGCTCGTCGTCGAGCTCGATCGTGAGGTCGGTTTCAACGCCGGCCAGTACATGAAGTTCACCGTGCCCGGCGCGGACGGGGCCGAGCCGTGCGACCGCACGTGGTCGATCGGCTCGCCCCCCGGAGAGAGCTCCCGGCTGGAGTTCCACATCCGCAACGTGCCCGGCGGGCGCGGGACGGACGGCTGGGTCTTCTCCACCCTGGCGACGGGGGACGAGGTCCGGTTGTCGGGGCCCTACGGGCGCTTCGTGCTCAAGACGGGTGACGACAAGCACGCGATCCTCGTCGGTGGCGGCACGGGTGTCGCACCGCTGAAGTCGATGGTCCGGCACGCCCTCGAGGCGGGCGAGTACGAGGGAGACCTCACCCTCTACGCCGGAGGGCGCACCCGAGCCCACCTCTACGACGTCGACGTCTTCCGGGCGCTCGCCGACGAGTACGACGAGTTCACCTACCGGCCCTGCCTCTCCGACGAGACGCCCGAGCAGGTCGAGGCCGACGGCGAGGACCCGGACGACTACGCCTTCGGCATGGTCACCGATGTCATCGAGGCCGACCACGCGAAGCTCTCCGGCTGCCGCGGCTACCTCTGCGGCCCGCCGCAGATGGTCGACGCGGCCCTGAAGACCCTGATGAGCCGACGCCTCTTCCCCCGGGACATCTTCCGCGAGGACTTCTTCGACGAGTCGGACAAGAACTCCACAGGCCTGAAGAGTCCGCTCATCAAGCGTTGAGCGCGGCCCGATCGAAGGCCGGCGGGCTCGATGACCTACAGGTCGGCATCCCGCAGCTGTCGCGAGATGGCGAAGGCCGCGGTCCGCACCGCCACCCCCAGGCGCTGCAGGTCCATGCGCTGGGTCGGACCGGTCACCGAGAGCGCCGCGCGGATCTTCGCGTCCGCGCCGAAGACCGGGGCGGCGACGCACGAGACGCCGACGTGGGACTCCTCGTGGTCGTAGGAGGTGCCCTCGGTACGGATGTCCTGGAGGTTGCGGGCCAGCGCTCCCGGGGTGACGAGCGTGCGCGGCGTCATCGCGGGCAGGCCGGCTTCGACCCGCTGCGCGAGGACGGCCCTGGGCGAGTAGGCGAGCATCGCCTTGCCCACCCCCGTGGCATGGGCCGGCAGCCGGCCACCCACCTGGGAGGTCAGCCGCGGTCCCTGGCCCCGGACGATCTCGATGTAGACGACGTCGATCCCGTCGAGGGTCGCCAGGTGCACCTGGCGCTCGGTCGCCTGGTGCAGGTCGACCATGAGCGGCCGGGCGACCTGGCTGAGCGAGCGCGGCAGCGGGACGCTCGAGCCGATCTCGAAGAGCCGTACGCCGAGGACGAGGCGACCGTCGGGGGTGCGCTCGAGGAGGCGTTCGTCGACGAGCTGCCCGACGAGCCGGTGCACGCTCCCCTTCGCCAGGCCGGTGCGGGCTGCGAGCTCGCTGATGCCGAGCGGGGCGTCGGCCCCTTCGAGGGCACCGAGGACGGCCGCGACCCGCCCGACGACGGAGGTGGGTGGGTCGTTCGACTCAGCGGAACGCATTCCTTGATCATGCCCGATCCCCGGGCCCACAGTGCAGCATCGAACCAAAGGAGTGGACAACGATGACCACCGCGCCGCACGACCCCCAGACCGAGGCTGACGCCTGGTGCACGCCGAAGCCCACGCGGGCCACGGGTGGCGGACTGCGCTCGGTCGGGACCGCGCTCGACGTGCTCGAGTGCTTCGCCGTCGACTCCGCCCTGGGCGTCTCCGACGTCGCGCGCCGCCTCGGCGTCGCGAAGTCGACCGCCCACCGCGTGCTCACCACCCTCGCGAGCCGCGGTTTCATCGAGCAGGACAGCCAGGGGCTCTACCGGCTCGGGCTGCACCTCTACGACCTCGGGATGCTCTCCCACGCCCGCAACGGTCTGCGCCATGCAGCCTTGCCTGTCATGCAGGCCGTCGCCGAGCAGACCGGGCACACCGTCAACCTGGGCGTGCCCGACGGAGGCGACGTCGTCTTCATCGAGCGCATCGAGTCCGTCGACGGCGTGCGCATCCTCGGGCACAGCGGGCGGCGGCAGGCAGCCCACTGCGTCAGCTCGGGTCTGGCCATCGCGGCCTTCAACCCCGACGTCGACCGCGCCCGTCGCGAGGCCGGCTTCCCGCCCCGCACCCGCGGCACCGTGCGTCGGGTCGAGGAGTGGGAGGAGGCACTCGGCGTGGTCCGCCAGCGCGGCTATGCGGTGCTGCACTCCGGCTCCATCGCCGGGGCCAGTTCGGTCGCCGTCCCGATCCGCTCCCAGGGGCGTGCCATCGGCTCCTTGTCGGTCTTCGGCCCGACGCCCCTCATCGAGGCGGACGTGCGGCGGGTCGTCCCGCTGCTCACCGCCGCCGCCAACCGCATCGCCCGGCAGTACCAGTCCTGACCACCCGTCCCACGCTCCGCGAGGCCGCATTGCCCTATGGCAATGCGCGAGGAGGCCGCATTGCCCTACGGCAATGCAGCCTCAGGGGGCCGTGGCACCACTGGATGGACGAAGGGGGGAGCCCCCTTCGTCCACCACCACCTGACGTTCCCGTGCCGGGAACGGCCCCACCGACCCACGAAGGACGGACCTAGCGTGACGACCATGACCGACTCCTCAACCCGGACCCGGGCGGCGCAGATCCTCCTCGAGGCCTATGCCACCGGCACGCCGGTCGCGCCGCTCACCGAGCAGTTCGACGGCCTGACCGTCGAGGACGCCTACGCCATCCAGCTCGAGCAGGTCCGCTCCTGGACCGACGTCGGCCGCCGGATCATCGGCCACAAGGTCGGCCTGACCTCGCTGGCGATGCAGAAGCAGCTCGGCGTCGACCAGCCCGACTTCGGTCACCTCACCGACGACTTCGCCCACCTCGAGCACGAGCCGATCGCCCTCGACACCTACCTCCAGCCGCGCGTCGAGCCGGAGATCGCCTTCGTCCTGCGCAAGCCGCTCACCGGCCCCGGGGTCACCCTCACCCAGGCGATCGACGCCGTCGACTACGTGCTGCCGGCCCTCGAGGTCGTCGACAGCCGGGTCGCGGACTGGAAGATCAAACTCGCCGACACCATCGCCGACAACGCCAGCTCCGGTGGCTTCGTCCTCGGCAGCACGCCGACCCGCCTCACCGACGTCGACCTGCGCCTCACCGGGTGCGTCTTCACCCGCAACAGCCAGGTCGTCGGCACCGGTGCCGGCGGAGCGGTGCTCGGCTCCCCCATCAACAGCCTCGTCTGGCTGGCCAACACCGTCGGTGCGCTCGGCACGACGCTCGAGGCCGGCCACGTCATCCTCCCCGGGTCCGTCACCTCGATGGTCCCCGTGGCACCCGGCGACGTCTTCACCGCGACCTTCGGTGGTCTCGGCAGCGTCACGGCGTGCTTCGCGTCGAAGTGAAAGGTGAACCCATGACCACCCGCACCAAGGGAACCGCCGCCATCGTCGGCCCCGGCAACATCGGGACCGACCTGATGTTCAAGCTCATGCGCCGCTCCGAGGTCCTCGAGCCGCGCTACATGGTGGGCGTCGACCCGAGCAGCGACGGTCTGCGCCGGGCGAAGACGCTCGGCCTCGAGGCCAGCCACGAGGGCGTCGACTGGCTGCTCGCCCAGGACGAGCTGCCCGACGTCGTCTTCGAGTGCACCTCGGCCAAGGCCCACGAGGCCAATGCGCCGAAGTACGCCGAGGCCGGCATCCTCGCCGTCGACCTCACCCCTGCTGCCGTCGGCCCGTACCTCTGCCCGCCGGTCAACCTCGACTTCAACCTCGACGCGACCAACGTCAACATGATCACCTGCGGTGGCCAGGCGACGACCCCGATCGTCGCGGCCGTCTCCTCGGTCGTCGACGTGCCCTACGCCGAGATCGTCGCCTCGATCTCGAGCAAGTCCGCCGGCCCCGGCACCCGGGCCAACATCGACGAGTTCACCGAGACGACGAGCGAGGCGCTCGAGGTCGTCGGCGGGGCGAGGTCGGGCAAGGCGATCATCATCCTCAACCCCGTCGAGCCGCCGCTGATGATGCGCAACACCGTCTTCTGCGCCATCCCGCAGGAGGCCGCCGAGGCGGGAGCGCTCCACGACCAGGTGCAGGAGTCCATCGCGGCCATGGTCGCCCGCGTGCAGGAGTACGTCCCCGGTTACCACCTGCGCGCCGACCCGCAGTTCGACCACGCCCGGGACCTGTGGCAGGGCATGGCCCGGGTCACCGTTCCGATCGAGGTCAAGGGTCGCGGCGACTACCTGCCGGAGTACGCCGGCAACCTCGACATCATCACGTCCGCCGCTGCCCGCGTGGGCGACATGATGGTGGCCCACCGCCTGGGGGTCGACTCCGGCTGGGTCCCCGCGGACACCGACAGCACGACCGGCCAGGAGGCGACGGCATGAGCACCGACAACACGAACAACACGGCCCCCTCGCCCGTGCTCTTCGATGGCGACGTCGACGTGCGCATCACCGACACGACGCTGCGTGACGGCTCGCACGCGATGTCGCACCAGTTCACCGAGGAGCAGGTGCGCACCACGGTCCGCGCTCTCGACGACGCCGGCGTCCAGGTCATCGAGGTGACCCACGGCGACGGCCTCGGCGGCTCCTCCTTCAACTACGGCTTCTCCGCCGTCGACGAGATGTCACTCATCAAAGCGGCCGTCGCCGAGGCCCACCGGGCGAAGATCGCCGTGCTCATGCTCCCGGGCCTGGGCACCGTGGACAAGCTCCACGAGGCACACCAGATGGGCGCTCAGATCGCCCGGATCGCGACCCACTGCACCGAGGCCGATGTCTCGATCCAGCACTTCGGCGCCGCGCGCGAGCTCGGCATGGAGACCGTCGGCTTCCTCATGCTCAGCCACATGATCGGCCCGGAGGAGCTGGCCAAGCAGGCCCGGATCATGGTCGACGCGGGCTGCCAGTGCGTCTACGTCGTCGACAGCGCCGGGGCGCTGATCCTCGAGGACGTCTCGGACCGCGTCTCGGCGATCATCGCCGAGATCGGCCAGGACGCCCAGGTCGGCTACCACGGCCACCAGAACATGTCCTTCGGCGTCGCCAACTCGGTGCTCGCCCACCGGGCCGGCGCCCGCCAGATCGACGGCTCGCTGTGCGCCCTCGGTGCCGGTGCGGGCAACTCGCCGACCGAGGTCCTCGCGACCTCCTTCGAGCGTCTGGGCATCACGACGGGCATCGACGTCGGTGGTGTCCTCGGGGCGGCCGAGGACGTCGTCAAGCCCTTCATCCGCCGGATGCCGATCATGGACCGCTCCTCGATCACCCAGGGCTACGCGGGCGTCTACAGCTCCTTCCTGCTCCACGCCGAGCGGGCCGCCGAGCGCTACGGTGTCCCGGCACACGAGATCCTCATGAAGGTCGGTGAGTACGGCTACGTCGGCGGCCAGGAGGACATGATCATCGACGTGGCCCTCGAGCTGCGGGAGCAGCAGCAGCGCGCCGGCGCGACGGTGGGTGCCTGATGGCCGCCTGGGACGTCGAGTCGGTCGCCACCGAGCTCCTCGCCTGCGAGGACGAGCGCCGCGACCGCACGAAGTTCACCGACGAGTGGCCCGAGCTCGACGTGGCCACCGGCTACGAGATCCAGGACCTCACCCTTCAGCGCCGCCTCGACCGCGGCGAGAAGGTCGTCGGCATCAAGCTCGGCCTCACCTCACGGGCCAAGCAGCAGCGCATGGGGGTCGACACCCCCTTCGTCGCCTGGCTCACCGACGCCATGGTGCTGCCGGCCGGTGACCCGGTCCCCCAGGACCAGCTCATCCACCCGCGGATCGAGCCGGAGCTCGTCTTCGTCATGGGTGAGCGGCTTGAGGGCCCCGGCGTCACCGCTGCCCAGGCGATGGCGGCCGTCGACCACGTCCTCGGCGGCGCCGAGGTCATCGACAGCCGCTACCGCGACTTCAAGTTCGCCGCCGGTGACGTCATCGCCGACAACGCGAGCTCCGGCGCCTTCGTCACCGGGCCGGTGGCCCTCCCGCCGAGCGAACTCGACCTCTCCCTCGAGGCAGTCCTCGTCGAGGTCGACGGCCAGGTCGTCGACTCGGCCACCGGTGCCGCCGTGCAGGGACATCCCGGCGAGGCGCTCGCCCTCGCGGCCAACGACCTCGCCACGCGGGGCCACGCCATCGAGCCCGGCTGGATCGTCCTCACCGGCGGCATGACCGACGCCTACTTCGCGACCCCGGGCAGCTCGATCTCGTGCCACTTCACCAACCTCGGCTCGGTCCGGATCCACGGGGGCGAGTGACGTGCCCGTCGTGCAGGTGACCCTGACCCAGGGGCGCAGCCCCGAGACGATCCGCTCGATGATCTCCGCGGTGACCCAGGCGCTCGCCGACACCGGCGTCGCGCCGAAGGAGAACGTGCGCGTGCTCGTCACCGAGATCCCCACCGAGCACTTCGCCGCAGGCGACGTGACGATCGCCGAGCGCAAGGCAGCCCAGACGGCCGCAACGGGTGACCCCGCGGCGGCTCCCACCACCCCACCGCAGGAGACACCGTGAGCACCCAGTTCTTCGGCCACATCATCGACAACGAAGAGGTCGAGTCCATCTCGGGCGAGCGCTTCGACGTGTGGAACCCGTGGACGCAGGAGGTCTTCGCTCAGGCCGCCGAAGGCGGCGCCGAGGACGCCGAGCGCGCCATCGCCAGCGCCCGCAAGGCCTTCGACGAGGGTCCGTGGCCGCGGATGACCCATGCCGAGCGGGCCGCCGCGATCCACAAGCTCGCCGACCTCATGGAGGAGCGGGCCGACGAGCTGGCGACGCTCGACTCGACGAACATGGCCAAGCCCTTTGCCCAGGCCAAGCACGACGTCGGCCGGTCCGTGGCCAACTTCCGTTTCTTCGCCGACCACCAGCGCGACCACACGGGCGAGGTCTACCCGATGCCGTCGGGGCACCACACCTACAGCGAGTTCGGCCCCGCCGGGGTCGTCGCGGCGATCTCGCCGTGGAACTTCCCGCTGATGATGGCGACGTGGAAGATCGCCCCGGCGATCGCCTGGGGCAACACGTGCATCATCAAGCCGAGCGAGGACACGCCGGCCTCGGTGACCCTGCTCGGGCGCCTGGCCGTCGAAGCGGGCTTCCCGCCGGGCGTGCTCAACGTGCTCAACGGCCACGGCGCCCCCGCGGGCTCGACCCTGACCGGCGACGACCGGGTCGACCGGGTGACCTTCACCGGGTCGTCCGTCACGGGTAAGGCGGTCATGGCCTCGGCCTCGACCCACCTCGCCCCGGTCTCGCTCGAGCTCGGCGGCAAGGGCGCCAACATCGTCTTCGACGACGCGGACATCGACAACGCCGTGCACTGGGCGGTGGAGGCGATCTTCCGCAACTCCGGCCAGATCTGCCTCGCCGGCTCGCGCCTGTACGTCCAGTCGGGCATCTACGACGAGTTCATGGAGCGTTTCGTCGCCGCGGCCGAGGCCCTGACGATCGGTGACCCCTTCGACCCGGAGGTGGCGTTCTCCTCGCTCGCGAGCAAGAAGCACTTCGACAAGGTGTCGGGCTATCTCGAGGACGTCGAGGAACAGGGCGGCACGGTCCTCACCGGCGGCGTGGACGAGGGGGGCCGCTGGCTGGTCAGGCCGACGATCCTCACCGACCTGCCCCTGGACTCCCGCCAGTACTGCGAGGAGATCTTCGGCCCGGTGTGCGTCGTCAACCGCTTCGAGACCGAGGCCGAGGTGATCCACCTGGCCAATGACACCCGCTACGGGCTCAACGCGATGCTCTTCACCGAGAACCTCTCGCGGGCGCACCGCGTCTCCTCACACCTGCGGGCCGGAACGGTGTGGGTCAACTGCTTCTTCATCCGCGACCTGCGCACCCCCTTCGGTGGGGTCGGTGACTCGGGTGTGGGCCGGGAGGGCGGCAACTTCAGCCGCGAGTTCTTCACCGAGCCCAAGGCCGTCGTCATGCAGATCGACCGCACCGTCGAGGGTGCCTCCTGACAGTCCGAAGGGGGGTCCACGTCACCTCGTCGATTGGCGGACCCCCCGGGTTGTTATGGCATCGTGAGATGTCGCTCTTGATCCAGAGGGCGGACCTATGCCTTCGAGGAGAGCAACCATGAGCGGACCGGAGAACCCGCGAGGCGGCGACGCCTTCGACGACTTCTTCGGCGACCCGACGCCGTCCGGACGGATGGGCCCCGTGTCCCACGCGTCGGACGCTGCCCCCTTCGCCGAGGACGAGCCGACCCAGGACGTCGAGCTGCGCCGACGGACGCAGCAGCCCACGCAGGCTGCTGCGCCCGTGCCCCCCATCCAGCCCGAGCCGACCCCCCAGGGAGCGCTGCCGGACGACTGGTGGGACCCCGAGCCCGTGACCACCCCGGCGGCGCCCGTGGCCGCTGCGAGCACCTGGCAGCAGTCCCAGCCGGTCGGTGAGCCGAGCCCGTACCACGAGCAGCCGTCTCGCCGTGGTGGGTCCGGCCGGTCCGGCTCCCCGCTGGGTCTCGTGGCCCTGCTCGTCGGTGGCGTGCTCCTCGGCGGGCTGTGCGTCGGTGGCACCGTCATGGCGATGGGCGGTGGCGACGACGAGCCGACCGCGCAGACGACGGTGACCAAGACCAGCTCCCCGCAGAGCGAGACGTCGAGCAGCTCGTCGACGAGCGAGGAGACGTCGAGCTCGAGCTCGACGTCGTCGAAGAGCACCAGCTCCTCCCCCACCCGCCCGGGTGTCGCGCCCGCCGGGGTCAAGCAGTGCGCCGGACCCTCGCAGGGCACCAAGGTGGGCGCCGGGACCACCGTGACGAGCTGCGAGTTCGCCACGGCGGTGCGCGATGCCTACCTCGCTGCCGACCCCGAGAACGGCAAGGCCACCTTGCGCGTCACCAGCCCGGTGACCGACAAGGCCTACACGATGACCTGCTCCGGTGAGGGCGTCACGCGCTGCACCGGCGGCAACGACGCGGTCGTCGTCCTCTACTGACGTGACCACCCGCCGCCTGGCGGCCGCAGCCCTGGGTGCCGCGCTGCTCACGCTGCCCGCCTGCAGCGACGACCCGGCGCCGGCCACCGGCACCACCACATCGACGACCGCGACGTCGAGCCGCCCATCGGCCACGCCGCGACCCGCCGCGGCCGGGGTCGACCGGGACCTGGCGCGCTCGGTCGCCAAGGTGGCCCGGGCGCACCCCGAGGCCGACATCGCGCTGGCGCACGCCCCCGTCGGGGCCCGGGGCCCCGTCGAGGTCCACGGCGCCCCGACGACCCTCGTCGCGTGGTCGACGATCAAGGTCCCGCTCGCGCTCGCGGTCATCCGCTCGGCCGACGGAGGCGACTGGTCGGGTGACGTCGAGAGGGCCCTCACCGCCTCCGACAACGCGGCCGCGGATTCGCTCTGGCAGCGCCTGGGCGCGGGTGAGGCGGCTGCCGGGGCCGTCGAGACCCAGCTGCGTCGCGGTCACGACACCCGCACCGAGGTGCCGGCCGAGGTCACGGTGCCCGGCTACTCGGCCTTCGGTCAGTCCCGGTGGCGGTTGACCGACCAGACCCGCTTCACCGCCGCCCTGCCCTGCCTGGCCGGGTCGTCGAGCGTCACCGAGGCCATGGGCCGCGTCGTCGACGGCCAGCGCTGGGGGCTGGGCGCGATCCCCGGCGCCCGCTTCAAGGGGGGCTGGGGCTCGACCCCCGAGGGCTATGTCGTGCGGCAGCTGGGCATCGTGCCCGGGACGAAGGGGGACCTGGCCGTCACCCTGCAGGTGCGCACCGGCACCCATGAGGAGGGCACCGCGATCGCCGACGAGCTGGCCCGGTCGGTGCGGCTGCACCGCGGCACGCTGGAGGCCGGCCGCTGCTGATCGCCGCGGCCGGCCTCGACAGGGCCGTGCTCCAGGTGGTGTGTCAGGCCTTGTCGACGCTCTCGAGGATCTGCGTGGCGACCTCGTCGGCGGTCGCGGCGTCGGAGGCGGAGACGGTGATCATCGCCGCGCCGGAGTCCGTGGGCACGGCGAGCATCCGGCCCTGGACCGTCGTGCCGCCCGCCGACAGGGAGTAGGTCGTGTCGAGCGCCTCACCGAGGTCGGTCTCGACCGTCTCGGTGCCCTCGACCTTGGCACTGATCTGCTCGAGCTGGGACTTCAGGTCCGCCTCGGTCGGCATCGCCGGCGAGGCCAGGACGTTGACGTTGTCGGCGAAGTCGTTGGTGGTCTCGCCGACGAGCATCAGGTCCATGTTCTTCATGGCCTCGAGGAGCTGGTCGGTGGTGGTGCCCTGGGCCTTGGCCATCTCCTCGAGGGCCTCCGGGGCCTCGCCGCTGCTCGCGACCTCGGCCGGGTCGACGGCCGTCCAGCCGTCGGGCACGTCGAAGCTCACGCCGGACTTCTTCGCCGTGGCGGTGCCGTCGTCGCTCCCTTCGGCGTCGTCGTCCGCGGACTCGGTCTTCGAGGCCTCTGCGGACTCCGAGGACGCGGAGTCCTCGGGGGAGGACGACTCGGCGCTCGAGGACTCGCTCGAGGCGGAGCTGCTGGAGGTGTCGGTCTGCTCCGAGCCACCACCGCAGGCCGAGAGGGCCAGGACGGCAGCGGTCGCGAGGGCAGCGAGGGCACGGGGTCCGTGGAGTGGGCTCATGCCTCGATCGTATGTGCCGAGACGGACCGGCGGGTGGCCGGAGCGTGAACCCCGAGAGCGGTCCTGAGAGCCCGTGGGGGGCCGGTGCGCGTACCGGGAGTCGTGCGGCGCCCCGGCCGGCGGCGAGAGGCGCCGCCACGGGCGTCCAAGATGCGTCGTCCGTGGCGTCGAGGGGGTAGAATTACAGGGTTGAGGCCGCGGTGCCAGCCCTGTGGGGCCAGCCCGCGGCGATCCATGCACCGCACTCGAGGAGCACCGTGGCAGACGAGCAGTCGCCAGACACCCAGCCGAGCACCCCGGACCCGGGGAGCCCCGAGTACGACGCGAGCGCCATCACGGTCCTCGAGGGCCTGGAGGCGGTGCGCAAGCGCCCCGGCATGTACATCGGCTCGACGGGCGAGCGCGGCCTGCACCACCTCGTCTGGGAGATCGTCGACAACTCCGTCGACGAGGCGATGGCCGGCTACGCCGACACGATCGACGTCACCCTCATGGAGGACGGCGCGGTCCGCGTCAAGGACAACGGTCGTGGCATCCCCACCGACATCCACGAGGCCGAGGGCGTCTCCGCGGTCGAGCTCGTGCTCACCCAGCTGCACGCCGGCGGCAAGTTCGGCGGCGGCGGCTACAAAGTCTCCGGTGGCCTGCACGGTGTCGGCTCGTCGGTCGTCAACGCCCTGTCGACCCGCCTCGACGTCTGCGTCCGGCAGAAGGGCCACGCCCACCGGATGTCCTTCGAGGGCGGGGTGCCGACCGGCCCTCTTCGCCGCGAGGAGGAGACCGATGCCACCGGCACGACGATCACCTTCTGGGCCAGCCCTGAGATCTTCGAGACGACGACCTACGACTACGAGACCATCCGCGCGCGCTTCCAGCAGATGGCCTTCCTCAACAAGGGCCTGACGATCAACCTCGTCGACGAGCGCGTCGAGGAGCCCACCGAGACCGAGCAGGCCGAGGACCTCGACCACGTCGACGACGACATCACCGAGGTCGTCGACTCCGAGGACGGCGCCGAGGCGGCCCCCAAGAAGGCCCGCAAGGTCTCCTACCGCTACGACAACGGCATCGTCGACTACGTCACGCACCTCGTCGGGTCGAAGAAGTCCGAGCCGGTGACCAACGAGATCATCGCCATCGACAACGAGGACCCCGAGCGCTCGCTCTCCCTCGAGCTGGCGATGCAGTGGACGACCGCCTACAGCGAGTCGGTCCACACCTACGCCAATGCCATCAACACCCACGAGGGCGGCACCCACGAGGAGGGCTTCCGCGCGGCGTTGACCAAGCTCATCAACGACTTCGCCCGCAAGCAGGGCCTGCTCAAGGACAAGGACGACAACCTCACCGGTGACGACATCCGTGAGGGCCTGACAGCTGTCGTCTCGGTCAAGCTCGGCGAGCCGCAGTTCGAGGGCCAAACCAAGACCAAGCTCGGCAACTCCGAGGTCAAGGGCTTCGTCCAGCGGGCGATGACCGACGAGTTCGGCCACTGGCTCGAGACCCACCCCAACGAGGGCAAGGACATCGTCCGCAAGGCCGTCCAGGCCGCGGCGGCGCGCATGGCCGCCCGCAAGGCGCGCGAGGCGACCCGCCGCAAGGGCCTGCTCGAGTCCGGCGGCCTGCCGGGCAAGCTGTCCGACTGCCAGAGCAAGGACCCGACGGTCTCCGAGGTCTTCATCGTCGAGGGTGACTCCGCCGGTGGCTCGGCCAAGGCCGGCCGCAACCCGGAGAACCAGGCGATCCTGCCGATCCGCGGCAAGATCCTCAACGTCGAGAAGGCGCGGATCGACAGGATCCTCGCCAACACCGAGGTCCAGGCCCTCATCTCGGCCTTCGGCACCGGCATCGGCGAGGACTTCGACCTGGCCAAGGCGAGGTACCACAAGATCGTCCTCATGGCCGATGCCGATGTCGACGGCATGCACATCCGCACGCTGCTGCTGACGCTGCTCTTCCGCTTCATGAAGCCGCTCATCGAGGCCGGCTACGTCTACCTCGCCCAGCCGCCGCTGTACCGCCTCAAGTGGTCCAACCACGACCATGAGTTCGCCTTCAGCGACCGTGAGCGCGACGCGATGATCGCCGAGGGCCAGTCGAAGGGCTGGCGCCTGCCCAAGGACAACCCGGTCCAGCGCTACAAGGGTCTCGGCGAGATGAACTACCAGGAGCTGTGGGAGACGACGATGGACCCCGACACCCGGGTCCTGCTCCAGGTGACGCTCGACGACGCGGCCGCGGCCGACGAGATCTTCGCCGTCCTCATGGGCGAGGACGTCGAGTCCCGCCGCAGCTTCATCCAGAAGAACGCGCGCGACGTGCGCTTCCTCGACATCTAGGCCGTCCGGCGCACCTTCGCGCAGACCCGCCTTCGCCCCCCTTCGGCACGACCCCGAGGTGACCTGACCACATGACCGACACCCCCACCACGCCCGAGACCGACCGGACCGAGCCGGTCGACCTCAACGCGGAGATGCAGCGCAGCTACATCGAGTACGCGATGAGCGTCATCGTCTCCCGCGCGCTGCCCGACGTGCGCGACGGGCTCAAGCCCGTGCACCGCCGCATCGTCTACGCGATGTACGACGGCGGCTACCGCCCCGACCGCGGCTACAACAAGTGCTCGCGCGTCGTCGGCGACGTCATGGGTCAGTACCACCCGCACGGTGACTCCGCGATCTACGACGCCATGGTCCGCCTCGTGCAGCCCTGGTCGTTGCGCTACCCGCTCATCGACGGGCAGGGCAACTTCGGCTCCGCCGGCAACGACGGCGCGGCCGCCCCGCGGTACACCGAGTGCAAGATGGCGCCGCTGTCGATGGAGCTCGTGCGCGACATCGACCAGGAGACGGTCGACTTCGTCCCCAACTACGACGGCAAGACGCTGCAGCCCGACGTGCTGCCGGCGCGCTTCCCCAACCTCCTCGCCAACGGCTCCGCCGGCATCGCCGTCGGCATGGCCACGCAGATCCCGCCGCACAACCTGCGCGAGGTCGCCGACGCCGCCCAGTGGATGCTCGAGCACCCCGACGTGCCCCGCGAGGAGGCTCTCGAGGCGGTCATGGGCTTCATCAAGGGCCCCGACTTCCCCACCGGCGCGCTCATCATGGGCAACCGCGGGATCGACGAGGCCTACCGCACGGGCCGCGGGTCGATCATCATGCGAGCCGTCGTCGAGGTCGAGGAGATCCAGGGGCGCACCTGCCTCGTCGTCACCGAGCTGCCCTACCAGGTCAACCCCGACGCCCTGGCGCAGAAGATCGCCGAGATGACCAAGGAGGGTCGCCTCTCCGGCATCGCCGACATCCGCGACGAGTCCTCCGGTCGCACCGGTCAGCGCCTCGTCATCGTCCTCAAGCGCGACGCCGTCGCCAAGGTCGTCCTCAACAACCTCTACAAGCACACCCAGCTGCAGACGACCTTCGGCGCCAACATGCTGGCCCTCGTCGACGGGGTGCCGCGCACCCTGCCGATCTCGGCCTTCATCCGCTACTGGGTCGAGCACCAGATCGACGTCATCGTCCGGCGCACCGAGTACCGCCTGCGCAAGGACGAGGCCGCGATCCACATCCTGCGCGGCTACCTCAAGGCCCTCGACATGCTCGACGAGGTCATCGCGCTCATCCGTCGCTCGCCGACGGTCGAGGAGGCCCGCGAGGGCCTGATCAAGCTGCTCGACATCGATGAGCTGCAGGCGATGGCGATCCTCAACCTCCAGCTGCGCCGTCTCGCGGCCCTGGAGCGGCAGAAGATCATCGACGAGCACGACGAGATCGAAGCCCGCATCGTCGACTACAAGGACATCCTCGCCCGCCCCGAGCGGCAGCGGCAGATCGTCTCCGAGGAGCTCGCCGAGATCGTCGACCGCTACGGCGACGACCGGCGCACCCGGATCCTGCCCTACGACGGTGACGTCGCGATGGAGGACCTCATCCCCGAGGAGGACGTCGTCGTGACGATCACCCGGGGTGGCTACGCCAAGCGCACCCGGGTCGACGAGTACCGCGCGCAGAAGCGCGGCGGCAAGGGCGTGCGCGGTGCCTCCCTGCGCGGCGAGGACGTCGTGCGCAACTTCTTCACCACGACCTCGCACCACTGGCTGCTCTTCTTCACCAACCTCGGCCGGGTCTACCGGGTCAAGGCCTACGAGCTGCCCGAGGCCGCCCGCGACGGCAAGGGCCAGCACGTGGCCAATCTGCTCGCCTTCCAGCCGGACGAGCAGATCGCCGCGGTCTACGCGATCAAGGACTACGAGGCGGCGCCCTACCTCGTCCTCGCGACGAAGCGCGGCCTGGTCAAGAAGACCCGCCTGACCGAGTACGACTCACCCCGCAGCGGCGGCCTCATCGCGATCAAGCTGCGGGAGGACGACGAGCTCATCGGGGTCGGCCTCGTGTCGGCCGAGGACGACCTGCTGCTCGTCTCGCGCAATGCGATGTCGGTGCGCTTCCACGCCACCGACGACGTGCTGCGCCCGATGGGGCGCTCGACGAGCGGCGTCACCGGCATGAAGTTCCGCGGTGACGACTCGCTCCTCGCGCTCAACGTCATCCCGGCCGGCACTGACCCCGACGTCTTCGTCGTCTTCGAGAAGGGCGTCGCCAAGCGCACCGCCGCCTCGCAGTGGACCGCCAAGGGCCGCGCGGGTCTCGGGGTGCTCGCCGCGAACTCCGAGAAGGGCGGTCAGCTCGTCGGTGCCCTCGTCGTCGACGAGAGCGACGAGGTCATGGTCGTCATGGAAAAGGGCAACATCGTCCGGTCGGCGGTGTCCGAGGTCAACCGCACGAGCCGCAACACCCAGGGCGTGAACTTCGCCTCGCCGCGCAAGGGTGACGCGATCGTCGCGGTCGCGCGCAACGTCGACCGTGGCGAAGAAACGGACTCCGAGGGTGACGATGTAGCGTCAGACCCTGACGCACCCGTCGAGGACACGGCGGAGACCGCCCAGCAGGGGGATGCCCCCGGAGGTGATCAGGAGTGAGCACGACAGGAGACACCACGGCCGTCCGCACGGCCGGGGGCTCGTCCCAGGCGACAGGACGGAGCCCGGCCGCTCCGGCTGCGGCCCGACCGGCCCCCCGTGCCGGGCGCCGGGTCAAGCTCATGGTCTCGAGGGTGGACCCCTTCTCGGTGATGAAGGTCGGCTTCCTCGTCTCGGTGGCCATGGGCATCGCCATGGTCGTCATGACCGGCGTCATGTGGGCTCTGCTGTCCGCGATGGGCGTCTTCGACTCGATCAACGAGCTCGCCGGCCAGATCATCGGCGACGGGTCGGGCGAGACCTTCGACGTCATGGACTTCCTCGGCTTCGGCCGGGTGCTGTCCCTGTCGATCGTCATCGCGGTCGTCGACGTCTTCCTGCTCACGGCGATCGCGACCCTCGGCGCCTTCCTCTACAACATCGTCGCCAGCCTCGTCGGCGGCGTGCACATGACGCTCACCGACGACTGATCCGCATCCCGGCCGCCGTTTTGGTTTCGGCGGCCGGTGTGGGGTAACCTCGGGCGTCGCGCCACGGAGAGATCCCGGTGCACTCGGGCCCATAGCTCAGGCGGTTAGAGCGCTTCGCTGATAACGAAGAGGTCGGAGGTTCAAGTCCTCCTGGGCCCACCAACACACACGGTGAGGAGAGTCCTGTGAAGAAGGTTCTCGTACTCGTCGCGGCCGCGGTCGGCGCGGTATACGCCCGGCGCAAGGTCGAGCAGCAGCGGTCGGAGAAGGACCTCCACGCCGCCACCAGTCGGATGTCCAGATCTCCCAAGCCCGCCGGTGGCGGAGCCTGGGCCGAGGCCACCGACCGTCCCACCTGATCCACCAGCCCTCGGGGGCGTGGCGCAATTGGTAGCGCATCTGCTTTGCAAGCAGAGGGTTGTCGGTTCGAGTCCGATCGCCTCCACCGAGATGAACGAAGCGCCGTCCTGAGGCGTGAGCGCCCCCGGGCGCGAACCACGAAGGAGGGGCGGCCCGCACGAGCGGACCGCCCCCCTTCGTCATGTCTGGGGTCGGTGCTTCTTCGGCAGCTTGGCCACGATCGCCTCGTAGGAGTCGTCGACGGCCTCGAGCAGCTCACGCTCGTGCCGCCGAGGAAGGCGAAGATCTTGCCCCGCTCGCCGGGGCCCACCTTGGCGACGAGGTCGCCCTCCCACGGCTCGTCGGGCCAGGCGCCCGGTAGCGACAGGGCGTGCTCACGGACGGCGTCGGCGCTCATGGGGCCAGCGTGGCAGGTTTCGAGGCTCGCTGGCGCTCGCACCTCAACCAGCGTGGGTGGCCTGGCGCCCGCACCTCAACCAGCGTGGGTGGCCCGGCGCTCGCGCGGGGCTTCCGGCCCTTCGAGACGCTCGCCCGCTGCGCGGACTCGCTCCTCAGGGACCGGGGCAGGGGGGTGTTCCGCACAGCGGAGCGCCCCCCTTCGCGCGGCCTCCGGGGCCATAGGTTGCCGACATGAACGCTGTGCAGACCACCAACCCCGAGGTCGCCTCGACGATCGACGTCGGCGGCATCGCCACCAACTACCACGACGTCGGCGAGGGCGACCCCGTCCTGCTCATCCACGGCTCCGGTCCCGGCGTGAGTGCCTGGGCCAACTGGCGCGGCGTGCTGCCGACCCTGTCGCAGCAGCACCGGGTCATCGCCCCCGACGTGCTCGGCTTCGGGTACACCGAGCGGCCGGAGGGCGTCACCTACGACATGGCGACGTGGACCCAGCACCTCGTCGGGCTGCTCGACGCGCTCGGCCTGGAGCGGGTCGCGGTCGTCGGCAACAGCTTCGGCGGGGCGCTCGCGCTCAACATCGCGACGCACCACCCCGACCGCGTGAGCCGGCTCGTCCTCATGGGCGCGGCGGGTGTGCCCTTCGAGATCACCGAGGGCCTGGACAAGGTGTGGGGCTTCGAGCCGTCGCTGCCCAACATGATCGAGCTCATGGACGTCTTCGCGTACGACAAGTCGCTGCTCACCGAGGACCTGGCCCAGCTGCGGCTCGACGCGGCGACTCGGCCGGGGGTCCACGAGGCCTTCAGCGCGATGTTCCCCGCCCCGCGGCAGCGTTGGGTCGAGGCGTTGGCCGTGCCCGACGCCGACATCCGCGCGCTCACGCAGCCCGCGCTGATCCTCCACGGCCGCGACGACGAGGTCATCCCCCTGAGCACCTCGATGCGACTGCACGAGCTCATCGACGACTCGCAGCTGCACGTCTTCGGCCGGTGCGGTCACTGGGTGCAGATCGAGCACGCGGAGGGCTTCGCGCGGCTCGTCGGCGACTTCCTGGGCTGAGTGGGCATGACGAAGGGGGCCGGTTCCGCAGGGCGGATTCATGGGGTGTTCGCAACACCGTGTGGATTTCGGCCTGGGTGGTTAGGCCTCTTGGAGTAGATCACGAAGACGCTCGGCTGGGGTTGCCCAGTCGAGCGTCTTTCGTGGTCTGGCGTTGAGTTCTTGGGCGACGTACTCCAGCTCTTCGGGGCCGTGGACGCTCAGGTCGGTGCCTTTGGGGAAGTACTGGCGCAGCAGCCCGTTGGTGTTCTCGTTCGAGCCGCGCTGCCAGGGCGATGCCGGGTCGCAGAAGTAGACGGGCATGTCGGTCGCGGTGGTGAACGAGGCGTGCGCGGCCATCTCGGCGCCTTGGTCCCAGGTCAGCGACCCGCGCAGGTGCTGCGGCAGGCGATGCATCGCGGCGACCAGTTGGTTACGCACCGTGATCGCGTCGTGGGTGCCCGGCAGGTGCAGCAGCATCACGTACCGGGTCGAGCGCTCCACGAGCGTCCCGATCGCTGAGCCGTTGTTCTTGCCGGTGATCAGATCGCCTTCCCAATGGCCCGGGACGGCGCGGTCCTCAACCGCGGCGGGCCGGTCGCTGATCATGATCATCTCGTCGACGAACCGCGGCCGCCGCACCCCGTGGGCTTGGGGTTTGCGGATCGTACGACCGGTGCGCAACGCGGTCTGGACCTCACGTTTGAGGCCGCCACGAGCCTGGAAGTACAGGGCCTGGTAGATCGTCTCGTGGCTCACACGCATGCTCTCGTCGTCGGGGTGATCGACCTTGAGCCTGTTACTGATCTGCTCCGGTGACAACTTCCGTGACAACCCGTCCACGACGTACTCGCGTAGCGCTCCCGGCCGCGCCAGCTTTGATGCCTTCGGCCGGGCCCGGGTATCCGCGGCGTCACGATGCGCCCGGGGGGCGCGTACCGGCCCTGCTCATCGCGGTGGGCGGCGACCTCACGTGTGACCGTCGAGGTCGGCCGGCCCAGCCGGCAGCGATCGAACGCATCGACTCCCGGTTGATCAGCCCGTCGGCGATCACCAGACGATCCTGCAATGACAGCAACCTGCCCGTACCCACGACCTCGATCATGGGCCTGTTCCTAGCCGCTCGCTTGGCCGGCGGGCCCGTGACGCGCCCATCGGGATAGATCGTGCGGCCATGACTCTTACGCACGCCCCGCATCCAATACCGGCCCGTGTCGAGCGTGACCCCAACCCGACGAGCGGCCACGGCGTTGTGGACCCCGGACGCGATCAGCTCGTCAAACTCGGCCCGCTGACGCGGCTTGCCCAACGGCATCGGCTCGGCCTGCACCAACCCCGCCCGAACCAGATGCCGACGAGCTGTGGAGTGAGCACATCCAGCCGCCCTGGCTGCGGCACCAATCGATCCTTCCCGTTCGAAGGCAGCCACCATCACAGCAACTACCTCCGCAGAGACCTCAACACGACGCCGCTTTTGGCTCGAAATGACCATGGTCCTCGCAACTCCTCAGATCGAGGTGTTGCGAGGACCATGTGAACCGAAGCAGCAGCGGAACCGGCCCCCTCGTATGGCCCTTCGAGACGGGCGCGGGGCGCCCTCCTCAGGACCGGCCTCGATCAGGCCTTGCCGTCGCCCTCGACCGGCAGGTCGCCAGCGAGGTTGTGCGGCGTGACGTCGCTGCCCTCGGAGGTCTCGGTCGTCGACGGGACGGCCGAGCTGTCGGCCCAGTCGCGGGCGGAGCTCCACGCGTCGGTGCCCTCGACGGACTCGTCCTGGGCGCGGGCCTCGGCGGTGTCCTCGACGGGGGCCGCCGGCGCGGCCAGCGGGTCCTCGTCGATCGCGGCCGGCGCGGCCAGCGGGTCGGCGGCCGGGGCCTCGGACGTCGTGGCGGCAGCACCAGCGGCACCGGCAGCGGCCGGGGTGGAGACCGTGGAGGCGCGGCCCGAGGCGGGCGCCTTGTAGGGGTCGCCGGCAGGGACGGCCCACGGGTCCTTCTTCGGGCCCTGCTTCTGCTTCGCGACGACGGCAGCGATGCCACCGGCGACGAGAGCAAGGAGGAGGAGCTTGAGCCCGCGGCGCTTCTTCTTCGGCTGCTCGCCCTTGGCGGCGGCCAGGGCCAGCTGCGGGTCGCGGTCGTCACGCAGAGCGGCGACGACCTCGGGGGCGCGGGTAGCGGCCTCGTCGGCGGCCTTGCGGCTCGCGGCGGCACCGGCGGCGGCCAGGCCGCTCGCCGTGGTGACGACCTTGGGCAGCACCTCGTCGACGAAGGTGTCGCGCACGTCCTGCACGTCCTTGCCGGCCTGCTTGCCCTGCTTGCGCGCCTGCTTGCTCGTCTTGCGGACCTGCTTGCGGGCGGTCTTCTTGCCCTTCTTCGCGTCCTTGGCGGCCTGCTTCCTGGCCTCCTCGGCGGCGTCGCGCAGCTCGTCGGCCTTGGCGGCGGCGCTCTCGCGGGTGGCGCTCGCCTGCTGGCTCGCGGCGACCTTGAGCTCCTGCGCCCGCTCGTTGCCGTGCTCGGTGTGCTCGGCGACCTTGTCGATGATCTCGTGCACCTTGAGCGAGGCCGCCTCGGCGGTCTCGTGGGCCCGGACGCGGCCGTCCTCGACCTTGCTGTTCTTCTGGAACACACTTCCTCCTGCGCCATTGGGGTACACACCCATCCTGCACCGGATCGCCGGGCGATGAAACCGCGAGCGGCGATGAGGCCCGCCACGTCCCCCCTTCGGCCCCGGTCGATAGCATGGGCGGCATGAAGGCGATCCTGCACACCAACCACGGCGACATCTCCATCGAGCTGTTCCCCAACCACGCTCCCAAGACCGTCGACAACTTCGTCGGCCTCGCCACGGGCGAGAAGGAGTACCAGGACGACGCGGGTCGCACCAACCCGACGAAGTTCTACGACGGTCTCGGCTTCCACCGGGTCATCTCCGGCTTCATGATCCAGGGCGGCTGCCCGCTGGGTCAGGGCGTCGGCGGCCCCGGCTACGTGTTCGACGACGAGATCCACCCCGACCTGACCTTCTCCAAGCCCTACCTGCTCGCCATGGCCAACGCCGGCAAGCAGATGGGCCGCGGGACCAACGGCTCGCAGTTCTTCGTCACCGTCGGCGAGACCCCCTGGCTCAACGGCAAGCACACGATCTTCGGCGAGGTGGCCGACGGCCCGAGCCGCGAGGTCGTCGACAAGATCGCCGGCGTCCAGACGGGTGCGATGGACAAGCCGGTCGAGCCGGTGACCATCGAGTCCGTCGAGATCGTCCAGGACTGATCCCGTGTCGCTGCCGCCGTCCGGCTGGGGCGGTTCGTCCACGGACGGCGGCACCGGCGCCACCCCCGAGACCCCCACGTGCCCCCGGCACCCTGACCGGGTCTCCTACATCCGCTGCCAGCGGTGCCACCGACCGGTGTGCCCCGAGTGCCAGCGATCGGCCGCCGTCGGCGTCCAGTGCGTCGACTGCGTCCGTCAGGGGTCGAAGGGGGACCGCCCCCAGCGCACCGTCTTCGGCGGCCGCGCAGGCAGCGGCGCCGACGCGCCGCGCCTCACCATCGCGATCATCGCGATCTGCGCCCTCGTGTGGATCGGCGAGCTGCTCTCGCCGCGGGTCTTCCAGGAGGTCGCCTTCGCGCCCGCCCTCGGCACCACCGAGCCCTGGCGCCTGCTGACCTCGGCCTTCGCCCACAGCCCCAACCAGCCGATGCACATCCTGTTCAACATGCTCGCGCTGTGGCTCGTCGGCGGCTACCTCGAGCGGATGCTCGGCTGGGCCCGCTACCTCGCGATCTACCTCGTCACCGCGCTCGCCGGCTCGGTGACGTGGCTGCTCTTCCAGCCCGTCGACCCGGCCGACCCCGAGGCCTACGTGCCGATCGTCGGGGCGTCCGGCGCGGTCTTCGGCCTCTTCGCCGCCGTCATCGTCCTCAACCGGCACCTCGGCCGCGACAGCTCGTCGATGGTCGCGACGATCGGCATCAACGCCGTCATCGGCTTCCTCGTCCCCAATGTCGCGTGGGAGGCGCACCTCGGTGGCCTTGTCGCCGGTGGCGTCCTCGCCGCGGTCATCGCCCTCTCGCGCAGCCGCGGTCGGCCGGGCCTGGCGTGGGTCGGGGTCGGCGCGGTGCTCGCGCTCGTCGTCGTCCTCGGCGTGGCGCGCTATGCCCTGTCCCCGAGCGGGTTCGAGGCTCCCTTCGGGTGATGACACCGGCGGTCCCGGGCGATCGCAGGCTGTGGACAACGCCGAGTTACACGCGTGTCATTTGTCCCCACATGTGAAAAAGCCTGTGGACAACTCGAGTTGTCCACAGGCTTGTGGGGGAAACCGGCAGATTCCCACAGGGGAACCTGCCGGTCACGGCGTCAACGCCAGCGCGTCGTCATGGCGAAGCCGGCGAGGATGAAGGCGAACCCGGCGCCGAGGTTCCACCGGCCCCACGACTCGACGGGGTACTGCTCCTGCGTGATGTAGAAGGTCACGACCCACACGAGCCCGATGAGCATCAGGCCGAGCATCACCGGCACGAACCAGCTCGGGTTGCCCACCCGCTGGGCCTTGACCTTGTGTCGCGAACGGCTGGCCTCGCCGGCCTCGGCCGCTGCCGCGCGCTTGCTCGGGTTGCCGGAGCGGGCGGCGCTCTTGCTCGCGGCCTTCGCCCTGGCCGTGGCCGGGGTCTTGTCGGCCGGGGCCTCGGTCGTGTCCTTCGCGTCGTCGGCGGACTTCGCCACTGGGTGCTCCTCGGGTCTACGGGGGTCGTGGCCTAGCGTAGATGCCGAGCACCGATCCACCGACCGAAGGGGGTGCCCCGTGCCGGACCGTGACCTGCGCAGCCGAGTGCGCACCTGGCTGACCCATCGGCCGAGCCGGTGGTCGGCCCTCGTGCCCGTCATCGCCGCCGGCGCCGGCCTGCTCTTCGCGACCTCGAGCACGACGGCCCGTGGGACCGACCTGCGCAGCGAGGCGACGGGGGTGCCCGACGTCATCCGTGAGCGCACCCTCGACAACGAGCGCTCCGCGCAGCGGGTGCAGACCCTGCGTAGCGAGGTCGACCAGCTGACGAAGTCCGCCGCCCCCGGCAGCTCGCGGCTGCGCGCCATCGACGAGGAGAGCCGGGCCAATGCGCGCTCCGCCGGCATGACCGCCGTGCAGGGCCCGTCGGTGACGGTGACGCTCGACGACGCCCATCTCAAGGCGAGCGAGGTGCCGGAGGGGTTCACCGTCGACGACGTCGTGGTCCACCAGCAGGACGTGCAGGGCGTGGTCAACGCCCTGTGGCGCGGCGGTGCCGAGTCGATGCAGATCATGGACCAGCGGGTCGTCTCCACCAGTGCGGTCCGCTGCGTCGGCAACACCCTGATCCTCCAGGGCAGGGTCTACTCGCCGCCCTTCACGATCACCGCGATCGGCGACCAGGAGGACCTCCAGGCCGCCCTCGACGAGGACCCCGCCGTGAGCGTCTACAAGCAGTACGTCGACGCCGTCGGCCTGGGCTACGAGGTCGAGCACGACGACGAGACCGAGCTGCCCCCCTTCGACGGGCGCACGACGCTCGACCACGCCCGACCGCTCTCGTCCCGACGGTGAGGGACATACTGTTCCGGTGAGCCGCATCCTCGTCGTCGACAACTACGACAGCTTCGTCTTCACGATCGTGGGCTACCTGCAGCAGCTGGGGGCCGAGACGACGGTCGTGCGCAACGACGCCGTCGCTCCCGCCGACGGCGCCGACTTCGACGGCGTGCTCATCTCGCCCGGCCCCGGCACGCCCGAGGAGGCCGGTGTCTCCACGGCGATGATCGAGGCCTGTGCCGAGCGGGCCCAGCCGATGCTCGGCGTCTGCCTCGGCCACCAGGCCCTCGGTCTCGTCCTCGGGGCGACGGTCGGGCGGGCGCCGGAGCTGCTCCACGGCAAGACGAGCCGGGTCCTGCACGACCAGACGGGGGTGCTGGCGGGGCTCGCCTCGCCCTTCACCGCCACCCGCTACCACTCGTTGACCATCGACCCGTCGACCGTGCCCGACACCCTCGTGCCCAACGGCCACACCGAGTCCGGGGTCATCATGGCCGCGCACCACCGCGACCTGCCGCTGCACGGCGTGCAGTTCCACCCCGAGTCGGTCCTCACCGAGGGCGGGCACCGCATCCTCGCCAACTGGCTGGCCATGACCGGCGACACCGGCGCCGTCGAGCGCAGTGCGGGCATGTCCCCGCTCGTGCGTGACGTCGAGGGCGTGGCCCGGGCCGTCGCGGCCGGCTGACGGGCGAAGGGGGGGGAGCATGGGCGAGCCGACGGTCGGCCCGCTGGACCGGATTCAGCGCCGGCACCCGGTGCTCGGCTTCCCGCTCGCGGTCGTCTACAAGTTCTTCGACGACTTCGGCGGCTACCTGTGCGCGCTGCTGACCTACTACGGCTTCCTCTCGCTCTTCCCCGGGCTGCTGCTGCTGTCGACCGTCGTCGGCTTCGTCCTGCAGGGGCAGCCCGAGTGGCAGGACCGGATCCTCGACTCGGCGCTGTCGGAGTTCCCGATCGTCGGTGACGAGCTGCGCACGACCGGCACCCTGGGTGGTGGCCCCGTCGGTCTGGTCGTCGGTGGACTCGCCGCGCTCTACGGTGGGCTCGGCGTGGGTCAGGCCCTGCAGTACGCCAACAACACCGCGTGGATGGTCCCGCGCAACAGCAGGCCCAACCCCTTCGCCAGTCGTGGCCGGGGGCTGCTGCTCCTGCTCGTGGCCGGCATGACCATCGTGCTCACCACCGGCCTGACGACCTATCTGCAGCGACTGGTCTCCGGTGGCTACGCCGGGTGGGCGATCACCATCGCCTCGATCGTGCTCAACACGCTCGTCATCTCACTGATCTTCATCATCGCCACGACCCGGCCGCTCAGCCTGGCCGACGTGCTGCCGGGAGCGACCCTCGCGGCGCTCGCCTGGCAGGGGATGCAGACGGTCGGTGCGGTGTACGTCAGCACCGTCATCGAGCGGGCGAGCAACCTCAACTCGGTCTTCGCGATCGTCCTGGGCCTGCTCGTCTTCCTCTACACGATGTCGGTGGCGATCATGCTCTGCGTCGAGGTCAACGTCGTGCGCAAGGAGCACCTGTGGCCCCGTGCGCTGCTCACGCCCTTCACCGACCAGGTGGTGCTCACCAGCGCCGACCAGCGGGCCTATGCCCGGCACGCGGAGGCGCAGCGGCTCAAGGGGTTCCAGCGGATCGACGTCTTCTTCGACGAGACGCGCGGGCGCGACGGCGACGACTGATCGCTCGGGGCCGGCTGGCCGAACGGCCGGCAGGTTGTCGGGCAGATTCAGTGGGACAGGGCTGTCGTGTTGGAGGGGCTACGCCGCTGCTCCGTGGTGTGGGTCGTGACCCGTCCTGTGGAGCAACGGCGAGTCACCCAGATCCGACCGCCAGGGGTCCGATCGCCCTACCCGCTCTCACGGACTCGCGGGTGACTGCGTGGTCCGGTCGGTCGTCGGCCGGTCCGTCGAGGTGGGCGAGGGGCTGAGGGTGCCGCCCGTGGGTTCGCTCGTCGACGTCGGATCGCTCGTCGGCTCCTCCGTCGTCGGCTCGTCGGTCGTCTCGTCGGACGTCGTCGAGGGCGTCTCGGTGACCGTCGTCGTCGACTCCGGCTCGGTCGCGACGGTGAAGGTCACCGTGCGCCCCTGCTTGATCTTGCCCGCGCCGGGGTTCTGCCCCAGCACCGTGCCCGGCTCCTCGCTCGAGGTCTCCGACTCGACCTTGACGTCGAGGCCGAGCGCGAAGATCTCATTGCGCACCTCGTCGATCTGCTGACCGGTGTAGTCCTTGAGCTCGACGTCACCGCTGGCGACGACGACGTCGACCTTGCTGCCGCGGGCGACGGACTCGGCCACACCGGGGCTGGTGCTGATGACGTGGTTGGCCGACTGGTCGGGGCTGTCCTCCTTGGTCACCGTGCCGAGCTCGAGCCCCTGGGCCTCGAGCGCGCTCTTGGCCTCGCCGCGGCTCATCCCGACGATGCTCGGGACCGTCACCTCGTCGGGCCCGCCGGAGACCTCGATGGTCACCGTCTCGCCCTCGGCCACGCTCGCGCCCTCGCCAGGGTTCTGGGCGACGACCTCGCCGACGGTCGCGTCGTTGGTCACCGTCTCGACGTCGGTGCGCAGCCCGGACCTGTCCAGCTCGGCGCGGGCGGCGTCCTCGTCCATGCCGACGACCCGTGGCACGGCCACCTCGACGACGTCGTCGCCCTGGCTGGCACTCCACGCGTACCACCCGAGCAGGGCGAGCGGGATGAGCAGGAGTGCGGCGATGACCCAGCCCAGCCCGGAGCGTCGGCGTCGCGGCGGTGCCGCCGGCATCGACGCGGTGTCGGGCTCGGTGCGCAGGGGCGCTCCCTCGGGCCGGGCGGCGGCGACGGGCAGCGCGGTCGTCACGGCGTCGAGGTGCTCGGTGACGACCGGGCTGATCGGCATGCCCCCGCGGAAGGCGCCGAGGTCCTCGGCCATCGCCCGGGCATCCGGGTAGCGCTCGTCGCGGTCCTTGGTCAGGGCGTGCAGGACGATCGCGTCGAGCTCCGGCGGCACGCTTGGGTTGACGGACGAAGGGAGCGGGATGTCGGCGTTGACGTGCTGGTAGGTCAGCGAGATCGGCTCGCCCGTGTAGGGCGTGCGTCCGGTGAGCAGCTCGAAGAGCAGGCAGCCGGTCGAGTAGACGTCGCTGCGCTTGTCGACCGTCTCGCCCCGGGCCTGCTCGGGGGAGATGTACTGCGCCGTGCCGATGACCGCCTGGGTCTGGGTCATCGTGGCCTGGGTGTCGGCGATCGCGCGGGCGATGCCGAAGTCCATGACCTTGACGCTGCCGTCGTCGGCGAGCATGACGTTGCCGGGCTTGATGTCGCGGTGGACGATGCCCATCTCGTGGCTGTAGTCGAGGGCCTCGAGGACCTGCTGAACGATCCGCGCCGCCTCGTCGGGCTCGATCGTGCCGGTCTCGGAGTCGTTGAGGACCTCGCGCAGGGTCCGGCCGTCGACGTACTCCATGACGATGTAGGGGATGTCGAGCGTGGCGCCGCCGGTCTCGGTGATGCGGTCCTCGCCGGAGTCGTAGACGGCGACGATCGAGCGGTGGTTGAGGCCGGCGACGGACTGCGCCTCGCGGCGGAAGCGGCCGAGGAAGGCGGCATCGCGCGCGTGGTCGGTGCGCAGGATCTTGATCGCGACGGGTCGGCCGAGCCGGGCGTCGTGACCCAGGTGGACCTCGGCCATGCCGCCGCGTCCGATGAGCTCGCCGACCTCGTAGCGGCCGCCGAGCAGGCGGGGTGTCGAGCTGCTCATGCTGTCCCCCTGGACTCGCGGGTGGGTGGGGTGCTCAGGACGGGGTTCACTGCAGGGCCGCCTTCATCACGGCCGAGCTGATCGGTCCGGCGACCGATCCGCCGTAGGCCTCGTTGCCCTCGCGGCCGCCGTCCTCGACGACGACGGCAACGGCGACCTTGGGGTTGTCCGCCGGCGCGAAGCCGGTGAACCAGGCGTGCGGAGCAGCGTCGGTCGCGTGCTCGGCCGTCCCGGTCTTGCCGGCGACGCTGACGCCCGGCACGGCGGCCTGCGTGCCGGTGCCCTGCTCGACGACGAGCTTCATCATGTCGGTCAGCTGGTCGGCGGTCTCCGGCTCCATGGCCTTCGACAGCTGCTCGGGCTTGGTCTCGCTGATCGTCGACAGGTCCTGCCCGAGGACCGACTGGACGAGGTGCGGGGTCATGACGACACCGTCGTTGGCGACGGCGGCGCTCACCATGGCGACCTGCAGCGGGGTGACGCGCACGTCGTACTGGCCGATGCCGACCTGGGCCTCCTGCGGGGGGCTCAGCTCGTCGGGCACCGTCGACGGCGTGACGTTCATCGGGATCTCGAGGTCGTCGCCGAAGCCGAACTTCGCGGCCTGGTCCCGGACGGCGTCGCCGCCGAGCTCCATGCCGAGCCACCCGAAGGCGGTGTTGCAGGAGTCCTGCATGGCGACGGCCAGCGTGACCATGTCGTTGGGTCCGCAGGCACCGGCGTGCGAGTTGGGCAGCCCGACCTCGGTCTGCGGCAGGTCGAGCACGGCGGGCCCGGGGATGGAGGAGTTCTCGTCCCACTGGCCGTCCTCGATGGCGGCGGCGGCGGTGACGATCTTGAAGACCGAGCCCGGGGGGTAGAGGTTGCCGGAGATCGCGCGGTTGACGAGTGGGCGGCTGGAGTCGGAGTTGAGCTCCTCCCAGGCCTTCTTCTCCGTCGACGTGTTGTGGCTGACGAGCGGCGTCGGGTCGAAGTCGGGGTGGGAGACCATCGCGAGGATCTCGCCCGTGCGCGGGTCGAGCGCGACGACGGCGCCGCGCTGGTCGCCCAGGGCCTCGTCGGCGGCGCGCTGCACGCGCGGGTCGATGGTCAGCTCCAGGCTCGCCCCCTTCGGCGTGCGCCCGGCGATGGTGCTGGTGAGCCGGTCGTAGAAGAGCCGGTCGTCCCGCCCGGACAGCAGGCCGTCGGCGGCGAACTCGACGCCACCCCCGGGACCGTAGGTGAAGGAGTTCCAGCCGGTGACGTGGGAGTAGAGCTGCGGGTCGCTGTAGGTGCGCTGCCACTGCAGGTCGTCGTCGGTGGGCGACGACGAGGCGATGGCGCGGCCACCGAGGAGGATCTGGCCGCGCTCGCGGGCGTAGCTCTCGAGCTGGGTGCGGCGGTTGCCGGGACGGTCGTTGATGTCCTGGCTGCCGAGCACCTGGATCCATGTGCTCGCGCCGAGCAGCAGCACGAACATCACCGCCACGAGCGTCGACAGCCTGCGGATGGGCTGGTTCATCGCGCCTTCACCACCTGCGTCGGGGCGTCCATCGAGGCGGGGTCGAACTCCGGCTCGGGACGGCGGGCGTGGTCGCTGATGCGCAGCAGGATGGCGATGAGGGTCCAGTTCGTCAGGAGTGAGGATCCGCCGTAGGCGACGAAGGGGAGGGTGAGCCCGGTGAGCGGGATGACCCGGGTGACGCCACCGATGACGACGAAGACCTGGATGGCCAGGACAAAGGTCAGTCCGCTCGCGAGGAGCTTGCCGAAGCCGTCGCGCAGGCCGATGGCCGAGCGCAGGCCGCGCTCGACCAGCAGCGCGTAGAGCATGATGATCGCGAAGACGCCGATCAGGCCGAGCTCCTCGGCGATGCTGGTGAAGATGAAGTCCGACTCGGGCAGCGGGGTCAGCCACGGCCGGCCGCGCCCCAGACCGGTGCCGGAGATGCCGCCGGCGGCCATGCCCATGATGCCGGCGCCGATCTGCCCGCACTGCTCGACGCCCTCCTCGGAGAAGGTGTCGGTCCAGCACAGGATGCGGGTCTGCACGTGGCTGGCGAACTGGTAGACGACGAGCGCGCCGGCGGCCGCCATGCCCAGGCCCAGGACGATCCACGAGGTTCGCTCGGTGGCGGTGTAGAGCATCGCGACGAAGAGCCCGAAGATCAGCAGCGTGGTCCCGAAGTCGTTTTCCAGGACGAGGACCGCGGCAGCGGCGAGCCAGGCGATGACGAGGGGGCCGAGGTCGCGGGCGCGGGGGAAGGTGATGCCGAGGAACTTGCGCCCGGCGAGGGCCAGCATGTCGCGGGTCTGGACGAGGTAGCCGGCGAAGAAGATCGCCAGCAGGATCTTGGCCACCTCGGCGGGCTGGAAGGTGAAGGCGCCGAGCTTGATCCAGATCTTCGCCCCGTAGACCGAGTGCCCGAAGGGGGTGAGCGGCAGGGCGATGAAGATCAGCGCGAAGAGGCCCGCCGTGTAGGTGTAGCGCCGCAGCACCCGGTGGTCGCGGAGCGCGACGAGCACGACGAGGGCGATGGCCACCCCGAGACCCGTCCAGATGAGCTGGCGCAGGGCCAGCCCGGAGCTGAAGTCGCGGCCGGCCGCCAGGTCGAGCCGGTGGATCATCACCAGGCCGATGCCGTTGAGCAGGGTGACGATCGGCAGGATGATCGGGTCGGCGAAGGAGGCCCGCCAGCGCAGCACGAGGTGCACGCCGAGGGCGATGGCCGCGAGGATGCCCGTGTGACCGAGCAGGTCGGGCGGGATCTCGCCGGACTCGGCGACCGAGACGTTGACGTAGGCGAGGATCACCACGCCGATGGCCAGCGCCGTGAGCAGCAGCTCGACGTTGCGGCCCCGCGCGGGAGTGATCGTCGTGATGGCTCGGCTCATCGTCCGCAGGGCTCCCCGGTCGCCCGCAGCTGTCCGCACTTCTTGGCCGCCACGCGCAGGCTGTCGACCCGCTGGTCGGCCGCGCTGCGCGACTCGACCGAGATCGTGCCCTCGACCTCGTCGCGGTAGAAGGACGGCAGCTCGGACAGTTCGATGTCGGTCTGGTCGACGGCCGTGTTGAGCGAGATGGGCCCGAGGTCCTGGGCGACGCCGCGGTAGACCGTCACGTGGCCGTCCTGGGCACCGACGTAGTACTGCTGCTGGGTCCAGGCATAGCCGGCGTAGGCGACGGCGCCGACGAGCAGCACGGCGACGACGAGTCCCCCGAGACGGCGCAGCCACCGGCCGCGTCGGCCGTGGCCCTCCTCGTCGAGCTCGACGCCCTCGTCGTCGTCCTCGTCGCGGGTCAGGGCGGCGGCACGCGCGGCGGGGGAGTTGTCGACCCGCTTGCGCGGGCGGCGCAGGGCCGCGGAACCGACGACCTGGGGCTGGGTGGAGGGTGCGGTGCCGGCCTCGACGACGTCGGCGACGATGACCGTCACGTTGTCGGGGGCGCCCGCGCGCAGCGCGAGGGAGACGAGGTCGTCGGCGGCCTGCCCCGGGGGCGTGCCGCCGGTGAGGATCTCCTCGATCGTGTCGAGCGCGACGAAGCCGGACAGGCCGTCGGAGCACAGCAGGTAGCGGTCGCCCTTGCGTGCCTCGCGCGCCCCGAGGTCGGGCTCGTCGCCGTCGGCCCCGGTGAGCACGCGGGTGACGACCGAGCGCTGCGGGTGGGTGCTCGCCTCCTCCTCGGTGATCCGACCCTCGTCGATGAGCGTCTGGACGAAGGAGTGGTCCTTGGTGATCTGCGACAGCCGGCCCTCGCGCAGCAGGTAGGCCCGCGAGTCGCCGATGTGGGCGAGGATGAGCTTGTTGCGCGCCCGCATGATCGCGGTGACGGTCGTGCCCATGCCCTCGAGCTCGGCGTTGTCGGCGAAGGTGCGCGCGATCTCGTCGTTGGCCCGGGTGATCGCGCGGCCCAGCTGCGAGGAGGCCTCGGCCGCGGTGAGGGAGTCGTGGTCGATCTCGACGAGCTCGGTGATGACGGTCGCCGAGGCGAGGTCACCTCCCGCGTGCCCGCCCATGCCGTCGGCGACGACGAGCAGGTGGGGGCCGGCGTAGCCGGAGTCCTGGTTGTCCTTGCGGACCAGTCCGACGTCGGAGCGCGCTGCGTAGTGGAAGGTCAGCGCCATCGCTAGTTCCTCAGCTCGATGACCGTGCGGCCGATCCGGATCGACGTGCCGGTCTCGACGGGCACGGGGTCACCGACGCGGTACTGGCCGAGGAAGGTGCCATTGGTCGAGCCGAGGTCCTCGACGTACCAGCCATCCTCGCCACGGATGATGCGGGCGTGCCGCCCGGAGGCGAACTCGTCGTCGAGCACGAGCGCGCACTCGGGGTTGCGGCCGATGAGGACGCCCGAGTCGCGCAGGGGCAGGGAGGTGCCCGTGAGCGGCCCCGTCGTCAGCACGAGGTGGGTCGGGGTCCGGGGGTTGCGCGGCGGACGCGGCGTGGTCGCCTCCGGGGCCTCCTTGGACCTCGCGCTGCGAGACGCGCGGGCGGCCTTCTTGGGCGGCGTGGGGCGTCGGTTGACCACGCGCGTGCCGAAGAGGTCGGTGCGCAGCACGGACGCGACCGAGAGCACGAAGACCCACAGGAGCACGAGCAGGCCGAGGCGCAGCACGGTGACCGTCAACTCGCTCAACTCCGGGACTCCTGTCGTGTGTGCCGGCTCAGCGGCCGGCGTGGAAGGTGGCATGCGTGCGCCCGACGGTGATCCGGTCACCGTCGTGCAGGCGCACGGCGTCGGTGGGCTCGCCGTTGACGAAGGTGCCGTTGGTCGAGCGCAGGTCGCGCAGGTGGGTCACGAGGTGGGGGCCGTCGTGGGTGACCCGGACCTCGCAGTGCCGGCGCGAGATGCCGGGGTCGTCGAGGACGACGTCGGCACTCTCGTCGCGGCCGAGGACGGTCATCGCGGCGATGAGCGGGTAGCGCTCGCCGTCGACCTCGAGCCACGGTCGGTCGTGGACCGAGCGGGTCGGGCTCTGCCGCGGCGGCTGCGGACGGTGGACCGCCGTGGGCGCGTCGTCGGCGGGCTCGGGCTGCGGGGCCACCGGCGGGCGGGGCGAAGGGGGGCGAGGCACGGTCCGCTCGGGCGCGGCCACGGGGGCCGGTGCCTCCTCGACCTGGTCGTCGGTGAGCTCCCAGCCGCCGGAGTACTCGTCGTAGGCGTCGTCGTCGCCGGACTGCTCGTCGGCGTAGGAGCGGATCTGGTCGGCGCGCTCGACGCGCTGGCGGGCGGTGGCCGGGCGGACCCGGAAGACCCCGGTCTCGAGCTCGTCGTCCTCGTCGAAGAGGACCTGCAGCGGGCCGCCGGGCTGGTAGCGCTGGGACTCGGCGTGCTCCTGCGCGGCGGCGACGAGCTCGTCCTCGAGCTCCTGGTCGAACTCGGTGAGGCGCTCGTAGTCGCTCGGGGCGAGCTCGATGGTGAAGAGGTTGGGCACGATCGTGCGGCCGCGGCCGAGCATCGTCGCCCGGTCGTCCATGGCGCGACGCAGGGCGGAGGCGAGCTCCAGCGGCTGGACCTCGGCGCGGAAGGCGCGCGCGAAGACGCCGTTGACGGTGCGCTCGAGCTTGCGCTCCATGCGTTCGAAGAGGCTCACGCTCTCCTCCCTTCGGGCAGACGTCATCACGGACACACGGTGCGGCGAGCCTAACGTCTGACCCTGAGGGATGCCTGCAACCCATGCCGATGCGCGCCTCGCGGCCAGCTGCCGCCCGCTCCCTGAGGAGGCCGTCCGCGGCCGTCTCGAAGGGAGGTCCGGCGATGGGAGGGTCCGCGCCCGCCGAAGTCCCTGCGTCGGTCGACGACGTCACGTCGGTCAACCGGACTTCGGCTTGATGTGCGCGGACCTTACCTTCGCCTCCCCCTGGTCAGTGCCGGGGCAGCGCCTTCGGTCGGAGGGCGGGGCGAAGTGCGTGCCCGCGGCGGGTGCGTCGGGAGATCTGCTGGGGCCGGGGGCGGCGGGTGTCGTCCTGGGCGATCGCCTGGAGCTCGGCGGCGAGCCGGACGTCGTCGCGGTCGGCGGGGGCGGTCGGGTCGAAGGGGAATCGGAAGCGGCTCATGCCTCCACGGTCCTCCCCGATACCGTGCGAGACAAGCGATGATTATCGACGGATCGTTCGCTCCGGGCGTATGGTTGGGGGATGCTCGACGTCAACCGCATCCGGGTCTTCCGCGCCGTCGTCGCCAGCGGCTCCGTGCAGGCCGCCGCCCGCCATCTCGGCTACACGCCGTCGACGATCAGCCAGCACATCACCGCCCTCCAGCGGGAGACGGGGCTGACCCTCTTCGAGAAGGCGGGACGCGGCATCGTGCCAACCGCGACCGGTCGCCTGCTCGCCGCCGAGTCCGAGGAGCTCATGGGCAACCTCGCCCGGCTCACCGGGATGGTCGACGACCTGCGGGCCGGGCACACCGGTGGTCTGGAGATCGCCTCCTTCAGCTCGGCCGCGCAGCAGTGGGTGCCGTCGGTGGTCCGCCGGTTGCGCGAGGAGTTCCCCGGCCTGGTCGTCGACCTGGCGCTCAACGAGACGGCGCTGCAGCAGCAGGGGTTGCGCGCCGACATCGACATCCGGGTCGAGGATCTCGAGGTCGAGCTGCCCGAGACGCCCGGCCGCTGCCGTCGCGTGCTCGCCGAGGAGACCTACGTGTGCGTCGTGCCCCGCGACCACCCGCTCGCCGATCGCGGCGAGATCGGGCTGGCGGACCTCGTCGACGAGGCGTGGATCCGTGACGACCGGGTCGAGAGCATGTGCACCCAGATCATCAACCGCGCCGCGGCCGCGGCCGGGGTCACGCCCAACTACGTCGCCCGCTCCGACGACCACCACACGGCGATGGCCTTCGTCGCTGCCGGGGTCGGCGTGTGCGTCCTGCCGCGGCTGGCGGCGCTGACTGCCCCTGCCGGGACCGCCGTGCTCGAGGTGAGTGATCCGGTGCCGCGCCGCCGCATCGTCGCCCTGCTGCGCGACTCCTCCGAGACCAACCCGGCGGCGCAGCGCGCGATCGACCTGCTGCTCGAGGCCGCCCGCGGCGTCGACGAGGCCCGCGCCGCCTGAGGCCGACCCCTTCGCCCGCCCTTCTTTCGCAATTCCTCAAGGTCGTGCGGCGCCCGGGTCGGGTCGAGGTGGCAGCGACCGGATAGCCGGTCGCGGATACCTCCACCGGCGGGAGCCGCGCGTCAGGCGACCCGCGAGCCCAGGCGGGTGCGGGCGCGAGCACCACGTCGGCTCACCTCGACGGTGCCGGTCGCCGCTCCCAGGCCGATCTGCGCGCCGTTGCCGTAGAGGGTCTCGACACCGCTCGCGGGCACGGCGAAGGTCTCGTGCCAGATGCCGACGGCCCCGGGGTGCTTGCGGCCGGCGGCGTTGAAGGCCTTCCACGCCGGCAGGTGGGCGTGGTCGGCGGAGCTGGCATAGCGGTAGAGCTGCTCGGTGCTGCGCCAGTACTGGACGACCCAGGGGCCGCGGCGGCCCATGAGTGTCGTCGCGCCGAGGAAGCCGAGGTCCTCGGCCTCGCCGCGCTCGACTGCCGCGCGGTTGCGCTCCAGCTCGGCGATCATCCGCGGCATGGCGACGAAGACCGGCCACCAGAGGTCGATGCGGTGGGGCCTGGCGATGGTCATGCCGATGTTGAAGACGACGACGTCGTCGTCGCACGCGTGGGTGTGGTGCTGCATGGTCGGTGCCTCCCTGGTGCACAATGGATAGTGCCGCTATCCAGTATTGGGTAGGACTACTATCCGGCGCAAGAGGTGAGCCTGATGAAGATCTCCGAGCTGTCCGCGGCGACCGACGTCCCGGTCGCCACGCTCAAGTACTACCTGCGCGAGGGCCTGCTGCCGCCGGGCGAGGCGCTGTCGCGCACCAGCGCGGCCTACGGGGACGCGCACGTCGAGCGGGTGCGTCTGATCCGCGCGCTGACGAGTGTCGGCGGGCTGTCCCTGGCCACGACCCGGCAGGTCCTCGAGGTCATCGCCGACCCCGGCACCTCCCGGGTCGACGTGCTGGGCGCCGCCCAGCGGGCCCTCCTCGGCGAGGACTTCGTGGCCGGTCCCGAGGGTGACGACCCCGACGAAGGGGGGAACCCCCCTTCGCGGGCCCGTGCCTGGCTGGCGGAGGCGGGCTGGCAGGTGCACCCCCACGACCCCGTCATCGACGATCTCGACACGGCGTGGGCCGCGTGCGACGCCGCCGGCCTCGGTCTCGACGAGGCACGGATGACGCAGTACGCCGACGCCGTGCTGCGCATCGCCCGCGTCGACGTCGACTCTGTCCCGCCGGACGCCGCCGGTGCGGTGCGGCAGGTGGTGCTCGGCACCGTCCTCGTCGACCGGGTCCTCGCCCCGCTGCGTCGCCTCGCCCAGCAGCACATCGCCGTGAGCGAGAGCGACTGACCCTCGCTTTGGGGATCTGCCCGTTCATGGGGCACAATGAGACGGCTCGTGCGCCGGAAGGCGCTGGGCACACTCTTTGCGCGAGTGGCGGAACGGCAGACGCGCTGGCTTCAGGTGCCAGTGTCCGAAAGGGCGTGGGGGTTCAAATCCCCCCTCGCGCACAGATGTCGAAGGGCGTCGCACCGGTTGGTGCGACGCCCTTCGTCGTGCTCGGGGCAGGTCAGCCCTGCACGATCTCGCCGTTGTGCGGGAGCCGACCGTCGAAGGTCATCGGCACCGCCTGCGCCGCCTCGACGGGCAGCCGGTCGATGGCCTGGACGTGGAGGTGGGGCTCGGTGCTGTTGCCCGAGTTGCCGCAGCGCGCCACCGGCTGACCGGTGCCCACCTGCTCGCCGACCGTCACCGTCAGGCTGCCGCGCTGGAGGTGGCACAGGACGACCACACCCACTGCGCAGCGGATCTTCACGTGGTTGCCGGCGAGGGCGGGCCAGCCGGCGGCCGCCCGCCGACCCTGGGTCAGGGCGTAGCCGAGTGACGGCAGCCCGCGATATGCCTCGTGGTCGACCTCGCCGTCGTGCGCCGCGACGACCTCGCCGGCCACGGGCGAGACGATGTCCCGGCCGAACCCCGGGAAGCGCTGCGGCGGCTCCGGTCGCAGCAGGCTCCGCCACGTGAGGGGCGCGGTGCGTTCGTCCCCGCCCACGGGGACGAAGTCGATCGCGTGGGCCGACGCGAAGCGGGTCGTGCCGTGGCTCGGCACCCGGTCGGCGGGCGAGTTGCGCACCTGCCAGGCCCCGGCGAAGGGGTGGGTGAGCTCGATCGTCACCGGACCAGCTCCCTTCGCCTCGTGCGCAAGGGCCACCCGACGACCCCGTGCTCACTAGGGTCGCACCATGAGTGCACCGGCGCCCGCCCCTCGACCCGCGTCCTCGGGGACCCGGTCTGCACTGGCGGCCGTGTTCATCAGTCTCGGCATCCTGCTCGGGTGCTGCGGACTGGGCGTCGTCGGCTACGGCGGGCTCGGCGCCATCATGGTCGACCAGGCGAGCGAGGACCCGTGGGTCGTGTGGTCGCTGGTCCTCGGGATCGCGGCCTGCGTGATCGCTCTCGCGGCGCTTGTCATCGGCATCGTCCTGCTCCTGCGGCGTCCCCGCGCCTGAAGAGCAGGCCTGGCGCGGTCGCGCTCTTCGTCCTCGCAGGTGGCGGGGACACCGATGGCTTCGAGGAGTTCGCCCGAGGGCCGGAGCTCGTGGGGGCCGTGCTCGTGGGTCTGTCGGCGCCGCTCCTCGTCGCCGGAGCGATTCTCTTCGCCCTGCGCGACCGCTGAGGCAGGGCGCAGCACCCGACGAAGGGAGCCCGCCCCCTTCGTCAGATGAACTCGAGCGGGTCGAACTCGTCGATCTCGATGACCCGAACGCGCGGCAGCCGGCTCTTGAAGGCCGACACGTCGTACTCGAGGTCGAAGAACTCCACGCCGTCGACCTGCCGCAGCCCGCCCGCCATGAACTCGCCGAAGCCGACGATGCCGAGCCGACGCCCTTCGTCCTGCGCCAGCGCCTCCATCTGCGGCGTGAAGTCGTTGTCGTGGCTGACGAGCATGACGTCGGCGTCGCGCTCGAGCAGCGCCTCGGCGGTGCGCTGGATCGCGATGTCGACGACCTTGCCCTCGCCCCGCAGCGGCACCGGCCGATAGCCCATGGCGAGCAGCGCCTGGACGAAGGAGGCCGGCAGCTCACCGGCGACCGCGAGGAAGAAGAGCCCCTTGACCGGCTGGTCCCACACCGCCTCGGTGTACTCCAGCAGCGTGTTCCACCGCGGGCGCTCCTGCGGCTCGGGCCGCCGCCCGAGGACGGAGACCCCGAGCGTGGCGTCGATGTTTTCCCCGTCGACGAGGAGGTAGGTGGTGCGATCGGCCATGCTCGGACCCTACTGTGAGAGGGGCCGGCACGTCGCCGGCTCCATGACGACGAAGGGGAGTGACCGCCCGTGTGCATGCCGGTCCGGTGCCAGCAGTGCGGCAAGACGACGTGGAGCGGCTGCGGTGAGCACGTGGCCCAGGTGCGGGCACAGGTGCCCGCCGACCAGTGGTGCCAGTGCCCGGAGAACGCCGACCCGAACGCCTGACGCGCATCGCTGGTCGAGGGTGTGAGGAGCCCCGAGACCACGGTGGTCGAGGTGTGAGGGCGCCCCGCGCCCGAGCCTCGAGACCTGGTGCGTTGCGCGGTCTCGAGGGCCTCGCTGGCGCTCGGCCACCTCGACCAACGGGGTGGCCGATCAGCGGAGGGTGACGCGGACCTCGGAGCGGTCGATGGTCTGAGCCCGCAACCCGGCTGAGGGGCGCGGATGCCAGAGCTACCGCCACAACTTTGGCTCGGACGACAGTCCCTGTCCAGACTTCCCGCCCGATCTTCATGTCGAGGGGTCGGACCTGCTCCCGAGACCAATGCGTGGCGCACCAGCGAGTGGTCCCCTCTGTTCGAAGTTTGAGTTTTCCGGAAGGTGTACGGAGCACTCACTCACCTCACCGGGAGCTTCCTCAGGAATCATCGCCAGATCCGAGGGTCCGGCCCGCCTGGCGGTGCAAGGATAGTGGCTGTTGGTCGGTGCTTCCTGGAAACACCCGGGCGACGATGGCGGCACCAACGTCTTCGGCGGACGTCACCCAAAGGGAGCGGCCCTCGTGATTCTTCGAGACGAAGTTGGGAGACGGTGGCGCAACCAGCCAACCTGACGCTTCGTTGGCGAATAATGCCGGCCGGTCGCGCATGTACCCAAGGAGCTGGGATAACCCGCTACTGAGATAGGCGCCGGAACTTGATGCTTTTAGCTCAAGCAGAACGGCACTCTTCGTTTCCCCTCCAATGACGGTCTCAACGACGATGTCTGGCCGCGTTCCACCGGAGGGGAGCTCGTAGTGTCGGATGGCGTCGTTGAGCTCGGACGGGCGGGTTGTGGGGGGCCATTTCTGATACCAGATACGGACCTGGCGTGTTGGGGTCAACTGATAGACAGCGAAGGGACGCGCCTTGGTGTCGTTGAAAAGTCTGATTGGACTTGTACGTACGCCGACATCGTTAAGTGCGGTGGTGATGCGAAGGAGGATGGCGATCTCGAAGAGTTTCCAATCCTGATTGGGCTCAAAGTAGCGGTGGCTCAGGGCGTCGACGACGTCGGTGGCAGATGGAGTGAAAATCATGCGGCGCAAATATCGCGCGGCCTCGGTCACGTGCAAACGGTAGAAACCCATTCTGTCTGCCTTGAGCTGGATGTAGACCTCCTCGCCGGGCCACGTGGTCGGGACGGACTCGACCCAAGCAGTTCGGCGGGCTCGGTGGACGGTCGCGGTCATTGTCCGGATTTCGTCCTCCCAGGTACCAAAGTGATCGTCCCGCGGACCTATCGCAGTCAGGCCTCGTTCAAAGATCGTCTTTAGTGTCCAAGCCAGTGCTCGGTTCTCGGGTATGTCGAATATGCGGTTCGCTGGTCGAGTCACCCAAGTGTCGCCGAGTGGACTGGAGGTGGCCCTGAGACGGGAGGTTGCCGCCCAATCGATTCCGGATGTGACCACTCTTCCAGCCACCCGGGGGCGGGTGGAAGAAGTCAGAGGGCGGCGAATCCCCGTGGGGAGCGCTGTAACCAAGTCGCGGACGTACGGGGACAGCATCATATGGACAGCCAGGACGCGCCGAAGATCCGATTCCGGAAGCTCTAGGAGCTCTACCGCGGCGTTGAGCGGCCCATCCCGCTCGATGCTTGCAGCAGTCAGAAATGCGGGTAGCAACCGCTGTACTTCCGACAGCATCGCGGCGCGTAGGCCGGGTTCTAGGCTGCTGTCGATTCGGCTCATGTCAACGCGACCTCACGCAGCGCCGCCTCCAACGCGGAGCGTGCGGGTTGCCCCTCGGGAGCCACGAGTTCATCGACGATTTCTAGTAGCCTCGCGCCCGATGTGAGTGGCTGCCCCTCGTACTGGGGCACCAGCAACAGACGGGCGGCGGTGAGGACGGCTTCCTCGTCACTCGAGAAGGTGGGTTCCCCGCTCGCCGTCTCTGTCAGCCCTTCGACGATGAGTTGGGCGAAGTCACGCCCGATAGCGGGTCCGATCGGTACCGGACCGCTCACCGCGGCCATGGCCAGTTCGACGAAGGCTGACACATCCTTGCGTCCCAGCGCTTCAAACCAGCGGATGAATAGCGCTCGGTAGTCGTGGTCTGCTGGAAGGGGTACATCGATGACTGCGAAGCGGCGGAGGAAGGCAAACGATAGACGGAATAGGCTGGCCTTGTCCGAGACATTTAGCGTTCCGATCAGTCGCCATGAAGGGGTTATCGCAAAGACTCCCTCCGCCGAGTTGCTAGTCGACGACCACTCGATGGTCACCGGCTTTCCGTCGCGCGTCGTATATGGAAGCACAGACGCCCGCCCAGCCAACCCCTCTCCGCCGGATAGGACCGTGAACAGGGGGCCGAAGGCCTTGTCGATGTCCGCGCGGTTCACCTCATCGATAATCAGCCAACCATTCGTCCGGAGCGACCGCATCACCACACCTGGCACAAATTTCAGGCCTCCGTCATCGGGAATGTACCCGCCGATCGTGTCAAAGGTTGTCCAGTCGGCGGTAGCCGTGGTCATGTCGAAATTTGTGCTCACAACTGCCCGGCACAGCGCCTCCGCAAGGGTTGTTTTGCCCGTACCCGGTGGTCCCCCCAAGAGTAGGTGTTTACCTGCCCGAAGTGAGGCCACGGCGGCTGCAATGACGGTCCGTTCAATTGCGAAACCATCGGGAAGTTCGGCAAGCACAGCCTCGACCGATAGCCCCTGCAGAGCTGCCGCCGCGTCCACGTCCGCTTCCTCGGGAGGTGCCTCTATTTCGGCGGCGGTGGGGGCATCCGCAGGAAGCGGTCGTTTTGCTAGATCGATGGCTTGCGTGACTGCTCGGCTGAGCGTGCGGAAGTTGTAGAACGCCGCGAAATCGTCGATTGCCTTTACGGGCTCATCTGCATTCAAGAGACCTAGGAGTTCGTCCGCGGCACTGATTGCTGGTGTGGCATTGAAAGGATCAGAAGGGCTCGCTTTGCGTTGAGCATCGAGCAGTAGCGTCTTTATGTCCTCTGGAGTGTGTGCGATCGGTTGTTGGGGCTGGGTCAGGTTGCCGCCACCGCCCGTTGCGGCGAGCCCTGGCATAGTTGCTCGTGTGACGAGAAATGCGAGGTCACCTTCGCGTGGGGCGCGGCCAGCGTCGGTGAGGAGTTGGGCAGCCAACCCAACATTCTGAGCTGCCACCAGACTCAAGTTTCGTAGGAGCGTGCTCTCATCTCGATCTGGTTCGGCCGCCGCTCGGACGTTGCCGACCAAGGAACGCGAAACCTCTTGGATTGGACGCGCCGGAGCTGAACCCTTGAACTGAGAAGCCACAGTCTCGTTCAGTGCCCGAAGTCGCAGGAAGTCGGCCCCCGGCAGTTCATTCGGCAGTGGCTGGATCTCGACAGATACCGCTACTAGAGACTCGGTGCCCGCAGTATGGTCCTCGGCGCTACCCGCTACGCGCAGCAGGTGCGGGACCTGGCCGGCGATCTCGTTGTAGGCGGTGAGCAACTCATCTAACGAGATGTGCAATAAGTCGTCTGCGAGGTCGCCGAGCGCCGCCAACTCGTCCTCGCCATGCGCTGGCGTCGACTCATACAGCGGAACGATGTGCTCTCCGGGCGACATGCGGCGGAGTGCATCGGCGACAGCGGTCCCGGGCCTGGCGGCCACCATGCCTGTTAGAACATGCGCGTAGATCCGCGCGTTGGCGAACATCGCGTAATCGGTCACCACGGCAACCTATCGCCCGCGCGGCTGTGGCACACGGAGCATGTCGGTCCTAGCATCTATCTTTGACGACGTGAGCCTCCAACGAACACCTCCGGACTGGGTCATGCCGTCCTCTCCAGGGCACAACCGCCCGCTCGTCCCGCGTGTGGAGCGGCTGGCGCGCGCCATCCGCGCCGCCGTTGTTGAGGTCCAACCCCGGGTACACCTTCCGTTCGAGGATCTGTACCGGCCGACCCGAGCCGGAGTCGGCTTCACACTGCCAGACGATGACTTGCCTCGTCGTTCTGCCTGGGCCCTCCTCGGGGAGTGGCTGGTGGCCGCGTCTGTACAGGCACCTTGCCTTGGAAACGGGCTGGCGGCGTCCCACGATTGGTTCTGGCGGGGCAGTGGAAAGGAGGTTGGAACGGCACCCGACATCGACGTCGACCTTGAGGTCGGGGACCCTGTGGAGCTCCGCGCTCTTCTGCCATACCTCCTCGACCCGATGCCGGCAGCTACACGGCGCGATGTTCTGACTGCGCAGAGCACCGCTCTGGAGCGCCGGTCGCGGAAAGCTTCGGGGGTCTACTACACGCCTGGGGATGTAGCCAATCTCATGGTTGAACGGCTCCTGTCTCATGAGTCGAGCGCTGGCGGGGGCCTTTGGCTCGATCCCGCTCACGGTAGTGGGGTCTTCTTGCGCGCCGCGTTTTGTGCCCTCGGGGGGCAATCCGGAATGGCCGATCGCCTGTATGGGGTGGACCTTGATCCGATCGCCGCCGAGACGGCCTCCTTCGTCCTGACGGCGGAAGACCTTGTTCGAAACCCCGACGCCGGCCCTCCATGGAGGCGATGGCACCGCTTCCGACGGAACCTTGTCACGGGCGATGCTCTACTCATCGACACTGCCAGTGCCCCAGCCCAACCGATGTTGGACCTTCACCCGAGCGTCCGGGTAACCGACGGGCACCCGCTCGGGCGATTCGAGCCTTGGCGCCTGTCGGAGGTCTTTCCCGAGACGGGAGGTGAAGGCTTTGCCCGAGTAGTCGCAAACCCTCCCTACGCACCACTTCAGGGAGACACCGCCAAGTCCCATGTGCCTAACCTGCACGCCGCCACAGGACGTGCCTCTGCTGACATCTCGCCAGTCTTCGTTGAACTGGCTGCCAATATTCTGTCCGGGGATGGAGCGATGGCAGTCGTGCTACCACTCTCCGTGGTGTCGTCGACTCGGGCGCCGTTCCCGGAGCTTCGTCAAAGGCTGGCTGCTGACCGTGGCGCGCTCGAATTCTTGTCTTTTGACCGCGTGCCGGACGCACTCTTCGGGGATGACATCAAGACGCGAAACGCCATCGTGTACATGGACCGGAGTGCCCCGAGCGATCTGAGGACCAGTCCCCTTTATCGATGGACCAGTCTGACGCGGGAAGCGGCACTCCCCGGCATCCCCGTGGTGTCGATTGCTGGTTTAGACGGAGTTCCGGGTGCCATTCCAAAGATTGGTTTCGAATGGGAAAGGGATCTCTTGGCGGCCTGTGAAGCCAACGGCAGATTCATGGACAAATGGCACGTGCATCGACGGCAAGTCCCCCTCGAGCGCGCCTCCCGTTGCGGTACACATGAGCAGTCAGCTGCTATCGCCTTGGCACCAACGGCCTACAATTTTCTAAGCCTCATGCGTGAACCACTCCGGGCAGTAACGGATGGGCACAACTCTCAGAACGGGTTCTCCATAATTCAGTTCAGCAGCGAGCGAGACGCATCGGCAGCGTACGCTCTTCTGAGTAGTCGCTTAGCCTTCTGGCTTTGGCATGTCATTGGTGACGGCTTTCATGTCACCAACGCCCTTCTTCGCCGTTTGCCGACTCCCCGTGGAGACGAAGGGCGGACTGACCGGCTCGCTGACCTGGGTGACCGGCTCTGGAAGGCAGCGCTGGAGAACCCCGTAGTTAGCAGCAACCGTGGTCGAACTACGGTGTCCTATCCGACATGGCCTTATGCGGAGTTGCTGGACCAGATCGACGTCGAGATGGGGGCGTATCTCGGTGTATCATACGGCTCTCGACTGGCCGCGTGGCATGAACAGCTCGTTGTGGTTGACCCAGACTCCGAGCGACGTAATTTGATCCGGAGGAAAAGATAGTGAGCCTGAATGTTTCGCGAGAGCAGCGCGATGCCAGCGCAATTACGAAAGAGGAGTGGCGCGAGTACACCAAGACCGTGTGGAGCATCGCCAATACTTCTGATGCGGAACACCCGGCCGTCTTTCCTCCGGAGATTCCGCGCCGCCTGATTAAGATGTTCAGTTTCGTCGACGAGACGGTGCTCGATCCGTTCGGTGGTACTGGAACGACCGGCCGGGTCGCCGCTGAACTCGAGCGACGCGGCGTGTGTGTCGATCAGAGCAACGTCTACGTCGATCGCATGTTGCGGGAGAAGGCGCTTCTGAATGGCGCGAGTCACCTGTTCGACCCTACCCTGGGAGACGCCCGCGAACTCGACCTACCTGACGCGTCTGTGGGGTTGGCCATCACCAGCCCTCCATATTGGAACAAGGCCGATTATGGGGACGGTGGAGCGAATCTGGGCAACATTGATGGGTATTTGGAGTTCGTCGAATCTCTTCGGCCCGCCTTTGCTGAGGTCTTTCGCGTCCTAGCGCCTGGGCGGAAGTTCTGTGTGAACACCGCCAATGTGAATCAGCACACTGATCATGGCTTGCTCACTTTCCCCCTAGCGACCGATCTCGTGATCCTTTTGCGTGAACTGGGCTTCGTCCTTGTTAACGAGATCATCTGGAACAAGGACGGCACGGGCGGAAAGTGGGGGTCCGCCAATGGCCAACGTCCTATCTTCGGCAGCTATCCGTACCCCCCCAACCTATTGTTCAAAAACGTGCACGAGTACATCATCATCGCGGCGAAGCCCCCGGCAAAGAAGTCCACCGGAAAGACGGCGCTTCCTTACGACGAGATCATGCGGACGCCCGAGCGGGAGTGGTGAGGCATCGTGAACCAGCGAGTTCCCGACCTTCTTACAGGTACCGAGGTGGCTTTGATCGGACAGGTCGGAAAGGCGGGTGATGGCCTGCCGCGCTGGCAGCAGGTGCATTTTAATCAAGAGGTTTCGCGGCAATTCTTTAACCTCGAGCCGGGTGATGATAGATCAATCACCTTGGAGAAGATCTCGCCCACTGGTCGAGTCGCCGAGCGAGTCAGTAAGAAATTGGTGTTCTCTGAGAGCAACAAAAATCCGAAGATCGAGTTTCACTTCGGGTCGCGGTATATGCCTTATCCGGCTGATCCATTGCGCCCCCTTCTGGTCGTGGTTGAGTCGGCCTATCTGACCTACCGGTACCGGACGCTCATGCCCGACGATTCGGGCCACGGCGCTGTCGAGCAATTGCTCTTCGCCGGACCAAGTTTGGGGCGTGGGCTCCACCGACGCATTGTCACGCTTGACGAGGTCGAAGCGGCATGGCCCCAGGCTGCTTTACGCGGCGGAGTTTAGGGCTTAGGGGCTCTTGTAAATGCATTGAGGGATGCGATCTGGTCCACACGGAACTCCAGGCGTAGTGCTGAGGCGGCTCATAACTGAGGCGCGATCAGCGGAGGGTGACGCGGACCTCGGGGGGTGGGCCCTCGGCGCCGGATAGGGCCCAGAGGCGGCCGAGGGCCGGCTGGAGCAGCCAGGTGCCGAGCTGGCGGACGAGCACCCGGACCGCCTGCTCGGTGACGGGGGTGCGGCTGGCGCCGATGCCGTGGTCGCGCAGGGTCTGGGTCTGCACGATCTGCTCGTCGAGGAGCTTGCGCACCAGCCGCCCGTCACCCGCACCGGGCGTGACGACGACGCGTCGCAGGTAGTCCACGGCGTGCGGGTTGGCGCGGAACATCGCGTTGACCGCGGCATCGCGCCCCGCGACGACCTCGTCGACCGGTCCGTCGAGCGGCACCGAGCCGAGGGCGTCGTGGAAGAGCCCGACGACCGCGTCCTCGACCGCCTCCTGCAGCCCGTCCTTGCTCCCGAAGTAGTGGCCGACGAGACCGGGGGCGACCCGGGCGGAGCGGGCGACCTCGCGCAGGCTCGTCGCGGCGACGCCCCGCTCGGCGAAGAGCGCCAGTGCCGCGTCCCGGATCCGCGTGCTGGTGTCGCCGGCGGCGCCTTCTCGTGAACCCACGGGGACCTCCCTTCGGTGTGACGGTGAACAAGTCGACCCACCATTGCACATGTGTTCAACGGCTGCGTAGGGTGCGAGGCGAACCCCAGCAGTGACCCGCGAAGGAGCCGGCCCATGCCCGAGCAGCCCCAGGCGATCATCTACGACGCCGTCCGCACGCCCCGAGGGAAGGGCAAGTCCTCCGGCTCCCTCCACGAGGTCAAGCCGATCGACCTGACCGTCGGCCTCCTCGAGGCGATCCGGGAGCGCAACCCCGGCCTCGACGCCGCCCAGGTCGACGACCTCGTCATGGGCATCGTCTCGCCGGTCGGCGACCAGGGCGCGGTGCTGCCGCGCATCGCCGCCCTCAAGGCCGGCTACCCCGAGCCGGTGGCGGGCGTGCAGCTCAACCGCTTCTGCGGCTCCGGCCTCGAGGCGGTCAACCAGGTCGCGGCGCGGGTGCGCTCCGGCTTCGAGGACCTGCTCATCGCCGGTGGCGTCGAGTCGATGTCGCGCGTGCCGATGGGCAGCGACGGCGGAGCGTGGGCGATGGACCCGCGCACCGCGCTCGAGACCGACTTCGTGCCGCAGGGCATCAGCGCCGACCTCATCGCGACGATCGAGGGCTACGACCGCGCCGAGGTCGACCGCTTCGCCGCCCAGTCCCACGCCCGCGCGGCGGCCGCCTGGGAGGGCGGCTACTTCGACAAGAGCGTCGTCCCGGTCAAGGACGCCAGCGGCATCACGATCCTCGACCGCGACGAGACGATCCGCCCCGGGACGACCGCCGAGTCGCTCGGTGGGCTGCGCCCCTCCTTCGCCGCGATGGGCGAGCAGGGCGGCTTCGACTTCGTCGCGACCGAGAAGTACCCGCACGTCGACGCGATCAACCACGTCCACCACGCTGGCAACAGCTCGGGCATCGTCGACGGCGCCGCGCTGCTGCTCGTCGGCAACGAGCGCGTCGGCCAGGAGATGGGCCTGACCCCCCGCGCCCGCATCGTCTCCACCGCGGTCATCGGCTCCGAGCCGACGATCATGCTCACCGGCCCCGCCCCGTCGTGCCGCAAGGCCCTCGACCGGGTCGGCATGAAGGCCAGCGACATCGACCTCGTCGAGATCAACGAGGCCTTCGCCGCCGTCGCCCTCAAGCTCATGCGCGACATGGGCTGGAGCGAGGAGCAGACCAACGTCAACGGCGGCGCGATCGCCATGGGCCACCCACTCGGCGCCACCGGCGCGATGATCCTCGGCACCCTCGTCGACGAGCTGGAGCGCCGCGACCTCGAGCGCGGCATCGCCACCCTCTGCATCGGCGGCGGCATGGGTGTCGCCACGATCGTCGAGCGCGTCTGACCCCCCTTCGTCACGGACAGGAAGCACGAGAAGCCATGAGCGAGAACATGATCCGCTACGAGCGCGACGACGAGGGCATCGTCACGCTGACGATGGACGACCCCGGTGCGGGCGCCAACACGATGAACGACACCTACATCGCGGCGATGGGTGAGACCGTCGACCGCCTCGAGGCCGAGCGCGACGACATCACCGGTGTCGTGCTGACCTCCGCCAAGAAGACCTTCTTCGCCGGCGGCAACCTCACCGACCTGCAGTCGGTGACCGAGGAGACCGCCGGTGAGTTCTTCGCCGGCATCGAGGGCATCAAGTCGCAGCTGCGTCGCCTCGAGCAGCTCGGCAAGCCCGTCGTCGCCGCGATCAACGGCGCGGCGCTCGGCGGGGGCCTCGAGCTCGCGCTCGCCACCCACCACCGCATCGCCGTCGACGACCCCAAGGTCAAGCTCGGCCTGCCCGAGGTCACCCTCGGTCTGCTGCCGGGTGGCGGCGGCGTCACCCGCCTCGTGCGGATGCTCGGCATCCAGGAGGCGCTCATGGGCTGGTTGCTGCAGGGCCAGCAGTACGCCCCGGCCAAGGCCCACGCGAAGGGGGTCATCGACCAGCTCGTCGCCACCCGCGAGGAGCTCGTCCCGGCCGCGAAGCAGTGGATCCGCGAGCACGCCGACGACGAGACCGCGGCCGTCAAGCCGTGGGACGTCAAGGGCCACAAGATCCCCGGCGGCACCCCGTCGGTCCCGAAGTTCGCTGCGAACCTGCCCGCCTTCCCCGCCAACCTGCGCAAGACCCTCAAGGGCGCCCCGACGAAGTCGCCGCGGGCGATCCTCGCCGCGGCCGTCGAGGGCTCGCAGGTCGACTTCGACACCGCGAGCCGGATCGAGTCGCGCTACATCACCGAGCTCGCGGCCGGCCCGGAGTCGACCGCGATGATCCAGGCCTTCTTCTTCGACCTGCAGGCGATCAACAGCGGCAAGCTGCGCCCCGAGGGCGTCGAGCGCCGCCAGGTCGGCAAGGTCGGGGTCCTCGGCGCCGGGATGATGGGCGCCGGCATCGCCTACTCCGCCGCCATGTCGGGCATCGAGGTCGTCCTCAAGGACGTCTCGATCGAGGGCGCGCAGAAGGGCAAGAGCTACTCCGAGAAGCTGCTCGCCAAGCGTGTCGAGCGCGGCAAGATGGACCAGGCCAAGGCCGACGCCGTGCTCGCCCGCATCACGCCGACCGCGGACGTCAACGACCTCGCCGGTGTCGACGCGGTCATCGAGGCGGTCTTCGAGGACTACGACCTCAAGAAGCAGGTCTTCTCTGAAGTCGAAACAGTCGTCGGGCCGGACACGCTTCTGTGCTCCAACACCTCGACCCTGCCGATCACCTCGCTGCAGGAGTTCTCCAGCCGGCCGGCCGACTTCATCGGCCTGCACTTCTTCTCGCCGGTCGACAAGATGCAGCTCGTCGAGATCATCCGCGGCGAGCAGACCTCCGACGAGGCGACCGCCCGCGCGATCGACATCGTCCAGCAGATCCGCAAGATCCCGGTCGTCGTCGGTGACGGGCGCGGCTTCTACACCAGCCGGGTCTTCGGCACGCTGATCCTCGAGGGCGCCGTGGCGGTTGCCGAGGGCATCGACCCGATGGTCGTCGAGCGGGCCGCGACGACGGCGGGCTTCCCCGCGCCGCCGCTGGCGATGCTCGACGAGGTCTCGCTGACCCTCACCCAGCACATCCGCGCGGAGGCCGACAAGGCCGCGGCCGCGGAGGGCAAGACCCTGCCCAAGGGCCCGGGCGAGGAGCTCATCGACACGATGGTCGCGGAGGGTCGCAAGGGCCGCGCCGCCGGCGCCGGCATGTACGACTACCCGGCCGACGGGCCCAAGGTCCTGTGGCCCGGGCTGCGCGAGCGCTTCGCGAAGGGGACGCAGGTCCCCCTTCGTGACCTGCAGGACCGCTACCTCTTCATCATGGCGCTGGAGACCGCGGGCTGCTTCGAGGACGGCGTGCTCACCGACACCGAGTCGGCCAACATCGGTGGCATCTTCGGCATCGGCTTCCCGCCGCACACTGGTGGGCCGGCGACCTTCATGACGAACTACGAGGGCGGCCTGGCCGGCTTCGTCGCGCGCGCCGACGAGCTCGCCGACACCTACGGCGAGCGCTTCCGTCCGTCGGAGTGGCTGCGCGGCCGCGTCGCTGCCGGCACCCTCGTCGACAAGGCCTGACATGACCGGGCCCCTGACCGGCGTCCGCGTCGTCTCGATCGCCATCAACCTCCCCGGGCCGGCCGCCGTCGCGCGGCTGGCCGGGCAGGGGGCGAGCGTCGTGACGGTCCTGCCCCCGAGCGGTGACCCGGTGGAGCAGTTCGCCAAGGACTACTACGACGAGCTGCACGTCGGTCAGGAGGTGCGCCGGGTCGACCTGAAGTCCGACGCCGGTCGGGTCGAGGTCGACGAGCTCCTCGCTGCCGCAGACGTCTTCGTCACCAGCTCGCGGCCGTCGGCGCTGCGGAGGCTCGGGCTCGACTGGGAGTCCGTGCACGCGCGGCACCCGCAGGTCTGCCAGGTCGACATCGTCGGCCACCCGGGCGACGAGGCGGAGACCCCCGGTCACGACCTCACCTACCAGGCCGTGACCGGACTGCTCGGCGAAGGGGGCATGCCCGCCACCCTCGTCGTCGACCTCGCCGGGTCGGAGCGGGCGGCGGCGGAGGCTGCGGCCGCGCTCGTGGCCCGGTCCCGCACGGGTGAAGGGGTACGCCGCGAGGTGGCCCTGTCGGACGTGTCGCAGGCGATCGCCGGGCCGCTCCTGCACGGGCTCACCGCACCCGGTGCCCTGCTCGGCGGAGGCCTGCCGGTCTACGCCGTCTACGACACCGCCGACCGGCCGGTCGCGCTCGCGGCGCTCGAGCCGCACTTCACCGCCCGCCTGCTCGAGGTTCTCGGGATCGCGCCCGAGGAGCTCTCGCGCGAGCGGCTGGCGGAGGTCTTCGCCACCCGCACGGCCGACGAGTGGGCCACCTGGGCGGCGGAGCACGACGTGCCGCTCGCCCCCCTTCGCTCCAGCTGACCGACCCCGACCAACGTTGGTCGAGGTGCAAAGGCCGCCCGCGGCCGAGCCTCGAGACAGAGCCTGGCTTCGAGGCTCGTCGCAGAGCTCCTTGCACCTCAGCCAGCGTGAGAGAGAGGCAACGATGCCCGAGATCCTCATGCCCCAGCCCTATGTCTCCCCGTGGATGCAGGACGAGGTGGCCGACGTGCTCACCCTCGCCCGCACCTTCTTCGAGCGGGAGGTGACGCCGCACGCGGAGCGCTTCGCCGAGCAGCACCAGGTCGACAAGGAGACCTGGCTGGCCGCGGGCGCCGCGGGCCTGCTGTGCATCTCGATCCCCGAGGAGTACGGCGGCGGGGGCGGCACCTTCGCCCACGAGGCGGCCGTGATGTGGGAGCAGGGGCGGGCCGGCGACGACGCGCTCGGCTACTCCGTGCACTCCTCGATCGTCGCCCACTACCTGCTCGCCTACGGGTCCGAGGAGCAGAAGCAGAAGTGGCTGCCGCGCATGGCCTCCGGCGAGCTCATCGGTGCCATCGCGATGACCGAGCCGGGCACTGGGTCGGACCTGCAGAACATCACGACGACCGCCAAGCGCGAGGGCGACCACTACGTCATCAACGGGTCGAAGACCTTCATCACCAACTCCTCGCACGCCGGTCTCGTCGTGGTCGTCGCGCGCACCGGCGGCGAAGGGGCACAAGGGATCTCGCTCATCGTGGCCGAGGTCGACGGTCTCGAAGGATTCGAGCGCGGTCGGGTGCTGCAGAAGGTCGGCCAGCACGGTCAGGACACCCGTGAGCTGGCCTTCACCGACATGCGGGTGCCCGTGGCCAACCTGCTCGGTGAGGAGGAGGGGCAGGGCTTCTACCAGCTGATGATGCAGCTGCCGCAGGAGCGGCTGGCGATCGCCGTCGGCGCGGTGGCCTCCGCCGAGCTCGCCGTGGACCTCGCGGTGGCGTACACCAAGGAGCGCACCGCCTTCGGCAAGCCGATCAGCGCCTTCCAGAACACGCGATTCACCCTCGCCGAGGTCTCCACCGACGTCATGGCGGCGCGGACCTTCCTCGACCACTGCGTCGCCCTGCACGTCGACGGCAAGCTCGACGCCGCCACCGCCTCGCGGGCGAAGTACTGGACGACGGACGTCCAGTGCGAGGTCATCGACCGCTGCCTGCAGCTCTTCGGTGGCTACGGCTACATGCTCGAGTACCCCATCGCGCGGCTCTACGCCGGCGCGCGCGTGCAGAAGATCTATGGCGGGACCAACGAGATCATGAAGGAGCTGATCTCGCGCACCCTGTGAGGTCGCGGCGCCGCTGCTGGCGGGTCGAGGTATCCGGGTCCGCCTATTCGGTCGTGGGCACCTCGGCTCGGCCGGCAGGAGCGGCCTCAGCGAGCGAAGGGCGGCGACGTTCGGCGCGCAGGGCCGGCAGCAGGCACCAGACGCCACCGAGGCCGAAGGCCCCGGAGACGGCCATGGCCACGGGTGTCGAGGTCGCGTCGGCGAGGAGGCCCGCGAGCGGCATGGTGACGGCGGTGGACCCGAAGGCGCACATCGACGCCAGCGAGAGCACGGTCGCGCGGTTGGTCGAAGTCGCCTCGCGGTGCAGCAGCGCGCTGTAGGCAGGGCCCTGCATGCCGTGGCCGGTGTAGGCGAGCAGGTGCGCGACGTGTGGGCGGCCTCGCACCTCGACCAACGTGTGGGCGGCCTCGCACCGCCCACACGGAGCGTGGGACCCAGACCAGCGTGGTGTCACGGGGTCTCGAGGGCCTCGCTGGCGCTCGGCCACCTCGACCAGCGTGGGAGTGGGTCTCGACCACCGTGGGGGAGGGGAGTGTTCGTGCGCTCGTCAGGCGGAGTTCTCCCTTCGCCCCTAGCGTCGGGCGCATGACGCCACGCATCCGCCGGACCGCCGCGCTCGCGGGGGCCGCTGCCCTCGCCCTGACCCTGGCCGCGCCGGCCGCCGCCCGCCCCGGACCCGAGGAGGTGCGCTTCGCGACGTTCAACGCCTCGCTCAACCGGGCCACCGAGGGCCAGCTCGAGCAGGACCTGTCGACCGGGGACAACGAGCAGGCGCGCAATGTCGCCGAGACGATCCAGCGGGCCAACCCCGACGTCGTGCTGGTCAACGAGTTCGACTACTCCCGCAAGGCCGCTCGCCTCTTCCGCGACAACTACCTGGCCGTCGGCCAGCGCGGCGCCGACCCCGTGGACTACCCGTACCACTACATCGCGCCGAGCAACACGGGCGTGCCGAGCGGCCACGACCTCAACAACGACGGGACCGTCGGTGGCGGCGACGACGCCTACGGCTTCGGGCTCTTCCCCGGGCAGTACGGGATGGTCGTCTACAGCAAGTACCCGATCGACACGCGCAAGGTGCGCACCTTCCAGCAGCTGACGTGGCAGTCGATGCCCGGCAACCGCATGCCCACCGACTACTACTCGCCTGCCGAGCAGCGCGACCTGCGGCTGAGCAGCAAGAGCCACTGGGACCTGCCGATCCGCATCGGTCGCCAGACCGTCCACCTCCTCGCCAGCCACCCGACGCCGCCCACCTTCGACGGGCCCGAGGACCGCAACGGCCGGCGCAATGCCGACGAGATCCGTCTGTGGGCCGACTACGTGAGCGGTGGCCATGACGCGCGCTGGATCCGCGACGACGAAGGGAGGCGAGGTGGCCTCCCGCGGGGGGCCAGCTTCGTCATCGCCGGCGACCAGAACGCCGACCCCGACGACGGCGACAGCACCGACAACGCGATCCACCAGCTCCTGGACCACCCGAGGGTCAACACCTCGAAGGCCCCGACGAGCCGCGGCGCCGTCGAGGCGAGTGAGCAGCAGGGTGGGATCAACGACGAGCACGTCGGCGACCCGGCGCAGGACACCGCCGACTTCGCCGAGCCGCCGGGCAACATCCGCGCCGACTACGTCCTGCCGAGCAGCGACTTGCCGATCCGGGACGCGCGGGTCTTCTGGCCCACGAGCGACAGCCCGCTGTACCGGCTCACCGGCACCTATCCCTTCCCGACGAGCGACCACCGCCTGGTGTGGGTCGACACGACCGTGGGGCGGGGGCACGGCCGGGGCTGACCCCCCTTCGCGCCAACTCAGCAAGACAAACTGCCCCTCCGCAAGGGTTTGAAACTCTTGCGAAGGGGCAGTTTCTCGGGTGACCCGAGAATCGTGGGGCGGATGAGGTTCGGGCCCGCCCACCCAACCGCGTTAGTGTCGCCACATGTCCGCAGCGGCCAGCGCAGAGACCTCCTCCGGCCTGATCGACGACTACCGCGAGGTCGTCACGAGCAGCGAGGGCGTCGACGAGCTCGTGACGCTCGAGGGGGTCCGTGAGGCCTCCGAGCCGCTCGCCGACCAGCTCGGCGGGGCCGGCCTGACAGGGCTGCTCTCGGCCCGTGCTGCGGCCCGGCGCTTCGTCGCCGACGACGGCATCACCTACGGCGCGAGCATCACCCCCGACGAGGACGCGGCCGCCGAGGGCCGGCAGATCCCGACCGAACCGCGCGAGTGGGAGCTCGACCCGCTACCGCTGACCTTCGGCGCCGGCGAGTGGAGCACCCTCGAGCAGGGCGTGCGCCAGCGGGCCGCACTGCTCGACGCCGTGCTCACCGACCTCACCGGCGAGCAGCGACTGGTGCGCGACGGCATCGTCCCCGGGGCGGCGGTCTATGGCCACGACGGCTGGCTGCCGCAGGCCGACGGGATCCAGCTGCCCGGCCCTCGCCAGCTCGTCATGCCCGCGATGGACCTCGCCCGGGACCGCAACGGCACCTGGCGCGTCTTCGCCGACCGCACCCAGGCCCCGAGCGGCGCCGGCTACGCGATGGCCAACCGTCGGATCATCGCGCGCGTCCTGCCCGACCTGCACCGCCAGGTCGACCTCGCCCGGCTGCGCGGTTTCTTCTTCCAGGTGCAGAAGGCGCTCGTCGCCGCCGCCCCGCAAACCGACGACGTCCCGCGCGTCGTCATCCTCACCCCGGGTGCCCTGAGCGCCGCGGCGTTCGACGAGGCGCTGCAGTCGACCGTGCTCGGTGTGCCCGTCGTCGAGTCCGAGGACCTCGTCAGCCGCGACGGGCGGATCTGGATGCGCACGACCTCCGGGCTGACCCCGGTCGACGTCATCATGCGCCGCGTCGAGGGCGATGCCATTGACCAGCTCGACCTGCGCGGCGACTCGCGCCTCGGCCTGCCCGGCCTCGTCGAGGCCGCCCGGCTGGGCAATGTCTCGGTCGTCAACCCGATCTCCTCGGGCGTCCTCGAGAACCCTGCGCTCATCCCCTATCTGCCGCAGATCTGCCGCCAGGTCCTCGGCGAGGACCTGCTCCTCGCCTCCACGCAGACCTGGTGGGCCGGCGACCCGACCCACCTGAGCCACATCGTCACCCAGCTGGGCAGCCTCGTCGTCAAGCCGGCCTCCCGCAGCGGCGCGACCAACTCGATCTTCGGCTGGCAGCTGAGCGCCCAGGAGCGCGACGACCTCGCGATGCGCATCCAGGCGGAGCCGTGGCGCTGGACCGCGCAGGACCCCCTGACGATGTCGACCGCCCCGGTCGTCACCGCCGGCGGCCTCGAGCCGCGCCATGTCGTGCTGCGCACCTTCGCCGTCGCCGACGAGGAGGACTACGCCGTCATGCCCGGCGGCCTCGGCCGCGTCTCGGTGCGGGCCGACTCCGGCGAGATCTCGAGCCTCACCGGCGCGATGAGCAAGGACGTGTGGGTCCGCGTCGACAGCGAGACCCCGCGGACAGAGGGCGAGGTCCTCCCCGTCTCCAGCCTGCTCGAGGGCACGAGCGCGGCCGGCTATGCCGCACCGGCCCCCCGTGTCGCCGCCGACCTCTACTGGATGGGCCGCTACGCCGAGCGCGCCGAAGCGGCCGCCCGCCTGCTGCGAGTCGCCGACAACCTCGTCGACGACCACGCCGCCCGCCCCGGCACGACCGGCCACGCCGCGATGCTCGCGATCCTCGGGGCGGTCACCGAGGTCATGGCCGTGCGCCCGGGGTTCATCGGCGAGGAGGCGCAGGAGCGCCGGGCGGACCCGCTGCCGCACCTGCGCGAGCTGACGCTCGACCCGCGGATCGTCGGGTCGGTCGCCTACGCCACCCACCGCGCCGTCATCGCCGCCCAGGCCGTGCGCGAGAGCCTGTCGCTCGACACCTGGCTGGTCATGTCGCGCCTCGAGCGGACCCTGCAGCACGCCGTCCCCCAGGACGACCTGCAGGAGCTGCTCATGGAGACGATCGAAGGCCTGCTCGCGCTCGCGGGCATCGGCGTCGAGTCCCTCATCCGCGACCCGGCCTGGGCCTTCGCCGACGCCGGCAAGCGCGTCGAGCGGGCCCAGCAGACGATCCGGCTGCTCGCCTCGGTCATCGCCGTCGAGCGCACCCCCGTCGTCGAGGGCACGACGACCGAGGCAGCCCTCCTCGCCGCCGAGTCGGTCATCACCTATCGCCGTCGGCTCACCGCGGGCCTCGGCGGGATGTCGGCGCTGCAGGCCGCCCTCGACCTGCTCCTGCGGGACCGGACCAACCCGCGCTCGGTCGCCTTCCAGGTCGACCGGCTCGTCGAGGGGCTCGAGCTCATCGACGACGAGGCCGCGCTGCCGCAGGCGCGGGCCATCGCCGACCAGATCGCCGGGCTCGACCTCGACGCGCTCTTCGCCGACAACCGCACGCCCCTCGTGCGCACCCTGACCCGGCTCGGCACCGACCTGCGCGAAACGCACCGGTCCATCGACCGGGCCTACTTCCAGCGCAAGACCCCGGGCCGCAACGTCCAGTGGGTCCAGTGGAACGGTGGGGAGGAGTCCTGGTGAGCACCGACGAGCAGCCTGCCGACGAGCAGCCCCCCGCCGACGAGTCCACGCCTGACGTCGTCAAGCCGAAGGGGGAGTCCTCCGTCCCCGAGCGGCCGCCGGCTCCCGAGCCGGTCGCCACCGGCGACCCCACGGTCCCCGTGATCAAGCCGGAGCACCACACCCTTCGTCAGTACGAGGTGCGCCACCGCACGACCTACACCTACGAGGAGTACGTCACCGACTCCTTCGGCCGGGCGCTGCTGCGCCCCAGGGAGACCGGGCAGCAGCGGGTTCTCGAGCACCGGGTGGAGATCTCGCCGGAGCCGCACATCCTCACCGAACACGTCGACCACTTCGGCAACCACTCGAGCTTCTACGAGGTGCGCACGCCGCACACGGTCCTCGACGTCAACAAGGTCAGCCTCATGGAGATCGAGTGGCCGGCCCCCGACATGGAGCGGCTGGGCCAGTGGACCGTCGCCGAGGCCGCCGAGCTGCTCGCGGCGGGGTGAGGGCATCGACCGCGCCGAAGCCGCCCAGTACCTCCTGCCGTCCGCGCTCGTCGAGATCGCGCCCCCGAGGTCGTCGCCTACTCGGCCGGCATCCTGCCGCCGGACCGGCCCTTCGGCGAGGCTCTCGTGGCGCTCTACGCCGACATCTACCGCGACTTCCGCTATGCCAAGGGCACGACGAGCGTCAAGACGACGCTGCCCGAGCTGCTCGCCCAGCGCGAAGGCGTCTGCCAGGACTTCGCCCACCTCGCCGCCGGGTGCCTGCGCGCCGTCGGCATCCCCGGCCGCTACGTCTCGGGCTACATCGAGACCCGACCGGCGCCGGGCAAGGTCAAGCTCCAGGGCTCCGACGCCTCGCACGCGTGGGTCGCGGCGATGACGCCCGACGGCGACTGGGTCGACCTCGACCCGACCAACAACCACTTCGCCGACTCGCGCTACATCGTCACGGGGTGGGGGCGCGACTTCCGCGACGTCTCGCCGCTCAAGGGCGTGATCTTCGGCGAAGGGGGTGGCTCCAGCCTCAAGGTCGGGGTCGACGTCATCCCCCAGGACGGCTCCGATCCGCGGGCCGACACCCCCGCCCAGTAATCTGACGCCCATGTCCATGACCGCCTTCGTCCTCGGCGGAGGCGGTGTCCTCGGAGCGACCCAGGTCGGCATGCTGCGCGCGCTCCTCGCCGCGGGCATCACCCCCGACCTGGTCGTCGGCACCAGCATCGGCTCGGTCAACGGTGCCTTCGTCGCGGCCGACCCGACCGCCGAGGGGGTCGCCCGGCTCGAGGAGCTGTGGCGCGACGTCGTCCGCTCGGGCGAGATGAGCGAGAGCCCGGTGCGGCAGGCCGCGCGCTTCGCGCGCCACGGCACCCACGTCATGCGACGCGGGCTGATCCCCGGGCTCGTCGAGCGCCACCTCGGGGTCGACCTCATCGAGGACCTGCCGGTGCCCTTCCAGTGCGTCGCCGCCGAGATCGAGAGCTCGGCCTCGCGGTGGTTCACCGCCGGGCCGATCGCCTCGGCGGTCGCCGCGAGCTGTGCGGTGCCGGGTCTCTTCGCGCCGGTCGAGATCGACGGGGCGCACTACTACGACGGCGGGCTCGTCCACTCGATCCCGGTCGGGCGGGCGATCGCCCTGGGCGCCACCGAGATCCACGTGCTGCAGGTCGGCCGGGTCGAGCAGCTGCTCTCCGCGCCGACCAACCCGCTCGACGTCGGTCTGGTGGCCTTCGAGATCGCGCGGCGGCACCGCTTCGTCGAGGAGATCGCCGAGGTTCCCGACTCGGTGCGCCTGCACGTGCTGCCGAGCGGCACCGACAAGGCACCGACGACGTCGGTGCCGCTCGGCCGGGGCACCATGGCCAAGGTCGAGGACCGGATGTCCCGGGCCTTCGACGCGACGAGCGCCTACCTCGACGGGACCACGCGATGAGGATCAGTGCCCTCCCTTCGCTCCCGGCGCCGCCGCTGTGGCTGCGGGTCGTCCTGCAGGCGATCTACCCGCTCTTCGGCATCGTCATGTCGCTGCTCTTCCTCGTGCTCGTGCCCTTCCTGCTGCTGCTGTGGCCGTGGGACCGGCACCTCGCGCTGCTGCGCTGCCTCTTCCTCACCGTCTACATCATGTGGGAGGACATCGGCCTCGTCGTCGAGTGCTGGTACCTGCGGCTGCGCTCGCCGCGCGGTACGAGCCCGACGTGGGACGCCGACCACCTCGCCCTGATCCAGCGGGCGCTCAACAACGTGCTCTACACGGCCAAGAGGGTCGTCGGCTTCCACATCGAGATCGAAGGTGAGATGACCGTGGGACGCCCCGGCCACCCGCTCGTCGTCATCTCCCGGCACGCCGGCCCCGCCGACTCGCTCGCCATCGCCTGGCTGCTCGCGGGCACGGCCGGGCGGATCCCGCGGATCGTCCTCGCCGACGCGATGCTCTGGGACCCGGGCATCGCGATGGTGCTGCAGCGGCTCGACTCCTACTTCGTGCCCTCGCGCTCCGGCGCCGGCGACGACCGGACCAAGGGGGTCGCGACGCTCGCCTCGACCCTTTCGTCCAAGGACGCGATGCTCATCTTCCCCGAGGGGCGCAACTGGACCCGCGAGCGGCACGAGGACCAGCTGCGGCGGCTCAAGGCGGCGGGCGAGGCCGACCGGCTCGCCACCGCGGTCTCGAGGCCGTGGGTGCTCGAGGCTCGCTCGCGCGGCGTGGCGTCGATGCGTCAGCACGCGCCCGACGCCGACGTCATGGTCATCTCGCACACCGGGCTCGACATGATCTCGGGGCCGGCCGCGGTGATCCGGGCCGTGCCCTTCCGCAACCGGCTGCTCATCCGGGGCCGCACCTATCGCAGCGAGGACGTGCCGACCGACGGCGACGCGGTCGCCGAGTGGCTCGACGCGCGGTGGGGCGAGGTCAACCACTGGGTCGACACCCGGATCAGCGGGCGCGAGCACCTGTGAAGCCGTGGTTCCCGCCGACGGTGAGCTCGGTGGCTGTGACCGCCGCGGGCGAGGCGGACAACCGCGTGCACCGGTGGCCGCTCACGCCCCGGATCACCCGCTGGCTGCGGACGAAGGGGGCCGACGCCCGCCTCGCGGGATTTGAGGCGGATCGCGCTGCCCTGGGGGTCGAGGTCGAGCGCGATGTCCGCGGGGACCTGGTGCTGACGAGTTCGCAGTGCCGTAGGGCAATGCGAACTGAGGGGGCGTGGGTGCTGTGGGTGCACGGGGGCGGCTTCTGCTGGGGGTCGGCGCGTGACGGGACCGGGCTGCGGCTCGCGGCCGGGCTCGGGCGCCCGGTCGTCTCGGTCGAGTACCCGCTCGCGCCCGAGGCGCGCTTCCCGGTGGCGATCGAGCGCTGCCTGGCCGCCTACGAGGCCGGGGTGCGCGAGCGCGGGCCGCGCGTGCTGCTCGGTGGCGTCTCCGCCGGCGCCAACCTGGCCCTCGGTGTGCTGCAACGGATCCGGCAGCGGCGTGCGGCCGGTGAGGACCTGCCGCTGCCGCTCGGGCTGGTGGGGTTGACCCCCTTCGGAGACCTGGCGGGGGAGGGCGACTCCTATCGCGTCAACGAAGGGCGCGACGCCTACCTGCGCTGGCGCGGGCAGCAGGAGCGCTTCGCGCGGGCCTATGCAGGGCGGGCCGACCTGCGCGACCCGCGAGTCTCACCGGTGCACGCCGACTGGTCGGGCGAGGCGCTGCCGCCGGCGATCTTCACGACCGGCACGCGAGACCTCTTCCTCTCGGACACTGCCCGGATCCACACCGCGTGGCGGGCCGCCGGTGGCGACGCGGACCTCGTGCTCGCCGAGGGGATGTGGCACTCGTACCTGTCCGACGCACGGCTGCCCGAGTCGGCCGGGCTGATGACCCGGCTGCTCGACTGGTGCGAGGGCGTGCTGGCGCGGGAGCGGTGAGTGTGACCCGTCTGGTGGAGCAGCGGCGTAGTGGGTGCGGGGCCCGACGGCCGCCGGGGGGGCCGGTGGCGACGTGAGCCGAGCCCGGCCAGCGCACTACGCTCCTGCTCCACCAGGTGGGTCAATGACGCGCGGCTGCCGCCGCCCGCACCGGCTCACCGCCTGCGGCAGCGCGAGCCTCATCCGCCCAGCCGGCGCAGCCGGTCGAGCCACTCCCGCGCGGCGACGAAGGCCGCGTCGCTCGTGATCGGGTCGACCGAGATCGGGGTGCCGGCGGCGGCCGGGTAGGACCCGAGGAAGCGCACGTCGGCGCACACCCGGTGCAGGCTCATCAGCGCCGCGCCCACCCGCTCGTCCTGCACGTGCCCCTCGAGGTCGATGGAGAAGCAGTAGGAGCCCATCGACTCCTTCGTCGGCCGCGACTCGAGCCGGGTCATGTTGATCCCGCGGACGGCGAACTGCTCGAGCAGCTCGAGCAGCCCGCCCGCGCGGTCGCTGCGCTGGTAGAGCACGACCGTCGTCTTGTCGCGTCCGGTGGGCGCCGGGAGCCAGTCGGGCCGGGAGACGACGACGAAGCGGGTCACCGCATTGGTCATGTCACCGATGTCGTGCCCGACGACCTCGAGCCCGAAGTGCTCGGCCGCGATCGGCGCGCACACCGCGACGTCGTAGCCGACCTCGCCCGGGTGCTCGGCCAGGTCCTTGGCCGCCGACGCCGTCGACAGCGTCGGGACGTAGATCGCCTGCGGCGCAGCCTTGCCGGCCCATCCGCGGACCTGTGCCCACGCGTGGCTGTGGGTGCCGATGGCGCGCGCCGCGGCCAGCGTGGTGCCCGGCCGGGCGCATGCGACGAAGGTGATCGGCACGAGGACCTCGCCGACGATGACGAGCGGGTCACCCGAGGCGAGGGCGTCGAGGGTGGCCGAGACACCCCCTTCGACGGAGTTTTCGATCGGGACGACCGCCGCGTCGACCTCGCCCGAGCGCAGCGCGTCGAGGGCCGCGTCGACCGACCCGAGCGGCACCTGCTCGTGCTCCGCGTCGGCCACCCACGACAGCAGCGCCTGCTGGGTGAAGGTGCCCTCGGGGCCGAGGTAGGCGTAGCGGGTCATCTCTCTCCTCCTGGTGACGGACGAAGGGGGTCAGGCGTCCGGTGACCCGGTGCGGGCCGCGGCGAGCGCCTGGCGCTCCTCGGGGGTGAGCGTGGCGTCGGCATCGCCACCGACGACGCCCTTGGCGTAGGTCCGCGACTCCCCGCGGCCGTGGATGCTGCTCACGACGAGGCCGTCGCCGGCGTCGTCGATGATCGCCGCGGAAAAGGACAGCCGCCCGCCCATGTCGCCGAAGGCGTCGTAGCGCACGACTGCCACGTGACGCAGCGCCTGCGCGATGTCGTGACGAAGGGAGGCGAGGTCGCCTTCACCGACGGGGGAGCGGTGCTCGAGCTCGGCGACCCGTGCCGCGAGCCGCCGGGTCGTAGCGAGCGCGCCGGCGGCGAGCGCCAGCGCGACGACGAGCCCGCACAGCAGGGCGATCTCGACGGCGGTCATGGCGTCACCCTAGGCGCTGCCTCCGGCTCCGCGGCCGTCATCTCACGGTCGCTGCGCCGCACCGCCCACGCGAGGAGCACGAGGACGACGACGCTGCCGATGACATTGCCCTCCTGGAGCAGGTCGCCGACCCAGCGCGGGTCCCGGTCGGCGCGCACCCACAGCACGCCCCAGAAGGGCAGGGTGCAGACGAACCACGCGACGACGACGGCGGCAGCGGCGACGCGCGGCCAGTCCGGCCGGCGCCAGTGCACAACGTATGGGCCGAGGATCGCCGGGACGATGACCATGATCCAGTGCAGATGGTGCACCCACGAGACCGGGGAGAGCAGGAAGCCGGCGAGCCCGACGGCCGCGACCTCGGCGACCCAGTCGCCCTGGCGGTGCGCCCGGCGGGCGACCCAGTAGACGGCGACCCCGACGACGAGCAGCCACGGTGCCCACGCGAGCAGCAGCTCGGGGCCGTCGAGGCCACGCCGCAGGAGCGTCGCGCGGAAGGCCTGGTTGGCCGACCCCTCATTGGGGCCCAGCCGGGTCGGGTCCGACAGCGCCCCGCCCCAGAAGGTGAAGGAGGCCTGCGGCAGGAGGAACCACGCCGCCAGCGAGACGAAGGTCGCCGTCCCGATGGCCCATCCGGCCTCGCGCCACCGCTTGCCCACGAGGTAGTGGATGACGAAGACGCCCGGCGTCAGCTTGATCGCCATGGCGAGACCGACGAGCACGCCCGGTGGCACCGTCATCAGCCAGCGCTGCCGGGGCCGCTGCAGGTCGAGCAGGCAGGCGAGGACGAGGAAGGCGTTGACCTGGGCGAAGCGGATCCCGTCACCGACCGGCTGGGTCCACAGGAAGCCGGCGGCGACGACCCCGACGAGCACCGGCGCCCACACCCCGACCCGCTCGCGCAGCCGGTACCAGGCGAACCAGACGATCGCGACGTCGGCGGCCAGCTGGGCGATGGTCCAGCCCCAGGCCGCCACCTCGAAGGGGACGAAGGCCAGCGGGACGGACAGGAAGGCCGCGATCGGCGGGTAGGTGAAGGGCAGCAGCTGCGGCGGCTGGGTCATCTGCGCGTAGATGTCGCGCCCCTGCAGCACCGACAGGCCGCCCTCGCGGTAGACCTGCACGTCGACCTGCCACTGGTCCTGCGGGAAGAAGACGAGGAACTTCGCCACCGGCCAGGCCGCGACGAGCACGAAGAGGACGACCCCGAGGATCAGGTGGGGTCGGCTCAGGCGGCGCATGTCGCCATTGTGTCCGACGCCTCCCCGCCCGGCCCGGATCACTACGGTGGGTCCATGGCCAGCGGACGTCACCCCCTTCGTCCCCGGGGTGCGCCCGCCCTGCTGCTGGCCCTGCTCGTCCTCGCGGGTCTGGCCGTGCCGCCGGCCTCCGCCGCCCCGCAGGACGAAGGGGGACCCCGTGACGTCGTCGTCATCGGCGCCCCCGGCCTGTCGTGGAGCGACGTGACCGAGGAGGGCGCGCCGGCGATCACGAGCTTCGCGAAGGGGGCGGCCCTGGCCAACCTCAACGTGCGGTCGACGTATTTCACGTCGTGTCCCAGCGATGGCTGGCTCGGGTTGTCTGCCGGGACCCGCGCCGCCGAGCCGCGCGACGTGACGCGCGCCCAGCTGCGCGCCGACCCGCGGGCGCTGCCGACGTGCAGTGCCCTGCCGCAGGTCGACAGCTCGTCCGACCTCACGACCGTCGAGATGGACCCGCAGTACTGGGCCGACCTGTCGCAGCGGATCTCCCAGCAGGGCTTCGACGCGCAGATCGGGACGCTCGGCGAGACCGCCGAGGAGGCGGGCGTCTGCGTCTCCGGCAGCGGACCGGGGTCGGTCCTGGCCGTCGTCGACCACGCCGGCGGCGGCTGGTCCGGGAGGGCGGGGATCAACGAGCCGTGCCCGATCACCCTCGTCGGCGCCCCCGCGATCACGGTGCCCGACGGGGTCCGGGCCCAGCAGGTCGCGGCGGTCGACCGCACCGTCGCCGACGTCGTCGCGTCGGTCGACGGCGACACGGTCGTCATCCTCGCCGGCCTCTCCGACGACGGCGGGAAGCCCGGGCTGCGGGTGCTCGCGATGCACGGCGCCGACGTCGAGCCGGGCTGGCTGCACTCCGACTCGACGACCCGCGACGAGATGGCCCAGGTCGCCGACGTCACCCACACGACGCTCGCGCTCGCCGGGCTGACGCCCCCCGACAGGGTCACCGGCCGGATGCTCGTGCCGGTCCCCGACGACGGCGCCTACGGGGACCGGCGCGCCTCGCTCGTCGACGACGACGCCCAGCTGCGCGCGGCCGACGAGGTCATCCCGCCCTTCTTCCGGGGCTTCGGCCTCGGGCTCGCCGGGCTGCTCGTCATCGCCGGGCTCGGCGGGGCGCTGGGCCCGCGGTCCCGCCGCCCCGTCGTCCGTCGCGCCGTTGGCGTCGTCGCCCTGGCGGCGATGGCGGTGCCCGCCTCGACCTACCTGCTGACGCTCACCCGGTGGTTCGACACGCCTTCTGCCATGGGCGGGTTCGTCCTGCGGCTGGCCGTCATCGACCTGGCCCTGCTGGCGCTGGTGCTGGTGGTCGTGCTGCTCGTCCAGCGACGCTGGCCCGGTGACGAGGGAGCGTCGGGCGGGCCACGGCGGTCGGCGCTCGTCGCCGTGGGTACCGTCGCCGGTGTGACGTGGGGTCTGCTCGCCGTCGACCTGCTCCTCGGCGGGCGCATGACGATGCTGTCCGTCCTCGGTCTGCTGCCCCTCGACGGCGGCCGCTTCCACGGCTTCGGCAACGTGCCCTTCGCGATCTTCGTCGCGGCGGCCTTCTTCCTCATGGCGGCGCTGGCCTCCCCCTTCGTCGCGGCGGGGCGCCGGCGGACGGCTGCGCTGGTCGTCGCGGTCGTGGGGGGCGCGACCTTCGTCGTCGACGCCTGGCTCGGAGCCGACGGCGGGGGCGCGCTCGCGCTCATCCCGTCGGTCGGCTACCTCGTGCTGGCCGTGGCGGGGGTCCGGCTCGGCTGGGGCAAGGTCCTGACGATCGGGGTCGCGACGGTCGTCGGCTTCCTCGCGATGGCCGGGCTGGACTGGCTGCGTCCCGAGGAGTCGCGCACCCACCTGGGCCGCTTCTTCGGCAGCCTGCTCGCTGGCGACGCGTGGGGGATCCTCGTGCGCAAGCTCGAGACCAATGTCGACCTGCTCCTCGGGCCGGAGCGGACCGCGCTGCTCGTGCCGGTCGTCCTCGTCGCCGTCATCTGGGTGCTGGCGCGGCCGGACAGCGCTGCGGGGCAACGGATCCAGCCCATCCTGGCGGCATACCCGGCACTGCGCGTGGGGCTCATCGGTCTCGTCGTCGCGCTCACCGTGGGCTTCCTGCTCAACGACTCGGGCACGGCGATCCCGGCCGCTGCCGCGCTCGTCCTGGGCCCCGCCCTCGTCGTCCTGTGGATCGGGTCAGCGCGTCAGGGAGCCCGCAGCTGACGGGGGTAGCAGGCGTTGTCGAGGTCGTCTCCGCTCAGCCACGAGAACTCGACCGCGCACCATGCTTCGGCGTCCTCGCGGGTGGTCAGCCATCCGGGGTCGACGATGGTCATCCAGATCTTGTCGTCGTCGGCTCCCACGGTGCTGCCAAGATCTTCGGCCTTGAGCAGGTAGACGTCGGTCCAGGCGTAGGTCGACTCGTACCCCTCGTGCAGCTCGAGGATGTCGGGGAGTCGGAAGACGTGCGACCCGCTGCTCGTGACCTGGCGGTCGTCACGGGTGCCGTCCTGCTTGGCCGAGAGGCTCACCGCCCAGTCGCCGTCGGCGTCGAGCCGGGCGAGCGACTCGTCGCGCTTGTCGCTCAGCTGCTCGGCCGCACTCGGCGGGGCCGCGGTCGTGGTCACCGTGGTCGTGGGCGGCGGCGTCGCGGTACTCGTCACGGTCGTCGTGGGCGGGGGTGTGGCGGTCACGGTCGTCGTCGGCGTCGAGGTCGAAGGGGGCCCGGCCGCGGGCTCGCCGTCGGAGCCGAAGAACCACAACGCTGCACCACCCGCACCGAGCAGCAGGACACCGGCAACGACGGCAGCGACGATTGCGGTCCAGGGCGGGCCGCCGTGCGAGCCGGGGGGTGGGGCCATCGAGGCCCCCGCTGTCGGTGCACCTGCAGAGGGCGTGACCGGGAGTGGACCTGGGCCCGCGGGCGGCGCCGGCTGCACGATCCAGTCGTCCCACGAGGTCTCGGGCGACGGCTGCGGCCAGCCCGGGCCGGGGTCGAGTGCTGCCTGGGCGCGGGTTGGCTCGTCGTCCTGCCAGAAGCGACCGGCGTCGTCCGTGCCACCATCGGTCGCCATGCGGACCCCGCACCCGGGGCAGAAGGCCCCCGTGCCCGTCGTCCCGCACGAAGTGCACTCCATCTCGTCCCCCCGGGTTGCGCGCGATCACTGGATCTTAGATCCGTTGACCCCTTCCTGACCATCCCCTGACTCGACTCTGACGGGCTTGCCGGCACAGCACCCAGATCGCGACCCACACGGCGACCGTGGCCAGCGGCGACGCAACGAAGCGGAAGCCCAGCGTCACCGTCTCGATCGTCTCGGGCAGCTGGACGCGACCGGGGACGTAGGCCAGGGCGAGGACGAGCGAGCGACCCACCAGCAGGAGCAGCACCGGAGCGAGCCGACGCCACCCCTCGCGCCCCACGACCCCGACGAGCACGGCGGTCGCCAGCCACTGCGGCAGCTCGTACCAGGGCAGGACGTAGCCCGCGCCGAGCGCGTAGGCCGTCGTGAGCACCCACAGCGCCCGCACCACGACCACGTCGGTCAGGCCCTCGGTGATCCGCCACAGGGCGATGGCGAGCAGCAGGCACGCGCCCGCCGCGATCCAGGTCGTCGTCGTGCGCGCGAAGGGCTCGCTCGTGGCGAGGTCGAGCAGCGTGTAGAGGCCACGCCACGGCATCGCGTAGGAGATCCCGCCGCCGGCCTCGGTGATCCGACCGAGCGCGTGGGCACCCACGACGGCATGAGCCGGCACGAGCACGAGGAGGGTCCCGAGCACGAGTGCACCGGCGCCGGCCCACCGACCCCCACGCCGTGAGAGCAGGTCCCACAGCAGCGCGACCCCGACGACCCCGGCGGTCAGTTTCACGCTCGCGGCGAGCCCGGTGGCCAGCCCGGCGAGCAGCGGTCGCCGGGCGAGACCGAGCCCGATGGCCGCGGCCATCGCGCAGACGGCGAGGGTGTCGACGTGCGCCCCGAGGACCCCGGCGCCGAGGACGAGGGCATTGGTCGTCCACCACCGGTCGACGGTGGGCCGGGATGTGCCCAGGCGCACGAGCAGCTCACGGGCGCCGAGCCAGGCCGCGACGACGAGCGCCTGCCAGACCCACACGACCTGCCGGGCGACGTCACCGCCGACCCCGGCCGCGAGCCCCATGAGCCACGTGCCGACCGGCCCGTAGACGCTCGTCGCCTCACGCCACGGGTCCTGGACCCGGCTGACGACGGGGTCGGCCCCGCCGCGCCACTGCGCCGGCACGACCGACCACGGGTCGCCGCCCTCGACGAGGATCCGCCCGTAGGCCGCGTAGTTGGTGTGGTCGGCGGTCCCGAAGGGCGCGGTGAGCAGCACCAGCCCGGCGAGCACCACGAGGTGCCACCACCGCAGGCGAAGGGGGGTCGGCCGCCGCACGTGCCGCCACAGCGAGGCCGCGCCCAGGGCGTAGCCGGTGGCCTGGAGGGCGATGACCGTCCAGCCGCCGAGCCGCCACGGGAGCGAAGGGGGAGCCCAGCCCCTCGGTCCCAGGGGAGGGAGGGCCAGCGAGGTGCCGCTCGCCCCGACGAGCAGGAGCAGGCCGATGCCGACGACGAGCAGGCCGAGCCCCAGCGGGTCGCGGTCGCCGTCGTCCCTCACGACAGGAAGCGCCGAGCCAGCAGCGCCGTCGACACGTCGCGCAGCTGCATGGCCCGGTGCACCCGGCCCTTGATGTCGTTGCCGGTGCGCCGGTGGGTCAGCTCCACGGGCACCTCGACGACCCGCCGGCCTGCCCGCAGCACGTCGACGAGCATGGCCGCCTCGACGCCCCAGCCGGACGCCAGGGGGGTGGCATCGGCGAAGGTCGCCCGGGTGAGTGCCCGCATGCCGTTGAGCGGCTGCTCGATCGCGCGCCCGGTCATCGCCTCGATCTGCGCGCGGGCCAGCCGGACGACGCGGCCGGAGCCGAGCGAGGACGCCGAGCGCGGGATGTTGGCGACGGTCAGGTCGGCGGACCCGAGCAGGACCGGGACGAGGAGGGGCTCGAGGTTGGCCGCGGACTCGGCGAGGTCCGCGTCGGCGAAGAGGAGCACGTGCTCGGGCGATCCGGTGCGCTGCTCCTCGGTGACGAGCCGGGCGACGCCGGTCTCGAGGGCGGCCGCCTTGCCGCGGTTGGCGGGGTGGCGCGCGACGAGAGCCCCGGCGTCGGCGGCCTCGCTGGCCGTGGCGTCGGTCGACCCGTCGTCGACGACGACCACGACGTCGACGTCCTGGAGCGAGAGCAGTGCTGTGACCGTCGCGGCGACCCGCTCGGCCTCGTCCTTGGCCGGGACGATCGCGGCCACTCTCGCGGACATCGTCAGCGCAGGGTCACCTGCCGCGAGAGCAGACCGGAACGGGCCCGGCGCTCGTCGGCAGTGAGGTCGTCGGTCGTGGCGGCCGCGGCCGCGTAGCGGGTGGCGAAGTCGGCCACCGCGCCCTCGTGCTCGGCGGGCTCGGAGTCGGCCGCGACCTCCCACACGGGGACGACGAGGCCGCCGGCGCGGAACATGCCGAGCAGGCGGCGGTCCTCGTCGAGGTGCGCCTCCCCCTTCGCGTGGAGTCGGGCCAGGGCGGTCGTCGCGCTCTCCTCGTCGTCGGCGAGGACGTGGCGGATGTAGGTGCGCTCGCCGATGCGGCACCAGTAGGTGCTCGGGGTGCCGGCGATCGGGGTGGTCGGGACGACGGACTCGTTGGCCCGCTCGAGGGACGCGGCGGCCTCGCCGCTCACCTCCTGGCCGTCGACCCAGAAGTCAAAGCCCTCGTGGACGGTGATGTCGAAGGGGGCGGAGGTGTCGACGAGGTCCTGCAGCCGCGGGGTCTCGGCGGTCGTGCGCGGCAGCTGGGGGATCGGGGCGCCCGGCTCGGCGGCCAGGGCGGTGAGCAGCGCCTGCGCGAGGTCGCGGCTCGGGTCGCCGCTGCTCGACCCGGACTGGCTGGCGATGAGCACGCTGCCGTCCTGACGGCGCAGCGCCGGCCAGGCCATCGGCAGCACGCTCGCGAGCGTCACCGTGTCGGGGGAGTCCGCGGGCACCGCGTCGGACCGCAGCGTCAGAGTGGCCGTGGCCGCCGGGAGGATCTCGTAGGCGGCCACCCAGTCGGGCTCGCCCGGCAGCCCCTCGAAGGGGCGTGCGACATATGGCACGGGGGCGACCTTGGTCTTGCCCTGTGCGTCCTTCTTGCGACGTGAAGCCTTACCCATGGCGGTCAGCGTAGGCGCTGCACGGCCCGGGAGTTGGGTCGCACCGCCGTGGCAGGGACAATGACCGGGTCCGCGACCGCGACGAAGGGATCGTCAGACATGGGGCAGCCACAGGACGGCGCCGCGACCGCACCGACGCTCGACTCCTTCGGGGGAGAGATCGGCCGCGGCCAGGCCCGCACGATCCGGGCCCGCTGGGAGCTGCAGACCGTCACCCGGGTGCGCGAGGCGATCGCCCTCGACCTCGCGGCGCGTGAGGTCAGCGAGCAGGTCATCGGCGAGGCCGAGCTCGTCGTCACCGAGCTGGTGACCAACTCCCTTCGGCACGCCTCGCCGCTCGCCGACCGGACCGTGCGCATCCACTGGAAGGCCCGCGGCGACAACGTCGAGGTCGAGGTGAGCGACGGCGGCGCCGAGACCGAGCCGGCCCCGGCGCCCCGCCAGATGTGGGCCACGTCCGGCCGCGGCCTGCGGATCGTGCGCAGCATCGCCCACGAGTGGGGCGTGCAGCGCGACGACAAGCAGACGACGGTCTGGGCGGCGCTGGGCGGCCCGTCGCGGCGACGCGTCGGCCCCTGATCAGACCTTGCTCTTGCGCCACCCGGCGTTGCGCGCCTGCGTCTCGGTGCAGAACCAGCGCTCGCCCTTGCTCGTGTCGATCTTCGTCACGTTGTAGAAGCGCTGCCCGGGCAGGTGGTAGATCCGCTCGCCGCTGCTGCTGATGTTGCCCTTGATCTTGCAGCTGGTGCTGACCGGCGTCGGCTTCGGGGTGGACACGCACGAGCGCCACAGCCCGCGCTTCGCCGACTTGGCCCGGCTCTGGGCACGTCGGTGCGAGTACTGCCCGGCGTACTTACGGTTGTAGGTGTACTCCCGCGCGTAGCCCCCCTCGATCATCTTCAGCGCCAGCGACGTGCCGCCGGGCGTGTAGACGTGGCGCAGCAGTCGGCCGTACTTGTCCTTGTTGCCCTGCGAGCCGTCGGCCTTGATGTAGACGGTGCCGCCCTTGGTCAACTGCTTCATCCGGCTCGTGGCCTGGGTGCCGTAGCACTGCCGAGGGTTGGTCTCGGGGGCGTTGAGCCCGATGAGGCGCACGGGCGTGGAGCGGCCCTTGACCCGGACCCGGATGGTGTCGCCGTCGGTGACGCTCACGACCTTGACCGCGTAGCTGCCCTTGGGTCGGGCGCTCGTCGCCGAGGCGACGGCCGGCGCGAAGACGGTGACGGCAGAGGGTGCGACGGCAGCTGGTGCGGCGCTCGCGGCGGTGGGCAGGGACAGCATCAGGGCAGCGGCAGCCAAGGTGGCGGTGGCGCGGATCACGGCAGAGTCCGCGTGACGAAGGGGGGTGAAAGGGTGAGTGGAGGCCCCTGCGATGCACCGCTCCCGCGGTCCCCCGGGCGTCATCGTGGCGGAGGGTGATTGATCTGTCAACGGTCTGGTGGTGAGTCCGTCCCACGCGCCGGGGTGCGGTCCTCCTAGGGTGTGGCCATGAGCTACGCGATGCCGCCCCAGCAGCCCACGAAGCGCGGGACCCCCTGGGTCTTCGTCACCGGTCTGGTCATCCTCCTCATCTCCTTCGTGCTGTGCGGGATCGGCGGGTTCTCCGTCTTCGGCCAGAGCCAGGAGCTCGCCGACGAGCCGATGCAGACCGGGTCCTACTCGGTCACCCTCGAGGAGGGTGAGTCGGTGGCCGTCTGGTCGGAGACCGCGACCGCATCGTGCACCGTGACCGGTCCCGCCGGCGCCGTGTCCGACTCCGGTACGGGCGACCAGTCGGTGACGGCAGGCGACAAGACGTTGCACCGGGTCATGGCCTTCGACGCCGAGCAGGGTGGCGGCTACACGATCAGCTGCACGGCGCCCTTCGTCGTCGGGGACAACCTGTCCGTCGGCAGCATCGTCATGGCCTCGATCGGTGGCGCACTGTGCTGCCTCGCCGTCGTCGTCACGGTCATCGGCCTCGTCGTCTGGCTGCGCCGCCGACGCGCCTGATCCCTGACGGACCGGGTGCCGGGCCCGGCAGATAATCACTGGCGAGCGGCCCGGCACCGGTGCCACCGTGGTGCCGATGAGCGACACCACCACCGTCCCCACCCTCACCGACCTCGGGTGGGACGAGACGACCGCGGGCGCCTTCGACGACGCCGTGACGGGCTCCCCCCTTCGTGGCTCCTCCGTCGCTCCGCCCACGCGGAACGTGGGACCCAAGGACGGCGCCTTCGACCTCGTGGCGGGGCGCGTCGGCCGGGTCGACCGCGGGCGGGTGACCGTCCACACCGCCGACGGGCCGACCCCGGCGCTCGTCCGGCTGCCGGCGGGCAGCGAGCTGGAGGACCAGCCGACGACCGGCGACTGGGTGGGCCTGGAGCGCCGCCCCGACGGCGACGTCGTCCGCGTGGTCCTGCCGCGCAGCTCCGCGATCGTGCGCAAGGCCGCCGGCGAGCGGTCCGACGCCCAGGTCATGGCCGCCAACCTCGACCACGTGCTCGTGGCCGTGCCCTTCGAGACCCGGGTCAACCTGTCGACCATCGAGCGCTATCTCGTCGTCGCCTGGGAGTCCGGGGCGCAGCCGCTCGTCGTGCTGACGAAGTGCGACCTCGCCTACGACCCGGACGCCACCCGCGCCGAGGTCGAGACGGCCGCGCCCGGGGTCGACGTCCACGTCGTCTCCGCCGAGACCGGCGAGGGCGTCGACGTCCTCGCCGCGGTCCTCTCCGGCGGGACCACCGCCCTCGTCGGCCAGTCCGGCGCTGGCAAGTCGACGCTCGTCAACGTCCTTGCGGGAGAAGAGGTCCAGCTCGTCTCCGGGACTCGGCAGGACGGCAAGGGTCGGCACACGACGACCGCGCGCGAGCTCATCGCCCTCACCGGCGGAGGGGTGCTCATCGACACCCCCGGCCTGCGCTCGATCGGGTTGCACGACGACGACGACGGCGTGGCGCTGACCTTCCCAGACGTCGAGGGACTCATCGCGTCGTGCCGCTTCGCCGACTGCGCCCACGAGACCGAGCCCGGCTGCGCGGTGCAGGCCGCACTGGCCTCCGGCGAGCTCGACGAGCGTCGCTGGCACAGCTGGGGCAAGCTCCAGCGCGAGGCGGCGTGGATCGCGATGCGCACCGACCCCGCCGCCCGGGCCGCTGCCCGCAAGCGGTGGGCGGCGATCGGGAAGTCGGGCAAAGCGCGGGCAGCGCTCAAGCGGGGGCGCGACCCCTTCGCCTGATGCCATGGGTGGATCCGCGGTGGTCCCCGGCGCGCCAGTGAGCCGGCCACCACCGCGCATCGAGGAGCCCGAGGACCAGCACCGCGAGCGCCGACCCGGCCAGAGCCGTCCACAGGACGACGCTCGCCTCCCACCGGCCGTCCGCGTAGGGCAGCAGGGGGAGTCGGTCGGCAGCCGGCCGCACCACGGACCACACCGTGACCCCGGGGACGATCGTCACGGCCCAGACGCGTCCCGGTGTCGGGTGGCCCACGGCTCGCGCCCACGTCACCGCGGCAAGTGCGATCAGGGCCGCGGCGACGCCCTGCCACCACACCGCCCGGGCGTGGCCGAAGAGGCCGTCGCGAGCCCACCAGACGGCGAGGCTCCAGCCGGCGAGGACCAGACCGACACCCGCGAGGCGGGCGAGCGTGCGCCAGGCCAGGGGGCGCGGCAGGGTGTCGACGACGTCGGCGCAGGTTTCGTCCAGGCACCACCCGACACCTCCGGCGACGAGCCCGACGGCGACTCCCTGCAGGGGCCACAGGGTCCACGGGTCGAGCTGGAGCACCCGCACGACCAGCAGGACGAGCCCGCTCACTGCCAACAGCAGCGGCCACGGCACGGCGCGGGCGAGGTAGGTGCCCATCGTGGCCTCAGAAGGCCCGCCCGGGCACGGGGTTGACGGCGGGGTCGGGCAGGCCGAGCAGCATCGTCAGGGCGAGCGCGCCCAGCGCGACCAGCCCGAGCGCGACGGCGGTCCGTACGAGCCGACCCCGCGGTGCCTCGGCGTCATGGGCCAGTGCGGCGACGACGCCCAGCGCGCACAGCGCGAGCAGGTAGACGATCCACAGCTGCGGAGACCCCGGCGTCGCGACCCAGTGCGTCTCGTCGCCCCCGGCCGTGCTCCACCCGAGGGGCCCGTACCAGTAGGTCCAGGGCCACACGACCTTCCACCGCCACGTCGACTCGAAGTTGCCCTGCAGGACGATGGTGACCAGCGCGAGCAACACGACGGCGAGGGCCGTGGCCCCGCGGAAGGGCATCCAGCGCGCGACGAGCAGCCCGAGGAGCGGTCCGCCGACGGCCGGGATGACCGAGAGGGCAAACATCACGGCCAGCACGTGGGCGTCGTCGACCGGGCCGAAGGGGACGGCGCCGGCGGCCGGAGGGCGGGCGGAGTAGGTCCACCAGAGCAGGGCGAAGACGACGAGGGCCGTTGCGAGGGGGACGACGACTGCGCCGACGAGGGCCAGCGTGCGGGTCGACTCGCTCGTGGCGACGGCCCCGGCGGCCGCGGCCGACTCGTCCGACCGTCGGGTGAGGCGGGCCATGACGACGAGGCCGAGCAGGCCCAGGGTGGCTGCCGGGACGATCATCGTCATCGTCGACGACGTCTCGTCGTCCGGTCCGACGAGGCCGGTGGTGACGACGGCCAGGCACAGCGCCGTGCCCACGAGGTAGGTCCACGATCTGGCGTAGCCGACGACCTCGTGACGGGTGAGGACGGCGAGGGCCGACGGGGTCGCCGGTCGTCGGGCGGGGTGGGGTGCGGCGATGCTCATGACGGGACTCCGGTGTCGAGGTGGCGGATGAGGAGGTAGGCGTCCTCGACCGAGGGGTCGACCGCCTGACCGTCGGGTGCAGGGGTGCCGCCGACGGAGCGCTGCTCGCCGGTGCCGGTCCGCCAGCTGGCGACCGCGCCCGTGCTCGGGCTGGGCCCGACGTGGACCCGGCCGGCGGCCGTGGCGAGGAGGCCTGGGACCGACCCGTCGAAGCGCACCCGCCCGCCGTCGATGACGACGACCCGGTCGCAGAGGGCGGAGACGTCCTCGGTCTGGTGGGTCGAGAGCAGGACGGTGCCCGGCACGGCCGACAGGACCCGTCGGAGCGAGGCGCGCTGTTCGGGGTCGAGGCCGGTCGTCGGCTCGTCGAGCAACAGCACGGCGGGGTCACCGATGAGCGCCTGGGCGATGGCCAGCCGGCGCCGCTGCCCCCCGGAGAGTCGGCGGATGCGGTCGGTGCTGCGCTGGCCGAGGTCGACGAGGTCGAGCACGCGCAGCACCTCGGTGTGCCGTCGCTCGGTGTCGCGCCACTCCTTGAGGACCGCGATGTAGTCGAGGAAGCCGAAGGCGCTCATGCCGCGAGGGAAGGTCACCTCCTGCGGCACGTAGCCGATCCGACGGCGGGCCGCGACCCGCTCTGCCTGCCCGGCCGTGACGTCGAGGCCGTCCACGACGACGGTGCCGGAGGTGGGTGGCATCGCGGTGGCGACGAGCCGCAGCAGCGTCGTCTTGCCCGCACCGTTGGGGCCGAGCAGCCCGACGATCCCCGGCTCGAGGCGAAGGGAGGTCGGGGCCAGGGCCTCGGTGCGGCCGTAGCTCTTGGCGAGGTCGTGCAGGACGACGGTCATCGTCGGCCTCCTGTCGGTCGAGCGGGGTGGCGGGACGCCGCGATGAGCGCGACGACGAGTGCGGTGGTGGCGAGGGCGATGGCGCCCTGGCCGGCGGGGGTGGCGAGGGCGCTCGCCGACCCGCCTCCGGCGAGCGCGCTCACCACGACTGCCCAGCCCCCGGCCACGACCCCGCCGGCCAACCGGGCGGGCCAGTGGTGGATCAGGGCGAGCGTGGTGGAGGTCAGGCCGAGCGAAGGGAGGAGCCAAACCCACGCGAGCGCCCCGAGGACGGGGACGGCGAGGCTGACGAGCAGCATCGAGGGCAAGGCCACGAGGAGGACGGCGAGGGTGCGCACGAGGGCGACCCGGAGGCGAGAGTGGGACGTGGTGGCTGACAGCTCGCGCAGCGTGTCGGTCGCGTCGTAGGCGGCGACGACGGCGAGCACGGGGACAAGCGGTGCGAGCAGGAGGAAGGCGGCGTCACCCAGGGCAGCGGGTACCTGGCCGGCGACGGTGCCGACCGCGAGGGAGCCGCCGAGGGAGAGGGCCCACGGGATCCGGAGCGCACCGGCGGCGTCGACGAGCACGACGTCGCCGGGGTCGACGCCGCTGTCGACGAGCAGTCGGTGCAGCAGGCCTGGGCGGGGCGTGGCCACCCGGCGCCGCACCCCGGCCCAGAGCTCGTCCCGGGCGAGATCGGGGACGACGAGGTTCGCCCTGCAGGTCGCGCACCCGGCGAGGTGGGACTCGACGGCCAGGTCGGCCGCGGGCGGCAGGCGGTCGTGGGCGCAGGCCTCGAGCAGCGCGGGGTCGGGGTGCCATCCCTCGGTCGTGGTCATGTCGTGCCTCCCTGGGAGAGCAGCTGCTCGCGCAGCCGGGTGCGGGCGGTGCGCCAACGGCTCTTCACCGTCCCCTGCGGGATGGCGAGGAGCCGGGCGGCCTCACGGGTCGTCAGTCCGTCGACGACGACGGCCTGGACGACGGCGCGCAGCTCGGGGGTGAGGGTGTCCAGCGCGGTGCCGAGGTCGCCGTGCTCGACGGCGAGCAGGAGCTCGTCCTCGGCGCTGCGCACGCTCGGGACGAGCAGCGCCATGGCCTGCGCAGAGACCGGGGTCGGCGCGGTCCGGACCCGCAGTCGGTCGACGAGCCGGTGGATGGCGATGCCCCAGAGCCAGGCGCCGACGTCACCGTCGCCGCGGTAGCGGCCGGCGCAGCGCCATACTTCGACGAAGGTGTCCTGCAGGGCCGAGGCCGCGAGCTCCGCGTCGGAGGTGCGACGTCGCAGGCGCCAGAGCAGCCAGCCGTGGTGCCGGTCGAAGAGCTCGCGCAGCGCGAGCTGGTCTCCCTCGGCGATGGATGCCAGGACCTCGCGGTCACTGGCCAGCTGCTCGGCCATACCCCCACTGTCGACCCGTGGGGGCCCCGTGGATCACCCTTCGGCGAAACTTTGGTGCGAGCGGTCAGGTGCGGGCACGAGCTACCAGGGCTGGACGAGGTCGGCCAGGTCCCGGCCGAAGCGCTCGGCGCTGCCCGGGCCCAGGTGCAGCCCGGTCACCGAGATCGTCACGACCACGACGAGCATGCCCAGTGTCGCGAGCTGGGCGGTGCGCCGCTCGCCGTGGGCGTCGCCGTGACCGGCCGGGTCGCGCAGCGACAGCCAGGTCGTGAGCGCCAGCGCGAGACCGGCCTGGACGAGCGCGATCTGCAGCATGCCGGCCGACAGTGCCCGGAAGGGCGAGACGAGCGGTAGCGCCACCTCGAGGACGACGACGGCCGCTGCCACGGCGAGGGACTGGAGCAGCCGGCGGCGCGGGGCGCTCGCCGGCCGGGCGGCCAGGTGCATGCGGTCGAGGGCCACGGCGAGCAGCACCCACTCGACGGCGAGGACGGCGACCCCGAGCGGCGGGCCGAGCATGCCGACGCGCACCGTCGGCCACAGCGTGAAGGTCGCCAGCACCATGACGACGATCCCGACGACCGTGCCGTGCCACATCGGGGACAGCCGGGCGGGGAAGGTCGTCGGCTGCGTCGAGCGTGAGCGCAGGCAGGCGATCAGCCCCACGGCGAGCGCGAGGCCGGCGGCGGCCATGCCGCCCCAGTGGGCGAGGACCCGGTGGCCGGCCGCGACCTTGCAGCCGGGTTCGGCGCACGAGCCGGCGTGCTCGGGATAGGAGGCGGTCGCCGACCAGCCGACCGCGACCAGGGCGAGGAGGGCCACCGCGACCAGCGCCCACGGCCAGTGGCGAAGGGGGGAGCCTCCCCCCTTCGTCGCGGGCCGGGCCGCATCGGCCGGGGCCGCCTGACGGGTCGCCGACGGGCTGGTCACCCCAACATCCTCACCCACGGGTGCGACATCGCCGCGGCGACGCGCCCGGTCGGCGTCACCGGGGCCGCGGCCTGCGGCGCGCGCCGAGGATCAGCCGCACGGCCAGCGTCGGGACGCCGATGAGGACGGCGAGGAAGGACAGGGCGACGAGCCAGGAGGCGAAGGTCCCCGCCGACGGCACGAAGACCCGCACGTACCAGGGGTAGTCGGTCTCGACGACCTCCTGGCGGCGATAGGTCGTGTCCCCGCCGCGCGGGTGAAGGTCATGTCCGTGGTGGCCTCCTTCGGGCGCACCGAGGTGTCGAAGCGGGTGACGAAGGGGGTCGGGTCAGAGGACGTCGTGGCCGGGGTGCCCGCCCTGCGCCATGGCCTCGGCGATCTCGAGGGCGGGGCGCACCTTCGGCGTCTTGGGGATGACGCCGAGGCGGCCGGCCTGGAAGTCCTCGAAGGCCGTGACGAGCTCCTCGCGCGTGTTCATGACGAAGGGGCCGTAGGCGGCGACGGGCTCCCGGATCGGGCGCCCGCCGAGCAGGACGACCTCGAGCGAGGGGCTGCGCGAGTCCTGGCGGTCGTCGGCCGTGATCTCCAGGGCGCCGCCGGCGCCGAAGACCGCGAGCTGGCCCTCCCGGATCGGACGGCGGTCGGGACCGACGGTGCCGCGGCCGGAGAGCACGTAGGCCAGGCCGTTGAAGTCCTCGCGCCACGGGATGTGCAGCCGCGCGCCAGGGGCGACCGTGGTGTGGATCATCGAGATCGGTGTCGTCGTGATGCCCGGGCCCTCGTGACCGTCCAGCTCACCGGCGATGACCCGCAGCAGCGCGCCGCCGTCGTGGCTGGAGAGCAGGCCGACCTGACCCGAGCGGATGTCCTGGTACCTGGGGTCGGACATCTTCTGGTGGCTCGGCAGGTTGACCCACAGCTGGAGCCCGTGGAAGACGCCACCGCTCACGACGAGCTCCTCCGGCGGGGCCTCGATGTGCAGCAGCCCGGAGCCGGCGGTCATCCACTGGGTGTCGCCGTCGGTGATCAGGCCGCCGCCCCCGTGGGTGTCCTCGTGGGCGAAGGTGCCGTCGACGATGTAGGTGACGGTCTCGAAGCCGCGGTGCGGGTGCCAGCTGGTGCCGCGCGCCTCGCCCGGGGCGTACTCGACCTCGCCCATCTGGTCCATGTGGATGAAGGGGTCCAGGCGCGCCATGTCGACGCCGGCGAAGGCGCGGCGGACCGGGAAGCCCTCGCCCTCGAAGCCCTTGGGCGCGGTGCTCACCGACAGCACGGGGCGCGAGACCGCCTCGGGGGCCGGCTGGGTGACGCGGGGGAGGGTGAGGATGTTGTCGACGGTCACGGCGGGCATCTGGTGCTCCTTCGGTTGATGGTCACCTGGGTCAACAGTAGTTGAAAATCAAACATTCCGCCTGCCCGTTCGTGTGGGTCCCACGTTCCCCTCGCCTACCCTCGGACCCGTGGCCCCTCGCTCACCCCTCCCCGCGCGCCACGGCCTCGGCGCGGCCTGGGTGCGCACCCCCGACCACGACCACGGCCGGCCGCGCCCGTGGTCGACGATGGGCCACTGGCTGCGCGACACCTCGCCCGAAGGGGTGGACGTCGACGGGATGCTGGCCGACGAGCGCTTCGTCTACGACGACGCTTCGGTGCTGCTGGCCGACGACGCCTACCGGCCGCACACCTTCGTGTGGTTCCACCGCGACCTGCGCGAGGAGCCCGCGGTGCCTGGCGAGATCACGGTGCTGCACCGTGACGAGCGACTCGTCGTCGTCGACAAGCCGCCCTTCCTCTCGACGATCCCGCGTGGGCGGCACGTCATGCAGAGCGTCACGGTGCGCCTGCGCGACGAGCTCGGGCTGCCGGAGCTCACCCCGCTGCACCGGCTCGACCGGGTGACTTCTGGCGTGCTCCTGCTCGCGACCGAGCGGCGGTGGCGCGGGCCCTACCAGACGCTCTTCGAGCACCGCCGGGTCCGCAAGACCTACGAGGCGCTCGCGCCCCGGCGTGACGACCTGGCCTTCCCGCTCACGGTGCGCAACCACATCGCCAAGACGCGCGGGGTGTGGCAGGCACAGGTCGTCCCCGACGCCCCGGTCAACGCGGTGACCGACATCGAGGCGGCGAGGGCGGTCGAGGACCTCGCCGTCTACCGGCTGACCCCGCACACCGGGCGGACCCACCAGCTGCGGCTGCACCTGCACGGCCTGGGCATCCCGATCGTCGGTGACCCGCTCTACCCCGAGGTGCTCGACGTGTCGGTCGACGACTTCTCGACGCCGCTGCAGCTGCTCGCGAGCACCCTCGAGCTCGTCGACCCGGTCGACGGGCGCGAGCGGCGCTTCGTCAGCGGGCGGAGCCTGCCGATCGCCCCGCCGGGCTGACCCTCCGAGCCTCTGGGTCGGCTCGTGGCGGGCCGGCTGCCGCTGACTCTGCAGGTCCGTTGGCTGCATACGCCACTGCTCCGTACCTCGGGTCGGCCCAGAGGACGGAGCAGTGGCGTAGGGGCCCGGGTCGGCCGCTGGCCTCCCCGCGACAGGGTCCCCGGACCCGCCTGCCGGGTCTCAGGCCCGGCGCGCCCCGGCCAGGTCGGACGCGGCCGACGCGGTACCGGCGGCGGCGCCCCCTTCGCCCGTGGTGCGGTGGTCGCTCTCACCGGACTCCGACGCATAGGCGTCGAGCACCTGCTGGCCGGCGTCCTCGACCGGGTCGTCGTCGTTGGTCTCGCGCAGCGGGGTGTTCGGGATGAAGAGCGTCGCGACGAAGACGACCGCGAGGATCGGCAGGCCGAGCGCAAAGGCGTCGGTCAGCTTGTCGGCCAGACCCCAGCGGACGGCGTCGGCGACGGCCGGGGGCAGCTTGGCCAGGGCGCTCGGGTCGAGCACCGCCCCGGCGTCCATGTGACCGCCTGCCTGCGCGGGCATGCCGCCGGGCAGGTGCGAGGCGATCTTTTCCTGCAGGCCGCTCGACATGACCGCACCGAAGATCGCGATGCCAACGGTCGAGCCGACGTTGCGGAAGAACTGGGTCGACGCGGTGGCGACACCCATGTCGGAGCGGGATACGGCGTTCTGCACGACGAGGGTGTACTGCTGCATCGCCATGCCCAGGCCGATGCCGAGGACGACCATCGCCTCGGTGAGCTGCAGGCTCGTGGCGGCGTGGTCGAGGCGGGTGAGCAGGAAGACGCCGACCGCCATGATCGCGATGCCCGTGAGCATGAAGGGCAGGTACTTGCCCGTTCGGGTGATGAGCATCCCGGTGAGGATGCCGCAGATGATGAAGCCGAGCATGAGCGGCATGAGGATCAGGCCGGAGTTGGTGGCATTGACCCCGATGACGCCCTGGGCGAAGACCGGGATGTAGATGATCGCGCCGAACATGACGATCGCGACGCCGAAGGCGGAGACCAGGCTCAGGCTGATCGTGCGGTTGGCGAAGAGGCGCAGCGGCAGCACCGGCTCGACGGACTTGCGCTCGACGAGGACGAAGGCGGTGAGGGCGACGACGCTCAGGACGAAGAGGCTGATCGACTCGGTGGAGCCCCAGGCCCAGCTCGACCCGCCGAAGGAGACGGCGAGCAGCAGCGCGACGAGACCGGTCGAGAGGGTGGTGATGCCGAGGTAGTCGATCGGCGCCTTGCGCGGGGTGTGCGGCACGTGGAGGAAGCGTGCGATGAAGACCAGGGCGATCAGGCCGATGGGCAGCGACACGAAGAAGAGCCAGCGCCAGCCGAGGTGGTCGGTGATGACGCCACCGAGGAGCGGTCCGGCGACCGAGGTGACGCCGAAGACCGCGCCCATGAGGCCCTGGTACTTGCCGCGCTGCCGCGGCGGGATGATGTCGCCGATGATCGTCTGCGACAGCGGCATCAGCGTGCCCATGCCGAGGCCCTGCACGGCACGGCCGGCGACGAGCATCCAGAAGGACTGGGAGAAGCCGGCGATGAGCGAGCCGATCATGAAGACGACGATGCCGCCGAGGTAGAAGCCGCGCCGGCCGTAGAGGTCGGAGAACTTGCCGACGATCGGGACGGTGACGGCCGAGACGAGCATGGCCGCGGTGGCGACCCAGCTGTAGTGGTCCATGCCGCCGAGCTCGGAGACGATCCGGGGCAGGGCGGGGCCGACGATGGTCTGGCTGACGGAGGCGACGAGCATGCCGAGCATGAGGCCGGCGAAGACGCGCTTGTTCTCCGTGCTCAACGTGTAGGGGGCGGATGCCGTGGTGGAGCTCACGGGGCGGTCCTTCCGGTGGTCTAGAGGGGCGAAGGGGGGTGCGTCGCCGGGTGCGCCTCGGCGGCAAGATCGGTGGCCAGTCGGCTGAGGAGACGGTCGAGCTCCTCGAGGTCGTCGACCGGCCAGTCGGCGAGCATCCGGCCGAGGAGGCCGGTGCGGGCCGAGCGCTCGTCGGTGAGCGCGTCGTGACCGGCGGCGGTCAGGCGGACGGTCGAGGCCCGGCCGTCGCTCGGGTCGGGCAGTCGCTCGAGGAGGTCGTGCGACTCGAGGTGGGTGACCCGCCGGCTGATCGTCGACAGGTCGTGGCCAAGGGTCTCCGCGAGCTTCGAGATGCGGATGCCGGCCTCGGTGGGGCAGTGCGCGAGCGACCCGAGGAGGGCGTAGTCGGTGCGACTCATCGCCTGGGGGTCGGTCGCCTGCCGGCGCGCGATCATCTTGGAGAAGAGCCCGAAGACCTGGCCCAGGGTCTCCTGCAGATGAACTGCGACGGTGGAGGTGGTTGTGTGCACCCATCAACTATATGCCTGCATGAGGCAACCAACCAAATCGCCCGACCTCAAGGAAATGCGACGGGGGACACGGTGCGGCGTCCGCGGCGGGCGGGGCGGTGGCAGTACGGTGACGGCGGCTGCGTGGTGGACGTGGTCGGGGAAGCGCGAACGAACGACGGGGATGGACCATGGGGGAGCAGGACTGGCAAGCCAAGGCGCAGTACCACGCTGCGCGCTCGCGGGAGCGGGCCGAGCGGATCGCCGAGCTCGGGGAGGAGCTGCTGCGGGCTCGCGCCGGCGCAGCGCAGGACGTGGTGCCGCCCGTCTACGGGGTGACCCGCTACAGCCTCTTCCAGCCGGAGAGCCCGGACTGGCGCCTCTCCCAGGTGGACGCCGCGGAGTACCGCGACCGGCTCTGGGCCCCCGAGCGGATGGCGCCGCGCCAGCAGATCTTCCTCGAGTGGGCGGTGCCGGTGTACCAGCGCTTCCACGAGCGGCACGGCTACCGGCACATCGTGCAGCACAGTCCCGACCTGCCCGACCGGTGGCTGGACCCCCTTCGTGCCGCGGCCGAGGCCAACCCGGCGCTCGTCCTCGACCCGGTCGGCGGGTGGAAGGGGCGCATCGGCGCGATCCGTGACGACCTGCGGGCCCGAGGTGTGCCTGCCGGGCCGCTCGCCTGGGTGCGCGTCGACGACGACGACCTGCTCGCCACCGACTACCTCGACCGGCTGCTGCCGCTCGTCACCTTGGCCCACGACGGGTTCGCGGTGAGCTTCGGTCGTGGCCTCACCGCTCGCTACACCGACGGAGCCCTGGCCGACTTCGGGGTGACGGTGCAGGCGATGGTCTCGATGGGCCTGGCCTTCGTCGGGCATCACGACGGCACCGGCAGGACGAGCTTCCCCTCGTCCGCCCGTAGTCACGCGGTGCTGCACCGGCACTTGCCGACCGTGCTCGACTCACGTCAGGTGTCGTACCTGCGGCTGCTTCACGGCCAGCAGGACCGAGACGTGGGTCGGGCGGCGTCGGACCCGACGCAGAGCCGCGTCGTCCCGGATCTCGACGAGACCCTGGCCGATCTCTTCCCGACCGTGGTCGGGGCCTCCGACACCGCCTCCGGCACGACCGGCGAGCCTCAGGCCCCCTTCGCCAGGTAGGCCATGAGGGCGACGGTCATCGCGCTCATGCCGGTCCGCAGGGAGGGCACGTCGAGCGCGCGCGAGATGTCGCAGCCGAGCTCGTGCAGCCGGTCGGCGACGATGCCGGCGAGCAGGGTCCGTGCGTCCGTGGCCATGCCCTCGGTCTGCACCCGGGCGGGCGCGCCCGAAGGGGGACGGTCAGCCCTGCTCGATGATCAGGGTCGGGGTGCCCAGGGCGCGGTCGCGGACGGTCGCGACCCGGGTGCCGGGCTTGCGGCCGGTGCGCACCTCGGAGACCTCGACGCCGCCGGCGACGAGGCGCTCGCGGGTGGCCTCGATGTTGGCGGACCGCCAGGCCAGGCCGCCGAAGCTGTCGGGGTCGCCCGTCGGCTCGATTGGTGCGGCCACCTCGACGACCGCGTCGCCGCACCGGAAGAAGAGCCCGCGGAAGCCGTGCTCCATCAGGCGCCGGTCCAGCCGCAGGTCGAGGCCGACGCGCGCGCCGAGGTCGGCGGCGGCCCGCTCGGCGTCACCGGTGCGCACGACGACGTGGTCGAGGACGAGGTCGGTGCTGCTGGGGATCCCTTCGCCCTCGACGAAGGGGGCGAGTCGCCAGGTCAGTCCGCCGAGGTCGAAGCCGTCGGCGTCGCCGACGAGGCCGCGCCGCTGGAGCAGGCGCTCGGTCGCCGCGACGTCGTCGACGCCGAGGACGACGGCGGCCAGGCCCCCTTCGCCCGGCGTGACCTCGATCTCGCGGTCGAGCGTGCCGAGTCGCCGCCAGGCGTCCTGCGTGGCGGCGACGTCGGGGCTGGTGATGGTCAGTCCGCTGATCCTCACCCCGCCATCATGGCGTGGCCGGCTGCGGGGCGCTCCACGGCTCGGCGAAGGGGGTCGCCGGACGGCCCGTGTCGGCGAGGACCAGCTCGAGCGAGGTCGCGCCGTCGATCTGCTCGCGGATGATGTCGGCGTGGCCCGCATGCCGGGCGAGCTCCTCGATGAAGTGGCCGAAGGAGTAGCGCATCGCGGCCTGCGAGGAGTCCATCAGGCCGTACCACGGGGCCGGCGGGACGGTCTGCTCCGCGCTCGGGTCGCTGCTGCGGATCCACTCGACGACCGCGACCCGGCGTCGGTCGAAGGTCGCGATCGTCTCGGCGAGGGTCTCGTCGGCGCGCAGGGCGAAGGTGTCCATGAAGGCCGCGTAGGCGTCCTCGGTGATCTCGCCGCCCTCCTCGACGCGCGCCTCCTTGTCGTCCGGCGCGGCGATGACATAGCTCGTGTGCTTGATGATCCCGCCGATAGACAGTGCTGAGCGGGTCGGGGTGAGGCGAGCCTGCTCCTCGGTGAGGCCGTGGGCGCTGGCGCGCAGGCTCTCGAGCTGCTGGTCGACGTACTCGGCGTAGCCGGTGATCTCGTCGTGGACGGCCGGTGTGTACATGGCGTGCTCCTTGCGGTCGAAGTCTCGCTGCTCGTGCCGCGAAGGGAGGGACCTCCCTTCGCCCGGAATCCACTGTCCACGGCATTGCGGACACTTTCTGTCACCAATCCGGCGGATGATGGTGGGCATGGCCGAGACGACCGAACGTGCGCTGCGCCTGCTCGGGCTCTTCGAGACCCGGTCCGTGTGGACGGGACCCGAGCTCGTCGAGCTGCTCGGGGTGACCACCCGCACCCTGCGGCGCGACGTCGAGCGGCTGCGCGAGCTCGGCTATCCCGTCGAGGCGACGCCCGGGGTCGGCGGCGGATACCGGCTCGGCAGCGGCGGGCGGATGCCGCCGCTGCTCCTCGAGGAGGACGAGGTCGTGGCCGTGACGGTGGCACTTCGCGTTGGCGCACAGGGGATCTCGGCGATCGGCGAACCCGCCGTGCGGGCCCTGACCAAGCTCGACCAGGTGATGCCGCCGCGGCTGCGCGGCGAGGTGGCGGCGCTCGCCGACGCCACCGCCCTGCTGCCCGGCGCGACCGACGACGTCGACACCGGCGTGCTCGTCGTCCTCGCCCACGCGGTGCGTGACCACGTGCGGGTGCGCTTCGGCTACACGGGGCGCTCGGGCGAGGTGAGCGATCGCGCCGTCGAGCCCTATCGCCTCGTCGCGACCGGTCGGCGGTGGTACCTGCTCGCGTGGGACGGGCGAAGGCAGGACTGGCGCACCTTCCGCCTCGACCGGATGTCGGGGGTGCGGGCGTCGACCTTCCGCTTCCGGCCGCGGCCGTCGCCCGATGCCGTCGAGCACGTGCGGCGGGCGGTGACCCGGGCCGGCTATGCCCACCGGGTGCGGGTGCGCCTGACCGCCGACGTCGAGGCGGTGCGCCGCCGCGTCCCCGCGGCCTACGGGGTCGCGACCCAGGTGCGCCCCGGTGTCACCGACCTCGAGTCGAGCGCCGACGACCTCGCGAGCCTCGCCCGTCACCTGACGATGGCGGCCTTCGACCTCGGCGCCACCCTCGAGGTCCTCGAAGGGCCCGGCCTCGCCGACGCCATCGACGACTTCACCATCCGCCTCGCCGCCATCCGCCAGACGTGAGTCTGCATTGCCGTAGGGCAATGCAGATTCAGGTCGGCCGGGAGGCCGCATTGCCGTAGGGCAATGCAGAGTCGGGCGTCAGAGCATCTTGCGCACGACGGAGAGCGGCAGCACCTTCATCGCGGAGCCGACGGCGACCCAGGGCTTGGCGGGGACGAGCGCCTTGGCCTTGCGGCCCTCGATGGCGACGACCATCGCGCGCACGCCGGTCTCGGTGTCGACCATGAACTTCGTCTTCTGCTCGACCTTCTCGTTCATCTCCGAGCGGATGTAGCCCGGGTAGAGGACGGTGACGTCGATGTCGAGCTCGGGCTTGCCGATCATCTCGCTGCGGATGCCCTCGCCGAGCGAGGCGAGGAAGGCCTTGGAGGCGCCATAGGTCGTCATCGACTTCGGCATGCCGCGCAGCGCGGTGACCGAGGCGATGAGCACGAGGTGGCCGGCCTTCTGCTCGCGGAAGATCGCCATCGCGGCTTCGGTCTGGATCGCGGCGCCGAGCACATTGGTCTCGATGGTCTGCCGGTTGGCGTAGTGGCTGCCCTTGCCATAGGGCGCGCCCTTGCCGAGTCCGGCGTTGACGACGACCCGGTCGAGGCGGCCGAAGTCCCCCTTCGCCTGGTCGAAGACGGCGGTGACGGAGTCGTCGTCGGTGACGTCGAGGGCATAGGTCTCGACCCGGCGACCAGGGTGGGCGGCGAGGATCTGCGCCTTGAGCTCGTCGAGCCGGTCGGTGCGGCGCGCGGTGAGCGCCAGGTCGTGGCCGAGCGCGGCGAACTGGCGGGCCATCTCGGCGCCGAGGCCGGAGCTGGCGCCGGTGATGAGGGTCGTGAAGGTCATGCGGACTCCTGGGTGTGGGGCGAAAGGGGGATCAGCCGACGAGGGCGCGGCAGCGGGCGTCGAGATAGGTGACCATCGGCCCGAAGGCCGCGAACCGCGGGTTGGTCGTGGCACCGGAGACGTAGCGGGCGTAGATCTGCTGGGCGATGCCTGCGAGGCGGAAGAGGCCGAAGACCTCGTAGAAGGCCCACTCCCGAGCGCTCACCTCGAGTCCCCGTGCGGCGCAGTAGCGCTCGACGATCTGGGCCCGGGTGAGCATGCCCGGCAGGTGCGTCGGCTGCAGGCGAAGGGAGCGCATCGTCGCGTCGTCGTCGGCCTGGGCCCAGTAGGCCAAGGCCCCGCCGAGGTCCATGAGCGGGTCGCCGACGGTCGCCAGCTCCCAGTCGAGGACACCGACGACACGCGTCGGGTCGGCGGCATCGAGGACGAGGTTGTCGAGACGGAAGTCGTTGTGGATCAAGGCATGCGGCCGATCGGCCGGCTCGCGCTCGGCCAGCCAGGCCATGACGTCCTCGAAGTCCGGGACGTCGTCGGTCGCCGCTGCGCGATAGCGGGAGGACCACCCTTCGACCTGGCGGTGGACGTAGCCGTCGCCGCGGTCGAGGGCCGCGAGCTGGGGCACGGCGGCGACGTCGACCTCGTGCAGCTCGACGAGTGTGGCCAGGGCGGCCTCGCACAGGGCGGTGGCCTGCTCGGGGGTGAGGGTGACGCCGTCGGGCAGGTCGCGGCCGAGGATCGTGCCCTCGAGCTTGTCCATGACGTAGAAATCGCTGCCGAGGACCTCGGGGTCCGTGCACAGCCCGACCATCCGCGGCACGCGGGGGAAGACGGGGTGCAGCGCCGCCTGCAGGTCGTGCTCGCGGTGCATGTTGTGCGCGCTGCCGCCGAGGGCCCCGTGGGGCGGGCGGCGCAGCACGAGCGCCCTGGTGGGCCACCGCAGCTCGTAGGTGAGGTTGGACGCCCCGGAGTCGAACTGCCGCACCTGCGGCTCGCCCTCCAGCGCCCTGACGACCTCCGGGTCGCCGTGCTCGCGCAGCCACGCGCTCACCCGCGCCACGTCGAAGGCGTCCTCCTCACGCACCGCTCCTGCACTCATCGCCGCTCCTGTCCTGAACCCGGGTTCATGTCGCCCGACCCTACCTGCCGCAGGATGAAGGGGGGATGGCTGCGCATCGAGCGGACGGCCAGGCGGGTTGGCGCAGCGTCAAGCCGAACCCTGGCGGGCCTGTCCTTCGTGCTCCTGTCGGCCGCCGCATCGACCCAGCCGCTTGGGGCCCGCTGCCCGCGGGCACTGGTGCTCAGCCCGCGACACGGATCGCCAGCGCGTGCTCCTCGCACCGCACGAGCAGCCGTCGGGCCGGGCCGACCACGTCACCGTCGAGCTGCACGTGCAGCGGCTGCTCACTCGTCACCTCGACTTCCCGCGACGCGCGGGTCGCCAGGCCGGCGACGTCACCGGGGAGGCGGAAGACCCCCTTCGCCGCGACGCCGAGCCACTGCCCGGGACGTCGCACCGTCACCTCGAGCACGTCGAAGAGCCCGTCGTCGACGAGCCCGCCCGGCGCGATCCGCACGCCGGCCCGCACCCGTTCGCAGTTGGCGGCGAGGACGCTCCACACCCGCAGGTGCTCGGCCTCGCCGTCGTCGTGCCGGACCGTCACCGGCACCGGGCGCCGCAGCGCCTTGACCGCTGCCGGCGCGACATAGGCCGGCCAGCCGATGCGCTCCTTGAGGGTCGGGTTGGTCGCCGCCACCGTCGCCGCGTCGTGGCCCATCCCCGCCAGCACGACGAAGGGGAGGTCCCTCGCCTCGTCGTCGACCCGCGCGATACCCAGGTCCACGGGTCGGGCGCGGCCGGTCAGCGCGACCTCGACGGCCCCCTCGACGGTGCGCGGCAGGTCGAGGTTGTGGGCGAGGAGGTTGGCCGTGCCGATCGGCACGATGCCCAGGTCGACCCCGGTGCCGCCGAGGGCGTGGGCGACGTGCCGCACGGTGCCGTCGCCGCCGGCCGCGACGACCAGCTCGGCGCCGGCCTCGACCGCGGCGCGGGCCTGGCCGTGACCGCAGTCGTCGCGGGTCGTCAGGTGGACGTCGGGGTCCGGCCAGCCGGCCGCCTGGGCCGCGGCGACTACCGCCTCGAGCGCGCGCTCCCAGCCCCCCTTCGAGGGGTTGAGGACGAGCGCGGCCCTCATGGCGCGGTCCTCACAGGGTCCGCGAGTCGTCGAAGACGATGATCGAGCCGCCGTAGCTGGCGACCCACACGCGCTTCTTCGTGGGCTCGTAGGTGATGCCGATGGGCAGCGCGTCGGTCTTCTCGGTCTGCACGACCTCGAAGTCCTTGGTCCGGATCTTGCTCACCGTGCTGCTGCCGTAGTTGCCGACGTAGATCGCGCCGCCGTCGGGGCTGATCGCCATCGAGCGCGGCTCGGACCCGACCTGCACCTCGCGCAGGGTCTTGCCGGTCGTGGCGTCCACCTCGCTCACGGTACCCGCGCCGTTGTTGGAGATGTAGAGCTTCGAGCCGTCGGGCGAGACGAGCAGGTGGCGCGGTCCGTCGCCGGTGGCGGCGAAGTCGCTGACCTTGCCGGACTCGAGGTCGACCCGCACCGTCTTGTCCGAGCCCATGACGGCGACGAAGGCGACCTTGTCGTCGGGCGTGATGGCGATGCCGCGGGGGTGCTTGCCGTCGATGGGGATCGTGGTGACGACCTCTCCCTTCGCCGTGTCGACGACGTCGAGGTCCATGGAGCACCAGTTGGTCACCAGGACCTTGCTGCCGTCGTGGGTCGCCGCGACGTACTTGGGCACGGCGCCGACCCGCACGACGTCCTTGATCTCCAGGCTGTCGGTGTCGATCTTGTAGAGGTAGCTGTCGGAGATGCCCTCGGGGCCGGTGCACGCGTCGGCACCCTCGGGGGAGAAGCCCTCGCCGTACATCGCGTAGTTGCTCACCCACGCGGTCTTGCCGTCGGGGCTGAAGGCCATCTCGACCGGCGCGCCCTTGCTCGTGCCCGGGTGGCCCTTGACCCCGAAGTCGGAGAGCTTCACCGCGTCCGAGATCGTCTTCTCGATGGCGCCGTCGGGGGTGAGCGCGGTGACCGAGTGGCTGTACATCATGTTCTGCGCGAAGACGTGACCCGTGGGCGAGGCGACGACCGACTTGGGCGTCATGGCGCCGGTGAGCCGCTGGATGCGCACCATCGACGAGTCGGCGGGTGCGGCCTCCTTGCCCTGCTTCTGCGCCGGCTTGACCGCGGGCGCCGCCTTTTCGACCTTGGCCGGGGCCGCGCGCTTCGCGGGGGCGGCCACCTGCTGGGGCGTGCCGGCGGAGGCGGTCTCGTCGCCGCCGACGAGCCGGCCGATGCACACGACGAGGACGATGAGCACGACGATGAGCACGGCCATGGCGACACGACGTCGCTTGACGTAGACCGGGTCGTTGTTGATCTTCACGGGGCACCTCGGAGTCGGTTTCCCAGCAACCTAGGGCCGGTGCGGCCGCGGCCGGGGGAGGCGCACCGGCCCTGACCGATCCTGTCCCAAAGGCTGACGAAGGGAGCGACCTTCGGCCGATGTGCCGTCCACCGGCCTCTTCGTAGCCTCGTCGTCATGGGAGGCAGTCAGGTCTACGAGATGGTCATCGACGGGCGTCGGCACCGCGTCGAGACCTCCGTCGGCGACGGCTGGAGCAACTCGGCGACGTGGTGGGTCGACGACGAGGAGCTGGCCACCGCGAGGTCCTCCACGGCCGACAACCTCTACCTCGTCGCGGACGAGGACCACGAGCTCGCCGACGAGGTCGGTGCCGTCCGCGCTCGCTTCACCACCCTGAGCAAGCCGGTCCGCGCGACGTGGTTCGAGGGAGACCGCTCGGCCGCGGAGGCCAAGGCCCAGGTCGGCGTCGGCGGGCTCGACCTCGTGCCCGAGCCGGGGTCGCCGGCCGCGGTGCGTGAGGAGCGGATGCGGGCCAGGCCGCGGCTCTACGCTGCCCGGCACGTCGCGGCCGGGGTGGGCAAGGTCGTCATCCCGATCCTGCTGGCCGCGCTCGCGGCCCGCCTCGTCGTGTCGATCCCGTGGCCCGACTGGGACCTGCCGTCCCTCCCGATGCCCGACCTCGACCTGCCGAGCATCCCGTGGCCCTCGATCGACCTCCCGTCGATCCCGTGGCCGGACTGGAGTGCTCCGGGCTGGCTCGTGTGGATCCTCGGCCACCTGAAGTACATCCTCCCGATCCTCGCCGGGTTGCTTCTGGCCCGGGCCGAGATCTCGCGACGGCAGCACCAGGACGCCGAGCGTGCGCGGAGGGGCGCAGGGGGCCCCTCCGCGCAGGGTTCGCACCGGTCGGGCGAGGACCGGTCGGGCGAGGACCGCTCAGCGGTGCGGGACGTCCCGGCGGCGGAAGCCGACGACGCCGAGCACAGCGAGGGCCAGTCCGCCGACCCCGGCGACGACCGACCCGGTGACGTCGACCGCCTCCGCCGGGACGTTGCCGACGAGGCCGAAGGGGGCCCACTCGACCAGCCCCGCAGGTAGGTCGAGCCCCGGGCCCATGTAGCCGATGACCGCGGCCACGGCGAAGACCGCCCAGACGGCCGGCTGCCACCGGGGGGCACAGCCGAAGAGGGCGAGCGAGAGTCCACCGAGCAGGAGCATGACCGGCAGGTGCTGGGCGGCGGCCGTGAGCAGGGTGGGGACCCAGGACGAGTCGCCCAGTGCCGCAGCGGTGCTCACCGCGAGAGCGATGGCTCCGGCGGCGCCGACGACGAGGGTCCCGCCGGCGACGACGAGCAGGTGCGGGGCCAGCCAGGCGGTCCGGCTGCGGGCTTCGCTCAGCTGCAGCTCGAGGCGGCCTGAGGTCTCCTCGCCGCGCAACGACCCGAGCGACTGGAGCACGTAGCCGCCGACGAGCATCGACAGCAGCAGGACGAACATCGCGGCCATCGGCTCGACGATGCTGCTCGTGTCCCCGCCGATCCACACCTCGAGGTCGGGGTTGCCGGTGATCGCGTCGATGACCGTCTGCATGAGCGAGCCGTAGGTGCCCATGAGCACGGCGACGAGCACCGCCCAGCCGAGCGTCACCGTGCGGTGCTCGCGCAGCGCGAGGCCCAGGGGTGCGACGAGCCCGGCGCTCGCCCGGCGCGGCCCGGTGCGGGGGGCGACGAGCGAGCCGCCGACGTCGCGGCGGGTCGAGAGGCTGAGGGCGGCGGCGATGAGCAGCGCGGCGGTGGCCAGGCTCAGGACGAAGGGGAGCGCTCGCGTCTCCCCGAAGGCCGCCACCTCGTCGTACCAGCCGAGCGGGCTGAGCCACAGCACCCACGTGCTGTCGACGGCGCCGACGCCGCGGACGAGGTAGGAGACCAGGGCGACCGCCAGGCTCGCCGCCCAGACGGTGCGCCCGTGCCCGAAGGCCTGGGCAGCGACGGCGGCGACCCCGACGTGGACCGCGCCGAGGCAGGCGAGGGCCGCGCCGTAGACGAGGGAACCGGTGGGGTCGGCGTCGGCGGCGAGGAAGGCCAGGGCCGAGAGCACCCCGACACCCACGAGGGCGGCCAGGGCGAGACCGATCGCCGCGACGAGCGGTGCCTGTCGCCCCACGCGGGAGGCGAGGAGCAGCTCGAGCCGCCCGGCCTCCTCCTCGCGACGGGTGCCGCGGACGGTCAGCGCGGTCGCGAGGAGCGGGATGGCGAAGGCGACGACGAAGCCGAGCTCGTTGACGAGTACCCCGCCGAGGGTGTCGGTGCCGGCGACGGCGCCGTTGAGCACCCGCATGCCGGGGCCCGCCGTGGTCTCGGCGTAGGAGCGCAGCTTGTCGGGGGTGTCGTAGAGGCCGGTGATCGAGGTCGTCGTGAGCAGCACGACCGCGGTGAGGCCGAGGACCCAGGCGAGCACGACCTTCCACCCGGTGCGCCACTGCACCCGCAGGCTGGTCCCCACCCCGGCGATGCTCATGCCGACACCCGGTACTGCTCGAGGAAGAGGTCGTCCAGGCTCGGCGGCTGGATCGTCAGGGTGTGCACGCCCGCGGCGTGCAGCCGCCCGACGACGTCGGAGACGGCGTGCGCCTCGACGTGGCAGCGGGTCTCGACGCGGCCGTCGACCTCCCCTTCGTCCAGGGCGGTGACCCCCGCGACCCCGGTGAGCCCGGGGGAGGCGTCGGTGACCGCGTGGACCCGGCTGCTCGTGCTGCGGCGCAGGTCGGCCAGCGTGCCGGTCGTCACCGTGCGGCCGGCGCGGATGATGCTCACCCGGTCGGCGAGCGCCTCGACCTCGCCGAGGATGTGGCTCGAGAGCAGCACGGTCGTGCCGCCGGCGACGCGCTCGCGGACGACCTCCTGGAAGACCTGCTCCATGAGCGGGTCGAGGCCGGAGGTCGGTTCGTCGAGGAGGAGCAGGTCGACGTCGGCGGCCAGCGCGGAGATGAGCGAGACCTTTTGCTTGTTGCCGGTGGAGTAGTCGCGGGTGCGCTTGCGGGTGTCGAGGTCGAAGCGCTCGACGAGGTCACGTCGCCGCCCTTCGTCGAGCCCGCCGTGCGCCCGGCCGAGGACGTCGATGCACTGGCCGCCGGTGAGGCCGGGCCAGAGGGTGACGCCGGCGGGCACGTAGGCCAGGCGGCGGTGCAGCTCGACGGCGTCGTGCCAGGGGTCGCCACCGAGCACGCTCACCTCCCCGCCGTCGGCCCGGGTCAGGCCGAGCAGGACGCGGATCGTCGTCGACTTGCCGGCGCCGTTGGGGCCGAGGAAGCCGTGGACCTCGCCCTGCCCGACGGTGAGGTCGAGACCGTCGAGGGCGTGGGTGCTGCCGTAGGTCTTGCGCAGGTCGCGGGTGCGGATGACGTCGTTCACGAGGTCTCCTCGGACGAAGGGGGTGTGGTCCCGATGCCGCCGTCTGCTGTTGTATCGGGTGTGGGCAAGATTGCTGCATAGAAGCGCATCGCCTCGTCGGCCCAGCGGGCCAGGCCCTCGCCGCGCAGGGGGTCGACGCCGAGGATCTGGCGCCAGTGGTCGGCGAGGAAGAGGGCGCCGAGGTCGGAGGACATGGCCAGTGCAGCGCGCATCTCGGGGTCGGGGCCGGCCCGGAGCTTGCCGGCGGCGTCCCAGACGCGGAAGACCTCGACGGTGCGCCGGTGCCACGCGGTGAGCAGCTCGGTCGCGAGCGGGTCACCACTCATGAGGATGCGGCGCAGGTAGGGCACGATCGGGGAGCCCTCCGGCAGCGCCTGCTGGAGCATCTCGCCGATGGACGACCACTCGGCGGCCTGCATGTCGGCGGCGAGGTCGGTGTCGGTCGACAGGTCGAAGAGCTCGTCCATCCAGGCGCGCACGTGCTCGACCACCGCCTCGCGCAGCCCGGCCTTGGACCCGAAGTGGTGGACCACGAGTGCCGGCGACACCTCGGCCCGCTCGGCGATCTGCCGCATCGTCACGGCGTCCTCGCCGCGCTCGGCGAAGAGCTCGAGCGCGGCATCGCGCACCCGCGCCCGCCCGGTGCGATCGTCGACTGAACTCATGTTCAGCAGGCTAAACCCGTGTTCAGTACCCGGTCAAGGAGTCCGCATTGCCCTACGGCAATGTCAAGGAGTCCGCATTGCCCTACGGCAATGCGGACTCCACACGGCATTGCCGTAGGGCAATGCGCGATCCCGCTCCCTGCCTCTCGAGACTTAGGCTGCCCGCATGGCCCTCGTCCACGGACTCCTCCTCGCCGCCGGCGCCGGTCGGCGGATGGGCCGGCCCAAGGCCCTCGTCAGCGACCCCGACGGCACGTCGTGGCTGGCCCGGGCGGTGTCCGTGCTGGACGAAGGGGGTTGTGCCGCAACGCTCGTCGTGCTGGGAGCGAGCGGGGAGCAGGCGGAGCTGGATTTGCCACGCACCTCGTGGACGCACTGCCCGGACTGGGCGAAGGGGGTGGGTCACTCCCTTCGTCATGGCTTGCGTGTGCTCGGCGAGGGTGGGGCCGATGCCGCCCTGGTCCACCTCGTCGACCTGCCGGACGTCACCGCGGCCGTGGCGCAGCGGCTGCTCGGGGGAGAGGTGGGGAGTGGCGCCCTTCGGCGGGCGGTCTACTCCGGGAGGCCCGGTCACCCGGTTCTCATCGGCCGTGACCACTGGGCGCCGCTCGTCGCCGAGCTCGACGGCGACCGTGGGGCCGCGGACTACCTGCGGCGGCGCGACGCCGAGACCGTCGAGTGCGCCGACCTCGCGACCGGTCAGGACGTCGACCGGCCTCAGGCGTGAGTGTGGTGGATCGGGCCGCCCCGGTCCGACAGCCATGACCCCGCGCCGCCCCAGCGCAGCGAGATGATCTCCGCGGCGATCGTCACGGCCGTCTCCTCGGGCGTCCGGGCGCCGAGGTCGAGGCCGATGGGCGAGCTGAGCCGGACGATCTCGTCGTCGGAGACGCCGACCTCGCGCAGCTGCGCCAGGCGCTGGTCGTGCGTGCGGCGCGAGCCCATCGCGCCGACATAGGCGACCTGCTCCAGCCGCAAGGCGACCTCGAGGAGGGGGATGTCGAACTTCGGGTCGTGGGTGAGGACGGTGAGGACCTCTGAGAGGCCCTGGGCGAGTAGTCCCCGGGCGTCATCGGTCAGCGCCGCGACCTGCCGGGTGCTCATCCGCTGGTCGAGGTGGGAGGCCGCCTGCGGCCGACCCGTTCCCCGGTGGTCGAGGTGGGAGGCCGCCTGCGGCCGACCCTCGAGACCCTCCGGCCGCACGACGAGCCGCAGCCCGACGAAGGCCGGCTCCGGGTGCTCGATGACCGTCGCGACGGCGACGGGCCGCCCCGCACGGATGTCGGCGGCGACCTCCGGCAGCTCGGGGAAGGTCGCGGGAGACACCGGCTGTACGAAGAGCTCGAGCTGACCGCCGCACGTCAGGGCCCACCTCGAGGGCGTCGCCGTCGCTCACCCCGTAGCGGGTGAGGACCGGGCTCCCTTCGGCCGCGACCTCGCGGGCCAGCTCGTAGACGGCCCCCTCGACGCAGCCGCCCGACACCGAGCCGACGGCACGGTCCTCGTCGACGAGCATCGTCGCGCCCGGCTGGCGCGGGGCGGAGTGCCAGGTGCCGGTGAGCGTCGCGAGCCCCACGGACCGTCCGGCGTGCCAGGCGGACTCGAGGTCGTCGAGGACGTCGTGCACGGGCACTCCCTTCGGTCGGCGATGACGCCAGCGCAGCATAGGCCGGTGGGTGGTCTCTCCCCTCCCGTCGACGGATGGCGGGACTGCCGGGCCCGAGGCGTAGCGTCGGGCCCATGACGACCCAGGCGGGCCAGGCGCCCGTGCTCAGCGACGACGAGTTCCCCGACAACCCGTGGCCGGCGCTGTGGGCCCTCGTCGTCGGCTTCTTCATGATCCTCGTCGACGTCTCGATCGTCTCGATCGCGACGCCGGCGCTCATGGAGTCCTTCGACACGGGCATCGAGCCGGTGCTGTGGGTGACGAGCGCCTACCTGCTCGCCTACGCGGTGCCGCTGCTCATCACCGGGCGCTTCGGCGACCGCTTCGGGCCCAAGCGGCTCTACCTCACCGGCCTGGCGATCTTCACCCTCGCCTCGCTCGCCTGCGGGCTCGCCCCGACCATCGGCTGGCTCATCGGCGCACGCGTCGTCCAGGGCCTCGGTGCGTCGATGATGACCCCGCAGACGATGGCCGTCATCACCCGCACCTTCCCGCCCGCGCGGCGCGGGTCCGCGATGGCCCTGTGGGGTGCGACCGCGGGCGTCGCCTTCCTCGTGGGCCCGCTGCTCGGCGGCCTGCTCCTCGACTCGGCCGGCTGGGAGTGGATCTTCTTCATCAACGTGCCCGTCGGGATCATCGGCTTCGTCGCCGCGGCCCGGCTCGTGCCGCGGCTGCAGCAGCACGCGCACCAGATGGACTGGGTCGGCGTCGGCCTGTCGGCGGTCGGGCTCTTCCTCGTGATCTTCGGCCTGCAGGAGGGTGAGGGCCACGACTGGGGCCAGATCGTCGGGCCGCTCACCGTCCCGATGCTCATCGGCGCCGGGGTGCTCGTGCTCGTCGGCTTCGTCGTGTGGCAGGCGCGAGGGCCGGCCGAGCCGCTCGTGCCGCTCGGGCTCTTCCGCGACCGCAACTTCTCGCTGTCCAACCTGGCGATCACGACGATGGGCCTGTCGGTGACGGCGATGATGTTCCCGCTGCTCGTGTGGCTGCAGAGCGTGCGTGGCTACACGCCGACCGAGGCCGCGCTGCTCATGTCCCCGCAGGCCATCGCCTCGATCGCGCTCGCCCGCCCGGTCGGCCAGCTCGTTGACCGGATCCACCCGCGGGTGCTGCCGACGCTGGGCCTGGGCGGCTTTGCCGTGACGCTGTTCGTCCTCTCGCGCCTGATGACCCCCGACTCGTCGATCGTCGCGGTGTGCGTCGCGATGACCTTCATCGGCGTGACGGGCGCGTGCATCTGGGGCCCGCTCGCGACGACGGCCAACCGCAACCTGCCGATCCACCTCGCCGGCGCCGGCTCGGGCATCTACAACACGACCCGCCAGGTCGGCTCGGTCATCGGGTCGGCGGCCATCGCGGCGCTCATGTCCGCGCGCATTGCCTCCCACCTAGGTCCGCAGGCAGCCGAGCGCTTCGGCTCGGGCGAAGGGAGTGCTGCCGCCGGTCCCGCAACCCTGCCCCCGCAGGTCGCCGAAGCGCTGTCGTCCGCCTTCGCCGAGTCGCTGCTCCTGCCCGCCGCGGTCCTCGTGGTCGGCGCGGTGGCCGCCCTGGCGCTGGAGCAGATGCGCCACCAGCGCGGCTGACTCCCCTTCGGTTGATGTACCTCGGTGCGCTGGGACTCACTCTCATACATCGACTCGCGCGCCCCGCTCACCCCAGGTCGGCGACCGCGGCCTCCCACGCGGCGGCCAGCGCCTCCAGATCTGCCCGGTGGTCACGGATCCGGCAGCCCAGACGGTTGGGCTTGACCTCGATGCCCTCGACCGCCCACTCGACGAAGGCCGCCTGCCGCAGGTGCGAGGGCAGGTCGCCCGACGCATTGGTCACCCGCCACCACGTGACGTTGCTGCCGTAGACGCGCATGATCGAGCCGACCTGGCGCGGGCCGGTGCCGACGAGGGCGGCGAGGTCGCCGTAGGAGACGACCCGGCCCCGGGGCACGAGCTCGACCGCCCGCAGCACCCGCTCGACGAGGACGTCGTCCACGGCTCCTCCGTCCTCGGCCCGGGGCCTACTTCTCCGCGATCGTCACGCTCTCGATGGTGTGCACCTTGGCGGGGGCGCCGTCGTCGGCGGACCCGTCGGCCTCGATCTTCTCCACGGCGTCCATCCCCTGCGTCACCTTGCCGAAGAGGCTGTAGCTCGGCGGCAGCTGCACGCCCGCGTCGCCGGTGATGATGAAGAACTGCGAGCCATTGGTGTTGGCACCCGCATTGGCCATGGCGACCGACCCGATCTCGTAGTCGCCCTGCTCCGGCAGCTCGTCGTCGAACTCGTAGCCCGGCCCGCCGCTGCCGTCGCCCGAGGGGTCGCCGCCCTGCGCCATGAAGTCCTTGATGACCCGGTGGAAGGTCAGCCCGTCGTAGTACTTGTAGCGCGAGAGCACGACGAAGTTGTTGACCGTCTTCGGCGCCTGCTTCGCGTCGAGCTCGATCGTCACCTCGCCGGCGTCGGTCGTCATTGTCGCCGTGTAGGTCTTCGCCTCGTCGATGCACATCGGCGGCGCCTGCTCGAAGCTCGTGGCCCGCACCTCGGCGCCGCCCTCCGGCGGGCACTCGGTCTCGCCGCTGATCGCCGTGGTTTCGGCACCGGACGACCCGTCGTCGCCGGACCCGTCGTCGGAGCCGCACCCGGCGAGGGCGAGCGCGGCGGAGGCGGCGAGGGCGGCGGCGCGTCGGGTCATGGGCCGGAGTCTAGGAGTGCACGGAGCATGATGAGGGACATGATCGCCATCACCGACCTGCTCGGCACGACCCACCCGATCATCAGCGCCCCCATGGCCGGCGTCGCCGGCGGCCGCCTCGCGCACGCCGTCTCCGCGGCGGGCGGGCTCGGAATGATCGGCGCCCGCGGCACCTCGTCGCCGGAGTGGATCGCCGAGCAGGCGGCGATCGCGGGAGAGGGGGCCACCCCCTTCGGCATCGGGCTCATGGCGTGGGTGCCGCAGCTCGACGAGCAGATCGACGCGATCACCTCGCTCACCGGCCTGTCGCGGCCCAAGCTCGTGTCGGTCTCCTTCGGCGACCTCGTCGAACCCGTCCGGCGCCTGCACGAGTGGGGCCTGCTCGTCGCCTGCCAGGTCGGCAACGCGGCCGATCTCGAGCAGGCGATCGAGGCGCGCGCCGACATCATTGTCGCCCGCGGTGGCGAAGGGGGCGGACACGGCCGTGACGAGGTGGCCACCGACGACCTGCTCGCGATGGCGCTGGCCGCGACCGAACGCCCGGTGCTCGCTGCCGGCGGCATCACGACCGCCGCCGACGTCGCCCGCGTCATGGGTGCCGGCGCTGCCGGCGTGTGGTGCGGCACCCCCTTCCTCACCTGCGTCGAGGCGGACAACACCCCCGCAGCCAGGGCCGCGCTCGTTGCCGCCGACGCCACCCGCTACTCGCGCGTGCACGACGTCGCGCAGGGCCTCGCGTGGCCACGGGAGTTCGGCGGGCGGGCGGTGGACACTCCCTTCGTCCAGCGGTGGGCCGGTGACGAGGACGCGATGACGGACGCCGCCCGCGCCGAGCACGCCGACGGCCGGGAGCGCGGCGACACCGGTTACACCCCGCTCTACGCCGGGGTGGGTGTCGACCGGCTCACCGCCGAGACCGACGCAGCGAGCGTCGTGCGGTCCCTCGTGGACGGCATTTGATCTGACGTGATCGCCGTCACAGGATGAGGGCATGAGCGACGAGACCAGCGCGGGTGTGCACTTCCCGGCCGACGACCGGGGCAAGCGGTCGACGACCACGACGACGAAGGGGGTCCTCGCGGACTCGGTGCGCGCCGTCGACCCCGCGCTCGCCGAGCGCATCGACGGCGCCCGCGAGTGGCGCACCGACTACGTCGACCTCGTCCACGACGTCACCGCCGCCAGCGCCCGCTCGCCCGAGGCCGCGAGCCGGATCGCCGCCGACGGGCTCGCCTCGATGCGCCGAAGGATGGTCCTCGTCGACGACGCCGGCAGCGAGGTGCCCCTCGACGAGGCGCACGCGGAGATGCCCACCGGGGCGGCCCCCTTCGGCACCGAGAGCGTCCGCGGCACGGCCGAGCCGGTCACCGAGCTGCGCGTCCCCGTCGGCGGTCGCGAGCTCGCCGGCGAGGAGCTGCGCGGTCAGCTCGGGGCCTGGGTCGACGCCGGGCTCGTGGAGCCCTCCTTCGCCGAGGCGGTCGGTGAGGTCATCGACCACCCGGAGTGGCTCGCCCTGCCCGGACACCGCGCGCTGCTCGTCGGGGCCGGCGCCGAGATGGGGCCGCTCGAGACGCTGCTGTCGTGGGGCGCCGACGTGCTCGCCATCGACCTGCCGCGCAGCCGTGCTTGGCGCTACAAGAAGGGTCTCGCCAGTCGAGGTGCCGGCACCCTGACCTTCCCCGTCGACGCCGCGGGCGACTCCGGCGCCGACGTCGTCCACCAGCCCGGCCAGGTCCTGGAGTGGGTGCGCCGGGTGCGCGGCGACGAGCCGCTGGCCGTCGGCATGCACGCCTACGCCGACTCGGGGGTGCACGTGCGGGTGAGCGCCGCGATGGACCTGCTCATGGGCGAGCTGACCGACGACGACGCGCGGACCGCGCTCGCCTGGCTGGCGACGCCGACCGATGCCTTCGTCGTGCCGCCGGAGGTCGTCGAGGAGTCCCGGCGCCGTTGGGCCGCACGGGGATTCGCGCTCAAGGGGGTGCAGGCGCCGGCCCGCGCACTGGGCCGCGGGCGGCTCTTCGCCCCGGCCTACCGCGATGCCCGCGCGGGGGAGTCCGGCATCGCCGACGTCCTCGTGCCGCAGCAGGGCCCCAACTACGCGGTGGCCAAGCGGCTGCAGCGCTGGCGGGGCGTTGCGGGCGAGGGCGCCGGCCAGACCGTCTCCTTCAACGTCGCGCCCGCGACGTGGACCCGCTCGGTGACCAAGAACCCCGTGCTCGGCGCGGCCTACGGCGGCGCCCACCACTTCGGGGTCGAGGTCTTCCGCCCCGAGACGGTGCGCCCGCTCATGGCGGCGCTGCTCGTGCGCGACCTCGTGCGGGAGACCCCGCAGCGGGCGCACCCGGAGGAGCTCTTCAGCGAGGCCGCGGCCCACGGTGGTCTGTGGCGCGTGGGCTACGAGCCCAAGACCGCGCTCGGGGTCGCCGCCGTGGCCGGACTGCCCGGCTCCCTTCGTCGGCGGCTGCGGGGGTGAGGGGTGCCCCCTTCGCCTCATGATTTACGGGTGACCCGAGAATCTGCCCCTTCGCAAGAGTTTGAAACCCTGGCGAAGGGGCAGTTTTCCGGGTGACCCGATATTCGTGTGGCGCGTGAGGTGACCGCCAGCCGGACGAAGGGGGATCAGCTCCCGTCGTGCCCGCGCAGCAGCTGGCTGAAGTCGGTCACCGGGCCCAGCGTGCCGCTCGCCTCGTCACCCGTGGGCGCGAAGCCGGCGACGCCGGTGCGCTCGGCGACGACCAGGGCGGCGAGCTCGCCCGCCGCGCGGTGCACGCGCCGCTCGAGGTCGGTTTCGCCACCGAAGTCTTCGGTGGCGGCGAAGACCGCGGTCGGCACGACGACCGCGCGCAGGTAGGCGAAGAGCGGGCGCATCGCGTGCTCGAGCACGAGGCTGTGCCGGGGCGTGCCGGCGGTGGCCGCGATGAGCACCGGCTTGCCGATGAGCGCGTCCTTGTCGAGCAGGTCGACGAAGGTCTTGAAGAGGCCGGAGTAGCTCGCGGTGAAGACGGGCGTGACGGCGATCAAGCCGTCGGCGGCGACGACCTTGGCCTGGACGGTCTCCAGGCCGGGCGTCGGCCGGTTGCCCGAGACCATTGTCTGGGCCATCTCGACGGCCAGCTCGCGCAGCTCGACGAACTCGACGTCGACCGACTCGCCGCGCCCGCCCACGGCAGCGCGCGTGGCGTCGGCGAGCTGGTCGGCGAGCAGCCGGGTGCTCGAGGGCGACGACAGCCCAGCGGTGATGACGACGACGGACCTGCTCATCGGGTGGCGACCTCCTCGCGCTGCGCTGCCGCCTCCTGCTCGGCGATGGCGACTGGGCTGGTGACGACCTTACGGTGCGGGCTGTCGGGCCCCTCCGCCGCCAGCGACGCGTGGGTCGGCGGCTCGCTCGGCACGCCCTCGGGACGACGTGCCTCGAACTCCCTTCGCAGCACCGGCACGACCTCGCGACCGAGGATCTCGACCTGCTCGAGGGCCATCTCGAGCGGCAAGCCGGCGTGGTCCATGAGGAAGAGCTGGCGCTGGTAGTCACCGACGTGGTCGGCGAAGGAGAGGGTGCGCTCGATGACCATCTCGGGCGTGCCGACGGTCAGCGGCGTCTGGCGGGTGAAGTCCTCGAGCGAGGGCCCGTGCCCGTAGACCGGCGCGTTGTCGAAGTAGGGCCGGAAGATCCGCTTGGCCTCGGCCTCGCTGTCGGCCATGAAGGCCTGTCCGCCGAGCCCGACGATCGCCTGGCTTGCGTCGCCGTGGCCGTAGCGCTCGAAGCGCTGCCGGTAGAGGCCGACCATCTGGGCGGTGTGCTCGATGTTCCAGAAGATGTTGTTGTGGAAGAACCCGTCGCCGTAGAAGGCGGCCTGCTCGGCGATCTCGGTGGACCGGATCGAGCCGTGCCAGACGAAGGGGGCGACGCCGTCCAGTGGCGCAGGGGTGGCGGTGAAGCCCTGCAACGGCGTGCGGAACTGGCCCTTCCAGGTGACGTTCTGCTCGCGCCACAGGCGGCGGAGCAGGTGGTAGTTCTCGATCGCCAGCGGGATGCCCTGGCGGATGTCCTTGCCGAACCACGGGTAGACCGGGCCGGTGTTGCCGCGGCCCATCATCAGGTCGACGCGCCCGCCCGACAGGTGCTGGAGGAAGGCGTAGTCCTCGGCGATGCGCACCGGGTCGGTCGTCGTGATGAGGGTCGTCGCGGTCGAGAGCTTGAGGTGCTCGGTCTTGGCGGCGATGTAGGCGAGGTGGGTCGTCGGCGCGGAGGGGACGAAGGGCGGGTTGTGGTGCTCACCCGTGGCGAAGACGTCGAGCCCGACCTCCTCGGCCTTGAGCGCGATCTGGGTCATCGCGTTGATCCGCTCGCCCTCGCTCGGCGTGCGGCCGGTCGTGGGGTCCATCGTCACGTCGCCGACGGAGAAGAGTCCGAACTGCATTGCCGCCTCCATTTTGTTGAATCCTCAACTATTCTAGCGGCAGGGGGTGACGATGCATTCCCGTAGGCCCCGAGATTTCCGGGTGACCCGAGAAACTGCCCCTTCGCAAGGGTTTGAAACCCTTGCGAAGGGGCAGTTTCTCTTGCTCAGTTGCCGTCCGGGCCCTCGGTCAGTCCCGTTCGAGCAGGGCCGCGACCTCGTGGGTCAGCTCCTCGGCGGCCTCGATCTCGACCCGTCGGCTGGAGACGGACTCGATGTTGAAGCCGAAGGGGATGCCGAGGTAGCGGCAGAAGTCGGTGAGCTCGCGGGCCGCGTTGAGCGAGTGCTGGCGGGACCACTTCAGCGGGTCGTCGGCGTGGACGATCTCGTTGCGCACCCAGCTGGGCACGCGCACGCCGAGCCACTCGAGGAAGCTCAGCGTCTTGTCCGACCCGCACAGCGACAGCGTGAAGATCAGCGGCGCCGGGTCGAGCTCGTCCTCGACGACGGCATAGCGGTAGTCGGAGGCGAGGTTCTTGGCCGCGCCGATGTCGTAGACGATCTGGCTGATGAAGAAGCCGGCGCCCCCGTGCTGCTTGCGCAGGAGGCGCTCGTGCTCGTCGCCGCGACTCGAGTGGCGCTCGGGGATCGTCACGCCACCCAGGGGCAGGCTCGGCCGCACCTCGCGGTGCAGCTCCAGCGCCCGCGGCAGCGTCGTGCTCACCTCGGCATCGCTGCTCGAGCTGCCGACGAAGACGGTGAGGACGTTGTCGGGTGCGGCGGCGAGCCACTCCGTGAGCTCGTCCTCGCGGTACTTGCCGACGGCCCGGTAGACGATCGCCGGCCGGTCCCAGCCCGCGAGCTGGCGGTCGAGGTAGTCGCCCGGGTCGAGCATCGAGGCGAAGGGGAAGGGGCGGGGGGCGGCGTTGCGGTCGGCCTCGTCGGTGATGTCGTAGAGGACGAGGGCGTCGACCGGCAGGGCCTCGACGCGGGCGAGGGTCCGCGCGGCGATCTCGCTGATCCGATCGGGCGCGGTCTCGGCGCGGGGTGGGGTGATGCCGAAGAGCAGGACCTCGCGCGGGTTGCGCACCGCGGCGGGGAAGTCGCCGGGGGAAGGGGCCTTGGATTCCTCCGGAGGGAGCTCGCTCATGCGGGCACCGTAACCGGCGATCGGCCACTGGCTAGGCTCGGCCCGACACCCGGACACCGTCCCCCTTCGAGGAGAGCACCGTGCAGATCACCGACACCGCCGCCATCGTCACCGGAGGAGCCTCGGGCCTCGGCGCCGCGACCGCCGCAGCGCTCGCCGCGGGCGGCGCGCGGGTCTTCGCCTTCGACCTGCCGGCCGCCATCGAGGGCGCCCCGCAGGTCGACGGCATCGAGTACGTCGCCGTCGATGTCACCGACCCCGAGCAGGTCCAGGCCGCGGTCGACACCGCCGCCGGTGCCGGCGTCCCGCTGCGCACGGTCGTCAACTGCGCCGGCATCGGCCCGTCGATGCGCATCCTCGGCAAGAAGGGTCCGCACGACCTCGGCCTCTACGCCAAGATCATCCAGGTCAACCTCATCGGCTCCTTCAACGTGCTGACCCTCGCCGCCGAGAAGATCTCCCAGACCGAGGCCCTCGAGCACGGCGCCCGCGGCGTCATCATCAACACCGCCTCGATCGCCGCCTACGACGGCCAGATCGGCCAGGCCGCCTACTCCTCGAGCAAGGGCGGCATCGTCGGCCTCACCCTGCCCGCCGCCCGCGACCTCGCGCAGCACGGCATCCGGGTCATGACCATCGCCCCCGGCATCGTCGAGACCCCGATGCTCGCGACCGTCTCCGAGGAGTTCCGCGAGGGCCTGGCCAAGGGAGTTCCCTTCCCGCAGCGCCTCGCCCGCCCCGAGGAGTACGCCCAGCTCGCGCTGTCGATCATCGACCACGACTACCTCAACGGTGAGGTCATCCGCATGGACGGCTCGCTGCGCATGGCTCCTCGCTGAGTGTCGGTCCCCCTCGGCAGCGACTCCTCGCTTGCGTCCGCTCCGCGAGGCCGTCACGTCAGGCCGGTCCTCAGTGAAATACACGGCGCGTGATCGCTCACGCGCTGTGTATTTCACCCGCAGGGGGCGCGCGTCAGGCGGGGTCGGTGACGTCGGCGACGGTGGCGTCGAGGTGGGCGAGCATGGCGTCGGCGTCGAGGGTGGCGGCGACGCTGTGGGCGCCGGCGCCGATCGAGACGGTGCGGCCGGCGACGGTCTCGTCGGCGACGACGGGCAGGGCCCGCAGCGAGCCGAAGGGGGTGATCGTCCCCCGCTCGTAGCCGGTCACCTCGCGGGCGATCTCCTTGTCGGGCAAGGAGATTCGGTTGACCGACAGCAGCGCCCGCAGCTTGGGCCAGGAGATCTGCCGGTCGCCCGGGACGAGGACGAAGAGGTGGTCGCCCTCCCCCCTTCGCACGACGAGGGTCTTGATGATGTCGCGCGGCTCGACCCCGCGGGCCGCGGCCGCCTCCTCGAGGGAGCGGACCCTGCCGTGCCGGGTGATCGTGTGCTCGATGCCGCTGTCGACCAGGGCCTGTGCCGCTCGGGTGCCACCGTCCATGGTCAGCAGCCTACGGCCGCCCGAGTCGCGCTCTCAGGCGCTGGCTCAGCTCGACGTCGTGCTGGAGCCGGCTGAGCTCGGTGGCGCGAGCAGCCACTCCCTGCGTCCGCAGGTGCTCCGCCAGGGACTCCCAGTGGGCCTGTGCCATGTCGTCAGCCGTGAGGTCTTCGTCGGGCTCGTCCGGGCCGACCACGGTCACAGCCGTCTCGGCGATCTCCTCGACGGTCGTGTGCTGCCAGAGGTCGTCGGGGCCCTGGGTGGTCCAGCCACGGTCGGTGAGCAGGACCCGCCGGGTGCCGTCGTCGAGGACGGCCAGGTGGAGCGCGGACACGGACATCGACCGGGGGCCGTTGGTGCCACCGTCGAGGTCGACGACGGTCAGCAAGCGAGTCACGGAGTCCATGACGGTTCATCCTGCCAGCACGCACACATCACATGACGTTATGAATACCCAAACGCAGGCTTATGATTGGACGCATGGCCTTCTTCACCTTCCCCAACCCGGTCAACGACAAGGCGGCGCGCACGGTCGCCACCGGTGTCGTCGCGATCAGCGTGCTGACGCTCGTGACCGGCTGGTGGTGGCTGCTCGTGCCGCTCGCGCTGGGCTTCCTCGGTCGGGTCCTCGCCGGGCCCCGGCTCAGCCCCCTCGGCTGGCTGGCGATGCGGGTCGTCGCGCCGCGCCTCGGCGAGCCGGTGCTCACCCCGGGGCCGCCGAAGCGCTTCGCCCAGGGCATCGGCCTGGCCTTCTCGACGACCGCAGCGGTCCTCGCCCTCGGTCTCGGCCTGCAGACCGCCGCGGGGATCATGCTCGGCGTGCTCGTCGTCTTCGCGACCCTCGAGGCGGCGCTCGGCTTCTGCGCCGGCTGCTGGGCCTTCGGTCACCTCATGCGCCTGGGCGTCATCCCCGAGGAGACCTGCGAGGCCTGCGCCGACATCACCCGTCGCCGCCCGGCTGTCGAGGAGCCGGTGACGACGGCCTGAGTTGCCTCCCCCCTCCTTCGAAGAAGAAGCGCCCGGAGATCCGGGCGCTTCTTCTTCGACTCAGGGGCGTGATGCCCCCTTCGGCCGTCAGCGCCCGAGGAAGGCGTCGAAGAGCGCCTGCGTCTCGGTCAGTGACGCCCGGGCGCGGATCGTCTCCGCCTCGTCCCGACCGCTCTCCTCACGAGAGCGAAGGGAGCCAGCGCGCAGCAGCCGTCGGGTCTGGCCGTAGGCGCCGGCCGGTCCGGCGGCCCAGGTGGCCGCGAGCTCACGGGCCCGGGCGAGCGGGTCGGCGGCGACCTCGGCGACCAGGCCCTGGTCCCGGGCCTCGTCGGCCGACAGCGGCTGGTCGCGCAGCGCGAAGGCGAGCGCCCGCTGCCGCCCCATCGCCAGCGGCAGCAGGGTCGAGGTGCCGCAGTCGGGGTTGAGCCCGATCTTCGGGTAGGCGACGACGAACTTCGTGCCCTCGTCCGCGATGACGACGTCTCCGGCGAGCATGATGCCCAGCCCGGCGCCGGCGACGGCTCCGTGGACGGCGACGGCCACCGGCTTGGCGAGCGCCTCGAGCGCGGCCACGGCCGCGTCCCCGGCGACGGCGAGCTCGTAGAGGTCCGCGGCGGTGTCCTGCGAGTCGGCGAAGGAGGCGATGTCGCCGCCCCCGCAGAAGCGCTTGCCGGCACCGCTGAGGACGACGGCGCGCACCCCTTCGTCCTCGGCAGCCCGCTCGGCGGCCTCGCGCAGGCCGACGCCGAGCGCGAGGTCGAGGGCATTGGCCGACTCCGGTCGGTTGAGCTCGATGTGGGCGACCCCGTCGGCGAAGGTGTACTCGACGGCCGCCATCAGATCCGCCGGAACATCGCGGCGAGGGCCTGACCGCCACCGATGCACATCGTCACGATGCCGAGCTCGAGGTCGCGGCGGACCATGTCCTTGGCCAGGCGCAGGGTGAGGATCGCGCCGGTCGCACCGACCGGGTGACCCAGGGCGATCGCGCCGCCATAGGGGTTGACCCGAGCGGGGTCGAGCTCGGTGGCGCGGATGACCGCCACGGCCTGCGAGGCGAAGGCCTCGTTGAGCTCGATCGACCCGATGTCGGAGGGCGTCGTGCCGGTCTTGTCGAAGAGGGCCCGCAGCGCGTGCGTCGGTGCGTAGCCCATGAGCTCCGGCTCCATCGCGGCGGTGGCGACGGCCTCGAGGCTGACGAGACCGGTGAGGCCGCGCTCGGCGACGGCGGACTCGCGGCCGAGGACGACCGAGGCGGCGCCGTCGTTGATGCCGGAGGCATTGCCGGCGGTGACCGTGCCGTCCTTGGCGAAGGCCGGGCGCAGCTTGGCCAGGGTCTCGAGCGTGGTGTCGGGCTTGGGGTGCTCGTCCTTGTCGGCGGTGAAGGGCTTGCGGCCACCGACCTCGAAGGGGGTGATCTCCTCGGCGAAGGCCGCCTGCGCCTCGGGGGTGGCGGCGCGGCGCTGCGACTCGAGGGCGAACTCGTCCTGCTCCTCGCGGGAGACGCCGTACTTCTTCGCGACGTTCTCCGCCGTGACGCCCATGTGGATGTCGTGGAAGGGGTCGGTGAGCATGAGGACGGTGCCGTCCTGCAGCTGGCGGTTGCCGAGCTTGTAGCCGCTGCGGGCACCGAAGTCGTAGAAGGGCATCCGGGTCATCGACTCGTCGCCGCCGGCGAGGGTGAAGTCGAGGTCGTTCCACCGCATCTCCATCGCGGCGGACCAGATCGCCTGCAGGCCCGAGCCGCACAGGCGGTTGACCGTGTAGGCCGGGACATTGGTCGGCAGGCCGGCGGTCACGGCGACGCGACGCGCGTTGTAGGCGTCGGGGCCGACCTGGCCGATGCAGCCCATGACGACCTCGGAGATGTCCTCACCGGCGACGCCGGCACGCTGCAGCGCCACCCGGCTGGCCTCGGCGCCGAGCTCGAAGCCCGGGGTGTCCTTGAACATCCCGCCGAAGCTTCCGGTCGGGGTACGGGCGCCGTCGACGACGACGATCTTCTCGGTGCTCATCAGCTGCTCCGTGGTCGGTGGGTGCGTTCGGGGGTCAGCATCCCACCACCTCCTCGTAGTCCCTGAGTGGGTCCCACGTTCCGCGTGGGCGGTCGCCCCGCGACCGTCTCGAAGGGCGGTCGTAGCCTGTACGTATGGCACTTCGCAGCGCAGAGAGCGTCCAGACCGCCCCCGTCGCCGCCCTCGGGCTGATCGGCGGCTACCTCACCGCCCGCGAGAGCGGCATCCGTCCGCTCGGCGGGGTCGTCCTCGGCGCCGCGGGCCTCTTCGCCGGTCGCAGCTGGCTGGCGAAGACCGACCCGGCGACGACCGCCGCTCTCTCGGCGATCTACCTCGGCGGTTTCGGCGCCTCCCACCCGCTGGCCAAGAAGGTCGGTGCCTGGCCGGCCGTCCTCGGCGTCGCTGCCGCGTCGGCCGCCGCGTCCTACGCCCTGTCCGACCGCCGCTAGCCGGGGGTTGAGGTGCGACGAAGGAGCCTCGAAACCGCCCTCACCGGCGCCACCGGCCGTATCGGCGGCCGCGTGGCCGCACGCCTCGCGACGAAGGGGGTCCCCCTTCGCCTACTCGTCCGCGACCCCGACCGGGCACCGGACCTGCCGGGGGCGACGCCGGTCGTGGCCCCCTTCGCCGATGGTGATGCGGTCCGCGCGGCCCTCGCGGGGGTCGAGACGGCCTTCATGGTCTCGGCCTCGGAGGCGGCCGACCGGGTCCAGCAGCACGTGACCTTCGTCGAGGCGGCCGCGGCCGCCGGGGTGCGACACCTGGTCTACCTGTCCTTCCAGGGGGCGAGCCCGGAGTCGACCTTCACCTTCGCCCGCGACCACGCGGTCACCGAGGAGGCGATCCGGGCCTCGGGGATGGCGTGGACCTTCCTGCGGGACAGCTTCTACGCCGACTTCATGCCGGGGCTCGTCGGTGACGACGGGGTGATCCGCGGCCCGGGAGGGGACGGCCGGGTGGCCGTCGTCGCCCAGGACGACATCGCCGATGCGGCTGCCGCAGTGCTCCTCGACCCGGCAGCACATGCAGGGCGCACCTACACGCTGACCGGACCGGCAGCCTTGTCCTTCAACGAGATCGCGGCGATCGTCGGCGAGTCGAGCGGGCGCGACGTGCGCTATGTCGACGAGACGCTCGATGAGGCTCGGGCCTCACGTGCCGGCTACGGCGCTCCCGACTGGGAGGTCGCCGGCTGGATCTCGACCTACACGGCGGTCGCCGCCGGCGAGCACGCCGCGGTCACCGGCGACGTCGAGGCGCTCACGGGGCACCCGGCGACGCCGCTGCGCGAGGTGCTCGCCCCCGCTGGCTGAGGTGCGACGGCCTCCCCGCTGGCTGAGGTGCGACGCAGAAGCCTCGCAGCCCAGGCTCAGGCGCCGTAGGGAACCACCAAGTCGGTGCGCAGCGTGCTCGGGTCCATGTCGGGCGAGGGCTCGGTGACGTAGACCTCCCAGAAGGGCAGCCCCGGCTGACGCCCGTCGGAGGCGACTCGCTGCATGAGGTCACCCCATGCCCCGCCGAGCCCGTCGTAGCCGCCGAGGTGCGAGATCGTCGCGACCTCGGCCGCCGGCAGCTGTGACGGGACGAAGGTGATGCCGCCCGCCTCGAGCTCCCCGTCGAGCGGCGCGGCCACGGGCATGCCGACCTCGAAGGTCATCGTCGCCCCCGGCATGCGGTGGTGCAGCGAGAAGGCCGGGCCGGCGATCTCGATGCCCTGCTCGGCCAGGGCCGGCACGAGGGCGGTGAAGGTCTCGTCAAAGATCGCCGGCATCCCGTCGGGCGCGACGTCCTTGGCCAGGCGCACGACGGTCGGCACGTGCGGGCTCGACAGGTAGGTGACGGCGGTGTGGGGCGGGGCGAAATAGCTCGGCTGGCTCATGGGTCCCTCCTGGGGCCGCGGTTGTTGATCATGCCCACGGCCACCCAAGCGGCCGCGACGAGGATGCCTCCCCCGACCGGGTACCACCGTGGCACCTCGTCGAAGAAGGCGAAGCCGAGGCCGAAGGCCATGGTGATGATGACCGCGATGAGCGCGGGTGTGCGTGTCCCCATGCGGTGAGTCTGCCGGGGGACGCGGGCGCTGTCCATGACCGACGGTCGGGAGTCAGGCCCCCACCAGCGACTCGAAGCGCTCACGGGTCAGGTAGACCATGCGAGCGTCCTTGTCCCCCACGCGCACCCGCTCGCCGAGCTCGAAGCCGATCTGCTCCAGACGGTGCAGGACAGCGCGGTTGGCGGCGTCGGGCTCACCGACGAGACGGCGCACCGCGGGGTCGCTGAAGATCCACTCGTAGATGCCCACCCCCACCGCGGCCGCGTCCTCGCCCGGCGCGACGAAGACGTGCGCACCCACGTCCCCCGGCTGCACGTCGTAGGCCTCGGCGACCGGGTCGTGCTCGGGCTCGTAGGTCTGCACCAGCGCCACCGGCCGCCCTTCGCTCTCGCCGATCCACGCCCAGTGCGCCTCGAGGGAGTCGACGAAGGCGTAGATGTCGCGCACCTCCTCGACGCTCTTGTCGCCCATGCCCCAGAAGCGTCCCCGTGGCTGCGTCACCCACGCGTGGACCAGGGGCGCGTCCTCCTCCGGGCGAAGGGGGCGGAAGGTCAGGTCAGTCATGTCGTCTCCTTGTCGGTCAGGGTGTGCAGGTCGCCCGCGCACCAGGTGTCGTGCTGGTCGTGGGCGTGCGGTGAGTCGGCTGGCCCGTCGGCGCCGAGCGGCACGACCCACGAGCTCGGTCCGTCGAGCGACCACACGAGTCGGGCGGCCGGCCCGCGCCAGCACAGGTCGCTCAGGCCGGGCGCGGCGGCCGTGGCCAGCACGCAGTCGCCGTCGCCGCCGAGCGGCCCGCTGGGTGGCGTGCCGGTGTGCGCCGCCCGGACGAAGGGGGCGACATGCCGCTCCCCCCACGTCCGGTCGTCGGCAGGGGCCTGCGCGACGCGCACGAGGGCCTGTACGGCGAGCTCGTCGAGCGGCAGCCCCCAGTCGGGCCCGACGTGCACGATCCGCTCGATGCCGGCGCCGACCCGGGCGACGGGGTCGACCCAGGGCGCGAGGAGCGCTGCGAGACCGGGGGGTTCGTGGATCGGGGCCAGCAGGGGGTGGGCCGCGACGGCGAGGACGAGCTCGGTGCGCCAGGCCGCGAAGAGGGCCGCGGCGTGGCTGCCGGCGTCCATGTGCCCGTCCCAGGCGAGCAGGCACAGGCGCAGCTCCTCGGCGGGGCCGGTGGCCGCGACCCCGCCGAGGAGAGTCTGGAAGGTCGGCCAGGAGCCGAGCCGGGTGTCGGTCTGGATCTCCGCGAGGCCGGCGACGTCCCAGGTCGGGCGCCCGCCGAGGAGCTCGGTGATCCGGTGCGCTCGGTGCGGCGCGGCGAACTCCTCACCGAGCGCCGCGACCGAGGCGCGCCGGTCGTTGGCGTGCACGACGACCTCGCCGTCCGCCAGGTCCCGACGGGCCGCCGGCGCCGCCACCGTCCCCACCTGAATCTGCATTCCCCCGGGGGAATGCGAACTCTCGATGGTGACGAGGCGGCCGGCGACGCGCTCGCGGACCCGACCGTCGGCGCCGGCGATGACCACGGCGTTGACCGGCTCGACCCAGCCGTCGAGGGCCATGTCGACGTCGTCGACCGTCCGCGCCAGGAGCAGTCGGCGCATCGTGGCCAGCCCGATGTCGCCGTCGACGCCCGCGGGCGAGATCGGGTGGGGGACAACAGGGTCCGCGTCAGGGGCGATCTGCTGGTAGTCCGCCATCGCATGGGTCACCGCCCACGCGACCGAGCCGGCGTGACCGAAGTGCGGCACCCCCGGCACACCCGCGAAGGCGAGCCCGGACACGTCGATGTCGGGCGTGGCCAGACGCACCTGCTGGTAGATCCCGGGGGCCTCGAGCACGCGGTGCGGATCGGCGGCGATCATCGGCGCGCCCGTGGCAGTGCGCGCCCCGGTGAGCGCCCAGGCATTGCTGCCGCCGAGCGGCACGCCCTCGTGGCTCAGCAGGTCGAGCGCGTCCTCGCCGAGCTGCGCGCGGACGTGGCGGCGCCACAGCAGGTGACCGAAGTTGCCCATGAGCACGTGCTGGACGAGGAAGACGCCTGCCGGTGACCACATCTCCCAGCGCTCCGGCTGCGTGCCGGTGGCGGCGAACTCCGGTGCGCGGGAACCCCCTTCGTCCAGACCGTCGTTGACCCCGGAGACGTAGGCGTCCACCCAGGCAAGCGTCTCGTCGTCGAGACCCGCGACCGCGGCCCGCGCGATGCCGGCCAGGTCGGCCCGCTCGGCGAAGTCGTCCCAGTCGGACGGTCCGAGCAGCGTCGCCGAGGTCGCCTCGGACCGCCGCCGCTCGACCTCGATCTGCCAGGCCCGGTCGATCGCCGCCGAGCGCCCCTGCGCGTAGGCGAGGTCGTTGAGCGTCTCCCCCCAGCAGAGCGGGATGCCGAGGGCATCCCGCTCCACCCGCCAGCGTCGGCTCACCCGGCCACGCCCCCTTCGCCGGCCCCAGAACTCTGCATTGCCCTACGGCAATGCAGTCCTTCGACGTCAAGACTGTGCATTGCCGTAGGGCAATGCGCGTGGAGTGGGTTGGCGAGGTCGCCGACCCGGATGAGCGAGCCCTCAGGGTCGGTGAGGTCGACCATCTGCAGGGTGTTGCGCAGCTGCAGCCGGTTGAGGCACGAGTGCTCGAAGCTCTCCCGCAGCAGGTCCAGCCGCGCGGCCCGCGGGTGGTCGGCCGCGTGCTCGGCGATGCACTCGGCGACGAGCGCCCAGAAGTCCTCACCGTTGAGCACCTCGTCGTCGGCGAGGATCTCGGCGACGAAGCGCAGCACCCCGTCGATGACGTCGGTGAGCACCGACAACGACTGCACCTGCGGGTCGAGGACGTGCCGGATGCGCTCGACCTCGGGCGGCAGCTCGCGGTCGGACATGACGACGACCTCCTCGCCGATGTCCTTCATGAAGACGCCGGTGGGCACGTGGTCCTCGAGCACGAGGATGAGGTTTTCGCCGTGGGGCATGAAGGCCAGGTCGTGCACGCCGAGGCAGTGGACGACGGGCCGCAGGTAGGCGCGCAGCATCCGCCGCACCCACTCGCGCGCGCCGATGGGGCTCGCTGCGATGAGCTCGGTGATGAGCGCGGCGCCCTCGGCGTCGCGATGCAGCAGCCCGGTGAGGGACTGGATCCGTTGTCCCGCAGCGAGCTTCGGCACGGGCGATTCGCGCCAGAGTGCGGCCACTATCTTGGTGTGCGGGTTGGGCACCCCGAGGCGGTGGTAGGCATCGCCGGTGTAGCCGATCGCCGCGACCTCGCGCAGCACGCGGAAGCCGCAGTCGGCGAGCTCCGGGTCGCCGGCGACGACGTCGGCCACCCAGTCGTTGATCGCCGGCGTCGCCTCCATGTACTTCGGCGAGAGCCCGCGCAGGAAGCCCATGTTCTGGATCGCCAGCGCCGTCTTGACGTAGTGCCGCTCGGGACGGTCGGTGTTGAAGAAGGTCCGGATCGACTGCTGCGCGCGGTAGCGGTCCCGCGTGTGGCCGAGGTGAACGACATCGCGCCGGGCAATGTCCGCGGCGAAGGTCACCGCGAGCTTGTGGTCCCACTGCCACGGGTGGACCGGCATGAGCAGGTAGTCCGCGGGGTCGAGCCCCAGCATCTCCAGGCGAAGGGAGAACCGCTCCCGGTCCGCAGGGTCGAGCTCGCCCGCGTAGAGGTCCTCCTCCGTCATACCCTCGGCCAAGGAGAGGTGGGCGACGTTGCGCCGCACCGCGATCCACTCCAGTCGCACGTCGGCGGCCGCCTCGGGGGAGTAGGTCGCGTGGTCGGTGGCGGAGAAGCCGATCCGGCCGTTGTTGGCGATGAAGGCGGGGTGGCCCTCGGTCATCGCGGACTCGATCGTCTGGAAGTCGGCGTCGACGAGGTCGCGGCTCGTGTGCCGCGCGTGGTGCCACTTGTGCGCCAAGCTCGCCAACGTGCCGCTCAGCTCCTCGAGATAGGTCGAGCGCAGGTGGTCGGGGATGCCGAGCACCTCGTGCAGGTCGGAGACGACGCCGAGGGCGTCGACCTCGGTGACCCGCCCACCGACGGTGCGCTCGATGCTCGCCGGGTCGACCCGCCAGTGCTCGAGCGCGTGCCGGGTCGCGGCGAAGGTGTAGGTCGCCGCCCCCGCCGCGATCGTCCACCGCCCGTCGGCGGTCGGCTCGGGCGCGATCACCCGCTCGTGGGTCAGCTCGCCGATCGCCTTGGCGGCGACGTGCCGGTGGGCCCGCGCCATGACCTCGGGTTCGAGGTGGGCGACGTCGGGCGAAGGGAGGCGCTCACCCCCGCGCTCGAGCTCGCTGCCGGCGAAGGCCTCGAGCGTGCAGAAGCTCAGCAGGGCCTCCTTGTCCGACAAGGTGATTCGGCGATCGACGACGAAGCCGGCGGCGGCGTTCTTTGCGTGGATCGCCTGGTTGCGCACGTCCGGCTCGACGACCACCTCGGTGACCGAGGGGTCGCGGAAGCAGAAGTGCATCACCGCGCGGAAGACCTGCGAGGTCATCCCGTGCACCGGGGCGTCCGTCGGCGCGACGAGCACGTGCATGCCGAGCTGCCCGGGCTCGACGCGGTAGTGGGTGGCAAGGACCGAGTGGACGGGGTCGTAGGTCTCGGTGAGGAAGGTCGGGACGCCGTCGACCCGGCCGAGCCACGCCGCGTGGTGCGGGTCGGCGTCGATCTCGTCGAAGGCCGCGCGCGACTGCTCGAGGGTGAAGCCCTGCATCCCCCAGAAGGCCGACCTCGGGTGCGTCACCCACGCGTGCAGCAGCTCGATGTGCTCGGCGGGGACGACCGGCTCGATCGTCACCCGCCCGACGGGCGTGATCATCGCGAAGTCGCTCATCGGGCCATCACCTCCGCCGTCCCCCGGTCGTCGAGTGGGGAGGCCGCCCGCTGGCTGAGGTGCGACGAAGGCGGTGTCCTGAGGTGCGACGAAGGAGCCTCGAAGGAAGCCGCGAAGCCACGCACCACCGGCGACTCGATCTCCCCGACACCGAAGTGCTGGAAGGCGATGCGCTCCTCCACCGGGTAGACCTCACGGCCCGTGATCGCGTTGATGATCACGGAGTTGCGGTAGGCGCCCATGCCCAGGTCGGGGGCGAGGACGGAGTGGGTGTGCTCCTCGGCGTTCTGCACGAAGATCCTTCCGTCGAGGTCGACGCTGTAGTCGGCCCCGGTGTCGTAGCGGTCGCGGGCGTCGCGCCGGATCCGGTCAGCGACGGGCGCGAGGAAGTGTGGGGTGCGCGGACGGTAGCCGGTGGCGAGGACGAGGCCCTCGCTGCTCACCTCGACGGCGGCGTCCTGCTCCTCGTGGTGCACGCCGAGGAGGTAGCGACCCGTGGTCGCGTCCCAGCTCGCCTCTCGCACTTCGCTGTTCGTCAGCAGGGTGGTGGGCACGGGTGCACCGGTCTCGACCCGGATCCGGTAGAGCGTGTCGTAGATCTGGTCGACGAGGTCGCCGCTGATCCCCTTGTAGAGGTTGCGCTGCTCGCGCAGCAGCACGTCGCGCCGCTCCATCGGCAGCTCGCGGAAGTAGCGGGCGTACTCCGGCGAGGTCATCTCGAGCGTGAGCTTGGTGTACTCCATCGGGAAGAACCGCGGCGAGCGGGTGATCCACGTCAGGTGGTAGCCGTGCTCGGGGAGCCCCGCGAGCAGATCGAGGTAGATCTCGGCGGCGGACTGCCCGCTGCCGATGATCGTCACGGACTCCTTGTCCTGCAGGGCCGCCCGGTGCTCGAGGTAGTGGCCGGAGTGGGTCACCGGCCCCGCGAGTCCCTCCGCGACCGGCGGCACGGTCGGCTCGGTCCCGATGCCGAGCACGACATGACGAGCGCGAAGGGAGGTCACCGTCCCGTCGCCGAGGCGGGCCGTGACGAGGTAGGTGCCGTCGGCCTCGCGCTCGACGGCGGTCACGTCGTGGCCCCACCGGATCGTGTCGAGCTGGTCGGCGACCCACCGGCAGTACTGGTCGTACTCCGCGCGCAGGGGGTAGAAGCTCTCCCGGATGTAGAAGGGGTAGAGCCGCCCGATCTGCTTGAGGTGGTTGAGGAAGCCGAAGCGGCTCGTCGGGTCGGCCATGGTCACCAGGTCGGCCATGAAGGGCACCTGGATCGTCGCACCCTCGAGCATCATCCCGGGGTGCCACGAGAACTCGTCGCGCGCCTCGAGGAAGACCCCGTCGAGGTCAGGCAGGTCGTGGGTCAGCGCGGCGAGCCCGAGGTTGAAGGGCCCCAGGCCGATGCCGACGAAGTCGTGCACCTTCATCGCGCCACCTCCAGCTCCGCGAGGCTCAGCTCGTCGAGGGCGTCCTCGGCCAGCAGCGCCTCACCCGTGGTGGCGATCGTCTCGATGATCTCGCGCAGGTGCGCCAGCGAGGTCTGCGGGTTGAGCAGGGTGAACTTCAGCCAGGCCCGACCGTCGATCGTCGTGCCGGCGACCATGGCCGAGCCGTCGTCGAGGAGGGCGTGCCGGATGCGGGGGTTGAGCGAGTCGGCCTCGGTGACGCCGACTCCCTTCGGCCGGTAGCGCAGGAGCACGGTGCTGAGCACGGGCTCGACGGCGACCTCGAAGCGCTCGTCGTCGCGCAGCACCTCCCACACCCGGTGGGCGCGGTCGATGACCTCGTCGAACATCTCGCCGACGGCATCGGCACCGGTGACCCGCAGCGTCAGCCACAGCTTGAGCGCGTCGAAGCGCCGCGTGGTCTGGAGCGACTTGTCGACCTGGTTGGGCGTCACCGCGGTCCGCGGGTTGAGGTAGTCGGCGTGGTGGGTGACGTGGCCGAGCGTGGCGCCGTCGCGCACGACGATCGCGCTCGAGCTCACCGGCTGGAAGAAGGTCTTGTGGAAGTCGACGGTCACCGAGTCGGCGCGCTCGATGCCGTCGAGCAGGTGACGACGACGAAGGGAGGTCAGCAGCCCCCCGCCGTAGGCAGCGTCGACGTGGAGCCAGGTGCCGTGCGCTGCGGCCAGGTCGGCGATCGTCGAGATCGGGTCGATGACCCCGAGGTCGGTCGTCCCCGCGGTCGCGACGACGGCCATCGCCGTCTCGCCGCGCTCCCGGATGCCGTCGAGCTCGGCCGCGAGGGCGGCCGTGCTCATGCCGCCGGTCTCGTCCGTCGGCACGGCGATGACGGCGCTCGGGTGCAGGCCCATGATCCGGGCGGCCTTGATGACGCTGAAGTGGCTGTGCTCGGTCGCGAGCACTCGAAGGGTGGCGTCGCTCCCGGCTCGACGGACCGCCTCGCCGCGCGCGAGGAGCAGGCCCTGGAGGTTGGACTGCGTGCCGCCGCTCGTGAAGACGCCGTCCGCGCCCTCGCCGAAGCCGATGCGCCCGGCGGTCCAGCGGATGAGGCGCTGCTCGACGAGCGTGCCGCCGGCGCTCTGGTCCCAGGTGTCGACCGAGGTGTTGACCGCCGCGATGATGCCCTCGGCGAGCACCGCGGGGAGGGCGACGGGGCAGTTGAGGTGGGCGACGTAGGAGGGGTGGTGGAACCAGATCGCGTCGCGCAGGTAGATGTCGGTCACCTCGGCCAGCGCCGCGTCGAGGTCGGCAGCGGGCCGGTCGAGATCGACACCCTCCACGGCGGGGGTGAGGTCGGCGACGGTCGCCCCGGTCGAGGGGGCGTCCGCGGCGAGGTGCTGCGCGACGAGCTGCGTCACGCGCGCCATGCCGCGGACGTAGTCGTCGGCGGTCTCGTGCGTCAGGAGGTGGGGGTTCACCGTGCATGCTCCTAGAAGTAAGGGATACCTAACTTAGGTAGTGCTGGCCTAACATAACCGCCGTGCGTCGCCCTCGCTCGTCGAGTTCCGCGGCGCTGCGCATCACTGCCGATGCGCGATGACCCCTACCCGGGCGCCTGCCCACGAGCGCGAGGAAGAACCCCGTGACCACCACTGCCCCGACCGTCACCCGAGGCGCCGAATCCCTTGGCGCAGAGCGGTTTCGGCTCATCACCGCGCTCTACTTCACCCAGTACCTCGGTGTGGGCTTCCTCACGATCGGGCTCGTCGCGATCCTCCGCGACGGCGGCACCTCGCTCGCCACGCTCGGCCTGATCCAGACGATCGGGCTCATCTGGCCGCTGAAGTTCCTCTGGGCCCCGCTGGTCGACCGCTTCGGCAGCCGCCGCTTCGGTCACTACCGCTCGTGGCTCGTCCCGCTCCAGCTGGGGCTGGTCATCACGCTCCTGGCGCTCACCCCCTTCGTCACGCCGGCCGACCACCTCGGTCCGGTCATCGCGATCTGCTCCCTCTTCGTCGTCTTCTCCGCCACCCAGGACATCGCCGCCGACGCGCTCACCGTGCGCCTGCTCGGCGACGGCGACCGGGGGCTGGGCAACGGCATCCAGGTCGGCGGCAACTACCTCGGCAGCGTCGTCGGGGGCGGTCTGGCCGTCGTCGTCTACGACCAGTGGGGCTGGGTCCCGGCGATCCTGCTGCTCGCCCTGCTCACCGCCACGGCCCTCGGGGTCGTCATCGCCTTCCGCGAGCCGGAGCGCGAAGTGCTCGTGCGCCGCGCCGGGCTGCGCGAGCTGCTCACGGTCTTCGGCCAGCCCGGTTGCCGCAGCTGGGTGCTCGTCGTCGTGCCGCTGTACTACATCGGCGCCGCCGTGGGCTACGCGATCGTCTCGCCCGCGCTCGTCGACGCCGGCTGGTCCCTGACCAAGATCGGCATCGTCTCCGGCGCGATCGCCTCGGCCCCGGCGGTGCTCGCCGCCCTCGGTGCCGGCGCGCTCATCACCCGCTGGGGTCGTCGTCGGGTGCTCGTCCTCGGGGGTGCGCTGCTCCCGGTCGCGACCCTCGGCCTGCTCCCGCTGGCCCTCGGCGAGACCTCGACGGTGTGGACGACCGTCGCGCTGTGCGCCTTCATGGCGGCCTATGCCGTGGCCAATGTCGTCGTCTACACGATCAACATGGACTTCGCCCGGCCCGACTCGGCGGGCAGCGACTTCACGACCCTGACCTCCTTCGCGCTCGCGATCTCCTTCGTCGCGGCCGCCATCGCGCTCACCGCCGCCGCGTGGATCGGCTACGAGGGCGTGCTCGTCGCGTCCATCGTGCTCGTCCTGCTCGGCACAGCCCTCGGTCTGCGCCACCAGCGCCGCCACGGCGTCACCGCCTGACCGGCCGCCCCAACTCTGCATTGCCCTACGGCAATGCAGCCTCCCGACCCCTCAGGCCGCATTGCCGTAGGGCAATGCAGAGGTCAGGGGGCGCGGCGCCAGGTGCGGGTGCGGTCGTCGGTCGTCGTCGCGACGACGACGGCGCCGCGTGGCTCCGTGGCGATCGCGGCCAGCCGGCCCGGGAGCTCCGTGACCGACAGCTCCTCGGGGCCTGTCCCCACCCGCACGACCCGCGTGGTCCCGGGTTGCTCGCCTCGCGCGGGTTCGCCGTGCGCGACCGTGTCGACGTCTCCGGCCGCCGCCCGGATCGTCGGCGCCGGAGAGTGCACGGCATCGGGCAGGACCGTCCGCGCCCGCGCCGGGGCCAGCCCGTCGTCGGTGAGGGCGACCCGCCACAGGACGACGTCCTCGTCGCTGCTGCCGGCGACGACGCAGTGGTCGGCGGCGCAGTCCACCGCCATCGGTCGTTGGGTCCCAGCCCCCGTCGAAGGGAGCGAGACCTCACGCCAGGGTCCGGCCGGCTCGGCGGCGGTCCACAGGACCGCCTCGTCACGGATGCGGTCGCCGAGCACCGTCACCCAGCCCACGGCCAGCAGGCCGCCGCCGGGTAGGTCGGTCACCGCACCGGGGGAGGGCTGGCGGGTGGCGGTCGCCGCCAGAGGAGTCCCCGGACGCGTCGGTCGGGCCCAACGGTCGCCGTCGCGGGTCCAGACGGCCACGTCGAGGCCCTGCCGGCTCCGCGCCGCCCAGCTGCCGAGGATCACCGGACCGGCTTGCGAGAGAGCCGTGCCCGTGAGCCCGCCAGCGTCCCAGCCGCCGAAGACCTCGAACCGCTGCGGCTGCTCGACGACCTCGTCGAGGTCGCCGCTCCACACGGTCCAGCGCACGTTGCCGTGCGCGCCGGCGCGGTGACCGCCGACGGCGACGACCTCCCCTTCGCGCTCGCTGACGGACAGCAGCTCCGCCTCCCGCCCGGCCCACTCCCAGCGGGTCTCCATCGCGACCGGGCGGCTGCTGCCGTCCGGCCCGACGACCGTGAGCGACGCCCGCTCTTGCGCGCTGTCGTCGTAGCGGCCGACGAGCAGCCCGTCATCCGCCCCGGTCAGGGTGACCACCCGCCCAGCCCCGGGGAGGTCGACCGGCTGCCACCGGTCGGCCTCCGGCGCGGGGTTGGTGCACGCGGTCAGGGTCAGCGCGATCGTCGCGACGAGCCCTACGACCGACGAGCGCACGGGGGTCACAGCTCGCGCAGGTAGCACAGCATGCGGTAGTCGGCGCCCGGGTGGACGTTGACGAAGCCGTGGCGCTCGTAGAAGCGGCGCGTGTCCACGTCGACCTCGTCGACGTTGATGTGCAGCTCAGCGGCCCCCTTCGCCACGATGCGCTCGACGGCGGTGGTGAGCAGGACCGTGCCGATGCCCTGGTCGCGCAGCTCCGGCACGACGTAGAGCTCCTCGAGCTGGCCGAGCAGCCCGTCGTAGTAGGGCGTCGGGCGCAGCGTCAGGTACGCGAACCCCGTGGGCGCAGCGCCCTCCTCGGCCAGCAGCACGAGCACGTCGTCGCGGGCCAGCAGGTGCTCGAAGCGCCCGGCGAAGTCTGCGGCGCTCGGTGTCGTCTCCTCGTTGAACTCGACGTTGAAGTCGTGGAGCAGCCGCCCGACGAGGTAGGCGTCGGCCGGTACGGCGGGTCGCGTCGTCGCTGCCATGCCACCAGTGTGGCGCGCCGAGCACCCCACCGGTCAGATGATCCGGCGCCCCTCGTCCTTGGCGGCGCGCCACTCCTTGTAGAAGGCCACGCAGATGACGGCGAGGACCACGGCCACGATGACGGGCCAGACGAGGATGTAGAGGGTCAGTGCAGAGATCGACATGTGGATCCTTCCGGGTCAGGCGCGAGCGGGCTCGAGGTCGGGGTCGTCGTCGCCGGCGGGCTGGGCGTCGGCCGACTCGTCGTCGGTGAAGTCACCGGTCCGCCGGGAGATGAGGGCGAAGTCGAAGGGCTCCTCGCGCGAGGCCAGCGACATGACGACGCAGACGATCGTCGAGACGGCGTAAGCGGCGAGCGAGCCGGACAGTGCCGGGTACTGCGAGATGACCCCGATGGCGAAGGGGACGACCCCCACCGCGAAGGCCGTACCGAGGGCGATCCCCACCCGGGCACCGAAGAAGCCGACCACCCCAGAAGCCCATGAGGTCAACGAAAGGTCAGGGTCCGGACGGGGTCCTCGCTGTGGCCGATCTCACCGCTTCGGGGCCCTAGCCTGCGCTCATGACGACTCCCCAGCCCACCCCCGGCCGTGCCCGTCAGGACGCGATCTACCGACCCGGCGCCCTCGGCATCGCGCCCACCGTCCCGACCGACGTCGACGAGCTCGAGCGCCGCGCACGAGCAGCCTTGAGCCGCAAGGCCTGGGCCTACATCGCGGGTGGAGCCGGGGGAGGCGCGACGATGCGCGCCAACCGGGCCGCCTTCGACCGCTGGCAGGTCGTGCCGCGGATGCTCCACGCGACGACGACGCGTGACCTGACGACGACGGTCCTGGGCACCGAGCTCGCCGCCCCGCTTCTCCTCGCCCCGGTCGGTGCCGCCGGGCTCGTCACCGACGACGCCGACCTGCTCATCGCGCGGGGGGCGCACGCCAGCGGCGTGCCCTATGTCTTCTCCTGCCAGGGCTGCTCGCCGATGGAGGAGACGGCGCAGGCGATGGACGGCACCCCCTTCTGGTACCAGCTCTACTGGTCGACCGACGAGGAGCTCGTCGACTCGATGATCGGCCGGGCCGAGACCGCATGGGCGCAGGCGCTCGTCGTCACGCTCGACACGACGATGCTCGGGTGGCGCACGCAGGATCTCGACCTGGGGTCGCTCCCCTTCGCCCGTGGCCAGGGCATCGCCCAGTACACGTCCGACCCCCGCTTCATGGAGCTGGTCCGCGAGCGGCTCGCCGCCGGGGCGCGCGCCGCGCAGTCGCTCGGGATCGACCCGCGCCGGCCCCTGCAGGCGGCCCGTGCGGCGAAGGGGGGAGTCGGCACCCTGCTCTCGATGAGCCGCGAGCACCCCGGCGGGGTCCGCGACAACCTGCGCTCGCCGGAGCCGCGAGCGGCGGTCGAGACCTTCCTCGACATCTACTCCAACCCGGCGCTGTCGTGGGAGCACATCGCGACCCTGCGCGAGCGCACCAGGCTGCCCGTGGTGCTCAAGGGGATCCTCCACGAGGACGATGCGCGGCGGGCCTTCGACGCCGGTGTCGACGCCGTCGTCGTCTCCAACCACGGTGGGCGGCAGGTGGACCGGTCGATTGCGGCGCTCGACGCGCTGGTCCGCGTGCGCGAGGCGGTCGGGCCCGAGCCGACCGTGCTCATGGACAGCGGGGTGCGCTCCGGGGCGGACCTCTTCGTTGCACTCGCCCTCGGTGCCGATGCCTGCCTGCTCGGTCGGCCGCACGTCTACGGGCTGGCGCTCGACGGTGCGGCCGGGGTCAGCGCGGTGGTCGACAACGTGCTCGCCGAGCTCGACCTGACGATGGGTCTGGTGGGCGCGGCGACGATCGCCGACGTCACCCGGGAGCTGCTCGTCGAGGGGTGAGGGGAGTCCTCCCCCGCGTCGCTGCTTGCCGCGCTGCGCCACATGCGATGGGGTGGGGCCATGACTCAGCCTCCGTACCCGCCCGACCAGCCGCCGCCCCCGCCCGGATCCGGTGGCCAGCCGCCCTACGGGGGCTCCCAGCCGCAGGGCGGCCAGCCCTACGGGTCGCAGTCGCCCTACGGCAGCCAGCCGGGCCAGCAGCCCTACGGCGGTGGCAGCATGCCGCCCCAGTTCGGCGGGATGCAGCCCCCGTACAGCCCGATGGACGCGCTGACCTACGGCTGGCAGCTCTTCACCAAGAACGTCGGCCCCTTCATGATCATCACCGCCGTGATGCTCGTCATCAGCATGGCGATCAGCTTCGGCACCAACCTCGCGACGACCGGCAGCCTCCTCGGCACCGGCAGCACCATCGACCCGGTGACCGGCCTGCCGGAGAACTACCTGCTCCACCAGCTGATCTCGCTGATGACGAGCTTCGTCTCTGGCCTCATCAGCTGGGTGCTCGGCCTGGCGCTGGTGCGCGGAGCGCTCGACGTCGTCGACACCGGACGCACCGACTTGGGGGCGATGTTCACCCGCATCCCGTGGGGTCAGGCGCTGCTCGCGGGCATCATCGTCATGATCGTGACCTTCGTCGGCACCCTCATGTGCATCCTGCCCGGCATCGTCGCGGCCTACCTGCTCTACTACACCAACATGGCCGTCCTCGACGGCGAGTCCGGTGTCGACGGCATCGTCGCGAGCTTCAACTTCACGACGAAGAACGTCGGCCCGACGCTGCTGCTGGCGCTCCTCGCCATCCTCATCATCATCGTCTCGCTGTGCACCCTCGGCCTAGCGCTGCTCGTCACCGTCCCGGTGCTGTCCATCGCGGCGGCCTACACGTGGCGGGTGCTGCAGGGCCGTCCGGTCACCCCGGCCCCGGCCTGACCCGCACCACACCTGCCGAAGGGGAGGTCCTGCGCTCGGCGCGGGACCTCCCCTTCGTCAGGGGCCGGGGTCCGGGGAGGCTGTCGGGTGCCGTGTCAGGGTGAGGCCATGACCGATGTGTGGGACCTCGTCCACGGGGAGCGCGCGGCGCTCGCCGCCGACCTCGAGCGGCTCGACGACGAGCAGTGGCGCACGGCGTCGCTGTGCGAGGGGTGGAGCGTCCACGACGTCGCGGCGCACCTCGTCGCCAACGCGCTCGCCACGCCCTTCGGCCTCGTGATGGGGATGGTGCGGGCCCGGGGTGACTTCGAGCGGATGACCCAGCAGGGCGTCGACCGGCACCGCGGGGCGACGCCGCGCGAGACCCTGAGCAGCCTGCGCGAGGTCGCTGCGCGCCGCACCGGGCCGCCCACCCGGCTGGCTCCCCTCGACAGCCGGCTCGTCGAGGAGGTCGTTCACGGCGAGGACATCCGCCGGCCGCTTGGCATCTGGCACGACTACTCCGCCGAGGCGATCGAGGGCGCGCTGCGCTACCAGGCGCGGACCCCGGCCTCGGTCGGCGGCTCGCGCGAGACCGCCGAGCGGGTGACGCTGCGGGCCACCGACCTCGACCTCACCCTGGGCGACGGGCCTGAGGTCCGCGGGTCGGCCCTCGCGCTGCTGCTCGCGATCTCGGGGCGTGACGTGGCGACGGCCGACCTCGAGGGCCCGGGAGTTGCTCTGCTCGAGGCGTGACCGACCCGCGAGGCGTAACCGAACCCCGCGAGTCGGTCACCGACGCGAGGCGTCACCGCCCGTCGGCGATGATCCTCGCGATGTTGCGCTCGGCGAGCGCGGTGATGGTCAGCGAGGGGTTGGCCGTGCCAGTGCTGCCGGGGATGCCGGCGCCGTCCATGACGTAGAGACCGGGGTGGCCCTTGACCCGGCCGTAGGCGTCGGTGCTCCTGCCGATGACGGCGCCGCCCAGCGGGTGCGCGGTGAAGCTCGTCCCGACGTCCGGCACACCGAGGACGGGCACCCCCACCCCGACGCCTGCAGCCTCGGCGATCTTGTTCCGCATCTCGCGCAGGACCTCCTCGGTCGCCTTGTTGCCGTCCTTCGGCCAGTCGACGATGACGTCGTCCTTGGCGGCGCTGTGGACGAACCTCGCGCGCTGCGGGTCCATGACCATGCCGAGCGACCCGATGATGCCGGCGTTGACCTGGACGCCGAGGGCGTACCAGTTCTCCATCCGTGCGGGCATGTCGAGGCTCGCGTCGAGGATGGTCGACGCCGAGGGTGATCCCTGCGACAGCCCCTTGGACAGCGAGATGAACTGCACCATCGCGGCATCACCATTCGTGCCGAAGCCCTCACCGACGGAGTCGTCCAGGTGCTTCAGGGTGCCCTCGGCCCGGGCGCGGACGAGCAGCTCGGAGGTGCCGATGCTGCCGGCGCCGAGGACCAGGCGGTCGCAGGTGACCGTCCGGGTCTCGAGGACCTCGCCCGTGGGGTCGACGACGCGCAGGTCGACGGTGTAGCGGCCTCGGGCGTCCTGGCCGATGCGGTCGACGACGTGCCAGTGGTGCACGGTCACCCTGCCGGTGGCCTCGGCCTGCGGCAGGTAGTTGAGCGTGAGATCCCACTTCGCGCCGTTGGCATTGCCGTAGTTGCTCTCGCCGATGGTGGCCGAGCGCCGCGAGCGGCCCTGCAGCTCGGCTCGCACGACGTCCCAGTCCCAGATCCCGTCGAGCGGCTCGGGGGTATAGCCGGCCTTGCGGACATTCGCGTCCCAGCGCCGGGAGTGGCCGAAGGGCGCTCTGCCGTAGATGTCACGTGGCATCGGCGAGGCCCGGAGCATCCTGCGGGCCCTCGGGTACCAGGTGCGGTGCATCTCGGTCTGGCTCACCGTGTCCCCGAAGAGGTGCTCGAAGTACTCCGTGGGCGGCTCGAGGAGCACGCCGGTGAAGACGATCGAGCCGCCGCCGACGGCCGCGCCCCGCCACACCCGCAGGTGCTCGTAGGTGGTGTCGTCGAGCACGCCGCCGAAGCGGTCGACAGGCTGCGGGATCCCGACGAGGTTGGTGAAGGAGCGCTTGTGCCAGATGCCGCGCCCGTCGAGCGCCATGTCGCCGGCGTTGATGCGCCGCCACGGGTCATGGGGCCAGCGGGAGCCGCGCTCGAGCATCGCGACGTCGGCGCCGGCCCGGCCGAGACGAAGGGCGGCGACGCTGCCGCCGAAACCGGTTCCGATGACGATGACGTCGGTGTGCGAGGCGATCTTCTTCGGTGCGCGGAAGATCTCGGGCGCGGCCAGGCGGTGCTTGGCGTGGGCGAGCCGATCGGTGGGCAACGTGTCCCCGGTGCCGGGGGTCGTCGGGTTGGCGTGGGCGGTCGCGGCCGGCAGCGCGGTGAGTGCGCTGGCGGCTCCTGCCCCGGCGATCACGGCGCGGCGGGTGGGCTGTGCGGACATGGAGTGCCTCCTCGACGGAGTGCCACCCCGGGGCGCACCGCCATTGGTGTTCCGATGGCGCAGAACCTACTCGCGGGTAGTCGACCGTGCAGGGCGAGGCCTCACAGTGAGATGCCAGCCCGGTGTGCTGGGGTGGCGCCGTGCGCCGCCTCCCCGCCCTCGTCCTGCTGGCCGTCGTCGTGGCGATCGGGCTGGCGCTGCAGGGATTCCGCCATCTGGCGTGGACCGACGCGGCCGGCAGCGTCCTCTACGCGATGGCGGCGGTCTTCTCCCTTCGCGTGCTGTGGCCGAGTCGTGAGACGCCGCGCCCGCTCGTCGTGGCCGGGGTGGCCCTGGCGCTGTGCGTGGTCGTCGAGCTGGCCCAGCTGACCGGTCTGCCGGCGCGGGTGCCGCAGCTGCGCTGGGTGCTCGGGACGACCTTCGCCCCGGTCGACCTCCTCTGGTACGCGGTGGGCGCACTGGGAGGCGCCGGGGCGATGGTGCTGGTGGGGCGCTCGCGCCCCTGAGGGAGGCCGGGCCGGGCCGGCTCAGTCCTCCGGCAGGGCAGCGAAGGTCTGCTTCATCTCGTTGTACCAACCGAGCGCCTTGCGGGGGCGACGCCAGCGCTTCTTCATCTCGTCGCGGGCCGGCTGGTGCGCGGCGTCGCCGGCCTTTTCCATCTCCTTGAGGTGCTGGTCCTGGGCGTTGATGACGTCGTCGTGCGTCTCGCCGCGGTGGGCGAGGTCGCAGGGGCCGCCGAGCTGCTGGCAGGTCATGGTCTTCATGGGGTGATCCTCTCGTGTGTGGGTCTCGTGGGGTTGACGATCGGGGGAGTGCGGATGTGACAAGGGGCCTCGCACCTCAGGACGAGCGCCGGGTGTCTTCGCGGCGGTGCACCCGCTCGAGCACCTCGGGCTCGGCGCGGAAGGTGATGCCCTGCACGACGCCGTCCACGACGTCGAAGTCGAAGAGCACCCTGGCCTCGCCGCGGTGGAACCACGCGGCGCCGGGCCGCTCGTCGACGAGCACGGCGAGGGCCGCGTGGGCGCTGCCGTTGAAGAACTCGGCGATCTCCCGCTGCCCGTCGACCCGCTCGGGCGTGCCGCTCGCGACGGCGGCGGCGTCGGCGGTGATCGTGGCGTCTGGTGCGAGCAGCCGCAGCAGGGAGTCGAAGTCGCCCTCGCGCGCGGCCGCCATGAAGGCGTCGACGACCGCCCAGTCTGCCCTCTCAGCCCCCTGGCCCCGCACCTTGCCCCGGGCCCGCGAGGCGAGCTTGCGTGCCGCGGCCGGCGTCGTGTCGAGGATCGCGGCGATCGTCGCGAAGTCGAAGCCGAAGCTGTCGTGCAGCACGAAGGCGACCCGCTCGCCGGGGGTCAGGCGGTCGATCACGGCCTGCAGCGCCACGCCGACGGTGTCCGCGAGGACGACGTCGTCAGCGATGTCCGGCGTGACCTGACCCGGCTCGATGTCGCTGTGCTGCACCGGAGCTCGTGACTTGAGCCGGTCGAGGCACAGGCGGGTCGTCACCGTCGTGAGCCATGCCGGGAGGGACTTGATGTCGGTGTCCGTGCCGTGGAGCCGCAGCCAGGCCTGCTGAACGACGTCCTCGGCCTCGGCGTGGTCGCCGAGGATGCGCGTGGCCAGGCCGACGAGCCGTGGGCGCTCCGCCTCGAAGTCCTCTGCCTGCTGTGCTGGGTCCATGTCCCTCACCTCTGCTGTCGATGCTGTCACCCATCTGACGACCCGGGCGGCGCCGGCGTGACAGCGTGACGGGATGGGTGGTCGGGTCCACGTCGACACCGGTGCGCCGCTGCGCACCCTTGCTCGGGTGAGGCCGTTCTCGACCGCCCGACCGGTGGCCGACTTCTCCCCAGACCAGCGGCGAAGTTCCTTGAATTCACAGGGCTCAGGGGGTTCCCGAGTCGGGTCTTTCGAACGTATGATCGAAGCATGTCAGTGGCGACGCAGTGGGAGGGTCTGGGGCTCGTGTCGGGCCTGCGGGACTCGGTGCGCGCGATGACGATGGCCTCGCTGGAGGCGCCGCGGCTGTGGCAGGCGCCGGACGAGGAACTGGCGGAGGGGTTGGCGGCGATCGGTCGGGCCCGGGCGGTGCTCGAGGCGGCCGAGGTGGCGTTGGTGCGTGAGGGCATCTCGCGGGGTGTGCCGGGGCAGGAGTCGTGGTCGGAGGCCGATTGGGTCGGGGTGAGCGAGGGGCGGACCGCTCCGCGGCCGGCGGTGCGGGACGTCGCTGCGGTGGTGCGGGTGGCCAGGGCGGGTCTGCGGGCCGGGTCCGCGCTCGTCGACACCACGCACGATGACGAAGGGGGCGGCGCCCCCCTTCGTCCGGACGCGCCTGAGCAGGTGGCCGGGGAGACGCAGCCAGCCGCGGGGGAGTGGGGTGAGCGGCCGCAGCCGGTCGGCCTCGCCGGGGTGCTCGCCTGCGTCGAGGGCGGCCAACTGTCGGTGGGCAAGGCTGATCAGTTGGTGCGCTTCCACGAGGGCGTGTGCCGGGTCGCTGACCCCGAGCTCTTGGAGGCGGACCTGGGGGTCCTGCTCGGTGCGGCCCGTGACGAGGTCGTGCGCACCGGGCCGGGTGGGCGGATCTCGAGCCGCCTCCCGGGGCTCGACGAGCGCAAGCTGGCGGCGGCGATCACGCAGACGACGCGGATGTTGCGTCCGGCCAAGGATCTGGCGGCGGATGACGAGCGGGCGCGGTCGGCGCGGTCGTTGACGAGTCACACGGACGCGAGTGGGTTGACGCGCTACAAGCTGGTGCTCGATGCGGAGGGCGCGGCGATCATCGACGCGGCGGTGGCGGGGTTGTCGAAGCCGGTCAAGGGTCCTGACGGCGAGCGTGACCCGAGGCCGCCGGCGCGGCGTCGTGCCGATGCCTTGGTCTCGATCGTGGGTCGTGGGGTGTCCAGCCCGGGCGAGGTGGGCACGAGTGACAAGGCGCAGGTGATGGTGACCATCTCGATGTCCTCGCTGCTGACCGCCACCGATGGCACGTGTGGCGTGTGCGGCTCACGACGCCCGGGCGGTGCGTTCGGGCCGACGGGCGTGCCCCTCAGCGACGCGCATCCCTTCGGGTACCGCTCGACGGACCCCGCTCCCGACCGTGACGGTGCGGGTGGCCCGGCCGCGGTGGGTCTGGGTGCTGGTGGTGTGGCCGGTGGCGGTCACGCGGGTGGGGTCACGGCCTCGGGGGCGGTGCTCTCGCCGTCGAGCGTGCGGAGGCTGGCCTGTGAGGCGGGGGTGATCCCGGTGATGCTCGGCAGCGACGGTGAGCCGTTGGAGCTCGGCCGCGCCACGCGCTTCTTCACCCCGGGGCAGAAGCGGTTGCTGTGGCTGCGTGACGGGGGCTGCACCTTCCCGGGGTGCACGATGCCCGCGCACTGGACCGATGCCCATCACGTGGAGTACTGGTCGTTGGGTGGCCGCACCGACATCGGTAATGCGGCGTTGTTGTGCGAGCGGCACCACACGCGGGTGCACGCGCAGGAGCTGTCGTGCACGGTCCGCGACGACGGGGTGACCTGGCACCTGTAGCGGTCGCGCCCCGCGCCCGACCCTCGTCCGGGTCGGGCGCCGCGGCATGCCCCCTGCGGCCCTGAGGTGGGGGCCGGTGATGTCGCATTGCCCTACGGCAATGCAGGGTCGGGGGCCTGTGACGTCGCATTGCCGTAGGGCAATGCGGGATGTGGGGCCCTCCGTCGAGGCGGGCTACGACCTGCGCTCGCAGGTGATCACCTGCACCCCACCGGGCAGCGAGGTGACGTCGACCGTCTCGAAGAGCGTGGGCGTGAAGCCCCCGTCGAAGAGCGGGACCCCCGAGCCGATGACCGAGGGGTTGAGCTTGATGACGAGCCGGTCGATCTCCGGCAGGAGGGCGTGCGCGAGCCGGCCGCCGCCGACGAGCCAGATGCCCAGACCCTCCTCGGTCTTGAGCTCGCGCACCCGGGCGAGCGGGTCACCCGCGACGACCTCGACCGCCGCCGCGGGCGCCTCACCGAGCGTCGTCGACACGACGAGGTGCCGCAGGTGGGGGTAGGCGTCGTCGATGCCGGCGGCGAGCCCGATCTCGTAGGAGCGGCGCCCCTCGACCACGGTGTCGAAGACCCGGCCGGGCTCGGTCAGGCCCATCGCGTCGCGGGCCGGCCCCGGCAGCGTCTCCGGGTAGTGGGTCGCGATGAACTCGACGAGGTCCGGCGTCACCGCCATGAAGTCCTCGGTGCTCGGGTCACCGCCGTCCGGTCCCGCGATGAAGCCGTCGAGCGTCGACGCGACGTAGTAGGTGAGTGTGCGCATGGTGCCCCTTCCGTTGGGCGCACGCTACGGGCCGAAGGGGGCCGTGTCGCAGCGATTTTCGTCCGCGCCTCAGCGTGACGGGTCGATGATCGTCATCCCCGCGACGCTCGCGGTGTCGAAGCCGGGCAGCAGCGCCGCCGCCTCCTCGAGCCCGACGACCCGTTCGACGAGGCGCTTCGGCGCCAGGGCGCCCGACTCGATGAGCGCGAGCATTCCGGGGTAGTCGACGGCCGCCATGCCGTGGCTGCCGAGCACGTCGATCTCCCACCCGATGACCCGCGCCATCGGCACCCGCGGGTGACCGTCGACCGGCGGCAGCAGCCCGACCTGGACGTGCCGACCGCGCCGCCGCAGGCTGAGCAGCGCTGTGGCACAGGTCTGCTCGCTGCCGACGGCGTCGACGGCGACGTGTGCCCCGCCGCCGGTCAGCTCCATGACCGTGGACGCGACGTCCGTGCCGTCTGCGCCGGCCTCACGCGCGTCACCGCCCCGGACCCCGGCCCCGACCCCGGCACCGACAGCGACCACGGTGTGCTCCGCCCCGAGCTCGGCCGCCACGGCCAGCGCCGCCGGGTTGCGGTCGACCGCGACGACCCGCGCACCGAGCGCCCGGGCAATCATCACCGCACTCAGACCGACGCCGCCGGCCCCGACGACGGTGACCCATTCCCCCTTCGTCAGGCGGGCGCGGGCGACGAGGGCCCGGTAGGCGGTGGCGAAGCGGCAGCCGAGGCTCGCCGCGGTCGCGAAGTCCACCCCTTCCGGCAGCGCGACGAGGTTGGTGTCGGCCGCGTGCAGCGCGACCTGCTCGGCGAAGGACCCCCAGTGGGTGAACCCGGGCTGCTCCTGGTCGGGGCAGACCTGCGCGTCGCCGTCGGCGCACCACGAGCACCGTCCGCAGCCGCAGACGAAGGGCACGGTCACCCGGTCGCCGACCCGCCACCGCTGCACACCGACACCCACCTCGCTCACGACGCCGGCGAGCTCGTGACCCGGCACGTGCGGCCAGGTGATTGCGTCGTCGTGGCCGGCCCAGGCGTGCCAGTCGCTGCGGCACAGGCCGGTCGCCCGCACGTCGACGACCACCCCACCGTCAGGGGCGAAGGGGGCCGACACCTCCCTGACCTCGGGCTGGGCTCGGACGTCTTCGATGACCACGGCGCGCACGGCGCCATCCTGTCAGGCCGGCGCCGCCAGCCCCGCGACCATCTCGGCGATCGTCTCGATGGTCTCCCGTGCGGCCGCGGAGTCCCGGTCGGCCAGCCAGGTCGTCGTCAGGCCGTCGGTGAGGGTGACGGCCAGGCGGGCCACCTGCTCGGGGCCCACCCGCCACCGGACGCCGGTCTGCTCGGCCATGCCGACGAGCAGCTGCTGGATCCCGTCGTAGTAGCCGCGGTACTGCTCCGTCGCGAGCTCCCGCAGGGCCGGCGTGCGCAGCGCGTGGTGGTTGAGCTCGAGCAGGAGCAGCTCCTCGCCGGAGCGCTGCTCGAGGTGGTCGAGGTAGCCGAGCAGCGCCATCCGCACCGTGCCGGCGAGGTCGGTGACGGTGCCTGCCTCGGCAGCCGCCAGGGCCAGCCGGGCCGAGCCGCGCTCACGCTCGGACAGGTCGACGATGAGCGCGCGCAGCATCTCCTCGCGGCTGTCGAAGCAGTAGTGGAAGGCCGCCAGCGACATCCCCGCCTCCTGCACGATGGCCCGCGTCGTCCCCGCGGCCACCCCGCCCTCGGACATGACGCGGTAGGCGGCCTCGAGCAGCTTCGCCCGGCGCTCGGCGGCAGGCATGTTGGGCACGGCGATCCCTTCGTCGGCGGTGGGTCAGGACCGGTCGTAGCGCTTGGCTGCGTCGACGAGCTGGCCGAGGTCGGTGCCGCAGTCGACGAAGGGGGTGCCCGTCGCCTCGAGGTGGGCGATGACCGCCCGGGACATGCGGACCGGGTCAAGCGCCTCGTCGATGGCGATGTCGATCTGGCCCCTCTTGGTTCGCATGATGCCGTCGTCGCGGGTGAACCCCAGCTGCTCGCGACGGACGAGCACGTAGAAGGTGTCGCCCCGCTGCCAGCGCGAGTGATCGCCCAGGTACTCGTTCAGGTCCGCCCGCAGCACGGCGCGGATGGCGAAGTCCGGGATCCGGCTGCCGACGTAGGAGATCGCGTCCGGGTGGATCTCGACGAAGGGCTGGCGCAGCTTGAGCTCCGCCGTCTGCATGAAGGACCTCGGGATGACGGTCGCCATCACCACCGCGCCCGCCAGGATGAGGAGGGTCCACCACCAGTCGCGCAGGGGGTCGTAGGGGATGACGCCCGTCAGCCCGAGGACGATGAAGAAAGCCCCGACGATGAACCCGATTGGTCGGGTGACGCACCCTCCGAGACGAGCGAAGTCCCGCAGCCCCGGGTGTGCCTCGAAGACGGTCTCCGGCTCGGTGCCGCGCCCACGCTCGGTCACGTCTGATCCCGCAGGTAGCGCCCGAAGTGCGGGACGGTGAAGGCGATCCGGCCGCGCTCGGCCGAGTAGATCAGCCCCTTCTTCAGCAGCGCGTCGCGGGCGGGGGAGAGGGACTGCGGCTTCTTGCCGAGCGAGGTGGCCACGGCCGAGGTGAGGACGGACTCGATGTCGTCGAGGCTCTCCTCCCCCTTCGCCGCGATCTCGGCCGCGACATCGGCCATCGCCTTGAGGTACTCGCGCTCACCGGGCGTGGCGCGCTCGTAGCGCGAGCCGAAGAAGCCGACGGCCAGCTCGGACTCGGCCTCGGGGGAGGCGACGCGCACGTCCTCGGCGCGGATCGGCGACTGCGGTGCCTGGTCCCACACCGCCTTGCCGTAGGCCTGGATGAAGTAGGGGTAACCGCCGGTCGCGTAGTAGAGCGCGTCGAGCGCGGCCTGCTCGTACTCCGCGAGCTCGTCGGCGGCCGGCGCGGTGAGCGCCCGGTCGGCCTCCTCGCGGGCGAGCCGATCGATGCGCTGGTAGCGGAAGAGCCGCTCGCTGTAGGACTTGCTCGCCGACAGCACCGACGGCAGGTGCGGCAGGCCGGCGCCGACGACGATGAGCGGCAGACCCGTCTGGCTCATCTCGTGGCAGGCCGCGCAGATCGCCGAGATGTCCTCGGGGCCGAGGTCCTGCATCTCGTCGATGAAGACCGCGACGCCGCGCCCCAGGTCCGCTGCCAGCCCCCCGACGTCGGTGAAGAGCTCGACGAGGTCGATCTCGATGTCGCCCGAGTCGGCGCGTCCCTTGATCGCCGGGGCGTCGATGCCGGGGTTCCACACCTCGCGCAGCTTGGTGCCCGGCTTGGCGTCGCGCTGGGCGAAGGACTTGATGACGCCCAGGACGTGCTCGACCTCCTCGGCCTGGGTGTGGCCGAGCTCGCGGACCGCCTGGTGCAGCGCGCTGGCGAGCGGGCGGCGCAGCCCCTGGTCAGGGCGGGCCTCGAGCTTGCCCGTGCCCCACTTCGCACGGACGGCGGCGGAACGCAGCTGGTTGAGCAGCACGGTCTTGCCGACCCCGCGCAGACCGGTGAGCACGAGCGAGCGCTCCGGCTTGCCGGCGACGATCCGCTTGAGCACGACGTCGAAGCGCGTCAGCTGCTCGTCGCGGCCGGCGAGCTCGGGCGGGCGCTGGCCGGCGCCGGGGGCGTAGGGGTTGGTGATCGGGTCCACGATGCGACCGTATCCGGCTGTCTAGGCGAAGGGGGATATCTCGCCAGATTCGGCGATCGGCGCGCCGCCCCGCCATAATGTTCACATTGAGGAGGGTTTCGCGTAGCGTGAACACATGAATATTCTGAACGCCGGGCACTGGGAGCGTGAGGTCGTCGACGCGACGGTGGTCGCGCTGCGGGAGCTCGGCGTCGCTCTGGAGGTCGAGCCCCCGTCGGCGGGGGAGCAGCGTGGCGACCTCCGGCCGGATGGGTATGCCGTGGTGCGGCTCGATGGCCGTGAGGTCAGGTACCCGGTAGAGGTCAAGCGTGGGCTGCGGCCCTCCACGGCCGCGCTCCTGGCGGCACAGGTGGGTGAGGGCCTCCTCATCAGCGACCACATCTCTCCAGCCGTCGGGGATCTCCTGCGAGCGCGCGGTGTCCAATACGTCGACAGCGCGGGAAATGCCCATCTGAGGGGGGCGGGTGTCCTCGTCGACGTCCGAGGTCGACGTGCTCGCGAGGGTGTGGCGCGATCGGTCCGCAAGGCGTCGCCGCTCTTCACCAGAGCGGGCCTGCCCGTCGTCCTCGCCGTCCTCGAGGAGCCCCGGCTGATCGAGGCGCCCCTCCGCGAGGTGCAAGCCCGCACGACGGTGTCCTTGGGCAGCGTCCAGAAGGTCATGGCCCACCTGCGTGAGCAGGGCTACCGGGCGAGTGACACCCCGGACGAAGGCCGGTGGCGCCGGCTGTACGACGGCTGGGTGGCTGCCTACCTGGCCGGGCCCCGGGACGACGCGCTCGTCGGGCGGTACTCGACGCGCCTGCGCCCGGACGACGTCGTGCGTGCGCTCGCCGACGGCGACGTGACCCTGTCGGGCGAGAGCGCCGCGCGAGCGGCCGGGTACGACATCGCCCCGGTGACGCTCGACCTCTACGTCCGTGACTCGGTGGGTCCCGCTGTGACGGCCGGAAGGCTCCGCCCTGACCCGGACGGGACGGTGACGGTGCGGCGCCCGGTCTGGACTCCCGGCTCCGAGCGTGAGCTCGGGAGGGGCGGACCGACGCACCGGCTGGCGCCCGGCCCGGTGGTCTACGCGGACCTGCTCGCGCTGCAGGACCCGAGGGGCGAGCACCTCGCCGAGGAGTGGCGGTCGCATGGCACGCGTCTTCAGCCTCGGACGTGATCAGCACGACGTCCCCGTGGACGTCGTGCAGGTCCTCGACAACAGGGCGCGGGAGCTCTCGCTGCCCATGGTCCTCATCGGCGCCGCCGCGAGAGATCTGTGCGTCCATGCACCGCTGGGCGAGCGTCCACCCCGGGCCACGCACGACGTCGACATCGCGGTGGCCGTGCCGCGGGGAGAGGCGCTCGCGGAGTTCCTGTCGGTCTTCGAGAGGGCGCGGCGCGTGCACACCGTGGTCATCCACGGCGTCGAGGTCGACGTCGTCCCCTTCGGGGGCGTGGAACGGGACGGTCGGGTGGCCTTCGGGGACGGCAGCGTGCTGGACGTCGTCGGTCTCGCGGAGGCGATGCGGGGGCCGGACGTGGTCGCTCTGGCTGAGGGGGTGACGGTGAAGGTCGCCAGCATCGAGATGCAGGCAGCGCTCAAGGTCCTCGCGTGGCGCGATCGGCACGTCCAGAACGCGAAGGACGCCGTGGACCTCCACGAGATCCTGGCCGCGGGGTCTCGTGGCCCTTACGAGGAGGAGGCGTGGGGCGACCTGGCGGCGCTGGAGGCTTGTGACTACGTGCTCGACCTGGCCGGCGCCTATCGCCTGGGTGCACTGTCACGCCGGGCCTTCACCGCGGCTCGTGCGCGAGCGGTGGCCGGCGTGCTCGACGACCCCGTCGTGTTCGCCAGGCTCGGGACCCAGATGTCGCACCTGTCGTCGGGTGAGCTGCTCGACGCGTACGCGCGCGGGTTCCGCAGGGGCGCCCACCCGTTGACCTGAGGCCGAGCGATGAAGGAGCGGGGAGCGGTGAGACACTGCTCACATGCCCGCAGCAACCCCTTCGTCGTACTCCATCACCATCCGCCTGCACACCTCGCCGGACTATGCCGTCGTCGGCCGCATCGCCACCGCGATCGCCGAGCAGGGCGGCATCGTCACCGCCGTCGACATCGCCGACTCGCGACACGACCGGCTCGTCATCGACGCGACCTGCTCCGGCTTCGACGTCAACCACACCGACGACCTCGTCGAGGCCGTCGAGGCGATCGACGGGGTCAAGGTGCACAAGGTCTCCGACCGCACCTTCCTGCTCCACCTCGGCGGCAAGATCGCCGTCAACTCCAAGGTCGCGCTCAAGACCCGTGACGACCTGTCGATGGCCTACACCCCCGGCGTCGGCCGGGTCTCGTCGGCGATCGCCAAGCACCCCGAGGACGCCCGCCGCCTGACGGTCAAGGGCAACAGCGTCGCCGTCGTCACCGACGGCTCGGCGGTCCTCGGCCTGGGCAACATCGGGCCCGAGGCCGCGATGCCGGTCATGGAGGGCAAGGCGGCGCTGTTCAAGCAGTTCGCCGACATCGACGCTTGGCCGATCTGCCTGGCCTCGCAGGACACCGAGGAGATCATCCGCGCGGTCGAGATGATCGCGCCCGGCTTCGGTGGCATCAACCTCGAGGACATCGCGGCCCCGCGGTGCTTCGAGATCGAGCGCCGGCTGCGCGAGAGCCTCGACATCCCGGTCTTCCACGACGACCAGCACGGCACGGCGATCGTCGTGCTCGCCGCCCTGCGCAATGCGCTGCGCGTCGTCGACAAGTGGCTCGAGCAGGTGCGCATCGTCGTCTCCGGCGGTGGCGCCGCCGGCTCGGCGATCGTCACGCTGCTGCTCGCCGCCGGGGCCAAGGACGTCGTCGTCTACGACCGCGAGGGCCTGCTGTCGTCCGACGACGAGTCCCTGACCGGCGCCAAGCGCGAGCTCGCCGAGCGGACCAACCCGCGCCAGGTCCGCGGCGACCTCGCCGACGGCCTGCAGGGTGCCGACGTCTTCATCGGCGTCTCCGCGCCCAACCTGCTCAAGGCCGAGTGGATCCGCGACAACATGGCGGAGGACCCGATCGTCTTCGCGCTGGCCAACCCCGACCCCGAGATCGACCCGGCCGAGGCGGCGCAGTTCGCCAAGGTCGTCGCCTCCGGTCGCAGTGACTACCCCAACCAGATCAACAACGTCCTCGCCTTCCCCGGCGTCTTCCGCGGGCTGCTCGACGCCCACGCCGAGGACGTGACGATCGAGATGCTCATCCGCGCCGCCGACGCGATCGCCGCGGTGGTCAAGGACGAGGAGATCAACCCCTCCTACATCATCCCGAGCGTCTTCCACCCCGATGTCGCCGACGCGGTGGCGGTCGCCATCGCCGGCGAGGGCAAGACCTCCGCCGGCGCCACCGGCCCGATCAAGGTCGGCTCCCGCTCGACGGCCGCACCCGTCGACGAGACCGGGGCCCTGCCGCGCCTGCGCTGAGCACCGGCGCAGGACGACGGGGGATGTGCGCCGGCATCCCCCTTCGTCCGGAGCGGGAGCGCCGGGGTGAGGGAGCGAAGGGCGAGGGTGGCACCCTTGACCCGTGAAGCCTCCCCGTACCTATCGCAAGGACACCTCGGCAGCCCCGCGCGGCTACTCCTCGTGGGAGGCGGCCGGGCTGCTCTGGCTCGCCGAGGCGCAGGAGCAGGGCGGGGCCCGCATCGCGCAGCTGCAGGACGTCGACCTCGACCACATCGACCTGCTGCAGTACGACGCGGGGCCGTCGACGAACTTCCACGCCGACGGGCTCGGGGTGGCGCTCGCGGCGACGCACGCGGCGGGGGCACCGGCCTTCGGCGCGCCGCCGGCGCGGTGGACGAGCCACGGGTTCATCGGCCCGGCCGACTCCCCGCTGCCGATGCCGCTGGAGCCGACCGAGCGCTGGGGTGAGTTCTTCGGCGAGCAGCGCATCCGACACCTGCTGCAGCTCGGGCGCTCCAAGGGCCTGTGGGAGGACGACGGTGCCCTCTTCGAGCGGGTTGCGGACCGTCTCGTGGCCGGTGAGTTCGACGACGGTCGGCCGCCGGCCCGTCTCCACGGTGATCTCTGGGCGGGCAACATCATCTGGACCCGCGAGGGCCCCGTCCTCATCGACCCGGCCGCGCACGGCGGCCACGCCGAGACCGACCTGGCGATGCTGCTGCTCTTCACGGCGCCGCACATCGCCCGGATCATCGCCGCCTACGACGAGGCCGCGCCGCTCGCCGACGGCTGGCAGGAGCGCGTCGGCCTGCACCAGCTCTTCCCCGTCATGGTCCACGCGATCGTCTTCGGCGGCGACTACGTGAGCCAGAGCGTCGAGATCGCCCGTTCCTACGCCTGATCCGCGGGCGAAGGGGGGATGTCCCCCCTTCGTCTCGGGGGAGGACTGGGCAGACCGCGACGCCGCGGATCCCTAGGTTGGTCAGGTGACCACGCAGACCATCTCCCCGCCCCTCGAACGGATCAGCCTCCCGCGGCGGTGGCTCGCCGGCTGGGGCAGCGTGCTGCTCCTCGTGACGAGCACGCTGACCTCGATCGGCGCCATCGTCCTCGTCAGCCTCGTCCTGACCGCCCTCGTCCTGGTGACGGCGGGCGGCATCGGCCTCGTCCTGCTCGTGCCGCTCGTGTGGCTGTGCGGGGTCTTCGGTCACGTGGAGCGGCACCGGATCGTCGCGCTGACCGGACGCCGCGTCGAGCCGCCGGCGCGGCGGGTGCAGCCGTGGTGGCGCCGGCTCTTCCTCGACGTCCACTCCTGGCGCAGCACCGCCTACCTCGCGCTGCACGGCCTGTGGGGCACCTTCATGGGGTGGCTGACGCTGCTCGTCCTCGCCCAGGCGCTGCTCATGCTCCTCGTGCCGCTGCTCGGCAACCGCCTGCCCGACAGCGGGATCTCGCTCTTCGGCTGGATCCCCGTCGACGGAGTCATCGCGATGGCGACCGCGTGGACCATCTCGCTCGTCACCCTCCTGCTCATGCCCCTGGTCGCCCACGGCCTGACCTCGGTCGACGTCATGCTCGCCCGCTGGCTCCTCGGCCGTGACGAGCGCAAGGTCGTCGAGCACCTCACCGCCCGTGTCGACACGCTCAGCGAGTCGCGCCGGGAGGCCGTCGACTCCGTCGAGGCCGAGCGGCGCCGCATCGAGCGCGACCTGCACGACGGGCCGCAGCAGCGGATGGTCTCGATCGCGATGACCCTCGGCATGGCCAAGGAGGCGATCCACCGTGACCCGCAGGGCGCCGCCGTCCTCGTCGACGAGGCCCACCGCTCGGCGAAGGAGGCCATCGTCGAGATGCGCCACGTCGCTCGCGGCATCGTCCCGCCGATCCTCGCCGACCGCGGCCTCGAGGCGGCGCTGCCGGCCCTGGCCGCCCGCTCGGCCGTGCCCGTCTCGGTCGAGGTCCACGACGTCGGTCGCCTCGACCCGACGACCGAGGCGATCGCCTACTTCGTCGTCAGCGAGGCCCTGACCAATGTCGCCAAGCACTCCGGTGCCGAGCACGCCCAGGTCGTCGTGGGCACCGATGACGAGCGCCTCACGGCCACCGTCACCGACGACGGTCGCGGCGGCGCCGACCCGACCCGCGGCACCGGGCTGACCGGGTTGCGCCAGCGGGTGACCGCCGTCGACGGCACCCTCGAGGTGACCTCCCCGAGCGGCGGGCCGACGACGCTCACCGCGACCCTCCCCCTTCGCACCGGACGGAGCCTGTCATGACCGACGAGACGGTCCAGCTCGAGACCACCCAGCCCGCGACCAGGGTCGTGCTCGCCGAGGACTCGGTCCTGCTGCGCGACGGGATCGTGCGCCTGCTGACGTCCGCCGGCTTCGACGTCGCGGCCGCCTGCCCCGACGCCGACAGCTTCATCGAAGCCGTCGACGAGCACCGGCCCGACCTCGTCGTCGTCGACGTGCGGATGCCCCCGACCTTCACCTCCGAGGGGATCGTCGCGGCGCTCGCGGTGCGCGACAAGCACCCCGAGACGGCCGTCATGGTCCTGTCGCAGTACGTCGAGGAGCAGTACGCCACCGAGCTCGTCGCGGCGAGGTCGAAGGGGGTCGGGTACCTCCTCAAGGACCGCGTCGCCGACACGAGCGACTTCATCGCCGCCCTGCGCGACGTCGCCGGCGGCGGCACCGTCCTCGACCCGGAGGTCGTCACCCAGCTGCTCACCCGAGCCCGGCACGCCGACCCGCTCGCCGCGCTCACGCCGCGGGAGCGCGACGTGCTCGACCTCATGGCCCAGGGGCGGACCAACTCCGCGATCGGCAAGCAGCTCTACGTCTCCGACGGGGCGGTCGAAAAGCACGTCACGTCGATCTTCACCAAGCTCGACCTGCCGCCGGCCGAGGGCGACCACCGTCGGGTGCTCGCCGTCCCCCGCTGGCTCGACCAGGAGGACTGACCATGACCACCACGCCGCTACCGCCCCGTCCGGGCGAGCCGACCGACCCCGAGCTGCGCGATCGCTACCTGACCGATGCCGCCCGCGAGCGCGAGGAGCGCCGCGTCCAGTCCGTCCGGCTCGCGGCGGAGCCGGCGCCCTCGCGCACGCCCGTCGGGGCGATCCGGGTCATCGCCCTCCTCGTCACCACCGTCCTCGTCGCCGGGGCGGGGCTGAGCCTGCTCGGCCCGATGCTCAAGCAGTCGGAGACGACCGACTACCAGCTCTCCGCGGCAGGTGAGCTCGACTTCGACGGAGCCGTCGGTGACGTGCGGGTGCGGGCCGCCGAGCCGGGTGAGTCGCCCCGGGCGGTCGCCACGAGCACCTGGGGGCTGCGCGAACCGCGCAACTCCGTGCGCACCTCCGGCGGAGCGACTCGGGTGACGTCGCACTGCCCGAGTCCCGGTCTCGGGACGGTGTGCGAGGTCGACTGGCTCATCGTCGTGCCGGCCGACACCGAGCTCGACATCGAGCACGGCGTCGGGCAGGTCACCGTCGAGGGCGCCTCGGGTGACCTCGACGTGCAGGTCGGCGTCGGTGACGTGACCGTCACCGAGGCCACGGGGGAGCGCTTCGAGGCCGAGGTCGGGGTCGGCGCACTCGAGTACGAGGCCGTTGAGCCGCCGCGCGTCGTCGAGGCCAGGGTCGGGGTCGGTGAGCTCGTCGTGCGGGTGCCCGACACGGTGCGCTACCGCGTCGACACCGGCAACGGCGCCGCCGAGGTGGCCAACTCCCTCGGCAGCGACCCGAGCGCGAGCCGCCGGATCATCCTCGAGTCCGGGGTCGGCGCGGTGCGCGTCGACCCGAGCTGAGCGGGTCTGCCCGAGCACGGCGGGGCCGGGGCGCCACGCGGGTGTGGCGCCCCGGCCCGCTCAGTCCGGCGCGTCGGCGACGAGGACCATGACGAGCGTGCGGGGGCCGTGCACACCCTCGACCCGTTGCAGCTCGATGTCGCTCGTGGCGCTCGGGCCACTGATCCACGTGAGCGGCCGGGAGCCTTCGGCGCCGGGGCGCAAACGCGCGACGGCATCGGGCACGTCGGCGACGACCTGGTCGGCCCGCACGACGCACACGTGGGTGTCGGGCACCAGGGTGATCGCGCGCCGGCCCTGGGCCGGCCCGTGGTCGAGCACGATGGTCCCCGTCTCGGCGATCCCGAGCGCGGCGCCCGTGACGACGCCGTCGATCGTGTCGAGGGAGGCATGGGTCGGGGTCTCGGCCTCTCGGTGCACCTGCGCCACCGTGGCGATCGCGTCGACCCACTCGGCCTCGAGGCCGGTCGGGACGACGACGCTGTTGCAGCCGTGCCGGGTCAGGGCCGTCGTGATCGCCTCGGCTGCGCCCGCCGGGGTCGCGTGCACGACCTCGGCGCGGTAGTCGGCGACCGTCTCGGCGAACTGCGTCAGGCCGTGGGCGTCGACGGACCCCCGGTCGCGCATCGGCTCGCGGGGCGTGGATGCCGCCGCAGTCGTGACGTCGGCGGTGGCCCCGCGGACGCGGGCGAGGATCTCCTCGCGGGCGCTCATCGCTCGTCCTTCCTCTCGCGGGCCCACCAGTGCCGGAAGGACTCGGTGGGCGGTGTCGGCAGGTCGCGGGCGTCGGTCCACGCGCCGAGCCCCGGGACCGATCGGACCGTGCGGTCGCCGATGAGACGACCGGCGAGCCCGGCGGCTCGCTGCGCCCCGGCGAGGCGGCGCGGGTCGGACAGCACCCACGCGGCGGCGCGCATGGCGGCGGACTCGGCGGCGTGTCCCTCCTGCTCGGTCACCCGGCCCCGCAGCTCCACGAGCAGCTCCGGGATGTTGATCCGCACCGGGCAGGCGTCGAAGCACGCACCGCACAGGCTCGAGGCGTAGGGCAGCGACTGGTCGACCTCGCTGGTCGTGCCGCGCAGCTGTGGGTTGAGGACCGCGCCGATGGGGCCGGGGTAGACCGAGCCGTAGGCATGGCCACCGGTGCGCTCGTAGACCGGGCAGACGTTGAGGCAGGCCGAGCAGCGGATGCAGCGCAGCGCCTCTCGGCCGACGGTGTCCGCGAGCACGTGGCTGCGTCCGTTGTCGAGCAGGATGACGTGCACGTCCTGGGGGCCGTCGCCCTCGTGGGCTCCGGTCCACATCGTCGTGTAGGGGTTCATCCGCTCGGCGGTGCTCGAGCGGGGCAGCAGCTGCATCATCGGGCCGAGGTCGTCCCAGGTGGGCAGCACCTTTTCGATCCCGACGACGGTGATGAGCGTCTCGGGGAGGGTCAGGCACATGCGGCCGTTGCCCTCGGACTCGACGACGACGAGGGTGCCCGTGTCGGCGATGGCGAAGTTCGCCCCCGAGATCCCCACGCGGGCGCGCAGGAACTTCTCGCGCAGGTGCAGCCGGGCGGCCTCGGCGAGAGCCGCCGGGTCGTCGGTGAGCTCCTCCGGCGCGGGGCGGCCGACCGCAGCCATCTCGCGGAGAAAGATCTCACGGATCTCGCTGCGGTTGCGGTGGATCGCCGGGACGAGGATGTGACTGGGGCGATCGTGGCCGAGCTGGACGATGAGCTCGGCGAGGTCGGTCTCCCACGCGTGGACCCCGGCCTCCTCGAGTGCTTCATTGAGCTCGATCTCCTGGGTCGCCATGGACTTGACCTTGACGACCTCGTCAGCCTCCTTGGCCCGCACCACCTCGAGGGCGATCCGGTTGGCCTCGGCGGCGTCGCGGGCCCAGTGGACGGTCGCGCCCGGGGCCGTCAGCGATGCCTCGAGCTGCTCGAGGTAGTCGCCGAGGTGGGTGAGGGCCTCGTCCTTGGCCTCGGCACCGGCCACCCGCAGGGCCTCCCACTGCGGGACCTCGGCGACGGCTGCGGCGCGCTTGTCGCGGATCGTGTGCGTCGCGTGGCGCAGGTTCTTGCGCTGCTGGGTGTTGGCGAGCGCGCCGCGTGCGGCCTCCGGGAAGGCGGGCATGCCGACGAAGGTCGGCGAGGTCGCCTGCACGGGGCCACCGGGGGTGCGTGTGCTCATGACGGGTCCTCCTCGGTCGACGCCACGATCTCGGCGAGGTGCATCTGGCGCACCCCGGAGCGCTGCCGCCCGAGCATCCCGCCGATGTGGGCCAGGCAGGAGTTGTCGCTCGCGACGAGCACCTCCGCCTCGGTGGCTCGCACGCTGCGGCACTTGTCGGCCCCCATGGCGACGGACACGTCGGAGTTCTTCATCGCGAAGGTGCCGCCGAAGCCGCAGCACTCCGTCGCCCCCGGCAGGTCGACGAGCTCGATCCCCCGCACCGCACGCAGCAGCTGCAGCGGCTTGTCGCCGACACGCAGCATGCGCAGGGAGTGGCAGGTCGGGTGGTAGGTGACGCGGTGCGGGAACCAGGCGCCGACGTCGGTCACGCCGAGCACGTCGACGAGGAACTCGGACAGCTCGTGGACCCGGGGCGCCACCTGCTGGACCCGGCCGAGGAGCCGGTCCTCACCGGCCTGCCGGGCGATCGTCGCGTGCTGCTCGCGGACCGACCCGACGCACGACCCCGAGGGGGCGACGACGGCGTCGTAGCCCTCGAAGACGTCGACGAAGCGGCGCACCATCGGGACGGCGTCGCGCCCGTAACCGGTGTTGGTGAGGGCCTGGCCGCAGCACGCCTGCTGCATCGGGAAGTCGACCCGGCAGCCGAGCCGGTCGAGCAGCCGCACGGTCGCCTTGAGCGTCTCCGGCCACATCGTGTCGTTGAAGCACGTGGCGAAGAGGGCGACCTTGAGGTCGGTGCGGGCCGGCGCGGTCACGGGAGCATCCACGACAGGACCGTCGACTGCAGGCCGACGATGAGGCACATGACGACGATGAGTCCGATGCTCCAGGGGAGCACCTTGCGCAGGATGGCGGACTCCTGGCCGACGAGACCGACGGCCGTGGCCGCGATCGTGAGGTTCTGCGGGCTGATCATCTTGCCGACGACTCCTCCGGAGGTGTTGGCCGCGACGAGCAGGGTCGGGTCGATCCCCGCCCGCTCGGCGGCGCTCTGCTGCAGGGTGGCGAAGAGCGCGTTGGCGCTCGTGTCCGAGCCGGTGACCGCCGTGCCGAGCCACCCGAGCAAGGGGCTGAGGAAGGCGAAGGCGGTTCCGGTCCCGGCGATCCAGGCGCCGATGGTGATCGTCTGCCCGGAGAGGTTCATGACGTAGGCGAGGGCGAGGACCGAGGCGACGGTGACGAAGGCCCAGCGCATCTTCACCGCGGTCTCCTTCATCTCGGCGGCCAGGCCGGAGAAGCCGATCCCGTAGGCCAGGGCCACGACGACGGCGCAGGCGAGGAGCATGGTGCCGGGGGAGGAGAGCCAGGAGAAGGAGTAGGTCGCCGAGGCGTTGACGCTGCCGTCGTGGGTGAGCACCTCACCGGCCAGACCGGGCCAGGGGATCTTGACGTTGGTCCCCGTGAGCCAGGTGTCGACGGCCGGCACGAGCTTGGCGATCGAGAAGACGGCGACGACGAGGACGTAGGGGAACATCGCCCAGGCGATGCGGCGCGGCGTGAGGGCGCGGGCCTGGGAGTCGAGCTCCTCGGGCGTGATCTGGTAGGCGTCGGCCGACCCGCCGCCGGTTGTAGGGCCGTCGGCCCCGGCGAGCGCGAACTGCTGCTCCCGTTCGACCTGGAGCGACTCGGTGGCCTCGTCACCGCCGGTCGGCTGCCAGGTCCGCAGGAAGGCGACGGCGACGGCGAGCGCGACGAGGGAGGCGATGATGTCGGTCATCTCGACCGAGATCCACGTCGCCGAGACCCACTGGGTGATGGCGAAGGCGAGGCCGATGACGACGGCGGCCGGCCAGGTCTGGCGGACCCCCCTTCGCCCGTCGACCATGAAGACGAGGAGCAGCGGGACGAAGATGGCGATGATCGGTGCCTGGTGGCCGACGTAGGCACCGATCTCCTCGTAGGGGATGCCAGTGAGGTTGCCGGCGGTGAGGATCGGGATGGCGATGGCCCCGAAGGCGACGGGGGCGGTGTTGGCCAGCAGCACGACCGTGGCGGCGCGAAGGGGGGCGAAGCCCACCGCCATGAGCATGACGCCGGTGATGGCCACGGGGGCGCCGAAGCCGGCGAGGGCCTCGAGGAGCGCGCCGAAGCAGAAGGCGATGATGATCGCCTGGATCCGCGGGTCGTCGGAGATGAGCCGGAAGGTCGCGCGCAGGTCCTCGAAGTGACCCGAGCGCACCGTGACCTCGTAGAGGACGATCGCGGTGAAGACGATCCACATGATGGGGAAGAGGCCGAAGACGGCGCCCTCGGTCGCCGCGAGCGCGGCGAGGTGGGCTGGCATCCCGAAGAAGACGACCGCCACGAGGATCGCGACCGCCACGGCGGTCAGGCCGGCCCAGTGCGCCTTCCACTTCAGCAGGCCGAGGGTGACGAAGATCGTCACCAGCGGCACGAGGGCCACGAGGGCTGAGACGGTGAGGCTGTCGAGCACCGGAGCGATCTCCGGTGTGAAGTCCATCGGTACGGCGGTGGGGGTCATCGTGGCTCCGGGTGCACGTCGTCGGGCGGGAGGATCGACGTAATGGTCGGACCATTGCGTCGAGGTTCGACCGTAGACCCGGTGAGGCCATCCCGTCAATGGTCGGACCAAAAGAACCGGCAATGGTCCGACCACTTCTCCCGGCCACCGGGAGGCCGTGCCATCCTGTGCTCGTGCGCGAAGATCCCAGCCCCGCGAGGCCCGGCGCGGGCCTCAAGGCCTACGAGGTCGTGCTCGCCTGGGTCGACGAGCGCATCCTCGACGGTCGGCTGCGAGTCGGCGACACCCTGCCGGCGGAGCGCGAGCTGGCCCGGATGCTCGAGGTGGGTCGTGCTGCGGTGCGCGAGGCGGTGCGCACGCTCGAGGCCCAGGGGGTCGTGCGTTCGTCGGTCGGGGCCGGTGGCGCCGGCGGGACGATGATCACCGCGGTGCCCAGCGGCGCCCTCGCCCGTCTGCTGCGCCTGCACGTGGCGCTCGCCAACTTCCCGCTGCCCGACGTGCTCGAGGTGCGGGTGGCTCTCGAGACGGTGAGCGTGCGCCTGGCCGCGGCGCACGCGACACCGGAGCAGCTGGCCGAGATGACCCGGCTGCTCGACCTCATGGAGACCCCGGGGATCGACCGGGAGCGGTTCAACGACCACGACACCGCCTTCCACGTCGCGCTCGCCGAGGCCGCGGGCAACCAGCTGGCTCGCGACGTCACCGCAGCCATCCGTGAGTCGATGCGGCTGCCGATCCTCGACGCCTTCCGCACCGTCGGCGACTGGGACGAGGTCGCCGACAAGCTGCGGGCGGACCACCGGCGGATCCACGCGGCGATCGCGGCCGGCGACGGTGATCTCGCGGCGGCGGCCACGGAGGAGCACATCCGCTCGGCATGGCGGCTGATCACCACCGACTGACGGCTACTTGAGGAACTTGCTCGTCCGTCGGTCGGCGAGGGGCTTGCCGCCGGTCTGGCAGGTGGCGCAGTACTGCAGCGACCGGTCGGCGAAGCTCACCTCGCGCACGACGTCACCGCACACGGGGCAGGCCTCGCCAGTGCGTCCGTGGACCCGCATCCCGGCCCGCTTGGCGTCCTTGAGCTCCTTCGCCGGCTTGCCCGAGGCAGCCGCGACGGCGTCGGTCAGGGTCGAGCGCAGGGCCTGGTAGAGCGTGTCCACCTGCTCGTCGGTCAGGGTCGACGCCTTGGCGAAGGGAGACAGCTTTGCCACGTGCAGGACCTCGTCGGAGTAGGCATTGCCCACCCCCGCGATGACCGACTGGTCGCGCAGCACGCCCTTGATCTGGGCGGAGCGGCCGGCGAGCAGCTCGCCGAAGGCCTCGCGGGTGAAGTCGTCGGCGAGCGGGTCGGGTCCCAAGCTCGCGATGCCCGGCACGGCCTGCACGTCGCGCACGAGGTAGGCGGCGAGGCTCTTCTTCGTGCCGGCCTCGGTGACGTCGAAGCCCGAGCCGTCGACGAGCCGCACCCGCAGCGCGATGGGTGACTTGCCGGGCCGCAGCACGGTGCGCGGCAGCTCCTCCGACCAGCGGACCCACCCGGCGCGGGCCAGGTGCAGCACGAGGTGGATGCCGTCGCAATCGATGTCGATCCACTTGCCGTGGCGGGTCACCCCGTCGACGGGCGCGCCGGCGAGGGCCTGCGGTGGCGGGTCGAAGGTCTTGAGCACGGAGAAGGACGCGAGCTCCAGCGACTCGACCGCCAGCCCGGCCATCCGCTCGCCGAGGAAGTCGACGAGTCCCTGAACCTCGGGCAGCTCAGGCACGGGCCCGGTCCGTCCCGAGTGCCTCGCGCATCTGCTCGAGCATCGTCCAGCCGTCGTTGGCCCGGCAGATCGGCAGCTCGACGCCGACGTGCTGCTCGAAGTCGTCGGTCGAGATCGGGGTGAAGTGGCTGAGCAGCTGCTCCGTCGTCGACAGCACGCGGATCCCGATGGCGCGCACCCGCTCGGGCAGCTGCTCGGCGAACTCGCCGTAGAGGCTCGGGTCGTGCTGCCCGTCGTCGCCGATGAGCACCCAGCGCACCTCGGGCAGCTCCCGCGCGAGCCGGTGCAGCGCGGCGCGCTTGTGGTCCTGCCCGGAGCGGAACCACCCGGTGTTCGTCGGCCCCCAGTCGGTCATGAGCATCGGTCCGAGCGGGTAGCCGGCGCGGCGCAGGAAGCGGGTGAGGGCGGGCACGAGGTTCCACGCGCCGGTCGAGACGTAGACGATCGGCGCGCCCGGGTGCTCGGCGAGCAGCTCGCGGTACATCGTCGCCATGCCGGGCACGGCGCGGCGGGTTCCTTCGTGGCGGAAGAAGGTGTTCCACGCGGCGATCATCGGTCGCGGCATCGTCGTCGTGATGATCGTGTCGTCGATGTCGGAGACGATGCCGAAGGTCTGGTCCGGCGCGACGATGAAGACCGCGGCGGTCGTGTCGGCGGCGCGTGGCGAGGAGATCTGCAGGTCGTGCCAGCCCGGCTCGAGCCCGTGACCGGTGATCGTCAGGTCGAGCAGACCGGAGCGGTCCACGCGGGTGCGGAACTCGCGCTCGCCGATCGTCACCGTCACCGGCTCACCCGCTGCCGGGGTGGTGAAGAAGACGCGCCACCCCCTTCGCTCGCTGTCGGCGGTGCGCAGCTCCAGCCAGGTGGCGCGGGCATCGGCGGCGGCCGGGGCGTAGGGGCGCCTGGTCATCAGGACCCGGCCGAGGACGCGGACGCGGTCGGCGCTGCCGTAGCCGGTGTGGGCGAGCACGCGGGTGCCCCAGCCCCGGCGGCGCATGGCGCCAGCCACCTGACGGTTCCAGGCGTCCTCGAAGATCGCGGCGGCGTGCGGTCTCGGCATGGGGCGAGCCTAGTCCGCGGTCGCGGGCGTGCGGTGCCCCACCGGGCCCTCCTCTGGCAGAGTGGCGCCCGGCGAAGGGAGCGCACGCGGTGGTTGACGAGGTGGCTGGCGGTGGGGTGGTCGACCTCGTGACGATGGGCTGCGCCTGGACCCTCGACCTCACCGCGCTCGACGCCCGCCTCGCCGACGAGACCCGTGACCGGTGGGCGCGGTGCGTCGACCTCGCGATCGACCCCGGCACGATCCGCCTCGACGAGGAGCCGACGACCCTGCGCGTCGGTCTCGGCGACCTGCCCGCGACCGAGGCGGCCGGGTCGGGCGTCGTGGGGTCGGTCGTCACCGCGAGCGACCCGGAGCGCCTGCCCTATGTCCTCTCCCGTGAGATCACCCGGCTCGGCCTGACCCGGCTGCGCGGTCGCGCGAGCCTGCTGCACGCCGCGGCGCTCACCGACGCCGACGGGCGTGCGGTCGTCCTCGTCGCCCCCTCCGGAGGGGGCAAGTCGACGGCCACGCGGGTCCTCGGGGAACGGCTGGGCTATGTCACCGACGAGTCGGTCGTGCTGCTCGCCGACGGGCGGATCGCGCCGCACCCCAAGCCCCCTTCGCTCGTCATCGACCCGGCCGACCGGTGGCACAAGGCGGAGCCGGCGCCCGACGAGGTGGGGCTGGGGCCGACGCCCGCCGCCCCGCGCATCGCCGCCCTGCTCACCCTCGCCCGAGACCCCGACGAGGCGCACCCGCGGATCGAGCCGGTCGGCCTGCTCGACCAGCTGCTCGCCGTGCTCCCGGAGACCTCGTCGACGTGGTGGCTCGACGACGGCCTCGACTGGCTCGCCCGCGCCGTGACGGCCGGCGGCGTCCCCGCCCGCCTCGTCTACGCCGAGGTCGCCACCTGCCACGAGCTCGTCGCGGAGCACCTGGCGCAGGCCGCGCCCGCCGCACCCACCTGGGAGCACCTGCCCCCGGCCGCGCACGAGCGCCTGCCCCGCGACGACGAGGGCTCCGCACCCGAGCCCACCCCCCGGACTCCGCATTCCCCCGGGGGAATGCGCACGGATCAGGCCCCGCCCCGGGTGGTCCGGGCGTCGTGGTCGGACGCGATCGCCTGCGACGGCGAGGTCTTGGTGCTCGCCGGGCCGCGCCCCCTTCGCCTGGCCGGTCCGGGGGCCGTGGCCTGGCGGGCTGCGCGCGAACCGGTCACCGTTGCCGACCTCACCACGACCGTCGTCGCGGAACTCGGGGAGCACCCCGAGGCAGACCGGATCGTGGGCGCGGCGGTCGCCGACCTGATCGACCACGGGGCACTGCGGCGGGTCGCCTCACCCGCCCCCTGACGTCCGGGTCACGCAAAAAAATCCCCGGCCTCGCACGAGGATGAAGCTCCTGCGAGGCCGGGGAAGGTCCTGCTGAGTGGTCAGTCGACCTTCAGCTCGCCCATCTCGTCCCAGCCGCTGCCCTCGACGGTGCGGCTGATGACGCGCGGGGTCTCGGTGATCGCCGGGCGCATCGACTCCATGGCCGCCGCGAAGTGGTCGCTGCCGACGTGGGCCTCGGCGGCGTCGTCCTGGAAGGCCTCGACGAGCACCCACTCGTCCTTGGTCTCCAGGCTCCTCGACCACTCGAAGAAGATGTTGCCCGGCTCGGCGCGCGTGGCCCGGGTGAACTCGTCCACGATCTCCGGCCACCGCTCGGTGTACTCGGGCTTGGTACGGAACTTCACGACGATGAGGATCATGACTGCACTCTAGTCCTCGGACGCGTCAGCCCCGGACGAAGGGAGCGACCCGGTCCTTGGGCCGGCCGATGATCGCCCGGTCGCCCTTGACGACCACCGGGCGCTGCATGAGGCGCGGGTGCTCGACGAGGACGGCGACGACCTGGTCGACCGTCGCGACGTCGGCGTCGGTCAGGCCCTGGTCCTTGAAGAAGGAGTCGCGGCGCACGAGGTCGGTCGGCTCGTCCTCGAGCTTGCCGATGAGCTCGCGCAGCGCCGCCTCGTCGAGGGGCTGCTTGAGGTACTGGTGCACCTCGGCCGCGACCCCGGCGCCCTCGATCGTCTCGACGGCGGCGCGGGAGGTCGAGCACTTCGGGTTGTGCAGCACGGTGACATCGCTCATGGGGTCAACCTAGACGGCCGGGGCCACGGCCCGCTCGGGCATCCGGCCCAGCGCGACGCCGAAGGCGAAGCCGAAGATGTTCATGACGATCGAGTAGACGGCGGCCGGGATGGCGATCTCGGTGCTGCCCATGACGCTGAGCGCGAGGGTCATGGCCAGGGTCGTGTTCTGGATGCCCACCTCGTAGGCGGCCGCCACGCCCTGGGCGCGGTCGAGGCGCAGACCGCGGGCGACGGCGTAGCCGACGCTCAGGGCCAGCGCGCACAGGATGGTGACGAGCAGTCCGGCCGAGCGGGTGTACTCGACGATGTTGTCCCGCTCGGCGACGATCGCCCCGAAGGCGACGACGACGAGGAAGACGATGGCGAAGGCCTTGATCGGACGCTCCGCGCGCTCGGCGATCTGCGGGCGGACCGAGCGCAGCCACATGCCGATGGCGACGGGCAGCAGCACGAGCACGACGACCCCGCCGAACTTGCCGAGCTGGACGCCGACCCCCTCGCTCTCCGCGTTGAAGTGGCTCACCGCCCAGCCGGTGATGAGGGGCAGGGTGACGATCGTCAGCACCGAGTTGACCGCCGTGAGCGTGACGTTGAGCGCGACGTCACCGCGGAAGAGGTAGCTGAACATCCCCGCCGTCGTCCCACCGGGCGAGGCGGCGAGGAGCATGACGCCGACCGCGAGGAGCGGCGCGAGGTCGAAGAGCCGGATCAGCCCGTAGGCGAGCAGCGGCAGGAAGAGCATCTGCAGCCCCAGGGCGACGATCACCGCGCGCGGGGCCTCGCGCACCCGGGTGAAGTCGGCCCTGGTGAGCGACAGGCCGAGTCCGAGCATGACGATGCCGATGGCGATGGGGAGCCCGATGGTCAGGGCCGGCGATTGGTCCATGCGCGGAGGTTACCGGCCGGTAGGCGTCGGTGGTAGACCCTCGCGCCGGACGGTCAGTCGGCGTATTCCACCACCACGGCCGCGTGGTCGCTCACCCGCTCCGGACCGCTGGCCGGACGGTCGGTGCCGGCGGTGACTGCGCGCTTCGCCAGGCCGGGGGTGGCGAGGTGGTAGTCGATCCGCCAGCCGGTGTCGCGGTCGAAGACACCGCCCATCCACGACCACCAGGACATCGGGCCGGTCGTGTCGGGGTGCATGCGCCGCACGACGTCGACGAGGGTGCGCGGCGAGACGATCGAGTCGAACCACTCGCGCTCCTCGGGCAGGAAGCCCTCGGACTTCTGGTTGGACCGCCAGTTGGTGACGTCGAGCTGCGTGTGCGCGACGTTGAGGTCGCCGAGCAGGAGGAACTCGCGCCCCGCCGCCCGTGCCGCCTTGCGGGAGCGGTCGAGCTGGCGGGCGAAGGAGGCGAGGAAGCCCATCTTGCGCTCGTACTTCGCCCCGCCGTCGGGGGCCTCGCGCCCGCCGGGCTTCTGCAGGTGGCCCGGCAGACCTCCCTTCGGCAGATACAACGAGGCCACGGTGAGCGGCTGGTCGGAGAGGTCCACCTCGACGTATCTCCCCTCGGAGGCGAAGGGGGACAACCCGCGCGCCATCGTGCCCGGCGGGGACGGCTCGGTGTGCAGGTGCTCCTCGCCGGGTGCACGCATGAGGACCTCGCCGTCCCAGGTGCGCACCGCCGCGGGGCGGGTGCGGGTGAGCACGGCGACGCCGTTGCGGCCAGCGATCTGGCCCGGCTCGTATGTCAGGTGGTGGTCACCGAAGACGCCAGGGGGCAGCTGCGCGGGCGGGCAGCGCACCTCCTGGAGCGCGACGACATCGGGCTCGCGCTCGGCGAGCCATGCCTCGAAGCCTCGGCGCTGCGCCGCCCGGATGCCGTTGACGTTGAAGGTGGCGACGCGCAGGGTCACTGCGGGATCGCGGCCAGGTCGTCGGGGGTCGGCTGCGCGATGGTGGCGCCGTGGTCGGTGTGCTTGGTCAGCCACTTCTTGACGTAGGGGCAGACCGGCACGACGGTCAGGCCCTCCTCGCGGGTGGCCCGCACGGCCTCCTCGACGACGATGCCGGCCAGGCCGTGCCCGCCGAACTCCTCGCCGACCTCGGTGTGGAAGAAAACTCGGCGGCCGTCGTGGTCGACGAACTGGGCGAAGCCGGCGACGACGCCGTCGGCGCTCACCTCGAAGCGGTCGGGCCCGGTCTCTCTGCTCACGGATGCGCTCATGCCACCCAGCCTCGCACGTGACGGGGACAACGCTGAGACAGCTCGGCCTGCACCCGCCCCCGCCGGTTAGCGTGAGGCGACCCACCCCCCTTCGAAGGAGATCGGCTGTGACCACCCAGGCCCTGCACCCCAACTTCCAGGGGCACTTCGACGAGGTGATCGCGCGCAACCCCGGTGAGCGTGAGTTCCACCAGGCCGTCTACGAGGTCATGCAGTCGTTGTCGCCGATCGCCGGCCGCGTCGACGACTACGCGCAGTGGTCGATCCTCAAGCGCATGTGCGAGCCGGAGCGGCAGATCATCTTCCGCGTGCCGTGGACCACGGACTCCGGGGACGTCGAGATCAACCGCGGCTTCCGCGTGGAGTTCAACTCCGCGCTCGGCCCCTACAAGGGCGGCCTGCGCTTCCACCCGAGCGTCAACCTGTCGATCATCAAGTTCCTCGGCTTCGAGCAGGTCTTCAAGAACTCGCTGACCGGCATGCCGATCGGTGGCGGCAAGGGTGGCTCCGACTTCGACCCCAAGGGTCGGTCGGACGCCGAGATCATGCGCTTCTGCCAGTCCTTCATGACCGAGCTCTACCGGCACATCGGCGAGTACACCGACGTCCCGGCCGGTGACATCGGCGTCGGAGGCCGCGAGCTGGGCTACCTCTTCGGCCAGTACAAGCGGATCACCAACAGCTGGGAGGCCGGCGTCCTCACCGGCAAGGGCCTGTCGTGGGGCGGCTCGCAGGTGCGCACCGAGGCGACCGGCTACGGCACGGTCTTCTTCGCCCAGGAGATGCTCAAGGCGAAGGGCGAGTCCTTCGACGGCAAGCGGGTCGTCGTCTCCGGCTCCGGCAATGTCGCGATCTACGCCGTCGAAAAGGTCCACCAGCTCGGCGGCACCGTCGTCGCGGTCTCCGACTCCGGCGGCTACGTCGTGGACGAGTCCGGCATCGACCTGGCCCTGCTGCAGGAGGTCAAGGAGGTCCAGCGCGGCCGCCTCACCGACTATGCCGAGGCGAAGGGAGGGTCCGCCCGCCACGTCGCCGACGGCTCCATCTGGGACGTGCCGTGCGACGTCGCCCTGCCGTGCGCGACGCAGAACGAGCTCGAGGAACAGCACGCCCGCACCCTCGTGAAGAACGGTGTCCGGCTCGTCGCCGAGGGCGCCAACATGCCGTGCGTGCCGGAGGCGATCGAGGTCTTCCGCGAGGCCGGCACCCTCTACGCGCCCGGCAAGGCCTCCAACGCCGGTGGCGTCGCCACCTCCGCGCTCGAGATGCAGCAGAACGCCAGCCGCGACTCGTGGGGCTTCGAGGAGACCGAGCTGCGCCTCGAGGAGATCATGCGCGACATCCACGCCAACTGCCTCGAGACCGCCGAGGAGTTCGACGTCCCGGGTGACTACGTGGCCGGCGCCAACCTCGCCGGCTACATCAAGGTCGCCGACGCGATGGTGGCTCAGGGCGTCATCTGATCCCAACGTTGGTCGAGGTGTGAGGAGCTCTGCGACGAGCCTCGAGACCGCGCCCACCTCGTTGGTCGAGGTGTGAGGAGCTCTGCGACGAGCCTCGAGACCGCTCCCACCTCGTTGGTCGAGGTGTGAGGAGCTCTGCGACGAGCCTCGAGACCGCTCCCACCTCGTTGGTCGAGGTGTGAGGAGCTCTGCGACGAGCCTCGAGACCGCGCCCACCTCGTTGGTCGAGGTGTGAGGAGCTCTGCGACGAGCCTCGAGACCCGGTGACCTACCTCGAGACCGCTCCCGGTGAGAGGGCCGGCGCGCTGCCTCGCCCGGTGCCTGAGGAGGCCGACCGCGGCCGTCTCGAAGGGTCGTCGTCGCGTGGTCACGTTGTCGTTCTCGGTCCTCACGAGCACCCGCAGCAGTCGCAGCACTCGTGGTCCTCGAGATGCACCAGCTCGAAGGGGGTCCCGAGGCAGAGCCGGACCATCGCGGCGCTGTGCGGGCTCGTGCAGATCTCGAAGTCCCCGGCCTCGTGCAGACGCAGCAACTCGGTCGCGGCGAGCATGGCGCTCGCCTCGAGCGGGCTGAGCTCGGGTGAGTAGAGACGGGCGCGCAGCTTCGTCAGCTCGGCGGTGTGGTCGGGGCGCTCGGTGCGGTGGGTCATGTCGCCACCCTGAGCTGCGACGAAGGGGGTGTCAGCTCCCTTCGTCGGGTCGTAGCTCAACCGCAGCTGACCTGTTCCCTGTCGGCGCAGCCTGCCAAGCTGCCCGGCATGGCGAACAACACCGAAGTTCTGAAGCCGTGGATCGTCGAGGCTTTGCAGTCCGGGGGCCGGGAGAAGTCCATTCTCGAGGTCGCGAAATTCGTGTGGGAGCACCACGAGCAGGAGCTGCGCGATGCGGGGGACCTCTTCTTCAGCTGGCAGTACGACCTGCGCTGGGCGGCACAGGCCCTCCGTAACGAGGGTGAGCTCAAGGCCAAGGACGGCAAGAGGTCCGGCGGCTGGGAGCTCGTCTGAGTCCGAGATCATCGCCGCCGGGTCTCGAGGCTCAGGCCCGGGGGCCTTCGCTCCTCGACCAGCGTGGAGGGCCGCCCCCTTCGCTTGCCCATAGCCGACACCCGCGGTCAGGCGCCACCCCCTTCGCCGCTACACTCGACGCAGCAGCCGTTCAGTTCTGCAGCGAGCTGCTTCTCCTTTTGCAACGATGCCATCGCGCCGCGAGCGTCCCCTGCACAGCAGCAGGCATGACCCGCGCCGGGCAGAACCGAAGCATCATGACTCCGTCTGGAGCACCCTTTTTCGTGACGACCACGACCTTCGCCGACCTCGGCGTGCCCACCTCCCTGACCTCCGTCCTGGAGCAGCAGGGCATCACCACCCCGACCCCGATCCAGGCGGCGACGCTGCCGGACTCCCTCGCCGGCCGTGACGTGCTCGGCCGCGGGCGCACGGGCTCGGGCAAGACCTACGCCTTCCTCCTGCCGCTCGTGGCCCGCCTCGTCGAGTCGGGCACGCGCCGCCAGGCCAAGCGCCCCCGCGCGCTGATCCTCGCCCCGACCCGCGAGCTCGCGATCCAGATCGAGGACTCCCTCACCCCGCTCGCGCAGGCCGTGGGCCTGCGCAGCCGCACCGTCTTCGGCGGCGTCGGCCAGAACCCCCAGGTCAAGGCCATCGCCGCCGGCGTCGACGTCGTCGTCGCCTGCCCGGGCCGCCTCGAGGACCTCATGGGCCAGGGGCACGTCGACCTGTCGGCCATCGAGGTGACGATCCTCGACGAGGCGGACCACATGGCCGACCTCGGCTTCCTGCCCGGCGTCAAGCGGATCCTCGACAAGACCCCGCGTGGCAGCCAACGGATGCTCTTCTCCGCGACCCTCGACGGCGCGATCAACCAGATCGTCAAGCGTTACCTCGAGCAGCCGGTGACCCACGAGGCCGACTCGGCCCAGTCGCCGGTCGCGAAGATGACCCACCACGTCCTGCACATCAAGAGCACGGACCACCTGCCGGTCCTCACCGACCTCGTCGCCGCGCCGGGCCGCAAGGTCGTCTTCACCCGCACCAAGCACCGCGCCAAGAAGATGGCCCGCCAGCTCAACGCCGCCGGCGTCCCCGCGGTCGAGCTGCACGGCAACCTCAGCCAGAACGCGCGCACCCGGACCATGGAGGCCTTCCACTCCGGCACCGCGCAGACCCTCGTCGCCACGGACATCGCCGCCCGCGGCATCCACGTCGACGACGTCTCGCTCGTCATCCACGCGGACCCGCCGGTCGAGCACAAGGCCTACCTCCACCGCTCCGGTCGCACCGCGCGCGCCGGCGCCGAGGGCACGGTCGTCACGCTCATGACCGACGAGCAGGTCCGCGACGTCCGCGACCTCACCCGCAAGGCCGGCATCAAGCCGACGACAACCCGCGTGGGCGTCGGCCACGAGCTGCTCACCGAGCTCGCCCCGGGCGAGCGCACCTTCCCCGGTCCCTTCGTCGTCGAGGCCCCTGCCCAGCAGGGCAACGGCCGGGCGAAGGGAGGCAACCGCGGCGGTGGTCGAGGTGGCCAGGGTCAGGGCGGTCAGGGCGGCCGCAGCTCCCAGGGCCGCGGCGGCTCGGGCGGTCAGGGCTCCGGGCGCGGTGAGCGTGGCGGCGCCGGTCGCAACCGCAACGGTAGCGGCCAGGGCGGCGGCTCCGGCCGCGGTCGCAACGGCGGCGGCCAGGGCGGTCAGTCCCGAGGCGGCAGCCAGGGCAGCGGCGGCGGTCAGCGTCGGGGCGGTCAGGGCGGCAACCGCCAGGGCGCCTCGCGCGGCGGCAGCGTCGTCGCCTTCTCCTCGAGCAGCACCGGTCGCAGCGGCCGCCGCTGATCCACCCCCCACTGAATGAAATACGACCCGCGCGTCTGGACGCGCGGGTCGTATTTCATCCGCTGAGGACAGAGGGGGCAGCTCGTCGCCGGGCTGCTCGCCGAACCACCCCGGCCTAGCCGAAGACCGCGACCGTCTGCCGGCTGATCGCGACGAGGCGCCCGTCCGGGTGCCACACGCGGGCGTCGGTGTGCCCGTAGCCACCACCGGCGACATCGGTGCGCACCGAGTAGGGCCAGTGCGCGTCGGGCTCGGCGGTGACGTCGTCGACGATCTCGAGCGTCCACGTCATGCTGCTGCCCGGCTTGAGCTCGGAGAGCATCTGCACCACCGCCGGCGGCCAGCAGTCGACGAGCGTGACGAAGTGCCGGATGTCGAAGGTCGGCGGCGCCTGCCGGAAGCGCATCCACCCGTCCATGTGCGACGTCGACGCCCCGGAGTAGGGGAAGCCGCCGTCGGCCAGCCGCATCTCGAGGTGCTGGAAGAAGTCGGGCGTCATCCCGGCGATGTAGGGGAAGGGCTCGATCGTCTCCGGGGCCGCCATCTGCGGCGCCTCGGCGGTCGCAGCCACGCTGATCGCCGACTCGCGCGGCGCACCGAAGGCCCCGAGCGCGACCGCCACCGGCGCGCCCTCCTGCCGCAGGGTCCCGAGCACCTGGGTGGCGCTCTTGCCCGAGCGCAGCACCTCGACCTCAGCCTGCGCGGCACCGGGCACCACCGGCGCGACGAAGTTGACCGTCAGGCTCCGCAGCGACGCCGCCTCGGGCACGTGCGGCAGCATCGCCGAGACGAGCAGCCCGCCGACGAGACCGCCGAAGGTGGCCCGGCCCTGCCCCCACCCCGCTTCGACGTGGACGTCACCGGTCGCGGCCTGGTCGAGCATCTCCTGCAGAACCATGCCGTCAGCATATTTCGGCCCGGAGAGGGCCGCGGTCACCCCTCGGCGCGCAGCATCTCCCGGTATCCCTCGCGATAGGTCGGGTAGCGCAGCTCGACCCCCGCCGCCCGCAGGCGCGCGTTGCGCATCCGCCGCCCGGTCGGCGTCTGCACGCCGGTCGGCGCCGGTCGCGCGATGCCCAGCTCGTCGGCGACGAAGCCCCGCACGTCGCCCGCAGACGCCGGCTCGTCATCGGTGCCCACGTAGAGCTCGGCCGGCATCTCGGGCATCGTCAGCAGGTGGGTGATCGCGGTGGCGGCGTCCTCGCGGTGGATTCGGTTGGTCCAGCGCCCGGGGTCGTGGTTTTCCCCGTCGCGCACCCGCTGGACGAGTCGCCCGCCCGGCCGGCCGTAGAGCCCACTGAGCCGCAGCACCGTGCCGTGAGGCAGTGCCTCGTGGAAGAGCGCCTCCGACTCCAGCAGGATCCGCGGCCGATCCGACTGCGGCGCAACGTCGGTGGTCTCGTCGAGATCGCCCTCGAGCCCCTCGTAGACGCTCGTCGACGACACGAGCACCGCCCGCCGGGGAGTGCCCGCGCGCAGCACCGCCTCGAGCCCGTGCCGCACCGCGTCGACATAGGTCGTGCGGTAGCCGCCGGGGTCGCGCCGGTCCGGGGTCATCGTGATGACGAGCAGGTCGGCGGGCAGGTCGGGCACGGGCCCGGCCGCCAGGTCCGCGGACACCCCCCGGATGTGCGGCGGCAGGGCCGTGACCGTGCGACGCACCCCGGTGACGTCCACCCCCTTCGCGTGGAGGGCGGTGCCGACCCGGGTGCCGAGGTCACCGCACCCCAGCAGCACGGCGCGAAGGGGGGAGCTGTCCGGTCGGTTCGTGGTCACGGCACGATCCTCCCACCCCTAGGGTGAGCCCATGACGCGACTCGAGCCGCTCGACCTGTGGGGAGCAGGCCTCCCAGGACCTCCTCGCCGTCCTGCGGGACCTCGGCGACGACGACTGGGGCCGCCCGGCGCTGCCGGGCTGGACCGTCCAGGACGTCCTCGCCCACCTGGCGCACCTCGAGTCCGAGGCGGCCGGTCTGCCCCAGCCCGTCGGGGGTGCGATCGACGTCGAGTCCAGGGCCAACCAGCCGATGCCGACCGACCTCACGCACATCGGGGTCGAGGCGCGCCGGGGGCGTTCTGCCGCAGAGCTGCTCGACGAGTTCGAGACGGCGTGCGCTCGCCGCCGTGAGGTCTTCGCGGGGCTCGACCTCACCGATCCGTCGCAGCCGGCTCCCGGCATCGTCGGTGCGCTCGGCTGGGACCTGGCGACCCTGCTGCGCAACCGCCCCATCGACCTGTGGGTCCACGAGCAGGACATCCGCTCCGCCACCGGTCGCCCCCTGACGACCACCGGTGTCGGGGCCGCGCACGTCGCCGACCTCATGACGAAGATCTTCCCGATGTTCCTGCGCCGGCTGCCGGCCGGCACTGCGGTCGTGGCCGACATCTCCGGGCCGCAGGGCCGGGTGCTCGCAGCCCGGGTGGGCGACGACGGGAGGGCTGCCCCCTTCGACCCGAGCGAAGGGAGTGACGTCACCCTCGAGATGGACGACGTCACGTGGCTGCGGCTCACCGGCGGTCGGGTCGACCCGGCGGACGCCGACGTCACGGTCACCGGCGACGAGGGGACGGCGGCCGTCGTGCTCGGGCGGCTCAACGTCACGCCCTGACCCGGGCGTAGCGTGAGCCGCATGGAGTACCGATACCTCGGCAAGAGCGGTCTGAAGATCAGTGAGATCGCCTACGGCAACTGGCTCACCCACGGCTCGCAGGTCGAGGCCGACGCCGCGACCGCCTGCGTGCAGGCGGCGCTCGACCACGGCATCTCGACCTTCGACACCGCCGACGTCTACGCCAACACCGCAGCGGAGACGGTCCTCGGCGAGGCGCTCAAGGGCGAGCGGCGCGAGTCGCTCGAGATCCTCACCAAGGTCTACTGGCCGACCGGCCCCGGCGGGCACAACGACTCCGGCCTGTCCGCCAAGCACATCCGCGAGTCCATCGACGGGTCGCTGCGCCGGCTGCAGACCGACTACGTCGACCTCTACCAGGCGCACCGCTTCGACACCGAGACGCCGCTCGAGGAGACGATGCAGGCCTTCGCCGACGTCGTCCGGCAGGGCAAGGCGCTCTACATCGGCGTCAGCGAGTGGACCGCCGAGCAGATCCGCGAGGGCCACCGGCTGGCGAGCGACCTCGGCATCCGCCTGATCTCCAGCCAGCCGCAGTACTCGATGATCTGGCGGGTCATCGAGGGCGAGGTCGTCCCGACCTGCGAGGAGCTCGGGCTCTCCCAGATCGTGTGGAGCCCGATCGCCCAGGGCGTCCTCACCGGCAAGTACCAGCCCGGTCAGCCCCTGCCCGAAGGGAGCCGCGCCGGCCACGAGGAGGTCGGCGGGTCGATCGCCGGCCGGGTCCAGGACGACGCGCTGCTCACCGCGGTGCAGGGCCTGCGCCCGATCGCCGACGAGGTCGGCCTGTCGATGGCCCAGCTCGCCGTCGCCTGGGTGCTGCAGAACCCCAACGTCGCCGCGGCCATCATCGGTGCGTCCCGCCCGGAGCAGGTGGAGGAAAACGTCGCCGCGTCCGGCGTGACGCTCGAGCCGCAGGTCCTGTCCCAGATCGACGCCGTGCTCGGCGAGCACGTCGAGCGCGACGCCGGCCTGACCGAGGCCAACGCGCCCAAGCGTCGCCCGAGCTGACCGCGGGGGCGGCCGGGCTCACCCCTGCCCGGCCGCCCACTCCCGCACCCGCGCCGCCGACTCCTCGTCGGACAGGTCCTCGACGCGGGTCATGACGGCCCAGCGCAGCCCGTGCGGGTCGCGGATCGAGGCGAAGCGGTCGCCGGAGACGAAGTCGGCGAGTGGCTCCCGGATCGTCGCGCCCGCGGCCTGCGCCTCGGCGACCACGGCGTCGACGTCGGGCACGTAGAGCGCGATCGACGAGCAGACGACGTCGTCCTCGTGGGGTGCGACGAGACCGAAGTCCGGCATCGGGTCGGAGATCTGCAGCCGGCCCCGCCCGAAGTCGAGCGTCGCGTGCGCGACGAGCGTCCCTCCCTTCCCGTCCGGCATGTGCGTCACGTCGACCGTGCGCGCGCCGAAGACCCGCTCGTACCACGCGATCGCGCCCTGCGCGTCCTGCACGGTGTGGAAGGGGGTCAGGCTGGTGAACCCGTGCGGCACGCCGTGGTCGGTGTGCTGGCCGGTCGCTGCGGTGGTGGTGTCCATGGGCACGACGCTAGGCAGCCCGAGGGCGGGACGCTTGAAGATCTGCGCCAACCTCGTGGGTGCCCCTACGCTCGGCCCGTGAGCGAGGCGATCCCGCGCAAGGGCCAGCTGCGTCCGGACGCCCGGGCGCCGGTCTCCCGGATCCTCCCGACGGCGGAGGGAGAGCCCCTCGCGCGGTGGTTCTGGGTGCCGGAGTGGGACCTGCCGGAGGGGGCGGTGCACGAGGCGCTGACGCTGCCCTTCCCTGCGTGCCAGCTCGTCGTCGAGGCCGATGCGGTGCGGGTGTACGGCCCGGTCTCCCGGGCCTGGCGGCGCGACCTCACCGGGCGCGGCTGGGCCGTGGGCGCCCTGCTGCGTCCGGGGGCGGCCCATGCGCTCGTCGGCGACGTGGGCACGCTGCGGGACCGCGACACCGAGACGAAGGGGGCGACCCGCCTCCACGCGGACGTCACCCGGGTCATGGACGGCCCGGGCGACGCGGACGAACGGCACACCGCCGCAGCGCGGCTGCTCGAGGTCTGGCTCGCCACGCAGGTGGGGGCGGCGGTGGCCGCGGACCCCGACGCGGTCCCGGCCGGGCGCCTCGTCGACCTGGCCGACAGCGACCCGGCGCTGCTGCGGGTCGACGACCTCGCGGCTCGTCTGGGTACCTCGGTGCGCACTGTGCAGCGCCTGGCGAACACCCACGTTGGCATGGGCCCCGGGGAGATCATCCGTCGCCGTCGGCTGCAGGAGGCGGCCGAGCGCGTCCGTGAGGAGCCGGGAGCCGACCTGTCGACGATCGCCGCGGACCTCGGTTACGCCGACCACGCCCACCTCACACGCGAGTTCGGCAGGATGCTCGGCTTCACCCCGACTGGGTACCGCGTCGGGGCCGCCGGGACAGGTGCGGGTCACTCCGGCTGACCCACCGACCACGCGACGGGCGCCGCTTGCCGCGTGCCCCTGTCCTCGAGCGAGCGACGCGACTACCGTTGGTGCATGGAGCCCCTCCCGATCCTGCGCTCGCCGCCCGTCGTCGGGCTGGCCTCGCTCGCAGCGCAACGCCTGCTGAGTCGCGGGTCGAGCACCTCACCGGTCACGTCGCTCCTCGGCGCGGCGGTCGCGGCGGCCGGCCTGGGGGTCGCCGCCGCCGGGATCCGGGAGATCCGCGCGGCGGGCACGACCTTGGACCCGACCCGTCCGGCCGACGCGAGCAAGGTCGTGCGTCAGGGCGTCTTCCGCTACTCCCGCAACCCGATCTACCTCGGCGACGCGCTGCTGCTCGCCGGCTACGCGATCCACCGCCGCGACCTGCTCGCCGTCCTGCCGGTGGCCGGCTTCGTCGGGGTCATCGACACCTTCCAGGTGCCGCTCGAGGAGGAGGCCCTGCGCGACCGCTTCGGATCGACCTACGGCGACTACGTCGCGAGCGTGCGCCGTTGGTTGTGAGGCGTCTCGTGCCCGGCCGGCTCAGGCGAGCGGCAGTCCGGAGGACGCGAGCGTGACCCGGTCGTGCAGGTCGACGAGCGCGCCAGGGGCTCGGTCCGGGAGAGGGCCCGTCACCGAGAGCAGCTCGCAGACAGCGTGCCCGGAGCAGGCGCGGGTGTACCTGCTCAGCCAGTTCTCGGCGACCCGGTCCATGCCGTCGACGTAGGGCCACCCCACGGGGATGCGGGGCAGACCGACCCGGTACGGCTTCGGCGTCAGCCGCGCGCGGGAGGTCTCGTGCAGGCCGCACAGGCGCACGTAGAGGTCGTCCGAGCCGAGCGCGACGAGGACCTCCAGATCGGGCGGCCCGCTCGGGAGGCCCGTGATGATCACCCGCAGGCCCGCGGCGGTGCGGTACGTGCGCACCCCGAGGTCGGGGTGCGCCGCTGCCCACCGGGCGATGCGCTCGAGCGCGGGCCCGGGGTCGGGCTCCACGGTGCGAAACAGCTTGCGCCGCGGAGCCGGCAGGTCGACGTCTGCCACGAGCACCTCATCGGTGTTGAGCACGTCGACGCCCATCCGGTTGCGCGTGACGACCCCGAGCAGGGTGCCGTCGTCCGCGCGCACCTCGTGCAGCACCTCCTCGCGCAGCGGCGAGCGGGGGTAGTAGTCGAATCCCTGCCGTCCGCGCGTCAGCTGCTCGACGGCGACGCTGAGCCGGTGCCGGGCGCGCACCGCGGCGTCGGCCGCGGACTCCACCGACCACCCCCAGATGCGCAGGGGGAAGCGTCGTCCCTCGTGCTCGACCTCGGTGCTCGCGCGCTGCCAGTGCTGGGGGAGGGGCCGCATGCCCCGAGTGTGCCGGACCTCAGGCCGGCTGGTCGGCCAGCCCGGCCCGGCCCAGCCACGGACCGGTGAGCTCGGCGATCGACTGCGTCAGCGCCTTCTGCAGCAGCGGGCCGAAGGTCACCCGGCCCACCCCCGCGTCGCGCAGCTCCTGCAGCGACCCGGCGGGGGCGCCGTCGACGGGGTGGGCGGTGACGTTGAGCGGCAGCGAGGTCGCCTCCATGAGGGCGGCGAGGGTGGCGGCGTCGGGGATCTTCACCGGGTAGACGCAGCGGGCGCCGGCCTCCTCGCACGCGCGGATGCGGGTGATGGCCTCCGCGAGCGGGTCGGGGAAGCGGTCGGTGCCGTGGAGCAGAGCGTCGGTGCGCGCGTTGATGACGAGCTCGACCTCGGCCTCGTCGGCGGCCTGGCGCAGCGCGCCGATGTAGTCGGCGTGCTCGGCGACCTCGCGCACCCGGCCCTGCGAGTGCACGGTGTCCTCGACGTTGATGCCCACCGCGCCGGCGTCGAGGACCCGCTCGACGAGCTCGGCGGCCGGGGTGTCGTAGCCGGACTCGACGTCCGCGCTCACCGGCACGCGCACGGCCGAGCAGATCCGACGGATGCCGTCGAGCGCGTCGTCGAGGGTCATGCCCTCGCCGTCCTGCTGCCCCCGCGAGTCGGCGAGCGGGTGGCTGCCGATGGTCAGGGCGGGGAAGCCGGCGTCGACGACCGCACGCGCGGACCACACGTCCCAGACCGTGGGCAGGACGAGGGTCTCGTCGGTGTGGTGCAGGCGGAGGAGGTCGCTGGCCAGGCTCTTGAGATCGCTCATGGCTCCACCCTCCCAACTGGCGAAGGGGGCGACAAGGCCTCAGCCGATCAGGCCGGCGTCCCGGGCGAGCGAGACGGCCTCGCCGCGCGTCGCGGCGCCCCGGCTCGGCACGGAGCACCCGAGGTGGGCCCCGACATCGGTCAGGTGCGCTGTCGGGTGCCTCAGATCCGCGGGTCCCGTGTGTCGACACGAGTGGAGCGGGTAGTCAGCCGACGAAGACCGCCCCGAAAGCACTAAGGAGCGCACGATGAGCGAGACCGAGATCGAGACCGTCGCCACGATCATGCGGGAGACGAGGATCGCCGTCCTCACCCACGTCGAGGACGGACGTCTGGTGTCGGTGCCGATGGGCACCAGGACCTCGACGACCCGGGCACCATCCACTTCATCACTGAGGCCGACACCGACAAGGTGCGGGCGATCGCGGCCCACCCCGAGGTCAACATCGCGTATGCCACGGACGACGGCTGGGTGAGCGTCAGCGGCACGGCCCGTCGCAACGACGACCGGGAGTTGCTCGGGCGGCTGTGGGACGCGTCGGCCGGTGCCTTCATGGAGGGCGGCCCTGATGACCCGAACAGCACCCTGATCACGGTCACGGCCGACACCGCGCGCTACTGGACCTCGCCCGGCACCGTGGCGACGGTCGTCCAGATGGCCAAGGGACTCGTCAGCGACGGGCGGCCCGACCTCGGCGACACCGGCACCGTCAGCCTCTGAGCGACGCCGCGTCCCCGGCGTGTCGCGCCGCCCCCACGCGGGGCCACGACGCGCGCTCGTCGGGGGATGCGTGTAGCGTCGAACCCGTCCGAAGCTCCACTTCCCCGGTGCCCGACGGTGGTCGTCAACCTCCGTCGCATGGAGGACAGCATGACCACGACCTCTCCCCGATCAGACCTCGCCGCATTGACCGAGCGGTTCCTCGCCGTCAGGGCACGGACCGACCGGCTCACCCGGGACCTCGGTCCCGAGGACCAGACGCCGCAGTCGATGACCGAGGCCAGCCCGACGAAGTGGCACCGAGCCCACACCACGTGGTTCTTCGAGGAGTTCGTCCTCGGTGCCGATCCTGCCTACCGACCGCGCGACCCCGCCTTCCGCTATCTCTTCAACAGCTACTACGAGGCCGTGGGGGAGCGTCACCCCCGCGCCGCGCGCGGACACGTGACCCGCCCGGGCGTCGCCGAGGTCGCGGCCTACCGCCAGGACGTCGAGCAGCAGCTCGTCGCCCGGCTCGAGGACGGGACCCTCGACGAGGCGCTGCTCGACCTCGTCGAGCTCGGCTGCCACCACGAGGAGCAGCACCAGGAGCTGCTCCTCATGGACGTCAAGCACCTCCTCTCGGGCAATGTCCTCCAGCCGGTCTACGTCGAGCGGGCGCCCGACCCCGACCCCGCGGCCGACCCCCTCCCGCAGCGCTGGACGCACGTGCCCGGTGGGGTCACGCACATCGGAGACGACGGCAGCGGCTTCGCCTTCGACAACGAGCGCCCGCGTCACCGGGTGTGGCTCGACGACGTCGAGGTCGGCACCCGCCAGGTGACCAACGCCGAGTGGGTCCGGTTCATCGACGACGGCGGCTACGCCCGCCCCGACCTGTGGCTCTCCGACGGGTGGGCGACCTTGCAGGCCACGGGGTGGGACGCGCCCGGCTACTGGCGCCGGGACGACGACCACGGCTGGACGACCTTCACCCTGTCGGGACGCCGTCCGGTGGTGGCCGCCGAGCCGGTGTGCCACATCTCCTTCTTCGAGGCCGATGCCTTCGCCCGGTGGGCGGGCCACCGCCTGCCCACCGAGCAGGAGTGGGAGGCCCGCGCTGTGAGCGGTCACCAGACGCACGGCGGTCTGCTCGACCCCGAGCGCTGCCACCCCGGGCCGGCGGCCGAGGTCACCTTCGGCGACGTCTGGGAGTGGACGGCGAGCGCGTACCTGCCGTACCCGGGATTCGAGACGGCCCCGGGCGCCGTGGGCGAGTACAACGGCAAGTTCATGAACGACCAGCACGTCCTGCGGGGAGCCTCCGCGGTGACCCCGCCGGACCACCCGCGCACGACCTACCGCAACTTCTTCCCGGCCGCGTCCCGGTGGGCCTTCTCCGGACTGCGACTCGCCCGGTGAGCCGCGCCGAGCTCGAGGCCGACCTCCGCTCCGGCCTCTGGTCGCAGCCGGCGACCCTGCCGCCACGCTGGTTCTACGACGAGCGGGGCTCCCGCCTCTTCGACGAGATCACCACCCTGCCCGAGTACTACCCGACGCGTGCCGAGCAGGAGATCCTCACCCACCGCAGCGGCGAGATCATCGCGCTGAGCGCCGCGCGGAGCCTGCACGAGCTGGGGGCGGGCACGGCGACCAAGACCCGCGAGCTGCTCGACGCCCTCACCGCGCAGGGGCGGCCGGCGCTCTACGCGCCGCTCGACATCAGCAAGGAGGTCCTGCTCGAGGCCGCCGACCGTCTGCGCACGGACTACCCGGCCCTGAACGTCGAGCCGGCGGTCGCCGACTTCCACCACCTGCCACCGCTGTCGGGGGAGCCCGGTGAACGTCTGCTCGTCTTCCTCGGCGGCACGATCGGCAACTTCGAGGAGGACGAGCGCTCCGGGTTCCTCGACATGGTGCACGCGGCCCTCGCCCCCGGTGACCACCTGCTCCTCGGAGCCGACCTCGTCAAGGACCCGGACCGGCTCGTCGCGGCCTACGACGACGGGGCAGGCGTGACCGCGCGCTTCAACCTCAACCTCGTCGACGTCATCACCCGCACCACGCCGGTCACGGGTCTGTCCCGCGACGACCTCGTCCACGAGGCCGCGTGGGACGACCGCGCCTCGCGCATCGAGATGCGGCTGCGTGCGGTGCGTGACATCACGGCCGACTTCACCGGGATCGGTCGCACGTGGCGCCTGGCGAAGGGGGAGCACCTGCGGACCGAGATCTCGCGCAAGTTCGACCTCGGCCTGCTCCGTGACGAGCTGACCGAGCACGGCTTCGAGCCGGTGACGAGCTGGACCGACGCGGCGGACGACTTCTCGCTGACCCTCGCCCGGGTCGCCGGCCGTGACGACGGCACGCCGTGACCCGCACCCTCCTCGAGCGCTTCCACGGGCGCATCCTCGGGGCGGGCAGCAGCAGCGGGCTGCGGCTGGTGGTCGGCGACTGGTGGGACTCGCCCCTCGGGGCCTTCACCGATGTCATGGTCGCGACGCCTGACGACCGTCGGGTCCTGCTGGCGCCGGACGACGAGGTCGCTCAGTACGTCGCCGCCACGTACTCCTTCGACGAGGTCCGGGTCGGCCCGGTTGCCCTGCAGGTCGACGATGACGTGTGGCGCCTCGACGCAGGCCCGTTGCGGTGCACGATCGGTCTGGGAGGGCGCACGGCCCTCGGCCTGGTCCTGCGAACCGTGCCCGAGCGGGTGGGGCGCAGCCGCGCCTTCGCGCATCTCGCCGACCCCATCGCGCGGCGGCTGCTTCCGGGGGTGCGCACCGTCGGCAGCGCCGGCGGTGGGCGGCGCGAGTACTACGGGGCGCACGACCAGCGGCAGGTGACGTCGCTGTCCGGCACCTGGTCGGGCCAGTCCATCGGCGGCCTCACCCCGGTCACGCCGCCGCCACGATTCGGCTTCAGCTCCACGCCCGCGTCACCCAGCCTGACGCGGGTGACGACGACCGTCGAGCGAGGCGTCGACGCGGACTGACGAGCGCAGTCGGGGCAGCGTGATGCCCGACAAGGCGAGCAGCTCGCCTCAGGTCGCCTCGTCGTAGCGCGCCAGGGCCTCGAGCCGCTCCTCCGCGTGGTCGACGATCCGCTCCGGGTAGTCGTGCGCGTACCCGTCGTCGTGCTTCCACGGCTCGTGCGCTGCGGCGCCCTCGAGATGGGCCAGCTCCGGCACCCACCGGCGCACGTACGCACCGTCGGGGTCGAAGCGCTTGCCCTGCGTGACGGGGTTGAAGACACGGAAGTACGGGGACGCGTCCGTGCCGGTGCCGGCGGCCCACTGCCAGCCGTGATTGTTGGACGCGAGATCCCCGTCGATGAGGTGGTCCAGGAAGTGGCGTGCGCCGACCGGCCACCACACGTGCAGGTCCTTGGTGATGAAGCTGGCGGTCGCCATGCGCACCCGGTTGTGCATCCAGCCCTCGCTCAGCAGCTGGCGCATCCCGGCATCGATGATCGGGTAGCCGGTGCGGCCCTTTCGCCACGCGTCGATGGCGTCCTGTGGTTCGTCGTAGCGCAGAGCGAGTGCCCGCAGGTCCTGCCACGCGGAGTGCGGGTTGGCCCACAGCACGTCGGCGTAGAACTCCCGCCACGCGAGCTCCGTGCGGTAGCTCTCGGCACCCGCGCCGCGCTCCCCGCGCAGGTCGTGCAGCAGCTGGCGGGGGTGGACGACCCCGAGGTGCAGGTCGGCGGACATGCGCGAGGTCCCCTCGACCGCCGGGAGGTCGCGATCGTGGTCGTAGTCGGCCAGCGCCTCGTCGCGGAAGCGCACCCAGCGCCGCCGGGCGGCGTCCTCGCCCGCGGTCGGCAGGTCGATCGGGCACTCGCGGGCCGCCTTGTCGAGCATCGCCTCGACCCGGCCGTCGGTGTCGGCCTCGATCCACTCGACCCCACGCGGCGCACTCGTCGGCTCGTCCCAGCCGTGCTCGCGCCACGCGGTGGCGAAGGGGGTGAAGACCTTGAAGGGGGTGCCTCCCTTCGTCCGCACCGTGCCGGGGTCGACGGCAAAGGGCGAGCCGGTGGCCACACCCTCGACGCCGATCTCGCGCAGCGCGGCGACGACACGACGATCGCGCTCGACGCCCCCGGGCTCGTTCTCCCGGCTGACGTGGACCGACGTGGCCCCGACCTCGCGGGCGACGCGCGGCACGACCTCGGCGGGGTCGCCGAGCCGGATCACAAGGCGACCGTCGAGGGAGGCGTCAAGTGCTCGCAGGGTGGCGGCCAGCCACGCGGTCTTCGCCGCACCGGCCGGCCCCCACATCGTCGGGTCGATGACGAAGAGTGGGAGCACAGCTCCCCGCGAGGCGGACTCCCGCAGGGCGGGGTGGTCGCGCAGACGCAGGTCCCGGCGAAACCACATGATCGCGGTGCCCATCACAGGCGGAGAAGCATCTTGCCCGTGTTGGCACCATCGAGCAGGTCCATGAAGGCCTGCGGCGCGGCGTCGAGACCGTCGCGGAAGGTCTCGTCGGCGACCAGTCGACCCTCGGCGAGCCACTGGGGCGCCCGGGAGTGGTACTCGGCGACGAGCTCGGGGTACTGACCGACGATGAAGCCGCGCAGGGTCAGCCCCTTGCCGATGGCGAGGGCCAGGTTGCGGGGTGCGGCGGGCGGCTCGGTCGAGTTGTACTGCGAGATCGCCCCGCACATCGCGACCCGACCGAAGGTCGACAGCGCGCCGATCGCGGCCTCGAGGTGCTCGCCGCCGACGTTGTCGAAGTAGACGTCGATGCCGTCGGGCGCGACCGAGGCCAGCCCCTCGGCGACGGGACCGTCGCGGTAGCTGAAGGCCGCGTCGTAACCCAGCTCGACCACGCGGGCGACCTTGTCGGCGGAGCCCGCCGAGCCGACGACCCGGCCGGCGCCGAGCGCCTTGGCGATCTGACCGGCGGCCTGGCCGACGGCACCTGCGGCGCCGGAGACGAAGACGGTGTCTCCGTCGCGCATGCCGGCCACGGCGGTCAGCCCGACGTAGGCCGTCAGGCCGGTGAGGCCGAGGACGCCGAGATAGGTCGAGGCGGGCGCGGCATCGGTGTCGACGACCCGGACCGCCTTCGCCGGGAGCACAGCGTGCTCGCGCCAGCCGAGGCCGTGCAGCACGTGCTGGCCCACGGCGACGTCGTCGGAGCGGGAGGCGATGACCTCGCCGACCGCGCCGCCGTCGAGCGGGGCGTCGATCTCGAAGGGGGCGACGTAGGACTTCACGTCGTTCATCCGACCGCGCATGTAGGGGTCGACCGACATGACGACATTGCGCACGAGGACCTCCCCGTCGCCGAGCGGCGGCAGGTCGGCGCTCTCGAGGCGGAAGTTGTCGGCGCTCGGCGCGCCCTGCGGGCGCGAGGCCAGGACGATCTGACGGGTGGAGGCGGGCAGCTGGGTCATGGGCCTCAGTCCTGGACGACCGTGACGGTCACGTCGATGTTGCCGCGGGTCGCGTTGGAGTAGGGGCAGACCTCGTGGGCCTGGTCGGCGAGCTGCTGGGCGGCCTCGGTGTCGAGGTGCGGCAGGGTGACCTCGAGCTCGACGGCCAGCTGGTAGCCGCCGCCCTCCTTGGGGCCGATGTGTACGCGCGAGCCGACGGCGGAGTCGGCGACGTCGACCTTGCCGGCGCGGGCCACGGCCTGCAGCGCCGAGTGGAAGCACGCGGCGTAGCCGACGGCGAAGAGCTGCTCGGGGTTGGTCCCCTCACCCGACCCGCCCATCTCCTGGGGGATCGCGAGGTCGAGGTCGAGGCGGCCGTCACTGGTCCGGCCGTGCCCGTCGCGGCCGGCGCCGGTGGCGAGGGCCTCTGCGGTGTAGAGAGTCTTCATCGTCATGCTCCTTGGGTGGGGGTGGGGGTGGGGGTGCCGACGGATGCGCAGAACCTCTGGGCCAGGCGACGCAGGGTCGCCAGATCCTCGGGCTCCATGTCGACGGCGTCGTACAGGCGGCGCTGGATCGCCGCGACCTGCGACTCGAGCTCCCGGCCGGCGTCGGTCAGGTGGATCGTCACGCGGCGGGCGTCCTCCCCTTCGCGGCGGCGCTCGACGAGCCCGCTCGCCGACATGCGCTTGAGAAGGGGGGAGAGCGTCCCGCTGTCGAGGTGCAGCGCCTCGCCGAGCTCGGTGACGGTGCGGCCGTCGCGCTCCCACAGGGCGAGGAGGGTGACGTATTGGGTGTACGTCAGCCCGATCTCGGCGAGGCCTTCGCGGTAGGCCGCGGTCGCCGAGCGCGACGCCGAGTAGAGGGCGAAGCAGATCTGCTGGTCGAGCTGGTGGTCCGTCTGCACCTCTGAAGCATCGCACGCAATTGATTTGTGCGCAATCTATTCGTGCGGATCGAGGTGTTCAGCGCGCGATCGGCACCGGCAGGCCGGCGAGCTCGACGCCGGTCCGCTCGGTCACCGCGCCGTCCGGCGCCACGGCCACCTCGTGGAGCACGAGGTCGCCGTCGGTGACCGACCACAGCCGCACCTGCCACGGCCCCTCACCACTGACCCGAGGCGGCTCGACGAGCGCGCGCACCTGCTCCTTCGCCTCGTCGACCCGCCGCCGGGCGTCCGCCCCGGTGGCGGGGCGGAGGCGCAGGTCATCGGCAGAGGTCAGGAGCCGCCACCCCTTCGCCATGTCACGGGTGGCATCGGCCCGCGCGGTCGCCAGCTCGAGCGCCTCGTCGGCGGAGCCCACCCGGGTGCCGTCGATCTGCGCCCAGCGCTCGGGATGGCCGCTCAGCACGACGACGCGGCCGTCGTCGGCGACGGCGACGAACCACCGGGCCGGGTGCGATGCGCCGCGCCAGACGACGTCGAGCAGGCGCCACCCGCGCAGCGCCGCCACGGGCACGGGACGCAGACGGGTCCTGGCGTCGGTGACGACCGACGCCAGCATCGGCTCGTCCGTCGTCGTCGAGATGGTCGCGATGTCGGTCATGAGTTGTCCTCGTCCCACTGCTCGCCGTAGTAGTCCATGTAGGTCTCGTCGCCGTCGCCCGTCGACGGGGAGTAGTAGCCGCTCTCGAAGAGCTCGCGGATCGCGGCGCGCCCGGCGGCGTCGGCCTCCTCGGGGGTCGCGCCGGCGGCGACGGCCTCGTCGTGGGCCACGAGGTAGTTGGTGATGTGCTGCTCGTCGGTCGACAACGAGCTCTCGCCGTCGGCCGCCTGGTAGTAGTAGGCCTCCTGGGTCATCGCCTCGACCTCGCCGTCACCGGACTCATGGTCGGAGCCTAGGGAATCCGTCGCGCTGACGGCAGGGGGAGCGCTCCCCACGCCGTCCGGCCCCCGAACTTCGCAAAACCCTAGGGTCTTGCGAAGTTCCCCCCGGCCCACTCCGCAGGACCCTAGGGTTTTGCAGAGTTCGAAGGGGAGATCGGCGCCGGCTGCCGGCGGGCTCCCCGGGGCTCAGGCCTGGTCGTCGGGAGCGCCCACGGTCTCCTGCACCGGGCCCTCCGCCGTGATCTCGACGACCGGCTCGCCGTCGACCGGTGGCATGCCCGGGTCGACCGCCTCGGTCGGCGGGGTGGCGAACTCGTCCTCGGTGCCCGGCTGACGGTCCGTGCCGGGGAAGCGGCGGAGGTCGAGCGTCACCGGGAAGTCGGTGACGGCCGGACCGAAGCCCGACATCGGGTCGGGCAGGGCCGACAGGTCGACCGGCCCGGGGGTGTGGCCGTCGGTGACGAAGCGCGCGGCCCGCCGCGACTCGGCGGACGCGGCGTTGACCGGAAAGGTGTCGTAGGCGACGCCGCCCGGGTGGGTCACGTGGTAGGTGAACCCGCCGAGGGAGCGGCCGGTCCACCGGTCGACGAGGTCGAAGACGAGCGGACCGTGGACCCCGATCGTCGGGTGCAGGGCCGACGGGGGAGCCCACGCCCGGTAGCGGACGCCACCGACGAAGGCGCCGGAGCTCCCCTTCGCCCCGACGGGACCGCCCCAGCCCTGCTCGGCGACGGGGACCATGGGCACGGGCACGCCGTTGCACGTGACGACGTGCCGTCCCTCGACGAGGCCGACGGCGCGGACCTGGACCTTTTCCACCGAGCTGTCGACGTAGCGGGCGGTGCCGAACTGGCTGACCTCCTCGCCCAGGACGTTCCACGGCTCGATGGCGGTCCGCAGCTCGACCTCGACACCGCCGATCGTCGTGTCGCCGAGCCGCGGGAAGCGGAACTCGAGGAAGGCGTCGAACCACGCCGGGTCGATGCGGCCGGCGCCGACCCGCTGCAGGTAGCGGTTGACGTCGTCGATGACGTCGCGCAGGTCGGTGGCGACGAAGGCGGGCAGCAGGTAGCGGTCGTGCAGCCGGGTGCCCCACTGCACGAGCGGACCGGTGTAGGGCTCGTCCCAGAAGCGGGCGACGAGGGCCCGGACGAGCAGCGCCTGCAGCAGCGCCATGCGCGGGTGCGGCGGCATCTCGAAGCCGCGCATCTCGAGCAGTCCGAGCCGCCCGCGCTCGGAGCCGGGCGCGAAGAGCTTGTCGATGCAGAACTCCGACCGGTGCGTGTTGCCCGTGATGTCGGTGAGCAGGTGGCGCAGCAGCCGGTCCGCGAGCCACGGGCGGGTGTCCCGCTTGGGCCGGTGGTCGTCGTCGAGCGGGTCGGTGATCGCGGAGGCGTCGTGTTCCATCGCGATCACGTGCTCGAGCTGGGCGAAGGCGATCTCGAGCTCGTAGAGCGTGTCGGCGCGCCCTTCGTCGACGCGCGGCGCCTGCGACGTCGGACCGATGAAGCGCCCGGAGAAGAGGTAGCTCAGCGCCGGGTGGTGCTGCCAGTAGGTGACGAGCGAGCGCAGCAGGTCGGGGCGACGCAGCATCGGGCTGTCGGCGGCGGTGGGCCCGCCGAGGGTGAGGTGGTTGCCGCCGCCGGTGCCGGTGTGCGAGCCGTCGAGGTCGAACTTTTCCGTCGCGAGGTGGATCTGTCGGGCGTGCTCGTGGAGCGACTCCGTCTGCTCGACGAGCTCGCCCCACGAGGCCGTCGGCGCGACGTTGACCTCGATGACGCCGGGGTCGGGCGTCACCGACATCGTGCGGACCCGGTCGTCGCCGGGAAGGGGGTAGCCCTCGAGGACGACCGCGTGGCCGGTCTCGGCGGCGGCGCCCTCGACGGCGCCGACGAGCTCGAGGGCGTCCTCGAGGTGCGACATCGGCGGCAGGAAGACGAAGAGGTGCCCGTCGCGGTGCTGCACAGCCAGGGCAGTGCGCGGCGACTCGTCGATCGGCAGCACCCGGGCGGGTGCGACATCGCCGGCCGGCAGCGTCGCCGGGTCGAGGGCGGGCAGCGCTCCACGCGGGTCGAAGGGGGATCGCTCGGGCTGGTCGGGGCCTTCCGTCCAGGCGATCGAGGACAACGGCAGCCGCAGACCGGCGGGCGAGTCGCCGGGCACGAGGGCGAGGAAGCCGCGGCGGGTGCGCCACGTCGTCGTCGCCCAGCCCTCGCCGTCGGGGGCGGGGAAGACCGGCAGCACCCAGGCGGCCGGGGTGTCGAGGTCGACCTGCTCGTCGACCCGCGCGACGACGGCCGCTCGGTGCTCGGCGTCGGAGGCGTCCTCGCTGTCGGGGGCGACGTCGCCCGCGGAGGGGCCGTCGCCGTGGGGCAGTCGGGCCTCGGTGACGACCTGCTGCAAGGGGTCCTCGACGGCGGCGACGAGCTGCTCGGGCGGGATGCCCAGGCGTCGGGCGATGCCGAGCGCGAGGTCGCGGGCCGCGCTCGCCGCCTCCGGCGAGCCGGAGTCCGCGCATGGCTCTCCCCAGGGGTCGTCGAGCAGCTCCTGGGCGCGCCACAGCGGTTCGCCGTCGGTGCGCTCGCTCAAGCCGATCTGCCAGCGGGGGAGCGGCTCGCCCGGGTACCACTTGCCTTGGCCGTGGTGGCGCAGGGTACCGGGGCCCGAGAGGCGCCGGGCGAGCGACATGGCGAGCTCGCGCTTCTCCTCCCCGTCGGCCGCGGTGTGCCACTGGGGGTCCTTCGTGCCGCCGGCCGCGACGAAGGTCGGCTCGCCACCCATCGTCAGGCGAACGTCGCCCCGGGTCAGCAGGTCGTCGACGGCAGTGCCGAGCTCGGTGATCCGCGCCCACTGCTCGTCGGTGACCGGGCGGGTGACGCGCGGGTCCTCGGCAAACCGGGTCACCGTGTTGCTGAAGTCGAAGGTCACCTGCGTCGGGGCGGTCGCGCCGCTGATCGGCGCGGCCGACGCGGGGTGCGGGGTGCACGACAGGGGGATGTGCCCCTCGCCGCAGAGCAGGCCGGAGGTGGCGTCGAGCCCGATCCACCCGGCGCCGGGGACGTAGACCTCGGCCCAGGCGTGCAGGTCGGTGAAGTCCTCGGCCGGTCCGTTGAGGCTGTCGTCGCCGACGGCGCTCAGGTCGGAGGTCAGCTGCACGAGGTAGCCGGAGACGAAGCGCGCGGCCAGCCCGAGCTGCCGCAGCGCCGAGACGAGCAGCCAGGCGGAGTCGCGGCAGGAGCCGATGCCCCGCTCGAGGGTGTGCTGCGGGGTCTGCACGCCTGCCTCGAGACGCACCGTGTAGTCGACGCTCTCGCGCACGGCGCGGTTGAGCCCGACGATGAAGTCGACGATCCGCGTGCCGGCGCCGACCTCCGCGTCACGTGGCCCGGTGAGCAGGCCGGGCAGCACCTGCTCGAGCCAGGCGCTGACCTCGGGGGCCGGGCCGCTGCCCTCCGCACCGTCGTCGACGGGCCGCAGATAGGGCGCGAGATCCTCGCGCAGCTGCTCCGGGTAGGCGAAGGGGAAGGTCGCCGCCCAGTCCTCGACGAAGAAGTCGAAGGGGTTGATGACCGTCATGTCCGCCGTCAGGTCGACGGTGATCTCGAGCCGGGAGACCTTGTCGGGGAAGACCACCCGCGCCAGCCAGTTGCCGAAGGGGTCCTGCTGCCAGTTGAGGAAGTGCTCGGGCGGATCGATGCGCAGCGCGTAGCTCGGGATCGGCGTGCGGGAGTGAGGCGCCGGCCGCAGGCGGATCGTGTGCGGGTAGACGTGCACGGGTTCGGCGAACTCGTAGGACGTGCGGTGCTCGAGGGCCACTCGGATGGTCACGCGACCACTCTAGGCACCCAGCGCCTGCCGTGACCCGGGGATGACCGGGCCAGCTCGCCCCGGACCGGCTGGCTACTCCTCCAGGCCCGACAGCACCGACCGCGCGGCCCGCTCGGTCACCCCGGTGTCGGGGGTGCCGTTGTAGGCGCCGTTGGCGACGCTCACGGTGTTGTGTCCGACCTTGACGACGACGAAGTCCATCGTCATCGTCTCGAGGGTCTGCTGGATCTTCAGCCGGAAGGCGACGGTGCGGTCGCCGAGCGCCGGGAAGGTGAGCGGCTCCACCTCGTAGCTGCTCGTGTTGCCGGTGTCGGCCTGCCGGAAGTCGAAGCTCGGGCATTCGGCGACGAGCTCGCCCGCCTCGTCGAAGAGCCGCGAGGGGTAGGGGTCGTCGAAGGAGTAGACCCACATGCCGAGGTGATGGCGCTCGCTGCCCGGAGGCGGCGGGTTGTCGGCGCGGGCGAAGTTGGCCTGCACGCGGGCGCGCTCGGTGCGCTGCACCTTGTCCCACCCGGGGCCCTTCTGCAGCAGCGGCGCGCAAGAGCTCGGGGTGACGTCGCCCGCCTGGGCCTCGCTGACGGTCGGCCGCTCGTCGTCGACCCACCCCGCACCGACGTCACCGGCCGAAGGGAGGGCGGCGCGCAGACCCCCTTCGTCCATGGGTCGGCCGGGGCCGGTGACCGTGCCGACGTCGTCGCCGGACCCGCTCGAGGGGTCGGCGGAGGACGTCGCCGTCGTGCCGCTGCCCGTCGGCGATCCGGTGTCGTCACCCCCGGAGCCCGGGATCAGGGAGCAGGCGGCGAGGGCGACGGCGCACCCGCCGCCGACCACGGCCGCCCGCAGCGACCTCACAGCGACTCGAGGTTGTCGACCGTCGTCTTCAGCAGGGTCTCGACCGCAGCCGAGTGGTACTTCGACGCCGGACCGGCGCTGTGCACGACGTGGACGCGGTTGTGACCCAACGACGCGGTCGCGACCTGCACGACGCCGCCCTGGAAGGTGTCGCCCTCGGTGGTGTTCTCCACCCGCACGCCGTAGGTGCGGTCACCGACCGGCTGGAGCGAGACGGGGCTGAGCTTCCAGTCGCTCGGGCCGTACTTGTCGATGATCTGGAAGGTGTCGCACTGACCCAGCGCCTCGCCCGCCTTGTCGAAGAGCGTCGAGGGCACCTCCTCGTCGTAGGTGGTGATCTCGACGCTGAGCACCCCGAGGCCGCCGGGGCCCACGTAGTCCTTCTTGGCGGAGCCGGTGGAGTGCTCCTTGAGCTCGTCGGCGACCTTGCCGCTCAGCCGCACGTCCTCGCACACGGCCGGGTAGGTCGTCGACTCCGGGTCCGGCGGCTCGGACTCGGTGGCGGTGTCGACGGTGAACCCCTCGGGGGTCTGCTCGTCGGTCGGCAGCGCCGAGCGCAGCTGCTCCTCGCCCAGCTGGGTCCGCCCGACCTGCTGGCTCGTCGACGGGTCGTCGGAGCCGCCGATCGAGGGGATGCACCCGGCGACGAGGGCCAGCGCGGCGGTGCCGACGGCCGCGCGTGCGGTCGTCCGGGCCACCGCCCACGGCCTCACTTCAGGTCCTCGAGCGCCTCGGTGACGAACTTGCCCAGGCGCTCCTCGTTGTTGGCGCGGAAGCCGGTGATCATCCGGGCGCTGATGAGGTTGTGGCCGCTGCGCACCCAGATGTAGTCGACGGCGATGTCGGTCTCCTCGTTGCCGATCCGCACGGCGAAGGTCTGGTCACCGATGACCGGGCTGCCGATGTGCTGCGCGGTCTGCTCGATGTCGTTGGCGTCGGGGGCGGTGCGGGAGGTGAACTTCGTGCACTCGGCCAGCGATGCCCCGGCCTCGTCGAAGAAGCGCTGGGGGTAGGGCTCGTCGAAGGTCCAGATGGCCACCGACAGCTGCGGCGTGGGCGTGCCGCCGTTCTTCTGCGCGTAGCGCACGCCCTCGCCCTCGCTGACGTGCTTGTCGCGCCACTCGCGGATCTCCGGGGTGTCGAAGTAGGCGGCGAGGCAGGTCTCGGGGTCGGTGGTGCGCTTGCTCTTGAGCGCCGCGTCGAAGCCGTCGGGGTGCTTGACGAAGCCTGCGGGCGCCTCCTCGAGGGTCGGCAGCGCCGCCTTGAGCTTCTTGGCGGTGAGCTCCTGCTGCTCGGGGGCGTCGGCGACCTCGGCCTCCGGCGTGTTGGTCACGGTCACGGTCGTGGGCTCGGTCGGCTCCACCGGTGCGTCGTCACCGCAGGCGGAGAGGGCGAGGGCAGCCGTGACGGCCAGCGTGGCGAAGGGGGCGAGGCGTCGGGTCATGAAGTGGCCTTCGTGAGGTCGTCGAGCACGCCCTGCGCGTGCTCCTCGAGGGTGTCGGAGCTGTCCGGCCCGGGGCCGGACACCAGTCGTACGTTGATCAGGTTGTGACCGCTGCGGACCCACAGGTCGTCGATGGTCAGGTTGATGGCGGTGCTGCTGCGTCGCACGGCGAAGGAGCGGTCGCCGATCACGGGGTTGGCGATGTGGTGGGTGCGCCACTCGGTGCCGTTGTCCTCGTAGCTGGCGCACCGGGCCATCGCGGCGCCGGCGTCGTCGAGGAAGCGGGTCGGGTAGGGCCGGTCGTGCGTCCACACCGACACGACGAGGCTCGGTGTCGGGTTGCCACCGCCGCCGTGCTCGTGCCGCACCCCCGAGCCCTCGGTGCGGTGCTTGGTGGTCCAGGAGCGGACCTCCGGGGTGCCGAAGATGGCCGCGAGGCAGGCCGGCGGATCCGTGTCGCTCGTGCCGTCGGCCGCGACGTCCACGTCCTTGCGGGTCAGCTCGAAGCCCTCGGGGCCCTCGCCGTCGGCGGGCAGGGCCGCGATGATCTGCGCGCGGGTCAGCTCCTGCTGCTCAGGGGCGTCGAGGGTCTCGGGCTCGGGCGTGCTCGTCACCGTCACGGTCGACGTCGGGGAGGACTCGCTGGTCGGCGAGGACGAGGTGGAGCTGTCGGTGGGCGCGGGGTCCGGCCCCCCGCAGGCGCCCAGTGCCACGGCGGCCGCCACGGCGAGCATGCCGAAGGGGGCCGCCCGGGTGATCACGACGTGGCCTTCTCGAGGTCGTCGAGGATGCCCTGGGCGTAGTCCTGCATGAGCTTGCCGTCGTAGTCCTTGTCGTAGCCCAGGGTCATCACGGTGATGAGGTTGTGGCCGCTGCGCACGTACATGCGGTCGACGTAGAAGTCGTGGTCGCGGCTGGTGATGCGCACGGCGAGGGTCTGGTCCCCGATCTGGGGCGTGGAGATCGCCTTGGCCGAGTAGCTGTTGTCGGGGCCGGCGTTGTTGCTCTCGGTGTAGTCGTCGCACGAGGCGATCGCCGCGCCGGCGTCGTCGAAGATGCTGTGGGGGTAGGGCTCGTCGTAGGACTCGACGTAGGTCGCGATGATGCCGCCACCGTTGACCTTCTCGCGGCTGAAGCGCGCCTTCTCGTTGACCTTGCGGTGCTCGTCGCGAAACTTCTCCGCATCCGACCCGGCGAGCTCGACGTCGGCGCACTCCGCCGGGTCGTAGGTCGGCTCGTAGGTGCTGGCCGGCGAGATGTCGACGAGCCAGTCCTTGCTGGGCATGTCGGCCCGGGTCGGCAGCGCCTTGCGGGCGGTGGCCTTGTCGATCTGCTGCTGCTCGGGCCGGTCAAGGGCCTCGGCCTCGGCGTCCTTGGTGACGGTGATGGTGCCCGGGTCGCTCGCCTCGTCGGGAGGGGTCGAGCCCTGGTCGCCGCAGGCGGAGACCGCGAGCAGGGTCGTCAGACTGAGGGCGGCCAGGCATCGGCGGGTCGTCGCATCCATCGTCGCCAAGCATCCCACGGCCGCCGCCAAACGTGCCCGGCGGCGACCCGGGCCCGTATCGTCGTGGCGAGACCTCAGGAGGGGAACCAGTGAAGCAGATCTCCCGACGCACCGTGCTCACCGCGATGGGCGCGCTCGGCACCATGACCGTCGCCGGCTGCGCCGACGACGAGCCCAGCCAGCTCGACCCGTCGTCGACGCACGTCGTCGAGGGCGACGGCGGGTCCGGCTCGTCCGCGAGCGGTTCGTCGTCCACAGGCTCCGAGGGCTCGGGCGATGCGTCGTCGGAGGGTGGCATGCGGCAGGTGCAGCTCGACTCTCCCGACGCGATGCGCGGCCGCTGGGCGGCCTACACGGCCGTGGTGCTCGCGGCGAGCGACAACTCCGAGTCCTCCCGCGCCGAGGACGGCGACTGGATCTTCCAGCACGAGCTCGGCCCCTGGGCGATGCTCGTGCGCTTCAAGGACGGCAAGGCGCTGCTCGCCGGTCAGGCCAATGCCGACATCGTGCGCGACCTCACCCAGGAGAAGAAGATCCGCAAGGCCCTCGTCGCCGGTGCCCCGAAGTGGTGGGGGGCGCTCGACACGGCGCTGCCGGACACCGCCCGGATCGGGTTCGTCCTCGGCTGGGACGGCAAGACCTGGCAGGGCCTGGCCCCGTCGGTGAGCAACTTCGACGCCCTGCCCTTCTACCCCAAGTCGCAGCAGGCCTGCGGCGAGCAGCTCGTCATGTGGGGCAGCAAGGCCGAGGGCAGCTACACCGGCTCGGCCAAGGCGGCGGCCGATGCCGCCATGCGCGCCGGCACCCAGCTGACCGCGGCCCAGCTGAAGAAGCTGGGCCCGGGCATCCAGTCCGCCCGGGTCAAGGGTGCGCTGACCGCCGCGAAGGCCTACGAGGGCAAGGGCAAGCACTGACCCCGAGGGTCAGGCGCGCGCCTGCCAGGTGCACACGCAGGCGAGGTTGCCGTCGGCGTCCGACAGCACCCACCACGCGGGGGCGAACTCGTCGGTGACCAGCTCGCCGCCGGCGGCGACGCAGGCGTCGACCCGCGCCTGCGCTTCGTCGTGCGGGACGTAGACGTCGAGGTGCACCCGGCCGCGGCCCGACCGCTCCTCGCTGTCCTGGAACCAGATCTCGGGCAGCTGACCGTCGGGCGAAGGGAGGCTGTCGGGGTCCCCCTTCGCCGGCTCGTGACCGGTGAGGGCCATCCAGAAGGGGCGGATCCGGTCGGCGTCGGCGGTGTCGATCCCGATGGTCATCGAGGCGCCCACCTCGGGCTGGGCGCTCGCGCCCAGGTCGTCGGCGATCCGGCTGATCTCGCCGGCCAGCGCGATGTCACGGGGCGAGAGGCCGCCCACGTCATGGCTGACCAGACGCAGCCCGACCCAGCCCCACCGCAGGTCGATGTCGGGGTGGTGGTCGGCCTCCTCGGCCGCCTTGGCGATCGCATTGACCAGCGCGAGCGACTCCTCGAAGCCCTGCGTGCGCAGGCGGGTGCGCAGCATGCCGTCGACCTCTCGCCACCCCTGGGGGATCTGGTCGGCGACCTGCTCGCTGGTCAGGGTCTGCTGGGCGTCGTCGCTCATGTGACCCACGTTAGGCCTTCGAGGTGTTCACCGCGGGCCCGCGCGTCGATAGCCTCGCGAGCATGACCGGCGCCGCCTTCTTCGATCTCGACCGCACCCTGCTGCCCAAGGCCTCGGGTCCGGCGCTGTCCGCTGCCATGCGCGAGACGGGGGTGGTCTCGGCGCGCGTGCCGGGGGAGGCCCTGCTCTTCGGCTACTTCAACCTCCTCGGCGAGTCGCTCGGCTCGATCGCGCTGGCCCGCCAGGCGGTGCTCGTGGCGCGGGGCAAGACCCGCGACGCCTTCGACGCGGCCGCCGAGCTCGCCGCCGACGTCCTCGAGCCGATGGTCGGCCCCTTCGCCCGGATGCTCATCGACGAGCACCACGCCGCCGGCCGCCCGGTCGTGCTCGCGACGACGACGCCCGAGCACCTCGTGCGGCCCCTCGCCGCGCGGCTGGGCATCGACCACGTCATCGCCACCCGCTACGAGGTCGGCGACGACGGGTGCTTCACCGGGCGCAACGACGGGCACTTCGTGTGGTCGATGGGCAAGGTCGCGGCCGTGCGCGAGTGGGCCGAGGCCGAGGGCGTCGACCTCGACGCGTCCTTCGCCTACTCGGACTCGATCTACGACGCCCCGCTCCTGCGGGCCGTCGGCAACCCCGGTGCGGTCAACCCCGACCCGCGGCTGCAGGCGCTCGCCGTCGCGGCCCGCTGGCCGGTGCTCCACTTCGACACCTCGCCCGGTGTGCTGAAGCTGCCGGTCATCGGCATGGAGCTGCAGCGGGCGATCGCCCTGCTCGCCCGGCCCGAGGTCTTCCCCTACGCGAAGTTCACCGTGGGGGGCGTCGACAACATCCCGACCGACGGGCCGGCGATCCTCGTCGGCAACCACCGGTCCTACTTCGACCTCGTCGCCATGGCCGTCGCCTTCCGCCGCACCCCGCGCTCGGCGCGTTTCCTCGGCAAGAAGGAGCTCTTCGACGTGCCGGGCCTGGGGTCGATCTTCCGCGCCGGTGGCGGCATCAGCGTCGACCGTCGGGCCGAGGACCCCGACAGCCCGGACGCCTTCGCGGCGGCGGTGCGGGCCATCCACGGCGGCGAGCTCGTCGCGATGATGCCGGAGGGCACGATCCCGCGCGGCATCCACTTCTTCGAGCCGGGCATGCGCGGCTTCCCGGGGGCCGCCCGCCTGGCCCACCTCACCAAGGTGCCGGTCATCCCCTTCGCCATCACCGGGACGGAGAAGGTCTGGCCCCGCAGCGCGAAGATCCCGCGGGTGACCAACCTCCTGGGCCGGCCCGAGGTCACGGTGACCTTCGGCGAGCCGGTGGACCTGAAGTACCGGTCGGTGCCGCGCGACATGGAGCGGATCTTCGACGCGATCACCGAGATGCTGCCCGACGAGGTCCGTGAGCCGGCCCGGCCGACCCTCGCCGAGCTGGCCCTGACCTATCCCGACGGCGTCGTGCCGGCGGAGGACCGCTGGTTCGCGGTCGACGGGGACGAGCAGGTCTGACGCCGGCTCAGCCGCCGGCCGCCCCGATCTCGTCCATCGCCGCCTGCGCCTCGGTGACGATGCGGCGCATCGCCTCCTCGGCGCGGTCGGGGTAGCCCTCGGCGATGGCGGCGGCCACCTCGACGTGCCAGTCGATGGCCCCCTGCTCGGGGATCTCCGGCATGAGGTCGTGCTCGGTGCGGCCGGTGAGGGCCTCGGCGACGAAGGGGGCGAAGCCCGCCAGCAGCGCATTGCCCGAGGCCTCGAGGAGAGCGCGGTGGAAGTCGATGTCGTGCTGCAGGTAGGTGAGCAGGGCGCCCTTCGGCCCGGACTCGGCCATGCCGACCGCCGCCTCCTGGAGCCGACGCGACTGCTCGGGCGTGGCGCGCTCGGCCGCGAGCCGTGCGGCCTGCGGCTCGACGCCGCGGCGCAGCTCGCTCACCTCGCGCAGCTGGGCCAGGCGCTGGGGGCCCTCGAGGCGCCAGTGGATGATCACCGGGCTGAGCGCCTCCCACGAGGACTCCGGCTGGATCGTCACGCCCACGCGGCGGCGTGAGCTGGCGACGCCGATCGACTCGAGGACCTTGACCACTTCGCGGACCACGGTCCGCGAGACGCCGTATCGCGCCTCGATCTGCTCCATGGAGAACACGTCACCCGCGGCCAGGCGCCCGGTCGTCAGGTCGGCCCCGATGCGCGTGAGGACGCTGTGGTGCAGGCCCCCGCCCTGCGCACTCGTCATGCGCCGGATTGTCTCAGACCCCATGGCGCACCTCCAAAGAAAAGGATGACGATTGCTTGCACAATAAGCATACTTTTGGGACCGTATCCGGCGGGCAACCGCCCGACACCACCCACCGGAGGACAATGATGTTTCTCGTCGAGGACGCCGTGCCCGAGCCCGCCTTCGGCTCCGGGCCCCTGCTCGCCATCGCCGCGGCCGCCGTCGCGCTGCTGCTCCTGCTGATCATCCGCTTCAAGGTCCACGCCTTCGTGGCCCTCGTGCTCGTCAGCTTCCTCACCGCCCTCGCGACGAAGATCGCCCCCGCCGACGTCGTCACGGTCATGACCGACGGCTTCGGCGCGACGCTCGCCTCGGTGGCGCTGCTCGTCGGTCTCGGAGCCATGATCGGCCGTCTGCTCGAGGTGACCGGTGGCGCCCAGGTCCTCGCGGACACCCTCATCGCGCGCTTCGGCGAGGACCGGGCTCCCTTCGCCCTCGGCATCGCCTCGTTGCTCTTCGGCTTCCCGATCTTCTTCGACGCCGGCCTGGTCGTCATGCTGCCGATCATCTTCAGCGTCGCCCGCCGCTTCGGCGGCTCGGTCCTGCGCTACGCCTTCCCGGCGGCCGGTGCCTTCGCCGTCATGCACGCCTTCGTCCCGCCGCACCCCGGCCCGGTCGCCGCGGCCGACCTCGTGAGCGCCGACATCGGCCTGCTGCTGATCTTCGGCCTGCTCATCGGGCTGCCGACCTGGTACCTCGCGTCCTACCTCTACGGCCTGTGGGCCGGCAGCCGCTACATGGTCGACGTGCCCGACCTGCTGTCCGGTGGCCCCGTCCCGGAGACGAAGGGGGACGAGCATCGCCTGCCGTCCTTCGGCCTGGTCCTCGCGGTGCTCCTCCTGCCGATGGTGCTGATCTTCGTCGACACCGGCCTCAACACGCTGGCCACGCAGGGCACCGTCGACGGTGACGCGGTGTGGGTCAACGCCCTGCGGATCATCGGCAAGACCCCGATCGCGCTGCTCATCACCACGCTCTTCGCCATGGTCGCGCTCGGCTGGCGCCGCCGGACCAAGGCCGACGTCGAGACGCTCATGAACGACGCGCTCGCCCCGGTCTGCGCGATCATCCTCATCACCGGTGCCGGTGGCATGTTCGGTGGGGTGCTGCGCGCCAGCGGCATCGGTCAGGCGCTCGCCAACACCCTCGAGTCGACCGGGCTGCCGGTCATCGTGGCCGCCTTCGTCGTCTCTGCGGCGCTGCGCGTCGCCCAGGGCAGCGCCACCGTCGCCCTGACCACGGCCGCCGGCCTCATGGCGCCGACGATCGAGGCGTCGTCGGGCCTGAGCTCGATCGACCTCGTGCTCGTCGTCATCGCCATCGCCGGTGGCGCCACCGTCCTGTCGCACGTCAACGACTCCGGCTTCTGGCTCGTCGGGCGCTTCCTCGGCATGGACGAGAAGACCACGCTCAAGACGTGGACGGTCATGGAGACGCTCATCGGAGGCATCGGCTTCCTCTTCGCCTTCGCGCTGAGCCTGGTGCTGTGACATGAGTGTCCACGTCGTCGCGATGGGCGTCTCCGGCAGCGGCAAGAGCACCGTCGCGGAGGGCGTCGTCGATCGCACCGGATGGGTCTTCGCCGAGGCCGACGCCTTCCACCCGCAGGCCAACATCGACAAGATGTCGCAGGGCATCCCGCTGACCGACGAGGACCGGTGGCCCTGGCTGCACGACCTCGCGGCGTGGATGGCCGAGCACGCCGCACGCGGCGAGGACACGGTCATCACCTGCTCGGCGCTCAAGCGGACCTACCGCGACGTGCTGCGCGCCGACGTCGCTGCCCTCGGGGCGGGGCACCGGGTGGTCTTCGCCCATCTCGACGGGTCGGCCGAGGTCATCGCTGAGCGGCTCGAAGGGCGGCAGGGCCACTTCATGCCCGCCTCGCTCCTGCAGTCCCAGATCGACACCCTCGAGGACCTCGAGCCCGACGAGGACGGGGTCGTGCTCGACCTCACCGCAGCACCCGAGGTGCTCGTCGACCAGGTCATGGCGAGCGTGGCGCCGGGGCGCTGACCCCCCTTCGTCGCCGCTCGACAAGAGAAACACCCCCTTCGCAAGGGTTTCAAACCCTTGCGAAGGGGGTGTTTCTCGGGTCACCCGGAAATCGAGGTACGGGTGGGGCGGGCCCCGGTCGAGTCCCCGCTCAGGTGCTCGCGACCCGCACGATGAGCGCCTGCTGGTCGACGGTCACCCGCAGGCGGGAGGCCTCGCCGATGACGTCACCGTCGACCTGCACGGGGTGCGGCTCGTCGACGCTGGCGGTGTAGGTCGAGCCGGAGGTGCGGATCAGCTCGGTGCCGTCCTTCTCGGAGCGGCCGAGCACGCGCACGGCGACCGAGCCCCAGCCGATGATCGTCTTGGGGGCGACGACGACGCCGTCGAGTCGCCCGTCGTCGATGCGGGCGCTCGGGATCAGCAGGATCCCGCCGGTGAGGGTGCCGCAGTTGCCGAAGAGGATCGTGCGCGCCCGGACCGGCTCCTGCGCCTGCCCGTCGATGGTCCACCGCACGCGGAAGCGCTTGATGAAGATGCTGCGGAAGCCGGTGACGAAGTAGGCCGTCCAGCCGACGCGTGCCTTGAGCTCCTCGCTCGTGTTGCCCATGATCGCCGCGTCGAAGCCCATGCCCGCCATGACGAGGAAGGGGTGGCGCTCGACGGGCGGGCCCTCGACGGGGTCCTCGGCCTGGCCGGAGTCGTCGGTCGCGACCTCCTCGGCCGGGTCGAGCTCGAGCCAGGCGACGTCGATCGCCTTGTTGCGGCCGCTGTAGGCCACTCGCAGCGCCTCGGTGAGGTCGGCGCCGAAGGGGATGTCCAGGTTGCGCGCGAGCAGGTTGCCGGTGCCGCGGGGGAGCAGGCCCATCGGCGTGCGGGTGCCGGCGAGGGCGACCGCGACCGCGCGGATGGTGCCGTCGCCGCCGAGCGGGCAGACGACGTCGACGCCCGCCTCGACCGCCTCACGGGCCTGACCGGTGCCGGGGTCGTCGATCGTCGTCTCGATGAAGAGCGGCTCGTCCCAGCCCAGCTCGCGGCTGGCCGCGGTCAGCTCGGCGCGGGTCGCCGGGACGCTGTCGAACTTCGTCGGGTTGATGATGATGGCCGCACGACGAGGTGCGGGCTTGCTCCCTTCGTCCTTGCGGAAGCGGTGACGCTCCGGCCGGGACGCGGCGTGCCGAGCCCCCGCGGCAGCCGGTCCACGCAGGACGAGGGCGACGACGACGGCGACGAGCACGAGGCAGAGGGCGATCGCGATCGCCAGCATGGTCCAGTCAGGCACGGCCGTGACGCTACCCCAGCGGTGGCCCGCCGGCCCCCTTCCCCGGGCCCGGGCGGCAGGGGTGACCGGTCATCGCGGATATCCTGCGTGTCGTGATCGACCTCAAGTTCCTGCGCGACCAGCCCGAAGCCGTCCGAGCCAGCCAGCGTGCCCGGGGTGAGGACGAGTCCCTCGTCGACGCGGTCCTCGCGGCCGACGCGCGCCGTCGCGAGACCATCGGCGCCTTCGAGTCCGCCCGGGCCGAGCAGAAGGCGGCGAGCAAGGAGCTCGGTCCGGTCATGGGTCGGCTCAACAAGGCGAAGAAGCAAGGTGAGGACGCCGCGCTCGTGGCCGAGCTCGAGGTCGAGGCCGCCGCGCTGCGCGACAAGGGTGCCGCGATGTCGGCCCGCGTCAAGGAGCTCGAGGCCGCCGCCGACGAGGCGAAGGGAGAGCTCGACGCCTCGATCCGTCGGATCGGCAATGTCATCCAGGAGGGTGTCCCGGCCGGCGGCGAGGACGACTTCGACCTGATCGAGGAGGTCGGGACCCCGCGCGACTTCGCCGCCGAGGGCTTCGAGCCCAAGGACCACCTCGAGCTCGGCGAGCTGCTCGGCGCCATCGACATGGAGCGCGGGGCCAAGGTGAGCGGCAGCCGCTTCTACTACCTGCGCGGCGCCGGCGCCCGGCTCGAGATCGCCCTCATGGCCCTCGCCCAGCAGGTCGCCGCCGAGGAGGGCTTCACCCCGCTCGTCGTCCCGACGCTCGTGCGCCCTGAGACGATGGCCGGCACCGGCTACCTCGACGCCCACGACGACGTCTACCACCTGCCCGCCGACGAGCTGTACCTCACGGGCACGTCCGAGGTCGCGCTCGCCGGCTACCACGCCGACGAGATCCTCGACCTCTCGCAGGGTCCGATCCGCTACGTGTCGACGTCGACCTGCTACCGGCGCGAGGCGGGCAGCTACGGCAAGGACACCCGAGGCATCTTCCGCGTCCACCAGTTCCAGAAGACCGAGATGTTCGTCTTCTGCCGCCCCGAGGACGCCCAGGCCCAGCACGAGGAGCTGCTGCGGATCGAGCGGCGGATCCTCGAGGCCCTCGAGCTGCCCTACCGGGTCATCGACGTCGCCGCCGGTGACCTCGGCGGGCCGGCGAGCCGCAAGTACGACTGCGAGGCGTGGGTGCCCACGCAGGGCAAGTACCGCGAGCTGACGTCGACGAGCAACTGCACGACCTTCCAGGCGCGGCGCCTGAACATCCGTGAGCGCAACGCCGAGGGCGGCGGCACCCGCACGGTCGCCACGCTCAACGGCACCGCCATCACGAGCACCCGCCCCATCGTGGCCATCCTCGAGAACCACCAGCAGGCCGACGGCTCGGTCCGCGTCCCCGCGGCGCTGCAGCCCTTCCTCGGTGTAGAGGTCATCCGACCGCGCTGACCGTGACCACCGCGTTCTCCCCGACGAAGGGGGCCCGACCCACGGCGTTCAGGTCGGCGGGCTACGTTGGACTCGTCCCCCCGACGACGGAGGAGCACGAGTGATCCAGCCTGCTCGGCACGAGGCCGCGGGCGCTGCGGCCCCGGTGGGCCGCGCCCGGCTCGCCGCGTCGATCACCGCCCGGGTGCTCGACGGTCAGGCTGTCGCGCTCCACGGCCCGCGCGGCATGGGCCGCACCACCGTCCTCGACCTCGTCGCCGCAGGGCTCCCGCACGCGATCAGCGTCCGGGTGCAGCGTCTGGGCACCCCCGGGCACGGGGCCGCGCTCATCGCGTCCGCCTTCCCGGCCGAGACGCTCGACGAGCTGCCCGAGCGGATGCGCGCCGGACTGCTCGACCCGCAGTCCGTGACCGTCGGTGACCCGGCGGTCTTCCTCGGGGACGCCCTGACGGAGCTGCTGACGACCGAGGCGGGGCGGGCCCCCTTCGTCCTTGTGGTCGATGACGCCCAGCACCTCGACCCGCTGACGCTCGCCGCCCTGCGCACTGCGGCGTCGCGCTCGCTCGGCCCCGGCGCGCTGGGCATCCTCTTGGGGGTCGGGCCGCCGGAGGTCTCCTCGGAGACCGGCTTCGTCCCGGGGCTGGTCGCCGCGCGCGAGCTGCAGCTGCTCCACCTCGACCTCCAGCCGCTGGCGGGGGCCGACACCGTCGAGATGCTCACCACGGCTGGCGTGCCGACCGACACCGCGCTGTGGGCGCACCGCGAGTCCGGCGGCAACCCCGGCCTGGCCCATGACGTCGCCGCGGCCGTCGATGCCATGTCGCCCGCCGACGCGACCCGGGCGGTCCGCTCGCTCGTGCGGCAACGCGCCCTGGCGCTCTCGCCGCCCGTGCGCGCCACGCTGCGCCGGGTCGCGGCGATGCACCAGCCGACGACCGCGGTCCTCACCCGTCTCGGCGGCGCCGACGCCGTCGACAGCATCCGCACGGCACGGGCCCTCGCGCTCCTGGTGAGCGAGGACGACTACGTCCGGCTCACCCCGACAGCGCTCGGCGACGTGCTGCTCGAGTCGATCGACAGCGACGAGCTCGTGCAGCTGCACACCGAGCTCGCTGCCGCAGCCGACACCGAGGCCCTGGCCCGCTACCACCGCGCCCTCGCCGGAGACCCGTCGACCACGCCGGCCGACCTGGCCGCCTCGGCCGCGGAGACCGCGGCACGGGGCGAGCACGACCTCGCTGCCCAGCTCTACCTCCTCGCGGCCGACGCGCGCACCGACGAATGGGCCGAGTGGATCACCTGCTGCCTCGAGAATGCCGTCATCGGCAAGGAGAGCCGGGTGCTGCACCGAGCCGTCCAGGGCGCGGCGCGGCTCACCGACCCGGGGCACCGGGTCCGGGCCGATCTCGCGCTCGTCGAGCTCGGCGACGTCTCGCCCGACGAGGTGCTCGTCACCGCGCTGCAGGCGGCCCGGGAGCACCCCGACCTCCAGGCGCGGGTCCTGCTGCAGCGCGCCCGCCTGCTCCTGGGGACGCACGAGCTGCGCACGGCGCTCGAGCTGGCCCGCCGGTCCGTCGAGCTCGCCGAGCGGGCCGGGCGGCCCGACATCGAGGTCGACGCCCTCACCGTCGCCGCGTCGGTGACTCGCACCCTCGGCGAGGGCGGGTCGCGTGAGCTCATCGACTCGGCCGCCGCGCTGGCCGGGACGCCGCGACCGGGTCACGTCCACACGTCCGCCCGCTACATCGCCGGGCGCTTCGCGCTGCACGACGACGACCTGCGTCGGGCTCGGGCGGAGTTCGTCGACATGCTCGCCTCCGTCGGGCAGGACGCCGGCTATGACACCGTCCACGTCCTGCGCAGCCTCGTCGAGATCGTCTCCAGGCAGGGGCGTGGGCGGGAGGCGCTCGAGCTCGCCGGGCGGGCTACCCGGGCGGCCACGCACTTCGACACCCCCGTCGCGACGACCTGGTACATCGAGGCGATCGCGGAGTGCGCCGGGGGATCCTTCGAGCGGGCCGCCGTCGTCAGCTCCCGCGGGGTGGCGCTCGCGCGCGAGCAGGAGGACGAGCGCTACCTGCGTCGGCACCTGGCCCATCTCGGTCTGGCCCGACTGCACCTCGACGAGCTCGACGAGGCGGTCGAGGCCTTCCGCGAGCTGCGGGCCATCGACGCGGCGAGCGGGATCAGGGACGTGACCTCCCTGCGCTGGCACACCGATGCCGTCACCGCCCTGGCCCTCGTCGGCGAGGTCGACGAGGCAGCGGACCTGCTCGCCGGCGTGCGCGCCGAGATCGCCGCCGGCCGCGGGGCGCCGGGAGTCGTCGTCGCTGCCGACCGGGCCGAGGCGGAGATTGCCGCCGCTCGGGGTGACCTCGACCGAGCGCGTGAGCTCGTCACCCGCTCGGCGACGGTCGCGGGGGAGCGTCGGCTGCCGATCGAGCAGGCGCGCTCGCTGGTGACACTCGCCCACGTCGAGCGCCGCGCCCGCCGGAGCGGGCGCAGCCGCGAGGCCGCCGGCCGGGCGCGCGAGGTGCTGCGCCCGCTGCACGCCGAGCCGTGGACCGCGTGGGTGCTGGCGCGCTTCCCCGAGGGAGCCGCGCTGCACACGCTCGAGCCCGAGGAGCCCGATGCCGGCGACCCCCAGGCCCTCCTGGCCTCGCTCACCCTCACCGAGCAGCAGGTGGCCGGGCTCGTCGCCGACGGCGCGAGCAACCGCGAGATCGCCCAGCGGCTGCACCTGAGCGTCAAGACGGTCGAGGGCACCCTGACGCGGGTCTACCGCAAGTCGGGCCTGCGCTCGCGCACCCAGCTCGCCGCGCTCGTCCTCGGCCACGGCCCTCGCTGACCCCCCACACGTCCGGGCGAGCGGGTCGAGGTATCCGCGACCGTCTATCTGGTCGCTCGGCTCCCTCAGTCGGTCGTGCGGGCGTTGAAGGCCCGCAGGGCCAGTGGCGCGATGACGAGCGTGATGCCCACCGACCAGATGATTGTCGCCAGCTCGGGATGCTGCAGCGGCCACGGGGCGTCGGCGCGCAGCGGCTGTCCCGCGACGCCCCAGTTGTCACGCATCGCCTGACTGAGGGCTGAGATGGGGTTCCACTCGGCGACGGTGCGCAGCCAGCTCGGCATGACGTCGGTCCGCGCGAAGGCATTGGACAGGAAGGTGATCGGGAAGATCGTCGTGAACATCAGGCCGTTGACCGCCTCGACCGAGCGCATCGCCGACCCGACGAGGATCCCGATCCAGATCATCGCGAAGCCGAAGAGCAGCAGCAGCCCGTAGCCGACGAGGGCGTTGACCACGCCGTCGTGCAGGCGCCACCCGATGAAGAGCCCGGTGACCGACATGACGGCGACGCCGATGCTCGAGTGGATGAGCGCGGCGATGCTGCGCGAGATGAGGATCGACGAACGACGGATGGGCAGCGACCGCAGCCGGTCGACCATGCCCTTGCCGATGTCGGTGTTGAGCCCGATGGCGACGATGAAGGCGCTGAAGGCGATGGTCTGCGCCATGATCCCGGGCAGCAGCCACGGCTTGTAGTCGACCCCGGGGATCTGGATCGAGCCACCGAAGACATAGGCGAAGAGCAGCACGAACATCACCGGCTGGATCGTCACGTCGGTGAGCATCTCGGGCTGGCGCTTGATGTGGGTGAGGTTGCGGCGCACGAGGGTGGTGATCTGCCGGACCCGACCGGCGCCGACCGGTGTCGGGCTCGCGTGCGGGACGGCGATGGAGCCGGTGTCGCCCTGGGCGGTCATGCCAGTGCCTCCTGGTTGGTGGACTCCTCGGCGGCATGGCCGGTGAGGGAGAGGAAGACGTCGTCGAGGCTCGGGCGCTGCATGCCCAGGTCGTCGACGTCGATGTCGGCGCCGTCGAGGGCGCCGGCGATGCGGGTGAGGTCGGCGACCCCGGCACCGGGGGCGGTCAGCCGACGGGCGTCGGCGTCGACGTGGACCTCGCCGACGGCCTCACGGACGAGCTCGGCGGCGCGGGCCACCTCGTCGTGGCGGGAGACGGTGACGACGAGGCTCGTGGCACCGGACTGGTCCTTGAGCTCGAGCGGGGTGCCCTGGGCGATGATCCGCCCGTGGTCGATGACGCAGATGCGGTCAGCGAGCTGGTCGGCCTCGTCGAGGTACTGGGTCGTGAGCAGCAGCGTGGTGCCGTCACGCACGAGGTCACGCAGCACCTCCCACAGCTCGACGCGGCTGCGCGGGTCGAGGCCGGTCGTCGGTTCGTCGAGGAAGAGCACGGAGGGGTGGGCGATGAGGCTCACGGCCAGGTCGATCCGTCGGCGCATGCCGCCGGAGTAGTCCTTGACCACCTTGTTGCCCGCCTCGGCGAGCGAGAACCGCTCGAGCAGGTCGTCGGCCCGACGCCGCACCTCGCGACGCGGCAGGCCGTAGAGGTCGCCGATGAGGCGCAGATTTTCTTTCCCCGTCAGCAGGTCGTCGACGGTGGCGGACTGCGCCGTCAAGCCCATGCTCGCGCGCACCGCCTCGGGCTCGGCGACGACGTCGTGCCCGGCGACCCGCGCGGTGCCCCGCGTCGGGGTGGCGAGCGTGGTCATCATGCGCACGGTCGTCGTCTTGCCGGCGCCGTTGGGCCCCAGGAGGCCGAAGACGGTGCCCTGGGGGACCTCGAAGCTCACGTCGTCGACGGCCACGAAGTCACCGAAGGTCTTCACCAGGCCGGAGGCCTCGATCACGGGTGCGGTCATGTCGGTCCACGCTAGGGGGCGGCACCGACAACGCGCACCGGATTTCCCTTCGAGGCTCGGCCGCGGACGGCCTCGCACCTCAGGGACCGGGGGTGGCTACTCCAGGGTCTCGACGTCGATGTGGTCGTCGGGGTCGTGGCTGCGGCGCACCGAGCGCCGCCACATCCACGCGACGACCCCGAGGGCGGCGAGGACGATGAGGACGTAGACGACCTTGCTGATCGGGTCCATGTACTGCTCGACGAGGTGGTAGCGGTCGCCGAGCTGGAAGCCGATCCAGACGAAGAGGGAGTTCCAGATGAGCGAGCCGGCGGTCGTGTAGCCGAGGAACTTCGCCAGCGGCATGCGGTCGATGCCGGCGGGGATCGAGATGATGCTGCGGATCCCGGGGACGAAGCGACCGAGGAAGACGGCCTTGGGCCCGTGCCTGGTGAACCACGCGTCGGCCTTGTCGATGTCGGCGACGTCGACGAGCGGCATCCGGTGCGCGATGACCTTGAGCCGGTCGATCCCGAGCGCCGCGCCGATGCCGTAGAGCAGCAGCGCACCGGCGACCGATCCGAACGTCGCCCAGAGCACCGCCTCGACGATCGAGTAGCGGCCCTGTGCGGCGGTGAAGCCGGCGAGCGGCAGGATCACCTCGCTAGGGATCGGTGGGAAGACGTTCTCGAGGAAGATGCCCAGCGCGATGCCGGGCCCCCCGATCCGGTCCATGAGGTCGAGGACCCACTCGACGATGGTGTTCATGCGGCCCTTCCGCGGCGGTGACGTCTACGGTGGGGGCCCGTGAGCACCCCGGATGATCATGCCAAGGCTATGGGCGGACCCTCCGCGTCGCCTGTGAGCCACGGCGTCGGCCCGTGGGTGGGCGAGTGGCCCGACGACTCGCGTCTCGATCCCGAGCTGCTCCGCGACGGCGACCGGCGCAATGTCGAGGACCGCTACCGCTACTGGTCCCACGAGGCGATCACCGCGGACCTGGCGACCCGGCGGCACGCCTTCCACGTCGCCATCGAGAACTGGGAGCACGACTTCAACATCGGCTCCGTCGTGCGCACGGCCAACGCCATGGGGGCCGCCGCCTTCCACATCGTCGGCCGGCGGCGGTGGAACCGGCGTGGCGCGATGGTCACCGACCGCTACCAGGTGGAGCACCACCATCCGTCCGTCGAGGACTTCACGCAGTGGGCGGCGACGGCGGGCGAAGGGGGGACCCCCCTTCGCATCATCGGCATCGACAACGTGCCGGGCTCGGTCCCGATCGAGACCCACGACCTGCCCCGCGACTGCGTCCTCGTCCTCGGCCAGGAGGGCCCGGGGATCTCGCCGGAGATGCTCGCGGCGTGCGAGGTCGTGCTCGAGATCAGCCAGTTCGGCTCGACCCGCTCGATCAACGCCGGCGCGGCTGCGGCGATCGCGATGCACGCCTGGGTGCGGCGGCACACCTTCGGTCAGGTGCCGTAGACCTATTGCACCGTCACCCCGGGCGAAGGGAGCGGGGCCGGCTCCTCCGTGGTCCTGATCGCGATCGTCACGACGAGCACCGCCAGCAGGATGCCGACGACCACGGCGATCGACGTCGACGTCACGGCCCCAGGGCGCACGTTGGACCTGACGAAGGAGACGACCATGCCGGAGAGCAGGGTCAGCACTCCGGCCAGCGCCAGGGCGGTGAGCCAGGGGTGCCACGACCACCACGACGTGCGCACCCCGAGGTGGTGCCGGGTCACCTCGCCGTGGAGCGCAGTCTGCGCGACGCTCACCGCGTCGACCTGCAGCCCGGGGTCGACGACCATCAAGGACACCGCAGGGTCGACAGGCGTGTTGAGCGTCATGACCCCGACCTCGGCATTGGCATAGAAGATCACGTGGTCCGCCACGCGGACCCGAGAGCCGACGACGTCCGCTCCGGTCGGGGCCGAGGCGAGCTGGGTCGGGGCCCTCACCAAGGACGACGAGCCGGCGACGTCCGCTGCCCGCGCGGCCATGACCCCGTCGAGGCCTCCGCCCCAGGCGATGTCCAGCCCGGTCGTGGTCCCGGTCTGGCGGAGGTGCAGGTTGCGCTCGTCCCAGATGACCCCGCCCAGCATCGGGACACCCGCCGAGCGGCGCTGCGCACCGAGCTCCGTGGCCCGGCCCTCGTCGACATCGACCTCGACGGTGATGAGCCGCTCGCCACCGTGCGGCTGGACGAGGCAGAGGTCGAGCAACCGGCGCTCGTCGAGCCAGCCGGCGAGCCCGCGGGTGCAGGACTGCGTCCGAAGGAGAGCGCCGGGTGTGCTCTCGACGACCACCGTCGTCACCACCCGGCCACGGGTGTCGACGACCGTGACCTGTCGTCCCGTGTCACTGTCGCACGCGAGCGCCACGCGTGGCGAGCCGCCGCCCGGCCGCCAGTGCAGCTGCGCACCCGGCCCGGCGAAGCAGGTCCCGCCGACGAGGTCCCGCGCACTGGGCTCGGCGCCACCGAGGACATTGCGCTGGTGTGCGCGCTCTCCGGTGGTGACGTCGATGATGACCAGCCGCGGTTGCGTCTGGTCCGCGGGTCGTTCGAAGGCGGCGATCCACCGTCCCGTCGGGTCCAGCGAAGGGAGAGGCACGCGCTGGTCGTCCGCGTAGCCGCTTTGCTCGACGGGTGCGTCGATCGTCGCCGGAGGCTTCGCCGGCAACAGGTCGGGCAGCGACCACAGCGACCCGTCGGGGCGAAGGGCGAGCCAGCCGCCCCCGTCGCCTCGGGTCCGCGAGTGCATGACCGCGGTGAGGGGTACTCCCTTCGTCGGAAGGGGGTCGACGTGACCGGGGTCGACCACGCGCTGCGGATAACCGGTGACCGCGACGGGCAGCTCGTCGGGGGAGGGCTCGGCGGGGGCGGAGTCGGTCCTCCCCAGCCCGCTGACGACGGCGATCCACACGAGAGCGGCGGCGGCCGCAACCGCGGTGAGGGACGCGAGGAGTCGGGTGCGACGCTGGCGGGTGACATCAGCACGACCGGCGGCCCAGGTGCGCTCCGCGAGCCCCTCCGGGACACCGTCGACCTCCTCGGCCAGCTCGCGCAGGGCGTCGTGCAGGGAGCTCATGACGTGGCCTCCTCTCGCTCGAAGGTCGCCGCCAGCTCGGGGGCGAGCTCGCGCAGGCGCTTCAGCGCATGGCGGGTCTGCGACTTCACCGTGTTGGGGGAGCAGCCGAGGACCGCGGCCGTCTCCACCTCGGTGTGCTGCTCGTAGAAGCGCAGCACGAGCACCGCGCGTTGGCGGGGGGTGAGGCGCATCAGCGCGTCGCGGAGCACGACGCGACGATCGGTGTCCTCGAAGGCGTCCCCGACCGCGGCCTCGTGGCCCGTGGGCTCACCGACGACCCGCGGTCGCACGGCTCGTCGGCGCCACCCGTCGATCGCCCCGTGGTGGAGTGCTCGGCGCACGTAGGCCTCCGGGCTGCCCTCGCCGGACACCCGATCCCAGTGCCGGGCGAGGCCGGCGAGAGCCTCCTGCAGCAGGTCCTCGGCGTCGGCGTGGTGACCCGTGAGCAGCCATGCGATGCGCAGCAGCGCGGTGCCGCGCTCGCGCACGAAGTCCTCGAAGTCCCCGTCCACGGCCACCACCCACCCCCTTCGTCCCGAACAGCAAAGATCCCACCTCCGTGCATCTCATGACGCACGAAGGTGGGATCCGGGTGGAACCGCTGTCGGCTCAGCCCTGACGGGCGAGGTCGATGTCGCCGCGCCCGTCGGCGAGCTCCTGCTCCATCCGGTCGAACTCGGCCGCGATCTCCGGGTCGGTGGTCGGCCGGAGGAGAGAGACGACGACGGCCACGAGCAGGTTGAGCGCGAAGCCCGGGACGATCTCGTACATCCGGTCGCTCAGGCTGTCGATGTTGCCCCAGACGAAGACGGTGACGGCGCCGACGACCATGCCGGCGATCGCGCCGCTCGCGGTGAGGCGACGCCAGTAGAGCGACAGCAGGACGATCGGGCCGAAGGCGGCACCGAAGCCGGCCCAGGCGAAGGCGACGAGCTCGAGGATCGCCGAGTCGGGGTCGAGCGCGAGGACGAGCCCGACGAGCGCGACGACGAGGACGCCGACGCGGCCGTAGACGAGCAGCGCCTTGTCCGAGGCCTTGCGGCCGGTGAGGTTGACGAGGTCCTCGACGAGCGCGGAGGAGCACACGACGAGCTGGCTCGACATCGTCGACATGATCGCCGCGAGCACGGCCGCGAGGACGAAGCCCGCGACGAGCGGGTGGAAGAAGATCTGCGACAGGAGCAGGAAGACCGTCTCGGGGTCGTCGATCTGCTTGGCCGGGTCGGGGCCGTTGAAGTACGCGATGCCGATGAGGGCGGTCGTGATCGCGCCGAGCGCGGTGATGATCATCCACGTCGTGCTGACGATGCGGCCGTAGTGCGCGTCGGCGGAGGAGCGCAGCGCCATGAAGCGCACGATGATGTGCGGCTGGCCGAAGTAGCCCAGACCCCACGCGGCCGTGGAGAAGATGCTCAGGGCGAGCAGGGCGGCTCCGTCGCTGCCGGCGAAGAGGTTGAAGACGTCGGGGTTGACCGCCTGTGCGCCGTCGACGATCTCGCCGGGGGAGCCCATCGTGAAGACGGCGACGATCGGCACCGCGACGAGCGCGGCGAACATCAGCAGGCCCTGGGCGACGTCGGTGAGCGTCGCCCCGAGGAAGCCGCCGAAGAGCGTGTAGACGAGGGTGATCGCCGCGACGAGCAGCACGCCGTGCAGGTACTCCCAGCCGAAGGAGCTCTCGAAGAACTTGCCGGCGGCGACCATGCCGGAGGAGACGTAGAAGGTGAAGAAGGCGAGGATCACCAGCGCGGCGACGATGCGCAGCAGGTTGGTCCGGTCACGCAGCCGGCGCCCGAAGAAGCTCGGGATGGTGATCGAGTCACCTGCGATCTCGGTGTAGGCCCGCAGCCGCGGGGCGACGAACTTCCAGTTGAGCCAGGCGCCGACCGTCAGGCCGATGGCGATCCAGGACTCGATGAGTCCGGAGGCGTAGATGGCGCCGGGCAGGCCCATGAGCAGCCAGCCGGACATGTCGGCGGCATTGGCGGACAGGGCCGCGACGGCCGGGTGCAGCCCGCGCTCGGCGAGCATGTAACCGTCGATGTTGCGGGTGCGCGTGTAGGCGTAGTAGCCGATCGCGAGCATCGCCGCGAAGTACACGCCGATGGCGATGAGCTGGTAGGTCGTCTCCGACACGGGAGTCCTCTCTGGAAGGTGTGGCCGGGCGACAGTACACCCGCACGTGGCCTGTATCACAGTGCGACCATGACCACATGACGTCTTCCTTCGCCCCCTCCTCCCGGTCCGCGGTCGCCCCCTTCGAGGTCATGGACGTCCTGGCCACCGTCGCCCGGATGCGTGCGGAGGGCCGTGAGGTCATCTCGCTCTGTGCCGGCGAGCCCAGCCAGGGTGCGCCCGGTCGGGTCCACGAGGCCGCGGCGGCGATCCATGCCGAAGGGAGGGCCCTGGGCTACACGCCCGCGCTCGGCACTGCGGCACTGCGCGCGGCCATCGCCGGCCACTACCGGCGGTGGTACGGCTTCGACGTCGACCCGACCGAGGTGGCGGTGACGACGGGCAGCTCCGGCGGCTTCGTCCTGGCTTTCCTCGCGGCCTTCGACCACGGTGACCGGGTCGCGCTGGCGCGGCCCGGCTACCCGGCCTACCGCAACATCCTTGCCGGGCTGGGCTGCGAGGTCGTCGACATCGAGACCGGTCCGGCGGAGCGCTACCAGCCGACCGTCACCCAGCTCGAGGCGGCGCACGCGCACGCCCCGCTGGCCGGGCTCGTCCTCGCCTCGCCGGCCAACCCCACGGGCACGATGGTCGACCGTGGTGAGCTCACCGCGATCGCCGCCTGGTGCAGCGCGCACGGCGTGCGGCTCGTGAGCGACGAGATCTACCACGGCGTCACCTACGGCACCGGCCCCGATGCGAAGGGGGGTCTGCGCCCGGGAGGTCGACGAGCACGCGATCGTCGTCTCCTCCTTCAGCAAGTACTGGGGCATGACCGGGTGGCGTCTTGGCTGGCTCCTCGTGCCGCAGGACCTGCGGGCCGCGGTCGACGCGCTCGCGGGCAACATCGCGCTCTGCCCGCCGGCGGCGGCGCAGGAGGCGGCCGTGGGGGCCTTCTCCGAGGAGTCCTACCGGCAGTGCGAGGCGGCGCTCATCGACTTCGGCCGGGCACGCGAGGTGCTGCTCGAGCGGGTACCTGAGCTCGGTTGGGGCGCAGCGGCGCCCGCCGACGGTGCCTTCTACTACTGGGCCGACCTGGGGGAGCAGCTGGCCGGCTTCGCCGATGCGCGCGAGTACGCGTCGGCGCTGCTCGAGGCGACCGGGGTCGCGGTGACGCCCGGCGGGGACTTCGACCCAGTCGAGGGGTCGCACTGCGTGCGCCTGTCGCTCGCGGCTGGTCCCGAGGCCATCGCCGAGGCGCTCGAGCGGATCATCGCCTGGCAGGACTCCCGACGCTCCACGGGCGCCCGCGGATGAGCCTGCTCGCGCCCTGAGGACCCGTCCGCGATCAGCTCGGCGGGGCGACGTCGCCCTCATTGGTCAGCCCCATCCAGGTGGTGCACCCGACGTCCATGACGAAGGGGATGTCCTTGCGCTCCGTGCCGTCGACCTCGCCCTGGGCGGTGCCCTCGACGCGGACGGCCTCCTGCGAGTAGGTGATCGTCATGTCGTCCTGGTTGCCGACGAGGTCCCCGAAGCGGTCGCCGATGAGGTCCTCCTGGGAGCCGTTGTTCACCCGGAAGCCGGTGAGTGTCGCCTCGTCGCCGTCGAGGTCGAAGTCGGCGCCCACGATGGTGCCGTCGATCTCGCCCGACTCCTCGATCTCGTCCAGGCTCGGCAGGTCGAGCAGGTCGATCGCGCCCTTGGTGCCGTCCTCGCTGCGCTGGCAGGCGGGCTTCCAGGGGGCCTCGATCGTCGTGCCGTCCACGACGATCGTGTTGGAGCCGGTCGCGCTGCTCGAGGACGAGGACGAGGACGAGGACGCAGCCCCGCTGCTCGAGGGCGCAGCCTCGCTGCTCGAGGGCGACTCCTGCCCGGACGAGTCGGAGCCGCAGGCGGCGGTCAGGAGGACGGCGGCGGTGGCGGCAGCGGCCGCGAGGTGGCGTCGGCTACGGAAGTGCACGTGGTTCCCCTTCGTCGTGACGTGGCGAGGGGCGCGTCCCCCCGGTCGCGCGACCGAACCTAGCAAAGGGCGCATGGTCGGGTGAGGGGTGATCTGCGAGGATCGGCGGCAAGACCACCGATCACCGCGCCAGGAGGCTCCACGCCATGCCCATCGCCACTCCCGACGTCTATCGCGACATGCTTGACCGTGCGAAGGCAGGGTCCTTCGCCTACCCCGCGATCAACGTCACCTCCAGCCAGACGCTCAATGCCGCGATCCGCGGGTTCGCCGAGGCCGGCAGCGACGGCATCGTCCAGGTCTCCACCGGCGGCGCCGAGTACCTCTCCGGCCCGACGATCAAGGACATGGTGACCGGCTCGCTCGCGCTCGCCGCCTACGCGCAGGAGGTGGCGAAGAACTACGACGTCAACATCGCCCTGCACACCGACCACTGCCCCAAGGACAAGCTCGACGGCTTCGTCCGCCCGCTGCTCGCCGCGAGCAAGGAGCGTCGGGACGCCACTGGCCTGCCGATCTTCCAGTCGCACATGTGGGACGGCTCGGCCGTGCCGCTGGAGGAGAACCTGCAGATCGCGCAGGAGCTGCTCGAGCTCTCCGCCGCGGCCGACATCATCCTCGAGGTCGAGATCGGTGTCGTCGGCGGCGAGGAGGACGGCGTCGCCAACGAGATCAACGACCAGCTCTACACGACCCCCGAGGACGCGCTCGCGACCGTCGAGGCGCTCGGCCTCGGTGAGAAGGGCCGCTACATGACGGCCCTGACCTTCGGCAACGTCCACGGCGTCTACAAGCCGGGCAACGTCAAGCTGCGCCCCGAGATCCTCAAGCAGTGCCAGGACGCGATCGTCGCGAAGTACGGCACCGACGCCGGCGAGCGCCCCCTCGACCTCGTCTTCCACGGCGGCTCGGGCTCGACCGCCCAGGAGATCAGCGACGCCGTCGACTTCGGCGTCGTGAAGATGAACGTCGACACCGACACCCAGTACGCCTTCACCCGCCCGGTCGCCGGCTTCATGTTCGAGAACTACTCGGGCGTGCTGAAGATCGACGGCGAGGTCGGCAACAAGAAGAAGTACGACCCCCGCGCGTGGGGCAAGGAGGCGGAGGCGTCGATGGCCGCCCGCATCGTCGAGGCCTGCGAGAACCTCCGCTCGGCCGGGACGTCGGTGAAGGCCTGATGGTGGACAACCTGCTCGGCATCCCCGAGACGAAGCTGCCCGAGGACCCGGCGACCGCGCGCATCGAGGCCGGTGAGGACGCGGCCGCGGTGGCGGCGGACCTCCCTTCGTCCTCCCTGCCGTGGGCGGTGCTCGCCGAGACCGCCCTCGACGGTGGCCGCTCCATCGAGGGCTATGCCTACGCCCGCACCGGCTACCACCGCGGTCTCGACGCGCTGCGGCGCTCCGGGTGGAAGGGTCAGGGTCCGGTGCCGTGGGCGCACGTGCCCAACCGCGGTTTCCTGCGGGCGCTCGCCGCGCTCTCCCAGGCCGCCGGCGAGATCGGCGAGACCGAGGAGGAGCAGCGCTGCCGCACCTTCCTCGCCGACTCCTCGCTCGAGGCGGCCCGCGCACTGCTGGGCTGAGCTTCGGTCCCTGAGGAGGTCGCGCAGCGACCGTCTCGAAGGGAACACCTGAAGGGCGTCACGACCACTGGTCGTGACGCCCTTCGTCGTCGGTCCGGTGTCCCGTGCCCGGAAAGCAAGGCGGGGGGCGCCGCTTAGAAGTCCCCTGATTCCCAAGCGCGGCGCCCCCGCAGGGCCCAGTGTGCCCCATGAACACCCCAAAGAACGGCATCGGACGGCCAGTGGCACTAACATGCCAATCATGGCACGAAGCGATGACAGCGACGACGACCCGCTTCGTCGACTCGAGCAGTACCTGGCCGCCGACACGATCCGGGTCGAGGAGGCCCGCGACAAGCTCGTCGACATCGGCGATGCCCTGATGACGCTGCGGGCCCGCATGCACAACATCGACCTCGGTGACGACCCCGGTGTGCAGGTCCTCACCCAGGAGATGGCGGCGCCGATGATCGACCGGGTCGCCGGCCACGTCGATCGCACGGACAACGTCATCCTCACCACCGACACCGGTGCGGGGCAGCAGGAGGCCAACTCGCGGCACGAGCGGGACCGGGCCGTCGAGGGCCAGCTCCAGCGGGCCCTGATCCACCCGGAGGTCCTGCAGGGCGACCTGTCGCGAGCGGAGCTCGCGGCCAAGCGGCGCTCCGGGCAGCAGCAGCGGCTGTCCGACCTCGTGGCCACCGAATTCCTCGTGCTCGGCGACGAGGCGGTCGTGACCCTCGCCGAGTGGGGCGACCCGCACTCGCCCTACGTCTTCATCCGCAACCCCGCGCTGGTGCAGTGCTTCGCCGCGTGGTTCGAGCTCATGTGGTCGGTCTCCCCGGAGGTCGAGGTGCCCGAGACCGGTGCCGACGACGCGCTGATCCGCATGCTCGCCCTCGGGGCCAAGGACGAGATGATCGCGCGCACCCTGCACGTCGGGCTGCGTACCGTGCGCCGGCGCGTCGCCGCCCTGATGGACCAGTACGGCGTCGGCACCCGCTTCCAGCTCGGGGTCGCCCTCGAGCGCGACGGTCGGCTCGGGGTGGCGCGCCGGTAGGGTGTGGGGGTCAGCAGCCGCGGGGCCGCCCGCGGCTGATGTGTTGTCGAGACCCGCTGCCGTCACCGGGGTGGGCGAGGAGGACCGATGCCGGCGATCGTGCTGATCGGGGCCCAGTGGGGCGACGAGGGCAAGGGCAAGGCGACCGACCTGATGGGCAACGACGTCGACTACGTCGTGAAGTTCAACGGGGGCAACAACGCCGGTCACACCGTCGTCATCGAGGGGGAGAAGTACGCACTCCACCTGCTGCCGTCGGGCATCCTCACCCCGAGCGTCGTCCCCGTCATCGGCAACGGCGTCGTCATCGACCTCGAGGTCCTCTTCCAGGAGCTCGACGGGCTCGAGGCGCGTGGCGTCGACACCTCCAAGCTGCTCATCAGCGCCAACGCGCACCTCATCGCGCCCTACAACCGCACACTCGACAAGGTCACCGAGCGCTTCCTCGGCAAGCGCAAGATCGGCACGACCGGCCGTGGCATCGGACCGACCTACGCCGACAAGATGAACCGCATCGGCATCCGCGTGCAGGACATCTTCGACGAGGGGATCCTGCGCCAGAAGGTCGAGGCGGCCCTGGACTTCAAGAACCAGGTCATGGCCAAGATCTACAACACCCGGGCGGCCGACGCCGACGCCGTCGTCGCCGAGCTGCTCTCCTACGCCGACCGGCTGCGCCCGATGGTCGTCGACACCAGTCTCGAGCTGGAGCGGGCGCTCGACGCCGGCAAGAACGTCCTGCTCGAGGCCGGCCAGGCCACCCTGCTCGACGTCGACCACGGCACCTACCCCTTCGTCACCTCGTCCTCGGCGACTGCTGGTGGCGCCTGCACCGGCTCGGGCATCCCGCCGACCCGGGTCAGCCGGGTCATCGCGATCCTCAAGGCCTACTCCACGCGTGTCGGCGAGGGCCCCTTCCCGACCGAGCTCTTCGACGACGACGGAGAGTTCCTGCGCAAGACCGGCCACGAGTACGGCACGACGACCGGTCGCCCGCGCCGCACCGGTTGGCTCGACGCCGTCGTCGGCCGCTACGCGACCCGGATCAACGGCGTCACCGACTTCGTCATCACCAAGCTCGACGTCCTCACCGGCCTGGAGCGGGTCCCGATCTGCGTCGCCTACGAGATCGACGGCGAGCGGGTGGAGGAGATGCCGGTCAACCAGTCGGACGTGCACCACGCGACGCCGATCTACGAGTACCTCGACGGCTGGTGGGAGGACATCACCCACTGCCGCACCTTCGAGGAGCTGCCGGCCAATGCCCAGGCCTACGTCCTGCGGGCCGAGGAGCTCATCGGTGCCCGGGTCTCGGCGATCGGCGTCGGCCCCGGCCGCGACGAGATCATCCAGCGGCACCCGCTCCTCGACGCCTGAGCGGCCCCGTCGCCGGCGAAAAGCCGTTGCCTTCACCCCCTTCGTGCTGGAGGGTGGAGTGACACGGGGTCGCAGCCGCGGTCCCGGCCGCCGACGAAGGGAGGTCCCATGAGCAAGCACGAGAGCGCTCCTGAGGACGTGAAGGCGAAGTTCCGGGAAGCGCTGGAGAAGAAGCAGTCGCACGGCGGGGCCAATGTCTCGCCCGATGGCTCGCACGGCAAGGTCGAGGACGCGCACCGCGCCGAGACCAGTGCGACCCAGCAGATGTTCCGCCGCAAGAGCGGCTGACCGCTCGCTCCACACGGACGGCCTCGGGGCACCTGCCCCGGGGCCGTTCCGCATGTCCCGCCGTCCGATCCGTCCGGACGGGAGGTGCCTCAGTCCAGGGGCCGCAGCACCGTCATCCGGTGCGCCGCACGGGTGAGCACGACGTAGAGGACGCGGGCGCCACCGGGGGCCTCGCGCACGATCGCGTCGGGGTCGACGACGAGCGTCGCGTCCCACTCCAGACCCTTGGTCGACAGCGGGTCGATGACGACGACGCGCCCGTCGTGGCTGCCGTCGAGGGCGAGCATCGCCTCGGCGTGACGCTGCGGGGTGATGACCGCGATGGACCCGTCGACCTCGTCGGCGAGGCGCGTGAGCGCCTGTGCCGCAACGGTGCTGACGTCGGGGCGGGAGTCGTCGAGCGGGTCGCCGAAGGTGACGTCCTCGGGCCGCACCCCGGTCTGCCGCACCGCGTCGGGGATGTCGGCGTCGGGGACGACGGGCAGGATCACCTCGCGCGCGTAGTCGAAGATCTCCTGCGCGTTGCGGTAGTTGGTGGTCATGTGGAAGGCCTGTCGCGGCTGCGTGCCGTAGGCCTCGTCGCGAGCCTGCTCGGCCTCGGCGATGTCGGGCCAGGAGGCCTGGGCGACGTCGCCGACGACCGTCCACGAGGCGCGGCGGCCACGGCGGCCGATCATCCGCCACTGCATGGGGGAGAGGTCCTGGGCCTCGTCGACGAGGACGTGGGCGTAGTCGGTGGAGCGGCCGACGGTGCCGTGCAGCAGGCGCTCGCGGGCGGACGTCGGCGTGAGCGAGTGGTCGACCTCGGGGGCGCGGATCGCCGAGCCCATGGCCTGCAGCTCCTCGACGCCGTCGAGCTCCTCGATCTCGTAGAAGGAGCGCTCCTCGACCTCGGGCGCCTCGACCTGCCCGACCCGCACCGACAGCTCGTCGACGAGCGCGACGTCGGAGACGGTCCACGAGCCGAGCTCGAGGGTCTCGCGGGCGGCGTGGGCCAGGGCGGCGGCATCGCCTTGGCTGAGGACCGAGCGGCACACCTCGTAGGCGAGCTCGGTGTCCGCGAGCCACAGCAGGGCCTCGCGCGGATCGACCTGCGGCCACCACGCGGCGACGAAGTCGTCGACGGCCAGGGACTCGTCGAAGGCGTCGAGGAACTCGTCGCGGTCGCCCTCGCGCACCTGCCGCCACGCGGCCTCGGCGAGCAGCTCGCGCACGTGCTTGGTCGCCTGGTTGCGCGTGCGGTCGCGCAGCGCGCGGCGTCGGATGTCGGCCAGCTGGCCCTCGTCGAGGTGGACGGGCAGGCCGCCGACCATGACCCGCATGCTCGTGGGTGCGCCCGGCACGGCCCGCGCGGCGAGTCGCTTGAGCACGGTGCGCATCTGCAGCGACCCCTTGATCGCGGCGACCTCGGGGGACTCGTGGCGTACGGCGGTGATGACGTCGACGACGTCGCCGAGGGAGCGCAGGGTCACCGACTCCTCGCCGAGCGAAGGGAGGACCCGCTCGATGTAGGCGGTGTAGGCCGCGGAGGGCCCGATGACGAGGATGCCGCCGGACTCGTAGCGGCGCCGGTTGGCGTAGAGCAGGTAGGCCGCGCGGTGCAGGGCCACGACCGTCTTGCCGGTGCCCGGCCCGCCGCTGATCTCGGTGATGCCGCGGTCGGTGGCCCGGATCGCCTCGTCCTGGTGGGCCTGGATCGTCGCGACGATGTCGCGCATCTGCTGCCCGCGGCTGCGGGTCAGCGCGGCCAGAAGGGCGCCGTCGCCGACGACGACCATGTCGTCGGGCGCCTCGGGGACCATGAGGTCGTCCTCGACGCCGATGACCCGCTCACCGCGGCTGCGCAGCACGCGGCGGCGGATGACGCCCTGATTGTCGCCCGGCGTCGCGCGGTAGAAGGGGGAGGCGGCCGGCGCCCGCCAGTCGATGACGAGCGGCTCGTAGTCGTCGTCACGCACTCCGAGGCGGCCGATGTAGCGGACCTCCCGGTCCGACTGGTCTGCTCCCTCCGGCGCGTGGTCGAGGTCGAGGCGACCGAAGACGAGACCCTCGTACTGGTGCTCGAGCGTGGCCATGCGTCGGGCGGCGTTGAAGACGAGCGCGTCGCGCTCGAAGAGCCCGGACATCTCCTCGTCGCGCACATCGCCGGTGCGGTCGGTGCGGCCGCGCGACATGCCGTCCACGGCCACGAGATCGGCGCGCCTGCCGGCCTTGGCGAGCTCGGCGTGGACACGGTCCAGATGCTGCTGCTCGATGGCGATCTCGGCAGCGACGGCGTCGACGTGGGTGTCGGTCACAGGGCCTCGTGCTCCCCTTCGGCTGGGCGGAAGGACTGAGTCTAGTTGCTCCGTGCACGCACCCGACGACACGGGTTGCCGGGCCTGTCGAGAGGACTTGTGGAGGAACTGGTCCGTTCCATCTTGATTTCACCCTCAACGAAGTGCCAGTATCGGAGCGTCGGCTTCGGTCGACGGTCGCGCGGTCGGTGTCCCCCCTGATGTCTGGACCCGCGACCTTGGGGCGCAGCTCACGGCAGAAACCCCCTGCCTGCCGAGAGCTGCGCCCCCCTTTTTGCGTTCTGAGCCCTGCCCGACCTCACGCTGGTTGAGGTGCGAGGCCGTTCGCGGCCGAGCCTCGAAACCGCCCGGCCCCACCGCCTCACCGTCTCGTAGGCTCGCCCCCGTGAAGGTTCTCGTCATCGGCTCCGGCGCCCGCGAGCACGCCCTCGTCCGCGCCCTCACCCTCGACCCCACGGTCTCGGCCGTCATCGCTGCCCCCGGCAACCCCGGCACCGACACGCTGGCCCGCAACCTGCCGGTCGCCGCGGAGGACCCGCAGGCGGTCGTCGACCTGGCCCGTGGCCACGAGATCGACCTCGTCGTCGTCGGCCCGGAGGCCCCGCTCGTCGCGGGCGTCGCCGACGCGGTGCGCGAGGCCGGCATCCGCTGCTTCGGCCCCGGCGCCGAGGCCGCGCGCCTCGAGGGCAGCAAGGCCTACGCCAAGGAGGTCATGGCCGCGGCGGAGGTGCCCACCGCCCTCGCGCACGTCTGCACGACCGAGGAGCAGCTGGCCGAGGCCCTCGATGCCTTCGGTGCTCCCTTCGTCGTCAAGGACGACGGACTGGCCGCCGGCAAGGGGGTCGTGGTGACCGAGGACCGCGAGGTCGCGATGGCGCACGGCCTGGCCTGCCTGGCGAAGGGGGACGACGGTCGCGTCGTCATCGAGGAGTTCCTCGACGGCCCCGAGGCGAGCCTCTTCTGCATCTGCGACGGCTCGACCGTCGTGCCCCTCGACCTCGCCCAGGACTTCAAGCGGGTCTTCGACGGCGACGAGGGCCCCAACACCGGCGGCATGGGCGCCTACAGCCCGCTGGACTGGGCGCCGGAGGGCCTCGTCGACGACGTCGTCGCCCGGGTCGCGCAGCCGGTCGTCGACGAGATGGCGCGGCGAGGCACTCCCTTCGTCGGGGTGCTCTACGTCGGTCTGGCGCTCACCTCGCGCGGTCCGCGGGTCATCGAGTTCAACGTGCGCTTCGGCGACCCCGAGACCCAGTCCGTGCTCGCCCGGCTCGAGTCGCCGCTGGCGGTGCTGCTCACCGCGGCGTCCGAGGGTCGCCTGGCCGAGCACGACCCGCTGCGCTGGCGTCCCGAGTCGGCGGTGACCGTCGTCGTCGCGGCCGAGGGCTACCCGGCGAAGCCGATCACCGGGGTCCCGATCGACGGTCTCGACGCCATCGCCGACGGCGACCTCGCCGAGCACGTCCACGTGCTCCACGCGGGCACCGCGACGCAGGACGGCCGACTGGTCTCCTCGGGCGGGCGGGTGCTGTCGGTCGTCGCCCTCGGCGACGACCTCGCGCAGGCACGCGAGCGGGCCTACGCCGCGGTGGCCGAGGTGGGCCTCGACGGCGGCCACCACCGCACCGACATCGCGCTGCGCGCCTCCCGCGGGGAGATCCGCGCCTGATCAGGCGGCGACGTCCTTGCGGGGGCGCCCGCGCTTGACCTTGCGGGGGATGACCGCGCCCTGGTGGAGGATCTCGCCGCCCCAGACGCCCCACGGCTCGCCGCGCTCGAGCGCGCCCTCGAGGCACATGCGGCGCAGCGGGCAGTCGGCGCACAGCGACTTCGCGTACTCCAGACCCTCGGGCGTCTCGGCGAACCACAGCTCGGGAGACATGGTCTGGCACGGCGTGGTCGTCGTCATGCGGCCACCCTCCAACCTCAAGTTGACATGAGGTCAAGTCGGTAGGGTCAGGGCATGGACACGCGGGATCTGCTCACCATCGGAGAGGTGGCTGCCCGGGCCGGGGTGAGCGTCCCGACGCTGCGCTTCTACGAGACCAAGGGGCTCGTCCACGCGACCCGGACCGCGGGCAACCAGCGCCGCTACCCGCGGCACACGCTGCGGCGGCTCGCCCTCGTCCGCGCGGCGCAGCGCTTCGGCCTCTCCCTGGACGAGATCCGCGAGGCGCTCGACTCCCTTCCGGCGCAGCGGCCCCCGACCGCACGTGACTGGGCGCGGCTCTCCCGGCGCTGGCACGACGCCCTCCAGGAGCGCATCGACGCGCTCGTCGAGCTGCGTGACACGACGAGCGGGTGCATCGGCTGCGGCTGCCTGTCGACGTCGAGCTGCCCGATCTACAACCCCGGCGACGAGCGGGGTGCCGAAGGCCCCGGTGCCCGGCGCTGGCCGGCCGGTCTGCGGGACGGCTGAAACCCCCTTCGGCCTCCCGTCGGTGGGAGCATGGCCGCATGACAGGGGAGCCCGAGACCACGACCGCCACGACGGCCGCGCAGCGCGCCGAGGACCGGACCGAAGGCGGGTCGAGTCGCCTCCTCCCGTGGCTCCTCACCCCGCTGGTCGCCGTGCTGCCGTGGTGGGTGACGATCGGCGGGCTGTGGGTGCTCGCGCGGGGATGGCGTTCCTACGCAGAACAGTTCCAAACCCAGTGGGGCGCGACGTTCGCCGGTGCCGCGGTTCTCGTCCTGGCGGCGCTCCTCTGGGCAGCGGTCACGGCGTGGTCGTCCGTCGGCACGACGGTGGCAGGGCTGTGCACCCTGGCCCTCGGCGTGGCCCTCGGCGACCTCCAGCTCGCCCGCTCGATCTACGACCTCGTGCCGACGAGCGTCGGTCGTGACGCCTACGTCATCCTCACCCCGATGAACTTCCTGCTCTTCGGCAGTCTGCTTCTCGCGGCCGGGCTCGGTGCCGCCGGAGCCCGCCGACTGGGGCGCCGCCGGGCCTGACCCGACCGATCCCGGGCTCGACGCATCTCGCGGCGGTGACCGGAGGCTGAGGCGCGCGGCGGCTCCCGTCGGCCTGCTGCGAGGATGTGCCCATGAGCGAGACCCCGCTGCAGCTGCCCGGCTACGCCCACGTCTACTCCGGCAAGGTGCGCGACCTCTACGCGCCGGTCGGTACCGACGGGCAGCCGCGCGAGGACCAGCTGCTGCTCGTCGCGAGTGACCGGATGTCGGCCTACGACTTCGTGCTCGACACCCCGATCCCCGACAAGGGCGCGGTGCTCACGCAGATGTCGCTGTGGTGGTTCGACCAGCTCGCCGACCTCGTGCCGCACCACGTCGTCTCGACCGACGTCCCTGCGGCCGTCGCCGGCCGGGCGGTGCTCGTCGAGCGACTCGAGATGCTGCCCGTCGAGTGCGTCGCCCGCGCCTACCTCACCGGTGGCGGGCTCGGGGAGTACCGGGCGAGTGGTGCCGTGAGCGGCATCGAGCTGCCGGCCGGTCTGGTCGACGGCTCGCCCCTGCCGGAGCCGATCTTCACCCCCTCGACCAAGGCGCCCGTCGGCGAGCACGACGAGCCGATCCCCTACTCCGGCGTCGTCGCCGAGATCGGCGAGGACCTCGCCTCGCGGGTGCGTGACCTCACGGTGCGGATTCTCCAGCGCGGCAACGAGATCGCCACCGAGCGCGGCATCATCCTCGCCGACACCAAGGTCGAGTTCGGCATGCGGGGCGACGAGATCGTCCTGGCGGACGAGGTGCTCACGCCCGACTCCTCCCGCTTCTGGCCGGCTGACGAGTGGCAGCCCGGCCGGCAGCAGCCGAGCTTCGACAAGCAATATGTCCGCGACTGGCTGACCTCGCCGGCGAGCGGCTGGGACAAGACCTCGGGCGAGGCGCCCCCTTCGCTCCCGGAGGACGTCGTCGCGCAGACCCGCGCGAAGTACGTCGAGGCCTACGAGCGGCTGACGGGGCAGACCTTCCGCTCCTGATCGGGAGCGTTCACGCGTGCCCCACCCGGGAGAAGCACGAGGGGCGAAGGGGGTGACCCCCTTCGCCCCTCGTGCCTCAGGCGGCGTGACGCGTCAGCGCACGACCGTCGGGGCCGGGAAGCCCTTGCCCTTCCCCTTCGGCAGGCTGGTGCGCTCGAGCAGCTGCGGGACGCTCTCCGGGGTGGACTGGGCGCCCCAGTCGGGGAACATCTCGGTCTCGGCGGGGCAGGTGGCGTCGATGCGCGGCGAGATGCCGCGCAGCAGGTAGCTGTCGACCCGCTGGGTCACGCAGGCCGAGACGCCGTAGGCGGTGTGGCCCCACGAGTCGCTCGAGATCAAGCGGGAGCGCCCGAGGATCGAGCGGGTGCGGACCGCGCCGTCGTAGTTGGTCGCCGGGTCCCAGTAGTTGCCGACGACGAGCACACCCTTGGGGGTGACCCGGTTGTACGGCCCGACGTAGGCGTCCTCGTCCTGGCCGGTGAAGGCGTCACCGGCGCAGCCGGCCGAGCCCCACAGCCACGCGGGACCGAAGTGCGGCGCGGCGGCGTCGCTCTTGGTGGCGTACGCGGGGAAGTCGTCGATCCTGGTCGTCTCGCGGCTGTCGGTGCAGGTCACCGACAGGAAGGCGTCGAGCGAGTTGTCGTAGACGAAGCCGCGCCGCGGGGCGATGCGGTCCTTCTTCAGCTCGGCGACGACCTCCCGGTGCAGCGTCGTGCGCTGGGACGTGGCGGTGCGGCTCTGGGGCGCCTCGGACGCCTCGATCATCGACTCGATGTCGGTCAGGGTGAAGTCGACGATCGAGGGTGCCTCGGGGTCGTAGAGGGTCCCCAGCAGGGTGCCGATGACGTCGGCGTAGGTGAGCGTGAATGTCCCTCCCTCGAAGGGGTCGTTGACCTCGACGGGCTTCTTCTTCAGCTCGGCGGTCAGGGCCGCGAACTTCGCCTTGGGGTCGCCCCCTTCGGCATAGCCGCACCTCGACGGGCCGACCTTGCCGCACTCCTGAAGGATCTTGTCGAGAGCCTTGGAGGCGCCGCGGCCGGACTTGAGGCGCTCCTCGAGGGGCGACGACTGGGTGCTGCGGGTGCCGGACCACGCCGTCGGGCTGAGCACGCCGTCGATGACCAGGCTGCGGAAGTTCTTCGGGAACATGTTGGCGTAGGTCGTCCCGAGGTGGCTGCCGTAGGAGAAGCCGATGTAGCTCAGCTTGTCGCTGCCGAGCGCGCGCCGGACCATCTCCATGTCACGGGCCACCTCGGCCGTCGACATCGACGTGGCGAGCGAGTTCTTCGAGCAGGCGCGAGTGACCTTCTCGGTCGCGGTGATGAAGCGCCGCTGCTCGGTGGTCCCCACCGGGAAGGCGACGCGCAGGTCCTTCATCACCTCGTCCTGGCGCTCGACCGGCAGACACTGGACCTGGTCGCTGAAGCCGATGCCGCGCGGGTCGACGCCGACGACGTCGAACTTCTCGCGGACCTCGGGCGAGAGCCACTGGTCGGCGGCGTAGGCCATCTCCGTCGAGGAGCCGCCGGGACCGCCGGGGTTGACGAAGAGCGTGCCGATGCGCTTGCCGGTCGCCTTCTGGCGCAGCACGGCGACGTTGGTCTTCGCGCCCTTCGGGTTGTCGTAGTCGAGCGGAAGCTTCACGGTGGCGCACTCCGCGCCGCCGTAACAGCTGAACCACCCGAGCCTGGGGGTGGCCACCTTGTCGAGCTTGGCGTCCTCGGTCGAGGTCGTGGTGGTGGCCTTCGTCGGTGCGGCGGGCGCGGCGGCCGGCGTGGGTGCGGCCGACGCCGTCACCGAGCCGAGGCTGACGGCCAGGCCGGCCGTGGCGGTCAGCGCGAGCAGGCGCGTGCGGACGTTCTTCATCATGTGTTCCCCTGTCTGCCCCGTGCCCTGCGCACCGGGCCGCTCACAACCTAGGGTGACTCGCATCACTCCGCGACTCGACACGCTGGCAGACTCGGGCTCATGTCGACGCAGACGGAGATGGCCATCGCCCGCGCCAACGGTCTCGGGGAGGTGTTGCGCCGCAGTGCTGCTCGCCACCGGGACAAGGTCGCGATCATCGACGGTGACGTCCGCTGGTCCTTCCGTGAGCTCGACGCGATCGTCACCTCCGTGGCCGCCGGCCTCGCCCAGCGCGGCGTGACGAAGGGGGACCGCGTCGCCCTGCTCAGCCGCAACAGCGCGGACTTCGCCGCCCTCGCCTGGGGCGCGGCACGGCTCGGCGCGATCCTCGTCCCGATCAACTTCATGCTCACCGCGGACGAGGTCGGCTTCATCCTCGGCAACAGCGAGCCGGTGGCCATGGTCACCCAGCCGGAGTTCCTCGTGACCGCCGACGAGGCGATCGACGCGAGCGGGCTGGAGATCGCGACCCGGGTGGTGACCGGCGACGCGAGCGGGGGGTGGACCCCCTTCGCCGACCTCGTCGCCACCGACGCCACGGGCTGGGAGCAGCCGATCGTCGCCGACGACGACCCGATCCGCCTCATGTACACCTCTGGCACCGAGTCCCGACCCAAGGGAGCGCTGCTCACCTCCCGCGCGCTGCAGGCGGAGTACCTCAGTGCGATCGTCGACGGCGGCATGACCGGTGACGACGTCGACCTGCACACGCTGCCGCTCTACCACTGCGCGCAGCTCGACTGCTCCCTCGGGCCGGACATCATGCTCGGCGCCACGAGCATCATCCTGCCGGCGCCCGACCCGGCCACCGTGCTGGCCAACATCGCCGAGCACGGGGTGACGAAGTACTTCGCGCCGCCGACCGTGTGGATCTCGCTGCTGCGGCACGCCGACTTCGACAGCACCGACCTGAGCAGCCTGCGCAAGGGGTACTACGGGGCCTCGCCGATGCCCGTCGAGGTGCTGGGGGAGATCCAGGAGCGGTTGCCCGATGTCGACCTGTGGAACTTCTACGGCCAGACCGAGCTTGCACCCGTCGCGACGATCCTGCCGCCGCACGAGCAGCTGTCGCACGCCGGCTCCGCGGGGCGGCCGGTGCTCATGGTCGAGACGCGGCTCGTCGACGACGACGGCAACGAGGTGCCCGTCGGCGAGGTCGGCGAGGTGGTCCACCGCAGCCCGCACATCGCGGCCGGCTACTGGCGCAACGAGGAGAAGACGGCCGAAGCCTTCGCCGGAGGGTGGTTCCACTCCGGTGACCTCGGCATCGCGGACGACGACGGGCGGATCACGATCGTCGACCGCAAGAAGGACATGATCAAGACCGGTGGGGAGAACGTTGCCTCCCGCGAGGTCGAGGAGGCGATCTACGCCCACCCCGACGTCGCCGAGGTCGCGGTCTTCGCCCTGCCCGACCCGACGTGGGTCGAGGCGGTCACCGCGACGATCGTGCCGAAGGAGGGCTCGGGGCTCACCGCAGAGTCGGTTCAGGAGCACTGCGCGCAGGTGCTCGCGAGCTACAAGCGGCCCAAGCGCATCGAGATCCTCGACGCCCTGCCCAAGAACCCGAGCGGCAAGATCCTCAAGCGGGAGCTGCGCGAGCGCTTCGCCTCCGCTGGCTGAGGTGTGAGGCCGTCCGCGGCCGAGCCTCGAAGCCTGTCCTCACCCCGCTGGCTGAGGTGTGAGGCCGTCCGCGGCCGAGCCTCGAAGCCGCGCCCGTGCACAACAGGTAGTCCTGCTGCGATTGACGCCCATCCATTGCCGCGAGATGCACCAGAACGACCTCTTGTGCACGCCATGATGGGCGCATGGCCACCTACGTCGCCTTCCTCCGCGCGATCAACCTCGGCGCCAAGCGCAGGTTCCCCAAGGCGGACCTGCAGCGGGTCGTCGAGGAGACCGGTGCGAGCGACGTCGCGGTGCACCTCAACACCGGCAACGTGCGGCTGAAGAGCCGGCAGCGCTCGACCGCTGCCGTCGAGGCGACGCTCGAGGCGGCCTTCCTCGCCGACCGGGGCTTCGAGGTGCCGACGGTGGTGCTCACGCCGGCCGAGCTGGTGGCCGTCGTCGCGGATGCGGGCGAGGTGGCGGGGCAGGTGCCCTTCGACGTGGCGGCGCACTACGTGACCTTCATGCGGGAGGTGCCGTCGACGGAGGCCGTCGAGCTGCTCACCCACGTCGGCGAAGGGGAGGCCACCACCGTCCGCGGCCGCGCCGTCCACCTCCTGCTCGACGGCAAGGACCGCTACCACCAGGTCAAGCTGCCCGCCGCGCACGACCGGGCGATGGGGGTGTGGACCAACCGCAACCTCACGGTCGTCCGTGATCTGGCCGAGCGATGGGGGTGAGGGGTCAGCTGCGGTAGGCGCCGCGGCGGTGCGTCAGGATCAGCACCGGCACGCGGTCATCCTCGCCCCGCGTCCCTCAGGCTCTGCAAGACATCCTCGGTTGTCAGCACGTCTCCTCGGCGGAGATCGTCCAGGGCCACGGTGATCTCGCGAAGGAGGTGGGTGTCCGCCACGATCTCCGACGTCTCGGCCGAGCCCTCATCCAAGGGTGGGTGTGGTGCCATGTGACAACGGTAATGTCGCTCCCTTCGAGACGGTCGCTGCGCGACCTCCTCAGGGAGCGGGGTGTGAGAGGGGTGGGCTCGTCCCTTCGAGACGTCGGCCGCGGGCGGCCTCCTCCTCAGGGAGCGGAGGAGGGGACTTCGTCCTCGCCGCGTCTCGAGGCTCAGCCGCGGGCGGCTTCGCACCTCGACGAACGTTGGAAGGGCTCGGCGAACGTGGGCGAGGGAGAGGGGCGGCGACCCCGCCAACTAGACTCACGGGCGGACCACCCCCTTCGCACCAGGAGACACCTGTGGGACGCATCGTCGTCGACGTCATGCTCAAGCCCGAGATCCTCGACCCCCAGGGCCAGGCGGTCCGGGGGGCGCTGCCCCGGCTCGGGATCGACCAGTTCACCGACGTGCGGCAGGGCAAGCGCTTCGTGCTGTCCGTCGACGGTGACGTCACCGAGGCCCACCTCGCGCAGGCCCGCGAGGCCGCCGAGACCCTCCTGTCCAACCCCGTCATCGAGGACGTCGTGAGCGTCCACGAGCTGACGAGCGACGAGCCGGAGCAGGCGCCGATCACCGGGGCCGGCGCGTGAAGATCGGCGTCATCACCTTCCCCGGCAGCCTCGACGACTCCGACGCCCGCCGCGCCGTCACCCTGTGCGGCGGCGAGGCCATCGCCCTGTGGCACGGCGACGCCGACCTGCACGGCGTCGATGCCGTCGTCGTCCCCGGCGGTTTCTCCTACGGCGACTACCTGCGCGCCGGGGCCATCGCACGCTTCGCCCCGGTCATGGGCGAGGTCATCACCGCGGCGAAGGGAGGGATGCCGGTCCTCGGGATCTGCAACGGCTTCCAGATCCTCACCGAGTCGCACCTGCTCCCCGGGTCGATGATCCAAAATGACCACCGCAAGTTCCTGTGCACGGACCAGGTCCTGCGCGTCGACAACGCCGAGAGCGCCTGGACCAGCGGTTTCGAGGCCGGCCAGGAGATCAGCATCGTCCTGAAGAACCAGGACGGCCAGTTCGTCGCCGACGAGGCCACCCTCGACCGGCTCGAAGGGGAGGGACAGGTCGCCTTCCGCTACGTCGGCGACAACCCCAACGGCTCCTCCCGCGGCATCGCCGGCATCACCAACGAGCGGGGCAACGTCGTCGGCCTCATGCCGCACCCCGAGCACGCCGTCGAGGAGGGCTTCGGCCCGAGCCTCGACGGCCGCACCTTCTTCACGTCCGTCCTCGAGCAGGTGGTGTCCGCGTGACCGTCAGCAACCTCGACACCGTGGCCGTCGCGCAGGGCAGCCCCGACACCGAGCAGCCGTGGGCCGAGCTCGGTCTCAAGCCCGACGAGTACGAGCGCATCCGCGAGATCCTCGACCGCCGCCCGACGAGCGCCGAGCTGGCGATGTACTCGGTCATGTGGTCCGAGCACTGCAGCTACAAGTCCTCCAAGGTCCACCTCAAGCGCTTCGGCGACCTGCCCTCCGAGACCCCCCTGGGCAAGACCCTCGCCGGCATCGGCGAGAACGCCGGCGTCATCGACATCGGCCAGGGTTGGGCGGTGACCTTCAAGGTCGAGTCGCACAACCACCCGAGCTATGTCGAGCCCTACCAGGGTGCCGCGACCGGCATCGGCGGCATCGTCCGCGACATCATGGCGATGGGCGCCCGCCCGATCGCGGTGATGGACCCCCTTCGCTTTGGCGCCATCGACCACCCCGACACCGCGCGCGTCCTGCCGGGCGTCGTCAAGGGCATCGGCGGCTACGGCAACTCCCTCGGCCTGCCCAACATCGGCGGCGAGATCGTCTTCGACGAGTGCTACCAGGGCAACCCGCTCGTCAACGCGCTGTGCGTCGGCTCGCTGCGCCACGAGGACCTCCACCTCGCCAACGCGTCCGGCACCGGCAACAAGATCGTGCTCTTCGGCGCCAAGACGGGCGGTGACGGTATCGGCGGCGTCTCCGTCCTCGCCTCGGAGACCTTCGAGGAGGGCGGCCCCGCCAAGCGGCCCGCCGTCCAGGTCGGTGACCCCTTCGCCGAGAAGGTGCTCATCGAGTGCTGCCTCGACCTCTACGCCGCGGGCGTCGTCGAGGGCATCCAGGACCTCGGTGGCGCCGGCCTGTCCTGCGCGACGTCCGAGCTGGCCTCCGCCGGCGACGGCGGCATGCAGATCGAGCTCGACAAGGTGCCGCTGCGCGACTCGACCCTCCGCGCGGAGGAGATCCTCATGTCGGAGTCGCAGGAGCGGATGATGGCCGTCGTCGCGCCCGACAAGCTCGACGCCTTCCTCGAGATCACCGGCCGGTGGGACGTCGAGGCCGCCGTGCTCGGCGAGGTCACCGACGGCGACCGGCTCGTCATCACCTGGCACGGCGAGACCATCGTCGACGTGCCGCCGCGGTCCGTCGCCCACGACGGCCCGGTCTACGAGCGTCCGATCGCCCGCCCGGAGTGGCTCGACGCGGTGCAGGCCGACAGCAGCTCCTCCCTTCCCCGTCCCGCGGACCCGGGTGCCGACCTGCTGGCGCTGCTCGCCTCGCCCAACATCTGCGACAAGACGTGGGTCACCGACCAGTACGACCGCTACGTCCTGGGCAACACCAAGCGCGCCATGCCGCACGACTCCGGCGTGGTCCGCGTCGACGAGGAGTCCGGTCTGGGCGTCGCGGTCTCGACCGACTGCAACGGCCGCTTCGGCCGCCTCGACCCCTACGCCGGGGCCCAGCTCGCGCTCGCCGAGTCCTACCGCAATGTCGCGACCTCCGGTGCCCTGCCGCTGGCCGTCACCGACTGCCTCAACTTCGGCTCGCCGGAGGACCCGGGCGTCATGTGGCAGTTCCAGCAGGCCATCGGCGGCCTCTTCGACGCCTGCCTCGAGCTCGGCATCCCGGTGACCGGCGGCAACGTCTCCTTCTACAACCAGACCGGTGAGACGGCGATCCACCCGACGCCCGTCGTCGGCGTGCTCGGGGTCATCGACGACGTCGCCACGTCCGTCGCCTCCGGCTTCCGGGCGAAGGGCGAGATCGTCCTGCTCCTCGGCGAGACCCGCGACGAGCTCGACGGTGGCGAGTGGGCCCACGCGCTGCACGGCCACCTCGGCGGGCAGCCGCCCGTCGTCGACCTCGCCGCCGAGAAGGCGCTCGCCTCCTTCTTCGTCGACGCGGTGCGTCGCGGCGTCCTCGCCAGCTCGCACGATCTGTCCGACGGCGGTCTGGCCGTGGCGCTCGCCGAGTCGGTCCTCACCGGTGGCACCGGGGCCTCGGTCGACCTGTCGCCGGTCCTCGACCGCGACGGGATCGACGCCTTCACGGCGCTGTACTCCGAGTCGACGGCCAGGGCGCTGGTCACCGTGCGCAGCGAGAGCGACCTGGTCACCGTCGTCGGCATCGCCGAGGCGCACGGCGTCCCCGTCGCGCGCCTCGGCACGACCGATGCCGACCGGCTCAAGGTCAAGGACGTCCTCGACCTCGGCCTGGAGGAGATGGGGGCCGCGCACACCGGCACGATGGCGCGCTACTTCGGCTGACGGCGTCGCGCGTCCACCTGATATGCCCCAGGTCGTCCCGCGGCCTCGTCAGCGCACCCGCCAGGCGCCCGGGTCGGGAGCGGTCGGCGCCGGCCGCGCCTCCCCATCGGTGATCACCCGGCCGCCGGCCGTGCGGCGGGCGAGCTCTGCGGCGCCGAGCAGCCCGGACGGGAAGGGCCAGCGCCCCACCTGCCGCCGGATCTCGTCGACATCGAGCGGTCGGTGGGCCGCGACGAGCACGGCATTGCCGTAGCGGCGCCCCTTGATGACGTCACGCATCGCGACGAGCGCAAGCGACCCGTCGTGGCCGAAGGCGGCCCGCGCCCCCGCCACGACACCGGCGAGGTGCCGCCAGCCCGGCTCGTCGGGGGAGTTCATGACGAGCACGCCGTCGGGCCGCAGCACCCGCGCCACGTGCCCGAAGAACTCGACCGTCTGCAGGTCCGCCGGGACCCTCCCTTCGTCGAAGGCGTCGACGACGACCGCATGGGCCGAGGCGTCCTTGAGCGCCTCGACCCCCGGCCGGCCGAGCTGTGGCCGCACGCGGATCCGGTGGCCACGGGGCAGCGGCAGCTGCTCGCGGACGGCGGCGGTGAGGGTCTCGTCGGGCTCGAGGACGATCTGCGGGGAGCCGGGGCGGGTGGCGTGCACCCAGCGCGGCAGGGTCAGGCCGGCACCGCCGACGTGCGTGACGCCGATCGGGTCGGGGGCGGGGTGGACCGCGTCGAGGACGGCCGCCATGTGCTGCACGTACTCGAAGACCAGGTGCTCCGGGTCATCGACGTCGACGTGGCTCTGCGGATGCCCGTCACGCATCACCGTGACGCCCCTGTGCTCGTCCGCCACGAACTCCACCTCGGCCATGCGCCAACCCTCACACACGTGCCACCGCGGTCGTCGAGGTGGCCGAGCTCTGCGAGGCCCTCGAGACGCGAAGGGGGTCACGCACCTCGCCGGTGCGTGACCCCCTTCGTCGGTGGTGCGGTGGGTCAGTGACGACGACCCGCGGTGCGGCGTGCGCCGGCGATCGCCAGGGCCGCGCCGGCTGCGAGGAGCAGCCCCAGACCCGAGCCCACGACACCCGCGCCGGGGCCGGGGGTCGTGTCGTCGGTCTCGACGACCGGGCCGGTGACGTCGCCATCGGTGCCCGGCGCGGTGCCGGAGGTCGACGTGGCCGTCGGCGTGCCGGTGCGCGTGCCCGTCCCGCTCGTCGACGTGGACGTGGACGTGGAGGTGGACGGGTCGCTCGACGTCGAGGTCGTCGGGTCGCTCGTCGTCGAGGTCGTCGGGTCGGTCGTCGTCGAGGTCGGCTCGTCCGCCGTGATCGTCACGGGGAAGCTGACCTCGGTGTCGCTCGGCGAGGCGACGAGACGGACCTGCGAGGTGTCGTCGTCGGCGGCAGCAGCGATGCCGGCCGGGGCGCCCGCCTGCTCCGGGACGGTGAAGCTGATGTCCGCGGTGCCGTTGCGCGTCGGGACGCCCTGGATCAGGCCGGCCGTGATCGGGAAGGTGCCGACCGAGTCGTCGCCGACGAAGACCTCGACCTCGGAGTTGGTCGGCGAGCCGAGCGACGTCAGGTCGAAGCCGGAGGCGGTGAAGGAGACCTCGTCGCCGGCCGTGAGCTCGCTCGGCTGGTCGGTGATCGCGACGGCCTGCTTGCGGTGGTCGGGGCTGACCTCGTCACGCGCGCCGAAGTAGTTGACGAAGGCGTCGGTGTCGATGAGGCCGGTGTCCTTGGCGTTGCTGCCCTCGGCGAGGACGGTGAAGTTGTCACCGCCGCCGATGAGGAAGGAGCCCGAGGCGATCGTGTAGGTGGCGCCCTCGTCGAGCGGCTCGCCGTCGATGCTCACCGACGAGATCCGGCTGCCGGCGGCGGCGTCCGGGTCGTAGGTGTAGGTGACGTTGTCGGAGAGCCCGAGCTTGAGGAAGGGTCGCGAGGAACCCTCCGGCTGCCACTGCTGCTCCAGGAGCGTGACGACCTGTGCGCCCGTGAGGTCGACGGTCATCAGCGTGTTGGCGAAGGGGTTGATCGACGCGGCCTCGGCGTAGGTGACCTCGCCGGGCTCCTCGTCGCCGGTGGGCTCGTAGAGCAGCTCGTCGCGCAGGCCGCCGGGGTTCATGATGCCGATGTCGGCGCCGCCGCGGCCGGGCTGGTTGAGTGCGTCGAGCCAGATGTCGGCGGTGAGGTTGCCCAGGGTCGACTCGCGCTGGCGGTTGTCCCGGGCGCCGTCGTTGTGGGCGGTGGTGATGTCGTCGCTCACCGTCCCGATGACCTTCTTGCCGAGCTCGCCGGCGGTGGCGACGGCCTCGTCGACGATCGCGCTGGCGGAGGTGTAGGTCGGGTTGCTGGCGCACGAGTCGGTCGGGTCGGCGACCTCGACGTTGGTCGCCGAGTACTGCGTCACCTCGCCGGTCTCCTCGTCGAAGCCGAGCTGCAGCTGGCCGAGGGTGTCGCCGTAGGAGTTGGACTGGATGATCGGCCGGGTGCCGCCGTCGGGCGCCGGGGCGTCCCAGGCGTAGCCCTTGTGGGTGTGGCCGGTGAAGATCGCGTCGACCTCGCCCGCCGTGTCGTTGACGATGTCGGCGAAGGCGCCGCCCGCGGCGACCTGCGCGTCGAGCGTCGTGAGGTCGTCGCCCTCGGTCGCGCCCTCGTGGTACTCGGCGACGACGATGTCGGCCTCGCCGTTGGTCGCGTCACCGTCCTTGAGCTGGGCCGCGACGCGGTTGACCGCCTCGACCGGGTCGCCGAAGTCGAGACCCGAGACGCCCTGCGGCGAGACGAGCGACGGGGTCTGCTGGGTGACCGCGCCGACGACGCCGACCTTGAGCCCGCCGACCTCGACGATCGAGTACTCGTCGAGCGCCGGGGTGGTCGTGCCGCGCTCGTAGACGTTGGCGCCGAGCAGGTCGAAGTCCGCGGCCTGGCTGACGCGGCCGGTGAGGTCGGAGAAGCCGCGGTCGAACTCGTGGTTGCCGACGGCGCTGGCCTCGAGGCCGAGGGTGTTGAGGAACTGGATCGTCGGCAGGTCCTCCTGGGAGGCGGAGGTGAAGGGGGAGGCCCCGATGTTGTCCCCGGCCGACAGCAGCGCCGTCGAGTCCTCGCCGAGCTGGGCCCGGGTCTCGACGACGGTGCAGGCGAAGGCCTTGCCCGAGGCGCCCGTGCCGTCGGTGTCGATGCGACCGTGGAAGTCGTTGATGTTGAGCAGGTTGATCGTCGTCAGCGACGGGTCGATCCCGCCCGGCTCGACGGGGTCGGCGGCGTGGGCGGTGCCGGACGTGGCGACGAGTGCGGTGATCGCACCCGCGCCGACGAGCAGCGACGCGCCTCTCTTCTTCAGGGACATGAGGGTTCCTCCGGGGCAGGGTGTGTGACGAGCCCGACATCGGGCACACCGGGTCAGATGCTGCCGTACCCGGGATACATCTGCAGGACGAAGGGGGAAGGTTCCCTGACCGTTCGGTGAACCTTGGGCGGTGCGAGACTGGGGTCGTGGCAGGACGACGACGCATCCCCGTGGAGCAGGGCCGGGCCGCGCTGCGGGCGTGGGCCGCCAGCGACGACCGGTCGGCGGTCGACCGCACGACCCTCGCGACCGCGGTGCGGCACACCGTCGCCGACCTCGGCGACGCCGCTCCCGGGCGCAGCGTCGAGGTGCGGGTCCCCCCCCTTCGCTGCGGTGCAGTGCGTCGAGGGGCCGGTGCACACCCGCGGCACCCCGCCGGCCGTCGTCGAGACCGACGCGCAGAGCTGGCTGGAGCTCGTCGTCGGCGACCTCGGGTGGGCCGAGGCGGTGTCCTCGGGCCGGGTGCGGGTCAGCGGCCAGCGCACCGACCTGTCCGCCCACCTCCCCCTCGCCGCATTGCCGTAGGGCAATGCGGTCACCGTCTGCATTGCCCTACGGCAATGCGGGCACTCTCTGCATTGCCCTACGGCAATGCGGGCCGAAGGGAGCCGAGCAGCTCCCCGGCGACCTGCAGGATCCGTACGCTCTCGTCGAGCGGCATGATCGGCGACTCCGTCTCGCCGGCGGCGACCCGCAGCGCCACCTCGGTGGCCTCGTGCCTCAGACCGCGGTGCTTCTCGACCGGGTCGCCCTCCATCGTGTCGAGGACGACCCCGTCGGCGCCGACGAGCCGCATCGTCGTCGGCGTGTAGAACTGCGTCTCCAGCTCCAGCCGCGCCCAGGTGCCGTTGACCGAGGCGGTCGTCGGCGACGAGACCGACATGTCGGTGGCGCACGAGGCGACGGCACCGCTCGGGCCCTGGACGACGAAGGCGACCCGACGGTCGACCCCGCGGTCGGTGAGCGAGCCCACACCGGCGGCCGAGGTGACGCCGCCGAGGCACAGCGAGGCGAAGGACAGCGGGTAGATGCCCAGGTCGAGCATGGCGCCGCCCGCGAGGTCGGGGCTCGCCAGGCGCTCGGGGCCGTCGGGCCACAGCGGGATCGAGTGGTCGGCGAGCACGGTGCTCACCTCGCCGAGCAGGCCGGCGTCGAGCACCTGGCGCAGGACGTCGACGTGCGGGAGGAAGCGGGTCCACATCGCCTCCATGCAGAAGACGCCGGCCTCGCGCGCCGCGGCGACGATCTGAGCCGCCTCGTCGGCGGTGGGCGCGAGGGGCTTCTCGACGAGGACGTGCTTGCCGGCGCGGATCGCCAGCAGCGCGTGCTCGAGGTGCTCGCTGTGCGGGCTGGCCACGTGGATCGCGTCGACATCGGGGTCGGCGACGAGGTCGGCATAGCTGCCGTGGGCCCGGGCATCGGGCACGTGCTCGTCGACGAACCCCTGGGCTCGCTGCAGGTCGCGCGACCCGACCGCCACGACGGTCTGGGCGGTGCCCCGCAGGGAGATCGCCAGCTGCGAGGCGATCCAGCCGGCGCCGAGCAGACCCCACCGCAGCGCGGGCGCCGATGCCGGGTCGGGGGTACGCGGGGTGGGGAGCTTCATCCCGGGGACGTCGGCATGCGGGCGCTGGCTGCTCATGTCACCAACCTACGATGGTGGGGTGAGTGCGCAGCGTCCCCGGAGCAACCCCAAGCCGATCCCCTTCATCGTGACGGGGGCGATCATCGGCTTCATCGTCTTCGGGCTGATCTCGTACTTCGGCCCCAACCGCAACGAGGGCTTCGACATCACCTACGACCCCAGCGCGACCCTCGGCTACATGAGCGTCCTGGGTCTGTGCGTCGGAGGACTCCTCGGCGCGGTCGTCGCCGCCCTCTTCACCTATCGCAAGTAACTCCCTTCGCCCGGCAGGCCCTCGCGGAGGTACGACGGGTGAGCAGGGGATCACCGCGGGTCGGCCCTGTGGGAGACTGGTCCTCGTGCCACGCGGAGACGGAACCCTGTCCCACGACCTGCTCCCCGGTGAAAAGGGACCCCAGGACGCCTGCGGTGTCTTCGGTGTCTGGGCGCCGGGCGAGGATGTCGCCAAGCTGACCTACTACGGCCTCTACGCCCTGCAGCACCGCGGCCAGGAGTCCGCGGGCATCGCCACGAGCAACGGCCAGCAGATCCTCGTCTACAAGGACATGGGGCTGGTCTCCCAGGTCTTCGACGAGCGCAGCCTGTCGACACTGCGCGGGCACATCGCCGTCGGCCACTGCCGCTACTCGACGACCGGCGGGTCCACGTGGGAAAACGCGCAGCCCACCCTCGGTGGCCACGACGCCGGCACGGTCGCGCTCGCGCACAACGGCAACCTCATCAACTCCGCCGAGCTCCTCGAGATGGTGGAGGACCGCGCCGCGACCCCCGAGGTCGACGGCACCTGGCGGGGGGTGTCGAAGGGAGAGCTGCGCCGCGGCAACACGACCGACACCGCGCTGGTCACCGCCCTGCTCGCCGACGAGCAGGACCAGTCCCTCGAGTCGGCGGCCATGGAGCTGCTGCCCAAGCTGCAGGGCGCCTTCTGCTTCGTCTTCATGAACGAGGACACCCTCTACGCCGCCCGTGACCCGCAGGGCCTGCGCCCGCTCGTCATCGGTCGGCTCGAGCGCGGCTGGGTCGTCGCCTCCGAGACCGCTGCCCTCGACATCGTCGGCGCCTCCTTCGTCCGCGAGGTCGAGCCCGGCGAGCTCGTCACCATCGACGAGGACGGCCTGCGCACGCAGCGCTTCGCTCCCGCGCGGCGCAAGGGGTGCGTCTTCGAGTACGTCTACCTCGCCCGCCCCGACACGACGATCCACGGCCGCACGGTGCACGAGGCGCGCGTCGAGATGGGCCGCGCGCTGGCCCGCGAGCACCCGGTCGAGGCCGACCTGGTCATCGCGACCCCCGAGTCCGGGACCCCGGCCGCCATCGGCTACGCCCAGGAGTCGGGCATCCCCTTCGGGCAGGGCCTGGTCAAGAACGCCTACGTCGGGCGCACCTTCATCCAGCCGAGCCAGACGATCCGACTGCTCGGCATCCGGCTCAAGCTCAACCCCCTGCACCACGTCATCAAGGGAAAGCGGCTGGTCATCGTCGACGACTCGATCGTCCGCGGCAACACCCAGCGCGCCGTGGTGCGGATGCTGCGCGAGGCCGGGGCCGCCGAGGTCCACGTGCGCATCTCGTCGCCGCCGATCAAGTGGCCCTGCTTCTTCGGCATCGACTTCGCCACCCGCGCCGAGCTCATCGCCACCGGGCTCGGCGTCGACGAGATCTGCACCTCGCTCGGGGCCGACTCGCTCGGCTACATCAGCGAGGACGGCATGATCGCCGCGACCGACCAGCCGCGCGACGAGCTGTGCACCGCGTGCTTCTCCGGCACCTACCCGATGGAGCTGCCGAGCGAGGACCGCCTCGGCAAGTCCCTGCTCGAGCTCGAGTTCACCCCGACCCAGGAAGCCGTGCGACGCCCGTGACGACCCCAGAGACCACGCAGCAGACCCCGATCACCTACGCCGATGCCGGCGTCGACGTCGAGGCCGGCGACAAGGCCGTCGACCTGATGAAGGAGTCGATCCGCCGGGCCACCCGCCCCGAGGTGCTCGGCGGGCTCGGGGGCTTCGCCGGCATGTTCGACGCCAGCGCCCTGCAGGGCATGCGTCGCCCGGTCCTCGCCACCTCCACCGACGGCGTGGGGACCAAGGTCGCCATCGCCCAGGCGATGGACCGCCACGACACCATCGGTCAGGACCTCGTCGGCATGGTCGTCGACGACATCGTCGTGTGCGGCGCGGAGCCGCTCTTCATGACCGACTACATCGCGACCGGCAAGGTCGTGCCCGAGCGCATCGCCGCGATCGTCGGAGGCATCGCGAAGGGGTGCGAGCTCGCCGGTGTCGCGCTGGTCGGCGGCGAGACCGCCGAGCACCCGGGCCTGCTCGACCCCGACGAGTACGACGTCGCCGGCGCCGCGACCGGCGTCGTCGAGCACGACGAGGTCCTCGGGCCCGACCGCGTCGCCGCCGGTGACGTCGTCGTCGCCCTCGCCTCCTCCGGTCTGCACTCCAACGGCTATTCCCTCGTGCGCCGGGTCATCGCCGCCGCCGGGTGGGAGCTCGACCGGCACGTCGACGAGCTCGGTCGCACCCTCGGTGACGAGCTGCTCGAGCCCACCCGCATCTACTCGCGAGCCCTGCTCGACCTCGTGCGGGCCGACGGCATCGACGTGCACGCCCTGAGCCACGTCACCGGCGGTGGGCTGGCCGCCAACCTCGCCCGCGTGCTGCCGCAGGGCACGATCGCCCGTGTCGACCGGGCGTCGTGGACCCCGCCGCCGATCTTCTCCCTCGTCGGTGAGCTCGGCGCGGTGCCCCGCGCAGACCTCGAGCGCACCCTCAACATGGGCATCGGCCTCGTCGCCGCGCTGCCGCAGGCCGGCGTCGACGCCGCCATCGCCCGGTCGCGGGCGGCGGGCATCGACGCCTGGGTCCTCGGCGAGGTCGCCGACGCCGCCACGACCGACCCGGTCGCCGGGGTCGAGGTCGTCCAGGGCGCCAAGGGTGTGCACGGTGGCGCCGTGCAGGTCGTCGGGGAGCACGCCTGACACCCGCGGTGCGGGTGCTCGTCGCCGATGCCGACGAGTGGCGCCGGGAGGCTCTCGTGGCCGTGCTCGCGGCGGAGCCCGACCTCGAGCCGTGCCCGCCGGCCGCGACCGTCGGTGAGGTCATCTCGACACCCGGGGTCGACGTCGTCCTCCTGCACGGGGGCCTCGACCGGGGACACGGCCCGATCGACGTCGTGCGCGCGATGCGCGTGGCCCGAGGGCCCGCCTGGGTGGTGCTCACCGACGACGTGGACCTGACGGACGAGGTCATCACCGCGGGAGCCCATGGCTGCCTCGCGGCATCGAGCACCCCGGTGCAGATCGGCGCCGCGATCCGGGCTGCTGCTCGAGGTGACGTCGCCGAGATCGACCAGCCGACGACCGGACCCCTCGTGCAGCGGGTGCGGAGGGAGGTCCCGCCCCTGACCGGCCGCGAGGTCGAGGTCCTGCGGCTCGTCGCCGCGGGGCTGGGCAACCAGGAGATCGCCGAGCGGCTCTACCTCAGTCCGTCGAGCGTGAAGTCACACCTGTCGCACACCTATGGCCGACTCGGGGTGCGGCGCCGCGAGGCGGCGGCCGCAGAAGCGCGGCGTCAGGGATTGATCTGACGAGAGGTGGCTCGTCGCGCGATCAGCGCTCGCGCGAGGTCCAGGCGTCGTAGTCGTCGTCGTCCGCCTCGTCGACGTCGTCGCGTGAACCGCGCGTCGTCTGCTGATTCGGCTGACCGTGAAGTTCCGCCTCCAGCGCTCGCAGGTCGGTGTCCGGCGAGTAGTACTTCAGCTCGCGGGCAACCTTGGTCTGCTTCGCCTTTGCTCGGCCGCGCCCCATGGCGTGACCCCCTCATTGCGCTCGTGCGGGTCGGCGCTGATCCTCCCGCCGCCCCGAGGGGACGGCAGAACTACCAGAGCGGACCCGGATCTGTGTGCTTTCTCGTGGGGCCAACGGTACAGGGTCCGCGGCTGTTCCGTCCCATCGGTCCGGCCCGGGAGACCGTAGGATCGCCCCCGGACGCACGACGACGGGAGCTGATGTGGGCACGACGCCGCTGGGGGCCTCCCTTCGCGCCCTCGTCGTCACCGTGGTGCACCACCCGGAGGACTCCCGGATCCGGCACCGCGAGATCTCCGCGCTGCTCGCGGCGGGGTGGCAGGTGACCTATCTCGCCCCCTTCGCCGCCCACGACCTGCCCGTCCCCGAGGCCGCCGACGGGCTGACGTGCCTCGACCTGCCCCGGGCCGCCGGACGTGATCGGCTGGGCGCCGCCCGGGCCGCCCGCGCCAGCGTGCGGCAGCTGGCCCCCGACCACGACGTCGTCCTCGTCCACGACCCCGAGCTCGTACCCGCGCTGGCGGGCCTGGGGGTGCGGCACCTCGTCTGGGACGTCCACGAGGACCCGGCCGGCGCGCTCGTCGTCAAGGACTGGCTCCCGGCGGCGCTGCGGCGCCCGGTGGCCGCCGCCTGGCGCGGGGCCGAGCGGGTCGTCGAGCGTCGGCACCCCCTGCTGCTCGCGGAGCACGCCTACGCCGGGCGGTTCCGCCGCGATCACGCGGTCGTCCCCAATGCGGTCGTCGTGCCCCCGCACGTGCCCCCGGCAGGCGGGGCCCGGCTGGTGCACGTCGGCAACCTCACGCTCGCCCGCGGCAGCGAGACCATGGTGGAGGTCGCGCGGCTGGCTCACGCCGCCTCCGACGGCGCCATCACGCTCGACGTCGTCGGTCCGGCCCGCGACGAGGCCTCGCGATCGGCGATGGCGGCCGGGGCCGCAGAGGGAGTCCTCGTGTGGCACGGGTTCCAGCCCGCCGACCGGGCGATGGCGATGGTCGACGGTGCCCTCGCCGGGCTCGCCCTCCTGCGCGACCTGCCCAACTACCGCGGCTCGATGCCGACCAAGGTCGTCGAGTACCTCGCCCACGGCGTCCCCGCCATCACCACCCCGCTGCCCCTGGCCCGTGACCTGGTGGAGGAGTGCCGCGGCGGGGTCGTCGTGCCCTTCGACGACCCGCAGGCGGCGGCTGACGCGGCCGTGCGGCTGTGGCGTACCCCCGACGAGGCCGCGGCGATGGGGGAGCGCGGTCGCGATCTCGTGCGCGAGCGCTACGACTGGGCGAAGGGAGGGCCCGCCTTCGTCGCGGCCCTCACCGAGGTCGCCGCCGCCCGCTCCCCGCGCCTCTGACGCGGAGCCTGCGCCGCGGCTCGATGTCGGCGGGTGCGTCCCAGCGCACCGTCGTACATCGACCCGGCGTGGGAGTCAGGCCTCGGAGGTCGACGAGGGCACGAGGGCGCCGAGCTCGGCCCGCAGGGCGGGGGAGAGGCCCTCGGTCGTGCCGACGAGACCGATCTCGCGGGGTGCCAGCCGCTCGATGGCGCGCCCCACCGCCGCTGGGACCCGGTCGCTGCGCAGGAGCAGCAGCGGGCTGTCGGAGTGGGCCGAGGCGACGATCGCGGAGAGGGTCTCGACGCCGGTCGTGTGGGCCGAGACGAGCACCCGGCCGCCCTCCGGGGCGTCGGCGCTCAGGTCGGCCGCGAGGGCCATCGGGCCGCCCGTGGGGCCGAAGGTGATCTCGGCGCCTGTGGCCGACTGCAGCCGCTGGACGATGTCGAGCGACCAGTCCTCCTCGTTGCCGTCGAGCATGAGCCGGCCGGGAGCGAGCTCGGTCAGCGCGTCGACGAGCTCGTCGGGGACGTGGGTCTCCTCGCAGACGACGACGGCGCGCCCGGTCTGCGCGGCCATCTGCGAGATGGCCGGTGCCCGACCACCGCTGTGCGGGAGCGTGACGTGCACGACCGAGCGGTCCTGCGGGGGGAAGGCGCGCAGCAGCGCGGCCGAGGTGACGCCGGGGTCCTCGTCGCCGATCGACTCGACCGGGGCGTCGGAGAGGTCCTCGAGGCGCTCGCGGGTGCTGGGGTTGACCAGCTCGTCGCCGCCGACGACCACGACCCGCTGCGGCTCGAGCCGCCGCAGCTCGTCACGGGTGGCCGAGGGCACCGAGCCGGGGCGCACCCACAGCAGCGGCCAGCCGAGCCGGGCGGCGATCGGCGCGACGACGCGAGCCGTCGCGACCTTGTGGACGCTGACGACGAAGGCGCCCTCGACGCCGGGCTCCCAGGTGTGCCGGCTGAGCGAGGTCGCCACGTCGACGCGGGACTCGCCACCGAAGCGCCGGGTGCCGGGGACCTCGGGCTCGGCGAGCGGCGCTGCCTTCTTCTTCGACCGCTTGGGCAGGGTGGCCTCGTAGAGGGGCAGGACCTCCTCGGTCGGCCCGTCGGCGATGAGCCGGCCGTGGTCCATCCACAGCACGCGGTCGCAGATCTGACGGATGTTGCCGTTGGAGTGCGAGACGAGGAAGACCGTGCCGGCCTGCTCGCGGATGCGGGTGATCCGCTCGGCGCTCTTGGCGCGGAAGTCGGCGTCACCGGTCGCGAGGGCCTCGTCGATCATCAGCACGTCGGGTGCGGCGGCCGTGCTGATGGCGAAGCGCAGCCGGGCGCCCATGCCGGAGGAGTAGGTGTTCATCGGCAGGTAGACCGCGTCGCCGATGCCGGAGAACTCGACGATGTCGTCGAAGCGCTCGCGGATCTGCTCCTTGGTGAGGCCGAGGGCCTGGGCACCGACGTAGATGTTGCGCTCGCCGCTGAGCTTGCTCATGAGCACGGCGTTGACGCCGAGGAGCGAGGGCTCGCCGGAGACCCACAGCCGTCCGGCCGAAGGGGGGATGAGCCCGGCGACGGCGCGCAGCAGGGTCGACTTGCCGGAGCCGTTGCGGCCGATGATGCCGATCGACTCGCCGTGCCGGGCGACGAAGCTGACGTCCTTGACCGCGTGGACCTCGCGCACGCGCGGCTCGCGGCGCCCGAGGGCGTTCTTGAGGGAGCGGGACTCGCCCTGGGCCGAGGGGCTGCCCTTGCGGCCGCCGCCGTAGACGGCGTACTTGACGTCGAGGTGGCTCACGATGACCGTCGGGTCGCCGATCGTCACGTCGGGGGTGTGCTCAGCCACGGCCGTACCTCGCCTCGTCCCACCAGAAGAGCACCAGCCCGATCGCGGACAGGCCGAGCGCCCAGCCGCCCATCATCAGCCAGTCGCGCAGGACGACGTCGTTGCCCGGGCCGGTGAGCAGGGCCTGGCGGCCGAGGTTGAGCATGAGCGCGAAGGGCTGGTAGACGACGCCGGTGGCGATCGTCGCGGGCAGGTTCTCGGCGTAGTGGATCACCGGGAAGAAGACCCCGGACGCGTAGCGCAGCAGCCGGACGATGACCGGGATGAGGTTGCCCAGGTCACGGGAGGCGTTGACCAGGCGCGCCCCGATGAAGGCGCAGCCGAGCAGGGCCAGGCCCTGCAGGAGGATCGCGACGGGGAAGAGCAGCCACTCCCAGTCGGGGGTCTCGCCGGTGAGCAGCATGAGCGCGCCGAGCAGCAGGAAGGCCGGGATCGAGGCGAGCAGCTCGGTCACCATGATCGAGATCGGCAGGATCGCGCGCGGGAAGTGCAGCGCCCGCACGATCGACAGGTTGCCGGTGATCGCCTTGGCGCCGCGGGTGATGACCGACGAGGTGAAGGTGAACATCACCACGCCGATGGCGAGGAAGCCGACGAAGTTGTCGATGCCCCGATCGGTGCGCAGCAGCAGGCCGAAGATCGCGTAGTAGCTGGCGATGAGCACCAGAGGGTTGAGCACCGCCCACACCTGCCCGAGGCGGTTGTCCTCGTTCTTGGCGTAGGACTCGGCGGAGGCGAGCGTCCAGACGAAGGAGCGTCGCTGCCAGATGTCGGCGAGGTAGCGGCCGAGCGGCGGACGCTCGCTGAGCGTCCGCAGCCCGTGCCTGGCCGCGAGCTCCGCGGCCTCCTCGGTGGAGAGAGCCGGTGGGAGGGGGGCCCGCGAGGGGGCCTCCGTCACAGGCGCTCGACCTTGTCGCTGTCCTCGGCCACGCCGCGGGTGTCGAAGAAGCGCTGGGCCGTGGACGCGAGGGCCTCGACGTCGAAGGACTTGTGGTTCTGCACCAGGACGGTGAGGTCCGCAGCGGCCACGGCGGCGTCGAGGTCGTCGACCCGCTCCGCCTCGGGCACGGCGCGCCAGTCGGCGACCTTGGCGTCGAAGTACTGGACGGTGGCCCCCTTCGCGATGAGCTGCTGGGCCAGCGGGACCGCCGGCGACTCGCGCTGGTCGGCGATGTCGGGCTTGTAGGTCACGCCGAGCAAGAGGACGGTCGAGCCGCGCAGCGACTTGCTGTCCTCGTTGAGGATGTTCTGGGCCCGCTGCACGACGTAGGCCGGCATCGTCGCGTTGATCTCCTGGGCCAGCTCGACGAAGCGGAAGGGGTAGCCCAGCTTGGCGCGCACGTTGTACGACAGGTAGTTGGGGTCGATCGGGATGCAGTGACCGCCGACGCCCGGGCCGGGGTAGAAGGCCTGGAAGCCGAAGGGCTTGGTCTTGGCCGCCGCGATGACGTCCCACAGGTCGATGTCGAGGTCGTGGCAGAAGCGCGCCATCTCGTTGACCAGGGCGATGTTGATGTGGCGGTAGGTGTTTTCGAGGAGCTTGGCCGTCTCTGCTTCGCGCGTGCCCTTGGCCCGCACGACGGTGTCGACGAACTGGCCGTAGAAGGCCGCCGCGGCGTCACCGCACGCGGGGGTGTGGCCGCCGACGACCTTGGGGGTGTTCTTGGCGCCGAACTGCTCGTTGCCCGGGTCGATGCGCTCGGGCGAGAAGGCGAGGAAGAAGTCCTTGCCCGCCTCGAGGCCGCCGGCCTCGAGGGCCGGACGGACGACCTCGTCGGTCGTGCCCGGGTAGGTCGTGGACTCGAGGATGATCGTCTGGCCGGGCTGCAGGTGCTCGGCGATCGTCCCCACGGCCGAGTTGATCGGGCCGAGGTCCGGGCCGCCGTCCTCGGACAGCGGGGTCGGGACGCAGATGACGATGGTCTTGACCTCGTCGAGGCGGGAGGGGTCCGTCGTCGCCTCGAAGCCGGCGTCGAGCATCGCGCGGATGTCGTCGTCGGACAGGTCGTCGATGTGCGAGACACCGGAGTTGAGTGCGTCGACGACACCCTGGTTGATGTCGAAGCCGAGGACCTTGACCCCGACCTTGGAGGCCTCCTGGGCCAGGGGAAGACCGACATATCCCTGGCCGATGATCGCGACGTCCGCCACTGTGCATCCTTCTCGTAGTCGTGCTCCCCGGGGTCCCGGGGTGCAACCGGGTCCCCGGTGGCTGGCGCGATCATACCGGCCGATCCTGTCGGGGCGCTGACCATCACCGCCATACAGTGGGCGGCATGTCGGACCGCCTCCCTGTCCTGCTGGCGACGAGCAACGGCGTCGGCATGGGCCACCTCACCCGACAGCTCACCGTCGCCCTGAGCGCCCCCGACGACATCGACCCCGTCCTGATGTCCCTCTCCGGCGCGCTGCCGACGGTCCGCTCGGCCGTGGCGTCCGGCGCCCTGCCCGAGCTGGCGGGGGTGCGCACGGAGTACTGCCCCAGCCGCAAGAGCGGATGGCTGCCGAAGGGGGGAGCGGCCCGGCGGCTGCGGGAGCTGCACCCCGCCTACAACTGGGAGCCGTACTTCGCCGACCGCCTCCGGGCGCTCGTCGCCGAGACCGGTGCCCGCCTCGTGCTCTTCGACGGGGTCGTGCCCTACGCCGGTCTGCTGGCCGCGCGGCGACGACTGGAGGGGACCCCCTTCGTCTGGATGCGGCGCGGCATGTGGCGGCCGGGGGTGGGGGAGCAGTGGCTGGCCCACGCCGGCGCCTTCGACCTCGTCGTCGAGCCCGGTGACTTCGCGGCGGCCGGGGACCGCGGTCCCACGGCGAGCCGCGCCGATGCCACGCGGGTCGCCCCGATCTCCATCGCGAGCGCGATCCGCCGCCACGACCGGCGGGCGGCGCGGCAGGCGCTCGGGCTCGACCCCGACCGGCCGGCGCTGCTGCTCACGCCGGGCACCGGGGCGCTCGAGGACGTCGCCTCACCGGTGCGGGTGGCGCTCGACGTGCTGCGGCGGCAGGCTCCCGACTGGCAGGTCGCGGTGACCAGCCCGGCCCTGGCCCGCCACGGCATCGGCCGCGACGGCGAGGACGTGCACCTCCTCACCGACACCTACCCGCTGGCACGCTCGCTCGCCGCCTTCGACGGCGCGGTGAGCGCCGCCGGCTACAACTCGGTGCACGAGCTCCTCGGGACCGGCGTGCCGACGGTGCTCGTGCCCGGCCAGTCGCTCGGCACCGACGACCAGCCCGGCCGGGCCGCGACGCTCGCGGCCGCGGGTGCCTGCCTGAGCGTCGACCCGGGTGACGCCGACGGCATGCGCTCGGCCGTGACGCAGCTGGTCGACCCCGACGTGGCCGACCGGCTGCGCGCGGCCTGCCGCGAGCTGCCGGACACCACCGGTGGCGCCGAGACCGCGCGCCTGCTCGTCGACCTCGCACAGGGCGCCCCGGCGCCGCAGGGCCTGGCCGCCGGTGCCCCGTGGGGGCCGCCCGCCTGGCGCCGCGCCCTGCCCGACCCGCGCACCCGCGTCGACCTCGTCGCCGGGAGTGCGCCGGCGACGCGAAGGGGGGCCCGCCCCCTGCACGTCACCGAGGACCTGCCGCCGCAGCGGGTCGGCGACGAGCCCGTCGAGCACCTCGTCGAGGGCGCCTCGCCGGAGTACCGGCGGGTGCGGACCGAGATCGCGGGCTGGATCTACCGCCCCGGCCGCTGACGCAGGCGCACGGTCTCGCGGCGCAGCCGCCCGGCGCGGCGGCGCGCCAGCCCGAGGAGCACGGTCGGCGTGCTGTGGCGCCGCGCGGCCTCGCGGGCATCGGGCGAGGCGCCGACGCCCACGACGGCACCGTCGACCCACACCCGCCACCGGCCGGCGGCCGGGTCGTGCAGCGGCGTCGGGCCGTCGAGGTGCACGGCGCCGGAGGCTTCGGCGAGGCGGCGGTCGAGACCCGGGGCGTCGGCGACGAGCTCGTCGACCTCGACGCCGTGCCGCATCGCGGCCACGAGCAGCTCGGTCCGCGCGAGGTAGCAGGGCCCGGCGTCGCTGTGCACCCGGACCAAGCGGCGGTGCGGTCGGTGCAGCACCCGCACGAGCCGCTCGAGGGCCCCGTCGACGAGGGTCGTGCCCGCCCGGTGGACGAGGACGGTCTCGGCCGAGGCGATCGCCTCCTCGAGCCGGTCGACGGCGTCGGGGGCGTCACCGTCGACGACGACGGTGGACGGCGCGGCGTGAGTGGGCATGCCAGCAGGATAGTGACGGCTAGCGTGGGGTCCATGACCACGCGCGCGACGACACCGGCGGCCGGGGACACCCCCGTCGGCCGGGTTCCCGGCCCCGACAGCGACCGGCGCGCCCACCTCGACCTGACCGGCGACGGCTGGTCCCTCACCAGCCCGTGGCGTCGCCCCCTTCGCGGTGCGTGGGCGCAGGCCGGCGGACTCGTCGACGGGCTCTCCCGGCTCGACCACGTCCACGCCCTGTCCGTCGAAGCCGAGCCCTCGGGGCCGGCGCCCGACGCCGGGACGACCGCGGCGCTCGCCGACTTCGTCACGCGCGCCGTCGCCCGCGGCACCTTCGTCGTCGGCGACCTGCCCGCCGTCGTGGCCCGTCGGGTGCACGCGGTCGTGCCGGGCACGGCCCACGGGCGGCCCGGCGACCTCGCCTTCGACGTCGCCGCGGTGCGGCAGCGACGTCAGGTCCTCGCGCCGCTCGTGCACCACGCGCTGACCCCGACGATCTCCGTCCTGCTCGCGACCCGCCGCCCGCAGCTGCTCGGCGCGATCACGGCGATGATCCGGGCGCAGACCCTGCCCCCGCACGAGGTCGTCGTCGCCGTCCACGGTGGAGACCCCGATGCGCTGCCCGTGCCCGACCTCGGCGACATCGGGGTCACGGTCGTCGCCGCACCGGGCGACCGCAGCCTCGGCCACGCCCTGCAGCTCGCGGCCGACGCCGCCGACGGGCAGCTGCTCACCAAGATGGACGACGACGACCACTACGGCCCCGACCACCTGCTCGACCTGGCGATCGCCCGCCACGTGTCGGGGGCGCCGATCGTCGGCAAGAGCAGCACCGTCGTGCACGTCGAGTCCCTCGACACGACCGTGCGCCGGGTCATCGGGACCCCCGAGTCGGCGGTCCACCGGGTGGCCGGCGGCACGATCCTCGTCGGCGCCGACGAGCTGCGCGACCTCGGTGGCTGGGCCGACGTCCCCCGCGCCGTCGACAGCGCGCTCATGCGGGCGGCGACCGCCGCCGGCGCGATGATCTACCGCCCGCACGACATCGGCTATGTCTACGTGCGGCACGCCGGCGACGGCCACACGTGGTCGGCCGACGCCGGGCACTTCCTCGCCAATGCCCGCGAGCAGTGGCTCGGGCTGCTGCGCCACCCCGACTTCGGCACCTGAGCGGTCCGGCGTGTGGCGGCAGAGGGCCCCGGGCGCCCGTGACACACTGACTGGCTGTACGTCCCACCCGAGAGCGAAGGGCTGACATGGCTCCCCTTGTTGTGCACGTCACCGGTGCGCGTCCCAACTTCCCCAAGGCCGCCCCGGTCCTCGAGGCCCTGGCCGGATACGACGTCGAGCAGCTGCTCGTGCACACCGGCCAGCACTACGACGACAAGATGTCGGACGTCTTCTTCCGCCAACTGGGCATCCCCAAGCCCGACGTCAATCTCGGTGTCGGTTCGGGCGCGCACGGCGCCCAGACGGCCAAGGTGATGATCGCCCTCGAGGAGCTCTTCACCGAGCGCCGCCCCGACCTCGTCGTCGTCTACGGCGACGTCAACTCCACCGTGGCCGCTGCCCTCGTGGCGAGCAAGCTCGGCATCACCTTCGCCCACGTCGAGGCCGGCCTGCGCTCCTTCGACATGACGATGCCCGAGGAGATCAACCGCCTCGTTACCGACAAGCTCTCGGACCTGCTCCTCACGACGAGCACCGACGCGATCGGCCACCTGGGCAACGAGGGCACCGATCCCGACAAGATCCACTTCGTCGGCAACCCGATGATCGACACGCTGCTCAAGAACAAGCCCCGCTTCGACGCCGACGCCGTGCGTCAGGAGGTCGGCATCGAGGGCGACTACATCGTCGCCACGCTGCACCGCCCGGGCAATGTCGACGACCCGCAGGACGTCAAGGCGCTCGTCGCCGCGATGCACGCCGTCGCCGACCAGGCGCAGGTCGTCATCCCGCTGCACCCGCGCGGTCGTGCCCGCCTCGAGGAGGCCGGCTTCCTCGACCACCCGGGCATGCGCGTCATCGACCCGCTCGGCTACATCGAGTTCATGGGCCTCGTCCGCGGAGCCGCCGCGGTCGTCACCGACTCCGGTGGCGTCCAGGAGGAGACGACGATCCTCGGCGTCCCCTGCCTCACGCTGCGCCCCAACACCGAGCGTCCCGTGACCATCACGCACGGCACCAACCAGCTCGTCACCCGCGAGGTCCTCGCCGAGCGGGTCCGCGAGGTCCTCGCGGTCGGTCCCCTCAGCGAGTGGGACACCCCGCCGCTGTGGGACGGCCACGCGGGTGAGCGCATCGCCAAGGTGCTCGCGGCGTCCGTGTCCGCAGGCCGACGAGGCGAGGCGTGACCGCAGGACCAGGGGACACCACGGCCACGGCCGAGGCCAAGGAGGCCGCGGCGGAGGCGCACCACGGGGCGAAGGGGAAGAAGAACCTCCGGGGTGACATCGAGGGTCTGCGGGCGGTCGCCGTCGGCACCGTCCTGATCTACCACGTCGGCATCCCCTTCATGCCCGGTGGCTTCGTCGGCGTCGACATCTTCTTCGTCATCTCCGGCTTCCTCATCACCTCGCTGCTGCTGCGCGAGAGCGTCAAGACCGGCGGCATCTCGATCGCCGACTTCTACGCCCGGCGGGCCCGGCGTCTGCTGCCCGCGGCCTCGCTCGTGCTCATCGTGACCGCAGTCCTCGGGTGGGCGCTGCTGCCCGGGCCAGACCGGCTCAACCTCGGCACCGACGTCATCGCCGCGACCTTCTACGTCATCAACTGGGCGCTGGCCATCAGGTCGGTCGACTACCTGGCGGAGGACGCCGCCCCCTCGGCCCTGCAGCACTACTGGTCGCTGTCGGTCGAGGAGCAGTTCTACGTCGTCTGGCCGCTGATCATCATCCTCGGGCTCTTCGTCGCCCGGCGCACCCGGCTGCGGCCCAAGCCGCTGCTCTTCGGCGTGCTCGCGGTCATCGCCGCGGCCTCGCTCGCCTACTCGGTCGTGCACACCAAGAGCGACCCGGCGACGGCCTACTTCTACACGACGACCCGCGTGTGGGAGCTGGCGATCGGTGCACTCCTCGCCTTCCTCGTGCTGCGGCTCACCGCGCTGCCGCGCATCGCCGCCGAGGTCCTCGCCGGCGTGGGCCTGCTGCTCGTGCTGTGGTCGGCCTTCTTCCTCACCGGCAAGACGCCGTGGCCCGGCTCGTGGGCGCTCGCCCCGACCGTCGGTGCGGCCCTGATCATCGCCGCCGGCTGCGCCTCGCAGAGCACGGTCACCGCGCGTCTGCTGAGCCTGAAGCCCATGGTGTGGATCGGCGGCATCTCCTATGCGATCTACCTGTGGCACTGGCCGCTCATCACCATCGCCAAGCAGACCTGGCCAGAGGTGCGCATCCGCCACCTCGTGCTCATCGGCCTGCTCTCGATCGTCCTGGCCTGGATGACCAAGCACCTCGTCGAGGACCCGGTGCGCTTCCACCCCGGGCTGAGCGCCAAGGCCTCCCGCGGTCTGCTCTTCGGCGGCGCGTCCATGCTCGTCACCGCCCTCGTCGGCGGTGCGGTCTGGGCGACCGTGCCCAAGCTCGACGAGGACGCCCAGGTCCGGGGCGCCACCGCGCTCGTGGCCGACCCCGACAGCGACGCGTGGACGGTGCGCGAGGACCTCGGCGACGTCGTGGCGACATCGGGCAAGACCACCCCGGACCCGGCCGTCGCCCCCGAGGACGTCCCGCGCTACTACGACGACGACTGCCAGGTCCAGCCCGGCGACACCGAGGTCGACACGACCTGCGTCTACGGCGAGACCGACGGCGACCAGACGATCGCCATGCTCGGTGACTCCAAGATGGGGCAGTGGTTCCCCGCGGTCGAGGCCATCGCCAAGGACGAGGGGTGGCGCCTCGAGCTCTACCTCAAGTCGGCCTGCGCCTTCACCTTTGACGGCGCCAAGGACGACTGCGAGGAGTTCGGCAAGAACGCCAACGCGCACTTCGACGCCGAGGGCGCTCCCGACATCGCTCTGGTCTCCCAGGGCGCGGGCAGCTCGCCCGAGCTGCGCGCCGGCATGACCGAGGCGATCAAGGAGCTGCGTGCCAAGGGCACCGAGGTCGTCGTCCTCGCCGACAGTCCCCGCCCGCAGGGGCAGGTCTACACCTGCGTGGAGGACAACCCCGAGGACTACTCGGCGTGCGACTTCCCCGCGGAGGGCAATGGCCGCAAGGGCCGCGGCTCCAAGCCGCTGGAGGCCGCCGCCGAGTCGACGGACACCCCCTTCGTCGACCTCAACCAGTGGATCTGCCCGCCGGGCGAGACCTGCCCGCCGGTCATCGGCGACTCGCTCGTCTACCGCCAGGGCAGCCACGTGACGGCGACCTACATCCGCACGCTCACCCCGATGCTCTACCGGGCCCTCGCTGCCGAGGACCTCACGGCGAAGAACTCGAGCGAGATCTCCGTCGACGACATCCCCTAGCAGCACCAGCACGGCGAAGGGGGGCGCTCACCGCGAGGTGAGCGCCCCCCTTCGTCATGGGCACGGGCGGTCAGCCGAGGAGGCGGTGGTAGGCCTCGTCGGCGATCTTGGTGACATCGCTCCAGTCGCGCTCGGCGAGGACCCACTCGCGGGCCTGCCGGCCCATCCGCTCACGCAGCGCCGGGTCGTCGAGGTAGCGCGCGATCTGCCGGGCGAAGTCCTGGGCGTCGCCCTTGGCGAAGACCAGGCCGCGCTCGTCGGGCTTGACGATCTCGGTGAGGGCCGCGACCGAGCTGGAGATGCAGGCCTTGCCCATCGCCATCGACTCGAAGGGCTTGATCGGGCTGATCAGCTCGCACACCGGCAGCGGCAGCCGCGGGAAGGGGGTGATCTGGAAGATCGACAGGTAGCGGGCGACCTGCTCGTGCGGGACGCGCCCGGTGAAGGTGACGACGTCGAGGACGTCGAGCTCGCGGGCCATACGGTGCAGCTGCCCCTCGAAGTGCCCGTCGCCGACGATGATCACGGCGAAGTCGTCGCGGGTCTTCTTCAGCTCCGCGGCGGCGAGCAGCAGCAGGTCAAGGCCCTCGTAGTCGACGAGCCCGCCGGCGTAGCCGATGACCGTCTTGTCGCGCAGGCCGAGCTCGTCGAGCAGCTCCTGGTCGGGCTCACGGGGCTCGAACTGCGCGGTGTGCACGCCGTTGGGCAGCAGGGCGATCCGGTCGGCGGGGCCGCCACGACGGATCATCTCCTCGCGCAGCGCCTCGGTGATGACGAAGGTGAGGTCGGCCTGCTGCACGATGTGCAGCTCGAGGCCGGTCATGTAGCGGTAGGCGTCGGTCCGGCCGAACTCGGGGTTGCGCGAGATCTTCATCAGGTCCTCGAGACCGCGCATCTCGTAGACGAAGGGGATGCCGAGCCGGCGGGCGGCCCGCAGCCCGGCGAGGCCGTTGTTCTGGAAGCTGCTCGCGTGGATCAGGCCGGCGCGGTGCTCGCGGGCGACCTCCTCGAGGCGCTCGGCGAAGCGCTCGATGTAGCCGGCCATCGGGGTGGTCCGGTACTCGCGCTCGCCCGGCTCGAGCAGGCGGCGGTAGGTCATCGTGTCGACGACGTCGAAGGGCTCGACCTCGCGGGTGTCGCCCTGGCCCCAGAAGTCGTAGGGGAAGCCCAGACGGGTCGCGGCGAGCATGTCCCAGCCCAGGCCCTGCAGCCCGGTGAGGATGCCGTGGCTGCGGGTGGCGTAGCCGCCGGAGCGGTGCGGCAGCGACTGGGCCAGGACCGACAGGACGGCGCGCGGGCGGGGCTCGTAGGAGCGCTCGTGGGCCTCGTCGACGGGCCAGCCGGTGCGGCCGATGTGGATCTGGTCGGAGACCTGGTCGTGGGTGGCGCGCGATTTCTTGTGGCCGAGCTCGATGAGCCGCCCGGTGATGACCTGGGCGGTGTCCAGCCAGCCGGCGCGGGCGGCCCGCTGGGCCAGCGAGAGCGAGGTCTTGTTGGGCACGACGGCGATGGTCTCGAGGTCGTGCTCGCGGTAGAGCTCGCGCAGCTCGTCCCAGCCCTTGAGGTTGCCCAGGGCGCGGGTGGCCGAGCGGAAGCCGGCCTTGCCGCTGCGCCCGACCTCGAGGGCCGTGGCCCGCTGGTCGTCGGGCTCGCCCGCGGCACGGATCGCGGTCTCGGTGCGGATCAGCTCCAGCGAGTGCGAGGAGTGGCTGACCTTCCACCTGTCGACATTGGCGAGGAAGGCCTCGGCCTGGTCGACGTCCTTGGAGGTGTACCACCCGAGGAGCCGCTCGGCGTCCTTGGTCGTGCGCGGGGTCGTCGTCGCCGCGAGCTCGTTGACCCGGGTGATGAGGTCCTTGTGGTTGGCCCGCTGGGCCACGGCCATCGACAGGCCGATCGCCTCGGCGTCGGGCTCCAGGCGCACGGCCGCCCAGGCCTCCTCGACGGCCTCGTCGAGCTGGCCGAGGGACAGGTGCGACCAGGCGCGCAGGCCGTGCCCGGTGGCGCCGAGGGCCGACTCGGGGACCCGGGCCAGCAGGCGCAGCCCCTGCTCGAACTGCCGCCCCGACAGCACGAGCAACCGGGCCTGGGCGAAGATCGCCCGCTTGCCGACGGAGCCGCCCTGGTTGGGCAGGGTCGCCAGCGGGTCGAGACGCATCCGGCGCACGACCGCGCGGGCGGCGCGCTTGCCCTGGGACTTCGCAGCATTCTTGTCGATGGGGGCCAATGGGGGTCCTTGTCGTCGTCGGGGCGCGGGGTCGCCGCGGGTCAGAGGCTCACGTGGGTCGTCGGGTCACCGTAGAAGAGCAGACGCCCGGTCGCGGTGAGGAAGGTCGAGTCGGTGACCGTCCAGGTGTGCGAGTGCCGGTCGTCGCCGCGCACCGACACGTAGTTGTAGCGGTCGCCGGAGTAGACGCGCACGCCCTGCTCCATCGAGCGGTCGAGGATGTCGGAGTCGACGGCGCGCGGGATGTCGCTGAACCGCACCTCGCGGGCGACGTCACCGGCGAAGAGCATCGAGCCGCCCTGGATGCGCCGCTCGTAGCGGTGCTCGGAGTCGGGGTAGCGCAGGACGACGGCGCCGGTGGAGCGCAGCCACACGTAGTGCGCCCACTTCCCGACGATCCCGGCGTCGGTGTAGGCGAAGGCGGCGAGCAGGTCCGACAGGTAGCGCGGTCCGTAGATGTTGTCGTCGTCCATCTTGGCGATGTACTGCCCGCCGGCGGCGTCGACGCCGAGGTTCATGCACGCGCCGAGGGTGAGCGAGCCGTCGGCGTGGACGATCTGCAGGTCGCGCACGCCCGCCTCGGTGGCCCGGCGGCGCAGCTCGGCGTCGTCGGTGTCGAGGCCGTGCAGCACGAGGACGAGCTCGGTCGCCGGGTGGTCCTGACGGCCGAGGTTGGCGAAGACGTTGTCGAGCTCGTGGGTGCGGTTGGTCGGCACCACCGCGGAGATGGTCGCGGGGGCGATGGCGGGCACGTCGAGCCCGGCGGCGCTCGCGAGGGCACGGGCGCGGTGGGCGCCGGTGTGCCCGGCGAGGACGGCGCGCTGCAGGCGCCGCCCCTCGCGGGCGACGAGCTCCTCCTGGTTGACCCGGGCGACGAGCTCGCTCCGCAGCGACTTGGCGTCCTCGACGCGGGGGACGAGCGCGTCGACCTCGGCGGGCAGGTCGGCGTGCGTGGTGGTGCCGACGACGGGGGTCTGCGCCGCGGCGGCGGCGACGGTGGTCCACGCGGCGGCCGGGGTGGTGGCCGACAGGTCGAGCAGCACCCGGGCGTCGCCGAGCGGGTGGTCGTCGCCGGCGCGCTCGGCCAGGGCCGGTGGAAGGGTGACGACGGAGGACTTGCCGGGTCGGCGGGTGAGGTGCGTGGCCGAGCGCTGCATCGGCGTGAGGGCGTCCGCCACGAGACGAAGGGAGGAGTCGTCACCCAGTCGGGACAGACCGTCGACGACGACGAGGGCGCCCGAGCGGCGGCGGGTCGTCGCGTCCTCACGGGCCGGGCCGAGGGCGCGTGGCTGGGCTGCGGGGGCCCAGTCGTGGACCTCGCGGCCGGTGGCGGCCAAGGCTTCGCGGGCGGCGGTCGTGGAGGTGCCGACGACGTCGACGTCCGCGACCCACGGGCCGGGGGCGGTGTCGTCGGTGACCCACAGGACCGACGGGACGCCGGCCCCCTTCGCCGCGGTGAGCAGGTCGGTGAGGGCGCTGCCGTCACCCCAGCCGGGGACGGAGCCCTCGAGGCCCTCGAGGAGGAGCAGGTCGGCGCCCTCGAGCGCCTCGGCGTGGCTGCGGCGCTCGACGGGGCGCTGGTCCCACTCGGGCGCCAGCAGGTCGGCCAGGCGTGGGCTGGCGGCGACGGCGACGGTGAGCGCGAGGGTCGGCACGGGGGAGTGCGGCGCGGTCGCGGTGGTCGCGGGCTCGCTGGCGGGCTCCGGCTCGGTCGCCGTCGGCGCGCTCGGTCGGGGCTTCGGTGCGGCGGCCGGCTCCGTCGGTGTCTGCGGTGACGCGGCCGGGCGGAGCTCGGCCAGTGCGGCACGTGCCGCCCGCCGCACGCGGAGGGGGATGGCAGCTGTCGTCGATCGGGTCACGAGCGGTCAGTCTTCCACGTCACCGGCCCGGTCGACGAAGGGCGCGACGGCCCGGCGTGGTCAGCGCGAGCCGGTGACGAGGTCGCGCAGCGGTGCCTCGAGCGCAGGTGCCGCGGCCCGCACGAAGGTGTCGGTGAGGTGCGACCCGTCGCGCTGCACGAGGACGTTGCCGAAGACCGGTCGTCAGGTACCGCCGGGGCACACGACGTCGGTGAGGTCGACGAGGGTGGCGGCCCGGGCGCGCTCGGCCGCGACGCGCATCGCCGGTGTCCCCATGCCCTCGGCCGAGTCGAGGATGCAGGCGTCGGTGTCGTCGCGGTGCTTCGCGACGCACTCGGGGGCGTTGCCGCCCCGGTCGACGGTGGGGGTGTCGGTGAGGGCCGCGACGGGGATCCCGGCGTCGGCGAGCTCGTCCCACCGGCTGACGAGGCTCCGTGTGGCAGCCCCGGTCGTAGGCGTCCGGGCGGTCGTCGAAGGCCTCCTCTGGGGCCGGTCGCAGTCCGTCGCCCGAGGGCGTCGGCGCGGCGGTGGCGGTGATGACGTCGGGGGCACTCGTTGGCCGCGGCCGAGAACGTCGAAGGGCGCCACCGCTGTGCGGTGGCGCCCTTCGAGACGAAACTCCGGTGGCCAGGGGCGGGGTCGAACCGCCGACCTTCCGATTTTCAGTCGGACGCTCGTACCAACTGAGCTACCTGGCCGAGCCGGTCCGAACCGGACCAGCGAGCGACCCTGACGGGACTCGAACCCGCGACCTCCGCCGTGACAGGGCGGCGCGCTAACCAACTGCGCTACAGGGCCTTGGTGTGCAAGGCATGTGCACGATACTGCTGTGCGTATCCCCAACGGGATTCGAACCCGTGCTACCGCCGTGAAAGGGCGGGGTCCTAGGCCGCTAGACGATGGGGACCCGTCTCCGAGAACCCCTCGCTACGCAGCAGGCAGCACCCGAATCCGTCGAGGACTCGGAAAGCATACGCAGACTCGAGCCGGATCGCCAAAACGAGTCATCCGGGCCGTGCCCAGGCCCGCAGACGGTCGGCGTCCCACGTCGTGACGATGCGGTCCAGGGGCACCCCGAGGCGCTCGGCGCGCTCGGCCCCGTAGGCCTTCATCTCCAGCTGCCCGGGGGCGTGCGCGTCGGAGTCGACGGCGAAGAGGCAGCCGATCTCGAGGGCCAGGGCGACGAGCTCGTCCGGCGGGTCGCAGCGCTCGGGCCGGGAGTTGATCTCGACGGCGACGTCGTGCTCGGCGCACGCCTCGAAGACCGCGCGGGCGTCGAAGTCGCTCTGCGGCCGCGTCCCCCGGGAACCGGTGACGAGGCGGCCGGTGCAGTGGCCGAGGACGTTGACCCGCGGGTTGCTCACGGCCGCGACCATGCGCCGGGTCATCGGGGCCCTGGCCATCTTGAGCTTCGAGTGGACCGAGGCGGTGACGAGGTCGAGCCGGTCGAGCATCTCGGGCGTCTGGTCGAGGTCGCCGTCGTCGAGGATGTCGACCTCGATGCCGGACATGAGGGTGAAGGAGTCGCCGAGCGAGTCGTCGATCGCCGCGAGGAGCTGCAGCTGCTGACCGAGGCGCTGCGCCGACAGGCCGCCCGCAATCCGCAGCCGCGGCGAGTGGTCGGTGAGCACCATCCACTCCTGGCCCAGCTCGACGGCGGTGAGGACCATCTCGTCGATCGGGCTGCCGCCGTCGGACCAGTCGGAGTGCAGGTGGCAGTCGCCGATGATCGCCGCGGCGTAGTCCTCGCCGCCCTCGACGAGCGGCCCGCCGTGCTCCTCCTGCTGCCGGGCGAGGTAGTCGGGCAGCTCGCCGCGCACGGCCTGCTCGATGACGCCGGCGGTGGACTTACCGATGCCGGCGAGCTCGGTGACGGTGCCGTCCTCGACCCGCTGGCGGACCTCCCCTTCGTCGAGGTCGCGCAGGACGGCCACGGCCCCGCGGAAGGCCTCGACCCGCCGGCTGTGCTGCCGGGAGCGCTCGAGGAGGAAGCCGACCCGGCGCAGCGCCTCGACCGGGTCGACGGGCGCCTGCAGCGGCTCGAGGGACCTCACGACGTCACCAGGAGGTGTGCAGCGGTCGGCCCTCGGCGAAGCCGGCCGTCGACTGGAGCCCGACGAGCGCCCGTTCGCGGAACTCCTCGAGCGACGTGGCGCCGGCATAGGTGCACGAGCTGCGCACGCCGCCGATGATCTCGTCGATGACGTCCTCGACGCCGGGCCCGGCCGGGTCGATGTACATCCGGGAGTTGGAGATGCCCTCTTCGAAGAGGGACTTGCGGGCGCGGTCGAAGGGGGAATCGCTCGCCGTGCGGTTCTGCACCGCCCGCGCGGAGGCCATGCCGAAGGACTCCTTGTAGCTGCGCCCGTCGGGGTCGGTGACGAGCTCGCCGGGGGACTCGAGGGTCCCGGCGAACCACGAGCCGATCATGACATTGCTCGCGCCGGCGGCCAGGGCGAGGGCGACGTCGCGGGGGTGGCGGACGCCACCGTCGGCCCACACGTGCTTGCCGAGCTCGCGGGCAGCGCCCGCGCACTCGAGGACCGCGGAGAACTGCGGGCGGCCGACGGCGGTCATCATCCGCGTCGTGCACATCGCCCCCGGGCCCACGCCGACCTTGACGATGTCGGCGCCCGCCTCGATGAGCTCGCGGGTGCCGGCGGCCGAGACGATGTTGCCCGCGACGACGGGGACCTGCGGGTCGAGGGCGCGGACCGCGGCGAGCGCGTCCAGCATCTTGGTCTGGTGCCCGTGGGCGGTGTCGACGACGAGGACGTCGGCGCCCGCGTCGAGCAGCGCGGCGGCCTTGCCGCCGACGTCGCCGTTGATGCCGACGGCTGCGGCGACGCGCAGCCGGCCCTGTGCGTCGACGGCGGGGGTGTACATGCTCGCGCGGACCGCCCCCTTCCTCGTCTGGATGCCGACGAGGCGGCCGTCGGCGTCGACGACAGGCGCCACGCGGCGGCGGGCCCGGTGCAGCTCCTCGTAGGCGGCGCGCGGGTCGGCGTCGGCCGGCAGTGTCATCGGCTCGGGCGACATGACGTCACGGACCTGGGTGAAGCGGTCGACGCGGTCGAGGTCGCGCTCGGTGACGACGCCCACCGGGCGACCGTCCTCGACGACGATGCCGGCGCCGTGTGCGCGCTTGGTGATGAGCGCCAGCGCCTCGCCGGCGGTCACCGTCGGCTCGAAGGTGATCGCGGTGTCGTGGACGAGGTCACGGCTCTTGACCCAGGAGATGACCTCGGCGACGACCTCGACGGGGATGTCCTGGGGGATGACCGTCAGGCCGCCGCGGCGGGCGGTCGTCTCGGCCATGCGGCGCCCGGCGATGGCCGTCATGTTGGCGACGACGAGCGGGATGGTCGTGCCGGTGCCGTCGGCAGTGGTCAGGCCGACCTCGTGGCGGCTGGCGATCTCGCTGCGCCGCGGCACCATGAAGACGTCGTCGTAGGTCAGGTCGAACTGAGGCATCAGGCCGTTGAGGAACTCCACGGGAGTCCAGTGTAGGCCGCGCGATGGGGGATCATCGGGGCGTGAGCTTCCTCCAAGAGTCCCCGGCGGACGAGCGGCGCCGGGCCGGCCTGCGCCGCATGCGCCTCGTCGCCACCGGCCTGCTCTTCCTCGCTGCGATCGTCTTCGTCGCCACCCTGCGCCTCGACCACGGCGGGGTGTGGGGCTTCGTCAACACCGCCGCCGAGGCGGCGATGGTCGGCGCCCTCGCCGACTGGTTCGCCGTGACCGCGCTCTTCCGCCACCCGCTCGGTCTGCCCGTGCCGCACACGGCGCTCGTCAAGAAGCGCAAGGACGAGCTCGGGCGCAGCCTGCAGGAGTTCGTCGCCGACAACTTCCTCACCGAGGAGATCGCCCGCGACCGCCTGGCCTCGGCGCACGTCGCGCAGCGCCTCGGCGCCTGGCTCGGCGGTGCCGACCACCGGCAGCGGGTGCTCACGGAGGTCGCGCGTGGGGGCACGCGTGCGCTCGAGCGGGTCGACGACGACGACGTCCGTGACTTCCTCGAGCAGCTCCTCCTGCCGCGGCTGTCGCAGGAGCCGATCAGCCCGATCGCGGGATCGCTCCTCGAGGGCGTCGTCGACGGGGGCAGCCACACCGGGCTCGTCGACCTCGGCATCGACGAGATCAGCCGCTGGCTGCGGGACAACCCCGAGCTCTTCAAGCAGGTCGTCGGCGACAAGGCGCCGTGGTGGACCCCCGAGTGGGTCGACGACAAGGTCATCGACTGGACCTACCGTCAGGCGCTGACCTGGCTCGACGAGATGCGCTCCGACGCGCGGCACCCAGCCCGCTCCGCCCTCGACGACCTGCTCCGCCGACTCGCCGCCGACCTGCAGCACGACCCCGAGGTCATGGCGAGCGCCGAGGCGCTCAAGGAGCGGCTGCTCGCCCACCCGCAGGTCTCGACGAGCGCGGTGGCCGTGTGGCAGTCGCTGCGCACCTCGCTCATGGGCGCGATGGCCGACCGCGACTCCTACTTCTGGCGGCGCGGCGACGAGCTGCTCGCCCACCTGGGGGACCACCTCGCGCACGACGAGGCCTGGCAGCAGCGCCTCGAGGCTCACCTCGGCGAGATCGTGGCCTTCTTCGTCAACACCTACGGCGACGAGCTCGCCGAGGTCATCTCGGTGACCGTCGAGCGCTGGGACGCCGACGAGGCGAGCGAGCGGATCGAGCTCTTCGTCGGTCGGGACCTGCAGTTCATCCGGATCAACGGCACCGTCGTCGGCGCGCTCGCCGGTCTGGCGATTCACACCGTCGCGGTGCTCATCGCCTGACCTCTCGCAGCCGAGTTGATGTATCGCGGTGCGCCGGGGCTCACCCTCGTACACCGACCCGTCGCTCAGCGCAGGGGGTCGAAGGGGGTCAGCTCCGCCGCCGGACGACCGGTGACCATCGCCTCGGCGAGCAGGCGGCCGGTGGCCGGGCCGAGCGTGATGCCCCACATGCCGTGGCCGCCGGCGACGCACACCCGCGGGGAGCTCGTCACGCCGATGAGCGGCAGCCCGTCGGAGGTGCACGGGCGCGAGCCGACCCACTCGTCCTGCCGGTCGTCGAGGTCGACGCCGGTGAGGTAGGGGCGGGCCGCGTCGACGATCGCGGTGATCCGGCGCGGGTCGAGCGCCGCGTCGGGCTTGCGGAACTCCATCATCCCGGCGACCCGGAGCCGGTCGCCCAGAGGCGTGCAGGCGACGCGCTGGGCGGGCAGGTAGACCGGGCCCTGCGGGGTGTGGTCGATCGGGACGCTGAAGCTGTAGCCGCGGCCGGCCTGGACGTGCATGCGCACGCCGAAGGGGCGGGCGAGGTGGTCGAGCCAGGTGCCGGTGGCGACGGCGACCCGGTCGAAGCGCTCGTCGCCGCCGCCGCGGACGGCCAGGCGCACTCCCTTCGTCTCGTCGGTGATGCCGGTGACCTCGGCGCCCTCGCGTATCGTGCCGCCACGCGCCCGCACCGAGTCGGCGAGGGCCGCGACGTACTCGCCGGGGTTGAGGTAACGCTGGCCGAGCAGTCGGATGCCGGCGCCGATCCGGTCGGAGAAGGTCGGCTCGGCGGCGCGGACCTCGTCGCCGGTGAGCTCCTCGAAGCCGACGTCCTGACCGGAGGCGGCGATGTGCTCGAGCTCGGTGAGCAGGAACTCGGTCTGCTCCTTGGTCTCGTAGCCCGCGATGAACGAGCGCGCCTCTCGCGCAGGGGAGTCCACGCCGCCAGCGGCGAGGTCCTCGAAGGCACTGATCGCGTGACCGTTGATCGGCACGAGGGCACGCATCGAGCGGCTCCACCGCCGCATCGTGCTGTTGCGGGTGAAGGTCGCGAGGAAGCGCAGCAGCCGCGGGTCGGCCGTCACCGGCACGTAGACCGGGGACGCGGGGGAGATGACCGCCTTGATCCCGTAGGAGAGGACGGCCGGGTCCGGCAGCGGCGTGGAGATGCCGGGGGTGATCCAGCCGGCATTGCCCCACGAGGAGCCGGCGGCGACGCCGTCCCGGTCGAGGACCTCGACCTCGACACCGTGCTCCTGCAGGAACCAGGCGGTGGACAGTCCGACCATGCCGGCGCCGATGACGGCGACCTTCTTCGGCGCGGGATCCAGGGTGCTCATCGCGTCCTCTCGGGCTCGGCCCGCAGGGTCTCCGCGGGGCATCAGGTCACTGTGCCGCAGATCACGTCGGATGGGCAAAGGGGCACCTGAGGGCGGGGCGAAGGGAGCGCCGCCGCCGGCCCTCGTCCGGGCCACTACGCTGTGCGCGCCGGGCCTCTGGGGGATGGGGACTTTAGCTGGTGGCGCGGAAAGTCCCAGGTTTGCTGGGGGCGAGGTCGCGTCCGTTTGGGACGCGATCGGCATCAACCCTCGGACGCCCAAGGTCGTGGAGCGGAACGACATGCGAGCGTTGAGCCGTCATCACCGCCGCCGTATCAGCCGGGGCCAGTTCGATGGTGGCGCTCCTCCCATAAGACGATGGAGCGATTCCGCACAGTGCTGCTGGCGTATCTCATTCGATGCTCAGCTGCGACCGGCGCTGGCGGATCAGCTCCCGGTACATTGCTGGGGGCTGACGATCACGCCCGCCGCTCGCGCCGGTCATCGGTGAGGTGAAGTGATCGGGACATCCTTTCCGTCCGTGCGCTCCCTCCAAGGGTGTCTTGGTCGGTAACGCGAGCACCGGCTGTACTGCACACCCAGAGAGCGACTCGACATGACGACGACCCTCGACCAGGCCAAGGCTTCCGCCCGGGCGCTGCGCACCTCACTCGCCACGCTGGACGTGTCGGTCACGTACAGCCAGGCGCTCGAGGTGGTCGCCCAACAACTTGGGTACAGAGACTGGAACACCGCGCACGCCGCACTTACGCCCTCTTCAGCTGGCCTTGGCGGGGCAATACCCGTGATCCGAGTGCAAGACGAGCAACTCGCGCGGGAGTTCTACCTCAACTACCTCGGCTTCACGCCAGAGTGGGAGCACCGGTTCGAACCGGGGTTTCCCCTGTACGTCAGGGCACGTCGCGACGACGCAGTCATAGACCTCTCGGAGCACCACGGTGATGGAGTGCCCGGATCCGTGACCTGGATACCGGTACTCGACATCGACGCCCTGCTGGCTGACCTTCGATCACGCCCACACCCCAAGCTCCGCCCGGGCATTGACCCATCCTTCCCGGGCGGCCCAACCATCGTGGTCCCGGACCCGTTCGGCAACACGTTGCGGCTCTGCCAGCCGCTTCAGTAGGACCCTCAGATCAAGCGTGCGGTGTTGATCATCGTCTGCAGCAGATGCCGCATCAGATCAGGACTGGCTTCGCTCAGGGCTTCACCAAGCAGGCCGGCAGGGTCGACAATGTGTGGTGCGGTCATCGTGATGGGGTCTGCCCCGAGTTCGGTTGACACCTGATCTCTGAGGTTTCGGCCTTAGGCGGAAGGATGTCCCCGTGGCAAAGCCCTACCCCAAAGAGTTCCGTGACGACGTCGTGGCCGTGGCCCGCAAGGGTCAGGCGCCCTTGTCGCAGATCGCGAAGGACTTCGGCATCTCCGAAGGCTCGCTGGCGAACTGGATGAAGCAGGCCGACATCGAGGACGGCAAGCGCACCGGCCTGACCGACGACGAGCGCAAGCAGCTGCGTGAGGCGAACAAGAGGATCCGGCTCCTCGAGCAGGAGAACGAGGTCCTGCGCAGGGCAGCTGCCTACCTGTCGCAGGCCAACCTGCCGGGAAAATAGTCTTCCCGCTCGTCCGTGAGATGGCCGCGGCCGGTGCCCTGATCAGGGTGCCGGTCGCGGTGGCGTGCAGGGTCCTGGGCTTGTCGACCCAGGGGTACTACAAGTGGCTCAAAGACCCGGTCTGTCAGCGGGACTGGGACGACGCGCACCTCATCGACGTTCTCTACGACCTTCATGAGGACGACGCCACCCTCGGCTACAGGTTCCTCACCGACGAGCTCGACCTCGAGCACGGCATCAGAGTCGGCGAGAACCGCGTGCACCGGCTCTGCCGCATCGCGGGCATCACCGCGTCACACCACAAGAAGCGCAGCAAGGCGGGCTCCACCGGGCCGGCGCCGCACGACGACCTCCTCGCAGTGGTCGACGAGCACGGCGTGGTCCGTCACGAGTTCGTGGCCGATGGGCCGAACAAGGTGTGGCTGTGGGACATCTCGGAGCACCCCACGCGGGAGGGGAAGCTCTACATCTGCGCGATCAAAGACGTCTGGTCGAACAGGATCGTGGGCTACTCCATCGACTCACGGATGAAGTCATCGCTCGCCCGGGCCGCGATGCGCAACGCCGTCGCGCTCCGATCGCCGACCGGGACGATCTGTCACTCGGACAGGGGCGGTCAATTCAGGGCCAAGAAGACCCAGCGGCTGCTCGCGAACAACGACCTGATCGGCTCGATGGGCCGCTCCTACGGCGCCGGCGACAACGCCAGCATGGAGAGCTTCTTCTCCCTGCTGCAGAAGAACGTCCTCGACACCCAGCGCTGGGACACCCGCGAAGACCTCCGCCTCGCGATCGTCACCTGGATCGAGACCAAGTACAACCGACGCCGGCGCCAACGCGCCCTCGGGAAGCTCACCCCTGTCGAGTTTGAGATGATCTACGCGACCGCAGAAGCGGCGTGATTACTGCAAACCCCGAGTGTCAACCAGATCGGGGGCAGACCCATGACTCCGTTCGAGGGTGCTGTGAGAGGTTCACTCGAAGGATCACACGGTGACCGCGCCTACGTCCGTAACGGACGACGTGGCCACCATGCGCTACACAGAGATGATGGATTCGGCTCCGGCGCCGGCGTGACCCGAAATTACACGGACGCCGTTCGCGGCTGTCTTTTTGTGGATCTGTCCGTCGACGCCGGGGTCGCTGCGGGCCGGGCGGGTACATGACTTGATAGGAGCCTGACCGGGAAGTCGTCTCACCTTTGTGCTGTCTGCACTCACCCGACCCGCGGTGACGTTCACCCACCGTTGGAAGGGATTCCCGTCAATGACGAGCATGACACCCGACGCGCCGCTCACCAACCCGCTACCGCCACCGTCCGGGCTGGTCGCAGGCGTCGACACGCACAAGAACACGCATCACGTCGCAATCCTCGATCTCGTCGGCAGACCTGTCGCCGACCGAGAGTTCCGCGCAGACGGCCGCGGCTACGCGCAGGTCATCGCGTTCCTCCACGAGCACGGCGATGTCGCACGGGTTGGTGTTGAGGGGACTGGTTCCTACGGGGCCGGTCTCGTCCGAGCGCTGAACGCCGCCGGTCTGACCGTCATTGAAGTCGCACGCCAGGACCGGCAAACACGACGGCGTCGAGGCAAGTCCGACCCGCTCGACGCGCACCAGGCAGCCGTCGCGGTCCTAGCCGGCACCGACACCGCGATCCCGAAGTCTGGTGACGGAGCAGTCGAGTCGATGCGGATCCTGCTGGCAGAGCGACGCTCCGCAGCGAAGGCGCGAGCACAGGTAATGAACCAGATCCATGCACTGCTGATCACCGCGCCCGAGCTGGTGCGACAAGCATTCCGACACCTCAGCGGGCAGCGACTGGTGAACACGCTCGCAAAGACCAGGCCCGGGACGATCCCGTCTCCTGACCCGGACGTGGTCGCCCGGCAGACACTGCGGCGGTTCGCGCTTCGCTACCTCACGATGCAAGCTGAGATCGACCTCATTGAACAGCAGCTGGACTTCCTCGCCCGGCAAGTCAACCCCACGCTGCTGTCACTGAGCGGAGTCGGCCCGGTCACCGCCGCGACGCTCCTGGTCGCCGCCGGCGACAACCCCGAGCGGCTCGGCACCCGGGCGAGCTTCGCCGCTCTCGCCGGCGTCGCCCCGATCCCCGCCTCGTCCGGGCAACGCACACGGCACCGGCTCTCTCGCGGCGGGAACCGGCACGCGAACGCCGCCCTGCACCGCATCGTGCTGCTGCGCATGCGGCACCGCGAGCCGCGCACGACGGTCTACTTCGAACGGCGTCGCGCAGAGCAACTCACGGACCGCGACATCATGCGGTGCCTGAAACGACATGTCGCGAACGAGGTCTACGCCGCCCTGCTCAACCCTGCCAAGGACCACCCGGCCGGACACGAGCTCCGAGCCCGGCGACAGGCGATCGGCACCCCGATCAGCGTCCTGGCTCAAAGCCTTGGCGTCCCCTACCAGCGCCTACGACGACTCGAGATCGGCACCCGCGCCGACCCCGAACTCGAACGCCTAGCCACCCTCGCTCTGGACAAGATCAGCCCACCACAGGACGCTTGACAGCAATAGGAGCATCCACTATGCGGGACTCAACTTCGGTGCGACCCCAGTTGCGGAACTGACCTCAGCGGACTGGTTGCTGGGGACTCCTCTGATGCGGTCGCTGCAGCGTGAGCGGAGCAGACATCCCTGACGATGCCAGTCGGAGTCCGATCACGGCGAAGCTGATGCTTCACGGTTGGAATGCAGCAACAGGGCGGTCCCAGGCGAGACCAAGGGCCGCCCTGTCGCGATCCACCATCTACATCCGCGTATTCTCCCCATGAAAGTTCCCAGGGATGTCCCGACTAAAGTCCCCATCCCCCGGGCCTCTAGCTCAATTGGCAGAGCTGCGGACTTTTAATCCGTAGGTTGTGGGTTCGAGTCCCACGGGGCCCACCCACCTGCACCCGGGAGCGCACTGTGACCTCAGCCCTCGCACTCGACCTGGTCCTCGTGCTCGCGCTCGGCCTCTACGTCATCGGCATGTACCGCGCCGGGCTGGTCGCCGGGGCGCTGGCTTTGGTGGGGCTGCTCGGCGGTGGGCTGCTCGCCCTCTGGGGCCTGCCGACCCTGCTCGACCGGTGGTCGCCGGCCGACGGTGACCCGGCCGCCCGGATCGCCCTCCTCGTCGGCGGTACTGCCGTCGCCGCGGTGCTCGGCCAGCAGCTCGGGGCCGCGATGGGAGCGCGCTGGCGATCGCGGCTCGAGAGCCGCTCGGCGCGCGTGACCGACTCCCTCCTCGGTGCGGCCGGCGCCCTCGTCGTCGGGGCGGGGCTCGTGTGGCTGGCCGCGTCCGCGGTCGTCGGCGGGCTCTCGTCGACGCCGCAGGCCGTCTCCGACTCCCGGGTCCTGCAGGGCATCGACCGCGTGATGCCGGCGTCGGCCGACCGGGCCGTCGCGGGCGCCTACCGCTCGCTCGACAGCGGGCTGCCGCGGGTCTTCGCGGGCGTGGCCCCCGAGGAGATCCGGCCCGTCGAGGCCCCGGCCGAGGGGGTGACGCAGGGGCGCGGCATCGAGGCGGCCGGCCAGTCGGTCGTCCGGGTCGCCGGCGGCGCCTGCGGTCGCACCCAGACCGGCAGCGGGTGGGTGGCCGCCGACCAGCGGGTGGTGACCAATGCGCACGTCGTCGCCGGCGTCGACCGACCCCGGGTCCAGGTCGGCGGTACCGGGCGCTCCTATGCCGCGACGACCGTCGCCTTCGACCCCAAGCGCGATGTCGCGGTCCTCGCCGTGCCCGACCTCGAGGCGCCGGCCCTGCCCACCGGCGAGCGGCAGGCCCACGGCGACGACGTCGTCGTCGCCGGGTTCCCGCTCGGCGGCCCCTACGACCTCGAGGCCGGCCGGGTCCGCGACGTCCTGCAGGCCCGCGGGGCCGGCATCGACGGGTCCCTCGGCGTCACCCGCGACATCTACTCGATCAATGCGCAGGTCCAGCAGGGCAACTCGGGTGGCCCGCTCCTGTCCCCGACGGGCCAGGTCGTGGGCACGGTCTTCGCGAAGTCACCCACCGACGAGCGCACCGCCTACGTGCTCACCCTCGAGGAGACCCGCCCGGTGGTCGAGGCCGGCCTGCGGGCCGGGGCGGCCGTCGACACGGGGGAGTGCGTGGCCTAGGGCGTGTTGCTAAAGGTCCGATCGCAGTGATCGGTCACGCTTGAGGCATGTCGCGTGACGTGGTCTCCGATGATGCATGGGCTGAGATCGAGCCGCTCTTCCCGCGAGCGAAGCCGAGAGGGCGTCCGCCGGCGGATCGTCGGGTCGTGGTGGAGGCGGTGGCGTGGCGGTTCCGGACAGGGGCTCCGTGGCGGGACCTGCCGGAACGGTTCGGCAACTGGAACACGATCTACAAGAACTTCAACCGGTGGTCCGAGCAGGGGGTGTGGGCGCGGGTGTTGGAGAAGACGCAATCCCTCGCACGCGAGTCCGGGGATCTGGACTGGGTCGCGTCGATCGATTCGACGATCGTGCGCGTACACCAGCACGGTGCGACACTTCCGCGCACCACAGGGGGATCAGTCGAACTACAAAAAGTTCGGTGAGGAACCGCCCGACCACGCAATCGGCCGATCCCGCGGTGGGCTGACGACGAAGAATCACCTGGTCTGCGACGGGAAGGGCCGAGCCCTCGCGTTCATCCTCACTCCCGGGCAGGCTGCGGACACCAGCATGCTGAGCGCGACGCTGAGCGAGATCCGCGTCCCAGGCGCGAGGGGCAGGCCACGGTCAAGGCCGGACCGGGTGCTCGCGGATAAGGGCTACCCGTCCAAGGCGAACCGGGCGTGGCTGCGTCAGCGCGGGATCGCGGCGACAATACCCGAGCGCGACGATCAGATCGCTCGCCGCCGCAAGCGCCGCGGGCGACCGATCGACTTCGGCGAGCAGCAACGGGACCGCTACCGTGATCGCAACGTCGTCGAGAGATGCTTCAACAAACTCAAGCAGTGGCGCGGAATCGCGATGCGCTCAGACAAGACCGCCCGCAACTACCACGCCGGACTCTGCCTCGCCGCGACGCTCCACTGGATCTGCACTGGCAGGGGGTCGCACCCTAGGATCGGCAAATGACCAACGACATCGAGATCGAGCTCTGCTGCTTTCTATGGGCGCACGAAGGCGAGGCCCTCAGCCTTTCTGCCTATGAGGACCGGGTGCTCGCCCTTGTTCCCGCCCATGGTGGAGAGGTCATCCGCCGCGCTGTGAGCGATGGATCGAATGGTCGACCGCACGAGGTCCAGCTCTACCGCTTCCCGAATCAGACCGCGCTTGACGCGTACCTCGCCGATCCCGCACGCCTGGCCCTCGCAAACGACCGAGACCAGGCCATCGCCCGAACCGAACTGTTCCCCGTGTCGCTTCGCTGACCGGCCGCGCTGTCCCTGCCACTCCATCGCCAACTCGGATATAGCAACACGCCCTAGCGGCTCAGCGCACCGCCCGGTCGGCGTTGACGACGCCCTCGCCGAAGATGCCGTTGCGCTGGTCGTCGCCGACGCAACGCACGCTCCCTTCGTCACCGGGGCAGGGGATCTCGGTGGCGCTCTCGCCGAGCCGCTCGGCCACGTCGTCCGGGGCCATCCGGTCGCCGTGGGCGCTGATGATCAGCGCGGCGACGCCCGAGGCGTGGGGCGAGGCCATCGAGGTGCCCTGGTTCCAGACGTAGAGGCCGCACCGGCCGTCGGGGTCGGGGTCGTTGCCGCTGATCGACTCGGGGCAGCTGCGCACGACGATGTCGGCGCCGGTCTCGGTGACCCGGCCCTCGGCGTCGACGAGGCCCTCGGCCGTGACCACGGAGCGCGAGGCCGCGGAGAGGATGCCGCCGCGGCCCGAGGTCTCCTCGCCGCCGGGGGCGGCGACGTCGACGAGGCCGTCGTCGGGCGTCGAGGTCCAGTTGCTGAAGGTCGAGCGCACATTGCCCTCGTCCACCGAGGCGACCGAGATGACGTGCTCGCCGGCCAGCGGCAGTCGCTCGCAGGTCTTTGGGTCGATGGTCCGGTTGCGCGGGTCGCCGCCGTAGTTGGGGCTCGAGCTGTCGCGGCTCGGGTCGCCCATGTCGGCGCCGTCGTTGCCAGCGGAGGTCACGAGGGTCACGCCGGCCTCGTGGGTGAGGTCGAGCGACCGGTGGACGAGCTCGAGCATGACGTCCTGGAAGGCGGCCTGCTCCGGGCTGTCGCCCGGCGCCCCGCCCTCGCAGGCGTAGAGCCACGGGTCGACGTAGAAGCTCATGTTGACCACGTCGAGCCGCTGGTCGGCGGCGTGGGTCAGGGCGTTGACCGTGGGGCCGAGGAAGAAGAGCCCGGCGTCCTGCCCGGCCCGCAGGTCGACGAGCGTCACGCCCGGGGCCACGCCGGTGACGCCGAGGTCGTTGGCCGCGGCGGCGATCGTGCCGGCCACGTGGGTGCCGTGCCCGCCGTCGTCCTCGCCGACGGGGTCGATGCAGTTCTCGTGCTCGCACTCGCCGTCGATGTCGGGGATGTCGCTGACGAAGCTCTTGGACAGGCCCCTGTCGAGCACGGGCGCCAGGTCGGGGTGGCTGGCGTCGATGCCGGTGTCCATGACCCCGACGCGCACCTCGGGGCGCCCGGGAGTCACCTCGTGGGCGCCGCGCGCATTGACCGCCTCCATGCCCCAGAGCCAGCCGTCGAGGGGGTCGCCACCCTCCGGCACGTCCGGGGGCGAAGGGAGGTCCGCTGCGGGAGTCGTGTCGCCCGGGTCGGGCTCGGCAGGCGGCTCGGGGGTCCAGGAGGCGCTGCGGTCGGTCACCGCGTCGGTGACGCCGTCGACCCCCTTCGCCCGCTCGGCGACGTCGTCGTCCTCGCTGCGCAGGGTCACCATGCCCACCGCGGTGTTGACGGAGGTGAGCGAGAGGCCCTCGGCCTCGAGCTCGTCGGCGACCCTGTCGGTGTCGCCCGGGTCCTCGACGAGGACCACCCAGTCGCGGCCCTCGCGCGGCGGGTCGAAGAGCTCGAAGCTCGACTGCGCCGGCGTCGAGCTCGGCCGGCTCGTGGCGCTGCTCGAGGTGGGCGACGAGGTCGCGTCGTCGTCGCCCTCGATGAGCGAGCAGCCGCCCACCGTCAGCGTCAGCGCGACGAGCGCACCCCAGGTCCTGCGTCCGCGCATGGTGGTCCCCTCTGTGCGTGCGGTGTGCCCCGAGTCTAGGAGGCGAAGGGAGGTCGCGGCAGGCGGTGCCGTAGGGTCGGGGGCGAGCCAGACGCACACCAGTGCAGAGGGAACCCGGTGCAAGTCCGGGACTGTCGCGCAGCGGTGAGGGTGACTGGCGGGGTACGACGCCACTGGGCAACCAGCCCGGGAAGGCGCCCCGTCGGGATGACCCCGAGTCCGAAGACCTGCTGGCTCGTCACATCCGACCGGCCTCGCGATCAGGCCCCCGATGCATCTGGAGACCCCGGTGTCCCACGACCGTCCCGGCGGACGACGTGTCCCCGCCGTCCCGCTCCTCGTCGCGCTCGTCGTGGCGACGGCGGTGAGCGCGGTGGTCTCGCTCGCCTTCGGCTCCGAGCCGCTCAGCGTCTCCGGCGTCGTCGACGTGCTGCGCGCGCGGCTCGCCGGCGGCCGGGGCAGCGACCCGACCTACGACACGATCGTCTGGGAGTTGCGCGCGCCGCGCGTCATCATGGCCGTCGTCGTCGGCGCGGGGCTGTCCATCGCCGGTGCGTGCATGCAGACGCTCGTGCGAAACCCGCTCGCCGACCCCTACCTGCTCGGGGTCTCCTCGGGCGCCGGCGTCGGCGCCACGCTCGTCATCGTCCTCGGGGTCTTCAGCGGTCTGGGCATCTGGGCGCTGTCCGCCGGCGCCCTCGGCGGCGCGCTGCTCGCGACCGCCCTCGTCTTCGGGATCTCCATGGCCCAGGGCGGGATCACCCCCCTTCGGCTCGTCCTCACGGGCGTGGTCATGTCGGCCGCCTTTTCCTCCGTCTCGAGCTTCCTCGTCTTCTTCAGCGCCGACCCGCGGGCGACCCAGTCGGTGCTCTTCTGGCTGCTCGGCAGCCTCTCCGGCTCGGTGTGGGAGCAGATCCTGCCGTCGGTCATCGTCGTCGTGCTCGCGACGCTCCTGCTCGTCGCGCTGCACTCGTGGCTCGACGCGCTCGCCGCCGGCGCCGACGTGGCCTCCGCGCTCGGCGTGCCGGTCAAGGGCCTGCGCATCGCCCTCTTCGTCCTCGTCTCCGTGCTCGTCGGCGTGCTCGTCGCGGTGTCCGGGGGGATCGGCTTCGTCGGTCTCGTCGTCCCGCACCTGGCCCGGATCGTCGTCGGGGCACGGCACCGCGTCGTCCTGCCGGTCGCCGCGGTCGGTGGCGCCCTCTTCATGCTCTGGGTCGACGTCGCTGCCCGGACCGTCGTCGCGCCCCAGGAGATCCCGCTCAGCGTGGTCACCGGTCTGGTCGGGGCACCCGTCTTCCTCCTGCTGCTCGGCCGCCGTCACTACACCTACTCGGGAGGCGGCGAATGAGCCACCTGACCTGCCACGGGCTCGCCGCCGCGATCGGCGGGCGCACCATCGTCTCCGGCGTCGATCTCGACGTGCCGCGCGGCTCGATGCTCGCGATCGTCGGGCGCAACGGCAGCGGCAAGTCGACGCTCCTGCGGGCCCTCACCGGCCTGCGCCGCCCCGTCGCCGGGACCGTGCAGGTCGACGGTGTCGACCTGGCCGACCTGACCCCGCGGCAGCGGGCGACCCGACTGGCCCACGTCGCGCAGGAGGACGGACCGCCCGAGGACCTCCTCGTCGGCGAGATGGTCGCCATGGGCCGCATCCCGCACCGGCCGCCGTGGGCCCTCGACGCGAAGGGGGAGCGTCACCTCGTCCTCGCCGCCCTCGAGCACGTCGACCTCGCGGACAAGGTCGACCACCCCTGCCAGCACCTGTCCGGTGGCGAGCGCCGCCGGGCGATGCTCGCCCGCGGCATCGCGCAGGGCAGCGACCTGCTCGTCCTCGACGAGCCGACCAACCACCTCGACGTGCACCACCAGATCCAGCTGCTCGAGACGGTGCGCTCGCTCGGGTGCACGGTGATCGCCGCCGTGCACGACCTGCAGCTCGCGGCCGCCCACTTCGACGCCGTCGCGGTCCTGCACGACGGCCGCCTGCACGGCGTCGGTCACCCCGCCGACGTGCTCACCCCAGAGGTCCTGCGCGAGGTCTTCGACGTCGAGGCGCGGCACCTCACCGACCCGGCCACCAGTCGGGTCCACCTCGTCGTGGGCGCAGGAGCGCCCGTCCCCGCCCACCGGAAGGCCCACGCATGATCCCCCTTCGCCCTGCCCACGCCACCGTCGCGGTCCTCGCGGCGGGCCTGCTCGCCGCCTGCGGCGGTGACAGCGGCACCGACACCACCGCCGCCGACGGCGAGGTGACGATCTCCAACTGCGACACCGACGTGACCCTCCCTTCGCCTGCGGAGCGGATGTACGTCGGCGGTGACGGCAACCTGCTCGCCATGGTGCTCTCGCTCGGCGCACAGGACCAGGTGGCCGGCGTCAGCGCGCTGAGCGACACCAAGGCCGCGCTCTCCACCGCCTACGGCGCGGACGTCGTCGACGCACTCCCCGTGGCGACGAAGGACTACCCGACGATGGAGAACGTCATCGCGCAGGAGCCGGACGTCATGCTCGCCGGCTGGAACTACGGCTACTCCGAGGAGAAGAACCTCACCCCCGACCTGCTCGAGCAGCGCGGCATCGCCCCGTACGTCCTGTCCGAGAGCTGCCGCCAGGCCGACGGCAAGCGGGGGACGATGCCGCCGTGGGAGGCACTGTCGGCCGACATCGACAACCTCGGCAAGATCACCGGCCACGAGGAGGAGGCCGAGGAGGTCAACGCCGACATCGATGCGCGGCTCAAGGCCCTCGAGGCCGCGCCGCAGCCCACGAAGGCCCCGACGGTCTTCCTCTTCGACTCCGGCACCAAGCAGATCTTCACCTCCGGCTCCTTCGGCGGCCCGCAGGCGATCATCGAGGCCGCGGGAGCGCGCAATGCCACGGCCGAGGTCGAGGACACCTGGACCGAGGTCTCGTGGGAGCAGCTCGTCTCCTCCGACCCGGACTTCTTCGCCTTCGTCGACTACGACGGGCAGAGCTTCGAGGACAAGGTCGAGGTGCTCAAGAGCAACCCGGCGACCAAGGACCTGCCGGCGGTCACGGAGGAGCGCTTCCTCAACCTGCCGATCCCGGCGTGGACGAGCAGCCCGCTCAACATCAACTCCGCCGAGCAGCTGCGCAAGGCCCTCGAGGAGCATGGCCTCGTGCCCGCCAGCGACATCGAGCCCGAGCACGACCTCGTGCCGAGGGCATCGAAGAACTGAGCCGTGGTGACTAAGGTGCGTGGTGTGGGAGTCACGTACGAAGCATCCGACCGCCTTGCCCGCATCGTCCTCGACCGGCCCGAGGCCGGCAACGCGCTCGACCTCGAGATGGCCCGCGCCCTGCGCGAGGCCGTCGAGCGGGCGCTCGGGGACCCCTATGTCGACATCATGACGCTCACGGCCAACGGCGCGGACTTCTGCCTGGGGTCCGACACGATCGATGCCGAGTCGGCGGACGACCCGACGACCGCGGTCTTCGAGCTCGCGGCCGCCCTCGAGGAGCTCTTCGCCCTGCTCAACTCCTCGAGCAAGCTCGTCCTCGTGGGTGTCCACGGCCGCGCCATGGGGTCCGGTCTGGGCCTCGTCCTCGCCGGTGACCTCGCCTTCTGCGCCGACGACGCGACCTTCTGCGTCGCCCCCAAGGGCGGCACCGGTGCGCCCGACCCGGGCCTGGCCTGGCTGCTGCCCCGGGCCATCGGGCAGCAGCGCGCTCTGAGTTTCGGCCTCGGTGGACGCACCCTCGACGCGGCGACCGCCGACGACTGGGGCATCGCCGAGCTCGCGCCCGAGGGCGACGTGCCGGCCGCGCTCGAGGACGCCGCCGACAACCTCGGCGGCAAGCACCTGTGGGCCAACTCCGAGATGCGTCGCCTGCTGCACGCGTCCTGGGAGACCTCACGCACCGAGCTCTCGCAGTCCGAGGCCGTGACCCTCGTGCGCGCCCTGCTCAACCGCAACCGGGCCTGACCGTGGGCGAGCCGGGCCGTCCCCGCCGGCCGCTCCACTTCGGTCCCGACGCCATGGAGGCGCACGGCGGCACCCTGCCCGACCCCGCCGAGACGGCCGCCGCGGCCCACGCAGCGGCGCAGACGGTCGTCGAGGCCGGACGCGGCGGTGCCTCGCCGGAGACGACCGCGCGCCTCGTGCGCCTCGTCGAGGACGTCGGCATCGACACCCTGGCCCAGCTGTGGGCCGACCGCCCGGCTCGCTCGCTGCCCGGCGCACTGTGGCGGGTCTACGTGCTGCGCGCCTGGATCCAGCGCGGGCCCGAGGTGGCGGCGCGCGAGTACGCGGCCGGCATGGCCGTGGCGCAGGTCAACCACGCGATCGCCGGCGTCGTCGACCCACCGGGTGCCGACGAGGTGCGCGACCTGTCCGACCGGATCCTCGGAGGCATCTTCGACGGCGACCTCGCCGTGGCGCTCGAGCGCGCCGCGGCCTTCTGCCGCGTCGTGGCCACCGGTCGGGCGAGCCTCGACGACGGTGACGTCACCGCCGCGGCGGCCATGGTGGGCACGGCCGAGGACCTCGAGGCGAGCGCCCGGCTGTGGCGCGCCGGCAGCCTGGACTGAGCCGCGGGAACATCGTGACCTTCATCGCCGTTACGCTGTGTCGGTGCGCCGGGTCGCGGTAGCCCCGGGTCCCAAAATTCGCCGCTACGAGCGGCCGTGCGCCGTGAGGCGCTCCCGACCCGGCGCACTCCCCACGGTGCCGTGTGAACTCCCGATGACGCACAGGTGGCGAGTCGGTTCTAGGCTGTGCACCGACCACTGACTCCATCCCCTGATCCGGAGACCCACACCGTGGCCTTCTTCAGACCGGCTTCTGCCCGGGACGATGCCTTCTTCCAGCTCCTCGCCGACAGCGCCCGCCATGCGGTGACCGCTGCCGAGCTGCTCACCCAGCTCATCGCTGCACCGCCGGCCGATCGTGCCGAGATGCTCCCGCGGCTCAAGGACATCGAGCACGAGGCCGACGAGGCGACCCACGCGATCATCCACAAGGTCAACTCGAGCTTCGTCACCCCCTTCGACCACGTCGACATCCTCGAGCTGGCGGCAGCCCTCGACGACTGCACCGACATCCTCGAGTCGGTCGGGCAGCACATCGTCCTCTACCGGATGGAGGGGCTGATGCCCGACGTCTCCCGGCAGATGGGCGTCATCGTGCGCATGGCCGAGCTGACCGCCGACGCGATGCCCCGGCTGGCCGGCATGAAGTCCCTGCCCGAGTACTGGGTCGAGATCAACCGGCTCGAGAACGAGGGCGACGTCATCTACCGCACCCTCCTCGGTGACCTCTTCGACGGGGCGGTGACCGACCCGATCGAGGTCATCAAGCACAAGGACATCATCGAGCGCCTCGAGCAGGGGGCCGACGCCTTCGAGGGTGTCGCGCACCGCGTCGAGAGCATCGCCATCAAGGAGTCCTGACCCTCGTGGAGTGGCTCCCCGTGGCCGTCGTCACCCTCCTGGCGATGGGCTTCAACTACACCAACGGCTTCCACGACGCGGCCAATGCGATCGCCACGTCGGTCTCGACCCGCGCCCTGACGCCGCGGGCGGCGCTCCTCATGGCGGCCGTGGCCAACCTCGTCGGTGCCTTCTTCGGTGCCAAGGTCGCCGAGACGGTCGGCAAGGGCATCATCGAGGCGCCCGACGGCCACCTCGGTCTCGTCCTGTGCGCCGCGGCCCTGCTCGGCGCCATCGGGTGGAACATGCTCACCTGGTGGTTCGGTCTGCCGTCCTCGTCCTCGCACGCCCTGATCGGCGGTCTGGGCGGGGCGGCGCTGGCGGCCGGCGCGACGGTGAAGTGGACGGGCATCCTCGAGAAGGTCGTCGTGCCGATGGTCGTCTCGCCGATCGTCGGCATCTTCGTCGGCTACCTCGTCATGAAGCTCATCCTGCGGATCTTCCGTGACTCCAACCCCGGCCGGACCAAGCGCGGCTTCCGCATGGCGCAGACCGCCTCGGCGGCCGCCATGGCCTTCGGCCACGGCATGCAGGACGCCGCCAAGACCGCGGGCGTCGTCGTCCTGGCCCTGACGGTCTCGGGCTACCAGTCCTCCGACGACCACCACATCCCGATGTGGGTCCTCGTCATGTCGGCCGTCGTCATCTCGATGGGCACCTACTCCGGCGGCTGGCGGATCATGCGCACCCTCGGGCGCGGCATCATCCACCTGGACCCGCCGCAGGGCTTCGCGGCCGAGCTGACCGCCGCCTCGATCCTCTACGTCGCGACGATGCTCAAGGCCCCGATCTCGACGACGCACGCGATCACCGCAGCCATCATGGGCGTGGGCTCGACCCGTTCGCTCAAGGCGGTGCGCTGGGGCGTGGCCAAGAGCATCGTCGGTGCGTGGATCTTCACCTTCCCCGGTGCGGGCCTGACGGCCGTCCTCTTCATGTGGGTCCTGCGGCCGCTCACCGGGGTCTGACGCCCCACCCTCCCGGGACGACGAAGGCCGGCGGATCCCCCCTGTCGGATCCGCCGGCCTCGCCGTTTCCCCCTTCGCTCCCCGACGAAGGGGAGGTCTCTCACCCGAAGCGGCCGGAGATGTAGTCCTCGGTCGCCTTCTCGCTCGGGTTGTTGAAGATCTTCTGGGTGTCGTCGAACTCCACGAGCTGGCCGGGCTTGCCGGTGCCCTCGATGTTGAAGAAGCCGGTCCGGTCCGAGCACCGGGCCGCCTGCTGCATGTTGTGGGTCACGATCACGATCGTGTAGTTCTCCTTGAGCTCGGCGATGAGGTCCTCGACGGCGAGCGTGGAGATCGGGTCGAGGGCCGAGCACGGCTCGTCCATGAGGACGACCTCGGGCCGGACCGCGATGGTGCGGGCGATGCACAGCCGCTGCTGCTGACCACCCGAGAGGCCCGAGCCGGGCTTGTCGAGGCGGTCCTTGACCTCGTTCCACAGGTTGGCGCCGCGCAGGCTGGTCTCGACCAGCTCGTCGGCGTCGGACTTCTTGATCCGCTTGTTGTTGAGCTTGACGCCGGCGAGGACGTTCTCGCGGATGGACATGGTGGGGAAGGGGTTGGGCTTCTGGAAGACCATGCCGACCTTGCGGCGGACCATGACCGGGTCGACACCCTTGCCGTAGAGGTTCTCCCCGTCGATGACGACCTCGCCCTGGACGTGGGCGCCCGGGATGACCTCGTGCATGCGGTTGAGCGACCGGAGGAAGGTCGACTTGCCGCAGCCCGAGGGGCCGATGAGGGCGGTGACCGACCGGGGCTCGATGGTGACGGAGACGTCCTTCACGGCGAGGAAGTCGCCGTAGTAGATGTCGAGGTTCTTGACGTCGATGCGCTTGGACACGTCGTGGTTCCTTGTCTGTCGCGTCAGCGACCGGTCTTGGGGGCGAAGAACTTGGAGATGAGGCGGGCGACGATGTTGAGCACCATGACGATCACCATGAGGACCAGTGCGGCGGTCCAGGCGGCGTCCAGCAGACCGCCGGTCGGGTCGCTGCCGTTGTTGGCGTAGGAGCTGTACGCGAAGAGCGGCAGGGCGGACATCGAGCCGTCGAAGGGGTTGAAGTTCACGGCCTTGGCCGCACCCATCGTGATGAGCAGGGGAGCAGTCTCACCCATGACGCGGGCGATGGCCAGGGTGATGCCCGTGGCGAGCCCGGCGATGGCGGTGGGCAGAACGACCTTGACGATCGTCAGCCACTTGGAGACGCCCAGGGCGTAGCTGGCCTCGCGCAGCTCGTTGGGCACCAGACGCAGCATCTCCTCGCTGGAGCGCACCACGGTCGGGATCATCAGCACCGACAGGGCGACGGCGCCGACGATGCCGGCCTGGTAGGCCTCGTCGTCGAGGATCATCGTGAAGAAGCCGATGGCGAAGAGACCGGCGACGATCGACGGGATGCCGGTCATGACGTCGACGAAGAAGGTCAGGCCCCGGGCCATCGGGCCCTTGTTGCCGTACTCGACGAGGTAGATCGCGGCGAAGAGGCCGATCGGTACGGAGATCAGCGTCGCGATCCCGGTCGTGATGAGCGTGCCCATGATCGCGTGGTAGGCGCCGCCGGTGTCGCCGGCGGCCACGCCGCGCATCGAGTAGGTGAAGAACTCGACGTCGAAGCGGGCGAAGCCCTTGGACAGGATCGTCCACAGCACCGAGACGAGCGGCACCATGGCGAGCAGGAAGGTCGTCGTGACGACGCCCGTGACCAGACGGTCCATGGCGTGCCGGGAGCCCTCGATGCTGCGCGAGACGAGGTAGATGGCCATGCAGTAGAAGAGCGCGCCGACGAGGATGACGGTGAGCGGGCTCAGGCCGCCGACCACGGCCAGCAGGGCGATGGCGGCGACGGCCGCACCGGCGAGGATCGCCACCCGGGCGGGCTGGCCCAGGCGACCCTCCGCCTGGACGTCGTCGTGGGTGGTGGCGGTCATCAGTTGGCTCCAGAGAACTCGGATCGGCGGGAGATGATCCACCGGGCGAACATGTTGACGAGGAAGGTGACGATGAACAGCGCCAGACCCGAGACGAAGAGGGTGCTGCGCTCGACACCGAAGGACTCGGGGAAGTTCAGCGCGATGTCACCGGCGATGGTGCCGGGGGTGTTGGGCGTCAGCAGCTCCCAGGAGTAGCCGCCGCCGCTCGAGGAGAGAATGATCGCGACGGCCATCGTCTCGCCGAGGGCGCGGCCCAGGCCGAGCATGGACCCGGAGACGACACCGGACTTGCCGAAGGGGATGACCGTCTGGCGGATCATCTCCCAGCGGGTGGCGCCGAGGGCCAGCGAGGCCTCCTCGTGCAGGCGCGGGGTCTGGAGGAAGACCTCGCGGTTCACGGCCGTCATGATCGGCAGGATCATGATCGCCAGGACGATGCCGATCATCAGCATCGTGCGTCCGGTCGTCGTGACCGACTCGCCGCCGAAGAGCGGGATGAAGCCCAGGTGCTCGTGGAGGAACTCGAAGGACGGGACCGCGCTTTGCGCGATCTGGAAGCCCCACAGGCCGAAGATGATCGAAGGCACGGCCGCGAGCAGGTCGACCACGTACCCCAGGCCCGCCGCGAGGCGTCGCGGTGCGTAGTGGCTGATGAAGAGCGCGATGCCGATGGACAGGGGCACCGCGATGATCAGCGCGATGATCGAGGAAAGCAGGGTGCCGAAGATCAGCGGCCCGACGTAGGCGAGCAGGCCCTCCTGTCCGCGGACCTCGGAGGGATCGGCCACGAGGGCGTCCTTGGCCCCGAAGAAGAGGAAGAAGGTCACCCCCACGAGGACGAGGAGGATGACGGCTCCGGCCGAGACGGACAGACCGCTGAAGATCGCGTCGCCGAACCGGCGTCCGGACTTCAGCTCGCTCCGTCCGGTGGAGTCCACTGCTGGGGTGCTGCTCACGGTGTCCTGCTGCTTCCTTCAGGGGGTGGGGAAGTTGAGTGGGGGCCGACAGGCCGATCGGCCCTGCGACTGCACTGCAGCCACAGGGCCGATCGGATCGACCCTGAGGGTCACTGAGGTCAGTCGGTCTTGATCTGGCCCAGGGCGTCGGTCGCGTTCTTGGTCGCGGCCTCGCTGAGCGGGGCCGAGCCGGCCGCCTCGGTGGAGGCCTTCTGGCCGTCCTCCGACACCGCGTACTCGAGGTAGGACTTCACCGTGTTGGCGACCTCCTTGTCCTCGTAGTCGCTGCAGGCGACGGCGTAGGAGACCAGGACGACCGGGTAGACGCCCTCGCCCGCGTTGCCGCGGTCGAGCTCGACGGCGTAGTTGGTCTTGCTGCTCTCGTCGACGCGCTTGGCGCTCTCGAGGATCTTGGCGGCGGCGTCGGGGCTGTACTCGATGAACTCGTCGCCGGCCTTGATCTTGGCGGCCTTGAGGTCACCGATCTGCGAGGCGTCGGCGTAGCCGATGTTGCCCTCGCCGGCGCCGATGGTGTCGACGACACCGGAGGTGCCCTTGGCGGCCTCGCCACCCTTGATCGGCCAGACGTCCTCGGGCTCGTGCGTCCAGTTGTCCGCAGCGGCCTCGGAGAGGTAGGCGGAGAAGTTCTTGGAGGTGCCCGACTCGTCGGAGCGGTTGACCGGCGTGATCTTGGTGTCGGGCAGGTCGACGCCCTCGTTGTCAGCGGCGATCTTCGGGTCGTTCCACTTCTTGATCTTGCCGGAGAAGATGTCGGCGATGACCGGGGCGCTGAGGTTGAGGTCCTCGACGTCCTTGAGGTTGTAGGCGACGGCGATCGGGGAGACGTAGACCGGGAACTGGATCGTCTCGCCGGTGCAGCCCTTCTCCTTGGCCGAGGCGATCTCCTCGTCGTCCATCGCGGAGTCGGTGCCGGCGAAGTTCACGGCGCCGTTGATGAACTTCTCGCGGCCGGTGCCCGAGCCGTCGGGGGCGTACTCGACGGTGGCGTCAGGGGCCTCCTCGGTGAACTTGGCAATCCACTCGTTCTGGGCCTTCTCCATCGAGCTGGCGCCAGCACCCTTGATCGTGCCGGCAGCGGACGAGGCGTCGCCGCCCTCGCCGGACGAGGAGTCGCCGCCCTCGTTGCCGGCGCCGCAGGCGGCCATGGTGAAGGTCAGGGCAAGAGCAGCGGTGGCGGTCAGGGCCTTGCGGCTGCGGGTGGAACGAGTCACGTCTGTCGAACCTCTCTACAGGGGTTGGCCACGTGCTCCGCGACGGCAGTCCGTCGCGACCGCCGTGGTCGTACGCATCGAAGGTAGGGACGCCTGGTGACCGGACGGGTCGCGATCGGTGAACAGTCGGTGAATCACGGCTGCACAGTGCGTGGTCGGGTCGCGAAGTGCGGCTGGGCGGGGTAACGCGCGCGTCAGCCGCGGTCGCGCGGGTGGTGTCGCTCGGCCGCGACGATCCGGGCCTCGTCGCCCGTGCCGACGACGTGCACGAGCAGCACCTCCCCCTTCGCCAGACCGGTCATCAGGGCGTCCTCGATGACCGACCGGCCGACGAGGCCCGGGGCGAGGGAGGGGTCGCTGCGCTCGAGGAGCAGGGCGACGAGGTCCGGCAGGACCGGTCCGTGGCTGCACAGGGCAGCGGGCACGCCGCGCTCGAGCAGGCGGCCGAGGTGGTGGCGGGCCTTCGCCGGGTCGGCGGCATGGCCCTCCTCCGACAGGCCGGGCTTGAGCCGCAGCCGCTCGCCGCTCGCGGTGGCGTAGGGGGCGAGGGTGTCGGTGGCGCGCGTCGAGGGGCTGCTCACGAGGCGCTCGATGCCGTAGCCGGCGAGCAGGGGCACGAGGTCGGCCGCCTGCTCACGGCCCCGGTCGTCGAGGGGGCGCAGCCAGTCGTCGTCGGTCCACGAGGACCGGGGGTGGGCCCTGGCGTGGCGCACGACGGCCAGGGGCCAGGTCGAGAGGGTGCCCCGGGCGTCGGCGGCCATGAGCGCCTCGACCTGGGCGACGTCGTGGGGGTAGGTCAGCCGCGAGAGGGCCTCGCCGGCCTCGAGCCAGGCCACCTCGTCGACCTCGTGGACGAGGCCGCCGTCACCGCCGGTCACCTCGGCGGCCCAGTAGCGCACCTCCTTGACTGCCGGGCCCGACTTCGAGGCGACGGTGTAGGTCGTCGTCGGCAGCGGGTGCCCGAGCCGCACGCGGAGCCCGGTCTCCTCGAGGGTCTCCCGCGCTGCGGCGACGGGGAAGGTCTCGCCGGGGTCGAGCTTGCCCTTGGCCCATGACCAGTCGTCGTAGCGGGGCCGGTGGACGAGGGCGATCTGCAGGCGTCCTCGGCGACGACGCCATGGCAGGGTCCCCGCGGCCAGGACGGTGGCCATCGTCAGCGCCGTGCCTTGCGGCGACGCTTGGCGTGCATGGCGATCAGGGTGGCCTGGATGTCGGGCAGCGGGGCGCCGTCGGCACCCTGGTGCACTCGCGTCCAGCGGCCGTCGCCGTCGAGGCTCCAGTGGGCGTAGTCGCCGGACATGCCCCGCTCAACGAGGTCGAAGACCTGGTCGACGTGGCGGGGTTCCTTGATCCGCACGAGAGCCTCGACCCGCCGGTCGAGGTTGCGGTGCATGAGGTCGGCGGAGCCGATCCAGGCCTCGCGGTCGGCGCCGGTGCCGAAGAGGAAGATCCGGGAGTGCTCGAGGAAGCGGCCGAGGACGGAGTGGACGCGGATCGTCTCGCTCAGGCCGGGGACACCCGGCCGGATCGCGCAGATGCCGCGGACCCAGACGTCGACCCGCACCCCCGCCTGGCTCGCCCGGTAGAGCGCGTCGATCGTCCCCTCGTCGACGAGGGAGTTGACCTTGACCGCGACGTAGCCGTCGCCCGTGCGTTGCTGGCGCTCGACCTGGCGCTCGACCCGCTCGACGAGACCGTCGCGGATGTGCCGGGGCGCGACGAGCAGCCGCTTGAACTTGCTGCGCGGCGCGACGCCGGACAGCTGGTTGAACAGCCGGGTGAGGTCCTCGCCGACCTCGGGGTCGGAGGTGAGGATGCCCATGTCCTCGTAGAGCCGGGCCGTCTTGGGGTTGTAGTTGCCCGTGCCGACGTGGCAGTAGCGCTTGACCCCGTCGGGCTCCTGCCGCACGACGAGGGCGAGCTTGCAGTGGGTCTTGAGCCCGACGATGCCGTAGACGACGTGGACGCCCGCGTGCTCGAGCTTGCGGGCCCACTCGATGTTGGCCTGCTCGTCGAAGCGCGCCTTGATCTCGACGACGGCGAGCACCTGCTTGCCCGCCTCCGCGGCGTCGATGAGCGCGTCGACGATCGGGCTGTCGCCGCTGGTGCGGTAGAGCGTCTGCTTGATCGCCAGGACGTGCGGGTCGGCGGCCGCTTGCTCGATGAAGGCCTGCACCGACGTCGAGAAGGAGTCGTAGGGGTGCTGCAGTAGCACGTCCTGACGGGCGATCCGTCCGATGAGGTTGGCGGCCTTGGCGGACTCCGCCGGCGCCAGGTCGGCATTGGTCCGGGCGACGAAGGGAGGGAAGTGCAGGTCGGTGCGGTCGAGGTCGGCGATCTCGTTGAGACCCCGCAGGTCGAGCGGGGCGGGCAGCCGGTAGACCTCGTCGGCGGAGACCCCGAGCTCGCGGCTCAGCAGCTCCATGACGTGGGCGTCGAGGTCCTCCTCGACCTCCAGGCGCACCGGCGGGCCGAAGCGTCGTCGGGTCAGCTCCTTTTCCAGCGCGGCGAGGAGATTTTCGGCGTCGTCCTCCTCGACCTCGAGGTCCTCGTTGCGGGTGACCCGGAAGGAGTAGTGCTCGTGGACCTCCATGCCGGGGAAGAGGTGGTGCAGGTGCGCGGCGATGACGTCCTCGAGCGGCACGAAGCGCGCCTCGAAGAGGTCGGAGGTCACCGACGCCTGGGCGCGGCGCACCTTGAGGAAGCGCGGGAGCGAGGGCGGCATCTTGATCCGCGCGAAGTGCTCCTTGCCCGTCTTGGGGTTGATGAGGATCACCGCGAGGTTGAGCGAGAGGCCGGAGATGTAGGGGAAGGGGTGGGCCGGGTCGACGGCGAGCGGGGTGAGTACCGGGTAGATCTGGTCGCGGAAGAGCTCACCCAGGCGGTCCTGCTCGGCCTGCTCGATCTCGCTCCAGCGCACGATGTTGATGCCCTCCTCGGCGAGGGCGGGGCGCACGCTCTCGTCGAAGATGCGGGTCTGCATGAGGGTCAGGTCGTGGGCGATGCGGGCGATCTGCTCGAGCACCTCGCGCGGCTCCAGCCCGGAGGGGCTGCGCACCGCGATGCCGGTGGCGATGCGGCGCTTGAGGCCGGCGACCCGCACCATGAAGAACTCGTCGAGGTTGCTCGTGAAGATCGCGAGGAACCGGGCGCGCTCGAGCAGCGGGACGCTCTCGTCGGCGGCCAGCTGCAGGACCCGCTCGTTGAACTGCAGCCAGCTGATCTCGCGGTCGAGGAAGCGGTCGACCGGCAGGTCGGGTGCCGCGACGTCCTCGTGGGAGCCGGCCCGGGTGAAGCGGCCGTTGGCCGCGCGGGGGCGCAGCTCGGGCGTCGCGTCGGGCGCCGAGGAGCTGATCGAGACGTCCCCGGTGGCCGCGCCGGGCCGCGGGGTGCGCACGGCCGGCCGTGGGGCTGGGGCGGAGGCATCCGACATGTCGCTCATCCTGCCATCGGGGGGTGAACCTCGCGTGAATACATCACGTGGAGCGCCTTGCGCTCGAAGCCCGCCCGGCCGTAGGTGGCCAGCGCCGGTGCATTGTCGCCCTCGACGTAGAGCTCGACCTCGCGCACCCCGCGGCGGGCGAGGTGGGCCAGCCCCAGGCCGGTGAGCGGCCCGGCGATGCCGTGCCCCTGGCAGTCGGGGTGCACCCCGACGACGTAGACCTCGCCGAGGTCGCCGCCCGGCGGGTCGATCTTGGTCCAGTGGAAGCCGGCGAGCCGGCTCGGGTCGCCGTCCTCGAGGAGGATCACGCCCTCGGGGTCGAACCACGGCTGGGCCGCGCGCTCGGCCAGACCTGCCTCGTCGAGGGCCCCCTGCTCGGGGTGGTCGACGAAGGCCGCAGCGTTGACGGCGAGCAGTGCCGCCTCGTCCTGCCCCGGTCGGAAGGTGCGGTGCCGCAGCCCCTCCGGCAGCGTCGGGTCGACCTCGTCGCCCGGGCGCACCGCGCGGGAGAGCACGAGCAGCCGGCGCACGACGTGCAGGCCGAGGCTCTCGGCCAGCGCGCGGGAGGCCGGCAGGTCCCCGTGCGCCCACGGCCGGGCGTCGGGTCGGCGCTCCAGGACCCTCGTCAGCAGAGCCGTGCCGACCCCCTTCGCCCGATCACGGGGGTCGACGAAGGCCTCGACGGACCCGTCGTCGGCGCACGCCGCGTAGCCGAGGAGCCGGTCGCCGTCGGTGGCGACGACGTGGTCACCCGCCCGGGGCAGGGCGAGGACGAAGGCCTCGCTGAGCGGCTCGACGCCGTCGACTTCGGCGGCGGCCGCGGCCGCGGCCGCGGTGCGCACCTGCTCGAGCATGCTCGGCTCGAGGACGTCGAAGGGGGTGATGGTCACGGTCACAGGGACACCGCCTCGTGGTCGGTCTGGTCGTCGTGTGCCGGCACGAACCGGTAGCCGACGTTGCGGATCGTGCCGATGAGCTGCTCGTGCTCGCTGCCGAGCTTGGCCCGCAGCCGCCGCACGTGCACGTCGACGGTGCGGGTGCCGCCGTAGTAGTCGTAACCCCAGACCTCCTGGAGCAGCTGGGCCCGGGTGAAGACCCGGCCGGGGTGCTGCGCGAGGTGCTTGAGCAGCTCGAACTCCTTGTAGGTCAGGTCGAGGAGCCGCTTGCCCAGCCGGGCGGAGTAGGTGCCCTCGTCGATCGTCAGGTCCCCGGCGACGATCCGCTCGTCGGTGTCCTCGTCGTCGGCATCGGACCGGGTCATCACCAGGCGCAGCCGCGCCTCGACCTCGGCCGGGCCCGCGCCCTCGAGGAGGATGTCCTCGACCGCCCACTCGGCGTTGACCGCGGTGAGGCCGCCCTCGGTGAGGATCGCGATCACGGGGACCGTGGTGCCGGCGGTGCGGATGACCCGGCACAGCGAGCGGGCCTGGACCAGCTCGGTGCGGGCGTCGACGAGGACGACGTCGACGGCCGGCGCGTCGACGATGGCCGAGGCCTCGGCCGGGAGGGTGCGCACCTGATGACCGAGCAGCCCCAAGGCCGGAAGGACCTCGGCGCTCGGCGCCAGGTCGTCCGTGAGGAGCAGGAGTCGGGCCATCACCGGACAGAATATGTGGCGAGCCCGCTACCCTCGCCGGGTGCCCACGCCTGTACCTGCCGAACCCGAGACCCGAGCCGCCCGACGTGCCCTGCGCGCCGACAGCCGGGCCGCCGCGGATCCCCAGGCTCCCGCGGCCCGTCCGCGCGTCGTCGTCGCGGCCGCGACCGTCGTCACCGCACTGCTCCTCGCCGCCGCGGCCGCGACCGGCGACCGCTTCGTCGAGGTCGTCGCCGTCACCGTCGCGGGGCTGCTCCTCGCCGTGGGGTGGCCGGCGCTCGTCGACTCACGCACCCCGCTGGGCACCACGGTCGTCCTCGGCCTCACCGCCGTCTCGCTGGGCGGGGCGCTCGCGCTCCAGGACGAGGAGCCCTACCTCGAGCACGTGCCCGCCGCGCTCGCGGTCGGCATCATCGCCATGTGCCTGCACCCGCTGCTGCAGGCACCGGCTCGCGTGCAGCTGGCCCGTGCGCTGGCCGGCACCTCCCTGGGCATCCTGCTCATCGGTGGTGGAGGACTGCTCACGAGCACCGTCTACGCCGACAACCACGGCCCCGTCGTCATCGTCGGCGTGAGCCTGGCCGTCGCGGCCCTGACCGATCTCGTGCTGGAGCGTCCCGGCACGAGCGCCTGGATGATCCCGGCGGCGATGCTCGCCGGTGGCCTCGCCGGCCTGCTGGCCCACCTGCTGCTCTCCGGCTCGGTGTCCGCGTGGTCGGCCCTGCTCGGCGTCATCGCCGCGGGCTCGGCCGCGGCCCTGCGCCGGGCCCTGTCGCAGCAGCGCGCGATCGAGTCGCTGCCCGGTGCCATCGCCGCGGGGGCGGCGTCCGTGCTCATCGCCGGCCCGCTCGTCCACCTCGTCGCCAGGCTGCCGCTCGCCTGACCGGTCGCGGGCGGGTCCGCTCTACGATGGGCGGGTGTTCACCCTCGACCCCACGATCCATCCCGACATCGCACCCCTGGCCTGGCTCGTCGGCCGCTGGGAGGGCGCCGGCGTCCTCGGCTACCCGACGATCGAGTCGGCCAACTTCGGCCAGGAGATCGTCGTCACCCACGACGAGCGCCCCTTCCTGCGGTGGGAGAGCCGCTCGTGGATCCTCGACGAGCAGGGCAACAAGGTGCGTCCGTCCGGCACCGAGCTCGGCTTCTGGCGTCCCGGCGGCGAAGGGGAGGCCGAGCTGCTCCTCGTGCACCCCACCGGCATCGTGGAGATGTACTACGGCACCGTCGAGCCGGGGCGGATCGAGCTGCAGACCGATGGCGTCATCCGCAGCCCCCACGCCAAGGAGTACGCCGCCGCCAAGCGGATGTACGGCCTGGTCAAGTCCAACCTCATGTGGGTCATGGACATGGGCGCGATGGGCCAGCCGCTGACCAGCCACCTGTCCGCCGAGCTCAAGCGCGTCGACGGCTAGCTACTCCTGGTAGCTCTCCATCTGGTCGGTGCGCAGGGCATCGCTCAGGTCGGCCATGCCGGCCTCGTCGAGGATGTCGATCGAGCCGCCGTTGGGGGCGGTCCCGTAGCCGCTGAAGGGTGCGGTGACGAAGTGGATGTCGCTGCCGCGGACCCCGCGCAGCTTGATCGCCTCGCTGCGGATCGTCCCGGTCGTCAGGTCCTCGTCGACGATCGTGTGCTGGGTGCCGGCGTCGATGACCCCGCCCAGCTTGCTCGGGTTGAGCAGCACGCCCGGGGTGAGCGTCTCGGACATGATCCCCTTGAGCCAGGCCTGCTGGCGCTGGCCTCGGGAGATGTCGCCCTCGGCGAGCGTCTTGCGCTCGCGGACGTACTCCAGGGCCTGGTCGCCGTTGAGGTCCAGGGGGCCCTCGGCGTACTTGGGGCTGGCCTGGGCGTTGTTGACCCGGACACCGCCGAGCGAGTCGGTCAGCTGCTTGAAGCCCTCGAAGTCGGTCTTGGCGACGTGGTTGATCTTGACGCCGACGAGGTCCTGGATCGTCTGGACGAGCAGTGGGGACTGGCCGTAGGCATAGGCGGCGTTGATCTTGTCCTCGCCGTGGCCCGGGATCGGCACGTAGAGGTCGCGCGGGAAGTGGATGATCCAGACCTTGTCGTGGTCGGCGTCGACGTGGACGAGCTGGATGACGTCGGCGCGGCTGGCGGTCTCGCCCGGGCGGGCGTCGGAGCCGATGAGCAGGTAGTTGGTGCCGGCATCGTCGACGAGCTTCTTGCCGGTGGTCGTCTCCGTCTGGCTGCGGGCATCGCCCAAGAGGTTTTCGCGGGCGAGGTTGCGGTCGACCTTGCTGCTGAGGAACCAGGCGTAGCCACCGATGCCGATGACCACGAGCAGGAGGAAGGCGAGCACGGACACGGTGAGCCGGCGCCCCCACCCCATGCGGCGGCGGGGACGTCGGCGGGTGGACTCATCGGTGGTGTCGTCGTCGAACTCCTCGAGCATGCCGCCATGGTACGGGGGCGGGGGGGCCGGATCGGTCGGGTCGTAGATTGGTGCCATGACCGCGTCACCGCTGCTCCAGACCTCCGGCGCCGTCCCCGGCGACGGGCCCGACGCCGGCGTGGCCGCCCACTACGGCGACCCGCTGCGTGAGCAGCGACTGCTCACCGAGGGGCTCGGGGTCGTCGACCTCTCGCACCGCGGGGTGGTCACCGTGACCGGCCCCGACCGCCTGTCGTGGCTGCACTCGCTCACCTCCCAGCAGCTGGTCGACCTGCCGCCGCGCACGTCGACCGAGACGCTCGTGCTCACCCCCAAGGGGCACGTCGAGCACGCCCTGCACGTCGTCGACGACGGCGAGACGACCTGGCTCACCGTCGAGCCGGGCACCGCGCCGGCGCTCGCGGCGTGGCTGGACTCGATGCGCTTCATGCTGCGCGTCGAGGTCGCCGACGTCAGCGACGACTACGCCGTCCTCGGCGAGGGCGTCGCCCGCGAGGGGGCCGAGGGCGAGCCGCCGACCTGGCTCGACCCCTGGCCGCGGCTCGCGGGTGACTCCGCCCTCTACGGACCCGCACCCGAGGCGCACCCCGGTCGGGAGCGTCGCTGGCGCGAGGTGATCGTCCCGGTGGCGGACCTCCCTTCGGTCGTCGGTGACCGCGAGCTCGTCGGCACCTGGGCCGCCGAGGCCCTGCGCATTGCCGCCTGGCGGCCCCGTCTCGGCGCCGAGACCGACCACCGCACGATCGCCCACGAGCTGGACTGGCTGCGCACCGCCGTCCACCTGCACAAGGGCTGCTACCGCGGGCAGGAGACGATCGCCCGGGTCCACAACCTCGGCCGACCGCCCCGCCGGCTGGCCTTCCTCCACCTCGACGGGTCGGGCCACACCCTCCCCGACATCGGCGCCGACGTGCTCCTCGGCGACAAGGTCGTCGGCCGGGTGACCTCACGTGCCCGGCACCACGAGGACGGCCCGATCGCCCTCGCCGTGCTCAAGCGCAACACCGACGACGCGGCCGACCTGCTCGTCACCCCCGACGTCGCGGCAGCCCAGACGGTCATCGTCCCCCGCTGACGGTCCGTGGTGACTCCGGTCACCACTGCTGTCTTTGGCTTGCACGTGCTAACTACGGCAAGCACAATGGGGGCATGTCGAAGAATCCGCTGGAGGGGCTGCCGAGCACGCTCGGCAACTCGCTGGGCGACTACCTGCGCGAGCAGCGTGTCCTCGCCAAGCTCTCCGTGCGGCAGCTCTCGGCGCTGGCCGGGATCTCCAACCCCTATCTCTCCCAGATCGAGCGGGGGGTCAAGCGGCCGAGCGCCGAGATCCTCCAGCAGATCGCCAAGGGGCTGTCGATCTCTGCCGAGACCCTCTACGTCCAGGCGGGTCTGCTCGACCCCAAGGACGCGGTCGCGGAGGCCGGGGCGACCACCCGGGCCGCCATCCGCACCGACCCCGCGCTGACCCCGCGTCAGCGCCAGACCCTGCTCGAGATCTACGAGTCCTTCGTCGGTGCGGAGCCCGCCCCGACGCAGCCGGCTGCCGAGCCCGCCAGGCCCACCCCGCGGTCCCGGGCGACGCACAAGGCGGCCAAGCAGGCGAAGAAGGCCCCCGCGGCCTCGGGGAAGAAGGTCACCACCACGGCCGCCGCCAAGAAGGCGACGTCCCGACAGAAGGGCTCGACGGCGTCGTCGGGCTCGAAGGCCGCGGCCCCGGCCGCCAAGCGCGGGTCGCAGTCCTCGTCTCGCACGACCACCACAAGGAGAACCTCATGAGCGTCACCACCACCGTCAAGAAGGTCGTCACCGACCAGACCTACGCCACCATCGGCGCCACCGACCTCACGGTCGAGACCTTCCGCGGCTACACCCACCAGATCGCCGCCCTGCGCGCCGAGCTGGAGCCCAAGAAGGTCCAGGCCCGCGTCAAGGCCGCCCCGTCGGACGCCCAGGCGTACTACGTCGACCTCACCAAGCGCGGCGAGGCCCTCGTGACCCGGATCAAGAACCAGAAGGCCACCAAGGACCTCGTGGGCCAGGCCGAGGCGACCGTCGCCCTCGGCAAGGGTGTCGTCACGACCGTCAAGAAGGCCGTCGCCGACGTCGAGCGCTCCGCCAAGGCCACCCTGACCATCGGCCGCAAGGAGGCCGTCAAGGCCGCCGAGGCCGTCGCCGACTCCGTGGACGTCGACGTCAAGGTCGACACCGCCAAGGCGAAGCAGGCCGTCTCCGGCTCCGCCAAGCGGACCACCACCGCGGCCAAGCGCACCAACACCACCGCCAAGAAGGCCGCGACCCGCACCCGCACCGCGACCAAGTCGACCGCGACCGCCGCCAAGAAGACGGCCGCCAAGACCACCACGGCCGCCGCCAAGGCGACCGAGAAGGTCGGCGACTGAAGGGGGGACCCCCCGGCTGCAGAGCAGCCGATGCTGTGGTGACGTAACCTCCGGCAGGTGACCGCACAGGCCTCCGACACCGCAGCCCTCGACGCAGCCCCCGTGCTGGTCCACGTGACCCGCGGGGGCTTCGTCGAGTCCGCCCACCGCGCGACGCTCGTCGCGACCGACGCCGCCGGGGGGACCCCCCTTCGTCACGGCCGGGTCGACGACCCCGTGCTCCCGCGCTCCTCGCTCAAGCCGATCCAGGCGCTCGCCATGGTGCGCCTGGGGCTCGACCTGCCGCCCCACCTGCTGGCGCTCGTCTGCTCCAGCCACTCCGGCGAGGCGGTCCACCGCGACGCCGTCGCCGAGATCCTGGCGACCGCGGACCTCGGACTCGATGCCCTGCGCACGACCCCCGCGCTGCCGCTCGGCGAGCTCGAGCACGCCCGCTGGCTGGCGGCCGGGCAGGCACCGACCCCTGTCGCCATGGACTGCTCCGGCAAGCACGCCGGCATGCTCGTCACCTGCACGCTCCACGGGTGGCCCACGGAGACCTACCTCGACCCTGAGCACCCGCTCCAGCTCGCGATCCGCGACACCGTCGCCGAGATCGTGGGCGAGGTGACCCACACGACCGTCGACGGGTGCGGCGCACCGCTCTTCGCCGTCCCGCTGTCGGGTCTGGCGGCGGCCTTCGGTCGGCTCGCCGCGGCCGACCCCACCACCGACGAAGGGAGGGTCGCCGAGGCCATGCGCACCGCCCCGCACATGGTCGGCGGCACCGGCCGCGACGTCACCGCCTTCATGGAGGCCGTGCCCGGCCTCATCGCCAAGGACGGCGCCGAGTCGGTCTACGCCGCCGGGCTGCCCGATGGCCACGGTGTCGCGGTCAAGGTCGCCGACGGTGCCCCGGTCGCTCGCGCGCGCCGGGGGCTGCTCGCCCACGCCCTCCTCGCGCTGGGCGCCGACACCCCGGGCCTGCGCGAGCTGGCCGACCAGCCGGTCCTCGGTCACGGTCGCCCCGTCGGCGCCGTCGAGGTCCTCGACCTGACGGCCCCGTGAGGACCGTCCTGCAGCGGGTCACCGCGGCCCGGGTGCGTGTCGAGGGCGAGGTCGTCGGCGAGATCGGGCCCGGGCTCGTCGCGCTCGTCGGCGTGACGCACGACGACGGCCCCGGCGAGGTCGCGACGACCGTGCGCAAGATCGCCGAGCTGCGGATCATGGCCGACGAGACCTCGGTGACCGACAGCGGTGGCGGCGTGCTCGTCATCAGCCAGTTCACCCTCCACGCCGACGTGCGCAAGGGGCGTCGGCCCTCGTGGAATGCCGCCGCTCCCGGCGCCGTCGCCGAGCCGCTCGTCGACGCGGTGGCCGCGGGCCTGCGTGAGCGCGGGGTCGAGGTGGCGACCGGTCGCTTCGGTGCCGACATGGCGATCGACATCCACGCCGACGGTCCGGTGACGATCGTCGTCGACGTGCCCGCCTAGGCTGAGGTCGTGCAGCTCTTCACCAGCGTCCAGGCGACGATCGTCCTCGTGCTCAGCCTCCTGGCTCTCGGAGCCGAGGTCTTCGCGCTGTTCCACGCCGTGCGCCAGCGCGCCGATGCCTTCACCGCGACCAGCAAGCAGAGCAAGACCTTCTGGGTCGCGGCCCTGGCGATCGCCACGCTCATGGGTGTGGCCTCGGTCGGGGGCGTGGGGCTGCTCGGCATCATCGGCATCGTCGTGGCGGGCGTCTACCTCGCCGACGTCCGCCCGGCCATCGACGAGGTCCTCGGTCGGCGGCGCTGATCTCGGGCACAATGGCCACGCACCGCACCACCAGCCAGGGGGACCCGTGACCGACCTGCCGGACCCGCGCGAGGACATGTTCGTGTCCGAGCGTCCGTGGGGCAGCTTCCAGCAGTTCACCTTCAACGAGCCGACGACGGTCAAGGTCATCACCGTCGAGCCGGGGCAGCGGCTGTCGCTGCAGACCCACGCCCTGCGGGCGGAGTTCTGGCAGGTCCTCGACGGCCCGATCGACGTCACCGTCGGCGAGCGCACGTGGAGCGCGCAGCCCGGTGAGCAGGTCTGGATCCCCGTCGGGACCCGGCACCGCATGGGCAACAGCGCCGAGGTCCCCGGGCGGGTCCTCGAGGTCGGCTACGGCGAGTTCGACGAGGCCGACATCGTGCGGCTCGAGGACGACTACCAGCGCTGAGCGAGCGGTCCGCCGCGCGGCGCGACCTCCGACCACGGCACGGTCAGCTCGCCGAGGCGCCACCGGTCGGCCCCGCCGACGACCGCCACCTGCCGGGCGACGTCACCCCAGGCGGCCACCGCCTGCTGCCGAGCCCCGTACGGCGCGAAGGGGGAGGCTCGCCGCCACGCGTCGTCGAGCCGCAGGAGCAGCTCGTGGACCGGCTCACCGGGGATGTTGCGGTGGATCAGCGCCTTGGGCAGCCGCTCGGCGACGACCGAGGGCGGCCGGTCGGGGCCCAGGTCACGCAGCCGCCACGACAGGGTGAGCGTGCGCGGACCGTCGCCGTCGAGCGTGACCCAGCTGCCGAGCCGGCCCAGCTCGTCGCACGTGCCCTCGACGAGGACCCCGAGCGGGTCGAGCCGGTCGAGCATCGTGCGCCACGGGCCCTCGACCTGGGTCTCGTCGTACTGCCGCAGCACGTTGAAGGCCCGCAGCACCCGAACCTGCCGGTCGCCGGGGAGCGGCACCTCGAAGCCCCCGAGGGCGAAGTCGAGCCCGGGCCGCGCCCAGGCCTGCGCGGTCGCGACCCGCTCCGGGTCGATCTCGAGCCCGGTCACCTGCACATCGGGCCGCACGGTGCGCACGCGGTCGGCCCACTCGAGGGTCGTCACCCCGCTCGCGCCGTGGCCGAGGTCGACCAGGTGCGGCGGGTCCCCCTTCGTCAGGCGGTGGCGGTGGGTCGCGAGCAGCCAGCGGTCGCAACGACGCAACCGGTTGGGGTTGGTCGTCCCGCGGGTGATGTTGCCCAGGGGGCGCTGGCTGACCACCCCGGCAGCGTAGGCGGTCCCCGTCACTAGGCTGACGGTGTGTGGCACCCCGACCGACGCGTGAGCCGGAGCATGGTGGCGCTCGTCGTGTCGCTGTGCGGGGCGCTCGCCCTGGCCGCCGTCACCTGGGTGCCGCCGGCGCTCGGCCGTGACTCGGGGCTGCGGCCGGTCCAGCCCGGTCTGCTCGTCGTCGCCCCCGAGGCCGCGGGCGTGGTGACCCTCGGCAGGGGCCGGGCGGTCCAGCTCGACGACAGCGGCCTGCGGGTCACCCACCGCGGTGACCGGCTCCTGCGCACCGTGCGCATGGGCTCGCCCGTCTCGGCGCTCCTCGGCCGCGTCGAGGGCCGAGGGGAGCAGCGCCGCGAGGAGGTCACCCACACGCTGGCCGACCTCGAGATCGACCGGCTGGCGATCCGCCCCGGCGAGGCCACGTGGTCGGGCCGGCTCACCGGCGACGACCGCGAGCTCCCGATCACCCTCACCGTGCGCCTCGAGGGCCTGCACGTCACCCTCACGGCCGAGGCGAAGGGAGCCGACGCCCTCGTCGTGCACTCCCACCAGGAGCTGGCCACCCGTGGACTCGGGTCCGGGCTGCCCGAGCGGCTGCTGCGGCAGCGGGCGTGGTGGGTCGGCAGCGGCCCCGGCCCGGTCACCGAGGCCTACTCGACGAGTCTCGGGACCCTCGTCGGGGTCGGGCCGCGGGGCAGCGCGCGCGGTGTCGACCTGCGTCGGATGGGTCACACGGACCTGCACGTCTGGTCGTCATCGGCGACAGTGACGGTGACGAGCTATCGGAGGATGATGGAGGAGTGAGCGAGTACAGCGCAGGCACGCGCGGGATCCGGCGGGTGGCGATGGTCAGCGTCCACACCTCGCCGCTGGCCCAGCCCGGCACCGGCGACGCCGGCGGTCTCAACGTCTACGTCGTCGAGTCCGCGCGCGAGCTGGCGGCGCGGGGCGTCGAGGTCGAGATCTTCACCCGGCGCACGGCCGCCGACCTGCCCGACGTCGTCGAGATGATGCCCGGGGTGACGGTGCGGCACGTCGACGCCGGCCCCTACGAGGGCCTGGTCAAGGAGGACCTGCCGGGGCAGCTGTGCGCCTTCGCTGCCGGGATGATGCGCGAGATCGCCCGCGTCCCCCCGGGGCACTACGACGTCGCGCACTCGCACTACTGGCTCTCCGGTCAGGTCGGCTGGCTCGTCGCCGAGCGCTGGCAGGTGCCCCTCGTCCACACGATGCACACGATGGCGCGGGTCAAGAACCGTCAGCTGGCCGCCGATGACGTCCCCGAGCCTCCGGGCCGGGAGATCGGCGAGGCCCAGGTCGTCGAGATCGCCGACCGGCTCGTTGCCAACACCGAGCGCGAGGCGAGCGAGCTCGTCGGCTACTACGACGCCGACCCCGACCGGGTGGTCGTCGTGCCCCCCGGCGTCGACCTCGACCTCTTCGTGCCGGGGGAGCAGCGCGCGGCCCGGGCCCGGCTCGGGCTCGCCGACGACGCCGTCGTGCTGCTCTTCGTCGGGCGGATCCAGCCGCTCAAGGCGCCCGACGTGCTCGTGCGGGCGGCGGCCGAGCTGCTCGAGCGCCGGCCCGAGCTGCGCGAGCGGCTCGTCGTCGCGGTCCTCGGCGGGGCCTCCGGGCGCGGCTTGACCGCCCCCGACCGGCTCGAGCGCCTCGGCGAGGAGCTCGGGGTCGCCGACGTGCTGCACCTCGCTGCGCCGGTGAGCCGCACCCGCCTGGCCGACTGGTACCGCGCCGCCGACGTCGTCACCGTGCCCTCCTACACCGAGTCCTTCGGCCTCGTCGCCGTCGAGGCACAGGCCTCCGGCGCGGTCGTCCTCGCCGCCGACGTCGGTGGTCTGCCCACGGCGGTCGGCGATGCCGGGATCCTCGTGCCGGGCCACGACCCGAGCACGTGGGCCGACGAGCTGCTCGCCGTCCTCGACGACCCCGACCGGGCGGCCGAGCTGAGTCGCCGGGCGCGTGCGCACGCCGAGGGCTTCGGCTGGGCGAGCACCGTCGACCGGCTCCTCGACGTCTACGCCGGCGCGGTCGCCGAGCGCGCCGCGACCCTGACACCCGAGCCCCTGGAGGTGGCCCGATGACCGAGCAGACCGACCGAGAGCAGGCCCTGGCCGCCGTGCGGCGCACCCTCGAGGACGCCGACCTCGAGCACGAAGGGGGTGCCCGCGACGGTGAGCTCGTCGTCACCCTGCCGGGGGAGAAGAAGCTCAAGACCGTCGTCTCCCTCGTCGTCGGCGAGCAGGCCCTGTCGGTCTCGGCCTTCGTCATCCGCAATGCCGACGAAAACCACGAGGAGTTCTACCGACACCTGCTGCGGCGCAACCTGCGGATACCGCTGCTCGCCTACTCGATCGACGCCTCGGGCGACGTCTACGTCGGCGGGCGGATCCCCCTTCGCGCGGTGACGGAGGAGCTCGTCGACCAGGTGCTCGGCGTGGTCCTCGACGCCGCCGACGCGCCCTTCAACGAGCTGTTGCTGCTCGGCTTCCGCAGCTCCATGCAGAAGGAGTGGGACTGGCGCGTATCGCGGGGTGAGTCCCTGCGCAACCTCGAGGCCTTCCGGTCCGTCCTGGAGCACACGGACGGGTCAACGCCGGAGTGAGCGGCGTCGATACGCTGGCCCCATGTCGACTCTGATCCTGCTGCGCCACGGCCGTTCCGACTGGAACGAGAAGAACCTCTTCACCGGATGGGTCGACGTCGACCTCATCGACAAGGGCCGCGAGGAGGCCGTCCGCGGCGGCCGCCTCATCAAGGAGTCCGGTCTGCTGCCGGACGTCGTGCACACCTCGGTGCTGCGCCGGGCGATCACCACCGCCAACCTCGCGCTCGACGCGGCCGACCGTCACTGGATCCCGGTGCGTCGCGACTGGCGTCTCAACGAGCGCCACTACGGTGCCCTGCAGGGCCTGGACAAGGCCGCGACCCGCGACAAGTACGGCGACGAGCAGTTCATGCTCTGGCGGCGCAGCTTCGACACCCCGCCCCCGGCCATCGAGCCCGACGACGAGTACGCCCAGACCGACGACCCGCGCTACGCCGACCTGCCGGAGGTCCCGCGCACCGAGTGCCTCAAGGACGTCATCGCGCGGCTCATGCCCTACTGGGAGGGCCCGATCCGCGAGGACCTGGCCGCCGGTCGGACCGTCCTGGTCACCGCGCACGGCAACTCGCTGCGTGCCCTGGTCAAGCACCTCGACGGCATCAGCGACGAGGACATCGCCGGCCTCAACATCCCGACGGGCATGCCGCTCGTCTACGACCTCGGCGAGGACTTCATGCCGACCCGGCCGGCCGAGTACCTCGACCCCGAGGCCGCGGCCGCCGAGGCGGCCGCGGTGGCCAACCAGGGCCGCTGACGGTCACGCCCGCTCGGACTCCTCCGGCAGCTCGATCGACCCGGCGTCGCCGGTGACGAGGAAGCCGACGCGGCGGGCGACGGTGACGGCGTGGTCGCCGAAGCGCTCGTAGTAGCGGCTGAGCAGGGCGACGTCGACGGCGCTCGTCGTGCCGTGCTGCCAGGCACCCTCCGCCAGACGGGTGAACATCTCGCGGTGGTGGGCGTCGAGCGCGTCGTCGACGTTTTCGATGTCGCGCGCCTGAGTGAGGTCTTGGGAGCGGATGACCTCGCCGACGCGACGGACGAGGTCCTCGGCGATCCGGCCCATGTCGGCGAAGGTCTCGCGCAGCTCGTCCGGGAGTGCGTGCTCGGGGTAGCGCATGCGCGCGACCTGGGCGACGTGCCGGGCGAGGTCCCCCATCCGCTCGAGGTCGCTTGACATGCGCATCGACGCGACGACGGTGCGCAGGTCGCTGGCGACCGGCGCCTGACGGGCGAGGAGGTCGACCGAGCGGGCGTCGAGGTCGTTGCGCCGGGCGTCGACAGCCTTGTCGCCCTCGATGACGCGGTCGGCGAGCTGGACGTCGGCGTCGAGCAGGGCCCGGGTCGAGTCGCTGATGGCCGCGGCGACCAACTCGGAGAGTGCGACGAGATCGCTGGCGATCTGCTCGAGCTCGTCGTGGAACAACTGACGCATGGCGTCCCCTTCGCTGGTGTGGCAGAGATCCAAGGGCCTGTGTACGCCGAGGGGGTGAACGCCTGCGGGCGCGCAGGTGAACATCGCGGGTGCGCGTCTCGGCGGTCACGGCTCGGTCCCAGCATGCCCGACCGGAGAAGTACTCTCGGTGACGTGGAGCCAACGACCGCGGCAATTCTCGGGGGTGTTGCCGGGCTGCTCATCGCCTTCCTCGTGTGGGCTGCGATCACGATGAGCGACCGGGAGCGGGCCGTCGCGCCGGAGCCCGAGCCCGAGGTGTCCCGAGGCGTCGGTGACGTCCTCGCCGTGCTCCGCTCGTCGGGGGTCGTCCTCGACCGCGACGGGCGGGTCGTCACCAGCTCCCCGGCGGCCGTGACCTACGGTCTGGTGCGCCACGGACGGCTCGTCCACCCGGCGATCCAGACGATGGTCGAGCAGGTCGCCCGTGACGGCGTGATCCGTGAGCAGGACCTCGACATCGACCGGCCGGGCATGACGACCACCTCCTACGTCGCCGCCCGCGTGGCGCCGCTCGGCGTGCGCCACCTCCTGCTGCTCGTCGACGACCAGTCCCAGGGGCGCCGGGTCGAGGAGACCCGCCGTGACTTCGTGGCCAACGTCAGCCACGAGCTGAAGACCCCCGTCGGCGGTATCTCCCTGCTCGCCGAGGCGGTCATGGACGCCAAGGACGACCCGGAGGCCGTCGACCGCTTCGCGCGGCGCATGCAGGGCGAGGCCACCCGTCTGTCGAGCCTGATCCGCGAGATCGTCGAGCTCTCCCGGCTCCAGGGCACGCCCGTGCTGCAGGACCCCGCGCTCGTCGACGTCGAGGACGTCGTCGCCCTCGCCCTGGAGCACCTGCGGCTCGAGGCCGGGGCCAAGGACATCACCCTGACCGACAAGGTCGCCGAGGAGCTCTACGTCCGGGGCGACCAGGACATGCTCGTCACGGCTGTGCGCAACCTCGTCGGCAATGCCATCTCCTACTCCGACCCGGGCACCGCGGTCGGCGTCGGGGCGCGGCTGCACGACGGCACCATCGAGATCGCCGTGACCGACCAGGGGCCGGGGATCCCCGAGCCGGAGCAGACGCGCATCTTCGAGCGCTTCTACCGCATGGACGCCGCCCGCTCGCGCGCCACCGGGGGGACCGGCCTCGGGCTGTCGATCGTCAAGCACATCTGCGCCAACCACGGGGGCGACGTGCGCGTGTGGAGCGACGGCGCGCACGGCTCGACCTTCACCATCCGCCTGCCCATGGCGCCCGAGACCCTCGAGGCGCTCGAGGCCGCCGGCTCGTCGGAGCCCACCTCCGACTCCCACACCGACCCCACTCCACCACCCCTCACAAAGGAGCCCCGCTGATGACACGCATCCTCGTGGTCGAGGACGAGGTGTCCTTCTCGGACCCCCTGTCGTACCTGCTGAGCAAGGAGGGATACGACGTCGAGGTCGCCGAGACCGGACCCGACGCCATCACCGCCTTCGACTCCGAGGGTGCCGACCTGGTCCTGCTCGACCTGATGCTGCCCGGCCTCTCCGGCATCGACGTCTGCCGGGCGATCCGGCAGAAGTCCAACGTGCCGGTCATCATGCTCACGGCCAAGGACGGCGAGATCGACAAGGTCGTCGGCCTCGAGATCGGCGCCGACGACTACGTCACCAAGCCCTACAGCTCGCGCGAGCTGCTCGCCCGGATCAAGGCGGTGCTGCGGCGCAACAACGAGCCCGAGGAGCTGCTGCCGTCCACCATCGAGGGCGGTCCGGTCCGCATGGACGTCGACCGGCACGTCGTGGCCGTCGACGGCACCCAGGTCTCGCTGCCGCTCAAGGAGTTCGAGCTGCTCGAGATGCTGCTGCGCAATGTCGGTCGGGTGCTCACCCGCGTGCAGCTCATCGACCGGGTCTGGGGCAGCGACTACGTCGGCGACACCAAGACGCTCGACGTCCACATCAAGCGGCTGCGGGCCAAGGTCGAGCCCGACCCGGCCAAGCCGGTGCACATCGTCACCGTCCGCGGCCTGGGCTACAAGTTCGAGGCCTGACCTCCCTTCGCCCGGACACGCGTGAGGCCGGCACCCGCTCGGGGTGCCGGCCTCACGTCGTGGTCGGGGTGGGGCCTCAGTGGCCGCCGGACTCCTCCGACTCCTCGTGGGTCTCGGTCGGGGTGGGGGTCCAGCCCTCGGGGGCGTCGTCCTCGTAGTAGCCCGCGGGGTCGAGCACCGGGACGCTCACCGGGGTGGTCGACCCGCCGGTGCTGATCTCGACCTCGGTCATGTCGCCCGGGCCGGCCTCGAGGCCCTCGAGCGTCAGCTTGTCGTCGTCGCTGAGGTTGACCAGGCGGTGGGCCGGGACCTCGGCCTCGACCTTGGCGTCACCGGCGCTGAGGGTGAAGGTCAGGTCCTCGCCCGAGGTGTTCTCGACGACGCCGGTGACCGTCGCGTCACCGCCGGCCTCGCCGCTGACGAGCGCGAGGTTGTTGACGTGGACGTCGTCCAGCTCGACCGCGACACCGTCGGAGATCGACTGCGTCTTGGAGGTCTGGAAGGGGGAGTTGACCGAGCAGCCTGCGGTGCCGGCGGCGAGCAGGGCCGCCAGGGCCACGGCGGGGGTGCGGGTGAGGAGATGGCGCTTCACGGGCGACAGCCTAGCGGGGGCGTGCGCGTGGGATGCGCCGGGCCACGCTCGTACTCTCCACGCGCGCGCGAGAGGGCATTGTGGCGGGGTGGAGGACTGTGCGACGTACGACACGCCGTGATAATCTGGAGGTCGCGAAAGGGGAAATCTCCACATGGTTTTCAAGGTCGGCGAGACGGTCGTGTACCCCCACCACGGGGCTGCTCTGATCGAAGAGATCAAGATTCGAAAGATCAAGGGCGAGGACAAGCAGTACCTCAAGCTCAAGGTGGCCCAGGGTGACCTGACCATCGAGGTGCCCGCAGAGAACTGCGACCTCGTGGGTGTCCGCGACGTCGTGGGCAAGGAGGGTCTGGACCGCGTCTTCGAGGTGCTGCGCACCCCGCACGCGGAGGAGCCGACCAACTGGTCGCGCCGCTACAAGGCCAACCTCGAAAAGCTGGCCTCCGGTGACGTCATCAAGGTGGCCGAGGTCGTGCGCGACCTGTGGCGCCGCGAAAAGGACCGCGGCCTCTCGGCCGGCGAGAAGCGCATGCTGGCCAAGGCCCGCCAGATCCTCGTCTCCGAGCTCGCGCTCGCGGAGAAGACGGACGAGGACAAGGCCGAGGTCATCCTCGACGAGGTCCTCGCGTCCTGAACGACTCGCTGCTGACGCAGTCCGACGCCCACACCGATCGCGGTGTGGGCGTCGTCGTGGTGGCCGCCGGGTCGGGGACCCGGCTCGGGGCCGAGCGGCCCAAGGCCTTCGTCGAGGTCGTCGGCACGACGATCCTCGAGCGGGCGGTGGCCGGAGTGCTCGAGGCCGCCGTCGACGAGCTCGTCGTCGTCGTGCCCGAGGACCTGGTGGCCGAGGCGACCGGGCTCGTCGACCCCCTTCGCCCCGAGGGTGTCGACGTCACGGTCGTCGCCGGTGGTGCCGAGCGCACCGACTCGGTCGCGGCCGGTCTGGGGGCGCTCAGCGATGCCGTCTCCGTCGTCCTCGTCCATGATGCGGCGCGCTGCCTGACCCCGGTCGTCGTCTTCGAGCGGGTGCTGGCCGCCGTGGCCGCCGGTGCTACCGGGGCGATCCCCGGGGTGCCCGTGGTCGACACGATCAAGGTCGTCGATGCCGGCGGGGTCATCACCGCGACCCCGCTGCGCGATTCGCTGCGCGCGGTGCAGACCCCGCAGGGGTTCGACCGGGCGGTGCTCACCGCTGCCCACGCCTCCGGCGCCGCGGCGACCGACGACGCCGCCCTCGTCGAGGCGCTCGGCCACGACGTGATCGTCGTCGAGGGCGACCCTCTCGGGCTGAAGATCACGACCGTCGACGACCTGGCGCGCGCTGAGCGGCTTCTCTCCGACCACTGACGCCATCGAGTCTGCATTGCCCTACGGCAATGCAGGGCCGGTGCCGGCCAGGTGGGCGCGCACGGCCAGGGCCGCAGCGCGTCCGGCGCGGTTACCGCCGATCGTGCTCGCCGACGGCCCGTAACCGACGAGTTGCACCCGCGGGTCCGCCGCGGCCGTCACCGAGGTCTGCACGTCGCGTGACCCCGGCAGCAGCGCGATGCCACCCGCCGGGCTGCGCAGACCCAGCGGCGCGAGGTGTCGCACGGCGGGGCGGAAGCCGGTCGCCCACAGGATCGCGTCGAAGGCCTCGGTGCTCCCGTCGGCCCACCGCACCCCGGCACGCTCGATCCGCTCGAACATCTCGCGCCGCCGCTCGTAGACGCCGGTCCGGGCCGCGGCCATCTCCTGCGGCCGCAGGCTCAGGCCCGTGACGGACACGACGCTGGCCGGGGGCCTCCCTTCGCGCACCCGCTGCTCGACCATCTCGATGGCCCGGCGCCCGGAGAACTCGGCGGACCACGCCGGTGGCCGCCGCGTCACCCACTGCACGTGCGCGATCGTCGCCAGCTCGCCGATGAACTGCACCGCGGAGGCGCCGCCCCCGACGACGAGCACGCGCCTGCCGCGGAAGTGCTCACGCCCCGGGTAGGCGACGGTGTGCCACTGCTCGCCGGCGAAGTCGCGCTGCCCGGGGTAGGTCGGGACGAAGGGGTGGGTCCACGTGCCCGTCGCGTTGACCAGCGTGCGCGTCCTCCACGTGCCCGCGTCGGCGTGCACGACGAGCAGGCCCTCCTCGTCGGTGACCCGCTCGACGCGGACCGGGCGCAGCACCGGCAGGTCGTGCGACTGCTCGTAGTCGTCGAACCAGCAAGCGATGATCTCGTTGGCCCGGGCGCTGCTCGCGCCGGGCGCGGGGGCATCGGGCAGGTCGGCGACGCCGTGCACGTCGGCCATCGTCAGCGAGTCCCACCGGTGCTGCCAGGCACCGCCGGCGTGGGTGTTGGCGTCGAGGACGACGTGCTCGATCCCGAGCCGGCGCAGGTGGTGGCTCGCCGAGAGCCCGGCCTGACCGGCACCGATGACGAGGGAGTCGAAGGGGGCCACGCTGCGTCCAACGCAGGTACGACCGTGGTTGATCCCGGCTGCGAGACTGTCGCCATGAGTGCACACGAGCTGACCGGGCTGCCGCGCACCGGGATCGGTGTCGACGTCCACGCCTTCGCCGCGCCCGACTCCGGGCGCGAGCTGTGGGTCGGCGGGCTGCTGTGGCCGGGTGAGGTCGGGCTCGAGGGGCACTCCGACGCCGACGTCGCCTGCCACGCGGCGTGCGATGCGCTCTTCGCCGCGGCGGGCATCGGTGACCTCGGCCAGCACTTCGGCACTGGTCGCCCGGAGCTCGAGGGAGCCTCCGGCACAAGGCTGCTCGTCGAGGCCGCCCGTCTCGTGCGCGAGGCGGGCTTCGAGGTCGGCAACATCGCGGTCCAGGTCATCGGCAACCGGCCGAAGATCGGCACCCGACGTGACGAGGCCCAGCAGGTGATGTCCGCGGCCTGTGGTGCACCGGTCAGCCTGAGCGGCACGACGACCGACGGGCTCGGGCTCACCGGCCGGGGAGAGGGCGCCGCGGCCGTGGCCACCGCCCTCGTCGTCGCGGTCGCTTAGACACCCGATCAGCCCAGGTGCGCGGCGAAGGCCTCGGTCACCGGGCGCCAGGCGGCCTCGATGGCCGGCTGCGCATCACGGACCGCGGCCAGCGCCGCGGGCAGGTCGAGGCCCTCGACGCCCGGGGTCCCCGAGTCCGAGACCGCCCACGCGGTGACGATGACGAGGTCGGCCTCGGGGTGGCCCTGCACGCCCCAGACCGTCGGGGCCAGCCGGGCGAGCAGCAGGTCGCCGCGCTCGTTGTCGGCGAGGGCGACCCCGCCCTCGGGCAGCCGGGTGACGATGTCGTCGTTCCACTGCGGCACCGGCGCGCCGGTCGCGCCGGCGAGGACCGCGTCGTCGGAGAGCTGCGGGGTCTCGTCGACGGTGAGCACGCCGACGGTCCGGCCACCGGGGTTGCGCCCGACCTCGCCGTCGAGGGCGACGGCCGCGAGCTGGTGCCCGAGACAGATGCCCAGGGTGGGCGTGCCCCCCTTCGCCGCGGTGCTGATGAGGTCACGCACGGCCGGCAGCCACGGGGCCACCTCGTCGTCGCGGCAGCCCATCTGGCCGCCGAGCACGAGCAGGCCGTCGTGGCCCGACAGGTCGGTGGGCAGCGCCTCGCCGGCGTAGGGCCGACGCACGTCGAGGTCGACCCCGGCGTCGCGCAGCCATGTCCCGACCCGGCCCGGCGGGCAGGTCGTCTGGTGCTGGACGACGAGCAGGCTCATCGCGACCTGCCCTGCGTGCCGCGGCCGCCCGAGACGGCGCCGGCGGCGAGGAGCGCGGCGACGCCGTCGATGACGAGTGCCGCGACGGCCAACGGAGCGGCCCATCCCACCTGCGTGATCAGGTGACGGAAGGCGACGTCGAGTCCCATGGGCCGACCCTATGTCGCGGTCGTCACGTGATGGGCCAAGATAGGGGCGTGAGAGCCGGGCCACCGGTCTCCGCCAAACGAAGGAGTCGCACCGTGCCGCAGACCGTCAAGGCAGTCATCGCTCGTTCGAAGGGAGCCGATGTCGAGCTCGTCGACATCGTCGTGCCCGACCCGGGCCCGGGTGAGGCCGTGGTCAAGGTCCAGTCGTGCGGGGTGTGCCACACCGACCTGCACTACCGCGAGGGTGGGATCAACGACGAGTTCCCCTTCCTCCTCGGCCACGAGGCCGCGGGTGTCGTCGAGGCTGTCGGCGAGGGGGTCACCGAGGTGGCGCCCGGTGATTTCGTCATCCTCAACTGGCGAGCGGTGTGCGGTCAGTGCCGCGCGTGCCGCAAGGGCAAGCCGCAGTACTGCTTCGACACGCACAACGCGACCCAGAAGATGACCATCGCCGAGACCGGCGAGGAGCTGACCCCCGCGCTGGGTATCGGCGCCTTCGCCGAGAAGACCCTCGTCGCTGCGGGGCAGTGCACCAAGGTCGACGGGGACGCCGACGCGGCGGCCGTGGGCCTGCTGGGCTGCGGTGTGATGGCCGGCTTCGGTGCCGCGGTCAACACCGGTGAGGTCACTCGCGGTGAGTCGATTGCGGTCATCGGGTGCGGTGGTGTCGGTGATGCGGCGATCGCGGGCGCGAAGGTTGCGGGTGCGACGACGATCATCGCGGTGGACATGGATCCGCGGAAGCTGGAGATCGCCAAGGGCTTCGGTGCCACGCACACCGTGGATGCGAGCACCGAGGACACCGTCGAGCGGGTCCGTGAGCTGACGGGCGGTTTCGGTGCCGATGTCGTCGTCGACGCGGTCGGCCTGCCGCAGACCTACGAGCAGGCCTTCTACGCGCGCGACCTGGCCGGTCGGGTCGTCCTCGTCGGGGTCCCGGCCCCGGACAAGGAGGTCACCCTCCCCATGATCGAGATCTTCGGCCGAGGTGGTGCCCTCAAGTCGAGCTGGTACGGCGACTGCCTGCCCAGCCGTGACTTCCCGATGCTCGTCGACCTCTACCGTCAGGGGCGCTTCGACCTGGATGCCTTCGTCACCGAGCGGATCGGTCTGGGCGACATCGAGTCGGCCTTCGACAAGATGCACTCCGGTGACGTGCTGCGCTCGGTGGTGGTCCTGTGACCGCGCGCGTCGAGCGGGTCGTCACGTCGGGCACCTTCGAGCTCGACGGGGGCTCGTGGGAGGTCGACAACAACGTCTGGCTCGTCGGGGACGACAACGAGGTGCTCGTCATCGACGCAGGCCACGAGGCCGCGCCGATCCTCGAGGCGATCGGGGAGCGCACCCTCCTCGCGGTCGTGAGCACCCACGCCCACAACGACCACGTCAACGCCGCCGCCGAGGTCGCCGACGCGAAGCAGGCCCCCATCTGGCTGCACCCCGACGAGGACCCGCTGTGGCGGATGACCTACCCGGACCGCGCCCCCGACGGCGCGCTCGCCCACGGCCAGGTCGTCACCGTCGCGGGCACCGAGCTCACCGTGCTGCACACGCCGGGCCACGCGCCCGGCGCCTGCTGCCTGCACGCGCCGGAGCTCGGGGTCGTCTTCTCCGGGGACACCCTCTTCAACGGTGGTCCCGGCGCGACGGGTCGCTCGTACTCCGACTTCCCGACGATCGTGGAGTCGATCCGCGACAAGCTGTTGACCCTCCCTTCGGAGACGGTCGTGCACACCGGGCACGGGGACGACACGAGCATCGGCGCGGAAGCCCCGCACGTGCAGGAGTGGCTCGACCGGGGGGAGTGACCCTCACCGCTCTCGTCCGGGGCGCCAGGTCGAAGCGGCCAGGACGATGAGCCGGGTCGAGAGGGCGATCGAGCACAGCGCTGCGACGCAGGCGCCTCCGACGATGACATAGGTCAGCGGGTCGAGTGCGCCGGGGACGTCGATCTTGCGCAGGGTGGGGATCGCCTGGGTCCGGCCCGCGTAGCCTGCGGCAACCCCGGACATGACGAAGGGGAGGCCCGCCGCGATCGTCGTGATCGCGAGCACCCCGCGCCGACGTGGCGCAAAGAGGGCAAGCGCTCCTGCCATCTGGCTGGCCAGATCTCGGGCTGCCCCCAGGCTGCTGAGCACCAAGGCGGCAAGCGCGATGCCGAGTCCAAGGACCGTCATCGGCACGATCCATCGCGCCTGGATGACGTAGCCCTCGCCGGAGCCCCAGTCGTCACCGGGACGGCCAACCTTGGCCAAGCCTCCATCCGCCGCGTTGGACGCCACCGCGAGCTCGCTGAGCCGCACCGTGCCCCCATCCCGTGCGACGACGAGATAGGTACCTGCGTCTTGTGCCACGGGAGCGGAGGAGGCTCGCGTTGTTGCGCCGTCCGGCAACACGAGGGTGGAGGTGAGGGCACGCGCTCTCGGAGTCAGTTCCCCGGGCGAGATCGGCTCGTCGCACGGCAGGTCCACCGCATTGAGGAGCGCGCACTCGCCGACCAGCACATCGTCGCGCACGGCGATGACACCGTAGGTACTCGGCAGGTGATCGTGCCATTCGGCGGTCGGCTGGCCGCGGTACAGCTCAACTTGCGCCACCCCGGGGCCGACCGTCTGGGCGATGCGACGGCCCTCGGCGCCGGGTTCGGTGAGCACGAGAGAGTTTTGAGCTGCCTGGAAGGCAACCGTGCTGATTCCGAGGACCACCAGTGCGAGGACGAAGGCGCGCCGTCCGCCGTTGCTCAACCACGCCCCGGCGACGATGCCAGAGGGGTTGCCGCGCCGCAACGCCCATCGACGCAGGGCAGATCCGATCCCCGTTGTGGCCGCCGCCGCGCTGATCGCCACGGCAGGGACGCAGAGCAGGGCGAAGAACCACGTCAGGATGGCGAAGGCCGTGGCGTTGTCGCGGACCTGCTGGGTGATGGCATAAGAGGCCCACAGGAGGAGAGGGCCGAGGAGGACCAGCCACGATGGCAGCCGCAGGCTGCGTACCGTCGGGCGGTTGCCCTGCATCCGCGATCGACCCATGAGGGCCCACACGATGGTGGTGACCGCCGCGGCCGTGATGGCGATGCCCACGGTGCGGGTCGTGGGGAGAGCCCCCGATGCGAGCTGCGATCCGACGATGGGGACCCGTGGTGAGCTGGCCACCCAGATGCTGACCAGCGCAGCCCCGAGCGCGGCGCCGGTGATCGCGCCCGGGAGGCCGCCCGCGAGACGCGTCCTCCGCCGAAAACCGGGGGGCGATCCGAGGGCCGTCAGGATCAGGTCATGCCGTTGCCGGGGACGGACGCCGGAGTGTGCTGCCGCCGTGACCAGCAGCAGGGCGGGCAGGAGGATCAGGATGATGACCCCGAGGAGCGGGTACGCGAGCCCGAAGATCTGCATGGACTCACCGAAGATGGCCGATCCATTGCCGACCTGCCACGGACTGAATCCAGGGTTGGCCCCAAAGGCCGAGACGACCTGGGTGGGCTTCGCGGGGGTTGCAGGAGCCGCGTAGACGAGGTGCTCGTCGGGAGCCGACAGCCCGTCGGGGGCGATGGTCGACACGACCTTGCCGTAGCGCTGATCGATGTGTTCGTCGGGATGCCGCTCGGCGTAGGCCACGAGGGCCGGGGACAGCGCGACCTCTCCGGGTGCGAGGTCACGCTCGAGACCGGGGGGCATCGGCGCCTCGTCTCCGCGAGCTTGCAGATAGACCACGCTGAACTGGCCGACTCCGGGAAGCTCCGCGAAGTCCGTGGTGATACCCGTCGTCCCCGATTCGAAGGTGGCGGCGTATTGCGGAGCCCGACGCGCATCGCCTGCTGCCCGCACCTCGTACATCCCGTAGGTCGTGGCCACCAGCGCCAACGCAGCGGCGAGGGCACCGCCCGCCGCCAGGGCCCGCCAGAACTCGGCTCGCCACCGGGAGAGTGCCCCATGACCGCCGGGTTTCGTCACCGCTCGCCCTCGGTCGCCGCGGTGGACAGGGTCAGCACCCGATCTGCTCTCTCGGCGACCGCGCGCGAGTGGGTGACGACGAGGAGGGCGCACCCCTGCGAGGCAGGGAGGTCGAAGAGTAGGTCGCTCATCACCTCGGCGTTGCGCTCATCGAGGGACCCGGTGGGCTCGTCGGCCACCACCAACTGCGGTGAATTGATCAGTGCGCGCGCGACGGCGATGCGTTGCCGCTCACCGCCGGAGACGACGGCTGTCGACTGCGCCCCGGTGCGGACCTGGAGCCGCTCCAAGAGCTCCTCGCCACGAGTGCGAGCGTCCGTGGGATCTGTCCCAGCCCACACGCTGGGGAGGAGAACATTTTCCAGGGGAGTGAGGTCGTCGATCAGTTCACCGAACTGGAACACGACCCCCAGGTGGGCCGAGCGGTGAGCGGCGCGCTGCCGGCTACTGAGCTCGGCCCAGTCGGTTCCGAGGACGGACACCTGCCCGTGCGTTGGCGCGAAGAGGCCCAGGACCAGACTCAGCAGAGTCGACTTGCCGCTGCCGCTCTCTCCCATGACTGCTACCGACTCATGGGTGGCGACGTCGAGGTCGAGGCCCTCGAAGAGCGGGGTCGAACGCTTGCCGAACTGGTGTGTTACTGCGCTCATCAGGATGGCTGACGTCACGAAGTCTCCTCGTCGCGATTGATGTGGAGGGGGGCCCGGACCTGCCGTGCCCCCCTCCAGCGTGATTGCACTCAGTACTGCCTGGACGTCCAAGCGCTACAGGGGTCCTTCTGAGCGGGAATCACGAGGCAAGCGCGGATCTGCGTCACGGTTCCGCCGGTCGTGAATTGCAGCACTGTGCCACAGCCCTCGCCGTTGGTCTTTTCAAACACGGTGGACGAGCCGGTGCGCTGCCAGTTGGCCTGTGCACCGCGGCCGTCGCACGATGTGTCATATGCCTTGAGGGTGCTACCGGATGCGGTCACCCGGACCTTATCCGAGTATCGCGCATCCATGTAGGCGTGCGCGGGTGCAGCGAACAGGACGGCAGCAACCGGTGCCGTGGCGAGGACCCGCCGAATCCTTGTGGACGAAGTGAACATGATCTCCCCAATCTTGGTGCCTTCTTGGCGAAGGCGCGTGAGGCAGATGCTTCCCCAGCAGGGGGGGCCGCAACTCGAAAGGGGATCTGACCCCCCTTCGCCATCGTGCCTGCGCCCCCGCGCGATAGGGGCGTAGGCTCGCCTGCCCGTTAGCCTTGGCCGTGTGACCCTGCAGCTCTTCGACACCGCCACGCGCACCCAGCGCGACTTCGTGCCCGTGACCCCTGGCCGGGTGGGGATGTACATCTGCGGGCTGACCACCCAGGGCGCGCCGCACATCGGGCACCTGCGGTTCGCCGTCGCCTTCGACGTGCTGCGGCGCTGGCTGGAGCGCGGGCACGGCTACGGCGTGACGCTCGTGCGCAATGTCACCGACATCGACGACAAGATCCTGCGCAAGGCCGCCGAGAGCGGCGAGGACTGGTGGGCGCTCAGCTACCGCAACGAGCGCTACACGACCGAGGCGCTCGAGCTGCTCGGCGTGCTGCCGCCGACCTACGAGCCCCGGGCGACCGGGCACATCACCGAGATGGTCACCCTCGTCGACGAGCTCGTCGAGCGCGGCCACGCCTACCCGGCGGCCGACGGCAGCGGCGACGTCTACTTCGACGTCAAGAGCTGGGCCGACTACGGCGAGCTGTCCAACCAGGGCCTCGACGACATGGTCGCGGCCGACGACGCCGACCCGCGCGGCAAGCGCGACCCGCGCGACTTCGCCCTGTGGAAGGGACGCAAGGACGACGAGCCGGCGACCGCCACGTGGCCCACGCCCTACGGCGCGGGCCGGCCCGGATGGCACCTCGAGTGCTCGGCGATGGCCCGCAAGTACCTCGGCGACACCTTCGACATCCACGGCGGCGGCATCGACCTGCGCTTCCCCCACCACGAGAACGAGCAGGCCCAGTCGCGCGCGGCGGGGCTCGGCTTCGCCGGCTACTGGCTGCACAACGGCTGGGTGACGGTCAAGGGGGAGAAGATGGGCAAGTCCCTCGGCAACGCCCTCGAGGTCCAGCAGCTGGTGCAGGAGCACGACCCGCTGACCGTCCGCTACTTCCTCACCGCGGCGCACTACCGCTCGATGATCGAGTACCACCCCGGCTCCCTCGATGAGGCGGGCGCGGCGGTCGAGCGCATCGCCGGCTTCCTGCGGCGGGCGCTGCCCGGACAGGCGGTCGTCGAGGCCGACCCGGCCGTCGAGCTGCCCGCCGACTTCGCCGCGTCGATGGACGACGACCTCGGCGTCGCCGGTGCGCTCGCCGTGATCCACGAGGCCGTCCGCGCCGGCAACACCGCCCTGGACGAAGGGGGCCGGGAGGAGGCCGCGGAGATCGCCGCCACGGTCGTCGCGATGACCGACGTCCTCGGGATCAACCCGCTGGCGGGCACGTGGGGCGGTGCCGGTGGCAGCCGCGAGGCCGAGCTCACCGACGCCCTCGATGCGCTCGTCCAGCTGCAGGTCGAGGCCCGGGCCAAGGCCCGCGCGGCCCGCGACTTCGAGACCGCCGACCAGATCCGCGACGCGCTCACCGCCGCGGGCATCACCATCGAGGACACCCCGCGCGGCGCGCGCTGGACCCTCGGCAGGAAGGACCACTGATGGCCGGCAACAGCCAGCGTCGCGGCGCCGTGCGTCGCACCGGATCGAAGAAGGGGGCGCAGGTCGGCTCCGGCGGCCAGCGCCGCCGCGGGCTCGAGGGCAAGGGCCCGACGCCCAAGGCGAGCGAGCGACCCAACCACAAGGCCTACAAGATGTCCAAGGCCGCCGACAAGCGGGCCTCGGGCCGTCCGACGTCGACGCGCAAGAAGTCCGGCTCGACCGAGATGGTCGCCGGGCGCAACTCCGTCCTCGAGGCGCTGCGCACCGAGGTGCCGGTGTCGACGATGTACGTCGCGCACCGCATCGACAGCGACGACCGGGTCAAGGAGTCGCTCACCCTGGCCGCCGAGGCGGGCATCCCGATCATGGAGACGCCGCGGGCCGAGCTCGACCGGCTCACTGACGGCGCGGTGCACCAGGGCCTGGCCCTCCAGGTGCCGCCCTACGACTACGCCCACCCCAAGGACCTCGTCGACTCGCAGATCCCGGGCGTCCCGCTCGTCGTCGCCCTCGACGGCATCACCGATCCGCGCAACCTCGGCGCGATCGTGCGCTCGACCGCGGCCTTCGGCGGGCACGGCGTCGTCGTCCCGGCCCGTCGCAGCGCGGGGATGACCGCGTCGGCGTGGAAGACCTCCGCCGGTGCCGCCGCCCGGATCCCCGTGGCGCAGGCGAGCAACCTCGTGCGTGCGCTCGAGGACTACCGCAAGGCCGGGTTCTTCGTCATCGGCCTGGACATGGACGGTGACGTCGAGCTGCCCGGCCTGGAGCTGGCGACCTCGCCGCTCGTCGTCGTCGTCGGGTCCGAGGGCAAGGGCCTGTCGCGCCTGGTCCGCGAGACCTGCGACCAGATCGTGTCGATCCCGATGAGCAGCAGCGTCGAGTCACTCAACGCCGGCCTCGCCGCCGGCGTCACGCTCTACGAGATCGCCCGGGTACGGGGCGCCGGCTGACCCACCGCCGATATGACGAAGGGGGCCGCGAGCATGACGCTCGCGGCCCCCTTCGCTCGTGGTGGGTCAGTCCTTGCCGACGTGCACGACGTGCGTCTTGCCGACGATGTCCGCCAGCGTGCGGTCGTCGTCGTCGACGAGCATCCAGATCCAGCTGATGATGCCGGCGACCTGGTGGACGAGCTCGCGCAGGGCGGCCGGGCCGAGCTGCGGGTGCTTGCCGCTCTCGGCGTCGATGACCTTGAGGCCGGTGACCTTCTTGCCGATGCTCTGGCCGGTCTTGGTCACCCGCCACACGCGGTTCCACGCGGCCATGGCGATCGCGGCGAGGAAGGACAGGAAGATCAGCAGGATGCCCAGGCCGACGAGCCCGCCGGACCCGGAGCCGGGCACCTCGCAGGTGCGCGTGTAGTAGACGCCGCAGTCGTAGGTGTCGGGCATGCCGGCGACGATGCACACGATGCCCAGGATCACGGGGATGAAGGCGGCGGCCATGCCGAGCAGGCTGTCGATGATCCCCGGGAGGATCCGGTCACCGAAGCCTGCGGTGCGGCCGTAGCGCTGCTCGACCCAGGCCCGCGACCCCGGCCTGCCCGGGTCACTGCCACCAGCCGCCGGGTAGGGCGAAGGGGGACCCGGCTGCGGTGCGCCGGTCGGTGGGGTGGGTGCTCCGGGCGGCGGCGTCGGTGCGCCCTGCGGCGGCGTCGGCGCGCCCTGCGGCGGCTGGCCCGGCAGGCCCCCCTGCGTCGGGTCGGTCATTTCTTCTCTCCCTTGTCGACGACGGGCAGCATCTGGGTGTCGGTCCCCAGGACCGACTGCTCGTCGGGTTTGCTCGGCAGGACCTCTCGCAGGTAGTCGGCGATCGCGTCCTCGATGGGCACATCGTGCCCCACTTTTTCAGCCATGTACCACCGGTGCTCGAGGATCTCGTGGAAGATCTCGGCGGGCTCGAGCTTGGCGCGCAGCTCGGGCGGGATGCGGCGCGAGGTGGGTTCGTAGACCCGGGTGAGCCAGTCGTGGGCCACGAGCGCCTCGTCGTCGCCCTGCCGGTCCATGGCCGCGCGGTAGGAGTCGAGGTCGTTGAGCAGGCGGCGGGCCTGGTTTTCTTCCACGTCGAGACCGGTGAGGCGCAGCAGGCGCCGGCTGTGGTGCCCGGCGTCGACGACCTTGGGCTCGATCCGCAGGTGGGTGCCGTCGAGGTCGGTGGTGATCGCCAGCTCGTCGACGTCGAAGCCCAGGGCGTTGAGCCGGCGGATCCGCTCGTCGACCCGCCAGCGCTCGCCGGCGTCGAACCACTCGTCGCCGGTGAGCTCCTGCCACAGCCCGCGGTAGCGCTCGATGATGTCGTGGGCGATCTCGATGGGGTCGAGCTCCTCCGGCAGGTAGCCGGCCGCGGCGAGGTCCATCATCTCGCCGGCGATGTTGGTCTGGGCCAGGTCGAGGTCGTGCTCGCGCTGCCCGGTGCTCAGCCGGTCGTGCAGCTCGCCCGTCTCGGCGTCGACGAGGTAGGCGGAGAAGGCGCCGGCGTCCCGGCGGAAGAGCGTGTTGGACAGCGACACGTCGCCCCAGAAGAAGCCGGCCAGGTGCAGCCGGGCGAGGAGGACGGCCAGGGCGTCGGCGAGCCGGACGGCGGTGTCGGCGCGCAGGTTCTGGCTGAAGACCAGGCGGTAGGGCAGGGAGAACTGCAGGTGCCGGGTGACGAGGCAGGCGTCGAGCGGCTGCCCGTCGGCGTCGGTGCGCCCGGTGACGACCGCGAGCGGCTCGACGCACGGCAGGTCGAGGCGGCGCAGCTGCCGCAGCAGGTGGTACTCGTTGCGCGCCAGCTCGGCCTTGATCTCCTTGACCGCGACGATGCCGCCGGACAGGTGGGCGAAGCGCACGACGTGCCGGGAGATGCCGCGGGGCAGCGCGGCGAGCCGGTCGGCGGGCCAGTCCTCGAGGGGGGTCGACCACGGCAGGTCGAGCAGGGCCGGGTCCGGGCGTGCGGCGGAGATGTCGAGTGGCACGGCTCTTCCCTTCGCGGCCCCGGGTGGGCCCATCGACCCAGTGTGCCGCAGCCTCAGGCGCGAAGGGAGGTCAGCGCGGCCAGCACCTCGGGCACCGCGGCGGCGTCGTCGACCCGCACGGCGGCGGTCGTCTCGCCGGGCCCGACCTTGATCCCGAGGTCACCGACACCGAGCACGGCGAAGGCGTGCTCGTCGGTGACGTCGTCGCCGAGGTAGACGACGGCGTCGGCGTCGAGCTCGGTGGCCAGGGCGCGCAGCGCCGTGCCCTTGTCCGCCTGCAGGACGCTCAGCTCGTGCACGCCCTTGCCCGCGAGGTGCCGCACGCCCTCGGTGGCGGCGGCCTCCTCGGCGATCGCGGCGGCCGTCGGCAGCACCTCGTCGGGCAGGCCGCGCGTGTGCAGCACGACGGCGGTCGGCTTGTGCTCCAGGCGGATCCGCGGATCGCGGGCGGCCACCGCCGCCTCGACCGCGCCGCGCAGCGCGGCGAGCGCGGCGGCGGTGCCGTCGGGCAGGGCCCCGCCGCGGCTGGACTCGGCGCCGTGGCTGCCGATGCGGGTCACGGCCGACCCCGCGAGGCCGGTGAGCTCGTCGAGGGTGGTCAGGTCGCGCCCGGAGACGACCGCCGACCACGTCGCCGGCAGGGCCGCCAGCGAGGTGAGCGACTCCAGGGTGCCCGGCTGCGCCCGGGCGTCCATGGGGTTGAGGACGAAGGGAGCGAGCACCCCGTCGAAGTCGGTGGCCACGAGCAGTCGGGGTGCGGCGGCGACGGCGGCCAGCGCGGTGGTGACCACGTGTGGCAGGGGCACGTCAGGCTCCCTTCGGGCCGGTCTTGTGCGGTGCGGTGTCGAGGTTGGTGAGGAAGCGGTCGGCCCAGCGCTGCACGTCGTTGTCGGCGACGCGGCGGCGCAGGGCCCGCATGAGGCGACGGCGCTCCTTGTCGTCGGTGCGCAGCGCCCGCAGGATCGTCTGCTTCAGCCCCTCGATGTCGTGGGGGTTGCAGACGAAGGACTGGTGCAGCTCGTGCCAGGCCCCGGTGAACTCGCTGAGCACGAGCGCGCCCCCGGTGTCGTGCCGGCAGGTGACGTACTCCTTGGCGACGAGGTTCATCCCGTCGCGCAGCGGGGTGACGAGCATGACGTCGGCGGCCTGGAAGAGCGCCGCCATCTCCTCGCGTGGGTAGGACTGGTGGAGGTAGTGCACCGCGGGGGAGCCGAGGGTGCCGTAGGTGCCGTTGATGCGGCCCACGGTCGTCTCGACCTCGGTGCGCAGCCGCTTGTAGGCCTCGACGCGTTCGCGGCTGGGCGTGGCGACCTGGACGAAGGTCACCTCCGGCGGCCGGAGGGTGCCCTCGGCGAGCAGCTCCTCGTAGGCCTTGAGGCGGTGGCGGATCCCCTTGGTGTAGTCGAGCCGGTCGACGCCGAGCATGACCACCTCGGGCTCGCCGAGCGAGGTGCGGATCTGCCGGGCCCGCTCCTGCACGGCCTCGCTGCGGGCCAGCGACTCCAGGTCGGTGTAGTCGATGCTGATCGGCACCGCCGAGGCGCGCACGACCCGCTCGGCGCCGTCGGCGTCGCGGGCGATGACCGTGTCTCCCCGGGTCGCGCGTCCGTCGAGGCGCCGGGCGGCGCGCAGGAAGTTCTGCGCATCGGCGACCCGCTGGAAGCCGAGGTAGTCGGCGCCGAGGAGGCCCTCGATGATCTGCGAGCGCCACGGCAGCTGGGCGAAGAGCTCGACGGGCGGGAAGGGGATGTGGTTGAACCACCCGATGCGCACGTCGGGGCGGCGCCGGCGCACGAGGGCGGGGACGAGCTGGAGCTGGTAGTCGTGGATCCAGACCTTGGCCCCCGGCGCGGCGACCTCGCAGACCGCCTCCGCGAAGCGCTCGTTGACCCGCTCGTAGGCCTGCCACCACTCGCGGTGGAAGTGCGCCGGGACGATGACGTCGTGGTAGATCGGCCAGAGGGTGTCGTTGCTGAACCCCTCGTAGTAGGTCTCGAGCTCCTGCGCGTCGAGCGGCACCGGGTGCAGCCACATGCCGGCCTCGGCGAAGGGGGCGGGAGCCTCTCCCGGTTCGCCGGCCCAGCCGACCCAGGCCCCGTCGCGGCCACGCATCACCGAGTCCATGGCGGTGACGAGCCCGCCGGGGGAGCGGTGCCACTGCGAGCTGCCGTCGGGGGCCACGACCCGGTCGACGGGTAGGCGGTTGGCGGCGATGACGAGGTCGTACGTGCGCTGGTCTGACACGGTGGGCACCCTCCGGAGCTCGATGGCCCCACTCTATGCACCCGGGCTCGTCCTTCCATCCGCGGTCCGGGGCCACTACCGTCGGTACATGAAGATCTCGGACGTACTGCGCAGCAAGGGCACCGACGTCGTGACCGTCGCACCCGAGTCCACCGTCGGCGAGCTCCTCGCGCTCCTCGCGGAGCACCGCATCGGGGCCGTCGTCGTCTCCGCGGGGGAGGGCAGCGTCGACGGGATCGTCTCCGAGCGCGACGTCGTGCGCCGTCTCCACAGCGACGGGCTCGGGGTCCTCGAGGGGCCGGTGAGCGCGATCATGACCGCCGAGGTGCACACCTGCGGCGAGCACGACGACGTGCGGGATCTGGCCGGCGAGATGAGCGACCGTCGCATCCGCCACGTGCCCGTCGTGCGCGACGGCAAGCTCATCGCGATCGTCAGCATCGGTGACATCGTCAAGCAGCGCATCCGCGACCTCGCCGCCGAGCGCGACCAGCTCGAGGCCTACATCACCCAGTAACGATCCGGTCGCCACAGCGCGCACACAGGAGGTGCTCCGACATCTCCCAAGGAGGGCCTTCTACCCTGAACCCATGACGACACAGCTCCTCGGGGACGACCCCGCCCCGGACGAGCGCGGAGACGTCAGCGTCGCGGACTTCGACACCATCGGTCCCTACCGCGTGCTCCAGCAGCTCGGCCAGGGCGGCATGGGCATCGTCCACCTCGCACTCGACGCCCGCGGCCGCGCCGTCGCGGTCAAGGTGCTGCGGACCCACGTCGCCCACGACGACGACGCCCGGGCGCGTCTGGCCCGTGAGGTCGACACGCTCGCGCGGGTGCGCTCGCAGCGGATCGCCCCCGTCTTCGACGCCGACCTCGAGGCCGACCAGCCCTACATCGTCACCCGCTACGTCCCCGGCCCGAGCCTCGAGCAGCTCGTCCGCGAGGAGGGCCCGCTCGACGCCGAGTCGCTGCTGCGTCTGGCCCGGGGCCTGGCCGAGGCGCTGCGCGCCATCCACGAGGTCGGGGTCATCCACCGCGACCTCAAGCCGGGCAATGTCCTCATCCTCGACGGCGACCCGGTCGTCATCGACTTCGGCATCGCCCACGTCGCCGACACCTCCCGCATGACCATGACCGGCCTCGTCATGGGCACTCCCGGCTACCTCTCGCCCGAGCTCGTCGAGGGCGGCGACGTCACGCCGGCCACGGACTGGTGGGGCTGGGCGGCGACGCTCGTCTTCGCGGCCACCGGGCGATCCCCCTTCGGTCGCGGTGGCATGGAGGCCGTGCTCGCCCGCGTGTGCCGCGGCGACGCCGACCTGCGCGATGTCGACCCCGAGCTCGCCCCGTTGCTCTACGCGGCGCTCACGCCCGACCCGCAGCTGCGGCCCGATGCCGACGAGGTGCTCATGGCGCTCGAGGCCTGGGCGCGCGGGCGCCCGGTGACCGACGTGCTGCCGCAGCGCACCCGTGCGCTGCAGGCCGACGCGACGCGCACCCTGCCGCCGGTGGCAGCCGCGCCGGCCTCCGTCCAGCGCGCCGAGCCGCCGGCGCCCTGGGGCAGTGGCGACTGGACCGACCCGCGGCCGGCTCCCGCGCCGACCCCGGCTCCCGTCGCGCAGAGCGGTCACACCTCGTGGCCGGGCACCGCCCCCGCCGGGGTGGCCGGCGACCGCCCCGGCGACCCTCGCATCGGCAAGTCGCGCCGCAGCGACGTGCTCGCGGCACTCCTCGCCGCCGTCGTGGCCCTGGCGACGGCCGTCCCCTTCGTCGGCCTCGGCCTGGCCGTGCTCTGGTCGTGGCTCGCCCGCACCGTCGACACCTCGATGACCTCGACGGTGCGCCGACGCCACCAGGCCGGCCGGCGTCGCAGCGACGGGGTCGTCGCCGCGATGGCCTCGCCGTGGCACCTGCTCACCGCCGGCCTCAAGACGGTCGTGGCCGCCCTCCTGCCGATCGCCGTCGGCGCCGCTGGTCTGCTCGCCGCTGCGCTGGCCCAGTCGGCGGTCGACGGGCTCGGCGTGCGGCTGGCCGCACCCGTGCCGCTCGCGGTCGGGTCGCTGCTCGCCCTCCTCGTCGCGTGGTGGGGCCCCGGCGGCCCGGGCCTGCGGCGCGGCAGCCGCAGCCTCGTCCGCGGCGTGACCGGTGTCCCGGCCGCGCGGGTCGTGCTCATCGCGGTGCTCGTCGTCTTCGCCGTGGGTGTGCTCGGCGCCCTGGCCGTCGGTGCCCTCGAGGTCTCGTGGTGGCCCGACGTCAGCTCGCCCCTGCCCGGCCCGGAGCAGCTGCCCGCGCGATGACGAGCACCCCGCCCCCTCCGCCCCCACCGCGCCCCCGTCCGCGACCGCGGCGGCGGCCGGGAGCCGAGCCCGAGGCCGTCGACCCGACGACCGGCTCGATCCCGCAGCGGCCACAGCCCAAGCCGCGCCGCCGCCCGAGCCTGCGCGGCGAGCAGCCGACCGAGACGATCCCGCTGCGCGGTTCGCTGCGCGGCACCCCCTACCGCGACCCCCGCGTCACCCGCGCCGTCGCCGAGGAGCGGGCGGCCGCGCACGCGATGGACCTCGCCCTGCGGGTCGCCGAGATCATGCTGCGCTCGGGGTCGTCGGCCAGCGGTGTCGAGTCCGCGACGATCGCCGTCGGCGTGGCGGCCGGGCTCGAGGACCTCGACGTCGACCTGACGATGCAGTCGATGCACATGCAGTGCCGCACGCCGTCGGGGCAGACGATCAGCCGGCTGCGTGTCGTGCGTCAGCCGCGCCTGGACTTCGCCCGGCTGGCGATGGTGCACGCCCTCGTCGACGACCTCGTCTCCGGCGACATCGACCTCGAGCAGGCCGACTCCCAGCTGCGGGAGATCAGCCGTACACCGCGCATGTGGTCGCGCTGGTTCGTCACCCTCGCCGAGGGCGGAGTGGCGGCCGGGGTCGCCCTCATCCTCGGGGCGAGCGACTTCGCGGTGCTCGTGGCGCTGCTCTCGGCCTGTATGACGATCGGGCTCGCCTCGCTCATCGACCGGCTCAACCTGCCCGACTTCTACCTCGGGGCGATCGGCGGTGCCGTGGCGACGCTCGTCGCCTTCGTCGCCTATGTCCTGGGCGCCTACTCGATCCTGCCGATCTCACCGTCCGACTTCGCCTTCATCGTGGCCGGCGGCATCGTCGCACTGCTGCCCTCACGCACGCTCATCTCGGCGATGGAGGACGTGCTGTCGGGCTTCCCGGTCACCGGGTCGGCGCGGATCTTCGCGGTCATGCTGCACACCTTCGGCCTCATCGTGGGTGTTGCCGGCGGCCTGGGCATGAGTCTCGAGCTCGGTGGGGTGCTCGACTTCGGGCTCGAGCCGCCGCCGATCGACAAGCTCGCCTGGGCCTCGGCCACGCTGCCGGTGGTCATCGTCGGCGCCGTGCTCATCGGCTTCGCCGGGGCGATCACGCTGCAGGGCAGCCGGCGCATGCTTCTGCCGGCGGCGCTGCTGTGCACGATGGGTGTGGCCGTCGCGGCCCTGCTCACCCAGGCCGGCCTCGGGCGGGTGACCGCCACCGGAGTCGCGGCGGCGCTCATCGGCTTCATGGCCCGCTGCATCGCGCTGCGCATGGACGCGCCGGCCCTCACGGTCGCCGTCCCGGCGACCTTCGGTCTCTTCCCCGGTCTGGGGATCTTCGTCGGCCTCTACCACATGACCAGTCCCTCGGCGATGGCCGACGGGTCCGACACCGTGCAGGGTCTCTTCAGCGTCCTCGGGGCGCTCGGCGTGATCATGGCGATCGCCACCGGGACCACCCTCGGCGACCGGCTGGCCGCCCCCTTCGACGCCCCGGTGGCGCAGCGACGCAAGGCCGCCGTCGAGCAGGAGAGCACGGCCCGGGCCGACGAGGGCTGGGACATCGTCTGACCCGCGCGCTACCGCACGAGCTGACCCGGTCCTGACCATTTCAGGTCACGTGTTTGACTCGTTTGGTCACGGGAAGGTAACGTTCCCGCCGTCAGCGAATGACGCCAGACCCCCTGGCAGCTTCGACCACGAAGCCCCCTGAACTCCGTGGAAGGAACCACACCCCCATGTTCTACTCCCCCAAGCACGCCCAGACGAAGCAGTCGTCGCCCGCTCGCCGCCGCATCGCCGGTGTCGCCGTGGCCGGCGCGACCGCCACCGTGGGCACCATCGCGACCGCGCAGGGCGCCTCCGCCGCCCCGGCCGCCTCCTCGTCCTCCGTGTGGGACGCCGTGGCCCAGTGCGAGAGCGGTGGCAACTGGTCGATCAACACCGGCAACGGCTTCTACGGCGGCCTGCAGTTCACCACGCAGACCTGGCAGGGCTTCGGCGGCGGCAAGTACGCGGCCAACGCGCACCAGGCCACCAAGGCCCAGCAGATCGAGATCGCCCAGAAGACCCTGCAGGTGCAGGGCCCCGGCGCGTGGCCCGTCTGCTCGCAGAAGGCCGGCCTGACCAAGGCCAACGGCGGTGCCGCCGTGGCGCCCACCTCCGGTGGCGACAGCTCGGGCACCACGACCCAGGCCCCCACGCAGCAGCAGGCTCCCACGCAGCAGCAGGCTCCCACGCAGCAGCAGGCCCCCACGCAGCAGCAGGCCCCCACGCAGACCTCCCGCTCGGAGGTTCGCGGTGAGGCCACCTCCGGCGGCCTCGTCGTCGACGGCATCCGTGGCCCCAAGACCAACGCCGCCATCGAGAAGTGGGTCGGCGTCGCACAGGACGGCACCCTCAGCTCCGCCGACGTCCAGGCCCTCCAGGCCAAGGTCGGCACGGCTCAGGACGGCGTCATCGGCCCGAAGACCACCGCTGCGCTGCAGTCGGTCGTCGGCGCCACGCAGGACGGCATCTGGGGTCCCAAGACGACCTCCGCGCTGCAGACCTACCTCAACGGTCGCTGAGCGAGACGCGGCTGACGGGCTGACCTGATCGGCCCGATCACCTCCACGAAGGGGAGGGGAGACCACTGGTCTCCCCTCCCCTTCGTCGTGCCCGGACGGGGTGCTCGGGGTGGTGACAGATGGTGGCCGAGGGCCTCGAGTTACAGGTCTGTATTTACGTGGCAGGTGTTGTTTGTGCGACTGGAGTGTCCTTAGCGTCTCTCTCGGACCTGCGCGGGGACCCCTGCCGCGCTCAGCCCAGGAGAGGGACCTTCATGTTCAGCACCAACGACTTTCCCGACCAGCGCGTCGGTCGCCGCGGCCGTCGTCTGCGCGTGGCCGGGGGCGCCGTCGCCGCCGGCGCGATCGTCGCCGGCGGTCTGGTCGTCGCCTCCAACGCCGGTGCATCCGACACGGTCTGGGACCGCGTCGCGGCCTGCGAGTCGACCGGCAACTGGAGCATCAACACCGGCAACGGCTACTACGGCGGCCTGCAGTTCTCCTTCCAGACCTGGAAGGGCTTCGGTGGGCAGAAGTACGCCTACACCGCCGACCGCGCGAGCAAGGCGCAGCAGATCGAGATCGCCCAGGAGGTGCTCAAGGTCCAGGGCCCCGGCGCCTGGCCCGTGTGCTCCCAGCGCGCCGGCCTGACCGTGTCCAACGGTCTGGCCGTCGACCCCTACTCCGGTGGCACCCGCCCCTCGCGCGACACCACGCGCCCGCCGGTGACCTCGACCGGCGGCAAGCTCGTCGTCGACGGGGTCCAGGGCCCGCGGACCAACGCCGGCATCGAGAAGTGGGGCGGCCGCCCGATGAACGGCTACCTCGACGCCGGTGACAAGCGCGCCCTCCAGGCCCGCGTCGGCACCGCGCAGGACGGCGTCATCGGCCCGATGACAACGCGGGCGCTGCAGCGCAAGGTCGGCGCCGACGTCGACGGCAAGTGGGGGCCGCAGACGACCTCCCGCCTGCAGACCTGGCTGAACAACAACGTGCTCTGAGCGCACGACCGGCTCGGTGAGGACCGGGACCGCGGGCTACGATGCCGCGGTCCCGGTCTTCGTCGTCCGGGCCCGCTGGCGTGGCGCAATTGGTAGCGCACCTGTCTTGTAAACAGGTGGTTGAGGGTTCGAGTCCCTTCGCCAGCTCCAAAATCAAGGGAAACACCTCACTCCCCACCCTCCGGAAGGCCGAAGCCTCCACTTTCGCCTCCACTTTGGCCCGGCGAAGGGGGTTGCGGGTCCGCCGCTTCGAGCGGCGCCAGCACCCGAGGATCATGCTCCCCACGGCCCAGATAGACGTCCTGCGTCATCGACACCCGCGAGTGGCCGAGCTGGTCCGCGATGATCCGCGCCGTGACCCCCGACCCGTCGAGGATGCTCGCCGTCGTCTTGCGCCAGGCGTGCGAGGTCACCCACTCCAGGTCGCTGTCGAGCCGCACCTCGTAGAGCCACCGGCTGACCGAGCGCGGCTCCCGGAAGCCACCGTCGACCGTGCCGAAGACCGGCTCCTCCGGCCCGACCCCGACCTCAGCGCGCCGCCGCAGTCAGTGGGTGTCGCGTATTGACGGGCACCCCGTAGGGCATGTGGCGCTCACGCGCCCAGGGGACCGCGAGGACGCCGTCGAGATCATGGCTCAAAAAGGCATGCCCGTCGAGCGTTCGGCCGTCGTGGCTCGTCTCTTCGTGCTGCCAGCGGCAAGGGGTCGCGGCGTTGGCGGTGAACTGATGAGAACCGTCGCGGTTGCTGCGAGCGACTTGAGCCTGATCCCAATCCTAGAAGTTTTAGCAAAAGATCGGGCGGCCCTGCGACTGTACGAAGATCGTGGGTGGGAGCCGATCGGTGAAACCACCCATCGACACGGATCGAGGTCCTATTCTGCTGTGGCCCTTCGTGGACCCTCAGCGGGCGGTGGCAGTGAATGGTGACTCGCAGACTGCTGGCGGCGCAACGGGGAGACGTGCCAAGAATCAGGAGGGGATCAATACGTCGCATGACACGCCAATTACAAGTCTGACAAAGAACTCCCCCGGCTACGCCCAGCACATCGCCTAGCTTGCCGAATCGACATGGGTCGGCCTATTTGCTTAGGTCGCAATCGAGGCGCGCTGCCCCGGAGGCGTGTTCGCCCGGCCGGTGAGCCGCGGTGCGCGACGTGAGAGCAACGATGCGTATGACTGCGACGGCGAAAGCGACACCCGCGGCCACGGGCCACAGAATCCGCGTCACCTGCAAGAGCTCAGGATCCATCCAAGGGTCTTGAGAAAGAAAGCCGTATGCATCGAAAGCGCCGTAGGAGACGAACGCGGGAAGGGCGGCGGCGGCGGGAACGGATATCCACGTGCGTCTTCTGACTAGACGTGTCAACCCACCAATCGCCGCGGAGACGACCAGAGCCGCGATGGTCCAGAAAATGACGATGGCGGGAGACTTGGAACTTCCAGTTCCGGTTACCTGTTCAGCGAGAATGTAGTCGAATAGGTAGTACGCCGCTATGGCTGGCAACAGCGTGAATAAACTGCGCTTGGTGGCCGAAGGCCAAGACGCTCCCCCCCAGGCTGCGAGGAAGGAAGCCGCGAGCCACCCCCAGCTATTCCCGACAAGCTTGGAGATGTAAACGGCCCCGGGGAAGAGCCCGTAGTTTGCGGTCACGTTGACCAGACCTAGAAGTAGCCCGCCTCCAAGCAAGTACCAGTGGATCCGTCGCACGGTAGATCAGATCTCCTCGGGTCGAACAAGAGGTTGGGTTGATGACGCTGTGCATGACGCGTCATCAACCCAACTCGTTCATACTCAAACCAGGTCAGGCCGAGTTGCTCCAGTACACCTTGCAGGTGTTGCTGGTCCAGCGGATAACGTAGGCCTCGGCCCAGCCCTTAGCGCCTTGGGTCACGGTGTCGGTGTAGCCGTCCATCGAGGCAGTGGCGCTGTGGCGGTTGTACCAGTGGTAGTACTTGGAGAAGCAAGTCTTTTGACCTCCAGCGTTTACGGTGGTTCCGTAGCGCCACTCTCCGCCACCCACGCGCACCGTTGCAGCAGGCGCAAAGGGGGAAGATTGCTTGCCGTCAACGGTGACCGTTCCTTCGCCAGTGAAGGTGACATAGCCGCCGGTAGCGGTCTCCCCGCTATCGATGACCTTGATCGATCCAGTTGTCTCGACGTCAGCGCCCACATGGTGACTCTGCGGATCGCTAGCCTTCCGAGGTGACTCCGCGACGGCTGCGCCGGGCAGGGCCAGGGTCCCGAGTGCCATGGTCAGCGTCGCGATCAGGGATGCGGCGGACTTTCGATTCATGTTCAAACCCCCCTCTTGTGCGGTGACCCCGCGGCCCGCGCCGGGCGCGGAGTCCTGATGTTGCGAACACTAGGCCAGACCACGAGAAACCGGCTCTTCACCGATGAGTGTGGGGTGAGCGCGACGCGCCGGGGCGTGGGGTAAGGGTGGAAAGGGTCGAGGCCCTCGAAGATCAGAGGACTCTTACCTCTCCTGATCGCAAGGACCTCGACGATGCCCGAGCCTACGTTGTGCTGCCGTGTGCGCGGCGGCTACTGCGACCGTTGCGACGTCCTCGTCGGACTACCCGGGCTGCATGTGATCGCTGTCGAGCAGCACGGTGACGACCGGTTGGTCGTGACGGTGGAGTCGGCTCCGGAGCCGATGGGATGCCGCTCCTGCGGGGTCATCGCCCGCGGCCACGGACGGGTGGAGGTGCGCCTGGTCGACGCGCCGGCGTTTGGCCGGCCGGTGCGGATCATCTGGCGCAAGCGCCGCTGGCTGTGCCTGGAGCCCGCGTGCGGGGTCGGCTCGTTCGTGGAGCAGGACGACGCTGTCGCGACGCCTCGCGGGTTGTTGACGGCCCGGGCGTGCCGGTGGGCGATCGAGCAGATCCGCCGCGAGCACGCCAGCGTCAACGGGGTACGGCGCCAGCTCGGGACAGGGTGGCGGACCGTGTGGGAGTCGATCCGGCCGCTGCTGCAGGCCGCAGCCGACGACGTGTCGCGCTTCGAGGGGGTCGCGATCCTCGGGGTCGATGAACATGTGTGGCATCACGTCTCGACCAAGCCGATCGAGGACGGCGGACGCGGCCCGAAGGAGCTGACCGGGATGGTCGACCTGACCCGTGATGCGGGCGGGCGCACCAGGGCCCGGCTGCTCGACCTCGTCCCGGGTCGCTCCGGCGCCGTGTACAAGGACTGGCTCGACCAGCGCGGCCAGGCCTTCCGAGCCCGGGTCGAGGTGGCCACGCTGGACCCGTTCCACGGGTACAAGAACGCGATCGACGACCAGCTCGAGGACGCCCGCTCGGTCCTGGACGCCTTCCACGTCGTCAAGCTCGCCACCGCCGTCGTCGACGACGTCCGCCGACGTGTCCAGCAGCAGATCCACGGCCACCGAGGCCGCAAGAACGACCCGCTGTACCGGATCCGCAACATCCTGCGCGCCGGCGCCGAGAACCTCACCGAGCGACAACGCGCCCGGCTCGAGGCGGCGTGGGCTGCCGACGAACGCCACCTCGAGGTCGAGGTCGCCTGGGTGTGCGCCCAGCAGGTCCGCTCCGCCTACCACCAGGCCACTCATGCTGCCGGGCGAGCGGTCGCCGAGAAGATCCTCGACACCTTCGCCTCATGCCCGATCCCCGAGGTCGCCCGCCTGGGCAAGACCCTGAACACCTGGCGCCGCGAGTTCCTCGGCTACTTCGACACCAACGGCGCCAACAACGGCGGCACCGAAGCCATCAACGGCCTCATTGAGCTCCACCGCCGCGTAGCCCGCGGCTTTCGCAACCGCGACAACTACCGCCTCCGCATGCTCCTCATCGGCGGCGGCCTCAACCTACGACCCCACACTCATCGGTGAAGAGCCGAGAAACCTCTCGACGAACCGTGCTCGGGCGCGCTGGGCGAACCGCACACCCACTGCTGCGCTCGGATGCGCGTGCTGCATCCCGGAGTTGGCCGGCTTTGCGCGAACTGAGGTACCGACCGTCCACAGGCCTTGACTCTTCGTCGCGCTGCCACCCGAGGGCCACTGAGGCTCACCGCGGCCCGGCGAGAAGTTTCTCCACTGACTCAAGCGCGCCTCCGGCGCGAGCCGGCGGGCCTTCGGCCCGCCGCCGTGCCGGGCGTGCGGCCTGCGGCCGTTCCGGGCGCGGCGGCGAACCTCGACCCAACCGGCAGACCAAAAGGAGCGACGCCCAGGACCTCATCCCGAGCGTCGCTCCCTTCGCCATGCAGCTACGTGATTGCCACCGTGCGATAAGTAGGCTGGCAGTATGAGCGTCCAACTCCTGTACTTCGACGGGTGCCCGAACTGGCAGGTGGCCGACGGCCGCATCCGTGAAGCGCTGGAAACCCTAGGCATCCACGTCGACGTGGAGAAGGTCCTGGTGACCACCCCCGAACAAGCTGAACAGTGGAGCTTTCGTGGCTCGCCGTCGATCCTTGTCGACGGTGAGGACCACTTCGCCGAGCCAGGCGCGCCGGTCGGGCTGTCGTGTCGGCTGTATCGGACACCAGATGGCGTGGAGGGTTCTCCCACAGTTGAACAGCTAGTCCAGGTCCTATCTGGGACATAGCGCCAACGAAACATCGACGGAACTGCAGCCGAGATGGCCTTGCTGGCTCGGAGCAATGACGTGAGCAAGGTCGGTGGTCCAGAAGTGAAGTTGGGCGGACACGCCGCCGCGCGAATACGTCACCTTCACGCCTCCGACCCTCCGCTTCACTCTCCGCCCACCTCCGGACCGCATCAAGGGCGCTCCGCGTCACTGCGTGATGGACTCCGTCCACCCTTGACCCGGCCACTCCGGCAGGCTCCTCTGCTCCGCTACAGGGTCGGTGGCTAGATCCGGCCAGCCCTCCACTTACGCCTCCTCTTTCGTCCAGAGAAGGACCGATCCAGCCCGAGTCGGCTCCGCACATGCACGCGAAGACCGTTGGAAACACAGGGAATCCGAGTCCCAGCAGTACCCAACCGAGGAGCCCCGCAGGGAAACAGGTGGTTGAGGGTTCGAGTCCCTTCGCCAGCTCCACGTGCACCAGCTGCGGTGGCATGTCGCGCGGCAGTTCATGGTGTGACTCGGGCGCAAGGCCTGGAAATTCGGGGGTTCCGATGGCGTGACTGGGCGACCTGCCGCGTGACGCGCCGTTGGCGTCAATCGCGCTGGGCCAACCAGGCGTCGATCGACTCCTTGAGCGGGGTCTCCTGCTCACCCACGAGGACCGCGCCGGCGTCTCCGGACGAGGAGGTGGGGTGACTCCCTTCGCCTCGCCGTCGGCACCGATGATCACGTCGACCTCGCCGCGGTCGACGGCGGCAGCGAGCGCCTCGAGCTCGCCGACCTGCCAGCTCGGGTGCGCCCCGATGGAGTCCGCGTAGTCGCCGATGAGGTCGGCGGCCGGGCCGGTGACGTCGCCGCCGTCGGTCGGGACGGTGCGCGGGGGGTTGTCGACGACGCCGACGTTGAGCACGCCGGTGCTCTCGGCGCGGGACAGAGCGGACCCGGGGTCGGAGCAGGCGGTCAGCAGCAGCGGCAGCAGCAGGATCGCCAGGAGTCGTCGCATGGGCTCCATGATGCCTGCATACGATGAGCCGCATGCGCCCGTCGACCCGTGAGTGGCTGTCGGCGCGCAGCCACGTCCACACGGACTTCGACGCCGCCGACCTCGTCACCCGCCTCGAGACGAAGGGGGAGTCCGTCGCCGTCGTCGTCCCGGCCCGCAACGAGGCCGCCACAGTCGGCGATGTGGTGGCCGGCCTGCGCCACGAGCTCGTCGAGACCCAGCCGCTCGTCCGCGAGCTCGTCGTCATCGACTCCGACTCGACCGACGACACCGCGCGCGTCGCCGCCGACGCGGGAGCCACCGTGCACCGCGCCGCCGACATCGCGCCGCACCTCGGCGCCCACCCGGGCAAGGGTGAGGCCCTCTGGAAGTCGCTCTTCGCCACCACCGCCGACCTGCTCGTCTTCGTCGATGCCGACCTCACCGAGTGGGGACCGCACTTCGTCACCGGTCTCGTCGGTGCTCTGACCGCTGACCCGGGCACCCTGCTCGTCAAGGGCTGGTACGACCGCGTCATGGACGTGCCCGGCCGCGCCCCGAGCACCGAGGGCGGCCGCGTCACCGAGCTCGTCGCCCGCCCGGTCCTCGACCTGTGGTGGCCCGAGCTCGCCGGCGTCGTCCAGCCCCTGGCGGGGGAGTGGGCCGCCCGCCGCTCGCTCATGGAGTCGCTGACCGTGCCGACCGGCTACGGCGTCGAGATCGCCTCGCTCCTCGACACCCACACCCGCCACGGTCTCGACGCGATCGCCCAGGTCGACCTCGGCGCCCGCGCCCACCGCCACCAGCGCGACCACGACCTCGCCGTCATGGCCGCCGAGCTGCTCGCCGTCGTCCACGCCCGCCGGCACGGCGAGCCGGTCGACGTCGCGGTCGCGAGCGAGACGCTCGAGCAGTTCACCCGCGAGGGCGGCTGGCGGACCCGGCCCGTCCCCCTTCGCCAGCGGCCACCGGCGACCACCCAGCCCGGCTACCCCGCAGGAGCACGATGAGACTCGGCCGCCACTCCTTCGCCGACGACGCGATGCTCGTCATGGCGATCGTCAACCGCACGCCCGATTCCTTCTACGACCAGGGCGCGACCTTCGCCGAGGACAAGGCGATGGAGCGCGTCGACCTCGTCGTCGAGCAGGGTGCCGACATCGTCGACATCGGCGGGGTCAAGGCCGCGCCCGGGGGTGACGTCGACGTCGCCGAGGAGATCGACCGGGTCGCCGGACTCGTCGCCCGCGTCCGCGAGGCCCACCCGCAACTGGTCGTCTCGGTCGACACCTGGCGGGCCGAGGTCGGCGAAGCCGTCTGCGCCGCAGGCGCGGACGTGCTCAACGACGCGTGGGGCGGGGCCGACCCCGGTCTCGTCGACGTCGCCGCTGCGCACGACGTCGCGATCATCTGCACGCACACCGGCGGGGTGGAGCCGCGCACCCGCCCCTTCCGCACCGGCTTCGAGGGTGACGTCGTCGCCGACGTCATCGAGGGAGTCCTCGGCTACGCAGAGCGGGCCGTGGCCGCCGGCGTCGCCCGCGAGTCGGTCGTCATCGACCCGGCGCACGACTTCGGCAAGAACACCCACCACACCCTCGAGGTCACCCGCCGCCTCGACGAGATGGTCGACACGGGCTGGCCGGTCCTGGTGTCGCTGTCCAACAAGGACTTCGTCGGCGAGACCCTCGACCGACCCGTCGACCAGCGACTGATCGGCACTCTCGCGACGACCGCCGTCTCCGCGTGGCTCGGCGCGCGGATCTACCGCGTCCACGAGGTCGCCGAGACCCGCCAGGTGCTCGACATGGTCGCCACCCTGCGCGGCGAACGTCCCCCGGCCCGCACGATTCGGGGGCTCGCATGAGCGGGGTGCGGAGCGAGGGCACGAGCGAGGAACGAGCCGTGCCCGCAGGGACGGACCCATCGCGGTCGACCAGCATGAGCCTCGCCGCCGCCGTCGTCGTCCCGGCCGCCCCGGCACTGCTGCCCGGCATCGGCGGCACCGCCGACCCGCTCGCCGACCTGCGTGAGCGGGCCGCAGCCCTCGTCGCCGACACCGCCACGGCGAAGGGGGCCGACCGTCTCGTCGTCGTCGGCTCGGGTACGACCACCCGTGTGTGGCCAGGCGACGCCCCTTCGGGTGCTGCGCGCTTCACGACCGGCCGCGTCCCCGAGGGTGCGCTGCCGACCGACCTCGAGATCGGACGTCTGCTCGCCCCCTCTGGAGGGGGCGAGACCTTGCTGCACTCGGTCGCCGCCGACGCGTCGCCGCAGGAGTGCGCAGCCCTGGGCGCCACCCTCGCCGCGGGCCCGTCGACGCTGCTGGTCGTCGTCGCCGACGGCCCGGCGACGCTCACCGAGAAGGCGCCGGGCCACCTCCAACCGGACGCGGCTCCCTTCGCCGAGGGTCTGGCGTGCGCGCTCGCCGCTGCCGACACCACTGCCCTGGCCGCCCTCGACCCCGCGACGTGCGACCGGCTGTGGATGCGCGGTCGGGCCGCCCTGCAGGTCCTCGCCGCCGCGACCGACGGTCTGGCGGGGGAGCTCGTCGCCGAGGAGTCCCCCTTCGGCGTGCAGTACCTGCTCGCGCGCTGGGCCTGAGGCGTCATACCTCGAGCGTGAAGCCCTCGTGCGTCGCAACGTAGCCGAGCCGCTCGTAGAAGCGGTGCGGCTCGGGGCGCCGCTTGTCGCTCGTCATCCGCATCGCACCGCCGCGGCTCAGGCCGGGCACGAAGGTCAGCTGCAGCGTGCCGACCGGCGTGCCCTGCTCGTCGCGCAGCAGCGTCGCGATGTCGGCGACGTCCTCGCGGGTGGCGCGGTTGACGGCGAAGTCGGCCGATGCGGTGGCGATGCGGTCCATGGGTCTCCCAGGTGGTCCGGTCAGTGGCGGCGCGAGACGATCTCGACGACCTGGATGGCGCGGTCGGGCCCGGCGCCCAGGACCTTGGCCCGGGCGAGGTACTCGTGGGCGGCGTCCTCGAGCAGCGACGTCGCGGCCGCGCTCGCCGAGGTGGGCCGGTCGGCCACCCGGGTGCCGCCCCCGCGCCGGGTGACGACGAGCCCGGCGGACTCGAGCTCACGATAGGCGCGCGCGACGGTGCCGGTCGCCAGACCGAGGTCACCGGCGAGCTGGCGCACGGACGGCAGGCGCTCGCCGGTGACGAGCTGGCCGGTCTCGATGAGCAGGGTCAGCTGGCGGCGCACCTGCTCAAAGGGGGGAGTCGGGTCGACGAGGTCGATCGTCACGACGTCGCTCACAGCGGCACCCCCACGGGCGAATGGTCGGCGCTGCCCGGTGGCGGCGCCTGCCCCGGCCGCAGGCGCGGGCCAGTGCACAGCGCGGCGAAGGTCCCGATCGCCGCCACCGCCGACACGAGCGCACCCGCGCCGAAGCTGAGCTGGAGGGCTCGCGTCGAGGGGGTCGTGCAGCTGCCGCCGGAGTGCGCAACCGTCATGAGCAGCAACAGCGGGACGAGGGTCGCCCAGCACACGAGCGCGAGGGTGAGCAGCACCGACCGCGTCGACCACCGTCGCACGGCGTCGTCGACGTCGGCCTCCTCGACCCTTGGGGCGGGGCGGGCGGCGATCGTGCGGCAGGTGACTGCGGCGGCCACCAGACCGACGAGGAGGGCGGCGGCGATCGGGATGGCGTAGTAGCTCCCGGGCCATGGACCGCGGACCGTCGTGACGTCCCCGCACAGCGTCGTCAGCGCGCGCCCGGCCCGGCCGAGGTCGTCGGTCGAGCCCATGGCCGTGCCGACGACGAGGGTCGTGGTGAGCGCGACGACCGAGATCGTCGCGAGGGCGAGGGGGCCGGCGCCGATGAGGTCGCGCACCCGTCGGGGTCGGGCCACCGCGGTGCGCGTGAGCGTCGTCTGCCGCGGGCTGCGCAGCTCGCCGATGCACATGACCAGGAGCAGGGTCACGCCGCCGACCGCCGGAGCGAGGGCGGCGACCCGCCCCAGCGAGACGCCGGCGAGGGCGAAGAGGGCGACCGTCACGACCAGCGCGACGGCGACGGCCCAGGCGAACCATCGGGTCGAGCGGCGGTGGGCGTGTACCACGGCCGCGTGCTCCGGTGCCGTGAGCGGAGCACGCGAGCGGGTGAGCAGCCACCCGACGAGCGCCGCGAGCACCGCCACGAGGACGAAGGGGAGGACGAGCGCGATGGCCATGGCCAGCTCCTTGTATCAGATGAGTGCGACAAAACGACGGTCCTCCTCCCTTCGTCTTGTGTCAAGTGCGTGCGACAAGTCGTCGCACCTCGGTCCGTGGACGCAGTCGCACCTCGGTCCGTGGACGCAATTGCCTGCACCGCGCACGGATTCGTACCATCTATCCAGTGACCGGGACCCGACAGCTGCACGACATCGGGCGGCGTCGCGCCTACGCCATCTGGGGCGCCGGCCTCGCCGTCTACGTCCTCGCCGTCTTCCACCGCACCTCCCTCGGGGTCGCGGGGCTGCTCGCGGCGGACCGCTTCGACATCAACGCCAGCCAGCTGGCGACCTTCACCGTCCTCCAGCTCGCCGTCTACGCCGGCATGCAGGTGCCCGTCGGGGTGGCGCTCGACCGCTTCGGCTCACGCATCCTCATCATCAGCGGCCTGGTCTGCATGACCGTCGGGCAGCTGTGGTTCGCCGTCGCCGACAGCTTCGCCATGGGCCTGGGAGCCCGGGCCCTCGTCGGTGCCGGCGACGCGATGGTCTTCACCGCGGTCCTTCGGCTGGTCGCCGTGTGGTTCCTCGTGCGGCAGGCGCCGGTCATCACCCAGATCACCGGCATGATCGGCCAGATGGGCGCCGTCGCCGCGGCCGTACCCCTGAGCGCCGCCCTGCACGGCATGGGCTGGACCCGCACCTACGCCCTGGCCGCCTCGCTCGGCGTCATCCTGCTCCTCGGTGCCTTCGCGGTCATCAAGGACTCGCCCTACGAGCGCGGCGAGGTCGAGCGGATCAAGCTGCGCGCCCTGCGGCACAGCCTCACCGAGGTCTGGCGCGACCCCGGCACCAGGCTCGGGCTCTCGGTGCACTTCACCTCGCAGTTCGCCCCCACGGTCTTCGCGCTGCTGTGGGGCTACCCCTTCCTCGTCTCGGGGCAGGGGCTGTCACCGACCACGGCCTCGACGCTGCTCACCCTGATGACCTTCGTCGCGCTCGTCGCCGGTCCGACGATCGGGCGCTGGACCGGCCGCAACCCCTACTACCGCTCGGTCGTCGCGCTCGGCGTCGTCGGGACGATCGCCCTGGTGTGGGCAGTCGTCCTCGCGCTGCCCGGCCGGGCTCCGCTGTGGCTGCTCGTCGTCCTCGTCGCCGTCACCGCGGTGGGCGGCCCCGGGTCGATGATCGCCTTCGACCTGGCCCGCACCTTCCACCGCAGCGACCGGCTGGGTCGGGCCTCCGGCGTGGTCAACATGGGTGGCTTCGTCGCCTCGCTCGTGACGATGGCCCTCATCGGCCTCGTCCTCGACCGGCTGGCCCCCGGCGGCCCGTCGACCTACACCCTCGACGACTTCCGCAGCGCGATGAGCGTCCAGTTCCTCCTGTGGGGCTTCGGCGCCTGGATGATCTGGCGCTACCGTCGGCGCAGCCTCGACCGCGTCGCGCAGAGCCCCGGCGCCATGGACGCGTTGCGCCGCGGCGAGGCGCTCCTGCCCGGGATCTCCCGGGACCACGAGGCCTGACGGGCGAAGGGGGTCAGAGCCCGGCGAGGAGCTGGCGCGAGATGACCAGCCGCTGGATCTGGTTGGTCCCCTCGAAGATCTGGGTCACCTTGGCCTCGCGGAAGTAGCGCTCCACGGGGAAGTCCTGGGTGAAGCCGGCGCCACCGAGCACCTGGATCGCCTCGGTGGTCACCCGCATCGCCGCGTCGGTCGCGACGAGCTTGGCCACCGCCGCCTCCTTGCCGAAGGCCCGCCCCGCGTCGCGCAGCCGGGCCGCGTGCAGGTAGGTCGCGCGCGCACTGGTCACTGCGGCCTCCATGTCGGCGAGGAGGAAGGCCAGGCCCTGGTTGCTCGCGATCGTCCGGCCGAACTGCTCGCGCTCGCTCGCGTAGCGGGCCGCGACGTCGAGGGCTGCCTGGCCCAGGCCGGTCGCCACGGCGGCGATGCCCAGACGGCCGGCTTCCAGCCCGGCGAGCGCCATGGGCACCCCGCGCCCGAGGTCGCCGACCTGCCGGTCGCCGGCCACCGCCACGTCCTCGAAGATCACCTCGCGCACGGTGTCGCCGTGCAGGCCCATCTTGCGCTCGGGGGTGCCGAAGGACAGGCCATCGGCATCGGCCGGGACGACGAAGCAGCTGACACCGCGGCCGCCGTCGTCGCTCGTGCGGGCAAAGGTCGTGTAGTAGTCGGCGTGACCGGCGTGCGAGATCCAGGCCTTGCGTCCGCGGATGCGCCAGTCCTCGCCGTCGGGGGTCGCCCGGGTGGTCATCGCGCCGATGTCGGAGCCGGCGAGCGGCTCGGAGAGGGCGTAGGCGCCGAGGGTCTCGCCCGAGAGCATGTCGGGCAGGAGCGCTGCCTGCTGCTCGGGGGTCCCGTAGGTGTGGACGGCATAGGCGGTCAGCGAGTGCACCGAGACGCCGACCGCGACGGCCGCCCAGGCGGAGGCGATCTCCTCGACGACCTGCAGGTAGACCTCGTAGGGCTGGCCGCCACCGCCGAGCTCCTCGGGGTAGGGCAGCGACAGCAGACCTGCCCGCCCGAGCGTGCGGAAGACCTCCCGCGGGAAGACCTCCTCGGTGGCCGCGCGCGCCTCGACGTCGTCCACCTGCGGTCGCAGGGTCTTGTCGCAGATCGCCCGGGTGAGCTCGATGAGATCGTCACCGATGTCCGTGGGCATGAGCCTCGTTGCTGCCATGCGGGCCACTCTAGGAGGTGCATCGGGGAGGTGGTCGGCCGCGTGGATGAGGGGGAGGTGAGGGGGCCGTGAGAGACCCTTCAGAATCGCTTCGGGCTGGCCCCGGGCTCGTTGCAGGGGATGGTGGTCGACATGAAGAACATCGGCCGCGCCGCCCTGATCGCCCTGACCGCGGCACTCGCCGTGGGTGTCTCCGCCTGTGGCGAGTCCGACCCCGCCCCGGGTGACGACGCCACGAGCGAGACCGCCCCGGCGAGCAGCTCGGGGTCCGACACGTGGCACGCGGCGATCGAGGCGGCCGAGCAGGAGGCCGACGGCACCGCCTACGAGATTGACGACCAGGACGACGACGAGACCTGGGAGGTCGACGTGGCGAAGGGGAAGACCTCCTCCGAGGTCCAGGTCGCCGCCGACGGCACGGCCCGGGTCGAGGACGCCGACGACGACCTTGACGACGACGACAACGACGACGACAGCTGACCGGCCTACGGTGGAGGGGTGAGACCTCCCTTCGCCCGTACCGCTGCGACCGCCACCGCCCTCGCGCTGGCGGTCGCGGCCTGCTCCGCCGAGGAGTCGCCGGCCCCGTCGTCGGACCCTGCGAGCTCGTCGAGCTCCACCCCCACCCCGACCTCCAGCAGCGCAGCCGCACCCGCGGCCAAGGTCACTGGTGCGCCCGCGGCGCTCACCTCCGCCGTGGCGAAGAAGTACGGCTCGGCGACCCTGCGCGGCAAGGCCTCGCTCGGCACCTGGCGCGGCTCGAAGGTCGCCGTCGTCACCGCCGGCGACGACGTCACCCTCGCCGTCCAGCCCAGGGGCCGCCAGGGCTGGAAGGTCGTCGGCGGGTGGTGGCCGAGCCTCGGCGGGACCCGCGGCAAGGCCGACCTCGGTGGGGCCAGGCACGTCCTGGTCATCGGCTCCGACGCGCGCCCCGGCCAGGACGTCGAGCGCTCACGCGCCGACGCGATCCAGCTCCTCGGGGTCGACGGCACGGGCGGCGCGGGCCTCATGGGCTTCGCCCGCGACCTGTGGGTCCCGATCCCCGGGCACGGACAGGGCAAGCTCAACTCCTCGATGGTCTTCGCCGGGCCGAGCGGGCAGACCGAGTCCGTGAGCAGCATCAGCGGCATCGACGTCGACGGCTACGTCGTCACCGGCTTCGAGGGCTTCGAGGCGATCGTCGACGAGCTCGGTGGGCTGAACTTCATCGCGCCCAGGGCGATGGACTCGCACCTGTCCGGCGGCCAGGTGAAGAAGGGCTACAACCACCTCGACGGCCGCGAGGCGCTCGCCTGGTCCCGTGAGCGCAAGTCACTGCCGGGCGGCGACTTCGACCGCTCCCGCAACCAGGGCCTGCTCTTGGCCTCCGCGGCGATCCAGGCGCGGCTGCGCGGGCCGGGCTCGATCCCCGGGGCGCTCACCGTCATCGACGAGCACGCGAGCAGCAACCTGTCGGCGCAGGACATGCTCCTCGTCTCCGCGGCCTTCTTCCGGGTCGATCCCACCCGGGTCGGCACGGCGGTGGCCCAGGGCCCGACGGGCATGCAGTCCGGGCAGTCGATCGTGCGTCTGGACGAGGACTCCCGCCGGGCCTTCCGCGACTTCCGCGACGGCCGGCTCAGCTGAGCGCCCCGGCGTGCGCCGGGTGCACCCGCACCTGCGTCGCCTTGACCGAGACCCACACGCTCGCGCCCGGCCGCAGGGGCACCTCGGTCAGCGCGGCGGGCGTGATCTCGGCGCTCATGACGAAGGGGGACTCCAGCCCCACGCGCACCCGGCCCGCGTGGGCCTCGACCCGGGAGACCCGACCCGGCCAGACATTGCGCGGGGAGCCCTCGGGCCGGTCGCGGTGCAGGGAGACCGCGTCGGGGGCGAAGGTCACCCAGCAGTCGCCGGTCACGTCGTGCGGGCCGGTGGCGACCACCGTGCTCGCCCCGGTGTCGTCGCGGGCCTGCGCTCCGGACCCGGAGCCCGCCCGTGCCCGCACGAGGTTGACCCCGGCCAGGTCTGCGGTGAACCCGCTGCGCGGTCGGTCGAGCACGGCGCGCACCGGGCCGTGCTCGACCTGCTCGCCCAGGACCGTGAGGGTGTCGTCGGCGCCGTCGCAGACCGTGAGCACGTCGAGGACGTCGTGGGTGGCCAGCACGACGACGAGGTCGTCGCGCTCGTGCGTCACGTCGGACAGGACCGCCCGCATCTGCGGTGTCGCCTCGACGTCGAGGGCGGCCAGCGGCTCGTCGAGCAGCAGCGCCACCGGCTCCGCAGCCAGGGCCCGAGCGAGGGCGACCCGGGCGGCCTGGCCGCCGGAGAGGCCACCCGGTCGCCGGTCGGCGAAGGCGCTCATGCCCACGACCTCGAGCCAGTGGTCGGCGAGCGCCCGGGCCGCTCGTCGACCGTGACCGAGGCTGCGGGGGCCGAAGGCGACGTTGTCCCGCACGCCGAGGTGGGGGAAGAGCTGCGCCGCCTGGCTCATCAGCACGACCCGGCGACGGTGCGGCGGCACGCCGTCGAGGCTGCGGCCGCCGAGGACGATCCGGCTCCCGTCGATCGGGGCCAGCCCGGCGATGACCGACAGCAGCGAGGACTTGCCGGCGCCGTTGGGTCCGGCCAGCGCGTGCCGCCCCGCCGGCAGGGTGAGGTCGACGTCGAGGCCGCGCTGGGCCCAGCGGGCGGTGACCTGCAGACTCACGCCGGTCCTCCCTTCGTCGTCCGGGCGTAGACGGCACCGACGATGAGCGTCGCGAGCACGACGAGGACGAGCGAGAGGGCGATGGCGGCGTCCTGGTCGACCTCCCGCTGGAGGTAGATCTCGAGCGGCAGGGTGCGGGTGCGGCCCTGCGCGGACCCGGCGAAGGTCAGCGTGGCGCCGAACTCGCCGAGCGCCCGGGCGAAGGCCAGCACCGAGCCCGACAGCAGCCCCGGTCCGACGAGCGGGAGGGTGACCCGCGTCAGGCGGCGCCACGGGCTCGCACCGAGGGTCGCCGCGGCCTGCTCCTGCCGTGGGTCGAGGCCGCGGACCGCGCCCTCGAGCGAGAGCACGAGGAAGGGGAGCGCGACGAAGGTCTGCGCGAGGACGACCGCGGTGGTCGTGTAGGAGATCGTCACGCCCGCGGCGACGAGGTGCTCGCCGAGCAGGCCCCGGCGACCGAAGGTCGTCAGCAGGGCCAGACCGCCGACGACCGGTGGCAGGACGAGCGGGACGAGGACGAGCGCCCTCAGCACGGACCGACCCGGCCAGCGGCCCCGGGCGAGCAGGATCGCGAGCGGGGTACCGAGCAGGATGCACAGCAGGGTCGAGACGACCGCGGTGCGCAGCGACAGCAGGAGCGCGTCGAGCGACGCCTCGGAGGTCAGCAGCGGCCAGAGCGACCCGACGTCGACGGAGGTGAGCAGGCCGAGCAGCGGGACGACGACGACGAGGACGGCCCCCGCCGCCGGGAGCCACAGCCAGGCGGGTGGTCTCACGGGGTGCCGAAGCCCTTGTCCTGCAGCACCTTTTGCCCTTCGGGGCCGGTCACGTGGGCGACGAAGTCCTCGGCGAGGTCAGCGGCGGCGGCGTCGGTGAGGGTCGCGATCGGGTAGCTGTTGACGACCTCGTCGGCGCCCTCGGTCTCGACGGTCTCGACGTCCTCGCCCGCGGCGGTGGCGTCGGTGACGTAGACCAGACCCGCGTCGGCCTCGCCGCTGCTCACCTTGGTCAGCACGTCGGTCACCTTGGACTCCTCGCTCGCCGGGTCGAGCGTGACGCCCTGCTGCTCGGTGAGCGTCGTGGCCGCGGCCCCGCAGGGGACCTGCTCGGCGCACACGACGACGGCCAGGTCGGGGTTCGCGGCGAGGTCGTCCAACCCGCTGATCTTCTTCGGGTTGCCGGGTTCGGTGATGATCGTCAGCACGTTGGTGGCGAAGATCTGCGGGTCCTCGACGGAGTCGGCGACCTTGTCCATGTTGGCCTCGTCGGCCGAGGCGAAGACGTCGATCTGCGCCCCGCTCTCGATCTGGGTCGCGAGGTCGGAGGACCCGGCGAACTGGTACTCGACCTCGACGCCCTCGTGCTCGGCCTCGAAGTCCGTGGCGATCTCCTCGAAGGCCTCGGTGAGCGAGGCGGCGGCCGCGACGTGGAGGGTGGTCGTGCCGCCCTCGCCGCCCGACCCGTCGCCGGAGTCGGAGCCGCACGCCGCCAGGGCGAGGGCCAGCGCGGCGACGGTCGTGGTCGTGAGGGTGCGACGGATCATGCGGGGCTCCCCGGGGTGGCGATGACGACATTGGTCGACTTGATCGACGCGACCGCGACGACGCCCGGCTCGAGGCCGAGCTCGTCGGCGGCCTCGCGCGACATGAGCGAGACGACGCGGAAGGGCCCGGCCTGCAGGCTCACCTGTGCCATGACCCCGTCGCGCAGGACCTCGGTGACGATGCCGCGCATGCGGTTGCGGGCGGACTCGTCGCGCACGCTGCCGATGGCCGGTGGCTGGGCGATCTCCTGCGCGAGCCGGGCGAGGTCCGCGCCGTCGACGAGGACGGGCCCCGCTCCCTTCGTCGCCGTGAGGCGCCCGCCGTCGATCCACCGTCGGATGGTGTCGGGGGAGACGGCGAGCAGCTCGGCCGCCTCGGACACCCGCATCTGCGTCATGACAGGACCGTATCAGCCGCAGATGCAGCACAGAGGTCGCATTGCTGTTGGGCAATGCGACTTCGGGCGCGGGTCAGTCGGTGGGCAGGTTCTGCGGGCCGAAGGGGGTCGGTCGCCCGATCTTGGCCGTCACCGAGTCGCCGGAGGAGCGGCCGGTGAGCCGGCGCTGCACCCACGGGCCGGCGTAGGAGACGGCCCACCGCGCGCGCTCCGCACGGCGCTGCGCGGCCGTGACCGGCGGCGCAGCGGGCAGCCGCTCGTCCCACCCCTCCCGCGCGCCGAGGCCGAGCGCCGCGAGAGCCGCCTGGGTGAGCCGCTGGTGCCCCTCGGTGCTGGGGTGGATGCGGTCCTCGCCCCACATGCGCGGGTCGCGCATCGACTGCATGCCCCACAGGCCGAGGACATGCGCGCCGTGCCGGGAGGCGATCGTGTAGAGGTTGGCCGTGTGCACCGCGTGCCGGGTGCGCAGGGCGGAGAAGAGTCCCGCCCCGCGCGGGTCGGTCGGGGTCGCGAGGAGCACGTCGGCGCCGGTCGCCCGGATCCGCGCGACGGCCTCCTCGAGCCGGGCGGCGATGGCGTCGAGGTCGACGCGCGGCCGGAGGATGTCGTTGCCGCCGCCGACGATCGACACGAGGTCGGGGGCCATCGTCATCGCCTCGTCGAGCTGACGACCGACGACGTCGTCGAGCTTGCGGCCGCGGATCGCCAGGTTGGCGTAGTGCAGCTCTTCTCCGCCGGTGCGGCCTGCGAGCTCGGCCGCGAGCCGGTCGGCCCAGCCGATGAAGCGGCCCTCGTGGCGCGGGTCGGTGTCGACCATGCCCTCTGTGAAGGAGTCGCCGATTGCGACGTAGCGGCGCCAGGGGTGCTCGGCGGGGACGGTCGGGTCGGTCACGGCAGGCTCCAGTCGATCGGGTCGGCGCCCTGGCGGGCGAGCAGCTCGTTGGTGCGGCTGAAGGGCCGCGAGCCGAAGAAGCCGTTGCGGGCCGACAGGGGAGAGGGGTGGGCGCTCTCGACGCGCGGCACGTCGCCGAGCGCCGGGGCGAGGTTGCGGGCCTGACGGCCCCAGAGGATCGCGACGAGCGGTCCGCCGCGGGAGGCGAGGACCTCGATCGCCCGGTCGGTGACGGTCTCCCAGCCGCGGCCGTGGTGGCTGCCCGGCGCGCCCGGCCGGACCGTGAGGCAGCGGTTGAGCAGCATGACGCCCTGCCGTGCCCAGGGGCTGAGGTCGCCGTTGGTCGGCTGGGGGACCTCGAGGTCGTCAACGAGCTCCCGGTGGATGTTGGTCAGCGATCGCGGCAGCGGCCGCACCTCGGGTGCGACGGCGAAGGACAGACCGATCGCGTGCCCGGGCGTCGGGTAGGGGTCCTGGCCGACGACGAGGACCCGCACCTGCTCGAGCGGGATGGTGAAGGCGCGCAGCACGTGCTCGCCCGCCGGCAGGTAGCCGTGGCCGGCGTCGAGCTCCGCCCGCAGGACGTCGCCCATCGCGGCGATCGCGGGTGCCACCGGCTCCAGTGCCTGTGCCCACGACGGCTGGACGAGCTCGGTCAGCGGTCGCGTGGGCACGCCCCCAACGTACGACGATCCCCCCGGCGCAGGGGTGCCGGGGGGATCGTCGCGGTGCGAAGGGGGATCAGCAGGTGGCGCTCGTCGGCGGCACCGGGGCGCCGGCGAGGTCGTGCAGCTCGATGCGCACGGCGTGCTCGATGAGCGGCGCGATGAACTCGGGGTGGGTGTTGGTCGGCTCGATCCGCTCGCGGGCGGAGGCGACCATGGCCTCGATGCGCTCGCAGGCGACCTGGGGGTAGCGCACGCACAGGTCGGCAGCGATGTTGGCGGCGACGTGGTCGACGTTGATCGTGAACATGTGGGCCTCCTGGTGGGCCGGGTGAACCAGACGGTGTGCCTTGGTGAACACAAGGTTAACAGAAGGTGGACGACGTGGTGAAGTGCGCGGCGCACCTAGAGTGCACGCGTGCACGGATTCGCTGACGACAACATGTCCCTCGCCGAGCTGGCGCAGACGGTTCTCGACTACTCCCGCGAGCGGCTCGAGCTCGACCCGGTGCCGCTCGACCGCACGCTGACGCCCGCGCAGCTGCAGGAGCAGGCCGGGCAGACGATCACCCGAGACGGCCTGGGCGGTCAGCAGGCGATGGACCTCTTCGCCGAGGTGCTCGCGCCGGCCTGCCTGTCGGTCGACCACCCGCGCTACCTCTCCTTCATCCCGTGCGCCCCCACCGAGGCGGCCGCGATGTTCGACCTCGTCGTCGGGGCGAGCTCGATCTACGCCGGGTCGTGGCTCGAGGGCTCCGGTGCCGTCTACGCCGAGAACCAGGCGCTGCGCTGGATCGCCGACCTCGTCGGTCTGCCGGAGTCGGCGGGCGGCGTCTTCGTCCCCGGCGGCACGATCGGCAACCTCTCCGCCCTCGTCGCCGCCCGCACCGAGGCGCGACGCACCGCAGCCCCGGGGCAGCGGCCCTTCCGGGTGGCGACCACCCACGGCGCGCACTCGTCGATCCAGTCGGCGTGCGACGTCATGGACGCCGAGCTGACGACCGTCGAGCCCGACGAGCGAGGCCGGCTCGCGGGGGAGCGGCTGCGCGAGGTGCTCCTGGTCAACGGGCCCGAGACCTACTTCGCGGTCGTCGCGACCGCGGGCACGACCAACTTCGGCATCGTCGACGACCTCGAGTCGGTCGCGCAGGTGTGCCGCGAGCTCGGCATCTGGTTCCACGTCGACGGTGCCTACGGCGGTGCGGGCCTCGCGGCGCCGTCGGTGCGCCACCTCTACGCGGGCATCGAGCACTGCGACAGCTTCATCGTCGACCCGCACAAGTGGCTCTTCGCCCCCTTCGACTGCTGCGCGCTGATCTACCGCAACCCCGCGGCGGCCCTCAATGCCCACACCCAGCACGCCGGCTACCTCGACGTGCTCACCGAGGCGACCGACTGGAACCCCACCGACTACTCCGTCGGCCTCACCCGACGGGCCCGCGGGCTGCCCTTCTGGTTCTCCCTCGCCACGCACGGCACGCAGGCCTACAGCGACTCGGTCGAGCAGACGCTGCGTGTCGCCGCCTTCGCCGAGGCCGAGGTCGCCCGCAGGGACGACCTCGAGCTCGTCGGCGAACGCTTCCTGTCCGTCCTCGTCTTCCGGCGCAAGGGCTGGGCCGCGGCCGACTACCAGGTCTGGTCCGACCGGATCCTCGACGAGGAGTTCGCCTTCGTCGTCCCGACCAACCACGACGGCGAGACGCTGGCGCGCTTCGCGATCGTCAACCCGCAGACGACGACGGAGGACATCGTCGCGATCCTCGACTCCATGGGCTGAGTGTGCTGTGACGGGTGAGGCGAAGGGGGCGCGAGTGACCCCCCTCGTCCGCGCTGTCCAGCCGACACGCCGAAGGGAATGACAGGCGTGTGATTACGCCGGTACAGTGCGACGCGTGAACCTCGCAGACCAGACCGCCGCGCCGACCCCCTCGGTCCCGCTCTCGGACCGCGACCGCGAGATCCTCGCCTTCGAGCGCCAGTGGTGGAAGTTCGCCGGCTCCAAGGAGCAGGCGATCAAGGAGCTCTTCGACATGAGCTCCACCCGCTACTACCAGGTGCTCAACGCCCTGATCAACAACCCCGCGGCGCTCTCCGAGGACCCCATGCTGATCAAGCGTCTGCGCCGCCTGCGCGACCAGAGGCAGCGCACCCGCAGCGCCCGCCGCCTCGGGTTCGAGGTCTGAGCGCCGCTCCAGATCACAGATCGGTCTCGGATTCGCGTCCGGGCCAACCGGAGCCGCCCCGGCCACGTCTGACTCCACGGGAGGGACGCCGAGGGCGGCTCCGGTGCGCAGGGGGTACCGGAGCCGCCCTCGGACTTGGCAGGGTGGGGCCATGAGCGACATGGACTGGAGCACCCCCGAGGGCCTCGCCGCGATCCGCGCCCACCTCGCCGAGCGCCTCGACGGCTGGACGCCGCCGGTGGCCTGGGCCGTGGGCATCACCCCCGCGACCAGCGACCCGGACGTGCAGTTCCCGCACGTCAACCTCCCCGGCGGCAGCCACGGGCTGGCGGCCGTCGTCCTCGCCTCCGTGCTGCGGCACGACGGCGCCACTGCCACCCTCGACGTCTCCGTCGACCAGCTGCAGGCGGCCGTCGAGGGACTCGAGCCCGCGCAGGCGTGCACGACCGTCGAGCACCCCAACATCGGCGCCTGGCGCGGACTGCTCACCGAGGCCCGCGACAACCCGGTCCGTGAGCTCGTGGCGGTCTTCGTCGCCGACCTCGACGACCCGGTCTCCTCCGACGCCGACGGCGAGATGCGCGCCGGGTTCGAGGGGCTGCACCCGCGCGCCTGACCAACGCCCGCCGCCGGTCGACGCAACCGTCCGCCCCCTTCGTGCGTCTCCCGTTGTGAGGGTCGTCACCGTCGACGACCCCATGACAGACAGGGGAGAGACATGAAGACCACCACACGCACACTGCTGGTGACCGCGGCATCCGTCGGTCTCGTCGCCACCGGGGCGAGTGCCCAGGCCGCGCCGGCCGACACGACGCGCGTGCTCGCCGAGCACGTCACCGTCCGGGTCATGCTCGACGGGGCGATGAGCGGGGCGCGGGGCAACCAGCACCGGTTCACCTACCAGACCGACACCGAGGGGATGCCGTGGCCGGCCTCGGCCATGAAGATCACTTCCTTCTTCTGCCCGACCGGCGCCACCGTCGCCCAGACGTGGCGGTCGAGCCGGTGCACTCACCGCAGCACGAGATACCTGCGGCCCCGGAGCGCCGACTACCGGGTGAGCTCGACGATGCGCTCGGCCGTGGTGGACGGGACCCTCGTGTCCGGTAGCCGGCGCTTCGCCGCTGACTTGACGCTCTTCGCCGACGGCGCCCAGCGCACGAGCAACCACGGCGGGGCGGTGCGCCGTGAGGTCGACGCCAACGTGTCCGGCACCGTGGGCGGGGCCCGGGTGCGGTGGAGCACCCGAGGGGAGGCCTGGATCCACCGCTACGAGACCGTGCGCTGAGGTCACCCACGAACCCACGACCACGGAGTGCGGCCGGCTGGCCGCACTCCGTCGTCCGCCACGGCGTTTGCACTCGCTCGGTGAGAGTGCCAATAATGGGTCTTAGCACTCTCCTTGTGAGAGTGACAGTCCTGACCGGTCAGGTGAGGGGCGCGATCGCACGGTGACGTGAGCCGGGTGGTCGCACTCCGTCCGTCGCGGGCACCCCCGGTCGCACCCTTCGATTCGCGTGGAGGAACCACCCGAATGGCAAAGCTCATTGCTTTCGACGAGGAGGCCCGTCGCGGTCTCGAGCGGGGTATGAACACCCTCGCCGACGCCGTCAAGGTCACCCTCGGCCCCAAGGGCCGCAATGTCGTCCTGGAGAAGAAGTGGGGCGCCCCCACGATCACCAATGACGGCGTGTCCATCGCCAAGGAGATCGAGCTCGACGACCCCTACGAGAAGATCGGGGCCGAGCTGGTCAAGGAGGTCGCCAAGAAGACCGACGACGTCGCCGGTGACGGCACGACGACGGCGACCGTCCTCGCCCAGGCGCTCGTGCGCGAGGGCCTGCGCAATGTCGCGGCCGGCGCCAACCCCATGGCCCTCAAGCGCGGTATCGAGAAGGCCACCGCTGCGGTGTCCGACGAGCTGCTCGCGATGGCCAAGGAGATCGAGACCAAGGAGCAGATCGCTGCCACGGCCTCCATCTCCGCCGCTGACCAGGAGATCGGCGCCAAGATCGCCGAGGCCATGGACAAGGTCGGCAAGGAAGGCGTCATCACCGTCGAGGAGAGCAACACCTTCGGGCTCGAGCTCGAGCTCACCGAGGGCATGCGCTTCGACAAGGGCTACATCTCCGGCTACTTCGTCACCGACACCGAGCGCATGGAGACCGTGCTCGAGGACCCCTACGTCCTCATCGCCAACTCCAAGATCGGCTCGATCAAGGACCTCCTGCCCGTCCTCGAGAAGGTCATGCAGGCCGGCAAGCCGCTGCTGATCATCGCCGAGGACCTCGAGGGCGAGGCGCTGTCGACGCTCGTCGTCAACAAGCTCAAGGGCACCTTCAAGTCCGTCGCCGTCAAGGCCCCGGGCTTCGGTGACCGCCGCAAGGCCATGCTCGCCGACATCGCCATCCTCACCGGTGGCCAGGTCATCTCCGAGGAGGTCGGCCTCTCCCTCGAGACCGCCGAGCTCGACCTGCTCGGCCGCGCCCGCAAGGTCGTCGTCACCAAGGACGAGACGACCATCGTCGAGGGTGCTGGCGACCAGGACCAGATCGCCGGCCGCGTGAACCAGATCAAGGCCGAGATCGAGAACAGCGACTCGGACTACGACCGCGAGAAGCTCCAGGAGCGCCTCGCCAAGCTCGCCGGCGGCGTCGCCGTCATCCGTGCGGGCGCGGCCACCGAGGTCGAGCTCAAGGAGCGCAAGCACCGCATCGAGGACGCCGTGCGCAACGCCAAGGCCGCTGTCGAGGAGGGCATCGTCGCCGGTGGTGGCGTCGCGCTCCTGCAGGCGACCAAGGCCGCCTTCGACAAGCTCTCGCTCGAGGGTGACGAGGCGACCGGCGCCAACATCGTGCGCGTCGCGGCGGGTGCCCCGCTCAAGCAGATCGCGGCCAACGCCGGCCTCAACGGCGGCGTCGTCACCGAGAAGGTCGAGAACCTGCCTGCGGGCGAGGGCCTCAACGCCGCGACCGGTGAGTACGTCGACATGATCGCCCAGGGCATCATCGACCCGGCCAAGGTCACGCGCAGCGCGCTGCAGAACGCCGCTTCCATCGCGGCGCTCTTCCTCACCACCGAGGCCGTCGTCGCCGACAAGCCGGAGAAGGCCGCCCCGGCCATGCCCGGTGGCGACGACATGGGTGGCATGGGCGGCATGGGCTTCTGAGCCCACCCCGCACCACCTGCACCACGCGCGAAGGGCGGTTCCCCGGTCACGGGGGACCGCCCTTCGGCGTACCCTTCCTGCATGACGTCACCGCAGGAGCTGGCGGACCGGCTGGGTGCCACGGGTTACCTCGCCGACGAGGACCTCGCCACCGTGGTCTTCCTCGCCCGGGAGATGCGCCGGCCGCTGCTGCTCGAGGGGGCGCCGGGCACGGGCAAGACCGCGCTCGCCGAGGCCCTCGCCGAGCTCGAGGGCGTGCCGCTCGTCCGGCTGCAGTGCTACGAGGGCATCGACGCCTCGCAGGCCCTCTACGACTGGGACTTCCCGCGGCAGATCCTCCACCTTCGCACCCTCGAGGCGCTCCACGCGAGTGGTGGGCTCGAGGCGTCCGAGGCCGAGAGCTCGCTCTTCGACGAGCGCTACCTCCTCGAGCGGCCGGTCCTGCAGGCCCTGCGGCGGGCCCCGGCGGTGCTGCTCGTCGACGAGATCGACCGGGCCGACGACGAGTTCGAGGCCTTCCTGCTCGAGGTCCTCTCGAGCTGGAGCGTGAGCATCCCCGAGCTCGGGACCGTGCGCGCCCAGGTGCCGCCGACGGTCGTGCTCACCTCCAACCGCACCCGAGACCTGCACGACGCACTCAAGCGCCGCTGCCTCTACCACTGGATCGACCACCCCGGTCTGGACCGGGAGGTGGCGATCGTGCGCCGCCGCATCCCCGAGGTGAGCGAGACCCTCGCCCGTCAGGTCGTCGCGGCCGTGCAGCGGCTGCGCACCGAGGACCTCGTCAAGCCGCCGGGCGTTGCCGAGACCCTCGACTGGGTGGCCGCCCTGCAGCGTCTCGGGTCGCCGGAGCTCGACCTCGAGACCGCCGCCCGCACACTCGGGGCCGTGATCAAGTACCGCGAGGACGCTGAGCGGGTGAGGCAGGCATTGGACCGGGTGCTCGCCCGATGACGGCACCCCAGTACGCCGGCAAGGTCGACGAGATCCTCCTCGGGCTGACCCATGCGGTGCGGGCGGCCGGGGTGCCGGTGACCCACGACCGGGCGACGACCTTCCTCGAGGCGGCCGCGCTCGTCGGCGCCGGGGGCCTGGCGCAGGTGCGCCTCGCCGGCCGCGCGACCCTGTGCGCGGGCCCCGAGGACATCGTGCGCTTCGAGCAGGTGTACGCCGAATGGTTCGCCGGGCGCGACGACCTGCCGCGGCGGGTCGACAGGGAGGAGCAGAACGAGCTCGTCTCCCCCTTGCCCGAGGACGACGGTGCCGCCGGCGTGGAAGGGGAGGCCGACGCACTGCACGTGGCCGCGAGCGAGGTCGAGGTCCTGCGCCACCGCGACGTGGCGGCCCTGTCGCCGGAGGGCAAGGCGCTGCTCGACCGGATGATCGGGCAGCTGCGCCCCCGGCTGCCCGTGCGTCGCGCCACCCGGCGCACCGCCTGGCGGCGCGGGGAGATCGACGTGCGGTCCACCCTTCGCGCCATGCTGCGGCAGATGGGCGAGCCGGCCCGGGTCCACCACCGTCGCCGCGGCACCCGCACCCGCCGGGTCGTGCTGCTCGTCGACGTCTCGGGCTCGATGCGGCCCTACGCCGACGCCCTGCTGCGACTCGCGCACGCCGTCGCCCAGGCACCGCGCCAGGGCGGGTCCTCCGGCGCCGTCGAGGTCTTCACGCTCGGTACCCGCCTCACCCGGGTCACCGAGGCGCTGCGCACCCGCGACCCCGAGCGGGCCCTCGTGCGTGTGGGGGAGGCCGTGCCGGACTGGTCCGGCGGTACCCGGCTGGGGCAGGCCCTGCAGGTCTTCCTCACCCGCGAGCACACCCGCTACCTCGCCCGCGGAGCGGTCGTGGTCGTCGTGAGCGACGGCTGGGAGCGCGGTGACGGGGCCGAGCTCGCCGAGCAGCTGTCCCGGCTGCACCGCATGTCCCACCATCTGGTCTGGGCCAACCCCCATCGCGGCAAGGAGGGGTACCGTCCTGTGCAGGTCGGCATCGTCGCCGCGTTGCCGCACGTGGACGAGTTCGTCGCGGGGCACTCCTTGCGAGCATTCGAGGACCTGCTGGAGGTGATCGCCGATGCGTGAGGTGCTGCCCGAGCTGATGCAGTGGTGGGAGCAGGGCCACTCCGTCGGGGTCGGGACCGTCGTCGCGACCTTCCGCTCCGCGCCACGGCCCCCCGGGGCCTCGATGCTCGTCGGGCCGGAGGGCACCGCCGTCGGGTCGGTCTCCGGGGGCTGCGTCGAGGGCGCGGTCTACGAGTCGGCCCAGGAGGTCGTGGAGTCCGGCCGGCCGCAGTTCCACCGGTACGGCATCTCCGACGACGACGCGATGTCCGTGGGGCTGACCTGCGGCGGCATCCTCGACGTCTGGGTCGAGGTCATGGACCGCGAGACCTTCCCCGAGCTCGGCGAGATCGCCGCCGATGTCGAGGCCGGCCGGCCGGTGGCCGTCGCAACCGTCATCGAGCACCCCGACGAGGCATGGCTCGGCCGGCGGATGCTCGTGCGCCCCGATCAGGAGCCGACCGGCACCCTCGGCTCCGCGCGGGTCGACGCCGCCGTCCGCGACGACGCGCTCGGCCAGCTCGCCCTCGGTCACAACGCCACCCTCGGCTACGGCCCCGACGGCGAACGCCGCGGCGAGGGCATGCGCGTCTTCGTCTGGGCCTTCGCCCCACCGCCGCGGATGCTCGTCTTCGGCGCCATCGACTTCGCGGCGGCCGTCGCCCGCGTCGGCGACTTCCTCGGCTACCGCGTCACGGTGTGCGACGCGCGACCGGTCTTCGCCACCCGCACGAGGTTCCCCGCCGCCGACGAGGTCGTCGTCGACTGGCCGCACCGCTACCTGGCCGCCGAGGAGGAGGCCGGGCGCATCGACGGCCGCACGGTCATCGCGGTGCTCACCCACGACCCGAAGTTCGACGTCCCGCTGCTCGAGGTCGCCCTTCGCCTGCCCGAGGTCGGCTACATCGGCGCGATGGGCTCGCGGCGGACCCACGACGACCGCGAGGCGCGGCTGCGCGAGGTCGGCGTCACCGACGAGGAGCTGGCCCGGCTGCGCAGCCCGATCGGGCTCGACCTCGGGGCCCGCACGCCCGAAGAGACCGCCATCAGCATCGCGGCCGAGTTCGTCGCCGAGCGGTGGGGTGGCTCCGGTCGACCGCTGGCCGGGCGCGCAGGACGGATCCACCAGTCGGGCGGGGAATGAGTCCTCGCGAAGGGGGTGACTCCCGAGGCGGTCGTGGCTAGCATGAGCCAGATCACACTGTCGTGATCGAGATCAGGAGCGCTCCATGGCCAATATCGAGCTCGTCGTCGACGGCGCCCGCGTCGCGGACGACGTCGAACCCCGGACTCTGCTCGTGCACTACCTGCGCGAGACCCTCGGCAAGACCGGCACGGTGGTGGGGTGCGACACCTCCAACTGCGGAGCGTGCACCGTCCACCTCGACGGCAGGAGCGTGAAGTCCTGCAACGTCCTCGCCGTCCAGGCAGATGGCTGCGAGGTGACGACCATCGAAGGCATGGCCAGGGATGGCGAGCTGCATCCGGTGCAGGCGGCCTTCCACGAGTGCCATGCCCTCCAGTGCGGCTACTGCACCCCCGGCATGATCATGCAGTCCGCCGACCTGCTGCGCGACAACCCCGATCCCTCGGAGGAGGAGATCCGTGTGGGGCTCGAGGGCAACCTCTGCCGGTGCACCGGCTACCACAACATCGTCCGCGCGGTGCAGACCGCGGCGAGTGCCTCGGCCGCCTCCGCCGGTGCCGCTGGGGATGCGTCATGACCGCGGAGGTCACCGACCGGCCCGCCACCACCGAGATCGGCCGCGACCGCCGTCGCAAGGAGGACCAGCGGCTCATCACCGGTCGTACCCGCTGGACCGACAACATCGTGCTGCCGGGCATGTTGCACATGGCGATGGTCCGCAGCCCCTTCGCGCACGCTCGGATCGCGTCCGTCGACACGAGCGAGGCGGCCAGCGCGACCAATGTCGTCGCCGTCTACTCCGGCGCCGACCTCGACGAATCGGCCGGCGTCCTCATCAACGCGTGGCCGGTCAGTCCGGACCAGGTGGCTCCGGTGCACCCGCCGATGCCGGCCGACCGGGTGACCTTCGCCGGGGAGATCGTCGCCGTCGTCGTCGCCCGCAGCGCCGCGGAGGCGCGCGACGCCGCTGAGCTGATCGACGTCGACTACGAGGAGCTGCCCGCCGCCCTCGACCTCAAGGAGGCGGCGGAGGACACCGTCCTCGCGCATCCCGACCTCGGCACCAACAAGTCGGCCCTGTGGACCTTCGACTCCGCCGAGGCCGGCACTGGGGGTGACGTCGAGGAGGCCATTGCCACCGCACGCCAGGACGGCATCGTCATCGAGCGCGAGTACCGCCAGCAGCGACTCATCCCCGCCTTCATGGAGCCGCGCTCCGTCGTCGTCGACCCGACCGGCGAGCAGCTGACGATGTGGACGGCGACCCAGATCCCGCACATCGTGCGCTTCGCGCTCGCGGCCACGACCGGCGTCCCGGAGTCGAAGATCCGGGTCATCGCCCCGGACGTGGGCGGCGGCTTCGGCGGCAAGCTGCAGGTGACGCCGGAGGAGTGGCTGGCCTGGTGGGTGGCCCGCCAGCTGGGCCGGCCCGTCAAGTACACCGAGACCCGCTCGGAGTCGCTCATGGCGGCCCACCACGGCCGTGACCAGTGGCAGCGGCTGACGCTCGCCGCCGACAAGCAGGGCAAGGTCACCGGGCTCAAGGTCGACCTGCTCGCGGACCTCGGCTCCTACGTCGCCCTCATCGGCGGCGGCGTTCCCGTCCTGGGCGCCTTCATGTTCAACGCCATCTACAAGTTCCCGGCCTACCACTTCTCGATGCAGTCGGTCCTCACCAACAAGGCCTGGACCGATGCCTACCGGGGTGCCGGTCGCCCCGAGGCCACCTTCGGCATCGAGCGGATCATGGACGATCTGGCGCACGAGCTCGGTGAGGACCCGCTCGTGGTGCGCGAGCGTAACTGGATCACCCACGAGGAGTTCCCCTTCACCTCCGTTGCCGGTCTCGAGTACGACTCCGGCAACTACGAGGCCGCCACGGACCTGGCCAAGCAGATGTTCGGCTACGACGAGCTGCGCGAGGAGCAGCGTCGTCGGCGCGAGTCCAAGGACCCCGTGCAGCTGGGCATCGGCATCTCGACCTTCACCGAGATGTGCGGTCTCGCGCCCAGCCGTGTCCTCGGCAGTCTCGACTACGGCGCGGGTGGCTGGGAGCACGCGAGCGTGCGCATGCTCGCGACGGGCAAGGTCGAGGTCGTCGTCGGCGTGAGCCCGCACGGTCAGGGGCACGAGACGGCCTTCAGCCAGATCGTCGCCGACCGGCTGGGTGTCCCCTTCGAGGACGTCGAGATCCTGCACGGCGACACCCAGATCTCGCACAAGGGACTCGACACCTACGGCTCGCGCTCGCTCGTCGTCGGCGGCGAGGCCGTGGTTCGTGCCGCGGACAAGGTCATCGACAAGGCGCGGCGCTACGCGGCGCACGTGCTCGAGGCCAACCCCGACGATCTCGAGTTCACGGCCGGTCGCTTTGGTGTCGCGGGCACGGACCAGTCCGTGGGGATCACCGACATCGCGGCCGCGGCCTTCGCCTCGCACGACTACCCGGACGACATCGAACCGGGCATCGACGCGGAGGCCACCTTTGACCCGGTGAACTTCAACTACCCGCACGGCACCCACCTGAGTGCCATCGAGATCGATACCGAGACCGGGGAGGTCAGGCTGCGCAAGTACACCTGCGTCGACGATGTCGGACAGGTGATCAATCCGCTCATCGTCGAGGGACAGATCCACGGCGGACTCGTCCAGGGCATCTCGCAGGCGCTGTGGGAGGAGGCCGTCTACGACGACTCCGGCACGCTCGTGAGCGGCAGTTTCGTCGACTACCTCGTCCCGACCGCGGCCGACACCATCAGCTTCGACACCGCGACCACCTCGACGGCGGCGACGGGCAACACGCTCGGGACCAAGGGAGTGGGTGAGGCGGGAACGATCGCCTCGACCCCCTGCATCGTCAACGGTGTCGTCGACGCGCTGCGCATCTTCGGCGTCGATGACGTGCAGATGCCGTGCACCCCCGAGCGGGTGTGGCAGGCGATCCGGTCCGGGTCCGGTGGCGAGGACACGACCGGGGCCGCGGCGCCCCACTTCGACGAGGCGACTGGTGACCAGGGGCAGACCGACCGGATGGCGGGCGCCGACGGACCCACGGGACCGGCGATGAGCACGGAAGGAGAGGTCCGATGATCCCGGCGAAGTTCGACTACGCAGCACCGACGTCGGTAGAGGAGGCGCTCGGGCTGCTCGGCGAGCATGGCGACGACGCCAAGGTGCTCGCCGGCGGGCAGTCCCTGCTCCCGGTCCTGCGGATGCGGCTCAACGCCCCCGAGATGATCATCGACATCGGTCGGATCCCCGAGCTGCGCGGCATCAGCGACGACGGTCGGACGCTCACCATCGGGGCCATGACGCCGTACCACGAGATCCTCGCCGACGATCGGGTGAGTGGACGCTGTCGACTTCTGCACCAGGCGATCAGCGAGGTCGCCGACCCGCAGATCCGCCACCGGGGCACCCTCGGCGGGGCCCTGGTCCACGCCGACCCCGCCGGCGACTGCGGGGCACCTGTGCTCGCCATGGACGCCGAGCTCGTCATCACCGGAGCGTCAGGCCAACGGGTCGTCCCCGCGGCCGACTTCTTCCACGGCCTCTTCGAGACCGCGGTCGGCGAGGACGAGCTGCTCACCGCCGTCAGGGTGCCCACCTACGACGGATGGGGCTCGCACTACGAAAAGTTCGTGCGGGTCGCCCACCAGTGGCCCATCGTCGCGGTCGCCGCGCAGGTGCGGGTCGAGGGTGGCGCGATCGCCGAGGCACGGGTCGGCCTGACCAACATGGGCGCGACCCCGGTCCGAGCCAGCGCAGTCGAGGCCGCGCTCGTCGGGAACCAGCCGACCGCCGAGGGCGTGCGGGCGGCCTGCGAACTGGCCGGCGAGGGCACCGAGCCGCCGTCGGACCTCAACGGCGATGCCGACTACCGCCGGCACCTGGCCACCGTACTGACGAGGCGTGCCGTGCTCACGGCCGCAGGATGAGAGGACCTTCGTGCAACTGACCCACAGTTTCACCGTTCCCGCCGGCATCGACGAGACCTGGGCCGCGCTCAACGACATCGAGTCCGTCGCCGGGTGCTTCCCCGGTGCCCAGGTGACCCACGCCGACGCCGACTCCTTCGAGGGCACGGTCAAGGTCAAGCTCGGTCCGATCGCGCTCGTGTACAAGGGGAGCGGCGACTTCGTCGACAAGGACGAGGCCGCTCACCGGATGGGTATCACCGCCAAGGGCAAGGACAAGCGGGGCAACGGCACCGCGGGCGCCGACGTCGTCGTGACGATGGCCCCCGAGGGTGCGGCCAGCACCAAGGTGGAGGTGGTCACCGACCTCAACATCACGGGCAAGCCCGCGCAGTTCGGCCGTGGCGTGATGCAGGACGTCTCCGACAAGCTCCTCGGGCAGTTCGTCGACTGCCTGGCGGGCCGCTTCGCCGCCCCCGAGGCCACCCCGGAGCCGACGGGCGAGGAGGAGGCGGCCACATCGCCTGCGCAGACGCCGACCCGGTCGACCACGACGCCGGCGGCCACGGGGCCCGCCTCCGCTGCGGCTCCCGCCGCGAGCTCACCGGCCGTCTCCTCACCGGCCGTGTCCTCGCCGGCCGCGCGCCCGGCGAGCTCGTCCGATGACGCGATCGACCTCGGGGCGACCGCCCTTCCGGTGCTGCTGCGGGCTTACGGTCCCCAGATCGCCGCGGCGCTCGCCCCGCTCGTCCTCCTGATCATCGCCCTGCGGCGTCGCAAGGGGTGAGCTGACGCACCCCCCGGCCAGCCGACTCACAGCCACGGGCGAGACGATGAGCGGATGACCGCCACGTCCCCGCTCGTCCTCGGTCCCCTCCTGCGCTTCGTCGGTGAGCACGACGCCTCCGTCTGGGTGGAGACCGCCGCCCCCGCGCGGGTGACCGTCGCGGCCGACGGCCGCGCGTGGCACGCCGCGAGCTTCGTCGTGGAGGGCCACCACTACGCCCTCGTCCTGCTCGACGACCTCGAGCCCGGCCGTACCTACGACTACGTGGTGAGCATCGACGACGAGCAGGTGTGGCCGCCGGCCGGGTCCGACCTGCCGTCCTCGAGCATCGCGACGCTGGACCGCACGCGTGCGACGCTGCTCGCCTTCGGCTCCTGCCGCACGAGCGTCCCGCACGACGCGGAGCACCACGCGAGCCACGGCGTCGACGCGCTGCGCACCTTCGCTCTGTCCCTGGCGAAGGGGGAGTCCCCACGATCCGACGTCCTCGCCCTCCTCGGTGACCAGGTCTACGCCGACGAGACGAGCCCGCAGATGCGTGACTTCATCGCCTCGCGGCGCAGCCTCGACGAGCCGCCGGGCGAGGAGATCAAGGACTACGCGGAGTACGCGCACCTCTACCAGCTCGCGTGGAGCGACCCGGCCATCCGGTGGGTGCTCTCGGTCGTGCCGAGCGCGATGATCTTCGACGACCACGACATCCGCGACGACTGGAACACCTCGTGGTCGTGGCACCAGGAGATCAACCGCACCCCGTGGTGGCACGAGCGGCTGGTCGCGGGGCTGACGAGCTACTGGGTGCACCAGCACATCGGCAACCTCGCGCCCGAGGAGCTCGCCCGCGATGAGATCTGGGCCCGGCTCGACGGCGCCGGGCCGGGCGAGGTCGACCTGACCGGCCCCCTTCGTGCCCTCGCGGAGCGGGTGGACCGTGAGCCCGAGAGTTACCGCTGGAGCTACACCCGGGCCCTCGGCGGGTCGCGGCTGATCATGCTCGACTCCCGGGCCGCGCGGGTGCTCGAGCCGGAGCGGCGCTCGATGCTCGACGACGACGAGCTCGCCTGGCTCGACGAGCAGATGACCGGCGACCTCGACCACCTCTTCGTCGGGACCTCGCTGCCCTTCCTCCTGCCGCCCGGGTTGCACGACGCCGAGTCGATCAGCGAGTCCCTCGCCGGGCCGGACCGGCCCCAGCCGGTGCACCGCGCGACCGAGGCGCTGCGACAGGTCGTCGACCTCGAGCACTGGGGCGCCTTCCAGTCCGGCTTCGTCGAGGTCTTCGAGCTCGTCATGTCCGTCGCCCGCGGAGAGCGCGGCCGCCCGCCGGGCACGATCACCTTCCTCTCCGGCGACGTGCACCATTCCTACGTCGCCGAGGTGACCGATCCCGCCGGTCACGGGGCGAGCAGCCGGATCGTGCAGGCCGTGTGCAGCCCGATCCGCAACCATGCCCCGCGCGCTGCGCGTGCTGATGTCGCAGATGGCCAAGGGGCTCGTCCGCCCGATGCGCTGGCTCGCGGCCCGGACCGACGGGGTGCCCGAGCTGCGCTACCCGTGGGAGCTCACCGAGGGGCCGTGGTTCGACAACAACCTCGCCGTCGCCGAGGTCCACGACGGGCACCTGACCCTGCGCTGGGTCACCGGTGACGTCGTCGACGGCGACGACGAGCACCCGCGCCTGCGGGTCGTCGCCACGGTCGAGGTGTAGCCGGCCGCAGGGAGGCGTTGGGGGGGAAACCCCAGTGACGGCCGCCCAGCGTCGACCCTAGATTTGTCGTCGGACATCCACGACGGACGAGAGCAGGGGACATGGGCACGCAGGTTGCCGCCAGCACGCACGAGCTTCGCAAGGTCTACGGCAAGGGCGAGGCGCAGGTCGCCGCGCTCGACGGGATCGACCTCGACATCGGGGCGGGGCAGTTCACCGCCATCATGGGGCCCTCCGGCTCCGGCAAGTCCACCCTCATGCACTGCCTCGCGGGGCTCGACGCGGTGAGCGAGGGCCGGGCACTCATCGGTGACACCGACATCACCCGGTTGAAGGAGAAGGACCTCACCAGGCTGCGCCGCGACCGGATCGGCTTCATCTTCCAGGCCTTCAACCTCATCCCGACGCTGACCGCGGAGGAGAACATCCTCCTGCCCCTGGCGATCGCCGGCCGCAAACCCGACCGCGAGTGGTTCGACCTCGTCATCGAGACCGTCGGCCTGCGCAACCGCCTCGGCCACCGGCCCAACGAGCTGTCCGGCGGCCAGCAGCAGCGCGTCGCGTGCGCCCGGGCCCTGGTGTCGAAGCCCGCGATCATCTTCGCCGACGAGCCCACCGGCAACCTCGACTCGACCTCCGGCGCCGAGGTGCTCGGCTTCCTGCGCCGCAGCGTCGACGAGTTCGACCAGACGATCGTCATGGTCACCCACGACCCCGTGGCCGCGAGCCACACCGACCGAGTCCTCTTCCTCGCGGACGGGCGCATCGTCGACGAGCTGTGGGAGCCGGACCGCGAGACCGTCCTCGAGCGGATGGTCGCGCTGACCGACGGAGCGCACTGATGCTCAAGGCCACCTTCAAGAGTCTGCTGGCGCGCAAGGCGCGCCTGCTGATGAGCGCCATGGCGATCGTCCTCGGCACGGCCTTCGTCGCCGGGTCGCTGATCTTCACCGACACCCTCGGACGCACCTTCGACGGCATCATGGACGGCACCGTCGGTGACGTCGTCGTCCAGCCCGAGCAGACCGACGAGTACGGCGGCACGGGTGGCGGGCGCATGTCCGCCGCCGACGTCGACAAGATGGCCGACCTGCCGGGCGCGGCACGGGCTGACGGTTCGGTCGACGCCATCGGGGTCTTCGTCGTCGGCGACAACGGCAAGGTCGTCGGCGGGCAGGGGGCACCCGCCCTGGCCTTCAACTACTCCGACGCGCCCAACCAGCTCGGCGAGGACCCGCTCGTCATCGACGAGGGCCGCGAGCCCCAGCGTGAGGGCGAGGTCATGGTCGACTCCGTGACCGCCGAGCGGGCCGGCCACGAGGTCGGCGACCGGATCAGCCTCGTGACGACCGGCGACACCCCCGAGATCGAGGCCGAGCTCGTCGGCACGATGACCTTCGGCGAAGGGGGGATGGCCGGCGCCTCGGTCGTCGTCTTTGACACCAAGACCATGCAGAAGTACTACATGGACGGCAAGGACGAGTACTCCTCCGTCTGGGTCACCGCCGACGAGGGCGTGAGCCAGCAGGAGCTGCTCACCCAGGTCGAGCCGCTCGTGCCCGAGGGCTACAAGGGCTGGACGGGCAAGGGGCTCGCGGAGGAAAACCAGAGCGACGTGCAGCAGGCACTCGGCTTCATCACGACCTTCCTCCTGGTCTTCGCCGGCATCGCCCTCTTCGTCGGCTCCTTCCTCATCATCAACACCTTCAGCATCCTCGTCGCACAGCGTGGCCGGGAGCTGGCCCTGCTGCGGGCCATCGGTGCTTCTCGCCGGCAGATCGTGCGCGGGGTCCTCCTCGAGGCCTTCATCATCGGCGTCGTGGGCGCGACCCTCGGCCTGGCCCTCGGGGTGGTGCTCGCCCTGGGCATCCAGGCGCTCTTCGCCACCTTCGGGCTCGACCTGTCGGGCACCGGACTGGTCTTCACGCCCCGGACGGTCATCGCGGCCTACGCCGTCGGCATCGTCGTGACGATGCTCGCGGCCTGGGTGCCGGCCCGACGGGCCGGGTCGGTGCCGCCGGTCGCGGCGATGCGCGACTCGGTCGACACGGGTATCGGCCACCACCCGATCCGCCGTGGCCTCGAGGTCGGCGTGCTCGTGCTCGGCGTCGTCGCCTTCCTCTACGGGCTCTTCGTCGCCGACACCCGCGAACTGTGGTGGATCGGTGGCGGCATCGTCGGGCTCGTCCTCGGCACGGCCTTCCTCGCCCCCTTCGTCGGGCGTCCGGTGATCTCCGGGCTTGGCTGGGTCTATCGCACGACCTTCGGGAGCATCGGCCGGATGGCCGAGCAGAACTCCGTGCGCAACCCCGGTCGCACCGCCGCGACCGCGTCGGCGCTGATGATCGGCATGACGCTCGTCGCGCTCATGGGCGTCGTCGCCACGAGCACCACGGCGAGCGTCGACAAGCAGATCGAGGAGACCTTCCGCGCCGACTACATCCTCAGCAACGCGGTCGGCCAGCCCTTCTCGTCGACGGTCGCCGAGCGGGTGGCCGAGGTCGACGGGGTCCGGGAGGTCTCGCCGGTGCGCTTCAGCAGTGCCGGCGTCGACGGTGGCCAGCTCTTCGTCACCGCGATCGACCCGCGCAGCTTCGAGGACGTCGAGCAGATCGAGCCGACCAACGGGACGGCCGATCTCGACAAGGACTCGGTGATGCTCTCGACGAAGCACGAGGGCGGCCGCTCCGTCGGCGACACCGTCGAGGTGAAGATGGGCTCGACGACCCGCGACCTGACGGTCGTCGGCTTCTACGACGAGGTCCAGGCGATCGGTTCGCCGGACGTCCTCATGTCGGTCGACACCGTCGAGTCGATGGGCGGCTCGGCCGCGGACAACTGGGCCTTCATCTTCGTCGACGAGGGGGCCGACAAGGCCCAGGTCGAGTCCGGCATCGAGCAGATCGTCGACAAGCAGCCGCTCGTCACGCTCAAGGACCAGGCCGGCTACGCCGACGAGCAGCGCTCGAGCATCAACCAGCTGCTCTTCCTCATCTACGCCCTGCTCGGCCTGGCGATCGTCATCGCCGTGCTCGGCATCGTCAACACGCTCGGCCTGTCGGTCATGGAGCGCACCCGTGAGGTCGGGCTCCTGCGGGCGGTCGGCCTCTCCCGCCGGCAGCTGTGGCGGATGATCACCCTCGAGTCGGTGACCATCGCGCTGCTCGGTGCTCTGCTCGGCGTCGTGCTCGGGGTGGTCGCGGGCGTGGCGATCCAGCGCTCGCTCGTCGACGACGGCATCACCGAGCTGGCGATCCCGTGGGCGCAGATGGCCGTCTTCGTCGCCCTCGCCGGGGTCATCGGCGTCCTCGCGGCCCTGCTGCCGGCCCGCCGGGCCTCGCGCATGGACGTCCTGCAGGCGATCAGCACGGAGTGACCTGCGAGCACGACGGGGGGCGGTGACCGGGCAGGTCACCGCCCCCCGTCGTGGTCGGGCCGGTCAGCGGCCGGGGCGCATCGTGCTCTTGACCGAGGTCTCGGTGTCGTCGTAGGTCCGGCCGGCCTCGCCGAGGACCCGCCCGATCTCGTCGAGGCTCTCCTTGACCGTGCGCTGGGTCGCGCGCCAGTCGTTGATGAGGTCCTGGAAGGACGAGGAGGCTTCGCCCTGCCACTGGTTCTGGAGCGACAGCAGGCGCGACATCATGCTCGCGACGGTGGTCTCGACGTCCTCGGAGATGCGCGAGACGTCGGAGGCGCTGCTCGCGACCTGGGCGGTGTCGACGGTGAAGCTGGCCATGGTGGTTCCCCTTCGGCTGGTGATCGGCCGGGCCCCTGCGGCCCGACGTCTCCCTAGACCGTAGGAGGAACCGGGACCGGCGCCGCCGGGTTATCCACAGGAGGGGTCGGCCCGGTGCCGGGGCCGCCACCGCCGCGGCGCGACCGCTCGAGCGCCTGGGCGTAGCCGGCGCCCATCCCGAGCAGGAGCAGGCCGGCGACGATGAAGCACAGCACCCGGGCCAGCCCGCTGAGGAAGGACAGGTCGAAGAGGAGCAGCTTGCCGACGCTCAGCGCGGCGAGACCCAGGCCGGCCGGCACGGCGATCGTCGACCCGCGCAGACCACGCAGCAGCAGGACCGCGGCGGTGGCCATCCACACGACCGTGGCGCCGGCCTGGCCCGCGGTGTAGCCCCCGCGGGCGTCGTCGACGAGCTGGCCTGTGAGCGCGCCGAGCAGGACGACGGCGCCGCCGGTGACGAGCACCGAGAGGGCGACGAGGATGCGCGGCAGCGCGGGTGAGGTGTCCGGCACGAGCACGTGGCTCGCCCGCGCGGTGACGGCGAGCGTCGCGACGAGGAGCACGGTCGCCAGCAGGTGGGTGGGCCCGACCTCGTCGGCGAGGCTGCGCAGCGCGACGTGGGGCAGGAGCGTGGACGCGCCGATCAGGCCCAGCGCCGACAGTGCCCACGAGACGAAGAGCGTCGTGCGGTGCCGCAGGACGAGCGCGGCGACGGCCCAGAGCAGGCACAGTGCCAGCCCGACGACCGGCGTCCAGCCGTTGCCGTCGGCGCCGCGCACGGCGGCGGTGAGCGAGGTGACGCCGGCTGCGGCCAGTGCGAGCTCGGGGACACGGTGCACCAGGGCGGTGTGCTCGTCGTGCCCGACGAGACCGGCGACGAGCACGAGCAGGCAGGTGGCGATGACGAGCAGCCCGGTGCCGGTCCACCGGCCGTCGAACGCCATGCCGGCGAACCACAGCGGGCCGATGCCGACCGGGACGAGCAGCCCGAGCTGCTCCGGCAGCCGGTCGACGCGGGCCCCGGCGAGCGTCGTGGTCATGACGAGGAGGGCGAAGGCGATGGCCAGGGCGGCGGCGATGCCCTGCTCGTCGTGCGCGACGGCGAGCGCGGCGAGGAAGAGTGCGGTCGGGATGACGCGGGAGAGCTCGAGGGCCCACCAATCGCGACCGATCTGCGCCGGCCAGGTCGCTGCGGTGAGCACGAGCAGGAAGCCGCCGGTGAGCAGGCCGTGCTGGAGGCCGACGAAGGGGGCCATGAGCGCGACGCCGAGGACGGCGATGACCGCGAGCAGCTGGCTGTCCCAGGCGCGGGCGAGCAGGACGCCGCCGAGGGCGATGAGGCCGGCGAGCACGAGTCCGACGCCGAGCGGGACCCACGCGTAGACGTAGGTGACCGCGAGGACGTCGAGGTAGGCGGTGGCGATGCCGGTCGCCGCCAGACCGAGGGCGCCGACGGTGCTCGTCTGCCGGGAGCGCACGAGCGCCGCGGCGCCGACGAGCGCGAGGGAGAGCAGTCCGCCGCTGATGACCCGGGCGAGGGGGCCGAAGAACCCCAGCTGGATCGCCAGGGCGAGGAGGAAGGCGACGCCGATGAGGGTGATCGCGGCGCCGACGGCCGCCAGGGCCTTGGCGATGATCCCTTCCCGCTGCCACCACGGCTCGGTGGGCGGCAGCGGAGGGGACGGCGGCGGGGCCATGGACGGCCCCGCCTGCGGGGCGACTCGCGGCGGAGGCGTCACGTGGCCGGGAGCGACGGGCGCCGCGGCGGGAGCGGTGGCCGCGGGCGAGGGCGAAGGGGGGATCTCGGGGGCCGCGACCCGCGTCCAGTGCTCGGGGGAGGCCTCGGTGGCGAGGTGGGCACGGAGCCTGGCCAGCTCGTTGCCGACGCCGTACATGCGCGACATCGCGTCTGCGAAGTCGTCCTCGATCGCGCGCACCTGCTCGAGGACCGGGGTCTCCTGACATGCTCATGCCCCCAGTGTGCTGTTGCCAGCACACCGGGGGCATGAGTTCGGCTACTCAGCGCCGCCTTCAGACGCCACACCCGAAGGCGGGGGTAGCACCCCTGTGGGAGCCGGAGGAAGTCGGTGCTTCGTCGGGGGAGGAGACGATCGAGCGACCGTTGCTTCCATGTCCTGTGCTCCTGAGACCATCGTGCGACACCGGGATGGGACACCGCTGGCATCGACCTGAGAGTCTGCTGAGCACGTGGCTCCCCAGGTCACCCCTGGGACGTCGGGGCCGTCCCGAGGGTGGCTTCGATGGTCTGCTCCTCGCCGTCGCGGACGACGGCGAGCGAGACCTTGGTCCCGATCCGGTGCGAGCGGATGATCCCGACGAGCGACTCGGCCGAGGTGACCGTGCTGTCGTCGACGCCCACGACGAGGTCGCCCTCCTGCAGGCCGGCCTCGGCGGCGGGGCTGCCGTCGGAGACCGAGCGGATCTGGGCGCCGGAGCGGGTCGCGGACCCGAGCTCGGCGGTGCCGTCGCTGGGGGTGACCCCGAGGAAGGCGTGCTCGGCCTGACCGTCCTCGATGAGCTGCTCGGCGATCCACTGGGCCTCGTCGACGGGGATCGCGAAGCCGATGCCGATGCTGCCGGACTGGCCGCTGCTGCTGCCCAGGCTGGCGATGGAGGAGTTGATGCCGACGAGGCGACCGGCCGCGTCGACGAGCGCGCCGCCCGAGTTGCCCGGGTTGACCGCCGCCGAGGTCTGGATCGCCGAGGTGACGACCTGGCTCGACTGCTGCTGCTGGCCGAAGGGGTCCTGCTGCTCGCTCTCGGTGGAGCTGGTCGTCACGGGGCGGTCGAGGGCGCTGACGATGCCCGTGGTCACCGTGCCGGAGAGGCCGAGGGGGTTGCCGACCGCCATGACCGGGTCGCCGACCTCCAGTCCCGAGGAGGAGCCGACGGTGATCGGCTGCAGGTCATCGGGCGGGTCCTCGAGGGTGAGCACTGCCAGGTCGGTCGAGGCGTCCTCGCCGGCGATGCTCGCCCGGTAGGTCTTGCCGTCGGAGAGGGTGACCGTGATCGTCGCGTCGTCGCCCGCCCCGCTCACGACGTGGTGGTTGGTAAGGACGTGCCCCTCCTTGTCCAGGACGACCCCGGACCCCTCGCCGCCGGAGCTGCCCGCCGCGACGGTGATCGAGACGACGCTCGGCGTGACGGCGGCGGTCACGGCGTTCCAGTCGGGGTTGGTCTTGGAGGCGCTGCTCACCGGGACCACGCTGGCGGCGGAGTCACCGGATGTGCTCGCGCCCGTCGACGAGACGGCGGTCGTGCCGTCGTCGGTGAGCGCCATGACACCCCAGGTGCCACCGCTGGCCAGGGCCGCGGTGAGGACCGCGACCGCGGTCAGCTCGCCGATCCGTCGTCCCCGGTGGCGCGGCATGCGCGGCGGCGGGGGAGCGGCGAGCGCCGAGGCGTACGAAGGGTGCTGCGGCGGCAGTGGCGCGGTGGGCTGGTCCATCGTGGGGCTCCTTCTCGAGGCTGTGCGACCCACTCTGCGCCGCGGACTTCTGATCGTCCTTGGCCCCACCTGTCAGATTGCTGTGATCAGACGTGGCCGGGGCGCGCCGGTGTCGCGCCCGGCAGCTCGACGCGGAAGGTCGCGCCGCCGCCCGGGGTCTCGCGGACCGCGACGGTGCCGGAGTGCTGGGCGACGATCGCCGCGACGATGGCCAAGCCGAGGCCGCTGCCACCGCGTGCCCGCGAGCGGGCCTTGTCGACCCGGTAGAAGCGTTCGAAGACCCGGGCGGCCACCTCGGGGTCGATGCCGGCGCCGTGGTCGCGGACCTCGAGGACTGCTCGGTCGCCGACCTGGCCGGTGCGGACCTCGACGAGCACGTCGTCGGCGGTGTGCATGAGGGCATTGCCGATGAGGTTGCTCAGCACCTGCCGCAGCCGGCCGTCGTCGCCGCGGACGACCGCGGGCCGCAGGTCGCCGTCGAGACCGGCGAGCTGGATCGACCGGTGGGGAGCCCGGGCGCGGGCGTCGTGGACGGTCTCGGCGGACAGGACGACGAGGTCGACGTCCTCGAGCTCCAGCGGGCGTTGGTCGTCGAGGCGGGCCAGCAGCAGCAGGTCGTCGACGAGCCCGGTCATGCGCGAGGCCTCGCCCTCGATCCGCTCCATCGCCTGGGTCGTCTGGTCGGGGCCCTGGACGGCGCCCTGCCGGTAGAGCTCGGCGTAGCCGCGGACGGTCGCGAGCGGGGTGCGCAGCTCGTGGCTCGCGTCGGCGACGAACTGGCGCATCTTGGTCTCGGACGCCTCCTGCACGGCGAAGCTGCGCTCGACCTGACCGAGCATGGAGTTGAGCGACTCGCTCAGGCTCGCGACCTCGTCATGGCTGTGGCGCACGGGGACACGTCGGGTCAGGTCGCCGGCGGCGATGGCCGCGGCGGTGTCCTCGATGCGACGAAGGGGGCGGAAGGCCCGGCGGGTGGCGAACCAGCCGAGGACCCCGCAGGTCGCCAGGGCCCCCAGACCGACGGAGGCGGTGACGATGACGTAGCGGCCGATGACCTTGTTGACCCCGGACAGCGGCATGCCGACGGCGAAGGTCGAGCCGTCCTCGTAGCGGCCGGCGATGAAGCGCCACTGGACGGTGCCGTCGAGCGACTCGACGGTGAAGGGCTGGTTGGTGATGGCCCGCGCGTCGTCGGCACGGATGACCGGCACGTCGGGGCGGGAGCTCACGCCCGTGGGGAAGCGGTACTGCCAGGCGTCGCCGTCGGCGGGCTGGCGCACGAAGAAGAGGTTGGTCGGTCCGCTGCGCGGCTGGTAGAAGTCCGGGGTCTCGCCCCCGGTCGTCAGCCCGGAGCTGTCCTCGGCGACCGGGATGGCGACCGTGCGCAGCTGTTCGTCGACATTGGCCTCGAGGTCGCGCTGGAGCAGCCACGCCGTCGTCAGCGAGGTCGCGAGCAGCGCCGCGAGCAGCAGCGTCAGCAGGATGACGACGAGCCGCCAGGTGAGCGGCATCGCCTCCAACCGGCGGACGACGGGCGCGGTGACGCGCTCGAGGCTCATGGGCGGGTCACTCGGGCGGCAAGCGCAGCACGTAGCCGAAGCCGCGCTTGGTGTGGATGAGCGGCGGCAGCCCCTCGGTGTCGATCTTGCGGCGCAGGTAGGAGATGTAGGACTCGACGATCCCCATCTCGCCCCGGAAGTCGTAGTCCCACACGTGGTCGAGGATCTGGGCCTTCGACAGGACGCGGTTGGGGTTGAGCATGAGGTAGCGCAGCAGCTTGAACTCGGTCGGCGAGACGTCGATGACCCGCCCGGCGCGGCGGACCTCGTGGGCCTCGTCGTCGAGCTCGAGGTCGGCGAAGCGCAGCACCGACTCGGTGGAGGGGATGTCGGTCGTGCGGCGCAGGATGACCCGGATGCGGGCGATGACCTCCTCGAGGGAGAAGGGCTTGGTGACGTAGTCGTCGCCGCCGACGGTCAGGCCCTTGAGCTTGTCGTCGAGGGAGTCGCGCGCGGTGAGGAAGAGGATCGGCTGGTGGCGCTCGGAGGCGCGCAGCCGGGAGGCGACCTCGAAGCCGTCGGTGTCGGGGAGCATGACGTCGAGGACGATGAGGTCGGGCTCCATGCGGTGCACCGCGTCGAGCGCGCTCGCGCCGTCGCCGGCCACCTCGACCTCGAAGCCGGCGAAGCGCAGCGACGTGGCGAGCAGCTCGCGGATGTTGGGCTCGTCCTCGACGACCAGCAGGTGGGGGGCATCGACGGAGGTGGTGGGAGTGCTCACCCGTCGAGTGTGCGCCCGTTGTCTGGGTGTCGGCTGAACGAGCGCTGGGCGCGGTGGGGTCACGGAGTGACAACGAAGGGGGCGGGAACCCCCCTTCGCGCCGTTGATTTGGTCGGGTGGGGGGACTCGGAGGACCGGGAGGGGCCCGGCGAAGAACCTCCGAGGGGAGGAAACACGTGCGTCACTCACGAACTCTGGCCGGAACCGCAGCACTGACCCTCGCTCTCACCTTGGCCGCCTGCGGCTCCGACTCCGGATCGGACGGTGGGTCGGGCGACAAGCTCGCCGAGCTCAAGGAGGAGGGGACGATCACCGTCGCCTTCGCCGGTGAGGAGCCCTACTCCTTCGAGAAGGACGGGGAGCTCACCGGGGCCACCATCGCCCTGCACAAGAAGATCTTCAAGGACATGGGGATCAAGGAGGTCAAGGGCGTCAAGACGGAGTGGAATGCGCTCATCCCGGGCCTGAAGGCCGGCCGCTACGACGCCATCTCCGCGGGCATGTCGATCCTGCCGGACCGCTGCAAGGAGGCCTCCTTCGGCGACCCGGAGATCCTCTACACGACGGCGCTCATGGTGCCCGAGGGCAACCCCAAGAACCTCAAGGACCTCGACGACGTCAAGAAGTCCGGCGCCAAGCTCGCGACGATGAGCGGCGCCATCGAGACCGACTACGCCAAGTCGCTCGACATCGAGGCCACCCAGGTCAAGTCCCCGCAGGACGGCATGGACGCGGTGGCACGCGGCAGCAGCGACGTCTTCGCGCTGACCGGGATCTCCCTGCGGACCATGGACGAGAACAACCCCGACGTCAAGGTCGAGGTCACCGACTCCTTCGTCGCCGTCGTCGACGGCAAGGAGCAGGTCGGCGCCGGCGCGACCGTCTTCAAGAAGGGTGACGACACCCTGCGCGATGCCTACAACGAGGAGCTCGCCAAGATCACCGGCGACGAGAAGGCCTACACCGACGTCGTCGGCGAGTTCGGCTTCACCGACGCCGAGCGGCCCAAGGGCGACCTGACGACCGAGCAGCTCTGCAAGGGCGAGCTGCCGGACGCCAAGTGACCGATCATCTCGACGCGCTCCGGGATGCCCTGCCGAGACTGGGCGAGGGCGTGCTCGTCACGCTCCAGCTCACGCTCGGCGGGGCCCTGGTCGCCTTCGTCGTCTCGGTCGCCCTCGGCCTGCTGAGCATCAGCCCCGTCGCACCCCTGCGGTGGCTCGCGACGATCGTCGTGGAGTTCTTCCGCGGCACCTCGCTCGTCGTGCAGCTCTTCTGGCTCTATTACGTCATGCCGCTCTTCGGGGTCAGCTGGGATGCCGTGCTCACCGGCGTCATCGCGCTCGGGCTCAACTACGGCGCCTACGGCGCGGAGATCGTGCGCGGCTCGATCAATGCCGTCGACCGCGGCCAGTGGGAGGGCGCCAAGGCCCTCAACATGTCGCCGCTGACCCGCATGCGTCGGATCATCTGGCCGCAGGCCTGGGTGCTCATGCTCTCCGGCTACAACAACCTGCTCGTCATGCTCATCAAGGGCACGGCCGTGGCGCTCTTCATCGGGCTGCAGGACCTCGCCTACGAGATCGACCAGCTGCGCATCAACACGACGACGATCTTCGCCTACGGCATCGGCCTGATCATCTACTACCTCTTCGCGCTCGTCTTCTCCTCCGGTCTGCGACAGCTGGAGAAGCGTGCCCGTCGTCGACTCGGCCTGCCCACCCGCAGTGCCCACGCCGGAGCGGGGGTGGCGCTGTGATGAGGCCCGCCATCACCTTCGAGGAGTTCTGGAGCTGGGAGGCCGCCCGTGAGCTGGCGCCCGAGATCATCGAGGCCTTCTTCACGGCCACCCTGCTCATCACCGTCGTCGGCACGGCCGTCGCCGTCGTCGTGGGCCTGCTCCTGGCCGTGATCACCCAGGTCGCACCGACGCTCCTGTCGCGTCCCGTGCGCTGGGTCATGGACGTCATCCGGATGACGCCGCTCATCGTCCAGCTCGTCTTCGCGAAGTTCCTCGTGCCCGTGGACTGGGACATGCTCTGGGTCGGGACGGTGGTCATCGGTATCCACTACGCGACCTACATGGCCGAGTCCTTCATCGCCGGCATCCGCTCGGTCGACACCGGCCAGTGGGAGGCGGCCCGCGCGCTCAGCCTCCCGCAGGGGCGCACCTGGCGGGACATCGTCCTCCCGCAGGCCCTCCGCTCGACGCTCCCGGCCCTGGGCAACTGGGCCATCTCGATGTTCAAGGACACCCCCTACCTCTTCGCCATCACGGTGCTCGAGATGGTCACCGTCGCCCAGCAGGCCGGCGGCAACACCTTCCGCTACAACGAGGCCTTCACCATCGCGGGGCTGATCTTCCTCGTCGCGAGCCTCGTCACCGCCCTCGCCGTCCGCAGATTGGAAAAAGCTCTTGTCTACTGACCCGACCGGGGGGACGCCCCCTTCGTCCACCCCCGTCATCCGCTTCGAGGACGTCGAGAAGTCCTTCGGGGACCACACGGTGCTGTCGGACCTGCACTTCGACGTCGCGCAGGGCGAGCGGGTGACGCTCATCGGCCCGAGCGGCTCGGGCAAGACGACGATCCTGCGGCTCGTCATGACGCTCGAGGAGCTCACCGGCGGCTACATCTGGATCGACGGCAAGCCGCTGACCCACGACCGCCGCGACGGCAAGCGGGTCCGCCTGCGGGAGAAGGAGGTTGCCCAGACCCGCAAGAAGATCGGCATGGTCTTCCAGCACTTCAACCTCTTCCCCAACATGTCGGTCATCGACAACGTCACCGAGGCGCCCGTGCACGTCCTCGGGCGGAGCAAGGACGAGGCCCGCGAGCGCGGACTGGCGCTGCTCGACCAGGTGGGCCTGAAGGACCGAGCCGACGAGCACCCCAGCCGCCTGTCCGGAGGTCAGAAGCAGCGGGTCGCGATTGCCCGGGCCCTGGCGATGGACCCCAAGATCCTGCTGCTCGACGAGGTGACCTCGGCCCTCGACCCGGAGCTCGTCGGCGACGTGCTCGGTGTGCTGCGCGATGTCGCGGACTCGACGGACATCTCGATGCTCATCGTCACCCACGAGATGCAGTTCGCGCGCGACGTCTCGCACAAGGTGATGATGTTCGACCACGGGCAGATCCTCGAGCAGGGCACGCCCGACGCGATCCTCAGCAACCCCGAGCACGAGCGGACGAAGCGCTTCCTGACCTCGATCCTGTGACGGGCTAGAGGTCGTCGGCGTCGACGATTCGGTAGGCGTAGCCCTGCTCGGCGAGGAAGCGCTGGCGGTGGGCGGCGAACTCGGCGTCGACGGTGTCGCGCGTGACGACGGTGTAGAAGTGCGCGGTGCGGCCGTCCCCCTTCGGCCGCAGGACCCGACCGAGGCGCTGGGCCTCCTCCTGGCGTGAGCCGAAGGTCCCGCTCACCTGGATGGCGACGGTCGCCTCCGGCAGGTCGACGGAGAAGTTGGCCACCTTGGAGACCACGAGCAGGCTCGAGCGGCCCTCGCGGAAGTCGGCGAAGAGCTGCTGGCGCTCCTTGACCGAGGTCTCGCCGGTGATGAGGTCGGCGTCGAGCTGCTCGGCGAGCTCGTGCAGCTGGTCGAGGTACTGGCCGATGACGAGCGTCGGTTCGCCGCGGTGCTGCTCGACGAGCCGACGCACGACGGGCGGCTTGACCGGGGAGCACGAGGCGAGCCGGTAGCGGTCGTCGGGCTCGGCCGTCGCATAGGCCATTCGCTCGCTGTCGCTCAGGGTCACCCGGACCTCGACGCAGTCGGCGGGCGCGATGTAGCCCTGCGCCTCGATGTCCTTCCACGGCGCATCGAAGCGCTTGGGGCCGATGAGCGAGAAGACGTCGGCCTCGCGGCCGTCCTCGCGGACGAGGGTCGCGGTCAGTCCGAGCCGACGGCGGGCCTGCAGGTCGGCCGTCATCCGGAAGATCGGCGCCGGCAGCAGGTGCACCTCGTCGTAGACGATGAGCCCCCAGTCGCGGGCGTCGAGCAGGTCGAGGTGCGGGTAGACGCCCTTGCGCTTGAGCGTGAGCACCTGGTAGGTCGCGATGGTCACGGGCCGGATCTCCTTGCGGGCACCGGAGTACTCGCCGATCTCGTCCTCGGTGAGCGAGGTCCGCTCGAGCAGCTCCTGCTTCCACTGGCGGGCGCTCACGGTGTTGGTCACGAGGATGAGGGTGGTCGCCTTGGCCGAGGCCATCGCCCCGGCACCGACGAGGGTCTTGCCGGCGCCGCACGGCAGGACGACGACCCCGGAGCCGCCGTCCCAGAAGCCGTCGACCGCCTGCTGCTGGTAGGGCCGCAGCGTCCAGTCGTCCTCGGTGAGGTCGATCGGGTGCGCCTCGCCGTCGACGTAGCCGGCCCGGTCGTCAGCGGGCCAGCCGACCTTGAGCAGCTCCTGCTTGAGCGTGCCCCGCTCGGAGGGGTGGACGACGACCTCGTCGGGGGAGAGCTGGGCGCCGAGGAGTGGCGTGATCTTCTTGTGCCGCATGACCTCGGTGAGCACGGCCCGGTCGGTGGCGCGCAGGACGAGCTGCTCGCCGTCCTTGTCGAGCACGAGGCGGCCGTAGCGGTCCATCGTCTCGGCGACGTCGACGAGCAGCGCCTGCGGCACGGGGTAGCGCGAGTGGGTGATGAGGGCGTCGACGACCTGCTCCGCGTCGTGGCCCGCGGCTCGGGCATTCCACAGGCCGAGCGGCGTGACCCGGTAGGTGTGGATGTGCTCCGGTGCGCGCTCCAGCTCGGCGAAGGGGGCGATGGCCCGCCGCGCGTCGGCGGCCCGCTCGTGGTCGACCTCGAGCAGGAGCGTCTTGTCGCTCTGGACGATCAGGGCACCGTCGGGGGCCACGCTCAGGCCTCGCTCAGGGCGACGGCGGCGATGAAGCCGATGACGGCGAGCAGCCCGATGGCGAAGAGCGCGGCGAAGGTGATCCAGCCGTAGCGGGTCAGCCGGTCGGCGCCCTCGGGGTCGGAGGAGTTCTTGGTCATGGAGACGATGCCCATGACGAGCGACGGGATGCCGACCCAGCAGCAGTAGCCGGACATCGTCATGATCGCCGAGAGGATGACCAGGACGATGACCGAGGCGCCCATGGGCCGCGGCGGCGCATAGGCGTAGGCATACGGCGGCGGCAGGGCCGGCGGCGCCTGCTGGGGTGCCGGGGTCGCCGGGTAGGGGGCGGGCGGCCGGGTCTCGTCGGGTCGGCCCACGGGGAGGTAGGGGTCGCTCGAGTAGGGGTCGCTGCCGCTCGGGTCGGGCCGCTGGCTCGGGTACGGGTCGTTGCTCATCCTGTGCTGTCCTCCCGGGCCGACGACTGCGGCCCGGGCCCACGGTACGTGATGGGGGATCATGGGCCCCATGAGTCGTGCACTGCCGCAGACCGAGCCCGCCAGCGACCTGCCCCCACGGGTGACGATCTACGAGGTCGGCCCGCGTGATGGCCTGCAGAACGAGTCGTGGAGCGTGCCCACCCCCGTCAAGGCGGAGTTCGTCCGCCGACTCGTCGCGGCGGGGCTCGAGACGGTCGAGACGACCTCCTTCGTCTCGCCGCGGTGGGTCCCGCAGCTCGCCGACGCGGCCGAGCTCCTCGCCGATCTCGACGAGGTGGGGCGGAGCCCCCTTCGGCCCGTGCTCGTGCCCAACGAACGCGGCCTGGACCGTGCCCTCGAGGCCGGTGTGGGGGCGGTCGCGATCTTCGGCAGCGCGACGGAGACCTTCGCGCAGAAGAACCTCGGGCGCTCGCGGGCGGAGTCGGTGCAGATGTTCGCCCCCGTGGTCCGCCGGGCGCAGGAGGCCGGCCTGTGGGTGCGCGCCTACGTGTCGATGTGCTTCGGCGACCCGTGGGAGGGGCCGGTGCCCGTCGACCAGGTGGCCGATGCCTGCGCCGAGCTGATGGACCTCGGCTGCGACCAGCTCTCCGTCGGCGACACGATCGGCACCGGCACGACCGGGCACGTCGAGGCGCTGCTCGCCGCCCTCGACCGGCGCGGGGTCGGGGTGGACCGGATCGGCGTGCACTTCCACGACACCTACGGGCAGGCCCTGGCCAACACCCTCACGGCCCTGCGCGCCGGCGTGACCGTCGTCGACGCCTCGACCGGCGGGCTCGGCGGCTGCCCCTATGCGAAGTCGGCGACGGGCAACCTGGCCACCGAGGACCTCGTGTGGATGCTCGACGGTGCCGGCGTCGAGACCAGCGTCGACCTCGACGCACTCGTCGAGACGAGCGCGTGGATGGCGCAGCAGCTCGGCAAGCCCTCGCCCTCGCGGGTCGTCAAGGCGCTGTCGGGCGGGTGATCACCCGTCGATGACGACGCCGGTGATGCGGTGCAGCGAGTAGGTCTGGGGCATCGCGTCGACCTCGCCGATGACGCGGCCACCCTCGACGGCGAGGGGGTGGAAGAGCAGCCGGCGGGTGGCGCCGACGGCGTCGGTGACGCCGATCCATGCGGCGAGCCGGTCGGCGGCTGCCTCGCGCAGCAGCGCCGAGCTGCTCGCGGGGTCGAGAGCGGGGATGCTCGGCCCGTCGGGGGTGCCGGCGGTGCGCTGGGCGGCGGCGCGCGCCTCGCCGGCGCGGAGGCGCTCGAGCACCTCCTGGGCCGGCTCGGGGCGGACCTCGAGGACGGGGCGAGCGGTGCGCGGCGTGATCCGCGACCCGGTGGGCGTGCTGCTCACGACACCGCCGGATCCCTCGAGCGCCGGCGCGGCGCCGATCTCGCGCAGCGCGTCGAGCAGGGTCGTGGGGCCGGCCGGCGAGACGAGGACGGTCGGGGCGATCTGCCGCAGCTGGAGGTGGCCGAGGTCGCGGTGGCCGAGCAGCGCCTCGAGGTGCGTCGGGTCGTCACTGCGCAGATAGCTGCCGGCGTTGCCGACCCGCAGCTGCCCGTGGCGGCGGGCCACGTCGCGCACGAGGTAGTCCAGCGGCTGGGGCACGGGCGTGGCGCTGAAGCGAGCGAGCGACTCGAGCAGGTCGTCGGCGGTCCACCCGGCGTCGAGCGCCCCGCGCAGCGCGGCCTCGGTGAAGCGGTGCACGCTCGCGCCGCCTCGTGACTCGAGCACCGAGCTGCGGCGGAGCATCGCCGCGAGCTCGGGCACCGGAGTGCCCGGCACGATTGCCGTGAGGTCGGCCTGCAGGAGCAGCTGGTCGACGGGGTCGGGGACGAGCTCGGCCAGCCGCTCGGTCGCGGCGGCCTCGTCGCTGAGCAGCAGCCGGCCGAAGGAGCCGAGGGCCCCGCGACCGGTGACGCCGAGGGACTCGCCCTCGCGCAGCAGCGCGGCGACGACCTCGTCGGCCTGGTGGGGCATGCGGCGTGGACGGCGCTGGTGGAGCAGGTGCACGACGGTCGCCGTGTCGGGGGCGCTGCCGGCCGGGAGCGCGGCGAGGATCTCGAGCACCTCGTGGCGCAGCGCCCGCACCGGCGGCCAGACCATGCCCTCGGACAGGGCGTTGACCCGCCCGCCGTCTTCGGGGGCGGGCACGACGGTGGCGCGCAGGGAGTGCAGCCAGGGCAGGGCGAGCGCGCTCCAGCGCCGCGCGGGTGCGAGGGCGCGCCAGTCCTCGACGACGGTGGTGAGGCGCCAGGTCGGGTCGAGCGCGTGGTCGTCGGCGAGCAGGGCCGCGCCCAGGGCGAGCTCGAGGAGCAGGGTGGTGGCGGCCTCGTCGAGGTCGATGCGGGTGGCGAGGGTGCGCAGGTCGCGCACCGCGAGACCGCCGCTGCGCAGGACCCGCGGGCGCAGGGCATCGGCGTGGTCGAGCAGCTCGTCGACCAGGGCGACGAGCTCGGTGGCCGAGGCGGTTGCGGCTCGGTCGACGTCGTCGGGGTCGTAGGTCGGGGGTGTCGTGGCCTGCTCGCGCGGCTCGGGGTGCAGGCGGCCGCCGCGGACGGCCAGCCCCACCTCGCGTGGCACGACGACGTGCTCGGCGTCGGGGGCGGCCAGGAGACCGGCGTCGACGAGCGCGGCGACGGCCCGCCCGGTGCGTCCCTCCGGGTCGCCGGGGACGGCGGCCGTGGGACCGTGCGCGGTGATGTGGCCCAGGACCTGGCTCTGCTCGGCGGGGAGGTCGGCGAGGGTCGTCGGCAGGTCGAGGGGCAGCGCGTGACCGAGGGTCGCGGCGCTTGGGCCGAGCCCCGCGGGGTGCGGGCCGAGGACGTCGGTGACGGTGCGGGCCAGGACCGGGCCGTCGGGGGAGCGCCACAGCAGGGCCGCGGCCGTCAGGTCGTCGACGAGGGTGGCGGCCTCGTGCTCGTCCACCCCGACGAAGGGGGCGATGGTCGCCGGGTCCGTCGAGCCGGTGACGGCACAGGCCTGCAGGGCGCTCAGGTGGTCGAGGTCGAGGTGGTCGACGGCGCGGGCCGTGCTCGCGCGGGTGCTCGCCCGGGCGGCCAGGGCGGTGAGATCGGCAGGCTGCGGTCGCGCCAGGTCGGGTCGCAGCTCGAGCAGCGCGACCAGCTCGGCGTCGGAGCGGTCGCGGATGTCCTCGGCGAGGGAACGCACCGACCCACGGTAGTTCAGTGCACGGACGGCTCGTCGGTCGCGGTCACCGGGAGTCCGTTGACCGCGGGGCTGACGATCCGCTCCAGCCGCAGGAAGAGCCAGGCCGTGACGACGAGCCCGGCGACGACGACGAGGACGAAGGTCGTCGACAGGTCGCGCTCGAGCAGCACCCCGGCGACGAGCGGCCCGAGCACCCCGCCGGCCATGAAGGCCGTGGACTGGGCGGCGTTGACCCGGCCCCGCAGGTGGTCGGGCGCCATGTCGTTGGTGATCGCGGGGAGCGTCGGCTGCAGCAGGGTCTCGCCGAGGCCGAAGAGGGTGAGGAAGGCGACGACGAGCACGGCCGCCGCGAGGCTCCCCGGGAGCTGGCCGCTCAGGCCGAGGGCGAGCCACGCGACCGCCCAGATGCCGAGCATGACGAGGCCGACGCGGGTGCGCCGGTGGCCCTCGATGCGCTGGAGCACCCAGAACTGCAGCAGGACGATGACGGCGGTGTTGGCCGCGAAGGCCAGCCCGACGACGGAGGTGCTCACCTGCGCCACCCCGTGCGCGAAGGCCGGGATGCCGGCCTCGAGCTGGCCGTAGCCGACGAAGCTCGTGACGAGCGCCAGCAGCAGCACCCACCGCATGCCGGGCAGCCGCAGGACCGTCGCGTAGTTCGCGGTGGCGGAGCCGTCGTCGGGGTGCTCGGCGCGGGCGTGCACATGACGAAGGGGGCCGAGCAGCCAGATGCCGGGGATGAGCACGAGGACGGCGTCGACGAGGAAGATCGTCTCGAAGGTCACCGGCCGGGCGACGTCGACGAAGGCTCCGGCGATGAGCCCGCCCGCGCCGATGCCGAGGTTGAGCAGGGCGAAGTTGACCCCGAAGTACCTCTGCCGCAAGGGCCCTCGCACCAGAGCGGAGATGAAGGTGTTGGACGCCGACCAGCCGATGCTCTGCGACAGGCCCATGAGCACTGCGCCGAGGACCGCGATCGGCAGGCTCGTCGCGAAGGCCAGCGCGACCGCCCCGAGGCTCTGGCACACGCCGGCGACAATGAGCATCCACCGGGCGCCGAGGAGGTCGGTGAGGGCGCCCATCGGTGCCGCGGCCAGGGCGGCCACCAGCGCGAGCAGGGCCATGATCGAGCCCGCGGTGTCGAGGGAGAAGCCGCGCACCTCGTGCAGGTAGATGACCGTGAAGGGCAAGGTCATGCCCCGCCCGAGGTGCTGGACGGCGACGGTCGAGAGGAGGAACCTCCCTTCGCGCGGCAGCGCCCGCCAGAAGCCGGCCAGACCCGGCCCGATCTCGTCGGCGGGGAGGTCCTTGGGCAGCGTGGTCACGAGGGGCCATGGTGCCCCACGGCACCGACGGCCGACCACTGGGTTTCGGCCTGCTCGGGTTAGCCTTGGGGGTGGTGCACGATCCGGTGCGCCCACACACTTTCGTATGCGAGCAAGAGGTGCACGGTGCCCACTGGCAAGGTCAAGTGGTACGACGCGGAGAAGGGCTTCGGCTTCATCTCCGGGGACGACGGCGCGGACATCTTCCTCCACGCCAATGCCCTGCCCGAGGGGACGACGACGCTCAAGGGCGGTACCCGCGTGGACTACGGCATCGTCGAGGGCCGCCGCGGCGCCCAGGCTCTGGCGGTCAAGGTCCTCGACACCCCGCCGAGCGTCACCTCCAACCTGCGCCAGCGCGACCGCAAGGGCGCCGAGGACATGGCCGCGATCGTCGAGGACGTCATCAAGCTCCTCGACGGCATCGGCAACGGCCTGCGCCGTGGTCGCTACCCCGACAAGGCGCAGGGCGCCAAGGTCGCGCAGGTCCTGCGCCGCGTCGCCGACGACCTGGAGGGCTGAGATGGCACGCGCCAAGTCCGATGCCGTGCTCGCGGCCGCGGTCGAGCCGGCCCGTCGCGAGCTGCTCGAGGCGACGAAGGGGGAGGGCGTCGGCGAGCACGTCGGCTTCACCCTCGACGGCGAGCGCCTCGGCACCCACTGGTTCGCCGCGACCCTGCCCGGCTACGGCGGGTGGGCATGGGCCGTGACGGTCACCCGCGCCCCGCGCGCCAAGACGGCGACCGTCTGCGAGACCCAGCTGCTGCCCGGCGACGACGCGATCCTCTCGCCGGAGTGGCTGCCGTGGGCCGACCGCCTCGCCCCCGGCGACGTCGGCCCCGGCGACGTCACGCCCAAGATCGACGACGACCCCAACCTCGAGGCCGGCTTCGAGGCCACGGGTGACGAGGACGTCGACGCGGTGGCCCTGTGGGAGCTCGGTCTCGGGCGCCCGCGGGTGCTGTCCGCCGAGGGCCGTGACCGGGCCGCCCAGCGCTGGTACGACGGCGCCCACGGCCCGACCGCCGAGGTCGCGACCAAGGCTCCCGCGCGCTGCGCGGGGTGCGGCTACTTCATCCCGATGGCGGGTGCACTGCGCTCGGTCTTCGGCGTCTGCGCCAACGAGTGGAGCCCGAGCGACGGCGGCGTCGTCAGTCGCGACCACGGGTGTGGCGCCCACTCCGAGATCGACATGGACGCCCCCGAGCCGGAGAAGGTCGGCGAGCCGATCCTCGACGACGAGGTGCTCGAGGTCCTCTAGGCCTGCTCGGCCCTAGGCCTGCTCGGCATTGCCGCGGCCGCGGCGCAGGTAGCCCCAGCCGAGCAACCCCAGGGTGAGGCCGGTGACGCACGTCCACGGCCACCACGACCGGTCGCCGGTGTGCCAACCGGGCACGACGAGGGTCGCGACGAGGGCGAGCAGCCACAGCAGCGAGCCCACGAGGACGATCCGGGTCATGGCCCCAGCGTAGGTGCGGGGCAGGGGGATCGGATGCAGGAGCACGGCCGCCACGGCAATACGATGTCGGCCCATGAGCACCCCTGCTGCCCGCCCGTCGACAAAGGGCTCCGCTCTCGAGCGGTACTTCAAGATCACCGAACGCGGCTCGTCCGTCAGCCGCGAGGTCCGTGGTGGGTTCGCCACCTTCTTCACCATGGCCTACATCGTCGTCCTCAACCCGCTGATCATCGGCACCCAGGAGGACTCGACCGGAGGCTTCCTCGGCGGCGGTGACGGGCCCAACCTCGCGATGGTCGCGGCCTGCACCGCGCTCGTCGCCGGCGTGATGACCCTCCTCATGGGTGTCGTCGCCAACTATCCGCTGGCGCTCGCGGCCGGCCTGGGGCTCAACGCCTTCGTCGCCTTCGGCATCGCCAAGCTGCCCGAGATGACCTGGGCCGACGCGATGGGCCTGATCGTCCTCGAGGGCCTGATCATCCTGCTGCTCGTGCTCACCGGCTTCCGCAAGGCGGTGCTGCACGCCGTGCCGCCGCCGCTCAAGACGGCGATCAGCGTCGGCATCGGCCTCTTCATCACCGTCGTCGGTCTCGTCGACGCCGGCTTCGTGCGCAAGGCCGAGGGCGGCCCGCTGGGTGAGCTCGGTGTCGGTGGCTTCCTCGCCGGCTGGCCGCTGCTCGTCTTCGTCGTCGGCCTCTTCATCATCATCACGCTGCACGTGCGCGGGGTGAAGGGCTCGATCCTCTACGGCATCCTCGGCACGACAATCCTCGCGATGGTCGTCGAGGCGGTCTTCGACATCGGCGGCCAGACCAACGAGGCCGGCGAGCTGGTCAACCCGACCGGCTGGGGCCTCAACGTCCCGAGCCTGCCGAGCTCGCTCGTCGCGACCCCGGACTTCGGTCTCCTCGGCGACTTCAACCTGCTCGGCTCCTTCGACAAGATCGGCATCGTCTCCGCGGCGCTGCTCGTCTTCACGATCCTGCTCGCCGACTTCTTCGACACGATGGGCACGATGGTCGCCGTCGGCGCCGAGGGTGACCTGCTTGACGAGGAGGGCAACCCGCCCAACAGCCAGAAGATCCTCGTCGTCGACTCGCTCGCCGCGGTCGCCGGTGGCGCCGCCTCGGTCAGCTCCAACACGAGCTACATCGAGTCCGCCTCGGGTGTCGGCGAGGGCGCGCGCACGGGTCTGGCCTCGGTGGTCACCGGTGTGCTCTTCCTGCTGACGACCTTCCTGTCGCCGCTCGTCGCCGTCGTGCCCTACGAGGCGGCAACCCCGGCGCTCGTGCTCGTCGGCTTCCTCATGATGCAGCAGGTCAAGGAGATCGACTGGGACGACCTGGAGATCGCCATCCCGGCCTTCCTGACGATCATCCTCATGCCCTTCACCTACTCGATCACCGCGGGCATCGGCGCCGGTTTCGTCAGCTATGTCTTCATCAAGGTGGTGCGTGGCAAGGCAGCGACGATCCACCCGCTCATGTGGCTCGTCGGCGTGCTCTTCGTCCTCTACTTCGGCATCGACCCGATCAAGGGGATCCTCGGCGTCGAGTGACGGGCCCCTCCCACTTCGCAGGACTTACCCCCGCTTCGCAAGAGTTCCACACCCTTGCGAAGCGGGGGTTTTCCGGGTCACCCGAGAATCCCGGGGCACGTGGGATTAGTTAGCACAGGTAATGAGTTGTGCTAACGTGTTCTGGCGAGCGAAGGGAGACCCGTGTCCGGTGACGAAGTGGGCCACGAGGCCATCAGCAGCCTGAGCGAGGACCTGCGCCTCGCGTGCATGCGGATCAGTCGGCGGGTCCGCTTCGAGAGCACCGACGCCATTGCGCCGCACCAGTTCTCGGTCCTGTCGCGGCTCGAGGACGGGCCGCTCACCCCGCGCGCCCTGGCCGACGTCGAAAAGGTCTCGGCCCCGAGCATGACCCGCACGGTCGGCTGCCTCGCCGACGACGGCCTCGTCGAGCGGCACGACGACCCGCAGGACGGGCGCCGGGTGCTCGTCGAGCTCACCGCCGAGGGGCGCGCCACGCTGACGCTCACCCGCCGTCGCCGCGACAAGTGGATGACCGAGCGGGTCGCCGAGCTCACCGGCGACGAGCAGGCGACCCTGCGGGCCGCCACCGACCTGCTGCAGCGGATCGCCGCCCGATGAGCCCGACCTTCGCCTCCCTCTCGATCCGCAACTACCGCATCTACGCCCTGGGCGCGATCGTCTCCAACGTCGGCACCTGGATGGGCCGCGTCGCCCAGGACTGGGTCGTGCTCACCGAGCTCACCGACCACTCGGCGAGCGCGCTGGGCATCGTCACCGGCCTGCAGTTCCTCCCGATGCTGCTCCTCGCGCCGTGGACCGGCGCGGTCGTCGACCGCTTCCCCAAGCGGTCACTGCTGCTGCTCACTCAGGCGGTGCTCGGCCTGACCGCGCTCGTCGGCGGTGTTCTCGTCGTCACCGGGGCGGCGCAGCTGTGGCACTTCTACCTGCTGGCGCTCATGACCGGTGTCGCCACGGCCTTCGACAACCCGGCGCGGCAGACCTTCGTCTCCGAGATGGTGCCGCGCGAGCGGCTGAGCAATGCGGTCGCCCTCAACAGCGCCTCCTTCAACCTCGGCCGGCTCATCGGCCCGGCGGTCGCCGGTCTCGTCATCGCGGGCATCGGCTCGGGTCAGGCGCTGCTCCTCAACTCGCTGTCCTTCGTCACGGTCATCGTCGCGCTGCTCGCGCTGCGGGCGAGCGAGCTGACGCCGGCCCGGCGGGTGACCGGGCGCGGCTCGGCCCGCGAGGGCCTGCGCTACGTGCGCGGCCGGCCCGACATCATCCTCGTCATGGTGCTGATCTTCGTCCTGGGCACCTTCGGCATGAACTTCCAGATCACCATCGCGCTCATGGCCACCCAGGTCTTCGGGCGGGGCGCCGAGGGCTACGGCCTGCTCGGCTCGATCATGGCGGTCGGCTCGCTGAGCGCCGCGCTGCTCGCCGCCCGGCGCAGCGAGCCGCGGCTGCGGGTGCTGCTGCTCTCGCTCGTCGGCTTCACTTTCGCCGCGGCCGGGGCCGCGATCGCCCCGACCTACGCGAGCTTCGCGGTGGCGCTCGCGGCATGCGGCCTGACCGCTCTGACGGCGATGACGACGGCCAATGCCATGGTCCAGATGCGCACCGACCCGATGATGCGCGGCCGCGTCATGGCCCTCTACATGGCGATCTTCTTCGGCGGGACACCGCTCGGCGCGCCGATCATCGGCTGGGTCGGCGACGTCCTCGGCCCGCGCTGGACGATCGGCATCGGGGCCGCCGCGGTCGGGATCACGCTCGTCGGAGTCTCGATCTGGCTCGGTCGGCACGAGAATGTCGAGGTGACCTACTCCAGCCAACGCCGACCCCGGGTGCGGGTCTCCTCCGCGCCGACCCACGACGTGCCGCAGGCCGCCCGATGACCCCGCGCTTCCGCCGGGTCATGACCTGGGTCGTGCTCGCCTCCCTCGTCCTCGTCGCGATCATCGCGGCGCTGTAGGCCGACCCACGCTCCCGGACCCCGTCGGGCGAAGGGGGCCGCAGCCCGGGTCCGGCACGAAGGCCGGGTGCGGGTCGGCCTGCCGGACGAAGAGCACGAGGTCGCCGACCCGGTGCTCGGAGTAGGGCACCGGCCGGCAGACCCGCCACAGGTGCGGGTCCATGGCGTTCGACCGAGCGGCGTAGGCGCGGTCGACGAGCAGGGCGCGGGGAGCCAGACTGCCCGGCATCGTCGTCGTCAGCCGGCGGCCGGGCAGGGCGACCTGGGTCGGCCAGGGGTCGGACCAGATCGTGATCGTCGTCCCCTCGGGCACCTCGCGCGCGAGCACGTCGGGGGCGAGGGTGAGCCCGCTGGGCTCGGTGCGGGCCACGGCGCCGACGTGGTCAGCGGCGAGGACGACGGCGGGCAGGAGGGCGAGCGCGGCCCCGCCCGACGCCACGGGCCCGGCCCACCGCCCGGCGGGTCCACGCCGGGTGGCCCGGTGGCTCGGCGCCAGCGCACACCCCGCGAGCGCGAGGAGCAGCGGCCACCAGACGTACTGGTAGTGGCCGAGCTGCACGGGGGAGAGGCTCATCGCGACGACGAGACCGAGCAGGGTCGTGGCGACGGGCGCGAGCCGCGCCCCGTGCCGGGCCAACCCGACGAGGGCACCGAGGACGAGCCCGGCAGCCGCGAGCGGCCCGAGCCGTTCAAGCGCGAACCACAGCGAGGTCCACCAGGGCGCGTGGTGGTGGGTCTGCCCCGCGACGACGACGGTGTGCCCCGCCTCGGCGTGGCCGAGCTGGAAGGTCACCGGCGTGGTCATCGCCCGCAGCGCCTCGCCCTCCATCGGGACGAAGGGGAAGACCCAGGTCACCCCGGCCGCGACCAGTGCCGCGGCGGCGAGGGGGACGACGGTGCGCGCGGGGCGGTGCCGCAGCAGGAGCAGCGCTGCCGGGAGCAGGCCGACGAGGGCGAGGGCGCCGGTGAGCTTGGCCGCGGCGGCCAGCCCGGCGAGGGCGCCACCGACGAGGAGCCAGCGCGGGTCGCGCCGGGTGACCGCGAGGGTCCAGGCGAGCTGGGCGGCGACGAGCCCGCAGGTCATCACCGACTCGAGGGTGGCGGTGCGCCCGGGAGCCCAGGGGAGGGTCCACCACAGCAGCGCCGTGGCGATGCCGACGAGGGCGGTCCACCGGCCGGGGCGCCCGACCTGCCACACGAGGAGGGCGAGGAGGAGCCCGGTGACCCACGCGGCGAGCGCTGCGGGCAGGCGGTCGGCGACGACCGTGTCGCCGAGCCCGAGGTGGGTGAGGGCCATGAGCTGCTTGGCCAGCGGCGGGTGCTGCGCATTGGTGAGCCACTGCCCCTCGAGCATGTCGAGGGCGGCCTGGCGGTAGTAGAGCTCGTCACCGCGCAGGTGGAGGGCGTCGAGCCGCCACCCGAGCGTCCACGCGCCCACGCCGCCGGCGGCGAGCAGCCCGACGTGCCGGGCGCGCACCCGAGCGGTCAGAGCCGCTCCAGCACGTGGTCGATGCAGGCGAGCAGTGCGGAGACGTCGTCGGGTTCGACGGCGGGGAAGGTCGCGATGCGCAGCTGGTTGCGGCCGAGCTTGCGGTAGGGCTCGACGTCGACGATGCCGTTGCGGCGCAAGGCGGTCGCGATCGCCGCGGCATCGACCTCGTCGTCGAAGTCGACCGTGGTGACGACCTGCGAGCGGGCCGCGGGGTCGGTGACGAAGAGGCTGGTGTGCTCCCCCTTCGTCGCCCACTCGTGGATGCGCGAGGAGGACTCGGCCGTGCGGGCGGTCGTGAAGTCGAGGCCGCCCGAGGTGAGCATCCAGCGGACCTGCTCGGCCATGAGGGCGAGCGTCGCGACGGCCGGGGTGTTGAGCGTCTGGTCCTTGCGCGAGTTGTCGATCGCGGCGGTCAGCGAGAGGAAGTCGGGGATCCACCGGTCGGTCGCGGCGACCTCCTCGGCGCGGGTCAGGGCCGCGGGGCTCATGATGGCGAACCAGATGCCGCCGTCGGAGGCGAAGGACTTCTGCGGCGCGAAGTAGTAGGCGTCGGTCTGCGCGATGTCGACGGGCAGGCCGCCCGCGCCGGAGGTGGCGTCGACGAGGACGAGCGCGTCGTCGTCGGTGCCGGCCGGGCGCTCGACGGGTGCCATGACGCCGGTGGAGGTCTCGTTGTGCGGCCAGGCGTAGGCGTCGACGCCGGCGACCGCCTCGGGTCGGCTCAGCCCGCCCGGCTCGGCCGAGCGCACATCGGGCTCGGCGAGGAAGGGAGCGCGTCGCGTGACGGCGGCGAACTTGCCGGAGAACTCGCCAAAGACGCAGTGCTGCGCCCGCTCGCGGATCAGGCCGAGGGCCGCGATGTCCCAGAAGGCGGTCGACCCGCCGTTGCCGAGGACGACCTCGTAGCCCTCGGGGGCACCGAAGAGCGTCGCCAGACCCTCGCGCAGCTCGTGGACGAGACCCCGGACCGGTGCCTGCCGGTGCGAGGTGCCGATGACGTCGCGGGCGATCGAGCGGAGGTAGTCGACCTGCTCGGCGCGCACGAGGGAGGGACCCGAGCCGAAGCGGCCGTCACGGGGGCGCAGCGTCTCGGGGATGGTGATGTCGGTCATGGGACCTCGGCGAGCTCGGAGGACTTGGGCTTGGTGATCGAGACCGGCTCGCCCCACTCGGAGGCGGTGAGGACCGCATCGGCCCCACCCTGGGTGAAGGACATCTTGCGGATGAGGTCGTCCTCGTCGAGCCACACGTCGTAGGTCATCGTCGGCGGGGCGTCGGGGTCGGCCTCTAGGCCGAGCTCCTTGCGCACGTCCGCGGTACGCACGGTGGCCGTGTAGTGCCGCGTACGCACGCCGTCGACCTGCTCGTCCCCCTTGTCGCCGGCCGACTCGACGCCCGCGATGAAGGCGTCGAGCTGGGTCCGCATGCTCAGCAGGGCCGTCTGCTCCAGGGCCCGCTTGACGAGCGGGTTGGTCGAGTCCTCGGTCACCTCGAACCACTTGGGCGGCTGGGCCAGGTAGTACTGCCCGTCGACGAGTCGGTAGGTCATCTGCTGGCCGCCCGCATCGACGTCCATCTCGAGGGCGTCGTCGGCGAGGTCCTGGTAGCCGCTCGCCGTGGCGTCGGGCCCGAAGCGCACGTCGATCTTGACCGTCGGGTTGGCGTCCACGGCGGCCTCGAGCCGGTCGGCGAACTCCTGGGCGTCGAAGGGCTTGCCGGTGTCCGTCGAGGTGGAGCTCGACGCCGCAGCCGACGAGCTCTTGGTGGAGTTGGACAGCGTCGGCTCGTCGGAGCCGCTGCTCGTCGAGCGGGGCGAGCTCGTGCTCGATCCGCCGGGGGTGCTGCCCTTGTCGCCGCCGGGGGTGGGTGTCGATGAGTTGGAGACGGAGTCGTCGCCGGCCCCGGCCGTCGGCCCCGGCCCGCCGTCGCCGCCGCACGCCGACAGGGCGAGGGCGGTCGTGGCGGTGAGGGCGATCGCGGCCGTGCGCATCAGACCGAGGGCAGCTGGTCGTAGCCCGCGACGTCGGAGATCGCCCGGGGGCCGTGACCGACGTAGTTGCTGCTCGGGCGGATGAGGCGGCCGGTGCGCTTCTGCTCGAGGACGTGCGCTGCCCAGCCGGCGGTACGGGCGCAGACGAAGAGCGGCGTCATCATCTCGCCGGGGACGTCCGCGAAGTCGAGCAGGACCGCCGCCCAGTAGTCGACGTTGGTCTCCATCTTGCGCTCGGGATAGCGGTCGGCGAGCTCGGCGATGGCCGCCTTCTCCAGCTCGAGAGCGACCTCGTAGCGCGGGGCGCCCAGGCGCTTGCAGGTGTCGCGCAGGACGGCCGCGCGCGGGTCGTAGGCCCGGTAGACGCGGTGGCCGAAGCCCATGAGGCGCTCCTTGCGGTCGAGCGCGTCCTTGACGTACTTCGTCGCGTCACCGGTGCGCTCGACGCCCTCGATCATGTGCTGGGCGCGCGAAGGGGCGCCGCCGTGCAGCGGGCCGGACATCGCGCCGACCGCGCCGGAGAGGCAGGCGGCGACGTCGGCGCCGGTCGAGGCGATGACGCGGGCGGTGAAGGTCGAGGCGTTCATGCCGTGCTCGGCCGCGGAGATGAAGTAGGCGTCGATGGCCTCGACGTGCTTGGGGTCGGGCTCGCCGCGCCAGCGGATCATGAAGCGCTCGACGATGTTCTTGCCCTCGTCGACGCGCGCCTGCGGGACCATCGCGGAGTTCTGCCCGTGCGCGGACTGGGCGATGAAGGACAGCGCCATGACCGACGCGCGGGCCAGGTCGTCGCGGACCTGGGTGTCATCGATGTCGAGGAGCGGCTTGAAGCCCCACAGGGGCGCGAGCTGCGCCAGGGCCGACTGGACGTCGACGCGGATGTCGCCGCTGTGCACCGGCAGGGGGAAGGGCTCGGCGGGCGGCAGGCCCGGGTCGAAGCTGTCGTCGACGAGCAGCCCCCAGACGCGCCCGAAGGAGACCTTGCCGACGAGGTCGTTGATGTCCACGCCGCGATAGCGCAGGTTGCCCCCGGCCTTGTCCGGCTCGGCGATCTCCGACTCGAAGGCGACGACGCCCTCCAGACCGTGCTTGACCTCGGTGTCGGACATGATCTGCCTCTTTTCGTTCCGGTGCTGCGGTGCTCGGCGCCCAGTCTTGCACGCGGGCAGCGGCTCGCTCACGTGCGGGCGCCCAGTAGCATGCCCGTCGACGACGGAGCGACAGGGGATGCGATGGCGCAGGCAGGCCGGCAGTACAGCCCGGCACTCGACGGTGCCCGTGGGGTCTTCGTGGTGGCCCTGCTCGCCTACCACTTCGGCCTCTCGCAGCTCGCTGGCATGTGGGTGGTCATCAACCACTTCTTCATCTTCTCCGGCTTCCTCATCGTCCGGCTGCTCGTGCAGGAGTACGAGCGCCACGGCGACATCGACATCATGGGCTTCTACCGGCGGCGCATCCGTCGCCTGCTGCCGGCACTGGTCGCCGTGCTGGCCTTCGTGGCCGTCTACGGGGCCCTCTTCGCCGAAGGGGGACAGCGTCGCCGCATCGGGGGAGACATCCTCGCGACCCTCGGCTACGTCATGAACTGGCGCCTCATCGCGCAGGGTGACGAGTACTTCGGCGACCAGGGCGCGGCCTCGCCGCTCCAGCACGCCTGGACCCTCGCCATCGAGGAGCAGTTCTACCTCGTTGTCCCGCTGCTCGTCATCGCCCTCTTCGCGCTCGCGGGTCGTCGTCGACGGTGGGTGGTCGTCGCGGCTCTCGTGGTCGGCTGTTTCGCGTCCGTGCTGTGGACCTGGCACCTCGGGTTCCCGGAGCAGGCGGACCACGGCCGCGTCTACTACGGCACCGATGCCCGCGCCCAGTCGCTCTTCCTCGGCGCCGCGCTCGGTGCCTGGCGGGCGCCGCGACGATCCGGGCGGGGCCCGTGGCGCATCCCGCGTCGGGGGCTCGAGGTGCTCGGCGTCGCGGGACTCGTCGGCTCGATCTCGTGCTTCTGGTTCGTCACCCCCTTCACCCCGTGGATGTTCAGCGGTCCGGGTCAGTTCCTCTTCGGCCTGGCGGGTGCGGGTATCGTCCTGGCCTGCGCCGACCGGCAGCGCTCCGCGGTCCAGTCCTTCTTCTCCTTCGCCCCCTTCGCCTGGGCCGGACGTCGCACCTACGGGCTCTACCTTTGGCACTGGCCGATCTTCGTCGCCCTCTCCGGGGTCGTGGGGTCGGGGCTGCTGCTCTTCGTGCTGTGCATGGTCGTGACCTTCGTCGTCGCCGACCTGTGCTACCGCCATCTGGAGGTCCCGGTCCTCGCCAAGGGCGTCCGGGGCCTGCTGCCGCGGACCCGCAGGCCGCTGCTCCTGGCTCTGACCCCGGTCGTCGTGGTCGCGGTCGCCGCCTTCGGCCTCGTGCGCACCGCCCCGCCGCCGCAGGCGGACATCACGGCCGACGCGGCGCCGAGCCTGCAGTCGGTGCCCGACCTCGTCGAGGGCCAGCCCGGCTACCGACCGGACGCGCCGGCGCGCATCGCGGTCCACGGCGACTCGGTGCCCTACTACCTCGTGCAGCGGCTGCCCGCCGAGACCTTCCCCGGCGTGCGCGTCGACAACCTCGCCGGCGAGGGGTGCGACCTGCTTGACGAGCCCATCAGCTACGCGGCCGGCCTGCGCAAGGAGACCGAGCCGTGGTGCGCCGACCTGAAGAAGGAGTGGCCGGACACGCTGGCTGCCAACGGCGACGAGGTCTTCGTCATCTTCGCCTCACCGCTGACGGCCATGCCCCACCTCGTCGACGGCGAGCGCCTGTGGCTGGACGACCCGGCCTTCCGCCGGGTCATCACGGACAAGCTGGAGCAGCTGCGCTCGCAGGCGGTGGGCGCCGGCGTCGAGCAGGTGCAGGTGGTCAACGTGCCGTGCCGGGTCGTGCCCGACGACATCCCCGACGAGATCCGTGCCGGCCTCGAGGACGAGCCGGAGAAGGTCGCCGAGTTCAAGGATCCCAAGGTCATCAACCGGCTCATCGACCGGTGGGCCGACACCCACGACGACGTCGAGGTCATCGACTTGGACGGTGCTCTGTGTACCGAGGGGTTCACCGACGAGGTCGCGGGGATGCAGCTGTACAACGACTTCTTGCACTACTCACCCGAGGTGACACCCACCCTGTGGAAGTGGCTCCTGGGTCAGGTGAGCGCCAATTACGCCGATCGGTGAGGTCACCGGACGGGCGCCTCAGGCGTCCCTGAAGTTCCAGGCCGTGGTGATCTCGGGAGCCAGCCAGGTCCAGACGAGCTGCGCGCCCTGCCGGGAGAAGTGGACCCGGTCGGCGTAGAGCTCGGCGCCGTTGATCTGCGCGCGATAGCCCTGGGCGCAGACCGCGGAGTTGAGGTCGAGGACGGCGACCGAGACCTCGCTGTGCTGCTCCTGGACCTCCTTGGCCCACCGGGTCACGACCTTGTTGGTGGCCGTCGGGTCGATCTTCACGGCCCCGAGCTGCTCACCGTCGCGGACCGTGGCCGGGTCGTCGTGGCAGGTGGCGTTGACCAGCTGCAGCTGTCGGGCGCCGGAGCGGCGGGTCTGTTCGAGCAGGGCGTTCAGGGCGCGGCGGACCTCGCGGGCGTGCGCCTCGGTGCCGGGCCGGACCGTGCGTCCGTCGCGGACGATCGGCTGGGTGAGTGCGGTCTCGATGGGGGACAGGACGATCTGCGATCCTGCCCCGCGCACCTCGTCGGGCCAGCGCTCGCGCCAGGCGGCGCAGGTCTGGTCCTCCTCGACCTCGCCCCCACCGAGGTACTTGAAGGTGATCGGCACCGGGTTGCAGGAGCCGCGGCGGGTGTGGCCGCTGACGTCGAGCCCCGGGTAGTCGCGTCCCACGAAGCCGTCGCGGATCGACTGGGCGATGGAGCTGCCGACGACCGAGACCCGCAGGTCCCCGGAGGGTGGGTCGTAGTCGGCTGCGGCCGCGAGGGGGCGGCCGTCCCAGTCGCCGTCGATGAGCGGGGACCACACGGTGCTCAGGGCGTAGGCGAGCGCGGCGACGGCGGCGACGAGCGCAGGAGCCGCCCACTGGCGAGCTCGTCGTCCCAGCCCGCGGGGCACGAGCGCGCCGAAGCCGCCGATCATCACGGGCAGCTCGACGAGCCGGTAGGACGCGACGGCGCAGACCCAGGCCAGGGCGAGCTTGATGGCGATGGCGATGACGAGGGGCAGCCCGTCCAACGGCAGCCAGAGGGAGATGGGCCAGTGGAAGAGGTAGAGGCCGTAGGAGATCTGGCCGAGGTGGACCAGTGGGGACCAGCTGACGATCCGGTTGATCCGCAGGGGGCGCGGGTCGAGCGCGGAGGCGCCCATGCACGCCGCCATGACGGCGAAGACCAGCATGCCGCCACGCTCGAAGACCCACCGGCCCGTCTCGTCGAGGACGAAGAAGGCCGAGACCGACAGCACGGTGCCGCCCCAGCCGACCACCTCGGCGGCGGACCGGCTCAGTCGCGGTGCGTCGCCGCGCCGGTCGGGGGTAAGGAGCATGGCGACCGCCAGCCCGACGAGGATGGCCTGGGCGCGCACGTCGGTTCCGTAGTAGAGGCGTGAGCCGGTGGCGCCGCTGTCGGCGAGCACGGCGGTCCACGCGGCGCTGAGCACGGCGAGCCCGAGGACGATCGCGGTGCGTGCCCAGCGGCGGCGGACCACGAGGACGGCTGCGACGACGAAGGGGGCGAGGAGGTAGAACTGCTCCTCCACGCCGAGCGTCCACACGTGTCGCAGCGGGCTGGGCTCGACGAGCACGTCGAAGTACTGGTCGTCGCGGGCGATCAGGCGCCAGTTCTGCCAGAAGGTCAGGCTGGCGAAGGCGTCACCTGCCGTCTGGGGTCGGTCGCCCTGGTCGACGAGCAGGGTGTGCGCCAGGACGGCGATGACGAGCAGGACCAGTGCGGGGACGAGGCGCCGCGCGCGTCGCAGGTAGAAGCGCACCGCGTCGATCCGGCCCCGACGCTGCCACTCCTTGATGAGGATGCCCCCGATGAGGAAGCCGGAGAAGGTGAAGAAGTGGTTGATGCCCACCCACCCGCCAGCGAGCTGGGTGACCCCGAAGTGGTAGAGCATGACGAGCACGATGAAGAGCCCGCGGTAGCCGTCGAGCGCCGGGCGGTAGGAGCGGCCCATCAGGTCGAGGTCCGTGCTCACGAGGTCGCGCCACCGGCCGCGCTGACGGCGGGCGCGCCGCGGGGCGGCAGGACGCATGAAGGACTCCACATGACGGGCGGACGACGGTCCCGGGCAGGTTACCGCCGCAGGTGGCGATCGTCGTCGTGCCGTATGCGAACCCGACCAAACCCGGCGTAGGAAGCGCACGCATGAGTTCGTGGCGTCGTTCCAGCCCGCCTTCGCGCCGAGACCATCTCAGGTCGCTTTGTCTGCCAAGATGTGGCTCGCCGATCGTGAATCATTCGGGGGATCGACGGCGTGTGCCTGGGGAGGCGTGTGGTGGTGCGGCGGTGGCTGTTTGTGGTGGTCGCTGTCGCAACTCCGAGACAATGCTCACTACGCAAGAGAAGGCGATCGCCAGTTCGATCTGTATGTTCGGCCAGATACGAAACTCTCTCGGCCGTTGCTTGCGGCGATTGCGCGCAGAGAAATCATTCTGAGGTTTATTCCGTGATCAGCGAGGACAACTTTCCAGAAGGCGGCTTGACCGCCGAGCAACTCATGGACCTCCTCGAGCAGGATCCCGCGTTTCGGGCTGGGCGGGCTTCGGGTGAAGCTGAACTTGAGCAACGGGTTCGACGTTGGCGCGAAGCTGAGCAACCACTCGTCGAGGATCTGCGTCGCGAGGGCGTCTGTGTGGATTCGGTGTGGGACTTGGTGAACACTTCGGAGCCGTACCCAGAGGCGTTAGCCGTCTTGATGGCGCATCTCGAGCGGGACGTGTACCCAGATCGTGTCCGGGAGGGGATCGCTAGAGCCCTGGCTGTGATCCCTGCACGGTCTACTGGGATAGGTTGCGGGCCGTGTACCAGAAGCCCTTGGGTCGAGGCGCAAAGGAAGGTGTTGCCGTGGCGTTGGCCGTGGCCGTGGCCGCTGCCGCCGAGCACATGGATGCCGTGGAGGCTCTCGTGCGAGATGAGGGCAATGGGGAGTCTCGGGTTCACTTCGTTGGGGCAATCCTCAGAATTGGCGGTATGCGGGGCCGGTCGTTCGTCGAGTCTTTGCGTTCGGACCCCGTTCTAGGCCGAGAGGCGTCCGCGTTGCTTTCCAAATGAACGGCGCGGTGTGGGATTTCCGCATTGTCTTCGCCTATAAAGGGGCGTCGACTTCCAACCGTCTCGTCTTCATCCTGCGCGGAGCGTAGCCGGCAGAAATCGCCCGACCAGCAGTCGAACCCGCCGCATTCTGACCCCAAACGGAACCTGCGATGCCGTGAGCACTTTTCTTGGCCTAACCAAGACCGGCCGTATCCGTAACCTGTGGCGTCGTAGTCTGGCGGCCATGAGCGCCTCGCCCGACGGCATGATCCCCCGCACGCCACCGACGGTGGACCACGTCGACTACGCCGGGGAGGGGCTGGCCGACGGAGAGGTGCCGGGCGCTCCCTTCGCGCTCGTGACGTCGTGGATCGACACCGCACGGGCCCGCCAGGCCGACCGCGGCGACGTGCCGGAGCCGCTGTCCTTCGCCGTCGCGACCGTCGACGCCGACGGACGGCCGGACGTGCGCACGGTGCTCATGCGCTTCCTCGACGCCCGCGGTCCGGGCTTCGTCACCAACCTCGATTCGGCCAAGAGCCGGCAGCTGCAGGCGACCCCGGGCATCGCCGCGACGATCACCTGGCCGGCGATGTTCCGCGCGGTCCGCTTCCGCGGGCGGGCCGAGCTCGTGGCCGAGGCCGAGATCGACCGCTACTTCGCGGAGCGTCCGCGCGGGTCGCAGCTGAGCGCGTGGGTCTCGCACCAGTCGCAGCCGATCGCGGGCCGCGAGCCGCTGGAGCGCGCCTGGGCCGAGGTCGAGGAGCGCTTCGCCGGTCTGGACGTGCCGCGCCCCGACTTCTGGGGCGGCTGGCGGATCGTCTGCGACGAGGTCGAGGCGTGGGCCGGTCGGAGCAACCGGCTGCACGACCGCTTCCGCTGGACGCGGGTCGCCGACGGGGGCCTGGACGTCGCGGGCGCCTGGCAGGTCGAGCGCCTGCAGCCGTGAGTCGCCTCACCAGTGGTGCATCGACGCCCGCACCACGCCGGCGACATCCTCCTCGGTGACCTCCCGCGGGGCCGTCGCGAGCAGCCGCTGCTGCTGCATCGTCCCCGACACGATGCCATCGACGTCCGCGTCGCCGTAGCCGATCTCGGCCAGGCCCGAGGGCTGGCCGATGTCACGCATGAGCCGGCGCAGCACGGCCGAGAGGCGCTCCGGCTCGGGGACGTCGGCGTCGAGGCCCTGCGGGTCGAGCCAGGCGGCGGCGGTGAGGTGGCGCTGTGGGTCGGCCGCAAAGGTCATCGCGAAGGCCGCCGGAGCCGTCGACGCGACCGCCATGCCGTGGGGCACCATCGCCTCGTCGACGTCGTAGTCGCGCGGCCGGAAGTCCGAGCCGAGGTCGTGGACCCGCCCGGCGATGGGGTAGGCGTTGGCGTGCGGCACGTGCACACCGGCGTTGCCGAAGCCCATCCCCGCGAAGGTCGCCGCGAGCGCCATGTCGGCCCGCGCCTGCTCCTCACCGGCCACCGCCCCGCGAAAGGCGCCGGCGAGCAGCCGCATCGCCTTTTCCGCGTAGAGGTCCGAGATCGGGTTGGACCCGCAGTAGGGCACGCGCTGCTCGGGCGTCTTGTGCTCGTAGCTCGTGTAGGGCCGCGCGGTCCACGACTCGAGGGCGTGGCACAGGATGTCCATGCCCGACGACGCGGTGACCCCGGGCGGCTGGGTCTCGGTCAGCTCGTGGTCGACGACCGCGAGCACCGGCCGCAGCCGCTCGTGGCTGATGCCGGTCTTGACCTTGGACGCCAGCACGTCGAGGACGCACACGGTCGTCGACTCGGCCCCGGTCCCCGTCGTCGTCGGCACCGCGACGAGTGGGAGCACCGGCTGCTCGGGCGCGCGCCCGCCCCCGACCGGGGCGTTGACGTAGTCCATGAGCTCACCCGGGTTGGTGAGCAGCAGGGACACTGCCTTGGCCGTGTCGATGCTCGACCCACCACCGACGGCGACGACGGCGTCGAAGGGGGCCGCCCCCTTCGCCCGCTCGACGGCGGCGGCCAGCGACGCGTCACTGGGCTCGACGGCGGCGGAGTCGTGCACGTCGACCCGCAGCCCGGCCGTGCGCAGGGCCTTGGCGACCCGCTCGGGGTGGCCGGTCGCGGCCAGCCCGGGGTCGGTGACGACGAGCGCGCTGCGGGCGCCCAGTCCGGCGACGTCGTGGCCGATCTCCGTGACGGCGCCGGGGCCGAACTTCAGCCGCGGCGCGGCATAGGTGAAGACGGACTCGGGCGTGTGCGGTGACGTGGACATGACGGTGCCTTCCTACTCCCGGTGGACCTTGTGGGCGGCGGCCTGCGCCCGCGGCTTGATGACCATGAGGTCGATGTTGACGTGGCGCGGCCGGGTGGCCATCCAGGTGATCGCCTCGGCGATGTCGTCGGCGACGAGCGGCTCGGCGACGCCGGCGTAGACCTGCTCCGCCCGCTCCCGGTCACCCTTGAAGCGGGTGAGCGAAAATCCCTCGGTCTGCACCATCCCGGGCGCGATCTCGGTGACCCGCACCGGCTGGTCCACGAGCTCTAGACGCATCGTCTCGGTCATCGTCGCCAGCGCGTGCTTGGCCGCGGTGTAGCCGGCGCCGCCCTCGTAGGAGGTGCGCCCCGCGATGGAGCCGACGTTGACGATGACCCCCTCGGCCGCCACGAGCGAAGGGAGCAGCGCCTGCACCACGCGCAGGGTCCCGATGACGTTGACCTCGTACATCGCCCGCCAGTCCTCGACGTCGCCGGTCGCCACGGGGTCGAGGCCGTAGGCGCCACCGGCGTTGTTGACGAGCACGTCGAGCCGGTCGCCCACCTCGGCGGCCAGGGCGGCCACCGCGTCGGGGTCGGTGACGTCGCAGGTGACCGCGCGCCCGTCGATCTCGGCGGCGAGGTCGGCGATGCGGTAGGTGCGGCGGGCCGCGCAGACCACCTCGTGGCCGGCCGCTGCGAGGGCGCGCGCGGTGGCGGCGCCGATGCCGGAGCTGGCGCCGGTGACGAGGGCGAGGGGGCGGGTCATGGGCACTCCTTCGGGCGGCGACGCTGACACCGCCCAAGGTATCGACACCGCGGCAGGAGAGGATGGCCGGGATGAGCGAGAGCGAGACCTTCGGCTGGAGGCGCATCGCCGTACCCGCCTTCGGGCCGACCCTGCTCTCCGCCGCGGCCACGGGTGCCGTCGTGCCGATCGCGGCGCTGCGCGCCGACGAGCTCGGGGCGAGCATCGGCACGGCCGCCTTCGTCGTCGCCCTCACCGGCGTCGGCCAGCTCGTCGGGGTCCTGCCCGCCGGGGCGCTCGTCGCCCGCATCGGGGAGCGGGCCACGCTCGTGCGCGCCGGGCTGCTCGACATCGTCGCCCTGGCGGTCGCCGGCTGGGCGCCCTCGCTGTGGCTCATGGGCGTGGCGCTCCTGCTGAGCGGGTTGGCGTCCTCGGCCTTCTTCCTCGCCCGGCAGGGCTACATGATCGACGTGCTGCCGCAGCGGCTGCTCGCCCGCGGCATGTCGCTGCTCGGCGGCTCGATGCGCGCGGGGCTGCTCCTCGGGCCGGTCCTGGGCTCGGTGGCGATCGCCCCCTTCGGCCTGCAGGGGGCCTACGGAGTGGCCGTGCTCCTCGCCGTCGGCTCGGTGGTCACCGTGCTCACCGCGCCCGACCTCACCGGCGACCACGAGCGGGCCCGGGCCGGGGAGCCGCACACGGGGGTCCTGCGGGTCGTGCGGCAGCACGCGCGCCTCCTGCTCACCCAGGGCATCGGCGTCACGGTGATCTCCGCGCTGCGGCAGTCGCGGTTGGTGATCCTGCCCCTGTGGGCGGTGCACATCGGGCTCGACGGCGTCGACTCCTCGCAGATCTTCGCCGTCGCCGGCGTCGCCGAGCTGCTCCTCGTCTACCCGGGAGGCTGGGTCATGGACCGCCTCGGCCGGGTGTGGGTCGTCGCGGTGCTGCTGTCGGTGGTCTCGACGTCCTTCCTCGCGCTGCCCCTCGCCGGCACGAAGGGGGAGCTGCTCGCCGTGGCCCTCGTCATGGCCCTGGGCAATGGTCTGGGGTCCGGCATCGTCATGACCCTCGGGGCCGATGCGGCGCCGGACCGCGACCGCGCGCAGTTCCTCGGCGCCTGGCGGCTCATGGGCGAGCTCGGCCACGCCGGCGGCACGCTCGGGCTGAGCGCCGTGACGGCCCTGGTGTCGCTGCCGGTCGCGGCGGTGGTGCTCGGCGCGACCGGGCTCGTCGGGCTGGGCTGGACGAGCCTGTGGGTCTCGCGAGCCGACCGGGAGCGCGGCAAGGCATGATGGAGCCGTGAAGGATCTCATCGACACCACGGAGATGTACCTCCGCACGATCTTCGAGCTCGAGGAGGAGGACATCCCGCCCATGCGGGCCCGCATCGCCGAGCGGCTGGGGCACTCGGGTCCCACCGTTTCGCAGACGATCGCGCGCATGGAGCGTGACGGGCTGGTGAGCCTCGGCGAGGACCGTCGCCTCGTGCTCTCCGACGAGGGCCGGCTCCTCGCCACCCGCGTCATGCGCAAGCACCGCCTCGCCGAGCGACTGCTCGCCGACGTCATCGGCCTCGAGTGGGAGCACATCCACGACGAGGCCTGCCGCTGGGAGCACGTGATGAGCGAGCGCGTCGAGCGCAAGATCCTCGCCATGATCCCCGAGCACCGCGAGTCGCCCTACGGCACCCCGATCCCCGGCCTCGACGAGCTGCTCGCCGGCGGCGACGAGGCCCCGGCCGACGACTACCTCGAGGGGCTCTCCAGCCTCACCGACGTCGTCGACGGCGGCCTGACCGGTCCCTTCCGTGTGCGGCGCATCGGTGAGCCGGCGCAGGAGGACCACGAGGCGCTCGCACTGCTCACCGAGGCCCGGCTGCGCCCGCGCGAGGTCGTGCGCGTCACTCCCGAGGACGACCGCATCATCGTCGCCCGTGACGGCGCGGCCCCCTCCGACGCGGTCTCGCTGCCGCGCGACGTGGCCGTCCACGTCTTCGTGGAGCAGATCGCGCCCTGACCGCGTGCGTACCGTGCCGTGACCTCGGTGTGACATTTTCGTGATCGGCAGGTGCGGTCGGGAGGTCCGCCTCCCCTGGGCGGATCCGTCACGCGGACGACAAGTCCTGCCACCGCACCGACGGTAGTGAGAGCACCGCATGGCAGGAGCGGGGGACCCACTCATGGGGCATCGCGGATGCTCCTCGGGGTGAAGTCCCGGGGCGTGCGGACCGCTGGGTCGGTCCGGTGCCGCGGGACCGGACCGCACCTCTGGCCCGAACCCGACAGCTGACCTCGCAGGCGGGACAGAGGTATACATCGTGTCTCACAACGTCGGGCGCCACCGCGCTCCTGAGCGCTACAACCCCCTGACCGAGATCGGCACCGTCATCAGCCAGACGGGCACCCCGCTGGCCAAGGGCTCCGCCGTCCTTCGCCGCCTCCGGTGGTCTCGTCGCCGCCATCGCCATCCCCGCGCAGGCGAGCACCGCCGCCGACCAGGTCGACGCCACCCCGGTCCGGGCCGCTGCTGCCCCCGCCGCCCCGGCTGCCGCGGCCGTCACCGCGCCGAGCGCCCCGGCCACCTCGACGGCCGCGACCTCCGCCTTCGGCAAGATCGAGGTCGAGCCCGTCGCCAAGCCGACCGGCCCCACCCCCTACCAGCTGCGCATGCGCGCCGAGCGTGAGCAGGCCGCGCAGGAGCGCGAGTCCGAGGCCGCCAGCCGCTCGCAGGAGCGCCAGTCGCCCGCCCCGCAGGCGAGCACCTCGACCCCCGCCGCCGAGACCGCGGCGCCGGCCCCGGCCGCCTCGAGCAATGTCATCGAGATCGCCAAGCAGTACATCGGCACCCCCTACGTCTACGGCGGCTCGACCCCCGCGGGCTTCGACTGCTCCGGCTTCACGCAGTACGTCTTCGCCAAGGCCGGCAAGTCCATCCCGCGCGTGACCACCGCCCAGCAGGCCGCCGCCACCCCGGTGTCCAGCCCGCAGCCCGGCGACCTGGTCTTCTTCGGGTCCCCGTCGTGGCACGTCGGCATCTACGTCGGCGACGGCATGATGATCGACTCGCCGCGCACCGGCTCGTCGGTCTCGATCCGCCCGATCTTCGACGGGGTCTCCGGCTACGGCCGGGTCTGACCGCCGACCCGACAGGGGGCGAAGGGAGCAGCTGCTCCCTTCGCCCCCTGCGTCATGTCGTCAGGACTGCTCGCGCTGCCGGTCCTGCTCCTGCATCCGTCGGTAGGCGGCGCCGAGCTCGTCGTGGTGGAGCAGGCCGTCCTCGACGATGCCGGTGCGGTAGCCGGCGCGGCCGAGGATGTGTGCCGTGACCGGGGCGGTGAGGGCCTGGGCGCCGACGACGATGAGCAGCGTGGCGACCGAGGCCCAGGTGCGCACCGTGAGCGCCAGGCCGAGCAGGATGAGCAGCAGGCCCAGGGTCTGCGGCTTGGTGGCGGCGTGCATGCGGGCGAAGAAGTCGGGCAGGCGCACCAGGCCGATCGCGCCGACGAGCGCCAGCGTGGCACCGAGGAGCAGGCTGATCGCCCCGGCGAGGTCGAGGATCTGCGCCCAGCTCATGAGGCATCGTCCTTGCGGGCCATGAAGCGGGCGACCGAGACCGACCCGACGAATCCGGTGAGGCTGAAGACGACGAGGATCGGCAGCGTCCCGGCGTCACCGGTGCGCACGATCTGGGTCGCCATGATGCCGATGACGATGACGATGACCACGTCGAGGCTCAGAGCACGGTCGAGGGTGGTCGGACCCCGCGCGATGCGCACGAGGACCAGGCCGGCGGCGGCGAAGAGCAGCCCGAGCCCGATCGACAGGATGATGCTCATGCGACCTCCTGCGTGCAGATCGAGATCTCCTCGGGGGTGCCGATGGCCCGCACGACCCGGGTCTCGACGGCCAGGACGTCTCGGCGCAGCTCCTCCACGCCCTCGGGCGTGGTGACGTGGAAGCCGTGGACGTAGAGGACGTTGGCGCCGCGTCTGGCCTCGACGACGATCGACCCGGGCACGAGGGAGACGAGCGCGGAGACGATCGTCATGTAGAACTCCGATTGCGTGCGCATCCGGACCTCGACGATCGAGCCACCTTGGCTGGGGCGGCGGCTCAGGGTGGCGCCGGCGATCTGGACCGCGGCGCTCACGAGGTCGACGAGGAAGCGCCCGATGAGCAGCAGGAGGCGCCACGGGTGGATCCGCCCGAAGTACTGGATCGAGGGCAGCGGGAAGATCTGCGTGACGACCGCGCCGATGATCAGGCCGTTGACGATGTTGCCCAGGGTGATGCGGTCCCAGAGCAGGACCCACACGACGGCCAGGGCGATGATCGCCCGGGGCTGGAAGCCGCCGCGCCGACGGGTCGCCGGGGTCGTGTCGATGGCGGTGTCGCTCACGGCGCCTCCTCGGGCAGGACGGCGCGGACGTAGGCATCGCTGGAGAGCATCTGCCGGGCCGCCGCGTCGGTGTAGGTGAAGAGCGGGCCGGCGAAGAGCGAGAGCCCCAGGCTGAAGGCGACGACCGCGGCGGCCGCGCCCAGCATGAGCGGCGGCATCGGCCGCTCGACCTGGGTCACCGCCGGCGGCGGGGCGATCGGGGTCGAGGGGCGCTGGGCCGCGACGGCGGCGCCGATGGCGTCGCTCAGGCGCCCGAAGCTCGGGGTGAGCGTCGGCATCTCGAAGGTCTGGTCCTGGCCCTCGACAGCACGCGGCCGCCAGAAGGCCGCGCTCCACGTCTTGGCCACGGCGTAGAGGGTGAGCAGCGAGGTGACGACCGAGCCGACGACGAGCGTCCAGGCGATGACGCTGCCGTCCTGGGTGCCGGCCTGCAGCAGGCCGACCTTGCCGACGAAGCCGGAGAAGGGCGGGATGCCGGCGAGGTTCATCGCCGGGACGAAGAAGAGGACGGCGAGCACCGGGGTGCTCGCGGCGAGCCCGCCGAGGCGGTCGATGACCGTCGAGCCGCCCACCCGCTCGATGAGGCCGGAGATGAGGAAGAGCGCGGTCTGCACGGTGATGTGGTGGGCGATGTAGAAGATCGCCGCCGACACCCCGGACTCGCTCGCCAGCCCGATGCCGAAGAGCATGTAGCCGATGTGGCTGACGAGGGTGAAGGAGAGCATCCGCTTGATCCCCGGCTGGGCCACCGCCCCGAGGATGCCGATGATCATCGTCAGCAGGCCGGCCCCCATGATCAGGTGGTGCAGCGGTGACTCGGGGAAGAGCAGGAACTGGGTGCGCACGATCGCGTAGACGCCGACCTTGGTGAGCAGTCCGGCGAAGACGGCCGAGACCGGCACCGGCGCCGACGGGTAGGAGTCGGGCAGCCACGCCGACATCGGGAAGACGGCCGCCTTGATGCCGAAGACGGTGAGGAGCATCAGCTGCAGCGCCAGCGAGACCGTCGAGTCGATCTCGGGCAGGCGAAGGGAGAGCTGCGCCAGGTTGACCGTGCCGGTCGCGGCGTAGACCCCGGCGATCGCCGACAGGAAGAGGAAGGAGGAGACCATCGAGACGATGACGTAGGTCGTCCCCGCCCGGATCCGGGTGCCGCTGCCGCCGAGGGTCAGCAGGACGAAGCTCGCGAAGAGCAGCATCTCGAAGCTGACGAAGAGGTTGAACAGGTCGCCCGCGAGGAAGGCATTGGACACGCCGGCCGAGAGCACGAGATAGGTCGGGAAGTAGATCGCGAGCGGCGAGTCCTCGTCGCCGTCGGCGACGCCCTGCCCGATGGCGAAGACGAGCACGACGAGGATGACGAAGGAGCTGATGAGCAGCATGAGCGCCGAGAGCCGATCGGCGACGAGGGCGATGCCCAAGGGTTCGGACCACGCGCCGAGCCACAGCGCGATGGGTCCGTCGTGGTGGGTGGACCACATGAGGGTGGCGGCGACGGCGAGGCTGGCGGCGAGCACGACGATGCTGATGGCGACCTGCACGCGCGGGTGACGGCGGGCGACCAGGGTGAGGGCGGCACCGAGCAGCGGCAGCAGCACCGGCATGGGCAGGAGGTTGGCCACGGTCATGCGGTCGCGTCCTCCTCTTGGGCCTCGGTCGTGGACTGGGTGTCGTCGTCGTAGGTGCTGGAGACCTCGTCGCGTTCGGCGAGGCGCTTGATCAGCTCGTCCTCGGCGTCGTCGGGGACGTCGTCGCTGCCGGTGATCCGCCACTGGCGGTAGGCGAGGGAGAGGACGAAGCCGACCGAGGCCAGGGCGATGACGATCGCGGTGAGCACCATCGCCTGGGGGAGCGCGTCGCTCATCTCGTCGGCCGGTCGTGCACCGACGAAGGGGGCTCCCTTCGCCGGTCCGGAGACGACGAGGTAGAGCGTGGCGACGCCGTTGGACGCCAGGACGATGCCGAGGAGCAGGCGGGTGAGCGCTCGCTCGAGGAGCAGGTAGACGCCGGTCGCGATGAGGAAGCCGGCGACGACGACGAGGCTGAGGTTGGGTGCGATGGCGTTCATGCGGTGGCCCCGTCCTCTTCGGCCTGCTTGTCGACACCCGCACCGAGCGAGCGAACGACGTCGAGCGCGAGCCCGATGACGATGAGGTAGACGCCGATGTCGAAGAACATCGCGGTGACGAGCTTGACGTGACCCCAGACGGGGACGTCGAACTCGACGACCGCCGACTGCAGGACGGTGCCGCCGAAGGCGAGCGGCGCGAGCGCGGAGATCGCCGCGACGGCCAGACCGGCCCCGAGGACGAGACCGGCGCTCACCGGGGCGGCGCGGTCGAGCTCGGCGCGACCGCCGGCGAGGTAGCGCACGAGCAGCGCCAGACCGAGGACGAGGCCACCGGCGAAGCCACCGCCGGGCTGGTTGTGGCCGGAGAAGAGGAGGTAGAGCGAGAGCGCGATCATCACGTGGAAGACCAGCCGGGTGGCGGTCTCGAGGATGACCGAGCGGCGCTCGCGGGGGAGCGACGCGGTGATCGGGCCCTGGTTGCGCCGGCGGGTCCACGAGCGCTCGACGTCCTGGGTGCGCACGAAGACCAGGCTGGCGATGCCGGTCGCGGCCGCGACGAGGACCGAGATCTCGCCGAGGGTGTCCCAGGCGCGGATGTCGACGAGGGTCACGTTGACGACATTTTGTCCGTGGCCGAAGTCGTAGGCCTGCTCGGGGAAGGCCTTGCTGATCGGCTCGTGGATGCGGGCATTGGCCGCGACGACCGTGAGGGTGGAGATCGCCGCGCCCATGGTCCCGGCGAGGGCGAGGCGCCACAGGCGGCGGCGCGAGCGGCGGCCGGAGCGGGGACGGCGGCGGAAGTCCTGCGGGAGCATGCGCAGCACGAGGACGAAGAGCACGAGGGAGAAGGTCTCGACGAGCACCTGGGTCAGGGCGAGGTCCGGCGCCCCGTGCAGGTGGAAGAGCAGGGCCAGCCCGTAGCCGGTGAGGCCGACGAACATCACCGACTGGAGGCGGTTGCGGCCGCGCACGGCGAGGATCGCCGCGGCGATGACGAAGAGCCCGACGGCCGCCTGGCTGAAGGTGTCCCACAGCCGCACCTCGGTGCCCGGCAGGGCGGTGGCGGCGACGACGCCCGGCAGGAGGATGACGACGAGGAAGATCGCACCGAGGTAGGTCGGCAGCGAGCCGCCCTGGGCGAGGGCGGTGACCTCGACGGCGAAGCGGTCGAGGGCCTTCATGAAGCGCTGGTAGACCCGCTCGGCGTTGACCACCTCGGGCAGCGCGGCCTGGACCCGGGCGAAGGGGGCCCGCCCCACGAAGAGCAGGAGGCCGGCGACGATCGCCACGACGGTCAGCCCGAGGGCCGGGGTGAGGCCGTGCCACAGCGCGAGGTGCTCGGGCTCGGCGCCCGGCAGCGTCTCGGTGTAGGGGTGGAAGAGCTCGGTGAGGGGCTCACCGAAGAAACCGGACGCCAGGGTCGCGAGCGACAGCAGGACCGGCGCGATGAGCAGCGCGTGGGGTGCGGCGAAGGGGGTGGGGCTCGGGGCGGCGCCGGCCGCCCCCTTCGTTGCGAAGGCACCCCAGACGAACCGCGCGGAGTAGGCGACCGTGAGCACGGACCCGGTGACGAGGCCGGCGACGGCCAGCCAGCCGGTGGTCGTCGACAGGGGGCCGTGGGCGGACTCGATGACGGCGGTGAGCGCCGACTCCTTGGCGACGAAGCCGACGAGGGGCGGCAGGCCGGCCATCGAGGCGGCGGAGAGGGTCGCGGCCGCGGCGAGGACCGGTGCCGTGCGCCCGAGGCCGTGCAGCTGCGTCAGGTCGCGGGTGCCGGTCCCTTTGTCGATGATGCCGACGCTGAAGAAGAGCACCGACTTGAAGAGGGCGTGGGAGAGGACGAGGGCCAGGGCGGCCAGCCCGGCGGCCTGGGTGCCGACGCCCGCGAGGACGGTCATGAAGCCCAGCTGGCTCACCGTGCCGTAGGCGAGGAGGAGCTTGATGTCGTCCTGACGCAGGGCCCGCCAGCCACCGAGGATCATCGTCCACAGGCCGAGGACGAGCAGGACCGGACGCCACCCGGGCACGTCCGCGAAGATCGGCTCGAGCAGCAGGATGAGGTAGATGCCGGCCTTGACCATCGAGGCTGCGTGCAGGTAGGCGCTCACCGGGGTCGGGGCGGCCATGGCGCCGGGCAGCCAGAAGTGGAAGGGCACCTGCGCCGACTTGGTGAGGGCGCCGACGAGGACGAGGAGGGCGGCCGTCGTCGTCAGGGCGCCGGCCGGGGGAGGCGAGGCGAGCATCTCGCTGATCGTGTAGCTGCTCGTCTCGCCGATGATCACCGTGCCGATGAGCATCGCCAGGCCGCCGAAGGTCGTGACGAGCAGGGCCTGGGTGGCGGAGCGGCGGTTGGCCGAGCGCACCGGGTTGTGCCCGATGAGCGTGTAGGAGAAGACCGTCGTCAGCTCCCAGAAGATGTAGAGCGCCAGGAGGTTGTCGGCGAGGACGAGGCCGAGCATGGCGCCCGCGAAGGCGGTGAAGACGCCCGTGAAGCGCCACAGGCTGGGGTCGTCGGGCTTGAAGTACCAGGCGCAGTAGAGCAGGGCGAGGGCACCGACACCGGTGACGAGCAGCCCGAGGAGCCACTGGAGGGTGCCGAGTCGTAGCGCGAAGTCCATGCCGAGCGAGGGGACCCAGGCGATGTCCTCGACGATCGACCGGCCGGCGGTCACGTCGCCGGTCTGGGCGAGGAGCCAGGCGAAGGCCGCGGCGGGCACGAGGGCCAGGACGAGGAAAGCGCGTCGGTTGAGGATCTTGGCGAGGCCGGGCGCAACTGCTGCCGCCGCGAAGTGCGCAAGCAGCAGCAGGGTCACGAGGGCCTCTCACGGGTCCGGGGACGGGAGGCCAGTTTAACGGCAGGTGACCCAGCGCCCCGAGGTCGGGGTGCACGCGCGTCCTCGCGGTGCCGTAGGTGCCCGGCTCGGCAGGTTCCCGAAGACATCTCGGCCCACCCTCTTGAATTCTTCGAACACATGTTCGATACTGGAGGGGCGAGGGGAGGCGCCATGACACATCAGTCGATCACCGATCAGGTCAGTGGGACCACGGTCCCGGGGCGCCTGCGCGCCGTGCTTGCCGAGGTGTCCGCCACCGGCGTCGACGGGCTGACCGAGGTCGAGCTGCTCGAGGTCGTCGCCCTCCTCGAGATGACGAAGGGGGCCGCTGCCGCCGCGCAGGCCCGCGCCACTGCACGCTTTGTCGAGGAGCGTGACGCGCGGGTTGCCGAGATGGCCGCCGCCGAGGAGATCTCCCGTCGCGAGGCCTCGCTGCGACGCCGGGCCACCCGCAGCGAGGTGGCGCTGGCGCGGCGGTGCTCGCCGGGTCAGGCCGACCGTCACGTGGGCGCCGCGCAGGCGCTCGTCCACGAGCTGCCCGGCACGATGGCCGCGCTCACCGCGGGTGAGATCAGCGAGTGGCGGGCGACGATCGTCGTCCGCGAAACGGCCTGCCTGTCGCCGGTGCGCCGGCGCGAGGCCGACCGTCGGTTGGCGGGTGGGCTGCGCGACCTCGGTGACCGGGCGCTGGCTGCCGCCGCGCACCGGGCGTGCGTCGACCTCGACCAGGAGTCGGTCGTCGAGCGGCGGCGTCGGGCCGCGGCCTCGCGGCACGTGTCGGTCCGCCCGGCGCCTGACGGCATGGCCTGGCTGTCGATCCTCGGGCCGCTCGTCGACGTCGTCGGCGCCCACGTCGCGCTGCGCGCGGCCGAGCAGGCGCGGCACGTGGCGACCGGTGACCCCGAGGCCGATGCGGCCGCTGCCGCCGACGAGCGGGGTCGTGGTGCCTGGATGACCGACACGGCCCTCGAGCTGCTCTCCGGGCGGGCGCCCGGTCAGGCCCAGCCGGTGGAGATCGGGCTCGTGATGAGTGAGGGCGTGCTCCTCCCGGGCACGGGCTCGGACGCTGGCGGCGCCGACGAGGTCGAGGTGCCGGGTCACGGCGCGCTGGCCGGTGACCTCGCCCGCGAGCACGTGCTGCGACTGCTCGACGAGGGCGTTGACCGAGATGGCGAGACGGCGCTCTGGCTGCGGCGGCTCTGGACGGCGCCCGACGGGCGCGATCTCGTGGCCGTCGACTCGAGGCAGCGGCTCTTCGCCGGTCGGCTGAGGCGGCTGATCGAGCTGCGCGACGCGACCTGCCGGGTGCCGTGGTGCGATGCGCCGGTGCGCCAGGTCGACCACGTCCGCCCGGTCGCCCGGGGCGGCGAGACCTCCGCGAGCAACGGCATGGGCGTCTGCCAGCGGCACAACCTCGACAAGGAGGCCCCCGGCTGGCGGGCCGAGGTGATCTCGACCGGGCTCGACCCGGGCGGCGGGGCACACGAGGTGCGGCTGACGACCCCGGCTGGTGAGGTCCGCTGCCTCGCGCCACCCCTGCTCGGCCTCGGTCGTGCAGAGAGACGGCCGGTGGTGGAGCAACCGTCGGCGCTCGAGGCCCGCCTGCTGGCGCTGCTCGACGCGGCGTAAGCAGGGCAGCTCCGCATGTCCGGGAGGACATACCTGAACCACCTGACCAAGTCGGCCTTGACCGGTTCTCGACGAGCTCGGATCGTTGCCCGCGCGGGGTGATGGACCGGGCTCGGACCATGTCTGTCTTGGCGCCGCAGCCAAGGGCGTGGAGGTGGGGGTGCGCGGAGGGCGAGGAACGAGCCCGGAGCGCGGGGTTCCCTACCGGAGCGCCCGCCGGCGGCGGGCGCGCGGGCCGAAGGCCCGCCTTGAGTCAGTAGGGAAAGTCATCACACGCTCTGGTCCGTAGCCGCGATCAGGGTGTCGTGTCACCGCGTGGTCCCTCACAATCCCAGCTTCCAGCCTCCTCTGGCCGGTGCCGAGGAGCGCTAGTCTCGCGTCATGGTGAACCCGAGCGAGAACACTCTGGTGATCGGTATCGCGTCTAGCGCGTTGTTCGATCTTCAGGATTCCCATGCTGTCTTCACCGAGCGCGGCGAGGATGCCTATCGGGACTATCAGGCCGAGAACTACGACACGCGACTCGCCCCTGGGGTCGCCTTTTCCTTCATAAAGCGAATTTTGAGCCTCAATGATCTAGCTGAGAGTCATCAGCCGGCCGTGGAGGTTGTCGTTCTATCGCGCAATGATCCAGAGACTGGGGCGCGAGTGATGCGCTCCATCGAGTCCCACGGACTGCCTATCACTCGGGCTGTTTCCATGCAGGGTCGATCTCCGTATGCCTTCATGCCGGCCTTTGGGATGAAGCTCTTTCTTTCTGCCAACGAGGAAGACGTGGGGCGGGCGACTGAGTCTGGCCACTCTGCAGGGCGGATTCTTGGCTCCTCGGATGCTCTTACTGACGACCCTGATGACGAAGACCTTCGAATTGCATTTGACTTCGATGCTGTCCTCGCCGATGACGCAGCAGAACGGGTCTACCAAGAGGAAGGGCTGGAGGCTTACAAGGCTCACGAGGCGGATAACGCCCAGACGGCTTTAGATCCTGGGCCGATGAGGGATCTGCTTGCAGCAATAAACCGAATTCAAGACCTCGAAGATGCGCGCATGGAGGAGGATCCGCACTATCGAAGTCGCTTGTTCGTTTCCATCGTAACGGCGCGGAATGCCCCTGCTCATGCCAGGGCAATTTTCACTCTGAAAGAGTGGGGTTTGCGAGTGAACGACGCATTCTTCTTAGGTGGTTGGGAGAAGTCTCGGGTATTGGCCATTCTCCGGCCGCATATATTTTTTGACGACCAGATGAATCATCTGATGGGGACGCAGGACGTAGTCCCAAGTGTTCACGTACCTTTTGGCGTGAGGAACGTGGTCGACAACTAGGAGAGCTCTGGTGCGTTGTCAGAGTTTCGCCATGTCGTGTCCTCGATGTCGCTCAAGATGATCCCGTCTGCGATCTGGCGTGTCTTCACTACGTAATGAACTCCGTCGGGAGCCAGAATTATTGTCGTCCAGGAGCCGTTCTTGTGAGCTGTCGTCGACTCGGCGTGCACGGTGTCGGCAGAAGGGTCGATGCGGTCCCGGGCCAGCCATACGCGGTGTCTTGCGGATGCCTCTACTTGTTCGCGGTCAAGTGGGGGCTGAGGTGCAGGTTCGAGCCGACTCTTCCGTAACTCGGCGATCTTGCGGGCGAGGGTACTGAGCGCCATTCCGAGTGCGATCTCGGCCCCGCTGTTTGCCAACCAAATGGTTACCTCTTGGAGGCCTCCGCTCGCCCCCCAAGAGATTTGTCGGTGGCGGCTTTCCAAGGTGAACGGTCCAGGGGCCGGTCTTGGCCCGTCAGGTCCGACAAAGGCGAGATCTGCGACTTGACGCTCTGCCCAGTCGCGGGGGAGTTCAGGCTGGTTCACGGAGATCGTGAACGCCTTGGGGACTGGGCCATGTGGAAGGTCCTGGGGGATCTTGATGATGATGTCGAGCTCGTCGACATAGTTTGAGGTCAGTTGCCACTGCTCGTCCGTCCAGCCTGCACTTTGATGATCCATGGCCTGATTCTGCCCGACGTCCGCCGGCCGGTAAGGAGCCCCAGCGGGCCTGTCTCGCTCGAATGACCGGGGCTGACCTGCGCTTCATCCAGAAAGCGATGGGCCACGGCTCCATCACGACGACGGCCAGGATCTACGCGCACCTGTACGACGACGAGCTCGACATCGTCGCCTCGGCCCTGGACGGGCTCGGAAAGACCTCGTCCGCACGGGCCATGCGGGCGAAAAGCGGGCGACTTGACCCGGACGAGGACCCGCACGGTGGCGAAAACCCCGGAATCTAGGGGCGCCCCCGGCAAGATTCGAACTTGCGACACCTTCTTTAGGAGAGAAGCGCTCTTCCCCTGAGCTACGGAGGCCCGGCGCGGTGCGGTGAGGCGACCACGCCACGGGACAGGGTACGCGTCATACTCCCTTCGGTGAGCATCCCGGCCCTGCAGCGGCGCACTGTCACCACCCTCGCCGGGTCGCAGGTCCTCGGGGGCGTGGGGGTGAGCGCCGGCGCCGCGGTCGGGGCCCTGCTCGCGGCCGACGTGTCGGGCAGCGAGACCTGGGCCGGCCTCGGCGGCACCGCCCAGACCCTGGGCGGCGCGCTCGCTGCCCTCGTCGTGGCGCGGGTCATGGCGGCGAAGGGGAGGCGCCCCGGCCTGACCACGGGGTACCTCATGGCGATCTTCGGCGGGCTACTCATCGTGGCCGCCTCGGTGGTGGGCTCCTTCGCGGTGCTGCTCGTTGGGTTCCTCCTCTTCGGCGGGGCGACGGCGGCGAACTCGCAGGCGAGGTTCGCCGCGACGGACCTGGCCGACGACGCGCACCGTGGCCGCCACCTGTCGGTCGTCGTCTGGGCGACGACGGTCGGGGCGGTGGCCGGCCCCAACCTCACCGGTCCGGGGCAGTGGGTCGCCCGCCAGCTACACCTGCCGGCGCTCGTCGGGCCCTACGTCCTCTCGCTCGTGGGTATCGCCCTGGCCGCCCTCGTCCTCACGGCCGCGCTGCGGCCGGACCCGCTCCTGACCGCCCGCAGCCTGCAGGTCGACCACGACGAGCCGGACCCGACGGCCGGGCTCGAAGGGGAGGCGACCCGCGGCTGGGCGGTGATCCGCACCCGACCCGACGCCCTCATGGGCGTGGTCGCCATGGCGCTCGGTCACGTCGTCATGGTGTCGGTGATGATCATGACCCCGCTGCACATGCGGCACGGCCACGCCGGCCTCGAGATCATCGGTCTGGTCATCTCCCTCCACGTCGTCGGGATGTACGCCTTCTCACCACTCACCGGTTGGGCCGTCGACCGCTGGGGCTCCCGGGCGGTCATCGCGGTCGGTGCGGGGGTGCTGCTCACCGCGAGCCTGCTCGCCGCGTCGACCGCGAGCGGGCACTCCCTTCGCCTGACGGCGGCGCTGGTGCTGCTCGGCATGGGCTGGTCCTGCACCCTCATCGCCGGCTCGACCCTGCTGACGGCCGCCGTGCCACTGCGTCAGCGGCCTGCGGCCCAGGGGCTGTCGGACGTCGCGATGGGCCTCGCCGGTGGTGGCGGGGGAGCCCTGGCGGGCGTCGTCGTCGGCTGGTGGGGCTATCCCGCGCTCGGGCTGCTCGCCGGCGGCGCGGCGCTGCTGCTCGGGCTGTTGGTCCCGCTGGGGCGCCGCTCCGGTTGTTAGCGTTGGCGTCGTGACTCCTGTGCCGACGACCCCTGCCCAGGCGCCGGCCGACGTCTCCTCCCTGCGCCGCGAGCTGATGGAGCTCGGCGGCCCCAACACTCTCATCTGGCCGACCCGCGATCCCCACGTCGTCGACCTGACCAACGCCCACCCCGGTGGCGTGGCGATGCTCCTCTCCGGCCGCGACGCCCGCCTGTCCGACCTCGTCCGTGAGCCCGGGGCCCTGCTGCGGGCACAGCGCCGGGCGGCCAGCCTCACCGAGCACGTCGAGCGGATCGCCGAGGAGCACGGCGTGCACACCTGCTTCCTCGCCATGGGCGCCGCCTCGTGGCACGTGCCCGGCGAGGAGGAGCGCCCGCTCGCCCCGGTCGTGCTCCGCCGAGCCGCCCTGCGGCGGCTGCGGCCCGGGCCCGACTTCGCCCTCGACCTGGCCCCCCGGGTCGAGATCAACCCCGCGCTCCTGACCTACCTGCGTCGGGCGTTGAGGCGCGACATCGACGGCGAGGCCCTCGCCGACCTCGGCCGCGGCGACGGTCGCGGCTTCAACCCCACGCCCGTGCTCGACGCCCTGCGCGAGCAGTGCGCCGACCTGCCCGAGCTCAACATCTCCTCGCGGATCGTCCTGGCCGCCTTCCCCCACGGCAAGGCCGAGGCGCTCGCCGACCTCTCCCGGCTCACCGAGTCGGGTGCGCTCGAGCAGGGCCCGGCGGCGGCGCTGCTGGCGGGCGAGGCACTCCCTTCGCCCGAGGCCGAGGCGCCGAGCGTCGCCGACTCCGCCGTCCTCGACGTCACCGCCGACCAGCAGGGGGTGCTCGACCGGGTCGCCGACGGTCAGGACCTCTACGTCGACGCGCCGCCCGGAACCGGTGTCGCCCGGCTCGTCGCCTCGGTCATCGCGCAGGCCGCCGGCGAGCGCCGTTCCGTCCTGCTCCTCACCGAAAAGGCCTCCGCCATCGAGGCCGTCGCCGGCGAGCTCCACCAGGCCGGCCTGGCGGACCTGCTCGTCCACGTCACCGACCCCGCCGCCGAGATCGACCCCGCCCTGGTCACCGAGCGATGGCCTCGCGCGCTGCCGGACTCGGACCGCTCCTTCAGCCAGCCGGGCCGGCGCGCGGCGTCGGCCGCCCGCATCCTCGACGGCCACACCCACGCGATGCACCAGCCGCGTGAGCCCTGGGGCGTGTCCATCGCCGACGCCCAGGACGCGATCGTCGGCCTGTCGACCCGACGACCGGCGCCCCGCTCCCGTGTCCGGATCACCGGCCGCACCCTCGCCGCCCTCGATGCCGAAGGGAGGGACGCCCTCGCCACGCAGCTCACCGGTGTCGCGACCCGCAAGGCCTGGCGCCCCGAGCGCAGCGACGAGCCCTGGCAGGGCGCCCGGCTGACCTCCGCGGCCGACGTCGACGAGGTGCTCGCGGCGCTGGAGCGGTTGCGCGGCAAGGACGGCAGCCTCGCGTCGCTGCGCACGACGGTGCGCGACGTCTTCGCCGACATCGCCGAGCCGCGGTCCGGGCGCCCGGCCGACCTCGGCCGATTCCTCGCCGGCATCGAGGAGATCCGCGACACCCTCGAGGTCTTCCGGCCGGAGGTCTTCGACACCCCGCTCGACCACCTGCTCGCCGCCACCGCACCCAAGGGCACGCCCGACCTCGAGGCGCTCGGCGCCATCGAGCGGCGGCGCCTGCGCGGTCAGGCCCGCCGACTGCTGCGCCCGGGTCGCCCGCCCGAGGACCTCCACGCCGCGCTGCGGCTGGCTGCCGAGCAGCGTCGCTCCTGGTCGCGCCTCACCGGTGGCGGCGGACGCCCCCGCATCCCCGCCGACATGGACCGCGCGCACACCGCCTACGAGCGCGTCTACGCCGACCTGACCCACGTGGGGTCCGTGCTCGCCGACACCGACGCGGGCGGCGACCTGCTCGACACCCCGTGGGAGGAGCTGACCGCCCGCCTCGACGCCCTCGCCAAGGACACGACGGGCGTGCGTGCCGTGCCCGAGGTCATCGAGGATCTCGACGACCTGCGGGCCCGTGGTCTCGGTGACCTGCTCGACGACCTCGCTGCCCGCCGGGTCGCGCCCGACGCTGTCGCCGATGAGGTCCGCTTCGTCTGGTGGACCTCGGTCCTCGCCGAGGCCGGCCGCGACGAGCGATACTCGGCGATCACCGGGGAGAGCCTCGACGAGGCACTGCGCACCTTCGTCGAGGCCGACCGGGCGAGCCTGGGCGCCAACGTCGCTCGCATCGCGACCCGCCAGCGGGAGCGCTTCCACGTCGAGGGTCGGCGCTTCCGCTCCGCCGCTCGTGACGTCGCCGCCGCCCACGAGGGGATCGTGGCGCGACCGCCGTGGACCCGGGCCTTCGACTCCTGGGGCGGGCTGCTGCGCGCCGCGGCTCCCACCTGGGCGATGTCCCCCTTCGTCATCGGACAGGTGCTGCCGGGCGACGAGCGCTTCGACCTGGTCGTCGTCGATGACGCCTCACGCACCTCGCTCGCCCGCACCCTCACCGGGATCGCCCGCGGCAGCCAGCTGCTCGTCATCGGCGACCGCGGTCAGCTGCCGCCCGCGACCTGGTCCGCGGACGCCGGGGTGTCCGCACCTGCGGCACCGAAGCGCTCGCTCGCCGACGTCGCCGCGCAGGTGCTGCCGACCGCCGCGCTGCGGGACAGTGCCTACCCCCGCCCGCGGGTCGCCAAGCTGCTCGTCGACGGCTCGTCCGCCGGGGAGCTCGTCCACCCGCCGCCGCCCCTCGCCCGAGAGGACGTCCACCTCGTGCGCGTCGAGGGTCTGGGCATCCTCGACGAGCGCACCGGGCTCGTCGAGAGCTCGACCGCCGAGGTCGAGGCGGTGCTCGAGCGGCTGCGCCGCCAGCTGAGCGGGCACCCGGGGCGTTCCGTGGGCATCGTGACCTTCGGCCGGGCGCACACCGAGCGGATCGCCGATGCCGTGGCCGAGCTCGCCCAGGGTGACCCGGCCATCGCGCGGGCGATCGCCGAGCTGCCCGAGCCCCTGCTCATCAAGCCCGCCGACCGCTGGCAGCGCGAGCAGCGCGACGCGGTCATCGTCTCGGTCGGGTTCGGCCGCACGCCGCAGGGCCGGGTCGTGCGACGGCTCGGTGCGCTGAGCGGCGACACCGGGGGCGAGCTCGTCCTGCTCGCGGCCACGCGCGCCCGTCTCAGCGTGACCTGGGTGACGACCTTCGAGGCCGACGAGCTCACCGGCGAGCACGGCGACCGGCCGGGGCATCGCGCGCTGCGCACCCTGCTGGCCGGTCTGGCCGACCGGACCCCGCAGGAGGAACCCGAGCCTCCCGCGCTCAGCCCGCTGCTCGACGGCTTCGTCCAGAGGCTGCGCGAGGGCGGCCTGTCGGTGCGCACCGGCGTCGGCATGGGCGAGCACCGTATCGACATCGCCGTCGCCGACCCCCGCGACACCGAGCGCATGCTCCTGGCCGTCGACGTCGACGGGCCCGGCTACGCCGGCCTGGCGTCGACCCGGCAGCGCGACCGGATCCTCGTCGAGCGACTCACCGACCTCGGGTGGCACCACCTGCGGCTGTGGGCCGTGGACATCTTCGCCGACCCGGCACGTCAGGAGGCCCAGGTCGCCCGAGCGGTGCGCGAGGCCATCGGAGATCAGGAGCAGTCATGAGTACGACACCCGAGGAGCAGGCGCCGGAGGAGCAGCCGCGGACGCCTCGTCCCCGCACCCGTCCGGAGCAGACCCGCGACGACACCGACCGCGGCTGGGGCGAGCGCCCCGACGAGGACGAGCACGACCGCTGGCTGCGCGAGCAACGCCCGCCTCACTGGGAGTGAGGCGGGCGTCGGGTCGTGCTCGTCGCGTGACTCAGGCGCGGCCGGCGCGCAGGGAGTCGCGGATCTCGCGGAGGAGCTCGACGGACTCGTCGGTGGTCTCCTCCTCGGCGGCGACGAAGCGCGCACGCATCGCGGTGTACGGCTTCACGACGAAGAAGTACACGACGAAGGCGAGGATGAGGAAGGCGATGACGGCGGTGATGAAGGCACCGACCGGCAGGTCGCCCGGCTTGAAGCTGGTGAAGTCGGGGTTGGCGCCGACGACCTTGGCGATGGCCGACAGCAGCAGCTCGGTGAACGTCGCGACGACGGTGCCGAACGAGGTCGCCATGATCAGACCGACGGCGATCTCGACGAGATTGCCGCGCATGAGGAAGTCCTTGAAGCCCTTCACGAGGGTCTCCCTTCAACTGGGTAACAGGGGTCGCGACCGAGGCCGCTCGTCTTTCAGTGTGGACCATGGGGAGGCCGTTTGCGCGGCCATGCGCCACCCGTCGTGTCGCATCAGCCGTGGCGGACGAGCACGAAGCCGCCCTGGGTCGGCCCGTCGACCCCCATCTGGCGCAGGATCGCGCCGATGTCGTTGTCGCGCAGCGTGATCCGAGCCACGCTGCGCCCGGACGCGTCCTCGTCGCCCCCGCGGAAGCGGGCCGAGGCGACGACGGGCTCCGCACGGCCGGGGAGGTAGACGCCGACCCGGTCGCCGGGGGAGAGGTGGTCTGCGGGCATCGCCAGCGGCAGGGAGAGCTCGGGGCCGGTGGGTGTCGAGGAACTCGGGGCGAGGCTCTCGGCCGGCGCGAGCGCGCCGAGCGCCAGGTGCAGTGCGAGCAGGATCGACAGCGCGGCAAGGGCCCGGCGGGCGAGCGAGAGGCGCCACGCGGCACGTCGGGAGGGCCCGAAGAGCGAGGGCAGGTGCTGGGCGAGAGCGGATGCGGCCATGGCCCGACGCTAGGGGCGCGGCGGGCCGGTCGGGGCAGGCGTCAGCTGGCGGTGGACGACGCGGTCGCAGCGCTCGAGCTTGTGGACGAGCTGGAGCTCGACGCGCTCGAGGAGCTGCTCGACGACCCCGACGCGCTCGAGGAGGACGAGTCGCTCGAGCTCGAGGAGGACGAGTCGTTGGAGCGCGAGTCGTTGCGGTAGAACCCGCCGCCCTTGAAGACGACGCCCACGGCGTTGAACTGCTTGCGCAGGGTGCCGTCGCACTGCGGGCACACCGTCAGCGCGTCGTCGCTGAAGGACTGGACGATGTCGAAGGCGTGGCCGCAGTCGGCGCAGGCGTAGGCATAGGTAGGCATATCGGGTCATATCATACGTCGGTCCGCCATCCGGCCAGTCGACCTGCCCGCGACACGGCACGGAAGCGGGCCTCGGTCGCCTCGCGAAGCGCCCCGGGGGTGACGACGAGGAGCCGGTCGCCGGTCAACAGCCGGGTGTGGGCGTCGGGGACGAAGGTCGCCTCGTCGCGGACGACGAGCGAGACATTGGCCCCGCGGGGCAGTCGCAGCTCGTAGACCTCGACGCCGGCCAGACGAGAGCCGGGCACGACCGCGACCTCGAGCATCTCGGCACCGAGCTGCTCGAGCGGGACCGACTCGACGACCACCCCGGTCGCCAGCGCCGGCTCGGTGACCCGCAGCCGACGGGCCACCCACGGCAGCAGGGGCGCCTGCACGAGGGTGAAGATCACGACGAGCATGAAGACCAGCTCGAAGACCCACTCGACGCCGGGCACGGAGTTGGTCACCGGCACCGTGGCGAGCACGACGGGCACGGCCCCGCGCAGACCGGCCCACGACAGGAAGGCCTGCTCGCGCCACGGGACGCCGAAGGGGGTGAGCGAGACGAGCACCGACAGCGGCCGGGCCACGAGCAGCAGGACGAGCCCCACGACGATCGCGCGGGGGATCTCCTCGACGATCCCGGAGGGGCGGGCGAGCATGCCGAGCATGACGAAGAGGCCGATCTGGGCGAGCCAGCCGAGCGCCTCGGCGAAGCCGGTGACCGACTGACGGTGCGACAGGTGCATGTTGCCCAGGACGAGCGCAGCGAGGTAGCAGGCGATGAAGCCCGAGGTGTGCAGCGTCGCGGCCGCCGCGTAGGCGAGCACGCCGACGGCCACCACCCCGAGGGAGAAGAGCCCGGACGTGCCCTGGGCCAGCCGCTGCATGAGCTTGCCGCCGAGCCACCCGATCGCCAGACCGATGAGCGCCCCACCAGTGAGCTCGGCGACGGCGAGCAGGCCGATGGCCCACCACGGCTCGGCGTCTGCGGGGTGGGCGATCTGCAGCGAGAGGGCGGTGACGAGCAGGACGACGGGGGCGTCGTTGAAGCCGGACTCGGCCTCGAGCATCCCGGACAGCCGCCGCGGCAGCGGCACCACCCGCAGCACGGAGAAGACCGCGGCCGCGTCGGTGGAGGCGAGGATCGCGCCGATGAGCAGGCTGATCCGCCAGTCGGTGTGCAGGATCTGGTGCAGCGCGACGGCGACCACGGCGACGGACACGAGCACGCCGACGGTCGAGAGGGCGAGCGCGGGGGCGACCGACGCGCGGATCGAGGACCACTTCGTCGTGAGGCCGCCCTCGACGAGGATGAGCACGAGCGCGCAGTAGCCGAGTACCTGCGCCATCTGCTCGGAGTCGAAGGGGATGCCCAGCCCCTCCCGCCCCAGCGCCAGGCCGATGGCCAGGTAGAGCAGGAGCGTCGGCAGGCCCGAGTGGGTGGCCAGCCGCACGGCGGCGACGGCGACGACGAGCACGAGCGACCCGGCGAGCAGGACGAGCGAGAGCTGCGACAGGTCGAAGCCCGCGGCCGCAGGATCGCCCATCGTCACCTGAAGACCTCCTCCGCCCGTCGTCTGCGCATAGTCTCTCAGGGTGAGCCTCGTGCGTAAGGTCCGCCGCACGCTCGTCGTCGTGCTGGCGCTCGTGCTCGTCACCGCGGTGGTCCTCGCCGGCGTCGTCATCGGTCAGGGCCGCCGACCCCTGCCGCAGACGAGCGGGACGATCGAGCTGGCCGGGCTCGACGGCAAGGTCGAGGTGCTGCGCGACGCGCAGGGCGTGCCCCACGTCTACGCCGACACGACCGGCGACCTCGTGCGGGCGCAGGGCTATGTGCAGGCGCAGGACCGGTTCTTCGAGATGGACCTGCGGCGGCACATCACCGCCGGTCGCCTCGCCGAGCTCGTCGGCGAACCCGGTGTCGAGACCGACAAGGTGGTGCGCACGATGGGCTGGCGGCGCGTCGCCGAGGCGGAGCTGCCGACGCTCGACCCGCGGACCCGGCAGGCCCTCTCGGCCTACACCGACGGGGTCAACGCGTGGATCGACGAGCACGGTTCCACGGCGTCGATGGCCCTGGAGTACACCGTCCTCGACCTCACCCTCCCGGAGTACCAGGTCGAGCACTGGACCTCGGTCGACTCGCTCGCCTGGCTCAAGGCGATGGCCTGGGACCTGCGCGGCAACTACGACGGCGAGCTGACCCGCGCGCTGCTCCAGGGCCGGGTCAGCGACGCGATGATCGAGGACCTCTACCCGGCCTACCCGACCCGTGAGCACGCCCCGATCCTGTCCGGCAGCGACTGGCGGCCGTCGACGCAGGAGCGTCCCGCCTTCACGACGAAGGGGGAGGGCGTCCCCCTTCGTGCCTCGCAGGCCCGCACCGCGATGACCGAGACGGTCGCCGCGATCGACGCCGTCCCACCGCTCCTCGGCCACGGCGAGGGTGTCGGGTCCAATGCCTGGGCGGTGAGCGCGGAGCGCTCGACCACGGGCAAGCCGTTGCTCGCCAATGACCCGCACCTCGGGGTGACGCAGCCGGGCATCTGGTACCAGATGGGGCTGCACTGCCGCGAGGTCAGCGACGCCTGCCCCTTCGACGTGTCGGGCTACACCTTCGCCGGGGTGCCGGGCGTGGTCATCGGGCACAACCGCGACATCGCCTGGGGCCTGACCAACCTCGGGCCGGACGTCACCGACTTCTACCTCGAGCAGATCACCGACGACCGCTACCTGCGCAAGGGGCGTCTCGTGCCGCTCGAGACCCGCGTCGAGCGGATCCGGGTCGCTGGTGGCAAGACGCAGCGGATCACCGTGCGCTCGACCGGCCACGGTCCGATCCTCTCCGACGTCGTCCCCACGGTCGCCGAGGCGGGGGAGGAGGTCGAGGTCGAGGGCCGGAGCACGCAGAGCTACGCCGTCTCGCTCGCCTGGACCGCGCTCGAGCCGGGGCGCACCGCCGACGCGATCTTCGGCCTCAACACCGCGAGCAACTTCGACGAGTTCCGCGCTGCGGCACAGGACTTCGCCGTGCCCAGCCAGAACCTCGTCTACGCCGACACCGCCGGCCACATCGGCTACCAGGCGCCCGGCCGGGTGCCGATCCGGCAGGGGGTCGGTGACCACCCGCCGGGCTGGTTGCCGGCGCCGGGCTGGGACGAGACCTACGACTGGACGGGCTACGTGCCCTTCGAGGACCTGCCGTGGACGCTCGACCCGCAGGAGGGCCTGGTCGTCACGGCCAACCAGCAGGTCACGGCGAGCACCACCCCCTTCCTCACGACGGAGTGGGACCACGGCTACCGGTCGCAACGCATCCACGACCTGCTGCTCAGCGAGGAGCGGGTGAGCCCCGACAAGATGGCGCGGGTGCAGCTCGACACCCACCACGGGCTGGCGCCGGTGCTCGTCGACCGACTGCTCGAGATCGACCTCGACGACGACTTCACCGAGGACGCACGGGACCTGCTGCGCGACTGGGACGACAGCCAGCCGGCCGGTGAAGGCTCGCACGCCGCCGCCGCGATGTACTTCAACGCCGTGTGGCAGCAGCTCGTGCGGCTGACCTTCGACGACGACCTGCCCGCCGAGCTGCCGGCGAGCGGGGAGTCGGCCTACTGGACCGCGATCGAGCAGCTGCTCGACAAGCCGCGCAGCGGCTGGTGGGACGACCGGACGACGCCCGGCGTGCTCGAGGGCCGCGACGAGATCCTGCGGCGCGCCCTCGTCGACGCCCGACTCGAGCTGACCCGCGAGCTCGGCAAGGACCCGACGACGTGGCGGTGGGACCAGCTGCACCGGGTGACCTTCCGCCACCAGGTGCTCGGCGGCGACGACGTGCCCGGGCCGGTGCGCCGCCTCGTCAACGGCGGGTCGCACCCGGTCGCCGGCGGCACCTCGACGGTCAACGCGATGGCCTGGACCGCGCCCGAGGGATTCGGCGTGACCAATGCGCCGTCGATGCGCATGGTCGTCGACCTCGGCGACCTCGACGCCTCCCGGTGGGTCAACCAGACCGGGGCCTCGGGGCACCCCTTCAGCGACCACTACGACGACCAGACGCAGGCCTGGCTCGCGGGCGAGACCTATCCCTGGCCGAGCACCCGCCGCGCCGTCGAGGAGTCGACCGAGGAGACCCTCACGCTCGTGCCCGGCTCCACCCGTCGGCAGTGAGCACGAGCGCCACCGGCACGTCGTGGGGGTCGGCGGGCAGGGGCTCGTCGGTGACCTCACCGGGGTGGAGCAGGACGACGAAGGGGGTGCCCTCCGCGAGCATCGGCAGCACCCGGTCGTAGCAGCCGCCGCCCTGCCCGAGCCGCGTGCCGGCCGCGTCGACGGCCAGCGCCGGGGTGAGGACGAGGTCGGCGCGCGTGGGGGAGTCGATGCCCAGCGGGGTGCGGTCGGGGTCGGCGAGGTCGCACCACTCCAGCCGCATGTCGGGCAGGGTGATCGGCACGAGCACGCGGTGGCCGGCCGCCTGCAGGGCGGTGTTGACCGCCGCGGTCGGCGGCTCGTGGGGCAGCGACTCGTAGGACAGGACTGTCGTCGGGGCGGCGCCCGGGACCGCCCCGGGCCAGCCCGCGGGCGGGTCGGCGAGGAGGTGCTCGGCCAGCGCCGCCCCGTCCGCCGTGAGGTCACGAGCGGCCGCCAGCTCCCGCCGCCGGGCCCGCAGGAGGCGACGGATCTCTCCCTTCGTCCTCCGGGCGGGTGCCATGAGCGCATCGTAGGGTGACCGTCATGGGAGCAGCAGGGCGAGACGAGGCCGTCGCCAGGATGACCGCGCGCGGGGTGGACCCGCGGGCTGTGGCGGTCTTCGAGGACTACTGGCAGCAGCTCGCCGACGGCGCCCAGGGCACGATCCCCGAGGAGAGCATCGAGCCTCTCGTCGACCCGCCCGAGCTCGCCGCCATCGAGGTGAGCGACGACGAGCGCCGGGCCGCGATGGCCAAGGTCGCGGTCATCAAGCTCAATGGCGGTCTCGGCACGAGCATGGGCATGTCCGGGCCCAAGTCGGCCGTCGTCGCGCGTGACGGGCTGACCTTCCTCGACATCATCGCCCGCCAGCTCATCGCCCTCGAGGAGCGCTACGGCACCCGTCCGCCCCTCGTGCTGATGAACTCCTTCCGCACCCGCGAGGAGTCGCTCGAGATCCTCGAGCGCTACCCGCAGCTGGCGCGCCAGGACCTGCCGCTCGACTTCGTGCAGAGCATGGAGCCCAAGCTCGACGCCGCGACCCTTGCGCCGGTGACCTGGCCCGACGACCCCACCCTCGAGTGGTGCCCGCCCGGCCACGGCGACGTCTACGTCTCGCTCGCCGCCTCCGGCCTGCTCGACCAGATGCGCGCCGCCGGCATCCGCTACGCCTTCATCTCCAACTCCGACAACCTCGGCGCGACCTGCGACCCCGACATCGCGGCCTGGCTGCTCGCCGAGGGCATCCCCTTCGCGGCCGAGGTCGCTGAGCGAACGGCCAACGACCGCAAGGGTGGTCACGTCGCCGTGCGCCGCAGCGACGGACGGATCGTCCTGCGCGAGTCGGCCATGGTCGTCGACGGCGAGGAGGATCTCTTCCAGGACACCTCGCGCCACGGCTGGTTCAACACCAACAACCTGTGGGTCGGCCTCGACGAGCTCGACGCCCTGCTGCGGGAGCGCGACGGCGTCCTCGGCCTGCCGATCATCATCAACCGCAAGACCGTCGACCCCACGCGCGCCGACTCCACCCCGATCATCCAGATCGAGTCGGCGATGGGCACGGCCGTCGAGGCCTTCGAGGGCAGCGTCGCGCTGCGCGTGCCGCGCTCGCGCTTCCGTCCGGTCAAGACGACCAACGAGCTGCTCCTCGTGCGCAGCGACGTCTTCGAGCTCGACGAGGCCTCGCGGGTCGTCTCGCGGATCGAGCGCAAGGACCCGCGGGTCAGCCTCGACGGCAGCTACAAGTTCCTCGCCGACTTCGACGCCCGCTTCCCCGCCGGGGCTCCTTCGCTGCGCGAGTGCACGAGCTTCGCCGTCGAGGGCGATGTGACCTTCGGTGCCGACGTCGTGGCCGTGGGAGATGTCGAGGTCGTCGCGAGCGAGCCGACGACGGTGGCGGACGGGACCCGGCTCGAGGGCCGGGTCACGTTGCCGCAGTGAGGCGCTCGCGCGAGGTCGTCCTCACCGGGACCACTCCTGCGGGCGAGGAGATCTCCCTTCGTCCCGTGCGAAGGGGGGACCGCGCCGAGTTCATCGCGCTGCGGGAGCGCAATGCCGACTGGCTGCGTCCGTGGGACCCCACGGTGCCGCCCGGCGGGCCGGCGCGACGCGACATCGCGGCCGACTTCGGTGGCTATGTGCGGGCGCTGCGGCGCGAGGCCCGCTCCGGCGGCGGGCTGAGCCTGGTGGTCGTCGTCGCCGGGCGACTCGTCGGGATGGTCGCGGCCAGCAGCATCGTCGAAGGCGCGCTGCGTTCGGCGAGCATCGGCTACTGGGTCGGGCAGGAGGTCGCCGGCCGGGGAATCGCTCCGACGGCGGTCGCCACGATCGCCGACCACCTCATGGACCCGCGCGGCCGCAACCTGCACCGGGTGCAGCTGGAGATCCGCCCGGACAACCCCGCGAGCCTGGCCGTCGCGGCGAAGCTCGGGTTGCGCGAGGAGGGGCTGCGGCGTGCCTATCTCCACATCGACGGCGACTGGCGCGACCACCGCAGCTTCGCCGTCGTGCGCGAGGAGCTCGGTCCCGGAGGGCTCACGGCACGCTTGTCACACCCACAACATCCGTCACGTGCGCGACACACCGAGTAACCTGCGCCACGCGCGGTGCTCGTCCTCATAGCGTTGTCCTCGTGCAGCCGAGCAGCCTCATCTTCGTCCTCGTCGTGGCGATCTGGGCTGTCTATCTCCTCCAGTACTGGATCAAGCGCCGCGACCACCTGTCCACCGTGCGGTCCGTCGACCGGTTTTCCGCTGCCATGCGGGTCCTCGACGACCACCGACTGCGTCGTGAGTCGGCCGAGCCGACGCCGCGCTCCTACTCCGTCGCTCCGGTGCGTGCCGCGCGACCCGAGGTGACCGTCAAGCACGCCGAGGCTCCGCAGCGCGCCGAGGCGCCCCAGCGCGGCCGCCTCGCCGAGCCGGCCGTCGGTGCTCCCCGTCGGGTGCGCGGTCTGGTGCTGCTCTCGATGGTCGTGCTGCTGCCCGTCGTCGTCCTCGTCGCGGCCTTCGGCCCGCTGCCCTGGTGGGTCGGGCTCGCCTGGCTCGTCGGGACCGTCGCGGCCTTCGGCTGGCTGCGTCAGGCCGTGCAGGTCGAGCGTCGGGCCCGTGCCGCCGAGCGTGCCGCGGCTCGTCGCGAGCGGGCCGCCGCACGCCCGAACGCGCCGAGCGCGCCCCGGGCCAGCGCTGCTCCGGCCGCCGCGCCCCGCGCGCCCGAGCGCATCTACGACGTCGCTGCCGCCGCCCCGGCCGCCGAGCCCGAGACCGAGGTCGCGACCCCGGTCGCCGAGGCCGAGCCGGAGCCGGGCACCTGGCAGCCCACCCCCGTGCCGCGCCCCGTCTACACGATGAAGGCCGCGGCCCACCGGCCCGAGCCGGCTCCCGCGCCGACCGCCGCTCCGGTTGCACCCGCGACCGCCGACGACGTGCCGCAGATCATCGACGTCGAGGACGACGAGCTGCCGGCCATCGCGGGCTGGGGCTGAGCCCCCTTCGTCCATCAGGACTCGAGGCGGCTGCGCTCGTCATCCTCGGCGACGTCCTCACGGATCTCCGCGTCCTGCTCCCGTGACTCGACGAGGTCTGCGGGGTCGTCGACGTCTTCGGGCTCGGGGTCGAGGAGGTTGTGGCCCACGGCGTTGAGCACGGCGACCGTCGGGACCGCGACGAGGGCCCCGATGACGCCGCCGACGATGATGCCCGTGGCGATGCCGAGGATCACCGCGAGCGGGTGAACCCGCACGGCCCGGCCGAGGAGCAGCGGCTGCAGCACGTGCGACTCGAGCTGCTGCACCGAGATGACGACACCGAGCATGATCAGGGCGGTGACCGGTCCCTTGGCGACGAAGGCCAGCGCGACCGCGATGAAGCCGGAGACGAGCGCTCCGACGATCGGGACGAAGGACCCGACGAAGACGAGCAGCGCGATGCCGGAGGCGAAGGGGACGCCGAGGACGAAGGCACCCAGGCCGATGCCGAGCGCGTCGACCCCGGCGACGAGGATCGTCGCGCGAGTGAAGGCCTTGAGCTGGTTCCACGCGATGGCGCCGGAGGAGAGGACCTTGGCGCGGGCGCCGCGCGGGAAGAGGCGCACGATCCACGCCCAGATGCCGGGCCCGTCGTAGAGGAAGAAGAAGAGCGAGAACATCGCCAGGAAGAAGCTGGTGAGCAGGTGGCCGACGGTCAGGCCGGCCTGGGTCGCGCGGGCCGAGAGGTCCTCGCCCTGCGCGACCTTGGCCCACTGCTCGGTGAGCCACCTCGTGATCTGGCCCTCGGTGAGACCGAAGGTGGAGACGATCCACTCGCGCGACTCCTCGATGCCCTGGGTCACCTGGCCGACGATGTCGTCGAGCTGGTCGGCGAACTGGTTGCCGACGAAGCTGAAGAGCGCGACGAGGACGGCGAGGGTGCCGAGCACCGTGGCGCCAGCGGCCAGCCCGCGGGGCAGGACCACGCGCAGCCGCTGGTAGAGCGGCTCGAGCAGGGCCGCGAGAAGCAGCGCGATGATCACCGGGAAGACGACCTCGGACAGCTTCGAGATGATCCAGAGCAGCGCGAGGATCCCGACGCCGATGACCAGGCTGCGCCACACCCACTCCGAGGCCGCCCGGAAGGTCGGAGGGACCGTCGCTGGGGCCGACGACGTCGGGGGCGTGGTCTGGATGACGATCTGGCGCTCAGGCGCTGGGGCCGCAGGCAGCTGAGGCAGGCGGCGGGGGATGCGGGGCAGCCGCACTCCCTTCGGGCGGCGCTCGTCGCTCATGCGGCTCCTCACAGGTCCGTGGTCTGCCGACTCTAGTCGCCCGGATTGCGAGTCCCGGCCACGCCGGTGTTATGGTTGCCGTCGTTCTCGGGGCTGTGGCGCAGTTGGTAGCGCGTCTCGTTCGCAATGAGAAGGTCAGGGGTTCGATTCCCCTCAGCTCCACCACCGGAGATCCCCGGCACAGCAGCGAAATCGCTGGTTCTGTGGCCGGGGTTTCTCTTTGTCATTCCGACCTCGCCTCCTGATCTGCCCCCCGGGTGCCCCCCGGCGTGGAATTGAGCCGCTCTAGCCCCGCCCGGTCAGCACCCGTGCCGAGGAAGTGCAGGTACCGGTTCGTCGTCGCGATGGACTCGTGCCCCATCCACGCTTGCACCGTCCCGGGATCGACCCCGCGACTGAGCCAGAGGCACGCAGCCGTGTGCCGCAGGTCGTGCACCCGGCGACCTCGACCGGTCGTGGACCAGTTCAAGGTGCGCAGCACTGCTGAGCGGTGCAGCTGCGACCCGCGCTCGGTGGTGAAGAGCAGGTCTCCTTGTGCCTTGCCCTCCGTCAGCCGCAGCACGATCGGTAGCACGCGGTTGGCCAGCGGCACCCGTCGTGATCGCCGGCCCTTCGTCGCTTTCACCGGCTGGCCCTCGGGCTGGGAACGGCGGACGAGGAGGCCGGGCGTGGGAACCCGCATGACGTCCTCGACCCGCATTGCCCTCGCTTCGGCCCAGCGCAGTCCCGTCCACGCCAGTAAGAGCAGCAGGTCCGCCAGATGTGGGGAGACCGTGCTCCACTCTGCATGGACCTCCTCGAGTGCCTCCTCACTGAACGGGTCCATCTCCTCGACCTCGCCGGACTGCTTGGGCACGGTGACGCCGATGACCGGGTTGGCCAGGACGAGCTTCTCCCGCACACACCAAGCGAAGAACGACGACAGACTTGCCCGATACCGCCGAACGGAGCTCTCCGCGAGACCCGCAGCAAGCAGTGCCTCGAAGGAACGCGCAACCTCCCGCCCGGAGACCGCCGACACGTGCAGCGCCAGCATGCTCGTCGGCATCAGCCGCAGCAGGTCCTGGTCCGCTCGATAGGTCTTCGCAGCAACGGTGGTCCGGCGAACTTCGAGCCACTCCACCACGAGGAGGCGGACTCGCTGACGCCCTGCGCGGGGATCGACACCGCCGGCCAGGGCTGCCCGCTCTCGAGCAAGCCAGGCCTTCGCTTCGCGTTGGGTGTCGAAGACACGGCTGGCGACATCGACCCGCCCGCTCTTCAACTTCGCCCGGAACCGACCGTTCGGCGTCCTCTGGACGCTCATGCTGCCGCGCTCTTCAACCAGGCATCCACGTCCTCCTGCCGGTAACGCGGGATGAAGGGGGACAGCCACGTCACCCGAGGTCCCTCACCGGATTGACGCCAGCGGCACAACGTCGAAGGTGAGACCTGGACGGCCCGCGCCACCTCGTTGGTGGTCAACAACCGAGGCAGCGATGGCCCCTCCAGAGGTGTCGGTCTGTTCTCGCTCATGATCATTCCCCTTTCTGTACTCCATTTCGGGTGGTGCGCTGCTGGGCTTTCCACAGGACGTATTCGCGGGTGCGGGCGGCGACGGCCAGGGCCATGGCTTCTTCGGTGTGGTCGCGCCAGCCGGTGCCGATGTAGGTCCAGGACCCGACGACCTGGGTGGTTTCGTCTGCGTCCTCGGCGAGCAGGCGTGCTTCGAGGTCGCGGGTGTCGATCGGGGTACCGGTGCGGCGGGACTCCGCGGCGAGTTCTTGCCAGCGTGACCTCGCGCGGCGAAGGGCGCCGAGGGTGATGGAGTAGCGGCGGGACTTGGTGCCGAAGTGGCCGCGAAAGCCCAGGCAGCGCACCCACTTGCCCATTCGTTGGTAGTCGTGGTCGACGTCGTGGAAGGTCGCGGCTCGCTGCGCCATCTCGCGGCATTCCCGTTTGAGGGCGAGGAGGTGGGGGCGTCCTTGGCCGTGGCCGTGCAGGCTGGAGGAGTCCTTGGTGGAGTACTTCGCCAGGTACCCGGCGACCTGGTCGGGGGTCAGTGGGCCGCTCGGGTCGTCGGTACGTGACCCTCCGCGGACGGTGCGGGCATCGACTTGGGCGCCGAAGGTCAGCACGCGTGGGGTGTCTTCGTGGTCGACGGGGTCGGCCAGGACGGTCACGCTCGGGACGACCTTGCGGACGAGCGCAGCGAGATCGGCGCCATCCAAGGAGACGGGCGCGGGTGAGCCGGTGCCACCGCTGGCGGGGCCATCAAGGCGGATCAGGGCGTGGAAGTGCACCAGTCCGCGGGTTTGGTACTCGGCGACCTTGGCGTACTGGATCGACGCGTGTCGGCTCAAGCGTGAGTCGGAGACGCCCAGGCGGTGGGCGATGCCGCGCCGGAGGGCGATGGTGAAGCGTCGCCACAGCTCAGGTGCGTGCCATTGCCACATCACCGCAGAGGCCGTGTCGTGGCACTCGAAGCACAACGGGGACCCGTTGATCTCGTCGTCTGCGTCGTGGATGCGGTTGCACCAGGTGGGGCGGCCGTGGGGGCAGCGGGTGCGCGATTCTGGTCGTCGGGGCCGGCAGGGGCGGCCGGTGCGGTGGCCGTGGACGTGCCCGAAGGAGGGGGCGGTGAGGGTGACGAACAGCAGCGGGTTGTCGCGCACCTGCTCGGGCACGGTCTTGCCGCCGTTGACGCCGGCATGGATCAACGCGTAGGTGTCGCGGGCGTAGAGGCGTGAGCAGGACGGGCACACCGAGGCGCGGCGGTTGCCGCATGGGCGGTGCAGGGTCCCGAACGGCAGCTCGCGGGAGTCGAAGGTGGAGATGACCTGACCGGTGGTGGTGTCGACGGTGGCCGAGGACCCGACCAGTCGGATGGGGTGGGCGCAGTTGCCGGTGGCGGCCAGCGCGTCGAAGAAGGCATCCATGGTGCCGTCGCGCATGCGGGAGGCGATCAGCTGCGCGTTCGCGGGGCGGGCCAGGGCCGGTAGGTCGAGTGGGGTGTCTTCCCCGAACCCGGGGAACCGGTCTGGGCCCACAGCGGGGGATCGTGATGTGTCTGTGGTGTGCACGGTCCCTCCTGATCAGAAGGGTGTGCCGCGTGAACGGTGGTGCTGGCCTTGGGGTTCACGCGGCACACCCAGTCTGTGGGGGAGCGCGGCAAAGAAGTAGGGAGGTCGGACGTCGCAAGGCCGCTCAACGCCGGTCGCACCGCCGCATAGAGGGGGTGCAGGGCGCGGATCCAGTCAAGTGGTTGTAACGGCCATCGGTGATGCGAGCGCACTGGGCCCGAGGTGGGGAGCCGACCCCCAGGGACTTATCCCGTTCAATGTGTGTGTTGATCCGCACCCACTACCTTGCCGCACCCGAAGGCCCCGCGCATCTTTCACCCAAGATCCCTGTGGATGACCTGACTCTTGGATGACAGCCGTCGGGGTGGGGCGAGCGGGGTAGGCGAGCCGCCGGGCGAGCCAGAAGCGGAATCGGCTTGATCGCTGGTTTAGGCTCAGGGAACCGCCGGAACTGTCTTGAGGTTGGGCGCGCATCGTCGCTCTCCAGGACGAGTGTTTCGAACCGGCAGCTACCGTGAAGGGTGCAAGAGTGGCTCACGAGACTTCCTGTGCTGATCTTCTTTTTCCGGTCCTCGGCAGCCCTCTGAGTCGGCCACCGATTGCTGATGTCATGCGCGCATGGGCGTTAGAAGACCTCGACGACTACGACCTGCGGCTTAGAGCGCAGGAGTACACCGCGGACGCGTGGGCATGCTTTGCAGCAGGTGACTGGTATGTGCTGGCTGAGGTCGTCGACGAGGACGACCAGTCGGCACTTTCGTTGACCGCGGTGAGCCGCGAGCATTGGCAAGAAGGAGCCCGGGCTCTGGGCCGCGGGGACGATCAGTTGCGCGCATGGACGGACATCGCCCCAGTCACCTGGCACAAACTGTTCGCAGTGGACGGCCTATATCGACATGCAGGGGCTCCATGGGTTCGCCGGTCGGAGCGGAGCGGGGTCTTCGGCTCGGTGAACGAGTTCGGCAACTCGGCGCGGGAGTGGGCGGGCCAGTTTGTTGGGGACCTGTCCAACGAGGCTCGCTGGGTCAAGGGGGAGCACGTCGAGAGCGCGGCATTCAGTTCCTCTCACGTTCCGCGGTTCACCATCCTCGACATGGACATGATGGTCATTTTCTTGCCGCGTCATGCCGGACAGGCACCCACATTTCGGGAGGCCCTTGAGCGGCTGGACTCGTCAGTCACTCTTCGACCGAAGGGACGGTTCTGGCAGTTGCTTCAGGATGTGTCACCCCCATGGGACGTAGATGAGACACGAAACGGGGATGCCGCGATAGCCTCGGTTTCCTCGGCGCGGGAACTGTCGCCCAATGATGTGGCGAGCATGGCGGAGGTCATCGAGCAGGCCGATCACAATTTCTGGGTCTACGAGACCAGGGCCATGGATCGGTTCAGCCCTCAGGATCTACGGGCGTGGTGGGCGGATGTGCAGGACCTTGTCGATGAGAACCCTGACCTTCCCACGACGGCAGTCTCTGCCTCGGAACTCCAACTGATCATCTCGCCGCGCTCAGAGGACCACGCGCCGCCTATTGACCACTTCCTCGAACGGTTGGACACAACGGTTCGCCCACGCAGCGAGGGCGTATTCGAGCGACTCCTGCAACAGCTGGGGGACGGTTGGGATGTAGAGGAATCACGCTCCGGTGATGCGCTGATGCTGACTGTCAACTCTGCAAGCCTGTCGCATCGTGACATGGAGCGCATGGCTGCCCTTGGCGAAGAGGTGAAGGGCGACTTCTGGGCTTACGAAACTAAGACCGGGGAGCTCTTCAGCGTTGAAGCCTTGTGGCAGTGGTGGCACGAGGCGAACGAAGCCGACTGAGAGGCCTCAGCCCTTCTCTCGCTCCTCAAGGGAACGCGCCACCTTCGCCCGGTGGATGGAGCCAGCGACCAGCACCACACCTATGGCGAGAAGAACGACAGTCATCACGGGCCGAAACCATGATGTCTCGTAGGTGAATCCGCTTAGGACGAAGAACAGGAAGATCAGCAGCGCCAGGGTCGCGGAGAGGTGGCGACTGCGACGTCGTTCGGCTGCCGTGGGCTCGGGCGGTTCGAAAGGGGAACCCATCACTCTTCCCGCTGAGTCCAGCTAAACCAAGTGAAGAACGCCACGACCAGAGTCACGATGAGTCCGGCCCCGAATATGAACGCCAACCAATCGGCCACGTCACCTTCGAACCAGAGACCGATCAATTGGCCGGCGATGAGACAGACGATGCTGGCAATTGACCAGCGCACGTACGGCGGCATGCTCGCCACTAAAGCACATCCAGGACTGAGTCCCGGGTAGACGGCCACGCGGACCCTACCGACGTGCTTGCCTGGCCACAGGGCAGGCCGGCGGACCCATGGGGAGGGGGCTACGCGGACAGCAACGCGAAGGACGCGTTGCCGGGTCTGCGACGTTGGCTCACGCGGGAAGGGTCAGCATAGGTACGCCCTCCCAAATACTGCCCGCGCACTTTCGCCGCGTTCCTTGACGAAACCCTGACTTTTCACTGGCTATATGGGCTACTCAGTTGATCCGTGCCGCCGTCCCTATGCTGGCGACTGGGGTCCGGCGCTTGAGCCAGCGCCCGTACCAGGGAGGTGCCGTGAACATGCTCAGTTCGTGGTTCCAGCACCCCCACGGTGACTTGTGCTGGCGTCGGGTTCTCTCAGTGGTCCTCAATGTGGCGATGTTGGCTTGGGTGGGAAGTGCTATCGCCGGATTGATTGATGGCGCTCCCTACTGGTTCGTGTGGTGGGCGATTGCCGCCCTCGGTGTCGTAGTTGCGGGGTGTCCTCACCACTCGCGAGTTCCCGCTGAGTCGAAGGATCTTGCGCCGCGGAACGCCGCCTCCGGAGCACCTCAGGACGTCACGAAGGGTGGAAGCGATGCCGTCAACCAATGACCGCGCCCGAGCTGCAGGGGACCCGAGCGCAAGCGTGAACGTGTTGGTCGCCGCGTCGATCGACAAATCTCCGAAAGTTCGCGCAGCAGTTGCGGAGAACCCATCGACACCGCCGGAAGTTCTAGCCCAGCTCGTCGAAGATGGCCGGTGGCAAGTCCGATATGCCGTAGCTGAGAACCCGAGTTCAGAGGCGTGTCGCATTGCCATGTCGTGCTCTGATCCCGATGTGCGCGGGCTCGCAGCCCAACGCGACGACTTGAGTCGCGCGCAGATCGATCAGATCCTCCGGGATCCAGCCCATTCGGTGAGAGAACGGCTCTCAGAGGTGACCACCGATGATGAGGTGCTGCGAAGGCTAGCGAGCGATCCTCACCCCGCGGTTAGAGCCAGTCTTGCCCTCAATGAGGCATTGCCGTTAGACGTCCTCGAGACCCTCGCACACGACAAGAGTGCCCGCGTCAGGTCGGCTGCGGCTGCCTCTCGTCGTCTGCCCGCCGAGACACTGACGGCGATGGCGAAGGACCGCTCGGTCCAGGTCCAGTGGTCCGTCCTCGTCAGTAACCCTGAGCGGCTCGACCTCGCTGCCGAGATTGCGGAGCACCCGGACGCCATGAACGCCGGCCAAGCGCGATCTCAACTAGAACGCCCGGAAGACTTCACTCGGGTCCTCGGCGCTGTCGACCCCGTCCAGCCGGACGGCAACGAACAATGCCCGGAAGTAGGCAAGTGACGCGCAGGCGGTCTGCTGCCTGTGAGGACTTTCTCTACTGACTCAAGGCGGGCCTTCGGCCCGCGGCCGTCGCCTACGGCCGCTCCGGTGGGGACCCCCGCGCTCCGGGCTCGTTCCTCGCCCTCCGCGCACCCCCACCTGCGCGCCCTTCGTCGCCGACCGAGCACAAGAGCGGGCACCCGATGATCACCTCACCGAGTGCCCTCACTCTGCGAACCGCCGACCCGGCGCTACACCATCCGGCCTCCACGGCCACGGCTCAAGCGGCCACCGCGCACGGCATCCGGGACGCGCTCCGCGCCTGCGATCCACACCTGATCACAACTCCCGGCCGCTTGACCCGCACCCGCTCCGACCGGCTCTGCTCCGCTATCGGGTCGCCGGCTCTCCGTGCCCCCCTGATGCCCCCCGGCGCGACATTCCAGGGTCTGGGTGGCACGTATGCACACCCGTCCTTGCGGTAACACCGGGGATCGGCCGTGGCAGCACGCCTTCGCAATGAGAAGGTCAGGGGTTCGAATCCCCTCAGCTCCACCACCGAAGGCCCCCGGCGTCGCGCCGGGGGCCTTCGCCGTTCTGGGGCGCATCGCGACAGTGCCGCCCTCATCATCGGCAGGGGAGTTGGTCCCGCCTCGACATTGAGTAGGTCGACGCCCGCCCGATCGGTTCCTGTGCCCAGGAAGTGCGACCTGCCACGCCCTCGAGCCTGTCGCCTGATTCTGGACGTTGACGTGAGGGCGAGAACTGGTCCGGCTCCTGGAATCCACCGTCGTCGGCAAGGCGTCCCCAAGCATGGCGAGAAGCGCTCATAGGATGCGACGGTGACTGGCCTCGACCTGCTCTTCCGCTATGACGTGCCTCTGGTCGTCTGGTCACTGGTCTGGGTCGCCGCTGCGGCGGTCATGTGGGGTCGAGGGCGGGGTGTCCCAACGGCGTGGCTGGTCACGTGGCCGCTGGGAGCGATCGTGGTGCGGGAACTTGTTCCGCCGAGCCGCGGCCTGGTGTCGGGGCTCCCGCGTACCTGGGACCTGCCGGTTGAGCACGTGTTGTGGCCGTGGCAGTGGCTCCAGCCGGACCCTCGACTCGGGGGGATCGTGCTGATGCTTCTGGCAGGTCTGCTAGTGGGCCGCCGGCCGCGCATGCTGTTCTGGGCCGCCGGGACTCCCCTTGTCGTCGAGGTGTTGCAGTATGTGGTCCCCTCACTGGCCAGAGTCGGCTCGACACCGGATCTGGTGCACGCATGGATGGGTTTGGCCTGTGGGGCTTTTATTGGCATAGCCGCGACCTCTCTCTGGGCTCGGCGCCCGCCGGTGTCGCGGAGGGTGGTCGTGGTCGCTGCCCTCGCCGCGGTGGTTGCTGTTGGTGCCGCTATCGCCGCGCCGGGCGAATCAATTGACCCCAGAGCCTCGACCCCCGTGGCTGGGAAGGGCTTCCATGTTCCGGCGGGCGACACTCCCGCGCCCGAGGCCGCGGTGTGGTTGGCGGACGGGACGATTCCTGGCAGTGGCGGGCCGTACGAGGAGATGAGCCGAGTCGCCCTCTGGGACCTCCACCTGCTGACCACCAACGGCTTGAAGGTCGGAGCGCTGCCGGCTGCAGGGCCATCCGAGAAGTGGGGCTACTTCTGGCCGCGTGACGGAGCCTTCCTGGCCGTGGCACTGCATCGCACCGGGCACGAGCTCGAGGCCACAGGTGTGCTCGAGGGTGTCAGCACTCTCTACCTGGACCCGATGTATGGGTTCGACGCCCGGTATCTCTTGTCTGGTGAACGCGTCTACCTCGATCCCCGCCGGGCGCAAGTTGACGGGTGCGGCTGGGTGCTGTGGGCGATCCACGAGACGAGTCAGGACGCCAGGTCAACGTCGAAGATCGACCGGCTCCGCGACCGATGCACCGACCAGCTGTTGAGGTCTACGGGCGGAGGAAGCCACCTCCCGTCACCTGGGCAGGACTACTGGGAGCAGACCAGCCACCGATATCTCCTGGGCGCCAGTGCACCCGTTGCCGCTGGCCTGCGCTTCGCCGCGAGCGACTACCGGAGGCTCGGCCAGTCCCAGCGAGCCGAGACTGTTCAACAGGCAGCAGAGGGAGTGCGCGCTGAGGTCAACGAGATCTTTGGGCCGGGCTTCCAACGATCGCCCACCCAAGGAGGTGTCGACGCGTCGAGCGCCATGCTCATGCCTCCCTTCGACCCCCAACCTCTTCCGGGAGTCGCCGATGCCTGGGCGAAGTACCAACGGGACGCCGTTCGCCCGGCCGGAGGCCTCGCGCCGGGTGCGGAGTGGAAGAAGGACGGGACATCGTGGACACCGGAAGTCGCGCTTGTCGCATACAGCGCCGCGGCGTCCGGCGACAGGTCGACGGCGCTTCACTGGCTCGCATGGCTGGACAGGCATCGCACGGAATGGGGTTCTCTGCCCGAGAAGGTCGACTGGAAGGGCGACCCAGGCGGGCCGGCGCCGCTCGGCTGGACCTCAGCTCTTGTCATTCTCACCCTGGACGAGCTCGATGCTGATGATGTTCGAAGATGAGGTCGTAGACATGGACCAGCCCCCCGTCACCTACGCCCCCGTCGGGTGCACGCGCACGGGCGTGGTGCCGGACGGGTTCGACGAGCTGCGCCGCAGCCGTCGGGTCGGATCGGGGCGCGACGGCTTCGAGCGGGCCGCCGACGCTTTGTTGTCCTGGCAGATGCACCGTCGCGCCGGGATCGCGGTGATGGCATCGCACGCGCGGGTCGAGACCGGAGCGGTCGCCGAACTGCGCCTGGGCGTGGGTCGGCTAGGCGTTCGCGCGCCAGTGCGGGTCGTGGACGTGGTCGACGAGCCCACCCGTCGCGGCTTCGCCTACGGCACCCTGCCCGGTCACCCCGAGAGCGGCGAGGAGTCGTTCGTCGTGGAGCTGGGCGAAACGGGCGACGTGACCCTCACGATCGCCGCGATCTCCCGTCCGGCGTCACGCTTGGCGCGCCTCTCCGGGCCGGTCGGCCGCCTGGTGCAGTCGCGGATCACCGACCGCTACCTGTCGGCGCTCGCCGACGACGAGGGGTGACGGGCTCCCCCTTCGCCAGTAGCGTCGGTCCATGGCACCTACGTCCCGCCTCGTCACCTACTCGATGAACATCTCGCTCGACGGCTACATCGTCGGGCCGGACGGCGGCTTCGACTGGTCGGAGCCGGACGAAGAGGTCTTCGCCGCCCACACCCACGAGCTGCGCGGGGTCGGCGTGCATCTGCTCGGCCGCCGGCTGCACGAGACGATGTCCTACTGGGAGACCGCCGACCAGGAGCCCGAGTCCGACTACTCCACCGTCGAGTGGGCGCAGATGTGGCGGGCGGTGCCCAAGGTCGTCTTCTCCCGCACCCTCACGGAGGTGACCGGCACCAACACCCGGCTGGCGACCCGAGGCCTGGCCGAGGAGATCGCGGCCCTGCGAGCCGAGCCCGACGAAGGGGAGATCGCCCTCGGTGGCGCAGAGCTCGCCGCGGCGGCCGCGGCGGCCGACCTCGTCGACGAGTACCGCCCCTTCGTCCTGCCGGTCGTCGTCGGGGGCGGTCGCCCCTACTGGCCCGAGGGGTTGGACCGGATCGACCTCGAGCACGTCTCCAGCCGCACCTTCGGCAACGGCGTCGTGGCGTCGCGCTACCGGGTGGTGCGGCCCGGCGCCTGAGCGCCGGGCCGCACCGGGGCGGGTCAGGCCCGGCGTCGCCCTGCCACGGCAACGCCCGTGCCCACGAGGGCCACGACGAGCGCCAGCCCGCCGAGCACCCGGGCGAGGGTGTCGGCGGAGGCCGGCTGGCTCCCTTCGTCCTCGCTCCCGTCGTCCGCGGCGGTGGCGTGGTGGCCACCCTCCTCGGCGGCCGTGACCTCGAAGCTCGGAGCGGGGTGCTCCGGCTCCTCGCCGTCCTCCTCGACGACGTCCGACCAGTCGGCGACCTCGCCGTCGGAGTAGGTCTGCTTCGCCGGGAGGACGAGCTCGCCGGGGGTGGGCAGCGGGCCGGCGCTGATCGCGAACTCCGCGTACTCGCCCGGCGCGATGCCGGCCGACTCGGAGTCGGCGGTCCACGTGACCGTCCGCGGCGCCTCGGTCAGCGTGAGGTCGTTGGCGGTGACCTTCTCGGGGAGTTTCGCCGTCGTGACCTTCGCCGTCCAGCCCGGGACCGGGCGGACGGAGACGGTCGCGAGCGGCCGGTCCTGGGGGAGGGTGACGACGAGCTTGGTCGTCGCGGCGGTGTCCGACTCGTTGGGCACGCGGAAGGTGATCGCCGCGTAACCGCCGGACGCCGTCGCCTCGGGGATGACGCGCACGTGGGCGGCGGCGGGCAGTGCCATCGCGGCGGTGGCGGCGAGGGCAAGGGTCAGGGCAGCGGCGGAGCGCAGGGTGGTGCGGTTCATGAGATGTCCTTCGGTGAGGTGTGCGGAGCCCGCCCGCGCCCTCACGGCGAGGGACGGGTCAGGCAGGAGTGGGAGCGGGCCGCACCGGCGGACCGCGTCGCCCCACCCCACCGAGGACGAAGGGAGCCCGTCGCCGCTGGTCCGCGCGGGCCGGGATCTCGGACGGCGCGGCGTCGACGACCCGCCGGATAGGCCGCGGCAGGACCGGTCGCAGCAGTCCGGCGAGGAACCACACGGCCTCCTCGCCACGGGCGAGGAGCAGGGCCAGCAGCAGCGCGGCGACGGTGTGCGCCAGGACCATCGCCGGGCTCGTGTGGGACACCTCGGCCCCGCCGGCGCACCCGACGACCATCTCGTGGTGACCACCACCGACGGCGCACGTTGGGGCGTGGTGGCCGGCGGAGAGCAGGGTGTGCAGGACCACCTGGGCCCCGCCGAGCGTGGCGGCCAGCGCCACGCGGCCGAGCCGCCAGCGGGTGAGGAGCAGGCCGCTCCACAGGAGCACCCCGATGACGAGCACGATCCCGCCGGTCGAAGGAAGCCCGCCGCCGGCAGCGAGGTGGGCGCCGGTCGACAGCCCACCGGCCGCGAGCGTCCACGCGAGGGTGCGCGCCGGCCGCAGCACACCCCTGCTCGGCTCGGTTACGTGCTGATCCTAGGCAGCGGGGGGTCCGCTGATCATGTCGCCGTCTGCGTCGAACGGCCAGGGGTTGGCCGTGCAACCCTGCAGACCGAGCGTCTGCTGGAGCATGACCGGTGCCCGCCAGCGCTTGCCCGGGCACCGCTCGTGGCCCAGGCCGAGCCCGTGCCCGACCTCGTGGTTGACGAGATAGGTGCGGTAGAGCGAGAGGTCGTCGACGTGCGGCACCCCGAGGAACCAGCGGTCGAGGTTGAGCACGATGAACTGCCCTGCGCGGCAAGAGGTGTAGCCGTCGGTGGCGGCTCCGGCCGCCTCGCACTGCTTGTCGACGGTCGCGGGGGTCGCGAGCCGGATCGTCAGTTCCGGCTGGGCCCGCGCGACCCGCTGGAAGCGCCACCGGCCGTCACCCGTCCACCCCCGCTCGTGGGAGAGGGCCTGGTCGATGACCCGGCCGAACTCGCGCGTGGTCACCCCGGCGCCCTGCTCGACCTCGACGCGATAGGTCACCACCCGCCCGGACCGGCCGTGCACCGGGGTCCCGGTCTGCATGCGGGTGTAGCGGCCCGTCGAGCGGTACTCCGGCAGGGTCGGGGAGGCGGACGTCGGGCTCGACGACGTGGGGGACGGCTCGGAGGAGGTGGCCGTGGTGACGGCTGCCCCGGCGCCGGGGTCGTCCCGGTCGGGCGCGCCGTAGGCCGAGCGCAGCCCGACGACGAGGGCGACCACGACGAGCAGCGCCAGGCCGGCGGCCGCGAGCTGTCGGCGTCGTGCCTGGGCGGCGCCCGCCGGGGCCAGGGATCGAAGGTGGGACACGTCCATCAGGGTAGGCCGCCCCGGTGGTCAACCCGCGTGCGCGAGCAGCCAATCGCGCAGCCGCAGCGTCGACAGGCAGTCGTACTCGTTGTACTGGCGCAGGTCCTCGAGGCGGGCGGCGGCCTCGGCCTCGTCGCCCGCGGCGATCGCCTCGCGGTAGCGCTGGTACTCGATGATCGAGTCGCCGCCCGCGGTGACGCCGTCGGCGTCGCGCAGGTCGTGACCCATGTAGAGCGGCTCGAGCCGCTTGATCGAGTAGGAGCGGCTGCCGACGCGCACGGCGGACTTGACCGCCGCGTAGAGGTCGACGAAGACGCCGTCGTCGAGGATTTGGGCCACCTCGGCCTCGTAGACGCCGTGGCGAGCGGCCATGCGGGACAAGGCTGCTCGCTCGTAGCCGGAGTAGTGGTAGACGTGCAGGTCGGGCCAGCGCTCGAGCCGGTGGCGCAGCCAGTCGACGAAGCAGACGAGGGCGGCCCGCTCCTGCTCCCGGTCGTGGGCCCAGAAGGCGACGAACTCCTCGCTCGCCGTGAGCGACCCGAAGAGGTACTCCAGCCCGGTGTCGGTCGGCGTCGAGCCCCGCCACATCGGGTCGCCCTCGAAGTCGAAGAAGACGTCGCCGTCGCTCGGCGCCGGCAGCTCGGCGAGCACCTCGGGGGCGAAGACCTCGTAGGGCAGCGGTGTCTCGGGAGTCGGCTCGGTGAGCTGCAGCCCCGCCTGGCTGCGCAGGACGGCGAGCTGGTCGTCGTCGATGCCCTCGATGGGCTCGGTGCGCTCGGCGAGGGCGGTCATCGTCGTGACGCCCGCCTCGAGCAGTCGCGCCCGGGTCGTGGCGCGCACGCCGCCGACGAGCCCGACGTCCTCTCGGACAGCCAGCTCGGCCCGGCAGGCGTCGCAGAAGAGGCAGGTCCGCCACCGCGGGTCCTCCCACCGGGCCGGGCCGGACTCGCCGGTGTGCGTGTCGATGACCTCGAGCAGCCGGTCGCGCAGCTCGCCCAGCGGCTCGGCGAGTTCCTCGCGCGGGGTGTCGACGATGCTCCCGTCACCGAGGATCAGCCGGACGAAGGGGGCGACCGTCACCCCGGAGGAGGCGAGCGCCTCGGCGTAGGCGGCCACTTGGAGGAGGGCGTGGGGCCGGGCGCTGCGGGCGAGCTTGGTCTCGGCGACGACCCAGGTCTCGTCGTCGTGTCGGAGCAGGTGGTCGGCACGGCCGCGGAAGCGCTCGCCGGCGACCGGGGCCTGGTGGATGAGCCGCACCGAGGGATCGCGCAGGAGCGGCAGGAGCTGCTCCGGCGACAGCCGCGCGGCGTCGACGACGCCGTCACCGGTCGCGGCGGTCAGCTCGTCGGTGACCTCCTGCTCGTAGTCGCGGCCGAGGTCGCCGAAGCGCTCGCGCACGGGGTCGACCTCGACCGGGAGGGCCTCGCGTCGGCCGAGCCGCACGTCGAGGTCGACGAGGAGGCCGAACTCGCACTCACGACCTCGGCGCAGGTCACCCGCGGTGAGCACCGCGGGCTGCGGCCGGTCGTCGACGAGGGGCAGGTCCATGGCCTCGAGGGTACGAGGCGCCGCCGACACCCCGTTGGTCGAGGTGGGAGGCCGCCGGCGGTCGACCCTCGAGACCTCCCGGGCTCACACCCAGCTCGGGAACCACATGCGCCAGCGCCAGTGGTCGTAGGGGATGACCTGCGCGGTCCAGACCGGCCAGTAGAAGGCGAAGTTGGCCAGGACGAGCAGCAGGTAGGCGCCGATGACGAGGTGACCGAGGCGGCGTCGGCGGGCGTCGGCGCCCGGCGGGCCGAGGGCCAGACCGAGCATGAAGACGACCGCGAGGATCACCCAGGGCTCGAAGGAGATCGTGTAGAAGGTGAAGATCGTGCGGTGCTGCAGGAAGAACCACGGCAGCCAGCCCCCGACGAAGCCGGCGAGGATCGCCCCGGCGCGCCAGTCGCGCCGCATCGCCCAGTGCCACACCAGGAAGAACAGGGCGGCGGTCGCGAGCCACCAGATCGACACCGAGCCGAGCGAGGTGATCGCCTTGGAGCACTTGTCGACCTCGCAGCCGTCGACGCCCATCGCCTTGTTCTCGTAGAAGAAGGACGTCGGCCGCGACTGGATCATCCACGACCACGGGTTGGACTGGTAGGTGTGCGGCGAGGTCAGCCCGTCGTGGAACTCGTAGGCCTGCACGTGGTACTGCCACAACGAACGAAGGGCGGGCGGCAGCCACTGGACGCCCTCGCCGGGGTGCTCCACGGCCCAGGTGCGGTTGTAGCCGGTCTTCGTGGCGAACCACCCGGTCCACGAGGCGAGGTAGGTGCCCAGGACGACGGCGGTCATCGTGACGAAGGCCCAGACGCCGTCCTTGAAAAGGCCGGTGAGGGCCCAGTGCCGGGTGCCGGCGGCGCGGCGGGCACCCAGGTCCCAGAAGACGGTCATCAGGCCGAAGGCGGCGAAGAAGTACAGGCCGGACCACTTCGTGCCGCAGGCCAGGCCGAGGGAGAGCGCCGCGACGAGCCGCCACGGGCGCCACCACAGCATCGCGCCGGCACCGCGGACCCCGCGTGCCGCGGCCCGGGCGGCGAGGCGCTCGCGCGACCAGTCCCGGTCGATCAGCAGGGCGCCGAAGGCCGCGAGCGCGAAGAACATGACGATGATGTCGAGCAGGCCGGTGCGTGAGTGGACGAAGTGGTGCCCCTCGAAGGCCATGAGGAAGGCCGCGATCGCCCCGAGCCAGCTCGACCCGAACATCCGGCGGGCGATCCGGCCGACCATGAGGATCGAGAGCGTGCCGAGGAGCGCGACGGCGAAGCGCCAGCCGAAGCTCGACGTCGGGCCGAAGAGCCACTCGCCGCCGGCGATGATCCACTTGCCGACCGGCGGGTGGACGACCATGTCGCCCTCGGTGGACTTGAAGACGTCGAGGTTGCCGGTGGTGAAGAGCGGGTCGACCTTCTCCCCTTCGCCCTTCCACCGCATCTCGACGCCGTACTCGAGCATCGAGACGCCCTGCTTGACGTAGTAGGTCTCGTCGAAGACCAGCTGGTGGGGTCGGCCGAGGGTCCAGAAGCGCAGGATGCCGCCGATCGCGGCGAAGAGCAGCGGACCGGCCCAGCCCCACAGGGCGTCGGTGGGACGGAAGCCGAGCAGACGCGCGCGCAACTGCTCCCCCCGGTCCATGGCCGTCATCGTAGGCGAGGATGGGGCCATGCCTCTCGTGCTCGCCGCCACGCCCATCGGAGACCCCCGCGACGCCAGCCCGCGGCTGCGTGAGGAGCTCGCCGGGGCCGACGTCGTCGCGGCCGAGGACACCCGCCGGTTGCGACGCCTGGCCGGCGAGCTCGGCGTCGACCTGCCCGAGCGCGTCGTGAGCTACCACGAGCACAACGAGGCGACGAAGACCGCCGAGCTGCTCGAGTCGGTCGTCGCGGGGGAGCGGGTCGTCCTCGTCACCGACGCGGGGATGCCCTCGGTGTCCGACCCCGGTTACCGCTTCGTGCGGGCCTGCATCGACGCCGACGAGGTCGTCACCTGCGTGCCGGGGCCGAGCGCGGTGCTCATGGCCCTGGCGGTCTCCGGGCTGCCGGTCGACCGCTTCACCTTCGAGGGCTTCCTGCCGCGCAAGGCAGGCGAGCGCACCCGGCTGCTCACCGAGATCGCGCAGGAGCGACGCACGATGGTCTTCTTCGAGGCACCGCACCGCATCGCCGTGTCGCTCGAGGTCATGGCCGAGGTGCTCGGCGAGGACCGGGAGGCGGCGGTCTGCCGCGAGTTGACGAAGACCTACGAGGAGGTGCGGCGCGGCACCCTGGCCGAGCTCGCGGAATGGGCTGCCGAGGGAGTGAAGGGCGAGATCACGATCGTCGTCGGGGGCGCCCCGGACACCTCGGTGTCCGTCGAGGACGCCGTCGCCGAGGTCCTCGCCCGCCACGACCGAGGCTCCCGGCTCAAGGACGTGTGCGCGGCCGTGGCCACCTCGACCGGCCACGGCAAGAAGGCGCTCTACGACGCGGTGCTGGCCCACCGCAAGGAGCACTCAGACTGAGATGGCACAATCCGCGGCATGACCGAGCCGATGCCCGACTCCGGCACCGACCTGCCCTTCGACGAGGAGTCCTCCGCCGTCGCCGCGGAGGCCACGAGAGAGGCCGCCGCCGGCGCCCGTGAGGCCCACGCCGAGCACGGCGTCCACCCCGGGACCGAGCGCACCGTCGTCCACCTGCTGCGCCATGGCGAGGTGTACAACCCCGACAAGATCCTCTACGGCCGGCTGCCGGGCTACCACCTGTCCGACCTCGGGCACGAGATGGCCCGGGTCGTCGCCGACCACCTCGCCGACGCCGACCTCGCGCTCGTCGTCCACAGCCCGCTCGTGCGCACCGCCGAGACCGCGGCCCCGACGCTCGAGCGCCATGGCCTGACCGCGGTCGTCGACCCGCGGGTCATCGAGGCGGGCAACAAGTTCGAAGGGCGGCGCTTCCGCAAGCGGCTCCTCCTCGACCCTCGCCGCTGGTGGTGGCTGCGTGACCCGACGAAGCCGACATGGGGCGAGTCCTACCGCGCCATCGGCAAGCGGATGACCGCCGCCATTGAGGACGCCCGCGACCACGGGCGGGGCCGCGAGGTCCTGATCGTCAGCCACCAGCTACCGATCTGGACCATCCGCAGCGTCCTCGAGCAGCGCAACCTCTGGCACGACCCGCGCAAGCGCGAGTGCAACCTCGCCTCCCTCACCTCGGTGACCTTCATCGGCGACGAGATCACCGATGTCGCGTACAGCGAGCCCGCCGCCCACCTCTACGCGCACGCCGCGAAGATCCCTGGAGCCTGACCCCTTCATGCAGATGCACCGCCTGACCCGCACCCTCGTCGCGGCCGCGAGCGCCCTGGCCATCACCGGGGGCCTCGCCGCCTGCGGTGAGTCCGCCTCGTCCAAGGCCGCCAAGGAGCTCGGCTACCGCAATGGCGACGGCGGCGCCCACCTCGTCGCCGAGGCCGACCGGGCCGAGCCCGTGGAGCTGTCCGGCGAGACCATCGACGGCAAGACCTGGGACAGCGCCGACGAGCGCGGCAAGGTCGTCGTCGTCAACAGCTGGGCGAGCTGGTGCGGTCCGTGCGCCACGGAGGCGCCGCACCTCGTCGAGGCCCAGCAGGAGACGAAGGGGGAGGACGTCGAGTTCGTCGGGATCAACTTCCGCGAGTCCTCCAAGGAGACCGGCCGGGCGCAGGCGCAGGAGTGGGGCTTCACCTGGCCCTCCGTCTACGACAAGTCCGGCCAGAGCGCCCTGGCCATGCAGGGCAAGATGACCGCCACGCCGTCCACCGCCGTGCTCGACCGTGAGGGTCGGATCGCGGCCGTCGTCCTCGGGCCCGTGACCACCTCGACGCTCGTCGGGCTCGTCGAGGACACCCTGGCCGAAAAGGGATGATTACGGCATACACCTCGCTCCCGGCGCTCGCCAGCGGACTGAGCGACCAGGTGGCCGACGGGGCGCTGCCCCTCGCCGTGCTCGTCGCGGCGCTCGCCGGCCTCGTCTCCTTCGCCACCCCGTGCGTGCTGCCGCTCGTGCCCGGCTACCTCGGCTACGTCACCGGCCTGTCCGATGTCGCGCTCGAGAAGCGCAGCCGCGGCCGGATGGTCCTGGGGACCCTGCTCTTCATCCTCGGCTTCAGTGCGGTCTTCGTCCTCGCGTCGATGTTCGTCGCGACCGCCGGACGGGCGCTCGTCGAGCACCGCGAGCTGCTCATGCGCCTCGGCGGCGTGCTCGTCATCCTCATGGCCTTGGTCTTCCTCGGCGCCGGCTCGCAGCGCACCCTGCGCCTGCCCGTCAAGCCGGCGACCGGGCTGGCCGGGGCGCCCCTGCTCGGCGCGGTCTTCGGTCTGGGCTGGGCGCCGTGCATGGGGCCGACCCTCGGCGCCGTCCTCGCGCTCAACCTCACCGGTGACGCGTCCACGACCCGCGCGGTGGTTCTCGCCGTCGCCTACTGCCTTGGTCTGGGCCTGCCCTTCCTGCTCATCGCTGCGGCCTACGAACGCTGGGCGCCCGTCTCGGCGTGGCTGCGCCGTCGCCAGCGGGCCATCCAGATCGCCGGTGCGGTGCTGCTCATCGCCGTCGGCCTGCTCCTGCTCACCGGCGGCTGGGACGCGATGACCCAGTGGCTGCAGATCCATCTCATCAGCGACACGGAGGTCATCCTGTGAGCGCGGACCGGCCCGACAGGTCCACCGTGACCCAACCCCGGCTCGGCGTCGTCGGCTACCTGCGGTGGGGCTGGCGGCAGCTGACGAGCATGCGCACGGCGCTCTTCCTGCTGCTGCTCCTCGCCATCGGCGCCGTCCCCGGCTCGGTCTTCCCGCAGCGCAGCATCGACCCGGCGCGCACCGAGGACTGGATCTCCCGGCACGAGACGACCGGGCCGTGGCTCGACAAGCTCGGGGCCTTCGAGGTCTACTCCTCGCCCTGGTTCTCCGCGATCTACCTGCTGCTCTTCATCTCGCTCATCGGCTGCATCCTGCCGCGCACCGCGGTGCACTGGAAGGCCTTGCGCAGCAAGCCCCCTCGCGCGCCCAAGCGGCTCGCCCGGCTCGAGGCGCACGCCGACGGCGAGGTCGACGGGGACCTCGCCGAGGTGCGCGCAGCGGCCACCGCGGTGCTGCGCCGCCGCCGCTACCGCGTCGCCAGCCACGACGACGCGTCGGTGTCGGCGGAGAAGGGATACCTCAAGGAGACCGGCAACCTCGTCTTCCACACCGCCCTCGTCACCCTGATCATCGGGATCGCGGTCGGCTACCTGTGGGGCTGGAAGGCCGACATCATCGTGCCCTCCGGGGAGTCCTTCGTGAGCACGGTGACCCGCTACGACACCTTCGCCCCGGGGCCCTTCGTCGACGCGTCCTCGATGTCCCCCTTCGCCATCGACGTGAAGAAGATGAGCGCCGACTTCAACGACCGCAAGCCCGGCGCGACGACCTTCGGCCAGCCGCGGGACTTCGAGGCCCTCGTCGACGTGACCGAGGCCGACGGCAACTCCTTCACCGACAGCATCAAGGTCAACCACCCCCTGGAGATGAAGGGCGCGACGGTCTTCCTCCTCGGCAACGGCTACGCGCCTGTCGTCACCGTCAAGGACGCCGACGGCAAGGTCCTGTACTCGGGGGCCACCGCCTTCCTCGCGCAGGACGGCAACTACCGCTCGACCGGCGCGATCAAGGTCGGGGCGGCCAAGGAGCAGTTCGGCTTCGTCGGGCTCTTCCTCCCCACCGCCTACATCGACCCCGACCAGGGGCCGATCTCGGTCTTCCCGGACACCAGGAGCCCGGCGCTCGCGATGAGCATGTACACCGGCGAGCTCTACCCGAACGGCCGTCCGCAGTCCGTCTTCACCCTCGACACCGCGTCGATGAAGAAGGTCGAGACCAAGGACGGCAAGGACGCGCTGCGGTTGTGGCTGCAGCCCGGCGAGGGCGCCACGCTGCCCGACGGCATGGGCACGATCACCTTCGACGGCATCGAGCGATACGCGGGCTTCTCGGTGCGCCACGACCCCGGCAAGGGCCTGACCCTGTGGTCGGCGCTCGCTGCGCTGGCTGGCCTGATCACGACCCTGACCATCAAGCGCCGCCGCGTCTTCGTGCGTCTCGTCCAGGTGGGCGAGGTCGTGCGGGTGGAGGTCGCTGGTATGAGCAAGGACGACGACGAGGGCATCCTCGGGGTGGTCCAGGAGATCCGCGACGAGCTCGTGGGAGAATCGAGGACAATGATGACGAACGCGATGCTGGCCCAGTACGCCAACTACTCGCTGGCCGCGGCCGCGCTGGTGATCACCGTGGCGATGCTCGGCTACGCCCTGTACCTCGCGCAGGCGGTGCCGGTGCGCGAGCGCGACGAGGTGGCAGCCAAAGTCCCTGCTGCTGTGGGCGCTCCTGCCACGGACGAAGGGGGCGACGCACCCGCCGAGACCGGCACCGCGACCGCTGTGGAGACCCCGATGCGGGCGCGCAAGGCCGCCGGTGTCGCCGGCTCCCTCTCGTGGCTCGGTGCGGGGTTCCTGCTGCTGTCGTTCGCGCTGCGGGGGTTCGCGGTGGACCGATTCCCCCTGGGCAACCTCTTCGAGTTCAGCATCGGCGCAGCCTTCTTCGCCATGGCGACGTTCAGCGTGGCCAAGTCGCGGCGTGACCTGCGCTGGCTCGGGGTCTTCGTCACGGCCTTCGTGGTGCTGCTGCTCATGATCGCCTCGACCTCCTGGTACGTCGAGGCCGACGAGGTCGTGCCCTCGCTGCAGTCCTACTGGCTGCCGATCCACGTGACCGTCGCCACCCTCGCCGTCGGTGTCCTCACCGTCGGCGCCATCGTCAGCGGGCTCTACCTGCTCAGCGACCGCGAGGTCGGTGGCGAGCGGTTCTGGCGCAAGCTGCCGTCAGCTCCGGCGCTGGAGAGGTTCTCCTACTCCCTGCACATCATCGGCTTCCCGCTGTGGACCTTCACCCTCATCGCCGGCGCCATCTGGGCCCGCGAGGCCTGGGGCGCGTACTGGACCTGGGACCCCAAGGAGGTGTGGACCTTCGTCATCTGGACGGTCTACGCCGCCTACCTGCACGCCCGCGCGACGAAGAACACCCCACGTCGCACGGCGAACTGGATCGCCATCGCGGGCTTCGTGTGCATCATCATCAACTACACGGTCGTGAACTTCTACTTCATCGGCATGCACAGCTACGCCCAGTGAGGCACTACATGGTCCGCTACACCCTGCTCCGCCTGATGATCTTCTTCGGCTGCCTCGCGGCCCTGTGGCTCGTCGGCCTGCGCGAGCCCACCGAGCTGCCCTGGCTCGTCGTCACCGCGGCGATCGCCTCGATGCTCATCTCGATGGTCGTGCTCAAGCCCTTCCGCGCCGAGATGGTCCAGCAGATCCAGGACCGCCAGGAGGCCAAGGCCCGCGCCCGGGCCGCCCGCCCCGACACCGACGAGGCCGTCGAGGACGGCCGGGGATCGAGCGAGGGCAAGGCCGAGACCGGGTCCGAGGCCGAGGAGCCCGAGACCTTCCGCTGAGGTCGGGACCTCGCTCGCCCCACGATTTCCGGGTCACCCGAGAAACTGCCCCTTGGCAAGAGTTTCAAACTCTTGCCAAGGGGCAGTTTCTCTTGCGGAGTGCCGAAGGGGGGTCAGCGCGCGAGCGGCGCGAAGAGCCAGATCGCCCACATCAGCTCAGCGAAGCCGGTGAGCCCGAGGGCCGGGATGAGTGCCTTGCCGGTCGCGCCGGAGCGCACCGCCTGGATCCCGGGCCAGGCGATGACCAGGCCCAGCAGGCCGATCGGGGCCCACGGGCGCCAGATCGCCATGAGCAGGGTGCACAGGATCGTCACGCCGAAGAGCCCGAGGTAGAGCTGACGGGTGCGCGTGTCACCGAGCCGGACCGCGAGCGTGGTCTTGCCGGTCACCGAGTCGGTGGGGATGTCGCGCAGGTTGTTGGCGACGAGGATCGCGCTGGCGAGGGCGCCGACGCCGATCGCGCCGAGCACACCGACCGCGGTGATCGAGCCGATCTGGGTGTACTGCGTGCCGAGCGTCGCGACGAGCCCGAAGAAGATGAAGACGTAGACCTCGCCGAGGCCGCGGTAGCCGTAGGGGTTGTCGCCGCCGGTGTAGCGCCAGGCCGCGAGGATCGCCAAGGCACCGATGGGGATCATGATCCACGCCTGGCTGAGCGCGACGAGCGCGAACCCGACGAAGGCGGCGATGCCGAAGAAGGTGAAGGCCATGAGCTTGACGTTGGCCGGGTCGGCGAGGCGCTGGCCGACCAGCCGCACCGGACCGACCCGCTCCTCGTCGGTGCCACGGATGCCGTCGCTGTAGTCGTTGGCGTAGTTGACGCCGACCTGCAGGCAGCACGAGACGATCAGGGCCAGCAGTGCCAGGCCGAGGTTGGCCCCCTTCGTCCCCTCCTCGACGTCCCGGTTGGCTGCCGCGGCGGCGGTGCCGACGATGACGGGGGCGAGTGCTGCGGGGAGGGTTCGCGGACGGGCGCCGGCGACCCACTGCTTGATGGTGGCCACGAGAGGCGATCCTACGAGGCGGTCAGCCCCCGAGCAGACGCGCCACGGCGGCACGGTCCGGCTTGCCCGGCCCCCGCATCGGCAGCTCGGGCACGACGAGCACGCGGCGGGGGAGCGCGGCGGACTCGAGGTGAGGCCGCAGCATCTCGCGGATCTCGCCGACCCCGGCGTCGGGGACCGGGCCGACCGGCGGGCCGCCGGGCGAGGTGACCGCGACGAGCGCGACGGCCTGGCCCCACTCGGGGTCGGGGACGCCGACGACGACCGCCTCGGTCACGGCGGGCACGTGGGCGAGGACGGCTTCCTCGACGACGCGGGGTGCGACCTTGAGGCCGCCGGTGTTGATGAGGTCGTCGGCGCGGCCGGTGACGCTCACCCGACCCTTGTCGTCGACGCTGCCGAGGTCGCCGGTGCGGAACCAGCGCTGGCCCCCTTCGCTGCGGAAGGCGCCGGTGTCCGCGCCGAGGTAGCCGTGGGCGACGACCGGGCCACCGATCTCGAGGGCACCGGCGGCGTCGGTGCGCACCGCGACGCCCTGCAACGGCTGGCCGTTGTAGACGCAACCACCGCCGGTCTCGGACATGCCATAGGTGGTCACCACGCGCACGCCCTCCGACCGCGCACGGTCGAGCAGCGCTGCGGGAGTGGCGGCCCCGCCCACGAGGATCGCGTCGAAGCGTCGCAGCGCCTCGAGCCCGAGCGGGTCGTCGACGAGCCGGGCGAGCAGGGTCGGCACGAGCGAGGTGTAGCGCCGCTCGGCGTGCATGCCGGCCGTCGCCTCCACCAGCGCGAAGGGGGTGACCCCCGACGGCTCCAGCGCCACCGGTGTCGTGCCGCCGGCGATGCTGCGCAGCAGCACCTGCAGGCCGGCGATGTGGTGCGGGGGCAGCGCGAGCAGCCACTGGCCGTGCCCGCCGAGCCGCTGCGCGGTCGCCTCGGCGCTCGCGATGAGGTTGGCGGCGGTGAGCAACGAGAGCTTCGGCGTGCCCGTCGAGCCGGAGGTGGCGATGGCGACGGCGAGGTCGGCGGGCAGCTCGCCCTCGGGCAGGCTCGGGGTCTCGCCGGGCGTGTGCGGGTGGATCGGCGCGGTGCCGGTCAGTGCCCGCTCGAGCGCGGGGAGCGCTTCGAGCGCGGCCAGGCCGGCGGGGAGGGGGAGGGGGGTGATCGGCACGGGACTCATCCTCTCCCATCGTCGCTGGCGTGCTCGGCCACCCGAGGTCCTCGGTGGAAATCTTGACTCCGCTCGTAGATTGACCTCATGAGTCAGGGGCCTCTGGAGAGCGAGACGTGTCGGGACGTCGTCGTGCCGGCGCTGCACTCCTCCGGGTGGGACCCGGCGGACATCCGAGAGCAGTACCCGGTCAAGGCGACCAGGAGCCTGCGGCTGGGGCGGCGCAGGCGAGAGCTGGGTGACGGCTTCGTCGACTACGTGCTCGAGGTCGACCAGGTACCCGTGGCTGTGGTCGAGGCCAAGCGCGCCTACCGATCGGCGTCGGACGGCCTGCAGCAGGCGGTGCGGTACGCGCAGCAGCTCGACGTGCCGCTCGCGTACTCCACCAACGGTGCAGAGATCATCGAGCGGGACATGGTCTCGGGCCATGAGCGTCGTGTCGACGGATTTGCTACTCCGCCGGAAGCGTGGTCGAGCTTCGTTCGGCTGCACGACCTCGACCCTGGTGGAGCGGACCTGCAGGCGCGTGGCTTCAACCGGCAGCAGAGGCTGGCCTCAGGAGATGTGCAGGAGCCCCGCTGGTACCAGGCCGTCGCGATCCGCCGGGTGCTCACCGAGATCGCTCGAGGTGAGCGCCGGGTTCTGCTCCTCATGGCCACGGGCACGGGCAAGACCTTCACCGCCATGCAGATCGTGCATCTGGTGCGGGAGCATGCGCGGGTCGTCACCCCCGAGCGCAACTACCGGGTCCTCTACCTCGCAGACCGCGACGCGCTGGTCGCCGATCCCATGGACAAGACCTTCCGGGTGGCCTTCGGTGGGGAGCCGCTCTTCCGGGTGGGGGGCACGGCCAACCTCAATCGCGAGGTCTACTTCGCGACCTATCAGTCCCTGGTGCAGGGTGACGAAGACCGACTCGACGAGTACCGGTCGGACTTCTTCGATCTCGTCATCGTCGACGAGTGCCACCGTGGGAGCGCCTCGGAGAACTCGTCGTGGCGCCGGATCCTCGACCACTTCGGCGGGGCGATCCAGCTCGGCCTGACGGCCACGCCGAAGCAGGACGACACGGTCGACACCTACCGGTACTTCGGCGATCCCGTCTTCACGTACTCGCTGCGGCAGGGCATCGAGGAGGGCTATCTCGCCCCCTACCGCGTGCGACGGGTCACGCTGAGTCCCGATGCTGACGGTTGGGAGCCGACGCCCGGGCAGGTGGACCGCTTCGGCCGCGAGATCCCGCAGGGCGTCTACACCACCCGGGACTTCGAGCGGCTGCTCCGCCTGCTGGCGCGCACGGATCTGGCGGCGGCCTACATCTCCGACCTGCTGCGCGCTGACCCCACGGCCCGGACGATGATCTTCTGCGTCGACGCCCAGCACGCCGACGACATGCGTCAGGCGTTGGTCAACGCCAACCCGGATCTGGTGGCGGCCGACCCGGAGTGGGCAGTACGCATCGTCGGTGTCGAAGGGGAGAAGACCCGCCTCCTGGAGGCCTTCTGCGACCCGCGGCAGGACTCGCCGGTCGTGGCGACGACGTCCCGGCTGCTGTCGACGGGCATCGACGTGCCCGATCTCAAGTACGTCGTGATCTTTCGCGCCGTCGGGTCGATCGTGGAGTTCAAGCAGATCGTGGGGCGTGGCACTCGACTGTGCCCGGACAAGGACAAGACGTCCTTCGAGATCGTCGACTTCGTCGGGGCGACGCGGCACTTCGAGGACCCTGACTTCGATGGTTATCCCGTGCGAATCATCTGCGACCCGCCGCTGGAGGGCGGCGGTAGCGACGAAGGGGGCGATGCCGCCGTGCACGAGCCCGAGCCTCCATTCGTCGTGCACAACCCGGGCGACCCGGACGTTGGAGGTCCGCCGTCGCCCGACCACGACCCTGAGCATCAGGGCAGGCCGACCTTCGTCGTCGACGAGGGGGGCTTCTCGGTGGTCTCCGAGTCGCTCCATGTGGTCGACCACTCCAGCGGAAAGCTGCGGTTGACCGAGTACGGCGAGTTCGTCGCGGGCGTGGTCCGCCGGGTGGCGCCGACGCCCAGCGACCTGGCGCGCCAGTGGTCACGGAGGCCGTCGCGCGATGAAGTGCTGACCCTCCTCGAGGACGAGGGCATCGAGGTCGACGCGCTGCTGCCGGTCGGCGAAGGGGACGTGGATCCGTTCGACTTCCTCGTCCAGCTCGCGTGGGGCCTGCCCTCGCGGACGCGAGCCGAGAGGGCGCGGCGGGTGCGAGAGCGTCACCACGCCGATCTCGAGCGGCGCTCCCAGCTGGCGCGAGAGGTGCTGACGCGCCTGCTCGACGTCTACGCGGAGCGAGGCATCGACGAGGTCTCCTCGCCGGAGCGACTGCGCCTGCCCGAGATCGTCCCCTTGGGGACGGTGCGCGAGATCGCCGGGGCCTTTGGCGACCCGGCGGACATGCATGCTGCGATCGACGAGCTGCAGGAGTGGCTGTACACGGACGAGTCGGCGTGAGCGCAAAACTAAAGATTTCGTTGAGTTTCGTCGGTGATAGGCTGCGTCGGTGCCCGGCTCTCGACAGGATCTGCGTCAGCAGCTGAGCGCGCTCGCCTTCCAGCAGGCTGGCTACTTCACGGCTGCTCAGGCCCTCGAGGTCGGGTACTCCTACCAAGCGCAGAAGTACCACGCCGACCACGGCAACTGGGTGCGTGTGCAGCGGGCCCTTTTCCGGCTCCCGGGGTGGCCCAGCGAGGCGACCGACGCCTACGCCCGTTGGTCGGTCTGGTCCCGTGGGTGCGGGGTGGTGTCCCACGAGTCGGCCCTGACTGCCCACGACCTGTCCGACGTCAACCCCGCCCAGGTCCACCTGACAGTCCCGGCGGACTTCCGTGCGTCCGACAGCGCCGTGGTGCTGCATCGGGGTGAGGTGCCGAGCGATGACATCGAGCAGCGCCCCGGGTGGCGGGTGACCGCGCCCCTGCGCACCCTGATCGACGTCGCCGGATCAGACACTCCGCTCGAGTTCGTCGAGGACGCCGTCGCCGACGCACTCGAGCGCGGGCTGGTGACCCCGAGGCGCCTGACCTCGGGTGCGACGTCCCGCGGCGGACGGGCCGCGGAGCGCCTCCCGGACGTCCTTGCCCGGATCGGGGCCGGGTGACATCGCCACGCGCCCAGGGCCTGGGCGATCGGATTCGAGTCGCTGCCCACGATCGCGCCGAGGACCCGCAGCGTCTGCGCCGTGGGCTGGTCTTCCAGCGACTCCTCGCACGCTTGGCTCCCCATGGCTTGGTCCTCAAAGGTGGGTACTGCTTGGAAGTGCGCCTGGGACAGGTTGCCCGCACCACCCAGGACATCGATCTCGTGGGCTGGCTGGCTCTTGCGTCCGATCCCGATGACCTGCTTGATGCGCTCGAGGGCGCCTTGCGTGGTGACTTCGATGACGGGTTCTCCTTCCGTGCCGCAGCGCCACGCAGGCTGCGTGGCGAAGGGGCGACCAGCCCGGCGTGGCGTGTTCCCGTCGAGGCGCTGGTCGACGGTGCCCACTTCGCTCACATCAAGCTCGACCTCGTCGGTCAGCTCGACGAGGTCGAGGGAGCGACCGAGCTGATCGAGGTCCGCGCCCCGATCGCGGCGCCGGCGTGCGGGGCCGTCGCCGTCACGGCCGTGGACGTCTACCAGCACGCAGCAGAAAAGCTGCATGCCTACTCGCGGCTGTACGCCGGCGACCGCCCGTCCTCCCGAGTCAAGGATCTGGTCGACCTCGTCCTGCTCGTCGATGCGGGACTGCTGGTCGACACCCGGCGTCTCGGCACGCGGTTGGCAGTCGTGTGGAGCGTTCGCGATCGGACCCAGCCGCCGGCGTCGCTCCCTTCGCCACCGCCCACCTGGGCCGACGACATGGCCCGGCTCCTCGGGGGCCATGGGCCGCCCGACCTCTCCCTGTCGGCCGCGCATGATCTGGTGGCCACCCTTTATGCCTCTGCCATCGATGACGAAGGAACCTCCGCGTGACCCCTCCCCGGACCAAGAAGTCCAGCCAGCCGCCGACGACCCGTGCGCGACTCCAGTCGGTGATCAAGGAGTCGCGCAACATCATGCGCAAGGACGCCGGTCTCAACGGTGAGCTCGACCGGTTGCCACAACTGGCGTGGCTGCTCTTCCTGCGGGCCCTCGACGAGGTCGAGGTGGAGCGCCAGATGAAGGACCCCGAATACGTCCCGGCAGTGGTGGGCCGGTACCGGTGGTGCGAGTGGACGCAGGGAGACCTGACCGGACCGGCCCTGCTCACCTTCGTCGACGAGCAGCTGCTTCCGCATCTGCGCGAGCTGCGGGGTTCGGGCCGCGCCGGTGACCCCAAGGACACCGTGGCGCAGATCTTCCAGTACATCGCCAACCGGATGCACAGCGGGTACCTGCTGGCAGATCTCGTCGCCCAGCTCGACAAGATCGACTTCGCCAACGCGGACGACATCCACACCATGGCCCACCTCTACGAGTCGATGCTCAAGGAGATGCGGGATGCCGCCGGTGATTCGGGCGAGTTCTACACGCCGCGCCCGCTCGTGCGCTTCATGACCGAGATGGTCGACCCGCAACCGGGCGAGGTGGTCTTGGACCCGGCCATGGGCACCGGGGGGTTCCTCGTGGAGGCCTTCGACCACATGAGCCGGCAGGCAACCACCACCCGTCAGCTCGAGGCAGTCCAGGAGGGGATCCGCGGCACGGAGAAGAAGTCGATGCCGTACCTGCTCGCGCAGATGAACTTCCTGCTTCACGGCATCGACCGCCCTTCGGTCGTGCAGACCAATGCCCTGGACGTCACCATCGCCGAGATGCGCAACGACGGGGTGGACGTCGTCCTCACCAACCCGCCCTTCGGTGGGGAGGAGGAAAAGGGGGTTCAGGGCAATTTCCCGAGCGGGCTCCGGACGGCCGAGACGGTGTGGCTCTTCCTGCAGGCCGTCCTGGCGCGCCTGGACACGAAGAAGGGGCGGTGCGCCATCGTCGTGCCGAACTCGGTGCTCTTCGACCAGGGCATCGGCGCCCGGGTGAAGAAGGCGCTGATGAAGGACTACAACCTCCACACCGTGCTGCGCCTGCCAAACGGCGTGTTCGCGCCATACACGCTCATCCCGAGCAATGTGCTCTTCTTCGACCGCGGGACGCAGCAGGACCACGTCTGGTTCTACGAGCACCCGTTGCCCGAGGGGCGCAAGAACTACACGAAGACCAAGCCGCTTGCGTACGACGAGTTCGCTGACTGCGCCGCGTGGTGGGGCGGGCGCGAGCGAGAGGGACGAAGGGAGACCGAGCGGGCCTGGCAGGTGCCCGTGGCCGAGATCGTCGAGTCCGGCTACAACCTCGACCTGCGCAACCCGAACCGGCCCGATGACCTGACGCACCGTCCACCCGCCGAGCTGATCGCCGAGCTCATCGAGACTGAGCGCGAGATGCTCACCCTGCTCGAGCAGCTGGAGCAGGAGATCAAGGACTTCGCGCAGTGAGTGTTGAGTGGGTGCGCGTAGGCGACGTGCTGGAGCTGCAGCGGACACCGATCGAGGTGGCGCTGACGGAGTCGTACAAGCGTATTGGCATCTATTCGTGGGGCCGGGGGATTCTTCACCGCCCAGAAGTCGCCGGCACCGAGATGGGCAGCCTTCGGTACTTCACCTTCCCTGTGGGGTCGCTGATGCTCAGCAACATCCAAGCGTGGGAAGCCGCCGTTGCAGTGACGTCCGAGGCCGAGGCGAACTACGTCGCTTCCAACAGATTCCTTCCCTACGTGCCCACGACAGATCGAGTCGATGTCCGGTACTTGTCTCACTACTTCGTCAGCGACCGAGGCCTCGAACAGCTGCGATATGCGAGTCCCGGCACGCAGGTGCGGAACCGGACGCTCGGCAAGAAGCTCTTCGAGAACCTGACGATCCCCCTCCCGCCCATCGACGAGCAACGCCGCATCGCCGCCCACCTGGACTGGGTCCAGTCGATCAGCAGGTCGATGGAGTCGCATGCGGGCAAGTTTCCTATGACCGTCCTTCCCCGAGCGTCAGCGGCGGCCATTATCGCTGCGGAATTGCCCATGACGACCGTCGGCGAGTTGGCCTCCGTGGCCCCCGAGACGGTCCACCCCGGTGATCCATTGCAAGGAGCTGCTGAATTCGTTGGTCTGGAGCATGTTCACTCGCATTCCGGAATCCGGCATGGTTCGCGCGCCATTGGCGAGGAGTCGGGCCGGAAGTTTCTGTTCCGCCCGGGTCAGCTGACCTATGGATACCTTCGTCCATACCTCAACAAGGTGTGGGTCGCAGACCGGATTGGGCTGTGCTCGGTGGAGCAATTCGTGTTGGATCCAGTGGATGGCGTCGACCCGGACCTCTTGGGGCATCTTCTGCGCAGCGCTCATGTACTGGATCAGTCTGTGGCGGCAACCAACCAACTCCACCTGCCGAGACTCAGCTTGAAGACACTGCTCGCGATGCAAGTGCCCGATGTTCGACGCGCTCCGCGGAGCCTTGTCGGTCGTCTCGATGCCCTCAGGGACCGGTTCGTGCGAGCTCACGAGTTGTCCAACGAGATGACTGCATTGAAGAAGGGGCTACTCCCCGCCGCCCGCAACGAGATCTTCACCGCGATGCGGTGACGCTGCACCACCGATCTCCCGCGACGATGACGTGGTCGAGGAAGCGCAGGCCGACCTCGCCGCACGCGAGACGCAGTCGCCGCGTGACGGCGACGTCCTCGGCGCTGGGCTCGGTCCCGCCACCGGGATGATTGTGTGCCACGGCGACCGACACGGCGTCGTGACGCAAGGCGATCGACAGCACTTCGCGGACCGGTACCAGGCTGCTGGTGGCACCACCGCTCGCGACGGTCTCGATGCGACGGACCCGGTTACGACCGTCGAGCAGCACCAGCAGCACCCGTTCGGTCCGCGCTCGGCCGATCCGGGTCGCCGCGATCGTGGCGATGTCTGCCGAGGTGGTCACCGCCGCGCCTTCGTGAGAGGTGATCCGATCGGCCAAGGCGAAGGCCGCCACGAGTCGGCAGGCCTTGGCGGGTCCTACGCCGGGCGTCCGTGACAGCTCGTCGACGTCTGCCCGCGCCAGCCCGCCGACGCCGCCCCACTCGGTCAGCAGCGACCGAGCCAGGGCCATCACCCCTTCGCCCTGCCGCCCCGTGCCGAGGTGGACCGCGACGAGCTCCGCATCCGACAGCGCGCCCGCCCCGAGTGCCATGAGCCGCTCGCGCGGTTGGTCGGAGGTCAGGCGGTCATCGGGCACCCGTCGACGCTAGAGCAGTCGGCGACGACGCGCCCCGCGCCATCCACAGGGCCTCAGCCCCAGAAGATGCTGGTGGGGTCCTCGTCGATCTCGGCCAACAGCTCGGCTGCCGAGCCGCTGAAGACCGTGCCCTCGCGGTACTCGTGCCAGCGACTGTTGCGATCAGGCCAGTGCAGCGTCCACCGCCGCTCTTCGGGGACGTACCGCAGCTGAGCCAGGGGTTGGTGGGTCCAGTCCCCTTCGCCGTCCCAGGGAGCGCGCGTCTCGCAGATGGTGACGTGGCGGCCCCGCACGTGGTGCTCGGCCCGGACCTCGTCGGCGAACCGCACCGGCCACTTCTCCCCGCAGTACGCCGCGATCCGGCGCAGGTCGGTCTCGGGCAGCAGTACTCCGCCCATCAGAAGTGCCAGGGGAAGGGCGACCAGTCCGGGTCACGCTTCTCGAGGAACTGGTCGCGGCCCTCAACCGCCTCGTCGGTCATGTACGCCAGGCGGGTCGCCTCGCCCGCGAAGACCTGCTGGCCCATGAGGCCGTCGTCGGTGAGGTTGAAGGCGAACTTGAGCATCCGGATCGCGGTGGGGGACTTGGCCATGATCTCGCGGGCCATCTGCAGCGCCTGGGTCTCGAGCTCGGCGTGCTCGACGACGGCGTTGACCGCGCCCATCTCGTACATCTCCTGGCCGGTGTAGGCGCGACCGAGGAAGAAGATCTCGCGAGCGCGCTTCTGCCCCACCATCTTTGCGAGGTAGGCGCTGCCGTAGCCGCCGTCGAAGGAGCCGACGTCGGCGTCGGTCTGCTTGAAGCGGGCGTGCTGGCTGGCGAGGGTCATGTCGCACACGACGTGCAGCGAGTGCCCGCCGCCGGCGGCCCAGCCGCCGACCAGTGCGATGACGACCTTGGGCATGGTGCGGATGAGGCGCTGGACCTCGAGGATGTGGAGGCGCCCCCCTTCGGCCTTGACCCGACGCTCGTCGATGCCGGCCGCGGAGTCGTCGCCACCGGGGTCGGCGGCGTACTGGTAGCCCGAGCGGCCGCGGATGCGCTGGTCGCCGCCGGTGCAGAAGGCCCAGCCCTCGGTCGTCGCGCTGCTGCCCTCGCGCGGGGTCGGGCCGTTGCCCGTGAGCAGGACGACGCCGACGTCGGGGGTGCGGCGGGCGTGGTCGAGGGTGCGGTAGAGCTCGTCTACGGTGTGCGGCCGGAAGGCGTTGAGGATCTCCGGACGGTCGAAGGCGATGCGCACGCAGCCGACGTCCTTGGCGCGGTGGTAGGTCAGGTCGGTGAGGTCCTCGAAGCCGGGGACCACCTCCCAGGCCTGCGGGTCGAAGGTCTCGCTGACGTTGTCCAGTGCGCTCACGGGGGCGAGCCTAACCACCGCGAGGACGAAGGGGGCCGCCCCCGTCAGGCGACGAGGCTGACGAGCAGGACCATCGGCAGCGAGACGACGGCGCCGAGCGAGGTCGCCAGGGTGAGCGTCTTGAGCGCGCCCTTGGTCGACAGGCCGAGCAGGCTCTTGAACATCCAGAAGAAGTTGCTGTTGACGTGCAGGGCAAACATCGCGCCCGAGGCGATGGCGAGCGCGACGACGACCGGCGCGACGCCGGTCGAGGCGACGACCGGGCCGATGATGCCCGAGGCGGTGATCGCCCCCACCGACACCGAGCCGATGGCGAAGTGCAGCAGGGCCGCGATGAACCACGCGAGCAGCACGGTGATGAGCACCGGTGCGCCGGCGTCGGCGGAGAAGAGGCCCTCGAGCGTCTTGTCGAGGCCGGTCTCGGTGATGACCGCGCCGAGCGAGCCGCCGATGCCGGTGATGAGCAGGATCTCGCCGGTCGTGCGGAAGCCGCCCGAGAGGGCGTGCTCGGTGCCGTCGGAGCCGAGCGTCGAGCGGCCGATGACGAAGGCGATGAGCAGGCCGATGAAGAGCGCGATGTTGGCATCGCCGACGAAGGCGATGGCCGCATTGCTCGCATCGAAAAGGTCCATGAAGGCGCCGAAGGCGATGAGCACGAGCGGCACGAGGATCGGGGTGAGGCGCAGCAGCAGCGGCAGACGAAGCGCCCGCTCGGGCACGGCGTCCGGGTCGTCCAGGTCGGCGTCGGCGGAGCTGCCCGTGCCCTCGTGCCCGAGGTCCCCGCGGGCGAGGTAGGCGGCGTGCCCCGGGTTGTCGGGGTGCTCCTCCTCGTCGGGGTCGACGTCGGTGCGCTCGTCCCAGAAGCGGGTCTGCAGCAGCAGGCGGAAGAGGAAGGTGGTGAGCAGCGCGGTGGCGATGCCGATCGGCGCACCGAAGATCAGGTACTCGCCGAGCGGGAGCTTCAGCTGCCCGGCGACGGCGACCGCAGCCAGACCCGGCACGACGAAGACGTAGCCGGCGAAGATGCCGATGCCGATGGCGCCGGCGAGCCACGGCAGGCCCTTGCGGCGGTCGACGACCGGTGCCGCCTGGCGGGCCATCGGAGAGGCGAGGACGACCTGCACGTCGACGTAGATCGAGGGGAAGATCGCCGACAGGGCGGCGGTCATCGCATAGGGGAGCTTGCGGCCGACCCGGCGAGCGATGATCTCCACGAGCGCCCGGAAGGTGCCCGTCGCCTGCAGGAGCGAGCCGATGAGCACGCCGAAGCCGATGAGCAGACCGACCTCGCCCATGATCTCGCCGAAGCCGGTCGTGATCGCCGCGACGGTGTCGGCCGGCCCCACCCCCGCCGACAGGCCGAGGAAGACCGACGAGATGATCAGCGAGATCACCGGGTCGACCTTGAAGCGGAGGATGAGCACGATCGCCAGGGCGATCGCGGCGAGCGTCAGTGCGATGTCCACGGCAGTCGACCCTACGCGTCCGTGAGCACGGTCACACCTCCGGTCCACGACCCGAGGTGGCGCCGTCGACCCCCTTCGCGTCTGATGGAGCCATGACCGAATCCCACGTCGCCCTGGTCACCGGTGCCTCCTCGGGCATCGGCGAGGCCGCCGCCGTCGCCCTCGCCGAGGCGGGGTGGACCGTCGTCGGGGCCGCCCGTCGCCTCGAGCGCCTCGAGTCCCTCCGCACGAAGGGGGTGACCCCGCACGTCGTCGACGTGAGCGACGACGACTCGATGGTGACCCTCGTCGACGATGTCATCGCCGAGCACGGCCGCATCGACGTCCTCGTCAACAATGCCGGCTACTCGGTCTTCGGTGCGGTCGAGGACGTCCCGGTCGAGGTGGCCCGGCGCCAGCTCGAGGTCAACGTGCTCGGGCTGTCGCGGATGAGCCAGCTCGTGCTGCCGCACATGCGCGCTGCCGGCGCCGGACGGATCATCAACATCGCGTCCGTCGCCGGCCACGTCAGCGAGCCGCTCGGCGGCTGGTACCACGCGAGCAAGTACGCGGTCGAGGCCCTCAGCGACGCGATGCGGATGGAGCTGGCGCCGCACGGCGTGCGTGTGGCGATCATCGAGCCGGGGGCGATCCGCACCGAGTTCGGCGACATCGCGGCGGACTCGCTCGCCGAGTACTCCGGATCGGGCGCCTACGCCGCCCAGGCGCGTCGGATGGCCCGGGCGCACGAGAGGATGTTCGGCGCCGACGCGGCGGACGTCGACGTCGTCGTCGACGCGATCGTCCACGCGGCGACGGCGCGCCGCCCGCGCAGCCGCTACCAGGTGCCCGCCTCCGCCCGGGCGATGGTCGCGGCGACCAAGGTCGTGCCCAGCCCGGTGATGGACGCGGTGATGGGGCGCATGTTCGGCACGCACCGTCGCTGACGTCGCGCGCGGGCCCGACTGAGGCAGGCTGTCCCCCATGGCGACCACGCAGTCGACCCGGGTGCGCCGGGCAGTCCAGCGGTACGCCGCGAGCTTCGACGAGCTGCGCGGCGTCACCGACGCCTACGTCACGCTCGTCACCCGGCTGCTCGACGACGCCGGTATCAACTACCTGACCGTCACCGGTCGGACGAAGTCGGTCGAGTCCTTCGCCGGCAAGGCCGCCCGCCGCCTGCCGGGTGGTCGGATGGCCCACCCCAAGCCGCTCACCGACATCACCGACCAGGTCGGGGTGCGGGTCGTCACCTATGTCCTCGCCGACGTCGACGCGGTCGCGCAGCTGCTCTCCTCGCAGCTCGAGGTCCACGAGGACCGCGACATGGGCCAGGAGACGGCGGCGGCCGGACGCTTCGGCTACTCCAGCCGGCACCTGCTCGTGGGGCTGGGCGAGGACCGGGACGAGCCGGGCATCCCGCCCGCGCGGCCGGCGTCGGTGCAGATCCGCACCGTGCTCCAGCACGCGTGGGCCGAGTTCGAGCACGACGTGCGCTACAAGGGCTCGGTCTCGGCCGAGCACGCCCCCGACTTCGACCGTCGCTTCACCCTCGCCGCCGGCCTGCTCGAGCTGGCCGACCAGCAGTTCTCCGCGATCCGTGACCGCCACCGCGACGAGCTGACCTCGCCGGCCGACGGCGACGACGACGACCCGCGGATCAGCCCGACCGACCTCGCGGCCTTCCTCGCCGGGCAGTTCACCGATGCCGGCTGGTCGCGCACCGACCACTACGCGTGGATCAGCGGCCTGCTCCTCGAGCTCGGCATCAGCTCGCTGTCCGAGCTGCGCGAGGTGCTGCGCGAGGTCGACGTCCCCGCCATCGACCACCACATGGGCTACCGCTACCCGCCCGGTGCGGTGCGCCGCCTCGACGACGCCCTGCTGTCGGTCTACGGCGAGCGCTACATCGCGCTCCACGGCAATGCCCACCGGCTCGCCCTCCTGCGCGCCCGGCTGGCTCGCCTCGCGGACTAACGTCGGGGCATGGCCCTGCACCTGTACTCCTTGACCGTCGACGCCCGGGACCACCGGGCCCTGGCCCGGTGGTGGGCCGACGTCCTCGGGTGGCGGATCGGCTACGAGGACGAGCACGAGTGCGAGGTGCTCCCGCCGGAGGCGAGCCCCGACCCCGTCGACGAGACGGCCACCTGGTTGGCCCGTCGCACGATGCTCAGCTTCGTCCCGGTGCCCGAGGGCAAGAGCGTCAAGAACCGGCTGCACATCGACCTCGCCCCGCACATCGGCCAGGACCGCGACGCGGAGATCGAGGCGCTCCTGGCGAAGGGAGCGACCCGCGCCGCCGTCGGTCAGGACGACGACGAGGTGACGTGGACCGTGCTCGCCGACCCGGAGGGCAACGAGTTCTGCGTGCTCTCCAGCCGCGACCGATGACCGTGGCCGTCACCGTCGACGAGCTGCTCGACGGGCTGCACGTCGTCGTCCTGCCCCTCGCCACCCGCTTTCGCGGGGTGGCCGAGCGCGAGGTCGCCCTCGTGGAGGGACCGGCCGGCTGGGGGGAGTTCGCCCCCTTCGTCGAGTACGCCCCGCCCGAGGCCGCCCGGTGGCTCGACGCCACGATCGAGGCGGCGTGGGCCGGGTGGCCGACCCCGCTGCGGACCGAGGTGCCGGTCAACGCCACGGTCCCCGCGGTGGCTGCCGAGCAGGTGGTCGGGGTGCTCGCCCGCTACGACGGCTGCACGACCGCCAAGGTCAAGGTCGCCGAGCGCGGGCAGGCGCTCGCCGACGACCTCGACCGGGTCGCGGCCGTCCGCGACGTCATGGGTCCCGACGCCCGGGTGCGCGTCGACGCCAACGGCGGCTGGTCGCTCACCGAGGCCGTCGACGCGGTGGCGGCGCTCGCCCCCTTCGGTCTGGAGTACGTCGAGCAGCCGTGCGCCGACGTCCGCGACCTCGCCCGGCTGCGGGTCGAGCTGGCCCGCCGTGGGCTGGCGGTGCCGGTCGCGGCCGACGAGTCGATCCGCAAGGCGGAGGACCCCCTCGAGGTCGCCCGGCTCGGCGCCGCCGACGTCGTCGTCGTCAAGGTCGCGCCGCTCGGCGGGGTCCGCTCCGCCCTGCGCATCGTCGAGGACTGCGGGCTGCCCGCGGTCGTCTCCTCGGCCATCGACTCCAGCATCGGGCTGCGCGCGGGCGTCGCCCTCGCCGCGGCCCTCCCACGGCTCGAGCACGCCTGCGGACTGGGCACCGGCGCCCTGCTCACGGCCGACGTCACCGCCGACCCGATGGTGCCGGTCTCCGGTGCGCTGGGGGTGCGTGACGTCGTCGTCGACCCCGACCGGCTGGCGGCGCACGCGGCGCCTCCGGAGCGGGTGGCGTGGTGGCGCGAGAGGGTCCGGGCCACGCACGCAGCGCGGGGCTGACGGTCCACACACCCGGTGGCCTGGGTCCCACGGTCCACAGCCACGACGAAGGGGGCCCCTCCCGCCCCGTCAGCCGGTTGGCTTCGGGCATGGAGATCTCGACCCTCACCCCCGTCGACCTGACCGACGTCGCGGCCCGTCTCGAGCGGGCGGCGGGGCGTGTCGACGTGTGCGCCACCCAGGCGCGCGTCGCCACGTCGACGACCTGGCGCGGCGAGGCGGCCACGCTGCACCGCGACCGGGTCGGCGAGCACGCGAGCGACCTGCAGGCGCTCGCTCGCCGCCTGCGTGAGGCAGCGGGTCTGGTCCGCGATCTCGAGGCGGCCGCGCGACGGCGGCTCGACCTGCTCGGCGACGTCGACATCACCGTCGGTGACTGGCCGGTCGGGGCGATCGGTCGTGGCTGAGATCCGGGTCCGCGGTGGCGTGGGGGGACTGTCGGTGGCGCTCGACGAGCTCGAGGCCGCGGCCGACGGGCTGGGTCGGGTCGCGACGGAGGTCGGTGAGGTCGCCGTCGCCGTGGGCCTCGTCGGACTCGACCCGAGACTGCAGCTCGCGGCGCTCACGGCGCCGCTGGAGTACCTCGCCGTGCAGCGCGCCGTCCTGACCTGCGTCGGGCCCACCGGAGCCGCGGGTCTGGCGGTCGACGTCGCCGCCACGGGTGTGGCGACACGGGCCGCGGTCCGGGCCTACCGCGAGGGCGAGCAGGCCGTCGAGGCCCTCGCCGACGGCGTCGCGACCGAGGTGGGTCGCTGGGTCGGCCGGTCCGTCGCGCCGACCGTCCTCGGGGCCGCGGTTGCCGTCGCGCCCGTGGCGGCCGTCGTGCTGTCGACCCCCGCCGGGCGCGACGCGGCCGTCGCGATCGGCCTCGGGCTGGGGCAGGAGGTCGACGAGATCCTCTTCGACCACCCGTGGCTCGTCCCGGCAGCCGCCGACGGTCTCGACGGACTGCTCATCGGTCTCGGCGAGGGCCTGCCCGCGCTCGGCGTGCTGCTCGCGTGGCGCAGCGGTGCCGCGGGGGTGCCCTACCCGCCGCGCGACCAGCGCGACGCGCTGGGTGTCGTGCTCGCCGCCTCCCGTGGCATCGCCCTCGACGAGTCGGGCCGGTCGGTCACCGTGAGCGCACGGCCGTCGGCCGCGGGCCGGCCGCCCACCGGTGTCGCCGACCTGGTCTCCAACCACGGTCCGACCTCGGGTGGCCGACGCGTGCGGGTCACCGGTATCCAGGGGCCCGACGGCAGCTGGAGCTGGGTCGTCGACGTCCCGGGCACGCAGACCTTCGACCCCCGGGCGGGCGACAACCCGTGGGACATGACGAGCAATGCGCTGCTCGTCGCCGGCCGGCGCCCGCTCATCATGCAGGCGGTCGCCCGTGCCCTCGACGACGCCCGGCGCCGCGCGGGCGACACGAGCAGCGCGAGCCGGGTGATGCTCACCGGGCACAGCCAGGGCGGGCTCACGGCGGCGGCGCTCGCCGCCGACCCGACCTTCCGCTCCCTCCACCGGGTCACCCACGTCGTCACCTCGGGGGCGCCCGTCGCGGCGCTCACCGTGCCCGAGGGGGTCAGCGTGCTCAGCCTCGAGCACGACGAGGACCTCGTGCCCGGTCTCGAGGGCGATGACAACCCCGACCGCCGCGACTGGGTCACCGTCGAGAGGTCGCTCGCCGACGACCTCGGAGCCGACGCTCGGTCGTCGCAGGCGCACGACAACGCGGCCTACGTCGACACGGCCCGACAGGTCGACGCGAGCGACGACCCGTCGGTGCAGGCCTGGCGTGACGGGGCGGCCCCCTTCGTCGGGTCGCCACTGGCCACGACGGTCACCACCGACTACGACGTCGTGCGCCGATGAGCGCCGTCGTCGTCGGGCCCGGCGGGCTCCAGTGGCAGGATCGGGCGCGTGAACCCCTCGACCGCCGGTGCCCGCGTGCTCCTCGACGAGCTCGTCCGCCTCGGGGTGCGCGAGCTCGTCCTGTGCCCGGGGTCCCGCTCGGCGCCGCTGGCCTACGCCGCCCACGACCTCGACGCCGCCGGGCGGCTGCGGCTGCACGTGCGGGTCGACGAGCGCAGCGCGGCCTTCCTCGCGCTCGGCCTGGCCAAGACCTCGCGCCGCCCCGCAGCCGTCGTCACGACGAGCGGAACCGCGGTCGCCAACCTCCACCCGGCCGTCCTCGAGGCGCACCACGGTGCCGTCCCGCTGCTGCTGCTCACGGCCGACCGCCCGCCCGAGCTGCGCGGTGTCGGGGCCAACCAGGCGACCGTCCAGCCAGGGGTCTTCGGTGACACGGTGCGCCTCGCTCTCGAGCTCGAGACGCCCGCGGACCCCGACCGGCAGGCGCCGGCGTGGCGCACGGCAGCCGCCCGGGCCGTCGCCGCCGCCACCGGGGCGCTCGGCGGTGCGGGCACGGCCGGGCCGGTCCACCTCGACCTGCCCTACCGCGACCCGCTCGCGCCCGGTGCTCTCGCCGTCGCCCCGCACCCGGCGCTCGCGGGCCGCCCCGACGACGCGCCGTGGGTCACGCTGGCCGCGCCCCCGGCGGTCCTCGACGGACCCGGGGCCCCGCTCGTGCACGACGCCCGCACCCTCGTCGTGGTCGGGGAGCTACCGACCGTCGAGCACCGGGCAGCGGCCCTGGCGTGGGCCGACCACCACGGAGCCCCCGTCATCGCCGAGCCGGGCCCCGGCACGGGCCGACTGGTGCTCCCACACGGTGACCGGCTGCTCGCCGCGACCGACTGGGTGGGCGAGCACCTCCCTTCGCGCGTCGTCGTCGTCGGCCGTCCCACCCTCGGCCGGGCCGTCCCCGCGCTGACCCGCACCCCCGGTCTGCGGGTCGAGGTCGTCACGAGCGGCGAGCCCGGCGCCGGCGGGTGGGCCGACGCCACCCACGCGGCTGCGGCCGTCCATCCCCTCGCGGCGCTGCGGACCGACGGCGAGGGCCAGGAGCCGACCCCCTTCGCCCGCGAGTGGCTGGCGGCCGGCGAGGCCGTCGCCGCTGCGCTCGCGCCGACCGGCGACGACCTCGACGGGCCCGCCGTGGCCCGCGCCATACACGAGGCGGTGCCCGACGGGGCGGCGCTCTTCCTCGGGAGCAGCAGCGTGGCCCGCGACCTCGGCCACGGGGTCGCGCGCGTGCGCGACGCGGTCGAGGTGGTCACCAGCCGCGGCCTCGCCGGCATCGACGGCTGCGTCTCGACCGCCGCCGGCCTGGCGCTCTCCCGCAGCGGCCCGACGGTGGCCGTGCTCGGTGACCTGACCTTCCTCCACGACGCCAACGGCCTGCTCGTCGGCCCCGACGAACCACGCCCGGACCTGACAGTCGTCGTCGTCGACGACGACGGGGGGAGCATCTTCACCACGCTCGAGTACGGCGCCGACGAGCTCGCCGGACCCATGCGCCGGCTCTTCACGACGCCGACCGGCACCGACATCGAGGTGCTCTGCGCCGCCCACGGGGTACCGGCGACCACGGCGACGTCGGTGGAGCAGCTCACCGCGCTCGTCGCGCGCCCGAGCGAGGGGATCCGGGTCGTGCGGGTGCCGGTCGACGGGGCCGCGCGCCGCGAGGCGGGGCGGCTGGCCCGCGAGACGGTCGTGGCGGCGCTGGGCGGGCGGGACTAACCGCCCAGGGCGGTGCGCATCGGCAGCAGCTTGGCCACCGACTCGGCGACCTCGTCGGCGGCGACCGAGCCGGCGACGATGCCGCAGCCGGCGTAGAGCCGCAGCGAGCCGGCGCTCTCGTAGGCGCCGCAGCGCAGGGCGATGCCCCACTCGCCGTCGCCAGAGGCGTCCATCCAGCCCACGGGGCCGGCGTAGCGGCCCCGGTCCATCTGCTCGAGCTCGCCGATGACGTCGTCGGCGAGGAGGGTGGGCGTGCCGCACACGGCGGCGCTCGGGTGGAGCGACGCGGCCAGCGCGAGCGACGTGGAGTCGTCGTCGACGACGCCCGCGACATCGGTCGCCAGGTGCATGACGTTGTTGAGGTGCAGGACGAAGGGGGAGTCCGGCACGTTGATCGACGAGGTGTGCGCGGCGAGGGCGTCGGCGACCGAACGCACGGCGTACTCGTGCTCCTCGAGGTCCTTGCTGCTGCGGGCGAGGGACCCGGCGAGGGCCAGGTCGTGGCTGTCGTCGCCGGTGCGCCGGATCGTGCCGGCGAGCACCCGCGAGGTCACGAGGCCCCGCTCGAGGCGCACGAGCATCTCGGGGGTGGCGCCGACGAGACCGTCGACGGCGAAGACCCACGTCGTGTCGTAGTCGTCGGCCAGCCGGGCGAGCACCCAGCGCGGGTCGATGCGCCGGGTGGCGGTGGCGCGCACGGACCGGGCGAGCACGACCTTGTCGAGGTCGCCGGCGTTGATCCGGGAGACCGCCTCGTCGACGGCTTCGGCCCAGCGGTCGGCGGCCAGGTCGAGGTCGGCGAACTCGACCGCACCAGGTCCCTGCGGCGCGGGCTGCCGGTCGAGCGGCTCGTCGGCGGCGGGGACGGTCGCGTCGGTCGTGATCGTCGTGACCCAGGCCAGGTCGCCGCGGCGGCCGACGACGACCTCGGGGACGACGAGGACGGACTCGGTGCCCGAGCGACGCGAGTAGGCCATCGAGCCGAAGGCGATCGGTCCGGTGCCCGGCTCGTCGACGTCGTCGCGGACGATCGCCTCCGCCGTCACCTGGCGCCACCACTCCTGGGCCTGCTCGAAGCGCTCCGGCCCGCTCGCGGTGAAGGTGGCCACCCGGCCCCAGCCGACGAAGCCCTCGCCCTTGCGCACCCACGAGACGACGTCGCCGGCGTCCTCGGGCTCAGGGAGGAGCGAGAGCAGGTCCGCGACGCGTGCCGTGGGGACGGCGATGGTGCGGACGACGAGAGCGGGGTGGGGGACGCCGCGCGGGGTGGAGGCGTCGGCGGGCGAAGGGGAAGACATGTCGGGCATCAGCCTACGGCGGCGGGTGCGAGGATGAGGACATGAGCCGCGCCACCCTGCAGAAGGACCCCAAGGACGTCGCCGCGATGTTCGACGAGACCGCCGCGAAGTACGACCTGATGAACGACGTGATGTCGCTGGGTCAGACGCGGCTGTGGCGTCGGGCGGTCGTGCAGTCCATCGACCCGCAACCGGGGGAGCGGATCCTCGACATCGCGGCCGGCCCCGGCTCCTCGTCGATCCCGCTGCGCGAGGCCGGCGCGCAGGTCGCCTCGGCCGACTTCTCCCTCGGCATGTTGCGCCAGGGCCGCAAGCAGAGCCCCGAGCTGGAGTTCACCGCGGCCGACGCGACCCGGCTGCCCTTCGCCGACGCGTCCTTCGACGTGGTGACGATGTCCTTCGGCTTCCGCAACGTCGTCGAGCCGGAGGTGGCCCTGCGCGAGTTCCTCCGGGTCGCCACGCCGGGCGGGCGCCTGCTCATCTGCGAATTCAGCCAGCCGGTCAACCGGGCCTTCCGCACGATCTACTCCGAGTACCTCATGGCCGCCTTCCCGCCCGTGGCGCGGCGGCTGAGCTCCAACCCCGAGTCCTACGTCTACCTCGCCGAGTCGATCCAGACCTGGCCGGCGCAGGAGCCGCTGGCGCAGATGATCTCCGGCGCCGGCTGGGGCGGGGTCGAGTGGCGCAACCTCACCGGGGGCATCGTCGCGCTGCACCGAGCCACCAAGAGCTGACGTCGGGTTAGGTCTACCTGTGTGACCCGTGAAGTTCCTGCCGGGTAGTGTCACCCGCGATCGTGAAATGCTTCACAAGCAGCTGAGGAAGTTTCGTGACCAGTGAACTGCCTGCGGCCGACGGAGACCGCAGTGTCGACGTCATCGTCGTCGGAGCCGGCCCGGGGGGCAGCGCCACCGCGGCCTGGCTGGCGAAGGCCGGCAAGGACGTCGTGCTGCTGGAGAAGTCGTGCTTCCCGCGCGACAAGATCTGCGGTGACGGGCTGACCCCTCGCGCGGTGCGCCAGCTGATCAACCTCGGCATCCCGCTGTCGGAGACCGACGGCTGGGCGCACAACAAGGGCCTGCGGATCATCGGCGGCGGCATGCGTCTGCAGCTGGACTGGCCCGACGTGACCTCCTTCCCGGGCTACGGCATGGTCCGGGCGCGGCAGGACCTCGACGAGGTCCTCGCCCGGCACGCCGCCTCCTCCGGCGCCGAGCTGCTCGAGGGCCGCAACGTCTCCGAGCCGGTCCGCGACGAGAGCGGCCGCATCGTCGGAGTGGTCGCCAAGGTCGTCGACGAGCGCGGTCGCGCCACGGGCGAGACCGAGACCTACCGGGCCCCGGTGGTCGTCGCCGCCGACGGGGTCTCCTCCCGCCTGTCGGTGAAGATGGGCCGCGAGAAGCGCGAGGACCGGCCGATGGCCGTGGCCGTGCGGGCCTACTACGAGACCCCCCGCCACGACGACGAGTACCTCGAGAGCCACCTCGAGCTGTGGTCGACGACGCCCGAAGGGGGGCGCATCCTCATGCCGGGCTACGGCTGGCTCTTCGGCCTGGGTGACGGACGCTCCAACATCGGCCTCGGCGTGCTCAACACCTCCGAGGCCTTCGGGCGCACCGACTACAAGGACGTCATGCGTCGTTGGGTCGAGACGATGCCGGCCGAGTGGGGCATCAACGAGGGCACGATCAGCGGTGAGATCACCGCGGCGGCCCTGCCGATGGCCTTCAACCGGCAGCCGCTCTACGCCGACGGGCTCATGCTCGTCGGTGACTCCGGCGGCATGGTCAACCCCTTCAACGGCGAGGGCATCGACTACGCGCTCGAGGCCGGGCACGCGGCCGCCGAGACGATCGTGCAGGCCCTGGCCCGCCCGACGGCGGCCGACCGCGAGCGCGTCCTGCTCTCCTACGTCGACCGGATGAAGGCCATGCACGGCGGCTACTTCACCTTGGGCGCGCAGTTCGCCAAGCTCATCGGCAAGCCGGAGATCATGCGTCTGGCGACGAAGTACGGGCTGCCCCGCCAGACCCTGATGAAGTTCATGCTCAAGCTCATGGCCAACCTTCCGGAGGAGAAGGGGGGCGGTCTCGACGACCGTCTCGTCCAGCTCATGACACGGGTGGCCCCCAATGCGTAGGTCGGCTGCTGGCGTGGCGCAGGTCACCCCTAGGATTGGACATGGCCTGCATCACATGACGTCAGAAAGGCAGGGGCAGTGATGAACCCGTACATCCCGCTGCTCATCCTCTTCGCCCTCGGGCTCGGCTTCGCGCTGGTGTCCGTCGGGACGAGCCTGGTCGTCGGCCCGGCGCGCTACAACGCCGCCAAGGCCCAGGCCTACGAGTGCGGCATCCAGCCCACGCCGCAGGCCGCCGAGGGCGGCCGCTTCCCGGTCAAGTACTACCTGACCGCGATGCTGTTCATCATCTTCGACATCGAGGCGCTCTTCCTCTACCCCTTCGCCGTCGCCTTCGACGAGCTCGGGGCCTTCACCCTCGCTGCCGTGGTGCTTTTCCTGTTCAACGCGTTCTTCATCGCGGATGCCTACGTATGGCGCCGCGGCGGGTTCGAGTGGGACTGACGAGGACGGAGACGGATCAATGGGGATCGAGGAGAAGCTGCCGTCGGGCATCGCCCTGACGACGGTCGAAAATCTCGCCGGCTACATGCGCAAGGCGTCGATCTGGCCGGCCACCTTCGGCCTGGCCTGCTGCGCCATCGAGATGATGGCCGTCGGCACGCCGCACTACGACCTGGCGCGCTTCGGCATGGAGCGCTTCGCGGCGACGCCGCGCCAGGCCGACCTGATGATCGTCGCCGGTCGGGTGAGCAACAAGATGGCCCCGGTCGTGCGTCAGGTCTACGACCAGATGGCCAACCCCAAGTGGGTCATCTCGATGGGTGTGTGCGCCAGCTCCGGCGGGATGTTCAACAACTACGCGATCGTCCAGGGCGTCGACCACATCATCCCGGTCGACATCTACCTGCCCGGCTGCCCGCCCCGCCCCGAGATGCTGCTCAACGCCATCATCGAGCTGCACCAGCAGATCCAGAGCACCCCGCTCGGGGTCAACCGGGTCGCCGCCGCCCGCGCCGCCGAGCAGGCGGCCCTGGGCGCCACCCCGACGGAGCTGCAGCCCCCGACGCACGACCACGAGGGCCTGCTCGGAAGGAACCTCCTGGCATGAGCGAGATCGACAAGCCCGCCGAGGGCGTCCACCCTGACGGCGTCGGCCTGAGCGGCACCGCCAACAAGGGCTTCCCCTCGACCCAGGCGCTCACCGGCGGCAACCAGCCGGTCGAGTACAGCAATGTCGAAGGGGAGGGTGCCGGCGAGGTCGACCCCGCGCACGCCCCCGTGGTGCGCGACGAGCGACGCGGCATGTTCGGTGCCCGCCAGGGCCAGGACACCTCCGGCTACGGCGGGCTCAAGACGACCGTCGCCTTCCCCGGCGCGAGCGAGCGCCCCTACGGCGGCTGGTTCGACGAGGTCGTCGACACCCTCGCCGACGCGACCGGGGGCGACCTGCTCGCGCGGGTCGTCATCCACCGTGGCGAGCTGACCCTGCACGTCGCCCGCGAGGACCTGCCGGTCGTCATGCGAGCCCTGCGCGACCGCCCCGACCTGCGCTTCGAGATGTGCATGTCGGTCTCCGGCGTGCACTTCCCGCAGGAGAGCGGGCGCGAGCTGCACGTGGCCTACCACCTGCTGTCGATCACCCACGGCGGTCGCCGACTGCGCGTCGAGGTCACCGCCCCCGACGCCGACCCGCACATCCCGAGCATCGTCGAGACCTATCCCGCCGCCGACTGGCACGAGCGCGAGACGTGGGACATGTTCGGCGTGGTCTTCGACGGGCACCCGTCGCTCACCCGGATCCTCATGCCCGACGACTGGGCCGGGCACCCGCAGCGCAAGGACTACCCGCTGGGCGGCATCCCGGTGGAGTACAAGGGCGGCACCGTCCCGCCGCCCGACGAGCGGAGGTCGTACAACTGATGGCTACGCACACGCAGGGCGGCCGGGTCCACGCGACGCCGGGCGCCGACGACCTCGCCGAGGGCCGGATCGTCAACGTCCAGGGCGGCGACTGGGACCAGGAGATGGGCGAGCTCGGGATGAACCCCGAGGAGCGCATCGTCCTCAACATGGGCCCGCAGCACCCGTCGACGCACGGCGTGCTCCGCCTCATCCTCGAGCTCGACGGCGAGACGGTGACCGAGGCCCGGGCCGGCATCGGCTACCTCCACACGGGCATCGAGAAGAACATGGAGTTCCGCACGTGGACGCAGGGGGTGACCTTCTGCACGCGCATGGACTACCTGACGCCGATGTTCCAGGAGGCCGCCTACTGCCTCGCCGTCGAAAAGGTCCTGGGGATCACCGACGAGGTCCCCGAGCGGGCCAGCGCGATCCGGGTGCTCATGATGGAGCTGACCCGCATCTCCAGCCACCTCATCTGCCTCGGCACGGGTGGCATGGAGATGGGCGCGACGACGATCATGACGATCAGCTTCCGTGAGCGCGAGCGGATCCTGTCGGTCATCGAGAACATCACCGGCCTGCGGATGAACAACGCCTACATCCGCCCCGGTGGCGTCGCCCAAGACCTGCCGCACGGCGCCATCGACAAGATCCGCGAGATGGTCCCGCAGGTGCGCAAGGGCATCGGCGAGCTGGAGAAGCTGCTCCTGGAGAACCCCATCCTCAAGGGCCGGACCAAGCGCGTCGGCGAGCTCTCGCTCACCGGGTGCACCGCCCTGGGCATCACCGGACCGGTGCTGCGCTCGACCGGGCTGCCGCACGACCTGCGCAAGCTCACGCCCTACTGCGGCTACGACAAGTACGACTTCGAGGTCATCACCCGCACCGGTGCCGACGCCTACGACCGGCTGGCCATCCGCCTGGCCGAGATGCGCGAGAGCCTGAAGATCGTCGAGCAGGTCACCGACGAGCTGCAGCGCAACCCCGGGCCGGTCATGGTCGCCGACAAGCGCGTCGCCTGGCCCTCGCAGCTGGCGGTGGGCGGTGACGGCATGGGCAACAGCCTCGACCACATCCGCGAGATCATGGGCACCTCGATGGAGGCCCTCATCCACCACTTCAAGCTCGTCACCGAGGGCTTCCGCGTCCCGCCGGGGCAGGCCTACGTCGCCGTCGAGTCGCCCAAGGGCGAGCTGGGCTGCCACGTCGTCTCCGACGGCGGCACCCGCCCCTACCGGGCGCACTTCCGGGACCCGAGCTTCAACAACCTGCAGGCCGTCGCGGCCATGTGCGAAGGGGGCAACCTCGCCGACGTCATCGTCGCGGTCGCCTCGATCGACCCGGTGATGGGAGGGGTGGACCGCTGATGGTCAACCACTACGGAGAGCAGACCGCCTCGGGGCACCTACACGTGCCCTCGGAGAGCAAGGAGCCCTACCCCGCGGAGGTGCTCGAGCGGCTGTCCGCCGAGGCCGAGCAGGTCGTGGCGCGCTACCCCCAGCCGCGCTCGGCGCTGCTGCCGCTCCTGCACCTCGTGCAGAGCGTCGACGGCTACGTCACCGGACGCGGCATCGACTTCTGCGCCCGGACGCTGGGCCTGACGACCGCCGAGGTCTCCGGCGTGGCGACCTTCTACACCCAGTACAAGCGCCACCCCAACGGCGACTACACCGTCGGGGTCTGCACCAACACGCTGTGCGCGGTCATGGGCGGCGACCAGATCTGGGAGACGGTCAGCGAGCACCTGGGCATCGGCCACGATGAGACGACCGAGGACGGCAAGATCACCCTCGAGCGCATCGAGTGCAATGCCGCCTGCGACTACGCCCCGGTGGTCATGACCAACTGGGAGTTCTTCGACAACCAGACCCCGGAGTCGACCGTGCGCCTCGTCGACGACCTGCGCTCGGGCGTCCCGGTCGCACCGACCCGCGGCCCGAGCCGCGTGTGCACCTTCACGCAGGTCTCCCGGGTGCTCGCCGGCTTCCCCGACGGGCTCGCCGACGAGGGCGTGGGAGCCGGGGCGGCCTCCCTTCGTGGCCTCGAGGTGGCCCGACGCGAGGGCTGGACCGCACCGGGCGAAGGGGGCGACGCCCAGACCGCGCCGGTGGCGACCGGCACGACGACCGAGGGCATGGCCGCCGGCGAGCAGACATCCGTCGACACCCCGGCCAATGCGCCGGACGAGCGGCCGACGAGCGATGGTACGGAGGCCGACAAGTGACGACGCTGACCCCGATCCTCACGAAGTTCTGGGACCACCCGCAGTCCTGGACCCTCGCGACCTACGAGGAGCACGACGGCTACGCCGCCCTGCGGCAGGCGCTCGAGAGCGACCCGGCCGACCTCGTCCAGGCGGCCAAGGACTCCGGCCTGCGCGGCCGCGGCGGCGCCGGCTTCCCGACCGGCATGAAGTGGGGCTTCCTGCCCCCGCCGGACGGCGGCCCGCGCTACCTCGTCGTCAACGCCGACGAGTCCGAGCCCGGCACGTGCAAGGACATCCCGCTGCTCATGGCGGCGCCGCACTTCCTCCTCGAGGGGGTGGCGATCACCTCCTTTGCCATCGGCTGCAACCACGCCTTCATCTACCTGCGCGGCGAGGTCGTCCACGTCTACCGCCGCCTCATGCGCGCGGTCGAGGAGGCCTACGCGGCCGGCTACCTCGGCAAGGACGTCCTCGGGACCGGCTTCGACCTCGACGTCACCGTGCACGCCGGTGCCGGTGCCTACATCTGCGGCGAGGAGACGGCCCTGCTCGACTCCCTCGAGGGGCGCCGCGGCCAGCCGAGGCTCAAGCCCCCCTTCCCGGCGGTCGCCGGCCTCTACGCCCGCCCGACCGTGGTCAACAACGTCGAGTCGATCGCCTCGGTGCCGATCATCATGCGCAAGGGCGCCGAGTGGTTCGCCGACATGGGCACCGAGAAGTCCCAGGGCTTCGGCATCTTCTCCCTCTCCGGCCACGTCAAGCGGCCCGGGCAGTACGAGGCGCCGCTCGGCATCACCCTGCGCGAGCTCATCGACATGGCCGGCGGCATGCGCGACCCCAACCACCCGCTGAAGTTCTGGACGCCGGGTGGCTCGTCCACGCCGATCTTCACGAGCGAGCACCTCGACGTGCCGCTCGACTTCGAGTCGGTGGCCGCCCACGGCTCGATGCTCGGCACCCGGGCGCTGCAGATCTTCGACGACACCGTCTCGGTCGTGCGCTGCGTGAGCCGCTGGACCGACTTCTACAAGCACGAGTCGTGCGGCAAGTGCACCCCCTGCCGTGAGGGCACGTGGTGGCTCGCCCAGATCCTCGAGCGGATCGAGCACGGTCACGGCACCCCCGAGGACATCGACAAGCTCGTCGACATCTGCGACAACATCCTCGGCCGCTCCTTCTGCGCCCTCGGTGACGGTGCGACCAGCCCGATCACCTCGGCGGTCAAGTACTTCCGGGAGGAGTTCGAGGCCGGGTGCCACACCCCGGCGAGCGAGCTCTTCCCGCCGGCCGCCTCGACGCTCTTCCACCACGAGACCGCACAGGTGACCGCATGACCGTCACAGACGCCACCGACAAGCAGGCACCCGAGGCCCCCGAGCTGACCCACCTCAGCATCGACGGCATCGCGGTCGCCGTGCCCAAGGACACCCTCGTCATCCGGGCGGCCGAGGAGGCCGGGATCCAGATCCCGCGCTTCTGCGACCACCCGCTCCTCGAGCCCGTCGGCGCCTGCCGCCAGTGCCTCGTCGAGGTCGCGACCCCCGACCGCGAGGGCAACGTCAAGCCGATGCCCAAGCCGCAGGCCAGCTGCACGATGACCGTGAGCGAGGGCATGCAGGTGCGCACCCAGCACACCTCGCCGGTCGCCGACAAGGCGCAGCAGGGCGTCATGGAGCTGCTCCTCATCAACCACCCGCTCGACTGCCCGGTCTGCGACAAGGGCGGCGAGTGCCCGCTGCAGAACCAGGCGATGAGCAACGGCCGGGCCACCTCGCGCTTCGAGGACGTCAAGCGCACCTACCCCAAGCCGATCAACATCTCCTCGCAGGTCCTCCTCGACCGCGAGCGCTGCGTGCTGTGCGCCCGCTGCACCCGCTTTTCGGACCAGATCGCCGGCGACCCCTTCATCGCCCTCGTCGAACGCGGGGCGCTGCAGCAGGTCGGCATCTACGAGGAGCAGCCCTTCGAGTCCTACTTCTCGGGCAACACGGTCCAGATCTGCCCGGTCGGCGCGCTCACCGGCGCCGCCTACCGCTTCCGGGCGCGGCCCTTCGACCTCGTCTCCACGCCCGACGTCTGCGAGCACTGCGCCGACGGCTGCTCCCTTCGCACCGACCACCGACGCGGAAGCGTGCTGCGCCGGATGGCCGGCAACGACCCCCAGGTCAACGAGGAGTGGAACTGCGACAAGGGCCGCTGGGCCTTCGCCTACGCGAGCCTGGGTGACCGCTTCGAGCTGCCGATGGTGCGCGACGCCGAGGGCGAGCTGCAGGTCGTCTCCTGGCGGGAGGCCCTGGCCGCCGCGGCCGACGGCCTGCGGGCCGCGCAGGGGCACGGCGTGCTCGTCGGCGGCCGGGGCACGGCCGAGGACGCCCATGCCTACGCCGCCCTCGCCCGCTCGGTCCTGCGGACCGAGAGCATCGACCACCGCTCCCGGCCGCACTCCGACGAGGAGCGTGACTTCCTGCTCCGGCACGTCGTCGGCACCACCCCCGACACGGGCGGGGTGACCTTCACCGACCTCGAGCGGGCCTCGTCGGTCCTGCTCGTCGGGCTCGAGCCCGAGGAGGAGAGCGCGATCCTCTTCCTCCGCCTGCGCAAGGCCCACCGCAAGGCCGGGACCACCGTCTACTCCGTCGCGCCGCTGGCCACCCGCGGCCTCGACAAGCTCGGCGGGAGGCTCATCCCCTCCGCGCCCGGCACCGAGACCGAGGTGCTCACCGCGCTCACCGGCGAGGTGGGTCCCGGCTCCGACGGTGACGCCCTCACCGCAGCCCACGCCGCGCTGCGTGGCGAGCGGCCGATCATCCTCGTCGGCGAGCGCCTGGCGACCGTCCCCGGGGCCCTCGCCGCGGCCGCCGAGCTCGCCGGGACGACCGGCGCCCGGCTCGCGTGGATCCCGCGCAGGGCGGGCGAGCGCGGCGCGATCGAGGCCGGCTGCCTTCCGGGCGAAGGGGGCAAGGACACCGCCGGCATCATCCACGCCGCCGCGGAGGGCACCATCGGCGGCCTCGTCGTCGGTGGCGTGGACATCCGCGACACCGGCCTGCCCGAGGAGCTGACCTCGCGCGCCCTGGAGCGCGCCTTCGTCGTGTCGCTGGAGATCCGCCCGAGCAGCGTCACCGAGCACGCCGACGTCGTCCTCCCCGTGGCGCCGCACGCCGAGCGGGAGGGCGCCTTCATCAACTGGGAGGGGCGGGTGCGGCCCTTCGAGGCGTGCCTGTCGACCACGGCCCTGCCCGACCACCGGGTGCTGCACATGCTCGCCGACGAGATGGGCGAGTTCCTCGGCACCCGCACGACGGCCGAGGCCCGACGCTCCATGGAGGGCTCGGCGGCGCCGCGCGCCACCGGCTACCCGCCCCGCGTGCGCCGTTCGCCGGTGCCGCAGCCCGGGCCCGGTGAGCTGGTCCTGGCCACGTGGCACCTCATGCTCGACAAGGGGTCGCTGCAGGACGGCGAACCCTTCCTCGCCGGCACCGCCCGCGCTCCGCGCGCCCTGGTGTCGCCGGCGACGGCCGAGGGCCTGGGTGTGGTCGAGGGAGACCTCGTGACCGTCAGCTCCGACGACGTGCGGGTCACCGTGCCCGTCCTCGTGCACGACATGGTCGACCACGTCATCTGGCTCCCGACCAACTCCGAGAGCTGCGACCTGCGCAGCCTCTCCGGTCGAGCCGGAGCGATCGTCTCCGTGACCAAGGGAGGTGCGGCATGACCGGCCTGACCCTGCTCGCCGCGGCGGCGGACAAGCCCGTGGCGGCGGACTTCAGCGACACCCCGGTGTGGCTCTCGCTCGTCAAGGCGCTCTTCCTCTTCGTCTACCTGCTGCTGTCGGTGCTGCTCGTCATCTGGTTCGAGCGGCGCATCATCGGCCGGATGCAGCAGCGCCCCGGCCCCAACCGCAACGGCCCCTTCGGCCTGCTGCAGACCCTCGCCGACGGCATGAAGTCGATGTTCAAGGAGGACGTGCGCCCCAAGGGAGCCGACGCCCTGATCTTCACCATCGCGCCGGTGATCTTCGCGTCGATGGCCTTCGTCGCCTTCTCGATCATGCCGCTCGGCGGCATGGTGTGGATGTTCGGTCACCACACCCCGCTGCAGCTGACCGACCTGCCGGTCGCCGCGCTGCTCGTCCTCGCGGTCGCGGGCGTCGCCGCCTACGGCATCGTCCTCGGCGGCTGGTCGGCCGGCTCGACCTACCCGCTCCTCGGCGGCCTGCGAGCCACCGCCCAGCTGATCTCCTACGAGATCGCCATGGGCCTGGCCCTCGTCGCCGTCTTCATGTACGCGGGCTCGATGAGCACGAGCGAGATCGTCGCCGCCCAGAGTGACCTCTGGTACATCGTCCCGGCGTGCGTCTCCTTCGTCATCTACGTCATCACGATGGTCGGCGAGACCAACCGCCTCCCCTTCGACCTCGCCGAGGGCGAGGGTGAGATCGTCGGTGGCTACTTCACCGAGTACTCGGGCATGCGCTTCGCGATGTTCTTCCTCGGCGAGTACATCAACATGTTCACCGTCTCGGCCCTGGCGACGACGCTCTTCCTCGGCGGCTGGCAGGCGCCTCCCGGCATCGCCGCGATCGGCGACGGCATGCTCAACACCGGCTGGTGGGGTCTGCTGTGGTTCTCGCTCAAGCTGTGGATGTTCATGTTCTTCTTCGTCTGGCTGCGCGGCACCCTGCCCCGCACCCGCTACGACCAGTTCATGCGCTTCGGCTGGAAGTTCCTCATCCCGGTGACCGTCGCCTGGGTCATCGCCGTGGCCTTCATCCGCGGCGCCGACGCCGGCTTCTTCGGTGACGGCACCGTGGGCCTCTTCGGCCGCGAGTTCCCCGTCTCGTCGCTGATCATCGTCGGGGTCCTCGCGGTCCTCGTCCTGGGCTCGACGTGGATCTGGGAGACCAAGGTCGAGCAGCGGGCCAAGGAGGCCGAGGCCGCCGCCGAGGTCCCCGACGAGATCGACCCGTGGGCCGAGGGCTACCCCGTGCCCCCGCTGCCCGGCCAGCGACTCGTCGAGGCGCCGCGCGGCGGCACCGCGATCGACACCAAGCCTGCGTCCACCCCCACCTCCGAGGAGGAGCACCGTGGCTGACGACGACGCCCAGGGAGGGTTCTTCTCCGAGCTCTTCGCCCCCGTGGCCGGGTTCGGCGTGACCTTCGCGACGATGTTTCGCAAGGTCGCCACCCAGGAGTACCCCGAGGTCAAGTGGCCCACCCAGCCGCGCTTCCACGGCCGCCACCAGCTCAACCGGCACCCCGACGGTCTGGAGAAGTGTGTCGGCTGCGAGCTGTGCGCGTGGGCCTGCCCGGCCGACGCGATCCTCGTCGAGGGCCGTGGCAACGACGACGAGCGGGGTCTGCGCTTCAGCCCCGGCGAGCGCTACGGGCATATCTACCAGATCAACTACCTGCGCTGTATCTTCTGCGGGCTGTGCATCGAGGCCTGCCCGACGCGCGCCCTGACGATGACCAACGAGTACGAGCTCGCCGACAACAACCGCGCCGACCTGATCTTCACCAAGGAGCAGCTGCTCGCCCCCCTCCAGGAGGGCATGCTGCCCGCGCCCCACCCGATGGTCGAGGGCATGGAGGAGCGCGACTACTACCAGGGCAAGGTCGCCACGGCGACGCCCGAGCAGCGCGAGTGGGTCGAGCAGCACGCGAGCACGGAGGAGACCCGATGACCGGCACCGGTGAGGCAGTCGTCTTCTGGGTGCTCAGCTGCATCGCCGTCCCCGGAGCCCTCGCCCTGCTCTTCGCCCGCAAGGCCGTGCACGCCGCCATCGGCATGGTGACGACGATGATCGTCCTCGGCGTCTTCTACCTGCTGCAGGAGGCGCACTTCCTCGGCGTCGTGCACATCTTCGTGTACACCGGCGCGGTGATGATGCTCTTCCTCTTCGTCGTCATGCTCGTCGGCGTCGACCACTCCTCGTCGCTCGTGGAGACCCTGCGCGGCCAGCGCCTGCTGACGCTGCTCGTCTCGGTCGTGGCGCTCGCCGTGCTCTTCTCGGCCATCGGTCGGGTCGTCTACGAGGGTGACCCGACGCTCGCCGAGGTCAACGCCGACCCCGGCAACGTCGAGGCCATCGCCTACCTCGTCTTCGGCAAGTACGTCTGGCTCTTCGAGGTGACGGCCGGTCTGCTCACCGTCGCCGCGATCGGCGCCATGGTCTTCGCCCACCGCGAGCGGATCATCGCCAAGCCGACCCAGCGCGAGTGGATGGAGCGGCGCTTCCGCGAGGGCAAGCACCTCGCCGGTCTCCCGGTGCCGGGTGTCTACGCCCGCCACAACGCCGTCGACACCCCGGCGCTGCTGCCCGACGGCAGCATCTCCAAGCTCTCGCTCAACCGCGTCCTCGTCGCCCGCGACCAGGTGACCACCCCGACGCGCTACCGCCAGCTCGAGGACTCCGAGACCACGACCGAGGGAGGTGAGCAGCCGTGAGCCCGATGAACTACATCTACCTCGCGACGATCCTCTTCGTCATCGGCAGCGCGACGGTCCTGCTGCGCCGCAACGCGATCATCGTCTTCATGGGCGTCGAGCTCATGCTCAACGCCGCATCGCTCGCCTTCGTCACCTTCGCCCGGATGCACGGCTCCGTGGAGGGCCAGGTCATCGCCATGTTCGTCATGGTCGTGGCCGCAGCCGAGGTCGTCGTCGGACTGGCCATCATCATGGCCGTCTTCCGTGCCCGCCGGTCGGCCTCCGTCGACGACGCCAACCTGCTGAAGCTGTAAGGGGCCCTCGTGATCACCGAATATGCCTGGCTCCTCGTCGCCCTGCCGCTCCTCGGCGCGACCCTGCTCCTGCTCGGCGGACGCCTCACCGACTCCTTCGGCCCGCTGCTCGCGACCCTCCTGTCGTGGGGCAGCTTTCTCGTCGGCGCGGCGGTCTTCGTCTCGATGCTCGGCGCCGACCCGCACGACCGCGCCCACTCGATCCACCTGTGGGACTGGGTGCCGGCGGGCAACATCGACGTCACCGCCGGGCTGCTCGTCGACCCGCTGTCGATGGCCTTCGTCCTGCTCATCACCTTCGTCGGCTCGCTGATCCACGTCTACTCGCTCGGCTACATGGAGCACGACCCCGACAAGCGGCGCTTCTTCGCCTACCTCAACCTCTTCGTGGCGTCGATGCTGCTGCTCGTCCTCGCCGACTCCTACCTGCTGCTCTTCGTCGGCTGGGAGGGTGTGGGCCTGGCGTCGTGGCTGCTCATCGGCTTCTGGAACCACAACCCCGCCTACGCGACCGCGGCCAACAAGGCCTTCATCGCCAACCGCATCGGTGACGTCGGCCTGATCCTCGCGATGTCGATCATGCTCGCGACCTTCGGCACGGTGGACTTCGCTGCGGTCGACGCCGCAGTCGGCGGTGCCGGAGAGGGGACCCTCACGGCGATCGGCCTGCTGCTCCTGCTCGGCGCGTGCGGCAAGTCCGCGCAGTTCCCGCTGCAGTCCTGGCTCGGTGACGCCATGGCCGGCCCGACCCCCGTCTCGGCGCTCATCCACGCCGCGACCATGGTCACCGCCGGCGTCTACCTCGTCGTGCGCAGCCACCACATCTTCGACGCCGCACCCGACGCCCAGCTCGCGGTCGTCGTCGTCGGCGCGATCACCCTCGTCTACGGGGCGATCGTCGGCTGCGCCAAGGACGACATGAAGAAGGCGCTCGCCGCCTCGACGATGAGCCAGATCGGCTACATGATGCTCGCCGCGGGCCTGGGCCCGGTCGGCTACGCCTTCGCGATCTTCCACCTCGTGACGCACGGCTTCTTCAAGGCCGGGATGTTCCTCGGGGCCGGCTCGGTCATGCACGGCATGGGCGACCAGGTCGACATGCGCCGCTTCGGCGGGCTGTCGACGGTCATGAAGATCACCTGGGTGACCTTCGGCCTCGGCTGGCTGGCGATCCTCGGGGTTCCCCCCTTCGCCGGCTTCTGGAGCAAGGACAAGATCATCGAGGCCGCCTTCGTCGGCGAGGGCTGGCGCCCGTGGGTCTTCGGCCTGACCGCGCTCCTCGGTGCCGGCATCACCGCCTTCTACATGTCGCGGCTGTTCTTCATGACCTTCCACGGCAAGAAGCGCTGGACCGATGATGTCCACCCGCACGAGTCGCCGCTCACGATGACGATCCCGATGATGGTCCTGGCCGTGGGCTCGGCCCTGCTGGGTCTCGTCCTCGCGACGGTCGCCCCGATCACGACCTGGCTCGAGCCGGTCCTCGGCCACGTCGAGCACCACGAGCCGGTCCTGCCGATCCCGGTCCTCATGGGCGCCACCCTCGTCGTCGTCGCCGTCGGCGCCGTGTGGGCCTGGCTGGTCTACGGCCGCGGCGAGGTCCCGCAGGTCGCGCCGGAGGGCAGCGCGCTCACCCGCGCCGCCCGCGCCGACCTCTACCAGGACGAGCTCAACGCGACCCTGCTCCAGTGGCCCGGCATCTCGCTCACCCGCGGCCTGGTCTCCGCCGACGTCGAGGGCGTCGACGGGGCCGGTGTCGGCGGCCTGAGCCGGTCGATCGAGAGCATCTCCTCCTGGCTGCGCACGGCTCAGAACGGCTACGCGCGCTCCTACGCCCTGACGATGCTCACCGGCGTCGTCGCCTTCCTCGCAGCCCTGTGGGTGATCAACTGATGGACAACCTGCCCTGGCTCACCCTGCTCATGGCCGTGCCGGCCGTCGGCGCGCTCGTGGTGGCCGTCCTCCCTTCGCGCAGTGCGCTGCTCGCCCGGCCCATCGCCCTCGGCGTCGCCCTGCTGACCCTGGTGATCGGCATCGCCGCGACGGCGACGAGCTTCACCCGGGGCAGCAGCGAGCAGTTCCAGATGGTCGAGCGCCACGAGTGGATCCCGCAGCTGGGCGTCAGCTACGCCCTCGGGGTCGACGGCATCTCGCTCGCCCTGATCCTCATGGCCCTCGTCCTCGTGCCCGTGTGCATCCTCGCCGCGTGGGACGACGTCCCCGAGGGCGGCACCTGGCACAAGGGCTACTTCGCGCTGTTGCTGTCGCTGCTGCCGTTCATGGTCGGCGTCTTCGCGGCGATCGACGTCTTCCTCTTCTACGTCTTCTTCGAGGCGATGCTCATCCCGGTCTACTTCCTCATCGGGATGTACGGCGGCGCCCGCCGCCAGGCCGCGGCGATGAAGTTCCTCCTCTTCTCCCTCGCGGGCGGGCTGATCATGCTCGTCGGCGTCATCGCCCTCTACCTGCAGGGCCCCGGTGGCGACGACGGCTTCCTCGTCGAGCGGCTCACCGGGCTGGAGATCGGCGGCGCCACCGAGCGCTGGATCTTCATCGCCTTCTTCATCGCCTTCGCCGTCAAGGCGCCGATGTGGCCGGTCCACACCTGGCTGCCCGACGCGGCCGCCGCCTCCCGTCCGGCCGTCGCGACCCTGCTCGTCGGCGTGCTCGACAAGGTCGGCACCTACGGGATGATCCGCTTCTGCCTCCAGCTCTTCCCCGAGGCGAGCCAGTGGGCGACGCCGGTCGTCGTCACCCTCGCGGTCTTCTCGATCCTCTACGGCGCGATCCTCGCGATCGGCGAGCGGGACATCATGCGCCTCATCGCCTTCACCTCGGTGAGCCACTTCGGCTTCATCGTCCTGGGCATCTTCGCCTTCACCTCGGTCGCCCAGTCGGGCGCCAACTTCTACATGGTCAACCACGGCTTCGCGACCGCCGGCCTCTTCCTCGTCGCGGGCATGCTCATCGCCCGCCGCGGCAGCCAGCGGATCGACGACTACGGCGGCTGGCAGCGAGCCACCCCGTGGCTCGCCGGGGCCTTCCTCGTCGCCGGCCTCGCGACCCTGTCGCTGCCGGGCCTGTCGACCTTCGTCTCGGAGTTCCTCGTCATCGCCGGGTCCTGGTCGACGCAGCCGGTGGCCACCGCCTTCGCCGTGTGGGGCGTCGTCCTCGCCGCGATCTACGTGCTGCTCATGTACAAGCGGATCTTCACCGGGCCGCCCCCGGTCGTCGACCCCGAGGGCGCCGGCACGGACCGGGGCGAAGGGGAGGCCCCCGCGGCTGCCGAGCTGCCCTACGTGCGTGCCGACCTCGACGAGGGCGTCACGCCGGCTCGCCTGACGGCACCGCTGCGGGACCTCGGCTGGCGCGAGAAGGCCGTCGTGGCCCCGGTGGTCGTCGCCCTCGTCGTGCTCGGCTTCTTCCCGGGACCCGTCCTCGACACCCTCGACCCCGCGGTCGAGCGGACCCTGCAGATCGTCGGCGTCAGCGACCCGGCCCCGTCCGTCCCCGCCGACGCCGGTTCGACCTCCGGGAGTGACCACTGATGACCCTGACCGTCCCCGCGGCCTTCGAGGCCGTCGAGATCAGCTACTGGGCCCTCTCGCCGATGATCGTGCTCCTCGTCGGCGGCTTCGTCGGCGTGCTCGTCGAGGCCTTCGCGCCGCGGCCCGCCCGACACGTCACCCAGGTCGTCGTCTCGGTCGCGACCCTCGTGCTCTCCTTCGCCGCGCTGGTCTTCATGACCGGCGACGAGACCGGGGTCAGCGTGGGCGGCACCGTCGCCGTCGACGAGCCGACCCGCTTCATGCAGGGTGCCCTGCTCCTCCTCGGGCTGCTCGGCCTCTTCGTCATGGCCGACCGCCTCGGCGGCGAGACCGCTGATGCCTTCACCCCGATGGGTGCCGCGAGCCCGGGCTCCAACCTCGAGGCGCAGGCCGCCCGCAAGGGCTGGTCGACGACCGAGGTCTTCCCGCTCGCGCTCTTCGCGCTCGCCGGCATGCTGCTCTTCCCGGCGTCCAACGACCTGCTGACGATGTTCGTCGCGCTCGAGCTGCTGTCGCTGCCGCTCTACCTCATGTCCGGGCTGGCCCGGCGTCGGCGCCTGCTCTCGCAGGAGGCGGCGCTGAAGTACTTCCTCCTCGGGGCCTTCTCGTCCGGCTTCTTCCTCTTCGGCGCAGCGCTGCTCTACGGCTACGCCGGGTCGATCGGCCTGGCCGAGATCGCGGCGGCCGCGACCACCTCGACCGGTGACCTCGAGGGGCTGCTCCTGCCGGGTGTCGTCATGGTGCTCGTGGGCCTGCTCTTCAAGGTGGGCGCCGCCCCCTTCCACTCCTGGACCCCCGACGTCTACCAGGGCGCCCCGACCCCGGTGACCGGCTTCATGGCCGCGTGCACCAAGGCCGCCGCCTTCGGTGCGCTGCTGCGCCTGGTCTACGTGGGTCTCGAGACCACCCGCTGGGAGTGGCGGATGGGTGTCATCGTCATTGCGGCCCTGACGATGGTCGTCGGCGCGGTGCTCTCGGTGACCCAGACCGACATCAAGCGGCTGCTCGCCTACAGCTCGATCGCCCACGCCGGCTTCATCCTCGTCGCGCTCATCGCCTTCGACCGCAGCGGCATCGAGGGAGTGCTCTTCTACGTCGTCGCCTACGGCATCACGACGATCGCCGCCTTCGCCGTCGTCAACCTCGTGCGCGAGCGCGGTGCCGAGGCCACCCACCTGTCCCAGTGGGCGGGGCTCGGGCGCACGCACCCCTACCTGGCGGGCGCCTTCGCGCTCTTCATGCTCGGCTTCGCCGGCATTCCGCTGACCTCGGGCTTCACCGCCAAGGTCGCCGCCTTCATGCCGGCCATCGAGCACGGCGGTCTCGCGGGGGTCGTCCTCGTGGTCATCGGCGTGCTCATGTCGGCCATCACCGCCTTCGTCTACGTGCGGCTGATCGTGCTGATGTTCTTCACCGAACCGGCGGGTGAGGTCACCGTCGCGGCCCCGGCTACGCTGTCCCTCGTCGTCATCGGCATCGGCGTCGTCGCCACCATCGTGCTCGGTGTCTTCCCCGGCCCGCTCCTCGAGCTGGCCGAGCAGTCCAGCGTCTTCATCCCGAGGTGACCATGACCAGCGCAACGCCCCCTGTCCTCTCCCTGCCGGAGGCCAGCGACGCGTTGAGCTCCCGGCTGGCCGAGGGGCTGGAGCGGGTCGAGGCGCTGATCGTCGAGCGCACCCGCAACGAGGACGACTTCATCACCGAGGCCAACCTCCACCTGGCTCGCGCCGGGGGCAAGCGCTTCCGGCCGGTGCTCACGATGCTCGTCGCCGAGCTCGGCGAGGGCATCGACGACCGGGTGGTCGCCGCGGCGGCCGGGGTCGAGCTGACCCACTTGGCCAGCCTCTACCACGACGACGTCATGGACGAGGCCGACCTGCGCCGGGGCGCCCCCAGCGCCAACGCCCGCTACGACAACTCGACGGCGATCCTCGTCGGCGACCTGCTCTTCGGCACCGCGTCCGACATCATCGCCGACCTCGGGGCCGATGCGGTCAAGATCCAGGCGCAGACCTTCATCCGCCTGTGCTCCGGGCAGATCCGCGACGACCGGCCCTGCCCCGAGGGTGCCGACCCGCGCGAGTACTACCTCGGGGTCCTCGCCGACAAGACCGGTGTCCTCGTCGCGACGGCCGCCCGTTACGGCGCCATGTACAGCGGCTGCAGTCCCGAGGTCGTCGAGCTCGTCACCGAGTACGGCGAGCAGCTGGGCATGGCCTTCCAACTGGCCGACGACCTCATCGACATCGCCAGCGAGTCCGGCGAGACGGGCAAGACGCCGGGCACCGACCTGCGCGAGGGCAAGCGCACCCTGCCGGTGCTCAACGCCCTGGCCTCCACCGACCCCGCCGATGCCGAGCTGCAGGAGCTGCTGCGCTCCGAGCTCAAGGAGCCCGAGCGGCTCGAGCGGGCGCTGGAGCTGCTGCGGGTGCACCCGGGCATGGCCGCCGCCCGCGAGGAGACCCTCGAGGTGGGCCGTCGGGCGACCGCCTCCCTCGACGCGCTGCCCGACAGCGACGCCAAGACCGCGCTCATCGCGCTCATGGACGGCGTCATCCACCGCGTCGGCTGACGCGTCCGCTCCCTTCGCCGGCCGCGTCTCAGACCGGCTCGACGGGCTCCAGGGACTCGCACTTGTCGTCGGCGGGACGCCGCCGCCTGCGGGCCGAGGCCACCGAGTCGACGGTGAGGAAGGCCAGCGCGACCCAGACGATCGCGAAGCCGACCCAGCGTGCCGGCTCGAGGTGCTCGCTGAGCACCGTGACGCTCACGACGAGCTGGAGCACCGGCGTGATGAACTGGATCAGCCCGATCGTCACGAGGGGGATCCGGCGGGCCGCCTCGGCGAAGAGGAGCAGCGGGACGGCGGTGATCGCGCCCGCGGCGACGAGCAGCAGCGGGTGCCACGGGGCGTCGACCGTGAAGGTCGAGTCGCCCGCGGCGGTGAGCCACCACAGCAGGCCGAGCGCCGCCGGCATGAGGAAGACGGTCTCGGCCGAGAGGGAGTGCAGGGCGGGCAGGCTGGCGCCCAGGCGCTTCTTGGTCAGCCCGTAGCCGCCGAAGGACAGGGCCAGGACGAGGGAGATCCAGGGCAGCCCGCCGCCCGCGAGAGTGAGGTAGAGCGCTGCGACGGCACCGACGCCGACGGCGATCCACTGGAGCACCCGCAGCCGCTCGCCCAGCACGAGCACGCCGAGGGCCACGGTGACGATGGGGTTGAGGAAGTAGCCGAGCGCGGCCTCGCTCGTGCGCCCGGTCCCGACGGCGTAGACGTAGACGAACCAGTTGATCCCGATGAGGTAGGCGGCGATGCCCACGCCGAGCGCCAGCCGGCCGCGCAGCCGACGGGCGAGCGCGACGAGCTCGTGGCGCAGCAGCAGCACGACGACGCACAGCACGAAGGTCCACACGATCCGGTGGGCGAGGATCTCCACGGCCCCGGAGGGGCGCAGCGCGTGGAAGTAGAGCGGGAAGAGGCCCCAGATGCCGTAGGCGAGCCAGGCGGCGAGGACGCCGCGGCCATCGCGAGAGGGTGTCACCCGGCGAGGCTACTCCCGGGCGCGGATGCCCTCGGCAGCCGTCAGTCGGGCAGCTCGGCGACGGCGACGAAGTTGGCCGTGCGGTGACCGTCCTCGCGGAAGCCCAGCCGGTCGTCACAGGTGATGAGCACGATCCGGCGGGTGTCGTCGTTGCGGCCCCAGACGGACGGGTCGCTCGTCAGCTCCTGCTTGTCGACGATGTCGGTGCTCGTCACCTCGAAGCGCACCTCGGTCCCGCTGGGGTAGCCCAGGACGACACCGTCGCCGACCTCGAGCTGCTCGAGCGCCGCGAAGCGGTCCGGCGCGCCGCCGGAGACGACGTGCCCGGCCAAGACGCTCGTGCCGGTCGCGCCCGGGCGCACCCGCTCGTAGCCGGTGAACCAGATGACCTGACCGGGGCGGGGGTTGACCACGCCACCGCGCAGGCCCTGGGCCTCGAGCGGGGTGCGCAGGCCGACGGCCGGGATGGCCAGGCTGATCGCCTCGGCGCCGTCGTCGACGTCGGCGAGCCCCGCGTCGCGGGCGTCGGCCGGCTGGGTCGGGTCGGGGCTCGCGGTGACGTCCACCGTCGGGTCGGCCGAGGTCGACGTGCTCGACGCGCTCGGTGTCGTGCCCGAGGTGGTCGACGGCGTCTCGACGTGCTCGACCCTGACCCCGACGACTCCTCGTCGGAGCAGGCGGCCACGGCGAGCGCGAGCAGGGTGCCGGCGGCGAGGGCGCTGCGGCGGGGGAGGGCCATGGGCTCACCTTGTCACGGGACGGCGGTGGGCCGCCCGCGAGGATCGCGAACGGCCCACCGGGACGGGATGACCGGGCTCAGTTCTTGCCCTTGCCCTTGCCGTGGCCCTTGCCGTGGCCCCCCTTCGCCTCCGGCCAGATCATGATGACCGAGGGGCGCGGCTGGGTGTTGCCGCGGTAGGGGAAGGTGCTCGTCGGGGCGGCGGTGGTGGCGCCGTCCGACTCGCCCGGGTGCTGCACGGCCGCGAAGACCACCCGGTCGTCCCACTCGATGAGCGGGCCGCAGCACTCGGCGTGGGCCGGCACCGAGAGGAACTGCTGCAGGTGGCCCTTGTGCTTGCCCTCGAGCGGCATGAGGTACATGCCGTCGCAGTGGCCGAGAGCGCGTTGCCGTCGGTGGCGACCCAGAGGTTGCCATCGCCGTCGAAGGCGACGTTGTCGGGGCAGGAGATCGGGCTGACCTGCGACGTGTCGTAGCCGTTGAAGTAGGTCTGCGGGTCATTCGGGTCGCCGCAGACGAGCACGAGCTTCCAGGTGAAGGTCGTGCGGGTGTGGTCGCCACGGTCCTCGGTGATCTCGAGGACCTGGCCGTGCTTGTTGTTGGCCCGGGGGTTGGCCTCGTCGACCTGCGCGGGGGTGCGGGCGGAGTTGTTGGTCAGGGCGGCGTAGACGCGGCCGTTGACCGGGTTGACCTCGACGTCCTCGGGGCGGTCCATCTTCGTCGGGCCGACCTTGTCGGCGGCGACCCGCACGAAGGTGAGCACCTCCTCGACGCTCATGCCGTCGACCTCGGACTCGCCGTCGACGACGAGCGGCAGCCACTGGCCGGTGCCGTCGTGCTCGCCGTCGGCGGAGCCGTCGCCGACGAACTTCGCGACGTAGAGGTCGCCCTCGTGCAGGAGCGTGAGGTTGTGGGCGCGGTCGTTCTTGCGGTACTTCGCCTTCGACACGAACTTGTACATGTAGTCGAAGCGCTCGTCGTCACCCATGTAGGCGACGACGCGGCCGTCCCGCGCGATGACGACGTTGGCGCCCTCGTGCTTCATCCGCCCGAGGGCGGTGAGCTTGCGGGGGGTGCTCGTCGGGTCGCTCGGGTCGACCTCGATGATCCAGCCGTGGCGGTGCGCCTCGTTGGGCTCCTGGGTCAGGTCGAAGCGCTGGTCGAGGCGGTCCCAGTTGTGCTGGCTCTTGCTGCCACCGGCGAGGCCGTAGCGCTTGGCGGCCTGCCCGACCAGGTCGTCGGTCGGGGCGGCCGGCTGGGTGAAGTAGCCGTTGAAGTTCTCCTCGCCGGACAGGATCGTGCCCCACGGGGTGGTGCCGCCGGCGCAGTTGCCGAAGGTGCCGAGCGGGGTCGTGCCGGCCGGGTCGGCGGAGGTCTTGACGAGGTCGTGGCCGCGGACCGGACCGACGAGCTCGAAGGGGGTCTCGGCCGTGATCCGCCGGTTGAGCGGGGCGCCCTTGGTGTAGACCCACTTGCTGTGGGGGTTCTTGCGCGACATCTCCACGACGGTCATGCCGTGGGCGTTCATCGTGATCTGGACCTGGTCGTCGGTCATCGCGGCCGAGGTCGTGTAGTCGTGGAACATCAGGGCGTTGTTGGTGTACTCGTTGTTGACGACGAGCACGGCGTTGTTCTGACCCCGGGTGCGCACGACACCGACGTAGTCGCAGTTGTAGCCCATCTGGCCGGCCTGCGCGGCGGCGCTCTGGCGGTCGAAGTCGAAGGCGGGGGCACCGGCGAGGACCGGGTCGCCCCAGGCGATGATCGGGGCCCACTGGAAGCCCTCGGGGACGACGACCTCGTCGGTGCCGGCGGGCACGGGGTCGATGGGCGTGAAGCCGAAGGGGGCCTTCTTGCCCGGGCCGGCGGCCGCGGCGGGCGTGGCCGCGCCCGTGGCGACCGTCGTCAGGCCGGCGAGGGCCGCAGCGGCGCCGCCGGCCTTGAGCACCGAGCGACGGGACGAGGCCACCACGTCACCGAAGTACTCGTTGTCCGAGGTGTTGGGGACCGGCTTGCTGCACGCGTCGTTGCACTTCCAGATGCAGGTGGCCGCGGAGCGGCCGCCGTCACGGTGGCCGGCGGCCAGGGGCAGCAGGGTGCGGTCGTTTCGAGGGGGCGTCATCGATTTCCTCCGAGGATCCCGCCGAGGGCGGGTGACATGACAGGGACCCCAGCAACCTAGGGAGGCCCGGGTCACGTCGGGCGGCCTCGACATGACCGGCAGGTGACGCGCAGTCGAACGGTCGCTCCCGTGGGTAATGTGGGTCAGGTGACCAACTTTGCGACCTGGGACCGTGCGACGAAGGGGAGGTCCGCCCCCTTCGCCGTGGTCGACCTCGATGCCTACGACGCCAATGCCGCCGACCTCGTGCGACGGGCCGGTGGCCGCCCGATCCGGGTGGCGAGCAAGTCGATCCGGGTGCGCCACCTGCTCGAGCGGGCCCTGGCGACGCCCGGCTTCGCCGGGGTCATGGCCTACTCCCTGCCCGAGGCGCTGTGGCTCGCCGGCCACGGTGTCAACGACCTCTTCGTCGCCTACCCGACGACCGATCGTGAGGCGCTGCAGGCGCTCGCCGCCGACGAGCGGGCCCTGGAGCAGGTGAGCATCGCCGTCGACTCGCGCGAGCAGGTCGACGCGCTGCGCCGGTGGCTGCCGCACGGCGCGCCGGTGCGGGTCGTCGTCGACGTCGACGCCTCCCTGCGGGTCGGGCCGGCGCACCTCGGGGTGCGTCGCAGCCCCCTTCGCTCGCCGCGGGTCGCCGCCACTGTGGCGCGCGCCGCGCAGGGGGCGGGCCTGCGCGTGATCGGCCTGATGTTCTACGACGCCCAGATCGCCGGGCTGCCCGACAGCTCCGCGGCGGTGCGTCTCGTCAAGCGGCGCAGCGATGCCTCGCTGCGCCGCCGGCGCGGTGCCGTGCGGGAGGCGGTCGAGGCGGTCGCCGGACCGCTGACGATCGTCAACGGCGGCGGCACCGGCTCGCTCGAGGTGACCGGCACCGACCCCGCGCTCACCGAGCTCGCCGCCGGGTCAGGCCTCGTCGGGCCGACGCTCTTCGACGGCTACGACGCCTTCAGGCCGCAGCCCGCGGTCGGCTTCGCGCTGCCCGTCGTCCGCCGGCCGGCGCGCGACGTCGTCACCTGCTTCTCCGGGGGCTACATCGCGTCCGGGCCCGCGGGGGACTCCCGGGTGCCGACGCCGGTGCACCCCGCCGGGCTCTCGCTCGTCGGGACCGAGGGCGCCGGTGAGGTGCAGACTCCTTTGCGCGGCAAGGCTGCTCGCGACCTGGCGATCGGTGACCGGGTGTGGTGGCGGCATGCCAAGGCGGGCGAGCTCGCCGAGCGCTTCGATGACTACGTCGTCATCAGCGGGGGAGAGGTCGTCGACGTCGTGCCGACCTACCGCGGCGAAGGGCGGTGCTTCGGATGAGGTCCCGTCGCCGTGACACGTGGTCCAACTGGGCCGGCAACGTCACCGACAGCGCCGAGGCGCTGGCCCCGCGCACCCCCGAGGAGGTGGCCGAGGCGGTCCGCTCCGCGGCGGGCGAAGGGCGGCGCATCCGCCCCGTCGGCAGCGGCCACTCCTTCACGGCCGTCGCGCAGGCCGACGACCTGCGCCTGGACCTGCACCACCTGTCGGGCATCGTCTCGGCCGACCGGCACACCGGGCGGGTCCGGGTGCTGGCTGGGACCCCCCTTCGCGTCCTCAACCAGGCCCTCGACTGGCTCGGCCTGGCCATGCCCAACCTCGGTGACATCGACGCCCAGACGCTCGCCGGTGCGACGTCGACCGGCACCCACGGGACCGGCGCCGGGCTGCCCGGCCTGGCCGCAGGCGTCGTCGGGCTGAGGCTCGTCACGCCCGACGGGCAGGAGCGGTGGGTCGACGAGAGCGATCCGGAGCTCTTCGGGGCGGCGCGGGTCGGGCTCGGCGCGCTCGGCGTCGTCACCGAGATCGAGCTCGCCTGCCTGCCGGCCTACCGGCTGCGCGCCGTGGAGTCGCCCGACGAGCTCGACGGGGTGCTGCCGCGCATCCAGGAGCTCTTCGACGCCCACCGGCACTTCGAGATGTACTGGTTCCCCGGCACGCGACGGGTGCAGACCAAGGCCAACGACCTCGTGCCCGATGAGGTCGACGAGCCGCTGCCCGAGTGGCGTCGCCGGCTCGACGACGAGCTGCTGTCCAACACCGTCTTCGGCGCGGTCAACCGCGTGCTGGCCCACGTGCCGCGGGCGGTGCTGCCCTTCAACGCCGTGGCCGCCCGGGCGCTGTCGCAGCGTTCCTACACCGCGGTCTCGCACGAGGTCTTCGTGACGCCGCGGACCGTGCGCTTCGTCGAGTCGGAGTACGCCGTGCCGCGCGAGGCGGTCGCCGACGTGCTCACCGACCTGCACGCGTGGGTGGAGCGGCGACGCGAGCCGATCAGCTTCCCCGTCGAGGTGCGCGTCGCCGCGTCCGACGACATCTGGCTCTCGACCGGCCACGAGCGCGCCAACGCCTATGTCGCGGTGCACCAGCACGTGCGGGGCGCCGACCCGACGGCCTACTTCGGAGCCTTCGAGGAGATCGTCGCGGCGCACGCCGGCCGCCCGCACTGGGGCAAGCTGCACACCCTCGACGCCGAGCGGCTGTCGGCCCTGTACCCGCGGCACGGCGACTTCGTCGCCCTGCGCGACCGGCTGGACCCCGGCCGGGTCCTGGCCAACGACTACCTGGACCGGGTCCTCGGCCCCTGATCTGCAGTGCCGTAGGGCAATGCGGTCACTCGACGGTCCAGGTGTCCTTGCCGTGGAGCAGGTCCTGCAGGTCGTCGTCGGTGGCCGGGCCGCCGGCGAGGTCGACCGCGGACTCGACCTGCGCGCGGGTCTGGTCGTCGTAGGTCGGGCGGTCGACGGCGCGGAAGATGCCCATCGGCACGTGCGTCATCGACTCGGAGTCGAGCCGGCTGATCGAGAAGGCCTGGCTCGGGTCGGAGAGGGTGACGTCGTGGACGACGACGTGGTCGGCCAGTCCCTGCTCGGAGACCTCGGCCTCCGGCACGAAGCGGACGGACCCCCCTTCGCCACGGACCAGCAGCTCGCGCTCGCCCTCGTCGCCGATGGCGACCGGCTCGCCGTCACGCAGGTGCACCAGACGTGCCTTCTGCTGCTCGACGTCCTTGATCAGCTCGAAGGCGCCGTCGTTGAAGATCGGGCAGTTCTGGTAGATCTCGACGATCGACGTGCCGCGGTGTGCCGCAGCCGCCTTGAGCACCTCGGTGAGGTGCTTGCGGTCGGAGTCCATGGTCCGCGCGACGAAGGTGCCCTCGGCACCGAGCGCCAGCGAGACGGGGTTGAAGGGGGCGTCGACCGAGCCCATGGGGGAGGACTTGGTCACCAGGCCCGGCTGCGAGGTCGGGCTGTACTGGCCCTTGGTCAGGCCGTAGATGCGGTTGTTGAAGAGCAGGATCGTCATGTTGACGTTGCGCCGCATCGCGTGGATGAGGTGGTTGCCGCCGATGGAGAGGGCGTCGCCGTCACCCGTGACGACCCACACCGACAGGTCCGGGCGGCTCGTCGCCAGCCCGGTCGCGATCGCCGGGGCGCGGCCGTGGATCGAGTGCATCCCGTAGGTGTCGAGGTAGTAGGGGAAGCGCGAGGAGCAGCCGATGCCAGAGACGAAGGTGATGTTCTCGCGCCGCAGGCCGAGCTCGGGCAGGAAGCCCTGGACGGCCGCGAGGATCGCGTAGTCACCGCAGCCGGGGCACCAGCGCACCTCCTGGTCGGAGGCGAAGTCCTTGCGGGTCTGCTTCTCGCCCTCGGGGAGGGCCGGGACGCCGGCCGTGCCGGACGCCACCGTGGGGATGCCGAGATCGATGCTCATGCCGTGACCTCCTGGAGGGCAGCGTCGATGACCTCGGCCAGGTCGGCGACCTTGAAGGGCAGACCGCGGACCGAGGTGTGGGACCGGACGTCGACGAGGTACTTCGCGCGCAGCAGCATCGCCAGCTGACCGAGGTTCATCTCGGGCACGATGACGCGCTCGTAGCGCGCGAGGACCTCACCGGTGTTGGCCGGGAAGGGGTTGAGGTGGCGCAGGTGCGCGTGGGCGACGCTCTTGCCGGCGGACCGCAGGCGGCGGACCGCGGCGAGGTTGGGGCCGTAGGTCGAGCCCCAGCCGAGGACGAGGACCCGGGCGTCACCGCTCGGGTCGTCGACCTCGAGGTCACCGATGGAGTCGGCGATCTTGTCCACCTTGGCCTGGCGGGTGCGGACCATGAGGTCGTGGTTGTCGGGGTCGTAGGAGATGTTGCCGGTGACGGCGTCCTTCTCGATCCCGCCGATGCGGTGCTCGAGGCCGGGGGTGCCGGGCACCGCCCACGGCCGGGCGAGGGTCTCCTCGTCGCGGACGTAGGGGTGGAAGGTCGGGTTGCCCTTGGCGTCCGTCGCGTTGGGCTCGGTGGCCAGCTCGACGGGGAAGGCCGGCAGGTCGGCGACCTGCGGGACCTGCCACGGCTCGGAGCCGTTGGCCAGGTAGCCGTCGGAGAGCAGGAAGACCGGCGTGCGGTAGACCGTCGCGATGCGCACGGCCTCGAGAGCCGCGTCGAAGCAGTCGGCCGAGGTCTGCGGCGCGATGATCGGCACCGGCGACTCGCCGTTGCGGCCGAACATCGCCTGCAGCAGGTCGGACTGCTCGGTCTTGGTCGGCAGACCGGTCGAGGGCCCGCCGCGCTGCACGTCGACGATGACGAGCGGCAGCTCGAGGCTCACCGCGAGGCCGATCGTCTCCGACTTGAGGGCGACGCCCGGCCCGGAGGTCGTCGTCACGCCGACCGCACCGCCGAAGGAGGCGCCGAGCGCGACGCCGATGCCGGCGATCTCGTCCTCGGCCTGCACCGTCGTCACGCCGTGGCGCTTGTAGCCGGAGAGGGCGTGCAGGATGTCGCTCGCCGGCGTGATCGGGTAGGAGCCGAGCACGAGCGGGCGGCCCGCACGGTGGGCGCCGGCGACGAGGCCGAGCGAGAGCGCGGAGTTGCCGGTGATGTTGCGGTAGGTGCCGGGCGGGGTCGGTGCCGGCGCCACGGTGAAGGGGACGGCGAAGTCCTCGGTCGTCTCGCCGTAGTTCCACCCGGCGCGCAGCGCGGCGAGGTTGGCGGCGAGGATGTCGGGCTTGGCGCCGAACTTCGAGGTGAGGAAGTCCTCGGTGGCGGTGATCGGCCGCGAGTACATCCACGACAGCAGGCCGAGGGCGAACATGTTCTTCGCCCGCTCCTTCTCCTTGCGGGTCAGGGAGTCGAACTCGGCGAGGGCCTCGACGGTGATCGAGGTGAGCGGCAGGGCGTGCACGTGCCAGGACTCGAGCGTGTCGTCGTCGAGGGGGCTGGTCGCCCAGCCGACCTTCTTGAGGTTGCGGGTGCTGAACTCGTCGGTGTTGACGATGATCGTCGCGCCGCGCGGGACGTCGGCGAGGTTGGCCTTGAGGGCCGCGGGGTTCATCGCGACGAGGACGTCGGGGGCATCGCCGGGGGTGAGGATGTCCCAGCTGGCGAAGTGCAGCTGGAAGGAGCTCACGCCCGGGATCGTCCCCTGGGGGGCGCGGATCTCGGCGGGGAAGTTGGGCAGGGTCGACAGGTCGTTGCCCAGCGCCGCGCTGTCGGCCGTGAACCGGTCGCCGGTCAGCTGCATGCCGTCGCCGGAGTCGCCGGCGAAGCGGATGATGACGCGGTCCTTGGCCTGGGTCGTCGCAGTACTGCTCATGATGGGTGGTCGTGCCCCTCGCAGGTCGGTCATGTCGCGGGCGCTCCCCGGACGTCCTTCCATGGTAGGTCGGGGAGTTCCTCGCGAACCAATCGGTCACGTTATGAGATGGATAACGCGCTGTTATGTGACCAGGGCGGCCTGCCGCGGGTCGAGGCGCAGCCACAGCTCCTCGCCCGTGGCGAGTGCGGCCAGCCGCGGCAGGAGCAGCTCGACGACGGTCGAGGGCTGGTGGTGCATCGGCTTGGTCTCGGGGTGCGGGTGGTAGACCAGCCCGTCGACCTGCTCGTCGTCACGGGTCACCGTGCACTCGACGAAGGAGAAGGTCTCCGGCGGGTGCACGTCGGTCCAGTCGACGTCGACGAAGGTCCACCGCGGCTGCCGCAGGGCGAGCCGGTGCGGGGCGAGGTCCAGGTTGACCGTCGCCATGACGAAGGGGGCCAGGTCCAGCCCGCGGGCGCGGAAGTGCGGCGCCTGCAGCTCGATCGTCCCCGCGGCGAAGGGGGAGTCGCCCGTCCGGCCGGAGGCCACCCCGTGCCCGGCGACGACGACCCCCTTCGCCCGCCGGGTCACCGGGGTGCGTCGCTCACTTGACGAGCTGCGGCGTCAGCGGCGGGGTCCACCACTCGCCGTTGTTGGCCTTGACCGCACCCAGGACGTGGATGACGGTCGCCACGACGATGACGAGCGGGTAGAGCAGGAAGCCGACGAGCACGATCATCAGCACGCTCGACAGGAGCAGCGCGATCGCCGTGATGATCTGGACGTTGAGGCTGTTGGCCGCATGGGCCCGCACGAAGGGCCCGCGGTCCTTGTAGATCAGGTAGATGATCAGGGACCCGACGAAGCCGAGCGTGCCTGCGCTCAGCGGCAGCAGCACCGCCGGCACGAGGTGGGCGATCATCCCGAGGTTGCGCTCCTCGGTCGGCGACATCGGGGTGGGGGCGTAGCCGGGGGGCGGGGCCTGCTGGGCCGGGGGCTCGTGCGGGGGTGGGGTCTGCGGGTGCTCGCTCATGTGTCCTCCTGTGGTCTCACCCCGACTCTGCCCGTTCGCGGCCCGTGAGCCAATGCGGCCCGCCGCCGAGACGGTGCGGGGGACATCCCCCCTTCGCCCGACGCCGGGTGCACGACGAAGGGGGTGCCCGGCACCTGGCCGGGCACCCCCGTCGGGGGCGTGCCTGCGGTCAGGCCGCGTCGACGCCCTCGGGCAGCACGGTCGGCGCCGGCTTGCCGGACTTGCCGCGGGCTGGACTTGCCGTTGATGTCCTTGGTCGACTGCGCGAGGGTGATCGTCGCGTGGGCGATCGCGTCGCTCATGATGTCGAGGGCATCCATGTTGATGTTGGTGATGTCGTCGGCGGGGGTGTGGTAGTTCGGGTCGTAGATGACGCCGGCCTCACCACCGAACTTCTCGACCTCCTCGGGGGTCTTGACCCCGTCGGCGCCGGTGAAGAGGCCCGACGCGGGCACGCCCGCGGCGATGAAGGCCGAGTAGTCGCTGCGACCGGAGAACTCCGTGTCGACCCACGCCTGGTTGCCCTTGTCGAAGTAGTCGGTGAAGACCTTTTCGGTGGCGGCGGAGCCCGTGGGCACCTCGACCGGGGCCTCGTAGGTCGACTCGTCGGCGTCGTAGACCCCGATGATGTGGTTGGGCGAGGCGATCATGTCGAAGTTGAGGTAGGTCGCGATGTCGTCGACCGCGGCCGGGTCGTTGGCCTGCAGGTCGGCGACGTAGTGGTCGGAGCCGAGGAGACCGAGCTCCTCGGCGCCCCACCAGGCGAAGCGGACCTTGTTGTTGAGCTTGTTGACCTTGCCCAGCTGGACGGCCGTCTCGAGGATGCCGGCGCTGCCCGAGCCGTTGTCGTTGATGCCGGCGCCGTCGTGGACGCCGTCGAGGTGGGCGCCGAGCATGACGACGTTGTCGTCGCGGCCGGTGTCGGTCTCGGCGAGGACGTTGAAGGTCTCGCGCTCCTCCAGCGTCTTGTCGATGACGAGCTTCATCGTCACCGGGCCGGCGGACATCTTGTCGAGGATCGTCTGGCCCTCCTCCTGGGTCACGCCGGTGGCCGGGGCGCTGTCGGGGTTGACCCCGCCGAGCGTGCCGTTGAGGGCGCCGGGCGCGTTGTTGTAGACGATGACGGCGGCGGCGCCCGCGGCATCGGCGGCCGCGGCCTTGTCGCCGAAGGCGCACTCGCCGCGGCTGACGACGGCGATCTTGCCGGCGACGTCGACGCCCGCGTAGGCGTCGGCGGTGCAGCCGAGCGGGTTGCTCGGCGCGACGAGCTCGGCGGTCACGCCGCCCGCCGGGGTGGGTTGGCTGTAGGACATCGGCACGTGCTCGACCGAGCGCGCCTCGGGGGAGATCTCGTCGAGGCTCGCCGCGTGGGTCTCCTCGTAGATGAAGTCGAAGTACTGGCGTTCGGTGGTGTAGCCGGCGTCGCGCAGGGTCTTCTCGACGTACTGCGCGCTGGCCTCGTAGCCGGACGTGCCGGCACCGCGGTTCCCGTCGTTGGCGTCGGCGATCTCCTGGAAGGCCTCGAGGTGGTCGTGGACGTTGTCCACGGTGACCGCCCGGGTCATCTTCTTGCTGTTGTTGGGGTTGTCTGCCTGGGCCGGGCTGCTGGCGAGGGTGGTGAGTGCCAGCGCCGCGGTCGCGGCGGCCGCGGTAGCGGCAGCGGTACGTGAGCGCACGATGTTTCCTCCGGTCGTCCGGCGGGCGCCGTCGCCCGCCGGTGTGGGAGTGAACCTAGGGGGGCCCACCGACGCTTTGGGGGCTTTGGGGTCCGCTCTCTCGACGGGCGGCGCGGATAGGGTGCGGGACGTGGATGGATACCTCGTCGTCGCCGGCACCCTCGTCGTGGGTGTGCTGCTCGTCGTCGCGGCCTACACCGCCCGGCGGCTGCTCGCCCCGGCCGCCCCGACCCGCGCCAAGCTGACGACCTACGAGTCCGGCGTCGACCCCGTCGGGCAGGACTGGGCGCAGACCCGGGTGCGCTACCTCGCCTATGCCTTCCTCTACGTGATCTTCGCCGTCGACGCGGTCTACCTCTTCCCCTGGGCACTCGTGCTGCGCACCGACCTCGGCCCGGTGAGCCTGCTCGAGGTGGCGATCTTCATCGGGGTCGTGCTCCTCGGCCTGGCCCACGCGCTGCGGCGCGGGCTGCTGCGGTGGACGTGAGGTGACCCGATGAGCACCGACCTGCCGATGCCGCGCGTGGGCCCCGTGGGCGCCCACGCCCCCAAGCCGATGAAGGTCGTTCTCAACTGGGGCCGGCGCTACTCCCTGTGGGTCTTCAACTTCGGGCTGGCCTGCTGCGCCATCGAGTTCATCGCGGCGTCGATGGCCCGGCACGACTTCATCCGGCTCGGGGTCATCCCCTTCGCCCCCGGCCCGCGGCAGGCCGACCTCATGGTCGTCTCCGGCACGGTGACCGACAAGATGGCGCCGGCGATCCGCCGGCTGCACGACCAGATGCCCGAGCCCAAGTACGTCATCTCCTTCGGTGCCTGCTCCAACTCCGGCGGCCCCTACTGGGACTCCTACTCGGTGACCAAGGGCGTCGACCAGCTCGTCCCGGTCGACGTCTACGTCCCCGGCTGCCCGCCGCGCCCCGAGGCCCTGCTCCACGGGATCCTCACCCTCCAGGACCGCATCGCCGCCGAGTCCTTGTCGACGCCCGGTCTGCGCGCCCGCTACGCCGGCCACAGGTCCGCCGGTGCCGGTGAGGTGCGTCGTGGCCTGCTGCGACGACCGACGAAGGGAGCGTGACGTGCCCCAGGAGGACCTCGCCGTGACGCCGCTGGAGTGGCTGCGCGCGGTGCGTGACGCCCGCGACCGCGGCTACACCTTCTTCGACTGGCTGAGCGCGGTCGACGAGACCGACCGCGAGGACCACCCCGGTCTCGACGTCGTCTGTCACCTCATCGACCCGCGACCGACGCCCGAGCGCGACCAGCGCACCGCGCTGCTGCGCACCCGGGTGCCCCTCGGCGAGAGCGTGCACAGCATCACCGGCGTCTTCGCCGGTGCGGCGTGGCACGAGCGCGAGACGCACGAGATGTTCGGCCAGGACTTCGACGGTTTCGTCGACGGCACCGGGCTGGGCCTGCGGCCGCTGCTGCTGCCCGAGGGCTTCGAGGGGACGCCGCTGCGCAAGTCCTTCGTCCTGGCCTCCCGCGCCACCCGCCCCTGGCCCGGCGGCAAGGAGCCGGGCGAGGGCCACTCGAGCAAGTCGCCGAGCCGGCGCCGGGTCACCGCGCCCGGCGTGCCCGGGCCCGAGTGGGGGCAGGGATGAGCACGCTGACGAGGACAGGTCTTTACAGTTCGCCCAACTGTAAAGACCTGTAAGGTCCAGCCATGGTCCAGCCGAGTCCCTACACCCCGGGGGAGATCGCGCACGACGTCCCCGGGCGCGCGGACCATCTCGACCGGGTGGCGGATCTCTTGGCTGCCATGTCCGCCCGGCGTCGGCTCGCCGGCCGGGTCCACGTCTTCGTGGGGCCGCGTGGGGTCGGCAAGACCTCCCTGCTGCGCGAGGCCCAGCGTCAGGCGCAGGCCGCCGGTCACGCCACCGTCTTCGTAACGGCCGGGCACGGTGACCTGGTGGCATCGCTCGTCGAGGCACTGGGGCTCGGCCCCCTGCGCTGGCAGCCTCACACGGTGGCCTCACGGCTGCGCGAGATCGGCGTGAGCGTCGGCCTCCCCGGGGCCAAGGTGGAGGCCACCTTCGCGCCGGGCGAGGGCGCCACGGTCGTGCGCCGGCTCGAGGACCTGCTTCGTGCCACCGCCCGCGAGGTACTCGACGACGCCGGGGCCGGCGCGGTGATCTTCGTCGACGAGCTGCAGGCCGCGGACCGCAACGGGATCCAAGCCCTCGCCTATGCCTGGCAGCACCTGCAGGCCGAGCCCGAGGGCGTGCCGATCGCGCTGGTCTGCGCGGGGCTCGGGCACACCGAGGACGTGGTCACCGACGCCGCCAGCTTCGCCGAGCGCTTCGCCTACCGGCAGCTCGGCTCGCTCGACGAAGCAGCGACACGCGAGGCCGTCACCGCGCCCGCCACAGCACTCGGGGTCTCGTGGGAGACGGCAGCGGTCACCGAGGTCGTCCAGCGCACCCAGGGGTATCCCTACTTCGTGCAGCTCCACGCCGACGGGGTGTGGCGGGCGGCCGGGCGGCCGGACGCGGGCGCGGTCCTCACCATCGACCACGTCGACTCGGCCCGGGCCGGGATCGCCGAGGACCTCGACGCGCTCTACCGCAGCCGGTGGTCCAAGGCATCGCCCTCGGAGCAACGCTTCCTGACCGCCATGGCCGGTGCCGACGAGCCCGTCGTCCGGCGTGGGGACATCGCCGCCACCCTCGGCGTGACCACCGGATCCCTCGGGATGGCTCGGCGCTCCCTCATGGACAAGGGACTCGTCGAGGTCGCAGGACACGGCCTGCTGAGCTTCACCGTCCCCGGGTTCCGCGACTTCGTGCGAGAGAGTGCCGATGTGGACGAAGGGAGGAGCCGATGAGCCTGCTCGAGGTCACCCTGCGCTCGCTCGCGGCGCTCGCCGCCGTGCTCGTGCTCCCGCTCGTCGCCGGCCAGACCGAGCACAAGGTCATGGCCCACATGCAGGGACGGCTCGGCCCGATGTACGCCGGCGGCTTCCACGGCTGGGCGCAGCTGGTCGCCGACGGGGTGAAGTTCGTCCAGAAGGAGGACATCACCCCCGCGGCCGCCGACCGGGCCGTCTTCCGCCTCGCCCCGGCGGTCGCGCTCGTGCCCTACGTCATCGCCATGGCGCTGCTGCCGATCCACCCCGGTGTCGCGGGGGCCGAGGTGCCCGGCAGCGTCCTGCTCGTCCTCGCGGTCACCGGGGTGGGGGTGCTCGGCACCCTCATGGCCGGCTGGGCCAGCGCCAACAAGTACGCCCTGGTCGGCGGGATGCGCTCGGCCGCACAGCTGCTCGCCTACGAGCTGCCGCTCGTGCTCTCCGTCGCGTCGGTGGCGATGGCCGCCGGCACGCTCTCCCTCGCCGGGGTCGTCGAGGCCTGGTCCCCGTGGTGGCTGCTGTGGCAGCTGCCCGGCGCGATCGTCTTCGTCGTGGCCGCGACCGCGGAGCTGCAGCGTCCCCCCTTCGACGCCCCGATCGCCGACAGCGAGGTCGTCATGGGGCCGTGGACCGAGTACACCGGGCTGCGCTTCGCCTTCTTCATGCTCGCCGAGTACGCCGGCATGGTCGTCATGGGGCTGCTCTTCGGCATCCTCTTCCTCGGCGGCTGGCAGGGGCCCTTCGCCGACCACCTCGGGTGGCTGTGGACCCTGCTCAAGGGCGGGCTCGTCGTCCTGCTCATCATCTGGATGCGGGTGTCCTGGCCGCGGCTGCGCGAGGACCAGCTGCAGCGCCTCGCCTGGACCGTCCTCGTCCCGCTGGCCCTGGCCCAGCTCGCCCTGACCGCCGTGGGAGTGGTGATGACCGCATGAGCAACGACCGCAGCCTCGTCCCCGGGCTCGTCAAGGGCATGGCGACGACCGCCCGGCAGATGATGCGCCCGCCGCACACCGCCGAGTACCCCGACGTCGCACCGGAGCTGCCGGCCCGCTCCCGGGGCGTCATCGCCCTCGTCGAGAGCAACTGCACCTCGTGCATGCTCTGCGCCCGTGAGTGCCCCGACTGGTGCATCCACATCGACTCGCACAAAGAAACCGTCGCGGAGGTCCCACCTGGTGGTGGGGGGCGCGCCCGTCAGCGCAATGTCCTCGACCGCTTCGACATCGACTTCTCGCTGTGCATGTACTGCGGCATCTGCATCGAGGTCTGCCCCTTCGACGCGCTCTTCTGGAGCCCGCAGTTCGAGTACGCCGAGACCGACATCCGCGACCTGCTCCACGACAAGGAGCGCCTCGGGCAGTGGGCCGCCGACGTGCCGGCACCGCCCGAGCTCGACCCGGGCGCCGCCGAGGCCCCCGAGGTGGCCGCCGCCAACAAGCCCGCCCGCAAGGGTCGCCGATGACCGGGCTCGACCTCGCCTTCGCCACGACCGGGCTGATCACCGCGGCCGCCGCCGCGCTCGCGGTGACCACACGGCAGGTCGTCCACGCGGCGCTGTGGCTCGTCGTCGCCCTCCTCGGTCTCGCCGGGTGCTACCTCGTGCTCGGCGCCGAGCTCGTCGCGCTCGTGCAGGTGCTCGTCTACGTCGGCGCGGTCGTCGTCCTCGTCATCGTCGCGCTCATGCTGACCCGCGCCCCGATCGGGCGCCGCACCGAGCACTCGACCAGCCGCGCCCACCGGGCGCTCGCGGCCCTCGTCGGCGCCGGCACCGGCGCGCTCGTCGCGGCGGTGCTGCTGCCGACCGCGACCCGCACGCAGGTGCGCCCGGGAGGCAGCGAGGAGCTGGCCCGGCAGATCTTCTCGACGTGGGTGTGGCCCTTCGAGCTGCTCTCGCTGCTGCTGCTCGCCGCCCTCGTCGGGGCCTTCGCCGTCTCCGGGCTGACCTCCGACCGGGAGGAGCGATGATCCACGCAGCCGGCCCCTACGCGCTCGCCAGCGTCCTCGTCGCGCTCGGCCTCTACGGCGTGCTCGCCCGCCGCAATGCCCGTGCTCGTCCTCGTCGGTGCCGAGCTGCTCCTCGCCGGCGGCGGTCTGCTCCTCGTCACCGCCGGGGCCCTCGGCCCCGACCCGAGCTGGTCCGGGCAGGTGCTCACCCTCTTCGTCATCACCATCGCGGCGGCCGAGGTCGTCGTGGCGCTCGCCGTGATCGTCGCCGCCTACCGGCGACGCGGCCACATCGACCTCGCCGAGGACGCCGAGTGATGGCCTGGTCCCTCGTCGCACTGCCCTGCGCCGCGGCGGTGCTGATCCTCCTCGTCGCCCGCAGCGGTCCTCTCGCCGCGCTCACCGGGGTCGCCGGTGCGGTCGCGACGCTCGTGCTGTCGGTCATCGCACTCGCCGGCGCACCCGCCGGGGTGAGCGGTGCCCCCTTCGCCGAGGAGCTCGCGAGCGGACCCGGGCTGGTCATGGGCGATCTCGACCTGCCGCTCGCCGTCGCGCTGTCACCGACGAGCGCCTTCCTCGTCCTCGTCGTCGCCCTCGTCACCGCGCTCGTGCAGACCTACGCGGCCTGGTACCTCGCCGACGACGACCGGCGCGGGGTCTTCCACGCGACGGTGGCGCTCTTCAGCGCGGCGATGGTCCTCGTCGTCCTCTCCGCCGACCTGCTGCTCACCGTCGTCGGGTGGGAGGTCATGGGCTGGTGCTCCTACCTGCTCATCGGGCACTGGTCCCGTCGGCCGCAGCCCCGGCGGGCCGCGCACGCGGCCTTCATGGTCACCCGGGTGGCCGACATCGGGCTGCTCCTCGGCACCGCGGTGCTCGTCGCCGGTGCCGGCACGAGCGCGCGGGCCGAGGTCATCGACCACTGGACCTCGGCCGCGGCCGACCCGGGCGCCAGGTCGATCGCCCTCGTGCTCGTCGTCATCGGCGTGCTCGGCAAGTCCGCGCAGCTGCCCTTCCACCACTGGCTCCTCGATGCGATGGAGGGCCCCACCCCCGCCTCCGCCCTCATCCACGCCGCGACGATGGTCGCCGCGGGCACGGTTGTGCTGACCCAGCTGCTGCCGGTGCTCCTGCTCGCCGACCCCGCCCGCACCCTCCTCGGGCTGTCGGTCGCCGTGACGATGCTCCTCGCGGCCGTGTGCGCGCTCGTCGAGCCCGACCTCAAGCGGCTGCTCGCGTGGTCGACGATCAGTCAGGTCGGCGTCATGCTCGCGCCCCTCGCGGCGGCCGGGTCCGGACCCGCCTCGGGAGCCGCGCTCGGGCACCTCTACGGCCACGCGATCTTCAAGGCGCTGCTCTTCCTCACCGTCGGCTGGCTCGCGAGCACCCGCGGCTCGACCGCCGCGAGCGCGCTCGCCGGCAGCGGCCGCGCCCACCCGGTGGCCCTCGGCGCGTGGGCCGCCGGTCTCGTCTCGCTCGCCGGCATCCCGCTCGTCCTCGGCGGCCTCACCAAGGAGCACGTCGTCGCCGCGGTCGGCGAGGGCGTGGGGGAGCGGGGACCGGTCGCCGGACTGGTCCTGGTCTCCCTGCTCACCACGGCCGTGGTGACCGCCGCCTACGCCACCCGGGCCCTGCTCGTCGTCACCCTCGGCGACGCGGGGCGGGTGCGCGAGCGGGCGGTCATGCCGACCGCCGTCGCCGCGATCCTCGTCGTCCTCGCGGTCGCGAGCGTCCTCGGCGGACTGGCCCTCGGCCCGCGCCTGCCCGATGCCGGGCACGTGCCGCTCGCGCTCTTCGTCGTCGTGCTCCTCCTCGTCCTCATCGGCATCGCCATCGGCTGGGGGCTGCACCACACCGGCTGGCAGCAGCGGCTCGTCGCCGGTGCCCCCGGGCGCCACGTCGGCAGCGGGCTCGGCGTCGACCGGGCCCAGCGCGCGCTCGTCGTGCGCCCGGTGACCGCGCTGGGCGAGCTCGTCGCCTTCCTCGACCGCGGTGTCGTCGACACCTATGCGCGCGCCGCGGCCTGGGGTGTCCTCGGGGCGAGCGGCCTGGGCACCGAGGCGCACCGCCGGGCCCGCCCGGCCAACGGCCTGGCCCTGCTCGGTGGCGGCGTGCTGCTCGTCGCCGTCGTCACCGGCCTCGTCCTGCTGGGGGACTCGTGATCGGCCTCGCCTGCGTCCTGCCGCTGCTTGTCGGTGCCGTCCTCCTCGGCGCCGGCACCGAGCTGTCCGGCCGCGTCGCCTGCCGCGTCGGACTCGCCGGGTCGCTCGTCACCGCGGCGCTCGTCGCCGTCGCGTGGGGCAGCGGCGCCGTGATCGACATCCCGTGGCTGCCCGCCCTCGACCTGAGGGTCCACCTCGCCCTCGACGGCATCAGCGGCCCGCTCGCGCTCCTCGCCGCCGGCGTCACCGCCGCGGCCTGCTCGACCGTGCTCGCCGACACCCCACAAGGGGGCAGCGCGGCGACCTTCGTCGGTGCCCTGCTCATCACCCTCGCCGGTGCCGTGGGGACCTTCGCCGCCCGCGACGCGCTGCTCTTCGTCGTCGCCTTCGAGCTCGTGCTCGTGCCGATGTGGGTGCTCATCACCCGCTTCGGCGACGACCGCGACCCGGCCGCCCGTCGCGAGGCCGGGGCACGCTTCGTCCTCTACACCGGGCTCGGCTCCACCCTCATGCTCCTCGGGGTGCTGCTCCTCGTCTCTCGCGCCGGCACCGGCGACCTCGTCGCCCTCGGCGCCGGTCGCGGGCAGGGGCTCGGCACCGGGGTGCAGGTGACCGTCGCGGTGCTGCTCACCCTCGGCTTGGCGATCAAGGTCCCCGTGTGGCCGCTCCACTCCTGGCTGCCGATGGCCCACACGACGGCACCGACCGCCGGGTCGATGGTCCTGGCCGCCGTCCTGCTCAAGATGGGCACCTACGGTCTGGTCCGGCTGCCGCTCGCGACCGTGCCCGAGGGCTTCGCCCGGGTCGCGCCCGTCCTGGCCGTGTGCGGCGCCATCGGCATCGTCTGGGGCGGACTCGTCTGCCTCGTCGAGCGCGAGCTCAAGCGGCTCATCGCCTGGTCGTCGATCGCGCACATGGGCTTCGTCGCGCTGGCGCTGGCCACCGGCAGCGCGACCGGCGTCGCGGCCGCCCTCTACGCCAACCTCGCCCACGGGGTGATCTCGGCCCTGCTCTTCCTCGTCGTCGGCGGACTCAAGCACCGCTGGGGCGACGACGACCTCGGCACGGCGCGGTCCCCCCTTCGCGAGCAGGCGCCGGTCACCGGGCTGCTGCTGCTCACCGGTCTGGCCGCCGGGCTCGGGCTGCCCGGGCTCGCGGGCTTCTGGGGCGAGATCGTCGCGGTCGTGGCCGCGCTGTCGCCGGCCGACGGGCGCCCGGTGCCGCTCTTCGTCGGCTGTGCCGTCGTCGCCGCCGTCGGAGCCGCCCTCGCCGCCGCCTACTCGCTGCGTGTCGCCCGGCTCGTCTGGCTCGGCGAGGGCAGCGACGACGCCGACCGGCCCGCGACGAGCCGAGCCGAGCTCGCCCGCAGCGAGCTCGTCCCCGGCGCGGTCCTCGCGCTGGTCGTCGTCGCCCTCGGCGTCGCCCCCGGTCTCGTCCTCGCCGTGACCGATCCTGCTCTGGGCGCGGTGGTGACCCGATGAGCGCGCCGCAGCTCGACGTCGCCGTCGCCGCGCCCGTCCTCGCGCCCGCGCTCGGGGCGATCGCCGTCCTGGCGGTCGACGTCGTGGCCCCCCGTCGGCGGCTGCCGGCGCCACTGCTCGCCGCGCTCGTGCTCCTGCTCTCCCTCGCCTCGGCGATCTGGCTGCGGGTGCGGGCGTCCGGTGGTGGTGAGGTCTCCACCCTGTGCCAGCCCGGCGACCCAGCCCTCGCGGTCACCGCGCCGCCCGGGATGGTGGCCAGCGAGTGCCTGCTGCGCGTCAGCCAGACCGGGGCGCTGCTGCAGGCCTTGGCCGCCGCGGCCGGGCTGGTCGTCCTCGTCCTGCTCGCGCGCGAGCGCGGCGTGCCCTCGCAGGACGCCGACCGGACGCACCGGCCCGACCCGGGGGTCGAGGTGGCGCTGCTCCTTGCGACCGTGACCGGCGCCAGCGCCGTCGCGGTTGCCCACGACCTCGGCACCTGGCTCGTCGGTCTCGAGCTGGCCACCCTGCCGATCGTCGCGCTGGCGGTCCTGCGCGGCGGCCGCGACAGCGGCGCGATGCAGCTCGTGACGACCTCGGTGGTCTCCTTCGCCGTCGCGGTCCTCGGGTGCGGTTTGTGGGTCACCGCGACCGGCAGCCTGCGCCTCGGTGGGGTCGCCTCCTGGGCCGCGGGCCAGGACGACGGCTCCCGCGCGATCCTCACGCTCGGGGTCGTCATGCTCCTCGCAGCGGTCGGCTTCAAGCTCTCGCTCGTGCCCTTCCACGCCTGGGCCCCCGCGACCTACCCACGGGCCGGGCTCGAGGTGACGATGCTCCTCGCCGGCGTCTCCACCGTCGCGGCCGCGGCCGCGCTCGTCGCCGTCGCCGACGGTGCGGCCAGCGTGCGCGATGCCGCGATCCCCGCCTTCGGCGTCCTCGCCGTGGTCTCGATGATCGGCGGCGCCGTGCTCGCGCTCGGGGCGCAGGACCCCCTTCGGCTCATCGCGTGGTCCGGCGTCACCCAGGGCGGGTGGGTCCTCGCCCCGCTCGTGGCCGGCGACACCGCGGCCGCCGTCGGCTACCTCGCCGTCTACGTCGTCGCGGTCGTCGCCGCGCTCGCCGTCGTCGCGGCGCTGTCCACCGACGGGGCCCGCCGCCTCGAGGACGACCGAGGTCTGCTGCGTCGTCGGCCCGTGCACGCCGCGGTGCTCACCCTCGCGCTGCTCACCCTCGCCGGGCTGCCTCCGGGGGTCGCCGGGCTCCTCGCCAAGGTGCTCGCGCTGCGCCCGCTCGCCGAGGGCGGCCTGTGGTGGGTGGCGCTGCCGGCCGTCGTCGCCGCCGTCATCGGGCTGGCCGTCTACCTGCGGTGGGTCGCGCTGATCCTCCTGCCGCCGGAGGTGGCCACCCCTCCGGAGCGCACCGAGCGGGCGGCGAGCGCCCTGGCCGTCGTCACGGGCCTGGTCCTGCTCGCCGCGACCGTCTTCCCTGTGATGTTGCTGGGAACGGGAACGCCGTGACCCCCTCCCGGCGTTGGTCGTGACATGCACAACCACTTCAACGGGCTGAAGACCGCCGCGCTCTTCGGCGGCATCATCGGTCTCCTCGTCCTCGTCGGCTATGCCATCGGCGGGGCCCGCTACGTGTGGGTCTTCGCCCTCCTGGGTGTGGGCATGACGGCCTACTCGTACTGGAACTCCGACAAGCTGGCGATCCGCTCGATGCGGGCCCAGCCGGCCGACCCGCAGCAGTACCCGCAGATGTACCGCATCGTGCAGGAGCTGAGCCAGCGCGCCGGCCAGCCGATGCCGCGCCTGTACGTCAGCCCGACGGCGGCGCCCAATGCCTTCGCCACCGGACGCAACCCGGCCAATGCCGCGGTGTGCTGCACCGAGGGCATCCTGCAGATCCTCGACGAGCGCGAGCTGCGCGGCGTCCTCGGCCACGAGCTCATGCACGTCTACAACCGCGACATCCTCACCGGCTCGATCGCCGCGGCCATCGCCGGTGTCATCTCCTCGGTCGCCTCGATCGCGCTGTGGTTCGGCGACCGTGACCGCAACCCCATTGCGGCGATCGCCATCGCCCTGCTCGCGCCGATCGCCGCGATGGTCATCCAGATGTCGATCTCGCGCACCCGCGAGTACGACGCCGACGAGGACGGCGCCGCGCTCACCGGAGACCCGCTGGCCCTCGCCTCGGCGCTGCGCAAGCTCGAGCGCGGGGTCCAGGCGGCACCGCTCGAGCCGACGCCCCAGGTGCAAAATGCCAGCCACATGATGATCGCCAACCCCTTCCGGGCGGCCGACGTCTCCAAGCTGCTGTCGACGCACCCGCCGATGGCCGAGCGGATCGCCCGGCTCGAGGGCATGGCCGGGGGACACCGCCTGCGGTGACCCGCCGGGCGACGCGACGGGAGGGTCACATGCGCTGCGCGCCGTCCTTGATCGCGTCGCGGATGCGCGGGTAGGTCCCGCACCGGCAGACATTGCGGATCGTGTCGAGGTCGGCCTCGGTGACCGCGCGGCCCTCACGCTGGACCTTGCGCACGAGGGCGACCGCGGCCATGATCTGGCCCGGCTGGCAGTAGCCACACTGCGCCACGTCGTGCTCGATCCAGGCCTCCTGCATGGGGTGCAGGTCGCCGTCGACGGTGTCGGCGAGTCCCTCGATCGTCGTGACCTCGTCGGTCTCCTTGATCTGGTCGACCGGGACGGCGCAGGGGTTGAAGGCCTTGCCGTTGATGTGCGACGTGCACGCCTTGCAGACGTTGATCCCGCAGCCGTACTTGGGGCCGGTCACCCCGAGCACGTCCCGCAGGACCCACAGCAGACGCACGCCGGGCTCGACGTCGACGGTGACCTTCTCGCCGTTGAGGACGAAGGTGTGACTGGGCATGGCGGGCTCCTCAGCGGGTGTGGTCGAGGCCGTCGGTCGGCGACTGCGGCACCGACGGCACGAAGCTCTTGACGTCGAAGGTGATCGGGTCGGCGTGGTTGATGGGGAACTCAGTGGGCATCCGGCCGGTCGCCCGGGCGTAGGCGCACGCGATCGCGGCGAAGCTCGACGCGACGCCCGCCTCCCCGGCGCCGCCGGGCTGCTCCGAGTCCGAGGGCATGATCTCGACGGTGATCTCCGGGGGGACGTTCCACTGCCGCGTGTAGAAGTAGTTGTCCCAGCTGGCCTCGAGGAAGTGCCCCTCGTCGAGGTGGCAGCTGGTGGTGAGCGCCAGCCCGATGCCGTCCATGACCCCGCCGAGCATCTGGGCCTCGATGCCCGTGGGGTTGATGACGAGGCCGGCGTCGACGGCGAAGACGACCTTGGTGACGCGCGGGCCCGTGACGGCATCGCGGATCGTGCGGCCCACGGTCTCGGGACGGCAGTCGATCTCGACGAGGCAGGCGGTGACCCCCTTGTACTCCTTGTGGATCGCGATGCCCTGCGCCGTGCCCTCGGGCATCGAGCGGCCCCAGTCGCCGATCTCGGCGACCTTGTCGAGGGCGGCCTCGGCCCGCTTGTCCCGGAGGAACTTGCGCCGGAAGGCCAGCGGGTCCAGGCGCATCTTGCGCGCGAGCTCGTCGATGACCAGCTCGTTGGCGCAGCGCACGTCGGGGGAGTAGATCTGCCGCATGCTCCCGGTGTTGAAGCGGGAGTCGGTCTCCTGCAGCGACTGGGTCACCACGCCGAAGTTGTACGGCAGCTCCTGGGTGAGCGCGAAGATCGTCTGCGCGAAGGTCAGCTGGCCGACGGGCAGCTTGGCCGCGTGGTTGGTGATGATGTCGCCGAGGCCGTGGCCGAAGTCGGTCGTGACGCTCGTGTGCTTCTGCTCGAAGGAGAGGACCTCGCCGCCGAGGTACGCCGCCCGGATCCGGGAGGTCGCCATCGGGTGCAGGCGCCCCTGGCGCGGCTCGTCGGCCCGGTGCCACATGAGGCGCACCGGCTTGCCCATCGCCTGGGAGATCCGCGCGGCCTCGAGGGCCGCGTCGTGGAAGAGCTTGCGCCCGAAGGAGCCACCGCCCTGGGTGACGTGGACCTTGACCTTGGAGACGGGTAGGCCGAGCTCGAGTGCGATGTTCTCCTGGGCGACGACCGGTGACTTCAGCGAGCCCCAGACCGTCGCCGAGTCCGAGCGCACGTCCGCGATCGCGCAGTTGGGCTCGAGCGAGGAGTTGCTGCGGAAGTGGAAGGTGAAGGAGGCGTCGAGCTTCTTGGCGAGCAGCGAGACCTTCGGGGTGAGCATCGGCAGCTGGGCCTTCTTCAGGCCCTCGAGGATCGTGGTGTCGGACTCGCCGGCGAGCTTGCCGCCCTCCCACTCGACGTCCATCCGCTGGATCGCATCGATGCACTGACCGAAGGTCCGTGCCCGGACGGCGATGCCGGTCGCGACCTTGACGACGTCGGTGACGCCGGGCATGGCCTCGATCTCGGCGGCATTGCGCAGGGCGACCGGCCGACCGTTGTGCGTCGGTGGGCGGCAGACCATCGTCGGCAGCGCGTCGGGGACCTTGACGTCCATGGCGAAGGTCTTGGTGCCGGTCACCGCGGCCCGGGCGTCGGTGCGCCCCTGCGGGGTGCCGACGACGGTGCGGTCGGAGGCGTCCTTGAGGGTCACCGAGGCGCGGGTCGTCGTCGTGGCGGCCGCCTTGCTGGACAGCTCGCCGAAGGTCAGCGCATTGCCCAGGGCGTCGGTGATGACACCGGCCTTGATCGTCAGGGACTCGACCGTGGCGCCCAGGGCCGCCGCAGCCGCCTTGAGCAGCTGCTGCCGGGCGAGGGCGGCCGCGATCCGGATCGGCGTGTAGGTGGAGATCGTCGTGTTGGACCCGCCGGTCAGCTGGTTGAAGAGCAGCTCCGGGCGGGCCGGCGCCAGGGTGACGTCGACGCGGTCGACGGGCAGGTCGAGCTCCTCCGCGATGATCATCGCGGTCGACGTGACGATGCCCTGGCCCACCTCTGCGCGCGGCAGGGCGAAGGAGGCGCGCCCGTCGGTGCCGATCGTCACGGTGATGAGTGCGGCCGTCGGGGCCGCGGCGAGGGTGAGCAGGTCGTTGAGGTCGAGGATCTCCGGCGGCTGCGGCGGGGTGGGGACCACCGCCTCGGCGGAGGGGGCACCCGTGCTCATCTCGGCCCCGGTGACGAGGGTCGCCCCGGCGATGACATAGCCCATGAAGGCTCGACGGCTGGGGCCCGACGTGGTGCTCTCGGTGGTGGGCTGGACTTCGGTCACGGTGCCTCCCGTGGTCGACGGCGTTGTCGCTACCGAGCAGTAGACACCCGTGGGGGGAGCCCCGCGACCGGAGAGCCCGCGACGTCCACCATGTGACCGCCCCCTTCGGGCGAAGGGGGTGACAGGATGCCGGTGTGCCTTCCCTGACCCGCGACGAAGCCGTCGCCCGCGCAGACCTGCTCACCGTGTCGCTCATGGAGGTCGAGCTCGACCTCGACCGGGGGGCGCAGACCTTCGGGTCGGTGACCCGGATCCACCTCACCGCGAGCGGCGACGGTCAGACCTTCATCGACGTCAAGCCCGAGACCCTGCACCGCGCGACCATCGACGGCGCGGACCTGGACGTCACCTCCCTTCGCGAAGGGAGGTTGCCGCTGGCGGTCACGGCCGGAGAGCACGTCGTCGAGGTCGAGGCGACCATGGCCTACAGCCACGACGGCGAGGGGCTGCACCGGGCGACCGATCCCGCCGACGGCGAGGACTACGTCTTCAGCCACCTCTTCCTCGATGCCGCCCCGGCGGTCTTCGCGTGCATCGACCAGCCGGACGTCAAGGCGCCCTATGCGGTGTGCGTCAAGGCGCCCCCGGAGTGGCAGGTCATCGGCAACGGCTCGGGCACCATCGCCGACGGTGGGGTGTGGCACCTCGCGCAGACCAAGCCGCTGTCGACCTACTTCGTGGCCCTGTGCGCCGGACCCTATGTCTCGGTGACCGACGAGCACGACGGCATCCGCCTCGGGCTGTGGGCGCGACGCTCCCTTCGGCAGCAGCTTCAGGAGCACGCGCCCGAGATGCTCGAGGTGACCCGGCGCAGCTTCGACTACTTCCACTCGATCTTCGGCATCCGCTACCCCTTCGACGACTACGACCAGGTCTTCGTGCCGGAGTTCAACGCCGGCGCGATGGAAAATCCGGGGTGCGTCGTCGTGCGCGACGCCTACCTCTTCCGTGGGGCGGTCGGCCGCGACGAGCTGCTCACGCGGGCCAACACGATCAGCCACGAGATGGCCCACATGTGGTTCGGCGACCTCGTGAGCCCGCAGTGGTGGGACGACCTGTGGCTCAACGAGTCCTTCGCCGAGTACATGGCCCACCGCTGCCTCGTCGAGGCGACTGAGTACACCGAGGCCTGGGTCGACTCGACGATGTCGCGCAAGTCCTGGGGCTACGGCGCCGAGCGCTCGCCCTCGACCCACCCGGTCGCCGGGTCGCCGGCGCCCGACGCGAAGTCGGCCCTGGCCAACTTCGACGGCATCTCCTACGCCAAGGGCGCGGCCGTCATCCGCCAGCTCATCGAGTTCATCGGCGACGACGCCTTCCTCGAGGGGATCCGCGACTACCTGACGGAGCACTCCTTCGGCAACGGCACGCTCGCCGGCTTCCTCGCCGCGATGTCCCGTGCCAGCGGCCACGACCTCGCGGCGTGGAGCGCCGCCTGGCTCGAGGCCTCCGGCGTCGACACGATCGCCGTCGACCGCGCGGCGGGCACCGTGACCCGACGGGCGCCGGCCGACCGCCCCGCGCAGCGCCCGCACGCCCTCGACATCGCGACCTACTCGGGCGGGGTCGAGAGCTCTCGCACGACGCTCACCCTCGAGACCGACTCGGCTCCCGTCGCGGGCGTCGACCTGACCGCACCGCTCGTGCTGCCCAATGCCGGCGACCGCACCTGGGCCACCCCGCTGCTCGACGAGCAGTCGCTCGCCGCGCTGCGCACGGAGCTGCCGGCGATGACCGATGCCCAGGCGCGTGCGGTCATCTGGGTCGGCCTGCGCGACGGCGCCGCGCTCGGTCAGGTCGACCCGCGACTGCTCGTCGAGCTCGCCGAGGCCGCACTCGTCACCGAGACCAACGACTCGATCTTCTCCCGCGCCGGCATGCACCTGACCAACCGCGTCATCCGAGTGCTGCTGCCCCGAGGAGGAGCAGGACGCCGCCCGGGCCCGGATGACCGCGGTCGGCGAGCAGGTGCTCGCCACGGCCGAGCCGGGCTCCTCGCTCGCGCTGCACGCTGCGCGGCTCGTCGCCCGCACGACCGACGACGTCGAGGGGGCGCCTCGTGCCGTGGGCGCACGGGCGTGACCTGCCTGTCGGGCTCGAGGGCGATGCCGACTTCCGGTGGATCCTCATCGGGCAGCTGACCCGCCGCGGGATCCTGACCGGCGACGAGGTCGACGAGGCGCTCGCGCAGGACCGCACGATGACCGGTCAGCTCGGGGCGCTCACCGCCCGCGCCGCGATCCCCACCGAGGCCGGCAAGGCTGCGGCCTGGGCCGACCTCACGACCAACCGCGAGCGCAGCAACCACGAGCTCGTCGCGATCGCTGCGGGCTTCTGGGGGCCGGCCGACCGGTCCCTCGTCGAGCCCTACGTCGAGCGCTACTTCGCCGACATCCCGCCGATGAGCGCGTGGCTGGGCGAGGACGCCCTCGCGCGCGTCGCGACGATGGCCTACCCGTCACGCTTCGTCAGCGAGCGCACCCTCGAGCTGTCGCGAGCGACTCTGGCGCGCACCGACATCGACCAGGGTGTGCGCCGCGCGATCGTCGACGCGCAGTCCGAGCTCGAGGAGGCCCTGGCCTCCCGCCGCGCCTTCCCTGCCGCACGACCCTGAGGAATGGCGAACCAAGGCTGCATTGCCCTACGGCAATGCAGCCTTGGTCCGCATTGCCGTAGGGCAATGCGAAGGTCTCAGGCGGTGATGACGATCCGGCCGGTGCTCGAGCCGCCGGCGAGGCGGGCGAGTGCGGCCGGGGTGTCGGCGAAGTCGTAGGTCTCGGCGACGAGCGGGGCGATCTGACCGGCGTCGGCCAGGCGCACGAGCTCGGCGTGGGCGTCGAGCACCGACTGCGGGTCGTGCTGCTGGTAGAGGCTCCAGTGCAACCCGAGAATCGTGTAGTTCTTCACCAGCGCGTGGTTGAGCCGCGGCTCGGGGACCCGGCCGCTGGCGAAGCCGACGACGATGATCCGTCCCTCGAAGGCGATGCACTTCGTGCTCTGCGTGAAGGCCGATCCGCCGACCGGGTCGTAGACGACATCGGCGCCGCGCCCGTCGGTGACCTCCTTGACCGTCTCGATGACGTCCTGCTCGCGGCGGTCGATGACGACGTCGCAGCCGAGCTCGCGGGCCATCGTCACCTTGTCCGCGCCACCGACGACGCCGATGACCCGGGCGCCGGCGGCCCCGCCGAGCTGGACCGCGGCCGACCCGACGCCACCGGAGGCGGCGTGGACGAGGAGAGTCTCCCCTTCGCGCAGGTGGGCCCGGCGGTGCAGGCCGAACCAGCCGGTCTGGTAGCTGATCATCAGCGCCGCGCTCGCGGCGTCGTCGAGCCCGGCCGGCGCGGCGAAGGTGCTGGCCGCGTCCATGAGGCACTGGGTCGCGAAGCCCCCGGCGGGCACCGCCGTGCCCCCGAGCACGCGGTCGCCGACGGCGACGTGGGTGACGCCCTCGCCGACCTCGAGCACGTCGCCGCAGACCTCCAGCCCCGGGACGAAGGGAGGCTCCGGCCGCACCTGGTACTCGCCCCGGCACATCAGGGTGTCGGCGAAGTTGACGGCGCTGGCGCGCACCGCGACCCGCACCTGACCGGGTCCGGGGGTCGGCTCCGGCAGGTCGACGAGGCGAAGCACCTCGGAGGGGTCGCCCAGCTGCTGGGCCTGCCATGCGTGGATCGTCATGTCGCGGAGGCTACCGACCTCACATGCTGGCGGGCCGGCGCGTCTGCAGGGTGTGAGCACTTCCACGATGATCAACCACATGACCACGCGGCACGCCCTCCTGCCCACGAGCCTCGGTGACCTCACCGCCGTCGTCGACGAGGCGAGCGGTGGTGGGGGTGCCGTCCTCGTCGGGCTGTACTTCCCGGGTCACTGGACGCTGCCCGACGGCGCGGACCACGGCCCGCAGGTCGAGCTCGGCGACGAGCCGCTCCTCGCCGCGCTCGCCGACGAGCTGCGCGAGTACCTCGCGGGGGAGCGCACGGACTTCGACGTCGCCTACGAGCTGCGCGGCGGCGAGCACCACCGGCAGGTCTGGGCGCTGCTCGAGCGGATCCCCTACGGGCGGACCGTGACCTACGGCGACCTCGCCCGGGAGACGGGTGGCGCGGCCCAGGCCGTCGGCCGCGCCGTCGGGGCCAACCCGATCTCGATCGTCGTGCCGTGCCACCGGGTCATCGGTGCGGACGGGTCGATCACCGGCTATGCCGGCGGCCTGGAGCGCAAGCGCACCCTGCTCGCCCTCGAGGAGCCGAGCGCCGGCGAGCGGGACGCGCTCTTCTGAGCGACGGCGTCGACGCTACCGTCGCCGCATGAGCACCACCCCCACCCCGTCGCGGGCCGAGCGCCTCGGCGCGCTGCCGTACACCCGCCGCCACACCCGCCTGCTCGTCGGGTCGGGGACCGGCTGGGCCCTCGACGCCATGGACGTCGGGCTGATCTCCTTCGTCATCGTCGTCCTCGCCGACCAGTGGGACCTCACGACGGGCGAGCGGTCGTGGATCGTCACGGTCGGCTTCATCGGCATGGCGATCGGCGCGACCGTCGGCGGGTGGCTGGCTGACCGCTTCGGTCGGCGCGCGGTCTTCGCGACGACCCTGCTCGTCTACGGGCTGGCCACCGGCGCGTCCGCCCTCGTCGGTGGGCTCGCGGCCTTCCTCGTCCTGCGGTTCGTCGTCGGCCTCGGGCTGGGCGCCGAGCTGCCGGTCGCCTCGACCCTCGTCAGCGAGCTGTCCCCGACGCGCATCCGCGGTCGCCTCGTCGTGGCACTGGAGTCCTTCTGGGCGCTCGGCTGGATCCTCGCGGCGGTCATCGGCTTCTACGTCGTGCCGCGCGGCGACGACGGCTGGCGGTGGGGCCTCGCCCTCGGGCTGGTCCCCGCGGTCTACGCGCTCGTCGTGCGCTTCGGTCTGCCGGAGTCGGCTGCCTGGCTGGAGCGCCGCGGCCGGCACGAGGAGGCCGAGCGGGTGGTCCGCGGCTTCGAGGAGTCGGCGGGGGCGGACCCGCCGCCCACGAGCACGAAGGGGGTGCCCGCTGCGGTCGCCGAGCCGGTCCCGCAGGCGGCGCCGGGCCTGTGGTCGCGCGAGCTGCGCCGCCGCACCCTGGGTATCTGGCTCGTGTGGTTCGGGGTCAACTTCAGCTATTACGGCGCCTTCCTGTGGATCCCCTCGCTCCTCGTCGCGCGGGGCCACGACGTGACGACCTCCTTTGGCTACACGCTGGTCATCACGCTCGCCCAGCTGCCGGGCTATGCCCTCGCGGCGGTCCTCGTCGAGGCCTGGGGTCGGCGTTCGACGCTCGCCCTCTTCCTGCTGGGTTCGGCGGTGGCCGCGTGGTTCTTCGGACAGTCGGACTCGGCGACGTCGATCATCGTCGCGGGCTCGGCCCTCTCCTTCTGCAACCTCGGAGCCTGGGGCGCCCTCTACGCGATCACGCCCGAGATCTACCCGACGGCGGTGCGCGGCTCGGGAGCCGGTGCGGCTGCGGGCTTCGGGCGACTCGCCTCGATCGCCGCGCCGCTCGTGGTGCCGGTGCTCCTCGAGCGAGGTGGCGGCGACGTCCTCGTCTTCACAATCTTCACCGCAGCCTTCGTCGTCGCGGCCGCGGCGGCCTTCCTCCTGCCCGAGACGCGAGGACGCGCGCTCGATACTTGAAACGAGGTTCAGGTGGGCATAGTCTCGGGCCACCCGTACTCGAAGGAGAGTCAGCATGGCCGCCGTCCCCACCGTGACCGGGAGCATCGACTCCGCCGACCTGGGCCGGGTGCTGGCCCACGAGCACATCTTCGTCGTGGGGGAAGAGTACCGGCAGAACTACCAGTCCGACTGGGACGAGGACGCCAAGGTCGCCGACGCCGTGACCCAGCTGTCCGAGCTCAAGGGCCTGGGCATCGACACGATCCTCGACCCGACGGTCATCGGCCTGGGCCGGTACCTGCCCCGCGTGCAGCGCGTCGCGGAGCAGATCGACCTCAACGTCGTCGTCGCGACCGGGGTCTACACGTACAACGAGATCCCCTTCCAGTTCCACTACACCGGGCCGGGGCTGCTCTTCGACGTGCCGGAGCCGCTCACCGAGCTCTTCGTCAAGGACCTCACCGAGGGCATCGCCGACACGGGGGTCCGCGCCGGCTTCCTCAAGTGCGCCATCGAGGAGCAGGGCCTGACCCCCGGCGTCGAGCGGGTCATGCGCGCGGTCGCCCAGGCCCACGTGCAGACCGGCGCCCCCATCACCGTGCACACCAACCCGCACACGCAGTCGGGGCTGGTCACCCAGCAGGTGCTCGCCGAGGAGGGGGCCGACCTGACGAAGGTCGTCATCGGTCACAGCGGCGACTCGACCGATGTCGACTACCTGTGCAAGGTCGCCGACGCCGGCTCCCTCCTGGGCATGGACCGCTTCGGCCTCGACGTGCTGCTGCCCTTCGAGGACCGCATCGCGACGGTGCTCGAGCTGCTGCGGCGCGGGTACGCCGAGCGGATGGTCCTCGCGCACGACGCGTCGTGCTTCATCGACTGGTTCGACCAGGAGGCGAAGCGGCAGGTCGTCCCGCGCTGGAACTACCGTCACATCAGCCAGGACGTGCTGCCCGCGCTCCTCGAGGGCGGCGCGAGCGAGGCGGACATCGACACGATGCTCGTCGCCAACCCGTGGCGCTACTTCGAGTGAGGCTCAGCCCACCTCGTCGACGAACTCGATGACCCGTCGGGTGAGGATGCGCGCCTCCTCGGGCTGGTACTCCGCCGGCAGCGTCGGGTCGTTGAAGAGGTGGCCGTCCCCCTGGTACTCGACGTAGGAGTAGGCGCCGCCGGCGTGCTCGACGTCGTCCTGGAGCTGCTCGTCGACCATCGGGTCGAGCTGCCGGTTCTCCTCGTGGAAGGGGTCGCCGGCCGTCACGTGCACCTGCCCCGGCACCCCGGGCGGCCACGTCGCCTCGAGGTGGCGCATGGGCATGCCGCCGCCGACCATGATGACGCCGCAGGCATCGGCCGGGCGTTGGGCGGCGATCCACTGGGCCATCGCGGCGCCGTTGGAGAAGCCGACGGCCACGAAAGGGCCCTCGACGGCTCGCGCGGCCTCGAGCGCGTAGGCCATCTGCGCGGGGAAGCCGATCTCCTGCGAGCGGGCTGCGGCGGTCGGGTAGTCGTCGAAGGTGACGCCCTCGAGGTGGTCGACGGTGGTCACGCTGTGGCCGGCGCCGGTCAGGGCGTCGGCGAGGTCGGTGATGCCCTGACGCACACCGAGGACGGACGGGAAGAGCAGTACCTGTGCCATGTCCCGACCGTAGACCCGGGCGCCGACAACGTCGCGTCAGCGAGCCGCCGTCCGGTCAGCGCGTGAAGACCGGCGGCCGCTTCTCGACGAAGGCCCGGGCCGCCTCGACGTGGTCGGCGGTCAGGCCGCACGCCTTGTGCCGCGGCACCTCGGCCGCCATCGACTCCGAGAGGGTCTGCCCCGGCGCCTCGAGGAGGTTGCGCTTGATGCTCGCGAGCGTGCCGGCCGGGCCGGCCGCCAGCTGCCCGGCGAGCTCACGGGTGCGCGCCTCGAGCTCCTCCTCGGGGACGAGCCGGTTGAGCAGCCCGAGGTCGAGGCAGGCCTGCCCGTCGAGACGCGGGCCCAAGAACATCAGCTCGCGGGCGGTCGCCGGCCCGACGAGTCGCTCGAGCAGCCAGGCGACGCCGAAGTCCCCGGACAGGGCGATGCTCGCGAAGGCCGTCGCGACGACGGTCCGCTGGGTGCCGATGCGCAGGTCGGCGGCGAGGGCGAAGCCGAGCCCGGCGCCCGCGGCCGCGCCCGGCAGGGCGGCGACGACCGGCTTGGCGAAGGCGTGGATCCGCCCGACGGTCATCTCCTGGTGGCGCAGCTGCTCCGCGACGGCGGCCGGGTCGACCTCGGTGGCGCCACCCCCTTCGCCCCCGTCGGCATCGAACTGCTGGACGTCGCCGCCGGAGCAGAAGGCGCGCCCGGCCCCGGTGAGGACGAGGACGCGCACCGCGGGGTCGGCCTCGGTCTGCGCGAGCAGCTCCCCGAGGCGCTCGACCATCGCCGGCGACATGGCATTGCGCCGGTCGGGCCGGTTGAGGGTGATCGTCGCGATGCCGTCGGTGAGGTCGAGCAGGACGTGGTCGGTGGGGCTGGTCATGGCATCTCCTGGGGGATTGGGTCGGGCACGGCGTGACGAAGGGGGCGGGCGAAGGCGAGCGCGCCGAGCGCCGGCAGCAGGGCGAGGAGCAGCAGCGAGCGGGGCCAGCCGATGACGTCGCCGAGCCCGCCGACCGCGGCGGCGCCGAGGCTGCCGCCGAGGAGGAAGCACAGCGTGAGCAGGCCCAGGGCGCTGCCCCGGATGCGGGTGGGCACGGAGTCGGCGACGAGTGCGGTCATCGCCGGCTGCCCGAGCCCGAAGGAGAGCATGAGCGCGAGCGTGGCGACGACGAGCACGACCGGCTGGGCGAGAACGGTGCCGAGGGTGGCGACGAGAACGGCGGCGGTGACGCCGGTGGTCGCCACGAGCTGGCCCCGGACGGGACCGAGTCGGAGCAGTGCCGGTCCGGTGATGCGGGGCGCGACGACCCCGAGCGCGGCGGCGGGCAGGAGGATCAGACCGACCTGCACGCCGGTCCAGCCGCGGGCGGCCAGGCTCGTCGGCACGGCGACGAGCATGCCGAACCACGCCGACGACAGGCTCGCCGCGGTGAGCAGGGAGCGGCGGGCGGCGCTGCTGCGCACGAGCGCCTGCGGCACGACGCCGAAGGGGACGCGTCGCGCCCGCAGGACGGCGGCCGGTGCGGCGACGAGCAGCAGGACGCCGCCGCCGACGGCGACCGTCGGTCCGAGCGTCGCCGCCTGCAGGGACATCACCGCGCCGATCGCAGCGGCCCCGACGAGCAGGACGCCCGCCGGGTCGAGGGTGGCGCTCGGCTGTCGATCGGTGGGCAGGTGGCGCCAGACGACCGGGACGAAGGCGAGCGTCACGAGGGGGATGGCGACGACCGGGCGCCAGCCGAAGGGGTCGACGAGCGCTGACCCGATGACCGGGCCGAGCGCGTTGACCGTGCCGCCCACCCCGGCATAGGTCGCCAGGGCCCGCGCCCGGGCATCGCCGGCGAAGAGGGCCTGCACCGCGGCGAGGGTGAGGGCGGGCACGGCCGAGGCACCGAGCCCCTGGAGGGTGCGGGTGGCGACGAGCGCCGGCAGGCTGTCGACGAGCGCACCGGCGCACGCGGCGGTGACCATGACGCCCACCCCGACGAGCAGGGGCAGCCGGATGCCGAGCAGGTCGCTGACCCGGCCGCAGACGGCGCTGCCGACGGCGAGGGCGAGGGAGTAGCAGCTGACGACGAGGGCGGCCCGGCCCGCGGTGAGGTCGAGGTCGGTCGCGAGCGTGGGCAGGGCGACGGCGACGGCTGCGCTGCCCAGGCCGGTGATGCCGAAGAGCACGGCGATCGCGCTCGCCAGGGCAGCCGGGGGCGGCGTGGCGGGCGCGGCAGCGGTGGCGATGTCGACTCCCTCGTCGGCTTGTATATGAATCCGAGTTCAAGTATACCTGTGAGGACCACGGACGACCAGAGCCGACCGACCAGAGGATGCGCACCATGACGACGACGTCGGATGCCGGAGCGGGCGAGACTCCCTGTGCCGCGGCGCTGCTCATCGACTTCGGGGGAGTGCTCACCGTCCCCCTCCGTCGGGCCTTCGGGGCGCTCGCCGACGACGCAGGGCTCGACCCCGACGCAGGCCTGCGCGTCCTCGCCACCCATGAGGGCGCCCGCGCCGCGCTGGGCGAGCACGAGGTCGGCCGCCTCGACGACGAGGGCTTCGAGGACGCCTTCGCCGCCGCGCTCGTCGAGGCCGGGGGCCGCGTCGAGCCCCGGGGGCTGCTCGCCCGCCTCGCCGAGCACCTCGACCTCGACGAGCCGATGGTCGACCTCGTCCGCGAAGTCCGCGCGGCAGGGGTGCCCGTCGCCCTCGTCTCCAACTCCCTCGGCCGCGACTGCTACGCCCGCGTCGACCTCGACGAGCTCTTCGACGTCACCGTCATCTCCGGCCAGGTCGGGGTGCGCAAGCCCTCGCGCCAGATCTACCGGATCGCCTGCGAGCGGCTCGGGGTCGCCCCCGGGCAGTGCGTCCTCGTCGACGACCTCGAGCACAACCTCGTCGGCGCCGCCCGCCTGGGCATCGACGGGATCCACCACCGCACCGCCGACGAGACCATCCCGCGCGTGCGGGCCGCGCTCGGCCTGCCGACGGCGACCGCAGCGTGACCCCCTTCGCCTCTGATCCACCCACCAAAGGACTCCACGATGTTCGACCTCAGTGACCGCGGCCAGGACTACCGCGACCGGCTGCTCGCCTTCATGGACGAGCACGTCTACCCGGCCGAGAGCGTCTACCGCGAGCAGATGCGCGCCTCCGGCGACGCCAACCACCACCCGCAGGTCCTCGAGGACCTCAAGGCCGAGGCACGCAGCCAGGGCCTGTGGAACCTCTTCCACCCCCACCCCGAGTGGGGGCCGGGCCTGACCAACCTCGAGTACGCCCACCTCGCCGAGATCACCGGGCGCAGCATCGAGATCGCTCCCGAGGCGATCAACTGCAATGCCCCCGACACGGGCAACATGGAGGTGCTCACGCTCTTCGGCACCGACGAGCACAAGGAGCGCTACCTGGGGCCCCTGCTCGCGGGCGAGATCGCCTCCGCCTTCGCGATGACCGAGCCGGCCGTCGCCAGCTCCGACGCGACCAATGTCGAGACCCGGATGGTCCGCGACGGTGACGAGTACGTCATCACCGGCCGCAAGTGGTGGACCTCCAACGCCCTGCACAAGAACTGCAAGGTCCTCATCGTCATGGGCAAGACCGACCCGGACGCCCCGACCCACCGCCAGCAGTCGATGATGGTCGTCCCGATCGACGCCCCGGGCGTGAAGATCCTGCGCGGCCTGCCGGTCTTCGGCTACTGGGACCGCGAGGGCCACGCCGAGGTCGAGTTCGACCACGTGCGCGTGCCGCGCGAGGCGCTGCTCGCCGGCGAGGGCGACGGCTTCATGATCAGCCAGGCCCGCCTGGGCCCCGGCCGCATCCACCACTGCATGCGCGCCATCGGCGTCGCCGAGCGCGCCCTCGACCTGATGATCGACCGTGCCCAGTCGCGGGTGACCTTCGGCGAGCCGATCGCCAACCGGGCCAACATCATGGACTGGGTCGCCGAGGCCCGGATCGAGATCGAGATGGCCCGCCTGCTGACGCTCAAGGCCGCGCACATGATGGACACCGTGGGCAACAAGGTCGCCCGCACGGAGATCGCGGCGATCAAGGTCGCGGCGCCCAATGTCGCGCTCAAGGTCCTCGACCGGGCGATCCAGGTGCACGGCGGCGGCGGCGTGAGCGACGACTTCCCGCTGGCCCAGTGGTACGCCCACATGCGCACCCTGCGTCTGGCCGACGGGCCGGACGAGGTGCACAAGATGACCATCGCCCGCCGCGAGTACCGCCGCCGCAGCCCGGAGTGGGGCAAGAAGTGACCGAGGGGCTGCGCGAGGACGCGCTGACCGGCTGGCTCGTCGGTCTCGGGGTCGGCCTGCAGGCGCCCCTGACGTACGAGCGCGTCGGCCTGGGCCAGTCCAACCTCACCTATCTCGTCACCGACGCGAAGGGGGCTCGTCTCGTCCTGCGGCGACCGCCCCTGGGTGAGCTGCTCGCCTCGGCCCATGACGTGGCCCGTGAGCACCGGATCCTCTCCGCGCTGCAGGGCACGGACGTCCCGCTGCCGCGGGTGCTCGGGCTGTGCGAGGACCCGGCCGTCACCGACGTGCCGGTCCTCGCGGTCTCGCACGTCGACGGCACGGTCGTCGACGAGCGCGCCGACGCCGAGGCGCTCTCGCCGGCGGCGCGGCACGCGATCGGGCTCTCGCTCGTCGACACGCTCGGCCGGATCCACGGCGTCGACCTCGACGCCGTCGGGCTCGCCGACCTGGCCAGCCACAAGCCCTACGCCGCCCGCCAGCTCAAGCGGTGGGCGGGGCAGTGGGAGCTCTCGCGCACCCGCGAGCTGCCCGAGCTCGAGCGCCTCACCGAGCGCCTGCGGACGCTCGAGCCCGAGCCTGGCGAGGTCGCCCTCGTCCACGGCGACTGCCACCTGCGCAACCTCATCGTCGACCCCGACGACGCGAGCGTGCGGGCGATCCTCGACTGGGAGCTGTGCACCCTCGGTGACCCGCTCGCCGACCTCGGGACCGTGCTCGCCTACTGGCCGCAGCCGGGCGACCCGCCGACGATGCGCTTCGACGCCTCGATGGTCGAAGGCTTCGCCACGCGGGAGGAGCTCGTCGAGCGCTATGCGGAGGTCACCGGCCGCGACCTCACCCACGTGCCCTTCTGGCACGGCCTGGGCCTGTGGAAGCTCGCGATCATCCTCGAGGGGGTGCGCCGCCGACAGCTCGACGACCCGCGCAACCTCACGGCGATGGGGCGCATCCCCGCCGAGGCCGTCGACGAGCTCGTCGCGTGTGCGCACGTCGTCCTCGACGAGGCGGACTAGGGTGTCCGCCATGCCCAGCGAGACCGAACCTGCCGCCCCCGAGGTGCCCGACCTCGTCGACGCGGCCAAGCTGGGGACCCTGCCCCAGACCGCGCGGGGCAAGCGCACCCGCGACGCCCTCATCGCGGCCGCGCGCACGGTCTTCAGCGTGACGGCTACGTCGACTCGCGGCTCGTCGACATCGCGGCCGAGGCCAAGTGCTCGATCGGCAGCTTCTACACGTGGTTCGAGAGCAAGGACGAGGTCCTGGCGGCCGTCCTGCACGAGGCGCAGAGCGACATGCTCCACCCCGGCACCGGTCGGATCGAGGCGACCGACGACCCGATCGCGATCATCGCCGCGAGCAACCGTGCCTACTTCGAGGCCTTCCGCCGCAATGCCAAGCTCAACGTCCTGCTCCAGCAGGTCGCGGCGGTCGACCCGCGCTTCCGCGACATGCGTCGCGCGCGCAGCGAGGCCTTCGTGGCCCGCAACTCCCGGGCGATCCGCGACCTGCAGGAGCGCGGCCTCGCCGACCGCGACGTCGACCCCGAGCTCGCGGCGATGGCCCTGTCGGGCATGGTCGCCCGCCTGGCCTACGACGTCTTCGTCATCGGTGGTCCCGAGACGGTCGAGGACGTCGTCGCGACGGCGACCCGGCTGTGGACCAATGCCCTCGGCCTGACCGAGCCGGCCCTGCGCGCCGACTGACGCGCAGGACCCGCGGCCTCACCGGGCGATGTTGACCCCGCCGTCGACGGTCAGCGTGCTGCCGACGACGTAGTCGCCGGCATCGGAGGCCAGGTAGACCGCGGCGGCGGCCATGTCCTCGTCGCGCCCGATCCGGCCCGAGGGGATCTGGGCGGCGGTCGCCTCCTCCTCGTCGCGGGCTTCCTTGTTCATCGACGACGCGAAGGCGCCCGGCGCGATCGCCGAGACGACGATGCCCTCCGGCGCGAGCCGGACCGCCAGGCGCTTGGTCAGGTGCACGACCCCCGCCTTGCTCGCGTGGTAGCTGTACGTCTCCAGCGGGTTGAGCGAGAGCCCGTCGATCGAGGCGATGTTGATGACCTTGGCCAGGTGGCCGCTGCGCTCGCGGCCGGCGAGCAGCAGGGTCCTGGCGGCCTGGGTGAGGAAGAAGGGCGCCTTGACGTTGAGGTCCATGACCTTGTCCCAGCCGCTCTCGGGGAACTCGTCGAAGTCCGCTCCCCACGCCGCGCCGGCGTTGTTAACGAGGATGTCGAGGTGGTCCTCGTGCTCGCGGAAGGCGTCGAGCAGCGCAGCGATCTCGGCGGTCGTCGAGACGTCGCAGGGCAGGGCGACGCAGCGCCCTTCGCCGTACTGCTGCGACAGCTCGGTGGCGGTGGCCCGGCAGGCCTCCTCCTTGCGCGCGGTGATGTAGACCGTGGCGCCCTGCGCCAGCAGTCCCTCGGTGATCATCCGGCCGATGCCGCGGCTGCCGCCGGTGACGAGGGCGACGCGGCCCTCGAGGGAGAAGAGTGCGGTGAGGTCCATGCTGGTCCTGACGCTCGAAGGGGGGTTGTCCCGTCGACCGTAGCGTGACCTGAATCAGGGTTCAACAGTAGTTGAAGCCAGATTCACGTTGTGACAGGCTGGCGCCACACCGGCACGTCGACCACAGGAGCTCACATGTCCCGGACCTCGCAGGAGATCCGTCTCGCCGCCCGCCCGCAGGGCCGCCCCGATGCGAGCACCTGGGAGCTCGCCACGACCGAGGTCGCCGAGCCGGGGCCGGGGGAGTTCCTCGTCCAGCTGCAGCAGATCTCGCTCGACCCGGCGATGCGCGGCTGGCTCAACGACGTGCGCTCCTACCTGCCGCCGGTGCAGATCGGTGCCGTCATGCGGGCCTTCGGCGCCGGCACCGTCATCGCCTCCCAGCACGACGACTTCGCCGTCGGTGACGTCGTGAGCGGCACCTTCGGGGTGCGGGAGTACGCGATCTCGGACGGCACGGGGGTCACCCACCTCGACCTCGACGTCGCCCCGATGAGCACCTGGCTCGGCGCGCTCGGCATGCCCGGCATGACCGCGTGGTTCGGACTCGAGGACGTCGGTCGGGCCCAGCCCGGTGACACGGTCCTCGTCTCGGCCGCGGCCGGCGCCGTGGGGTCCACGGTCGCCCAGCTGGCCAAGGCCAAGGGGTGCCGGGTCATCGGTGTCGCCGGCGGCCCCGACAAGGTCGCCTGGCTGCGCGAGCTCGGCCTCGACGAGGTCATCGACCGGCGCGAGGGCGACCTGCTGCGCCAGGTGCGTCGAGCCGCCCCCGACGGCGTCGACGTCTACTTCGACAACGTCGGCGGCGAGCTGCTCGACGCCGCCCTGGCCAACCTCGCCCACGGCGCGCGCATCGCCATCTGCGGCGCGATCTCGACCTACAACGACGAGACCCTCGCCGAGGGCCCGCGGCGCTACATGGCCCTGCTCGTCTTCCGCGCGAGCATGCAGGGCTTCGTCGTCATGGACTACGAGGCCCGCTACGACGAGGCGATCGCCGGCATCAGCGAGCTCATCCGCGACGGGCGTCTTGTCGCCACCGAGACGATCCTCGAGGGCGGCGTCGCCGCCTTCCCCGACGCCCTCCTCGGCCTCTTCGACGGGGTCAACACCGGCAAGCTCCTCCTCAAGGTCTGAAAGGACAGCACGTGCGCGCCATCCACATCTCCTCCCTCGACGGGCCGCAGGCCGTCGAGCTCGTCGACGTCCCCGCACCGGCCGACCCGCGTCTGGTGACGATCGAGGTCAGGGCCGCCGGTGTGGCCTTCCCCGAGCTGCTCCAGACCCGCGGGCTCTACCAGATGAAGCCCGACCTCCCCTTCGTCCCGGGGGCCGAGGTGGCCGGTGTCGTCACCGCCGCGCCCGAGGGCAGCGGCTTCGCCGCCGGTGACCGCGTCGCGGCACTGACGATGCTCGGGGGCTTCGCCGAGGTCGCCCAGGCGCAGCCCGACCTGACCTTCCACCTGCCCGACGAGGTCGGCTTCGAGTCGGGTGCCGCCTTCACCTTCAACTACGCCACCGTCTACTTCGCGCTGGTCGAGCGCGGTCACCTCGCCGAGGGCGAGACCGTCCTCGTGCACGGCGCAGCCGGCGGCATCGGCACCGCCGCGATCCAGATGGCCAAGGCCTTCGGCGCCGGCAAGGTCATCGGTGTCGTCTCCACCGAGGCGAAGGGGGAGATCGCCCGGGCCGCGGGTGCCGACGAGGTCGTCCTGGCCGACGGCTTCCTCGACGCGGTGGGCCGGGCGAGCGTCGACGTCGTCGTCGACCCCGTGGGCGGTGACCGCTTCACCGACTCGCTGCGGGCCCTGCGCGAGCACGGTCGCCTGCTCGTCATCGGCTTCACCGCCGGTGCCATCCCCGAGGTCAAGGTCAACCGGCTGCTGCTGGGCAACATCAGCGTCGTCGGCGTCGGCTGGGGCGCCTACGCGATGTCCCGCCCCGGTCACATCGGCACCGAGTGGGAGGCGATGCTGCCGCACCTGCGCAGCGGGGCCCTGGACCCGGTGCTCGGTGCGACCTACCCGCTGGCGGAGGCGGCCGAGGCCATCGCCTCGCTCGAGACCCGGCAGGTCACCGGCAAGGTGCTGCTGCTCCCATGACGACCGCAGCGCCGCTCCCTTCGGTCCAGGAGGTCCTCGCCCTCCCGGCGGTGATCGTCGAGACGGCTCCGCCGGAGTGGGAGGACGTCAACGGCCACGTCAATGTCGCCCGCTACTACGACCTGCACCTGCGCGGCGCGGAGGCGGCGCTCACGGCGCTCGGCGTCGACGATGCCTACCGGGCCGAGACCGGGTGGAGCATGTTCAGCGTCGAGCAGCACCTGCGCTTCCTCGGCGAGGTGCACGTCGGCCACGAGGTGAGCGTGCACCTGCGCTGGGTGGCCCGTGGCGACAAGGTCATGCACGCGATCTCCTTCGTCGTCGACCGCACGACCGGGCGCGTGGCCAACTCTCTCGAGGTCCTCGAGGCGCACGTCGACCTGACGACCCGCCGGGCATGCGCGTGGGCCCCCACGATCGCCGAGCGGATCGACGAGCTCGTGGCGGCCCACGCGGCGCTGCCGTGGCCGGCCCCGACGTGCGGGGCCATCGGGGTCAGGAGCTGAAGCGACCGATCGACTCGGCGACGAGGATCGGCTTGTCGATGCCCTCGGCCTCGACGGTGAGGGTCGTGACGACCTTGACCGCGCCCGGGCCGGTCTCCTCGACCGACGTCAGCTCGGCGACCAGGCGGATGCGCGAGTCCACCGGCAGCGGGTGGATGAAGCGCACCTTGTCGTAGCCGTAGTTGAGGCTGTGCGCGAAGCCGTCGAAGGCCATGAGCTCCTCGAGGAAGGCCGGCGTGCGCGAGAGGCTGTAGAGCCCGTGCGCGATCGTCGAGCCGAAGGGGGAGTCGGCCGCCCGCTGCGGGTCGACGTGGATCCACTGGTGGTCGCCGGTGAGGTCGGCGAAGGCGTCGATCTTCGCCTGGTCGACGACGTGCCACTCGGTCGGGCCGAGCCGGGTGCCGACGAGGTCCTTGAGGTCCTGCACGGACGTGGGGCGGTGCTGCGCGGTCTGGGTCACGGTGAGCTCCTTCGGTCACGATCTGGTCCCTCGAACCTAGTTGAACTTGAACCCGGCTTCAAGTAGCGTCGAGGTCATCCGGTAGTCGAGACCACAGGAGTTCTCACATGACCACAGACCAGCAGCGCGTCGCCGTCGTCACGGGTGCCGCCCGCGGCATCGGTGCGGGCGTCGCCCGTCGCCTGGCCGCCGACGGGATGGCCGTCGCCGTCCTCGACCTCGACGAGAGCGCCTGTGCGCCGGTCGTCGAGGAGATCGCCGCCGTCGGGGGTCGGGCCCTGGCCGTCGGGGCCGATGTCTCCGACGAGGAGCAGGTCGCCGCGGCCGTCGAGCGCATCGTCGACGAGCTCGGCCCGCCGACGGTCCTGGTCAACAACGCCGGCATCATCCGCGACAACCTGATCTTCAGGATGTCGGTCGCCGACTGGGACGCGGTCATGGCGGTCCACCTGCGGGGGGCCTTCCTCATGACCCGCGCCTGCCAGGCACACATGACGGCCGAGCGCCACGGCCGCATCGTCAACCTCTCCTCGACCTCGGCCCAGGGCAACCGCGGCCAGGTCAACTACTCGGCGGCCAAGGCCGGCATGCAGGGCTTCACCAAGACCCTGGCCATCGAGCTCGGCAAGTTCGGCGTGACGGCCAATGCCATCGCCCCGGGCTTCATCGAGACCGAGATGACCGCCGAGACCGCCGAGCGCATCGGGATCTCCTTCGAGGACCTCAAGGCGCAGGCGAGTGCCTCCGCCGCGGTCGCCCGCACGGGCGTCCCGGCTGACATCGCGCACGCCGTCTCCTTCTTCGCGAGCGAGGGGGCCGGCTTCACCACCGGTCAGGTCCTCTACGTCGCCGGCGGGCCGTGCGACTGATGGGCGTCCCGATGCAGGTCCAGGACAAGGTCGCGGTCGTCACCGGCGCCGCCGGCGGCATCGGTGCCGCCATCGCGCAGGCCCTCGTCGACGCGGGTGCGCACGTCGTCGTCTCCGACCTCGACGAGGCCCGCGTGGTCGCGACGGCCGAGCGCCTCGGCGCGGTCGCCGTGGCCGGCGACGCCTCGAGCGACGAGGTCATCGCCGCGATGATCACTGCTGCCGAGCAGGCCCACGGCCCGGTCGACCTCTTCTTCGCCAATGCCGGCATCGGCGACGGCCTCGGTCTCTCGGCCACCGACGCCCAGTGGCAGGCCGCGCTCGACGTCAACCTCCTCGCGCACGTGCGCGCCGCCCGCCAGCTCGTGCCCGGCTGGGTGGAGCGCGGCACGGGCTACTTCGTCTCGACCGCCTCTGCCGCAGGGCTGCTCACTCAGATCGGGTCGGCGACCTATTCCGTCTCCAAGCACGGTGCCGTCGCCTTCGCCGAGTGGCTCGCCGTGACCTACGGCGACGACGGCATCGGGGTCAGCTGCCTGTGCCCGATGGGTGTCGACACCGACCTGCTGCGCAGCGGCATGACGTCCGGTGACGACGCAGGGGGCCGGGTCGCCGCGGCCGCGGTCACCGGCGCCGGTGAGGTGCTCGCCCCGAGTGACGTCGCCGACCAGGTGCTCGCCGCCGTCGCCGAGGGCCGCTTCCTCATCACCCCGCACGAGGACGTGCGCGAGTTCCTCCGGCGCAAGGTCGACGACCACGACCGGTGGATCGGCGGCATGCAGCGCTACCAGCGTCACCTGAGGGAGAGCACGCGATGAGCGGCACCGCCGAGCTCATGTGGCGCTGGGCCGACACGACGCCCGACGCCCCCGCCCTGCGTGAGGGCGAGCGCGCGTGGACCTTCGAGCAGCTGCGCACGGGGATCCGTGGCGCGATGGAGGAGCTGACCCGCCGGGGTGTGCACCCCGGCGACCGGGTCCTCGTCGTCGTCCCGACGAGTGCCGAGTTCGTCCTCACCTACCACGCCGTCCTCGCCCTCGGGGCGACCGCGGTGACGGTCAACCCGCTGTGCACCCAGCGCGAGCTGACCCACTTCGTGCAGGACGCGGGCTGCTCCTTTGCCATCGGCTGGCACGAGGGCTCGCAGGCGCTCACCGCGACCGCGGGGGAGTGCCGTCTCGACACCTGGGTCCTCGAGCCGGGGTGCGTGCCGCCGCCCGAGGGGGCACCCGACCCGGCGTCCGTCGGCACCGACGACCCGGCCGTGCTGCTCTACACCTCGGGCACGACGGGTGCTCCCAAGGGCGCGATCCTCACCCACGGCAACCTCCTCGGCTGCGGTGCCTCGCTCGCCGAGGCGCTCGACCTCGGGCCGCGGGAGAGCATGGGCACGGCCCTGCCGCTCTTCCACGTCTTCGGCCAGTCCTCGGTGATGTTCACCGTCTACACGGCCGGTGGGTGCCTGTCGCTGCAGCGGCCCTTCGACCCGGCGGGCCTGCTGCGCATGGCCGCCGACCAGCAGCTCACCGCGGTCGCCGGGGTCCCGACGATGTGGAATGCCATGCTCCACGCGGACACGGATGTCACCCCGCAGGAGCTGACCTCCCTTCGCCTGGCCTGCTCGGGAGGCGCGGCGCTGCCGCTCGAGGTGGCCAAGGCCTTCCGCGAGCGCTTCGGCGCGGTCGTCCTCGACGGCTACGGCCTGAGCGAGACCGCGGGTGCCGCGACCTTCAACCGGGCCGACCTCCCGCGCAAGGAGATGAGCGTCGGCCGGGCCCTGCCCGGCGGTGCGCTCGCGATCTTCGACGACGACCGCAACCAGCTGCCTCCCGGCGAGACCGGCGAGGTGGCCATCGCCGGCCCCTACGTCATGAGCGGCTACTGGCAGCGCCCCGACGCGACCGCCGCGGTCTTCGAGGGGGAGTGGTTCCTCACCGGCGACATCGGTCGCATGGACGAGGACGGCGACCTGTGGATCGTCGACCGCAAGAAGGACCTCGTGATCCGCGGCGGCTACAACGTCTACCCCCGCGAGATCGAGGAGGTCCTCTACGGCCACCCCGACATCCGCGAGGCCGCCGTCATCGGCGTGCCCGACGAGCGACTCGGTGAGGAGATCGCCGCCGTCGTCACCCCGCAGCCCGGTGCCCACATCGAGCCGGCCGCCCTGCGTGCCTGGCTCGAGGAGCGGCTCGCCGCCTACAAGGTCCCCCGGATCTACCAGCTCGTCGAGGAGCTGCCCAAGGGGGCCACCGGCAAGATCCTCAAGCGGGCTCTCGACCGACCGACCATCGCCACCTCCGGCGAGCGGCCCGCCCGGGTCGTCGCCCCCACCACCTGACCCGAAGGGAGCGACCCGTGGACTTCGCGCTGGACGCCCGCACCCTCGAGCTGCGTGAGCAGCTCACCGCCTTCATGGACGAGCACGTCTACCCGATCGAGGCGACCTACCAGGAGCAGCTCGACGCCGCGCCCGACGTGTGGGCGCCGCCGCCGATCATCGAGCCGGCCAAGGAGGCCGCCCGCAGCCAGGGGCTGTGGAACCTCTTCCTGCCCGGCGAGGACGGCGCCGGCCTGACCAACCTCCAGTACGCGCCGCTGTGCGAGGTGCTCGGCCGCAGCCTGCACATCGCCCCGGTGGCGACCAACTGCGCCGCGCCCGACACGGGCAACATGGAGGTGCTGCACATGTTCGGCACCCCCGAGCAGCAGGAGCAGTGGCTCACCCCGCTGCTCGCCGGCGAGATCCGCTCGGCCTTCGCGATGACCGAGCCCCGCGTGGCCAGCTCGGACGCGACCAACATCGAGACCTCGATCGTGCGCGACGGTGATGAGTACGTCATCAACGGCCGCAAGTGGTACATCTCCGGCGCGATGAACCCCAACGCCAAGGTCTTCATCCTCATGGGCAAGACCGACCCGTCGGCCGACCGTCACCGGCAGCAGTCGATGATCCTCCTGCCGCGGGACACCCCCGGCGTCGAGGTGCGCCGTGGCATGAAGGTCCTCGGCTACGACGACCGCGACCACGGTGGTCACGCCGAGATCGACTTCACCGACGTGCGCGTCCCGGCGAGCAACCTCATCGGTGAGGAGGGCGCGGGCTTCGCCATCGCCCAGGCCCGTCTCGGCCCCGGCCGCATCCACCACTGCATGCGCCTCGTCGGCATCGCCGAGCGCTCGCTCGAGCTCATGGTCGAGCGGGCGGCGAGCCGGGTCGCCTTCGGCAAGCCGCTGTCCGACCAGGGCGTCATCCGCGACTGGATCGCCGAGTCCCGGGTGCGCATCGAGCAGCTGCGGCTGCTCACCCTCAAGGCCGCCTGGCTCATGGACACGGTGGGCAACAAGGGCGCGCACACCGAGATCCAGGCGATCAAGATCGCCGCCCCGGCGACGGTCGAGTGGATCGTCGACAAGGCGGTGCAGGTCCACGGCGCCGGTGGTCTGAGCCAGGACTTCCCCGTCGCGGAGTGGTACGCCCAGGTGCGCACCCTGCGCTTCGCCGACGGCCCCGACGAGGTCCACAAAAATGCGCTGGCCCGCCACGAGATCCGGAGGCTGACCGCACATGCCTGATCAGCAGCAGAGCCCTGACCTGCAGCGCAGGGTCGAGGAGCTCCTCGCGAGCCACGACCCGCAGACGACGCCTCCCGCTGACTTCCTCGGCGCGCAGTTCGACGCCGGCCTCGCGTGGGTGCACTTCCCGCGGGGGCGCGGTGGCCTGGGCCTGGCCCGCGGCCGACAGCTCGAGGTCGACGCCCTGCTCGAGGCGGCGGGGGCACCGCGTCCCGACGTCGGACGCAACAGCATCGGCCTCGGCATGGCCGCCCCCACGATCCTCGCCTTCGGCACCTCGCAGATGCAGGAGCGCTACCTGCGGCCGCTCTTCGCGTGCGAGGAGATCTGGTGCCAGCTCTTCAGCGAGCCGGGGGCCGGGTCCGACCTCGCCGGGGTCGCCACGCGCGCGGTGCCCGACGGCGACGACTGGGTCGTCGACGGGCAGAAGGTGTGGACCTCCGGTGCGCACAACGCCGACTTCGCGATCCTCCTGGCCCGCACGGACACCTCGGTGCCCAAGCACGCCGGGATGACCTACTTCCTCGTCGACATGACCGACCCCGGCGTCGAGGTGCGCCCGCTGCGCCAGATCACCGGCGAGGCGGAGTTCAACGAGGTCTTCCTCTCGGGTGTGCGCGTGCCCGACCGCAACCGTGTCGGCAAGGTCGGCGAGGGGTGGCGCGTCGCCACGACGACGCTCAACAACGAGCGGGTCGCCATCAGCGCCGGCACCGAGCGCGAGGCCGGCCAGATCGGCCTGGTCACGCAGCGCTGGCGCGAGGACCCCACGGTGCGCACCCCCGGCACACACGCCGAGCTCATGCACTGGTGGGTCGAGACCGAGGTGACCCGGCTCGCCGGCGAGCGACTGCGCCAGGGCCTCGAGGCCGGGCAGCCCGGGCCGGAGAGCTCGGCCATGAAGCTCGCCTTCGCCCACCAGGCCCAGCAGGTGAGCGGCTTCGCCCTCGAGCTCGCCCCCGAGGAGGGGCTCGAGTACCACGACTGGACCATGGTCCGCCCCGAGGGCGGCTCCTTCCTCGGCCACGGCCCCGGCTACCGCTACCTGCGGGCCAAGGGCAACTCCATCGAGGGCGGGACGAGCGAGATCATGCGCAATGTCGTCGCCGAGCGGGTGCTCGGCCTGCCCCCGGACCACCGCCCCGACAAGGGCGTCGCCTTCAAGGACGTGCCGCGATGACCGACCTGCTCTACACCGACGTCGAGGAGTCGCTGCGCGACAGCGTCCGCTCGACCCTCCAGCGGTCCCTCGACGAGGGGCTGCCCGCCCGTCTGGCCGACGAGCCCGACACTGATGTCACCGCGCTGTGGCGCACCCTCGCCGAGCAGCTCGGCGTCGCCGGCCTGCTCGTGCCCGAGCCCCTCGGTGGGGTCGGCGCGAGCGCCCGCGAGGCCGCCGTCGTCCTCGAGGAGCTCGGCCGCGCGGTCGCGCCCACGCCCTTCCTCACCAGCGCCGTCGTCGCGACGAGCGCCCTGCTCTGGGCCGGCGACGAGACGCACCTGCCGCGCCTGGCGTCCGGCGAGGTCGTCGCGACCCTCGCCCTGCCGTGGACCGCGCGCCGTGGCGCGTGGACCCCGGTCGAGCATGTGGTCTCCCCGGTCGCCGGTGCGCTGACCGCCGACCTCTTCCTCGTGCCCGTCACCGACGAAGGGGGAGTGACCTCCCTTCGCGCGGTGGGTCGGGACGAGGTCGAGCTCGAGCCGATCACCTCGCTCGACATGACCCGGCCGCTCGCCCGGGTGACGCTCACCGGTGAGGGCACCGAGATCGCCTCCGGCGACGCGGCGCGCGCCGCCGTCGACGCCGGCCTGGCGGCCGGCGCGGCCCTGCTCGCCTCCGAGCAGCTCGGCGTGGCGCAGTGGTGCCTCGAGACGACGGTCGAGTACGCCAAGACGCGGGTGCAGTTCGCCCGGCCGATCGGCTCCTTCCAGGCGATCAAGCACCGCCTGGCCGACCTCTACCTGCTGCTCGTGGGCGCGCAGGCCGCGGCACGTCATGCCGCCGGCACGCTGGCCGATGGCGCCCTTCGAGGCTCCTCCGTCGCACCTCAGGACGCGGTGGAGGGACGGATCGCCACGGCTACTGCGGCGGCCTTCTGCTCCGACGCCGCCGTGCGCGCCGCTGAGGAGGCCCTGCAGCTTCATGGCGGCATCGGCATGACGTGGGAGGCCGCGGTGCACACCCGGCTCAAGCGCGCCAAGTCCGACCAACTGGCCTTGGGCACTCCCGACCGGCACCGCAGCGACCTCGCGGAGCTCGTGGACCTGCCGGCGTGCTGAGCGACAGACTCGACCTGCGACCCCCTTCGACCACCCCCACCCACAGACCAGGAGTGACCATGCGCGAAGCCGTCATCGTCTCCACCGCCCGCACCCCCATCGGCCGGGCCTACCGCGGCGCCTTCAACGACACCCAGGCCCAGGAGCTCATCGGCCACGCCGTGCGGCACGCCGTCGAGCGCGCCGGCGTCGAGGGCGAGCAGATCGAGGACGTCGTCATCGGCGCCGCCCTCCAGCAGGGCTCGACCGCGATGAACATCGGCCGGCAGGCGGCGCTGCGGGCCGGCCTGCCCGTCACCGTCGCCGGCATGTCCGTCGACCGCCAGTGCGCCAGCGGCCTCATGGCCATCGCCACCGCCGCCAAGCAGGTCATCGTCGACGGCCAGCAGGTCGCCGTCGGCGGCGGCGTCGACTCGATCTCGCTCGTGCAGAACGAGCACATGAACACCTACCGCGCCCAGGACCCGTGGCTCGTCGAGCACGTGCCGGCGACGTACATGTCGATGCTCGAGACCGCCGAGGTCGTCGCCCGCCGCTACGGCATCAGCCGCGAGGCGCAGGACGAGTACGCCCTGGAGTCGCAGCGCCGCACCGCTGCGGCGCAGGAGGCCGGCGCCTTCGACGACGAGATCGTCCCGCTGCCCTCGACGATGCTCACCAAGGACAAGGCGACCAGCGAGATCGGCTCGCAGCAGGTGACCCTGGCCAAGGACGAGGGCAACCGCCCCGGCACCCAGCTCGCCGATCTGAGCAAGCTGGGCCCGGTGCTCGCCAAGGACGGCACCGAGGGCTTCTCCATCACCGCGGGCAATGCCTCGCAGCTGTCCGACGGCGCGTCCGCCGCGGTCGTCATGGAGGCCGAGGAGGCCTCTCGTCGCGGCCTGACCCCGCTCGGCGCCTTCCGCGGGATGGCCGTCGCCGGCTGCGAGCCCGACGAGATGGGCATCGGCCCGGTCTTCGCCGTGCCGAAGCTGCTCAAGCAGCACGGCCTGACCGTCGACGACATCGGCCTGTGGGAGCTCAACGAGGCCTTCGCGGTCCAGGCGCTCTACTGCCGCGACACCCTCGGGATCGACCCGGAGAAGTACAACGTCAACGGCGGCGCGATCTCCATCGGTCACCCCTACGGCATGTCCGGCGCCCGCATGACCGGCCACGTCCTCATCGAGGGCAAGCGGCGCGGTGCCCGCTACGGCGTCGTGACGATGTGCGTCGGCGGCGGCATGGGCGCGGCCGGCCTCTTCGAGATCTTCTGAGCCGCACGTGGGTGTCTTCGTCGCCAACCGCGGTGAGATCGCCGTCCGCATCGTGCGTGCGGCCCGGGAGGCCGGGCTGGAGGCGGTCGTCGCCGTGACCCGGGCCGAGGCCGACGGCCTCGCCGCGCGCCTGGCGTCGGGTGTCCACGTGCTCCCCGGCGAGGGCCCGGCGGCCTACCTCGACGCCGCGGCCCTCGTCGCAGGGGCCCGGGAGCACGGGTGCACCCTGCTCCACCCCGGCTACGGCTTCCTCAGCGAGTCGCCGGAGCTGGCGCGGGCCTGCGCCGCGGCCGACGTGACCTTCGTCGGCCCCGACGCGGGGCTGCTCGAGCTCTTCGGCGACAAGGGCCGGGCCCGGGCGGCCGCGCAGGAGGCCGGCGTGCCCGTCCTGCCCGCGACGGCCGTGGGCGCGGGACCGGAGCAGGTCGAGGCCTTCGCCCGCGAGCAGCTGCCCGGGGGCGTGATGATCAAGGCCGCCGCCGGTGGTGGCGGCCGCGGCATGCGGGCCGTGCCGGCGGGGGAGCCGGTCGCCCCGGCGCTCGAGCGCGCCCGGTCCGAGGCCGAGCGCAGCTTCGGCTCCGGTGACCTCTTCGCCGAGCTCTACGTCGAGCGCGCCCGGCACGTCGAGGTGCAGGTCGCGGCCGACGGCGAAGGGGGAGTCACCCACCTGGGCGAGCGCGACTGCACCCTCCAGCGCCGCTTCCAGAAGGTCGTCGAGGTCGCTCCCGCACCGGACCTGCCCGACGACGTGCGCACGGCGCTGCACGAGGCAGCCGTGCGGCTGCTCACCGGTCGCGGCTACCGCGGCCTGGCGACCGTCGAGTTCCTCCTCGATGCCGACGACCCGACCCGGTGGTTCTTCATCGAGGTCAACCCGCGCCTGCAGGTCGAGCACCCCGTGACCGAGATGGTCACCGGCGTCGACCTCGTCCTGACCCAGCTCGCGCTCGCCGCCGGGCGCACCCTCGGCGACCTCGGCCTGACGGAGCCGCCGGCGGTGCGCGGGTCCGCGGTCGAGCTGCGGGTGGCCGCCGAGCGGTTCGGCTCCTCGGGTGAGCTGCTGCCCGCCCACGGGGTCGTCGCCGGGTCGAGCTGGCCGAGCGGCCCCGGCGTGCGGGTCGACACCCACCTCGTCGACGGCACCCGCGTCGACGGGTCCTTCGACTCCCTCGTCGCCAAGCTCGTCACCCACAGCCACGGCGGTCTGGCCGGCGCGCTCGACAAGGCGCGGCGGGCCGCGCTCGAGTGCTCGGTCGACGGTGTCGAGACGACCCTGCCCCTGCTGCGTGAGCTGCTCGCCCACGACGACGTGGCGCACTGGCGGGTGACGACCGGGTGGATCGGCGAGACCGGGCTGCTCACGACGGTCGACGGTTGCGCGTCGTCGGACGACGACGCGGCCTCGGGAGAGGTGCGCGCCGAGATGACCGGCACCGTCCTCGAGGTCGTCGTCGAGGCCGGTGACGAGGTCGCGCTCGGCGCGCCCCTGCTCGTCGTCGAGGCGATGAAGATGGAGCACGTCGTCACCGCCCCTGCCTCCGGCACGATCACGGCAGTGGGTGCACGGCCGGGGGCCACCACGGCTGCCGGCGACCTGCTGGTGCGGATGCTCCCTTCGTCGGTGGGGGAGGAGGCGGCCGCCGTCGACGAGGGCCTCGACCTCGACGCGGAGCGGGCCGACCTGGCCCGCCTGCGCGAGCGGCAGGAGCGACGCCTCGACGCGGCCCGCCCCGAGGCGATCGCCAAGCGGCACGCCCGGGGCGGGCGGACCGCGAGGGACAACCTCGCCGACCTACTCGACGAGGGCACCCTCGTCGAGTACGGCGGGCTCGCCGTCGCCGCCCAGCGGGCGCGCCGCAGCGAGGAGGAGCTCATCGCCACCACCCCGGCCGACGGCATCGTCACCGGGATCGGGCGGGTGGCGACGGCACCCGGCTCGAGCGCGCGGGTGGCCGCCCTCGCCTACGACTACACGGTCCTCGCGGGGACCCAGGGCTACCTCAACCACAAGAAGACCGACCGCATCCTCGAGATCGCCGAGCAGCAGCGCCTGCCCGTCGTGCTCTTCGCCGAAGGGGGCGGAGGTCGCCCCGGCGACACCGACACGACGGTCGCCAGCGGGCTCGACGTGCCGACCTTCGCGACGATGGGCCGCCTCAGCGGGCTCGTGCCGACCATCGGCATCGCGGCCGGGCGGTGCTTCGCCGGCAATGCCGCCCTCCTGGGCTGCTGCGACGTCATCATCGCCACCCGCGACTCGACGATCGGCATGGGGGGCCCCGCGATGATCGAGGGCGGCGGCCTCGGCGTCTTCCCGCCCGAGGAGGTCGGACCCATCGAGGTGCAGGGCAGCAACGGAGTCGTCGACGTCGTCGTCGACGACGAGGCCGAGGCGGTCGCCGTCGCCCGGCGCTACCTCGGCTACTTCCAGGGGCCGCGCGAGGACTGGAGCGCGCCGGACCAGCGGCACCTGCGCCACGTCGTGCCGGAGAGCAGGGTGCGCGCCTACGACGTGCGCCGCGCGATCGAGACGCTCGCCGACGACGACTCCGTGCTCGAGCTGCGGGCCGGCTTCGCACCGGGCGTCGTCACCGCACTCGTGCGCATCGAAGGCCGGCCCATGGGGCTCGTGGCCAACAACCCACGCCACCTCGGCGGCGCCATCGACACCCCCGCCGCCGACAAGCTCGCCCGCTTCCTCCAGCTGTGCGATGCGCACGAGCTGCCGGTCGTGTCCCTCTGCGACACACCGGGCTTCATGGTCGGCCCCGACCACGAGCGCACCGCGACGGTGCGGCACTTCGCGCGGCTCTTCGTCATCGGCTCGCACCTGCGGGTGCCGATGGTCACCGTCGTCCTGCGCAAGGCCTACGGCCTCGGGGCGCAGGCGATGGCCGCCGGCGGCTTCCACCGTCCCGCCGCGACGTTGGCGTGGCCGACCGGCGAGGTCGGTGGCATGGGGCTCGAGGGAGCGGTGCGCCTGGGCTTTCGCCGCGAGCTCGAGGCCGTCGCCGACCCGACGGAGCGTGCCGAGCTCGAGGCCGACCTCCTCGCGCAGATGTACGAGCGCGGGCGTGCGGTCAATGCCGCGGCCGTCGTCGAGCTCGACGACGTCATCGACCCGGTCGACACCCGTCGGTGGATCGTCACCGCGATGGGTACGGCCGACCCCACCGACGTGCCACGGGGGTACGTCGACACCTGGTGAGCCAAGGAGTGCCCGATGGAGTACACGCAGCACCTCGCCGACGTGCGAGCCCGGCAGGAGCGGGTGCGCCCGGCCGACACGCCCCGCGAGGTGGTCCACCCCCTCGGCGACCTCACCGTGCCCGAGTACGTCGACCGGTGGGCGGTCGAGCAGCCGGACCACCATGCCGTGGTCATGGGGGAGGAGGTGCTCACCTATGCCGACGTCGCCGCGCTGCATGCGCGGTGGGCCGGGTGGCTGCGGACGAAGGGGGTGGCCCCCGGCGAGCGCGTCGGCGTCCACTTGGGCAACTCCACGGAGTTCGTGCTCGCCTTCCTCGGCACGCTGCGTGCCGGGTGCGTCCACGTCCCGGTCAACGCGATGTTCCAGCACGCCGAGCTCGTCCACGAGCTCACCGACAGCGGCGCGAGCGTCGTCGTCACCCACGCGAGCCTCGCCGAGCGGCTGCTGCCGGCAGCGGCGCAGGCCGGGGTGACGACGGTCGTCGTCGTGGGAGGCGAGGTGGGCTCCCTTCGTCATGCGGGGGTCGACGTCGTGGCCTGGGAGGACGCCCTGGCCGCGGACCCGCTCGTCGCGCCGGCCACGGACCTCGACGCGCTCGCCGCCCTCAACTACACCGGGGGCACGACCGGCCTGCCCAAGGGGTGCGAGCACACCCAGCGGCACATGGTCTACACGGCGGTGAGCGGCGCCGGGGCCAATGCGCTGGGGCGCGAGGTCGTCTCGCTGTGCTTCGTCCCCGTCTTCTGGATCGCCGGCGAAGACCTCGGCATCCTCATCCCGCTCGTCATGGGCGGCACGAGCATCCTGCTCTCGCGCTGGGACGCGGCGGCCGTGGTCGACCTCGTCGAGCGGCACGGGGTGACGACGACGGCCGCGACCGTCGAGAGCTACCTGGCGATCCTCGACCTGCCCGACATCGCCGACCGCGACCTCTCGAGCTTCACCGCGCCGATGGCGATGTCCTTCATCCGCAGGCTCACGCCCGAGGTGCGTCGGCAGTGGGCCCGGGTCATCGGCGAGCACTCGCTTCTGCGCGAGGGCTCCTACGGGCTCACCGAGAGCCACACCGTCGACGTCGTGCCGCACGGCTTCCAGACCGACGACCACGACCTGACGACGACACCGGTCTTCTGCGGCCTGCCCGTGCCCGGCACCGACGTCCTCGTCGTCGACCCCGTGAGCGCCGAGCCGATGTCGCTGGGCGAGCCCGGCGAGATCATCCTGCGCAGCCCCTCGATCACCACGGGCTACTGGCGCAACCCCGAGGCGACGGCGCGGCAGCTGCGCGATGGTTGGCTGCACACGGGCGACACCGGGTTCCTCGACGAGGACGGTTGCCTGCACTACCTGGCGCGGGCCAAGGACATGATCAAGGTGAGCGGCATGAGCGTCTTCCCCGCCGAGGTCGAGACCCTGCTCGTCGACCACCCCGATGTCGCCACGGTCGCCGTGGTGCCGGCACCGGATCCCGAGACCGGCGAGCGCCCGGTGGCCTTCGTGACCGCGTCGGGTGCGAGCGGGCCCGAGATCGAGGAGTGGGCGCGCGGGCGGATGGCCACCTACAAGGTCCCGCTCGTCGAGGTGCTCGACGCCTTCCCGCTCACCGACACCGGCAAGATCCGCAAGGGCGAGCTGCTCGAGCGGGCCGGCGAGGTCGTCGCGGCCCGGGGGTGACCCCCTTCGTCCCACGGGCCGACCGCTGACCGATGTGACCCTTGACACGACTTGAATCCAAGTTCAATATGAATGTGAATCATCCTTCAGATACAGGAGTTCACATGACATCACCGACAACGGCGTCGGACGCGGTGCACGCGCGAGCCACCCGCAAGGCCTTCGTGCGGTTGGTCCCGCTGCTCATGGCGGCCTACTTCATGGCCTTCGTCGATCGGACCAACGTCGGCCTGGCGAAGTCCTCGCTCGAGGTCGACGCCGGCATCGACGCCGCGGCCTACGGGCTCGGGGCCGGGCTGTTCTTCCTCACCTACGCGGCCTTCGAGGTGCCGAGCAACCTGATCCTCCACCGGATCGGCGCGAAGGTCTGGATCGGCCGGATCGCCGTCACCTGGGGCCTGATCACCATGGCGATGATGTTCATCTCCAGCCCGGCGATCTTCTACGTCCTGCGTCTGCTGCTCGGTGCGGCCGAGGCCGGCCTCTACCCCGGGATCATGTACCTCATCACGACGTGGTTCGCGCAGAAGGACCGCGCCAAGGCGGTCAGCTTCATCCTGCTCGCGGGGTCGATCGCCTTCATCGTCGCCAACCCCATCGGCGGCGCACTGATGAAGATGGACGGCGTCGGAGGCCTGCACGGCTGGCAGTGGCTCTTCGTCCTCGAGGGCATCCCGACGGTCCTGCTCGGCATCCTCATCTTCCTCGTCCTGCCCAACTCGCCGAGCCGGGCGAGGTGGCTGAGCGACGACGAGGCGAGCGAGCTGACCCGGCGCGCGGTCGGCGAGGAGGCGCACGTCGAGCGGCCCGGGGCGATCGTGCGCAGCGCGATGTCCAAGCCCTTCCTGCTGACGATCGCGGCGATCTACTTCATGAACCAGATCGCGACCTACGGCGTGATCTTCTTCGTGCCCTCGATCGTCGAGGCGATGGACGTCACCGACAGCGTGATGATCGGCCTGATCTCCGCGGTGGTCGGCATCGGCGCCGTCATCGGTCTGCTCGTCGTGCCGCGCGTCCTGGCGCGCAACCCCGGGACCGAGGTGCGGCTCATCGGCTACGCGACGGCAGGCGCGATCGTCATGGCCCTGGCCTTCGTCGCGGTCGACAACGGCGTGGCGCAGATGATCATCCTCAGCGCGACGATGCTCTTCATCGTCGGCGTCCAGCCGCTCTACTGGTCCACGCTCATGGCGCGGCTCGGGGGAGTGGCGGCAGCAGCGGGCCTGGCCTTCGTCAACACCATCGGCCTCACCGGTGGCTTCGTCGGGCCCTACGCCTTCGGCCTCGCGGAGAATGCGACGGGCTCGCCCTCGGCCGGCCTGTGGGTGCTCATCGCGGCGACGACGCTCGGGCTGCTCTGCGTGCCGCTGCTCAAGGTGCTGCTCGCCACGCACGACGCGAGCCACCCGGTGGTCGACCCCGACGAGGACGTCGCGCCCGTCGCGGTCTGACCCGCACGACGCGCGTCGCGCGTGGCGTCGTCAGCGGTAGTTGGTGAACTGCAGCGCGACGTCGAGGTCCTTGCCCTTGAGCAACGAGATGACCTCCTGGAGCTCGTCGCGGGACTTGCCGGTGACCCGCAGCTCGTCGCCCTGGATCTGCGGCTTGACCCCCTTCGGGCCCTCGTCGCGGATGATCTTGGAGATCTTCTTCGCGTTGTCCTGGTCGATGCCCTCCTTGGTCGGGCCGGAGAGAACGTACTCCTTGCCGGAGGCCTGCGGCTCCTTGTCGCCGAAGTCGATGTTCTTCAGCGAGACGCCACGGCGCACGAGCTTGGACTCGAAGACGTCGAGGACCGCGAGCACCCGCTCGGCGGTGTTGGCCTTGATGACGATGCTCTCGCCGCTCCAGGCGATGGAGGCGCCGACCCCCTTGAAGTCGTAGCGCTGGGAGACCTCCTTGGCCGCCTGGTTGAGGGCGTTGTCGACCTCCTGGCGGTCGACCTTGCTGACGATGTCGAAGCTGCTGCTGGCCATGTCCGGGGCGCTCCTCGGGGTGGATTCTGCTGTTGGGCGATCGACTTGCTATCCTCTCAGACGCACACGGCAGGTTGTCCGAGCGGCCAATGGAAACGGACTGTAAATCCGTCGGGTTATCCCTACGAAGGTTCGAATCCTTCACCTGCCACCAGCAGTGCACAGCGAGCCCCGAGCCGGTAACCCGGCCCGGGGCTCGCGTCGTCGGAGCAGGTGGCCTCGTCCCGATGACCGGCGCGGGTGCAGGATGGGCCGGGTGACCCCCTTCGACCGCGCTGCCTACGGCCACTGGACGACGGTGCCCACCCGGTGGAACGACAACGACGTCTTCGGCCACGTCAACAACGCCGTGCACTACGAGGTGATGGACACGGTCATCAACGACTGGCTCAAGGCGCACGGCTTCGACGTCGCGGCCGGCGGTGACGTCATCAACCTCATCCCCGAGACCGGCTGCCGCTACCTCGCCGAGATCTCCTACCCGGACTCCTTCGAGGTCGGGCTGCGCACGCTGTCCGTCGGCCGCACCAGTGTGCGCTGGGAGTGCGCGCTGCTGCGGGCGAGCGACGGCGAGCTCGTCGCCCTGACGACGGGGGCGCACGTCTTCGTCGACGCGGTGTCGCGACGCCCGGTGCAGATCCCGACCGACCTGCGACCACATCTGGACTCACTGGTCGCCGAGGCTTAAGCGCCCGTTCATCCACGCGTCGGCTGCGAAGGGGAGGGGCTGCCTAGGTTCCCCGCCATGACCGCACCCCTGCCCCGGCCGCGCATCGCCGCGCTGGCCCTCGTCATGTCCACCGCCCTCGTCGCCCCCTTCGGCGCGAGCCTCGCCTCCGCCATCCCCGGCGACGACGTCACCCTGACCCCGCTCGGCACCTTCGCCACCGGCGCCTTCGACGAGGGAGCCTCGGAGATCGTCGCCCACGACCCGCAGACCCAGCGCGCCTTCGTCGTCAACGCGCAGGCCGGCACGGTCGACGTGCTCGACATCGCCGACCCGACCGGCCCGACCAAGGTCGGCACCCTCGACACCCCCGGGGCCAACTCGGTCGACGTCCACGACGGCCTGGTCGTCGTCGCCGAGCAGGCCGACGACAAGACCGACGCGGGCAGCGTCTCCTTCTTCGACGCCGAGACCCTCACGACCGAGCGCACCGTCACCGTCGGCTCGCTGCCCGACATGGTGACCTTCACCCCCGACGGCCGCCGCGTCGTCGTCGCCAACGAGGGCGAGCCCGAGGGCTACTGCGCTGGTCAGGTCGACCCCGAGGGCAGCATCTCGGTCATCGACGTGTCGAAGGGGGTTGCCCGCGCCAAGGTGCGCACCGCCGACTTCACCTCCTTCAACGGCCGAGCCAAGAAGCTCGAAGCAGCCGGCGTACGCCTCTTCGGCCCCAACGCCACCGTCGCCCAGGACCTCGAGCCCGAGTACGTCGCGACGAGCGCCGACGGCCGCACCGCCTGGGTCACCCTGCAGGAGGCCAACTCGGTCGCGGTCGTCGACCTGCAGGCGGCGCGGGTGACGCAGATCGTCCCGCTCGGCCTCAAGGACCACTCGGCCGAGGGGCAGGGCATCGACGCGTCCGACAAGGACGACGCGATCGCCATCGACTCCCACCCGGTCAAGGGCATGTACATGCCCGACGGGGCGGTGGCCTACAGCGCCGGCGACGGCGCCGAGTACGTCGTCACGGCCAACGAGGGCGATGCCCGCGAGTACGACTGCTTCGCCGAGGAGGAGCGGGTCAAGGACCTCGACCTCGACCCGACGGACTTCCCCGACGCCGAGGCGGTCCAGGCCGACGAGTCGCTCGGTCGGCTCACGGTGACGACCACCTCGCCGCGCAGCGACGAGGGGTACACGGAGCTGCACTCCTTCGGCGGGCGCTCCGTGAGCATCCTCGGCGCCGACGGCTCGCAGGTCTGGGACAGCGGTGACGCGCTCGAGCAGCTCGTCGCTGAGCGCGACCCCGAGCACTTCAACTCCGGCCACGACGACAACGACTCCTTCGACAGCCGCAGCGATGCCAAGGGGCCGGAGCCGGAGGGCCTGGACATCGGCACGATCGGTGGCCGCAGCTACGCCTTCCTCGGGCTCGAGCGCGACTCCGGCATCGCCGTCGTCGACGTCACCGACCCGACCGGCGCCGAGATCGTCGGGTATGCCAAGAACCGCGACTTCTCCGGTGACCCGGAGGCCGGCACGGCCGGCGACCTGGGTCCCGAGGGCGTGCACTTCATCCCCGCGGTGGACAGCCCGACGGGCGAGCCGCTGCTGCTCGTCGGCAACGAGGTCTCCGGGACGACGACGATCTGGCAGGTCGACGGCCCCCGCTGACCCGTGGTCGGGGGCCCGGCAGACCTCGGTCGGGCCCCCGATTTCATGACCACGGCACTTGCCGTGTAATCTCTCCCGAGGTTGTCCACCGGATCTCCCCGAGCGCCGGAGGACCTGCCCCCTTAGCTCAGTCGGCAGAGCGTTTCCATGGTAAGGAAAAGGTCGTCGGTTCGATTCCGACAGGGGGCTCGGGTTCGGCCCGCGCCGCGCGCGCAGGTCGACCGCCACGGCGGGGTAGCTCAGCTGGTTAGAGCGCACGACTCATAATCGTGAGGTCGCGGGATCGAGTCCCGCTCCCGCTACGCAGTGCCACGGGTGCGACCACCACCGATTTCCGGTGGGGCCGCCCCGTGGACTATTCTTGTGCGTCGTTGTGTTGTGCCCCCGAGGTGGCAACGCACCACACACCTCCCGCCCAGCGCAGACCGGCGCCAGGCGAGTACCACCCGAAGTGTCTGAGAGCAGGTTCTTACCGTGGCCACGAAGAGCGCCGACGTCCGCCCCAAGATCACCATGGCGTGCACGGAGTGCAAGGAGCGGAACTACATCACCAAGAAGAACCGCCGCAACAACCCCGACCGCATGGAGCTGGCGAAGTTCTGCCCGCGGTGCCGCAAGCACACCGCGCACCGCGAGACCCGCTGAGGTCCCAGCAGCACCTGCACGCTTCCCGACGCGGCCGCCCGAGCACCTGCTCGAGCGGCCGCGTCGTCGTGCACGAGGTGCCCGCCTAGACTGACCGCATGGCCGTGAACGAGGACTTCCAGGGGCGCAGCTACGAGCCCACACCCCCCTTCGACGTGGGGCGTGAGCACATCCGCGACTTCGCCGCGGCCGTCGGTGCGACCGACCCGATCCACACCGACGTCGAGGCCGCGCGGGCCGCCGGCTACGCCGACCTCGTCGCCCCGCCGACCTTCGCCGTCATCCCCGGGCAGCGCACCGACCGCCAGTTCGTCGCCGACCCCGAGGCCGGCGTCGACTACACGCGCGTCGTCCACGGCGAGCAACGCTTCACCCACCACCGACCGATCGTCGCGGGCGACGAGCTGCGCGGCGTGCTGCACATCGACGCGATCCGCGCCGCCGGCGGCCACCAGATGGTGACGATGCGCAGCGAGATCATCGACGCCCACGACGAGCCGGTCGCGACGAGCCTGTCGACGATCGTCGTGCGAGGAGGAGAGTGACCATGGCCGTGCGCGAGTTCTCGCAGGTGAGCGAGGGCGAGGCCCTCCCCAGCCGCACCATCCCGGTCACGAGGGCCACCCTCGTGCACTACGCCGGAGCCTCCGGCGACCGCAACGTCATCCACTGGGACGAGCGCACCGCGCAGGCCGTCGGCCTGCCCGACGTCATCGCGCACGGCATGTGGACCATGGGTGCCGCGGTCCAGGTCGTCACCGACTGGGTCGGCGACGCCGGCCGCGTCGTCGACTACGGCACCCGCTTCACCAAGCCGGTCGTCGTCCCCCACGACGGGGGCGCGGCCATCGAGGTGTCCGGCGCGGTGCGGTCGCTCGACGCGCAGACCCGGCAGGTCACCGTCGAGCTCACCGTGACCTGCGGCGACGACAAGGTCCTCGGCCGCTGCCGAGCCGTCGCACAGCTCGACTGATGGCGACGAGCGAGCACGGCGCCGCCCTGGCGCCGCACACGACGATGCGTGTCGGCGGCCCCGCCGACACCCTCGTCACCGCGACGACCTCGGCCGAGGTCGTCGACGCGGTGCGGTCCGCCGACGACGCGGGTACCCCTCTCCTCCTGCTGTCCGGCGGGTCCAACCTCGTCATCGCCGACGAGGGCTTCCGCGGCACCGTCGTGCGCATCATGACGAAGGGAGTCGACGTCACCCCGACGCCCGACCGCGAGGCGGTCGAGGTCACCGTCGCCGCCGGTGAGGTCTGGGACGAGGTCGTGGCCCGGGCCGTTGCCGAGGGCTGGTCGGGGATCGAGGCGCTCTCCGGCATCCCCGGTCTCGCCGGTGCCACCCCGGTGCAAAATGTCGGCGCCTACGGTCAGGAGGTCGCCCAGACGATCGTGCGGGTCCTCGCCTGGGACCGCCACGAGGGCCGCGAGGTCGGGTTCGACAACGCGGCGTGCGACTTCACCTACCGGCACTCGGTCTTCAAGCAGACCGGGCGCTACGTCGTCCTCGAGGTGACCTTCCGCCTCGGTCTCGGTGGGCTCTCCGCGCCGGTCGCCTACGCCGACCTGGCGCGCGAGCTCGGGGTCGAGCAGGGGGAGCGGGTGCCGCTCGCGGCGGCCCGCGACGCCGTGCTCGTGCAGCGCGGCAACCGCGGCATGGTCCTCGACGAGACCGATCACGACACGTGGAGCTGCGGCTCCTTCTTCACCAACCCGATCCTCACGACGGGCGAGATGGACGCGCTCGTCGAGCGCGCGGTCGCTCGGCTCGGCGCGGACGGTCCGGTCCCGCCGGTCTTCCCGGCCGGGGAGGGGCGGGCCAAGACCAGCGCCGCCTGGCTCATCGACAAGGCGGGCTTCGGCAAGGGGCACCACATGCCCGGGCCGGCGGCCCTGTCGACCAAGCACACCCTGGCCATCACCAACCGAGGCACGGCCACCGCTGCCGACGTGGCCGCGCTCGCCCGCGAGGTGCGTGACGGGGTGCGCGAGGCCTTCGGCGTCACCTTGGTCAACGAACCGGTCTTCGTCGGGCACGAGCTGTAGCCGCCCGCCCGAGTGGTCGGGCACGGGCGAGGGCCCACGGTCGGGTCGACCGTGGGCCCTCGTCGTGCGTCGGTGCGTGGGTCAGCGAACGGCCGCGTAGGCGTCGACGATGCCGTCGCCGTAGTAGGAGTTCTCCTGCGGGGTGCCGACGCACTCGGCGCCTCGCGTGGTGCTCGAGCACGGGGTGTCGGTGGCCTGGGCCCGCAGCTCGCTGATCATCTTCTCCGGGCCCCACGTCGGGTGGGCCGACTTCATCAGGGCCAGGACACCGGCGACGTGCGGCGAGGCCATCGAGGTGCCGCTCTTGAGGCCCCACCCGTTGTCCCGGACGATCGTCGAGAGGATCGAGCTGCCGGGAGCGGCGACGTCGATCGAGCCGAGACCGCGGTTGGAGAAGGAGGACAGCTTGCCCTGGCGGTCGATCGACGAGACGGTGACGACCCCGTCGAGCTCGGTCGGGATGTCCTTGCACGAGCTGTTGATCATGCGCTCGACCGAGGTCCCGTCGTTGGGGCTCGAGGCGTTCGTCGTCTTGTTCGACAGGTCGTAGGCGCTGTTGCCGGCGGCCGCCGCGTGGACGGTGCCCTGCTCCGTCGACCAGTCGACCGCGCGACGCACAGCCTCCAGGGCCGGGGCCTGCTCGGGCTGGTCGCCGCACCAGAACTCGAAGGGGTCGACGTAGTAGCTGTTGTTGGTCACGTCCATGCCCTTGAGGCCGGCCTCCATGAAGCCGCAGACCGCGTACTCGGGGTAGATGAACCCGTCGTCGTTGACGACCTTGACCGAGGCCATCTTCGCCCCCGGGGCGATGCCGACGATGCCGACGCCGTTGCGCTCGGCGCCGATCGTGCCGGCGACGTGGGTGCCGTGGTCGCTCGTCGTCGGGGCCCAGGCGGACTCGCCGGTCGCCGGGCGGCCCGCGTCGGTGCAGCCGACCGAGTTGGCGCGATCGATCTGGTTGGCCAGGTCCGGGTGGTCGGGGTCGATGCCCGAGTCGAGGACGCCGACGGTGACGTCAGGGGAGCCGGTGGTGATCTCGTGCGCCTGCGGCACGTTGATCATCTGCATGTCCCACTGCTCGCCCTCGCGCGGGTCGGTGCTCGTGGCGGCGGTGCCCTCGGAGACGTCGCCCTTCTTCGTCAGGGCCTTCTTCAGCTGGCCCTTGCCCGGGCCCCACGGGGCCTGGGCGCCCGCCGGGGTGCCCTCGCTGACGGCGACCGACCGGGTCGGGCCGACCGACTCGACCGCACTGCCGGCCGCGGAGGCCACGGCGGTGCGGAAGTCGGCCTTGGTCGAGTGGGCCACGACGACGCCGATCTGCGGCCAGGACTGCACGACGACCCCGCCGGCGGACTGGACCGCACGCTCGACCTTGCGCACCTGACCGGGGCTGACGATCTTGGTGTTGATGACGTAGCTGGAGATCTGACCCTCAGGGGTCGAGATCGGGACCGGGGTCGAGACCGGCTCGTCCTGGGTCGCTCCGGTGGCCGACTGGGCGCCGATGACGCCGAGGCCGACGACGGCGGCAGCAGCCGCCAGTCGAGCGCCGCGCGGTCGCATGCGTGAAGCCATGTGCATTTCCTCCCTTGGTGACCGCGGGCCGGGGATCGAGCCGCGGCACCGGCGATCTTGGCAGAAGATCACGCGTCGTGCGCGTCGAACGCCGCAGGATCTTCGGCAGATCTCCCTTCGTCAGGGCCCGGCTGGCTCAGGACGAAGGGGGAGTCGCCAGCCACTCGTCGATGTCGGCCATCGCGGAGTCGACGACCTCACGCGGGGCGCGGCTCGCGCGGAAGGAGCCGCGCGCCAGCTCGGCGAGCTGCGCGTCGTCGAGGCCGTGCACCGACCGGGCGGTCTCGTACTGCGCGAGGAGGCGCGAGTCGAAGAGCAGCGGGTCGTCGGCGCCGAGCGCGACCGTGGCGCCGGCGTCGAGCACCGTGCGCAGCGGCACGTCGTGCTCCTCGCGGTAGACCCCGAGAGCGACATTGGACCCGGGGCAGACCTCCAGGGCCACATCGGCGGCGACGAGCGCCTCGAGCACGCGAGGATCCTCGGTGCTGCGCACGCCGTGCCCGAGCCGCTGCGGGCGCAGGCTCGTGAGGGTCTCGGCGATGGCGTCCGGGCCGAGCAGCTCGCCCGAGTGCGGCACCAGCATCAGCCCGGCCCGCTCGGCGATGCGGAAGGCCGGGGCGAAGTCGGGGGTGGACCCGCGGCGCTCGTCGTTGGACAGGCCGAAGCCGAGGACCCCCTCTGGCCCTCGGTCGGCCAGCCGGGCCGCGAGCCGGGCCAGGGTGCGCGCCTCGAGGGGGTGGCGGATGCGGCTGGCCGCCATGACGACGCCGACCCGCGCCGACCCCGTCTCGTCCGCCGTGGCGTTGACGGAGCGGGCCTCGTCGAGGACCACCTCCATCGCGGGGGTGATGCCACCGACGAAGGGGGCGTACGACGTCGGGTCGACCTGGATCTCGAGCCAGCGCGAGCCCTCGGCGCCGTCGTCGAGGGCCGCCTCGCGCACGATCCGGCGCATCTGGGCCTCGCCGCGCACGCAGTGGCGGGCCGCATCGTAGAGCCGCTGGAAGCGGAACCACCCCCGTTCGTCGGCCGCGGACAGTCGTGGGGGATAGGCCGAGCGAAGGGAGTCGGGCAACCGCAGACCTTGCGCGGCCGCCATGTCCCGGACGGTCTCCACCCGCATCGAGCCGGTGAAGTGCAGGTGCAGGTGGGCTTTGGGCAGGGCCCGCAGGTCGCGGGTCGAGGAGGTCAGTCCTCCTCCTCCTCGGCCCGGCCGTCGATGACGTGCACGGCGGCCTCCTCGGCCGAGGCGGCGCCGCCGTCGACCCCGACGTCGCGTCCCCAGGCCTGGTCGTCGACGTCGGCGTGGCTGCCCTCGTCGGGACTGACGAGTCGTCCGGCGCGGGCGTCACCGACCTCCTGGTCGCCGATCCAGTCGTCCTCGGCAGCGATCGAGTCCGGGTCGTCGCCGCCCACGCGGTCGTCGCCGCGACGCCCGGGCTCGTCCGGGTCACCCCACCGGGTGTCGGGATCCTCCTGCTTGAGCCGCTGGTCGATGCTCTCGCCCTCGCGCTGCTCCGCCGCGGTGACGCCGTGGGCGTAGGAGCCGCGGGCCGAGTCGGGCGGGGAGTAGCCCGCGTCGAGCGCGTCCTCGTCTCCGGCGCCGGTGCCCATGAGGCTGTCGCCCGGCTGCAGCTGGTCCTCGTCGTCGAGGCTGTAGCTCGTCAGGTCGGTGTCGAGGTCCTCGCGTTCGCTCATCATCACTCCTTGGTGGTCTCCAGGTGCTCCGCGGCTGCGAGCAGGACGCAGGTCGCGACCGTCTCCATCGCCTCGGTGAGCTCCGACATCGGAGGCATCGTCGGGGCGAGGCGGATGTTGGTGTCCTGCGGGTCGGTGCCGTGGGGGAAGGACGCCCCCGCAGGAGTGAGGGAGAGCCCGGCCTCCTTGGCCAGCGCGACGACCCGCGAGGCGGTGCCGGGCAGGACGTCGAGGTTGACGAAGTAGCCGCCCGTCGGGCGGTTCCACGTCGCGACGCCGCGACCGCCGAGCCGCTCGGTGAGGACGCGGTCGACCTCGGCGAACTTCGGCGCAATGATCTTGGCGTGCTTGCGCATGTGCGCCCGCACCCCGTCGGCGTCGCCGAAGAACTCGACGTGGCGCAGCTGGTTGATCTTGTCCGGGCCGATCGACCCCTTGCCGAGGTGCTCGAGGTACCAGGCGACCTGCTCGACCGAGGAGGCGAGGAAGGCCACGCCCGCGCCGGCCCAGGTGATCTTGGAGGTCGAGGCGAACATCACCGCGCGGTGCGGGTGGCCCGCGCCCGAGGCCAGCGTGATGACGTCGGCGCTCTTGGCCTCGTCCTCGGTGAGGTGGTGCACCGCGTAGGCGTTGTCCCAGAAGATCTTGAAGTCGGGCGCCGCGGTCTCCATGCCCGCCAGCCGGCTGGCCACCTCGTGGCTGACGACCGCACCGGTCGGGTTGGCGTAGGTCGGGACGATCCAGATGCCCTTGACCGACGGGTCGGAGCCGGCGATGCGGGCGACCTCCTCGACGTCGGGGCCCTCGTCGGTCATCGGCACGGTGACCATCTCGATGCCGAGGTCCTCGAGGAGCGCGAAGTGGCGGTCGTAGCCGGGCACCGGGCAGATGAAGGTGACCTTGTCCTCCTTGGCCCAGGGGCGCGGGGAGTCGATGGCCCCGAAGAGGAGCAGGTCGACGAGCACGTCGCGCATCATCGTCAGCGAGGAGTTGCCGCCGGCGACGATCTGCTCGGGCTCGACCCAGAGCAGCTCGGCGAAGATCTCGCGCAGCTCGGCCAGCCCGGTGAGGCCGCCGTAGTTGCGCACGTCGGTGCCGGCGCGGTCCGTGGTGGCCGAAGGGAGGGAGAGCATCGGGTCAGCGAGGTCGAGCTGTGCGGAGCTGGGCTTGCCGCGCGTCACGTCGAGCTTGGTGCCCTTGGCGGCCTGCGCGGCGTGGGCCTCGCGCTGGGTCTGCGCGAGGGCGTGCAGCTCCTGCGCGGAGAGGTCGGACAGGGGGCGAGCGTCGGGCGTCGAAGTCACGCCGTCAGTCTTCCACCTCGCGTGGGTTCGCGGTGCGGTGCCTCCGTGACGTACAGTGATCCCTCGGTTGACTTGGACCAGACTCTCCGGCGTGCCCGCACATCGGGGGAGACGGTCCGAGACGGCCACGGGAGGCCGCCCCCAACGCGACCTTCCGAAGGGCAGTGGCTCAATTGGTAGAGCACCGGTCTCCAAAACCGGCGGTTGGGGGTTCGAGTCCCTCCTGCCCTGCGTTGCACGACACCCGTTGCGCAGCCAGGTGAGACCCCGACGGAGAAGAGACGACGTGAGCCAGCTCGGAGCGCAGCCGACCAAGGCGCGGCGCGAGCCGAAGGGCGGCAACCCGATCTCTCGCTTCTTCGGCTCCATCGGCCTTTTCCTTGCCCAGGTGCTCGACGAGCTCCGCAAGGTCGTCCGGCCGACCCGGTCCGAGCTGATCAACTACACGCTCGTGGTCATCGTCTTCGTCTCCGTGATGATGCTCATCGTCTCGGGCCTGGACGCGGCGTTCACCCGGGCAGTGCTCTGGGTGTTCGGCGGCTGACGCCGCCGCACCACACCCGCAGACCGGGCGCGCTCCCGCGCCGACGTACGAAGCTGAAGTGAGGAAACAGGTCATGTCCGAGCAGGCCCCGACCCCCGAGTCCCAGGACACCGAGGGCACCTCGAGCGTCATCGCCGCCGAGCAGGCCGAGCACGCTGCGCAGCCGCCGGCGGACCTCCCTTCGGCACAGGAGGCCGACGACGCCCGCGCCGCCGACGAGGCCCTCGAGGAGGCCGCTGCGGAGGAGGCCGACGAGGCCCCCGCCGAGCCGCAGGCCCGCGAGAGCGACGCCGACGGTGACGTGCTCCCCGAGGACAGCGCCGACCCGGTCCAGGCCTTCAAGGACGAGCTCGCCGGCAAGTTCGGCGACTGGTACGTCATCCACACCTACGCGGGCTACGAAAACCGGGTCAAGCACAACCTCGAGACCCGTGTCGCCAACCTCGACATGGAGGACTACATCTTCGAGGTGGCCGTCACCATCGACGAGGTCACCGAGATCAAGTCCGGTCAGAAGAAGGTGCGCAAGCAGCCGCGCATGCCCGGCTACGTCCTCGTGCGCATGGACCTCACCGACGAGTCCTGGGGCGCCGTGCGGCACACGCCGGGTGTCACGGGCTTCGTGGGCAATGCGCACGACCCGGTGCCGCTGAGCCTCGACGAGGTCTTCACGATGATCAAGCCCGCGGACCTCGAGAAGGCCGCCGCCCCGGCGGCCGCCGGGGCCGCCCCGACGCAGGACGGCCTGTCCGCCCCCGCCGCCCCGGTGGACGTCGACTTCGAGGTCGGCGAGTCGGTCACCGTCATGGACGGGCCCTTCGAGACCATGCCGGCGACGATCTCCGAGATCCTCCCCGAGAGCCAGAAGCTCAAGGTCCTCGTCTCCATCTTCGGCCGGGAGACCCCGGTCGAGCTCGGCTTCCACCAGGTCGCCAAGCTCTGAGAAGCCGCGTCGCCGACTGGCGGCGCATCTGCAACCGGGTCATCGCCCACGGCGTCGGCCCACAACACGGAAGTAGGAACATCGCATGCCCCCCAAGAAGAAGGTCTCCGGCTACATCAAGCTGCAGATCCAGGCTGGTGCCGCCACCCCCGCCCCGCCGGTCGGTCCGGCGCTGGGTCAGCACGGCGTCAACATCATGGAGTTCGTCAAGGCGTACAACGACGCCACGGCGGACCAGCGCGGCAACGTCGTCCCGGTCGAGATCACGGTCTACGAAGACCGCTCCTTCACCTTCATCACCAAGACCCCGCCGGCCGCCGAGCTGATCAAGAAGGCCGCGGGCGTCAAGAAGGCCTCCGGTGAGCCGCACAAGGTCAAGGTCGCCTCGCTGACCAAGGACCAGGTGCGCGAGATCGCCGAGACCAAGATGCCCGACCTCAACGCCAACGACATCGACGCCGCGATGAAGATCATCGCCGGCACCGCGCGTCAGATGGGCATCGAGACCCCGGGCATCTGAGCCCGACCCGTGGGAGGGCCTGCGCTGGCCCGCACCACACCTCCACCACCACCCAAGGAGTACCCATGAAGCGCAGCAAGAGCTACCGCGCCGCGGCGGACAAGGTCGACCGCGATCTCGCCTACGCCCCCCTCGAGGCCGTCCGCCTCGCCCAGGAGGGCGCGAAGAAGAGCTTCGACGAGACCGTCGAGGTCGTCTTCCGTCTCGGCATCGACCCCCGCAAGGCCGACCAGATGGTCCGCGGCACGGTCAACCTCCCGCACGGCACGGGCAAGACCGCCCGCGTCCTCGTCTTCGCCAATGGCGACAAGGCCGACGCCGCCCGTGAGGCCGGCGCCGACTTCGTCGGGTCCGACGACATGCTCGAGAAGGTCCAGGGCGGCTGGATGGACTTCGACGCCGTCGTCGCCACCCCGGACCTCATGGGCAAGGTCGGCCGTCTCGGCAAGGTCCTGGGCCCCCGTGGTCTCATGCCCAACCCCAAGACCGGCACCGTCACGATGGACACGGCCAAGGCCGTTGCCGACATCAAGGGCGGCAAGATCGAGTTCCGCAACGACAAGCACGCCAACCTGCACTTCATCATCGGCAAGGCGAGCTTCGACGAGAAGCAGCTCGTGGAGAACTACCAGACGGCGCTCGAGGAGATCCTGCGTCTCAAGCCGTCCGCCTCCAAGGGCCGCTACATCACCAAGGCCGTGCTGAGCACGACCATGGGACCGGGCATCGTCCTGGACTCCTCGCGGGTCAAGAACCTCCTCGAGGAGACCGCCCCGGTGGCGGCCGACGAGGTCCCCGCCGCGGAGTGACCCACGCCCTCGCGTGACCTCGAAGGGGGTCGCACCCGCCCGGGTGCGACCCCCTTCGTCATGTCCGCCAGGCTGCGCCGGCGACGATTTGTCCCCACCGGTCCACCTGCCGTACTGTTGCTCCCGACCATTGACCGCCGGTTGTCGTGATCCACGTGATCGTGACCCAAGGTTCCGCGAGAGCGGGCGACCCGCGCAGGCCACTTGATTCGCACCCGTCCTCGTGACGTGCGTGCCGGAGTCCCGTGCCTGCGCCGGGGCTCCTTTTCTCGTTCCGGGCCCCGGTGGCACCACACGAGAAGGAGGCCCGCATGGCGAACCCCCAGAAGGACGCCGCCATCGCCGAGCTCGCGGAGAAGTTCCGCAGCTCCAGCGCGGCCGTGATCACGGAGTACCGCGGTCTGACCGTGGCGCAGCTCGGCGAGCTGCGCAGCAAGCTTCGTGGCAACGCCACCTACTCCGTGGTGAAGAACACGCTGACCGAGCGCGCTGCCAAGGAGGCGGGCGTCGAGTCCGCCTTCGAGGGCCAGCTCGTCGGCCCCAACGCGATCGCCTTCGTCGAGGGCGACCCCGTCGAGGCTGCCAAGGGTCTGCGTGACTTCGCCAAGGACAACCCTCTCCTGGTGATCAAGGGCGGAATCCTCGACGGGAACCCGCTCACGCCGGAGGAGATCGACAAGCTCGCGAAGCTCGAGTCCCGCGAGGTTCTCCTGGGCAAGCTGGCTGGCGCCATGAAGGCCCAGCTCACCCAGGCCGCGTACCTCTTCAACGCGCCGCTCGCGCAGACGGCTCGCGTCGTCGACGCGCTGCGCGCGAAGGTCGAGGAGCAGGGCCCGGTCGCGACCGACGCCCCCGCTGCGGACACCGAGGAGCCGGCCGCCGAGGCCGACGCCTCCACCGAGACCACCCCCGAGGGTGGCGACGAGGCCTGAGGCACCCGCCTCACGGCCACTGCACGACCCCGCCACTTTCGGCACACACGTTTGATCAGAAAGGACGCCCATCATGGCGAAGCTCAGCACCGACGAGCTCCTTGAGGCCTTCAAGGAGATGACCCTCATCGAGCTCTCCGAGTTCGTGAAGCAGTTCGAGGAGACCTTCGAGGTCACCGCCGCGGCCCCGGTTGCCGTCGCGGGTGCCGCCCCGGCCGCCGGTGGCGACGCCGGTGGCGACGCCGCCGCCGAGCAGGACGAGTTCGACGTCATCCTCGCCGCGGCCGGCGACAAGAAGATCCAGGTCATCAAGGAGGTCCGCGCGCTCACGAGCCTCGGCCTCAAGGAGGCCAAGGACCTCGTCGACGGCGCCCCCAAGCCCGTCCTCGAGAAGGTCGACAAGGACGCCGCGGAGAAGGCCAAGGAGGCCCTCGAGGGCGCCGGCGCCACCGTCGAGCTCAAGTGATCTCGGCTCGTCACTGACGAGCACTGATCTGCCGAAGGGCGGGTCGTACCACCTGGTGCGACCCGCCCTTCGGCGTGTGCCTCGTCAGAGCAGCGGGCGCCAGGGGGAGAGGATGCCCTCGGTGACCCGGCTGATGAGCGGGCGACGGGTCCACTCCTCGAGGGTCAGCTCGGTGGTGTTGCCCGAGTCGAGGGTGAAGATCTCCTCCATCCGGGCGGCGACGTCGGCGTCGAGGATCTCCATGTTGACCTCGTAGTTGCCCGCGAGGCTCAACCGGTCGATGTTGGCGGTGCCGATGGTCGACCACAGCCCGTCGATCGTCGCCGTCTTGGCGTGCACCATGGCATTCTCGAAGCGCAGCAGGCGCACCCCGCCGCGCAGCAGCCGCTCGTAGGCGACGCGGCTGAGCCAGTCGGCGACGATGTGGTTGCTGAAGTGCGGCACGATGACGCGCACGTCGACCCCGCGCTCGGCGGCGTTGACGAGGCTGCGGATGAAGGCGTCGTCGGGGATGAGGTAGGCGGTCGTCAGCCACACCCGCTCGCTCGCCCGGTCGATCGCCTCGAGGTACATGTTGCGGATCGGGTAGACCATGTCGGCCGGCAGGTTGCGGTGGATGCGCATGTCGCGGCTCCACGTGCGGCGGCTCGGCTGGGGGAGCGCGGGGCTGCCGTCGTAGATGTTCCAGTAGTCGACGAAGGCATTTTCGAGCTCGACGACCATGTCGCCGGCATAGCGGGCGTGGGTGTCGCGCCAGCGGTTGGCGTAGTCCTGGCCGATGTTGTAGCCGCCGAGGTAGGCGGCCGTCTCGTCGACGACGAGGAGCTTGCGGTGGTTGCGTCCCCAGTGGCTGGGGTGGAAGAAGTTCAGGCCCCCGGTGACGAGCGGGTGGCGCTTGACGTGGATGCCCTCGGGCAGCGACTGGAAGAAGCGGCGCGGGACGACGAGGTTGGCGAAGGTGTCGTAGACGACGAAGACGCGCACGCCGCGCTCGTGGGCCGCGACGAGCGCGTCCCGGAAGCGCTGCCCGATGGCGTCGTCCTTCCAGATGTAGGTCTCGAAGTAGATGCGCTCCTGCGCCGCGTCGATGTCGGCGAGCATGTCCTCGAAGAGGTGCTCGCCGAAGGTGTAGATGCGCACGTCGCCGCCGGGGACGGGCACCGGACCGCCCTGCTGGTGCGGGAACTCCTTGTCCGGACGGTCCTTGCGGCGCTGGCTGTCGAAGACGAGCAGGCCTGCGGCAGTGAGCAGCTGGGTCGCGACGACGGCGCCGGCCGTGCGCCGGACCGCACGTCGCACCTCGAGCCGGCGTCGGCGTCGGCGGATCGAGCGCGCATTCATGGCCCCACCCTAGGGCCCGGGCCGAAGGGGGGATCCCGCCGGCCAGGTCGGGGCACCGGCTCGCGACCCGCCGGGGACGTGCCTTGACGTGGCGGTTGCCGTCGTCCATCCTCATGGCGTCGATTGATCCGGCCCCACCGCGTCTGCGGGAGAGGCGCCGTGGACCACCGTCGAGCCGTCGGCTCGACCGGGTTGGACACTTGTGTGTTTGTGGACTACGCTGTCGCTTTGCGCTGCCTTGTTCCTGTCGTGACCCCGGTCGGACCGCTCACACCCCCTCGTTCCCGAGGGTGTCGAGAGCCCGCCGGGACGCGATCTGGGCCCGGTGGCACCGCCCGACTCTCAAGGCCCGTGGAAGGATCCATCCTTGGCTGCCTCGCGCACCGCTTCCCCGATGTCCACCGCACGGACGGCCAGTGGCCGTCTGTCCTTCGCAAAGATCCGCGAGCCCCTCGAGGTCCCCGACCTCCTGGCCCTCCAGACGGAGAGCTTCGACTGGCTCCTGGGCAACGAGAAGTGGCAGGAGCGTCTCGCCGACGCTCTCGACGCCGGTCGACGTGACGTCCCCGAGCACCCGGGGCTGGAGGAGATCTTCGAGGAGATCTCCCCGATCGAGGACTTCTCCGGCTCGATGAGCCTCTCCTTCCGGGAGAGCCGCTTCGAGGAGCCGAAGTACTCCGTCGACGACTGCAAGGAGCGCGACCAGACCTACTCCGCGCCCCTCTTCGTCACCGCCGAGTTCATGAACGCCGAGACCGGCGAGATCAAGAGCCAGACGGTCTTCATGGGTGACTTCCCGCTCATGACCGAGCGCGGCACCTTCATCATCAACGGCACCGAGCGCGTCGTCGTCTCGCAGCTCGTGCGCAGCCCGGGCGTCTACTTCGAGCGCACCCCCGACAAGACCTCCGACAAGGACGTCTACTCGGCCAAGGTCATCCCGAGCCGCGGTGCGTGGCTCGAGTTCGAGGTCGACAAGCGCGACATGGTCGGCGTCCGCGTCGACCGCAAGCGCAAGCAGTCGGTCACCGTCCTGCTCAAGGCCCTGGGCATGACCTCCGCGGAGATCCTCGAGGAGTTCGGCGACTACGAGTCGATGCGCGCCACCCTCGACAAGGACACCGTCGAGGACCAGGACGCCGCGCTGCTCGACATCTACCGCAAGCTGCGCCCCGGCGAGCCGCCGACCCGTGAGGCCGCGCAGAACCTGCTCGACAACCTCTACTTCAACCCCAAGCGCTACGACCTGGCCAAGGTCGGCCGCTACAAGGTCAACCGCAAGCTCGGTGTCGAGGCCGACCTCGACTCCTCGGTGCTCACGCTCGAGGACATCGTCGCGACGCTCAAGTACCTCGTCGCCCTGCACGCCGACCAGCCGACGCTCCCGGGTGTCCGCGACGGCGAGCCCTTCGAGGTGCCGGTCGAGACCGACGACATCGACCACTTCGGCAACCGTCGTCTGCGCTCCGTCGGCGAGCTCATCCAGAACCAGGTCCGCACCGGCCTGTCGCGGATGGAGCGCGTCGTGCGCGAGCGGATGACGACCCAGGACGTCGAGGCGATCACGCCCCAGACGCTCATCAACATCCGGCCGGTCGTCGCCTCCATCAAGGAGTTCTTCGGCACCAGCCAGCTGTCGCAGTTCATGGACCAGAACAACCCGCTGTCGGGGCTGACGCACAAGCGTCGCCTCAACGCGCTGGGCCCGGGCGGTATCTCCCGTGACCGCGCGCAGATGGAGGTCCGTGACGTCCACCCGTCGCACTACGGCCGCATGTGCCCGATCGAGACCCCTGAGGGTCCCAACATCGGTCTGATCGGCTCGCTGGCCAGCTACGGCCGGATCAATGCCTTCGGCTTCATCGAGACCCCGTACCGCAAGGTCGAGGCCGGTCGGGTCACCGACGAGATCGTCTACATCTCGGCGGACGAGGAGGACAAGGTCATCGTGGCCCAGGCCAACGCCGTCCTCCTCGACGACGGCACCTTCGCCGAGGAGCGGGTCCTCGCCCGCACCAAGGGTGGCGAGGTCGACCAGATCCCGGCCGAGGACGTCGACTACATGGACGTCTCGCCGCGCCAGATGGTCTCCGCCGCGACCGCGATGATCCCCTTCCTCGAGCACGACGACGCCAACCGCGCGCTCATGGGCGCCAACATGCAGCGTCAGGCCGTGCCGCTCGTCCAGGCCGAGGCCCCCTTCGTCGGGACCGGCATGGAGCACCGTGCGGCGCTCGACTCGGGTGACGTCGTCCGTGCGGAGAAGGCGGGTGTCGTCACCGAGGTCTCCGCCGACCTGGTGACCGTCACGCAGGACGAGGGCGGTTCGCGCTCGTACAAGATGATGAAGTTCTCCCGGTCCAACCAGGGCAACAGCTACAACCAGCGCGTCATGGTCTCCGAGGGTGACCGCGTCGAAGCCGGCCAGCTGATCGCCGACGGTCCCGCGACCGACGGTGGCGAGATGGCCCTCGGGCGCAACCTGCTCGTGGCCTTCATGCCCTGGGAGGGCTACAACTACGAGGACGCCATCATCCTCAGCCAGCGTCTGGTGCAGGACGACGTCCTCTCCTCGATCCACATCGAGGAGCACGAGGTCGACGCCCGCGACACCAAGCTCGGCCCCGAGGAGATCACCCGCGACATCCCCAACGTCTCCGAGGAGGTCCTCGCGGACCTCGACGAGCGCGGCATCATCCGCATCGGTGCCGAGGTGCGCGACGGCGACCTGCTCGTCGGCAAGGTCACGCCCAAGGGCGAGACCGAGCTGACCCCCGAGGAGCGTCTGCTCCGCGCGATCTTCGGCGAGAAGGCGCGCGAGGTCCGCGACACCTCGATGAAGGTCCCGCACGGCGAGACCGGCACGGTCATCGGCGTCAAGGTCTTCGACAAGGACGAGGGCGACGAGCTGCCCCCGGGCGTCAACCAGCTGGTGCGCGTCTACGTCGCCAACAAGCGCAAGATCACCGACGGTGACAAGCTCGCCGGCCGTCACGGCAACAAGGGCGTCATCTCCAAGATCCTGCCTGTCGAGGACATGCCCTTCCTCGAGGACGGCACCCCGGTCGACGTCGTGCTCAACCCGCTCGGTGTCCCCGGCCGCATGAACATCGGTCAGATCCTCGAGCTGCACCTGGGCTGGGCCGCCAGCCGCGGCTGGCAGATCGAGGGCGAGCCCGAGTGGGCCGAGATGATCCCGCAGGACGCGCGCCAGGCCCCGGCCAACACGCGCGTCGCCAGCCCCGTCTTCGACGGTGCCCGCGAGGAGGAGATCACCGGTCTGCTCGACTCGACGACCCCGACCCGCGACGGCGTGCGGCTCATCGACCGCTCCGGCAAGGCCAACCTCTTCGACGGCCGTACCGGTGAGCCCTACCCGGACCCGGTGTCCGTCGGCTACATGTACATCCTCAAGCTGCACCACCTCGTGGACGACAAGATCCACGCCCGCAGCACGGGTCCGTACTCGATGATCACCCAGCAGCCGCTGGGTGGTAAGGCCCAGTTCGGTGGCCAGCGCTTCGGCGAGATGGAGGTGTGGGCCCTCGAGGCCTACGGCGCCTCCTACGCGCTCCAGGAGCTGCTCACCATCAAGTCCGACGACGTGACCGGTCGCGTCAAGGTCTACGAGGCCATCGTCAAGGGCGACAACATCCCCGAGCCGGGGATCCCGGAGTCCTTCAAGGTGCTCATCAAGGAGATGCAGTCCCTCTGCCTCAACGTGGAGGTCCTCAACTCCGAGGGCGGCACCATCGAGATGCGCGACAACGAGGACGACGTCTTCCGCGCCGCCGAGGAGCTCGGCATCGACCTGTCCCGGCGCGAGCCGAGCTCGGTCGAAGAGGTCTGAGAGCCCGGGGGACCCGGGCCCGCCCCGGTCCGGGTCCCCCGAGCACCCTCCAGAAGCCCAGACGGTCGCCCTTCGTGATCGTCACCGGGCCACAGAACTTATCGAGTCATCCTCGACAACGAGAGAAGGAAGCACGAAGTGCTGGACGTCAACTTCTTCGACGAGCTGCGCATCGGCCTGGCCACCGCGGAGGACATCCGCAACTGGAGCCACGGCGAGGTCAAGAAGCCCGAGACCATCAACTACCGCACCCTCAAGCCCGAGAAGGAGGGCCTGTTCTGCGAGCGGATCTTCGGCCCCACCCGGGACTGGGAGTGCTCCTGCGGCAAGTACAAGCGAGTCCGCTTCAAGGGCATCATCTGCGAGCGCTGCGGCGTCGAGGTCACCCGCGCCGGCGTGCGTCGTGAGCGGATGGGCCACATCGAGCTGGCCGCCCCCGTCACCCACATCTGGTACTTCAAGGGTGTCCCGAGCCGCCTCGGCTACCTGCTCGACCTGGCGCCGAAGGACCTCGAGAAGGTCATCTACTTCGCCGCCTACATGATCACGAGCGTCGACGAGGACCAGCGGCACAGCGACCTGCCCTCGCTCGAGGCGCAGATCGAGGCCGAGAAGCGCGAGCTGGAGAACCGCCGCGACGCGGACGTCGAGACCCGCGCCCAGAAGCTCGAGAAGGACATCGCCGAGCTCGAGGCCGAGGGCGCCAAGTCCGACGCCAAGCGCAAGGTCCGCGACTCCGCCGAGCGCGAGATGAACCAGATCCGCAAGCGGGCCGACCAGCAGGTCGAGCGCCTCGCGCAGGTCTGGGACCGCTTCAAGAACCTCAAGGTCCAGGACCTCGAGGGCGACGAGGTCCTCTACCGCGAGATGCGTGACCGCTTCGGTCTGTACTTCGAGGGCGGCATGGGTGCCGCGGCGATCCAGAAGCGTCTGGAGACCTTCGACCTCGAGGCCGAGGCCGAAAAGCTGCGCGAGATCATCGCCACCGGCAAGGGTCAGAAGAAGACCCGCGCCCTCAAGCGCCTCAAGGTCGTCACCGCCTTCCTCACCACCGACAACAAGCCGGCTGGCATGGTCCTGGACGCGGGTCATCCCGCCGGACCTGCGCCCGATGGTCCAGCTCGACGGTGGCCGCTTCGCCACCTCCGACCTCAACGACCTCTACCGCCGCGTCATCAACCGCAACAACCGCCTCAAGCGACTGCTCGACCTCGGCGCGCCCGAGATCATCGTCAACAACGAGAAGCGGATGCTGCAGGAGGCCGTCGACAACCTCTTCGACAACGGTCGTCGCGGTCGTGCGGTCACCGGCCCGGGCAACCGCCCGCTGAAGTCGCTGTCGGACATGCTCAAGGGCAAGCAGGGTCGCTTCCGTCAGAACCTCCTCGGCAAGCGCGTCGACTACTCCGGCCGTTCGGTCATCGTCGTCGGACCGCAGCTGAAGCTGCACCAGTGCGGTCTGCCCAAGGCCATGGCGCTCGAGCTGTTCAAGCCCTTCGTCATGAAGCGGCTCGTCGACCTCGACCATGCCCAGAACATCAAGTCGGCCAAGCGCATGGTCGAGCGTCAGCGCTCCGTCGTGTGGGACGTCCTCGAAGAGGTCATCACCGAGCACCCCGTGCTGCTCAACCGCGCGCCCACGCTGCACCGTCTGGGCATCCAGGCCTTCGAGCCGCAGCTCGTCGAGGGCAAGGCCATCCAGATCCACCCGCTCGTCTGCACGGCCTTCAACGCCGACTTCGACGGTGACCAGATGGCCGTCCACCTGCCGCTGAGCGCGGAGGCCCAGGCCGAGGCCCGGATCCTCATGCTCTCGAGCAACAACATCCTCAAGCCGGCCGACGGTCGCCCCGTCACCATGCCGACGCAGGACATGGTCATCGGTCTGTTCCACCTCTCCTCCGAGGTGGAGCTGGAGACCGAGCACCGTCGCGCCTTTGCGACGACGGCCGAGGCACGCATGGCATTCGACGCCGGCGAGATCAAGATCGGCACCCCGATCAAGGTCCGGCTGACCGACGTCGTCCCGCCGATCGGCTACGAGCTGCCCGAGGGGGCCGAGCTCGACGAGCGCGGCATGCTCGCGACGTGGACCGCCGAGACGACGCTGGGCCGGGCGCTCTTCAACGAGACGCTCCCGGAGAACTACCCCTTCGTCAACGAGCCGGTCGACCGCAAGCGTCTGTCGACGATCGTCAACGACCTCGCCGAGCGCTACACCAAGGTCGAGGTCGCGGCATCGCTCGACGCCCTCAAGGAGGCCGGTTACCACTGGGCCTCCCGCTCGGGCACGACGGTTGCCGTCTCCGACGTCGTCACGCCGCCGCGCAAGCCCGAGATCCTCGCGACCTACGAGGAGAAGGCGACCAAGGTCCAGAAGCAGTACGAGCGCGGTCTGATCACCGACGACGAGCGTCGTCAGGAGCAGATCGAGATCTGGACCCAGGCGACCAACGAGGTCTCTGCCGAGATGCAGAGCAACTTCCCGAAGGACAACCCCATCTTCCGGATGGTCAACTCGGGTGCTCGTGGTAACTGGTTCCAGCTGCGCCAGATCGCCGGTATGCGTGGCCTCATGGCCAACCCCAAGGGTGAGATCATCCCGCGCCCGATCCGCACGAACTTCCGTGAGGGTCTGTCCGTCGTCGAGTTCTTCATCTCGACGCACGGTGCGCGCAAGGGTCTGGCCGACACCGCCCTTCGTACCGCCGACTCGGGTTACCTGACCCGTCGTCTCGTCGACGTCTCCCAGGACGTCATCATCCGCGAGGACGACTGCGGGACCGAGCGCGGCCTGACGATGCCGATCGCGCAGTTCGACGAGCTCACGGGCACCCGTCGCAAGCACGACGACGTCGAGTTCACCGTCTACGCGCGCTGCGTCGCGACCGACGTCGAGCACGAGGGCACCGTCCTGGCCGAGGCCGGCTCCGACCTGGGCGACGTCGTCATCGACAAGCTCTACAAGGCCGGCGTCGACGAGGTGAAGATCCGCTCGGTCCTCACCTGCGAGTCCAAGGTGGGCACTTGCGCCAAGTGCTACGGCCGCAGCCTGGCCACCGGCCAGCTCGTCGACATCGGCGAGGCCGTCGGCATCATCGCGGCCCAGTCGATCGGTGAGCCCGGTACCCAGCTGACGATGCGGACCTTCCACACCGGTGGTGTGGCCGGTGACGACATCACGCAGGGTCTGCCGCGAGTCGTCGAGCTCTTCGAGGCGCGTACCCCCAAGGGTGTCGCCCCGATCGCCGAGGCCGACGGTCGGATCACCATCGAGGAGACCGACAAGGGCCGTCGCATCCTGCTCGTCGCGGACCGCGACGGCGAGGAGCACGCCTACCCGGTGAGCAAGCGTTCGCGCCTGCTCGTCGAGGACGGCGAGCGGGTCGCCGTCGGCACCCAGCTCGTCCAGGGCGCCATCGACCCCAAGCAGGTCCTGCGCATCCTCGGCCCGCGCCACGCCCAGAAGCACCTCGTCGACGAGGTGCAGAAGGTCTACCGCCAGCAGGGTGTGTCGATCCACGACAAGCACATCGAGGTCATCGTCCGGCAGATGCTGCGCCGGATCACCATCCTCGAGTCGGGTGACGCCAACCTCCTGCCGGGCATGCTCGCCGAGCGGGCGCGCTTCGAGTCGGAAAACCGCCGTGTCGTCGCCGAGGGCGGTCGTCCGGCCTCGGGTCGTCCCGAGCTCATGGGCATCACCAAGGCCTCGCTCGCCACGGACTCCTGGCTGTCCGCCGCCTCCTTCCAGGAGACGACTCGTGTCCTCACCGAGGCCGCGATGGAGGGTCGTTCCGATCCGCTGCTGGGCCTGAAGGAGAACGTCATCCTCGGAAAGCTCATCCCCGCCGGTACGGGTCTGCCCCGCTACCGCAACGTGGACGTCGAGCCCACCGAGGAGGCCAAGGCCGCGATGTACTCGCTGCCCAACTACGACGAGTACGCCTACCCGGTCTTCGGTCCCGGCTCCGGCGAGGCGATCCGCCTCGACGACCTGGACCTGGACGTCTGAGTCGCCGCACTCACCGTTTCCTGAGGAGCTTGCTCTGCAAGCGTCTCGAAGGAAGGGGGTCGCTTCCCGCGAGGGAGGCGACCCCCTTCGTCGTCCGGCGACGGACGTGACGGATGTGGTCAGGGAGGGCTCAGGGGCGAAGATCGCCGGAAAATCAAGGGAAACACGCCGACCGGCAAGTCGACGGCGGCCGGGGATTCGTGGTTGATTGGTCCCTGTTCGATCTACGAACTTCAAGGATGGAGATCCCACTATGAACAAGTCCGAGCTCGCCAGCGCCGTCGCCGAGAAGGCTGGCGTGTCCGCTTCCGCGGCGTCCGAGGTCATCACCGCCCTCCAGGCGGTCCTGTCCGACTCCGTCGCCAAGGGCGAGAAGGTCACCGTCCCCGGCTTCTTCAGCCTCGAGCGCGTCGAGCGCGCCGAGCGCAAGGGCCGCAACCCGCAGACGGGTGAGGAGATGACCATCCCCGGTGGCTACGCCGCCAAGCTCACCGCCGGCAGCGCCCTCAAGGCCGCGGCCAAGGGCTGATTGCCCCAGCACTGCCCGAAGGGGGCCGGTCACCGCACGGTGACCGGCCCCCTTCGTCGTACCCTCGACGACGGGTCAGTACCGGCCCATCGACACCAGGGGGGATCGGATGACGTCACGTCGAGCGCGAGGTGGCGGCACGCGCGTGCTCGCCGGACTGGGGGCGATCGCGCTGCTTCTGCTGGCGGGGTACGTCGGGTGGCGGATGAGCGAGTCCCGGGCGCGGGTCGTCGAGGGCTCTGCCGTCGTCAAGAACGTCAACGGGGACGACACCGGCGTCCTGTGCATGGAGGTGAGCGGGGCACTGCGGGTCGACGGCAAGGACTTCGTCTGCGGCAAGGGCTACATGACCGGGGGCGGATCCGTCGACCAGTCCCTGACGGGGACCAGCGTGCACGTCGAGCGGATGGATGGCGTCGAGCGGGACGGCAACCAGGTGTATCTCCTGCGCCCGGCGCGATGAGCGGGGGGAGCGTCGGCGGGGCGGTCCATGAGAGAGGATGGGGGCGTGCCCGCCCCTGACCACGACTCCAGCCAGCCGATGTCGGTGCGTGCCACCGCGGCGCGCTGGGCGCTCGGCACGATCCTGGCGGTCGGCGCACTCGTGCTGCTCCTCAAGCCCGGTGGGGTGAGCAAGCTGCTCGCGCTCGTCCTCGCGGGCGCGGCGGTCACGACCTTCGCCCGACGTTCGCGCAGCGACGCCACGATCGTGTCGGTCGTGCTCCTCGTCGTCGCCGGGGTCTACCTCGGGGCCTTCCTCACCGGCAACAGCCACTGGATCACGGACAGGTACTGATGCGCGACGACCTCATCATCCGGCGCGAGACGCCGGACGACACCGCGGCCACCGAGGCCCTGCACGACGCCGCCTTCGGCGTCCCCGAGGGCCGGAGCGAGTCCGTCGAGCGAGAGCTCCTGCGCGGGCTGCGGGCCGACGGCTCGGTCATCGACGAGCTGACCTTCGTCGCCGAGCTCGACGGCGAGGTCGTCGGCCACGTCGTGTGCAGCCGCGGCAGCCTCGCGGGGGAGCCGAGCGTCGGCCTCGGGCCGATCGGCGTGCGTCCCGACCACCAGCGCCAGGGGATCGGTGCGGCGCTGATGATGGCCGTCGTCGCCAGCGCGGACCAGCGCGCCGAGCCGGCGATCGTCCTGCTCGGCGACCCGGAGTACTACGGCTTCTTCGGCTTCGTGCCGGCCTCCGACCTGGGCATCGGCTCGCCGGGGGAGTGGGAGGACCGCTACTTCCAGGCCAAGCCGCTGCGTGCCTGGCGCCCGCAGATGGCCGGTGACTTCCGGTACGCGCCGGCCTTCGACCGCCTGGGCTGAGGTAACGATTTGTGAGGGCATCGGCGCGCCGGTATCGTTGATCAGCGTGCGTGGCTCGGCTGTGCCGTGACGCGCGCAGAGGGAGATCGGAGACGGTCCTTCCTCGCCCTCTCGCCGGGCGCCCCAGCAGCGGTCTTCGACCGTGACGGGGAGTGCAGGGGAGAGCACCGCAGGCGACACACCCGAGTGCGGGGGTCGCCGGCGGCATCCAAGGAGCATCTGCCGGGTCGCCCCGGCGGGTGCAGACAACATCACCGACGTACGGAGAACAGGTTGCCTACCATCAACCAGCTGGTGCGCAAGGGGCGGCAGGACAAGCCGTCCAAGGCCGCCACCCCGGCCCTCAAGGGGTCGCCGCAGCGCCGTGGCGTGTGCACCCGCGTGTACACGACCACCCCCAAGAAGCCGAACTCTGCCCTGCGCAAGGTCGCCCGTGTGCGCCTCACGTCCGGCATCGAGGTCACCGCGTACATCCCGGGTGTCGGCCACAACCTGCAGGAGCACTCCATCGTGCTCGTGCGTGGTGGTCGTGTGAAGGACCTGCCCGGTGTCCGCTACAAGATCGTCCGCGGTTCGCTCGACACCCAGGGTGTCAAGGGTCGCCAGCAGGCCCGCAGCCGCTACGGCGCGAAGAAGGAGAAGAAGTAATGCCTCGCAAGGGTCCTGCTCCGAAGCGCCCCCTCGTCGTCGACCCGGTCTACCAGTCCCCGCTGGTGACCCAGTTGGTCAACAAGATCCTGCTCGACGGCAAGAAGTCCATCGCCGAGTCCATCGTCTACGACGCCCTCGAGGGCTGCCGTGAGAAGACCGGCACCGACCCGGTCCAGACGCTCAAGCGCGCGCTCGACAACGTCAAGCCCTCCCTCGAGGTCAAGTCCCGCCGCGTCGGCGGTGCGACCTACCAGGTCCCGATCGAGGTCAAGCCCGGCCGCGCCACGACCCTGTCGCTGCGCTGGCTCGTCGGCTACGCCCGTCAGCGTCGCGAGAAGACGATGACCGAGCGCCTCATGAACGAGATCCTCGACGCGAGCAACGGCCTCGGTGCCGCGGTCAAGCGTCGCGAGGACACGCACAAGATGGCCGAGTCCAACAAGGCCTTCGCGCACTACCGCTGGTGACAGCAGGTCGGGGCCGGCAACCGTCGGCCCCGACCACCACCGCCCTTCCCGGGCAGACACGACCGCAACGAGCGAGATGAGATAACGAGTGGCACAGGACGTCCTGACGGACCTCACCAAGGTCCGCAACATCGGCATCATGGCGCACATCGACGCCGGCAAGACGACGACGACTGAGCGCATCCTTTTCTACACCGGCGTCAACCACAAGCTGGGCGAGACGCACGACGGCGCCTCCACCACTGACTGGATGGAGCAGGAGAAGGAGCGCGGCATCACGATCACGTCCGCCGCGGTCACCTCCTTCTGGGACGACACCCAGATCAACATCATCGACACCCCGGGTCACGTCGACTTCACGGTCGAGGTCGAGCGCTCGCTGCGCGTCCTCGACGGTGCGGTCGCGGTCTTCGACGGCAAGGAGGGCGTCGAGCCCCAGTCCGAGACCGTGTGGCGCCAGGCGGACAAGTACGACGTCCCCCGCATCGCCTTCGTCAACAAGATGGACAAGCTCGGCGCGGACTTCTACTTCACCGTCGACACCATCAAGGACCGCCTCGGTGCGGAGCCGCTCGTCATGCAGCTGCCGATCGGCGCCGAGAACGACTTCATCGGTGTCGTCGACCTCGTGCACATGAAGGCCCTCGTGTGGCCCGGCGACGCCAAGGGTGACGTCACCCTGGGTGCCTCCTACGAGACCCGCGAGATCCCGGAGGACCTGCAGGCCAAGGCCGAGGAGTACCGCAACCACCTCGTCGAGCGCGTCGCCGAGTCCGACGACGAGCTCATGGAGAAGTACCTCGGTGGCGAGGACCTGACGGTCGAGGAGATCAAGGCCGGCGTGCGCAAGCTGACGGTCAACTCCGAGCTCTACCCGATCTTCTGCGGCTCGGCCTTCAAGAACCGTGGTGTCCAGCCCGTCCTCGACGCGGTCCGTGACTACCTGCCCAGCCCGCTCGACGTCGCGGCCATGGAGGGCCACGCCCCGGGCGACGAGGAGAAGGTCGTCCTGCGCAAGCCCAGCGTCGACGAGCCCTTCTCCGCGCTGGCCTTCAAGATCGCCGCGCACCCCTTCTTCGGCACGCTGACCTTCATCCGGGTCTACTCGGGCAAGATCACGCCGGGCACCCAGGTCGTCAACTCGACCAAGGGCAAGAAGGAGCGCCTCGGCAAGCTCTTCCAGATGCACGCCAACAAGGAGAACCCGGTCGAGGAGGCGATGGCGGGCCACATCTACGCCGTCATCGGCCTCAAGGAGACCACCACGGGTGACACCCTGAGCGACGTCAACGACCAGGTCATCCTCGAGTCGATGTCCTTCCCGGCCCCGGTCATCCAGGTGGCCATCGAGCCCAAGACCAAGGGCGACCAGGAAAAGCTGGGCACCGCGATCCAGAAGCTCGTCGCCGAGGACCCGACCTTCCAGGTCAGCCTCGACGAGGAGACCGGCCAGACGATCATCGCCGGCATGGGCGAGCTGCACCTCGACGTCTTCGTCGACCGGATGAAGCGCGAGTTCAAGGTCGAGGCCAACATCGGCAAGCCGCAGGTGGCCTACCGCGAGACGATCCGTCGCGCGGTGGAGAAGTACGACTACACGCACAAGAAGCAGACCGGTGGGTCCGGTCAGTTCGCCAAGGTGCAGATCACCTTCGAGCCGCTCGAGGCGTCCGAGGACACCGACGGCGAGCTCTACGAGTTCAAGAACGCCGTCACCGGTGGTCGCATCCCGCGTGAGTACATCCCGAGCGTCGACGCCGGTATCCAGGACGCCATGCAGTACGGCGTGCTCGCCGGCTACCCGGTCGTCGGTGTCAAGGCCACCCTCATCGACGGTGCCTACCACGACGTCGACTCCTCGGAGATGGCGTTCAAGATCGCCGGCTCGATGGCCTTCAAGGAGGCCGCCCGCAAGGCCGACCCGGTGCTCATGGAGCCGATGATGAAGGTCGAGGTGCGTACGCCCGAGGACTACATGGGCGACGTCATCGGCGACATCAACTCCCGCCGTGGGCAGATCCAGTCCATGGAGGACGTTAGCGGAGCCAAGGTCGTCACCGGCCTCGTCCCGCTGTCGGAGATGTTCGGCTATGTCGGCGACCTGCGGTCGAAGACCCAGGGCCGGGCCAACTACTCCATGGAGTTCGACTCCTACGCTGAGGTCCCCAAGGCGGTTGCCGAGGAGATCATCAAGAAGACCCGAGGCGAGTGACCGGTAGCATTACCGGGATCCCGACACGGACCAACCACACACACCCCACAAACGACGCCACCCTGCCGGGCAAAGGCGTAACCAAGAAGACGTCCTGAGGAGGACAACACAGTGGCGAAGGCAAAGTTCGAGCGGAGCAAGCCGCACGTCAACATCGGCACCATCGGTCACATCGACCATGGCAAGACGACGCTGACGGCCGCGATCTCCCGCGTGCTGCACGACAAGCTCCCCGACCTCAACGAGGCCTCGGCGTTCGACACGATCGACAAGGCCCCCGAGGAGAAGCAGCGCGGTATCACGATCTCGATCGCGCACATCGAGTACCAGACGGAGTCGCGTCACTACGCGCACGTCGACTGCCCGGGTCACGCCGACTACGTGAAGAACATGATCACCGGTGCGGCGCAGATGGACGGTGCGATCCTCGTCGTCGCCGCCACCGACGGCCCCATGCCGCAGACGAAGGAGCACGTCCTCCTGGCCCGCCAGGTCGGCGTCCCCTACATCGTCGTGGCCCTCAACAAGGCCGACATGGTCGACGACGAGGAGATCATGGAGCTCGTCGAGATGGAGGTCCGCGAGCTGCTGTCCTCCTACGAGTTCCCGGGCGACGACGTCCCGGTCGTCAAGGTCTCGGCGCTCAAGGCGCTCGAGGGCGACGCCAAGTGGGGCGAGTCGATCATGGAGCTCATGACGGCCGTCGACGAGTACATCCCCGAGCCGGAGCGTGACCTCGACAAGCCGTTCATGATGCCGGTCGAGGACGTCTTCACGATCACCGGTCGTGGCACCGTCGTCACCGGTCGTATCGAGCGCGGCATCCTCAACGTCAACGAGGAGGTCGAGATCGTCGGTATCCGCGAGGAGAAGACGACCACGACCGTCACGGGCATCGAGATGTTCCGCAAGCTGCTCGACGAGGGTCGCGCCGGTGAGAACGTCGGTCTGCTCCTGCGTGGCACCAAGCGCGAGGACGTCGAGCGCGGGCAGGTCATCTGCAAGCCGGGCTCGATCACCCCGCACACCGAGTTCGAGGCGCAGGTCTACATCCTGTCGAAGGAGGAGGGCGGCCGTCACACGCCGTTCTACGACTCCTACCGTCCGCAGTTCTACTTCCGGACCACCGACGTCACCGGCGTCGTCTCCCTGCCCGAGGGCACCGAGATGGTCATGCCCGGCGACAACACCGACATGAAGGTCGAGCTCATCCAGCCGATCGCCATGGAGGAGGGCCTGAAGTTCAACATCCGCGAGGGTGGCCGCACCGTCGGCGCCGGTCGCGTCACCAAGATCGTCAAGTGATCCTGGGCTGACCTCGAGTCAGCATCCACGCAGGGCCCGTCTCCCCGTCAGGGAAGGCGGGCCCTGCGTCGTGTCACGGCCGCCCTGAGTCGATCCACACCTGCGGGTCGTAGGTCCAGCCGTCGGCGACCAGCGCCGAGCGCAGCGCCGCCCGGTTGTTGGTCGCGTGGCCGGCGTCCCGGTAGCGAGCCCGCCCACGCTCGATGTGGCTGCGGACGGTCTCGGTGCGCAGGGCGAGCACCCGGGCCAGATGGGCGGGGGAGTGTCCGCGAGCGGCGACGAAGAGGGCGAGTACTTGCAGCTGGCGGTCGGTCAGCCGGACGTCGGGCGCCCCCGCCGGCTCGATCCGCGCGATGTCGGGTGTCCTGCCCGCGGCGATCGCGCGGATGGTGTCGGCGGTCGCGCCCAGACCCTGGGTCGGCTCGATCCACGCGGTCGCACCCTCGGCGCCTGCCCGGCGGGCGAAGGGGGAGTGCCGTCCCGGCCCGATGACGATTGGGTGGGAGCCGAGTCGACGCAGGGCGCGCACCTTGACGGCGAGCGGCAGGTGGTCGTCGAGCTGGGCGTCGACGACGACGTAGTCACCGGCGAAGTCCCACTCGCGCTGGAAGTCGACCCACGCGTGGACGGCCGTCGTCACCCGCAGCGGTTGGGGCCCGGACTGCAGCTCGCGGCGCAGCGCCGTCGTCACCACGGGAGAGGTGTGGACGAGGTCGATGCGGGTGGCGGTGGACATCGGGCACGATGCTCCCATGTCCCCCGAGCCGGTGGTCAGCGTCTGGTCGCGATGGCGGCTGCACGCGGATGCTGTGACCTCGGTCCTCGTCGCGGGCGGTCTCGACGCCCGGACCGTCGACGAAGGTGGTGACGTCGACGGACTTCTCGTCGCGGGTGTCCTGCTGCCCGACCTCCCTGATCTGCTCGAGCATCGTCGGGCGAAGGGCCGGCCGACGGTCGTGTGGGGTGGGGTCCTCCCTTCGCCACGCGTCGCGGCGGTGCGCGCGGCCGGGGCCGCGGCCTACGTCTCCATGCTCCGCCCCCCGCACGAGGTCGTCGACGTCGTCCGCCGCGTGCTCGCCGGGCAGGTCGTGCCGTGGCCGGCGCCGCCCGAGGCGATGACGCGGTTGACCCCGACGGAGCAGCACGTCGCCCGGGCCTATCTCGTCGAGTGGTCGGACCACCCGCGGGCGGACGTCGCGCGCCGACTCGGGATCAGCGAACGTACCCTCAAGGCGCATGTCGCCAACATCCGCGCCAAGGCGGGCCACCGGGGGACCGAGACCCGCGAAGGACTGCACCGCGCGCTCGTCGTGTCCGGGTGGCTCTAGTCCTTCTGGGTGCATTGGAGGTGGGGCCGCGGGAGTGTCCCTAGTCTCGCGCGTGGGTGCCTCGACAGGGAGTCGCTCGCCCGGGGGGAGGACCCTGGACCCGGCCGTGGCATCCGCGCGGCGCACCTGACCCGCGCCTGTCCGCAGAGAGAGCCCCGCCTTGTCCAAGGACATCACCACCGCCGGTCCGTCGCGCCGTCAGATCGCGAAGGGGGCCGCCTGGGCCGTCCCCGCCGTCACCGTCGCGGCCACCGCCCCCGCCCTCGCCGCCTCGCCGAACCCGGTGTGCACCGGCGATGACATCACTCTGGGCGTCGCCAACTGCAATCTCATCGGCCTCCTGTCGCCCGAGGCGAGTTTCACGATCACCGCTGGCCCCGACTGCTCCATCCCGGCGGGGACCCCGGTCTCGCTGACGGGTGGCGCGCTCGCTTCAATCGGTGTGCCTGCACTCGTGGAGCTCAACGCTGGCATCCTCACCTTCGGCTCCGACATCAGCACTGCGACGCTCCAGAACGAAATTCCGGCAGGGCAGACGGTGCCCGTCAGGGTCTTCCCGGCCGGGCTGAACATCAACGTCCTCGGGACCTACACGATGACGGTCCTGGGCGAGTCGGCAAACTTCACCCTCGCGGCTGGTGCTGGACCACTGCTGAGCGTCTGCAGCTCGCCCAACGACTGAGCGAACCACTGGCCCCTCGCGCCCATCGCCCGTCGGGGCGGTGGGCGCGTTGGCGTGTGACAACGGGAGGTCAGGCCCCCTTCGGCCTAAGGTGGTGACGACCGCTGCACCCGACCACGGAGACCACGCCACATGGCCACCGACGAGAGCACCACGACCGAGGACCTCGCCCCTGAGGAGGAGGGCCTCGACGAGGTGGCCAAGCCGACCCTGCGCCAGATGAAGAAGCGCAGCTGGGTCTTCGCCTTCAAGCGGGCGATCAAGGAGTTCAGCGCCGACGGGTGCACCGACCTGGCCGCCGCGCTCACCTACTTCGCGGTGCTGTCGATCTTCCCCGGGCTGCTGGCGCTCGTCTCGATCATCGGTCTCGTGGGCGACCCCGACGAGACGAAGAAGACCCTCCTCGACGTCATCGGCCAGCTGGGCCAGGACAACGTCGTCGACATCCTCGAGGGCCCGATCGACCAGATGGTCAACTCCAGCGGCGCCGGCCTCGGACTCGTCGTCGGTATCGCCGGTGCGCTGTGGTCGGCCTCGGGGTACGTCGGGGCCTTCGGCCGGGCGCTCAACAAGATCTACGACGTCCCCGAGGGGCGGGGCTTCATCAAGCTGCGGCCCATGCAGCTCGCGGTCACCGCGGTGCTGCTCGTCCTCGCCGCCGCCACGATCATGTCGGTCGCCGTCAGCGGCGACCTGGCCCGGGCCATCGGCAACACCATCGGCCTCGGCGATGCCGCGGTGACCACGTGGAACCTCGCCAAGTGGCCGGTCATCATGCTCGTCGTCACCTTCATGGTCGGCCTGCTCTACTGGGCCACGCCCAACGTCAAGCAGCCGAGGTTCCGCTGGCTCAGCCCCGGTGCGGCCGTCGCGATCGTCGTGGCGATCATCGCGTCCGTCGCCTTCGGCTTCTACGTCTCCAACTTCGGCTCCTACAACGCGACCTACGGCTCGCTGGCCGGCGTCATCGTCTTCCTGCTGTGGCTGTGGATCCTCAACAACGTCCTGCTCCTCGGTGCCGAGGTCGACTCCGAGATCGAGCGCTCCCGCCAGCTGCAGGCCGGCATGGCGGCCGAGGAGGAGCTGCTCCTCCCGCTGCGTGACACGACGAAGTCCGACGCTGCCGAGGAGGCCGAGGAGGCCGTGCGCGAGGAGGCCCGCTCCCTGCGCATCGACGGGCTGCGCGACCAGGGTCGCTCGACCGCAGACCTGGCCGACCAGGACTGACTCGGTCGCCCGAGAGGGCCCTCGCCGACCGCTCCGGAGAGCCGCGGCCGGGGCTGTCAAGCACCGCCCCGGCCCGATTTGGTCTGAGCCAGCAGGCTCTGGCACACTGTTCAGGTTGCTTGTTGTGCGGTGACGCCGCGATCGGACTTTGCCCCGGTCGCCAGGTGCCATCGCCCTCCCGATGACAACGCATCGAACCGCCTGAGGCGGGGCGACACATCGGACACGAAGCACGATCCGGTTCGACCGGGTCGACGACCAGATCGCACGACCTGCCCTTCGGCACGTCGTCGCGTCGCGGAGCGGGTGCGACACACCCGACCGCGTGGGTCGGAGGCCAGGCCGACCGACACAGACCAAGGCAAGACGGCGAGAGAGAGACGGACACAAGATGGCGGGACAGAAGATCCGCATCCGGTTGAAGTCGTATGACCACGAGGTCATCGACAACTCGGCGCGGAAGATCGTCGACACCGTGACCCGTGCCGGCGCGACGGTGGTGGGCCCCGTGCCGCTGCCCACGGAGAAGAACGTGTTCTGCGTCATCCGGTCGCCCCACAAGTACAAGGACAGCCGCGAGCACTTCGAGATGCGCACCCACAAGCGCCTCATCGACATCATCGACCCGACGCCCAAGGCCGTCGACTCGCTGATGCGTCTCGACCTCCCGGCTGACGTCAACATCGAGATCAAGCTCTGAGGCTGAACGAGATGACTACCACTGCCACCAAGACCGTCAAGGGCGTGCTCGGCGAGAAGCTCGGCATGACGCAGGTCTGGGACGAGGACAACCGCCTCGTGCCCGTGACCGTCATCCAGGCCGGCCCGTGCGTCGTCACCCAGGTCCGCAACGCGGAGACCGACGGGTACGACGCCGTCCAGATCGCCTACGGCGCCATCGACCCCCGCAAGGTCAACCAGCCCAAGAGCGGCCACTTCGCCAAGGCCGGCGTGACCCCGCGCCGTCACCTCGTCGAGCTGCGCACCGCCGACGCCTCCGAGTACTCCCTGGGTCAGGAGGTGACCGTCGAGCTGTTCGAGTCCGGGCAGGCCATCGACGTCACCGGCACGACCAAGGGCAAGGGCTTCGCCGGTGTCATGAAGCGCCACGGCTTCGCCGGTGTCAGCGCCTCGCACGGTGCGCACCGCAACCACCGCAAGCCCGGCTCGATCGGTGGCTGCGCCACCCCGGGTCGCGTCTTCAAGGGCATGCGCATGGCCGGCCGCATGGGCGGCGTGCGCCAGACCACCCAGAACCTCACGATCCACGCCGTGGACGCCGACAAGGGTCTGCTGCTCGTCAAGGGCGCCGTCCCCGGCCCCCGCGGCGGCGTCGTCCTCGTCCGCACCGCGGTGAAGGGAGCCTGACGTGCCGACCATCGACATCATCAGCCCGCAGGGCGCTGCCAACGGCACCGTCGAGCTGCCCGCCGAGATCTTCGACGTGCAGGTCAACGTCCCGCTGATCCACCAGGTCGTCGTCGCCCAGCTCGCCGCCGCGCGCCAGGGCACCCACGCGACCAAGACCCGCGGCAACGTCCGCGGTGGTGGCCGCAAGCCCTACCGCCAGAAGGGCACCGGCCGCGCCCGCCAGGGTTCGACCCGGGCGCCGCAGTTCGCCGGCGGTGGCACCGTCCACGGCCCGCAGCCGCGTGACTACGCGCAGCGCACCCCCAAGAAGATGAAGGCCGCCGCCCTGCGCGGTGCCCTCTCCGACCGGGCGCGTCACGGCCGCATCCACGTGCTCAGCGCGCTGGTCGACGGGGACACCCCCTCCACCAAGAACGTCGCGAACGTCCTCGGTGGCCTGAGCGAGCGCAAGAACCTGCTCGTCGTCATCGAGCGCGACAACGACACCGCGTGGAAGTCGGTGCGCAACCTCGCCGACGTGCACGTCCTGGCTGCTGACCAGCTCAACACCTACGACGTGCTGTGCGCCGACGACGTCGTCTTCACCCAGGCGGCTCTCGAGGCCTTCCTCGCCGGGCCCGCGCCCAAGACCGAGGAGGACAGCAAGTGACTGCGTCCCAGCTCAAGGACCCGCGCGACATCCTGATCCGTCCCGTCGTGTCGGAGAAGTCGTACGGCCTGCTCGACGAGGGGAAGTACACCTTCATCGTCGACCCGCGGGCCAACAAGACCGAGATCAAGATCGCCGTCGAGCAGATCTTCGGCGTCAAGGTCGACTCCGTGCACACGATGAACCGTGTCGGCAAGGCCCGACGCACGCGGTTCGGCACCGGTAAGCGCAAGGACACGAAGCGCGCGATCGTCACCCTCCGCGAGGGCACGATCGACATCTTCGGCGGCCAGGGCTGACGGAGAGGACAAGGACAACATGGGAATCCGTAAGTACAAGCCGACCACCCCGGGTCGTCGCGGCAGCTCCGTCGCCGACTTCGTCGAGGTGACGCGCTCCACGCCGGAGAAGTCGCTCGTTCGCCCGCTCACCAAGTCCGGTGGCCGCAACGCCTCCGGTCGCATCACCACCCGTCACATCGGTGGTGGCCACAAGCGCGCCTACCGCGTCATCGACTTCCGTCGCCACGACAAGGACGGCATCCCGGCGAAGGTCGCTCACATCGAGTACGACCCCAACCGCACCGCCCGCATCGCGCTGCTGCACTACGCCGACGGCGAGAAGCGCTACATTCTGGCGCCGAACAAGCTGACGCAGGGCACGGTCATCGAGAACGGCCCCTCGGCCGACATCAAGCCGGGCAACAACCTGCCGCTGCGCAACATCCCGACCGGTACGACGATCCACGCCGTGGAGCTGCGTCCGGGTGGGGGAGCGAAGCTCGCTCGTTCCGCCGGCACCAGCATCCAGCTGCTGGGCAAGGAGGGTCCCTACGCGACCCTGCGCATGCCCTCCGGTGAGATCCGTCGCGTCGACGTGCGCTGCCGCGCCACCGTCGGCGAGGTCGGCAACGCCGAGCAGTCGAACATCAACTGGGGCAAGGCCGGCCGCATGCGGTGGAAGGGCAAGCGCCCGACCGTCCGTGGTGTCGTGATGAACCCCGTGGACCACCCGCACGGTGGTGGCGAGGGCCGGACCTCCGGTGGCCGTCACCCCGTCTCGCCCTGGGGCAAGCCCGAGGGCCGTACCCGGCGTCCCGGCAAGGCGAGCGACAAGCTCATCGTCCGTCGCCGCCGCACCGGCAAGAAGCGCTGATAGGAGCCTTTGGACATGCCTCGTAGTTTGAAGAAGGGCCCCTTCATCGACGACCACCTTCAGAAGAAGGTCGACGTCCAGAACGAAGCGGGCACCAAGAACGTCATCAAGACCTGGTCGCGCCGTTCGGTGATCTCGCCGGACATGCTCGGCCACACCTTCGCCGTGCACGACGGCCGCAAGCACGTCCCGGTGTTCGTCACCGAGGCGATGGTCGGTCACAAGCTCGGCGAGTTCGCACCGACCCGCACCTTCCGCGGTCACGTGAAGGACGACAAGAAGGGACGTCGTCGCTGATGCCTGCCACCGAGACCACCGAGCAGGAGACGCTGGTCGCCCGCGCCTCCGCCCGCCACGTGCGGGTCACGCCGCAGAAGGCGCGTCGCATCGTCGACATGATCCGCGGCAAGGACACCCAGACCGCGATCGCGACCCTGCAGTTCGCCCCCCAGGGTGCGGCCGAGCCGACCCTCAAGGTCCTGCAGAGCGCCATCGCCAACCTGCGCGTCAAGGCCGACGAGGCCGGGGAGCCCTTCGACGAGCGCAACCTCGTCATCTCCTCCGCCTTCGTCGACGAGGGCCCCACGATGAAGCGCTTCCGTCCGCGGGCCCAGGGCCGCGCCGGTCGGATCAACAAGCGCACCAGCCACATCACCGTCCTCGTGACGAGCAAGCCTGAGAAGGCCGCGAAGGGAGGGACCCGCTGATGGGTCAGAAGATCAACCCGCACGGCTTCCGTCTGGGCATCACCACCGACCACAAGAGCCGCTGGTTCGCCGACTCCAACAAGGAGGGTCAGCGCTACCGCGACTACGTCAAGGAAGACGTCGCGATCCGCAAGCTCATGTCCACGGGCATGGAGCGCGCCGGCATCGCCCGCGTCGAGATCGAGCGCACCCGTGACCGCGTGCGTGTGGACATCCACACCGCGCGCCCGGGCATCGTCATCGGTCGCCGTGGCGCCGAGGCCGACCGCATCCGCGGCGAGCTCGAGAAGCTCACCGGCAAGCAGGTCCAGCTGAACATCCTCGAGGTCAAGAACCCCGAGATCGAGGCCCAGCTCGTCGCCCAGGGCATCGCCGAGCAGCTCGCTGCCCGCGTGACCTTCCGCCGCGCCATGCGCAAGGGGATGCAGTCCTCCCTTCGCGCCGGTGCCAAGGGCATCCGGATCCAGTGCTCCGGTCGCCTCGGTGGCGCCGAGATGTCGCGCTCGGAGTTCTACCGCGAGGGCCGCGTGCCCCTGCACACGCTCCGCGCCAACATCGACTACGGCTTCTACGAGGCCCGCACGACCTTCGGCCGCATCGGCGTCAAGGTCTGGATCTACAAGGGCGACATGACCGAGAAGGAGTTCGCGGCCCAGCAGGCGACCGCTGCTCCCCGTGGTCGTGGCCCGCGTCGCGACCGCGACGACCGTCCCGCCCGCGCCCGCCGCGGCGACCGCAACGAGGGTCAGGCCCAGGCCGCCGCCCCCGCTGAGGCTCCCGCTGCCGAGGCCCCGGCCAAGACCGAGGGAGAGTCCTGAGATGTTGATCCCCCGACGGGTCAAGCACCGCAAGCAGCACCACCCCAAGCGCTCCGGCATGGCGAAGGGCGGCACCGCCGTCTCCTTCGGTGACTACGGCCTCCAGGCTCTCGAGCCGGCCTACGTCACCAACCGCCAGATCGAGGCGGCTCGTATCGCCATGACGCGCTACATGAAGCGTGGCGGCAAGGTCTGGATCAACATCTACCCGGACCGCCCGCTCACCAAGAAGCCGGCTGAGACCCGCATGGGTTCCGGTAAGGGCTCGCCCGAGTGGTGGGTCGCCAACGTCAAGCCGGGCCGGATCATGTTCGAGATCTCCGGTGTGGACGAGACCGTCGCACGCGAGGCCATGCGCCTGGCGATGCACAAGCTGCCGATGAAGTGCCGCTTCGTCGTGCGTGAGGGTGGTGTCAACTGATGGCAGTCGGATCCAAGGACCTGACCCCGGCCGAGCTGCGTGAGCTGACCGACGACCGCCTGGTCGACGAGCTGCGCAAGGCCAAGGAGGAGCTGTTCAACCTCCGCTTCCAGTCGGCCACCGGCCAGCTGGAGAACCACGGCCGCCTCCGCGCGGTCCGCAAGGACATCGCTCGGATCTACACGGAGATGCGTGAGCGCGAGCTCGGGATCGGAGCGTCGAAGTGAGTGAGAACGTGAAGGATGAGACCGTGACCACCTCCGAGCGCAACGACCGCAAGACGCGCCGCGGCTACGTCGTCAGCGACAAGATGGACAAGACCGTCGTCGTCGAGGTCGAGGACCGCGTCAAGCACGCGCTCTACGGCAAGGTCATGCGCAAGACCTCCAAGGTCAAGGCGCACGACGAGGACAACACCGCCGGCGTCGGCGACCACGTCCTCATCATGGAGACGCGACCGCTGTCGGCCAACAAGCGCTGGCGCATCGTCGAGATCCTCGAGAAGGCCAAGTAAGGCCACCCCGGACGCGAAGGGGGCACCGCCCCCTTCGCACCGGCATAGACCACATCAGTTCGGCCAGGCTCGCCGCGAGCGAGAACCAGCTCGACGACAGGAGTGAGAAGTGATCCAGCAGGAGTCGCGACTGCGCGTCGCCGACAACACCGGTGCCAAGGAGATCCTGTGCATCCGTGTGCTCGGTGGCTCCGGCCGCCGGTACGCCGGCGTCGGCGACACCATCGTCGCCACCGTCAAGGACGCCATCCCCGGTGGCAACGTCAAGAAGGGTGACGTCGTCAAGGCCGTCATCGTCCGCACCACCAAGGAGCGTCGTCGTAACGACGGTTCCTACATCAAGTTCGACGAGAACGCCGCCGTCATCCTCAAGGCCGACGGCGAGCCGCGCGGGACGCGCATCTTCGGCCCGGTCGGTCGCGAGCTGCGCGACAAGAAGTTCATGAAGATCGTCTCGCTCGCACCGGAGGTGATCTGATCCATGGCCAAGCTCAAGATCAAGAAGGGCGACCTCGTCCAGGTGCTGTCCGGCAAGGACAAGGACCTGCAGGGCAAGGTCATCTCGGTCAACACCGAGACCGAGCGCGTCGTGGTCGAGGGTGTCCAGCGGGTCACCCGCCACACCAAGGCCGGCTTCGGCGGCCAGGCCGGTGGCCTGGTCGTGTCCGAGGCGTCGATCCACGTGAGCAACGTGGCGATCGTCGACCCGGAGGACAACAAGCCGACCCGCATCAAGACCCGCGTCGAGACCGTCGAGCGTGACGGTCGCACCAAGGCGAGCCGCACCCGCGTCGCGGGCCGCTCGGGCAAGGACCTCTGAGCATGACTGACACCATCGAGACCACCGTCGAGGCCCCGCGCCTCAAGGGCAAGTACAGCGACCAGGTCGTGCCCGCGCTGCAGGAGCAGTTCGGCTACGGCAACGCGATGCAGGTCCCCCGCGTCGTCAAGGTCGTCGTCAACATGGGCGTCGGTGACGCCGCCAAGGACAGCAAGCTCATCGAGGGCGCGATCCGCGACCTGACCGCCATCACCGGTCAGAAGCCGCAGGTCACCAAGGCCCGCAAGTCCATCGCGCAGTTCAAGCTGCGCGAGGGCATGCCGATCGGCTGCCACGTCACGCTGCGCGGCGCCCGCATGTGGGAGTTCCTCGACCGCCTCACGGCGATCGCGCTGCCCCGTATCCGCGACTTCCGTGGCCTGAACCCCAAGCAGTTCGACGGCAACGGCAACTACACCTTCGGTCTGACCGAGCAGTCGATGTTCCACGAGATCGACCAGGACAAGATCGATCGCGTCCGCGGCATGGACATCACCGTGGTCACGACCGCGACGAACGACGACGAGGGCCGCGCGCTGCTCAAGCAGCTGGGCTTCCCCTTCAAGGAGAACTGACATGGCGAAGACCGCCCTGATCAACAAGGCGAACAAGAAGCCGAAGTTCAAGGTCCGCGGGTACACGCGGTGCCAGCGCTGCGGCCGGCCGCACTCGGTCTACCGCAAGTTCGGCCTGTGCCGCGTGTGCCTTCGGGAGATGGCCCACCGCGGCGAGCTCCCCGGCGTCACCAAGTCCTCCTGGTAATCGCCCGGAGCCACCAGCTCGCTTTGCTCGCGCAGAACCCTGCAGCGGGCCACCACGTTTCAACACCACGACACCGAAGGTCCCCAGGGGAAACCGCGGTGAGAAGGGGCAGGCAGAGCCCATGACCATGACCGACCCGATCGCGGACATGCTGACCCGCGTCCGGAACGCCAACTCGGCGCACCACGACGCTGTCTCCATGCCGTACTCCAAGCTCAAGTCGCACATCGCGGAGATCCTCCAGGCCGAGGGTTTCATCGCGGGGTGGGAGGTCGAGGAGGCGACCGTCGGCAAGACGCTGACGATCAACCTCAAGTACGGCCCCAACCGTGAGCGTTCCATCGCGGGCGTGCGCCGGGTGTCCAAGCCCGGTCTGCGTGTCTACGCGAAGTCCACCAACCTGCCGAAGGTGCTCGGCGGCCTGGGCGTGGCGATCATCTCCACGTCCTCCGGCCTTCTCACCGACAAGCAGGCCGCAACCAAGGGTGTGGGCGGGGAAGTCCTCGCCTACGTCTGGTAAGGGGAAGCAGACATGTCGCGAATCGGACGACTCCCCGGTCGCCATCCCCAGCGGTGTCGACATCGCCATCGAGGGCCAGACCGTCAAGGTCAAGGGCCCCAAGGGCGAGCTGCAGGTCAACGTGACCGAGCCGATCACGGTCGAGAAGACCGAGGCCGGCGTCGAGGTCAAGCGTCCCGACGACGAGCGCGAGTCGCGCTCGCTCCACGGCCTGACCCGCAGCCTCATCAACAACATGGTCGTCGGTGTCACCGAGGGCTACGAGAAGAAGCTCGAGATCCACGGCACGGGTTACCGCGTGCAGAACAAGGGCGGTTCGCTCGAGTTCGCGCTCGGGTACAGCCACCCGATCGTCATCGAGGCCCCCCGAGGGGATCAGCTTCAACGTCGAGAACCCCACGCGCTTCAGCGTCCAGGGCATCGACAAGCAGCTCGTCGGCGAGACCGCTGCCAACATCCGCAAGCTCCGCCGCCCCGACCCGTACAAGGGCAAGGGTGTCCGGTACGAGGGCGAGCACATCCGTCGCAAGGTCGGAAAGGCTGGTAAGTAACCCATGGCCAAGATCGTCAAGCGTGCCAAGGGCAAGAGCGCCGCTCGCGGGCGTCGCCACCTGCGCCTGCGCAAGAAGGTCACCGGCACCGCGGCGCGTCCGCGGCTGGTGGTCACCCGCAGCAGCCGTCACGTCTTCGTCCAGGTCGTCGACGACACGGTCGGCAAGACCGTCGCGTCCGCGTCGACCATGGAGGCCGACGTGCGTGCGCTCGAGGCCGACAAGACCGAGCGGGCCAAGAAGGTCGGTGAGCTCGTCGCCGAGCGCGCCAAGTCCGCTGGTGTCGAGGCCGTGGTCTTCGACCGCGGTGGCAACCGCTACCACGGTCGCGTCGCCGCGATCGCGGACGGCGCCCGCGAAGGGGGTCTGACGCTGTGATGCAGACCCAGAACGTCGAGAAGAGGAACATCTGATGCCCGGACCCCAGCGTCGAGGCGCCGGTGCCGCAGGCACCAACGAGCGCTCCAACAACGACCGTCGTGACAACCGCGGCGGTGGCCGTGACCGTCGTGACGGTGGCCGTGACCGCAACGAGAGCCAGTTCCTCGAGCGCGTCGTGACCATCAACCGTGTCGCCAAGGTCGTCAAGGGTGGTCGCCGCTTCAGCTTCACCGCCCTCGTCGTCGTCGGTGACGGTGACGGCACCGTCGGTGTCGGCTACGGCAAGGCCAAGGAGGTCCCGGCCGCGATCGCCAAGGGTGTCGAGGAGGCGAAGAAGAACTTCTTCACCGTCCCGCGCATCCAGGGCACGATCCCGCACCCCATCCAGGGTGAGGCCGCGGCCGGTGTCGTCATGCTGCGCCCCGCCAGCCCCGGTACCGGTGTCATCGCCGGTGGCCCGGTGCGTGCGGTCCTCGAGTGCGCCGGCATCCACGACGTGCTGTCCAAGAGCCTCGGCTCGGACAACGCGATCAACATCGTCCACGCGACGGTCGAGGCCCTGCGTGGTCTCGAGCGTCCGGAGGCCGTCGCGGCTCGCCGCGGTCTGCCCCTGGACGAGGTCGCCCCGGCTGCCATGCTGCGCGCCCAGGCTGCTGGCCGCGCCGAGGCCGCCGAGAAGGCAAAGGCGGGTGCGTGATGGCTCAGCTCAAGGTGACCCAGACCCGTTCCGAGATCGGTGGCAAGCAGAACCAGCGCGACACCCTGCGCAGCCTCGGTCTGAAGCGCATCGGCGACGTCGTCGTCAAGGAGGACCGCCCGGAGATCCGTGGCATGGTCCAGACGGTTCGCCACCTGGTGACCGTCGAGGAGGTTGACTGATCATGGCTGACTCCAAGGCCACCCCGAACCCGGAGCAGGGCTCGACCCACGCGCTCAAGGTGCACCACCTGCGTCCGGCCCCCGGCGCCAAGACCGCGAAGACCCGTGTGGGTCGCGGTGAGGGCTCCAAGGGCAAGACCGCCGGCCGCGGTACCAAGGGCACCAAGGCCCGGTACCAGGTGCCGGAGCGCTTCGAGGGCGGTCAGACGCCGCTGCACATGCGTCTGCCGAAGCTCCGTGGCTTCAAGAACCCCTTCAAGACCGAGTACCAGGTCGTGAACCTCGACCGCATCTCCACCCTCTTCCCCGAGGGCGGCAGCGTGGGCGTCGAGGAGCTCGTGGCCAAGGGTGCCGTCCGTGGCGGACACCCGGTCAAGGTCCTCGGGTCCGGCGAGATCACGGTGAAGGTCGACCTCACGGTCGACGCCTTCTCCGCGAGCGCCAAGGACAAGATCGAGGCGGCTGGCGGCAGCATCACCGCTCGCTGACCCCCTTCGGTCCACCGTGTCGAGGCCGTCCCGATCCCGGGGCGGCCTCGACGCGTCTCCCGGCCCCCTGTGACGAAGGGGGACGCGGGTCACGTCGCGATCTCGCAGTCGCGACAGGTATCGTCTGACAGGTTGCCCGCCGCCGGCGGGCTCCTGCCTGCAGCTCACATCTGCACCCCGGCACCGTCCTGGAGGAACCCACGTGCTCTCCGTCTTCACCCGGGCGTTCAAGACGCCCGACCTGCGGCGCAAGCTGCTCTTCACGCTGGGCATCATCGTGCTCTTCCGCCTCGGCTCCCACGTGCCGACGCCCAACGTCAACTACACCGCGGTGCAGGACTGCATCGCCGGTGCGCGTGACGACGCGGGCAACAACTTCCTCGGGATGGCCAACCTCTTCAGCGGTGGCGCCCTGCTCCAGCTGTCGATCTTCGCGCTGGGGATCATGCCCTACATCACCGCGAGCATCATCGTGCAGCTGCTCACGGTCGTCATCCCCCGCTTCGAGCAGCTGAAGAAGGAGGGGCAGCAGGGCCAGGCGAAGATGACGCAGTACACGCGCTACCTGACGATCGCCCTCGCCGTGCTGCAGTCGGCCACCTTCATCACCTTCGCGCGCAACCCCGCGAGTCTGTTCAACAACGCCGAGTGCGGGCCGATCCTCTACCGCGACTCGATGTTCTCGATCATCCTCATGGTCCTCACGATGACCGCCGGTACGGGCCTGATCATGTGGCTCGGCGAGCTCGTCACGGACAAGGGCGTCGGCAACGGCATGTCCCTGCTGATCTTCACCTCGATCACCGCGACCTTCCCCGGGTCGCTGTGGGCGATCCAGCAGCGCGACGGCCGCTGGGACATCTTCTTCCTCGTCATCGCCATCGGCCTGGTCATCATCGCCGCGGTCGTCTTCGTCGAGCAGAGCCAACGCCGCATCCCGGTGCAGTACGCCAAGAAGATGGTCGGCCGGCAGATGTACGGCGGCACCTCGACGTACATCCCGATCAAGGTCAACATGGCCAACGTCATCCCGGTGATCTTCGCCAGCTCGATGCTCGCGCTGCCGCAGATGATCGCGCAGTTCCAGACCGACCCGACGGGTGACAACCCGGCCTGGGTCGACTGGATCAACACCTATCTCGTCACGGGTGACCACCCGATCTACATGGCGGTCTTCACCGCGATGATCCTCTTCTTCACCTTCTTCTACGTCTCGATCACCTTCAACCCGACCGAGGTGGCCGACAACATGAAGAAGTACGGGGGCTTCATCCCCGGTATCCGCGCCGGGCGACCCACGGCCGAATACCTCCAGTACGTGCTCACCCGGATCACCGTGCCGGGCGCCATCTACCTCGCTCTGGTCTCGTTGATCCCGCTCATCGCCCTCGTGCTCGTCGGGGCCAACCAGAACTTCCCCTTCGGCGGTACCTCTATCCTCATCATGGTTGGGGTCGGTCTGGAGACGGTGAAGCAGATCGAGTCCCAGCTCCAGCAACGCCACTACGAAGGATTCCTCCGCTGATGCGTCTGATCATTTTGGGTCCCCCCGGTGCCGGCAAGGGCACGCAGGCCGGCCGGATCGCCGAGCACTACGGCATCCCCGCGATCTCCACGGGTGACATCTTCCGCGCCAACATCAAGAACGAGACCGAGCTCGGTCTCCAGGTCAAGGAGATCCTCGCCTCCGGCGGATACGTCTCGGACGACATCACCAACGCGATCGTCGAGGACCGGCTGGCCCAGGACGACGCCGCCCCCGGCTTCCTCCTCGACGGCTACCCGCGCACGACGGCCCAGGTCACGGCGCTCGACGCCATGCTGGCCAAGACCGACCACTCGATCGACAAGGTGCTCGAGCTCGTCGTCGACGACGAGGTCGTCGTCCAGCGCCTGCTCAAGCGCGCCGAGCTCGAGGGTCGCGTCGACGACACCGAGGAGGTCATCCGCGAGCGGATGACCATCTACCACCGCGAGACCAAGCCGCTGTCCGACGCCTACGGCGAGCGCAACCTGCTCGTGCAGGTCGACGGCGAGGGCGAGGTCGACGAGGTCGCCGAGCGCATCGTCGCCGCCTTGGGCGCCTGACCCGTGTCCCTCTTCGGCCGTGAGCGGATCCGCCCGCGCACCCCGGACCAGATCCGGGCGATGCGCGTGGCGGGTCTGCTCACCGGCCGCACCCTGGAGATGCTGCGCGGCGAGGTCCGCGCCGGCGTCACCACCGGGCAGCTCGACGCCCTCGCCGAGGACTTCATCCGCAGCGGCGGGGGAGTGCCCAACTTCCAGCTCGTCCCCGGCTACGTCAACACGTTGTGCACGTCGGTCAACGACGAGATCGTCCACGGCATCCCGGGCGACCGGGTGCTGCGCGACGGCGACCTGCTGAGCATCGACTGCGGCGCCGAGGTCGACGGCTGGAACGGCGACAGCGCCATCACCCTCGTCGTCGGCGGTGACGACGCCGGTGACCCGGCCGCGGTCCGGCTCAACGACGTCACCCGGCGCTCCCTCTGGGCGGGGCTCGCCGCCCTTCGTCCCGACGGCGACCTCAACGACATCGGTGGCGCGGTCGAGGACTCGATCACCGACGATGCCCGCGACGACGGCGTCGACTACGGGATCGTCCAGGACTACACGGGCCACGCCATCGGCGAGCACATGCACCTGCCGCCCAATGTGCCCAACTACCGCGAGCCCGGGCGTCGGCCGCGCACGCCCGTCGGCACGACCTTGGCCATCGAGCCGATGGTCACCCTCGGCGACCAGGCCAACCACGTCCTGCCCGACGAGTGGACCGTCGCCACCGACGACGGCGCCGTCGCCAGCCACTGGGAGCACACCGTCGCGCTCACCGAGCGCGGCCTGTGGGTGCTCACCGCCCTCGACGGCGGCGAGGCCGAGCTCACCGCGCGAGGCGCCCCCTTCGGCCCGCTGGACTGAGCCGTCCCTCCGGCCTCCTCAGGGAGCGGAGCGGTGTGGCCCACGCGACGCTGGACACTCCCTTCGCCCCGGCGGGTCGGTCGGTAGGGTGCGAGACCAGTCATGTCCGACGCCGTGACGACGCGGCCGGGTCGATGAGGAGCGTTTCGAGGATGACCCTTCCCCCTGCACGCGACGACGTCATGGGACTGGCCGAGGGCTTCGCCCCGGTGGCCCCGGACGCGTGGGCCGACCTGGCCGCCGCCGTGGTCAACAAGTCGCGCCCCGACGACCGCAAGGTCGACGGCGCCGGCGCCCGCGAGGCCCTCGCGAGCCACCTGCCCGGCGGCGTCGACATCGAGCCGATCTACTGGCCGCAGCCCGGTGCCGCCCTCGGCCTGCCGGGTGCGATGCCCTTCACCCGTGGCCGTGGCCCGCGCAACCCCGACCTGCCGTGGGACGTGCGCCAGCTGCACGACGACCCCGACGCCGCCGCGAGCCGCGCGGCCGTGCTCGACGACCTCGAGCGTGGCGTGAGCTCGGTGTGGCTGCACGTCGGCGCCGACGGCATCGCCCCCGGTGACGTCGCCGAGGTCCTCACCGACGTCATGGTCGACCTCGCCCCCGTCGTCGTCAGCTCCACCGACGACCAGACCGCCGCGGCGGCCGCGCTCGTCGCCGCCTGGGAGGCGAAGGGGGTCGACCCCGCCGTGGTCCGCGGCAGCCTCGGGCACGACCCCATCGGTCGCGTCGCCACCGTCGGCGGCTCGGCCGACCTGACCCCGCTCGCCGAGGCCGTCGCCACGTGCACCGACCGCTTCACCGGGGTGCGCGCCATCACCGTCGACACCCGGGTCCACCACGACGCCGGCGCGAGCGACCAGGACGAGATCGCGCTCGCCCTGGCCACCGCCCTCGACTACGTCCGGCACCTCGCCGAGGCGGGCGTCGAGCCGGCCGAGGCCTTCCGCCGGATCGACTTCCGCGTCGCCGCGACCGCCGACCAGTTCACGACCATCGCCAAGCTGCGCGCCCTGCGCCGCACCTGGGCGCGCGTCGGTGAGGTGCTCGAGGTCCCCGAGGCCGACCGCGGCGCGTGGGTGCACGCCGTCACCTCGTGGCGCATGCAGACGCGCACCGACCCGTGGGTCAACATCCTGCGCGACACCATCGCCTGCTTCGCGGCCGCCGCCGGTGGCGCCGACGCGATCACCGTGCTGCCCTACGACCACGCACTCGGCCTGCCGACCGCCTTCTCCCGCAGGGTCGCCCGCAACACCCAGTCCCTGCTGTCGTCGGAGTCCAACATCGCCCGGGTCGCCGACCCGGCCGGTGGCTCGGCCTACGTCGAGTCGCTCACCGACGACCTCGCCCGCGCGGCGTGGACGTGGTTCGGGCAGCTCGACGCCGCCGGGGGAGCGGCCGCCGCCCTGGCCGCGGGCACCGTCGCCGAGCGTCTGGCCGCGACGAGCGCCGAGCGCGACGCCGCGCTGGCCACGCGGGCGCTGCCGATCACCGGCACCTCGACCTTCCCGCTGGCCGGCGAGACCCTGCTGAGCCGCACGCCGCGCACCGAGCCCACCGGTGGCCTGCCCCGCCGTCGCGACGCCGAGATCTTCGAGGCGCTGCGCGAGCGGACGGCCGGCGGGGACGTCAGCGTGCCGGTGCTGGCCCTGGGGCCGGCGCGCGAGCACACGGCGCGGTTGACCTTCGTCACCAACCTCCTCGGCGTCGCGGGCATCCGCCCCGAGGTCATCGAGGTCGACGGTCCCGACGCCGACCTGACCGCGGCCCAGGGTTCGCCCGCCGCGATCATCGCCTCGTCCGCCGCGGGCTACTCGGCCCACGCCGAGGCGAGCGTGGCCTCCCTTCGCTCCGCCGGCGTCGGCCGGGTCCTCGTCGCCGGCAAGGCCGCCGAGCTCGGCGACACCACCGTCGACGGCGAGGTCCGCGACGGCATCAATATCGTGGACTTCCTCGCAGAACTTCTTGATCTCCTCGGCGCCCCGAGCGCCCCGCAGGCAGGAGCAGACGCATGAGCGCGCAGATCCCCAGCTTCGACACCGTCGACCTCGGCGACGGAGCCCCGTCCGCCGACGCCGCCGAGCGCTGGCAGCAGGCTCTCGACGCCACCCCCGGTGCGGCCGACGGCTGGGAGACCCCGGAAAAGATCGAGGTCGCCCCGGTCTACACCGAGGCCGACACCGCCGACCTCGACTTCCTCGAGACCGCCCCCGGCGCGGCCCCCTTCCTCCGCGGGCCCTACCCGACGATGTACGTCAACCAGCCGTGGACGATCCGGCAGTACGCCGGCTTCTCGACCGCCGAGGAGTCCAATGCCTTCTACCGGCGCAACCTCGCGGCCGGGCAGAAGGGCCTGTCGGTCGCCTTCGACCTGGCCACCCACCGCGGCTACGACAGCGACCACCCGCGCGTGTCCGGCGACGTCGGCATGGCCGGTGTCGCCATCGACTCGATCTACGACATGCGCACCCTCTTCGACGGGATCCCGCTGGACCGGATGAGCGTGTCGATGACGATGAACGGCGCGGTCCTGCCGGTCCTCGCGCTCTACGTCGTCGCGGCCGAGGAGCAGGGGGTGAGCCCGGAGCAGCTGAGCGGCACCATCCAAAATGACATCCTCAAGGAGTTCATGGTCCGCAACACCTACATCTACCCGCCGGCTCCCTCGATGCGGATCATCTCCGACATCTTCGCCTTCACCAGCCAGCGGATGCCGCGCTTCAACTCGATCTCGATCTCCGGCTACCACATGCAGGAGGCCGGGGCGACGCAGGACCTCGAGCTCGGCTACACGCTCGCCGACGGCATCGAGTACATCCGGGCGGGCAAGGCCGCGGGCATGGACGTCGACGCCTTCGCGCCCCGGCTGTCCTTCTTCTGGGCCATCGGCATGAACTTCTACATGGAGGTGGCCAAGCTGCGCGCGGCCCGCCTGCTGTGGGCGCGCCTGGTCAAGGAGAACTTCGAGCCGGGCAATGCCAAGTCGCTGTCGCTGCGCACCCACTCGCAGACCTCCGGCTGGAGCCTCACTGCCCAGGACGTCCACAACAACGTCGTGCGCACCTGCGTCGAGGCGATGGCCTCCACCCAAGGCCACACGCAGAGCCTGCACACCAACGCGCTCGACGAGGCGATCGCGCTGCCGACGGACTTCTCCGCGCGCATCGCCCGCAACACCCAGCTGGTCCTCCAGCAGGAGTCGGGCACGACGCGCGTCATCGACCCGTGGGGCGGCAGCGCCTACGTCGAGCGCCTGACGCACGACCTCGCGCAGCGGGCCTGGGCCCACATCGAGGAGGTCGAGGCCGCCGGCGGCATGGCCAAGGCCATCGAGGCCGGCATCCCCAAGATGCGCATCGAGGAGGCGGCCGCCCGCACCCAGGCGCGCATCGACTCCGGCCAGCAGCCGGTCATCGGCGTCAACACCTACCCGGTCACCGAGAGCACCGCCGACGAGGCCATCGAGATCCTCAAGGTCGACAACGCCGCGGTCCGCGCCTCGCAGATCGCCAAGCTCGAGCGGCTGCGTGCCGAGCGTGACGAAGGGGAGACCCGCGCCGCCCTCGCAGCCCTCACCGAGGCGGCCCGGGCCGACGGCGGCACCATGGAGACCAACCTGCTCGCGCTCGCGATCGACGCGGCCCGGGCCAAGGCGACCGTCGGCGAGATCTCGTCCGCGCTCGAGGAGGTCTACGGCCGCTACACCGCGCAGATCCGTACGATCTCGGGTGTGTACCGGGACGAGGCTGGCAAGGGTGGCGCCGTGGACGAGGTCCTGGCCAAGGTCGACGACTTCGAGCAGGCCGAGGGGCGCCGCCCCCGCATCCTCGTCGCCAAGATGGGCCAGGACGGCCACGACCGCGGCCAGAAGGTCATCGCGACCGCCTTCGCCGACCTCGGCTTCGACGTCGACGTGGGCCCGCTCTTCCAGACCCCCGGCGAGGTGGCCCGTCAGGCCGTCGAGGGCGACGTGCACGTCGTCGGGGTGTCGTCGCTGGCCGCGGGTCACCTGACCCTCGTGCCGGCGCTGCGCCAGGAGCTCGACGCCCTCGGCCGCGAGGACCTGATGATCGTCGTGGGTGGCGTCATCCCCGATCAGGACTTCGACGAGCTGCGTGCCGCCGGTGCCGACGACATCTACCCGCCGGGCACGGTCATCGCCGAGGCGGCCGGCCGTCTCGTCGACCGCCTGCGGGAGCGGGCCGCCGGCACCGATGCCTGAGTCGGTCGCCGACCTCGCCCGGGGGGTGCGGGAGCGCTCGCGCGCCCACATCGCCCGGGCGATCACGCTCGTGGAGTCCTCGCGCCCGGACCACCGGGAGCGGGCTCGCGAGCTGCTCGCGCTCATCGCGCCCGACACCGGGCAGGGCATGCGCGTGGGCATCTCGGGCATCCCGGGGGCCGGCAAGTCGACCTTCATCGACGCGCTCGGCACCCGGCTCATCGAGCGCGGTCACCGGGTCGCCGTCGTCGCCGTCGACCCGAGCAGCTCCCGCACCGGCGGGTCGGTCCTCGGTGACCGCACCCGGATGGCGCAGCTGACGGCGAGCGAGGATGCCTTCGTGCGGCCGTCGCCGTCGGGCGCGCACCTCGGTGGGGTCGCCCGCGCCACCCGTGAGGGGATGCTCGTGCTCGAGGCCGCGGGCTTCGACGTCGTGCTCGTCGAGACCGTGGGCGTCGGTCAGTCCGAGGTCGCGGTCGCCGAGATGGTCGACACCTTCCTCCTGCTCGCGCTCGCCCGCGGCGGTGACCAGCTGCAGGGCATCAAGCGCGGCATCCTCGAGATGGCCGACGTCATCGCGGTCAACAAGGCCGACGGTGAGCACGCCGGCGACGCGCGGGTCGCCGCCCGGGAGCTCTCCGGCGCGATGCGCCTGATGAACTCCGACCCCGACGCCCGTCGCCCTCCCGTGCTCACCTGCAGCGCGCAGACCGGCGACGGTCTCGACGACGTGTGGGCTGCGGTGCTCGAGCACCGCGAGTGGCTCGAGGAGCAGGGCTCGCTGCACGCCCGCCGGGCCGAGCAGCAGCGTGAGTGGATGTGGGCGATGGTCGACGCCGAGCTGCGGGATGCCGTGCGGCGCTCGCCGCAGGTGCGCGAGCTGCTCGCCGAGATCACCCCCGGCGTGCGCACCGGTGAGGTGAGCGCCGTCGACGGTGCCGCCCGCATCATCGCGGCCTTCTCGAGCGACCTGGCCGCACGACCTTGAGGAATGCGGCCCCGGGTCGCACGACCTTAAGGAAATGCGAACCCCGGTCGCACGACCTTTAGAAATGCGGTCTACCGGGGGTCGGGGGAGAGGGCCGGGCGGCCGAAGCCCTTGGGGGCCACGCCGGCCCGTCGCGCCAGCCACAGCAGGATCGCCGTCATGACGAAGGTCGCCGCGACCCCGAGGCCACCCGAGGCGGCGGTGCTCGTCGTCTCCTCGGTGACGTAGGCGTCGGACAGGCCGCCGAGCATCGTCAGGCCGAGGATGATCACGAGGTTGTTGACGACGTGCAGCACGATGGCGGCCTCGAGGCCGCCCGTGCGCCACGTGAGGTAGCAGCAGGCGACCGCCATGCCGCCGAGGTCGAGCAGCACCCACGGGTCGAGCGAGGTGTGCGCCAGGGCGAAGGTCGCCGCGGACAGCACGGTGCCGACGACGAGGGCGACGACCGGCCGCTTGATCCATGCGCCGACGCCCTGGAGGATCCCGCCGCGGAAGGCGACCTCCTCGCCGGCCGACTGCAGCGGCGTGGTGAGCAGGGTGATGACGAGCAGCCAGGGCCAGTGGGCGGGCCGCTCGGTGGGCTGCTCGCCGGAGAGCACCCAGGCCGCGGCGAGGTAGCCGCCCCACACGACGAGGGTGACGGCCGAGGCGATGGTCAGCCAGCGCCAGCGGATGCGCCCGGCGACCGACCACAGCCGGCCCATCGGCCGCCAGTGGCCGACCCGGGTCGCGACGAGCGTTGCGGGGATGAGCGCGGCGAGGGTGAGGTTGCTGATGAGCATCGTCACCGGGTCGGCGGGGTCGATGTCGGCGGTGCTGCCGCCGCTCTCGAGCAGCGAGGGGTCGAGGACGAACCACGCGATGCTCAGGGCCATCGCGAGGACGAACCACGTGGCGATGCCCGCCCCCAGCGCGAGGAAGGGGCGCCACCAGCGGTAGCCGGCCGTGCGCATCTGGTGCACGTAGCTGCGCGGCTCGTCGTCGGGCAGCGGCGTGAGCGAGGAGCCGGTGGTCGGCGCGACCGCGGGGGCGTGGCGGCTGGCGGCGCGCTGGCGGGCCGCCGCGACGAGGTCGAGGGCCAGCGGGTGGACCCCGTCGGCGGTCGCGGCGGGGAAGTCGGTGAGCGTGGCGAAGGGGGATCCCCCCGCGGTGACGACGGCGGGCTCGGCGCCCCGGTGGGCCTGCGCGAACCAGATCGTCCCCGGGGCGGCGACGTAGTCGCGCCCGGGACGGGCGGAGCCGGTGTGCGTCGGCAGGTCGACCGGAGCCTCGCCGCCGATGGCCGCCAGGCGGCTGCCGGGGGAGGGGGTGAGGCTCCCCCCTTCGTCCGGGCGAAGGGGGCCGAGGACCGGAACGCCGAGCTGCAGGGCCCAGCCGGTCGTCGTGTCGTGGGTCGTCGCCGGTGCCTGCGCCGGCGGCGCGAGGAGCCAGACGCCGTCGACGTCGGGTGTCAGGGCGGCCCCTGCGGGCAGCCACCGTACGCTCGCGTCGGGGGCCAGTGCGGCCACCGCCCGGGCGACGAAGGGGGCGTCCGGCCAGTCCGGCGCGCCGACGAGTGCGATGGTCAGGCCGGTCATGGCCGCAGCCTACGTGGCCGGGCCGCGCACCACGCGGGGTGCGCGGCCCGATCGGGAGGGGCGCGCTCAGGTGTGCGGGGAGGGCTCGGGTTCCTCCTCGACGACCGGCAGCTCGCCGGTGATCTCGCCACGGTCCCTGGCCTGCCGGCCGGCGGAGACCGCCTCCGGTGGGACGCCCTCGACCTTGGTGACGAACTGCAGATTTTCCTTGCGCAGGGCGATGACGAAGCTGATCCCCGCCACGAACATCAGGGTGAACATCGGTAGCCCGACGACGGTGATCACCTGCTGGAGTGCGGTGAGCCCGTCGTCGCCCGCCAGGACGATGAGCAGGGCGGCGAGCACCCCCTCGCTGACCCCCCAGAAGACCCGCTGCCGGGTCGGCCCCGCGTCCCCGTCGCCGGTACACAGCATGTCGACGACGAGCGAGGCCGAGTCCGAGCTCGTCGCGAAGAAGATCGCCACGATGAGGACCGCCAGGCCCTTCACGATGGTCGTCGCCGGGTAGTTGTCGAAGAAGGCGAACATCGACAGTGGGACCGACTCGGCGACGGCCGCTGAGATCGGCCCCTCCTGCCCGTCCATCCCGTCGAGGCGCAGGGCCGACCAGCCGAAGGTGACGAACCAGATGATCGTGAACAGCGTCGGGGCGAAGAGGACACCGAGCACGAACTCGCGGACGGTGCGGCCCTTGGAGATGCGCGCGAGGAAGATCCCCATGAAGGGGGCCCAGCTCACCGTCCACGCCCAGTAGAAGACGGTCCACCCGCCCTGCCAACCCCAGCCGTCGTCCTTGGTGACGTCGGCGAGGGCGTCGTTCCACAGCATGAGCTCGGGCAGCGCGGCGACGAAGTTTCCGGTGGTCTCGAACATCTCGCGGATGAGGAAGAGGGTCATCCCGCCGGTGAGCAGGACGAAGAGCATGAGGCCGATCGCCATGCCGATGTTGATGTTCGACAGCAGCTTCACCCCCTTGTCGAGGCCGCGCACGATGGAGGTGGTGGCGACGGTCGTCAGAACGATGATGATGAGCACCTGCAGGGTGGTGTCGTTGGTCCAACCGAAGAGCTCGCTCAGGCCGGCGCCGATCTGCGAGGTGCCCAGGCCGATGGACACGGCCACGCCGAAGAGGGTGCCGAGGATCGCCAGGATGTCGATGGCGCGACCGATCGGGCCGTAGATGCGCTCCTTGAGCAGCGGGTAGAAGACCGAGCTGACCCGCACGGGCAGCTCGTAGCGGTGGATGAAGTAGGCGAAGGCCAGACCCGGCAGGCAGAAGATCGCCCACGTGTGCAGGCTCAGGTGGTACAGCGCGAAGTTCATGCCGTCCTGGGCCGCCTCGACCGTGTAGGGCTCGACCCCGGACCGAGGCGGCTCGCTGAAGTGCGAGATCGGCTCGGCGACGCCCCAGAACATCAGGATGGTGCCGATGCCGCCGGCGAAGAGCATGGCGAACCACGAGGCGAAGCTGTACTCGGGGGGTGTCTCCTTGCGGCCCAGCTGGACCTGACCGTAGGGGCTGAAGGCCACGGCGAGGAGCATGATCACCCACGCGGTCACGCCGAAGATGAAGTACCAGCCCAGGTTGGTGACGATCCACTCCCGGCCACGGCCGAAGACCGAGTTCATCTGGGTGGGGAAGACCAGCAGCACGAGCAGGAAGAGGACCATGAGGCCCGCCGAGACGAAGAAGATGGTGGGGTGGGTGCGCAGTCCCAGTTTGCGAGCCAGTGCGTCCACGGTGTGATCCTTTCGAAGGGGGTCAGCATCCGGACCCCCGAGTCTGGCAAACCGGGGCGCTCAGGGGTGGATTTCGTCCCCGGCGTCTTCGTCCACTATTCTTGATCGTCGGCTACGTGTGTCATGCCTCCTCGCTCGTCGAGGAGGCCATCGCGCGCGTGCCGGACCCGGTGGCCTCCATCCAGGAGGCGACCACCAACGGATTGAGAGGGTATGGCCAAGAAGGACGGTGTCATCGAGGTCGAGGGCACGATCGTCGAAGCGCTCCCGAACGCAATGTTCCGGGTCGAGCTGACCAACGGTCACAAGGTTCTCGCCCACATCTCGGGCAAGATGCGGCAGCACTACATCCGAATCCTCCCCGAGGACAAGGTTGTCGTCGAGCTCAGCCCGTACGACCTGACCCGCGGCCGGATCGTCTTCCGTTACCGCTGACCGAGGCGGTCGTCGACCCGGCGACCGACGAGGGACGCAACTCCCGCACGACCCGGTCCACCTCACTGTGGGTCGGGACAGATCGATGAAAGATGCGAGACGGCAATGAAGGTTCAGCCGAGCGTCAAGAAGATCTGCGACAAGTGCAAGGTGATCCGCCGCAACGGTCGGGTCATGGTGATCTGCGACAACCTGCGCCACAAGCAGCGCCAGGGCTGATCGCGGCCACCACGGCCCGCACGGCGGGGACCTTGGCTCATCGCCACAGATCCTCGAGCAACGCCAACGTCAAGAAGCACGCACCACCCGGCCCCTGCCCCCTTCGCGGAGCAGGACGTCACCCCCGGCTCGGAGGCCGGGGACCGAGCGGCCCGCCCAGATCGGCGGGACCCACCGCCGGATCGGTGGTGCACCAGACCTCCGAATCACGAGAAGGAAGCCAGCACATGGCACGACTTGTTGGAGTCGACCTGCCGCGCGAGAAGCGCGCCGAGGTCGCCCTGACCTACATCTTCGGTGTGGGACGCACGACCGCAAGCAAGGCCCTCGCCGAGACCGGCGTCGACCCGAGCACCCGCGTGAAGGACCTCAACGACGACCAGCTCGTCGCCCTCCGCGACTACCTCGAGGCCAACGTTCAGCTCGAGGGTGACCTCCGCCGCGAGGTGGCCGCCGACATCCGCCGCAAGGTCGAGATCGGCACCTACGAGGGCCTGCGGCACCGCCGCGGTCTCCCGGTCCGCGGTCAGCGCACCAAGACCAACGCCCGGACCCGCAAGGGCCCGAAGCGCACCGTCGCAGGCAAGAAGAAGGCCTGACACACCACGGCTCACCGTTGCCGGCTCCGGCCGCGCGGTGATCACCACACACCGAAGAACTTCGTAGGAGAAACATGCCCCCCAAGACCCGCTCCGGCGCCAAGGTGCGCCGCAAGGTCAAGAAGAACGTGGCCGTGGGCCAGGCCCACATCAAGAGCACGTTCAACAACACGATCATCTCGATCACCGACCCCACCGGTGCCGTGATCTCGTGGGCCTCCGCCGGCCAGGTCGGCTTCAAGGGCTCGCGCAAGTCCACCCCGTACGCCGCCCAGATGGCTGCCGAGGCCGCTGCACGCCGCGCCATGGAGCACGGCATGAAGAAGGTCGACGTCTTCGTCAAGGGCCCGGGCTCCGGTCGCGAGACCGCGATCCGCTCCCTGACCGCCGCCGGCCTCGAGGTCGGCGCGATCCAGGACGTCACGCCCAGCCCGCACAACGGTGTCCGCCCGCCCAAGCGCCGTCGCGTCTGAGCAGCAGAGATACGGGAGACAGATAAGACATGGCTCGTTACACCGGCCCCATCACCAAGAAGTCGCGTCGACTCAAGCTCGACCTCGTCGGCGGCGACAAGAACTTCGAGCTCCGTCCCTTCCCCCCGGGCCAGCACGGCCGTCGGCGGATCCAGGAGAAGGAGTACCTCACCCAGCTGCAGGAGAAGCAGCGCGCCCGCTTCACCTACGGCGTCATGGAGAAGCAGTTCGTCCGGTACTACAAGGAGGCGGCCAACCGCCCCGGCCAGACCGGTCACAACCTGCTGGCCATCCTCGAGTCGCGCCTCGACAACGTCATCTACCGCGCGGGCCTGGCCCGCACGCGTCGTCAGGCCCGCCAGCTCGTCACGCACGGCCACTTCGAGGTCAACGGTGTCCGCACCGACGTCCCGAGCCAGCGCGTCGAGCAGTACGACATCATCACGATCCGCAAGCAGTCGGTGGAGGCCTTCCCCTTCCAGCTCGCGCGTGAGACCTTCGGCGAGCGTCCGGTCCCGGCGTGGCTCCACGTCGTCCCCGGCAGCCTGAAGATCCTCGTGCACCAGCTGCCGACCCGCGAGCAGATCGACACCCAGCTCACCGAGCAGCTGATCGTCGAGCTCTACTCGAAGAACTGATCACCGTCGCTCCTGCTCCCTTCGCCTCGTGCGAAGGGGGCAGGAGCCTCACGGTTGGTGCACGGACAGAGGCGCACCAACCGCCGGCCACCAGACCGGCACCTTCACGAGGCGTCATATAGCGGTCGCCCGTGGGAAGGAAACAGACGTGCTCATCGCACAGCGCCCCAACCTCAGCGAAGAGGTCATCGCCGACAACCGCTCGCGGTTCGTCATCGAGCCCCTCGAGCCCGGCTTCGGCTACACGATCGGCAACTCGCTGCGTCGCACCCTGCTCTCGAGCATCCCGGGTGCCTCCCTCACCTCGATCCGGATCGACGGCGTGCTCCACGAGTTCTCCACGATCCCCGGGGTCAAGGAGGACGTCACCGAGATCATCCTCAACATCAAGTCCCTCGTCGTCTCCAGCGAGAACGACGAGCCGGTCGTGATGTACCTGCGCAAGTCGGGTGCCGGCGCGGTCACCGCCGCCGACATCAACCCCCCGGCCGGTGTCGAGGTCCACAACCCCGACCTGCACATCGCCACGCTCAACGACAAGGGCTCCATCGAGATGGAGCTGACCGTCGAGCGCGGCCGCGGCTACGTCTCGGCGCAGCAGAACAAGACCGGTGACCAGGAGATCGGCCGCATCCCGGTCGACTCCATCTACTCGCCGGTCCTCGCCGTGACCTACAAGGTCGAGGCGACCCGTGTCGAGCAGCGCACCGACTTCGACAAGCTCGTCGTCGACGTCGAGACCAAGAACTCGATCGCCCCCCGGGACGCGCTGGCCTCCGCCGGCAAGACCCTCGTCGAGCTCTTCGGCCTGGCCCGTGAGCTCAACGTCGAGGCCGAGGGCATCGACATGGGCCCCTCGCCGACCGACGCCGCGATCGCCGCCGACCTGGCCCTGCCGATCGAGGACCTGGACCTCACCGTCCGCTCGTACAACTGCCTCAAGCGCGAGGGCATCCACAGCGTGGGTGAGCTCGTGGGTCGCAGCGAGGCCGACCTGCTCGACATCCGCAACTTCGGTGCGAAGTCGATCGACGAGGTCAAGGCCAAGCTGCACGAGATGGGCCTGGCCCTCAAGGACAGCCCTCCCGGCTTCGACCCGACGGCCATCCCCGGCTACGGCGAGGACGACTACGACGAGTCCGGCGACGAGGACGCCTCGTTCGCCGAGGACGAGCAGCTCTGACCCACCGCTTCCCGACCTCACCGCCGACGCGGTAGGTCAGAACCTCCAAGGAGAACACCATGCCCACCCCCACCAAGGGTCCCCGTATCGGTGGCGGCCCGGCTCACGAGCGGCTCATCCTCGCGAACCTCGCCACCGCGCTCTTCGAGCACGACCAGATCACGACGACGCAGGCCAAGGCCAAGCGTCTGCGCCCCCTGGCCGAGCGCCTCATCACCTTCGCCAAGCGCGGCGACCTGCACGCGCGCCGCAAGGTCATGACGACCGTCCAGGACAAGAGCGTCGTCCACCGTCTCTTCGTCGAGATCGCTCCCGACATGGCCGAGCGCCAGGGCGGCTACACGCGCATCACCAAGATCGCCCCGCGCAAGGGTGACAACGCCCCGATGTGCGTCATCGAGCTCGTCCGCGAGCCCGTCGACGCCAAGCCGAAGCGCGCCGTCGTCGCCGAGGCCGAGGCCGCCACCAAGCGCTCCGCCAAGGACGAGGCCGAGCAGGCCCCGGCCGAGGAGACCACGGTCGAGGAGACCACCGCCGACGAGACCGCGGCCGACGAGACCGCGGCCGACGAGACCGCGGCCCCCGCCGGTGGCGAGGCCAAGCAGCAGGAGTCCGACGAGGCCTGAGGCCCCGCTCGACCCCCGCAGCACGAAGGGCGCCGCTCACCCCACCGGGTGGGCGGCGCCCCTTCGTGTGCTCGGCCGCGGGCGGCCTCACGCCTCAGGACATCGCCTTCGTCGTGCCTCGCCTACGCTGACCCGCATGCGGCTGCGTCTCGACCTCGCCTACGACGGCACCGACTTCCACGGGTGGGCGGCGCAGCCGGGGCTGCGGACGGTCGAGGGAGAGCTCGCGGCCGCGGTGACGACGGTGCTGCGACTGAACGAGCCGGCGCGGCTGACCGTCGCCGGGCGGACCGATGCAGGGGTCCACGCCGCCGGGCAGGTCGTCCACGTCGACCTCGAGCCAGAGGAGTTGGAGCGCGCCGTGGGCCACTCCGACCGCGCACCCGAGGAGGCCCTCGCGACCCGGCTGCGCGGTGTGCTGCCGCCCGACGTCGTCGTCCACCGGGTGGCGCGGGCACCCGAGGGCTTCGACGCGCGTTTCTCCGCGCTGAGCCGGCGCTACCGCTACCTGGTCTGCGACGACCCGACGCGGCTGGACCCCCTTCGTCGTCGTGAGGTCGTGGCGTTGCGCTCGCCCCTGGACGTCGACGCGATGAATGCCGCGACGGCCCGGCTGCTCGGCCTGCGCAACTTCGCGGCCTTCTGCAAGAAGCGCGAGGGTGCCAGCACGACGCGCACCCTGCTGCGCTACGACTGGGAGCGCCGCGACGACGGGCTGCTCGAGGCAACCGTGCGGGCCGATGCCTTCTGCCACTCGATGGTGCGCGCGCTCATCGGTGCGCTCGTGCCCGTGGGGGAGGGGCGGCGCGGGGTCGACTTCCCCGTCGAGGTGCTCACGGGCCTGTCCCGCGACCCGAGGGTCAAGGTCATGCCCGCCCACGGACTGTGCCTCGCCGAGGTCGAGTACCCCGAGGACGACGCCCTCGCGGCCCGGGCCGTCGAGGCGCGGGCTCGCCGCGAGGACTGATCAGCTGCGCTCGGCCCCACCCGGTGGCAGCGGCCACCAGCGCCAGCCGAGGGTGCCGACGACCTGGTCGGCGCGCACGAACCGCGCTGTGGCGCAGTCGCCCTCGACCTGCCCGCGGCAGCCGGCGACAGAGTCGGAGCTGTTGGCCCGGTTGTCGCCGAGGACGAGGTAGGAGCCGTCGGGGACGGTGATCTCGGGGAAGCAGCGCTGGGACACGCGCTCGTCGCATCCGCCGAAGGCCAGATCGTTCTTGACGTACGGCTCCGCGATCGGCTTGCCGTCGACGAGGACGCGCCCCTCGTCGTCACAGCAGGTGACCGTCTCCCCGGGCAGACCGATGACCCGCTTGACCGTGTGGGCCGTGTGGCTGGGGCCGGCGCCGAGGAGGTCGCCCGCGTAGCGCAGGACGTCCTTGACCGGGTGGGTCTCGTCGATGCGGGCAGCGTCCCAGGTCTCGCCGTGGCCGAAGACGACGACGTCACCGCGCTCGAGGTCGTCGCCGTCGACACCGACGACCTGGGCGAAGACGCGGTCGCCGGTCATGAGGGTCGGCTCCATGGACCCGCTCGGGATGACGAAGGGCCGCACGAGCGTGTGGGTGACGAGCGCCAGGACCGCGAAGGCGATCGTGATGCGCAGCAGCACGCCCCATAGCCAGTGCCGTTCGCCCTCGGTGCCCTCGCTCACGCGCGTCAGCCTATGTCGGGTCAGCGGGGCAGGGGGGTGAGGGCGACGACCGCGGAGACCCGGCGCGCGCCCGGGGTGCCGGCGCCGCGTCGTCGGTAGCGCTCGAGCACCGCGCCGAGCTCGGCCCGCAGCGCGGCCAGCTGGGTCTCGTCGACGAGGACCTCGCGGTCGTCGAGCCCGCACTCCTCCTGCCAGACCAGGGGCCACGACACCTGGGCGTCGACCCAGCCGTGCATCCGCTGGGCGTGGTGGTCGACGAGGTCGTGGGCGAGCCACAGGGCGTCGGCGAGGTCGTCGGCGTCGTCGATCGTGCTCACGGCGACGGAGGTGTCGATGGCGGGCTCCTCGTCCTCCTCGGCCGCGGCCCACACGCGGGAGCGGCCGTCGCCCAGGCCGGTGTCCTCGAGCAGCCCCGCGTCGGCGAGCACCCGGGCGTGGTAGCTCGTGGCGCCGGTGTTGGTGCCCAGCGCGCGGGCGAGCTCGGCGGCGGTGGCCCCACCGTGCAGCCGCAGGTGGGCCAGGATGCGCGAGCGCAGCGGGTGGGCGAGCAGTCGCCAGGGCGCGGTCGAAGGGGAGTCCGTCACCCCTCCACGATTGCACAAGTTTTGTGCAATCGCCGCTGGGTGGCCGTCGTGGACGCCCCGAGATCGTGCGAGATGCCCGGCCTACCAAGGGTTTTGGGGCGGTTGTGCGGATTTCGGCGGGAGGTGGGCGGTCCGTAGAATTGAACCCAGCGGCGCCCCGTCCTCGCGACGTGCGGCGCCTCCCCTTCGCCCCCGCAGGGGCAAGCGAACGACGAGCAGAAGGCATTGACATGCGCACGTACACCCCCAAGGGCGGTGAGATCACCCGTCAGTGGCACATCATCGACGCCACGGACGTCGTGCTCGGCCGCCTCGCGAGCCAGGCCGCGACCCTGCTGCGCGGCAAGCACAAGACGACCTTCGCCCCCCACGTGGACACCGGCGACTTCGTCATCATCATCAACGCCGACAAGATCGCGCTGACCGGCGCCAAGGCCGAGCAGAAGCGCGCCTACCGTCACTCGGGTCACCCGGGCGGTCTGTCCTCGATGAACTACACCGAGATGCTGGAGAAGCACCCGACGCGCGCCGTCGAGAAGGCCGTGCGCGGCATGCTGCCCCGCAACAGCCTCGGCCGCCAGCAGCTGAGCAAGCTCAAGGTCTACGCCGGTGCCGAGCACCCGCACGCCGCTCAGCAGCCCACCCCCTACACGATCTCCCAGGTCGCGCAGTAAGCGCCGCCGACAAGGAACTGAGGAATCACTGTGGCTGACACCACCGACAACATCGAGGTGCTCGAGGGCGACGAGCCCGAGCTGAGCTCCTACACCTCCGAGTCCGAGGGCCCCGTCGGCACCGACGAGCCCGTGCGCCGCCCCTCCGCGTCCGCTCCCGGCTCCGCGACCGGCCGCCGCAAGCAGGCCATCGCCCGCGTCCGGATCGTCCCGGGCACCGGCGAGTGGAAGGTCAACGGGCGTGCGCTCGAGGACTACTTCCCCAACAAGGTCCACCAGCAGATCGTCAACGAGCCGCTCGTCGCGCTCGAGCTCGACGGCGCCTACGACGTGCTCGTGCGCGTCCACGGCGGTGGCCCCTCCGGCCAGGCCGGTGCCGTCCGCCTCGGCGTCGCCCGCTCGCTCAACGGCGTCGACCCCGAGCTCAACCGCGCCACCCTGAAGAAGGCCGGCTACCTCACCCGTGACGCCCGCGTCCCGGAGCGCAAGAAGGCCGGTCTCAAGAAGGCCCGCAAGGCGCCGCAGTACAGCAAGCGCTGATCCACGGATCGACGCTGGTCTTCGAGACCACGAAGGGCGGTGTTCACCTCACGGTGGGCGCCGCCCTTCGCGTTGTCCTGAGGTGCGACGAAGGAGCCTCGAAGGGTCGTGCCCCGCTAGACCGTCAGCGGGCGCCCGGACCGCATCTCGGCGACGAGCGACCGGGTGACCTCGACGAGGTCGCCACCGTGGGCGTCGGCGGTGGCCAGCTGTCGCTGGTAGCTCGCGCCGGCCCGGATGATGTCCTCCACGCAGGCCAGCTCGCGCTCGCAGCCGAGGCGGCGGGCGATCGGGGTGAGGCGCTCGAGCAGGTCGTGCAGCTCATCGGTGACGAGGCGCTCGCGGTTGCGCGAGTCGAGGATGATGATGGCGTCCATGCCGTAGCGCGCGGTGCGCCACTTGTTTTCCTGCACGTGCCACGGCGGCAGCGTCGGGATCGTGCCGCCGTCGGTGAGCCGGTCGTCGAGGTGCACGAGGAGGCACTGGGTGAGGGCGGTCAGCGCCGCGATCTCGTGCAGCGTCGGCACGCCGTCGCACACCCGCACCTCGAGGGTGCCCAGGTGCGGCGCCGGACGCAGGTCCCAGCGCACCTCCTTGAGCCCGTCGATGACGCCGGTGACGAGCAGGTCGTCGACGTAGCGCTCGTACTCGGCCCACGTCTCGAACTGGAAGGGCAGCCCGGCGGTCGGCAGCTGCTGGAAGAGCAGGGCGCGGTTGCTCGCGTAGTCGGTCGGGACCCCGCCCCACCACGGTGACGAGGCCGCGAGGGCCTGGAGGTGCGGCGCATAGCTGAGCATCCCCCCGAGCAGGGGCAGGACCTTGTCGCGGTGCGTGACGCCCACGTGGGTGTGCACGCCGTAGATGACCATCTGCCGCCCCCACCACCGGGTGCGGTCGATGAGCGTCGCGTAGCGCTCCCCCTCGCTCACCTGCTGCGACTCCCACCTGGCGAAGGGGTGGGTGCCGGCGCTGATGAGCTCCAGCCCGAGGCCGTCGGTGACCCCGCGCAGCCTCGACAGGCTGTCGGAGAGGTCGGCGACGACCTCGGGGACGTCCCGGCAGATGCCCGTGACGAGCTCGACGGTGTTGGTGAGCAGCTCGCGGTGGACCTTGGGGGCCAGGCCGTCCTCCGCGGCCAGCGGCTCGACGACGGAGTCGGCAAGCGGCACGAGGTCGAGGGTCTCCCCGTCGACGAGGGCGATCTCCCACTCGACCCCGAGGGTGGGGCCGTCTGATGGGGTGAACTCGATCATGAGGGCCTCTCGACGTCGCACCTACGGTCTCCCAGCCTAACCAGCGGGTATCGTCGCACGAGCCCGTCGCTCGTGTGTCATGCGGCGGGCCCCCCACGGAAGGTTCAGCACGCACATGTCCCGACTCTTCGGCACCGACGGTGTTCGCGGCCTCGCCAACGGCGAGGTCATCACCGCAGACCTCGCCCTCGCTCTCGCCCAGGCCGCCGCGCGCGTCCTGCGCGACCCCGAGGGCCTGCAGGGCCACCGGCCGGTCGCGGTCGTGGGCCGTGACCCCCGCGCGTCGGGCGAGTTCCTCTCCGCCGCCGTCGTCGCCGGGCTCGCCAGCAGCGGCATCGACGTCCTCGACGCCGGTGTGGTGCCGACGCCGGCCGTCGCCTTCCTCACCGCCGAGCTGCACGCCGACTTCGGCGTCATGCTGTCGGCCTCGCACAACGCCATGCCCGACAACGGCATCAAGTTCTTCGCGAAGGGGGGCCACAAGCTCCCCGATGCCGTCGAGGACGCCATCGAGGCGGCCATGGACGAGACGCCCGACCGCCCGACGGGCATCGACGTCGGGCGGGTCACGCCGATGGACGACGCAGGCGCCCGCTACGTGCGCCACCTGCTCGACGCGGTCGAGCAGCGTCTCGACGGGCTGACGATCGTCCTCGACTGCGCCCACGGCGCCGCGAGCCAGGTCTCGCCCGAGGCCTTCCGCCTCGCCGGTGCCGAGGTGCACGTCATCGGCGCCCGCCCCGACGGGCTCAACATCAACGACGGTGTCGGCTCGACGCACATCGAGGGCCTGCGCGCCGCCGTCGTGGAGCACGGCGCCGACCTCGGCATCGCGCACGACGGCGACGCCGACCGCTGCCTGGCGGTCGACGGGCAGGGCCGCGAGGTCGACGGCGACCAGATCATGGCGATCCTCGCGCTCGCGCTCAAGGAGCACGGCGAGCTCGCCCAGGACACCCTCGTCGCGACGGTCATGAGCAACCTCGGTCTGCTGCGTGCCATGGAGTCCGCCGGCATCACCGTCGTGCAGGCCGGCGTCGGCGACCGCTACGTCCTCGAGGAGATGCGCAAGGGCGGCTTCTCGCTGGGTGGCGAGCAGTCCGGCCACGTCATCCTCCAGGAGCACGCGACCACGGGTGACGGTGTCCTCACCGGCCTGATGCTCGCCGCGCGGGTCGCCGAGACCGGTCGCTCGATGGCTGAGCTGGCCGGCGCGATGACCCGCATGCCGCAGGTGCTCATCAACGTCAAGGGTGTCGACAAGCACCGGGTCGACGGCGACGAGGGCGTGCAGGCCGCGGTCACCGAGGTCCAGGCCTCGCTCGCCGACGAGGGGCGGGTCCTGCTGCGCAAGTCGGGTACCGAGCCGGTCGTGCGGGTCATGGTCGAGGCCGCGACCCACGAGCGCGCCCAGGAGTCGGCCGAGCGCCTGTCCGTCGTCGTCAAGGAGCGCCTGGCACTCTGACGCCGCCCCCGAGACCGCATTGCCCTACGGCAATGCGCAATCGGGGCCGGGTGGGCCGCATTGCCCTACGGCAGTGCGGGCTCCGGTCGGGTCAGACGGCGGGGGTGTCGAAGAAGCTGCGGCGGGTGACGGCCCGCCCGGAGTCGTCGAGGACCCAGAAGTCGGCGAAGCCGACCCGCGCGGCACTGCCGTCCTTGAGCGTGCCGACGAAGCGCCCGTGGACCGCGACCCTCCGGCCGTCGACGACGAGCTCGTCGAGCTCGTGCCGCCCGTCGGCGATGACGCGCTCCCCGCCGTAGAAGTCGGTGAGGGCCGCGTGCCCGACCATCGGGTCGTAGCCGGGACGGTGGTAGGTGGCGTCGGGCGCGAAGCAGTCGACGACGCCGGTCACGTCACCTGCGTCGACGAGCGCGTAGTAGCGGCGCACCGCCTGCTCGGCGCTCATCGGACCACCGTCCGTCCGAGGGCGGCGTCGGCGCGCCGCAGGGCCGCCTCGACGGGCGTGATGCCCTCCGCCTCCGCTGCCGCGAGCAGGCCGGTGACCCGTTCGCCGATGCGGTCGATGGCCGCGAGCGTCTCCTCGGGGGACCAGCCCGCGACGCCGCCGTGGACCTGAATGACGCCGCCGGCGTTGGCGACGAAGTCGGGGACGAAGGTGATGCCCGCCGCCTGCAGCGCACCGGCGCAGTCGGGGGAGTCGAGGGTGTCGTTGGCCGCCCCGGCGATGATCCGTGCCGGGAGGCGGTCGATGCTGTCGCGGGTCACGACACGCGCGACGGCACAGGGCGCGAAGACGTCCGCCTCGGTGAAGGGGGCGGCCTCGGTGGGGACGGTGTCGCCGCCGAGCTCGGTGGCCAGGGCCTGCGCGCGGGCGGTGTCGATGTCGGCCAGCGTGACGCGGGCGCCGTCGCCGTGGGCGAGCCGGGCGACCTCCTCGCCGACGCTGCCGATGCCCTGGACGACGACGCGCAGACCGGACAGACCCCCTTCGCCGTGGTGGTGGACGGCCGCGGCCCGCATCGCCGCGTAGACACCACGGGCGGTGAAGGGGGAGGGGCTCACCTCGTCGCAGAAGGCCCGTGCACCGCCGTCGTCGCGAATGGTCTGCATGTCCTCGAGGAGGGTGCCCATGTCGACGCCGGGCACGTAGGAGCCGGCGGTGCGGGCGATCATCTCGCCGAAGCGGGCGAAGAGGGCGCGGCGCTCCGGGCTGCCGGGAGCGGGCGCGTCGCCGTCGAGCACGACGACGGACTTCGCCCCGCCGTAGGGCAGCTCGGCGAGCGCGTGCTTGAGAGTCATCGCGGCCGCGAGGCGCTGGGCCTCACGGGCGGCGGCCTCGGTGGACGGGTAGGCGCGGTAGCGCACCCCGCCGAAGCCGGGGCCGAGGGTCGTGTCGTCGATCGCGATGATGGCGCGGAGGCCGACGCGGTCGTCGCGGCAGGTGATCGTCTGCTCGCTCGCCCAGGGTGTGGCGATGGCGTCGGACGTCGGGACGGGGTGGGTGACGGTGGTCATGAGCCCATGGTGGCACTGCGGCTGTGACCCCCGTCACCGACCCCGGTCGTCGCCGGGCGGAAGACTCAGTAGTGCTGGCTGATCAGGCCGGTGTCGACGTCGTAGACGAACCCGCCCACGGCGGCACGGTCGGCGATGAGCGGGTGCGAGCGCACCGCGGCGACGTCCTGACGAAGGGAGTCCAGCTGGTCGGTGACGACGTGGAAGCCCTGCCACGACGCGTCCTGACCGGCGGACTCGCCGACCTTCTGCCGCAGCTCGACCTCGGTCGAGCTGGTCATCGCGCACCGGGTGTGCGGGATGACGAGGACGCGCTTGACGTTGAGCAGGTGCACACCGAGGACGAGGGCCTCGAGGGCTGCGGCGGTGACGCGGCCACCGGGGTTGCGGAAGATCTTGGCGTCGCCCGGCTTCAGCCCGAGCATCCCCAGCGGGTCGATGCGGCTGTCCATGCAGGTGACGATCGCGACGCCGGCCTGGGCGATGCCGTCGAAGCCGCCGAGGGAGAAGTCGTCGGCGAAGGCGCGGTTGGCCTCGAGCAGGTCGGTGAAGGTGGCATCGTGGCCGGTGGGTGCACTCATGGGGGAGTCCTTTCGGGGAGTGCTTGCACAGTAGCCCCGCGGGGAAGGCTGCCAATTCGTGACCCCCTATTCGTGACGTGGGGCACAGCGGAGGTGTAGACAGTGTCTGGGAGGCGGCGTCGGGCTCTCGCCCACGTCGTGCCCCGCGGACGAAAGGAACGACGTGGAGACACGACGACGACGTCGGATCGCCTTCATGGCCGCCGCGGCGACGGCCGCGAGCCTCGGCCTGGCGGCCTGCGGTGACGACGGTTCGTCAGGCGGCTCGGCTCGCCTGACCTGGTACATCAACCCCGACGGCGGTGGCTCCGACCCGGCCGGTGGCGGGCAGGCGCAGCTGGCCAAGGAGTGCTCCGACGCCTCCGACGGCGCCTACGACATCAGCATCCAGCTGCTGCCCAACAGCGCGAGCGACCAACGCCAGCAGCTGCTGCGGCGCCTGGCCTCGCAGGACAAGGGCGTCGACATCATGTCGATCGACCCGGTCTTCGTCGCCGAGTTCGCCGAGGCCGGCTATCTCGCGCCGGTCCCCGAGGACAAGGTCTCCACCTTCACCGACGACGTCGTCGACCCGGCGGTCACCAACGCCACGTGGAAGGACGAGCTCGTCGCGGCCCCCTTCTGGGCCAACACCCAGGTCCTCTGGTATCGCAAGTCGGTGGCGAAGGAGGCCGGCCTCGACATGACCAAGCCGGTCACCTGGGACCAGGTCATCGACGCTGCGAAGAAGACCGACAGCAACATCGGCGTCCAGGCCTCGCGCTACGAGGGCTACATGGTGTGGATCAACGCCCTCGTCGAGGGCGGCGGCGACCACATCGTCGAAAATCCGGGGGCGGACGGCCCGGAGCTGAAGTTCGGTCTCGAGTCCGAGGGCGGCAAGAAGGCTGCCGAGATCATCCAGAAGCTCAACGACGACGGCGTCGGCGGGCCGGCGCTGGGCTCGACCGACGAGACGTCGACGCTCGACATGTTCCAGAACGAGCAGGCCGGCTTCATGGTCAACTGGCCCTACGTCTACGCGGCGCTCAGGGGCGCCGAGGTCGACTGGATCAAGGACCTCGCGTGGACGCGCTACCCGCAGACGACCGAGGGCACCGAGTCCAAGCCTCCGCTCGGCGGGATCGAGATGGGCGTGGCTCAGTCCTCGTCGAACCAGGAGCAGGCGTGGGAGGCCGTCGAGTGCCTCACCTCGCAGGAGAGCCAGAAGGCCTACATGCTCGGCACCGGCAATCCGGCCGCCCGCAAGGCGGTCTACGACGACGCCGACATCAAGAAGGACTTCCCGATGGCGGCGCTCATCCGCCAGTCCCTCGACTCCAGCGGTCCGCGGCCGCTCACGCAGTACTACGGCGACGTCTCCTCGGGCATCCAGCGCGAGTACAGCCCGCCCGGCTCGGTCACCCCCGACAAGACCCCGGAGCAGACCACGCAGCTGCTCAAGGACGTCCTGAACGGAGATGCATTGCTGTGAGTGCCTCCACCGACACCACCCCACGGACGAAGGGGGAGAAGCCTCGCCTGTCCGACCGGGCCCGGGCCGAGCAGCGGCTCGGCTGGAAGCTGGCGATGCCGGCCTTCGTCGTCATGCTCCTCGTCACCGCCTACCCGATCCTCCAGGCGGTGTGGAACAGCTTCTTCGTCTACCGGCTCACCGACCCGGACAACCGCGAGTTCGTCGGGCTCAACAACTACATCGTCTCCTTCAGCGACTCGGTCTTCTGGAGCGCGATGTGGGCGACGGTGCTCATCACCCTGATCACGGTGGTCGTCGAGCTCGTCCTCGGCTTCATCATCGCCCTGGTGATGCACCGGATCGTGCTCCCGCGGCGGACGCTGCGCACGGTGGTGCTCATCCCGTACTCGATCATCACGGTCGTCTCCGGTTTCACCTGGCTCTTCATGTACCAGACGGACACCGGCTTCGTGAACCGCTGGACGAGCTGGATCCCCGGGGTGAGCGACAACTACGACTGGTTCGGCAGCTTCTGGCCCTCGATCTTCGTCATCTGCCTCTCGGAGATCTGGAAGACGACCCCCTTCATGTCGCTGCTGCTCCTCGCCGGTCTGGCTCAGGTCGACACGTCGATGGAGGAGGCCGCCAAGGTCGACGGCGCCTCGTGGATGCAGGTGCTCACCAAGGTGATCCTGCCGAACATGAAGCCGGCGATCATGGTGGCGCTGCTCTTCCGCACCCTCGACGCCTTCCGCATCTTCGACAACATCTTCATCATGACCGGGGGCGCCAACGGGACGAACTCGCTCTCCGGGCTCATCTTCAGACAGACCATCGACCGGACCGAGATCGGCCTCGGGTCGGCGCTGTCGGTGATCCTCTTCCTGTGCGTCCTGGTCATCGCGGCGTTGTTCGTCAAGGGGTTCAAGGTCGACCTGACGCAGGGGAGGAACTGACATGGCCAAGGAGTCCGCCAAGGGCACGGGCATCTGGACGGTGCTCGCGATCCCGATCATGATCTGGACCGTCCTGCCGTTGCTGTGGATGTTGTCGCTGTCGCTGAAGAGCGCCAAGGACCTCGCCAACCCCGAGGCCGCGGTCCTGGGCAACTTCTGGCCCAAGGACCCCACCCTCGACAACTACCGGCTGATCTTCAGCGGCGGGGCGAGCGACCTCTTCATGCCGGCGCTGCGCAACTCGCTCATCGTCTGCCTGCTCGCGACCTTCATCTCGGTCGTGCTCGCGATGTTCTGCGCCTACGCGATCTCGCGGCTGGAGTTCAAGGGCAAGAAGATGATCCTCACGACCGCCCTGGCGGTCAGCTTCTTCCCCGTGGTCGCGATGGTCACGCCGCTGTTCGACGTGTGGAGCCGCGTCGGGCTCTTCGACACCATCCCCGGTCTGATCACCCCCTACCTCGCGCTGACGCTGCCGTTGTCGATCTGGACCATGTCGGCCTTCTTCCAGCAGATCCCGTGGGAGATGGAGCAGGCCGCGCAGGTCGACGGCGCCAGCAGTTGGCAGGCCTTCCGCAAGGTGATCATCCCGCTGGCGACCCCGGGCGTCTTCACCACGGCGATCATCACCTTCTTCACCGCGTGGAACGACTTCGTCTTCGCGATCTCGCTGACCTCCGACCAGGCGCGCACGGTCCCGGCCGCGCTCGCCTTCTTCACCGGTGCCAGCCAGTTCGAGCAGCCGACGGGCGCGATCATGGCGGCCTCGGTCGTCGTGACCATCCCCGTCGTCGTCCTCGTGCTGATCTTCCAGCGCCGGATCGTCGCCGGCCTGACCTCGGGCGCCGTCAAGGGCTGACCCCCGCCTTCACAGAACTGGAGTACCTCCCATGGCTGAGATCACCCTCAAGAACATCGTCAAGAAGTACGGCGACGGCTTCCCCGCGGTCAACGACGTGAGCCTGGACATCAAGGACGGCGAGTTCATGATCTTCGTCGGCCCGTCCGGCTGCGGTAAGTCCACGCTGCTGCGCATGGTCGTCGGGCTCGAGGACATCACGAGCGGTGAGCTCCTCATCGACGGCTCGCGGGTCAACGACCTGTCGCCCAAGGACCGCAACCTGTCGATGGTCTTCCAGAACTACGCCCTCTACCCGCACCTGAGCGTCTTCGAGAACATCGCCTTCCCCCTTCGCCTGGCCAAGGGCAAGCACAGCGACCAGGAGATCGACCAGAAGGTGCGCATGGCCAGCTCGATGCTCGAGCTCGACGACCACCTCGAGCGCAAGCCGGCCAACCTCTCCGGAGGTCAGCGGCAGCGCGTCGCGATGGGGCGGGCGATCGTGCGCGACGCCGACGCCTTCCTCTTCGACGAGCCGCTGTCCAACCTCGACGCCAAGCTGCGCGGGCAGATGCGTACCGAGATCGCCCGGATGCAGCGCCGCATGGGCACGACGACGATCTACGTCACCCACGACCAGACCGAGGCGCTGACCCTCGGTGACCGGGTCACGGTGCTCAAGAAGGGCGTGCTCCAGCAGTGCGCCAGTCCGCGCGAGCTCTACGACCAGCCGGTCAACCTCTTCGTCGCCGGCTTCATCGGCACCCCGCCGATGAACTTCCTGCCGGCCTCGGTCGAGGGCGACGAGCTCGTCCTGCCCTTCTGCCGCGTGCCCGTGCCCGCGGCCGTGCGGGAGCGGGCGGGCAGCGCTGACCTGCTCATCGTCGGCATCCGCCCGGAGCACATCAAGGACTCCGACCTCGGTGACGTGCCGGCGGACGGCATCCGCTTCGACGCGCCCGTCGACCAGACGGAGTGGCTGGGCAACGAGCAGTACGCCTACGTGCCCTTCACCGTCGAGGGGCCGGTCAAGGACAAGCTCGACGAGCTCGACAAGGAGCTCGACGGTGAGGGCATGCGCACCCAGATGGTCATCAACCTCGACCCGCGCTCGCGGGTGCGCGAGGGCGACGACGGGCGCTTCGTCTTCGACCCCGCGCTGATGCACGTCTTCGACCCGGAGACCGGTGACTGCCTCACCCGTGACGACGCCAAGGCGGCCGAGATCGCGCGTCAGTCGGAGGATGACCGCCAGCGCGGCCTCGAGCGGGCCCGTGCCCGCGAGGCGGCCAACGCCGGCTGATCCAGCACCGCTAGCGAGCCGCGTCGACCCCGAGGTCGGCGCGGCTCGGTGGGTGTGCGCCGGCGCGCGTCACGGTGATCGCCGAGGCCTCGATGCCGCGCTCGATCGCGGCGGAGACGACCCGGCCCCGCGCCTTGCGCAGTCGTCCCTTGACGTCGCCGCTGCCCAGCAGACCCGCGTCGAGCAGCCCGGAGAGCAGGCCGGCCATGAAGGAGTCGCCGGCACCCACGGTGTCGACGACGTCGACGCGCCGGCCGCGCAGCAGGGTCCGGCGGCCCGAAGGGAGGATCGCCAGGGCTCCCGCGGCGCCCAGGGTGCACACCGCGAGGGAGGGGCCGAGGTCGCACCAGGAGCGCAGCACCTCGGCGATGTCGTTGTGGCCGAGGGGCCGCCCGAGGAGCCACTCGAGGTCCTCGTCGCTCGCCTTGACGACGTCGCTCACGGCGACCCGGCGCTCGATCTCGGCGCGAGCGGTCTCGGGGTCGGGGAAGAGCGCCGGACGGCAGTTGGGGTCGTAGGAGACCGTGTGGGTGCGGGCCGCGCCGGACATCGCCGAGAGCACGTCGACGCACCCCGGTCGCAGCAGCGCCCCGATCGACCCGGTGTGCACATGGCCCGGCACCTGCGGCAACGCGGGCAGGCGCCAGTCGATGTCGAAGTCGTAGGTCGCGGCGCCGCTCTCGTCGAGCGTGGCGGTCGCGACCGAGGTGTCCGCGGCGCGGTCGCTGCCGGGCACGAGGTCGACGCCGGCCTCGGCGAGGTGCTCGCCGATCGCGGCGCCGTGGGCATCACGGCCGAAGTGGGTCGCCAGCGTCACCCGGTGGTCGAGCCGGGCGAGGCCGACGGCGACGTTGAGCGGGCTGCCGCCGACGTGCTCGCTGCGCGTGCCGTCCGCCCCGACGACGACGTCGACGAGGGACTCGCCCATGACGAGGGTCGGGGCGGGCGGTGCGGAGCGGCGGCGGCCAGGCATCGGATCAGGAGGACAGCTCGGGGGAGAGGCGCTGGACCTTGGTGAGGTTGTGGTGGGCCTCGACCGTGCGGATCGTGCCGGACTTGCTGCGCATGACGAGCGAGTGGGTGGTGGCGCCCCCGGCGCGGTAGCGCACGCCGCGCAGCAGCTCGCCGTCGGTGATGCCGGTGGCGACGAAGTAGCAGTTGTCGGTCTGCACGAGGTCGTCGGTCGTGAGGACCTGGTCGAGGTCGTGGCCCGCGTCGATCGCGTGCTGGCGCTCCTCGTCGTCGCGCGGCCAGAGGCGCCCCTGGATGACGCCACCGAGGCACTTGATCGCGCAGGCGGTGATGATGCCCTCGGGGGTGCCGCCCACGCCGAGGAGCAGGTCGATGCCGGTCTCGGGACGGGCGGCCATGATCGCGCCGGCGACGTCGCCGTCGGAGATGAAGCGGATGCGCGCGCCGGCGGCGCGGACCTCGTCGGCCAGGTCGGCGTGGCGCGGACGGTCGAGCATGACGACGGTGACGTCCTCGGGCTGCTGACCCTTGGCTTTGGCGATCCGCTTGATGTTTTCCTTGACCGGGAGGCGGATGTCGACGACATCGGCGGCCTCCGGGCCGGTGACGAGCTTGTCCATGTAGAAGACCGCGCTCGGGTCGTACATCGTGCCCCGGTCGGCGACGGCGAGGACGGAGACGGCGTTGGTCATCCCCTTCGCCGTGAGCGTCGTCCCGTCGATGGGGTCGACGGCGACATCGCACGAGGGGCCGGTGCCGTCGCCGACCTCCTCGCCGTTGTAGAGCATCGGGGCCTCGTCCTTCTCGCCCTCGCCGATGATGACGACGCCGTTCATCTGCACGCTGGAGATCATCGAGCGCATCGCGTCGACCGCGGCGCCGTCGGCGGTGTTCTTGTCACCGCGGCCGACCCAGCGACCACCGGCCAGGGCCGCGGCCTCGGTGACCCGCACCAGCTCCATCGCGAGGTTGCGGTCGGGGTGCATCACCCCGGCGCTGGGGGCGGACGTCTGGGCCTGGCTCATGCTTCTCCTCCGGGACGGGCGGCTCGACGGGCCGAGCCTATCTGCCGGGTCGCCGGGAGGTGTCCGGGCGCGCCTGTGGCGCGTGCGACCATGGACGTCATGAGTTCTGCCCCCGGCGACCAGGCCGAGACCCCCACGACGTCGGCGCCCGAGCGTGAGCCGACCCCGGCGGAGCTCGCGGCCCAGCAGGGAGTCCCGGCCCGGGGAGCGAGCCACTACGCCAAGGGCACGAGCGCCAACATGATGCGCTCGATGCTCGTGATCGTCGGGATCGGCCTCGCGCTCTTCCTCGTCACCGCACGCCCCAACAGCGTGACGCCGGAGTCGGTCGACGTCGCCTCCGCCGCCCAGTACCGCGGCGGTCAGGCCGGTCAGCCCTTCGCCTATGCCGAGGGCCTGCCCGACGGCTGGGTCGCGACCAGTGTCCGCTACGCCCGGTCCAAGGGCGATGTCATGGTGTGGAACGCCGGCTACACGACCCCGGACGCGCAGTACGTCTCGGTGCAGCAGGCCGTCGACCCCGGCCAGGACTGGGTCGACACCCAGACCAACCAGGGCCGGGTCATCGGGCGCATCGAGACCGACGACGGCACCCGCTGGGTCCAGCGCGACCGCGAGGGCAAGGTCCAGCGCAGCCTCGTCCACGTCCCCGACGACCGGACCGAGCTGACCACCCTCGTCACCGGCACCGGCTCGTGGGAGCAGCTCGAGGAGTTTGCCGAGCACCTCACTCCGGCCAAGGTGACGAAGGCGGGATCGAGCCCGAGCGCCAGCACCTCACCCGCCTCATGATGTCCGGGTGACCCGATAACGTCCCCGGCGTCGCAGGAGTCTCAAACCCCGGCCGGGGTGCCGCGCCAGGCGTCGACGACGAAGGTGTGCAGCCCCAGGTCCTCGCCGAGTCGGACCACGGACGGGTCGAGCGCGCGCCACCGGGTCACCGCCACACCGATCTCCTCGGTGCACTCGCGGGCCAGGGCCTGCTCCGGTGACTCGCCGGGCTCGATGTGCCCGCCCGTCGGCGACGAGCAGCCCCATCGCGACGCGGTGCAGGCGCTCGGTCACGGCAGGCTCAGCCCTCGTCGGACGTGCCCTCGGACCCCAGGCTCGCCTCGGCCTTGTCGAGCCAGGCCTCGCAGTGCGCGGCCAGGGCCTCGCCCCGCTCCCACAGGCGCATCGACTCCTCGAGACCGGCCTGGCCGCCCTCGAGCCGGGCCACGAGCTCGATGAGCTCCTGCCGCGCCTCCTCGTAGGACAAGTCGGCGACGTCGGGCTGCTCCTGCTCGGGCTGCGGGTCGGTGGCCATGGCGACCACTCTAGGTGGGGGCGGGGTCACGAGTCGGTGACCCGGACGGCGAAGTCGCCGTCGGCGACCGTCACCCGCAGCAGGTCGTCGACCCCGAGGTCGGTGCGGGAGGCGACGACCTCCCCTTCGGGCCGTTGGACGATCGCATAGCCGCGCTCGAGGGTGGAGGCGGGCGAGAGGACCCGCGCCTGCGTCCGCAGGTGCGAGACCCGGTCGCGCTCGCGGTGCAGCCGGGCCTCGACCCGGCCGTGCGCACGGCGGCGAAGGGAGGTGACCACCTCGCGCTGCGCCCTCACGAAGGCGGTGCGGTCGGTGAGCACGGGACGGCTCGTCAGGTGGACCAGGCCGCGGCGTTCGCGCTCGACGAGCCCGGCGAGCGCGGACCGGGCACGACCGCGCGCCTCGAGCACCCCGGCACGCTCGGCGGCGGCGTCGGGGCAGACGAGCTTGGCCGCGTCGGTGGGCGTGGAGGCGCGCACGTCGGCGACGAGGTCGAGGATCGGGGTGTCGACGTCGTGCCCGATGGCACTGACGACGGGGGTGCGGGCGTCGGCGACCGCCCGGACCATCGTCTCGTTGCTGAAGGGCAGGAGGTCCTCGACCGACCCGCCGCCGCGGGTGACGATGATGACGTCGACCTCGTCGATGGCGTCGAGCTCGGCGATGGCCGCGCTGACCTCGGTCACGGCCGTCGGCCCCTGCACGGCGACCTGACGGATCTCGAAGGGCAGCCCGGGCCACCGGCGGTGGGCATTTTCGACGACATCGCGCTCGGCCGCGCTCGCGCGCCCGCAGACGAGCCCGACCCGTCGCGGGAGGAAGGGCAGCGGCCGCTTGCGCGAGGCCTCGAAGAGCCCCTCGGAGCGCAGGTGCTGCTTGAGGTACTCGATGCGGGCGAGCAGCTCGCCCACGCCGACCGGGCGGATCTGGCGCACGTCCATCGACAGCGACCCACGCTGGGTCCAGTAGCTCGGCTTGGCCTGCACGACGACCCGGGCGCCCTCGCCGAGCGGGGTCGGCATGGCATCCAGGGCCGTGACCCGGACCATGCACGACAGCGACATGTCGACGTCGGGGTCGCGCAGGGTCAGCCACGCGGTGCGCGCGCCCGGGCGGCGGGTCAGCTGGACGACCTGCCCCTCGACCCAGGTCACCGACATGCGGTCGACGTACTCGGCGATCTTCATGCTCAGCAGGCGCACCGGCCACGGCTGCTCGGCCGTGGTGTCGGCTGCCTTGTCGGGAAGGGGGATGCTCACGGCCCACAGTCAAGCAGCCACGTCGGACGGTCCGGCGGCGGTCAGGGCGTGTTCAGCCCACTCACCTACCATGGAGGGCATGACCACGAGTGCGACCCCGACCGCCGCCACCGACGCCCCGCAGGACGCCAAGCGCGTCCTGCTCGCCGCGCCCCGCGGCTACTGCGCCGGCGTCGACCGTGCCGTCGTCACGGTGGAAAAGGCCCTGGAGCTCTACGGCCCGCCGGTCTACGTGCGCAAGGAGATCGTCCACAACAAGCACGTCGTGACGACCCTGGAGAAGAGGGGGGCGATCTTCGTCGAGGAGACCGACGAGGTGCCCGAGGGCGCGACCGTCGTCTTCTCCGCCCACGGCGTCGCCCCGATCGTCCACGAGGAGGCCAAGGCCCTCAGCCTCAAGACGATCGACGCGACCTGCCCCCTCGTCACCAAGGTGCACCGCGAGGCCGTGCGCTTCGCCGACGACGACTTCGACATCCTGCTCATCGGCCACGAGGGGCACGAGGAGGTCGTCGGCACCTCCGGCGAGGCGCCCGAGCACATCACCCTCGTCGAGGGCCCCGACGACGTCGCCAACGTCGAGGTCCGTGACCCCGACAAGGTCGTGTGGCTCTCGCAGACCACCCTGTCGGTCGACGAGACGATGGAGACGGTGCGCCGGCTGCGGGACAAGTTCCCCAAGCTGCAGGACCCGCCCTCCGACGACATCTGCTACGCGACGCAGAACCGCCAGCTGGCCGTCAAGCAGATGGCCAAGGACTGCGACCTGATGATCGTCGTCGGCTCGCGCAACTCCTCCAACTCCGTGCGCCTCGTCGAGGTCGCCATCGAGCACGGCTCGCGCGACGGGCACCTCGTCGACTACGCCGACGAGATCGACGAGGCCTGGCTCGACGGCGTGCGCACCGTCGGTGTCACCTCCGGCGCCTCGGTCCCCGAGATCCTCGTGCGCGGGGTCCTCGACTTCCTCGCCGAGCGCGGTTACGGCGAGCCGCAGCCGGTCACGGCCGCCGAGGAGTCGCTTCTCTTCGCCCTGCCCAAGGAGCTGCGCCGCGACCTCAAGGCCGCCGGCATGAGCGACCAGATGAAGCACGACGCCGGCGCCCTCGGCGACGCGAGTCAGCTGCACTAGTGAGCTCGGCCTCGGTCTCGAGGCTCCTTCGTCGCACCTCGACCAGCGGGGACTACAACCGCTGGCTGATCCTCGTCGCCGTCTCGGCGGCCGCCTGCGCGAGGCGGGCAGCGCCCCCTTCGTCGACGTCGTCGGTGCGATAGGTGACCGCCACCGCGGCGACGGGGTGAGCGTCGCGGTCGAGGACCGTGGCGGCCACGGACGACAGGTCAGGTGACACGCTCCCGACCTCGACCGCGTGCCCACGGGCCCGCACGTCGACGAGCAGGTGCCGTAGCGCCGACGGCGTCGTCGGGCCACCGCCGACCATGACCGACGCCGAGGGGTAGAGCGCCGTGACCTGCCGGCGGGGGAGCGCGGCGAGCATCGCCAAACCGCTCGCGGTGAGCGTCGCCGGCAGCCGCACCCCGACGTCGGTGACGAGCGAAGGGCGCCCGGCCGCGCGTTCCTCGATGACGTAGAGGACGTCGCGACCCGAGAGCACGGCGAGGTGGGCGTTGTGCGTCGTCGCGTCGACGAGACGCTCGACGAGCGGCCGAGCGAGCCGCTGCAACGGGTCCTGGCGCTGGTAGCCGGCGCCGAGCTCGTGCACCGCCGCCCCGATGCCGTAGGTGCGCTCCTCCGCGTAGTGCACGGCGTAGCCCTGCTCCACGAGGACCGCGAGCAGGTGGTAGGTGCTGCTGCGGGGCAGGTCCAGGGCGCGAGCGATGTGGGCCGCGGGGACGGGTTCGGCGCGGCTGGCCAGGTGGGTCAGCGCGCGCAGGGCGTGACGGGCGGAGGTGGCATTGGGCACGGGGGTCCTTCTCGGGTGGGGTCTCGAGGCTCGTCGCAGAGCTCCTCGCGCCTCGACCAACGTTGGCGTGGTGTGTCTTGTATCCGAGACAGTATTGCCTGTGGAGGTCCTGCGCGGGGCGGCGCCGGGGAGTTGCATGGACCCATGAGCACCGACACCACCACCGTCGTCCTCGGCGACCGGCCCCTCGCCATCGACGAGGTCGTCGCCGTCGCCCGCCACCACGCCCCCGTCGAGATCAGCGACGCTGCCTGGGGGCGCGTCCGCCAGGCCCGCACCGTCATCGAGGGCCTGGCCGAGGACACCGTGGCGCACTACGGCGTCTCCACCGGGTTCGGCGCACTCGCCACCACCCACATCCCGCACGACAAGCGCACCCAGCTGCAGCGCTCGCTCGTGCGCAGCCACGCCGCGGGCATGGGCGAGGCGGTCGAGGAGGAGGTCGTGCGCGCCCTGATGCTGCTGCGCGTGCAGACCCTGGCGACCGGTCGCACCGGCGTCCGCGAGGAGACTCTGCGTCTCTACCTCGCGCTGCTCCAGCGCGGGATCACGCCGGTCGTCCACGAGTACGGCTCGCTCGGGTGCTCCGGCGACCTCGCCCCGCTCAGCCACTGCGCGCTCGTCCTCATGGGTGAGGGTGACGTCGTCGTCGACGGCACCCGGCAGCCCGCCGCCGATGCCCTGGCCGCCGCCGACCTGGCGCCCGTCGAGCTGCACGAGAAGGAGGGCCTGGCCCTCATCAACGGCACCGACGGCATGCTCGGCATGCTCTGCCTGGCGATCCACGACCTGCGCCGGCTGCTCACGACGGCCGACATCGCCACCGCGATGAGCGTCGAGGGCCTGCTCGGCACCGACGACGTCTTCGCCGCCGACCTGCAGGCGCTGCGCCCGCAGCCGGGCCAGGCCCTCTCAGCCGCCAACATGCGAGCGGTCCTCTCCGACAGCCCGATCCGTGACAGCCACCGCGACCCCGCCGCCTGCACCCGGGTCCAGGACGCCTACTCCCTGCGCTGCGCGCCGCAGGTCCACGGCGGCGCGCGCGACACCGTCGAGCACGCCGCGACGATCGCCGGTCACGAGCTCGCCTCGGCCATCGACAACCCCGTCGTCACCCTCGACGGTCGGGTGGAGTCCAACGGCAACTTCCACGGGGCGCCCGTGGCCTACGTCCTCGACTTCCTCGCGATCGTCGCCGCCGACGTCGCGAGCATGAGCGAGCGGCGCACCGACCGCTTCCTCGACGTCAAGCGCAGCAACGGACTTCCTCCATTTCTTGCTGATGACCCCGGCACCGACTCCGGCCTGATGATCGCCCAGTACACGGCCGCCGGCATGGTCTCGGAGATGAAGCGCCTCGCAGCACCCGCGAGCGTCGACTCGATCCCGAGCAGCGCCATGCAGGAGGACCACGTGTCGATGGGATGGGCCGGTGCCCGCAAACTGCGCCGCAGCGTCGACGCGCTCGCGCGGGTCGTGGCCGTCGAGCTGCACACCGCCGCGCGGGGGATCGCGTTGCGCGCCCCCCTTCGTCCTGCGCCGGCGACGGCCGCCGTCATCGACGCCCTTGCCAAGCACGGGCGGACCGAGCCAGGCCCCGACCGCTTCGCTGCGCCCGACCTGGCCGCCGCCCACCTCGCCGTCGTCGACGGGTCGGTCCTCGCCGCGGCGGAGTCCGCCACCGGCCCCCTGGCCTGACCTGCATCCACCCGAGAAGACAAAGGAGTCCCACCATGGACGGAGCTCGTCCCGTGCGTGCCCCCCGAGGCACCGACCTGACCGCCCGCAGCTGGCAGACCGAGGCGCCGCTGCGCATGCTCATGAACAACCTCGACCCCGAGGTCGCCGAGCGCCCCGACGACCTCGTCGTCTACGGCGGCACCGGTCGTGCCGCGCGGTCGTGGGAGGCCTTCGACGCGATCGTCGCCACGCTCACCGACCTCGCCGACGACGAGACCCTCCTCGTGCAGTCCGGCAAGCCGGTCGGCGTGCTGCGGACCAACCCGTGGGCGCCGCGCGTGCTCCTCGCCAACTCCAACCTCGTCGGTGACTGGGCCACATGGCCGGAGTTCCGCAAGCTCGAGGCCGAGGGCCTGATGATGTACGGCCAGATGACCGCCGGGTCGTGGATCTACATCGCGACCCAGGGCATCCTCCAGGGCACGTACGAGACCTTCGCCGCGGTGGGGCGCAAGCGGTGTGGTGGCACGCTCGCCGGCACCCTCACCCTCACCGGTGGCTGCGGCGGCATGGGTGGCGCGCAGCCGCTCGCCGTCACGCTCAACGGCGGCGCCTGCCTCATCGTCGACGTCGACGAGACCCGGCTGCGCCGACGCCAGTCCAAGCGCTACCTCGACGAGGTCGAGACCGATCTCGACACCGCCCTGGCCAAGGTCATGGAGGCGAAGGGGGAGCGCCACGCCCTGTCCGTCGGTCTCGTCGGCAATGCCGCCGAGATCTTCCCCGAGATCCTGCGCCGCCACCGGGCCGGCGAGGTCGAGGTCGACGTCGTCACCGACCAGACGAGCGCCCACGACCCGCTGAGCTACCTGCCGGCGGAGGTCGCGCTCGACGAGTGGCAGCGCGAGTCCGAGGCCGACCCGGAAGGCTTCACCAAGAAGTCGCGCGAGTCGATGGCCGCGCAGGTGCAGGCGATGGTCGAGTTCCAGGACGAGGGCGCCGAGGTCTTCGACTACGGCAACAGCATCCGCGACGAGGCCCGGCACGCCGGGTACACGCGGGCCTTCGAGTTCCCCGGCTTCGTCCCGGCCTACATCCGGCCGCTCTTCTGCGAGGGACTCGGGCCCTTCCGTTGGGTCGCCCTCTCGGGTGACCCCGAGGACATCGCCGTCACCGACGCCGCGCTCAAGGAGCTCTTCCCCGACAACGAGCACCTGCACCGCTGGCTCGACGCCGCCGGCGAGCTCGTCGAGTTCGAGGGCCTGCCCGCGCGCATCTGCTGGCTCGGCTACGGCGAGCGCCACAAGGCGGGCCTGCTCTTCAACGAGCTCGTGCGCGAGGGCAAGGTCAAGGCGCCGATCGTCATCGGCCGAGACCACCTCGACTCCGGCTCGGTCGCCTCGCCCTACCGCGAGACCGAGTCGATGCTCGACGGCTCCGACGCCATCGCCGACTGGCCGCTGCTCAACGCTCTCACCGCGACAAGCTCCGGCGCGACCTGGGTGTCGATCCACCACGGTGGTGGCGTCGGCATCGGCCGCTCGATCCACGCCGGCCAGGTCGGCGTCGCCGACGGCACCGACCTCGCCGCGCAGAAGCTCGACCGACTGCTCACCAACGACCCCGGCATGGGCGTGCTGCGGCACGTCGACGCCGGCTACTCGCGAGCCGCCGAGGTCGCCGCCGAGCGCGGGGTCCGTGTGCCGATGGAGCCGGTCGTCCGGGACGGGCAGGAGGCGTGAGCGTGGCCCCCTTCGCCTGGAGCGGACGCAGCGACGGTGACGGGCCGGCGTACCGGCGGTTCTGGCACACGGTCGAGGAGGCGGGGTCGGGGTCTCGAGGCTCGGCCGCGGACGGCCTCGCACCTCGACCAGCGTTGCTGTCTCGAGGGTGGTCGCAGAGCTCCTCCCGCCTCGACCAACGTGGGGCGGACGCCGCGCTCGTCGGCTTCGCGAGCGACGAGGGGGTGCGCCGCAACCACGGTCGGGTCGGCGCCGCCGAGGGGCCCGGCGCCCTGCGTGCGGCGCTCGCCTCGCTCGCCGTGCACGAGGACCTCGCGGTCGTCGACCACGGGGACGTCGCGGTCACCGACGGCGATCTCGAAGGGGGCCAGCGTCGCCTCGGCGAGGTGGTCGCCGCCGCCCGCGAGAGCGCCGACCTGACCGTCGTCCTCGGGGGTGGGCACGAGACCGCCTACGGCAGCCACCTCGGGCTCGGGCCGCACCCGCGCCTCGGCGTGCTCAACCTCGACGCGCACTTCGACCTGCGGGAGGCTGAGCGGCCGACGTCGGGCACGCCCTTCCGGCAGATCGCGGCCGACCGCCACGAGGCGGGCGTCGACTTCGACTACGCCGTCGTCGGCATCTCGCGCACGAGCAACACGAGCACGCTCTTTGACACCGCCGACGAGCTCGGCGTGCGGTGGCTGCTCGACGACGACAGCCAGGAGCCCGGCGCGCCGGTGCGCTTCGTCGAGGACTTCCTCGCCGGGGTCGACGCGGTCTACCTGACGATCGACCTCGACGTGCTGCCGGCCGCCGTGGCGCCCGGCGTGAGCGCGCCTGCGGCACTGGGGGTTCCCTCCTTCGTCGTCCAGGCGGTGTGCGACGCCGTCGTCGCCTCCGGCAAGCTCGTCCACCTCGACGTCACCGAGCTCAACCCGCGGCTCGACGTCGACCAGCGGACCGCGCGGGTCGCCGCCCGGTTGATCCACCGGATCATCACTCGCCACGCCAGCACCCCACGCCAGCAGGAGGCCTGAGCATGTCGACCCTCGTGACCAACATCGGTGAGCTCGTCACCTGCGACGGCACGGGCGAAGGGGGCGTCGGTACCCGCGCCGACCACGCGCTCGTCGTCGACGCCGGGCACATCGCGTGGGTGGGGCCGGCCGCGTCGGCGCCTGCGGCTGACGCGGTCATCGACGTCGAAGGGCGTTGTGTCATACCCGGTTTCGTCGACAGTCACGCCCATCTCGTCTTCGCGGGCGACCGGTCCGCGGAGTTCGCCGCGCGGATGGCCGGGCAGGCCTACGACGGCGGGGGCATCGGGGTGTCGGTCGCCGCGACCCGGGGGGCGAGCGACGGGTGGCTGCGCGCCGCGCTCGAGGCACGTGTCGCCGAGATGCGCGCGCTGGGCACGACGACCGTCGAGGTGAAGTCCGGCTACGGGCTCACCGTCGCCGACGAGGAGCGGGCGCTGCGGCTCGCCGCCGAGGTCACCGACGAGGTGACCTATCTCGGCGCGCACGTCGTGCCGGCCGAGGCCCGCGAGGACCGCGCCGGCTACGTCTCGCTCGTGACGGGGGAGATGCTCGCGGCGTGCGCGCCGCACGCTCGGTGGGTCGACGTCTTCTGCGAGCCGCACTCGCCGCACGCCTTCACCGGGGACGAGTCCCGCGAGGTCCTGGTCGCGGGGCGCGCCGCCGGGCTCGGGCTGAGGGTCCACGGCAACCAGCTCGGCCACGGGCCGGGTGTGCAGCTCGCCTGCGAGCTCGGCGCGGCGAGCGTCGACCACTGCACCTACCTCTCGGACGCCGACGTCGACGCCCTCGTGCAGTTGGCCGGGACGACGACGGCGACGCTGCTGCCCGGGGTGGAGTTCTCGACCCGCTCACCGTGGCCGGACGCGCGGGCGCTGCTCGACGCGGGGGTGTCCATCGCGCTCGCGAGCGACTGCAACCCGGGTACCTGCTACTCGAGCTCGATGCCCTTCGTCATCGCGCTCGCCGTGCGCGAGATGGGGCTGACCCCGAGCGAGGCGGTCGTCGCGGCGACCCTCGGTGGTGCCCGCGCGCTGCACCGCGAGGACATCGGCCGGATCGAGGTGGGCGCGCGGGCGGATCTCGCCGTCCTGGAGGCGCCCAACCACCTGCACCTGAGCTACCGCGCCGGGGTGCCGATCGCCCGGACGCTGGAAGTCTGAGGGACTGCGCATTTCCCCAGGGAAATGCGGAGGGCCGCTGTCATTTCCCTAGGGAAATGCGGGCGAAGGGGAGGAGCTCAGTCCCGGCCCCAGGGCGTCACCCAGTCCGGGGTCGTGGGTGGCGTCATGACGCCTCCTCCTGATCCGTGCTGGTCCTGCGACCACCCTCCGACCGGCGCGGCGGCATGTCGACGTCCAGCTCGGGGCGGACGTCGGGCGCCGCGACGGCGTCGAGCAGCTCAGGCGCGGTGAGTGGGCGCGGGGCCACCGACACCGGCTCGACCTCGGCCAAGCCGTCGGTCGCGAGACCGAGCTCGTGCATGCGTCGGGCACTGACGAGCACCCGGCTCTCGAGCGACCCGACGAGCCGGTTGTAGTCGTCGACGGATCGCTGCAGCGAGCGGCCCATGCGGGTCGCGTGCTCCCCGAGCGTCGCCAGTCGGGCATAAAGCTCACGGCCGACCGACAGCAGCTCGCGGGCTTCGCTCGTCACCGTGTCCTGCTGCCACGCGAAGGCGACGGTGCGCAGCAGCGCGAGCAGGGTGCTCGGGGAGACGAGCACGACCCGCGCCGCCATGGCCTCCTCGTGCAGGCCGGGCACCCGCGCGAGGGCAGCCGCCAGCGTCGCGTCGGAGGGGACGAAGCACACGACCATCTCGGGCGAGGGGTTGAAGGCGGTCCAGTAGGCCTTGCCCGCCAGGGTGTCGACGTGCGCGCGCAGCGCTGCCGCGTGTCCCTCGAGCAGGCGGTCACGCTCACCGGGGTCGATGTCGTCGGCCTGCGCCTGCAGCCAGTGCGACATCGGCGCCTTGGCGTCGATGACGAGGTGCTTGCCGCCGGGCAGGTGCACCACGACGTCGGGGCGCACCGCACGGTCGTCGCGCGCCACGCCTTGGGCCTGCTCCTCGAAGTCCGTGCGCGCGAGCATCCCCGACACCTCGAGCACCCGTCGCAGCTGGACTTCGCCCCATGCCCCGCGCACCGACGAGATGCGCAGGGACGAGGCGAGCGACGAGGCCTCGTGGCCGACCCGGGTCGTCGTCTGCTCGACGCGACCCAGCGCTTCGCGCACCGACGCGAACTGGTCGACCCGGTCGCGCTCGAGCTCGTCGACCTTGCGCGAGACCCGCTGCAGCACCTCGCCCATGGGGGCGAGAGCCGCAGCCGTGCGGGAGTCGTCATCATGGACCGCTGCGATCTCGTCGATCCGCTCGCGCAGCCCGTCGCGCTCTGCTCGCAGGCCGGCCACCTCTGCGCGCCCGGTCAGCCACACGAGCAGACCGCCGACGACGAGGCCGAGGAGCAGTCCCGTGATGAGAGTCGTGATGTCCATGGCCCCAGCCAACCAGCGACCCCTGACAGTCGTGGGACGTCGGCTGCAGCCGATCAGAAGGGCGGCGCACCCTCCTCGGCCGCGTTGGTCCCCGCCAGCGGGGACGAGTCCTGCGTGACGGCCGCGTTGGTCCCCACGGGTGGGGACGAAGGGGAGGCGGGGCTCCCTTCGTCGGGCTCGTCGGTCCCCGTCAGCGGGGACGAAGCCTCCTCCCCTTCGTCCACCGCGTGCACCGGGAAGGTGAAGGCGACGACCCCGCCGGGCGTGACCCACTCGGTCGAGCCGTCCTCGCGCAGCCGGTGGCTCCAGCGTGTGGAGTGCTTGACCCGGTGGTGGTGCCGGCACAGGTCCGAGAGGTTGGCCGGGCTCGTCTCGCCCTGCGGCCAGGGTGTCGCATGATCGACGTCGGCGGCCCAGCCGAGCCGACGTGACTCGACGGGGCGCTCGCAGCCCCACATGCGACAGGTGCCGTCACGCGTGGCGACGAACTCGCGCTGCGCCCACGGGATCGCGTAGCTCGACGTCGACGTCTCGAGCAGGGTGCCGGTGCGCGCATCGAGCATCGCGCGCCCGACCCGGGTGTCGAGACGCGCGACGATCGCCGCGACGACGTCGGGCGGGACGAAGCCGACGCCCGGGATCGTCGTCCCCGACACCCACCGGTCGCCACCACCGACCCGCACCTGGGTCGTCACGTCGTCGCTCATCCACTCCTCGCCGAGGACGTCGACCTGGTCGGGCCCCTCGCCGGTGACGAGCCGCAGGTGAGCGTGCTGGGGCTCGGCACAGGTCAGGCCCTCCTCGAGCATGTCCTCGAAGAGCACGTCCCGCTCACCGCGGCACACCGGGCAGCTCGGGTCGACGACGGGTGCGAAGGTCAGCCGGGAGACCGCAGACGCGATGACCGGCACCCCGAGCCGCACCTCGGCGGTGACCTCGCTGCCGCAGAGCACGAGGTCGGCCAGACCCATCGCCCGGGCCGTGCCGATCGGCATATCGGGGTCGTCGGCGCGCCACCGCTGACCGGCGGCGTCGACCGCCGCCTTGATCGCCGCGCCCACCTCGCTCGGCAGCACCGCCGTGAGCCAGGTCGTGCCGACGGCACCGGCCTCGGTGCGCACGTCGAGCTTGGCGGCGCGGTTGGCGTCGGCCCGGGCCTGCATGAGGTCGGGCTCGAGGCGCGTGATGAGGCGCCGGCAGGTCTTGGCGACCTCGTGTGGCTCCATGTCGATGATCCGGATCGAGCCCGGCGCCCCGCGACGCTCGCCGAGCAGGTGCTCGACGATGGCCGCGGTCGTCTCGGGCGCGGTGTCGCTCGTGTGCTTGTGCACCTGCTCGAGGGCCCGGCGCCCGAGCCGGCCCTCGGCGACGAGTCCCGCCAGCGCGGCCAGGTCGGTCGCGGCTCGGGAGGCGACGGCGCACCGTCGGCTCGCCTCGGTGGGACCGATGCCGGTGGCGACGGCCACCGCGTCGGGAGCCATCTCGGCGACCGTGCCCTCCGGCAACCGCACCTCGCGGTAGCGCCCGTCCGGCCCGCGCTCCTCGCCCCGGCGCCCGACCTCGGCGACGAGCACGAGCTCGAGGCCGTCGACGGCTCGCCGCACCGCCTCGGTCGCGACGAGCGCCCGCTCCAGCTGCCCGTCGTCGAGCCGGGAGGCGCCGCGCACCGCCCGGTCACGGGCCCGCGCCACCGAGGCCAGCACCCCCTCGAGCCACCGGTCTGCGTCGCGGGCGGCGCCTGCGGCCGCGTCGCCGGCTGCTTCTTCGACCGCGTCGCCTGGACCTGTCTCGGACCTCACCTCGCCGAGCGCCTCGGCCTCCACCGTGCCCATCTGCATGACCGTCACGTCATCCCCCTTCGTCATCGTCGACGACCCATGACCCATGCTCTCGTCGACCACCGACAACGCTGCGGACGAAGGGAGAAGGAGCGCAGGTAGCCTCGTGGCCATGACGAGCCAGGAGCCCACCGAGGACGAGGTCAAGTCCGCGACGACCCGGCCCGACCTCGCGACGGAGACCGGCCGGCTCACCTTCATCAAGGTGCTCAACGCCCGCCTGCCCAAGAAGCGCCTCATCGCCCAGGGCCTCCTGCGCGACGAGGCCGGTCGGGTCGCCCTGTGCGAGCTGGTCTACAAGCGCGACCAGGACCTGCCCGGCGGCATCGTCGACCCGGGGGAGTCCCCGGCCGACTGCGTCGTCCGTGAGGTCCGCGAGGAGCTGGGCCTCGAGGTCACCGTCCGCGGCATGCTCGCGGTCAACTGGCTGCCGCCCTATCGCGGGTGGGACGACGCGCTGCTGTGCCTCTTCGACCTCGGGACGGTGCCGGAGTCCTTCCTCGACGACGCGGTCCTGCAGGCCCGCGAGATCAAGGCGGTCCACTGGGTCGACGTCGCCACAGTCGGCGAGCGGGTCGCGCCCTACACCGCTGCGATGATCGCCGAGGCGGTCGCGGCCGACGCCACGCTCTACCTCGAGAACTCCACCGATCGGGTCGACCCGTGAGCGACCCCCTCGACGACCTCGAGCTGCCCCGCCGCCAGCCGACGAGCCCGACCCTCCTGTGGTCGCTGTGGGGTCGCGAGACGGTCAAGGACCTCGTGCTGCTGCTGGCCGCGCTGCCCGCTGCCTGCACCCTCCTCCTCGTCCCCGTCGTCGCCACCTCGGGTGGCTCGTGGCCGCGCCTGCTCGGTCTGCTCGTGCTCTTCGTCGCGCTCTGGTGGATCGTGCGGGTGCTGCTGCGGCGCTGGGTCGCGGCCGGCGACGCCCGCGGCAGGGCCGACGAGGCCGGGGTTCCCCCTTCGCGCGGTTAGACTCCTGTCCCCGTGGCACTCTCCATCGGAATCGTCGGTCTCCCCAACGTCGGCAAGTCGACGATGTTCAACGCACTGACCAAGAACAACGTCCTCGCCGCGAACTACCCCTTCGCGACCATCGAGCCCAATGTCGGCGTCGTCCCGCTGCCGGACGCGCGGCTGGGCCGGCTCGCCGAGATCTTCGGCAGCGAGAAGATCCTGCCCGCGACCGTCTCCTTCGTCGACATCGCCGGCATCGTCCGTGGTGCGAGCGAAGGGGAGGGGCTGGGCAACAAGTTCCTCGCCAACATCCGTGAGTCCGACGCGATCTGCCAGGTGGTGCGCGCCTTCGTCGACGACGACGTGACGCATGTCGACGGCAAGATCGACCCCGCCTCCGACATGGAGACGATCAACACCGAGCTCGTGCTCGCCGACCTGCAGACCCTCGAGTCCGCGATCCCGCGGATCGAGAAGGAGGTCAAGGGCAAGAAGACCGACAAGGACGTCCTCGACACGGCGCTCGCCGCCCGCGGGGTCCTCGAGGCCGGCGACACCCTCTTCGCGAAGGGGGCCGCGGCCGGGGTCGACATGACCATCGCCTCACAGCTCGGGCTGCTCACGACCAAGCCCTTCCTCTACGTCTTCAACGTCGACGAGGACCAGCTGACCGACACCGACCTGCAGGCCCAGTGGCAGGCGCTCGTCGAGCCGGCCGAGGCGATCTTCCTCAACGCCAAGCTCGAGTCCGAGGTCGCCGAGCTCGACGACGAGGACGCCCGCGAGCTGCTCGAGGGTGTCGGCATCGACGAGCCGGGTCTGGACCAGCTGGCGCGCAAGGGCTTCAACACCCTCGGTCTGCAGACCTACCTCACCGCCGGCCCCAAGGAGTCGCGCGCGTGGACGATCCACAAGGGCGACACCGCGCCCAAGGCCGCCGGTGTCATCCACACCGACTTCGAGCGCGGCTTCATCAAGGCTGAGGTCGTCTCCTTCGAGGACCTCGACAGGCTCGGCTCGATGGCCGAGGCGAAGGCCGCCGGCAAGGTGCGCATGGAGGGCAAGGACTACGTCATGGCTGATGGCGACGTGGTGGAGTTTAGATTCAATGTGTGAGTCGCACAATGCGGTCAAAGCCGCTTCACCGTTCTTGCTAACCCCTTCCGTATCGCCTCGATCCCTGGGCGGAACGGGACGGTACGGCACGAGTACAATTCGATTCTGGGACGTTCACTTCGCAAACGAAGCGCGTGCGTAACTGTAAAAGAGAATCAGTCACGAATCTGGGATGAAGTTATGGATCTTCTGGACTTGATTGTTCCTGCGCTCGCTCTCGTCGCGCACTGCTCGGTGGATACCTGACGCAGGTTGTCGGTGGTTCTGTTGCAGAACGGCGTGAGGACCGGCGGATGCTACGCGAAGCTCGTGTGGCTTTGGAGCGGTGGGTCGCCACTCGCCTTGGCCCAATGGGGTTGGCGTACCCAGGAATCACGTCAACAGACCTGGCGCCCATTCAAAAAAGGTTGTCTGAAGACTTCTTGAGCCGCTGCTTCGTCCTCGCGCGGCGGGGCCAGGGGCGCTGGATGGCGTGGTGGGTCGCAGTCGTGGTCTTGCTGCACTTCCTGCCGCTGGCCGTCTTCCTCCGGGATCCGTCACTGGCGGGCCTGGGGTCGTCCAAGCCATCGGTCTCGCTGTCATGGTCGGCCGCCTGAGGAGAACGCAAGCACCGACCAGTCGGCCCGTGGGGCCCTGGATGGGGGTGACCCTGCTCGTGTTCGCAGGGATCTCCACGGCGAACTTCCTGGCAACCATCGGGTCCCCCCGGTGAGGGGTGGGGAAAGACGCAGGTGCGAACAGCCCTGTTTATCTGGCGTCCATGCGTAAAGGTGCGCTTGGCTCATCAGGCGTGGCAGACGTCCAGAGTCGGAGGAATGACGCGTCTTCCGATCGCGGCCGACAAAGTGGGCTCTTTGATGTGAAGTCCATCCGCGAATCCTGCGCTAATCGTTAGCTGTCGCACGAAGTCGCCCATTCGCGGTTTTTGAGCCGGTTCACGCCTACTGTGCACGGCGGACTCATTCTGCGTGATGGTGATTGCGATTGCCGGCCATTCGCCGACGAGGCGCAGGAGAACGAGATGCGGGCACATGAGCGGACGCGTGCGCGCATTGCCGGTGCCCCCGGGTGAATGGTAGGCGGGCACGATCTGGTTGATGATGATCGCGTCGATGCGGTCGAGGCAGCTCGACCGCATGATCACACGGGATCGCCGGCGGATCGATCGAGCCGAGCGCGGGGACGCGAGGCCGGGCCAGTGCGACATCGGACAGTACGGCGACCTCAAGGCGGTCGCCCGACGGAACGGCGGCCAGGGCGGACTCGAGTAGGACCACATCCCCTCGAAGGCAGCGCTCGTCGCAGCCCTCGAGCGGTATGGTCGGGCCCTCCATCCGTGGGAGCGAAACGCCGTCGAACGTGACGCGACCGCAGTCGCGATCACCGACGTGCAGCACCGTGCCGGCCGCACGCACGGACACAAGAACTCCGATGCTCAGATCCAGCAGGATGCAGCAGATCTCCCCGCAGCCACGAGGGTCGGCCTCGCGGCGCACCGAAGCACGCTGCGGGAGCAGGGAGTGCCGGGCACGACGATCGATGAGATGATGGCGAGGATCCGAGCCGCCAACGTCGCGAGATGGTGACCATGACAGCGCCCCGAACCCTTCCGCCGGGTGAGATCGGTGTCTTCGACGCTGCGCTCGCCGGCGATGCGACCGCGATCGGCACGGCCTTCGCACTCCTCGGTCCCGGCATGGAGTCCGAGGAGTACGAGCGCCCCAACGGCGGGACCGACCTCATGCTCCACTACGCCGCGACCGGAGGCAGCATCAGACTCCGCGGCGGAGAGCCCATCGTGATCCGCATCCCGCTGCGCTCCGACGCAGGCGAGCCGACCTACCGCGACCCCGCCGCGTTCATCGAGGGGCTCGACGGCGAGAGCACCCGTGGCGAGGTCGAGGCGCTCCTCGGCGAGCCTGATCGTGCAAGCCAGATCATGGACCTCTATCGCTACGGCGATCACTATTTGCGCTTCGACTATCAGCGCGGCCGCGTCGAGGTCGTCTCGATGACGATCGCCGGCGTGGAGGATTGACGCTGCTAGCGTTTCCTGACGTGCCTGCCCACGCGTGACTCGACCATGAGGATGGACTGATGACGACCATCACCGGTGACTGCGCTCCGTACCTTGCCGTGCTCGGCCTCGCTGAGGATGACGCAGCAGTCCAGGCGATCATGGAGCAGCAGCAGGGCAAGGCGAAGACTGAGACCTTCAAGGGCCCGTTCGCGCACTATGTGAGCTACTACAAGAGCGGCGTCGGCTTCGTGTTCGACGAGCAGGGGCTGATGCAGGTGTCGTTCTACGTCGTCGCGCATGGCGGCTTCGACGCGTATCCCGGCCGGGCCACGCTCATCAGCGGCCTCGAGGAGTACACCAGGGACGGCGTTCGTGCTGCGCTCGGCGAGCCGACGGCGTCTCGCAGCGATGAATGGGATCTCTACGAGGTCGACGACCGCGTCGTGCACTTCGAGTACGACGAGGAGGATGTCGTCTGGACCGCGCGCGTGATGCGCGAGCGCGTCGACGGCTGACGCCGTCACGCGAGCGCGTCGACGGCGACATCGACGCGAAGGCCGTCGAGACCCACGGCGAGGTGCCATACGGCGAGTTCACGGCTGTGGCGTTGCTGGTGATCTGCGGCCCGAAGGACATCGTGAACGTGCGCAAGCGCCAGACGATCACGGCTATCACGATCGTCGTGAGTTCGGTCGCTTCATCGCGCGCGACCGCACCCACGGACGACGAACCGGCGCGGCCGGCCTTCCGAATGTTCGAGGGGCGACCGCCCTGGACCGGCGACGGCGACCGGCCGTGGGTGCGGGTACTTGCTCCCGAGGAGATTCCGGCGATCGCCGAGGACCTGATGGTGCTCGACGACGACGCGGTCGCTCGGCACGTGGTCCAGCGGCGTTGGGAGCGCGGGCCCGAGTACGCCGAGTACACGCTGCAGTACCTGCAGAGCGCCAGGTCCTTCATGACCGCCCTTGCGCGAGACGGCCGCGGCATGGTCTACACGATCGGCTGACCGCGCAGCGCACGCGCCGCGAAGTACCCCTCGATCCGCTCCTCGTCCCACTGGTGCGCCTCGCGCAGTCCCTCGGCGAGCATCGCGAGGTAGGCCGGTCGGGGAGCGGTGTGCGGCACCGTGTCCATGCCGTGCGGTGCGGTGAAGGTGAGCATCGGCAGCCCCTCGTGCTCGCCCACCCGCACGATCGTCTCGTACCTGCCCGGTCCCGCGCTGTGGCGCTCGCCGGGCAGTCCTGTGCGCAGCACCTCCTCGAGCGGGTCGTCCTCGATCGCCGATCGGCGCATCTCCTGGTTGGCCACGTCGACGAACTGACCGATCGTCAGCAGGTAGGCCCGGGCCGCGGTCTCGCCGGGGGTGTCGTGGTCGTAGAAGGCGACCCCTCCGCCCCAGGTCTTCGACTCACCGGCGAAGTACAGGCTCCCCGGAAGGGTCACCGCGTGATCGGCCGTCGGCAAGGTCCGATCGCGCGCCCCGGCATAGGTCCTCGTCGATCCGGGCGGCGTGCCACCGGCGAGGTAGCAGCCAAGACGGCGGCGGGACATGTTGGAGCCATAGCTGACGTACCAGAGGTGCGAAGGGAGCATCCCTCCCATTATCGTCCGCGGCCTCCGACCGGAGACACCGGCCCCGCGATCGCACTCGACCGTCACGCGCTCTGCGGCACAATCGAGCCCGTGCCGCACCTGCTGGACATCGGATCCCGGAAGTTCTGGACGCTCACCGGTAGATCCGTCGACCTCGGCGGCGCCGAGAGCTGGCTCGACGGCCCCGTGAGCGGCTCGCCTCGGGTGGCCTCCGACTGGCTGGCAGCCGAGGCCGAGCGCCACGGCGGCTCGGTGGCCGACGCGGACCCGATTGCCGGTCTGCTGCCGTCGATGTCGCTCCTCGACGGCCCGGGCTTCGACGCGACCCGGCTGCACCCGGCGGTGCGTGACTTCTACGAGCACACGGCCTCGTGGCAGATGGAGGTCTGGTCGTCCTGGTCCCCGCTCTTCTGGCCGGGCGGGGAGCTCGTCGCCCGGCTGTGGGGGAGGAGGGTCGAGCAGCTGGCCCTGCCGATGCGCCCGCTCGACGTCGCCCACGGCATGGACAGCGTCGTGACCCCGATCCTCGACGGGCAGGGCGAGCAGGTCGCCGCCGCGTGGACCCGCGCCCTGCGCGCCACCGGCCGCACCGTCTTCAGCGGGGCCTACGCGACGCGGACCCTCCCCGGGGCCGACCGCCCGAGCGTGCACGTGACCTTTCCCCTCGAGTCGGGCAACCTCCAGGTCTTCCTGCGGCCCTCCATCGTCGACGGCGGTGGCTTCCTCCTCGAGTCGCTCGGTGGGCGGTTTGGCGAGGACGGCGCCTACGTCGTCGTCCGTGGGCCACGCAGCCACGCGGCCAAGGTGCCGTTGCGGGAGACCTTCCACATGTACCTCGACCCGCAGGGGGTGCTGCGCACCGATCACGTGCTGCGCATGTGGGACCGTCCCGCCCTTCGCCTGCACTACAAGCTGGAGCCAGCGGCATGATCCACAGCTTCCACCTGGCGCAGGTGCCCGCCCGCGTCGGAGCGGCAGTACTTCTGCGGCCGCCCACCCCGGCAACCGTCCTCGGTCTCGACCACCTCGAGTGCCTCTCCCTCATGCGGCTCGGGGCGCCCGTCGTCTCGCCCGAGCGACTCCAGCTGACCCGGCTGGCGGTCTTCGCCCAGTGGCGCGACGAGGATGCCCTCGTCCGCTTCCTCGAGCGTGACCCGCTGGGGCAGCGGCTCCACGACGGCTGGCACGTGCGGCTGGAGTTCGTCCGGCGCTGGTCGACGATCGCGGCCTTCGAGGGGCTGCCCGCCCGCTCCGGCACTCTGGCGCAGGACGATCCGGTCGTCGCCGTCACCCTCGCCCGCATGAAGATCCCCGAGATCCCGCGCTTCCTCCACCATGGCCGCCCGGTCGAGCGCCTCGTCCGTGACCACCCGGGGGTGACGCTCGCTGCGGCGGCGCTGCGTCCGCCGCGGACCATCTCGACCTTCTCCATCTGGCGCAGCGTGCGCGAGATGGTCGAGCTGGTCCACGGCCGCTCCGAGGTGCCCGAGCCGGACCGGCACTCGGCAGCGATGCGCGAGCGGGAGCGGCGCGACTTCCACCACGAGTTCGCGACCTATCGATTCCGTCCGCTGTCCGAGCACGGCTCGTGGCTGGGGCGGTCGGACCTCGTGCCCTGGTCGGACCCGGCCAGCTGAGCCGGTCGCCGACCTCGAGCCGCGCGGTCGTTCCGTGGAAGAAGGGACCCTGCTCCGCCGACGCCGTCGGCCCCTGCTCCGTCGTCTCGTCCATGGCCTCACGCCAGGTCCGCCGGTAGCGTCAGGTCATGGACCGCCGGACAGCTCCCCGTGCCGCCGCGCTCGCCGCGGCGACAGCCCTGCTGGTCGGCTGCTCGGGGGAGGCGACGGACCGCGGTACTTCCGGGTCCGGCACGACGACGTCGGGTGCACCCCCTTCGTCCTCGTCCGGCAGCGCACCGACCGACGTCGTCACCGACCTCGACGCCCCGTGGTCCATCACGATCGACGACGAGACGACGCTCGTCAGCGAGCGCGACTCCGGCCGCGTCCTCGAGCTCACCGACGACGGCGGCACCCGGGAGGTCGGGGCCGTCGAGGGCGTCTCCGCGGGCGGCGAAGGGGGCCTGCTCGGCCTCGCCGTGCACGACGACTACCTCTACACCTACTTCACGAGCGCCGACGACAACCGCGTCGTGCGCCACGAGCTGACCGGCGAGCCGGGCTCGCTCGGGCTCGGCGACGCCGAGACGATCCTCGAGGGGATCCCGTCGGCGAGCTTCCACAACGGTGGCCGGATCGCCTTCGGGCCCGACGACATGCTCTACGTGACGACCGGTGACGCCGGCGAGACCGACCGCGCCCAGGACCCCGAGAGCCTCGCCGGCAAGATCCTGCGGCTGACGCCCGAGGGCGAGGTGCCCGAGGACAATCCCTTCGACGACTCGCTCGTCTGGACCCTCGGCCACCGCAACCCGCAGGGCATCGCCTGGGACGACGACGGGACGATGTATGCCAGCGAGTTCGGCCAGGACACGTGGGACGAGCTCAACGTCATCGAGGCCGGCGACAACTACGGCTGGCCGACCGTCGAGGGCACCGCCGACGACGACCGGTTCACCGACCCCGTGCAGCAGTGGTCGCCCGACGACGCGAGCCCGAGCGGCATCGCGATCGACGACGGCAGCATCTGGATCGCCAACCTGCGCGGCGAGCGGCTGCGCGAGGTGCCCCTCGACGACGTGACGACGTCCACCGAGCACCTCGTCGGCGAGCACGGGCGGCTGCGAGACGTGGCCGTCGCGACCGACGGCTCGCTGTGGGTGCTCACCAACAACACCGACGGTCGCGGCGATCCCGGCGATGGCGACGACCGCATCCTGCGCGTGGACGTCGTCAGGAAGGCCTGACGCCGCCGTAGCGGTGGTGCGCCGCGGCGAGGAGCTCGTAGAGGCGCCGCCGCCCACCGACGTACCCGGCTTCGAGGACGTACCCACCGGGCCCGAGGAGCCCGTAGCGGGGCGGGCGCCGACCCGCGGCCACCATGGCGCGGTCCCTGGCCTCGATCGCCGCCGGAGTCAGCACGTAGGTCACCGAGCGGGGGGCGAAGTGGTAGTAGGGGCCGGTCACCCTCTCGAAGCGGACGCGCTCGATGCCGGTCCACGGCACGTGTGAGCGGATGACGCCACCCGACTCCGTGGCCAGCCCCCCGTGGGTGACGACGAGGGCCTCACGGCGGTGGAGCCGCACCGCGATGACCACCGGCAGGAGGGCGCAGGCCACGACGGCGATGGTGCTGGCCCAGGTCACCGGATGCGCGAGCACCACGCCCATCCGGTCGCGGCGCAGTCCGTCGGCGACGGCGAAGACGAGCCAGGCGAGCAGCCCCGCTCCGACGAGCAGACCCAGCACGAGGAGGCCGATCGCGTAGCCGCGCGAGCGCGCGACACGCACCTGCCCGCCCGCGTCGAGCACGGCGATCGCCTGGTGCAGGGGTGGCGGGCCGCTCATCGCACGGTCCTCTCGACGTCGGCCATGAGCACCGCGGGCCAGCGGTCGACCTCGGCCCGGGTGCTCGCCACCTGCAGGGTCGCGCGGGGGAGCAGGTCGAGCAGGGCCCCGGCCGTCGACAGCGGGTGCGCCGGGTCGTCCGTCCAGGCGAGGATCGTCGTCGGCAGGTCGATCGAGCGCAGCGACTCGCGGTCGGGCAGGTCGCTGCGGGCGGCTCCGCGGAAGACCCACGGCAGCAGGTCGGTCCGCACGTCGGGCACGGTGTCGGGTGCCCCGGCGGTCGCCGGCGGCGCCGGCGCCGCTGCCTGGGCTCGCAGCAGCAGCTCGAGACCATGGGCCTCGACAGCCTCGGCGGAGCGCTCGTAGTCGTGCGCCTTGGCCGCGCGGGTCTCCCAGGCCGTCGGCGGAACCATGAGAGTCAGCCCGCTGAAGCGCCCGGGGTCGAGCAGCGCCGCGTGCAGCAAGGTCGCGCAGCCCATCGACGGCCCGACCCCGTGCACGCGCTCGCCCGGGAACCACACGTCGAGCAGGGCGAGCAGATCCTGGGCGAGCCGGGGCCACCGGTAGTCGTCGGCCACCGGCCGGCCCGTCGACCGACCGTGCCCGCGGGCGTCGTAGCGCAGCAGCCGGGTACCGCTCAGGCCGCGACCGAGGTCGAGGTCGAGGACCCGGTCGCGCTCCAGGCTGGAGGTCAGGCCGTGGAGCTGGACGACGGGGTGGCCCCCTTCGTCGCTGTACTCCAGCCTCAGCCGCGCACCGGGGACGTCGACGCTGGTCACGGGTACCTCCTCGCCCGGCACGCGGGCGGCACCGTGCGGCTACGGTAACCGCCATGAGGCTGTCCAACGTCGCCCACCTGCGGCTGCCCTTCGGGAGGCTCCTGGGCTACGACGTCACCGCCCACGGCACAGGACGCGCCCTGCCGCTCTCCTTCGACCAGCGTCGCCCACGTCGGTGGTGGCGACCGGCCCGGCTCGTGGATGGCGATCTGCTTCACCCTGCCCGTCCCCGTTGCGCGCCAGCGGCTCTCGGCCGCCTGGCTCGCCGTCATCGCGCGACACGGCACGTTGCGGTCGGGCTTCGCACCCGGTCCCGACGGGGTGCCCGTGCTCGAGGAGCTCGAGGTCACGCCGGGGCAGTGGGTCGAGCACCCCGTCGCCTCGGGGCAGGCGGTCAACGACTGCGTCCGGGACGTGCTCGACGCGACGTGCACCCCCTTCGCCACGCCCTCGCACCGACTCCTCGTCCTCGAGACCGCGCAACGTCCCACGGTGGTCATCGGCGCCGATCACGCCCACGTCGACATGTGGTCGATGCTCGTCGTCATCCGCGACCTCCTCGCGGCGCTCGACCTCACCGACGGCGAGAGCATCCCCGAGCTGACGCTCGTTCCTCCCTTCGCCGACCACACCGCGGCCCTGGCCGACCGTGACCCCGCTCCCGACGACGTCCGCCGGCGGTGGGCCGAGGTGCTCGCCGCCAGCGGTGACGTCATGCCCCGCTTCCCGCTGCCGCTCGGGGAGCCGGTGCCGCACGCCGAGCGCGTCGAGCTGCGCGACGTGCTCGACGTCGACGACGCGGCCGCGCTCGCCGCACAGGCCCGCGGTGACGGTGTCTCGATCCTGACCACCGTCGTCGCCGCGATGACCGCCGTCACCCGCGACCTCGCCGACTCACCGCTGCGCGCCGTCTTCCCCGTCCACTCGCGATACGACGCGAGGTGGCACGACTCGGTCGGGTGGTTCATCGCCAACTCGGTCCTCGAGTCGTCCGACCCTGACCCGCAGGCCTGCGCCGCCGCCGTCAGAGAAGCGGTGCACCTCGGCTCGTGGCCGCTCGACGACGTCATGCGTCCGTGGGGCGGCATGCCGGAGGCACCCGGCATGTTCGCCGTCTCCTGGCTCGACCTGCGGCGGCTGCCGGTACGGGTCGACGCAGCGGGTCTGGACGCCCAGTACGTCGGGGCGACGATCCGCTCCGACGGGGTGATGCTGTGGTTCATCCTCGACGAGGCCGGCCTTCACCTGCGCTGCCGATACCCCGACACCGACGAGGCCCGACGGCATGTCGGCGGCTGGCTCGACGCCCTCGCGCTCGATCTGAGGGCTCGGGCAGCCGAGTCCGTCGGCGGGGTCCTCGAGCTCGGGGAGCGTCGCTACCGCGTCCGCCGAGCAGTGCGCACCGATGTCGCGTCGATCGTCGCCCTGCTCGCCGACGACGAGCTCGGCGCCACCCGCGAGGGCACCGACCTCGCCCACTACGAGCGGGTCTTCGATGCGATCAGCCGTGACCGCGCGCAGTACCTCGCCGTCGTGCAGGACGAGCAGGACCGCGTCGTCGCGACGATGCAGTTGTCGATCGTGCCGGGACTCTCGCGCAACGGCGCGACCAGGCTGCAGGTCGAGGGGGTGCGCGTCGCCGGGAGCGAGCGGTCCATGGGACTCGGTGCCGCGATGCTCTCGTGGGCCCACGACCACGGACGTGCCCGGGGCGCGACCCTCTCTCAGCTGACGACCGACCGGGTGCGCAGGCGGGCACACGCCTTCTACGACCGTCTCGGCTACGAGGCCAGCCACGTGGGGTTCAAGCGACCACTCTGACCCCCTGTGGAATGCCCTGCCACCTCCCGAGGTTGACCCGATCATGCGCGCCATCACCTACGACCAGTACGGCACCACCGACGAGCTGCACCTGAGCGACCTGCCGGTCCCCAAGGTGGGCCCGAGCGAGGTCCGCATTCGCGTCACCCGGGCCGGGGTCAACCCCGTCGACTGGAAGGCCATGTCCGGCGGTCTCGACCCGATGCTCTCCGCCGACTTCCCGGTCATCCCCGGCTGGGACGTCGCCGGTGTCATCGACGCCGTCGGCCCGGACAGCCCCGAGTTCAGTCCCGGCGACCGGGTCGCCGCCTACGCCCGCAAGCAGGTCCTGTCGGCCGGCACCTTCGCCGAGTACGTCACGGTCCGCGTCGATGACGTGGCAGCCGTCCCCGACGAGGTCACCGACGACGTCGCTGCGGCCCTCCCGCTCGCCGGGCTCACCGCCCTTCGAGTCCTCGAGACGCTGGCCGTGACGAAGGGAGACACCCTCCTGGTCCACGCCGCCTCCGGTGGCGTCGGCTTCGCCGCCGCCCAGCTGGCGATCGCCGCAGGGGCCACGGTCGTCGGCACCGCGTCGACGGCCAACCACGACAAGCTGCGCGACATCGGCGTGACGCCGGTGGAGTACGGCGACGGGCTCGAGGAGCGGCTGCGCGAGGTGGCGCCCGAGGGCTTCGACGCGGTCGCCGACTTCGTCGGTGGCGTCCTCGACGTCAGCCGCGCGATGCTGCGCGACGGCGGACGCCTCGCGTCGATCACCGACCCCACCGTCGAGGAGCACGGCGGCCGTTGGGTGTGGGTGCGACCTGACGGCGCACGCCTGGCCGACCTGCTCGACGAGGTCGCCGCCGGCCGACTGCGGGTCGACGTCGACCGGACCTTCACCCTCGAGGACGTGCCGCAGGCCTTCGCGGCCAGCCAGTCCGGGGCCGCCCGCGGCAAGCTCGTCATCGAGGTCGCCGACTAGGGTGCGACCATGCCGCCGATGACCATCCGCTACAGCCGCCCCATGGCGATCGCCTTCGTCGTCCTGGGCGTGCTCATCGCGCTCGTGTCCTTGCTCACCTCCGCCTGGGTGACCGTCGCGGCGGGCACCGTGCTCGCGATCCTGGGCATCCTCCAGCTGATCAACCCCGCGGTGCGGATCGACCCGCACGAGGTGCGCATGTGCAACCCGCTCGGCATGACCCTGCGCCGCCTCCCGATCAGCGAGCCCCGCGACCTCGTGGTCGACGGCACGCAGCTCCTCCACGTGCCCACCGGCAAGCGGGCCGCCTCGCTCGGCTTCGGCGTGCACCGGCCCGACGTCGAGGCGTTGCGGCGCGTGGTGCCCGTCGTCCCGCGTGGCTGAGTCCACCGACCGGCGCGAGCTGCGACGGCGCCAGTACCTGTCGCTGGGGCTGGGCGAGCTCGTGGCGGCGGGCGTCTTCGGCGGCGTGGCCACCTGGTACGGCGCCGACCTGGGTGCGGATGGCCGCCTGGCGGTCCTCGGCGCCATGGGCCCGCTCGTCCTCGTGCTCGTCGCCGCCGGCGTCTACTGGCTGCTCGCCCGACGCTGGGTCGGCGTGACGCCCATGCCACGCGCGCTCGCCCTGACCTACGTCGGTCTCGGGGTGCTCGCCGCGCTGCTCCTCGCCGGTGGACTCGTCGTGACCCTCGTCGCGGCCCCCTCCACCGGGTGGCTCGTCCTGCTGCTCCTCGTCTGGGCCTTCGGGGTCGTCGAGCTGGTCAACTACTCGCTGCGCCGGTTGGCCTTCCCTGTCGCCAGGTGGTGGTCGGGTGTGGCGCAGGGGCGCACCCCGCAGCTGGCCCGCGATGTCCGAGCAGGCCTGGGCGAGCGCCCCTAGAGTGGCGGGCATGGACGAGACCAAGGTCGTCACCGCATCCACCACCATCGCCGCCGCACCCGAGGCGGTCTTCGAGGAGATCGCCGACCCCGCCCGCCAGCTCGCGTGGGACGGCAACGACAACCTCGCTCGTTCGGCCGAGGGCCAGCGGGTGCACGCCGTCGGCGACGTCTTCGTCACGACGACGACCGGGGGCAACGACCGCTACAACCACGTCGTCGACTTCGAGGAGGGGCGTCGCATCGCCTGGCGCCCGGCGGCGCAGGGGGAGACCCCCTTCGGCCACCAGTGGGGGTGGGAGCTCACCCCGACCGACGACGGCGGCACCGAGGTGACCCACACCTACGACTGGCGCGAGCTGACCGACGAGTCGCGCTACGAGCGAGCCCGCAACACGACGGAGGGCAACCTGCGCGCCTCCCTCGACCGGCTCGCCGCGCTCTTCGGCTGACGCGTCGCACCGGCTGAGGGTCACTCGGTCAGTGCCCGCCGCCGAGCTCGAGCAGCAGCACACCGACCATGATCAGGCCGATCCCGGCGACCATCCGCCGGGTGAGGGCCTCCCCGAAGAGCACGCGCGAGCCGATGGCCGTCAGCGCGACCCCGGCCGCGGCCCACGTCCCGTAGGCGACGCCGAGCGGCATGCCGTGCGCGAGACTCGTCGACAGCCCGACGAAGGCCGTGACGTAGCCCAGCGCGACGGCGGCGTACCACCGAGGGCCGCCATGGACCGCCAGGCGCAGCGAGAGCGTCCCCGCGACCTCGGCCGCCACGGCGACGACGAGCCACGCCCATGCCGTCATGGCGACGCCTCCGGCTCGTGCGGGGCGCCTGTCTCCACGAGCAGGACGCCCCCGATGACGAGGACGACGCCCAGTCCCATGAGCGGGGTGAAGGTCTCGTCGAGCAGCAGGGTCGACAGGAGCGTCGTCAGGGCGACACCGCAGGCCGACCAGATCCCGTAGGCGATGCCCAAGGGCATGCCCCGTCGGAGCGCGACGGCGAGCAGGCCGAAGGACGCGACGTAGCCGGCGACGACGACGGCGTAGAGCACGGGCCGGTCGAGGGCCGCCTTGAGGCTCAGTGTGGCCGCGACCTCGCAGACGATGGCGGCGGCGAGCAGCAGCCAGGTCGTCATGCCCCGAGCCTAGGCTGGATGCATGAGCACCGCGCCGCCCGCCGACCACGACTCCCGGGACTGGACCTTCGTCGTCGACGACGGGTGCGACGAGTGCGGCTACACCCCGCACGACCCGGCCGCGACGAGTGACCGGCTCCTCGCCGCGGTGCCCCGCTGGGCCGCGGCACTGCAACGCCCGGGGGCGAGCGAGCGGCCTGCCCCGGGGGTGTGGTCGCCCCTCGAGTACGCCTGCCACGCGCGTGACCTGGTCCGGGTCCTCGGCGATCGGGTGAGCGCCGTGCTCGCCCGGGAGGGCGCCCCCTTCGCGGACTACGACGGGGAGGCTGAGGCCGTGCGCCAGGAGTTCTGGGCCAGTGACCCGCGCGTCGCGGCCCGACAGGTCGCCGAGGAGACCGAGCGCACCGTCGCCGTCCTCGACGGGGTGCGAGGTGACGCGTGGGAGCGCGCAGGCACCCGTGGGGACGGCGCGCCCTTCACGATCGCCGGCCTGTGCCGCTACCTGCTCCACGACGTGGAGCACCACCTGCACGACGTCGCGGCCTGAGCGAGGGTGCCGGGTGCTCAGCTCGGCTGGTCGGCCTGGCACTGCGCGATGGCCAGACCGATGCCCTCCTCGAGGATCGTGAAGTCGGCCTCGGTGAGGTAGCCGATGGACCGGGCCGTCCGGCCCTGCGGGTTGTGGTGAAGGTCTGGTCAGGGGATGGTCTGGCTCCATCGGGCGAGTTCGTGGAAGTGGTGCACCGGCCCGGCCCCCGACCCGACGTCGAGCGACTCGCCGTGGCGCAGTGCCTCGGTGAGCCAGCCGCGTGCCTCGCGGACCGCCGGCAGCCACCCGTCGTGGCGCGGGCGAAGGGCGGCGATCGCCGAGCTGAGCGTGCACCCCGTGCCGTGGGTGGCGGTCGTCGCGATCCGCGGTCCGCGCAGCTCGCTCGTGCCGCGCTCGTCGTGCCACACGTCGACCGACTCGGTGCCGTCGAGGTGGCCGCCCTTGAGCAGGACGCGACGTGCGCCCAGTGCCCGGAGCGCGGTGGCCTGCTCGGGCAGCTCGGCGGCGGACCCGGCCGGCGGCTGGTCGAGGAGCACTCCGGCCTCGGGCACATTGGGCGTGATGACATCCGCGCGGGGGAGCAGGGCCCGCACGGCGTCGACCGCGTCGGGCGAGAGCAGCCGCGAGCCGGAGGTCGAGACCATCACCGGGTCGAGGACGACCGGTGTCGCGGCCAGTGGGCCGCTCGCCAGCAGTTCGTGGACGTTCGCGACGAGCGCGGCGGAAGCGAGCATCCCGACCTTGACGACGTCGATGCGCACGTCGGCGACGAGTGTCTCGACCTGGGCGCGCACGACGTCGACGGGCACCTCGTGCACGTGCGTCACGCCACGGGTCGACTGCGCCGTGAGGGCGGTGATGACGCACGTGCCGTAGGCGCCCAGGGCGCTGAAGGTCTTGAGGTCCGCCTGGACCCCGGCGCCGCCCGAAGGGTCCGACCCGGCGATCGAGAGGGCGACCGGAGGGCGGGGCAGAGGGGCAGCCATGCCGTCACCGTAGCCATGTGGTTGTATCGAGGCACCCCCGCGGGAGCCCGGGCACGGGCTGAGATCGGACTGCTGCCGTCCGGACCGTCTGAACCTGTCCGGATCATGCCGGCGAAGGAAGAGGAGGCGCCCGCGTGCGCACACCCGAAGAGTCCGAGCTCCACCCGCAGCACCGTCGCGAGGAGGTCGTCGACCCCCACGACCCGTCGGTGCGGGTCGCGGTCACCGCGATCTCGCTGGCCGACAGCCCCGACGGCACCGCCAACGACGACGTCGTCGTCTACCGCACGAGCGGACCCGGTGCCGACCCCGCGGTCGGTCTGCCCGACCACCGCGGTGCGTGGATCACCGGCCGCGGCGACGTCGAGCCCTACGAAGGGAGATCCCGTCACCTCGCCGACGACGGCCGCGCGGCCCAGCGACGCGGTGGCGCCACGGCGGCGTGGCGTGGACCGGAGCGTCGCCCCCTTCGTGCCGTGGCCGGCAGCGCAGTGACCCAGATGCACTACGCCAGACGCGGTGAGATCACCGCCGAGATGCGCTATGCCGCACTGCGAGAAGGCTGCTCGCCCGAGCTCGTCCGCGACGAGGTGGCCGCCGGCCGGGCGATCATCCCGGCCAACGTCAACCACCCGGAGTCCGAGCCGATGGTCATCGGCCGGGCCTTCCTCACGAAGATCAACGCCAACATCGGCAACTCGGCCGTCACCTCCTCGATCGCCGAAGAGGTCGACAAGCTCACCTGGGCCACCCGGTGGGGCGCCGACACGGTCATGGACCTGTCGACCGGCGACGACATCCACACCACGCGCGAGTGGATCCTGCGCAACAGCCCCGTGCCGATCGGCACCGTGCCGATCTACCAGGCCCTCGAAAAGGTGGACGGGAGAGCGGAGGACCTCACGTGGGAGATCTTCCGGGACACGGTCATCGAGCAGTGCGAGCAGGGCGTCGACTACATGACGATCCACGCCGGGGTGCGGCTCGCCTTCGTCCCGCTGACGGCCGAGCGGGTGACGGGCATCGTCTCCCGCGGCGGGTCGATCATGGCCGGCTGGTGCCTGGCCCACCACGAGGAGTCCTTCCTCTGGACGCACTTCGACGAGCTGTGCGAGATCTTCGCGCGCTACGACGTCGCCTTCTCCCTCGGTGACGGGCTGCGACCGGGGTCGGTCGCCGACGCCAACGACGAGGCGCAGCTCGCCGAGCTGCGGGTGCTCGGCGAGCTGACCCGGCGAGCGTGGGAGCACGACGTGCAGGTCATGGTCGAAGGCCCGGGGCACGTGCCGCTCCACCTCGTCAAGGACAACGTCGACCTCGAGCAGGAGTGGTGCCACGGGGCGCCCTTCTACACGCTGGGCCCGCTCGTCACCGACATCGCGCCCGGCTACGACCACATCACCTCCGCGATCGGGGCCACCGAGATCGCCCGCCACGGCACGGCGATGCTCTGCTACGTCACGCCCAAGGAGCACCTCGGTCTGCCGGACCGTGACGACGTGCGCACCGGTGTGGTCACCTACAAGATCGCGGCGCACGCCGCCGACCTGGCCAAGGGGCACCCGCGAGCGCGTGAGCGCGACGACGCCCTGAGTCGCGCCCGCTTCGAGTTCCGCTGGCACGACCAGTTCGCGCTCTCCCTCGACCCGCCGCGGGCCATGGCCTTCCACGACGAGACCCTGCCGGCGGAGCCGGCCAAGACCGCGCACTTCTGCTCGATGTGCGGGCCGAAGTTCTGCTCCATGCGGATCAGCCAGGACATCCGCGATGCCTACGGGTCGGGTGCGGCCCAGCAGGCCATCGTCGAGGCCGGCATGGCAGCGAAGTCGCGCCAGTTCGTCGAGCTCGGCTCGAGCGTCTACGTGCGCGAGGGTCCCACCCGATGAGTCTCGTGCCCGGTCTGCCCCCGACCGGTCGCGCGGCCGTGCGCGCCGGGATCGTCGGCAACTACGTCGACCAGATCAACATCTTCCTGCCCGTCGTCGCCCTCGCCCCGGCGCTGGCGACCCTCGCCGGGCCGCACGCGGGCGTCACCGCGGGCGCCGTCGTCATCGTCGCGACCCTCCTCGGTCGACCCATCGGCGCGATGCTCTTCGGGCGCATCGCCGACCGCGTCGGCCGCACCCGCACCACCCAGCTGGCGATCGGCGGCACCGCCGCGTGCAGCCTGGCGATCGCGGCGGTCCCGACGCACGAGAGCATCGGCGTCGCGGCCATCACCGCCGTCGTCGTCCTGCGCTTCGTCGGTGGTGCCTTCCTCGCCGGCGAGTACACCTCGGCGATCCCGCTCGCCATGGAGTGGTCGGTCCCGCGGCGGCGGGGTCTGGTGTCCGGGCTGATCATGTCGATGGCGCCCTGGGCGCAGTCGACGATCGCCTTCGTCACGGCCGGCCTGCTCGCCGTGCTCGGTCCGACCGACTACGCCGCGTGGGGCTGGCGGGTGTCCTTCGTCTGCGGCGGCCTGGCGAGCCTGGCCCTCCTGGCCTACTACTCCGCACGGGTCGCCGATGCGCCGCAGGTCGTGCGGCAGCGCGAGCAGGCCGACGAAGGGCGGGCCCCCGCCGCTGTCGGTCTGCGCGCCGTCCTCGGCGGTGCGCACGCAGGTGCCTTCTGGCAGATGTTCGGTCTGATGAGCGGCCTGTGGCTCATGACCAACATGGTCGTCATCCTCGCGACCGGTCGGCTGTCGACCGACCTGGGGATGGGCGGCGGAGAGGTCGCGCTCGTCATGGGCCTGGCCGCGGTCGCCCAGGCCCTTGTCATGTCGCTCACCGGTCACTGGTCGACCCTCGTCGGGCGGCGACGCTTCCTCGTCGGATGGGGGCTGGCCGCCGCGGTCGTCGCACCCCTGCTGTGGGCGGGCACGATGGCGACGCAGGTCGTGCCGGTCGTCGTCGGCGTGGCCCTGCTCCAGGTGGTCACGGTGTGCGGCTACGGACCCGTCGGGGCCTACCTGTGCGAGCGCTTCCCGGCACCGGTGCGCTCCACCGGCTACGGCACGGCCTACTCGTTGTCGATCGTCCTCCCGGCGCTGTGGCCGTGGTGGCTGCCGACGCTGGAGTCCGTGCTCGGTCACGACGCGTCGGTCGCCGCGGTGCTCCTCGCCGGCGGCCTCCTCGTCGCCGGGTGCGGGGCTCTCGGTCCGCGCCTGTCGGCAGCGGACCTCGACCGTGACGTCGAGAGCGTGGCGGCGCAGCCGGACCCACCGGCCGAGCCGGTGGCGGCCTCTCCGGCTGCCACGACGCGGGCGGCCACGTGATCGGCGCTCCCCGCACCCGCGGCCTCGGCGCCGAGATCGCCGCAGCCGTGGACGCGATGCGCGCCGCCGCACCCCTCGTCCACGGGGCGACCGGCTCGGTGACCCGCGCGCTCGTCGCCGACGGGCTCCTGGCCGCGGGTGCCCGCCCGATGCTCACCGAGAGCGAGCAGGAGGCCCCGACGCTCGTCACCGTCGCCGACGCGCTGCTCGTCAACCTCGGCTCGCTGAGCGGCGACGGCATGGCGGGTCTGCTCCCGACGGCCCGGGCCGCCGTCGAGCACGGGGTGCCCTGGGTGCTCGACCCGACGGCGGTCGGTCTGGCACCCGTGCGCACGCCACTGGCCCACGAGCTGCTCGCCCTCGGCCCGACGGTCCTGCGCGGCAACGCCTCCGAGGTCATCACCCTCGCCGGGGGGACCGGCCGCGGTCGTGGTGCCGACAGCACGCTCGGCCCCGACGCCGCGGCCGAGGCCGCGCGAGCGCTCGCGCGCAGCAGCGGCTGCGTCGTCGCCGTCTCGGGCCCGGTCGACCTCGTCACCGACGGTCGGCAGGTGGTCCGCATCGCCTCGGGCTCGCCCCGCCTGACCAAGGTCACCGGCACCGGCTGCCTCCTCGGGGCCCTGACGGCCGCCCACCTTCCGGGGGCGCCCCCCTTCGTCGCGGCGGTCGCGGCCACCGCGCTGCTCACGGTCGCCTCCGACCGGGTGGGCCCGATGGGGCCGGGCAGCTTCAAGGTGGCGCTCGTCGACGCCCTCGACGCGGTGACGGGCGACGAGGTCGCGGCGGAGGTGGACCTGTCGTGGACCTGATCGACTGGCGTCTCTACCTCGTCACCTCCGGCGACGGCCCGGCGACCGTGCGGGCCGCGGCTGCGGCGGCCGCGGCCGGGGCCGGCGTCGTCCAGGTGCGGGCCAAGCACCTGCTCGCCGGCGACCTGCTCGAGCTCGTCCTCGACGTCGCGTCCGCCGTGGCCGACTCCGCGCCGGGCACCCGCGTGCTCGTCAACGACCGTGCCGACGTCGCCCATGCGGCCCGCCGACGGGGCGCCCCGGTCCACGGCGTGCACCTCGGTCAGGCCGACCTGCCGGTCGCCGAGGCACGCGCCCTCCTCGGGGCCGACGCGCTCGTCGGGCTGACCGCCGGCACCCTCGAGCACGTCCGCGAGGCCGAGGCACGCACCGGCGCGCACCGGCCGGACTACCTGGGGAGCGGACCCCTCCGACCCACCCCGACCAAGGACGTCGGCCGGCCGCCCGTGGGGCTGGCGGGCTACCCCCTTCGGGTCGCGGCGACACAGCTGCCCGTCATCGCCATCGGGGACGTCACGCTCGCCGATGTCGCGCCGCTCTCCCGCACGGGCATCGCCGGCGTCGCGGTCGTCCGCGAGGTCATGGGCGCCGCCGACCCCGGGGCCGCGGCCGCCGCCTGCCTCAGCGCGTGGCTGCGCTGAGGCCGATCTCGTCGTCGACGAAGACCGGACGGGCCACGCGCAGGCCGGCCAGGGCGATGCCGACCCCGGTGGCCATGAGCAGGTACAGCACGAGGGTCCACCCGCCGGTCAGCTCGTGGAGCACGCCGACGAGGAAGGGGCCGATGCCGGCGAGCAGGTAGCCGACCGGCTGGACGAACCCCGACAGCTGGGCGGTGACGTGCGGGTCGCGGCTGCGGGCGGTGATGAGCGAGATCGCCGTGGGGAAGGCGAAGCCGGACAGCCCGAGCAGGACCGCCCACAGCCACGGCAGGGTCGTCGGCGCGAGCAGCAGCCCGAGGTAGCCGGCGACGGCGAGCGCCCCGAAGCCGAGCATCCACGCGGACAGGTCGCGGCTGCGGGCGATGACGGTCGGCATGAGCAGGCCGCCCCCGATGCCCAGGGCCGCGAGGACCGAGGTGTAGACGCCGGCGGTGCCGGCGGACAGCCCGGCGTCGCGATAGATCTGGGGCAGCCAGCCGAACTGCACGTAGGCATTGGTCGACTGCACGCCGAAGAGCACCGTGAGGGCGATCGCCGTGGGGGAGTGCCAGATGCGCGAGGTGGGATTTTCGCCAGCGGCACGTCGGTGCACCCGGTCGCGCAGCGCGATGATCGTCCACGGCACGAGGGCGAGCAGGGCGGCCACGCCCCACATGCCGAGCGCGCCGCGCCAGGCGCCCGGCGCCACCGCCGCGACCGGTGCGGCGAGGAGCGGGCCGAGGGTGCCGCCGACGGTGAGCCCCATCGAGTAGATGGTCATCAGGCGCACCCCGCCGTCGCTCGAGTGCGCCTTGATCCACGCCGGGACGAGGACATTGCCCAGGCCCATGCCGGCCAGGCCGAGCGCGGTGAGCACGAGGAAGACCCCGGCGGAGTCGGTGAGCACCCGGGCCAGGAGGGTGACGACCACCGCGGCGACGCCGAGCGTGATGCCCGCGGAGACCCCGACGCGGCGGGCGAGCGCAACGGCCCCGCCGCCCGCGACCGCGAAGGCGAACCCCGGCAGCGCGGTGACCACGCCCGCGAGGGTCGGCCCGATGGCCAGGGCCGTGCGCACCTCCTCGAGCAGCGGTCCGACCGAGGAGGCCCCGGGGCGCAGGTTGATCGAGATGAGCGCCACCGCCAGGACCGCGAGGACCGGGCCGAAGGGGGGAGTCCGTCGCGTCGTCTCGTGGTGGCTGGTCACCCCAGCGGTCTATCACGCGGGGCCGCAGTGCCTAGGATCGGTCCGTGCCCGACGAGACCACCACCCCGAGCGTGCCGACCTGGGACGACTACTTCCTCGGCATCGCGAGCGCCGTCGCCGCCCGCGCCAAGTGCACGCGCCGACGGGTCGGCGCCGTGCTGACGATCGAGCACCGGATCATCGCGACGGGCTACAACGGCGCGGCGCCGGGGGAGCCGGACTGCCTCGAGGGCGCCTGCCCGCGGGGCCGCCTCGACTACGACGCCGTCCCGGGCCTGGGCGACTACGACCGCCCGGGCACCGAGGGCTTCTGCATCGCGATCCACGCCGAGGTCAACGCCCTGCTCTTCGCCACGCGCGACACCAAGGGCGCGACCGCCTACATCACGGACCCGCCGTGCCCCGGCTGCCGCAAGGCGCTCGCCGCGGCCGGCATCGTCCGGGCGGTGTGGCCCGACGGAAGCCATGATCGTGCCGGCCTGACGAACTGGGGCTGATCTCTCCTACCGCGCTGCCCCTTCCATGGGGACAATGGGGCATGAGCACCGACGCGAGCACCCACGACACCCCGACGCCCTCGGACGCCGTGGTGGCTGCCCTCGACGGCAGCCACCGTGACGACGCCGTCATCGACTGGGCGGCTGCCGAGGCCACCGCCCTCGCGGCGCCGCTGCACCTCGTGCACGCCGTCGACCTCGGCACCCCGTTGTCCGCCTACGGCGAGCTGCTCACCAGCCCCGAGATCGTCGAGCGGGTCGAGCAGGAGTCGACCAAGGTCGTCACCGAGGCGCGCGATCGGGTCACCGCGGCCCACCCCGACCTGGCCGTGACGACGGCGCTGCCGACCGGGTCGCCGTCGGGCGCGCTGCTGCACGCCGCCGAGGGAGCCCGTGTGCTCGTCGTCGGCTCCGCCCGCAAGAACAAGGCCGAGCGGGTCGTCCTCGGCACCACCTCGCTCAGCGTCGTCGCGCACACCCCGTGCCCGGTGGTCCTCGTGCCCGAGGACGTCGGGACCACGGGGGACGGTCGCGTCGTCGTCGGCATCGACGGCAGCCGCAACAGCCGGCTGGCCTTCCGCCACGCCCTCGACGCGGCCAGGGTCCGGGGCCACAACGTCACCACCGTGACCTCGTGGAACGTCGAGGTCGAGAACGGCGTCGTCGTCACCGAGCCCGGCAGCCCCGAGTGGCAGACCGTCGAGCAGCGCTACCGCGACATGGCCGAGCGGACCATCGCCGAGGACCGGGCAGCGCACCCCGACATCGACGTCACCGTCGAGGTGCTGCACGGTCGCGCCGCCGACTCCCTCGTCAAGATCGCCGATGGGGCCGACCTGCTGCTCGTCGGCTCGCGCGGTCGCGGCGGGTTCCGCGGGCTGCTGCTCGGGTCGGTGACCCAGCGGGTGCTCGCCCTGGCCACCTGCCCGGTCGCGGTGCTCCACCAGCAGAGCTGAGATCCGGCCCGCCCGGGCCCGGCAGGCCGGATCAGCGCTGGTGCCGGGTCTGGAAGTCGCGGATCGCGGCCCAGCCCTCGTCGTGGTCCTGGGGCCGGTGGTCGGCGCCGGGGAGGACGAGGTGGGTCGCCCCCTTCGCCGCCAGTGCCTGCGCGACCTCGGTGTACATCGGTCGGTCGTCGCCGGTGACGACGAGGGTCGGCACCAGCCGCGGGGTGTCGGTGCGCAGAGCGACCTCCCACGGGGCCGGGGTGGCGCGCATCCGCTCGGCGAGCGCCGAGCAGGTCTCGGTGTCGAGGTCGAGCGGGCCGTGCTTCATGCCCGCGGCGAAGCGGTCGAGGAACTCGCGGCCGTCGACCTCGGGGTCGTCGGCGACGGCGAAGACCGGGGCCATCGCGCTGATGTGCGCCTCGACGTTGCGGCCACCGCGCGCGACGTCGAAGCACGAGGGCTCGACGAGCACGAGGCTGCGGAGCAGGTCGGGGCGACGCTGGGCGGCGAGCATGGCGGTCACCGCTCCGTAGGAGTGGCCGACGACGTGGCCGCGCCCGCCGAGCGCCTCGACGACCCGGTCGGCGTCGCGCTCGGGCTGGTCTGCGGCACAGGTGCGCTCGAGGAAGACGTGGTCGGGGTCGGCCGCGGCCGCCTGCAGCGGCCAGGCGCGCGCGCCGCTGCGGCCTCGGCCGTGGATGAAGACCGTGCGGACGGTCGGGGTGTGCCAGCCCATGGTCAGCCTCGCGCGCGCAGTCGTCCGCCGGGCAGCGCCGGCGCGGGCAGCGCGGCCGGCTGCCCCTCGGGGAAGGGCCCGAAGCGCTCCTCGCCCTCGGGCACGCCCTCGCCGATCTCGCGCATCCAGCGCTCGCGCGCGGCGACGACGTCGTCGTGGCTGCGGCCGACGAAGTTCCACCACATGACGATCTGCTCGCCGAGCGGCTCGCCGCCGATGAGCACGAGGCGGGCCCCGGCGCGCGAGGTCAGCGTGAAGCGCTCGCGCCCGGTGCCGACGTAGCCGAGCTCGCCCTGCTCGAGGGCGGTGCCGTCGATGCTCACGTCGCCGTCGTCGAGCAGCACCGCGTGCTCGTGACCGACCGGCACCTCGACGACCGTCTCGGCGTCGGCGTCGAGGAGGATCTCGGCCCCGGTGAGCGCGCCGTGGGTGACGACCGGCGAGCGCACGTCGAAGAGCTCGCCGAGGAAGACCCGGGCCATGCCGCCGGGGACGTAGGTCGGCTCGGGGACGTGGTGGTCGAAGGCCGGGTCGGAGTCGACGGCGTGGCCGGGCAGGGCGAACCACAGCTGCACCCCGTGGAGCGTCGTCGTCGGCGGGGTGGAGAACTCGGAGTGGCTCACGCCGCGCCCGGCGGTCATGAGGTTGAGCTCGCCGGGCCGCACCATCGCGTGCGCGCCCGTGGAGTCGCGGTGCTCGATCTCGCCGGTGAAGAGCCACGAGACCGTGGCCAGCGCGGTGTGCGGGTGGCGCGGCACCTCCATGCCACCGGTCGCCGCGACGTCGTCCGGTCCGTAGTGGTCGAGGAAGCACCACCCGCCCACCAGCGAGCGGGCGCGGGAGGGGAGGGTGCGTCGCACCGTCATGGCCCGGGGACCGCCGAGCGGTACCTCGCGGGGCTGCAGGATCTGCACGTCGTCCACCACTCCCACGCTACCCCCGAGATCCCGGTGGACAGCAGCCGTGGACCTCGGCAAGGGTGGCCCCGTGACCTCGACGACGGACCTGCTGCGTTCCCTCGCCGCCGCCAAGGGCGTCGACACCGACTGGTGGGACTGGCGCGGCGAGCACCGTCAGGTGCCGGAGGCTGCGCTGCGCGCCGTGCTCACGGCCATGGGCGAGGACGTCGCCGACGAGGCGGCCGTGCACACCGCCCTCGAGCGGGTCCGGACCGCACCGTGGCGCCGCACGCTGCCCCCGACCGTCGTCCAGCGTGAGGGCGACCCCCTTCGCCTCCTCGTGCACGTGCCGCACGGCAGCGCGGTGGGCGTCCACGTCGAGCTCGAAGGGGGGCACCGCCGTGACCTGCAGCAGCTCGAGCACGTCGTCGAGCCGCACGACGTCGACGGCACGGTGGTGGGCGAGGCCGCCTTCGAGGTCCCGGGCGATCTGCCCCTGGGGTGGCACGAGGTCGTCGCGGAGGTCGAGGCCGGACCGCTGACCGAAGGGAGCGAGCGGGCCGTGCTCGTCACCGTGCCCCAGCGTCTGGAGCTGCCCGCCGTCGTGCAGGAGCAGCCGCGGGCCGGGCTGCTGACGCAGCTGTACCAAGTACGGGGATCCGGCAGCCAGGGCATCGGTGACCTCGGCGACCTCGGCACCCTCGGCGAGTGGGCCGCCCGCGAGCACGACGCGCACTTCGTCCTCGTCAACCCGCTGCACGCCGCCGAGCCCGTCCCGCCGATGGAGCCCTCGCCCTACCTGCCGACCTCGCGCCGCTTCCTCAACCCCGTCTACGTCGACCTGCGCGACCTGCCCGGCGCCGACCGCCTCCCCGAGCCGGCGCGCGCCGAGATCGACGCGCTCGCCGACCGGGCCCGTGAGCTCAACCGGCTCGATCGGATCGACCGGGACGCCGTGTGGGCGCTCAAGCAGCAGGCCCTGCGCACCGCCTTCCGCCACCTCGGTGCCGGGCAGGCCGACGAGGTCGCCGCGCTGCACGCCGGCGAGGGGGAGGCGCTCGTCGACTACGCGACCTGGTGCTCGCTGGCGGCCGAGCACGGCAGCCTCTGGGAGAGCACCTGGCCGCCGCAGCTGCACGACCCCACCTCGCCCGAGGTGCTCGCCCACCGCGAGGCGCACCGCGGGGAGGTCTCCTTCCACGTGTGGCTCCAGTGGGTCGCCCGCACCCAGCTGGCGCGAGCGCAGGAGCGGTTGCGGGCCGCGGGCATGGGCATCGGCGTCGTCACGGACCTCGCCGTGGGCATCCACCCCGAGGGTGCCGACGCGTGGGCCCTCGGTGACGCGCTCGCCCGGGGTGTCGACGTCGGCGCACCGCCCGACCAGTTCAACCAGCTCGGGCAGAACTGGTCGCAGCCGCCCTGGCGACCCGACCGGCTCGCCGAGCTCGGCTACGCGCCCTTCCGCGAGATGCTGCGGGCCGTACTCGCCGGCGCCGGCGGGCTGCGGGTCGACCACGTCATCGGGCTCTTCCGCCTGTGGTGGGTCCCGGAGGGGCACGCGCCGGGGGAGGGGGCCTATGTGCGCTACGACCACGAGGCCCTCGTCGGGATCCTCGCCCTCGAGGCGCACCGCGCCGGGGCCGTCGTCATCGGCGAGGACCTCGGCGTCGTCGAGCCGTGGGTGCGCGAGCACCTCCTCGAGCGCGGGGTGCTCGGCACGAGCGTCGCGTGGTTCGAGTGGGGCGACGACGGACGCCCGCTGCCGCCCGAGGCCTACCGCGAGCTGTGCCTGGCGACCGTCACGACCCACGACCTGCCGCCGAGCGCCGGCTACCTCGACCTCGAGCACGTCGCGATCCGCGAGCGCCTCGGCCTGCTCACCCGCCCGGTGGAGGAGGAGCGCGCCGCCGAGGAGGCGAGCGTGCGGGCGGTGCGCGAGTCGCTGCACGAGCGGGGGCTGCTGGCGCGGGTCGATGCGGAGCCGGCCGACGTGGTGGCGGCGCTGCACGCGTGGCTGGGGCTCACCCCTTCGCGTCTGCGGGGCATCGCCCTCACCGATCTCGTCGGCGACGTGCGGGCGATCAACCAGCCCGGCACCGACGAGGAGTACCCCAACTGGCGGCTGCCGCTCGCCGGCCCCGACCGTCGCCCGGTCAGCCTCGACGACATCGTCGCGGGGTCTGCCGGAGCCCGTCGTCGCTGAGGCCTCCGTGTCGCGACCGCGGCCGCGATATCGGCGGCGTCACGGGGCCGTCACCGCAAGGTTTCCCGATCGTGAGGGTTAACCCTGCATCTCCTTTGAGGGGTGCCGGGTCAGTCACCGAAGAGTCACAGTTGTGTCTCAGGGCACACGGGTCCATGGTGCGATCGGGCCCCGTGGTTTTTGATGTCACGAGCAGTCGCGGACCGCGCTGCGCCCAGGGGTGGACCCGGACGATCGGGAACGCCGATAGACCCGCCGTTCCCGGCGGCATGACGTAGGAGGACATCCATGCGAGTGAAGTCTCGCGCGATGGCAATCGCCAGCATCTCCGCGGCCGCGCTTCTCGCGACCGCGTGCGGCGGTGGCAGCGACGACAGCGACGGCGGCTCGGGCGGCGAGGGCGGCACCATCACGGCCGCCGGTTGCAACCCGGAGAACCCGCTCGTCGCAGGTAACACCGCTGAGACCTGTGGCGGCGACGTCCTCGACGTACTGACCGCCAAGCTGGTCCACTACAACCCCGAGACCGCCGAGCCCGAGAACGACATCGCCGAGTCCATCGAGACCGACGACAACCAGAACTTCACCGTCAAGCTCAAGAAGGGCTACAAGTTCCACAACGGCGACGACGTCCTCGCCAAGAACTTCGTCGACGCGTGGAACTACACCGCCTACGGCGTCAACGGCCAGCAGGGCAGCTACTTCTTCGAGCCCATCGAGGGCTTCGAGGACCTGCAGTGCACCGGTGAGGACGAGGACAAGCCCTGCGAGGGCAAGGGCAAGCCCAAGGCCGAGGAGCTGTCCGGCCTCAAGGTCGTCGACGACCTGACCTTCACGATCAAGACCAGCGAAAAGGTCTCGAACCTCCCGCTGCGTCTGGGCTACACGGCCTTCGCCCCGCAGCCCGACGCCTTCTTCGACGACCCGGAGGCCTTCGGCGACAAGCCGATCGCGGCCGGCCCGTACAAGCTGGACTCCTGGGAGAAGAACCAGGCCATCACCCTGAGCAAGTTCGAGGACTACTCGGGTGAGTACGGCGGCAACGCCGACGAGATCATCTTCCAGAACTACGAGGACTCCGACGCCGCCTACGTGGCGCTCCAGTCCGGCGACCTCGACGTCGTCCGCGAGATCCCCGCGAGCGCGCTGGTCGACAACAAGTTCAAGGACGACCTCGGTGAGGGCCAGTTCCTGGAGAAGGAGAACTCCACCCTCCAGTTCATCGGCATGAACTACCACGTCGACAAGAAGCTCGAGAACGTCAAGGTCCGCCAGGCCATCTCGATGGCCATCGACCGCAAGACGATCGTCAAGCAGATCTTCAACGACGCCTTCACTCCCGCCACCGGCTGGGTCTCCCCGGTCGTCGACGGCTACAAGGAGGGCGCGTGCGGTGAGTACTGCGAGTTCAACCCCGAGAAGGCCAAGCAGCTGCTCGAGGAGGGCGGCGGCTACGACGGCAAGCTGACCCTCACCTACAACGGTGACGCCAGCCACAAGGGCTGGACCGAGGCGGTCTGCAACTCCATCAACAAGACCCTCGGCATCGACTGCGTCGCGACCCCCACGGTCGACTTCGCGACCATGCTGACCAAGCTGGGCGAGAACGAGCTCAAGGGCATGTTCCGCATGGGCTGGGTCATGGACTACCCGTCGATCGAGAACTACCTCGCGCCGATCTACGGCAAGGGTGCGTCCTCGAACTACTACAACTACGCCAACGACGACTTCCAGAAGACGATGCGTGAGGCCGGCGCCGCGGAGACCCCGGAGGAGGCCAACAAGCTCTACCAGGAGGCCGAGGGCCTGATCGCCGAGGAGTTCACGACGATCCCGACCTGGTACGGCAAGACCATCATCGGCTGGTCGGAGAACGTCACCGACGTCCAGGCCACGCCCTTCGGCAACCCGGACCTGGCCGCGATGAAGGTCAAGAACTGATCCTCGTCGAAGGTTGACTTCCGCACGACGCCGGCCGGCCATCCGCTTCCCGTGATGGCCGGTCGGCGTCGTGCCGAGCCCGCGGCGCCCACCGTCGCCTGCGGCCCCAACGTTTGAGTTAGTCTCTCCCGGCACCCCGGGCAGAGGTGCGTCCGACTTCCCTGAGGAGGTGCAACGTGGGCAAGTACATCGTCCGACGATTGCTCCAGATGATCCCGGTGATCATCTTCTCCACGTTCCTGATCTACGCCATGGTCTTCGCCATGCCGGGTGACCCCACGGCAGGCAAGTGTGGTGAGCGGCCCTGTCCGCCGGCCTACATCGCCGAGTTCAACGAGAAGTACCACCTGAACGACCCGCTGCTCGTCCAGTACTACGAGTACGCGAAGAACGTCGTGCAGGGGGACCTCGGCGAGAACCAGTTCGGCAACCCCGTGGCCGAGGAGCTCGGCGAGCGCTTCCAGGTCACTGCCAAGCTCGGCCTCATGGCCCTGGTCTTCGAGGGCGTCCTGGGCATCGCTGCCGGTGTCCTCGCCGGTCTGCGCAAGGGCGGCTTCATCGACAACCTCGTGCTGGTCAGCACCCTCTTCGTCATCTCGGTGCCGGTCTTCGTCATCGGTACCGTCCTGCAGTACACCTTCGGCCTCAACCTCGAGCTGCTGCCGTCATTGGCCAGCGGCACCGACCCCAGCTTCGTGTCGCTGATCATGCCCGCGATCGTCCTCGGCTCGACCTCGCTGGCCTACATCGCCCGCCTGATGCGGACCAACATCGCCGAGAACGTCCGCTCGGACTACGTGCGGACCGCCAAGGCCAAGGGCTTGAGCTCACGCCGGATCATCGGCATCCACACCCTGCGCAACTCGATGATCCCCGTCGTGACCTTCATGGGTTATGACTTCGGTGCTCTGCTCGGCGGCGCGATCGTCACCGAGGGCATCTTCAACATCCAGGGTGTCGGCGGCTACATCTTCCAAGGCATCCGCAACCGCGATGGCATCGCCGTGGTCGGCGCGGTCACGGCACTGGTCATCGTCTACCTGCTCGTGAACCTGCTCGTGGACCTGCTCTACGGCGCCCTCGACCCGAGGATCAGCAATGACTGACGACAACGCGACGCGCGACGTCGCCCCCGAAGCCCGCCCCGGCAACGACGAGATGGGCGCGACCACCACCCGCGAGGCGGCGGTCGCCGCCGACGTGACCCAGGAGAGCGGTCAGGCGAGGTCGCTGACCTCCGACGCCTTCGCGTCGCTGCGGCGCAACCCGCTCTTCTGGATCTCGAGCGTCCTCATCCTCGTCTTCGTGCTCATGGCGGTGTGGCCCTCGCTCTTCACGCCCTACGACCTGAAGTTCAACGACCTGAGCCGAGCCCACGAGGGCCCGAGCGGCGAGCACTGGTTCGGTACCGACACCCAGGGCCAGGACATCTACACCCGCAGCGTCTACGGAGCCCGGGCCTCGATCCTCGTCGGGGTGCTCGCGGCGACCGGCGTGCTGCTGCTGGGTTCCTTCCTCGGGCTCATCGCCGGCTACGTCGGCGGCATCGTCGACACCCTGATCAGCCGCCTCGGCGACATCTTTTTCGCCATCCCCCTCCTCCTGGCCGGCATCATCTTCCTGTCTGCGGTCCGCGAACGGCCCAGCATCCTCGGGCTGAAGACCGACAGCTACTTCGGCGTCGTGATCCAGGTCGTGCTCGTCTTCATGATCTTCGGCTGGCCGAGCCTCATGCGCCTCATGCGCTCCTCGGTCATCCAGGTCAAGCCCAACGACTACGTCCAGGCCGCCCGGGCCCTCGGTGCCTCGCCGATGCGGATCATCCGCCGGCACGTGCTGCCCAATGCCATGGCACCCGCGATCGTCGTCTCGACGATCAACCTCGGCGCCTACATCACCGCGGAGGCGACGCTGTCCTTCCTCGGCATCGGGCTGGTGCCGCCGACGGTGTCGTGGGGTGTCATGATCAGCGACGCGCTGGTGCCTCTGCGGAGCTATCCGCACATCCTCTTCTTCCCCGCCCTCTTCCTCAGCCTGGCGGTCCTGGCCTTCATCATGCTCGGCGACGCTGTGCGTGATGCCTTCGACCCCAAGAGCCGCTGAGAGACAGGTGAGTGAGTACATGAGCACCACGACGACTCCGTCGGGCTCCGAGCACCTGCTCGAGGTCGACGACCTCTACGTCGAGTTCCGCACCCGCGAGGGCGTGGCCAAGGCGATCAACGGCGTCAACTTCACCCTCGACGAGGGCGAGACGCTGGCGATCCTCGGTGAGTCCGGCTCCGGCAAGTCGGTGACTGCCCAGGCGATCATGGGCATCCTCGACATGCCGCCCGCCGTCATCCCCGGCGGCCGGATCCTCTACAAGGGCAACGACATCCTCACCATGCCCGAGGACCAGCGGCGTGCCATGCGCGGCCCGGAGATCTCCATGGTCTTCCAGGACGCCCTGAGCTCGCTCAACCCGGTCTTCCCGGTCGGCTGGCAGATCGCCGAGATGTTCCGGGTCCACCAGGGCATGAGCCGGTCCAAGGCCTACGCGGAGGCCGTGCGCCTGATGGAGCGGGTCAACATCCCCGCGGCCAAGGAGCGCGTCAAGGCCTACCCGCACCAGTTCTCGGGCGGTATGCGCCAGCGCATCATGATCGCGATGGCGATCGCCCTCAACCCCAAGGTCCTCATCGCCGACGAGCCGACGACGGCCCTCGACGTGACGGTCCAGGCCCAGATCATGGCCCTCCTGCAGGAGCTGCAGGAGGAGTACAAGATGGGCCTGATCCTCATCACCCACGACCTGGGTGTCGTCGCCGACGTCGCCGACCGGATCGCCGTGATGTACGCCGGCCGGATCGTCGAGCGGGCGGACGTCGACGAGATCTACGCGCACCCGGGCCACCCCTACACCAAGGGGCTGCTCGAGTCGATCCCGCGACTGGACCAGAAGGGGCAGACGCTGTCGGCCATCGGTGGCCTGCCGCCCAACCTCACCCGGATCCCGCAGGGCTGCGCCTTCAACCCGCGCTGCGTCATGGCCCAGGACATCTGCCGTACCGAGCGGCCCGAGCTGCTCGACATCGGTCCGCGCCGTCAGTCGGCGTGCCACTTCAGCCAGGAGGTGCTCGATGCCTGAGGTGATCCTCAAGGCCCAGGGCCTGAAGAAGCACTACCCGATCAAGGGTGGCGTGCTCCGTACGACCGTCGGCCACGTCAAGGCCGTCGACGGTGTCGACTTCGAGCTGCACAAGGGCGAGACCCTCGGCATCGTCGGTGAGTCCGGCTGCGGCAAGTCCACGCTCGGCCGGCTGCTCATGCGGCTCGAGGAGCCGACCGAGGGCACCGTCGACTTCGACGGGGTTGACATGTACGCCCAGTCCGGCGGCGCGATGCGCAAGCTGCGGCGTGACATCCAGATCGTCTTCCAGGACCCCTACACATCGCTCAACCCGCGGCGCACGGTCGGCGAGATCATCGCCGAGCCCCTGGAGATCCACACCGACGTCGTGCCCAAGGGCGGGCGCAAGCGCCGGGTGCAGGAGCTGCTCGAGCTCGTCGGTCTCAACCCCGAGCACATCAACCGCTACCCGCACCAGTTCTCCGGTGGCCAGCGCCAGCGCATCGGCATCGCCCGCGGCATCGCGCTCAACCCCAAGGTGCTCATCTGCGACGAGCCGGTCTCCGCGCTCGACGTGTCGGTGCAGGCGCAGGTCATCAACCTCATGGAAAAGCTCCAGAACGAGCTCGGCCTGTCCTACATCTTCATCGCCCACGACCTGTCCGTGGTCCGCCACATCTCCGACCGGGTCGGCGTGATGTACCTCGGCCGCATGGTCGAGATCGGCAACGAGGACGACATCTACTCGCGTCCGACGCACCCCTACACCCAGGCGCTGCTGTCGGCGGTGCCCGTGCCGGACCCCACCCTGCGCGGCAAGCGCGACCAGATCGTCCTCTCCGGTGACGTCCCGTCGCCGGCCAACCCCCCGGCGGGCTGCCACTTCCACACCCGTTGCTGGAAGGCGCAGGACATCTGCCGGACCGAGACCCCGCAGCTCGAGCTGCGCGCGGACGGCGCGGGGACGCACCCCTCCCGCTGCCACTTCGCGGAGCCGCGGCTCGTCGTCGAGACCACCGACGTCACGGACGACCACGGCCTCTTCGAGGGTCAGGGCCTCACGGACCGGGCCGATGCGGCCGCCGCGGGTCAGCCCGGTGGCGCCGCCGCCGGCGGTGCCTCGGCCGATACCTCGACCGCAGGCGCCTGACGCACGCCACGCGTCAGACGCCGAAGGGGGGAGCCACCAGTCGGTGGCTCCCCCCTTCGTGCGTCTGCCGGAGGTCAGGCGAAGGGGATCTCGTCGACGATCCGCTCGGCCTCGGCATCGGCGGCGAGCTGTGCGCCGGTCTCGTCGGCCTGAGCGGTCACCGCGTGCGGCTGGAGCTCGCCCGAGGCGATCTGCTCGGCCCAGTGGCAGGCGACCTTGTGCTCCGCGCCGGCGCCGTCGATCTCGACCAGCCTCAGCTGCGGACGCTCGGTGTCGCAGCGGGTCTCCTGGCGCCACGGGCAGCGGGTGTGGAAGCGGCACCCCGCGGGAGGCGCGGCCGGCGAGGGCAGGTCGCCGGTCAGCAGGATCTGCTCGCGGGTGTCCTCGACGACCGGGTCCGGCACGGGCACCGCCGAGAGCAGGGCCCGGGTGTAGGGGTGCAGGGGAGCGGCGTAGAGGCCGTCAGCCGGTGCCTCCTCGACGATGCCGCCGAGGTACATCACGCCGACCCGGTCGGAGATGTGTCGCACGACCGCGAGGTCGTGGGCGATGACGAGATAGGTCAGGCCGTACTCGGCCTGCAGGTCCGACATGAGGTTGATGACCTGCGCCTGCACCGACACGTCGAGCGCGGAGACCGGCTCGTCGGCGACGATGAGCTCCGGGTCGACGCTCAGGGCGCGGGCGATGCCGATGCGCTGGCGCTGACCGCCGGAGAACTCGTGGGGGTACTTCTTCAGCGCGGCCGGGGGGAGCCCGACGTCGGCGAGCAGCTGGCGCAGGCGGGGCTCGGCCTCCGCGGCGTTCTTGACGATCCCGTGGGCCTTCATCCCCTCGACGAGCAGGGCCTCGACGCTCTGGCGCGGGTCGAGACTGCCCATGGGGTCCTGGAAGACCATCTGCAGGTCCTTGCGACGTCGGCGCAGGTCCTCGCCCGACAGCGTGGAGATCGGCTCCCCGCCGAAGGTGACCGTGCCGTCGGTCGCCGGCTCGAGGTGGAGGATCGCGCGGCCGAGCGTGGACTTGCCGCAGCCGGACTCGCCGACGAGCCCGTAGGTCTCGCCGCGTCGGATCTGCAGGTCGACACCGTCGACGGCGTAGACGTGCCCGACGACCTTGTCGAAGACGATGCCCTTGGTGATCGGGTAGTGGACCTTGAGGCCGCGGACGTCGACGAGGACGTCGGCGTCGCTCGCCGTGGCGGTCGGCTCGGGGCTCGTGGTGGTCATCGGACCTCCTCGGTCGTCGCGGACTCGGCGGGCGAGGGGTCGCCGGCGAGGGGGTTGAAGCAGCGCAGGGCTCGCGAGCCCCCGACGGCGAGGTCGGGGGTGGCCTCGCGGCAGTGGTCGGTGGCGCTGGCGCAGCGTGGCGCGAAGGCGCACGAGCTCGTCCACGGGAGGTTGTCGGCCACCGACCCCGGCACGGGGTTGAGGCGCGCGCCGCGCTCGCCGTCGAGGCTCGGCACGCTCGCGAGCAGGCCGCCGGTGTAGGGGTGGCGGGGCTGCGCGAAGAGGTCGTGCCGCTCGGCCCGCTCGACGAGTCGACCGCCGTAGAGGACGTTGATCTCGTCGCACAGCCCGGCGACGACACCGAGGTCGTGCGTGATCATGATCAGGGCCGTGCCCGTCTCCTCGACGAGCTCGCGCAGCAGGGCGAGGATCTGCGCCTGGATCGTCACGTCGAGCGCGGTGGTCGGCTCGTCGGCGATGAGCAGCCGGGGCTCGCAGGCCAGCGCCATGGCGATGAGCGCGCGCTGGCGCATGCCGCCGGAGAGCTGGTGCGGGTAGTCCTTGAGCCGGCGGTCGGGGTCGGGGATCCCGACCTTCTTGAGCATGTCGCGGGCGTGGGGCGTGGCCTCCTTGCGGGACATGCCCTTGTGCCGCTCGAGCACCTCGGTGACCTGCCGGCCGATGGGGACGACGGGGTTGAGGGAGGACAGCGGGTCCTGGAAGATCATGCCGACGTCACGGCCGCGACGCTCGCGCATCTGCTTGTCGGAGAGGGTGAGCAGGTCGGTGCCGTCGAGGTGGACCGAGCCGGTCACCTCGTTGCCGCGGGTGGGCAGCAGGCCCATGATCGCGAGCGAGGTCACCGACTTGCCGCAGCCGGACTCGCCGACCAGACCGACGGTCTGCCCCGGCTGGACGTCGAAGCTCACCCCGTCGACGGCGGTGAAGGGGGTCTGCCCCTGGCGACGGAAGGTCACCGACAGGTCGCGCACGGACAGCAGGGGAGTGCCGGCGCCCGCGCGGGGGCTGCTCGGCGTGGGGGCGGACGTCATGCCGCTCACCTCCGGCTCTTGGGGTCGAGGGCCTCGCGCAGCGACTCACCCATGAGGGTGAAGCCGAGGGCGACGACGATGATGCAGATGGCCGGGTAGAAGGCCAGGTGCGGGTGGTCCTGGAAGTAGGTCTCGGAGGTGCCGAGCATCTGGCCCCACTCGGGGACGCGGTCGTCGGGCAGGCCGAGGCCGAGGTAGGACAGCGCGGCCGCGTCGATGATCGCCGTCGCGAGCACGAGGGTGGCCTGGACGATGACCGGCCCGAGCGAGTTGGGCAGCATGTGCCGCAGGACGATCGCCGAGCGCTTGACGCCGAGCGCGCGGGCGGCGAGGACGTGGTCCTTGCTCCGCTGGGCGAGCATCGAGCCGCGCAGCAGCCGGGCGAAGATCGGCACCTGCACGGTGGCGATGGCGATGATGACCGTCCACTGGCTGGGGCGGGCGGCGATCGCCGCGATCGAGAAGGCGAGCAGCAGGCTCGGGATCGAGAGCATGACGTCGACGATGCGCATGATGACCGCGTCGACGACGCCGCCGAAGGCACCGGCGAGGGTGCCGAGGAGGAGACCTCCGGACAGGCCGCCGAGGGTCGCGGCGACGCCGACGATGAGCGTCTGCCGGCTGCCGACGATGAGCCGGGAGAGGAAGTCGCGGCCCGAGCTGTCGGCGCCGAGCGGGTAGCCCGCCTCGGGGCCGGGGATCGGGTTGGACTGCGGGCTCACCTTGTCGATGAGGGGGTTGTCGGCCGGGTCGTGGGGCGCGATCCACGGCGCGATGATCGCCAGCACGACGAAGGCGATGGTGATCGCCAGGCCGAGCAGGAAGATCGGGTTGCGGCGCAGTCGGCGCCACGCCGAGGCGATGAGGCCGACGCCCTCGGTGTCGTCGATCGTGCCGGCCTCGGCGACGGTCGCGCCGCTCGTGGCGGCCAGGTCGTCGATGCGCTGCTTGCGGCGGGCGCCGAGCCCGCGGCGGGGGGACTGGTCGGAGCTCATCGGGTCCTCACTCGGGGGTCGACGACGGCGTAGAGGATGTCGACGATCAGGTTGACGACGACGTAGGTGCCCGCGGCCGCGAGGATGAGCACCTGCAGCACCGGGTAGTCGCGCAGGCTGAAGGCCTGGCGCAGCGCGTCACCGATGCCGGCGATGTTGAAGACCGACTCGGTGAGCACGGCGCCGGCGAGCAGACCGCCCATCTGCAGACCGATCGCGGTGATGACCGGCAGCAGGGCGTTGCGCATGACGTGCCGGCCGCGGACGACCCGCTGGGTGAGGCCCTTGGACTCGGCGGTGCGCACGTAGTCCTCGTCGAGCACCTCGAGCACCGAGGCGCGGGTGATCCGGAAGATCATGGCGAAGGGGATGGACGCCAGCGCGAGCCCCGGCAGCAGCAGGTGCTTGAGGGCGTCCCACGCCGCGTCCCACTCGCGGGTGAGCAACCCGTCGAGGATGAAGAAGCCCGTGACGCGAGTCGCGTCGACCTCCTGACGCCCGGAGACCGGCAGCCAGTGCAGCTCCTGGGCGAAGACGTAGCGCAGGAGGAACGCGAGGAAGAAGACCGGGACGGCGACGCCGACGAGCGAACCGACGACGCTGAGGTTGTCGAGGAGGCTCCCGTGCCGCTTGGCGGCGAGGTAGCCCAGGGGGAGCGCGAGCCCGATGGCGATGACGAGCGCGACGAGGCTGAGCTCGATCGTCGCCGGGAAGCGGTCGAGGAGGAGGTCCATCGCCGGCTTGCCGGGCTGGACGCCGTTGGAGACGCCGAAGTCGCCGGTGACGGCCCGCTTGAGGAAGGTCCAGTACTGCACCCAGATCGGCTCGTCGAGCCCGAGCTCGTGGGTCAGCCGGGCGCGGCTCTCCGGGGTCGCGCGCTCGCCGAGCATCGCCGAGACGATGCCGCCCGGCAGGGCGCGCAGCCACAGGAAGAGCAGCAGCGACAGGACGAAGATGACGAGCACCAGCTGCATGAGCCGGCGGATGATGAATCTCAGCACGAGTGCGCTCCTGGTGTCGACCGCGGACCGGGGCCGCCTCGACCTGGTGGTCGAGGCGGCCCCGTCACGAGGTCACCTGCTGGTGTGGGTCACTTGCCGCCGACGGTGACCGACGAGAAGCGCTCGGCGGTCAGCGGGCTGGCGACGAGCCCCTCGACGTCCTCGTTGACGACGATCGCGGGCGGCGAGTGCGAGATCGGCAGGCCGGGCACGTACTCGTCGTGGATCTTCTGGTTCAGCTCCTCGTACTTCTTCGTCCGCTCGGCCTCGTCGACCGTCTGGTCGGCGTCCTTGAGCGCCTTGCTCAGGTCGGCACCGAAGTCCGTGGCCGAGGTGTGGAAGTCGTTGGACTTGAGGTTGCCGAAGAAGGTGCCGATGAAGTTGTCGGCGGAGTTGTAGTCACCGGTCCAGCCGAGCAGCCAGGCGTCGAACTGCCCGTTGTCGACGCCGTCGAGGTAGCCGCCGTTCCACGGCTTGGTGACGACCTCGACCTCCACGCCGGCCTTCTCGAAGTCCTTGCGGATGGCCTCGTGGATCTTCTGCGGGTTGGGCATGTAGGGCCGGGTGACCTCGCTCGGGTAGGCGAAGGTCAGCTTGAGGTTTTCCTGGCCCGCCTCCTTGAGGAGCTTCTTGGCGCCCTCCGGGTCGTACTTGGTGACCGAGATGTCCTTGTTGTAGCCCTCGACGGTGTCCGGGTAGAACTGCGAGGCCGCGGTGGCGCCCTCCGGCAGCTGCGACTTCACCAGCTGCTCGCGGTTGACCGCCATGTCGAGCGCCTGACGGACCTTGAGGTCCTTCAGGGCCGGGTTGCTCTCGGGGTTGAAGGCGACGTAGAGGACGTTGAAGGGGTCGCGGATCTCGACCTGGTTGCCGTCGTCCTCGAGGGCCTTCCAGTCCACGGGGTTGGGCAGGTCGTAGCCGTTGATGCTGTCGGCCTCGAGCTCCTGGCGGCGGGTCGACTCGTTGGGGATGATGTTGAAGACGATCTCGGCGTTCTTCGCCTTGTCGCCCCAGTAGTCGTCGTTGCGCTTGAGCGTGACCGTCTTGTTGGCCTCGTCGTAGCTGTCGAAGGTGTACGGGCCGGTGCCGACGGGGTTCTCGGAGTTCTTGGGGTAGGCGAAGCCCTCGCCCTGCTTCTTGACGTCGTTGGCCTTGCCCTCCTCCAGCGCCTTGGGGGACTGGATGCCGAAGGCCGACAGCGAGAGCATCGCCGGGAACTTCGAGGTCGCGCGGGCGATCTTGAGCACGACGGTCTGCTCGTCGCTCGCCTCGCAGCTGCGGTAGAGCGAGTCGTCGCCGAAGCCCTCCATCGAGTAGGCCCAGTACTCGGCGGGGCCGGCCTGGGCGGTCTCGTTCTGGTCGGCCATGCGCTCGAAGTTGTCGCAGACGGCCTGCGCGTCGAGGGTCTCGCCGTCGCTGAACTTCACGCCCTCGCGCAGGGTGAAGGTCCACGTCTTGCCGTCCTCGGACGGCTCCCACTTCTCGGCCAGACCGGGGCCGATCTCGGAGCTGCCCTCCTCGACCTCGACCAGGCCCTCGAAGATCTGACGGGTGACGCGGAAGGTCTCGCCGTCACTGGCGTAGAAGGGGTCGAAGACCTCGGGGGCGCCGGCGGCGCCGAAGGTGAAGGTGCCGTCGGCGTCACCACCGGAGCCCGAGTCGTCGCGCTCGCTCTGCGCGCACGCGCTCAGCGTCAGCGCGGTCGCGGCCAGCGCGGCCAGCGGGGCAGCTTTCCTCATCGACATGTGTTCCTCGCTCGTCTCAGCCAGGCCCGGAGCGGTCGCCCGGGTCCGTGTCCGCGGGCGATGGTGATCCACCGCACACGGTTGGGGCGGTAATCTAGTCCGATCCTGAGGCCGTCAGGGGCTGGTGCCGTGACCTTTACCGGAGTGAGACCGCCGCGACCGCAGGATGTGCGGCGAAGGGGGAAAACCCTCACCCGATCCTGCGGCAGGGGGCGGGTCCCCCCTTCGTCCATTTGGGCCGGGGGCCCACGGGCTGAGATGATCGCGACCATGCCCCTGATCTCTCGCAGCGACATCCGCAATGTCGCCATCGTCGCCCACGTCGACCACGGCAAGACCACCCTCGTCGACAAGATGCTCTGGCAGGGGGGTGCCTTCGGCGAGCACGACCACGTCGACGAGCGGGCCATGGACTCCGGCGACCTCGAGCGGGAGAAGGGCATCACCATCCTCGCCAAGAACACGGCGATCCACTACAACGGCCCCTCCGCGGCCGCCCACGACGCCCCCGACGGCGTGACGATCAACATCATCGACACCCCGGGCCACGCCGACTTCGGTGGCGAGGTCGAGCGCGGTCTGTCGATGGTCGACGGTGTCGTCCTGCTCGTCGACGCCTCCGAGGGCCCGCTGCCGCAGACCCGCTTCGTGCTGCGCAAGGCGCTCGCGGCGAAGATGCCGGTCATCCTGTGCATCAACAAGGTCGACCGGCCCGACAGCCGGATCGCCGAGGTCGTCGACGAGGCCTACGAGCTCTTCATGGACCTCGACGCCGACGAGGACCAGATCGAGTTCCCCATCGTCTACGCCTCCGGCAAGGCCGGCGCCGCGAGCCTCACGCGGCCCGAGGACGGCACCCTGCCGGACAACGAGGACCTCGAGCCGCTCTTCAAGACGATCATGGAGACGATCCCGGCCCCCTCCTACGAGGAGGACGCCCCGCTCCAGGCGCACGTCACCAACCTCGACTCGAGCAACTTCCTCGGTCGCCTCGCGCTGCTGCGCGTCTTCAACGGCGAGCTGCGCAAGGGCCAGCAGGTCACGTGGTGCCGCCACGACGGGTCGACCGAGCGGGTCAAGATCACCGAGCTGCTCATCACCGAGGGCCTCGAGCGCAAGCCGCTCGACACCGGCGCCGCCCGCCCCGGCGACATCATCGCCATCGCCGGCATCCCCGACATCATGATCGGCGACACGATCGCCGACGCCGACAACCCCATCCCGCTGCCGGTCATCACCGTCGACGAGCCGGCCATCTCGCTGACCCTGGGCACCAACACCTCGCCCCTCGTCGGCCGCGGCCCGACCAAGGGCACCAAGGTCACCGCCCGCATGGTCAAGGACCGCCTCGACAAGGAGCTCATCGGCAACGTCTCCCTGCGCGTGCTGCCGACCGAGCGCCCCGACGCCTGGGAGGTCCAGGGCCGTGGTGAGCTCGCGCTGGCGATCCTCGTCGAGCAGATGCGCCGCGAGGGCTTCGAGATGACCGTCGGCAAGCCGCAGGTGGTCACCAAGGAGGTCGACGGCAAGGTCCACGAGCCGGTCGAGCGCCTGACGATCGACACCCCCGAGGAGTACCTCGGCGCCATCACCCAGGTCCTGGCCGCCCGCAAGGGCCGCATGGAGCAGATGACCAACCACGGCACCGGGTGGATCCGCATGGAGTTCCTCGTGCCCTCGCGCGGCCTCATCGGCTTCCGCACCGAGTTCCTCACCGAGACCCGCGGTGCCGGCATCGCCCACCACGTCTTCGAGGGCTACGAGCCGTGGTTCGGCGCGATCACCACGCGCGTCTCCGGCTCGCTCGTCGCCGACCGCTCCGGGCCGGTCACGTCCTACGCGATGGTCAACCTCCAGGAGCGTGGCTCGCTCTTCACCGAGCCGGGCACCGAGGTCTACGAGGGCATGATCGTCGGCGAAAATTCGCGCGCCGACGACATGGACGTCAACATCACCAAGGAGAAGAAGCTCACCAACGTGCGGGCCTCCTCCGCGGACAACTTCGAGAAGGTGGTCCCGCCGCGCAAGCTGAGCCTCGAGCAGTCGCTCGAGTTCTGCCGCGAGGACGAGTGCGTCGAGGTCACCCCGGACGCCATCCGCATCCGCAAGGTCGAGCTCGACGCCAACCTGCGTGCCCGGGCGGCTTCACGGGCTCGCAACTCCTGAGAGGAGAGCGCCGATGAGGCGCAGCACCCGAGGACTGATCGCCGGTGCGGTCGCGCTCGCCGTCGTGGCGGGCGCGACCGCCTGCACCGACGGGGACGGCGGCCCCGGCCCCGGCCCGTCGGCGAGCACCGGTGACGTGAGCGGCCCCGAGGACCGCCTGACCCTGCTGTCGGAGGGCCCGATCGCGGCCTGGGACCCGCAGCGGATCACCAGCCGGCAGGTCGCCGGGCTCGCCTCGCGCACGTGGATGCGCACCCTCACCGCCTACGCCCCGGCGACCAACCTCGCGGGCCAGCGGGCGCTGCGCGGTGACCTCGCCGACGGCACCGGCCGGGCGAGCAAGGACGCGCAGACGTGGACCTTCCGGCTGCGGCAGGGCGTCACCTGGCAGGACGGCTCGGCGATCACCTGCGAGGACGTCCAGCACGGCGTCGCCCGCTCCTTCGACGAGGACATCACCTCCAGCGGCTACGCCCTGACCTACCTCGACATCCCCAAGCGGCCCGACGGCACCTCGCGCTACCCCGGCCCCCTGGCGAAGGGGGGAACCTCCGCCGCCAACCGCAAGCTCCTGGAGCGGGCGGTGGAGTGCCGCGACGAGCGGACGATCACCTTCCACCTCGCCGAGCCGGTCGGCAACTTCGACGAGGTCGTCTCGCTGCCCGAGTTCGCGCCCTTCAAGGCCTCGCGCGACAAGGTCGACGACGTCGCGCACGACGCCTTCAGCTCCGGGCCCTACAAGCTCGAGGAGGGCTGGACCCCGAGCAAGGGCGGCACCTGGGTGCGCAACCCGAAGTGGTCGGCGAAGAGCGACCCGCTGCGTCGGGTCGGGCCGGCGACGATCGAGCACAAGGAGGGCGTCGAGCCCAAGGACGCCGTCGAGACGATCGTCGACGGCGAGGACGGCGGGCGCACCCTGGCCCTCGACCCGGTGCCGGCCGCGCTCACCCCGGCGCTCGACGAGGCCGGCGACGCCGCCCAGTCCGTCACCGTCGACGGTCAGCTCGTCGACTACCTCGCCGTGAGCAGCAAGAGCAGCGCGCTGAAGAAGTCCGCCGTGCGCACCGCGCTGGCCACGGCGACCAACCGCGAGGGATACACCGAGGCACTCGGCACCGCCACCGGCACCCCGTCGTGGTCGCTGCTCGGGACGGCCCTGCCGTCGACGCACGAGACCGTCCTCGACCACGGACCGACGGGCGACGCCGCCGCGGCCCGCGCCCAGCTGCGCCAGGCCAAGGTGCGTACGCCGGTCAAGATCTCCGTCGCCTACCGCGACGGCGGCGAGATGCCCAAGGCGCTCACGGCGCTCGAGGGCACCTGGGAGGACGCCGGCTTCGACGTCACCCTCGAGCCGATCGACGAGGAGGACTACTTCTCGCAGGTCGGCACCCGCAAGGTGGCCGAGAAGCACGACCTCGTCTGGGCCAACTGGGGCCCCGACTTCCCCTCGGCGAGCACCGTGCTGCCGCCCCTCTTCGACGACCGGATCAACCTGTCGAAGACCTCCGTCGGCCGCAACTACGGACTCTGGGCCGACAAGCAGGTCACCAAGGCCATGGACAAGGCCGGCGCGGAGACCACGCGGGCCGACCGGGCCAAGGCCTGGTCCGCGATCGACACCGACCTGCTGCGCGACGGGGCGTACATCCCCCTTCGCCAGAGCCGGCTGACCCATGCGGCCGGGTCGGAGGTCACCTCCTTCATCGGCAACCCCGCCTACGGCGGGGTCCCCGAGCTCGGGGTCGTCGGGGTGTCGCGATGACCCGCGCCGAGCCGGTCCTGGTCCGCGGGCGGCCCGCGCGGCTGCTCTTCGTCCACGCCCACCCCGACGACGAGTCGCTCGCGACCGGCGTCGCCATCGCCCACCACGTCGCCGCCGGTGACGAGGTCCACGTGCTCACCTGCACCCTCGGCGAGCAGGGCGAGGTCATCCCGCCCGAGCTGGCGCACCTCGACGCCGACCACGAGGACACGCTCGGCGAGTTCCGCCGCGACGAGCTGCGCGGCGCGATGACCGCCATCGGCGCCCGCAGCCAGGTCCTCGGCGAGGACCCCGCGGTGGGCCGGCTCTCGCGCTGGCGCGACTCCGGCATGGCGGGCACCCCGGCCGCGGCGGACCCGCGCTGCTGGGTGCGCTCCGACGACGCCGAGGCGGTCGCCGCCGTGCGCGCGGTCGTCGACGAGGTCGCGCCCGACCTCGTCGTCACCTACGACGCCGACGGCGGCTACGCCCACCCCGACCACATCCGCACCCACGAGGTGACCCGGGCGGCCGTCGCCGCGATGGACGAAGGGGGGCGCCCCGCCCTCTTCGGCGTCTTCACCCCGCGCTCGTGGGCCCAGGAGGACCGCGAGGTCCTCGCGACGCTCCACGCGCCGGCGCAGGTCGGCTGGACGCAGCCGACCGGGGAGTTCCCCCCTTCGGTCGTGGACGACGCCGTCGTGACCCACGCGGTCGTCGACGAGTCCGCGATCGCCCACCAGGAGGCCGCGCTGCGGCACCACCGCACGCAGGTCACGCTCGGCCCGTCGCACACCTACGCCCTGTCCAACGACATCGCCGCGCTGCTCCCGGGGCGTGAGGGATTCGCCCGCCTCGACGTGGCGACCGGCCTCCCGGTGGCCGGGGAGCCCGCGGGGGAGCGTCCGCCACTGGTGGCCCGCCAATGACCGGGCTGGCCCCGACGAGCCTGCGGCACACCATGGCGCACTTCGCGACCGGGGTGACCGTGGTGACGACGCTCGAGGACGGCCACGACCACGCGATGACCGCCAACTCGATCACGTCGGTCTCGCTCGACCCGCCGCTGGTGCTCGTCTGCGTCGCCAAGGACACGGGCTGGCACGAGGCCGTGACACAATCGGGTGTCTGGGGGATCTCGATCCTCCCGGCAGCAGGCCGCCCCGCGGCCAGCTGGCTGAGCACCGGCGGGCGCCCGCTGCACGGCCAGCTCTCGCGGGTGGCGCACCATCGGGGAGAGCTCGGCGTCGCCCTGCTGGACGACGCGTTGGGCACCCTCGAGTGCCGCACGAGCGCCCAGCACGATGCCGGCGACCACACGATCGTCGTCGGCGAGGTCGTGTCCAGCCGCGCCGACGCGCACCGGGGCGACCCGCTGATCTACTACCGCAGCCAGTACACGAGCACGAGGTGACCGCATGACCCACGACAGCTGGACCGACGACGGGCTCGTCGACCGGCCCCGCCGGGGCCGTGGCGCGCTCGCCGGTGCCTTCGTGCTCGTCGTCATCGCCGGGCTCTACGTCGCCGCGGCGATGTACTTCGGCGACCGGGTGCCCTCCGACACCCGGGTCGGTGGGGTGGCCATCGGCGGGCTGACCCCCGACGAGGCGCAGTCCAAGCTGGAGAAGCAGCTCGCCGACGAGGAGGCCGAGCCGGTCGTCGTCGACGTCGCGGGCAAGAGCGTCGAGCTCGAGCCCGCCGACTCCGGCCTCGGCTACGACTACGAGGAGTCGGTGAGCGGGCTCACCGGCTTCAGCCTCAACCCCGTCGACCTCGTCAACCACGTGCGTGGCGGCGTCGAGCGCGAGGTCGAGGTCGCCGTCGACGAGGACGCGCTCGCCGCGGCCGTCGACGAGGCGACCGACGGCATGGACGTCAAGCCGACCGAGGGCAAGGTCGCGCTCGACGGGGCCAAGATCACCAAGACCGCGTCCAAGCCCGGGCTGACCGTCGAGCGGGACAAGGTTGTCGAGGCGATCGTCGAGGGGTGGCCGTCCAACCGCGCCATCGACGCCGCGACCACCCAGCCGAAGCCGAAGCTCAGCCAGGCCGAGATCGACCGCTTCGCCAAGGACGACCTCGCGCCGCTCGTCTCCGGGCCGGTGACGATCAAGACCACCGACCCCAAGGCCTCCGGCGCCGACAAGACCATCTCCTTCGAGCTGACCGCGGAGCAGCTCGCCGCGGTCGTGTCGATCAAGAACTCGCAGGGCAAGCTCTCGGCCACCGTCGACGAGGACAAGATCCAGCAGACGGCCGTCGCCGCGGGCAAGGCCTCCGGCCGCTTCCGGCCCGCCCAGGACGCCACGGTCCAGCGCAACGGCCGCAGCTTCTCCGTCACGCCGTCGAGCAGCGGTCTCGAGCTCAAGGCCGAGGGCCTCGGTGCCGACATCGCCGCCGCGATGAAGAAGTCGGGCTCCGAGCGCACCGTCACGGCGCGGGCCCAGGAGGCCAAGCCGGAGTTCACCACCGCCGAGGCGAAGCGCACCCTGCCCAAGGAGCAGATCTCGACCTTCACGACCTACCTGCCCGACACCGGGGGCGTGCGCACCAACAACATCAAGATCGCCGCGCGCCAGCTCGACGGCGCCTACGTCGCGCCCGGCGAGACCTTCTCGCTCAACCAGCTGCTCGGCCCCCGCACGCCGGACAAGGGCTACCAGAAGGCCGGCGTCATCTATGCCGGACGACTCACCGAGGACTACGGCGGCGGCATCTCGCAGCTGTCGACGACGCTCTTCAACGCCGTCTTCTTCTCGGGAGCCAAGATCGAGGAGTTCCACCCGCACTCCTTCTACATCTCGCGCTACCCCGAGGGGCGTGAGGCGACGATCTCCTGGCCGGGCGTCGACAACCGCTTCACCAACGACACCGGCGCCGGCATCCTGATCAACGCCTCGGTCAACGGCGACGAGGTGACGGTGAGCTTCGACGGCCGCAAGGCCTACGACAAGGTCGAGGCCTCCAAGAGCGCCCGCCGCAACATCGTGCCGCCCAAGAAGATCACCGACGACAAGAAGGGCTGCGTGCCGCAGTCGCCCGCGCCGGGCTTCTCGGTCGACATCACCCGCACCTTCATCAAGGGTGGCTCGACGGTGAAGTCCTCGACCTTCACCACGACCTACATCCCCCAGGACGACGTCACCTGCACCAACCCCTGACGGGGGTCACACGAGCGCGGAGCCCGGGTAGGCCAGCACCGGGCCGTCGACGCTCACCGGGACCTGCTCGCCGACCTCTGGGGAGTGCCGGCCGGGGACGCGGACGGTGACGACGGTGCCGTCGGCCAGCGCCACGTGCACCATGGCGTGCGCGCCGTGGTAGTCGACGTCCTGGACCGTGCCGTGGGGGCAGCCCGGCGAGTCGCTGAGGCTGAGGTCCTCGGGCCGCACGACGACCACGACCTCTCCGTCGCCGCGCGGGACGTCGCCTCGTGCCGTGACGATCCCGAGCGGGCAGGTGATGCCGTCGGTGGTGCGGTGTCCGGTGAGGTGCACGACGTCGCCGAGGAAGGCGGCCTCGCGGGCGTCGACCGGTTCGTCGTAGATCTCGCGGGGGGCACCCACTTGGCTGAACCGCCCACCGCGCATGATGGCGACCTGGTCGGCGAAGGAGAGCGCCTCCTGCTGGTCGTGGGTCACGAGGATCGCCGTGGCCGAGGTCTCCGCGAGGGCGGTGGCCACGGCATCGCGAGTGCTCGCGCGCAGGGCCGTGTCGAGCGAGGAGAAGGGCTCGTCGAGCAGGACGACGGACGGGGAGAGGGCCAGCGCCCGGGCCAGGGCCACGCGCTGCTGCTGGCCGCCCGAGAGCTGGTCGGGGCGTCGGGTGGCGGTCGCGGCGGGCAGGCCGACGAGCTCGAGCAGCTCCTCGACGCGGTCGCCGCGCCGGCGGGCGGCCCGCGGCATGCCGAAGGTGATGTTGTGCGCGACGTCGAGGTGGGGGAAGAGCCCCCCGTCCTGCCGCACGTACCCGATGCCCCGCCGCTCGGGCGGGACGGCCCGACCGGCGCCGCACACGACCCGGTCACCGATGGTCACCGTGCCGGCATCGGGGGCGAGGAACCCGGCGATGACGCGCAGCAGCGTCGTCTTGCCGCCACCGGAGGCACCGAGGACGGCGGTCGTCGTGCCCGTGGGCACGGTGAGGTCGACGTCGCGCAGGACCGGCTCGGCGCCGTACCCGACGGTGACGCCACGGATGTCGACGGTGCTCATTCTTCGATCCCACTCTGTCGGAGCATCAGGACGGTCAAGGGCGCGGACAAGAGGATCATCATGGCGGCGAAGGGAGCAGCGCCCGCGTAGTCGAACTCGTCGCTCGCGGCCCAGAAGGCGGTGGCCAGGGTGGAGGTCCCGGTCGGCGACAGCAGCAGCGTCGCGGTGAGCTCCGTGGCGGCCGCGATGGCCACGAGGGCCGCTCCGGTGAGCGCCGAGGGGAGGATGAGCGGCAGCACGACCCGGCGGAAGGCCCCGAGCGGACTGCACCCGAGCGACCGCGCGGCATCGCTGAGCTCGGGGGGCGCGGCGGCCAGGCCGGAGCGCAGGGAGACCATGGCGCGGGGGATGAAGAGGATCGAGTAGCAGAGCACGAGCAGCAGCGGCGACTGGTAGATCCCCGGGACGTACCGGACGGAGACGGTGATCAGGGCCAGGGCGATGACGACCCCGGGCAGCGAGCTCGCGATGTAAGTGACCCGCTCCAGCACCAGTGTCCACGCGGTGCGCCGCCGGCTGAGCAGCCATGCGCCCGGCAGTGCCAGGACGGTCGTGACGGCCGCGGCGGCGAGGGCGAGCGAGATCGTCGACCCGGTCGTGACGAGCAGCGAAGGGCGGATCCCGAGCTCGTCGACGGGGGCGGCCAGGTGGGCGAGCAGCCACCGACCGACGAGCGTGACCGGCAGGACGAGGGAGACGGCGACGACAACGGTGAGCGCGAGGAGGGCCACGGGGGACCACCGACCCAGGCGTACCAGCGCCGCCCGGCGGTGGACGCCGCGGCCGACGCGGGCGGTGCGAGCGGTGCCGCGCAGCAGGTGCTCGAGCGTGAGGACGGTGACGCACATCAGGGCGAGGACGAGCGCGAGCACGCTGCCCTGGTTGCTGGAGAAACTCACCTCGTACTGCACGAGGATCGCGGTGGTGAAGGTCGGGTAGCGCATCATCTCGAGCACGCCGAACTCGGCGAGGAGGTGCAGCCCGACGAGCAGGCCGCCACCACTGATGGCCGGTCGCAGCCGGGGCAGGACCGTGCGGCGCCAAGCCTGCAGCGGACTGGCGCCGAGGGCACGGGCGTCCTCCTCGGGGGCGGCGTCGAGGTCGCGCAGGATCGCGGCCACGGGCAGGTAGACGAAGGGGTAGTACGCGGCCGTCGTCACCAGTGCGGCCCCGCCGAGACCGTCGAGTCCCGGTCGGAAGGAGACCCAGGCGTACGCGGCGACGAAGGCGGGGACGGCCAGGGGGGCACCGAGCAGCACCCGCCACACCCCGGCGAGGGGCAGGTCCGTGCGCTCGACGAGCCAGGCCGCCCCGACCCCGAGGACGACCGTCGCGGGCACCGTGACGAGCAGCAGCAGGAGGGTGTTGGTCAGCAGCTCCGCCGTGCGCGGGCGGAGCAGGTAGTCGACGGCGCCCGCGGGCGAGCTGCCGAAGCCGTCCGCGGCCACGACCACGAGCGGCAGCACCGTGATGACCGCGACGAGGACCGCCGCGGTCATCACCAGGTGCCTAGAGGATGCCGGCATCGGTCATCAGCTGGGTGACCTTTTCGGAGTCGAGGGAGAAGGGGTCGACGGCGGGCGCCTGGAGGGACTCGAGCGTCGGCAGGTCGGGGTCGGAGTCGACCCCCTTCGCCACCGCGTACTCCTTGGACCCGCTCGACTCGAGGACGGCCTGCCCCTCCTCGGAGAGGATGTAGTCGACGAACTGCTGCGCCTCGTCGGGGTGCTTGGCGTTCTTGAGCACGCCGGCGGCGGAGAGGCTGACGAAGGCGCCCGGGTCCTCACCCTTGAAGTAGTGCAGCGCGGTGTTGGCCGTGCCCTCCTTGGTCTCGGCCTGGTCGCGGTACCAGTAGTAGTGGTAGATGACGCCCATCGGGACCTCGCCGGCGTTGACGGCCTTCATCGTCGCGATGTTGTTCTCGTAGATCCGGGCGTTGGCCTTCATGCCGTCGAGCCACGTCTTCGTCTTGGCCTCGCCCTGGTCGGCGAGCATGCCGGCGACGATCGCCTGGAAGTCGGCGCCCGTCGCGCCCGCGCCCCACTGGTCCTTGTACTCGGGCTGCTGCAGGTCCATGAGTGAGGCGGGCAGGTCGTCCTTCGAGACCTTGTCGGGGTTGTAGACCAAGACGGTCGAGCGAGCGGCGACGCTCGTCCAGTCACCGCTCGACGGGCGACGGTTCTCCGGCACCTGGGCGAGGGTCTTGGCGTCGACGGGTGCGAGCAGCCCGGCGTCCTCGACGAGGGTCATCGCGGGGCTGTTCTCGGTGAGGAAGACGTCGGCGGGCGAGGCGTCACCCTCCTCGACGATCTGGTGGCCCATCGACGAGTCCTTGCCCGGACGGATCTGGGTCTTGATCCCGGTCTTGTCGGTGAACCCCTTCGCCCACGCCTTGGTGAGGTTGTCGTGCTGGCTGGAGTAGATCTGCAGCGCGTCAGGGTCGGTCGTCGGTCCCTCCGAGCCACCACACGCGGTGAGGGCGAGGGCCGCAGTCGTGCCGACGACGGTCGTGAGCAGGGTGCGACGGTTCATGAGGGATCTCCGGTGGGTCGGGGACGAGGGCGGACGAGTCGGTCGATGAGCATGCGGGTCGGGGCCTGCAGGAGCCACCACAGGAGGGCTCCGAGCGCGAGGGAGGTGCCGAGGGCCAGCCAGGCGTGGTCGACGACCCGGAAGACCTGCCACTGGACGAGGTAGATGTGCAGGGACGCTGCGGCGACGAGGCCGAGGGGCCACACGAGCAGGCGGGGCAGCGGGACGCGCGGGACGAGCGCCAGGACGGTGATCGCGAAGAGCACTGTCCATCCGCGGCTCGGCTCGACGAAGAAGTCCCACATGCCGACGGCGGTGAGGGCGAGGGTCGCCAGGCGCTGCCGGTGGGTGCGGGCGACGCCCAGGGCCATGCCGATGGCGAAGAGCCACAGGACCGACCCCGGCAGGCCACGGGTGGCCCCGGTGGAGTCCGGCACGAGGATCCACCGCGGCACGAGCGCGGCGGCGGCCAGCGCCATGCTCCACGCCCAGGGGTGGCGCACGTGCGCCCGGGCGAGCGCGGGCACCGACAGCAGGGCGAGTGCGGCGAGGCTGCACGCGAGCAGGGCCTCGATGAACCACAGGTTGATCCGCGCGCCCCACTCCATCTCGCCGATGAGCCAGTTGACGAGCAGCACGTTGTGCCAGGTGTAGCCGCCGGCCGTGAAGAGGCCGAAGAGCGCGACGGCCATCGATGGAGCCGCCAGGCCCACGAGGGAGCGCAGCCCGCGTCGGCGTCGCTCCTGCGGTCGGGGGTCGTCGAGGGTGAAGCGGCTCATCGACCAGCCGGCCAGGGCGAGGAGGGTGTGGGCGCCGCCGGGGGTGGTCACGATCCCCAGGTGGCTGGCGCAGATCGCCAGCGCGGCCACGGCCCGCACGAGCAGCGGGGTCTCGACCCACTGGACGTGGCGGCCGGTCGGCCGCGCCTCGGCGGCGAGGGTCCGCAGCGGCAGGCGGTGCCAGCCGTCGGGCAGCCGGCCGAGGACCTGCTCGAGCCGGACCGAGGTCTGCACGAGGCTGTAGGAGTCGCCCCCCAGGTCGGCGAAGGACCGGTCCGGGTCGACGTCGTCCCGGCCCAGGGCCGAGCCGATGACGGCGACGACGGCGCCGAGCCGGTCGTGCCGGGGGTCGGGCGCCGGTGCGTCGTGCGCGGTCGACAGGGCCAGCTCCCGGCAGGCGACCCGGTCGACCTTGCCGTTGGGCAGGCGGGGGATCTCGTCGACGACGGCGACGAGCACGGCTCCCGGGCGCAGCCCTGCCGCCTCGGCCGTGAGACCACGCACCGTGCGACGAATGGCGGCGCGCCCCCCTTCGTCGGCGTGGGGGAGGGTGACGAGCAGGTGGTGGGAGTCCGCGGTGACCACGGCGTCGTGGCCGGCGGCCGCGAGGGCACTCGCGACGTGGTCGAGGTCGATGCGCAGGCCGAGGACCTTGGCGATGTCGTCGCGGCGGCCGACGATGCGCACGCGGCCGTCGTCCAGCCGCCCGAGGTCGCCGGTGCGCAGCTCGGCGACCATGCGGCCGAGGGCGAGCTCGTCGGGGTGCTCGGCGTAGCCGAGCATGACGCCGGGGCCGGTGAAGACGAGCTCGCCGACCTCGTCGCTCCCGCCCGGGACGTCGTGGTCCAGGCGGAAGGCCGAGGCGGCGACGGCCCGCCCGACCGCGTCCGGGTGCTCGAGGACCTCGGCGCCGCGCTGGATCGCCATCCGGGCGGTCGCCTCGGTCTGGCCGTACATCACCGCGAGCTCCCAGCCCTGGCGCCGGCCGAGCACCGCGAGCTCGCGCACCCGCTCGGCGCCGAGCGCGCCGCCGGCCTGGGTCACGAGGCGCAGCCCGGGCGTCCCGGCGCGCAGGCGCGCGTCGACGAGGTCGAAGGTGTGCGGCACCCCCGCGAGGACGGTGACGCGGTGCTCGGCGTGCAGCCGCCAGAACTCGTCGTCGGTCACCGAGCGCTCGGTGACGACGATGCCGCCGCCGGCGAGGAGCGCGCTGTGCAGGACGGACAGGCCGTAGCAGTAGTGGAGGGGGAGCGAGGTGATCGCGCGGTCGTCCGCGCGCAGGCCCAGGCCCTCGGCGATGGCGGCGGCGTTGCTCGTGAGGTTGTCGTGCGAGAGGCGCACGAGCTTGGGGCTGCCGGTGCTGCCGGAGGTCGACAGCAGCAGCGCGAGGTCGGGGTGCAGCAGGTGCTGGGGATCGGTCGAGAGGGCCTCGATGCGCTCGCCGACGAGCCGCACGTCCGGGGCGAAGCGCTCGGTGACCGACTCCGCGCCCGGTCCGGTGACGAGCCCGACGTGACCGGCGGCGAGCACCGCCAGGTGGGCCACGACACCCGGGACGTCGCGCGTCGGGTGGAGGTGGACCAGGCGACGACCGGTCGCCGCGTCGGGCAGGCGCTCCGCGAGCGCCCCGACCCGTGCCGCTAGGTCGGCGTGCGTCAGCACCCGGTCGCCGTCGAGGAGCGCGGGACGGGTCGACCCGGGGTGGACGAAGGGGGCGGTCCCCCGGCCCGGGACGCGCTCGGGAGCCGGGCGGGCCACCTCCGTGAGCGTCGCCGTGGGAGTCAATGTGGTGTGCCTATCCTTAGTAGCTAGGGCGAGAGTACAACCGTTGACGTCAGGACCTCACATGGACAACCACGTCGTGGACGTCTGGTGGTCGGACCTGCGTGTGATGGACCGCGGCCTGCTGCCTTTGCTCGACCCGGTGGAGGCCGCCCGGGCGGCGGGTCTGGAGGGCGCTGCGGACCTGGGTCGCTTCGTCGTCGGGGCGGTGCTGCTCCGTGTCGCTGTGGGCCGAACCACCGGCCGGGACCCGTGGTCCGTGGCCGTCGACCGCACCTGTGACGACTGCGGTCGCCCGCACGGTCGACCGGCCGTCGAGGGTGTCCACGTCAGCGTCGCCCACGCCGGGCCGCTCGTGCTCGTGGCCACCGCTGCGGGCCCGGTGGGCGTCGACGTCGAGTCGGCCCGGCGTGGTCCGGACGTCGCGGAGTGGGTGCGGCAGGAGGCGGCGTTCAAGGCGCATGGCTCCCGGGACGGTGACGGGCTGCACGTGCAGCCCCTCGTCACCCCGCTGCCCGGTCACGTGGCGGCGCTGGCCATGGCTCGGCCCGGTGAGGTCGTCGTCCACGACCGGGACGAGGCGGCGGCCGCCCTGGCGGCGGCCGGGAGTCAGGCTCGGGCGCCGCGCAGCGCGAGGTAGACGTAGTCGTGGTGGGGCGCCAGGCCGAGGCCGCGGTAGAGGTGCTGGGCGGGCGCGTTGTCCGGCTCGACCTGCAGGTAGGTCAGGCTCGCGCCGGCGGCGGCCGCGATCCGGAGCGCCTCGACGGTCAGCCACCGGCCGATGCCGCGCCCGCGGTACGCGGGGGAGACGTGCAGGCCGAAGACGCCGGCCCACCCGTCGCTCAGTGCCACGCGCACGACGCCGGCGGTGCTCCCTTCGTCGGTGGTGGCCGTGGCGAAGACCTGGTGCGCCGGCAGCGCGAGGACCTGCCGCGCCGCGTCGAGGTGGTCGAGCAGGCGGGGGGAGCCGCCCGCGAACCACGCTTCGTCGGCCGACGGTGACGTGGTCAGGCGCAGGCCGGCCGGGGCAGGGGTGGGTGCGAGCAGGTCGGCGGTGCGGCCGGTGAGGACGTCGGCGGGGTTGCCCTCGACCCAGCCCCGCTCGAGCAGCAGCGCCCCGAGCGGGTCGTCGGCGGTGGCGGCGCCGGTGGGCCGCGGCAGCATGATGAGCGGGATGAGCCCGCGCTCGTCGAACCAGGCCTCCACGGCGTCGACGGCCTCCGGCAGCGGTAGGCCCGGATCACCCACGGGCAGAGCGGAGTTGGAGCGCCCGGTCCACCCGAGACCGGCCCGCAGCAGCCACCCGGAGCCGGGGGCGCCGAGCCAGGTCTCCTCGACGCCCGGCTGGCCGCGGGTCATGACGAGGTGCAGGTCCTCGAGCGAGATGGCGCGGTGCGGGGCGCCGCGCCGGGTGGGCTTCGGCGGGATGACGCGTGCGGCGACGACGCGGTCACGGGCCACGGAGACCTCGCCGGTGCGGGTGGCGATGCGCAGGTGCGTGGCGTCGATGCCGACGAGCTCGCCGACGATGTCGGTCAGCGTCGGGCCGGACGGCGGGGGAGGGGCGATCCGGGAACGGACCGCCACGCGAGAGCCCACGGTGAGACCCGGCGGCAGACCACTCATGGGGCGACATAGTATGGGGCGCATGACGTACGTGATCGCGCAGCCTTGTGTCGACCTCAAGGACAAGGCCTGCATCGAGGAATGCCCCGTCGACTGCATCTACGAGGGCAAGCGCAGTCTGTACATCCACCCGGACGAGTGCGTCGACTGCGGTGCCTGCGAGCCGGTGTGCCCCGTCGAGGCCATCTACTACGAGGACGACACCCCCGAGGAGTGGGCCGACTACTACAAGGCCAACGTCGAGTTCTTCGACGACCTCGGCAGCCCCGGTGGCGCGGCCAAGATGGGCATGATCGACAAGGACCACCCGATCATCGCGGCCCTGCCCCCGCAGGAGCACGACGAGTGAGCGTCGGCACCTGCTGATGGACCTGCCTGACTTCCCCTGGGACTCGCTCGCTCCTGCCAAGGAGCGAGCGAGCTCCTTTGTCTCGCCCGACCCCGCGCAGGGCGAGGGCATCGTCGACCTGTCGGTCGGCACCCCCGTCGACTCCACGCCCGAGGTCGTCCAGCGGGCGCTGCGCGATGCCTCCGACGCGCCCGGCTACCCGCAGACCTGGGGCACACCCGACCTGCGCGAGGGCATCGCGCAGTGGTTCGCCCGCCGTCGCGGTGCACCGGGCGTCGACCCCGCCGGCGTGCTGCCGACCGTGGGCTCCAAGGAGCTCGTCGCGTGGCTGCCGACCCTCCTCGGCCTGACCGCCGGGGACACCGTCGCCTTCCCCCGGGTCGCCTACCCGACCTACGACGTCGGCGCCCGGATCGCGGGGGCCACCCCCTTCGCCGCCGATGCCACGACCGCCTTCGGTCCGACGACCCCGGCCAGCGCGCCGAAGCTGCTGTGGCTCAACACCCCGAGCAACCCGACGGGCAAGGTCCTGGGCGTCGAGCACCTGGCCAAGGTCGTCGCCTGGGCGCGTGAGCGCGGCGTCGTCGTCGCCTCCGACGAGTGCTATGCCGAGCTGGACTGGCGCACCGAGGAGGCGCGTGGCGAGGGCTACGACAGCCTGCCGACGACGCCGTCGATCCTCGACCCGCGCGTCACCGGTGGCTCCCACGAGGGCCTGCTCGCCGTCTACTCGACCTCCAAGCAGTCCAACCTCGCGGGCTACCGCGCGGCCTTCGTCGCCGGTGACCCCACCCTCGTGGGGCGGCTGCTCGAGGTGCGCAAGCACGCGGGCATGATCGTGCCGTGGCCGGTCCAGCGGGCGCTGCTCGCGGCCGTCGGCGACGACGCGCACGTCGCGGCCCAGCGGGAGATCTACCGGGCCCGCCGCGAGGTGCTGCGCCCGGCGCTCGAGGGCTTCGGCCTGCGCATCGACGACTCCGAGGCGGGCCTGTACCTCTGGGCGAGCGCGGGTGAGCCGAGCCGCGTGACCGTCGACCGGCTCGCGCAGCGCGGCATCCTCGTCGCGCCGGGCGACTTCTACGGCGCGGCCGGCGAGCAGCACGTGCGGGTCGCCCTCACGGCGACCGACCAACGCATCGCGATGGCGGCGGCCCGGCTGGCCGCCGGACCCGCATCGTGACCCAGCACACCGCTGGGGTAGTTTCAGTGATGACATCGCATGCCCGGGGCCACCGCCCCTGCGGCACGGCACGACCGAAGGGCTGATGACCTCCATGACCGATGACGCCACCTTCTCCGCCGCGGGCAAGGACCTGACGTTCCCCCTCGTCAAGGCCTCCGAGGGCAATGACGGCTACAACATCTCCACGCTGATGAAGGAGACGGGCAACACCACGCTCGACGTGGGCTTCGTCAACACCGCCTCCTGCAAGAGCGACATCACCTACATCGACGGTGACGCCGGGATCCTGCGCTACCGCGGCTACCCGATCGACCAGCTGGCGAGCAAGTCGACCTTCACCGAGGTCGCCTACCTGCTGATCTACGGCGAGCTGCCGACGGCCGACCAGCTCGGCGACTTCGAGGAGCGCATCTCGCGCCACACGATGCTCCACGAGGACCTCAAGGCCTTCTTCAACGGCTTCCCGCGCGACGCGCACCCGATGCCGGTCCTGTCCTCCGCCGTGTCGGCGCTGGGCACCTTCTACCAGGACAGCCTCGACCCCTTCGACCCGGAGCACGTCGAGATCTCGACGATCCGCCTCCTGGCGAAGTTGCCGACGATCGCCGCCTACGCGCACAAGAAGAGCGTCGGGCAGCCCTTCCTCTACCCGGACAACTCGCTGAGCCTTACGGAGAACTTCCTCCGGATGACCTTCGGCTTCCCGGCCGAGCCCTACGACCTCGACCCCGAGATCGTGCGCGCGCTCGACCAGCTCTTCATCCTGCACGCCGACCACGAGCAGAACTGCTCGACGTCGACGGTGCGCCTCGTCGGGTCGGCCCACGCCAACCTCTTCAACTCCGTCTCCGCGGGCATCCACGCCCTCTCCGGCCCGCTGCACGGCGGCGCCAACCAGGCGGTCCTGGAGATGCTCCAGCAGATCCAGGCCTCCGACGACGGCGCCGAGACCTTCATGAAGAAGGTCAAGAACAAGGAGGACGGCGTCCGCCTCATGGGCTTCGGCCACCGGGTCTACAAGAGCTACGACCCGCGCGCGGCGATCGTCAAGGAGACCGCGCACACCATCCTCGAGAAGATGGGTGGCGACGAGCAGCTCGAGATCGCCATGAAGCTCGAGGAGATCGCGCTGGCCGACGACTACTTCGTCGAGCGCAAGCTCTACCCCAACGTGGACTTCTACACCGGCCTGATCTACACGGCCATGGGCTTCCAGCCGAAGATGTTCACCGTCCTCTTCGCCATCGGCCGCCTCCCGGGCTGGATCGCCCAGTGGCGCGAGATGATCGAGGACAAGGACACCAAGATCGGCCGTCCGCGCCAGATCTACACCGGCCCGACCGAGCGTGACTACGTGGGCATCGAGGGCCGCTGACCCCACCCGCAGCACGTGAGCTCGACCCCCTTCGTCCATCTGGGCGGAGGGGGTCGCTGCGTGCCGGGCCCGCAACGGCGGGCGAAGGGGAGGTCCGCTCAGCCGTCGTGGAGGGTGACGACGACGCGGGTGTCCTCGATCGGCTCGTCGGCGTCGCGCCACTGCATCGCGTCGTCCCCGGAGCCACGGACCCACTCGCGGTCGCCGACCTGCACCCGCACGACGTTGCGGGCCTTGGCCTGGCCGACCGACCACGAGCCGACCGCCCACGCGTGGCGGGAGTCCGCGGCGGTGATGCTGATGGTCTGGCCGTCGGCGGTGCCGGAGTGCCCGGTCTCCTCGTCGAGCGCGGCGACGAAGCGGTCGGGGCGGCCGGCGGCCGTGGGGTCGTCGAGGCGGCAGACGAAGCCTTCGGGGGAGTGGCCGCTCAGGGCGGAGGCGATCGCCCGCCCCTCGTGCTCGTGGTCGGCGTAGGCCTCGGGGTAGCCGCTGCGCTGGACCTCCTGGGCGATCTCGGTGATCACCATCTGCTGCCACCCGTCGACCTTGACCAGGGCGTCGTAGAAGGCATTGGTTGCGTAGACCGGCTCCTGCAGCTGGGCCGCGGTGCCCCAACCCTGGCTCGGTCGCTGCTGGAAGAGGCCGACGGAGTCGCGGTCGCCGTAGGAGAGGTTGCGCAGCTTCGACTCCTGGATCGCCGTGGCGATGCCGATCGTGCCGGCGCGGGCGGGCAGGCCGCGCTTGACCCCCAGGAGCACGATCGTGCTCGCGTGGTGCATCTGGTCGGGCGCGAAGGTGACCGTCTCGCCGAGGGCGGTCGCGCTGCACTGCTCACCGAGGAAGAGGCCGATCCGGTCGCGGGCGTACCAGGCGCCGACCCCGACGACGAGCGCGAGCACGCACACGAGCGCGACGACCCCGGACCAGCGCGGTCCGGAGCCGTCGGGCAGCGGTGGGTGCTCGGCCCTGGGCACGTCAGTCGTTGGCGTGCAGCGCGTCGTTGAGCGCGATGCCGTGGCCGGTGCGGTCCCGTGCCTCGACGGTGCCGGTCACGGAGTTGCGCACGAAGAGCAGGCCGCTGCGGCCGGAGAGCTCGGCGGCCTTGACGACGGCGCCGTCGGGCAGCGTGACCTTGGTGCCGGCGGTGACGTAGAGGCCGGCCTCGACGACGCAGTCGTCGCCCAGGGCGATGCCGACGCCGGCCTCGGCGCCGACGAGGCAGCGCTCGCCGATGGAGACCCGCTCGGTGCCGCCGCCGGAGAGGGTGCCCATCGTGGAGGCGCCGCCGCCGATGTCGGAGCCGTCGCCGACGACGACGCCCTGGCTGATCCGGCCCTCGACCATCGAGGTGCCGAGGGTGCCGGCGTTGAAGTTGACGAAGCCCTCGTGCATGACGGTGGTGCCGGAGGCGAGGTGGGCGCCCAGGCGCACCCGGTCGGCGTCGCCGATGCGCACGCCGGAGGGGGTCACGTAGTCGGTGAGGCGGGGGAACTTGTCGATGCTCGTCACCTGGACCGGGCCGCGGGCGCGCAGCCGGGCGCGGGTGGTCTCGAAGCCCTCGACCGCGCACGGGCCGTGGTTGGTCCACACGACATTGCTCAGCTGGCCGAAGAGGCCGTCGAGGTTGATCGAGTTGGGCTGGACGAGCCGGTGCGAGAGCAGGTGCAGGCGCAGGTAGGCGTCGGAGGCGCCCTCTGGGGCGGCGTCGAGGTCGATGGCGACGGTGACGACCTCGGTGCGCACGCCGCGCGCCTCGTCGTCGCCGGCCAGCGCGAGCAGCTCCTCGGGGACCTGGGTCGCCTCGGGGGCCTCGCCGAGGGCGGGCTGCGGGTACCAGGTGTCGAGGACCGTGCCCTCGGTCGTCACGGTGGCCACTCCGTGGCCCCAGGCTGCGCGCGTCGTCGTCATGGGCCGAATCCTACGAAACCCTCAGCCGGACCGCCGCCAGGTCCACTCCGTCTCGTGCCCGCGGCCCCCGGCGTCAAGCCTCCGGTCGATCTCGTCGCGCCACGTGATGAGCCCGAAGGGAGGCAATCGCCGGCCCGCGCCGTCGCGCGCCACGAGGTCGGGCGTGCCCCACGCGGTGTCGAGGTCCTCGCCCGCGGCGTCCCCGACGTCGGTGTCGTCCCGCACGATCGCCAGGCGGAAGCCGGCGTGCCGCAGCAGGGTCTCGACCTTGTCGACGCTCAGGCTGCCGCCGTGCCGTTCTGCGCGGTTGATGCTCGGCTGGCTCCAGCCGAGGTCGGCCGCGAGGTCCCGCTGGCTCAGCTGCCTGACCCGTCGATGGCGGCGGCTCACCAGACCGATCCGGTCCCCGATGCCCAACTGTGCGCGGCGCCGCTGCAGATCGTCCGTGGGTAGTCGGGAGGTCGGTCCGGGCAGCTCCGGGAAGAACCGCACCCTGGGCGGCGGGAGCTCTGGCCACAGCAGGCAGTCGAGGCAGTCCTCGCATCCTCCGGCGCCCAGCTCGTCGCACCAGGCGCACGGAACCGGGCAGATGATCTGGTCGCCGTCGTCCCCGGTGATGCCGTCTGCGTGGGCCGTGAGGTCGTCGTCCATGCTGCATCGTGGCCCGCGCGATGGGCTCCGGCCGCGGCCCGGCGGGAGATGTGGACGACGGGGGCGACTCCGTCGGGGGGTGTGGACACGCGCTCCCGCTATCTGCGCCGCCCGGGCCGGCGAGGGGGGTGTCGGTGAGGTCCTGAGGGAGTCGACTCGGCCCTACGGCCCTGACTCGTGCGATGAATCATCGACTGACTTATCGAGCGGCAGGGCTCCCCGACGCGTCGCCCCGCCCGTCGGCCGATTCGTCGGCCGTCGCGCCCGGGACCCGTGATTCACCGGACGAGTCAGCGGCGTAGTCGGCCGACAAGGGGCACGGGATGGCAGAGGCCGAGGGCCGTGCGCCGTGATTCATCGGACGAGTCAGCGGCGTAGGTGGCCGCCGAGGGGGCACCGGTGGCTGGGCCGGGTCCTCGTCCCGTGGCGAAGGGGCGGTCGTAGGGTGGCGGCATGCCGACCTTGGACCTGACCGCCGACGTCGTGACCCTCACCCAGCAGCTGTGCGACATCGAGTCCGTGAGCCACGACGAGGCGGCCATCGCCGACGCGATCGAGGCGGCGCTGCGCCCCCTTCGTCATCTCGAGGTGATCCGGCGGGGCAACACCGTCATCGCGCGCACCGACCTCGGACGGGACGAGCGGGTGGTCCTCGCGGGGCACATCGACACGGTGCCGCTCACGAGCGACCCGGCCAACCTCCCGACCCGGCGCGAGCAGGTCGGCGGCGTCGACGTGCTCTGGGGGCGAGGCACCGTCGACATGAAGGGTGGCGTCGCCGTCCAGCTCAAGGCGGCGCTGGTCGAGGAGCCGAGCCGCGACATCACCTTCCTCTTCTACGAGGCCGAGGAGGTCGACGCGGTCTACAACGGCCTGCAGCTGCTCGCCGAGTCCGACCCCGACCTGCTGGCGGCCGACTTCGCGGTCCTGCTCGAGCCGACCAACGCGGCCGTCGAGGGCGGGTGCAAGGGCACGATGCGCGTCGAGGTGGTCACCAAGGGCATCGCCGCCCACTCCGCCCGCCCGTGGAACGGCCACAACGCCATCCACGACGCCCACGAGGTCCTCGCCGCCCTGGCCGCCCACGAGGAGCAGACCGTGACGGTCGACGGGCTCGACTACCACGAGGCGCTCCAGGCCGTCGGCATCAGCGGCGGCATCGCCGGCAATGTCATCCCCGACAGCTGCAGCATCCTGATCAACTACCGCTTCAGCCCGGACAAGGACACCGAGGCGGCGCTCGCCTACGTCCAGACCGTGCTGCCCGGCCGCGAGCTGCACCTGCGTGACGTCGCCGAGGGGGCCAGGCCGGGGCTCGACCTGCCGGCGGCACAGGCCTTCGTCGCGGCCCTCGACGTGCCCGTGGGCCCCAAGGAGGGCTGGACCGACGTGGCTCGTTTCTCCGCGCTGGGCATCCCGGCGGTCAACTTCGGCCCCGGCGACCCCAACCTCGCCCACCACGACGAGGAGCGCTGCCCGGTCGAGCAGATCGAGACGGCGGAGGCCGCGGTCCTCCGGTGGCTCGCGTAGGGTCGCTGACGTGACTGATCAGGGGAAGCAGCCGGCGTCCGACCGCTGGTACCACAAGGGCCCGGTCCTCATGCGCGGCCGCCAGGTGCCCAAGTCCACGACCGACCAGCGACTGCTCGACGACCGCGGCCACGCCGACTGGCTGCACACCGACCCGTGGCGGGTGCTGCGGATCCAGGCCGAGTTCGTCGAGGGCTTCGGTGCGCTCGCCGAGCTCGGACCGGCCGTGAGCATCTTCGGCAGCGCCCGCACCCCCGCCGACTCGCCCCGCTATGCGCAGGGCATCGAGCTCGGCCGCCTCGTCGCCGAGGCCGGCTACGCCGTCATCACCGGCGGCGGTCCCGGTGCCATGGAGGCGGCCAACCGCGGGGCCAGGGAGGCCGGCGGCACGAGCGTCGGCCTCGGGATCGAGCTGCCCTTCGAGGCGGGCCTGAACCCCTACTGCGACCTCGGCATCAACTTCCGCTACTTCTTCGCCCGCAAGACGATGTTCGTCAAGTACAGCGAGGGCTTCGTCGTCCTCCCCGGCGGCTTCGGCACCCTCGACGAGGTCTTCGAGGCGGTCACCCTCGCGCAGACGGGCAAGGTGACGAGCTTCCCGATCGTGCTCATCGGCACCGACTACTGGCGGGGACTCATCGACTGGCTGCGGGGCTCGGTGCTCGAGGGCGGCATGATCAGCCCCGCCGACATCGACCGCCTCTACGTCACCGACGACCTCGTCGACGCCGTCGAGTACCTCAAGGCGGAGTCCGAGCGGGTGCGGCCCGAGACCGCCAAGCAGCCGGAGTAGCCGTGGTCTGGATCTTCTTCGTCCTCGTCGCACTGCTCGTCGTCGTCGCCATCGCCGCGGCGGTCACCGGGCGGATCACCCCGGACCCGATGGCCGAGGCGGTCTCGTCCGCGCCCGACCCGGGCCTGCCGTCGGGTGACTTCCGGGCCGAGGACGTCGACGCCGTCCGCTTCGACACCGCGCTGCGCGGCTACCGCATGGACCAGGTCGACGACGTCCTCGACCGGCTGCAGCAGCGCATCGCCGAGCTCGAGTCGGCGCGCGAGGCGGCCCGCACCGATGACGGCGCGCACCACGACTGAGGCAGCGCTGGCCCACCCGGTCCGCTCGCTCCTGGTGATCTACGCGCTCTCGCGTCTCGTCGCCGTCCTGGGGCTGTGGGTCGCGGCCCGCTGGTACCAGACGCCGGCGGGGGTCGGGCACCTCGAGCCGGGGCTGGCCGACATGTTCCGCCTGTGGGACACGCAGTGGTACCACCGGATCGTCACCGGGGGCTACCCGATCCCGCTGCCGGCCGACCCCGAGACCGGCGAGATCACCTACAGCGCCTGGGCCTTCTTCCCGCTCTTCCCGGCGCTCGTCCGGCTGGTCATGTACTCCGGCATCGGGTTCACCGCGTCGGCGGTGGCCCTCAACCTCGTCCTCGGCGCCGCCGCGACGCTCCTCGTGTGGAAGGTCCTGAGTTTCCCCGGTCACGCCGACAGCCAGCCCGCCCGGGAGCGGCTCGCCTTCGTCGCCGCCGCCCTGTGGTGCTTCTACCCGGCGACCGGCGTCATGGTCCTGCCCTACACCGAGGCCCTGGCCGCCGTCCTCATCGCCGCAGCACTGCTCATGCTCATGCGCGGCCGCTACCTCGTGGTGGCCGGCATCGCGCTGCTCCTCGGCTTCACCCGCGGGGTCGCGGCGCCGCTGGGCGTGGCCGTGCTCGCCCACCTGTGGCTGCGTTGGCGCGATGACCGCGAGGCGGGGGTCACCCCCTTCGGCCACGACCGGCTGCGGATCGCGACCATGCTCCTCGCCACCGGACTGTCGGGCATCGCCTGGCCGCTCACCGTCGGCTGGCTCTCCGGGCTGCCCGACGCCTTCTTCCGGGTGCAGGCGGCGTGGGGGCAGCGCCCCGACGAGGGGCCCTTCGTCCTGTGGTTCAGCTGGGCCTGGGAGCAGCGCGGCCTGCTCGCCGTCGTCGTCATGGTCTCGCTCGTCGGGACCTACATCGCGCTCGTCCTCGGCCGGCACGGACGCTGGATCCCGCTCGAGGTGCGCATGTGGGCGCTGGTCTACCCGCTGTACCTCTTCGCGGTGGTGCGGCCGATCACGAGCATGTGGCGCTTCCTCCTGCTCGACTTCCCGATCGCGGCCCTCCTGGCGTCGGTCGTCATGCGCACCTCGACCGGCGGTCGGGTCGTCCCGCACTGGCGCCGCCGCGCCGTCGTCGTGCTCGGCGTCCTCGTCATCGGGGTGCTCACGTGGTCGTGCGCGCTGCTGCCCTACGTGCCCTGGCACGTCACGCCGCCGTGACCCACGGCGATTAGGCCGAGCGCGCTCCACAGGTGGATAATGGGGGCCAGCGTCGGCGCGACTGCGCCGCCCGACCGGTGAGGCACCGGTCGGTGTTGATCGAAGGGAACGCACATGGCGGCAATGAAGCCACGCACGGGGGATGGTCCTCTCGAGGTCGTCAAGGAGGGTCGCGGCATCGTCCTGCGCATGCCCCTGGAGGGCGGTGGGCGTCTCGTCGTCGAGATGAAGCCCGACGAGGTCCTCGCCCTGGGTGAGGCCATCGACAACTGCGAGGGTCTGCAGAAGTAACGCCGGTACGTGAGCCCCCGGACGCACTGCGTCCGGGGGCTCCGTCGTGCGTGGACGCCCGGATGATGACACGCACCTGTCGGCCGCCGGACTCACTGGCTACGGTGCCCGGACCATGTCGACTTGGCTCCGAGCCCACGAGGGGACCCACATGAACGCCGGATACGGACTCGCCGTCCGCTGGTCGCTGACCGATGCGCCGGGTGACGTCGCCGAGCAGCTGCGGGAGTACGTCGTCGGCACCTCGATGGCCAACTTCATGTTCCTCGACGGGTTGGCCTTCAAGACGTGGCGGATGCGCGAGGGCGAGTGGTTCGAGGGCACCTATGTCTTCGACGCCGCCAAGGACCGGGACGACTTCTGCGAGGAGTTCACCTCGAGTGCGACCGAGTCGGCCGGCTCGCGGATCATCGGCTCGGCGCCGATCGAGATCACGCCCTTCGAGGTCGTCGCCATCGCCGAGGGGCCGGCGCAGTTCCGCCGCGGCCCCGGGCCCGGCAGCCTCTGACGCGCCCGGCCCCCGGCCGGATCAGCGCTTGACGGCGGCGAACATGCCGTCGCCCACCGGCAGCAGGCTCGGGACGAGCCGCTCGTCGTCGCGCAGCTGTTTGCCCAGGTTGCGCAGCAGCACGGTCGTCGCGTCCCGCGCAGCGGGGTCGGCCACCTTGTCGTGCCAGAGCATGTTGTCCATCGCGAGGACGCCGCCGGGGCGCAGCAGCCGGATAGCGTGCTCGACATAGGTCGGGTAGCCCTCCTTGTCGGCGTCGATGTGGACCAGGTCGTAGGACGCGTCGTTCATCCGCGGCAGCACGTCGACGGCGCGACCGGTGATGACCCGGGTGCGCTGGGGGGCGATGCCGGCGGCGGCGAAGGAGCGCTTGGCCCGCAGCGCGTGCTCCGGCTCGATCTCGATCGAGGTGAGCACCCCGTCGGCGGGCATCCCGGCGAGCAGCCACAGGCCGGAGGTGCCGGCGCCGGTGCCCACCTCGACGACGTGCCGGGCCCCGCTGGCCGCGGCGAGCAGGCGAAGGGCGGCGCCTCCGCCCGTACCGATCGGCACCGCCCCGAGCTCGGTCCCGGTGCGACGTGCGGCCTCGAAGCTCTCGTCCTCGGGGACGAACTGCTCGGCGTAGGCATGGCTGTTGAGCTGGGCGGCGGTCATGGGAGTCCACCCTAGTCGGCAGTGGGCCGTCACAGACTTCCTTCAGGTTGGGGGGTGAGCATGGTCGGGTGACCAGCAGCACCGACGCCCGAGACCTTCCGGAGCAGGAGTGGGCACCGCCCACCTGGGCCGAGATCGTCGAGGAGCACAGTGCCCGCGTCTACCGGCTGGCCTACCGTCTCACCGGCAACGTGCACGACGCCGAGGACCTGACCCACGACGTCTTCGTGCGCGTCTTCCGCTCGCTCGACGGCTACACCCCCGGCACCTTCGAGGGGGTGGCTGCACCGCATCACGACCAACCTCTTCCTCGACAGGGCCCGACGCAGGCAGCGCATCCGCTTCGACGCGCTGACCGACGAGTTCGCGGCGCTGCTGCACAGCGGCACCGCCACGCCCGAGCAGGTCGTCCTCGAGCACCACCTCGACGCCGACATCCAACGCGCCCTCGACGCCCTGCCCCCGCAGTTCCGCGCGGCGGTCGTCCTGTGCGACATCGAGGGGCTGACCTACGAGGAGGTGGCGGACGCCCTCGGCATCAAGCTCGGCACCGTCCGCTCGCGGATCCACCGCGGGCGATCGCTGCTGCGCGAGAGCCTGAGCCACCGCGCCCCGTCCCCGTCGACCCGCACCGAGAGCCGCCGGCGGGGCGGTTCCGGCTTCCCGCTCGCTCGTCCGGTGACCGGCACCCTGTGAGTCGGCAGCCCCGGCGACAAGGCATGATCTACAGACATGAGCTCTCCGCACCACGGTGAGGGGGCCGCGTCCGCAGGACGCGCCCACCGAGCCGACTCCGCCGGTGCCCGCCGCCCCCGAGCCGCGGGCGGCGGCGAGCGTCGACGAGCAGCCCGGCGCATCGCACACGCAGCCGATGCCGCGGAGCCCCTACCTCCCCTTCGACAGCCTGGGCGGTGACCGGCAGCAGACCCCGAGCCCGCAGCCTCACCCGGCCCACCCGGTGGCCCAGCAGCAGGCCGGGCAGCACCTGACCACGCCGCAGCCCCAGCGTCCCCGACGCGGTCCCGGCTGGGGCGGCGCGCTGGCGCTGGCCCTCGTCGCCGCGCTCGTCGCCGGCGGGGTCGGCGGACTCGTCGGCGGCCTGGCGGACGACGACGGGGGCGGCCCGACGATCGTCCAGCGCGAGGGTGGCAGCGCCGAGCGGCCCGACGGGTCGGTCGCCGCGATCGCCGCCGACGCGGTGCCCAGCGTGGTCACCGTCCGGGTGAGCGGTGGCGGTGGCTCCGGCACCGGCTCGGGCTGGGTCTACGACGACCGTGGGCACATCGTCACCAACAACCACGTCGTCGACGCCGCCGGCGACGACGGTCGCGTGAGCATCGAGCTCACCGACGGCAGCCGCCGCGACGCCACGGTCGTCGGCAAGGACTCCTCCTACGACCTGGCCGTGCTCAAGGTCGACCCGACCGACCTGGACCCGCTCGACATCGGCCGCTCCGGTGACGTCGCCGTCGGCGACGAGGTCGTGGCCGTCGGCTCCCCGCTCGGGCTCGGCTCGACGGTCACCGCCGGCATCGTCTCGGCGCTCGAGCGGCCGGTGACGGCCGGCGAGGCGGGCGACGAGTCCTTCATCTCCGCGGTCCAGACCGACGCGGCGATCAACCCCGGCAACTCCGGCGGCCCCCTGCTCAACGGCGACGGCGACGTCATCGGCGTCAACACCGCGATCGCGCAGGTGCCCGGTCAGCAGCAGGCGAGCGGCTCGATCGGGGTGGGCTTCGCGATCCCGTCGGACGTCGTCGTGCGCACCGTCGACCAGCTCATCGCGACCGGCCGCGCGCAGCACCCGATCATCGGCGTGAGCCTCGACCGGCGCTGGGACGGCGAGGGGGCCAAGGTCCTCGAGGACGACGCCGCGCAGGGCGGCCGCGCGGTGGTCCCCGACGGCCCGGCCGACAAGGCCGGCATCGAGGCCGGCGACGTCATCACCGAGCTCGACGGACGCCGCATCACCGACCTCGACCAGCTGATCACCCGCATCCGGGCCAAGGCGGTGGGGGATAAGGTCACCCTGACGATCCGGCGTGACGGCAAGGAGCAGGAGCTGACCATGACGCTCGAAGCGGCCGAGGAGAGCTGACGATGCCCGTCCACGGGACCGAGTTCCTCGTCCTCATCGTCCTCGCCTTCATCATCCTGGGTCCCAAGCAGCTGCCCGAGTACGCCGCCAAGCTGGCGCGCTTCGTCGTCAGGGCGCGGCGGATGGCCAACGACGCCAAGGTCCAGCTCAAGGAGCAGATGGGGCCGGAGTACGACGACCTCGACTGGCGTCAGTACGACCCCCGGCAGTACGACCCGCGGCGGATCGTCAAGCAGGCGCTGCTCGAGCCGCTCGACGACGCCTTCAGCATCGACGACAAGCCGGCGGGCAGCGCGGCGTCGCGAGCGAGCACCGCTGCGGCCGAGCCCGAGTCCTCCGTCTCGGCTGTGCCCGCCGGGACCCCCTGGGACCGCGAGGCCACCTGAGCCCTGACCATGACGAAGGGGGGCGAGGAGAGTGATCTCCTCGCCCCCCTTCGTCATGGTGCGGGTGGGAGGTACCCGTGACCGCCTCTCCGGTCGGTGCCACCTCAACCCCTGTCAGCGACCAGTGGGCGTGAGGCCGAGGCTGCGGCCGGCCAGGCCACGCGAGCGGGTCGCCAGGCCGCGGGCGATGCCGCGCAGGGCGACGGCGGCGGGGCCGTCGGGGTTGGAGATCACGGCCGGGTCCCCGTGGTCGGAGCCCTCGCGCAGCGAGACGTCGAGCGGGATCTGCCCGAGCAGCGGGACGTCGGCGCCGACGGTGCGGCTCAGCGAGTCGGCGACGGTCTGACCGCCACCGGAGCCGAAGAGCTCCTGGCGCGAGCCGTCGGGCAGCTCGAGCCACGACATGTTCTCGATGACGCCGACGAGCCGCTGGTGGGTCTGCATGGCGATCGACCCGGCCCGCTCGGCGACCTCGGCCGCGGCCTGCTGCGGAGTGGTCACGACGAGGATCTCGCTGTTGGGGATCAGCTGGGCGATGGAGATCGCGATGTCACCGGTGCCCGGGGGCAGGTCGAGCAGCAGCACGTCGAGGTCGCCCCAGAAGACGTCGCCGAGGAACTGCTGGAGCGCGCGGTGGAGCATCGGGCCGCGCCAGACGACCGGCTGGTTGCCGGGGACGAACATGCCGATCGAGATGACCTTCACGTCCGAGGCGATCGGCGGCAGGATCATGTCGTCGACCTGGGTCGGCGGGTGCGTCACGCCGAGCATGCGCGGGATGGAGAAGCCGTAGATGTCGGCGTCGACGACACCGACCTTGAGGCCCTCGGCGGCCAGGGCCGCGGCGAGGTTGGCGGTGATCGAGGACTTGCCGACGCCGCCCTTGCCCGAGGCGATGGCGTAGACGCGGGTGAGCGAGCCGGGCTTGGCGAAGGGGATCTCCTTCTCCGCCTGGCCACCACGCAGGTGCGTCTTGAGCTCGGCGCGCTGCTCGTCCGTCATCACGCCGAGGGTCACCTTGACGTCGGTGACACCCTCGATCGCCGCCAGCGCCTTGGTCGTGTCGGTCGTCAGCGTGTCCTTCATCGGGCACCCGGAGACGGTGAGCAGGATGGTCGCCGTGGCGAGGCCGTCGGAGTCGACCGCGGCGGTCTCGACCATGCCGAGCTCGGTGATCGGACGACGGATCTCGGGGTCGATGACCGTGCTCAGCGCCTCGCGCAGCTGCTCATCGGTGATCGTGGGGTGCGAAGAAGCCATTGCCCCATCGTAGATCGCCCGGGAGTGTGGCCCGCGCCGCACCCGTCGAGGCAGCCGCCTCTGCCGTCGCTCCCGTCGAGGAGGCGGGGCAGTGTCTTCGGGAGCGGGTCAGGGAGAGAGCGGCTTGGGCTCGGCGACGTCGTCGCCGGGCTCCTCGCGCTGGCGCACCTCGAGCCCCTTGGTCTCCAGCTCCTCGAGCAGGTCACGCAGCTCGCTGCGGATGAAGTCACGGGTCGCGGCGTCGCGCAGGGCGATGCGCAGGGCGGCGACCTCGCGGGTGAGGTACTCGGTGTCGGCGAGGGCCCGCTCGGCCTGCACGCGGTCCTGCTCCAGGGCGACGCGGTCACGGTCGTCCTGCCGGTTCTGCGCGAGGAGGATCAGCGGGGCGGCGTAGGAGGCCTGCAGGGAGAGGATGAGCGTGAGCAGGGTGTAGTTGAGCGCCCGCGGGTCGAACTGCGCCGCCTCGGGGGCGAAGGTGTTCCACGCCAGCCAGATGACGACGAAGAGCGACATCCAGATGAGGAACCGCGGAGTGCCCATGAAGCGGGCGAACTTCTCGGAGATGACCCCGAAGGTCTCCGTCGAGAAGCTGGAGGGCTTGCGGATCAGCTGACGCCGCACCTCCTGCGGGGTGTCCACGCGGGTCGTGGTCGTGCGGCGCTCACTCATCGGTCACCTCGTGGCGCTCCTCGCGCCAGTCGTCCGGGAGGATGTGGTCGAGCACGTCGTCGACCGTGACCACGCCCAGCAGGTGCTCGGCCTCGTCGACGACGGGCGCCGAGATGAGGTTGTAGGTCGCGAGCGTGCGGGTCACCTGGCCGAGCGGTGCCTCGGGGCGAAGGGGGTCGATCGCCTTGTCGAGGTAGCGACCGATGCTCTCGTGCGGGGGCTCGCGCAGCAGACGCTGGATGTGGATCATCCCGAGGTACTTGCCCGTCGGGGTCTCCAGGGGTGGGCGGCACACGTAGGCGGTGGCGGCCAGGGCCGCGGTGATCTCCTCACGCCGCACGATGGCCAGGGCCTCGGCGACGGTGTCCTCGGGGGCCAGGACGACCGGGTCGGTCGTCATGAGACCACCAGCGGTGTTCTCGTCGTAGCTGAGCAGTCGGCGCAGCGGCTCGGCGTCGTCGGGCTTCATCAGCTGCAGCAGCGTCTCGGCCCGCTCGGGCGGCAGAACCGAGAGCAGGTCGGCCGCGTCGTCGGGGTCCATCGCCTCGAGGACGTCGGCGGCCCGGCTCTGGGTGAGCAGGCCGAGGATCTCGCCTTGGTCGTCGTCGCCGAGCTCCTGGAGGATGTCGGCCAGACGGTCGTTGTCGAGGGCGGCGATGACGGCCTCGCGACGCTCGGGGGCCAGGTCGGCGACGACCTCGGCGAGGTCGGCGACCTTGAGGTCCTCGACCGACTCGAGCAGCTTGACGGCGGAGTGCTGGGCGGCGCTCACCGAGGCCGACAAACCGGTGACGTCCTCCACCGGCACGGTGAAGGTCTCCCCCCTTCGCCGCACGAGGAGGCCACGGCGGGACTGGCGCCCACCTCGGACGAAGACCTTGGTGACGAACCAGCTGCGGTTGGCGGACTGCTCGACGCCGATGTCCTCGACGGTGGCCTCGACCTCGCCGTCGTCGGTGCGGACGGTGACCGGCCGCTCGAGCAGGTCGGCCAGGACGAGCGTCTCGGTGGCCCGCTGCTCGAAGCGGCGCATGTTGACCAGGCCGGTCGTGATGACCTGGCCGCCCTCGACCGAGGTCACCCGCGTCATCGGCACGAAGACGCGCCGCCGGCCGGGGACCTCGACGACCAGGCCGATGACCCGCGGGCGGCGGGCGGGGGAGAAGGTGACCACGACGTCGCGGACCCGGCCGACCTGGTCGCCGAGCGGGTCGAAGACGTTGAGGCTCGCCAGGCGGGCGACGAAGAACCGGGTGGGAGCACTCACGCCTGACAGCGTAACCGCGGGCGGCGAGCGTCCCGGTCAGCCTCGGGCGCCGCGCCCGCCGAGGTGCCACGGGCGGCGCACCCGGGTGGCGGCGGCGCCGGCGGTGGTCCGCTCCGCGACGCGCGCCCCGCCCTCGGGACCGGGGCTGCCGGGGGCCTGCACCGGTGTGCCGAAGGGGGAGAGGAGCCAGAGCGTGGCGCTCTCGCGCCAGCGGTCGACGAGGTCGCCGGGCGCGTTGAGCCGCTCCGCGAGCAGCGCAGCGGCGGCAGGCTCCCACCACGGGTTGCCGACGGCGATCGACTGCGCCCGGGCGCGCAGGGTGAGCAGCCGGCCACCGTCGCCCTTGCTGCGCAGGACGAGCTCGACCTGCTCGGGGAGGGGCCCGAGGTCGGCCTCGGGGCCGCCGGAGACGAGGAGTACCTGACCGGCGAGCTGGTCCTCGCCCGTGGCGAACCACGTGAGCCGCTCGCGCCCGCCCGCGCGCAGCCACAGCACGTCGGACTTCGACAGCGCCTCGGTCGTCAGGGCGGAGAGGTTGACCTCGCTCATGGCCGCAGCCTAGGTGCGTGCCCGGGTGTCGGTCGTCATATCGGCCCGCCCGGGCGCCTTGCTAGGTTGCGCGAGAACCCCCCTTCGCTCACCCGAGAGGACTCGAGCCACACATGCGCAGTGCCAAGGACTTCTTCGCCCCACTCGCCGTCGGGGCGCCTGCCCCGGCCCGCGAGGTGCCGGCGCGTCCCAGCCGGATGATCCACTTCTTCGACCCGAGCAACCCCAAGATGGCCGCCAAGGTCCCCGACATGGTCGGCGTCGCCGACGTGCTCCTGGGCAACCTCGAGGACGCCGTCGTGGCGGACAAGAAGGAGGCCGCGCGTGAGGGCCTGGTGCAGATCGCCAAGGACGTCGACTTCGGCGAGCACACCCAGCTGTGGACCCGGGTCAACGCCCTCGACAGCCCGTGGGTCCTCGACGACCTGACGACCCTCGTCACCGAGATCGGCGACAAGCTCGACGTCGTCATGGTGCCCAAGGTGCAGGGCCCCGAGGACATCCACTACGTCGACCGCCTCCTCGCGCAGCTCGAGGCCAAGGGGGGCGTGCAGCGCCCGATCATGGTCCACGCGATCCTCGAGACCGCCCGCGGCATGGCCAACGTCGAGGCCATCGCGGGTGCGAGCCCGCGCATGCAGGGCATCTCGCTCGGCCCGGCCGACCTGGCTGCCGACCGTCGGATGAAGACGACCCGCGTCGGTGGCGGCCACCCCGGCTACCTCGTGCGTCAGGACCCGACGAAGGGCGCCGACGGTGCCCCCGACTACCAGGGCCAGCGCACGATCTTCCAGCAGGATCTGTGGCACTACACGATCGCCCGCATGGTCGACGCCTGTGCGATGCACGGGATCTTCCCCTTCTACGGCCCCTTCGGCGACATCAAGGACGTCGTGGCCTGCGAGGACCAGTTCCGCAATGCCTTCCTCCTCGGGTGCGTCGGGGCGTGGAGCCTGCACCCGGTGCAGATCGACATCGCCAAGAAGGTCTTCAGCCCGAGCGCCGAGGACGTCGCCCACGCCCGCGAGGTGCGGGACGCGATGCCGAGCGGCGGTGGCGCCGTGATGATCGACGGCAAGATGGAGGACGACGCCAGCTACAAGCAGTGCATGGTCATCCTCGAGCTCGCCGAGCGCCTGTCCGCCAACGACCCCGAGCTCGCCAAGCTCTACGCGGAGGCCTGAGCCATGACCGAGAGCAGCTACACCCCCCGCCGCTCCGTCCTCTACATGCCGAGCTCCAACGCCCGTGCTCTGGACAAGGCGAAGACCCTGCCCGTCGACGCGCTGATCCTCGACCTCGAGGACGCCGTCGGGCCCGACGACAAGCCCGCCGCCCGCGAGGCCGCGTGCGCCGCGGTGCGCTCCGGCGAGTACGGCGAGCGCGAGCTGACGATCCGGGTCAACGGCATCGGCACCCAGTGGCACGACGAGGACATCGCGGCCGCCTCGCAGGCGGGCCCGCACGGCATCGTCGTGCCCAAGGTCAACACCGCCGACGAGGTGCGTCAGCTCGTCGCGGCGATGGAGGCCGCCGGCGCGCCGGGGCACACCAAGCTCTGGGCGATGATCGAGACGCCCGCCGCGATCTTCAACATCCGCGAGATCGCGCAGGCGTCCGACCGGCTCGTCACCTTCGTCATGGGCACCAACGACCTGGTCAAGGAGCTGCAGGCCGACCACGTGCCCGGCCGCGCCCCGCTCCTCACCTCGCTGTCGTGGGCGCTCCTCGCCGCGCGCGAGGCCGGCATCGCGGTCCTCGACGGCGTCTACAACGCGGTCAAGGACCTCGAGGGCTTCACGGCCGAGTGCGAGCAGGGCCGCGACATGGGCTTCGACGGCAAGACCCTCATCCACCCCGGCCAGGTCGAGGTGTGCAACTCCACCTTCGCCCCGAGCGAGGCGGCCGTGGAGGAGGCGAAGGGGGTCCTGCAGGCCTGGGAGGACGGCGCCGGCAAGGGCGTGGTGACCCACAACGGCAAGATGATCGAGAACCTCCACGTCGACATCGCGCGCCGCGTGCTCGCGACCCACGAGGCGATCGCCGCCCGCGGCTGACGCTGTATTCGAGGTCGGGGTGGATGGGGGCCGCGCTATATTTTCCTCACCAGCGCGCAACCCACCTGACGGTCCGGGCGTCTGCACGGGTACAGCGCATCCACACCAGGGGGGACACCATGGACACCATCTCTCTCGACCGCCGCGACCTCTTCCGCGGCGCCGCCGCGACCGCCGTCGCCGGTGGGCTCGTCGTCACCGCGGGTGAGGACGCCCGCGCCGCGCGGCCCGACAAGCTGCGTCAGGGCGACACCGGCTGGTGGGTCAAGAACGTGCAGAAGCGTCTGCTCGACGCCCACTTCTGGCTGCGCCAGGCCAACGGCACCTTCGACGACACCACCCAGCAGGCCGTCATGGCCCTGCAGAAGGCGCACGGACTGAGCCGCGACGGCATCGTCGGGCCGCAGACGTGGTCGGCGATCTTCAAGCCCCGCACCCCGCGCCCGCGCACCACGTCGGCCTTCGAGATCGACAAGACCCGTCAGCTGCAGATCGTCGCCCGCTGGGGCTGGGCCCAGTGGGTCTTCAACACCAGCACGGGCAACGGCGAGCGCTACTGGTCGTCCGCCTCGCGTCGCTACCTCTACGCGACGACCCCGAGCGGCACCTTCCGCTTCAACCGCGCCATCAACGGCATGCGCAATGCCCCCCTCGGGGAGCTGTGGCGTCCGCGCTACTTCAACGGCGGCATCGCGATCCACGGCTCGCCGTCGATCCCGGGCTATGCGGCGTCGCACGGCTGCGCCCGCCTGAGCAACCGCGCGATCAACTACATCTGGTGGAAGAACCTCGCGCCCATCGGGCGCGTCGTCAAGGTCTACTGACCGGTCCACCAGGGACCTTCCACCGACGGGCGAAGGGAGAGGTCAGCGCCCGCCCAAGTCCTGCGATGGCCTGCTGCCGCAGGTTGTCGTTCCTGACTTCGGCGTGATGTGCGCTGACATCTCCCTTCGTCCGTCTCTGATGACCCGCCTTAGATCGTGGCCGAGGACACCCTGAGACTCTGTGGCAGGCGGCGGGGCGCGCTGGGATACTGACCCGGATCCTTGAACCACGAGAGCAAAGGTGGACGCATGTCCCGACTGCAGACGACCGACGGACTGACCGAGGAGCAGGTCGACCTGCTGGGCCTGGTCAAGGAGTTCGTCGACGAGCAGATCATCCCGGTCGCGCAGGAGCTCGAGCACGCGGACGAGTACCCGCAGAAGATCGTCGACCAGATGAAGGAGATGGGGATCTTCGGCCTGATGATCCCCGAGGAGTTCGGCGGGCTCGGCGAGTCGCTGCTCACCTACGCGCTGTGCGTCGAGGAGATCGCCCGCGGCTGGATGCCGGTCTCCGGCATCATCAACACCCACTTCATCGTGGCCTACATGATCCTCAAGCACGGCACGGAGGAGCAGAAGCAGCACTACCTGCCGAAGATGGCCACCGGTGAGATCCGGGGCGCCTTCTCGATGAGCGAGCCGGGGCTCGGCTCCGACGTCGCCGGCATCAAGACCAAGGCCGTGCGCGACGGCGACAGCGACGACTGGACGATCACCGGCCAGAAGATGTGGCTGACCAACGGCGCCTCCGCCAACCTCGTTGCGGTGCTCGTCAAGACCGACCTCGGTCACGACAGCCCGCACAAGAACATGACGACCTTCCTCATCGACAAGACCGAGGGCTTCGGCGAGACCGCCCAGGGCGTCACCGTCCCCGGCAAGATCGACAAGATGGGCTACAAGGGCGTCGACACGACCGAGCTCATCCTTGAGGGCCACCGGACGACGACCGGCCAGATCCTCGGCGGCGAGCCGGGCAAGGGCTTCTACCAGATGATGGACGGCGTCGAGGTCGGCCGCGTCAACGTCGCCTCCCGCGCCTGCGGCCTGGCGATGCGCGCCTTCGAGCTCGGTGTCCAGTACGCGCAGCAGCGCGAGACCTTCGGCAAGAAGATCGTCGACCACCAGGCGATCCTCTTCCGCATCGCCGACATGGCGAGCAAGGTCGAGGCCGCGCACCAGCTGATGGTCAAGGCCGCCCGTCTGAAGGACAAGGGCGAGCGCAACGACCTCGAGGCCGGTATCGCGAAGTACATGGCGGCCGAGTACTGCGCCGACGTGGTGAACCAGTCCTTCCGCATCCACGGTGGCTTCGGCTACTCCAAGGAGTACGAGATCGAGCGGATCTACCGAGAGGCCCCGATGCTGCTCATCGGTGAGGGCACCGCCGAGATCCAGAAGATGATCATCGGCAAGAGCATCCTCAAGGACTACCAGCTCAAGGGGTGATGTCCGGGTCGGTGCCGGCACCGACACCCGTCGCTCCGACGAAGGGGGCTGGCCGTCACTCGAAGCAGGTGACGGTCAGCCCCCTTCGTCCCGTCCGCCCCGTACACCGGGCCCACAGGTCCGGGTGGGATACTGGACCCATGAGCACCCAGCCCGGTATGGCCGCCCACATGCAGCAGTTCCTGCGTCTGGAGTACCCGATGTCGTTGGCGATCTACGACAGCTATGCCGAGGCTCAGCACACGGTGGACTTCCTCGCCGACAAGGAGTTCCCGGTCCAGGACGTCATGATCGTCGGCACCGATCTCAAGCAGGTCGAGCGGGTCCGCGGGCGGCTGACGAGCGGCAAGGTCGTCCTCGGTGGACTGCTCTCCGGCATCTGGATCGGTGTCTTCGTCGGCCTGATCTTCGCGATGTTCGAGGGCAGCGAGGGCCTGCTCGTGCGGCTGGCCTCGACGATGGCGATGGGCGCGCTCTTCGGTGCGGTGTGGGCCTGGCTCGGCTACCGCTCCACCGGCGGCCAGCGCGACTTCACCTCGGTCAGCCAGGTCGTCGCGTCGCGTTACGAGGTGCTCACCGAGCACAAGCACGCCGCCCGCGCGCGTGAGCTGCTCCACGAGCTCGACCCGACGCGCGCGGCCCGGGAGCAGCTGGCCCGCAATCAGGCAGCGGCACGGGCCGAGGGTGAGCGGATGCGCCGCGAGGCCGAGCACGGCCAGCAGGGCTGAGTCCGCCCCTTCCGCTCGGGTCGGGGCGGGACTAGCGTCGTCGGTGTGAGCACCCAGCCCGACCTGGCCGCCCTCGACGAGACCACCTTCGATTCCGTGCTGTGCGTCGTCGCCCACCCCGACGACATCGAGTACGGCACCTCCGCCGCTATCGCCAAGTGGACCGCGGCGGGCAAGCGCGTGCGCTACTTCCTGCTGACCCGTGGTGAGGCGGGCATCGACACGATGGACCCGGTCGACGCCGCGCCCGCCCGCGCCGACGAGGAGCGCGCGAGCGCTGCGGTCGTCGGTGTCGAGGAGGTCGAGTTCGGCGACCACTCCGACGGGACCATCGAGTACGGGCTGCCCCTGCGGCGTGACATCGCCGCGGCGATCCGGCGGGCTCGCCCCGACCTCGTCATCGGCACGACCTTCGACGTGACCTTCCCGGGCGGCATCCTCAACCAGGCCGACCACCGGGCCGTGGGCCTCGCGACCGTCGACGCCTGCGCCGACGCCGGCAACCGGTGGATCTTCCCCGAGCTCGTCGACGACGGCCTCGAGCCCTGGCACGTCACGCTGCTCGCCGTCGGCGGCAGCCAGCGGCCCAGCCACTTCGTGGACGTCACCGGGCACCTCGACGACGCCATCGAGTCGCTCGAGGAGCACCGCCTCTACAACGACGCGCTGCCCGACGACTTCCCCCAGCCCGCGCAGCTGCTCGGCCACATCCTCGGCGAGGGCGGGCAGGCGGTCGCCGACCCGGCCGTCGAGCACGCGCTGCTGCTGGAGGTCTTCGAGCGGTAGGGGAACCGGCGCCCCCTTCGCTGCCTCCAAGCCTCATGACACAGCACGCAGCCGCGCCATGTGCTGTGTCGCGCTGGCCCTGAGCATGAGCCGGTGACGACGACCGCACGGACCTCGTCGTCGTCGTCGACCTCGCGGAAGGTCGCCTCGAGCTCGTCGGCCATGGTCACCGTGAAGGAGTTCATCGCCTCCGGCCGATCGAGGGTGACGAGGAGGATCCCGTCGGTGATGCTCAGGGAGAGGGTCTCGTGGTCGGTCCGCATCGTGCCTCCGTCGTGATGGCGTGCGGGTGGTCTCCGCACGCGGGGTCGTCGTGCGGTCGATGGTCTCGCACGGCGCTCGAGGACGTCACCGCCGCAGGACCACATAGCCCGCGCGCTCCCAGACCAGCTCGTAGCCGTCCTGCTCGATCGAGTGCTCGACGAGCTCCTCGGACCACGCGCGGCCGTGGGCATTGCGCCCGGTGTCGGTGCGCCGGTCGAGCAGCATCCACTCCGGGCGACGGGTCTCCTCGTCGGTGTAGTTGGGGTGCACGTGCAGGACGGTTCGGTCGGCGAGGAGGTGCGGCGCGAGGTGGTCGTCGGCGGCGACCTCGGCACCGACGGGGACCTGGTCGAGCGCGGCGCGCGCGTCGGCGCAGCGGGCGCACGGGGTGAGCTGTCGCTCGACCTCGTCGACGAGCGGGCCGGTCCACACCGCCCACACGGCGACGGCGACCGACAGCCCGACGGTGGCCCGGAGGAGGGCCTGCGACCGGGTCCGGGCGAGCCCGTCGACGGCCGCACAGGCGAGGACCACGGCCGGCAGCAGCGAGTAGTGGTAGTCCAGCCCCCAGTAGGAGTCGTTGGACGAGGCCATGCGCAGCCCCAGGGGTGCCGCCGCGGCGAGCACGAGCGGGGAGCGAAGGGAGAGCAGCCCGGCGCTCGCGACGAGGACGAGGACCGTGATGCTCCCTCGCCCGTCGGCGACGAGGCTGTCCCAGACGTGCTGCGGCGCAACGCTCGTCGTGCCCGAGTAGGGGTAGATCCCGCGGGGGTTGAGGGCCGGGATGATGACGCGCAGGGCGAGGACGAGCGCGACGCCTGCCCACACCGCGAGGGCGGCCGCCAGCCGACGCCGGCCGGCGACGAGCAGGGCGAGGGCGAAGCCGAGCACGAGGACGGCCATGTCCTCCTTGACCAGCGGGAAGAGCGCGACCCAGATGGCCGTGCGGTTCCACCGGCGACGCACGAAGTCGGCTCCGGCCAGGGCCACGAGGGGTGCGCCGAGGGCCACCTCGTGCACGTCGAAGACGACAGCCGCCTGGACCCCGACCGACAGGGCGAGCAGGACGGTGAGCAGCAGGCCCAGCCGCGTGCCGAGTCTCTCCACGGCCAGCCGCCCCACGATCGCCACGGCGATCGCCACGCACACGGCCTGGGCGACGAGCAGCGAGCGCGGGTCGCCCCACAACCTCCACGGGACCCCCAGCAGGAGGACCACGGGGTGGAGGTGGTCGCCGAAGATGAGGTAGTCGGCCCCCTTCATCTCGCTGTAGGGGGCCTCACCGGAGGCGACCCGGCGGGCCACCTGGCCGAAGATCGCCAGGTCCATGCCGCTGAGGTATCGCTCGTGCCGCAGGCAGGAGAGCACCGCGTAGAGAGCGCCCGCCACGGCGGCGACCAGCCACGGGCTCAGGCCCCCGGCGCGACCCGGTGCCGGGCCCTCTCCCTGCTGCCCCCCGGCCATAACGGACGCTGCCCGTCAGCGGGGGATGAGCACCGTGTAGTCGAGGTCGAGGACGACCTCGGGCAGGTACTTGCCGTCCTCGCCCTTGTAGGGGAAGTCGGCGCACGGGGTGTCCTTGGTCGCGACCGTGCGCAGACGCAGCGCGCCGACGTCGGTGCGGCCGGGAAGCTCGATGCGCTCGAGGACCTCCGACCAGGCGTAGATCGTGTCGCCGGCGAAGGTCGGGTTGGCGTGCGCGCCGGCGTTGATCGCCGCGATCAGCTGGCCGTTGGCCAGGCCGTTGAAGGACAGGGCGCGCGCGAGGCTGATGATGTGGCCGCCGTAGATGAGGCGGCGCCCGATCTTGGCCTGCGACTGGGCATGCTGGTTGAAGTGGACCTTCGCGGTGTTCTGGTAGAGCCGCGTGGCCAGCATGTGGTCCGACTCCTCGATCGTCATGCCGTCGACGTGGTCGATGCGCTCGCCGACCTCGTAGTCACCCCAGAGGAAGGGCGAGCCCGCGAGCTCGACGTCGTAGTCGCGACCGGTGAGGTCGAAGGGGACCAGGAGGTCCTCTGCCGCAACGGCGCCCGGCAGGTCGGGGATGACCGTCTCGGGGGCGGGGGAGGAGGCGTCCTGCTTGTTGACCATGACCCAGCGGACGTAGTCGACGACCATCTCGCCGCGCTGGTTGACGCCGACCGAGTTGACGTAGACGACGCCGGTGCGGCCGTTGGAGTTCTCCTTCAGGCCGATGACCGTCGAGGTCGTCGTCACCGTGTCACCGACGTGCAGCGGCGCCCCGAAGCGACCGCCCGCGTAGCCGAGGTTGGCCACGGCGTTGAGGCTGATGTCGGGCACCGACTTGCCGAAGACGAGGTGGAAGGCGAGCAGGGAGTCGACCGGCATCCGCTCGAAGCCCATCGACTCGGCGAAGGTCGCCGCGCTCGTCGCCGCGAAGCGCGAGCCGTAGAGCCCGGTGTAGAGCGCGATGTCGCCCTCGGTCACCGTGCGCGGCGTCGCGTGCCGGATCTCCTGCCCGATCGCGAAGTCCTCGAAGTAGTTGCCGGGGACCGTCTTGGTCGACATGTGCGCGGGCCTTTCGGTGGGGGCGAAGGGGGTCGGTGACATCTTCCCCCTTCGCCCCCGTGGTGGTCAGGCCGTCCGGCTGTTGACCCGGCCACACCCGGCCGGGAAGCGCGCGACTGGCCGAGATCGCCGGACCTGGCCGCGCAATTGCTCGGTCAACTCCGGGTTTCCCGGCCATCTCCGGACTTCTCGGCCGTCGTGGGCAGCGCAGCCCGGTGGCCTGTGGATGACGCCGGCGAGCGAAGGGAGGACCCCGCAAGGATGTCGTGATGGATCCACGACTCGCAGGTGTGCTCGTCGCGGGCGGTCAGGTGTGCACGACCGCCAGGCTGCGGGCGATCGAGATCGACGCGGACGCGACCGAGCGTCTGGTGCGGTCCGGCGAGCTGGTGCGGCTGCGTCGGGGGCTCTTCGCCGCGGGCGAGACATGGCGCTCGGCGAAGCCAGAGGCGCGTCTTGCCCTGTGCACCCGAGCCGTCCTGGGGGAGCGGCGGGGGGCAGCTGCGTCGCACGCCAGCGCCGCGGTGCTCCACGGGCTGCCGCTCTGGGGCGTGGGGCTCTCGACCGTCGAGGTGATCTGCTCGTCGCCCCGACGGCGGCTGCGTGGGGGTGTGCGCCTGCATCCCTGGCCCGACGGGGTGGAGGCCGAGGTCGTCGACGGACTGCGGGTGGTCTCCGTGGGGATGGCCATCGCGCAGGTCACCGACGAGTACGGCTTCCTCCCCGGTCTCGTCAGCCTCGACGGGGCGCTGCACGCGGAGCAGGTGACGGGGGCGCAGGTCGAGGCTGCGGGCGTGGCACTCGGGCTTCGTGGACTGGCAGCCGGACGTCTGCGGCGGGTCGTCGCGGAGGCCGACCCAGAGTGCGAGTCGGTCGGAGAGACGCGTACTCGGGTGCTCCTGCGGGACCTCGGGCTGTCCCTGCGCAGCCAGGTCGAGATCTTCGACCGGCGCGGCAAGATCGGGCGGGTGGACTTCCTCGTGGGGGAGCGAGTGGTGGTCGAGTTCGACGGGCTCGTCAAGTACGAGGGGCACGAAGGCCGGCGAGCGCTCGCGGCGGAGAAGGCCCGCGAGGACCGGCTGCGAGCTGCTGGCTACGCCGTCGTGCGTCTCGTCTGGACCGACCTCGATCAGCCGGAGCGGGTGCTCGCGATGGTCCAGCAGGCGATGGCGCGGGTGGCCTGACCGGGATGAGCGCAGATGGCCGGGAAGTCCGGGGATGACCGCGCAATTGCTCGGCCAACTCCGGACTTCCCGGCCATCTCAGGACTTCCCGGCCATCCGCCCGCGTGGGAGGGCGAAGGGAGGTCAGCGCCCCTGGACCTCGGCGATCCAGGCCTCGACCTCGTCGGCGGTGTGCGGCCAGTCGCCGGAGAGGTTGCGGCAGCCGTCCTCGGTGACGACGACGTCGTCCTCGAGGCGCACGCCGATGCCGCGGAATCGCTCGGGCACCTTGAGGTCGTCGGCCTTGAAGTAGATGCCCGGCTCGACGGTGAGGACCATGCCCGGCTGCAGCTCGGCGTCCATGTACTCCTCGCGGGTCGCCAGGGCGCAGTCGTGCACGTCGATGCCGAGGTGGTGGCTCGTGCCGTGCACCATCCAGCGGCGGTGGTACTGGCCGTGCTCGGTGTCGAGGGTGTCCTCGACCGAGACGCCCTCGGGCAGCAGGCCCCACGCGTGCAGGTGCTCGGCGACGACGCGGATCGCCGCGGCGTGGACGTCGGAGAACTTGTTGCCCGGCTTGACCGCGGCGATGCCGGCGGCCTGCGCGGCGGCGACGGCCTCGTGGACCTCGCGCTGGGTGGGGGAGAAGGTGCCGCTCACCGGCAGGGTGCGGGTGATGTCGGCGGTGAAGAGGGAGTCGAGCTCGACCCCGGCGTCGAGGAGGATGAGGTCGCCGTCCTTGACCTCGCCGTCGTTCTTGATCCAGTGCAGCGTGTTGGCGTGGTCGCCGGAGGCGCAGATCGAGTCGTAGCCGACGCCATTGCCCTGGTGCCGGGCGTGCAGGCCGAAGGTGCCCTCGACCCAGCGCTCGCCGCGGCCCCGCTCGGGCAGGCCCGGCAGCTCGCGGATGACCGCCTCGAACCCGACCTTGGTCGCGTCGACGGCCTGCTGCATCTGGCCGAGCTCCCAGTCGTCCTTGATCATCCGCAGGTGCGACAGGTCGTGGGCGAGCGCGGCATCGGCCTCGGCGAGCGACTCGGCGTCGGCGCCGGCCTGCGCGCGGACGGTGTCGAGGCGGGCGGTGAGGTCGCGGTCGGCGTCGCGGACGAGGCGGACGGTGACCTGCCCGGCGTCCTTGCCGACGGCGTCCTCGAGCTGGTCGACGTGCCGGCCGACGAGGCCCAGCTCGGCCTCGATGTCCTCGATCGACGGGCGCGCGCCGACCCAGAACTCGCCGTAGCGGGCGTCGCCGAAGAACTCCTCGGAGTCGCGCGGCGCGAGCGGGCGGAAGTAGAGGCTCGCCTCGTGGCCGGCCTGCTCGTCGGGGCCGCCGAGGGGCTCCATGACGAGGACCGCGTCGGGCTCGCGGTCGGCGCCGAGACCGGTGAGGTGGGCGAAGGCGGAGTGCGGGCGGAAGACGTAGTCGCAGTCGTTGCTGCGGACCTTGAGCCCGCCGGCGGGGATGACGAGGCGCTCGCCCTGGTGGGCGGTGGAGACGGCGGCGCGGCGCTCGGCGGCCCGCTCGGCCGCCTCGGTGAGCGTCGGGCGCTGGTCCGACCGCGGGGACCAGTCCTCGGCGACGAAGGCCCGGAACTCGTCGGTCGTCGGTCGCTTGCGGTTGTCTGCCTGCTGCTGCTCCTCGCTCATCGCCCCATCGTCTCACCTCGTGGATCGTCGTCTCAGTCGGGCGAAGGGAGTGCCCCTCGCCTGCCCGGGTCGGCCAGCGCCGCCACCTGCTCCTCGAGGTGGCGGCGCTGGGCGGGTGCCGTCGTGAGGCTGATCGCCCGCTGCCACGCCGTGCGGGCCTCGTCCGCGCGTCCGAGCAGCGCGAGCAGGTGCCCTCGCGCGGCCCACTCCGGCTGGAAGGCCGGCCGCACGGGCTCGAGGGCGTCGAGCAGGTCGAGTCCCGCCTGCGGGCCCACGCCCTCGGCCGTGACGACCGCGTGCGAGACCCGTGCACCTCGCGTTGGGGCGAGGGCCAGGAGCATCTCGTGGAGACGACGCAGAGCGGACCAGTCCGTGCGGCCGGTGCGCCGGCGTGCGCAGTGCACGGCCTGGATCGCGGCCTCGACCTGGAAGCGGCCGAGCTCGCCGAGCGCGTGACCGGCCCGCAGGTGCTCCTCGCCGCGCGCGATGAGGTCCGGGTCCCACAGCCTGGGGTCCTGCTCGGCGAGGGGGACGAAGCCGTCGCGGCCTCCTCGGGCGGGCAGCCGCGAGGCGGAGAGGGCCACGAGGGCGGCGAGCCCGTGGGCCTCGGCGTCGTGGGGTGCGAGGCGGGTGAGCAGCTCGGAGAGGTGCAGTGCCTCGCCGACGAGGTCGGAGACCGGCTCGGGGTCGGAGCTGGCCCACTCGATGGCGTGCACCCCGTGCACCGCCTCCCGGATCGCCGCCATCCGCTCGGGCAGCACGTCCGAGCCGGGCACCTCGACGGGGATGCCGCGCTCGCGGATGCGGCGCTTGGCGCGCACGAGCCGTGAGGCCATGGTCGTCGTCGGGACGGACATCGCGCGGCCGATCTGTTCCGCGGTGCACCCGAGCACGACGCCCAGCATGAGCGGGGTGCGCACTCCCGGGTCGATCGCGGGGTGCGCGCAGGCGGCCATCAGGGCGAGACGGTGGTCGGGCAGGGCGTCGGGGTCGACGTCCTCGAGCAGGGCGGGTGAGTGCCGGTCCGGCTCGAGCTCGACGGAGGTCCGGTGGGAGGCGGAGCGCCACCGGTCCCGTTGCCGGTTGCGGGCGACCGTCAGCAGCCACGCCTCCGGCCGGTCAGGGATGCCGTCCTCCGGCCAGCGGCGCAGTGCGCGCTCCAGGGCGTCGCCGAGGGCGTCCTCCGCCGCGGCGATGTCGCCGTCGGCGGCGGCGAGGAGGGCGACGAGCCGGCCGTAGCCGGTGCGGGCGACCTCGGCCGCCCGCACCGCCGCGTCAGCCCGCGGGGACCCAGGTGCCATCGACGACGGAGACGGCGCTCGGCCGGACCTCGACGGTGCCGTAGGAGGTGACGGGGTGCCGCTCCGCCCAGGCCAGAGCGGCATCCAGGTCGGGCACGTCGAGGACGAAGACGCCGGCGAGCGCCTCCTTGGTGTCGGCGAAGGGTCCGTCCTGGATCTCGACCTTGCCGTGTCGCCGGGTCACCGTCGTGGTCATGTCGGCGGGACGCAGCATCTCGGCGGCGACGAGCACACCGGCCGCGTGCAGCGCGGCGGCGTAGTCGCCCATGAGGCCCTGCATCTCGGCCATCGCTTCCTGGGAGACCTGCCCCTGGGCGGGCTCGGGGGCGCTGATGACGAGTGTGTAGCGCATGATCGATCCTCTCGTTGACGCGGTCACGTGTCGACCGCTGCACCCTGATGACGATCGTGCCCCGGCCGGATCGGCGGCTCTGCGCACACTTCTCTGTCAGCCTCCGGGCCGGCTGGTTGGATGGGCCCATGATCGACACCCCGCTCATCCGCATCGACCGGCACGAGTCCGGCGTCGTCGAGGTCGTCCTCGACCGCCCCGAGGCGATGAACGCCGTCTCCACGCAGATGGCCACCGCGCTCACCGCGGCCGGTGCCTCCCTCGCCGAGGACACCTCGGTGCGCGCGGTGGTGCTCACCTCGAGCCACGACAAGGCCTTCTGCGTCGGTGCCGACCTCAAGGAGCGCAACGGCTTGAGCGACGAGCAGCTGCGCGCCCAGCGCCCCGGCAACCGCCTCGCCTACCGCGCCCTGCTCGACCTGCCCGTGCCGACGATCGCCGCGGTCGACGGCTATGCCATGGGCGGTGGCTGCGAGCTGGCCCTGGCCTGCGACCTCATCGTCGCCGGCCCGCGGGCGCTCTTCGCGCTGCCGGAGGTCTCCGTCGGGGTCATCCCCGGGGGCGGGGGCACCCAGCTGATGACCCGCCGCATCGGCTGGTCGCGGGCCGCCGACCTGATCTTCACCGCCCGCCGCATCGACGCCGAGGAGGCGCTGCGCCTCGGCCTGGCCGACCGCTTCGTCGACGACGCGAAGGGGGAGGCCCTCGCACTGGCGAGCACGATCGCGAAGCACTCCCCGGTCGGGGTGCGCAATGCCAAGGCCGCGATGCGCGGCGGCCTCGACGTGGGCCTCGACGAGGGGCTCGACCTCGAGGACGCCCGCTGGCACGACACCGCCTTCAGCGCCGACCGGGCGGAGGGCGTGCGCGCCTTCGCCGAGAAGCGCACGCCCGAGTGGCCCGGGCTGGGCTGAGCACGCGTCGGCGCCCCGGTCGGTGACCTAGGGCGCGCTGGCCTCGCGCTCCTGCCCGTCCGAGGTCCACGTCAGCCGGTCGACCCGGCTCGTCACGTCATCGGGGTCGGTCGTCACGACGAGCACCCACAGGTCGCTGCCGGGCGGTGACGCGACCGGGAGTCGACGAGGTCGTCCTCGTCGTCACCGGCGAAGCCGCGCACGCCGGAGGGCTCGCCGCGGACCACCGCGTAGGTGAGGTAGCCGCCCGCACCGTCGCCGAGCACCATGACGTCGGCGAGCTCGACGGTGCCGGACCGCACGCTCGTCGTCGACGCGGGCGGGGTCTCGGCCGGACCGAGGGTCGTCGCCGAGACGATGCCCAGGCCCCGCAGGAGGGCCGCCGCCGCGCCAGCCGTGACGGCGGCGAGTGGGCGCCGCGGGACCACCCGACGGCCCCGGCGCAGGGCGTCGTCGAGGTCGGGGGAGAGGTCGGGCACGTCCGCCGAGTGCAGGGCCGTCGCCAGCGCCGCTTCGAGGTCGTTGTGGTCGTCGTACCAGGTCTGGCTCACGACAGGCCCTCCTTCGGGGTCTCGAGATGGGTGCGCAGCCTGGCCATGCCGCGGTAGGCAGCGCTCTTGACCGCGCCGACGGAGATGCCGAGCACCTCCCCGCGCCGGACCCGGGGCCAGGCGACGTAGAGCTTGACCAGGGTCGCCTGCACGAGCTCCTCGGCGGCGTGCACGTCGCCGGTGAGGAACCACGCGGTCCGGACGAGCGCCGGCGACGCCGATGTGACGAAGGCGGTGTACCCGTCGTCACGCTCCCGGTCGTCGAACCACCCCACCTGCGTCGCCCCCTTCGTCGGTCTCGTGCCCTGCTGCTCATGACCCCTCTGCTGATCAACACGTGCGAAGGGGGCGGCAGGTTGCCTCGGGCTGTCGGCCCGAGGTCATAGGGTGCATATGTGATCGACCTGCACACCCACAGCTCCCGCAGTGACGGCACCGACGCGCCCGCCGAGCTGGTGGCCCAGGCGGCGCAGGCCGGGCTGGGCACGCTGGCGATCACCGACCACGACACGACGGCGGGGTGGGACGAGGCGGCGGAGGCCGCCCAGCGGCACGGGGTCGCCCTCGTGCGCGGCGCCGAGCTGTCGACGCGTCACCACTGGCGCTCGGTCCACCTGCTCGCCTACCTGTTCGACCCGACCGACGCGGCCCTCGTCGCCGAGATGGCCCGCATGCGTGACGACCGGGTGCCGCGCCTGCAGCGGATCGTCGACCGGATGGCGGCCGACGGCTTCGACGTCACGTGGGCCGACGTCATGGCGCAGGTCGAGGAGGGCGCCTCGCTCGGTCGCCCCCACCTGGCCGATGCGCTCGTGGCCAAGGGCATCGCGGCCCACCGCAACGAGGTCTTCGACCAGTGGCTGCACAACGGCTCCGCCTACTACGAGCCGCACTACGCCGTCGAGACCGCCGAGGCCGTGCGGCTCGTGCGCGCAGCCGGTGGGGTTCCGGTCGTCGCGCACCCCTTTGCCACCAAGCGCCAGCGCTCGCTCGACGGCGACGACGTGGCCGAGCTCGTCGAGGCCGGCCTCGCCGGCATCGAGGTCGACCACCGCGACCACGACGACGCGGGGCGGGCCCTCGCCCGCGAGCTCGCCGACCGCCACGACCTCGTGCCCACCGGCAGCAGCGACTTCCACGGCGACGGCAAGACCAACCGCCTCGGCGAAAACACCACGGCGCCGGAGTCGCTCGCCCGCATCGAGGCGCTCGCGACCGGCGTGCCGGTGCTGCGGTGACCAGCTCGCCGGGCGGCGCCGCAGGCGAGGACGAGCGCCGGCAGCACGTCATCGAGACGCTCGAGGCGGCCTTCGCCGACCTCATGGCGGCCTCAGCCGACGCCTTCCGGGTGAAGTTCCGCAAGATGGCCGACTCTCCCTTCGCCTTCTACCGGGGCAGCGCCTGCCTCTTCCACCGCGACATGGTCAACCTCGACGAGCCGTGGGCCGACGAGCGGACCTCGCGCATGTGGATCCACGGCGACCTCCACCCCGAAAACTTCGGCACCTACGTCAACTCCCACGGCGAGCTCGTCTTCGACGTCAATGACTACGACGAGGCCTACGTCGGACCCTTCACCTGGGACCTGCGGCGCTTCGTCGCCGGTCTGGCGGTCATGGGCTGGCGCAAGGCCCTGCCCGAGCAGGCGGTGCGCGACCTCGCGGCCACCTACCTGCGCAGCTACCTCGAGCTCGTCCAGGAGTTCGTCGACGGTGCCGACGACACCGAGTTCGCGCTGCGGCTGGGCAACACCGACGGCGCGGTCCACGCGACGATCCAGCGGGCCCGACGCAACAGCCGCGCCGGGATGCTCGACGCGATGAGCGAGGTGACCGACGAGGGGCGGGTCTTCACCGACGGGGTCGGCGTGCGGCGCCTCGACGACGCCGAGCGCGAGCAGGTCCTCGAGGCCTACGGTCGATACCTCGAGACGATCCCCGAGGCCAAGCGCGCCGAGCACGAGACCTTCTACGAGGTCAAGGACGTCGTCGGGCGGTCCGGCTTCGGCATCGGCAGCGCCGGGCTGCCCGCCTACAGCCTGCTCATCGAGGGCTACAACGAAGCCCACGAAAATGACGTCGTCCTGTCGATGAAGCAGGCCAACCGCCCCGCGCTCGCCGACGTCGTCGACCTGCCGCGGGCTCGCGAGCTCTTCGCCCACGAGGGCGAGCGGACCGTCGTCAGCCAGCGTGCGCTGCAGGTGCACGCCGACCCGCTCCTCGGCTACACGACCGTCGACGGGGTCGGCTACGTCGTCGACGAGGTCTCGCCCTACGAGATCGACCTGTCGTGGGTCGACCTGCACGAGCCGGTCGACATCGAGCCGGTCGTCGTGGCCCTCGGGCGGGCGACGGCCAAGATCCACTGCGTCTCCGACGCCGACAGCGACCACACGGTCGTCGACTTCCACACCGAGGCAGCCATCGCCGAGGCGGTGGCGGGTCACGAGGAGGAGTTCGTCGAGCAGCTCGTCGACTTCGCGATCGACTACGCCGACCGGGTCCGGGCTGACCACGCACTCTTCGTCAGCGCCTTCCGCGAAGGGCGCATCGGCGCGGTCGACGCCGTGCGGTGACGTGACCGGCGCCGCGGGGTGGCGTGCCCCCCGCCGGGCGCTGACCTGAGAGGATGGCGGCGCATCCCGACGGACGGAAGGGCCCACACGTGGCACGCGCGAAGAAGGCGGCGATCATCGCGGTCGCCAACCAGAAGGGGGGCGTCGCCAAGACGACGTCCGTGGCCTCGATCGGTGCCGCGATGGCCGAGCTCGGCCGGCGGGTCCTCCTCGTCGACCTCGACCCGCAGGCAAGCCTGACCTTCAGCCTCGGCATCGACCCCGACGCGGTCGAGCTCTCGGTCAACGAGGTCGTCCTCGGCCAGGCCGAGATCGGCGACGCGATCCTCGAGGCGAGCGACGGCATCGACCTGCTGCCCTCGACGATCGAGCTCGCCGGCTCCGAGGCCCAGCTGCTCACCCGCCCCGGGCGCGAGTTCGTCCTCCAGTCGGTGCTCGAGGACGTGCGCGGCGACTACGACGTCATCCTCCTCGACTGCAGCCCCAGCCTGGGGGTGCTCACCCTCTCGGCGCTCACCGCGGCGACCGGCCTGATCATCCCGATGCAGGCAGAGATGCTCAGCCACCGCGGCGTCGGCCAGCTCCTCGACACGGTCAAGGACGTCAAGCGCCTGCTCAACAAGAAGCTCAAGACCATCGGCATCCTCCCGACGATGTACGACGGCCGCTCCAACCACTCCCGCGAGGTCCTCGAGGACCTCGGCACCCGCTACAAGCTGCCGGTGCTCTCGCCGCCGATCCCGCGCACGGTGCGCTTCGCCGAGGCGCCCGCCGCCGGTCGCTCGATCCTCGACACCGCCCGCTCCAGCAAGGGCGCGACCGCCTACCGCGAGGTCACCGAAGCCATCCTCGCGGCGATCTGAGCCGTGCCGACCCTGCAACGCGCCCGCACCCTCGCGGTCGGCGGCCTGCGGGCCGTCGTCACCGGTGACCCGGCCGCCCGACGACGGGTGATCGACCCCCTTCGCGCCCGGCTGCGGCCCACCCCGCTCACCGGTGCCGACCCGCTCGTCGCCAGCTATGCCCGAGGTGCCGAGCAGATCGGGGTCGACGACCTCGTCGCGACCGGCCACCGCACCCGCTCCGCCCTGCTGCGCGACGCGGCCCGGCTCCTCGCCGAGCGCACGGGCGCGCCGAGCTGGCGGGCCGGCTGGGCCGAGCTGCTCGTCACCAGCGGCGACGCCGACCTCGCCCGGACCGGTTCCGCGGTCTTCCGCGAGCTCGTCGACGACGGTCACGCGGGTGCCCTGACCGGGCGGCAGTGCCTGCTGCACGCCCACACGCTGCTCGCCCGGCAGACCGAGGCGGGGGAGGGCGCCGCCGTCCTCGCCGCGCAGCTGCCCCGGCTCACCGCCCTCGGCGACGACGAGCGCCTCGACCTCGAGACCGACCTCGCGCATCCCTCGATCACGGGCGACCGCGACGCCTGGCTGGAGCTGCTCACCCGCCGGTGGCGCGAGGCTGGGATGCTCGTGCCGCGGCTGCTCACCGACGCCGAGCTCGCCGCCGTCGTCGGGCCGCAGTCGGTCGCGGCCTTCGGAGACGACCTCGACGTCTACGACCGGGTCGGTCCCGACGCCGACGAGCTGGCGGCCCGCCGCGCCGGGCTGCGCGAGCGGGTCCGTGAGGCCACCGGCCGCGACGTCGACCCCGACGACCTGCCTCTGGTCAGCGTCGTCGTCACCGCCTACCGCCCCGGCCCGTGGCTCGCCACGGCGATCCGGGCCCTGCTCGACCAGACCTGGTCGCGCCTCGAGGTGCTCGTCGTCGACGACGCGTCCGGGCCGGACTTCACCGACGAGATCGCCCGCATCGCCGCCCTGGACCCGCGCGCCCGGGTCATCGCCCGCGAGCGCAACGGCGGGGCCTACCGTGCGCGCAACCTCGGTCTGGCGCAGGCGCAGGGGGAGTTCCTCGCCTTCCTCGACGCCGACGACTGGTGCCATCCCGAGCGCATCGAGCGGCAGGTGCTCCCGTTGCTCGCCGACCCCGAGGTCGTCGCGACGCACGCGCTCGCGATCCGGGCCAGCGAGGACCTGCGGCTCGCCTGGCTCGGCTACCCGGCGGTGCGACACAACGCTGCCGGCCTCGTGATGCGGCGGTCCACGCACGAGCGGGTGGGCAGCTTCGACGACGTGCGCAAGAGCGCCGACAGCGAGTACAACGCCCGCATCGAGGCGGTCACCGGGCAGGTCCCCCCGATGGTCACCCCGCCCCTGCAGATCACCCGTCTGCGCTCTGGGTCGTTGTCCCGCAGCGACTTCGGCGTCGGCTGGGGCATCGGCGCGCGGCTGGCCTACCGCTCGGCCTACAAGGCGTGGCACCGTCAGCTGGCCACCGCCAGGACGAAGGGGGAGCTGCCGCCGGTCGCCGCCGGGGCCGACGTCCCCCAGGATCTCGTCCTCGACTGGGCCACCCGCCACGGCGAGTCCGACCCCGAGCGCGACAGTGCGCCCGGCCGCCCCTTCACCGCGCCGCACGCGTGGATCTCGACGCGGCCGCTGGCTCCCTTCGACGTGCTCGTCGTCGACGACGCCGCCGACACCATGGCCGACCCCCACGAGCTGCGCGACGTGCTCGACGAGCTGCTCGACCTCGACGTGCGCATCGGCCTGCTGCACCGCGAAAATCCGGCGCGGCTGCGCCTGTACCGCAAGGGCCTGCTGCCGGCCGTCCGCCGGCTCGTCGACCACGCCGACGACCTCGTCCAGGTGCACCCCGAGGAGCCCGTCGAGGCCGCGGTGACCTGGGTCCGTCGGGCCGAGGCGCTGGCCGTCGGACGACCGGCTCCCGAGCTGACGACCGGTGAGGTCGTCGTCAGCACCCCGAGCGGCGCCCGCACCCACCTCGTCGAGCCGGCCTGGACCCGGTCCGCCGTCGAGGCCGAGCTCGTGACGTGGGGCGTGCCGGCCGGCAGCGCCCTGTGGCTGCCCGAGGACGAGGCCCGAGCACGGGTCCACCAGCTTGCCGAGGAGATGCGATGAGTGCCCTGACCGGACCCGCCAAGGCCGTCCGCGCGGCCGTGCGCGACGCGACCGCCACCCCCCGTGCCCGACGTGCCCGGAGCCGGCGGCAGGCGCGGGTCACCGCCCCGGTGTCCCCGGAGCGACGCTCCCGGGAGCGGCTGCGCGTCGAGGTCCACGCCTCCGACCGCGTGCGCTCCGGGCTGGCGAGCCAGTGGCTCATCACCGACGAGGACCCCGACGCGGTGCTCGTCGAGGTCGACGCGCGATCGAGCGTGACGGTGGCGGCCCCCTTCGGTCGGCAGCGGGCGGCCGTCGCGGGCGTCGAGGTGCCGGTCATCGTGTGGGTGACGAGCAGCGCCCGGGTCGTCGCCGACGACGTCGCGCGTCTCGTCGAAGGCGTCACCGCACCCGTGCACATCCACGTCGACGACGCCGCGAGCATCCCCGAGTGGGCCGCCGCCCTCGGCCGCGCGGTGCGTCACCTGGCGCCGGCCGTCGACCACACGGTCCACGCGCCCTCGCTCGTCGGCGCGACCGAGGCACGCGAGCAGGTCGTCGCCCTCGTCGGCGACGCCGAGGTCGACCTCGACCGACTCGCCCCCGTGCAGCCGCAGCGGCTCGACGTCATCGGCGGCGACGACGCGGCGAGCGAGCTGCCCGGCGACCGACCGGTCCTCGGGCGCTACCGGGCCGCGGCGCTGGTCGCCGACCGGCCCATTGCACCGTGGCACGTGCTCGAGGCCGCGGCGGCCGGCACGGCGGTCGTCGCCACGGGTGCCACGATCGACCGGCTGCCCGAGGCCCTGGCCGCGCACACCTGCCGGGTCGAGGACGACACCCAGCTGGCGCTGCAGGTGCGCGCGCACCTGTGGCAGGACGAGCTCGTCGACCGGGTCGGCCTGCCGGCCGCCCGCGCCGTGCGCGGCGGGCACACCTTCGCCCACCGGGCCGCCGACCTCGAGGCCCTCGTCGGCCGCCCCCGTGACCTGCGGCAGGCGACGGGTGCTCCCTTCGACCGGAGCGTGAGCGCGGTCATCTCGACCAACCGCGCCCACGAGCTCGACACCGTCGCCGACAACATGGCCCGGCAGTCGCTGCGCGAGAGCGGGGAGCTGCAGGTCGTCCTCGTGCTCCACGGGCTCGACGTCGACGTCGCCGACGTGGAGGCGCGCTTCCGGGAGCGGGGCATCGACCAGCTCGTCGTCGTGCCCGCCGACTCCTCGCTCACCCTCGGCGCCTGCCTCAACCTCGGCATCGACGCCAGCGACGGCGCGCACGTGGCCAAGATCGACGACGACAACTTCTACGGGCGGCACTACCTGCTCGACCTCGTCGACGCCCTGGACTACTCCGGCGCGGGCATCGCGGGCAAGTGGGCGCACTACACCTGGCTGCGCAGCACCGGCGCGGTGATCCTGCGCTTCCCGCGCAGCGAACACCGCTTCGAGCGGCTCGTCCAGGGCGGCTCGATCCTCATGCAGGGCGAGGTCGCGCGGCGGTTGCGCTTCTCGGACCTGCCGCGGGCCGTCGACACCGACCTGCTCAACCGCGCCCAGGCGGCCGGGGTGCGGACCTACTCGTCCGATCGCTTCAACTACGTGAGCATCCGCGGCACCGACCGGCACGCGCACACGTGGACCCTCGAGGACGCGTCCTTCATGAACGCCTCGAGCCGGGTGGTCTTCTACGGCGACCCGCGCGAGCACGTCGACGTCTGAGGGCTGCTGGGGTCAGGCGCGGGCGCCGAGCACCTGCTCGTAGACCTGCGCGTAGCGCTGCCCGTTGGCCGCCCACGAGCGCTCGGTCTCGACCCAGGCTCGCCCGGCGGCCGCGAGCTCGGCCCGGCGCTTCGGGTCGCCGGCCAGTCGCTCGAGCGCGTCGGTCAGGGCGACGGCGTCACCCGCGGCGAAGGACTCGCCCCACGCGCCCTCGCCGGTGATCTCGGTGAGGGCCGGCAGGTCGGAGACGAGCACGGGCAGACCCGTGGCCATCGCCTCGAAGGGCTTGAGCGGCGTGACGAGGCGGGCCGCCTGCTCGTCGACGCGGGGGACGACGAAGACGTCGATGAGGGCGTAGTGGTCGAGGACCTCGTCGTGGGGGACCCGGCCGGTGAAGACCACCGCGTCGCCGGCGCCGACGGCCTCCGCGTGCGCCTCGAGCTCGGCGCGCCGGGTGCCGTCGCCGACAACGAGCGCCACCGCATCGACGCCGCGCTCGCGCAGGGCGACGGCGGCGTCGACGAGCAGCTCCTGCCCCTCGCGGTAGTGGTCGAGGTTGGAGACGTAGCCGAAGACGAAGCGGTCGCGCAGGCCGTAGCCGTCGACGAGGTCGTCGCGTCGGGGGCGCGGTGAGAAGGCCTGGGCGTCGACGCCATTGGGCACGACGTGGACCCGGTCGGCGGGCACGCCGCGACCGATGATGTCCGAGCGCATCGACTCGCTGAGGGTGATGACCGCATCGGCGGCCTGCATGCACCGGGTGTCGGTGTCGCGCCGACGGCGGTAGGTCTCGGCGGACTCGGCCCGGTCGAGGTCCTGGCTCCAGATCGCCTCGAAGAAGCCGCGCACCTCGTAGACCCACGGGATGTCGAGGGCGTCGGCGACGGCGCGCCCGACGAGGGCCGCCTCGTAGCCGCGGCCGCCGGAGTGCACGTGGAGCAGGTCGGGGGCCTCCTCTGCCACGGCCGGCAGCAGGGCGCTCGCGTAGGCGTCGAGGTAGCTGTCGACCCGCTCGTCGCCGGGCACGTGCTCGCGCAGCAGGTGCCGGTGGCGGATGCCGTGGACCTCCTCGACCTCCGGGGCGTCACCGCCGGGGAAGTCGAGCGCCGTGATCGCCACCGGGTCCATGCCGGCCTGCACCTGGGCGGCGAGGTTGTAGCGGGTGCGCACGGAGTAGCCGGACTGCCGGTGGGGCAGGGCGATCTTCAGCAGGTGGACGACGCGGCGGCCGCCGCCGGGTGCGGTGCGCTCCTGGCGCGTGCGGGCGGCGCGGACCGCGGCGGGGTCGAGCGAAGGGGACCACGCCGGGTCGGTCTCGCGCAGCCGCCCCTCGACCTGGTCGAGCGCCGCGGCCAGACGGGTGCGGGCCGGGCCGGCCAGACGGGGGGTCACGGCGAGCTGGGCGCGGGTCACCTCGGCCTGCAGGCTCGGCTCGCCGGCCCGCGAGGCGCTGCGGCGGGCCTGGTCGAGGAAGCCGGAGTCCCGGCCCAGCGCGTCGACCTCGCGACGGACGAGGTCGACGGCGCCGGCGTGGTCGCGCTGCTCGGTCAGTGCCGCGAGCCGCGCGGTGACCTCTGCCGCGCTGCTCCCGTCGGAGGCCGTCGGGCGGGGACGCAGGCGCTGCAGGGTCGCGTAGGCCCGGCGGGCGGCGTCGCGGGCGAGGCTTCGGGGGTCACGCACCCGAGTCAGCCTAGTTCGCCGGGCCGAAGGGAGCCGGGAGGCGGGCCCCCTTCGCGCTGGGCAAGAGAAACTGCCCCTCCGCAAGGGTTTGAAACTCTTGCGAAGGGGCAGTTTTTCGGGTCACCCGAGAATCGGGAGACGCGTGGGACGAAGGGAGGAGCGCTCAGCTCTCCGAGCCCGAGGCCTGCGACTGGCCACCGCGGGTGCGGCGGCGGTTGCGGCGACGACGCGGACGGGACTCGCCGTCCACCTTCGCCTCGGTCTGGCCGGAGCGCTCGCCACCACGGCCACCGCCGTTGCCGCGGCCGCCGGAGCCACCGCGCCCGCCGCCGGAGCGACGACCGCTGGACTTGCCGGTCTCGCCGAGGTCCTCGAGGCGCTCGGCGTCGAGGCCCTCGCGGGTGCGCTGCCCGCGGGGGAGGCGGCCCTTGGTGCCCTCGGGGATGTCGAGGTCGGTGAAGAGGTGCGGGCTCGAGGAGTAGGTCTCGACGGCCTCGGGGATGCCCAGGTCGAGGGCGCGGTTGATCATCGCCCACTTGGTCTCGTCGTCCCAGTCGACGAAGGTGACGGCGATGCCCGTGTTGCCCGCGCGGCCGGTGCGGCCGATGCGGTGGACGTAGGTCTTTTCGTCGTCGGGGCACTGGTAGTTGATGACGTGGGTGACGTCGGTGACGTCGATGCCGCGCGCGGCGACGTCGGTGGCGACGAGGACGTCGACCTTGCCATTGCGGAAGGCACGCAGCGCCTGCTCGCGGGCGCCCTGGCCGAGGTCACCGTGGATCGACGCCGCGGCGAAGCCCCGGTCGGTGAGCTCGTCGGCGACCTTGGCGGCGGTGCGCTTGGTGCGCGAGAAGATGATCGTCAGGCCGCGGTCCTTGGCCTGCAGGATGCGGGCGAGCATCTCGACCTTGTCCATCGCGTGCGCGCGGTAGACGAACTGCTCGATCGCCTTGACGGTGTGGCTGTCGCCCTCGCCGTCCTCGCTCATCGCGCGGATGTGCGTCGGCTGGGTCATGTAGCGACGGGCCAGGGCGACGATCGCGCCGGGCATCGTCGCGGAGAAGAGCATCGTGTGGCGGGCCGGGGAGGTCATCGCCATGATCTTCTCGACGTCGGGCAGGAAGCCCAGGTCGAGCATCTCGTCGGCCTCGTCGAGGACGACCGTCTTGGTGCCCGACAGGTCGAGGTGGCGCTGCTGGGCCAGGTCGATGAGGCGACCGGGGGTGCCGACGACGACGTGGACGCCCTTCTTCAGCGCCTCGATCTGCGGCTCGTAGGCGCGACCACCGTAGACGGTGAGCACCTTGATGCCCAGGCGCTTGCCGGCGCGCTCGAGGTCGGCGGCGACCTGGCTGGCCAGCTCACGGGTCGGGGCGACCGCGAGGGCCTGCGGGCGGGTGTCGTCGGACTCGAGGTCGATGCGGTTGAGCATCGGGACGCCGAAGCCGAGCGTCTTGCCCGTGCCGGTCTTGGCCTGGCCGATGATGTCGTGGCCCGCGAGGGCGACGGGCAGGGTCATCGCCTGGATGGGGAAGGGGTGGATGATCCCCGCGTCGGCGAGCGCGTCGACGATGTCGGGGTGGACGTCGAAGTCGCCGAAGGTCTGCTGCGCCGCCTCGGGCGCGGTGCCCTCGATGTCAGGCGTGGCCTGGACGGCCTCGCGCTCGGCGTCGGACGCGGGCACGGTCGTGTCGGTGTCGGTCATGGAATCTCTCGCTCAGCGTGGACGACGCATCGCGCGCCGTGGATGGCACGGGCCGATCGGAGGTGAGTCAAAGCGGTCTGCGCCACGTGGGGCGACCGCGCCGGACGTCTCGTCCGGGGCAAAGGATGCCGACCGGGCACCGCTGGTCGTCGTCATGCTACCCGCGACCCCCTCCCGGAGCCGAAACGAGGCCGGTGCGCCACTAGGCTGCGACCCATGAGCGAGCAGCTTCCCCCTTCGTCCGTGCCCGAGCTCGGCGACCGCGAGCGCGAGGGGACGATCGAGCTCCTCGGGGTCATCGCCTATGGCTCGATCTCCGGCTTCACCCGGATGGCGGCGGACTCCGAGATGGCCCGTGACCTCGTCCTCAAGCGGGCGCTGGCGCGCATGGCGGTGCGCGAGTTCCAGAGCCACGAGCAGCTGTGCGACCACATCGTCGCCCTCGGCGGTGACCCGGTCGCCGCGATGGCGCCCTTCGAGGACGCCTTCGAGGCCTACCACGCGCGCACCCGGCCACGTGACCTGCTCGAGGGCATGGTCAAGGCCTACATCGGTGACGGCATCGCGCGCGACTTCTTCGTCGAGATCTCGCGCTACGTCGACCCCGCGGCCCGGGCGGTCATCGAGCAGACCGGTGGCCTGCAGGCCGACCGCGACACGATCGTCACCGCGGTGCGTCGCGGCATCAGGCAGGACCCGCGCCGTGGTGGGCCGCTCGCGCTGTGGGGCCGACGGCTCATGGGCGAGGCCCTCACCCAGGGGCAGGTCGTCGCCGCCCAGCGCGAGGCCCTCAGCGAGCTCGTCCTCGGCCTGAGCCACGACCGGCCCGGCGCCACCCTCGAGGAGGTCGGCGAGCTCATGCAGCGGCTCACCGACCGGCACCAGCAGCGGATGGCCCGCCTCGGCATGTCGGCCTGAGGCGCCTGCCGTCACCGTCTGCAGCCCCACGACATGACGAAGGGGGGTCCCGCCGACTCGGCGGGACCCCCCTTCGCGCTCGTGCGTCAGACCTGCTTGCGGCCGACGACCATGCCGTAGACGACGATCAGGATCGCGGCGGCGATGACGCCGAGGATGAGAGCGATCCAGTCGATGCCGTTGGTCGTCTCGTTGCCCGACAGCGCCGTGTAGGCCCACGAGCCGATGAGGGCACCGAGGATGCCCAGGACGACGGTGACGAGCGTCGAGATGCTCTGCTTGCCCGGCAGCACGAGACGGGCGAGGGCGCCGATGATGGCACCGAAGATGACGGTGACGATGATGGTCCACAGCACAGCAATCACTCCTTCTTGCGCCCGACAGGGGTGAGCGGACGCGCTCAGGTAGCCCGTGCGGGCTCCGTGACCAACATAGACTCCTGAGACGGGTGGGGCGAATCTCAGGAAGTGACGATGTGGGCGCGGCGGCCCCGGCGATCAGGCGCCGAAGCCCACCCGACCACGGCTCGGCTCGCCGACCTCGACGTAGCCGAGCGCGCCGGCGGGGACCATGACGCGGCGGCCCTTGTCGTCGGTGAGCACGAGCGCGCCACCGTCGAGCGCGGCCTGCACGGCGGCCTCGATCTCCGCCTCGGAGCCGCTCGCCTCGAGGACGACCTCGCGGGCGACGTTCTGGATCCCGATCTTGACCTCCACGGTCACTCCTTGGTTGTCGGTGCTGTGACTCGCGCTCATCGTGTCACTCCTGCCCGGGCGTGCCACGGTCGGGGTCGCCCATGCGGTTGACGGGGAAGGAGCCGATGCCGCGCCAGGCGAGGTGACCCGCGGCTTGCGCCGCGACCTCCAGCGGGAACTGCGAGCCGTGCGCCAGCCAGGTGCGGGCCATGACCTGCGCCGCGCCGGACATCGCCAGGCCGAGCATCTCGGCCAGCTCGAGCGGCAGCGTGGTGTCCTGGATGATCCGCTGGGCGATCGCCTCGCCGAGCTGGGCCTCGAGGGCGTCGATGCGGTGGCGCACCTGGGGCTCGTTGGTCAGGTCCGACTCGTAGATCAGGCGGAAGGCGCCGCCCTCGTCGGCGACGAAGGTGAAGAAGGCGCGGACCGTCGCGTAGACGCGCTCCTCGTGGTCCTCGCTGGAGTTGAGCGCCTCGAGCACGAGCGTCTCGAGGTGGTCGCACTGGTTGTCGAGGAGGGCGAGGTAGAGGTCGAGCTTGCCCGGGAAGTGCTGGTAGAGCACCGGCTTGGACACCCCGGCCTCGTCGGCGATGTCCTCCATCGCGGCCGCGTGGTAGCCCTTGGAGACGAAGACGGTCAGCGCCGCGCCGAGCAGCTGGGCCCGTCGCTGGGCGCGGGGCATCCGCTGGACGCGGGTGCCGGTCGCGTGGGAGCTCATGGTTCCTCCGAGGATCAGCCCACCGTGTGGTGGGTCACAGGATCCTACTGCGCGGTAGTGACGGCTCGTGCGCCGGGGAGGCTGTCGGGTCGAGGTGATGGGATGGCGTCGTGGTTGAGGACTTGGCGAGCGTGCACCTGCGGCGACCCGTGACGAAGGGGGCGGGCGCCCCCCTTCGTCATGACGAGGAGCAGGCGTGCGCCATCGCCTCCCGGGCCGACCTCGTGCGGGTGCTCGGCGCCCCCGGCACCGGCAAGAGCACGGTGGCCGTGGCCGCGGTCCTCGACCGGGTGCGGCGGGGGGAGTGCCGGCCCGACGAGGTGCTGCTCGTCGCCGCGACCCGGCTCGCCGCCGCCGAGGCACGCGATGCCGTGACCGCCGGCCTCACCGGGGCGACGACCGAGCCGATGGCCCGCACGATGCAGTCGCTCGGCTTCGCGGTGCTGCGGCAGCAGGCGGCGCTCCTCGGCCAGCCGGCGCCGCGCCTGCTCTCCGGCGCCGACCAGGACCTCGTGCTCGGCGAGCTGCTCGCCGGCCACCGCGAGTCCGGCGGCGGGCCGGCGTGGCCCGACGACCTCGCCGAGGCGCTGCCGACCCGTGGGTTCCGCGAGGAGCTGCGCGACCTGCTCATGCGGGCCATCGAGCACGGCGTCTCGCCCGACGACCTGGCGACCCTCGGGCGCGAGCACGGGCGGCCCGAGTGGGTCGCCGCCGCGCAGGTCGCCCGTGAGTACGACGAGGTGACCGCGCTGTCGCGGCCGGGGGCCTTCGACCCGGCGTGGGTGCTCGCGGCCGCCGCCGAGCTGCTCGAGGACGACCCCGAGGCCCGCGACCGGGTGCGGTCCGGGCTGCGCGTCGTCGTCGTCGACGACGCCCACGAGCTCACCGCGCCCGCGGCCCGGCTGCTGCGCGTGCTCACCGGCAGCGGCGTCGACCTCGTCCTCGTCGGCGACCCCGACGCGACGGTCCAGGGCTTCCGCGGGGCCGACCCGCACCACCTCGTCGACCCGTGGCCCGGGCGCGACGAGGAGACCCACGTCCTCACGCGGGGTCACCGGCTGCCCGCCGCCGTGCACGCTGCAGCAGCGCGGGTGACCCCCAAGATCGCCGCGCTCGGCGGCGGCGCGCAGCGCGGGGCGGCACCCGCGGCCGACGGTGGCGTCGTCGAGGCCCACGTGCTCCACTCGAGCGCGCAGGAGGCGGCCTTCGTCGCCCACGAGCTGCGCGCCGCGCACCTGCTCGGCGGTGTGCCGTGGCGGCAGCTGGCGGTCGTCGTGCGCGGCTCGGCCCGGCAGGCGACCCTGCGCCGGGTGCTCGCCGCGCGCGGGGTGCCCGTGCAGGGTGACGCCCACCGGGTGCCGGTGCGCGACGAGCCGGCGGCCCGGCCGCTGCTGCAGCTGCTCACCGTGGTCGTCGACCTCGCGCGCGGCCGCATCGACGCGCTCGAGGCCCCCGACGTGCTCGATCTGCTCACCAGCCCGATCGTCGGCGCCGACACCGTGGCGGTCCGCCGGCTGCGGCGGGTGCTGCGCCACGAGGAGCTCGCCGCGGGGGGCACCCGCACGAGCGACGAGCTGCTCGGCGAGGTCGTCCTCGACCCTGAGCGGCTGGCCCACCTCGGTGACGACGTGGGCCCCCTTCGTCGTCTGGCTGTGGCCCTCGCGGCGGGGCGGGCGGCAGCCACCACGACCGAGACCGGCTGGGCCCCGGGCGTGTCCGCCGAGTCGGTCCTGTGGGAGCTGTGGCAGGCACTCGGGGTCGCCGACGCCTGGCGCTCGACGGCGCTCGCCGGTGGCTCCGTGGGTGCCCGGGCCGACCGTGCCCTTGACGCGGTCGTCGCGCTCTTCGACGCCGCCGCCGCCCACCAGGACGCCCTGCCCGCGTCCGGGCCCGACGCCTTCCTCGACGCGGTCGCCGGGCAGGCCGTCGCCGCCGACTCGCTGGCGGCCCGCAGCCCCGACGCCGACGCGGTCGCCCTCGTCACCCCGCAGACCGCCGCCGGACGCGAGTGGCACACCGTCGTCGTGGCCGGGGTGCAGGAGGGCGTCTGGCCCGACCTGCGGCTGCGCGGCTCGCTGCTGGGGTCCGAGCGGCTCGTCGACGTCGTCACCGGTCGCGACCGCACGGGTGCCGGTGCGGCGACCGCGGTGCGCCACGACGAGACGCGGCTCTTCCACGTCGCGCTCACCCGCGCCACCGAGCGGGTCGTCGTCACGGCCGTCGCGGCCGAGGACGAGCAGCCCTCGGTCTACCTGGACGTCGTCGACCCGCGCCACGACGACGGCAGCCGGCGCGAGCCGACCGACGTGCCGGCGCCGCTCGACCTCACCGGGCTCGTCGCCGTGCTGCGGCAGCGGCTCGCGAGCACCGACTCCGGGGTCGTGGCCCGCGCGGTCGCCCGCCTGGCGCACCTCGCCGCAGCCGGCGTGCCCGGGGCGGCGCCGTCGACGTGGTGGGCCCTGCGCGACCTCAGCGACACCCGGGCGCTGCGCGGCCCCGACGACCCGGTGCGCGTCAGCCCCTCGCGGGTGGCGCTCTTCGGCGAGTGCTCGTTGCGGTGGCTGCTGCAGTCGTCGGGCGGAGACGGTCCGAGCAGCGTCTCGCAGGAGGTCGGCACGCTCGTCCACGACATCGCCCACGAGCTCGGTGACGCGGGGGAGGCGGCCTTCCTCGCGGAGCTCGAGCGGAGGTGGCCCGAGCTGGGGATGGCCCCGGGGTGGGTGACCGACCAGAAGCTCGAGCGAGCCCGTCAGATGGTGCACTGGCTGGCCGAGTACCACCAGCGGGCCCGGGCCGAGGGGTGGCGCCCGGTCGCGACCGAGGCGGGCTTCCGGGTCGAGCTCGGGCGCGCGGTGCTCGGCGGCAGCGTCGACCGGCTCGAGGCCGACGAGCAGGGGCGGTTGCGGGTCATCGACTACAAGACCGGGGCGTCCGCGCCCACGGCCGCCGAGCTCGTCGAGCACCCGCAGCTCGGCTCCTACCAGGTGGCCATCGCCGAGGGCGGCTTCGGCGAGCACGGGCGCGAGGGCGCCGGTGCGGCGCTCGTCCACCTCGGGCGGGCCCGCACCTCCCGCAACGCCGTGCAGGAGCAGCAGCCGATCGCCGACAGCGACGAGCCGCGCCACTTCCACGACCTGATCACCGACACGGCCGACGGCATGGCCGCGGCGACCTTCGTCGCCCGGCCCGAGGACAACCGGTGCCGCATCTGCCCGGTCCGCTCGTCCTGCCCCGCCCACGAAGAAGGAGGCCGACTGCGATGAGCCACCCGCCCCGCATCTCCGCCGTCGACCTGGCCCGTGCCCTCGGTCAGGAGCACCCGCCGACCGACGAGCAGCGCGAGATCATCGAGGCACCGCTCGAGCCGCTGCTCGTCGTCGCCGGCGCCGGCTCGGGCAAGACCGAGACGATGACCGCGCGCGTCGTGTGGCTCGTGGCCAACGACCTCGTCACCCCCGAGCAGGTCCTCGGTCTGACCTTCACCCGCAAGGCGGCCGGCGAGCTCGCCGAGCGGGTCGGGCGACGTCTGGCGACGCTCGAGTCGGCGGGGGTCTGGTCGCCGCCGCAGGAGCCCGACGCCGACGGACTCGGTGGCACCCCGACGATCTCGACCTACCACGCCTACGCCGGTCGCCTCGTCCGTGAGGGCGCCCTGCGCCTGGGCTACGAAAAGGACAGCCGCCTGCTCTCCGAGGCCGCCACCTGGCAGCTCGCGCACGAGGTCGTCGTCGCCTGGGACGGGCCGATGGCCGACATCGACAAGACCGAGTCGACGGTGACCAATGCCGTCGTCTCGCTCGCGGGCGAGCTGGCCGAGCACCTGCGCTCGCCGGCCGAGGTCGACGACTTCGCCCGGCGGACCCTCGCGCACCTCGAGGGCGTGGCCGCCGCGGGCAAGGACTTCACCAAGGACTTCCGCGGCAAGGTCATGACGCCCATGGCGCAGCAGCGTCTCGTGCTGCCGATCGTCGAGCGCTACCGCGAGGTCAAGCGGGAGCGGTCGGTCATGGACTTCTCCGACCAGATGGCGCTCGCGGCCGCCCTGGCGACGCGCTTCCCCGACCTCGGGCAGGCCGAGCGCGACCGCTTCCGGGTCGTGCTGCTCGACGAGTTCCAGGACACCTCCGAGGCGCAGCTGGTCCTCATGCGCGAGCTCTTCGCCCCCGCCGGGCAGGCCCCGGCCGCGGTCACGGCCGTCGGCGACCCGCACCAGTCGATCTACGCCTGGCGCGGGGCGAGCGCGACGACGCTGGCGACCTTCCCGCGGTCCTTCGCCACCGCAGGGGAGGCCGCCCCCGTCAAGCACCTGTCGACGAGCTGGCGCAACGACGAGTCGATCCTCGCCGTCGCCAATGCCGTGGCCGGGCCGCTGGGCGCCGTGAGCGGTGTGCCGGTGACCCCCCTTCGTCCTCGCCCCGGGGCCGGCCAGGGGCAGGTGCAGGCGCTGCGGGTCGAGACCGCCCACGACGAGGCGGCGCAGGTCGCCGAGTGGATCGCGACCCGGCGCGGAGACGGTCGGCGCACGGCGGCGGTGCTGTGCCGCAAGCGCAGCCAGTTCACCCTCGTGGCCGAGGCGCTCGCGGCACGCAACATCCCGCACGAGGTCGTGGGGCTCGGCGGGCTGCTGCTCACGCCCGAGGTCGCCGACGTCATCTCGCTGCTCACGGTCGTGCAGGACCCCTCGCGCGGCGACCGGCTCATGCGGCTGCTCACCGGGCCGCCGGGGCTCCTCGGGCCGGCCGACCTCGACGGTCTCGGCACCTGGGCGCGACACCTCGCGCGCGAGGCGCGGGCCGAGCTCGGCGACGACGCACCCCCACCCGGGCCCGACGACACGGTGACGATCGTCGACGCGCTCGACCGGCTGCCCGAGCCCGGGTGGATCGGGGACGGCGGGCAGACGATCAGCGGCAGCGCCCTGCGCCGGCTGCAGCACATCGGGGCGATGGTCGCGCGGCTGCGACGGCAGGCCGGCGTGCCCCTGCCCGACCTCGTCGGGGAGGCCGAGCGGGAGCTCGGGGTCGACGTCGAGGTGCTCGCGCGCCCCGGCTGGTCCCCGGGAGCCGCGCGGGCGCACCTCGACGCCTTCGCCGACGTGGCGGCGCAGTTCGCCTCGAGCGCCGACCGTCCGACGCTCGGCGGGTTCATCGACTGGATCGAGGCGGCGGTCGAGCAGGAGCGCGGGCTGGAGAAGCCGGTCGTCGAGCCGACCAAGGACGCCGTGCAAATCCTCACCTGCCACGCGGCGAAGGGGCTGGAGTGGGACGTCGTCGCCGTGCCGGGGCTGGCGGAGGGCGTCTTCCCGACGCACCTGTCACGAGCTTCGCTCAAGGACGGGCAGTGGGTCGTCGGGCAGGTCAACGACTCGGGGTGGATCACCGGGCTCGACGGGGTCCCCTTCCCGCTGCGCGGCGACCGCGAAGGCCTGCCGCAGCTCGACCTGTCCCTGGCCGAGACCAAGCCTCTGCAGGAGGAGCTGGGGCGCTACCGGGCCGACAACGGCGAGCACGGGCTCCTCGAGGAGCGGCGGCTGGCCTATGTCGCCTTCACCCGCGCACGCAGCCAGCTGCTCCTTGGCTCGTGGGTCTGGGGGGCGACGGGGCAGCAGCCGCGGCTGCAGTCACGCTTCCTCGACGAGGCGCTCGCGGCCGGGCCGGTCGAGGTGCTCGGCTGGGCGGACATGCCCGAGACCAAAGAGGCGACCAACCCCGCCCTCGAGGTCGGCCGGCAGGTGGTCTGGCCCGGCGGTGAGCCGGCGCCGGAGCGCCCTGTGCTGGAGGCCGCGGCGGCGGCGATGGCCGCGCGTGCCGGGACGGCTGGCGGTGACGGGGCGGCGGGCGCCGTGGCGGCTGACGGTGCCGGGGGAGGCGGCGACGCCGGTGCCGAGCCCGACGAGATCGACGCGACGATGCGGCTGCTCCTGCGGGAGCGGGAGCAGCGCCGTCGCGCCCGAGACGAGGACGTCGAGGTCGAGCTGCCCGCGCACCTGTCGACCTCGCAGCTCGTCTCGCTGGCGCGTGACGCCGGGGCCTTCGCCCTCGACCTGCGACGCCCGATGCCGCAGCCGCCGCAGGTGGCCGGGCGGCGGGGCACGGCCTTCCACGCGTGGGTCGAGCAGCACTACGCCGACGCGGGGCTGGTCGACCTGCTCGAGATGCCCGGCAGCGCCGACGAATCGCTCGGTGACGCCGACCTGGCCACGATGCAGGAGCACTTCCTGGCGAGCGAGTGGGCCGAGCGGGTGCCCCTCGAGGTCGAGCTCTCCCTCGAGACCGTCATCGGGGAGCACGCCGTGCGCGGCCGCGTCGACGCGGTCTTCGCCGACGACGACGGTGGCGTGACCGTCGTCGACTGGAAGACCGGCCGCCCGCCCCGGGGCGACGAGGCGCAGGTCCGCGCGGTCCAGCTGTCGGCCTACCGGATCGCCTACGCGCGGTGGCGCGGGCTCGACCCCGCCCGCGTCCGGGGGGCCTTCTTCCACGCCGCGACCGGCGAGACCACCCGCCCTCGCCTGCTCGACGAGGACGAGGTCGTGCGGCTCCTCGGGGAGGTCGTCGCCTGACCGCCGCGGTGCCGCCGCCCTGGTGGGCGGGGTGTCGGGGCGCGGGCGTGCCTACGCCGTTGCTCCGTACGGTGGGTCACGGTCAGGCCCCTCCCGTGGAGCCGGACCGGGTGACTGCATTGCCGTAGGGCAATGCAGCGTGGTGACGGCATTGCCGTAGGGCAATGCGGCCTGGTGACTGCATTGCCGTAGGGCAATGCGACGTGGTGATTGCATTGCCGTAGGGCAATGCGAAGGGGGTGGGGCAGGTCAGCGGCGGGGGAGGACCGGGATGATGTCGTCGCCGTCGTCCTCGTCGTTGATCGGGACGATCTCGGCGGTCTCGTGGTCCCCGTGGCCCTGCCGCGGCACGGCCACGGGGACCTCCTCGGGCTCGCCTGCCTCGGTCGGCGCGCCTGCCTCGGCCGGTGCTTCCGCGGCCGCGTCGGTGGCCTCGCCCGCGTCGGTGGCCTCGCCCGCGTCCTGGCCGGTGTCCGCGTCGGTGGTCTCGCCCGCGTCCTGGCCGGTGTCCGCGTCCGCGTCGGTGGTCGCTTCCGTGTCGAGGTTCGCGTCGGTGGCGTCGTCCTCGGCGTCGGCAGCGGCCTCGGGGGCCTCGCCGTCGTCCGAAGGCTCGTCGACGGCGTCGGGTGCCTCGACCTTGACGGGCTGCGCGGGTCCGGTGGGCTCGACCTCGACGGCCTGGTCCTCGTCCGACTCGGCGGCCTGAGCCGCGGCAGCGGTGGCGACGGGCTGGGTGGTGGTCGTGCCGGCCTTCGCGTCGGGCGCGTCGTCGGAGGTCTCGTCGGGGGCCTCGTCCGCGGCGGGGTCCTCCCCCTTCGGCTCGGGGAGTCGGGACTGCTCGGCGGCCTCCTCGGCAGCCAGCTGCTTGTCGAGGCGACGCAGCTCGGCGGCGCGCTGCTCGGCGCCCGTGTCGTCACCGGCGGCGACGGCGACCATCATCGAGCGGACGAGCTGCATCTCGTGCACGAGCCGGGCCCGCCGCTGGAGGTGCTGGTCCGGGCGCTCGACCCGGGCGTGGGCATAGGCCTCGAGGACGGTGTCGAGCGCCTCAGGATGCAGTTCGCCGACGAGGGGGGCGAGGTCGTCGGCCGGGTCGGCGACCTGGGCCGACTCCCAGCCGAGCAGACCCTTGACGTCAGGCTCCTCGCCGTCGTCGGGAGTGGCCAGGACCGTGCCGGGGCCGATGGCGCCGTGCGTCGGCGTCGCGGCGAAGCCCCACAGCGACGCGTCGTCGAGGATGCCCTCCCAGCGAGCGAGCAGCCCGGTGGGCACGCGGCCGGTGGCCGCCGCGCGGTCCAGCTCGGCGAGGCGACGGGTGCGGTAGGACGCCGCGTCGTAGACCGGGACACCGGCCTCCTCGTAGACGCGGGTGTCGAGGTTGTGCAGCTGGGCGAGCGCCCGGCCCAGTCCGGCGGCGAGCCGGGACCCGGGTGCGATCGACTCGAGGTCGACGAGCCGGCCGGTGAGGTAGGAGGTGACGCAGGCCCGTCCGCCCTCGGGCAGGGCCGCCCAGCCCCGGACCGCCGGGACGGGCATCGTCAGCCGCCGGGCGAGCAGCGCCAGGAGCGCGGCCGACTGCTCGAGCTGCGCGGACGCAGCGGGCGTGCGCGGGCTGCGCACCACCCACCGTCGGTGCTCGTGGTCCTGGACGAAGGCGACGTCGAAGGGGGAGACCGCCGGCGTCACGACTCCTTCGACCGAGTCGGGGTCGAGGCCGGGCACGGCAGCGCTGGCCAGAGCGGCGAGAGTCAGCGGTCCACGAGAGGTCACCCGCCCACCGTACGAGTCCGGCGGCCCGGAGGGCGGGAGCGACGCCCGTGACGCGAGGGATCCGTGGCGGGCCTACTGTGGGCGAGGTGGACCTCGAACCGATGCGCGACCTGCCCATGACCGCCTCGGACACCGACCGCGACGGTGTGCGGCGGTCCGACCCCGACCTCCTGCCGCGGCTCCTCGCGGACCCGACCACACGCGTCCTCGAGCTGCGGGGCGAGCGGACCCCCCTTCGTCCTGACGGCCGGCTCGCCCTGCGACCACCGCAGCCGGATGACGCCGACGGGCTGCTCGTCCACCTCGGTCTCGTCGACGGCATCGCCCACGTCGCCACCTGCCACCCCGCGCCACCCCGGGAGCCGGTGCCGCGCGAGGAACGCCTGGACGCCGCCCCCTTCGCCGACCTGCGCACCGTGGCCGCCCAGCTGCCGCCGCAGGAGGCGAGTCTCTTCGCGACGGCGCTCGGCCTGGCCAACTGGCACGTGCGCCACCCGTGCTGCCCGCGCTGCGGCGCCGCGACCGAGGTCGTCCAGTCGGGGTGGGTCAGGCGCTGCCCTCAGGACGGCTCCGAGCACTACCCGCGCACCGACCCCGCGGTCATCATGGCCGTCACCGACGCCGCCGACCGGCTCCTCCTCGCCCGCAACATCGGCTGGCCGGAGGGTCGCTTCTCCGTCCTTGCCGGATTCCTCGAGCCCGGCGAGACGATCGCCGGGGCGGTCGCCCGCGAGGTGTCGGAGGAGACCGGGGTGGCGGTGAACGACGTGCGCTTCGTCGCCGACCAGCCGTGGCCCTTCCCGGCGTCGCTGATGATCGGCTGCACCGCCCGCGCCACGACGACCGACATCACCCCGCAACCCGACGAGATCGCCGAGGCGCGCTGGTTCACCCGCGAGGAGTTCCGCAGCCAGCTGCGCGAGGGCTACCTGCGGGCCGCCGGTCGGCTGTCGATCTCGTCGCGGCTCATCGAGGGTTGGCTCGGGCACCGGCTCGACGAGGTCTGAGCCCGGGCCCGCCCCTCGACGCGGGCGGTGTCCGTGACGGGTGAGAGAGTGCCGGGGTGACCCCTTCGCCCGAGCTGCAGACCGCGGACGACATCCTCGCCGGCCTCGATCCCGAGCAGCGCGAGGTCGCGGCCCACCCCAGTGGGCCGATGGTGGTGCTGGCGGGAGCCGGCACGGGCAAGACCCGGGCGATCACCCACCGCATCGCCTACGGCGTGCGCTCGGGGGCCTACCAGCCGCAGCGGGTGCTCGCGGTGACCTTCACCGCCCGCGCCGCCGGCGAGATGCGCACGCGGTTGCGCGACCTCGGCGTCGTCGGGGTCCAGGCGCGCACCTTCCACGCGGCGGCCCTGCGGCAGCTGCACTACTTCTGGCCGCAGGCCATCGGCGGGGCCGCGCCCGAGGTCATGGCGCACAAGGTGCCGGCCGCCGCCGAGGCGGCCTCCCGCATGGGCATGCGCCTCGACCGCAGCGAGCTGCGCGACGTCGCCGCCGAGATCGAGTGGTCCAAGGTCTCGCTCCTCACGCCCGAGACCTACCCCGAGGCCGCTCGCCGGGCCCGCCGCGAGGCGCCCGGCATGGACCTGACCGCCATGGCCCGGCTCATCGCCACCTACGAGGACGTCAAGGGCGAGCGCGGGGTCATCGACTTCGAGGACGTCCTGCTGCTCACCGTCGGCATCCTCGAGGAGCGCGAGGACATCGGCCGCACGGTGCGCGACCAGTACCGGCACTTCGTCGTCGACGAGTACCAGGACGTCAACGCCCTCCAGCAGCGGCTGCTCGACCTGTGGCTCGGCAACCGCGGCGACATCTGCGTCGTCGGCGACCCCGCTCAGACGATCTACTCCTTCACCGGAGCCACCCCCGAGCACCTGCTGCGCTTCACCGCGACGCACCCCGGGGCGGCGACCGTGCGCCTCGTGCGCAACTACCGCTCCACCCCGCCCGTCCTCGCCCTCGCCAACCGCCTGCTGACCGATGCCCAGGGTCAGCGTCGCGGCGGCGCCGTCGAGCTGGTGCCGCAGCGCGAAGGGGGGAATGCCCCTTCGCTCATGGCGCTCGACGACGACCCGGCGGAGGCCGCCTGGGTCGCGGGCAAGGTCAAGGAGCTCGTCACCCAGGGGCGACCGCTGCGCGAGATCGCGATCCTCTTCCGGACCAACGGCCAGTCGGAGGCCTTCGAGTCGGCGCTCGCCGACGCCGACGTGCCCTATCTCGTGCGCGGGGGCGAGCGCTTCTTCTCCCGCAAGGAGGTCCGCGAGGCGGTGCTCCTGCTGCGCGGCGCCGCCCGCACCGACGACGGGAGCAAGCCGCTGCCGGCCTTCGTCGGTGACGTGCTCGGTGGCATGGGCTGGCACGAGGACCCACCGTCGAGCTCCGGTGCGGTGCGGGCCCGGTGGGAGTCGCTCAAGGCGCTCGTCGACCTCGCCGGCCGACTGTCCTCGACCACGCCCGACGCGCGGCTGCCCGATCTCGTCCGCGACCTCGACGAGCGGATCGCCGCCCAGCACGCCCCCGACGTCGAGGGCGTGACCCTCGCCTCCCTCCACGCGGCCAAGGGCCTGGAGTGGGACGTCGTCTTCCTCGCCGGCTGCTCCGACGGGCTGCTGCCGATCATGATGGCCGAGGGGCCGGAGGAGATCGAGGAGGAGCGGCGGCTCATGTACGTCGGGGTGACCCGCGCGCGCGAGGTGCTCCACCTGTCGTGGGCGCGCGCTCGCACGCCCGGGGCCCGCGGCACCCGCCGGGTCAGCCGCTTCCTCGACCAGGCGAGCTCGATCCTCGGCGAGGGCGCACGCTCGACGCCCAAGCGCGCCAAGGCTGCTCGCGGCTCCGGCCCCCTGAAGCCCTCCCGGCCCAAGGTGTGCAAGGTGTGCGGCACCGAGCTGAGCACGGCAACCGAGCGGGCCTCCGGCCGATGCCCCGACTGCCCGCCCACCTACGACGAGGCGACCTTCGAGCGGCTGCGCGCCTGGCGGCTCGCGGTGTCCCGGGCGGCGTCCGTGCCCGCCTTCGTCGTCTTCACCGATGCCACCCTCGAGGCGATCGCCGAGGCCGAGCCGGCCCACCAGCGGGACCTGTCGGCGATCAGCGGTGTCGGTCCGCGCAAGCTCTCGCTCTACGCCGACCAGGTGCTCGCCGTCGTCGGCGGAGCCGACCCCGACGAGGTCGCCGAGGCGGCCGTCGGGGAGCCCGAGGACTGATCCGCGATTAATTCGGTGGCGCACCCGGCGGGTGTGCTCTAGGTTGGACGTTGTCAGTCGGACATACCCACGCGTGTGATCCGAGAGCGCGTCGACGAGAGGAGGGCAGGACCCATGGACAACATCACGATGAACCTCATCCCGGAGTCTTGGGCTGCCCTCGTGCCGTCCGCCGATCTCTGCATCGGCGGCGCCACCGGCGTCTTCACCGACCGCGGCCGCACCCTGGCCGCTGAGCCGAAGACCCCCTTCGTCGTGGACCCGCGCCCTGCAGGACCTCCCGTCTAGGAGACGGACTCACAGGTCCTCCTCTACAGGCCGCGGCATCCCGACACCCGGGAACCGCGGCCTTCGTCGTGTCCCGGCACCGCCACAAGCACCCGCCACACCACGCATCACACGCCACCAGGAGAACCCGACGTGACGACCACGACCCACCCACCGATACAGCGACTGACGCCGTGCCAGGCCGAGGAGCCGGAGATCTGGTTCGCCGAGACGCCCGCGGGCGTCGAGTACGCCAAGGCCCTGTGCCAGTCCTGCCCCTTCCAGCAGATGTGCCTCGACGGCGCCCTCGAGCGCCGCGAGCCCTGGGGCGTCTGGGGCGGAGAGCTCTTCGACTCCGGACGCGTCATCCCCCGCAAGCGGCCGCGTGGCCGCCCCCGCAAGCACCCCATCCCCGCCTGATCGAGATCACGAGAGGAGGCACCGACATGATGAAGTTCCCCAAGATGCCCCGGCTGCGGACCACGGACCGGCCCTTGGCCTACGTCCCCGAGGTCGAGCGGCGTGAGCTGCTCGCCCGCCGGCAGGACCCTCGACCCGCTCACCTGAGCTTCCGATGAGCGCGATCACCGGCGGCGTAGATCACGACCCCGCCCGAGAGGCCGACAGGCCCCACCCGATGCCCCGGGTGGGGCCTGTTGTCGTTGGTGGGGAGGGCGAAGGGAGGAGCGTGGCACTCTGGTGCACATGGTCACCACGCTGCGCATCGCCCAGGACGAGACCGCCGACGAGCTGCTCTCCTCCGACCCCTTCGCCCTGCTGCTCGGGATGCTGCTCGACCAGCAGTTCCCGATGGAGCGCGCCTTCGCCGGCCCGGCCAAGGTCAAGGAGCGCTTCGGCTCGCTCGACCCGGCGAAGCTCGCGGCGGCGGACCCGGAGGAGCTCGCCGACCTGTGCGCCACCCCGCCTGCCGTGCACCGCTACGGCCGTTCGATGGCCGGGCGCATCCAGGCCGTCGCCGAGGTCGTCCGCGACGAGTACGACGGCGACGTCACGCGCATCTGGACCACGACCGACGACCCGGCCGAGATCGTGGGGCGGCTGAAGGCCCTGCCCGGCTTCGGCGACCAGAAGGCGCGCATCTTCGCCGCGCTCCTGGGCAAGCAGCTCGGTGTACGACCGGCTGGCTGGCGCGAGGCGATCGGCCCCTACGCCGAGGACGGGTCGCGCCGCTCGGTCGCCGACGTCACCGACGAGACCTCGCTGCAGGAGGTCCGCGACTACAAGAAGGCCGCGAAGGCCAAGGCGAAGGCCGCGAAGGGCTAACCCTCGGCGAAGCCCGGCAGCAGGCGCTCCATCGATCCGCGGGCCGGAATCGTCGCGCCGAGCTGGCACAGCACGCCGGTCGCGCCGACGAAGACGCGGTGGATCATCGCGTACTCGCGCGGCATGTTCATCCGCAGCCCCGTGGCGAACTCCGGCGCTCGCAGGTCGGTGACACCGCGCGCGGCAGCGCGCAGCCACTCGCGGGTGAAGGCGTGCTCGGGCTCGCGCAGCGGCTCGACGAAGGGGAGCAGGTAGGCGAGCACCTCGTCGGCGTCGACCTCGATCCCGGGGAGGATGAAGCCCTCGGCGCGCAGCCCGTCGACGACCCCCTGGGCGTCGTCGGCCAGGGCCCGGCGCACGAGGCGCCCGACGACCGGCGGGATGCCATGGGGCAGCCGGGCCACCGCGCCGTAGTCGATGACGCCGAGGCGCCCGTCGGGCGTGAGTCGGAAGTTGCCCGGGTGCGGATCGGCATGGAGCAGCCCGGCCCGCCCGGGGCCGTCGAGGAGGAACTCGAGGTAGAGCTGGCCGACCCGGTCGCGCACGTCCTGGTCGGCCTCTCGGATGACCTGGCTGAGTGGGGCGCCGGCGAGCCACTCGCCGACGATGACGTGCCGCGTGTGCAGGACGACGTCGGGGACGGCGACGTGCGGGTCGTCGCGGAAGGCCTCGGCGAAGGCGCGCTGGTTGGCCGCCTCGAGGGCGTAGTCGAGCTCCTCATCGGCCGCGGCGAGCAGTTCCTCGGTCACCGGCTTGATGTCGACGCCGGGCATCCAGGTCGTCGCGACCCGCGCCAGTCGGGCGATCTGCTGCAGGTCCGAGCGAAGCGCCGTGTCGGCACCGGGGTACTGCACCTTGACCGCGACCTCGCGCCCGTCGGCGGCCATGCCCCGGTGCACCTGCCCGATCGACGCCGCGGCGACGGGCGCGTCCTCGATGTCGACCTGCTCGCGCCACCGGGGCCCGAGGTCGCGGCGCAGCACCTCGTGGACCTGCTCGGTCGACATCGGGGGGAGCGGCGTCCTGCAGTCGCACGAGCATCTCGCGGTAGGGCTCGACCATCTCCTCGGGCATCGCCGCCTCGAGGACTGACAGGGCCTGCCCGACCTTCATCGCGCCGCCCTTGAGCGAGCCGAGGACGGCGAAGAGCTGCTCGGCCGTGCGGCGCTGGATCTCCTCGGTGACGACGTCTGCGGGCGTGCCGGTGAGCCGTCGACCCACACCGCGCCGCGCTGCGCCCGGCGTGGCCGATCGGGACGGCGGCCAGCCGCGCGGCTCGGCCGGCGGCACGGCGTGGGATCTGGTTCACCCGGCCATTGTGTCGTCCCACCCTGAGACCGGGGTGGACCCCCCTTCGGTCGTGGTGTCGGTCGTGGCGCGGAGGAGGCGGTCACCGCACTCCGGACAGCCGGGGTGGGCGGGCCAGCGATGCCGCTCGAGCGTGGGGCCCGGGGTGGCCACCTCGAAGGACCACTCCGGCGTCGTCACCCTCCCCGCGAGGTGGTCGAGGACGAGCGCCGTCGTCAGCCCGGCAGCGAGCAGACGCACCGCGGGCGAGGCATCGGCCGGCTCGGGGCCTGCGACGCGCGGCCGCACGAGCTGGGCCCGCAGGTAGGGCCAGTCGGGGTCGACACCGACCCGGGTCAGGTCGAGGCAGTGCAGGCAGGGCCGGCCCTCGGGCGTGATGACGGGGCCGATGCTCGCGTGCTCGGCCTGGCACCACAGCGGCAGGACGGGTGTCCGCGCCGCCAGCCACGGGTGGACGGCCGCGGGATCGGCCGGTGCCGGGCTGACGACGACGGCCAGGTCCACGCTCGTCGCGTCTCCCGGGCGGACCCGGGTGACGTCGACCTGTTCGCCCTGCCGGAGCACGTCGGTGAGCAGGGCCGGTAGCGCGCCGGCCCCGACGACGGCGACCCGCGGCGGCCGGGCGGTGTCGACGGGAGCGATGTGGCCGAGCGAGACGAGCCGGTCGAGGACGTCGGCGGCGCGGGTCGGCTCGATGCCTTCGAGTGCCGCCGTCGTCACGGCCTCGGTGAGCGCCCGCCCGGGGTCGAGGGTCGCGAGCCACCGCAGCTCGTCGTCACTCAGCCCGAGCAGACGGGTGGCCCGTGGGCCGGTGCCCAGCTGGACGCTGCCGTCAGGACGACGAAGGGGGTGCAGCCGCGCCCGGCGCAGGGGGCCGGGAGGCGCTTCGCGCGGCGGGCGGTCGAGGTCCGGACGGCGCGTGGCGGGCGCCGGGTCGTGCGGTGGGTGGGGCATGGCGGCTGCTTCGGGTGGGCGGCTGGTGGTCCGCCCACTCTGCCGGAGATCGCCGCCCCGCCTCCCGCGTCATCCACAGGCCCCGCCCAGGAGGCTGCATTGCCCTACGGCAATGCAGTCCGGAGGGGGCAGGAGCCCGCATTGCCCTACGGCAATGCAGAGACGAAGGGGCAGGAGGCCGCATTGCCCTACGGCAATGCAGAGACGAGGGCGCGGATGGAGGCGTCGGCGTCCTGGGGGAGGGCGGCGACCGGCCACCACGCGACGTCGATCGACTCCGGGGAGACGACCGGCTCGGCGCCGGCCGTGGCGACGGCGACCCACCGCAGGTCGAGGTGCTCGGTGCAGCGGGTGAAGCCCGACCCGAGCGCGTGCCGGTCGAGCTGGGCGAGCTCGGGCAGCAACCGCAGGGAGCCGGCGGGCAGCCCGGACTCCTCGATCGCCTCGCGCCGGGCCGCCGCGGCGATGCTGGGGTCGCTCGCCTCGATGTGCCCGCCGAACTGCAGCCACCGGCCGACCTTGCGGTGCAGGGTGAGCAGCACCCGCTCGCGGGGCTCGTCGACGACGAGGCACGACGCGGTGAAGTGCGCGGGCGGGCCCGCCTTGGCGCTCGCGTCCTCGTGCGCGGCGAGGTGCGCGAGGTAGTCCAGGCGCAGCCGCTCCTGCTCGGACGAGGGCGCGGACCAGCCGGTCAGCAGCTCGTGCAGGTCGGCGTCGAGGTGGGCGTGCGTGCTCACCGGTCGCCGGGGGAGGAGTCGGATCCGCCTGCGGCAGAGCCGCCTTCGTCGGCCTCACGCAGGATCGACTCGAGGACGTCGTCGAGGTCGCTGCGCTCGCCACTGCCCTCGCCGGCCGCGGTGCGCTCGACGAAGCCGAGGACGTCGTCGAGGTCGCCGGCGGTCGGCGCCACGTCGGGGTGCGCCCACACACCGTCGCGACCGCTCGCCCCGACCCGCTCCTCGAGCGCGGCGAAGAGGTTGGCGGCATCGCGCAGCCGTCGTGGCCGCAGCTCGAGGCCGACGAGCCCGGAGAAGGTCCGCTCGGCCGGCCCACCGGTCGCCCGCCGGCGCCGGATCGTCTCGGTCATCGCCGCGGTGTGCGGCAGGTGGTCGGCGGTGGCACTGGCCGCGACGTGGTCGACCCACCCCTCGACGAGCGCCAGCCAGGTCTCGAGCTGGGCGAGCGCGGCGCGCTGGGCCGCCGTCGGCGTCGGGTTGAGGAAGCCGCCGGTGAGGGCCTCCTGGATCGCCGACGGGTCGCTCGGGTCGACCTCGCGCACCGCCGCGTCGATGGCGTCGGTGTCGATGGCCATGCCGCGGGCGTAGGACTGGATCGCGGCGAGGATCTGCGGGCCGATCCACGGGACGGCGGTGAAGAGGCGGGTGCGCGCGGCCTCGCGCGCCGCCAGGTGCAGCCACACCTCGTCGAGCGGGACGTCGAGCCCCTCGGCGAAGGCCGCGACATTGCCCGGCAGCAGCCCCACCCGACCGCTGAGCAGCGGCACCCCGGCCTCGGTGGCGGTGAGCGTGTCGGAGGAGAGCGCGCCCACGGCCTCGGCGGTCTGGCCCGTGATGAGCGAGGACGCCATCGTGTCGACGAAGGGGGCCAGCTGTTGCGTGAGCATCGACAGGTCCATGCCGGCCGGCAGACCGAGGGCCTGCAGGTCGGGTGCGTCGGGCCCCTGGAGCCGCGAGGTGAAGGAGTCGCGGATCGCGGCGGACAGGCCGTCGGCGACCGGGTCGACGAGCGAGGCCCAGACCGGCATCGTCTCCTCGATCCACTCGCTGCGCGAGAGCGCGGCACCGGTGAGCCCCGGGGCCTCGAGATCGGTCACCCGGTCGAGCCACATCGACGCGACGTGGGCGGCCTGCTCGGCCAGGCCCCGCTCGCGCTCGCCCATCTCGTGGTCCTCGTCCTCGGCGGCCTCGCGGGCGGCGGTCGTCGCGGAGGCGACGTCGACCCCCTTCGTCATGGCACCGGGGGTGAACATCGACTTGATCTGGGAGGTCATGGCGGCCACCTGGCCGGGGTCGGCATCGGCGATGCCCATCGCCTTGAGCTGCTCGACGACCTGGGGCGGCAGGTCACGGCCGCCGTTGAGGTCGCGGAAGATCCGCGCGATCTCCGGGGGCAGACCGTCGTCCCCGGGGGAACCGGACGGGGTGCTGGGGTCGTTGCTCACGTCGACGTCTCTTCTCTTCCTGAGAGGATGTGCTGTCCTTCAACCCAACCACGAGCGGCCCCGGATGGTTCCCACCCGGGTCAGGAGGCCCTGTGACCCAGCCGGTGTCTGCCATCCCGCGCAGCGAGCGCATCGCCCGGTGGATCCTCGCGATCTCCTTCGTGCTTCTCGTCGTCGTCCTCGCCGGCACCTTCATCAAGGTCCCCTATGCGGTCGAGAAGCCCGGGCCGGTCACCGACACCCTCGGCGCCCTCGACGACGGCACCGACCTCGTGCGGGTCAAGGGCACCAAGAGCTACCCGACCGACGGCGCCCTGTACTTCACGACCGTGCGGGTGCTCGGCGGACCGGAGCGGCACATCAACGTCTGGGAGTGGGTCGCCGGGCACCTCGACGGCGACTCCCGGGTGCTGCCCGAGGAGGAGGTCTTCCCCGCGGACACCACCGACGAGGAGGTCCGCGAGATGAACACCGCCCAGATGCAGGGCGCGCAGAAGAACTCGATCGCGGTCGGCCTGCGCAGCACGGGTGTGAAGGTGCCGCAGGTCAACCTCGTCGCGACGATCGCCGAGGACCTGCCGGCCGACGGGCGTCTCGCGCTCGAGGACGAGGTGCTCGAGGTCGACGGCAAGCGCACCGAGCACGTCGCCGACATCGTGAGCGCCATCTCCGACCGCACGCCCGGGGACACGGTCCGTCTGACCGTCGAGCGCAAGGGGCGCGAGCGTGAGGTCGAGATCAAGACGACCGACCTCGGCGGCGGCCGGGCCGGCATCGGCATCGCCCTCGAGCCGAAGTACGACTACCCCTACGAGGTGCGGATCGACGCCGGGGACGTCGGCGGCCCGAGCGCGGGCATGATGTTCGCCCTCGCCGTCCACGACCGGATCACGCCGGGGCCGCTGACCGGCGGCGAGCAGATCGCCGGCACCGGCACGATCGACGACGCCGGCACCGTCGGCCCGATCGGCGGCATCCAGCAAAAGCTCGTCGGCGCCAAGGCCGGTGGGGCGCAGTGGTTCCTGGCGCCCGAGAGCAATTGCGACGAGGTCGTGGGGCACGTCCCCGACGGTCTGCGCGTGGCGGCGGTGGGCGACTTCGACGAGGCGACCGAGACCGTCGAGGCCATCGCCGACGGCGAGACCGGCGACCTGCAGACGTGCGAGCAGGTCGTGGCCCGCGCCTCCTGACCGCCGACCGCGCCTGATGTCCCCGAGGCCGCGGGCGAAGGGGGAGGGCTCAGTCCTCGAGCGTCGCCCGCAGGGCGTGGACGAGGCCGGGGGCGATGTCCTCGCCGGTGGCCACCCGGTCGTCGCGGTCGTTGGCCCGCTGGCGCAGCAGGCACACCGCCCGACCGTCACGGTGCACCGCGACGAGCAGCCGCACGTCCTCGCGCTGCGGGTGCGCCGCGAGGGCATCGACGGCGGCGTCGGGGTCCTCGGGCAGGTCACGCTCGGCGCCGGGCGGGACGACGATGCGCTCGACGGCGAGGGCGACCCCGTCGACGGTCTCGGGCCAGGCCATCCGGCCGAGCAGCGACTCGAGCTTGGCCGTGCGCGGCAGGTCCTCCTGCTCGATCGCGGTGAGCGCGCCCGGTGCGCGGTCGGCGTCGCCGGTGAGCGAGGCGGCCAGCTGGGGCTCGGCCGCGGCGAGCGCTGCGGTGTCGACGAGGGCGAAGACGCGGGGGTTCTGGTCCCACCCGGAGGCGGCGACGTGGCGCTCGGTCTCGAGGGCGGCGACCGCGAGCGGCTCGGTGGTGGGGGTGGGGTCTGGTGACGAGTCGGGCACGAAGACCATGCTGCCCTACGGCCGCTCAGGCGGGCTGGGTACGGTGGCCTCACCATGAGCAGCGCGAGTTGGCCGGACGAAGGGGGCGCGCCGCCGCCCCGAGGCGAGGACCCCCCTTCCACACGCGTGCCGCGGTCACGCCTGACCAAGGTGCTGCTGGCGATCGCAGCCGTCATCGTGCTGGTGACGCTCGCAGCCTCGCTGTGGACCGAGTCGCTGTGGTTCCAGTCCCTGGGCTACTCCGGCATGTGGTGGTCGCGGCTGCGCACCCAGGTCTTCCTCTTCGTCGTCGGCGGGCTCGTCACGGCGGTCCCGATCGCGGTGAGCCTGTGGCTCGCCCACCGCACTCGGCCGCTCTCCGTGCCGATGACGGCCGGTGAGCACGCGCTCGCGCAGTACCGCAGCGCCATCGAACCCTTCCGCCGCACGACGGCCATCGCCCTCCCTTCGGTCCTGGGGATCCTCGGCGGACTGGCCGCCGCCGCCCAGTGGCAGACCTGGAAGCTGTGGCGCAACGGCAGCTCGACCGGCACCACCGACCCCGAGTTCGGCCGCGACATCGGCTACTACCTCTTCTCGCTGCCGTGGTGGAGCTTCGTCGTCGGCTTCCTCACCGTCGTGGCCATCGCGACGCTGCTCGCCTCGCTCTTCACCCACTACGTCTACGGCGGCATCGTCCCGCCCGGCCGCGGCCGGTCCACCCGCGCGGCCTTCCTCCACCTGGCGATCATCGCCGCCGTGCTGGCGCTGCTGCGGGCGTGGAGCTACATCCTCGACGCCCACGGCCTGACGACGCGCGAGGGCGAGGTCCTCACCGGCGTCGGGTACACCGGCGCGCACGCCATCGTCCCGACCAAGTACATCCTCGCCGTCGCCGCGGCCATGTGCGCCGGGCTCTTCCTCGCCTCGGTGCGCTCGCGCTCGTGGCGCCTGCCGGTCATCGCCGTCGGCACCCTCGTCGTGCTGTCGGTCGTCGTCGGCTCGATCTACCCGGCGCTCGTCGAGACCTACAAGGTCTCGCCCTCGCGCAACTCGCTCGAGGAGCCCTACCTCCAGCGCAACATCGACGCCACCCGCGACGCCTACGGCGTCACCGACGTCAAGACCTCCTCCTACGACGCGGTCTCCGACGTCTCGTCCGGCCAGCTGCGCGAGGACGCCGACTCCATCCCCGGCATCCGCCTGCTCGACCCGGCGGTCGTCAGCCCCACCTACCAGGAGCTGCAGGCCCAGCAGCCCTACTACACCTTCCAGGACGACCTCGACGTCGACCGCTACGAGATCGACGGCGACATGGTCGACGTCGTCGTCGGCGCCCGCGAGCTCGACCTCGACAAGGTGCCCTCCGACCGGCGCGACTGGGTCAACGACCACACCGTCTACACCCACGGCTACGGCCTCGTCATGGCCCGCGGGGCGCAGTCACGCGGCGGCGACCCCGAGTGGCTCAGCCCGACGAGCGAGTTCGGCGAGTACGAGCCGCGGATCTACTTCGGCGAGGAGATGCAGCACTTCTCCATCGTCGGTCAGGGCGACACCTCGACCCCGCGCGAGGTCGACCGGCCGACCGGCGGCGAGGAGTCACGCTACACCTATCAGGGCAAGGGCGGCGTCGGCATCGGCTCGCTCGCCCGGCAGGCCGCCTACGCGATCACCAAGCGCGACGTGAAGTTCATCCTCTCCGATGCCGTCGGCAGCGACTCGCGGCTGCTCGAGCACCGCACGCCCAAGGAGCGGGTCAAGCGCGTCGCCCCGTGGCTGACCCTCGACGACGACGTCTACCCGACGATCGTCGACGGGCGCATCCAGTGGGTCGTCGACGGCTACACGACCTCCAACGACTACCCCTACAGCACGGCCTTCTCCATCTCGGGCGTGCAGTCGGGGCAGGTCTCCTCGGTCCAGACCCAGCGCAGCAGCTCGCTCGTCGGCGACCGGATCAACTACATGCGCAACTCCGTCAAGGCGACCGTCGACGCCTACGACGGCACCGTCCGGCTCTACAAGTGGGACGAGGACGACCCGATCGTCGACGCCTGGGACAAGGCCTTCCCCGGGCTGCTGAAGTCGACCGAGTCGATCAGCGGCGAGCTGATGTCGCACCTGCGCTACCCGGAGGACATCTTCCGCATGCAGCGCGCCGTGCTCGCCGACTACCACGTGACCGCGGCGAGCGACTTCCGCGCCGGCCAGGACCGCTGGCGGGTGCCCGAGGACCCCTCGCGCGGCGACGACGGGGTGGCCCAGCCGCCCTACTTCCTCTCGCTCGCGATGCCCGACCAGCGCCAGCCGGTGTGGTCGCTCACCTCGACCTACATCCCGCGCGGCACCCGCAATGTCATGGCCGGTTACCTGTCGGCCGACGGTGATGCCGGCTCGGCAGCGGGCAAACCGGCGGCCGGCTACGGGCAGCTTCGCCTGCTGTCGGTGCCACGCGACACGACCGTCCCCGGCGTCGGCCAGGTGCAGAACAACATCGTCTCGTCCACGTCGACCACCGGCTCGGGCACGCAGACGCTCACCGACTACCTCAACAACGCCAACCGCGGCGAGTCGCAGGTGCACTTCGGCAACCAGCTCGCGCTGCCCGTCGGCGAGGGCTTCCTGCACGTCGAGCCGATCTACATCTCCTCGGCGTCGGGCACGAGCTATCCGCAGCTGCGGATCGTCGTGGCGACCTTCGCCGGTCGGGTCGCTTGGGGCCAGAGCCTCGACGGTGCCCTCGACGAGCTCTTCGGCGGCGACGCCGGCGTGGGCGAAGGGGGAGACGCCGGCGGTGACGAGCCGGCCGAGGAACCGAAGGAGCCGACCGAGCCGAAGAACCTCACGGCCGACGAGAAGAAGCTGCGTGCGGCGATCTCGGGGATGGAGCAGGCCTACAAGGAGGGCCAGGACGCGCTCAAGAAGGGTGACTTCGCGGCCTACGACAAGGCCCAGAAGGAGCTGCGCAAGCACCTCGAGGACGCCGCGGAGGCCCAGCCGGGAGGCGGGTCGGCGACCCTCGACGAGGGCTGATTTGGTCTGCCCCGTTCGTTCACGTAGAGTTTCATCTCGCAAGACACCGACGCGGGGTGGAGCAGTTCGGTAGCTCGCCGGGCTCATAACCCGGAGGTCGCGGGTTCAAATCCCGCCCCCGCTACCACTCCGAGAGGCCCTCGACCAGCAGGTCGAGGGCCTCTCGCATGTCCGGGTCCCTTCGAGACGGCCGCGGGCGGCGGGGCGTGCCGGACACGGTGCGCCGAACGTTCACCTTCGTGGGGGATCCTTCTCGCCGTGACCACGCCACCGGCCCTGCTCCCTTCGCTCCTCGCGAGTGACCGCGCGCCCGCGCCCCGCACGCTCGTCGACATCTTCATGGGCGTCGTCGCGGAACACCCCGACGCGCCGGCCGTCGACAGCGGCCAGGAGATGCTCACCTATGCCGAGCTGGCCGAGGCCGCGACGGCGCTCGCCGAGTCGCTCGCGGAGCTGGGCATCGGGCCGGGGGACAAGGTCGGGGTGCGCATCCGCTCCGGCTCGACCGACCTCTACGTCGCGATCATCGGCACGATACTCGCGGGCGCCGCCTACGTGCCCGTCGACGCCGACGACCCTGACGAGCGGGCCCGGGTGGTCTTCGAGGAGTCGGCGGCCGCCGCGATCATCGGCAACGATCTCGTGGTCACGACCACCGCTGTGGGACAGGGGCGCTCGCCGATCGAGCCCGCGCCGCCAGGGACCGACGACGACGCCTGGGTGATCTTCACCTCCGGGTCCACCGGCAAGCCGAAGGGGGTGGCCGTCACCCACCGCAATGCCGCCGCCTTCGTCGACGCCGAGTCGCGGATGTTCCTCGTCGACGACCCGATCGGGCCGGGGGACCGGGTCATGGCCGGTCTGTCGGTGGCCTTCGACGCCAGCTGTGAGGAGATGTGGCTCGCCTGGGCCTACGGCGGCTGCCTCGTGCCCGCGCCGCGCTCGCTCGTGCGCTCCGGGGTCGACGTCGGGCCCTGGCTCGTCGCCAACGAGATCACCATCGTCTCGACCGTGCCCACCCTCGTCGCACTGTGGCCGCCGAGCTCGCTGGAGCGGGTCCGGCTGCTCATCATGGGCGGCGAGGCCTGCCCGCCGGAGCTCGCCTCCCGGCTGCAGCGCGAGGGGCGCGAGGTGTGGAACACCTACGGCCCCACCGAGGCCACCGTCGTCGCCTGCGGCGCCATGCTCGACGGCACCGACGCGGTGCGCATCGGGCTGCCCCTCGACGGCTGGGACCTCGCGGTCGTCGACGGCGCGGGCCACCCGGTCGCCGAGGGCGAGTCGGGCGAGCTGATCATCGGCGGGGTCGGTCTGGCCCGCTACCTCGACCCGGCCAAGGACGCGGAGAAGTACGCGCCCATGCCCACCCTCGGCTGGGAGCGCGCCTACCGCTCCGGCGACGTCGTGCGCAACGACCCGGCCGGTCTCGTCTTCGCCGGTCGCGCCGACGACCAGATCAAGCTCGGCGGACGACGCATCGAACTTGGCGAGATCGACGAGCAGCTGCTGCGGCTGCCCGGCGTGGTCTCCGCCGCGGCCGCCGTGCGCTCGACCGCCGCGGGCAACAAGCTGCTCGTCGGCTACCTGACGACCGACGCGAGCTTCGATGCGCCGCACGCCCGCGACCTGCTGCGCGAGCGGATGCCCGCGGCCCTCGTCCCGCGCCTGGCCGTCGTCGACGAGCTGCCCACCCGCACCTCCGGCAAGGTCGACCGCGACGCCCTCTTGTGGCCCCTGCCCACCACCGACACCCCGGCGAAGGGAGAGCTCGGCGAGACCGCGCAGTGGGTCGCCGGCATCTGGGCCGAGGTCATCGGGGCCGACGTGAGCGACCCGGCGGACGACTTCTTCGACCTCGGGGGCGGCTCGCTCACCGCTGCCCAGGTGGTCAGCCGGCTGCGTGAGCGCACCCCCGAGACGACGGTCGGCGACCTCTACGCCCACCCGACCCTCGGCGACCTCGCTGCGTGGCTCGACGAGGCGGCCGCCGCCTCGACGATGGTGCGCACCAACCGCAAGGTGCGCCCGATCCGCACGAAGACCCAGGTGGCGCAGCTCGTCGGGATGATCCCCCTTCGCGCGCTCGCCGGCATGCGGTGGCTCGCCTGGCTCGTGCTCGGCTCGACCATCGGCCACCTCGCGCTGCCGTGGCTGCCGAGCTTCCCGCTCTGGCTCGTCGTGCCGATGGCGGCCCTCTTCCTCACCGGCCCCGGCCGCATGGTGCTCGCGGCCGGCCTGGCCCGGCTCGTCCTGCGCGGGGTGACCCCCGGCTCGCACCCGCGCGGCGGCAAGGTGCACCTGCGGCTCTGGCTCGCTGCCCGCACCCAGGACGAGCTCGCGGCGGCGGCCCTGTCCGGGGCGGTCTGGTTCCGCTGGTATGCAAGGCTGCTCGGCGCGAGGATCGGTGAGGGCGTCGACCTGCACGCCCTGCCGCCGGTCACCGGCTGGCTCGACGTCGGCGCGGGAGCGGCCATCGAGCCCGAGGTCGACCTCGTCGGCTACTGGATCGACGGTGACCGCGTGCACGTCGGTCCGATCACCGTCGGCGAGCACGCCCGCATCGGTGCCCGCAGCACCCTCTCGCCGGGCGCTGTCGTCGGCCGCGCCGCCGAGGTCGCCCCCGGCTCGCACGTCCTCGGCAGCGTGACGGCGGGGGAGTTCTGGTCCGGCTCGCCGGCCGAGCGGCAGGCCCCGGCTCGTGGCCCGTGGTCGCGCGAGGACGCACCGGCCCCGCGCCGCTGGCTCGTCGGCATGGGGCTGATCGCCCCGCTCGTCGCGAGCCTTCCCGGTGTGGCCACGCTCGTCGGCGGCCTCGTCCTGTGGCCGGCCGCTTCGGGGGCCGACTCGCTCGGCGAGGCGGTGCGCGCCGCGCTGCCGTGGCTGCCGCTGGCCGCCGTCGTCGGGTTCATCGCGCTCGCCCTGCTCGTCCTCGGTCTCACCCGGCTGCTCGGCAGCCGGATCGAGCCCGGTCACTTCCCTGTGCGCTCCTTGCAGGGGCTGGCGATCATCTACACGGTGCGCCTGCTCGACGAGGCGCGCGAGTGGCTCTTCCCGATCTACTCCAGCGCCCTGACCCCGACCTGGCTGCGGCTGCTCGGCGCCCGCGTCGGCGAGGGCGTCGAGGCCTCGACGGTGCTGCTCGTGCCCAAGCTCGTGAGGGTCGGCAACCACGCCTTCCTCGCCGACGACACGCTCATCGGCTCCTACGAGCTCGGTGGCGGCTGGGTGCGCGTCGAGCGGGTCAAGGTCGGCAAGCGGGCCTTCGTCGGCAACTCCGGCATGCTCGCTCCCGGACGCCGGGTGCCCAAGCGCTCGCTCGTCGCCGTCCTCTCGGCGGCGCCGCAGCGGACCAAGGCCAAGGCGGGCGCCTCGTACATCGGCTCGCCCCCGCGCAAGCTGCGGCGCACCGCCGACGAGCAGGACGCGAGCCGCACCTACGACCCGCCGACCCGGCTCAAGGTCCTGCGGTCGGTCGTCGAGCTCTGCCGCGTCGTACCCCTCGTCTGCAGCGTCGCGCTGCACGTCGGTGTCGGCGTGACCCTGCTGGCGCTCCTCGACAGGTCGGTGTGGGTCGCCGTGCTGCTCGCCGGCCCGGTCCTGCTCGTCGCCGGTCACCTCGCCGCCGGCGTCACCCTCGTCGCCAAGTGGCTGCTCGTCGGCCGCCACCGTGCCGGGGACCACGAGCTGTGGACCTCCTTCGTCTGGCGCAACGAGCTCGCCGACACCTTCACCGAGATGCTCGCCGCCCCCTGGTTCGCCCGGATCACCACCGGGACGCCGGCGCTCAACGCCTGGCTACGGCTCATGGGCAGCAAGGTCGGCGAGGGCGTCTGGTGCGACACCTACTGGCTCCCCGAGAGCGACCTCGTCGAGCTCGGCGACGGCTCGACGGTCAACCACGGCTGCGTCGTCCAGACCCACCTCTTCCACGACCGGGTCCTGCAGATGGACAAGGTCGTCCTCGAGGCAGGTGCGACCCTCGGGCCCAACAGCGTCATCCTCCCTTCGTCCAGTGTCGGCCGTGACGCGACCGTCGGACCCGCGTCCCTCGTCATGCGCGGCGAGGGCGTACCGTCACGCACACGCTGGATCGGCAACCCGATCGGTCCGTGGGAGGAAGAGGAGCAGTGAGGCAGCAGCACGCGGGCACCGACGACTACGTCCCCGGCCACGGCGACGCGTCCTTCAGCGTCGAGCACTACGACCTGGAGCTCGACTACAAGGTCGCCGGCAACCGGCTCTCCGGTGAGGCGACGCTGCGCTGCCGCGCGCTCGCGCCGATCAGCCGGCTCGAGCTGGACCTGCACGCACTCAAGGTCGCTCGCGTCCACGTCGACGGGACGAGCGCGCGCTACTCGCACCGCGGTGACCGTCTGGCGGTGACCCTCGGGCGCACCGTCCCCGAGGGTGAGAGCGTCGAGGTGCGGGTGCGCTACGCCGGCACGCCCAAGCAGGTGCGCAGCCGCCGGCACGGACAGGCCGGCTGGGAGGAGCTGAGCGACGGGGTCATCGTCGCCGCCCAGCCGCACGGCGCGCCCTCGTGGTTCCCGTGCAACGACCGGCCCGACGACAAGGCGACCTACCGGATCGCCCTCACGACCGACCGCGACTACCACGTGGCCGTCGCCGGCGAGCTCGTCGACCGCACGACCCGGGGCAGCTCCACGACGTGGACCTATGCCCAGGACGACCCGATGACGACCTACCTGGCGACCGTGCAGATCGGCCGCTACGAGGTCATCGACCAGCCCGGCGCGCCCGTCCCCGTGCGGGTCGTCGCGCCGGCGTCGCGGCCGCAGGCGGGCTTCGAGGCGGCCTTCGGGATGCAGCCGCAGATGCTCGGCTTCTTCGCGGAGACCTTCGGCGACTACCCCTTCGCGTCGTACACCGCCGTGATCACTGACGACGACCTCGAGATCCCGCTGGAGTCGCAGGGCCTGTCGACCTTCGGGCGCAACTTCATGCGTGACGACTGGGAGTGCATCCGGCTCGTCGCCCACGAGCTGAGCCACCAGTGGTGGGGCAACTCGGTCACTCTCGGGCACTGGCGCGACATCTGGCTGCACGAGGGCTTCGCCTGCTACTCCGAGTGGCTGTGGTCGGAGCGGATCGGCCTGATGACCGTGGGCGAGCGGGCCGAGGTGCACCACGAGCGGGTGCGCACCGACGACGGCGACGAGCTGCTCCTCGGCGACCCCGGGCCGGACCTGATGTTCGACGACCGGGTCTACAAGCGGGGCGCGCTCACCCTGCACGCGCTGCGGCGGCGGATCGGCGACGCCCGCTTCTTCGAGGTGCTGCGCACCTGGTGCGAGGAGCACCAGTTCGGCACCGTGACGACGGCGATGTTCGTCGAGCACGCCGAGCGGGTCTCCGGCGAGGACCTCGGCGAGCTCTTCGAGGCCTGGCTCTACACCGTCGAGCTGCCGCCGCTGCCGGACTGACCGGCGGTCGGTGGGAGCACGACGGCCGCGGCGGCCAGGCCAGGTGGGGCCACGAGGTCGACGACGGGCCAGTCGGCGCAACGGATCTGGCCCATCGGGGTGCGTAGGCCGGTGCCCAGTGCCTTGAGGATCGCCTCCTTGCGGCACCACATCGCTGCCCGCTCGGCGGGGGAGTCCGCCCGCTCGCCCGGGTGCAGCACGAGGTCGGGGTCCCAGCGGGCGTCGACGGCGGCGATCTCCTCGACGTCGACGCCAACCGGCCGAAGGGGGTCGACCGCCGTCACCACGACGTCGCCGCAACGGGCCAGGCTGACGTGCGGGCGGCTGCCGTCGGCCAGGCGGGCCCACGGGCGGCCGTGGCGGTCGGACCCGCAGGCGGGGCAGTGTCGGCCGGTGGTGGTCTCGAGGCTCGCAAGCTCGCACCTCGACCAGCGGAGCAGGTGGGTGCGCAGGGCGGCGTCGGTGGGGTCCGGGGCCGACCACCCCGAGACGTCGTGCCACTGGATGTCCACGGGCTGAGGCTAGGCTCCGGGTCTGCATTGCCCTACGGCAATGCGGCCTCGAGCTGCATTGCCGTAGGGCAATGCAGGCTCGAGCCGCACGACCTCAAGGACATGCGAAGGGGGGAGGTGGCGCCCGTTATCAGGTCCGGGGTGGTTGTGGGGCACGATTTCTCCCTTCGCCATGGGCTGGGCCACAATGGAAGGCGTGAGCGCTAACTCTGGCAAGCACCGCGTCGTCATCATCGGATCCGGCTTCGGCGGCCTCTTCGCCGCGAAGTCCCTGAGCGGCAAGGACGTCGAGGTCACCCTCATCTCGCGCACCGGCCACCACCTCTTCCAGCCGCTGCTCTACCAGGTGGCCACGGGCATCCTCTCCGAGGGCGACATCGCTCCGGCGACCCGCGACATCCTCGCCCGCGACAAGAACGTCCGCACGATCCTCGGCGACGTCCACGAGATCGACATCGAGGCGCGCACCGTCACCTCCCGCTCGCTGAGCCAGGAGACGGTCACGCCCTACGACAGCCTGATCATCGCCGCCGGTGCCGGACAGTCGTACTTCGGCAACGACCACTTCGCCCGCTACGCGCCGGGCATGAAGGACATCGACAACGCCCTCGAGCTGCGCGGCCGCATCTTCGGCGCCTTCGAGCTGGCCGAGACCACGACCGACCCCGAGGACCGCGAGCGGCTGCTCACCTTCGTCGTCGTCGGCGCCGGCCCGACCGGTGTCGAGATGGCCGGCCAGATCGCCGAGCTGTCGCACAAGACCCTCGCCCACGAGTTCCGCTGCATCAACCCCCGCGACGCGCGCGTCATCCTGCTCGACGGCGCCGACCAGGTGCTGCCATCCTTCGGAGACCGCCTCGGCGGCAAGACCCGGGCCAGCCTCGAGAAGCGCGGCGTCGAGGTCCAGCTCGGGGCCATGGTCACCGACGTCGACGGCAGCGGCATCGACGTCAAGTACAAGGACGGCTCCACCCAGCGCATCGAGGCCATGACCAAGGTCTGGGCCGCCGGTGTCGCCGCCTCGCCGCTCGGCAAGCTCGTCGCCGAGCAGGCCGGTGCCGAGATCGACCGCGCCGGGCGCGTCCAGGTCGAGGAGGACCTGACCCTCAAGGGTCACCCGGAGATCTTCCTCGTCGGCGACATGATCAACCTCAAGGGCTACCCGGGCGTCGCCCAGCTGGCGATCCAGGGCGGCCGCTACGCGGCCAAGGAGATCCTCGGGCGCCTCGAGGGCAAGGAGCCGCAGGCCCCCTTCGTCTACAAGGACAAGGGCTCGATGGCGACGATCTCGAAGTACTCCGCCGTCGCGAGCATCGGCAAGATCAAGCTCACCGGCTTCATCGCCTGGCTCGCCTGGCTGGCCGTGCACCTCATGGCGATGGTCGGCTTCAAGAACCGCGTCTCCACGCTGCTCAACTGGATCATCACCTTCGTCGGCAACAACCGCAACGAGCGTGCGACGACGATGCAGCAGGTCTTCGCCCGCCGGGCCATCGAGGACCTCGGCGAGAACGCCTTCCCCGAGCTGCCGCGCACCGGTGAGCAGGAGCAGCGGCGCGAGGCCTCCTGACGGCTGACGGGACTCCTCCCGGGCGCGCGTCGTAGGGTGCGTCCATGCCCTTGGACTTCACCCTCGAGGACCACACCCTCCCCAACGGCCTGCGCGTCGTCGTGCAGCCGGACGACACGACCCCGACCGTCACGGTCAACCTGTGGGTCGGGGTCGGATCACGTCACGAGGAGCCCGGGCGCACCGGCTTCGCGCACCTCTTCGAGCACCTGATGTTCCAGGGCAGCGCGCACGTGGCCAACGGCGAGCACTTCCAGGCGCTCATGGGCGTCGGCGGTCGGCTCAACGCCACGACGTGGTTCGACCGGACCAACTACTTCGAGACGATCCCCTCGGGGGCGCTCGAGCTGGCGCTGTGGCTCGAGGCCGACCGGCACGCCAACCTCTTGGCCGCGGTCAACCAGGCCAACCTCGACAACCAGCGCGACGTGGTCAAGGAGGAGAAGCGCCAGCGCTACGACAACCAGCCCTACGGCCAGGCGCTGACCCGCGTCTACGCGACGGTCTTCCCGCAGGGGCACCCCTACCACCACCCGACGATCGGGTCGATGGAGGACCTCGACGCCGCGTCCGTGCAGGACGTCCACGACTTCTTCGCCCGGCACTACGCCCCCGACAACACCGTCCTGACGATCGTCGGTGACGTGGCCGCCGAGCGGGCGCTCGAGCTGGCCGAGCGCTACTTCGGGCACATCACCCACCGGGCCGAGCCGCGACGGGCGCCGGTCCCGCCCCTGCCGCCGCTGCCGGAGCCGCTGCGGGAGGAGGTCGTCGACGAGGTGCCCAACGACCGGATCCACCTGGCCTTCCGGCTCCCTGCCGAAGGGGGTGACACCCGTGACGATTTCCTCGCCGCCTCGATGGCCCTGGACTGCCTCGGCGGGCTGAGCTTCTCGCCGCTGGAGCAGCGCCTCGTGCGTGAGGAGCAGGTGGCCAACAGCGTCGACGTCGGGGCGATGGGCTTCGTCGACGGCGTCTCGCTCGGGCTGGTCGTCGTCGACGTCGCCGAGGGCGTCGACACCGATGCGCTCGAGGAGCGGGTGTGCGCCGAGCTGAGCGCCTTTGCCGACGAGGGGCCGACGCCCGAGCAGATGGAGGCGGTGCGCGCGCAGGCCGAGCGCGCCTGGCTGTCGGCGCTCGCGGCCAAGGACGAGCGGGCCGACCTCATCGGGCACTACACCTGCCTGCACGACGACCCGGGCTTCATCAACACCTTCCTCGACCGGCTGGCCGAGGTGACGCCGCAGCAGGTGCAGGCAGCCGCCGACCGGTGGCTGCGGCCGCAGAGTCGAGCCGCCGTCGTCTACCGGGCGGCCCAGGAGCAGGAGGAGGTCGCGTGAGCGAGGTCGAGAGCACGAGCACGCCGGCGGGAGCCGGCACGCCGGCGGGCACCGGCGCGGCGCCGGTCGTCGCGCGGCCGGAGGTCGCGGCGCCGGGGGAGTGGGCCTTCCCCGAGCCGCGCGAGGTCGACCTGCCCAACGGCATCCGGGCGCTCGTCCACGACGTCCCCGGCCAGTACGTCATCTCGGTGCGGGTCACCGTGCCGGCAGCCCTGCGGCACGAGCCGCGCGAGGTCGAGGGCGTCGCGTGGATCATGGCGCGGCTGCTCGACGAGGGCACGAGCACGCACGGGCAGCGCGAGCTGTCGGAGCTGCTCGAGCGGCGCGGCATCGCGCTCGGCGCCGGCATGAGCGAGGCGGCGCTGGGCGTCGACCTCGACGTGCCCCAGCGCTTCCTGCCCGAAGCCCTCGAGCTGCTCACCGAGTGCCTGTCCGAGCCGATCTTCGAGGAAGGCGAGGTCGCCCGGGTGGTCCGCACCCGGCTGGCCGAGATCGAGCAGGAGCGGGCCTCCGCCGGGCGCCGCGCCTTCAAGGAGTGGGCGGCGACCTACTACGACGCCGACACCCGGGCCAGCCGGCCCGCGTCCGGCTCGCACGAGACGGTCGCGGCGATCCGTCGCGATCACGTCGTCGACTACCACGCCACCCACGTGCACCCCGAGGGCTCGACGGTGGTCGTCGCCGGTGACCTCACGGGGGTCGATGTCGACGCGCTGCTCGCCGCGACGATCGGCGCGTGGGACACGCCCGGCCGTGCCGTCTCGACCGACCGCGCGCCCGCGCCGCGAGCCGACGACGCCGCACGCGTGGTGCTCGTCGACCGGCCCGGCTCCGTGCAGTCGGAGATCCTCATCGGCGGGCCCGGCCCGGACCGACGGGTCGACTCGGGGTGGGCCCCCTTCCCCGTCCTGGCGTGGGTCGTCGGCGGTGCACCCAATGCCCGCATCGACCAGGTGCTGCGCGAGGACAAGGGCTACACCTACGGCATCCGTTCAGGCTTCCGGCCGCGTCAGGTCGGCTCGGCCTTCACGGTCTCCGGGTCGGTGCGGGCCGACTCGACGGTCGACTCCCTTCGCCTGCTCTCGCAGATCCTCACCGGGGTCGGGGAGGGCTTCACCGAGGACGAGACCCGGGCCGGCGTCGACTTCATGACGCTCACGGCGCCGGGGCGCTACGACACCGCCGACGCGATCGCCGACGAGACGAGCGGGCTGGCCGGCGACAACCTGCCGCTGAGCTTCACGAGCGACATGATCGCCGCGATGCGCGAGCTGACCCCTGCCGACCTCGACGCCGCGTGGCGCGACCACGTGCGGCCCGAGTGGACCATCGTCGTCGTCGGCGACGCCGCGCTCTACCGCGACGAGGTCGAGGAGCTCGGGCTCGGGCCGGTGACCGTCGTCCCGAACTGACCCGTGGACGAGGGGTTGTGTGTTGAACCGGTAGCCCTGGCTGCCGGCAGCCTCTGACGAGGCTCGCCGGCAGGCTGGACTCCTACTTCAACACACAACCATGTGGAGCCTCTCGAGGTTGTCCACACATCTCGCGGGCCCGTGGAAGGCAGCGCTCGCTCCGGCTGTGCTGGCGGGATGATCTATACGAGCCGCCAGATCCACGACCGGGTCACTGCACGCGAGATCCCGCGCGTCCTGGGCCGCGGCGAGCTGGTCCGCGCAGGCCGCTACTACGTCACACCCGACACGGACGAAGGGGTGCGCGCAGCACTGGCGCTGGGCCTGCGCCCGACCTGTGTCACGGCGGCCCGGGAGCACGGGCTGTGGGTGCCGCCCGTAGCCGGGCTGCACGTCTACACGAGGCGCGGGAGCCCGAGGGCGGGGTGGGTCGGCCACGGGTGGCATCCTTCGTGGCCGGAGTCGAGTCCGATCGCCTCGCCTCGGCTGCTGCTCGAGCACGCCATCAGATGCCTCGACCCGCTCGAGGTCGGCATCCTGGCCGACAGCGCCCTGTACAACGAGTTGGTGGACCAGGACACCGTGGCTGAGCTCGCCGCGACTGCGCCACGCGCCGTGCGACGGGTCCTCGAGCGGGCATCCGGCAAGGCCCAGTCGGGGACGGAGAGCAAGGTCAGGCTCTTCCTGCTGCTCCACAACGTCAGGGTCACCCCGCAGGTGAAGATTCCGGGAGTCGGCTTCGTGGACAATCTCGCGGGCCGACGGTGGATCATCGAGTGCGACAGCCGCCAGCACCACACGGGCAAGGACACCTACGCCAAGGACCGGGCGCGTGATCTGCGAGCCCTCGAGCTGGGCTACTTCACGACCCGGCTGACGCACGAGATGACCTTCGCCGGCTGGGCGAGGACGTCGGCCACCCTGCTAGAGGTGATCCGGTCCGGTCGACACCTGGATCCGCCGGACCGCTGGGCCCTCTGAGCATGGTTGTGTGTTGAACCAGTCGTTCTGTGTGCCGGGAGGCTCTGGTGAGGCTCGCCGGCTGGCTGGACTACCACTTCAACGCACAGCCAGCGGGCGGATCGCGCCCGGGCGGCCCGGCCGGGTCAGGCGTCAGGCGCCAGCCGGCGCAGGACCTCGTCGTGGAGCAGGCCGTTGGAGGCGAGGGCATTGCCGCCCCAGGGGCCGGGGGCCCCGTCGAGCGAGGTGAAGCGGCCACCGGCCTCCTCGACGATGGCCACGAGCGCGGCCATGTCGTAGAGCTCCAGCTCGGGCTCGGCGGCGAGGTCGACCGCGCCCTCGGCGACGAGCATGTAGGACCAGAAGTCCCCGTAGGCCCGCGTGCGCCACAGGTCGGACGTGAGGTTGAGGAAGTTGCGGGCCCGGCCGAGCGCGCGCCAGCCGTCGAGCGAGCTGTAGGACAGCGATGCGTCGGCCACCTGCGAGACCCGCGAAACGTGGATCTGCTTGGCCTGGGCGAGGGAGCGGCCGGTCCAGGCGCCGGCGCCCTTCGCCGCCCACCAGCGTCGGCCGAGGGCGGGGGCCGCGACGAGCCCGACGACGCAGTCCTCGCCGTCGACGAGCCCGATGAGGGTGGCCCAGACGGGGACGCCGCGGACGTAGTTCTTCGTGCCGTCGATCGGGTCGATGATCCAGCGGCGCTGCGAGTTGCCGGAGCTGCCGAACTCCTCGCCCAGCACGGCGTCCCGCCCGCGAGAACGAGCCAGCTGCGCGCGGATCGCCTCCTCGCAGGAGCGGTCGGCGTCGCTGACGGGCGTCAGGTCGGGCTTGGACTCGACGACGAGGTCGGCCGCCTGGAAGCGGGCCATGGTGATCCGCTCGACCTGGTCGGCCAGCACGTGGGCCAGGCGCAGGTCATCGGCGTAGGGGGAGCTGTCGGCCATCCGGTCAACGTACCCGCACCGGCGGCCCCGGCGGGGGACCGGGTCAGCGCTCGTCCGACTCGCCGGACCGCGCCCGCAGCAGACGACGAAGGGAGTCCAGCCGCTGCTCCCCGCCCGGCCCGGCGTGCCCCGCGGCGACCCAGGCGTCAAGGGCGCAGTCCGGTTCGTCGTGGGTGCAGCCACGCGGGCAGCCCTCGTCGGCGCCCTCGGCCAGCTCGGGGAAGTGCCCGATGATCCGGTCCGGATCGACGTGCGCCAGCCCGAAGGAGCGAATGCCCGGGGTGTCGATGATCCAGCCCGCAGCGTCCGGGTCCACCGGCTCGGCCTCCTGGGCCCGCACGTCCTCACGGTCGTGCGAAGGGGGGAGAGGCGGCAGTCGCAGGCCGAGGGCGCTGGTCGAGGTGTGCCGGCCCCGGCCGGTGACGTCGTTGACGTGCCCGGTGGCCCGGTCGGCGTCGGGGCACAGCGCGTTGACCAGGGTCGACTTGCCGACGCCCGAGTGCCCGACGAGCACCGAGACGCGGCCGGCGAGGCGACGGCGCAGCTCGGCCAGCCCTTCGCTGCCCTCGGTGAGCACCGAGGTGACGACGTGCGGCACGTCGAGGGGGGCGTACTGCGCGAGGAAGTCCTCGGCGGAGGCGAGGTCGGACTTGGTGAGCACGAGCAGCGGGTCCATGCCGGCGTCGTAGGCCGCGACGAGGCAGCGGTCGATGAGGCGCGGGCGCGGCTCGGGGTCGGCGAGGGCGGCCACGACGACGAGCTGGTCGGCGTTGGCGACGATGACCCGCTCGACGGGGTCGGTGTCGTCGGCGGTGCGCCGCAGCACGGTGGCCCGCTCCTCGATGCGCACGATCCGAGCGAGGGCGTCGGGTACACCCGAGGTGTCACCGACCATCGCGACCCGGTCGCCGACGACGACGGGGGAGCGGCCGAGCTCGCGGGCGCGCATCGCGATGACCACGCGCTCGGGCAGGCCCTCGCCGGCGGGCACGAGCGTCGTCCACCGACCCCGGTCGACGGCGGTCACCCGGCCGACGATCGCGTCCTCGTGCTTGGGGCGGTCCTTGGTCCGTGGCCGGGAGCCGCGGCGGTTGGGGCGCACGCGGACGTCGGACTCGTCCCAGCTGCGCGCGGACCGGCTCATCAGCCCTCCGACGCCTCGAGCATGCCCTGCCACAGGTCGACGAAGCGCGGCAGCGTCTTGCCGACCGTCGCCGGGTCCTCGATGACCGTGCCGGGGGCACGCAGGGCGAGGACCGCTCCGGCCATGACCATGCGGTGGTCGGCATAGGTGTGGAAGGTGCTGGGGCGCAAGGGTGCCGGGTCGATCCGCAGCCCGTCGTCGAGCTCGGTGACCTCGACGCCCATGCCGCCCAGCTCCCGCGAGAGAGCGCTGATCCGGTCGGTCTCGTGCCCGCGGATGTGGGCGACCCCGCGGATGATCGACGGCCCGTCGGCGCACGCCGCGACGGCGGCGACGACCGGCGTCAGTTCGGCGGCGTCGTGCAGGTCGACGTCGATGCCGCTGGGGTGACCGTCGCCGGCGACAGTGAGCGTGCGGGAGTCGAGGCTGACCTCGGCGCCCATCCGGTCGAGGACGTCGCGGATCATGTCGCCGGCCTGGGTCGTGTGGCCCGGCCAGTCCGGGACCGACACCCGGCCCCCGGCGACGAGCGCGGCGGCGAGGAAGGGCGCGGCATTGGACAGGTCGGGCTCGACGGTCACGTCGAGCGGCAGCAACTCGCCCGGCTCGACCCGCCAGGTGTTGGCCTCGGAGTCGTCGACCGCGGCGCCGGCGTCACGCAGCGTCTCGACGGTCATCTCGACGTGGGGCAGCGAGGGCAGCGGCTTGCCGTCGTGGACGACCGTCACGCCCTCGTCGAAGAGCGACCCGGCGAGCAGCAGGGCGGAGACGAACTGGGAGGACGCGGAGGCGTCGATCACGACCCGCCCACCCCGCACGGAGCCCGTTCCCTCCACGACGAAGGGGAGGGTGCCTCTCCCTTCGTCCTCGACGGTGACGCCGAGGTCCCGCAGCGCGTCGATGATCGCGGCCATGGGGCGCACCCGTGCGTGCTCGTCGCCGTCGAAGGTCACCGGACCGCTGGCCAGTGCCGCGACCGGGGGCAGGAAGCGCATGACCGTGCCGGCGAGGCCGCAGTCGACGGTGCGGCCGCCGCGCAGGGTCGCGGGGTGGATGATCCAGTCGGGGGAGCCGGAGGCCGTGGACGTGGCGTCGTCGATGCTCGCGCCGAGCTGGCGCAGCGCCTGGGCCATGAGCTCGGTGTCCCGGGAGCGAAGGGGGCGTCGCAGGCGGGAGATGTCGGAGGCGAGGGCCGCGAGGACGAGGTAGCGGTTGGTGAGGGACTTGCTCCCCGGCAGCGTCACGGTCGCGTCGAGGCGACCGGACGCTGCCGGGGCATGCCAATCAGGACTGGTCATCGCCGGTCAGGACACCGCCTGCTTCGCCTGGAGGGCGGCGAGCTTGGCCTCGCGGGCCGCGGACTTGCGGGCCTGGCGGGCGGTGCGCTCGATGCCTTCGCCGGCGAGCTTGGCGCGGTAGGCGACGCCGGGCTTGCCCTCGGTGTCGACCGCGGCGAGGATCAGCCCGCCCATGAGGCTGACGTCCTTGATGAACTGGGTGAGCTTGCCCGCCTTGGCCTGGGGGTCGGACTCGGCCCAGAAGTTGTGGGTCGCGGTCGTCGGGACCATCGTCCCGAGGAGCAGCGCGGAGGCCAGGCGGGGGGCCTTGCCGGTGGCGAGGAGCGCGCCGCCGGCGACCATCGCGGCGCCGTTGGCGCGCACGAGCAGCTCGGTGTCGTCGGGCAGCTGGGTCTTGGTCGCCAGGGGCTTGGTGACAGGCTCGGCCGCGGGGACGTGGGCACTGGGGTAGCGCAGGGCGTTGATGCCGCCCCAGACGAAGATTCCGGCGAGCATGGGACGGGCGATGCGACGAACGATCATGGGTGATGGCTCCTTGTCGTCGTGTGGTCACCGGGAGTCTCCCGGCGGGTACGCCTCCTACCGTAGTCGGGATCGGCGGTGGGCCTAGTCTCGGAGGGGTGTGCGGACGATATGCGGCCACGGCCAACCCCGACGACCTGATCGAGGAGTTCGAGATCGACGCGGACCGCGTCGGTGAGCCCTCGCGCTCGATCCTCAAGTCGCCCCAGGACCCGCCGGCGGGCACCCCTGACTTCAACATGGCGCCGACCAAGCAGGCTCCGGTCGTCCTCACCCGCGTGCCGAAGGGGGCCCTTCGAGGCTCGGGCCCGGAGGCCCTCGCACCTCACGAACCGGAGGTGGGGGTGCGTCAGCTGCGACTGCTCACCTGGGGTCTCGTGCCGTCGTGGGCGAAGGAGACCAAGGTCGGCCTGCGGATGACCAATGCCCGCGCCGAGACCCTCCTCGACAAGCCGGCCTTCGCCAAGGCGGCGGCCAGCCGCCGGTGCATCGTCCCGGCCGCGGGCTGGTACGAGTGGCAGGTCTCGCCGGTGGCCACGGACGCCAAGGGCAAGCCGCGCAAGCAGCCCTTCTTCATCCACCGCGGCGACGACGCGCCGGTCGCCTTCGCGGGGCTCTACGAGTTCTGGCGCGACCCGGCGGTCGCGGCCGGTGACGACCCCGACGCGTGGCTCACGACCTTCACGATCATCACCACCACGGCGGACCCGGGCATGGACCGCATCCACGACCGGCAGCCGCTCGTGCTCGAGCGCGAGGACTGGGACCGCTGGCTCGACCCGACGCTCACGGACACGGGCGAGGTGGGGGAGCTGCTCTCCTTCGCGCAGCCGGGGCGCTTCGCGGCCCACCCGATCTCGCCGGCCGTCGGCGTCACCCGCAACAACGGCCCCGGCCTGCTCGAGCCGCTCTCCCGCGACCAGCTCGTCGGCGTCGTCGACCCCGAGACCGGCGAGGTGATCAACCCCGATGGTTGAGCTCGAAACCCCCACCGCCCAGGGCCCCGCCCGCGTCCACCTGCACGAGGCGACGGGCACCCCCTTCGGCACGCTGCTGCTCACCCACGGCGCCGGCGGAGGGATCGGTGCCAAGGACCTCTCGGCCATCGCGGCCCGCCTGCCCGAGGCCGGCTGGCAGGTGGCGCTCGTCGAGATGCCGTGGCGGGTCGCGGGCAAGAAGGTCGCGCCCATGCCGCCCAAGCTCGACGCCGCGTGGCGCGAGATCGTCGCGGGTGTGCGGGACTTGCTGGCGGAGCGGGTCGTCTTCGGCGGCCGCAGTGCCGGCGCGCGGGTCGCGTGCCGGCTGGCGGCGGAGCTCGGGGCCGAGGGTGTGCTCGCCTTGAGCTTCCCGCTCGTGCCGCCCGGTAAGGGGCCGGACAAGTCCCGCATCCACGAGCTGCTCCTGCCGGTCGAGGCGGGGCTGCCCGTGCAGGTGGTGCAGGGGGCGAAGGACCCCTTCGGGACGCCGGATGACGTGCGAGCAGCCTTGGGGGACAAGGCTGCCGACGTGCGCGTCGACGAGGCCCCCGGCACCCACTCCTTCACCGGCGGCGGCGCGGTCGCCGACGCCGTGCTCGCGCACTGGACCTGAACTCGCGGGTCGAGGATCGAGGCCCGAAGACGGCGGCTACGGCCCTGACTCGTGCGATGAATCAGCGGGCTCGGCCCGGTCGAATGGCCGGGAAGCACCAGCATGGCCGGGAAATCCGGACATGGCCGAGCTATTGCCCGGCCATCCTCTGTCTTCCCGGCCATCCGCACTCTTCCCGGCCCTGAGCCTGCCTGCCCCTGAGGAGCGGGGCCGCCCGCGGCCGCAGCGTCTCGAAGGAGTCACCGCCCCAGCGCGAGCACCAGGGCGAACACCTCGTCGGGGTCGGCGAGGCGCTCGCCGTAGAGGTCGCGGACCTGGTTCATCCGGTAGCGCACGGTCTGCGGGTGCACGTGCAGCGTCTCGGCGACGAGCTCGCGCCGCCCCTGCAGGAGCAGCCAGGCGCGCAGCGTGTCCTTGAGCCGCTCGGCGGTCTCCTCCGGCAGGTCGGCGAAGGGAGCCAACGTCACCTCGCGCAGGTCGGCCAGGGCAGTCGGGTCGGCGTGGAGGACGAGCTCCGGCAGCACGGCGTCGGTGTCGAGGACACCTGAGCGGCCGAGCGCCACGGCCGAGAGGGCGCGGGCGTAGGACCCGGAGACCTCGGCCCAGGGGCGGGCAGGTCCGACGACCGCGTCGTGCCCCGCGAGGACCTCGAGCAGTCGCGCCCGCGAGCGCCCGCCGCTGTCGGGGACGAGCAGGACGGCGTGGTCGTCGGCGCCGGGCAGGTCCTCGGCGAGGGTCAGCGTGCGCGGGTCGAGCACGCCCGCGGTGGTGAGCACCCGATCGCGCTCGACGAGCACCGCGGTCAGGGTGCGCGGCGGTACCCAGCCGGCCGCGGCGACCGCTTCGTCGAGTGCCGACTCCGGCAGGCCGGTGAGCAGCCCCCGGGTCAGGCGGTCGAGCTGGACGAGGCGCTCGCGCTCTGCGCTGCTCGTCTGCTGGTTGTGCCCGGCGACCGACGCGGCCGACAGCTCGTCGATGTAGGTGAAGACCAGCTCGGCGAAGCGCCCCAGGGTCGCGGCGTCGACCCCGGCCGCGATGGCCTCGACCGACAGCTCGCGCCACGCGGCGCTCGCGCCGACGCGATAGGCGGACAGCAGGGCCTCGACGGGGCGGCCCCGCTGGGCCTCGGCCTGCCCCAGCTCGCGCGCGGCGGCGACACCCACCCCGACGGGGGCGCCCTGCGGGGCCGCGCCCGCCGCGAGCGTGACGAAGCTGGCGAGCGAGACCTGCACCGCCCGCTCGATGATCTTGCCCATCTGCCCCTGGAAGGGCACGTCGTAGGCGGGGACCTGCTGCATGACCTCGGCGACGACGACCGAGGCGACCCTCGGCAGCTGTGCGCGAAGGGCGTCGACGGTCGCCTCGTCGAGCACCAGCCCGGCCGCCTGCCGGGCCGTGCGCCCGGACCCTGCTGCTGCCACTGCCGCTCCCTTCGTCACCGCCCCTCGTCGGTCGCGGTGCGAGGCCGCCCCACCCCGTCGGTCGAGGTGCGAGGCCGCCCGCGGCCGAGCCTCGAGACCCCCTTGTCCCGAGCGAACAAAACCCTGCCCCAAACCCTACCCGCGAAGGACAGCGAGGGGCAGGGGTTGAGCCGAGAGGATGGAGACATGACAGCAACAGCGTCCCGCTACCGCGCCGGGGAGAGCGCGCGCTCGCTTCGCGACACCGCCGCCCGCATCGCCCGCGGCCTGGCCACTCCGGTGATCCCGGAGGACTACCTCGACCTCTTCGCCCCCCTTCGCTCCGGGGCCGACCTGCGCGGCCGGATCGTGGCGATCACGCCCGAGACCCGCGACGCCGCGACGATCACCATCCGCCCCGGCCGCGACTGGCAGGGCCACGCGCCGGGCCAGTACATCCGCGTCGGCGTCGACGTCGACGGCGTGCGCCACTGGCGCGCCTACTCCTTGACCTCCGACACGAGCGCCCGTGACGGCCTGATCTCGATCACCGTCAAGGCGATGCCCGACGGCCTCGTCTCCCAGCACCTCGTCCACCGCGCCACGCCGGGCACGATCATCCAGATCGACCAAGCGAGCGGTGACTTCGTCCTGCCGCAGTCGGTCCCGGCCAAGGTCCTCTTCCTCACCGGCGGCTCCGGCATCACGCCGGTCATGGGCATGCTGCGCAACCACGACTTCGACGGTCTCGACGTCATTCACGCGCACTCCGCGCCGACGGCCGACGACGTGATCTTCGCCCGCGAGCTCGCCGACGCCCCGACCGGCGTGCGCGCCATCGTGCGGCACACCGACGAGGAGGGCATGCTCACCCCCGACGAGCTCGACACCGTCGTCCCCGACTGGCGCGAGCGCGAGACGTGGATCTGCGGGCCCACCCCGATGCTCGACGCCTTCGAGGAGCACTACGCCGCGCACGGCCACACCGAGCTGCTCCACGTGGAGCGCTTCCGGCCGAGCATCGTCGAGGCGGGCGAAGGGGGGACCGCCTCCCTTCGCGTCGGTCCGGAGACGACCACGCTCGACCTCGACGGCGGCACCACCATCCTCGACGCCGCCGAGGACGCCGGCGTCCTCATGCCGAGCGGCTGCCGCATGGGCATCTGCTTCGGCTGCGTCCTGCCCATGACCGACGGCTCCGTGCGCGACCTGCGCACCGGCGAGCTGACCACGACCACGCCCGACGACCCCGCGGTCAAGGTGCAGACCTGCATCTCCGCGGTCGCCGGCTCCTGCACGATCGAGACGACGGAGAGCTGACATGACTGCCACCCTCGAGCGCACCCCCCGCACCACCGACGCCCGCATCACCGGCGGACGGTCCGAGGTCGTCCACACCCGCGTCAACGCGACGGACGACCCCATCGCCCACCTCACCCCCGAGGACATCGAGGAGATCGGGCGCGAGCTCGACGAGATCCGCGCCTCGGTCATGGACGACCTCGGCGAGAGCGACGCCCGCTACATCCGCCGGATGATCACCACCCAGCGCTACCTCGAGATGGGCTCGCGCGCGGTGCTGCTCTTCAGCGGCAACCCCATCGCCTGGGTCGCCGGGACCGCGGGCTGAGCGTCGCCAAGATCCTCGACAACATGGAGATCGGGCACAACATCATCCACGGCCAGTGGGACTGGATGCGCGACCCCAAGATCCACTCGTCGGTGTGGGAGTGGGACAACGTCACCCCCGCCGACCACTGGAAGAACAGCCACAACAAGGTCCACCACACCTACACCAACGTCGTCGGCCACGACAACGACCTCGGCTACGGGATCATGCGGGTCGACGACGCCCAGAAGTGGTACCCGGCCTACCTCGCGCAGCCGCTGCTCAACTTCGTCAACGCGACCTTCTTCGAGTACGGGATCGCCGCCTACGACCTCGAGCTCGGCGCCAACTGGAAGACGCGCAAGGACAACCCGCAGTGGCAGGCCGAGGCCAAGCAGGTGGTCAACAAGATCAAGAAGCAGGCCGCGAAGGACTACCTGCTCTTCCCGCTGCTGTCCGGCCCGAACTTCCTCTCCACCCTCGCCGCGAACTTCGTCTCCAACATCGTGCGCAACTACTGGACGCACTCGGTCATCATGTGCGGCCACTTCCCGGCGGGGGTCAAGACCTTCACCAAGACCTCGATCGACGGGGAGACCCGCGGCGAGTGGTACCTGCGCCAGATGCTCGGCTCCGCCAACATCTCGGGGTCGAAGGCCATGCACATCGCGACGGGCAACCTCAGCTACCAGATCGAGCACCACCTCTTCCCGGACATGCCGAGCCGCCGCTACCAGGAGATCGCGCCGCGCATCCAGGCGCTCTTCGACCGCTACGGCCTCGACTACGTCACGGGCCCGCTGCACCGCCAGGTCGGCTCGGCGTGGAGCGAGATCATCCGCCTCTCCCTGCCCAACGACACCTCGCTGCGGCAGACCGTCCACATCCTGCGGACGAAGGGGATGAAGGGCCTGAAGGCGCGGGCGCGCGCCACCCGCTTCCGCCCGGCCTGACCCGACCCCCACGTTGGTCGAGGTGCGACGAGCGCAGCGAGGAGCCTCGAGACCAGGCTCGCGCCAACGTTGGTCGAGGTGCGAGGTACGAGCCTCGAGACCAGGCTCGCGCCAACGTTGGTCGAGGTGCGAGGTACGAGCCTCGAGACCAGGCTCGCGCCAACGTTGGTCGAGGTGCGAGGTACGAGCCTCGAGACCACGGGGCGAAGGCCAACACAGGGCGGCTACTCCCTCGAGTAGCCGCCCTTTGCCGTGTCCGGGCGGACACGACCTGCCCAAGCTGACCCGTCGTGGCGTGTCGCGCTGCGGTTCGAGCGTGACCCCCGACTCCTGCCCCGGAATACCGGGGGTCTTCCCCCTTCGTCCGGGTGAACTGCAGTCCGACGCGCTGCCAGTGGATCGGTCCAGCGGCCTCAGCCCGGGTAGCCCTGCGGGTTGCCCGACTGCCACCGCCAGGTGTCGGCGCACATCTGCTCGATGGTGCGCTCGGCCCGCCAGCCCAGCTCGGTCTCGGCGCGGGTCGGGTCGGCGTAGACGGCCGCGAGATCGCCCGGGCGCCGGCTGACCACGTCGTAGGGCACCTCGCGTCCGCTGCCCGCCTCGAAGGCCGCAACCATCTCGAGCACCGATGTGCCGTGCCCGGTCCCGAGGTTCCACTCGCGCACGGCGACGTCCGGGTGCGCGTCGAGGTATTGCAGGGCGGCGACGTGGCCGGCCGCGAGGTCCTCGACGTGGATGTAGTCGCGAAGGGGGGTCCCGTCCGGCGTGGGGTAGTCGTCGCCGAAGACCTGGAGGCGCTCCCTTCGTCCGACCGCGACCTGCGCGATGAAGGGCATGAGGTTGTTGGGCACGCCCTGCGGGTCCTCGCCGATGCGGCCGGAGGGGTGCGCGCCGACGGGGTTGAAGTAGCGCAGCAGGGCCACCTGCGCGGCGCCCGTGGCTGCAACGTCCCGCAGGATCTGCTCCTGCATGACCTTGGTCCAGCCATAGGGGTTGGTGGCGCTGGTCGGGAGGTCCTCGGGCATGGGGACGGTCTCTGTCTCGCCGTAGACGGTTGCTGACGAGGAGAAGACGAGTCGACGCACCCCGTGGTGCTCCATCGCCCGCATGAGCGAAAAGGTCGTGCCGAGGTTGTTGTCGTAGTACTCCAGCGGGATCTGCGAGGACTCGCCGACGGCCTTGAGCCCGGCGAAGTGGATCACCGCGTCGAAGCCGCCCTCGGCGAAGAGCGCCGATGTCTTGTCGGCGTCGCGCAGGTCGAAGGAGTGGGTCTCGATCTGCTCGCCGGTCAGCTCCTCGAGGCGCGCGATGACGCTCGGGCGGGAGTTGACGAAGCTGTCGACGACGACGGGCTGGTGGCCCGCGGCGACGAGCTGGACGACGGTGTGGGAGCCGATGTAGCCGGCTCCGCCGGTGACGAGGACGCGCATGCGCTCACTGTAATGAGACCGGCTTTGTCCCCGCTGTGCGCCTTCGGTGGTCGAGGTGCGAGCTTGTGGCCCCCCGGTGGTCGAGGTGCGAGCTTGCGAGCCTCGAGACCCCCGCTCAGCCCTCGGTCGAGATGTGCCGGACCTGTGTCACCTCTGTCCACGACCCGTTGTCGCAGATCGTCGTGATGCGCTGCATGATCGTCGCGCGCAGCTGCGGCGGCGCCTGCTCCTGGGCGCAGGAGCGGTGGACGACGTCACGCAGGACCTTGTCGAGGTCGTGCTCGGCGAGGCAGGGGGCGCAGGAGGTGAGGTGCTCAGCGAGGAGCCGGGTGTCGTCGGCGGTCATCTCGCCGTCGACGTACTCCATCATCCGGTAGAGCGCCTGGGAGCAGTCCATGTGCTCGGCGTCGTGGCTCATGCCTGGCTCTCCTTCGCCGCGGCGACGCCGCGCTCGGCGGCGTAGTCGGTGAGCTTTTCGCGGAGCTGGCGACGGCCACGGTGCAGGCGGGACATGACGGTGCCGATGGGCGTGCCCATGATCTCGGCGATCTCTTTGTAGGCGAAGCCCTCGACGTCGGCGAGGTAGACCGCCATCCGGAAGTCGTCGGGCAGCTCCTGCAGGGCGCGCTTGACCTGCGTGTCGGGCATGCGGTCAAGCGCCTCGACCTCCGCCGAGCGCAGGCCACGGCTGGTGTGCTGCTCCGCCTTGTGCAGCTGGTAGTCCTCGACCTCGGGGGCGTCGGACTGCTTCGGCTCGCGCTGCTTCTTGCGGTAGGTGTTGATGTAGGTGTTGGTGAGGATGCGGTACATCCACGCCTTGAGGTTGGTCCCCGGCCGGTACTGGTGGAAGGCCGCGAAGGCCTTGGCGTAGGTCTCCTGGACGAGGTCCTCGGCGTCGGTGGGGTTGCGCGTGGTGCGCAGGGCCGCCGAGTACAGCTGGTCGAGCAGCGGCATCGCCTCGCGCTCGAAGCGCGCGCGTCGCTGCTCGGTGGTCTCGGAGGCGACGTCGACGGCGGCATCGGCCTCGGCCTGCGCCGCCATCTCGTCGGTCGTGGGCTCAGTCATCGCGCTCCACCCTAGCGGGGTGGCGGTGCGCTCTCCGGCGTGCAGTACGAGCACCTGGACTCCTGTCCTTCGCGGCATGTCTTCCCGCTGTCCAACAGCCCGATGCCCGTCCCCATTCCCGGCCCCCCACGTTGGTCGAGGTGGCCCGAGCTCTGCGAGGGCCCTCGAGACCCGTCCACGTTGGTCGAGGTGGCCCGAGCCCTGCGAGGGCCCTCGAGACCTGGTGAGGCTCGAGACCGGCCACCTGTGGAAAACCGCCCCCCGCCTCCACGCGCTTCGGGTGCAATCAGGACATGCCCCACGTCTACATCCTCGAATGCTCCGATGGTTCCTACTACGTCGGCAGCACATGGGACCTCGAGGCGAGGTTGCAGCAGCACGCGTCCGGCAAGGGAGCGAAGTACACCAGTCGTCGGCTGCCCGTCACGCTTCGCTGGGCACAGGCGACGGACAGCATCGCCGAGGCCTATGCGTGGGAGAAGAGGATCCAAGGGTGGTCTCGCAGGAAGCGCGAGGCACTGATGCGCGGTGATTGGGAGGCGATCCAGCAGGCGTCACGGCGAAGGGGAGGTCGCCCGCCGGCCTGACGCCCCACGTTGGTCGAGGTGGCCCCCCACGTTGGTCGAGGTGGCCCGAGCTCTGCGAGGGCCCTCGAGACCCCCACGTTGGTCGAGGTGGTCCGCGCTCTGCGAGGGCCCTCGAGACCCGGTGAGGCTGCGGATGCGTCTCACCAGGTCTCGAGGCTCGGCCGCGGACGGCCTTGCACCTCGACCAGCGTGGGACCGGGTCTCGAGGCTCGGCCGCGGGCGGCCTTGCACCTCGACCAGCGTGGGACCGGGTCTCGAGGCTCGGCCGCGGGCGGCCTTGCACCTCGACCAGCGTGGGACCGGGTCTCGAGGCTCGGCCGCGGGCGGCCTTGCGCTCGACCAACGTGAAGGGGGCCGCACCGGTGATCCGGTGCGGCCCCCTTCGACAGGTGGTGCAGTGCTCAGCTGTTGGGCTTCTTGCCGTGGTTGGCGGCCTTGCCCTTGCGGGAGCGACGCTTGCGGGCGCGCTTGCTCATGGTGACTCCTTGACTGTGGTGTCCCAGCCGACTGGGACCGAATACAGGCGGTCATTCTGACACAACGCTCGGATCACGACTCACGTCGTGCTAGTGACCCACCCCCATGAGGTGGCATCATGGGGCTCGTGAAGAAGATCACCATGGCGCTCCTCGGCGCGACGACTCTGGGTCTGACCATCGCTGGCAACTACGCCTTTGCGCGCAACATCGACTGGGCTGGCAGCCAGGACCGTAACATCGACTGGGCGACGCAGAACGCGCCCAACATCGATTGGGCTCTGCCCGAGCCGAGCTCGTCCACCGACGTCTGAGCGCACGAGACCACGTAGTACCCAGATCGCCTGAACCCCACCGGGCGATCTGGGTCTTCGTCGCGGCCACGACGGCCCTCGCGGGAGGGCTGCTGATCTGGGTCTGGGTTCGATCAGGTCCTCCGCAGCACCTGAGCTGGCTCTTCGCCATGCTCGTCATCGGTGTCGTCGCCGCCGTCGGTCGACCGCAGGCCATCGGGGCCCTGCAGTTCTCCACCTCCGGCATCGTGCAGATCTCCGCGATCCCCCTGCTCGGACCCGTGGGTGCCGCGATCATCGCGGTCCTGCCCGTCATCGCCGATCGCAACGAGCTGGTCAAACGCGTCTTCAACCTCAGCCAACGCGTCACCTACATCCTCATCGGCAGCCTCGTCTACGAAGCCGCCGGGGGAGTCATCCTGGGGCCAGCCAGCCCCATCCGCCCGGAAGCGCTCGGCGTCCAGATGGGCCTCGCGGCGGCCGCAGCAGGCATGGTCAACGGCGCCCTGCTCGCGGTCGTCATCCAGCTCAGCTCGGCCGGATCGCTGCGCGCGATCATCGCCGACCTCGTGCCGCAGGTCGTCTCCTCCTACTCGAGCTATGCGATCGCGGCCTACCTGCTCGTCGTCCTCTGGGCCTTTGCCGGTCTCGGCCTGGCCTCCGCTGTCCTCTTCCTCCCCGCCATCCTCGTCATCCAGTGGGGTCTGCACACGCACGCCACGGAGTGGTCCACCCGTCACGCGCTGCTCACCCCCTTCGTCGAAGCCCTCGACCTGCGCCACCCCGGAGCGGCCGAGGAGACCCGGCTCGTGACCGGGGCGGCGAGTGCTGTCGCCACGGGCATGGGCATGGGTTCGGCCGAGGTCGACGAGATCGCCACGGCGGCCCGCCTGCGCGACGTCGGCATGCTCGCCCTCGACGGGGCGCCGCCGGCGATCGTCCGGCGTGACCACCCGGAGGCGGCTGCCCAGGTCGTGGGGTCGGTGACCTTCCTGCGCGAGCCACTCGACCTCATCGCCGCCCACCACGAGCGCGTCGACGGCCTCGGGCACCCGCACGGTCTGCGCGGCGCCGACATCCCGCTCGGTGGCCGGGTGCTCGCCGTCGCCGACACGTGGGGCCACCACGTGGCCGAAGGGGGGTCCCCGGCAGAGGCCGTAGCCCACTGCGAGCGGATGGTCGGGGAGAGCCTCGACGAGCACTGCGTGGCCGCCCTGCGGCGCGCGCTCGAGCGTGACCAGCTGCCGCGGCGGGGAGTCGTCTGATGGCCGCGGTGGCTCGCCGGCCGGGCCTGGTGCTCTTCGCCGTCGCCGTCCTGCTCGGGTCGGTCGCGGCGCTGCGCGCCGACGTCACCGAGGAACAGATCAGACCGCTGACGGTCGTCGCCTTGGTCGCGATCGTCCTCGGGGAGCAGCTGCCGATGCGCATCTCGGGCAGGGTCATCGCGCCGCTGACGACGGCGCCGGCGCTCGGATTCATCCTCACCCCACTGGCCGCCAGCGGCGTGCGGCTCTCGGCGTGGACAGTCCTCGCCGTGGTGTGGCTGTGCATCCTGCTCGGCGGGCTCATCGCACGCCTGCGGGGGCTGTCGGTCGTCGAGGGCTCGTTGGGCTCGCGCTTCCTCGGCATGGCCGTGACGACACTCATCGCTCGCGGCATCGTCACCGACGGGCAGACGCTCGTCGAGTGGGCCTTCGACGCGCAGACCAACGCGGCCCTCGGCGCCCTCGGCCTGCTCCTCGCCGCGCTCGCGGGCGGCCTCGTCGAGCGGGTGCTCGACAACCTTGTCGCGTGGATCGGGCAGCGCGGCCGGCTCGCCCACGTCGTGGCGGCGGAGGTCGGCCCCCTCGCCGGCATCTCCATGGCGACGGTCGCCACCGGCCCGCTCATCGCGCTCGCCAGCCCGGTGCTCGACTGGGCCGCCACCCCGCTCCTCATCCTCCCGGTGCTGCTCAGCTACCTCTCGGTCCAGCGCGTCGTCGCCACCCGCCAGGCCATGGAGGAGGCCTTGATCGCCCTGTCCCGCTTCAGCGAGATCACCGAGCTGACCCGTGCCGGGCACGTCCAGCGGGTCGCCGACCTCAGCGTCTCCATCGGCCGGGAGATGGCTGTCGACGTCGCGATGCTGCGCGACATCGAGCGCACCGCGCTGCTGCACGACGTGGGCCAGCTCGGGCTCAAGGAGCCGCTGCGCACAGGGGCGACGATCCACGCGAGCACCTCGGAGGAGGCGGTGATGGCCCGCTCGGTCACGCGGGTCATCGCGGGCACCCCGCAGCTCGCCGAGCTCACGCCCTATCTCGACCAGGTGCGCACGCCCTTCCGTCGGGCCCGCGAGTTCGGCGAGCGGATCCCGCTCCCTTCGCGCATCGTGCGGGTCGCCAACGCCTGGGACGACATCACCGAGGGCGCGGTCTCATCCCGCGCCCGCGCCGTCGCCCTCGAGCGGCTGCACCTGGGCCTGGGCTACGACTACGACCCCGAGGTCGTCGCCGCCCTCGAGCGCGCCCTGGGCGCCCACTGAGCGGCGCGCACCGACCGCGCTACTGCACCGTCTTGCTGTAGGTCGTCACAATGCCCGTGGAGTAGCCGGACCGGCGGGCGATGACCTTGACCTGGAGCTTCTTGCCCCGGTCGACGGAGCGCGCCGTGTAGGTCTTGGCCGTCGCGCCGCTGATGCTCACGCCGTTGCGGTACCACTGGTAGGAGTAGCTCGTCGGCATGGGCGTCCACGACCCGACCATGACCGTCGAGGAGCGCCCGGCCTTGGGCGTGCCGGAGATGTAGGGGCGGGTCGTCGCGTGGATCGGGATCCCGGCCTTGCCCGAGGTCACAACGCGCGAGGTGTAGCCGCTGCGCTTGGCCGTCACCGTCACCGTCAGGTAGCGGCCGGCATCGGCGGTCTTGGCCCTGTAGGTGCGACCGGTCGCCCCGGAGATCGCGACACCGTTGCGCCTCCACCGGTAGGAGTAGGACGACGGCGTCGGCGACCACGAGCCGGTCGACGCGGTGAGGGTCTTGCCGACCCCCTTCGTCCCGGTGATGCGCGGCGAGGACTTGACGGTGAACGTGCCCAGCGTGGTGTTGTTGCTGATGTCGACGACCGCCTGCGTCGACGACGTCGACACCGTCGTCACCCGCACCCGACCGCCGTAGCTCGTCACGCTGCGGCCGGGGGTGAGCACCGCGTCGGGGTCCCAGCCGCTCGTGGGTGTGGGGTCGAGCAGCACGGAGGACTGGTCGGGGCCGACGCGCAGCACGCGCACCCCGGTCGCCATGCCCCAGACGTTGGAGGCGTCGCGGCCGGTCGGCGTGCGGTACTCGACGTAGTAGGTGACGCCGGTCGAGACGTCCTTGACCTTCGCCGCGCGGATGCCCGCGCGACCCGACATCGGCAGCAGGGTCACGCGCGTCGTGCCCGACCCCGCGGTGACCGTGGCCGCCGAGGAGAGCATGCCGGTGCGGATCGCGTGCGGGGAGGAGAGCATCGGTGCGTGGGGCTCGTCGGAGCCGGCCCCGCCCATGTTGTCGAGGCTGTCGCCGTAGGGGTCCTCGAAGCACCCGCTCGCCCACCCGCTGCCGGAGCGGGCCGCGTCGCTGCGGCCGCTGCACACGAGGAAGTTGGCGTGGCCGAGCGACATGTTGTGCCCGATCTCGTGGGTCAGGACGGGGTGGAGGCGGTCGGCGACGTTGACGAAGCCGGCGCTGTTGGGGGTGTCGCCGATCGACCCGAGCCCGTAGCCGCAGTAGGTGTCGGAGGCCGCCGGCGGCATCGACAGCACGAGGCTGGAGTTGGCGCTGCCGGTCCAGCCGGTGCGCTCCATCGCCTCGCTCCAGATGACCCACGGGTCGGTGTCGCACGAGTAGGCCGAGGTGTAGCGCGGCTTGATCGTCGGGGCCGCGATCTTGAGCTCGCTGCGGGACTGGTCGCGCCAGTAGGCGTCGGCACCGGCGACCTGGGCGGTGGCCTCCGCGCTCGTCACGGGGTGGCGCGTCATGCCCCGCGGCGTCACCTCGACATAGGTGATCCGGCGGGTGGCCGGCGTGTAGGCGGCGGTCGAGGCACGGGTCGTGACGAGCCGGTCGACGCTCAGGGCGCTGGCGCCCGGAGCGAAGGCGGCATCGCGGGTCGCCCGCCCGATGGCCGACGACGAGGGCGCCGGGCTGCTGTCGGAGGCGGCCGCGAGGTCGTCGGGCCCGAGGTCGTGTCGGGTGTCCTCCCCGCCGAGCGAGGTGATCGTCGAGGTGCCGTCGGCCTCGGCGGCCTCGGTGACCACCTGCGGCACGGCGACGTCGACCGTCGCGGTCGATCCGACGGGCACGTCGTCGACGCCCGCCCCGGTCACGGGGACGAAGCGATCACCCACGCGGAGCGCGGTGAAGGCGGCGCCCCCCTTCGTCTCGACGGAGGTGCGCATCACCTCACCGGTGAGCCGGACGAGGGCGTCGTCGGCAGCCCCGGGGGCAGCCTGTGCGCTCGTGGCGAGGGCACCGCCGGCGAGTCCGCAGGAGAGCAGCAGGGCAAGGAGGGGGCGGGCGTGCATGGGCTGCTCCGTGGCGAAGGGGAGGCGCCGACTGTGCCTCGATCACTGGATCGTAGACCGGAGCCCTGTCACGGGCCATCACCCGTGGTGTCGACGTCGCGGCGGGAGCAGTTGGCGGCGCGGTGGCGCTGCGCGGACAGCGTCCGTATCGCCGAAGGGGAGCTACGCCCGGCCGCGCGGAAGGCGCGGCGCATTGCCTGCAGCGAGGAGAAGCCGCTCTTGGCGCTGACCTCGGCCAAGCCCAGCTCGGGCTGCTGGCCGATGAGCGCGGCCGCGACACTGACCCTGGTCGAGGCGATGCTCGCCGTGATGGTCGTGGCCTCCTCCTGGAAGGCGCGAGCCAGATGGCGGGGCGAGACGTTGAAGGCGGCGGCGATGGATTCGGGGCCGAGGTCGGCATCGGCGTAGTGGTCGGCGATGTGGTGCAGGACTGCCGAGTAGAGGCTCTGCTCCGGGGCGGTCACCGGACGCAACCGGCTGTCGAGGATCAGGCCGCCCACCAGGTCCCGCAGGGTCCGGTCGATGATGTGGCGGGCGAAGGTCCCGGTCGGCGGCTCCGCGAGGACCCAGGCGGCGACGACCTCGGTGACCCGGGTCAGGGCCGGGTCGACGGGGGCGAGCTGACGCAGCCCGGGCGCGGTCTCGAGCAGACCGGGGCCGGAGGCGACGGACAGGAAGCTCACCAGCCCGAGCCGGGCGCCGTCGAGCACCTCGATCGTGGCGTGGGTCGGCTCGATGAGGAGCGTGGAGTGGGGGAGCGGGACGACGGTGCCGTCGTGGTGCCGCAGCCGGCAGGCGCCTTCGAGTACGAGGGCCATGTGGACGGGGTGGCGTTGTCGGTCGACGTCGACGGTGGCTGGTCCCGCCACGTGGCGCCCCCGGATGTCGTCCGTCACGGGGCGCCACGCGGCCGCCGGTGCGCTCGGCGTCTCCCCCCGGAGGCTGGTGTGCTGCCCTTCAAGGTTCAACTGACCATCTCCTGACTCTTGGCCATGTGTCCGAATCTGACCAGATCGTGTCCGATGTTGATCATCGCACCTTCTCTGCTGGTTGAGGTGCGACGACCTCCGCTGGTTGAGGTGCGACGACCCCCGCTGGTTGAGGAGCGACGAAGGAGCCTCGAAACCAGCCCGCCCCACGTGTGACGAAGGAGCCTCGAAACCCGCTCGCCCGATGTGCGAGGATTGCGCTCGGCTCACCCGCCGCCCGTCGTGGCCCCACCCGGCCGCTGCAGGGCGCCCCCACCATCTGCTTCACCGAGTTCTGCCGAGGTTTGTCTGCCGTGTCTGCGTCCGAGCCCACCACCACCTTCGACCTGACTGCACCGCAGTTCGTCGCCCACGAGGGTGGCAAGGTCGAGGTACGGGCCACGAAGCCGCTGCGGGACGAGGACGACCTCTCCCTGCTCTACACCCCCGGTGTCGCCGACGTGTGCCTGGCGATCGAGCAGGACCCGGCGCTCTCGCGCGCGTACACCGCCCGCAACAACACGGTCGCCGTCGTCACCGACGGCACGGCCGTGCTGGGCCTGGGCGACATCGGCCCGCTCGCCGCGATGCCGGTCATGGAGGGCAAGGCGGTCCTCTTCAAGCACTTCGGCGGGGTCGACGCGATCCCGGTGTGCCTCGAGTCCGGGTCGGTCGACGAGCTCGTCGACGGGATCGCGCGCATGGCGCCGAGCTTCGGTGGCATCAACCTCGAGGACATCTCGGCGCCGCGCTGCTTCGACCTCGAGCGCAAGTTGCGCGAGCGGCTCGACATCCCCGTCTTCCACGACGACCAGCACGGCACGGCGATCGTCGTGCTCGCGGGCCTGATCAACGCCTGCCGGGTCCTCGACCGTCAGATGTCGACGCTGAGCGTCGTCGTCTCGGGCGCCGGTGCGGCCGGCGTCGCCGTGACCCAGCTGCTCCAGCTCGCGGGCGTCACCGAGGTCGTCGTCTGCGACTCGCGCGGCATCATCGGCAAGCACCGCAACGACCTCGTGGCGCACAAGGAGATGCTCGCGGCGACGACCAATGTCTCGGGCAAGACCGGCACCATCGGCGACGCGCTCAAGGGTGCCGACGTCTACATCGGTGTCTCCGGCGGCTCGGTGCCCGAGGAGCAGGTCGCCTCGATGGCCGACAACTGCATGATCTTCGCCCTGGCCAACCCCACGCCCGAGGTCCATCCCGACCTCGCGCACAAGTACGCGGCGGTCGTCGCGACGGGCCGCAGCGACTACCCCAACCAGATCAACAACGTGCTCGCCTTCCCCGGCATCTTCCGCGGGGCGCTCGACGCCGGCGGGGTGCAGATCAGCGAGGAGATGAAGCTCGCCGCCGCCCGCGCCATCGCCGACCTCGTCGAGGAGCCGACGCCCGACTGCATCGTCCCGCCGGTCTTCCAAGAGGGGGTCGCCGAGGCGGTGGCCGCTGCGGTCGCCGCCCACGCGGGGTGACTCCAGACTCGACCTTTGCGCCGCCCGTCGCCTAGACTTGTTGGCAAGCCTCCCCCTTGCGAGGGGAGAGGAAGTGAGCCTCGGGATTTCCTGCCGGACGACAGGGCCCGAGGCTCGCGGCATATCAGGCGTCGATGATCGTGATGCGGCCGTCGAGGACGTCGATGTGGTTTGCCCCCATGAGCCGCTGGCTCGTGACCATGCCGCACACGGTGTCGGGGATCCACAGCAGTGGTTCGTCGCGGCCGACGACGTGCTCCACTCGCACGCTCGGGTCGACTCGCTGACCACCGCGAAGGACGTTGACGAAGTCGATGTCGCGCTGATCATCCGCAGGGCCGCGTGACTCGAGGGTCACCGCGGTCACGGACCACATCGTGTGCAGTTCACGGAGGAGGATCTCGAGGCACTTCCGTCGGCGGCGCTCGGGCCGCTCGTCCGCCACTCCGGTTCGAACGACGACGAGGTGCTCGAAGTCGCACTCGGCGACCGCCCGAGCCAGTTGCGCGTGGCGCTTCCGCTCGTCGCGCCAATGCAACTTGGTTTGGCCCGGAAGGCGCAAGGCTGACATTCGGGCACGGGCCGCATCTTCAGAGTTCACGGGTCCCACAGCCGCCGAAAGAATGTAGGTGCCGGGGTCCCGCGTGCGGTCGGACTCGGACTCGTCGACCCAGGCCCGCCGGCGGACAGGTGTACTCATGCCGGCTTGTGGGGTGCTGAACGCGCGCCCACAAAGCTGCGGTAGGCGGCGTCGAAGGGGGGCCTGGCCGTGTAGAGGTTGCGCTGGCTGATCCCCGTGGGGCTCAGGGGTGCCGTGACGAAGTCCTGGTCGATGGTGATCAGCCCGTTGTCCTCGAGCTCCCGGAAGCCGCGCATCGCGGTGTCAGCAGACCATCCGTACCAGGCGGGGAAGTGCTCCGTGGGCAGAGCGCAGCGCGGCTTCTCCTTCAGGACGACCAGCAATGTGGCGATCGCGGGCAAGGTGAGCCGCTCGTCCCATCTCTCCGTCCAGTAGTCGTTGCTGAGCTTCAGGAATCGGGACGACTCGCTCTGACCTGTCAGGGCGAGGTAGGGGTCTCCCGATCCATCAGCGCTGAGGAGCGTCACCTTGACCTGTCGTTCCCTGCCCTGACGCTGCCGCTCGATGAGCTTGAGCCTTTCCAGACGAGTCAGGATCTTGGTGGCTGCTGAGGTGGCCGAGCTCCCCGAGGCGGTGGCGACGGTGTTGAACGCCCGGGCCCAGACCTGGAGAGGGAGTCGTGTGCTCCATCCCTCTGGCGAGGCGCCGCTGGTGATGACGGTGTGGAGGAGCAGGAAGGCGTTCAGGCCGCGGGTGTCGCCGTTCCTCACGAAGGTGGCGAGAGGCGCCACCCGGGACGTCGTGTTGGGGCTACGCGGGCGCTGGACGAAGTTGTGTGGGACACGCGCGTGGTCGCGGCGAGACCTGTCGATCAACGCGTCGCGAGTCTCCGCGACGGTCGCTGGCGCCACCTCAGAGGGGCTGCCGGTCGGGGTGTGCGAGGTGCTCATGCAGGCATCTTGCGCTGCATTGGCTCCAAGATCAAGGACACCTTGAGCACGTCAACATCCGCGCCAGCGGGTGTATGTAAGATCCTGCAATTTCACGTGACAGATCTATGCGAGCTCCATGCGAGGTCCAAGAGCGAACAGGGGCAGCAGCGACCGTCATCGATCGCCTTGAGACGGCATGATTGGCGCGGTCGAAGCAGCTGGTTGCCGATTGACCATGGTGATGGCGCGCTGCTGTGACGGCGCGCCCTGGCCCGTTGTGGAGGGAGCGGACCGCGAGGGCGCGGAGCGGTGCGTGGTGACACAATCCCCAAGAGGACAAGCGTGGTCGTGCGCCGATCGAGTGTCACGAAGGCGGGCCAGTCGATGAAGGAGTTTCAGTGACGCGCTGGCGGATCGCCCACGGCGTTGCCTGGGTGGGTGATGCCCACCGCGTCGCGCTGGTCGACACCCGCCGCGGGGCGGAGGCGGTGCCGATGCACGTGCAGGCTCCCTTCGCCGCGCTGTGGACCGCCCTCGGGGACGGCCCGGTCGCGCAGGCGGACCTTGAGATCGCTGCCGCAGGCGTCGTGGACGAAGGGGAGGAAGCCGCCTTCGTCGCGAGCTTCGTCGAGTCCTTGGGTGCAGTCGGGGTCGTCGAGGAGGTCACGTCGTGACCAGCATCCCGCTGACCCTGGCCGAGGCCGTGCCCCTGGGCACGGTCCTGCTGCAGCGGCTGCTCGACGACGCGGGCATCCGCTCGCTGGTGATCAAGGGGCCGGCCTTCGTCGAGCTGGGGGTGCGCAAGCCCAAGCACAGCAACGACATCGACCTGCTCGTCGCACACCAGGACCGGACCGCGGCCACCGAGGTGCTCGCCCAAGCGGGGTGGTCGATCATCTCGCACTGGTTCCCGCCGGCCCTGGACGAGATCATCTACTCGACGACATTCCGGCACCCGCAGTTTCCCGCGACGCTCGACCTGCACCACCACTTCTCGGGGTTCCTGGCAGGCGACGCCTTCGACGTCCTGTGGCCCTCGCGCACGAGCGTCTCCATCGCCCACCACGATGCTGTGACGGTCGGCCGCGAGCACGCCCTGATCATCGAGGGGCTCAATGCCATCAAGCTGCTCAAGGACGGCTCCCGGGCGGAGGCCGCGCGTCGGGTCGTCGAGGCTGCGGTCCAAATGCGCCCTGACGCTGTCGAGGCCGCGGCCCGGGGTGTGGGTGCGCGGCACACCGCGGCACCGCTCATCACCGCGCTCGGAGGGAGCGAGCCGAGTGAGCCCGCTCCCGAGGGCTATCGGCAGTGGGTGGATCGGGGCGCGCGCAACAGCTCGCTGGACCTCGTCCGCGACATCCTGCAGCGGGCCCCCGGCCACGCCCCGAGGGTCGTGTGGGAGCAGTTGACCCTCGACCCCGACGTCGCCCGCTTCTGGGCACACACCCATGGCGTCCCCTACCGCAGCCCGCAGCAGGTTCTGTGGGTGCGTATCAGGCGCACGTTCGCGCGGTAGCCACGTCGGCCACGTGAGCTGGGTGGGCTGTCGTCATGAGCCCGACCGCAGAGGCATCTGTCATTGGGTGCGCCCTAGGCGCGCACTGTATATCACAGCGTGCTATTGCGCACCCGCGCCCTTTGCCGGACCCTGAACTGCTGCCCTGATTCAGGGATGCGTTCCTGACGATGTGGAGGCGACGGGCAGCATCGCCCAGGGGGAAGCAGGTGGGTTCGTGTCCATCAACGAGGTGTTCTACAAGTCGCCACGTGCGCTGCAAAATGTCGTGATGTTCGCAGGAGGCGCTGTGGCGCAACGCCAGCGGTACTCGGGACTCTACCGGGAGCTGGAGGAGGAGTACCGTCTCCGCGGTGACTGGAATGCCGATCGCCTGAGGGTTTTCGCGCGGTTGCGGCGCGCCCAGACTTTGGCGCTGGCGTCGTCGACTCCGTACTACGCCTCCGTACTGCGTGACCTGGGGGCCGACTGGTTCGAGCTCATGGACGATGACGCCTTCGCCCAGATCCCGGTCACCACCAAGGAGGCGCTGCGCGACGACCCTGAGGCCTTCGCGCCGCGCAAGGCGTTGCCCACGGACACCCACGGACGCACGTCGGGGACGACTGGGGTGTCGCTGACCGTCCTCCGGAGTGAAACGGCCGTCCAGGAGCAGTGGGCCGTCTGGTGGCGCTACCGCGGGTGGCACGGCATCGAGCGCGGCGAGCGCTGTGCCTTCTTCGGGGGCAAGCGGATCATGCGAGAGAGCCAGCGCAACGTCTACTGGCGTCACAACCTCCTAGGCAACGAACTGCGTTTCAGCTCTTACCACATCGGCCGGACGACTGCGCCGGCGTATGTCGACCGGCTCAACACCTATGGGGCCCGGTGGATCCACGGCTTCGCCTCGTCGATCTCGCTGCTGGCCTCCGAGATTCTCGAGGCCGGCCTGCAGGTGACGGCGCCCGTCCGCTGGATCACCCTCGGCGGCGACAACGTGACGAGGCGTCAGATGAACATGATCGAGGCAGCCTTTGGTGTACGCCCCATCCAGCACTATGGGCTGGCCGAAGGGGTGGCCAACCTGTCGACGTGCGCGCACGGTCTCTTGCACGTCGACGAGGACTTCGCTGGAGTCGAGTTCGACCCCCTCGGCGACGGCACGTCGCGTGTGTTGGGGACGTCGTTCGCCAACCGTGCTCGTGTCCTCCTGCGTTACGACACCAGCGACGTGGTGCGCGTTGACGCTGGAGATTCCTGCACGTGCGGTTTCGGCGGCCGCGTGGTGCGCTGCATCGATGGGCGGGGAGACGAGACGATTCGCCTGCCGGATGGGCGCGTGGTCCGATCTCCCGAAAACGCCCTCGTGGGGGACTTCGGTCTGGCTGGGATCCAGATGCTCCAGCGACGGTCGGGGGAGGTCGTCGTGTCGTTCGTCCGGGGTCCCTCCTGGCGAGACGGCGCTGTTGTGGACCTCGAGCGTGACCTGCGCGAGAGCCTCGGGCAGGAGGTGCCGCTCATCTTCCAGGAGGTGGACGAGCTAACCCGCACCGGCAGCGGCAAGCTGCGCCTCGTGCTGCACGAGGTCTGAGGCGGAGATCGTCCGCGCCGACGTCAGATCGTGTACTCGACCCCGTGGGTGCCCGAGATCATCCCGGCGCCGACGGTGTTGCCGGTGGCCGGGTCGATGAGGATGAAGGAGCCCGTCGACCGGTGGGTCGCGTAGGCGTCGACCGCCAGCGGCTGCGACAGGCGAAGGGAGACGGTCCCGACCTCGTTGAGCCCCAGTTCGCTGGCCTCGCCGTCGCGCTCGAGCGTGTTGACGTCCAGGCGTGCGCCGAGGCCGTCGACGATCGCCTTGACCGTGCGGGTCGTGTGCTTGAGCAGGAGCTTTTGCCGGCTGTGCAGCGTGCCCGTGGTCATCCAGCAGACGGTCGCGGTGATCTCGCGGGTCACCTCGGGGGCGTGCTCCGCATCGGCGATGAGGTCACCGCGGGAGACGTCCACCTCGTCGCCCAGACGCAGGGTCACGGACTGCCCGGTGACGGCCTGGTCGTGGGTGGCGTCGAGGGTGTCGATGCCGGCGACGGTTGTCCGCACCCCGCTCGGCAGGACGACGACGTCCTGGCCGACGCGGAATGTCCCCGCCTCGACGCGGCCGGCGTAGCCGCGGTAGTCGCGGTGCTCGCCCTGCTGCGGACGGATGACGTACTGGACGGGGAAGCGGTCGCCCTTCGTCTCGAAGAGGTCGGCGCTCTCGGCGGTCTCGAGGTGCTCGAGCAGGCTCGTGCCCGTGTACCAGGGCATCGCGTCGCTGGTCTCGACGACGTTGTCGCCGACGAGCGCGCTGATGGGGAAGGTCGCGACGGCCGGCACGTGCAGCTGCTCGGTGAAGGCGAGGAAGTCCTCACGGATCTGCGTGTAGACGGACTCGTCGTAGTCGACGAGGTCCATCTTGTTGACCACGAGCGTGATGTGAGGGACCTGCAGCAGCGACAGCAGCACGGTGTGGCGGCGCGACTGCTCGGTCAGCCCGTGGCGGGCGTCGACGAGCACCAGCCCCAGGTCGGCGGTCGAGGCTCCCGTGACCATGTTGCGGGTGTACTGCGCGTGGCCGGGGGTGTCGGCGAGGATGAACTTGCGCCGCGGCGTCGCGAAGTAGCGGTAGGCGACATCGATGGTGATGCCCTGCTCCCGCTCGCTGCGCAGGCCGTCGGTCAGCAGCGCGAGGTCGGTGTGGTCGTGGCCCTTGGCCTTGCTCGTCGCCTCGACGGCCTCGAGCTGGTCCTCGAAGATCGCCTTGCTGTCGAGCAGCAGCCGCCCGATGAGCGTCGACTTGCCGTCGTCGACCGACCCGGCCGTCGCGACGCGCAGCAGCCCGAGGTCGAGGTCACTCTTCACCACGGTCCCTGAGGTGCGAGGCGCCCCGGCGCCGAGCCTCGAAGGGTCCTGTGTCCCCTCCCGGTCATTGAGGTGCGAGGAGCTCTGCGACGAGCCTCGAAATGACGTCTCAGTCTGGATACCCATCAGAAGTACCCCTCCTTCTTGCGGTCCTCCATGGCGGCCTCGCTGAAGCGGTCGTCGCCACGGGTGGCGCCTCGCTCGGTGAGACGGGCGACGGAGATCTCGTCGATGATCTCGTCCACGGTGCTGGCGTCGGACTCGACGCAGCCGGTGAGCGTCAGGTCGCCGACGGTGCGGAAGCGCACGGTCCGCTCGCGGGCCTCTTCGCCGGGACGAAGGGGGTTGTGCTCGCTCGCGGTGAGCAGCATCCCGTCGCGCTCGAAGACGCTGCGCTGGTGGGAGTAGTAGATCTCGGGGATGTCGAGCTGCTCGCGGCCGATGTACTGCCAGATGTCGAGCTCGGTCCAGTTGGACAGCGGGAAGATCCGCATGTGCTCGCCCTCGTGGATGCGCCCGTTGTAGAGCGACCAGAGCTCGGGGCGCTGGTTCTTGGGGTCCCACTGGCCGAAGTCGTCGCGGTGGGAGTAGATGCGTTCCTTGGCGCGTGCCTTTTCCTCGTCGCGTCGGCCGCCGCCGAAGGCTGCGGTGTAGCCGCGCTCCTCGATGGCGTGGAGCAGGGTGCCGATCTGCAGCCGGTTGCGAGAGGTTTTGCCGTCGTCGATGACGATGCCGTCGGCGATCGCCTGCTCGACGGAGGCGACGTGCAGCTCGATGCCCAGGCGCTCGACCCAGCGGTCGCGGGTAGCGAGCACCTCGGGGAAGTCGAAGCCGGTGTCGACCTGGAGCAGTCCGAACGGGATCTTGGCCGGGGCGAAGGCTCGCTCGGCCAGCCGGAGCATGACGATCGAGTCCTTGCCGCCGGAGAACATCAGGACGGGGCGCTCGAACTCCGCAGCGACCTCACGGATGATGTGTATCGACTCGGACTCGAGGACGTCGAGGTGCGTCAGGGCAGCCTGTGGGGCGGCAGTGGGCACGAGGGAACCTCTCTTCGAACGGGACCCTCGGAGCATAACTGTCTGTTATGGATGTCCAAACTCGTGTTCAGGTGTTGGATGTCTGCGTACGATGCTTCCTCGTGACGAAGTGGGCAGCTCGAGCAATGGTCGAGCGCGGGGACAGTTTGACGGCACGTCCAGCACACCATCGGCGGGACATCCAGGGGTTGAGGGCCTTCGCCGTCCTCGCTGTTGTGGTCAACCACGCCTTCCCAGATCTGCTCCCCGGTGGCTACGTGGGCGTCGACGTCTTCTTCGTCATCTCGGGCTTCGTCATCACCGGGCTCATCCGACGAGGGGTGACATCCGGGACCTTCAGCTTCACGCAGTTCTACGTCCGACGCGTCTACCGGCTGCTCCCACCGCTGGCGGTCTGCGTCGCGGTGACGGCCGTCTTGTCGGCGCTGCTGGTCTCACCCGTGGGCATCCAGGCGCAGTCGGCGGCGACGGGTCTGGCGGCCGTCTTCTGGATGAGCAACTTCTCGCTGTGGTACTTCTCCTCCGACTACTTCAGCCCGCACGTCCAGATGAACCCCTTCCTGCACACGTGGTCGCTCGCCGTGGAGGAGCAGTTCTACCTCGTCTTCCCGGCGCTGCTCGTCGCCTCCGGCGCAGTGCTGGCGCGCAGAGGGCGGGCCCGGCTCGGGGCCTTCGCCGCGGTAGGGATCGTGAGCACGTGCTCGCTCCTGCTGGCCATGGCGCTGACTCTGGGGTGGACGGATGTGGTCCGGGGGGGGACTCTTTCTCGTTCTACTCTGTCGTGACCCGGTTCTGGGAGTTCGGCGCGGGTGCCCTCCTGGCTCTCGGTGCCGAGGCACGTCGGAGGGCGCCCGGCAGGATCACGCAGGCCGCCGGGGTCGTGGGTCTCGTGATGCTCCTCGTGACGCTCTTCAGCTACAGCGAGCTGACGCCCTTCCCCGGCTACCACGCCCTGGTGCCCGTCGTGGGTTCTGTGCTCGTCATCCTGTCCGGCCCCGTGGGGCCGGTGACTCGACTGCTGTCGACGAGGCCGGCAGTCCATGTGGGAGACATCTCCTACAGCTGGTACCTGTGGCACTGGCCGGTCATCGTCATCGGCAAGAGAGTTGTCGGGCAGGAGCCGCTCGCGATCCTCGTGCTCGTCGTGGTGTCCTACGGCTTCGCGCTGGCCTCGTACAGGTACGTCGAACAGCGCTGGCGGCACGGCGCCGGGGACGGCCGGCTCCGCCGACTGGTGCCAATCGTGCCAGTGGTGCTCGTCCCTGCGCTGGCGGCTGGTGCCCTGGGCCTCGGCGGTCAGAAATCGTGGTGGAGCGAGTCTGTGGTGGCTTCGACTGCAGAGCTGAAACCCAACCCCGAGAAGGCCAACCTGTGCGGCGGCTTCCAGGGACCGATGTCCACTCGAGACGTGAGTCAGTGCACGTGGGGGGCAGACCGACCGGGCGACCCGATCTACCTCATGGGGGACTCCAACGCAGGTCAGTTCACCGAGGCCCTCGTGGCGGCCGCGGAGGAACTCGACCGGCCCTTCGTTGTCGCGACGCGGGGAGGGTGCCCGGTCGTCGATGCTCCCGTGCGCGTGGGTGAGGCCGCCTCCTCTGCCAGTCAGGAGTGCGCCGACTGGCTCGCGGACGCGAAGGCTTGGCTGAAGGACCAGAAGAGCGGGACGGTCGTGCTCGCCGCAGCCTCTGAGTCCATCGACGAGGAATCCGCCGCGGTGCGCGCGCCCGACGGCCGGTGGACGGACGATCTCGATGCCAAGGAGCTGCTGTGGAAGAGCGGCTCGGTCTCGGGGGCTCTCGCGGTGAAGCAGGCGGGTCACCAGGTTGTCGTCGTGGCCCCGGTGCCGCATCTGCCGGGCGAGGGCCGACCGTGGTGGCACCCCGCGGAGTGCGCCACCGTCTCGTGGTTCCAGAACGACCCTGCCGCGTGCAACCGAGAAGTCTCCACCGCGGAGTACCGGTCCGAGCAGGCCAACGGGCTCGAGGCAGCGGCCGAATCTGCGCATGCCGCCGACGGCGTCCTCATCGACCTCGAAGAGGAGCTGTGCCCGGACGGGTCATGCTCGGCCTACCGCGACGGTCACTGGTGGTACCGGGACGGTCTGCACATCTCGACGTATGGCAGCACGCAGTTGGCGGACGAGTTCGTCCGCGGCCTAGCGCTGTCCTGACCTCGATTCGAGCGCTGAGATCGAGGTCAGGCAGGCAGGGGCTCCTTGACCACGAGACGCACCTTGCCGCCCGCCGTGCGTGGGAGATCTTCGACCTCGCGGAAAGAGATCGAGATCTCGTGGCCGAGAAAGTTGCGCAGGGCTGTCTCCACGCGAGCCAGCGAGTCGGGTGCCCAGGCCGCCGAGGGCACGTACGAGACGACGATGCTCCCGTCCCTCCGCTGGAGTAGCTGGGCCTGCGAGACCCCCATGTCAGTGCGGAAGGCATCTTCGGGGGAGCCGACAAGTCGGCCATCCGGCAGGGTGATCGTCTCGTCGCCACGGCCGTCGAGGCTCGCAACGATCCGCCCGCCGAACCCGCAGCCACACTGCATCGACTCCGACAAGGTGGCCAGGTCCCCGGTGTCGTAGCGGAGGAGTATGCGAGCTCGGTTGGCAAAGGTGGTTCCCAGGACCCGGGTGACCCCATCGCCCTCGGGCACGAACTCCACGCCCGCGAAGTCTTCGTCCACGTGGAGCCTGCCTTCTGTGCACGTGGAGAAGTTGGCGGCCCCCTCGGCGAGTCCGTAGTGCTGGATCGGCTGCACGCCGAAGGCTTCGCGGATGGTTTCCATCTGCAGGGTGGTGACGTTTTCACCTCCGAGGGACACCCACTTGATGGGGGCCGCCACCTCGAGCCCTTGGTCAATGACACAGGTCGCGAGGTTGGAGATGGCAGAGGAGAACCCGTGAATCCAGCGCGGCGCGAACCGGTTGAGTCGATCGACGTAGGCCGGAGCTGAGTCGGACGAGATGTGATAAGTGCTGAACCGGAGTTCGCGACCCGGCACATTATGGCGCCAGTAGGGCGCGCCCTGGTCGGCGCGCATGATCCGGCGCCCTGCGAAGAGCGCACACGGCTCGTCGCGAGAGATGCCGTGCCAGCCGCGGTACCGCCACCACACGGCCCACTGCTCGTCGACTGCTGACCGACTGCGCAGGATCTCGACGGAGGAGCCCGTCGTCCCGGACGTGCGTGTCGTCGCGTCCGAGGACGCGACGGGTCGCGGCGAGAAGCCCTCGGGGTTTTCACGCAGGTCGGACTTCGGAGTGGCCGGGATCTGCGCAAAGGCCGCGTCATCGACCAGTTCAAACCATTCGGCTCCGAGACCGGCAAACACGTCTCGGTAGTAGGGAGTCTCGGACGCCAAGGCCAGGGTTTGGGCTCGTCGGCTGAGGGCGAAGGCTGACAGGGCCGACGCGGACCACCCCCCGCGCTGCTTGTACTCCCACTCGGCTTCCTCGTACGTGCCGCTGTAGCGCGTGCGGTCGACGCCGGCCCCGGCGGCGCTGGACAGCAGGTCTTGGACGATCGCTGGTGAGCGGAAGTAGATGTTCTCGCGGTTGACCATGTGTGCCCTCCTGGGCAAGTCGCCGACGCATTGTCGCCGGAATCCTATGCCAGGTGAGTGTCGTTGGTGACGGTTGATCGACGCGGACCGAGCCGCTCTGCAGTCGATATGCTGTCCCCGGTCGGGGGACGCTCGCCCGGGTGCGCGCGGGCCCCATCCACGCTGATTTTCCTCCGACGAAAGGTGCCCCGTGGCCAGCGGCAATCCCGGATCCGTACTTGTGCTCTCGCTGGCACCCTTTCGCTATGCCACGCGCACTCGCAAAGCTTCTCGTTCCTATGCCGAGGCAGGGTACGCAGTCCGATTCCTGGGTATGCAGAGCGCAGGCCGGACGTCGACGCGTGTGAACGCTGGTGTTTCGAGCGTTGGTGCTTCGATCACCGCTCACCACGTGCGGGTGCGGCGACCGAAGATGGGCCTGTCGCGTGCGACCCAGGTCGACAACCTGCTGCTGTCCTACCTGCCGGCACTGTTTCGACTCTTCGTGGTTGCCAGAGCGACACCCGCGCAGGTGGTGCACGTCACCGGGGTGCACCTGATCCCGGTGGCTCTGGCCCATCGGGCCAAGTTCGGCTCGACGTTGGTCCTAGACATCAATGAGCGACCTGCCTCCGTCAAAGCGCGCGGCTCGCTCTTCGGTGCACTTAGCTGGATCGAGCCCACCCTCATCCGCGCTGCCGCACCGAAGGCGGGAGTCGTGTCGGTAGTCACACCGGGTCACGTCGCGCTCCTGCAGGATGGTCTGGGCGTCAGCGGGGCCGTTGTGGTCCGGAATGCCCCGCTGAGCAACTGGAGACACGGGTGGGTGGAGCCACCGCAGAGTCCGCCCCTGCGCATCGTGACGGTCGGGGCCCTGTTCCCGGGGCGTGCCTTCGAGATGATGATCCGCGCGGTGGGCCGCGTGCACCGTGAAACCGGAAACATCCTCCTGACGATCGTCGGTACCGGGCGGCAGGAGTACATCGCTGACCTGCGCGCCCTCATCGAGGCGGAGGACCTCCACGGAGTGGTGGAACTGCTGGACGGAGTCGAGTCCGACCAGGTGTCCGAGATGTATACCCGCGGCAACATCGGTCTGGCCCTGTACGAAGCGTCTGACCCTGGCAACGACTCCTTGTCGAACAAGATCATCGAGACGGTGGCGTCAGGTCGGCCGGTCCTCGCCGGGGACCTCCCGGAGAACCGGGCCTTCGTGCGCGAGCACGGGGTTGGTTGGCTCACGGCCGTAACGGAGGAAGGCATCGCCGAGGCTCTGCTGGAGATCGGCCGACTCCAACGCGGGGAGATCGAGCAACTTGCAGGTCACTGCTATCGAACCGCGGACGCGAAGTTGACCTGGGAAAAGGAGTTCGGCGCGGTCTTGGACCGTGTCGACTCCTTGCTTGCACACCGTAAGGTTCCCCGTGGTTGACGAACTCACGTCGGCGGATCTGCCTCGAGTCCTCGTCCTCTCCGACCTCTACCCGTCCCTCGGTCACCCGCAAGGGGGCTCCTTCGTCCTGGAGCGCGTCAACGCGCTCAGATCGCGGGGCGTCCAGGTGCAGCTTTTGGCTCTGAGGCCACGACCCAGCGTGGCCCTGCGCACCCTGTTGCGAGCCAGCGGTAGATCCCTGGGGAAGCCCATCGGGAGTCCCTTCGACGACGCGACCTTCCGTCTCGGCGTGGCCGACTACGTCAAGACCTCGCGGTGGGCCCCGACCCGCAAGCACGCACGTCGCATCGCCGACGCAGTGATCGCACAGGCCCAGAGCCCCGTGGACGTGATCCACGCCCACGGCATGTATCGGGCGAAGGCCGGCATCATCGCTCACGAGGTCTCGCAGCGCACCGGTGTGCCCTACGTCGTCACGCTGCACGGCAGTGATGTGAACGTCAACATGCGGCGCGACCCGGCTCGCTTCGTGGAGGCGCTCAGCAGTGCTGCCGCCGTCATCTACGTGAGTCAGGCCTTGCGCGATGCAGCCATCGCACTGGGGGCGCCGGCAGGCAATGCGCACGTGATCCCCAATGGTGTCGACACCGATCTCTTCACGCCCGGCCCCAAGGACGACACCTCTCCGATCGTCTCATTCGTCGGAGGGCTGGCGCCGGTCAAGGGAGCAGACCGCCTGCCACAGATTTTCCACGAGGTCGCCTCAGAAGTCGCTGCGGCCCGGTTCGAGGTGGTCGGCGCCGGTGCGCTGAAGGCACAGCTCGAGGAAGAGACGAAGGACCTGGACGTGACCTTCCACGGGCACGTCGACCGGGAGCGCGTCGCCGAGGTCATGGCCCGGACCAGCGTCATCGTCGTCCCCAGCCGTTCCGAGGGGTGGGGCTGCGTGGTCCTAGAGGCTCAGTCGGCCGGGGCCGTCGCCGTGGCCACCAGGGTGGGCGGTCTGATCGAGTCCGTGGGTGATGAGCGATTCTTGGCTCCGGACAGCGAAGGCGTCGAGGGGCTAGCTCCCCGGATTGTCATGGCACTCGACGAGCCGCGGTCGGGCCTCCGTGCCCGAGCGGAGACCTTCAGCTGGGGCCGTCTTGCGCTGCAGGAGGTCCGGCTCTACCAGGCCGTCGTCGGGGCGCGTGGCTGATGGGTCAGGATGCGCAGCGCCCGGGCTCGCCGATCCGGTCCATGTTTCGCCCGATCGACCTGCAGTCCCCCCCCGAGGCCCGCATCGCCACTCGAGGTGGACAAGCCCTGCTGAGTGTCGTCCTCCAAGGAGGTGTCCGCTTTCTCGCCAGTTTCCTCGTCGGGCGCTTCACCAACCCTGCCACCCTCGCGCTGGTGTCGAGCGGGATGTCTTTGGCCAACCTCCTCTCCTTGGCGTGGCCGACGACCGTCGGCGCAGGTGCGAGTCGATTCATCGCAAGGGCCCGGGGCGAGGGCAGCGACATCCAGGCGGTCGCCCACTTCCTCGGGACGCGGACGCTGCAGGCCAGCGTCGTGCTCAGCCTGTGCGCGGTGCCGATCTGGATGTTCCTCGGGGGATCACTGCCCGAGGGGCTCGTCGTGGGCCTCTTGGTGATCAGCTACTCGTGCTACGCCTTCACTCGGGGTGTCCACTACGGAGCCGGGCAGACGTCGCGTCAACTCAAGTGGGACACGCTCGCCAGTTCTCTTTCGATCGCCGGGGTGCTGCTCGTCCTGGTGACCCCTCTCCCCAACATCCTCGTGCTCGGCGCACTCTCGCTGTCGTACGGCGCCTACTCCCTCGCGTGTTGGCCGTGGAGGTCGCGTGGTGCGTTGGATGCGTCTGCCAAACGAGAGGTCGATGCCTTCGTGGCGTGGGGTTCGCTCGGCACGGTTGCCAGTGCCGGGTTTGCCCAGTTCGCCATGATCGTGGCCGTAGCCGTTGCTGGTCATGACGAGGCGGGGCAGTTCGCCGCGGCCATGGTCCTTGCTGCACCCGCGGCGATGATTGCCAACTCCTTGGCGCAGGTTCTCTTCCCCAGCATGGCGGAGGCCTTCGGTCGGGGAGATCGGTCTTCCGTCCACCGGCAACTCGACCACGCCACCCGCGTGCTGACAGCCGTCATGGTGCTCCTTTACGGCCTCGTCGTCGTCGGGGCACGGCCACTGGTGCACGGGCTCTGGGGGGCGGCCTACGCGGATGCGGCAATCCTCATCCCGCTCCTCCTGCTTCCCGGGATGATCCGGAGCATCGCATCCCCGAGTCAAGGAGCCATATCGATCTCATCCCGGGGCGGGATCGCCTATTCGAGCGTCACCAGTGTCGCGGGTGCCCTGGCCGGTGCGACTGTCTGGGTCCTAATGCCCAGCGCGTGGGGCGTCGTCGGAGTCGCGGCGGGGTATGCGGTGGGTACCACGCTCATCGCTGCCGTTCTGTACGTGCGGGCGTGGCGCCAGCATCAGCAGGGCTGGACCGTCCTGACTTCGGTGCTCATCGCGGGAACCATTACCATGGCCGTGCTCTCGTGGGAACTGAACGAACGTTCGCCGAGCCTGTGGGTGGATGTCATCGTGGCGCTGGCCTTCGCAGCCGGATGGTGCCTCCTCCAGCGCCGTCAGATCCGTCAGACGGTGGCCCTAGTTCGCCGGCGCGGGTGACTTGCCGGCCGCGTCGTCCTGACCTCGGGACTGCCGGGTGAGGACGACCAGGTAGCCGATGAGCAGCCACCAGCTCGGGTCGGCGATCAGTGAGCTGGCGACCACAGCACCGACGCAGATGGCGATAATCCCTGCGACCATCTCGATGCGTGCGGGGTCGACGAGTGCTTGTGACCGGTTGGGGGAGCGGAGAGCGGACGTCGCGATGACGGCGACGAGAGCAAATGCAGGCAAGGCCACGGGGAACCCGTACTCCGCGGCCATCTGCAGGAAGGTGTTGTGCGTCGCGAGGACGCTCTGGGAGGTCTCGAGCGCCAACCGCTCCTGAAATCCGGCGGGACCGATACCCAGACCGTCGGAGTCGAAGAAGTAGTGAACTGCGGTCTGGCTCAGGGAGACCCGAAGGTCGTCACTGCCGCCGGTACCGCCGGCGAAGGCGGTCGCCAGCCCGGCAGTGATCTGCTGGGAGAACACCGCCCACGTGGCGAGGGCGATCGTCACCAGCGTGAACAGCACCGGGACCTGGGTCTTGGGCGCCTGCATCATGACGATAACGAGGACCGAGACCACGATGACGACCAGACCGAGCACGCCGGCGCGACTGGTCGTACCCAGGATGACGAAGGCCATGGCGGCCAAGAGCGTCACGGCGAAAGGCTTGCGGATCCCCTTCGCCGACAGGGCCCAGCTCAGGACTGGGCCGGCGCAGCCGAGGAGGAAGGCAGCGAAGTTGTTGGGGTTGACGAAGCTGCCGATGAGCAGGCTGTCGTCGAAGCGGATCGTCTGGCCGGCCATCCGCCACAGGCTGACGCCCGTCGCGTACTGCCACAGCCCGATGGAGGTCAGGACGAAGGCCGCCAGGACGAAGCCTGTGCGCAGATGCTGGACCGTCGCGGCCCGAGCACTTGTCAGGCCGATGGCGACCCAGGCGCCGGCGATCGCGAGCAAGATGCCGGTCAGCTGGCGCTGGCCCACGCCGGGCGCGGGTGTCCACGACAGTCCAACGGCCCCCCAGACCGCGAAGGCGACGCTGGTGGCCAGGAGCAGCTTCGTCGCGAGACCTCGGTTGGGTGCGCGGGTCAGCATCATGAGGGCAGGTATCAGCGCCACTGCCGTGACCACGCGGTAGCCGTTGGCGGTACCGGAGGAGCCGGGCGATGCGGACACGAAGGACCCGAGGGCAGCGAGCGTAGGCATCGCGATGAGGGCCCTGCGGATCCACCGATCAGCGGGCCGTGCCGGCGCGGGGGTGTCGTCGGCAAATGCCGTCGAGCCGTCAACGGGCGCGGTCACCGCATCGTGGGTCCTGCCGGTTGCCATGGTCAGTCCTTTGCCTGGACGGAGACGTTGAACTGCTGGGCAAGTCTGCCAGCCATGGCACTGCGGGACTGATGAGCCGAGATCCACGCCGTCGCGGAGGCGCCGAGAGCCGCTCGCTCGGCATCGCTCAGGTCCGCCATCTGCCGCAGTCCCTGCCCCAGGCCGGTGGGCGGGACGGGGACGCCCGCTCCCGCTTCCGCGACGAGGTCGCTGACCAGTCCCGGGCAGTTGGTGAGGGTCGGAAGCCCTGCGGCCATGTAATCAAAGACCTTGTTCGGGCTCACCGCGCTCCGGAAGAGCTCGACGTCCGCGAGGACGTGGACCCCGATGTCCGCGGCGGCCAGCAGATCAGGGATCTCGTCCTTCGCGATGGGGTCCATGAACCGGACGTTGGTCAATCCTCGACGTTCGGCGTCGGCGCGCAGCGAGTCCTTGAGGACACCGCCCCCGACGAGGACCACGTCGACGTCAGCAGTCTTCGCAGCGCCGTCGAGCAGCAGGTCGAGCCCATTGGCCGGCCCGTGGGCGCCGGCGTAGACGGCAGTCAGTCGGTCGAAGCCGTAGCGTGCCCGCAGCTCATCACGTGGCGCGCTCGGCACGAAGTCCTCCGGGTCAGCGCCGTTGGGGATGTAGACGATCTTGTCCTCGTCGACGCCCCGGGCCACCAGCTCCGTGCGCGAGCCCTCGGCCATGATGACGATGGTGCGGGCCCTGGCGTAGAGGAACTCCTCCAGGACCGTGAGTGCCCGGTAGATCGGGGAGCTCTCGCTCATGTGGTTCATGTCGACGAGCACCTTGGGCCACAGGTCGCGGACCTCGAGGACAAAGGGGGCTCGTTTGAGGACGGAGAGGACCCAGGCTGCTAACGCCGCCAGGAGGTGGGGCGACGACCCGTAGACCACGTCGACGCGACCCACCCGCAGACCGCGCAAGGTCGCCGTGACGGCATAGCTCACCCAGTTGAGGATTCTGGAGATGCCGTTGCTCGAGTACCCAACCACGGGCACGGTGACGAAGCCGTCGCTGTCGCCAACCTTGCGTCCCGTCTGCGGGTTGAGATTGCTCGCGATGATGAGGTGCTCCCAGCCCTCCAGTCGGCTGAAGAGCTCGACGTGCCGGGTGCCCCCGGCCTCGCCACGCGGCGCTGCGAAGTGGTTGAGGACGAGGACACGGCGATTACGAGCCATGGGCCTGCGCCTCCATGTGGTGGGTGGTGCCGTCGAGGACGATCTCGACGGCGGCGCCATGCTCCGGCTCGACCAGCGTGATGCGCCCGCCGTCGAACTCGACCGCGTCGCGAGTGCTGGCTGTGAGAGCACGGGGTGACCCCGCGCCCCACACGGTCCACCCCCCGTCGGCGGTCATCTGGCGCCATGGGGACGGCTGCCAGTCGCCGTAGGTGTGGCTCATCCAGCCGGCGAAGGGAGCGTCCGACCCCGTGGTGGTCGGCCCGTCTGCGCCGACGAGCGAGGCGGCCGCAGGCCCCTCGGGGAGGGTCTGGACCCACGCCCGCGCGCCGCCGGGCAGGCGGTCGATCACCGTGACGCCGCGCTCCTCGACGAGCACCAGTCGCACACAGCGACCCTCGGCGAAACCGTCGTGCCAGACGGACAGCACCGTCAGGTCGGGAGTGTCGAGGTGTGCGTGCCCCGCGGGCACGGTGGGTCGCTCCCAGCGGAAGGCGCGGTGGGGGCCGAGGAGATCACCGCCTGACGGGCGCCATACCGGGTGGGCGGCCGTGGTCCTGAAGCCGTCACGGACCGCCAGCGGCCCGTTGTAGGTGCCCGTCCCGGGGTCCTGGATGACCCACTCGCCCTCGTGCTGGATCCAGACGGAGGACAGGTCCGCGTGCTGGTGCGACGGCGTCACGCCGCGCTTGAGCCAGACGGACCACTGGCCCCGACGGCCGCCCGAGAAGTGCCCGCTCGCCCAGGTGGCGGGGGACGCTTGGTTGTCCGCAAGGCGGGCATCGTCCGGCTGCGCGTACCACGCGAGCTCGTCGTATCGGTCCCACGCAGTGGGAGGGGTCGTGCCTCCGCTGAGGTGCAGCCCGAGCAGCGCGGCGCCGGCGACGTCACCGGCGGGGGCGGAGTCCGTGAGGACCCGCCCCTCGTCCCAGTCGCCGTACTGGGGGACCGCACCGTCGAGGACACCCAAGGCGAGGAGATGCTCCGACGACGTGCGCATCGCCGTGGTGATGTCGTCAGGTGCGCCCCCGACGAGGACACGGACGATGAACATCTCGAGGACGAAGCGGTGGTACGAGAGCGAGTCCTCGATCATCGACCCGTCGGGCAGCATGTGTCGTGAGAGCTGCTTGAGCATCAGTCGGTCGCCGATCGACTGCCACCGCTGCGAGCTCCGGTGCTCCGGGAAGAGCTTGCCGATCACGACCAGACCGAGCCCGTCGCCGAGCAGATGGTTGTTCTTCATGCTCGTCATCGTGTAGGGCAGCTCGACCATGATGTGCCGGGCACTGGCCACCAGCTGGTCGTCGAGCTCGGCTCTGAGTCCGCCGTGCAGGCGATTGCCGACGAGCCGCAGCACCTGGCTCCACGCGATCGCGCGCAGCGCGAGCTCGAGGCTCGAGTACCAGTTGACCCCCTCCTCGGGGCGGCACTCGCGGCACCACCGCACGAGCATCGACTCGAGCTGGGAGAGCCACGGTCCGTCCGGCTCGAGTGTCGCGGCCCGCGCCAGCACGACGAGGTCGCGGTGACGGGCAGCCTCCCAGACCCATTTGACGTCGGACAGCCGGGCGTCCGTGCGGATGTCGATCTGCCACCACGGAGTGTCCTCGGGCCAGCACCGCTGGGTCAGCGGGTCCATCGCCCAGCTCACCGATGCACCAGTTGCTGCTCGGGTGCCGAAGACTCGAGTGCCCTCGTCAACGACGAGGCGGGCATCCGCCAGACAACGCTCGCGGGCGACATCGGAGGCTGGCGTGTGGTGACCGAGGTCCAGAGGTTGGGAGCGGTGGCCGCCAGCGACGGGCCGAAAGAGGAACTTGTGGCCGTTCGTCCGCTTGGAGGCCTCGTAGACCGCACGCAGCGGAGCCGAGGTCCCCAGCGCCCGCACGTCCTTGATGACACTGGTCGGGGAAGGCACGTGAGACTCCTCAGCTCGTGAAGGGCTGGTCGCCGACACGCGTGTCGACTGCGGAGACGCTTCCCTCCTGGAGGGAACGCACGGCCGCCAGAGCGGCTGCGGTGCTCGCGATCGTCGCCCGGGTGTCGGCGGTGCCGTCTCGCTTGCCCGCCAGGACGTCGGCGAAGAGGCGCAGGTTTTCGACATGGCCCTTGCCGGGAGCCGAGAGCTTGACGTCCTTGCCGTCGATGGTGAGCTTCTGGAAGTCGTCGACGGCGACGCTGTGCCCACGGCCGAGGATGTCCAGGTGCTCCTTGGACGTGCTGGCGTGGCCGTGCTCGGCGTAGGTGATCGTCGCGATCGACCCGTCGGCGAAGCGCAGGGAGATCACCAGATCCTCCTGCAGCAGCAGCTCGGCTCCACCCGACCCGAAGGCCACGACCTCGCTCACCGGTAGCCCCACGACCCACGACGCCAGGTCGATGAAGTGGCAGACCTCGCCGAGGAGCCGGCCACCCTGGCGACGGTCCTTGTACCAGTGCGTCTCGGGCAACCGGCCGGCGCTGACCCGATAGGTGATGACGAGGGGCTCGCCCGCGCCGCCGAGCGCCTTCTTGGCCAGCTGGATGGCCTCGGAGTGGCGACGGTTGAAGCCGCCCCACAGGACGCTGTGGGAGGACTCGAGGCTCTCAAGGACCGACTCCAGCTCCTCCTCGCTCAGGGCGAGCGGCTTCTCGACGAAGACGTGCTTGCCCGCTGCGAGTGCGTCGGACGTGATCTGGGCGTGGGAGTCGTGGCGGCTGAGGACGAAGACGGTGTCGACGCTGTCCATCGCCAGCATGGCGGGGACGTCGGCGACCACCTGAGCGATGCCGTGACGCTCTGCGAGGTGACGGGCGGTCAGGCCGCTGTTGGAGGTGACCGCGGCGGCCGAGGGCAGGCCGGCCTTCTTCATCGCGGGGAGGAAGGTCATCTTGGCGTAGTTGCCGGCGCCGACGATGCCGGATCCCGTGTGGCCGGCAGCGACCGGACGAAGGGAGATCGGCTCGCGACCGACAGCCCGGCCGGGATACGTGAACTGCACGGCGAGTGCGCGGGGATCCTCGCCGATGGTTTCGTACGCGCGCTCCGCCTCGTCGATGCCGAAGACGTGCGTGACGAGGTCGTCAACCCGCAGTCGTCCCGAGGCCACGAGGTCGAGGTAGGCCTCGATGTTGCGACCCTCCGTCCAGCGGACATGGCCGACTGGGTAGTCGATGCCGTACTCCTCGTACGTGCGCTCGTAGCGGCCGGGGCCGTAGGAGCGCGCGAAACGGAGGTCGACCTCCTTCATGTAGAAGGGGGTCCGGGCCAGCTCGACGCCCACGTCACCGACGACGACGACCGTCCCGCGGTCACGGACCCGCTCGACGGCGGCCATGACCGGGTCGGATGACTTGGTAGAAGCCGTGACGAGGACGGCGTCGACACCGCGACCACGCGTGTGCGCCGTGATGGCGTCCGTCGTCTCCTGACCCGCCTCGACGAGGCCGATGGCTCCGGCGTCGGCTGCCAGATCCACCGTCCAGTCGCGCAGGTCCACGCCGATGACCTTCAGGCCGCTGGCCAGAGCCATGCGGGCGGTCAGCTGCCCGACGAGGCCGAGGCCGACCACCGCGACGGTCCCGCCGACCTGCACGTCCGCCTGTCGCAGACCCTGCATGGCGATCGCCGCGACGGCACCGAAGGCGGCAGCCTCGTCCGTGACGCCTTCAGGGATCGGCACGGCGAGGAGGGAGGGAACAACCTGGGCCTCGGCATGACCGGCGGAGGCGGTGGCCACCCGCGTGCCAGCGGTCAGCCCGTGCACGGACGAGCCGACCTCGAGGACGACACCGGCTGCGCTGTAGCCGAGGGGCATGTCCTCGTCGAGGCGGGTACGCACCGCCTGCACGGTGTTGCGCACCCCCTCGGTGCGCGCCTTCTTCAGGACCTGCCGCACCAAGTCGGGGCGGGCTTTGGCCTTGTCGATGAGGCTCGAGGAGGCCAGCTCTCGCACGGCTTTCTCGGTACCCGTCGACAGCAGGGATCGGGTCGTGCTGACGAGCACCTCGGCCGGGCCGCACGTCGGGGTGGGGACCTCGACGACGCGGAGGCTTCCATCGCCGATGGACTGGACGACCTGCTTCATTCGGATGAGTCCTTTGTGAGGGGTCTGGCGGGAACTCCGACGACCGTGGAGTCGTCGATGACTGAGTGAGTGACGCAGGCACCGGCGCCCACCGTCACTCCTGCACCGAGCGTCAGTTGCTGCAGCACGGTCGAGTTGGCTCCCACGAGGGTATGTGCGCCGATGGTGCACTCACCCGAGAGGGTGGCATTGGGGTTGATGCTCACGAAGTCGTGACAGACCGCGTCGTGGCCGAGCACGGCGTGACCGTTGAGGTGGACATGCTGCCCGAGGAGGACGTTGGTCCCGATCGACACCCCGCCCAGCACGATCAGGCCCTCGCCGTGGCGGAACTGGCTGCCGACGATGGCGGTCGGATGGACGAGTGGGGGGAAGTAGCGCCCGGGCGACGCCAGCGCAGAGACGATCGCCGAGCGCGCCCGCGGGCTACCGACTCCGACGGCAACCGCCGTACCCGTAGGGGTGACGCTGAGTGCACCCAGGTGAGCGACGTCGAGTGCGCGCAGACGCGCGAGGTTGACCTGGGACGGGGCGTCGTCGACGACGCCGAGCAGTCGCCACGTCGGGGTCACGGAGTTGATCGCGCGGACGACGTCGACGGTTTCGCGGCCGAACCCGCCGGCGCCGACGATGACGAGGTCACGCATCAGTGGCCCCGGGAGCCCATGAACTCCGGCATGGTGACGTCGCCTCCGGCAGAGATCCCGTCGCGGCGGAGCACCTGGAGCACCGTGCGGAGGATGATCCGCACGTCGAGGGCCAGGTTGTGCTTGTCGACGTACTCGACGTCGTACGCAAACTTCTGCTCCCAGGAGATCGCATTGCGCCCGTTGACCTGGGCGAGGCCGGTCAGGCCCGGGCGGACGTCGTGGCGACGGGCCTGCTCGGGGGAGTAGCGGTCGAGGTACTGCACGAGGAGGGGGCGAGGGCCGACGACAGAAAGGTCCCCCCGGACGATGTTCCACAGCGTCGGCAGCTCGTCAAGGCTCGTGCTGCGCAGGAAGGTGCCCAGCCGTGTCATCCGGTCGGCGTCCGTCACGAGACCGCGCTCGGGATCCGGGAGCAACATCGTGCGGAACTTGAGCATCTCGAAGACCTCACCGTTGAGGCCGGGGCGAGCCTGACGGAAGAGCACCGGTCGGCCCAGCTTGATCCGGATGGCGATCGCGGTGATGGCTTGGACCGGCAGTGACAGGATCAGGGCGGGTCCGGCAACCAAGAGGTCCAGGGCGCGCTTGCCGCGATAGCTCATAGGGCGCCGACCACCTGCGTGAGTGAAGCGATGACGCGGTCGATCTGGGCGTCTGTCAGGGCGGGGCCGCTGGGCAGGGTGACCCCTCGGGTGAAGAGGTCTTCGCTGACTCCGGTGGTGAAGGAGCGGGCGCCCGTGAAGACGGGCTGGAGGTGCATGGGCTTCCAGAGGTGGCGGACTTCGATCTGTTGGGCGGACATGGCCTCAACGATCTTGTCGGCGGGGGTGGTGGTTTCGAGGCTCGTTCCTCGCTCCTCAACCACCGGGGAGTGGCCGCTTCGTCGCTCCTCAGGGAACGACGGAGTGGGGTCCTCAAGAACAACGGTGGTCAGCCAGCAGTTGTCGTCGGAGTCGTCGCGGGATGCGTCGTCGCGGCCGAGGAAGCGCAGGGGCAGCTCTGTGAAGGCGGCTGCGTAGCGGTCGCGGATCTCTCGACGGCGGGCGATCATCCCGTCAAGGCGCTGCAACTGGCCGCGCCCGAGAGCCGCCAGCACGTTGGACAGGCGGTAGTTGTAACCGATCTCGGTGTGCTCGTACCACGGCACGGGCTCACGGGACTGGGTCGACAGCTTCCGTGCGTGGTCGATCAGGTCCGCGTCGTTGCTCAGGAGCATGCCACCACCGGAGGTGGTCATGATCTTGTTGCCGTTGAAGGACAAGGCGGCAGCCCGGCCGAAGGAGCCGGCGGCACGGCCGCCCAACGAGGCGCCCAACGACTCCGCTGCATCCTCGAGAAGAGGGACGCCGAGCTCGGCCAGCCCGGGCTCGAGCACCGAGTAGTCGACAGCCCGGCCGAAGAGGTCGACGGGGATTGCCGCGACGACGGTTTCGCCCTCAGCCTGGAGGGATCGCACTGCGTCGAGCATGAGCTCTGCGTCCACGTTGCCGTCACTCGTCAGGCTGTCGACGAAGACCGGATCTGCTCCGGTGTAGACCACCGCATTGGCTGTCGCCGCGAAGGTCATGCTTGCCAGCACCACCTTGGTCCCCGGGCGAGCGCCCAGATGGAGGAGCGCGAGATGCAGGGCCGCTGTGCCCGAGCTCAGCGCGAGGGCGTGCTCCACCCCGACCCGCTCAGCGATCTCGCCCTCGAAGGCGTCGACGTGGGGCCCGAGGGGAGCAACCCAGCCCGAACGCAGGGCGTCCAGGACGAACTCCTCCTCGACATCGGAGACCGATGCCTGGGACATCAAGATGCGTTCGCTCATGCGGTGGTGACCTCGTGGTTGCCTCGCAGGCCCTCTGCGCGCATGTACTGAACCGTGTCCTCGGCGGAAGTGGCTGCCAGTACGTCTCCCGGCCGCAGGGCAGTGACGTCGACGTGACTCACGAGCGGGTGGGCGGATTGCTGGATGTCCTCTCCGGGGGTGAAGAGCTCCTCCGAAAGCTTCTCTCCAGGGCGCAGGCCGGTGTACACGATCTCGATGTCGTCGCGCCCGGACATGTCGATGAGGGTGGTTGCCACGTCGTTGATCTTCGCCGGAGTGCCCATGTCGAGCACCATGACCTGGCCGTCGGCACCGATCGCGGCCGCCTGCAGGACCAGCTGGCACGCCTCGGGGATGAGCATGAAGTAGCGCTCGACCTCGGGGTGGGTGACGGTCACCGGGCCGCCTGCCTCGATCTGCGCCGTGAAGGCGGTGATCACCGAACCCCGTGAGCCGAGCACGTTGCCGAAGCGGACGCTGACGTAGGTGTTGTCGTCTCGCGCGGCGAAGTCGGACGTCAACCTCTCCGTCAGGCGCTTGCTGTAGCCGAGGACGCTCGTCGGGTTTGCTGCCTTGTCGGTGGAGACGTTGACGAATGTCTCGACCCCATGATCGAAGGCCGCCTGCAGGACGTTGAGTGTGCCGAGCACATTGGTCTTCCACGCCTCCATCGGGTAACGCTCCAGGAGCGGGAGGTGCTTGAGCGCCGCGGCGTGGAAGACGACCTGCGGCTGGTGCTGGGCGAAGATCTCTTGGAGCCGCGCCGGGTCGCGGATGTCAGCGAGGACGGTGTCGTCGCCGTCGAGCAGACCGCGCCCCGACATGCTGATCTGGGTGGCGTGCAGGGCGGACTCGTCGCGGTCGAGCAAGAGCAGCTTGCGGGGTCCGAACTTCGCGATCTGGCGGCACAGCTCTGAACCGATCGATCCACCTGAGCCGGTGACGAGGACAACCTTGCCGTTGATCGACTCGGCGATGGCTGCGGAGTCGAGCTCGATCGGGCGTCGCCCCAGAAGGTCGGCAAGATCCAGGGCGCGCAGGTCGCGACCGGTCGGGCGGCGGAAGAGCTCGCTCGTCTGGGGGAGGACGAGGACGTCGAGGTCGGCGTCGCGCGTGAGCTCGCGGACCTCAGCCAGGAGCGAGGAGTCAGCGGAAGGAATGGCCACGGCCACGGTTGACGCATTGGTCTGGTCGGCCAAGGCAGCGATGTCGTGCCGCGTACCTCGCACGCGTACCCCGTCGATGCTCAGGCGAGCCTTGGCCGGGTCGTCATCGACGAGCGCGACCGGCAGAAGACCCGCCTTGGGGTCGCGGAGCATCGTGCGCACGAGCTGCCGGCCGCCCTCACCGGCGCCGAAGACGATGACTCGCCGATCGTCGGCGTCACCGCGGTGCCGAGCCCGTCGCGTGCGCAGCACGGTGCGAGCGGCCAACATGGCCATGGCGGCGACCAACGCAGAGGTCAGCGGTACCGAGCGTGGGACGAGCTGCACAGGAAGCACCGCATTGATCACCAGCCCGAGCAAGCCGACCATCATCGCCGTCTTCGTCAGGTCGACGATCTCCTCGAATGACCCGCGGGAGTGACCGACTGCGTAGGGGCCAGCGACGCTACCCAGTGCGAGGTAGGCCGCGGCCGCGGAAATCGCGAAGACCAACGAGGTGCCGGCGAAGGCTTGGGTGAAGCTGAAGTCGAATCGGAGAAAAACCGCGGCCACCGTCGCCGCGACCCACAGACCCCCATCGACGCCAGCCCATCGCCACCGGTCCGACATGGAGGTCGCTCCAGCCCTGCCCACTATCTGTGTCCTCCCTCGCGCATGCCAACGGCCGTCCTGTTGGGGCGTGCGGGCTCATCGTATAGGTGATTCAGGGCACCTTCAGCCGCGTCTCGCACACCCGATACGTGGGCGGCAGGACCCGATCCGACTGCCGCCCGACCTATACTTGCCGACGGCCGACGCGCACGACAATGGGGGGCGCGACACCGACGAGGAGACCGTGTGACGCTGCAAGATCTGTGGAAGCTGACCCGTCGACAGTTCGTCGTCATCGGTGTCGCTGCGCTCGCCGGACTCCTGCTCGCCTTCGTATGGATGAGCTTGCAGCCCAAGGTCTACACCGCGACCGCCGCCGGCTATGTCACGGCCGGAGGCGGCTCGAGCATCGGCGAGTCCTACTCCTCGCAGACGCTGGCGCAGCAGAAGGCCAAGGCCTACGTCACCCTCTTCACCAACCGGCGCGTGACCGAGGCGGTGATCAAGGACCTCGGCCTCGATGCGACACCACAGGCTCTGGCATCTCGGATCACGGCCACCGTGCCCGAGGAAGGGGTCTCGATCAGCGTGACCGCTTCAGGGCCCTCACCGCAGGAGGCGAAGTCGATCGCCGACTCGGTCGTCACGGCCGCAGCGGCGGAGGCCAAGCGAATCGAGGAGTCCGGGCCGACCAGGCGGGTCGTCCAGGCGGACGGAAGCACCCGCACGGTCAAGTCCCAGGCTCAGGTGCTCATCGAGCCCAACGAGTCGGCGATCCTGCCCACCTCCCCTTCGTCGCCGGACCCCACGCGCGTCCTGCCCCTGGGCCTCCTGCTCGGCCTGCTCATCGGCTATGGCGTCGCCGCGGTCAGGCACTACAACGACACCAAGCTGCGGCACGTCGACGACGTCGAGGAGACGGCGGGCGCAGGCGTGCTCGGGGTGCTGCCGATGAGCAAGGACCTCGGGTCGGAGCGCGGAGAGGCTCGCCGGTCAAAGGCATTCCACGAGCGAGAGGCGCTGCGCAAGCTGCGCACCAACCTGCGCTTCGTCGACGTCGACAACCAGCCGCGCTCGATCGTCGTCACCAGCGCCAACCAGGGCGAGGGCAAGTCGACGGTCGCAGCCAACCTTGCGACCGTGCTGGCCGAGTCGGGGGAGCAGGTCGTGCTCGTCGACGCCGACCTGCGGCGCTCGGCCGTGGCCCGAGCCTTCGATCTCGACGGGGACGTCGGGTTGACCGAGGTGCTCGCCGGCACGATGCCGCTGCCCGACGCGCTCCAGGACACCAACGTGCCCGGTCTGCAGATCCTCGCGGCGGGGGCTACCCCGCCCAACCCGTCAGAGCTGCTCGGATCGCACCGGATGGAGCAGCTCATCGAGGAGCTCAGCCACGGGCACTTCGTCATCCTCGATGCGCCGCCGCTGCTGCCGGTCACCGACGCCGTCCTGCTCACCCGCAGCGCGGACGGCGCCGTGCTCGTCGTCGCCGCAGGCCGGACTCACAAGGAGGCTCTGGACCGGGCCGCGGCATCCCTGCGAGGGGTGGGCGCCAAGGTGCTCGGTGCCGTGCTCAACCAGGCGTCGACCAAGAAGGTCGACCGGATCCGCTACGGCGACGTCGAGTACGGCCACGTCACGTCCTACGAGAAGGAGTACGTGGCCGAGGCCGACGGGGCGGTCAGTCGTCGGGATGTCAAGGCTGCGCGGCGCGGACGCACCTGAGCGTCGTGCCGACGGTCGTCAGCGTTTGGTGGCGCGGCCGGGCAGGCTGAGCTGTCGCTTCCCTCGCCGCTCCGACCTGGGAGCGGTCTCGGGGTCGTAGTAGCCGTAGTAGCCAGCGCCGTAGCCTCCGGCCGACTTGTGGCCGACGCGGTTGAGGACGAGCCCGAGCAGGGTGTTGTCGACGCCGCCCATCGCCTCGAGCGTGGCCTTGAGCTGCTCCTTGCGCACGATCGTCGTGCCGACGAGGACGATGACTCCGTCCACCTTGGTGCTCAGCACGACGGCGTCGGTCACCGGGAGGACTGGGGGCGTATCGATGAGCACGTAGTCGAAGCGCGTCGACAGGTGGGTGAGTACGCGGCTCATGGCGTCGGAGGCGAGCAGCTCGCTCGGGTTGGGCGGGATGGCACCCGCGCCGATGACCTCGAGGCGGTCCTGCCCGTAGGGCTGGAGCACGTCGTTGATGTCGGCCCGCTCGATGAGCACGTCGGTCAGGCCCGCTGCCCCCTCCAGGCCGAGGTACTCGAGCAGACGCGGGCGCCGCAGGTCACCCTCGATGAGGCAGACCGTCGAGCCGGACTGGGCCAGGGTCAGCGCCAGGTTGGCAATCGTCGTCGACTTGCCCTCGCCGGGGATCGACGAGGTGAGCAGGATCGTCCGCGGGTGGTTGGCCGCGTCGAGGAACATGAGGTTGGTCCGCACCGCGCGGAATGCCTCCGAGCGCGGGGAAGAGGGGTCCGACTCGACGATGAGCGGCTCCTTGCCGGCGCGCGGGTCGTAGTGGACCGCCCCGATGACCGGCTCCTCGGTGATCTCCTCGACGTCGTCGTCGGTGCGGACCGTGGTGTCGAGCAGGTGCCGCAGCATCGCCAGGCCCAGGCCGAGCAGGAGACCCAGGGCGACGCCGAGCGCGAGATTGCGGGCGGGCACCGGGCTGGTGGGGGTCTCGCTCGTCGACGCGGGCTCGACGAGCGAGACCTTGATCGGTGAGGTGCGGTTGGAGCCCTCGGGCCGCTCGACCTCGGACACGACCTGGGGGAAGGTCTCGCCGATCGCGGTGGCGATCTCCTGCGCGTGGGCCGGGTCGGTGTCGGTCACCGCGACCTCGAGGATGACCGTCTCCGGGGGAGTCGTGATCGTCAGCTGGCCGGCCAGGTCCGAGGTCGTCGTGTCGTCGCCGAGCTCCTCCACGACCGGGTTGAGTGCCCGGGGAGTCTTGAGCAGCTCGGCATAGGACTTCACCCGCTGCTGGGTGAAGGTGCTGCCCTGCTGCAACGCGGCGGTATCGGAGCCCGACACCGACACGAAGAACTGCGTCGACGAGGTGTACCTCTTCGTCTGGAGCGCGGTGACGGCAGCGGCGAGGCCGACGACGACAAGGGTCGTGACGACGATCGTCACCCACCGCTTGCGCACGATCCTCAGGTAGTCCTGCAGCTCCACGCTCGGTGCCTCTCTCGGGTCGCAAATGATGACAGCAAACGCGAGTCTGGCACAGGGGCCACCATCCGGCAGGATGGCCCCATGAGCGTGCGCATCATGACTGTCTGCACGGGCAACATCTGCCGATCGCCCTATGTCCAGCTGGCCCTCGGACACGCCCTCGAGTCCGTGCGGCCGGGAGCCTTCGAGGTGGTGAGCGCGGGGACACAGGCGCTCATCGGCAACCCGGTCGAGCCGGGCAGCGCCTCGATCCTCGACGCGAAGGGCATCACCCACGACCACTTCGCTGCGCGGCAGATCAGCGAGCGCATGCTCGACGACATCGACATCGTCCTGCCGCTCGAGGTGAGCCACCGCAAGATCGTGCTCTCCTACTCGCCGCGTCACCTCAAGCGGGCCTACACGGTCAAGGAACTCGCCCGGCTGCTCGACTCCGCTCACGAGCGCGAGCCGTGGACGCAGCGGCTCGCCGGTCTGACCACACCCGAGGAGCGGTGGGCGGCGCTCCCTTCGCACCTGGCGCGCGAGCGAGGGCTGAGCCGCGCTCCGGAAGGGGCGGACGACATCGACGACCCCTACCGTCAGCCCCAGGAGGTCTTCGACCGGATGGCCGCTGAGGTCGACGCGGCGGTGGAGCGGATCGTCGCCTTCGAGCGGCAGTTCGATTAGCGAGGGGTCGGGGCTGGTTTCGAGGCTCCTTCGTCGCACCTCAACCAGCGGGGGGCTTCTTCGTCGCTCCTCAACCAGCGTGGGGCTTCTTCGTCGCTCCTCAACCAGCGGGGGGCTTCTTCGCGGCAGCTCAATCAGCGGTAAAGCGGGCGCGGTTGTTGCCTTCCTGCTGACGGTCGGGCCGCCGGCGACGAATGTCGGGCCGGGGCCGCTGGGGTACGTCTGGGTGCTGCTCGTGCTCACGGGTGCGCTCTGGTGGTTAGCCGCTGCCGGGCACGGGCGTGGGGGAGTTGTCCGTGCCGAGGTGTGGGCTGGGGGCGCGCTGCTCGCGTGGCTCTGGCTGTCGCTGCTGCGGTCCGGGGAGCGGTGGGACACGGCTCTGGCCGCCACGGCGCTGGCGACCTTGGCGCTGCTCACCGCATGGGCCTGGGCTCGGGCGATCGAGCCTGAGGAGAGGCAGCAGGGGCTCGTCCTGGTGCTCGGGGCGGCAGCCCTCGGGACGGCGCTCGCGGCGTGGGTGGTCCCGCTCGTCCTCCACCAGAGCGTCGGGTGGCGGCCGGGGCTGCCGATCGGTGGAGCCTCCAACAACGCGGTCGGCCTGACCCTCGTGCTGGCCGGTGCGCTCACCGGGCGGCGGCTGTGGCCCGAGCAGCGGTGGCTGTGGCTGGGCGTCGCTCTCGTCGCAGCGCTGCTCATCGTGCAGAGCCTGTCGCGTGCGGCATGGGTGCTCGCGCTCGTCCTCGTCGTCGCGGCGATCGTGCGACACCGCCACTGGAACCTGCGGTGGGGCGGGCCGGCCGTCCTCCTCGTCGTCGCCGTCGTCCTCGGGGAGCTCACCCGACGGCGCGGGCTGAGCCTTCTCGTCGACGAGTCGCGCTGGCACAACGCGACCGTGGGTGTCGAGGCGTGGTCGGGGTCGGTCGGCACGGTGCTCTTCGGCCTCGGGCCGATGCGGATGTGGCCGTGGATGGAGCTGGAGCGCGGCCGGCCGGGGGAGCAGTTCGACGGGCCGCTGCAGTACGACGGGCCATGGGGAGCGGTGCTCTACCACGCCCACTCGACCTATCTGGAGCTGCTCGTCGAGTACGGGATCGTGGGGCTCGCGCTGCTGGTCGTCGTGCTCGCGCTCGTCGTGCGGCGGTGCGTGCTGGAGATCCGGCGGGGCGGGCAGCTCGTGCTCGTCGCGGTCGCGGTGCTGCTGGCGCTGCCGGCGATGTTGGTGGAGACCTATCTGCTGCGGGGGTTTCCTTCGGCGTGGCTCTTCTGGTGTGCGGTGCTGGTGGTGGGGGCTGGTTTCGAGGCTCCTTCGTCGCACCTCAACCAGCGCGGGGCTGCTTCGTCGCACCTCGACCAGCGGTAGCTCGTCGCACCTCGACCAGCGATAGGCCGTAGGTTCTGAGCATGTCGAAAGCATGGAGCTCACCGGTCGTGGTCGGGGCGGCGCTGCTTGCGCTCGTGCTGGCGGTCGGGGGCGCGTGGGTCTGGGTCTTCGCCGAGCAGGGCACGGCGCCGGCCGGGGCGACTGCGGCAGCACCCCCTTCGTCCTCGTCGGCGAGTACGACGCAGGCTGACACCGAGCCGACCTGGACCACGGACGATGCGCGCGATGCGCTCGCCGGCGACGGGTCGCGGGTGCTCGTGCTCGGGGACTCGACCGGCAACGGCAGCGAGGACTGGGTGAGCCAGTGGGGGCAGCAGGCCCAGATGCCCGTCGCGCTCTGGGACACGGCGGGCGAGGCGGGCTACGTCGACGAGACCGAGGAGACGCGGATCTGGTCGGGCGCCATGAACAGGGGCACTGCCGACTACCCGCTCGACCACGACGCGATGTGGCCCGCGCAGGACCCGGACCTCGTGCTGCTCAACTACGGCCACTACGAGGAGTCGGGCGACGCCGCAGCGGAGGGGCTCGAGGAGCTCAGCGAGCAGGTTGCCGACCGCTACCCCGAGGCGCCGGTCGTCGTCGTCCTGCAGAACCCGCAGGCCGACGACGCCAACGAGCCGACCCGCACCGCCATCGCCGACTGGGCGGAGGGCGCGGGGCTGCCGACGATCGACGTCGCGGCGGCCTTCGAGGACGCAGATTCGGCGCAGGAGCTGCTCGACGGTGAGATCAACCCGTCGGTGGCGGGCTCGCAGTTGTGGGCGGAGACAGTGGCGGAGGTGCTGGGGTAGGGGCGGGCTTCGAGGCTCCGCAGGGTCTCGAGGCTCGTCGCAGAGCTCCGCCCACGCGGAGCGTGGGACCCAGCACCTCGACCAACGGGGGCTCCTATGTCGCTCCTCAACCAGCGGGGGCTCCGCAGGGTCTCGAGGCTCGTCGCAGAGCTCCTCGCACCTCGACCAACGGTTAGAGGCAGAGCTCCGCCCACGCGGAGCGTGGGACCCAGCACCTCGACCAGCGGAGGGGGTCAGGCGAGCAGGTCGAGGAGGTACTGGCCGTAGCCGCTCTTGACGAGGGGCTCGGCGCGCTGACGCAGGCCGTCGTCATCGAGGTAGCCCATGCGCCAGGCGACCTCCTCGGGGCAGCCGATCTTCAGGCCCTGCCGACTCTCGAGGGTGCGCACGTAGTTGCTCGCGTCGTTGAGCGCGGCAAAGGTGCCGGTGTCGAGCCAGGCCGTGCCGCGGGGGAGCACCTCGACGTGCAGGCGACCCTCGTCGAGATAGGTGCGGTTGAGGTCGGTGATCTCCAGCTCGCCGCGCGCGGACGGGCGCAGCCCGCGGGCTCGCTCGACGACGGTCTCGTCGTAGAAGTACAGGCCAGGGACGGCATAGCGGGAGCGCGGGCGGGTCGGCTTCTCCTCGAGGTGACGGGCCCTCCCTTCGTCGTCGAAGTCGACCACGCCGTAGGCGGACGGGTCGGCGACCTGGTAGCCGAAGACCGCCGCGCCCTTGATGTCGTCGAAGTGCCGCAGCTGGGTGCCCAGGCCCGGTCCGTAGAAGATGTTGTCGCCGAGGACGAGGGCCGACGTGTCGCCGGCGACGTGCTCCTCGCCGATGACGAAGGCCTGCGCCAGCCCGTCGGGGCTGGGCTGCTGGGCATAGGTGATGGTGATGCCGAACTGGCTCCCGTCGCCGAGCAGCCGCTCGAACTGGGGGGCCTCGTGCGGGGTGGTGATGACGAGGACCTCGCGGATGCCGGCGAGCATGAGGGTGCTCAGCGGGTAGTAGATCATCGGCTTGTCGTAGACCGGCACGAGCTGCTTGGAGATGCCCTGGGTGATCGGGTGGAGCCGGCTGCCTGTGCCCCCCGCGAGGATGATGCCGCGCATGGAGGGAGCCTAGCGAGCCGCTGGAGGGTTAAGCGGGCTCGATGAGCCCCTGCTCCAGCGCCCAGGTGCGGAAGCCTCCGCTCCCGAAGGGCAGGTGGTACTCGCCCGAGATCAGGTCGTCGGCGAGTGCCTCGACCATGGCCACCGTGAGCTGCTCCTCGCGGATGGCCTGACACAGGAGCGGCAAGGTGGCCGTGACGTTCAGGCCCTCGGACTCGCCGATGGCGTAGGCCTCTCGGTCGTCGAGGACCAGCTCGTAGCCGTGCACCTTGCCCAGCGCGAGGACTCCGCACTCGCCGCGGTTCCGGTCGCCCACGGCCAGCCGACGCTCATAGTCGGCGAAGGCCATCACGACGGCCAGGTCGTCACTGCGATCCACCCGGATCCACTCGGCGTCCAGCACTTGCTGAAGCTCGGGAACGTCGGGCACCTGACGCCGGATCTCGCCGTCGACGCTGTCCGGGATGAGGACTGGTCGGCCCGCAGCGAGAAACTTGAGAACTCCGAGCCAGCCGTGTTGGGCGAAATGACGCATCGGTCCCGTATCGAAGACGAGCGCGTCGTCCCCTGCCGTCACGACACAAACTTCCACAGCTCGTTTCGGGACCGGGTGCGGATGGGCGGCAGGTCGTCCTCCGAGTAGGTGCCGTGAAGCAGCTCCAGCGCTCGCGCTCGGCTGATGCGCTCGTCCTTGATCGCCTGGATGACCGCACGCTGATATCGGGCCGGCAGGCTCACCTCCTCCATGTCCTCAGGGACAAGGAGGTTGAACTCGATGATGTCGGCCTTCGTCGTCTTGCTGCGGCGGATGGCCGTGAGGTCCTCTCCGGAGGCGAGGCCAACCTCGTCGAGTCGGCGCGCAAGGGTGGCCATATCCACCCGGAACTCGCTCGCCACGATGACGGCCCGGTCGCGAACGCCGTGAGACGTGAGTCGAGCCCAGCTGTGACGAAGCCCCATCTCGGGAAGCAAGAGCGAGCGGGCAAATCGGTCGAGCTTGGACTCGATGCCAGACCCGGACTGGTCGCTCACGCGCCAGTCGATGGTGTAGTCGTCGGCAACGACGAAGTGCCCCAATTCGTGGGCCAACGCCAAGCGGCGGCGTCCTACCTTGTTGTGGCTGTTGATCAGACTCACCGCTCCACGGCGGAGCAGGATGGTGCCTGCGTCGGCGGTGTCCACTCCCAGGTCGGCGGAGAACGCCAAGAGGCCGAGAGAAGCACACGCGTCCACGAGGTCGCGGATGGGGGACTCCCCGTCCAGGCCCAGCCCCGAGCGGACCTGCGCCGCCAAGAGGTCCGCCTCGGCCATCGAGGTGGGGTGGTCGAGCGGCGGATCAGTCTGCGCCGGCAAGGGCAGTGCCTCGGGGGCCAGGTCGTGCAAAAACTCGACATCTTCGGCGATGCGAGCCAGTCGACGGTCTATCTGGGAGTCGACGACTTCGAGGCCCTGATGGGATCGGTGCGAGACGAGAGCCGGCAGGGGTTCCTCGAAGAAGGTGGCCATCCGGACGCCCAGTGCGCCTGCGATCTCGGACAGCTCGATCGCCGTCACCCGGCGTTGGCCGTTCTCGATCTTGTTGATCACGGTCCGGTCGAGCCCCACGAGGCGCGCCAGTTCACCTTGGGCCATGCCAGCGCGTTGCCGACTCTCGCGGACGCGCACGCCGAGGGTGTTCTCGTCGAGATCTGCCATGTGTGCGAGTTTCGCACACATTCAAACTTTGCGTCTGGGCGATCTGTAGCCTCCGACTATGGACCTCACCATCGAGCGCACCCGCATCCCGGGGCTGCTCGTCGTCCGGCGCCCGGTGCAACGTGACGCGCGGGGGTGGTTCACCGAGTCCTGGCAGCGAACCAAGATGGTCGCGGCGGGGCTGCCCGACTTCGGGCCGGTGCAGCACAACGTCTCGCACAACGCCGCGCGCGGCGCGACCCGCGGCGTCCACGCCGAACCCTGGGACAAGCTCGTCACCGTCGTCCACGGCCGGGTCTTCGGCGCGTGGGTCGACCTGCGGGCGGGCGAAGGTTTCGGCGCCACCGTCACCCTCGAGCTCGACGAGAGCACCGCCGTCTTCGTGCCGCGCGGCGTCGGCAACTCCTACCAGGCCCTCGCCGACGAGACCGTCTACTCCTATCTCGTCAACGAGCACTGGCGCCCCGACCTCACCTATCCCGCGCTCGCCCTCGACGACCCCACCGCCGCCATCGAGTGGCCGATCCCCTTGTCGCAGAGCGAGATCAGTGACAAGGACCGGGCCAACCCGCGGCTGGCGGAGGTCACCCCCTTCGTCCCGCGGCCGGCGCTGGTCCTCGGGGGCAGCGGGCAGATCGGCTCGGCCCTGCGCCGACTCCTGCCCGACGCCGTCGCGCCGGGCCGCGACGAGCTCGACCTCACCGACCCCGCCGCCGTCGAAGCCCTCGATCTCACCGCTCACGACCTCATCATCAACGCCGCCGCGATGACCGCCGTCGACGCCGCCGAGACCCCCGACGGCAGCCGGCTGGCCTGGCGGCTCAACGCCGAGCTGCCCGCCCAGCTCGCCCGCCGCGCCGCGGCCGCCGGCGCCACCCTCGTGCACTACTCCTCGGACTACGTCTTCGACGGGCAGCGCGAGGTCCACGACGAAGGGGAGGCCCTCACCCCGGTCAGCGAGTACGGCCGCACCAAGGCCGCCGGTGACCTCGCCGTCGGCGTCGCCCCGCGCCACTACGTGCTGCGCACGTCGTGGGTCGTGGGCGACGGGGGCAACTTCGTGGCGACGATGGCCCGCCTGGCGGACGAAGGGAGGTCCCCTCGCGTCGTCGACGACCAGTGGGGCCGGCTGTCCTTCGCCGACGAGATCGCGGCGGCGACGCTCCACCTCGTCGCGAGCGGGGCCCCCTTCGGCACCTATGACGTGACGCAGGCGGGGGAGCCGATGACCTGGGCGGCGATCGCCCGCGAGGTCTTCGCGCTGCGGGGACGCTCGCGCGACGACGTGACCGCGGTGACGACCGCCGACTACGAGGCCGGCCTCGGTGAGCGGGTGAGCGCCCCGCGGCCGCGGCACTCGACGCTCGCGCTCGACCGGCTGGTCGCGACGGGGTACGAGCCCGCCGATCAGGTGGCGGCGCTGCGGGACCACGTGGTGTCGAGGCTCGTTCCTCGCACCTCCACCACCGGGGGTGGTCCGCGCACCTCCACCAACGTTGGTCGAGGTGCGAGCGCCAGCGAGCCTCGAGACCAGGGGGTGTCGGGGCTCGTTCCTCGCACCTCCACCACCGGGGGTGTTCCTCGCACCTCCACCACCGGGGCAGAAGGGGAGGGGAACTGACATGCGGGTGCTCGTGACCGGGGGAGCCGGGTTCATCGGGAGCAACTTCGTCCACCAGACGCTGGCGACGCGGCCGGACGCGGAGGTGACCGTGCTCGACGCGCTGACCTACGCCGGGTCGCGGACCTCGCTCGACGGGGTGCTCGACGACGTGCGCTTCGTCGAAGGCCGGGTCGAGGACGGTGAGCTCGTCGACCGGCTCGTGGGGGAGGCCGACGTCGTCGTGCACTTCGCCGCGGAGTCGCACAACGACAACTCGCTGGCCTCGCCGGGGCCCTTCGTCCAGACCAATGTCGTCGGCACCTACGAGCTGCTCGAAGCCGTCCGCCGCCACGACGTGCGCTACCACCACATCTCCACCGACGAGGTCTACGGCGACCTCGCGCTGGACTCGCCGGAGCGCTTCAGCGAGGCGACGCCCTACAACCCGTCGAGCCCCTATTCGTCGACGAAGGGGGCCAGTGACCTCCTCGTGCGGGCGTGGGTGAGGTCCTTCGGCATCGAGGCGACGATCTCCAACTGCTCCAACAACTACGGGCCCCGCCAGCACGTCGAGAAGTTCATCCCGCGCCAGGTCACCGAGCTCATCGACGGGCGCCGGCCGCGGCTCTACGGCGACGGGCTCAACGTGCGCGACTGGATCCACGTCGACGACCACAACAGCGCCGTCTGGGCGATCATCGACCGCGGGCAGCTCGGCGAGACCTATCTCATCGGCGCTGACGGCGAGGTCGACAACAAGACCGTGGTCGAGTCGGTGCTCGACCTCATGGGCCGCGAGGCCGGCGACTACGACCACGTCACCGACCGGCCCGGGCACGACCGGCGCTATGCCATCGACTGGACTCGGCTGCGCGAAGAGCTCGGGTGGCAGCCGCGCTACCGCGACTTCCGCTCGGGGCTCGCCGCGACGATCGAGTGGTACCGGGCCCACGAGGACTGGTGGCGCCCGCACAAGTCCGCGACCGAGGCCCGCTACGCCCGGAGCGAAAAGGTGCTGTGATTCCCCTTCGCCCTCGGTTTTTGGGACCATGCCGGGATGCGCAACGGCTATCTCGACCTGCTGCGGGTCGTCGGCACGGTCGCGATCGTCCTCGGGCACATCGAGGGCCTCAAGCCGCTGCCGGACTACGTCTACCCCTGGCACGTGCCGCTGTACTTCATGCTGTCGGGGTGGCTGTGGCGGCCGGGGTCGCGCGACTTCGGCAGCGAGGTCAAGGTCCGCGCCAAGACCCTGCTGCTGCCGTACATCCCGTGGTTTGCGATCGTCTCCCTCGTCTACGGGCTCGAGCTGTGGCGAAGGGGGCGTGACAGCACCGGCAAGGTCGAGGAGCAGCTGCCCGGCGGGGCCTATGCGATCGAGCCGTACTCCGCCTTCTGGTTCATCACGGCGCTCTTCGTCGCGGTCGTCACCGTCCGCGGGCTCGAGGCGCTGCGGCTGCCGCTGTGGCTGCAGATCGGGGTGGGCGTGGGTCTGTGCGCGCTCGTGCAGACCTACCAGGACATCTCGGTGAACTCGCCCTTCGCGATCGCGCAGGGGCTGGGGTGCGTGATCTTCGTGCAGGCGGGCTATCTCGCGCGGCTGCTCACCGGACGCTCCGGGCAGCGCTCGCGGTGGAGTCGCCGGACGCTGTGGGTGATGGCGATCGCGACCTTCGCCCTCGGGGTGTGGATCACGACGCGGCCCGGGGTGGGCAACCTCAACCTGAAGTTCGCGCAGTTCAACGAGCCGGTGTGGGCGGTCCTCGCCGGGATCCTCATCAGCGCCGGCATGATCATGGCCCCGATCTACATCGGCGGGGTGTGGTCGCACCGGATCAGCACCCTCGCCCAGTCGGGCATGGCGGTGATCCTCCTGCACGCGCTCTTTGTGTGGTTCGGCAAGGGGCACAACCCGTATCTCGTCGCGGTCGTGGCGGTCGTGGTGCCCTGGACCCTCGGGCTGCTGCTCGCGCGCACCCGGTGGGGGTGGGTCTTCGGCTGCTCGCGCCCCAAGCCCTTGGCGACGTAGGGGCGCACGGGCCCCGAGAGTCTGGGTTGATGTATCCGAGTGCGTTGGGGCTCACCGCTATACATCGACCCGGTGTTGCTGAGGCGCCCGAGAGTCTGGGTTGATGTATCCGAGTGCGCTGGGGGTCACTCCTATACATCGACCGCGAACCCGGCGCAGCGCACGTGCGCGGGGACCCACACGGCGAGCTCGACGCTGTCCCCAGTCTCGTGAGGCGCAGGCGGGTCGTCCACAGGCGTGAGGACCCCCCTTCGTCCGGGACGCGGAGCGTGGAGCCTTGGCTCATGGCGACGCGGACCGAGCACCCACTGGCGGTGCACTCGAGGGTGCGAGCGGCCTCCGCGACCTATGGGCACGTCATCGACCACAGGAGGCTGCGGGCCCTGGGGGTGACGCGGTGGCAGGCGCGCGCGCAGGTCGACGCCGGCCGGTGGGTGCGCCTTGGACGGCAGACCTTCGCGACGGCACCGGGGCAGCTGGGGGAGCATGCGGCGAGATGGCGCGCGGTGTGGGAGGCCGGTGAGCGCATCGCCCTCGTCGACGGGGTCTCGGCGCTGCAGGCCCTGGGGCTCAGGGGTGGTCGGAGGAGACGGTGCACATCTCTGCCGTGCACAACCACAACGTCAGCCAGATCCAGGGTGTGTCCGTGCACAAGGTGGCTCGCCGGGTGGAGGGCGAGCGCAGGGGGACCGGCCTGCCGTGCACGCAGCCCGCCGTCGCGGCCGTGAGGGCGGCGCACTGGGCGGTGAGCGACCGGCAAGCAGCCACCCTCATGGCGATGACGGTGCTGCAGCGCCTCGCGACCGGGCAGCATCTGCTCGATGCGGTCGCACGGGTGAGGGGGCGCAGTCGCCGGGCCTTCATCCACCGCATCGCCCTCGATGTCGCCGACGGGGCACACGCGTTGGGCGAGCTCGAGTTCGCTGCGGCTTGCAGGCGACGGGGTATGCCGGAGCCCACGCGGCAGTCGCTGCGCAGACTCTCGGCCACGCACGCCTACCTCGACGTGTTCTTCGAGGAGCACGGCATCGTCGTCGAGATCGACGGCGCCGGTCACCAGTGGGGGCTCAAGGCCCTCGACGACCACCTGAGGGACAACGCGGTCGTGATCGGTGGCGACCGCGTCCTGCGCATCAACGTCATCGGGCTGCGGCTCCATGAGGACGAGTTCATGGAGCAGGTCAAGGCGGCGCTCGAGTCGGAGTGGGCCCAGGCCAATCGTCGCGCCTTCAGGAAGCGTGGGCGCTGAGCCCTCGCTGCTCCGTGGGTCGATGTACGAGCGTGAGCCCCAGCGCACCGAGATACATCAACCCAGCCTCGTGGGCGCCTCACCACCACCGGGTCGATGTATGACGGTGAGCCCCAGCGCACTGAGATACATCAACTCGGCTGGAGGGGGAGCGCAGGAGGGGGCTGAGGGTCAGCCGATCCACTCGCCCCAGCCGTGGTGGAGCACCAGCCAGGCGATGAGGCCGTAGCCGGCCTGGCCCGGGTGCACCCCGTCGGCGGACGCGGCGATGTCGGACTCCCACTGGTCGTGACCCGCCAGGGGGGTGAAGGTGTCGACGAAGGTCACGCCCCGTCGGTCGCAGACGTCGCGCTGGGCCTCGACGACGTGGCGCAGCTGGTCGTTGGACTCGGGGTCTGCCGAAGGGGGCGGGCCGACGACGAGGGTGGCGACGCCCTGGCTCGAGGCCTCGTCGAGGATGTTGGCGAGGTTGAGCCGCAGGCGGGCGATCGAGGTGCCCGCGGCGACGTCGGCGTGGCCGACCTGCACGACGAGGCGACGCTCGGTGACGCCCTGGAAGCGGCGCGGGCCCTCGGTGAGCCACCGCTCGGCGACCCCGCCGGCGGTCTCTCCGCGCACGCCGAGGTTGTAGTGCGCGACGACCGCGTCCTTGATCTGGGTGCGGGCCATGACCCGACCGACCCACCCCAGGGCCTTGTCGTCCCCCTCACCGGCGACGAAGGAGTCGCCGATGAAGACGAGCGCGACCTCCCGGCGGCCGTCCTCCGTGCTGAAGGTGGCGCTGGGGGTGAACTCGTTGCCGGCTGCGTCCGTCATCGGGTGGCCGCTCACGTGGGGTACTCCTGGGGGTGGGTCGGTCTGCGGGTCTCGGCCGACGTTACTCGTCGTCGAGCTCGTCGTCGTCGAGGCGTGCCAGCCACGACGCGAGTCGCTCGATCGGCGTCTCGAACTCGGGGTTGAGATCGACGAAGGTGCGGAGCTGGTCACTCACCCACTCGAGAGTGACCTGCTCCTCACCACGTCGGTCCGCGAGCTCTTCGATGCCGCGGTCCGTGAAGTACATCAGCGGTCGAAGGCGCGGGCGATGAGGTCCGCCTGCTCCTGCGCGTGCTTCTTCGCGGTACCGGCGGCGGGGGAGGCGCTGGGCGGGCGGGTGACCGCCGTGAGGGCGCGGGTCTCGCCGTGCTCGGCCAGGTCGGCCGGCAGGTTCATCCCGAGGAAGGGCCAGGCGCCCTGGTTCTCCGGCTCCTCCTGCACGAGGACGAGCTCGGCATTGGGGTACTGCGCCAGCTCGGCCGCGAGCTCCTCACCCGGCAGCGGGTAGAAGCGCTCGAGGTGCAGGATCGCGGTCTGCTCGTCGCCGCGCTTCTTGCGCTCGGCCTCGAGGTCCCACGTGACCTTGCCCGCGGCGATCAGCACCCGGGTGACCTGGTCCCCCTTCGGCTGGGTCATGTCGGGCAGGACCGCGCGGAAGCCACCGGAAGTGAAGTCCTCGGGCTGGCTGCTCGCGGCCTTGAGGCGCAGCATCGACTTCGGGGTGAAGACGATGAGCGGACGACGCGGCCGCTGATAGGCCTGACGACGCAGCAGGTGGAAGTAGCTCGCCGGCGTCGACGGGAAGGCGACCGTCATGTTGTTTTGTGCGCACAGCGCGAGGAAGCGCTCGATGCGGGCGGAGGAGTGGTCCGGCCCCTGGCCCTCGTAGCCGTGCGGCAGGAGGAGGACGACCGAGGAGTTCTGGCCCCACTTCTGCTCGGAGGAGGAGACGAACTCGTCGATGATCGTGGCCGCGCCGTTGACGAAGTCACCGAACTGGGCCTCCCACAGCACGAGCGCGTCGGGGCGCTCGACGGAGTAGCCGTACTCGAAGCCGAGGGCCGCGAACTCCGACAGCAGCGAGTCGTAGACCCAGAAGCGGGCCTGCCCACCACCGAGGTAGTTGAGCGGCGTCCACTCCTCGCCGTTGTTTTTGTCGATGAGGACCGCGTGCCGCTGCACGAAGGTGCCGCGACGCGAGTCCTGACCGGCCAGACGCACCGGGGTGCCGTCCATGAGGAGCGAGCCGAAGGCGATCATCTCGCCGGTGCCCCAGTCGATGCCGCCCTCGCTGACCGAGGCGGCGCGCTTCTGCATCGCCTGCTGCAGCTTGGGGTGGATCGTGAAGTCGGCCGGCGGGGAGTCGAAGACGTCACCGATGTGCTTGAGGTCGGTCTCGGAGATGCCGGTCTCGTCGGCCGAGCGGGTCGTCGCGTCACTGGTCTGCGACGACGGACGCTCGAGACCGGCGTTGTCCGGCGCGTCGGAGCCGGTGTCGCCCGAGTCGCTGCCCGCGTCGGCCGGCGAGGCGGGGGCCTTGAGGGCCTCCTTGGTCTCGACGAAGACCCGCTCGAGCTGTGCCTGGTAGTCGCGCAGCGCGGCGTCGGCCTCCTCCGGGGTGATGTCCTTGCGGCCGATGAGGCTCTCCGTGTAGAGCTTGCGCACCGAGCGCTTGGACTCGATGAGCTTGTACATCAGCGGCTGGGTCATCGACGGGTCGTCGCCCTCGTTGTGACCGCGGCGGCGGTAGCACACGACGTCGATGACGACGTCCTTGTGGAAGCGCTGACGGAACTCGAAGGCGAGCTCGGCGACCCGCACGCAGGCCTCCGGGTCGTCACCGTTGACGTGGAAGATCGGCGCCTGGATCATCCGCGCCACGTCGGTGGAGTAGACCGACGAGCGGCTTGCGGAGGGCGAAGTGGTGAAGCCGACCTGGTTGTTGACGACCACGTGGATCGTGCCACCGGTGCGGTAGCCGCGCAGCTGGCTCTGCTGCAGGGTCTCCGCGACGACGCCCTGACCGGCGAAGGCCGCGTCACCGTGCATGAGGATCGGCAGGACGGGGAAGTCCTCGCCACCGTGGTTGAGGCGGTCCTGCTTGGCGCGCACGATGCCCTCGAGCACCGGGTTGACCGCCTCGAGGTGGCTCGGGTTGGCCGCGAGATAGACCTTGGTCGTCTCGCCGTCCTCGCCGGTGAACTCGCCCTCGGTGCCCAGGTGGTACTTCACGTCGCCGGAGCCCTGGACGGACTTCGGGTCGAGCTGGCCCTCGAACTCGCGGAAGATCTGCCCGTAGGACTTGCCCGCGATGTTGGCCAGCACGTTGAGCCGGCCACGGTGAGGCATGCCGATGCAGACCTCGTCCATGCCCTCGCCCGCAGCGCGGGTGAGGATGCGGTCGAGCACCGCGATGACCGACTCGCCGCCTTCGAGGGAAAATCGCTTCTGCCCGACGAACTTCGTCTGCAAGAAGGTCTCGAAGGCCTCCGCTGCATTGAGTCGACGCAGGATGCGCAGCTGCTCGTCGCTCGTCGTCTTCGCGTAGCCGACCTCGACGCGCTCCTGCATCCAGCGGCGCTGCTCCGGGTCCTGGATGTGCATGTACTCGATGCCGGTGGTGCGGCAGTAGGAGTCACGCAGGATGCCCAGGATCTTGCGCAGCTTGAGGAAGGGCTCGCCACCGAAGCCGCCGGTCGCGAAGTGCCGGTCGAGGTCCCACAGCGTCAGGCCGTGGCTGGTGATGTCGAGGTCCTCGTGACGACGCTGCTTGTACTCCAGCGGGTCGATGTCGGCCATGAGGTGACCGCGCACGCGGTAGGCGTGGATGAGCTCCTGGACACGTGCGACCTTGTTGATGTCGTCGTCGTGCGTGGTGGAGATGTCCTGCACCCAGCGCACCGGCTCGTAGGGGATGCGCAGGCTCTCGAAGATCTCGTCGTAGAAGCCCTCGGCACCCAGCAGCAGCTGGTGGACGATCCGCAGGAACTCGCCCGACTGCGCACCCTGGATGATGCGGTGGTCGTAGGTCGAGGTCAGCGTGACGATCTTGGAGACGGCATTGCGGTTGAGCGTCTCGGTGCTCGCGCCCTGCCATTCGGCGGGATAGTCGAGGGCACCGACGCCGATGATCGCGCCCTGGCCCTTCATCAGGCGCGGGATCGAGTGGACGGTGCCGATGCCGCCAGGGTTGGTCAGCGACATCGTCGTGCCCTGGAAGTCCTCGACGGTCAGCTTGCCGTCGCGCGCCTTCTTGACGACGACCTCGTAGGCATTCCAGAAGGCGGTGAAGTCCATCGTCTCGGCCGGCTTGATCGCCGGGACCATGAGCTGACGGGAGCCGTCGTCCTTCTGCAGGTCGATGGCAATGCCGAGACCGACGTGGGCCGGCTGGACGACGACCGGCTTGCCCTTGTCGTTCGTCGTGTAGCCGACGTTCATCTCCGGCATGGCGCGCAGCGCCTTGACCAGGGCGTAGCCGATGAGGTGGGTGAAGGAGACCTTGCCCCCGCGGCTGCGCTTGAGGTGGTTGTTGATGACGATGCGGTTGTCGATGAGCAGCTTCGCCGGGACGGCGCGCACCGACGTGGCGGTCGGGACCTCGAGCGAGGACTCCATGTTGGTCACGACCCGGGCGGCAGCACCGCGAAGGGGGGTGTGCACGTCTTCCTCGACCGGCTTCTGGGCGGCCGCGGGCTTCTGCTCGTCACGCGGGGTGGGCTCGGCCTTCTTGGCCTCGGCCGTCTTCGGCTCGGCCTTGGGCTCCGCCTTGGCGGGCTCGGCCTTCTTCGCCTCGGCCTTGGGCTCGGCCTTCTTCGCCTCGGGGGCGGGGGCGGCCTTGGGCTCGCTCGCGGCCGGCGCATCCCCCTTCGCGCTGGTGCCGTTGCTCCCGCCGGTGCCCTGACCCGGGGTGTAGTTCTCGAAGAACTCCCACCAGGCCTTGTCGACACTGTTGCGGTCCTTCTTGTACTGCTCGTACAGCTCGTCGACCAGCCACTCGTTGGGGCCGAAGTCGTTCAGGGACACGGAGCCATCCTGGGGGTCAGGCACGGCGCATACGCCTCTTTCGTCACAGTCGCGAATAGGGGCCCGAAGTCAGCGCGGACCCCACTCGGGTCAGCCTAACGTGACGGGCGCCATGCGCCACCCTCGGGGCGGGGCCCTGATACGGCCGCGGGACCGCCCCCCTTCGTCAGGGAGGCGGTCCCGCAGACCGAGGTGGGCGCCGGACGTCAGGTGATGTCCTTGCGGTTGGACAGGACCGACCCGGCGACCGTGAGGACAGCGGCGTACCCGATGAGGATCAGCGCGCTCAGCCACCACGAGAAGTAGTAGCTGTCCGAGGCGCCTTCCGCGGCCCCGCCGGTCGGGTCGGCGGTGACGAGCATGCCGGTCGTGAGGTTGCCGGGGATGAACTTCGCGGCGGTCGTCCACCCGAGGATCGCGAAGGCGATGTTGGCGATGAACTGACCGAGGAAGCCGAAGGCCACCGCGATGAGCACCGCCGCGATCTGGTTGCGCACGAGCATGCCGAAGCCGAAGCCGATGAGCGCCCAGACGACCGTGGCGACGATCGTCGTGCCGAAGGACATGAGGACCTCGCCGTCGGTCAGCAGCAGCGGCGCGTCCTTGAAGACCGTCAGCACGAGACCACCGCCGGCAACCGCCGCAATGATGTGCACGACGCCGAGGACGGCGCCGACGACGACGACCGACAGGGTCTTGGCGACGGCCACGACCCAGCGGCGGGGGGTCGCCAGGTAGGTCGCGGTGGCGGTCTTGTGGCGGTATTCCGTCGTGATGAGCAGGACGCCCAGCGCGAGGGGGAAGAGCGCGGTGAGGCTGCCGAACTCACCGAAGAGCCCGAAGGTGTAGACGAACTGGGCCGCAGCGGGGGACATCTCGACGAAACCCGTGGTCTCGCCGTCCGGGCCGGTCAGGCCGATGAGCGAGGCCGCGGCCATCGACATGAGGAAGGCGAGGACGGCCATCCCCAGGCCCATGCCCCACCACAGCTTGGTCGTGAAGATCTTGCGGATCTCGGACTGGATGGCGCCGATCACTGGTTCGCCCCTTCCTGCCCCGGTGCCGAGACCGGGGTCATCGGCCGGGCCTGCTCGCCGGCGGACTGACCGGTCTCACCGAGGTTGCGGTTGGTGCCCTCGGTGAGGGTGAAGAAGAGCTGCTCGAGGTCCGCGGCGAGCGGACGCAGCTCGTGGATCGGCACGCCGGCGCGCAGGGCGACGTCGCCGACGAGTCGCAGGTCGTCGGTCTCGGCGACGATGCCACCGTCGTCCTGGACGCGGGCCGTGACGTCGGCGACGCGCAGCGCCCCGACGAGGGAGTCGGCGTCGGAGGTGCGCACGAGCGAGGTGGCGTTGCCGCGCAGCTCATCGACGGTGCCCTCACGGACGAGCTTGCCGTTGGCGACGATGATCACGTCGTCGACCGTCTGCTCGATCTCCTGGAGCAGGTGGCTGGAGACGAGGATCGTGCGGCCCTCGCTCGCCAGGTGCTGCAGGAAGCCGCGCAGCCAGCGGATGCCCTCGGGGTCGAGGCCGTTGGCCGGCTCGTCGAGGACGAGCAGGCGCGGGTCGCCGATGAGCGCCGCGGCCAGGCCGAGGCGCTGGCGCATGCCCATGCTGTAGCCGCCGGCCTTCTTGCGGGCGGCGGCCGGGATGCCGGTGAGCTCGAGCAGCTCGTCGACACGGCTGTCGGGGATGCCGGCGGTCGCGGCGAGCACCCGCAGGTGGTCACGGCCGGAGCGCCCCGGGTGGAAGTTGGTCGCCTCCAGCGCCGACCCGACCACGCGCAGCGGCTGGTCGAGGTCGCGATAGGTCTTGCCGTCGATGGTGGCGGTGCCGGAGGTCTGGCGCACCAGGCCGAGCAACATGCGCAGGCTCGTGGTCTTGCCGGCGCCGTTGGGGCCGAGGAAGCCGGTGATCCGGCCGGGCTCGACGTTGAAGCTGAGGTCGTCGACGGCGGTGAAGCCCCCGAACCTCTTGGTCAGGTTGCGCACCTCTACGCGCGCTCCCGTCGTGGTCATCACGTCCCCTTCATGGTTGTGGTCGGGGACCATGCAACCATCCCGGCCGAAGGGGGGCATCCGCCTTTCGGCTGAACCTCACCTCCCCCCACGGGGGGAGGGGCGTCTCAGGCAACACACAGGCGGCGTTCCGTAGAATCTCGGCCACCATGACCATAGGTCTACTCATCCTGGCCCTGGTGCTCACTCTGGGTACCGCCCTCTTCGTGGCTGCCGAGTTCTCCCTCGTCGCCCTCGACCGACCAGCTGTCCAGCGCGCCGTCGACGCCGGCGACACCGCAGCCAAGCCCGTGCTCGGCTCCCTTCGACAGCTCTCCACCCTGCTCTCCGCTTGCCAGATCGGCATCACGGTCACGACCCTCGCGCTGGGCTTCATCGCCAGCCCGGCGGTCGGCTCGCTCATCCAGCCCGCCCTCGAGGCGGTCGGCCTGCCGGAGCGCGTGGCGTCCTCGTCCGCCGACGGCCTGGCGCTGATCCTCGCCACCGTCTTCTCGATGATCCTCGGCGAGATGGTCCCCAAGACCCTCGCCGTCTCCGAGCCGCTCGGCACGGCCAAGGTCGTCGCGATGCCGATGCGGGTCATCGGCGTGCTCTTCAAGCCGCTGATCTTCGTGCTCAACGGCTCGGCCAACTGGGTGCTGCACCGCATGGGCGTCGAGCCGCAGGAGGAGCTGTCCGCCGCCCGCAGCCCCGCCGAGCTCGCCTCGCTCGTGCGCACCTCCGTCGAGGCCGGCACGCTCGACTCCGGCACCGCGCGTCTGGTGACGCGCTCGCTCGGCTTCGGCGAGCAGACCGCGGCGGACGTCATGACGCCCCGCAACCGCGCGAGCGCCATCGACCGCACTGCGTCCGCCGAGGACCTCGTCTCGCTCGCGCGCCGCACCGGTCACTCGCGCTTCCCCGTCACGGGGGAGGACTGGGACGACATCGACGGTGTCGTCCACGTCAAGAAGGCCATCGCCGTCCCGCACGAGCGTCGGGCCGCCGTGCCCGTCTCGGCCCTGATGATCGACCCGGTCGTCGTGCCCGAGACGCTGCGCCTGGACCCCCTGCTCATCCAGCTGCGTGACTCCGGTCTGCAGATGGGTGTCGTCGTCGACGAGTACGGCGGCACCGCGGGTGTCGTCACGCTCGAGGACCTCGTCGAGGAGATCGTCGGCGAGGTCAGCGACGAGCACGACCTCGCGCAGACCACCGGCCGCGCCCACGGTGACGGCGTGTGGACCGTGCCCGGCCTGTGGCGCCCCGACGAGGTCCGCGACCGCCTGGGGGCCGAGGTGCCCGAGGGCGCGGCCTACGAGACCGTCGGTGGCTGGGTCATGGCCGAGCTCGGCCGCGTCCCCGAGGTCGGCGACGTCGTCGAACTCGACGGCTGGCAGGTCACCGTGACCGACATGGACACCCGTCGCGTCGACCGGTTGCGCTTCGTCCAGCACGAGCCGGCCACCGACGGTGGTGCCGTCACGGACGGCGACACCATGACGAAGGGGGGTGAGCCGGCATGACGACGGTCCTGATCACCGTGGGCCTCCTGCTGGCCAATGCCTTCTTCGTCGGCGCCGAGTTCGCCGCGATGTCCGCCCGCCGCTCGCAGCTGGAGCCGCTGGCCGACGCCGGCAACAAGCGCGCGGCCATCGCCGTCGACGCGCTGCAGCACACCGGTGTCCTGCTGGCGACCTGCCAGCTCGGCATCACCATCTGCTCGGTGCTCCTGGGCGCCATCTCCGAGGCCGCGCTGCACCACGCGCTGCACCCGGTGATGGAGCGCATCGGCGTGCCGCCCGCCTTCACCGACGCCAGCTCGCTGGTGCTCGCGATCCTCATCGTCGTCTACCTGCACGTCGTCGTCGGCGAGATGGTCCCCAAGAACCTCGCCATCGCCGGCCCCGAGCGCTCGGCGATCATCCTCGTCCCGCCGCTCATGTGGGTCATGAAGATCGCCAAGCCGGTCATCCTCGTCATGGACTGGGTGTCCAAGGCCTTCGTCAGGGCGATGGGCATCGAGCCCAAGGACGAGGTCGGTTCGGCCTTCACCGCCGAGGAGGTCCAGCACATCGTCACCGAGTCCCACAAGGAGGGGCTCGTCGAGGCCGAGAAGTACGGCCTCGTCGGCGCGGCGCTCGAGTTCTCCGACAAGGACGCTCGGGACGTCGGCGTGCCCGTCGACCAGCTCGTCACCGTCCCGCGCGAGGCGACGCCCGACGACATCGAGCGACTCGTCGCCCGCTACGGCTACTCGCGCTACCCGACGACCGACGAGGCCGGCGAGCTCATGGGGTACCTGCACCTGAAGGACGTGCTCTACGCCGACGAGACCGAGCGCGGCGAGCCGGTGCCGCGCAAGCGACTGCGCCGGATGGCGACGGTCCAGCCGGCCGACGAGGTCGAGGACGTGCTCGCGACGATGCAGCGCACGGGTACCCACCTGGCCCGCGTCGTCGACGACGCCGGCGCGACCCTGGGCGTCGTCTTCCTCGAGGACGTCATCGAGGAGCTCGTGGGTGAGGTGACCGACTCGACGCAGCGGGGGTGACCCCCTCGTCCGCCTGCAGGCAGACCTCGACCCAGCACTCCGCACGGAGGGCTGGGTCGAGGTCTGTGTCCCCGCGAAGGGGGAGAGGGCTCAGTACTGGTAGCCGGCGCAGTGCGGGCTGGTCTGGATGCGGGCGGCCGTGACCGGGCCGTCGCCGATCGAGTAGGTGATGTCGAGCCAGGTCGCGCTGGAGCCACCCTCGACGACGTACTCGTAGACGCCGGGCTTGCCGGAGACGGCGAGCGGGCCGCGGACGACGGTCTGGGTGTCGCCGCTGCCGTTGACGACGGAGACGAGGACGGGGGCCGGGGCGTCCGCCGGCTCGACGGCGAGGAAGACTCGGTAGCCCTTGTTGTAGCCGGCCGGCTCCTGGGAGGCGCCCTGGCAGCGGGTGCCGTGGCTGCGGCCCTCGTCGATGCTCGGGATCTCGGTCTCGGAGGCGGCGAGCGACGGGGCCGCGGCGGCGATGGTGATGGCCGGCGCGGTCCAGGCGATGCCCTTGGCGACGCTGCGGCGAGAGATCTGCGGGGTGCTCATACGGTGCTGCTCCTGATGACGTCGGTTGCGGCGGGGCCCCCTCCAACACCGGCGCCCGCCACGCGTCATCGTCGCCACCCAGCGGGTTTCGCGCCTTCGCCTGTGGTGACAGCTGCGGCTGTCGCACTTATCACGACATGACAGGTGTCGCATCTCGAGAGCGGATGTGTGACTATTCCCCGACGACGGACCCGGGGAGGGGTCCGTGTGTCCGTGAGGGGAGGCGGTGTGGCGATGGCGGTCACGCAGATGGCGAGCGACCTGGCCGCGCGGCTGCTGACGACCCACGGCGAGCGTGCGCGCGAAATGGTGCCCACGCTCATCCAGGCCGTGGCGCAGGGGCAGGGCCTCGACGACGTCTCCGCCGACGACCAGTGGTCGACGCTGGCCACCGAGCTGCTGAGCGAGTTCTTCACCTGCGTGTCCGTCAACGACGTCACGCGGATCGCTGCTCCGGGCAGCATCTTCGAAGAGGTCGGGCGGCGCTGCGCCCGCGCCGGCGTCGATGCCGACACGCTCGCGGCGGCCATCCGGCAGGCGACCCGCCGCACGCAGGCCCAGGTCCACCGCTTCGTCCTCGCCGAGTCCGGCGAGACCGACCCCGAGGCCGTCGTCGCCCTCCTCTCCCGGGTCGCCGCCGTCGGCGAGGAGGTCGTGCCGGCCGTGCTCCGCGGCCACGAGCTCGAGCTGGCCGACGGGGGCGCCGTCGCCGCGCACCGCCTCGGCGACCTGCTCCTGGCCGGGGATCCGGGTGCGGCCGACCTCGCCCGGGAGCTCGGCTGGCCCGCCGACGCCCTCGTCAGCGCCATCGTGCTCACCCCCGCCGACGCGGCGGCACTCGACGACCGCAGCGACCTCCCCTTCGCCCGGCACGAGCGGGAGCGCGACCTCGTGCTCATGGCCCCGATCGCCGGTGGCGCCCTCGCGACGACCCTGCGCCCGCTGCTGGCGGGCAGCGTCTGCACCGTGGGCCCCGCGGTCCCGATGGCGCGCGCGCCGGAGAGCCTGGCGCTCGCCGACCGGCTTGTCGACCGACGCGGGGCTCATGGGGATGCTCTCGTCTTCGTCGACGAGGAGCTGCTCGAGCTGGCGAGCACCGCCGACGCGATGGTGATCGCGGCCCTGCGCCGCAAGTACTTCGTCGAGCTCGACCGGCTGCCCGGCGACGTCCGGACCCCTCTGGTGCAGACCCTCCACGAGTGGCTGCGGCACTGGGGCCACCGACCCGCGACGGCCGACGCGCTCGGGGTCCATCCGCAGACGGTGAGCGGCCGGATCAACCGGCTGCGGGACCTGCTGGCCGACGAACTCGACGACGCCCAGGTGCGCTCGGAGCTGCTCGTCCTGCTCACGGCGCTCGCTGCGGAGGGGTCAGCGGCCTGATCTGGCCCAAACTCGGCGTGGCGTGGACCACATTCTGGGCGGATACTGGAACATGCTGGGGTTCTCAGCCACGACCAGGAGAGTGAGCATGTCCAGCACGCAGGCCCCAGAGGTCAAGCCCAAGGAGGGCTTCTCCTCGCGCAAGGTCTTCATCTTCGCGGCCATCGGATCGGCGGTGGGCCTCGGCAACATCTGGCGCTTCCCGTACGTGGCCTACGAAGGTGGCGGCGGCGCCTTCATCATCCCCTACCTGTGCGCGTTGCTCTTCGCGGGCATCCCGCTCCTCTACCTCGACTACGCCGTCGGCCACCGCTTCCGCGGATCGGCCCCGCTCTCCCTTCGCCGGCTGCACCGCGGCGCCGAGTGGCTCGGCTGGTGGCAGGTGCTCATCTGCGTCGTCATCGCCGTCTACTACGCCGCGATCCTCGCCTGGGCGGGCAAGTACGCGGTCCTGTCCTTCACCAAGGGCTGGGGCGACGACCCCAATGCCTACTTCTTCGGCGACTACCTGAAGGCGGCCGAGACGCCCGGGCCGACCTTCGACTTCGTCCCCGGCATCCTCATGACGATGATCCTCGTCTGGGTCGTGACCATCGGCGTGCTCGCCATGGGCGTCCAGACCGGCATCGGGCGCACCGCGGTGATCTTCATCCCCGTGCTCGTGCTCGCCTTCATCGTCCTGGTCATCCAGGCGCTCACCCTCGACGGCTCGATGGAGGGCCTCAACGCCCTCTTCACGCCCGACTGGGGCGCGCTGACGCACGGCAGCGTGTGGATCTCGGCGGTCGGCCAGATCTTCTTCAGCCTGTCCGTCGGCTTCGGCATCATGATCACCTACGCCAGCTACGTCGACCGCAAGACCGACATGACCGGCTCGGGTGCCGTCGTCGGCTTCTCCAACTCCGGCTTCGAGCTGCTCACCGGCATCGGTGTCTTCGCCGCACTCGGCTTCATGGCCCAAGCGGCCGGCACCGAGGTCAGCGAGGTCGTGACCAACGGCATCGGCCTGGCCTTCGTCGCCTTCCCGACGATCATCAACGAAGCCCCCGGCGGCGTCGTCATCGGCGTGCTCTTCTTCGTCTCGCTGCTGCTCGCCGGCGTCACCTCGCTCATCTCGATCGTCGAGGTCGTCATCGGCGCCGTCCGCGACAAGGTCGGCATCTCGCGCACCGCCGCGACCTTCGTCGTCGGCGTGCCGATGGGTGTGGTCAGCGTCCTGATGTTCTCGACGACCGGCGGCATCTACGTGCTCGACACGATGGACGCCTTCGTCAACAGCTTCGGCATCATCGCCGTCGCGGCCGTGATGATGCTCGCCATCACCTACGTCTTCCGCAAGCTCGGTGTGCTGCAGCGTCACCTCGACGCCCGCAGCTCGATCAAGCTGCGCGGCTGGTGGCCGGCGCTCGTCGCGGTCGTCGTGCCGCTGCTGCTCATCGCCATGCTGTGGCAGGAGCTCAAGACCAAGATCGACACGCCCTACGAGGAGTACCCGGCCGACCTGCTGGGCGTCTTCGGCTGGGGCATGGTCGTCGCGCTGCCGATCCTGGCGATCGGGCTCTCGCTCATCCCGTGGCGTGGCACGGTCTCGCTCGAGGACCCCACCACGGCCGAGGTCGACGGAGGTGAGCAGGCATGACCACCACCGCCATCATCATGATGATCGTGGCGATCCTCGTCATCTGGGGCGGGCTCGCCCTGGCGATCGCCAACCTCGCCACCCGCGGCGACTCCGCCTCCGAGGACGTCACCGAGTTCGAGGTCCACCGCGACCTGTAGCCTCGTCTGCCCCGCAGACCCGAAGGGGGTCGACGACCAGGTGTCGTCGACCCCCTTCGGCATGCGGCCGGGTCTATGTTTGTCCCGGCGCTCGGTCAGGGGCCGGGCCACGACGCAAGGGGAGTCACATGCGCAGGCTGTCGGGAATCGTCATGTCGGGAGCACTGGGGGTGGCGCTCGTCGGGATCGCCGCGCCCGCGGGGCACGCCGCGCCGGTCGAGGGGAGCTTCGAGGTCGTCGATTGGGAGACGCAGGCGTCGTGCCGCAACCACGGCGCCCCCTCGCCCGTGGTGACCTACACGGTGCCGAGCGCCGTGACCTCGTGGCGCAACATCCTCTTCGCCGTCGACGACCAGTCCGGCTATGCGCGCACCGCGCTGCAGGAGGGGCAGACCACGGTCACCGAGACCCTCGGCCCGATCGCCTCCGGCGAGCACGTACTGCGCGAGGTCGCCGGGGGTGCGCAGGAGCTCACCGTCACGGCGCCGCAGTGCCCCGAGGGCTCGCCGGACCCGACGTCCGCGGTCTTCCCCAACGACCGGGTCGCCGCGGCCGTCGTCGACGGGGCCTTCACCGAGCCGACGTGCACCAACCAGTCCCTCGAGCCGCCAGTCCTCCCCTTCGACTACGACAACACCGGCACGGACAACGGCTTCATCGCCTATGCCGTCGACGGACTCGTCCGGCTCGGCACCTTCGTCAGTCCCGGGGGCACGCGCACTCAGGCGATCGCGATGGACGAGGGCGAGCACACCTACAGCCTCTACGGGGCGAAGGGGGAGCTGCTCGACGTCGTCACCGTCACCGCGCCCGACTGCAGCGACGACGGCTCGGGCGACCCGGGCACAGACGACCCGGGCACGGACGACCCGGGCACGGACGACCCGGGCACGGACGACCCGGGCACGGACGACCCGGGCGAAGGCGCGGGCTCCGGCGATGGGACCGATGACGGTGACGGAGCCGGCTCGGGCGATGGCGAGGACACCGGCACCGACACCCCGAGGAGCAACGCGCCGACCCCGGAGATCCCCAAGGTCGTCCACACCGGCTGATCGAGCACCGGGTCGATGTATCCGGGTGAGTCCTGACGCAACCCGGATACATCGACCGAGCCCCCTCGGGAAGCCGCCCGGGCACGCCGAAGGGCCGCCAGCGAGTGCTGGCGGCCCTTCGGAAAAATGCGCCCCCGGCAGTGTGCTGGCTCAGGACATCGGAATGGGGTGTCTCGAGTCATTGGAATAGGGGTGTCTCACGACATCGGCATGGTGTGGGTCCTGATGCTGGGGCATGTCGAAACGTCGTCTCGTGATCACCGCGGTCCGAACCCCTCACCCGGCTTCGCGACCGGGAAGATCACCTCCGACAGGAGCTCGTCCGGCTCGATCACCGTCGACAGCGCACCGGTGAAGAAGTCGGTGGCAGCCACCTGCCGGGTGCCGCCAGCACCCGTCAGCACCATCGTCGCCTCCAGGCAGGCAGCCACGGCAGGCAGCTCCGCCGAAGGATCAGCATGCGCGATGCTGCCGCACACGGTGCCGCGGCTGCGGATCTCGCGGTGGCCGACCCAAGGCAGGGCGAGCCGTACCAGCGGTACCGGTGCGGCGATCTCCTCCCGCTGCAACTGCCGCTGGCGAACGGTGGCGCCGACCCGGAGGGACCCGTTGTCCCGGGAAAGCTTTCTCAGTTCGGGCACGGCATTGATGTCAACCAGCTGAGCTGGCCGCCCCAGGCGCATCGCGAGCACCGGCACCAACGACTGTCCTCCAGCGATCACCTTGGATCCGTCACGGGACAGCTCGGCCACCACATCGGCGACGGTGCCGGGGCGGACGTAGGCGAACGGCGCGGCCTTCACGCAACGTCACCGACCCTCGAACCGCGGGGATCGCTTCTCGCCGAATGCTGCGACGCCCTCGGCGAAGTCGTGGCTGGCCCTCAGCATGGAGTAGGCCTTCCGCTCGAGCTCGATACCCGTGTAGAGCGGGCCGTCAACCCCTCGGTCAAGCACTTCCTTGGCGGTCCGCAACGCGATCGGCGAGTAATCGAGCAGCTTGCCCACGACCTCGTCGACGGAGCGGTATCGGGACCGCGAGGACGTGGCAGACCGCATGGTTCCTCTTGGGCTCGGCCTTGCGATGGAGCACGCCGCCCTCGACTTCTGGGAGAAGCTCGAGAAGGAACGCAGCTAACCCGACACGCCCTCCAGGACCGGTCACTGCCCGGGTATCCGGCGCTCAACGAACAGCCATCGACCGATGGCATCGCGCACGCCATCCGACGAGTCACCCCTTGACACCGCTTGGAAACCATCCTAGGTTTCGATGATCCGAACCAGACGGTCGCTTTCAGACCTTATACCTTTCGTCACCGAGGTGACCCCATGACCAGCCCCACCACTGGCTCCAGCCAGTCCACTCCTCCAAGGATCCCTGCCAACCGTTCCCTGATCGAGCCGGGATCCGGGTTCAAGTCCGGCCTTCGCGACCTCAGGCACCACGTCGGCGTCGCCCCGGTGAGCGCCGGCCTGGTTGCCACCATCTTCGGCTGCACAGGTCCCGCCCTGATCATCATCAACGGAGCCAGCGAAGCCGGGCTCTCCGCGGAACTCACCACGTCGTGGATCTTCGGCATCTACGTCTTCGGCGGACTCATCTCGCTGATCCTCGGGCTCTACTACAAGATGCCCATCACAGGCGCCTGGAGCATCCCCGGTGCGGTCCTCGTGGTCGGCGCCCTTGCAGACTTTGAGTTCAGCGAGATGGTTGGGGCCTTCCTGGTGGCGGGCGTGCTGGTACTCGCGCTGGGTCTCACCGGGCTGATCCGTCGCGTGGCCGCATGGCTTCCGGTGCCCATCGTGATGGCGATGATCGCCGGCGCCTTGATCCGCTTCGGCACCGGCGTGGTGGACGCCGGTGTCAGCACGCCGGTGATCGTGATCGCCGCGGTGGTCGGTTACCTGCTGCTGACCCGATTCGTCAAGTCCGTGCCCGGCGTGGTCGGTGCACTGGTGCTCGGCGTCGTCGCTGCGATGGTCACGGGGGCCTTCGGGTCCACCGGCGCCGACTTCGCAGTGTCGGCCCCCCAGTTCGTCGCGCCCGCGTTCAACATCAATGCCATCCTGGCTGTGGCCATCCCGCTTGCCGTGCTGGTCCTCGGCGCCGAGAACGCCCAAGCCACCGGGGTGCTGATGGCAGAGAGGTACCGACCTCCGGTCAACTCGATGACCCTGATCAGTGGCGTCGGCGGTATCCTGGCCTCGCTCTTCGGCGGCCACAACGCGAACATCGCAGGGCCGATGACCGCCATCTGCTCCTCGGAGCAGGCCGGCCAAAACACGGACGGACGCTATGTCGCCACGGTGGTCAACGGCATCCTGTTCGCCCTCTTCGGCGTCTTCGCCGGGGTCCGGTTGCTCTCGTGTCGATCCTGCCCCCGACGTTGATCGCCTCTGTGGCCGGGTTGGCGATGATCGGAGTGTTGATCTCGGCGTTCCGCGGCGCCTTCGCTGTCACCGGATTCCAGACCGGTGCGTTCGCCGCGCTCGTGATCGCCATGAGTGGCGTAACAATCCTCAACATCTCCGCTCCGTTCTGGGCCCTGCTCGGCGGAGTCCTGGTGTCCCTTGCTGTCGAGTCCAACGACTTCAAGGCAGATGCCGACCGGCGATTCAAGGGCTGAACGGGGAAGTAGGACCCGGTCCGCAGTTTAGGCCCTCCACGCCCAGGGTGTCGAAGTCGCGGTGCCGGTCGCGTACACCGCCCGCCCCAAAGCCAGCCCCGGCACCCCCACCGCGACCCACGAACGCGGACGCACCGACAAGATCGACAAATCCGGCGTCGTCACCCTGCGCCACCACGGACGCCTGCACCACATCGGAGTCGGCCGAACCCACGCCGGAACCTACGTCCTGCTCCTCGTCCAAGACCTCGAGATCCGCATCATCAACGCCACCACCGGCGAGATCCTGCGCGAGCTGACCCTCGACCCCACCCGCGACTACCAACCCACCGGCCGAAAACCCGGCCCACAAAAGCAATAGCCGGACCTACAAAAACGTAGGTCCGGCTATGCCGATGTCCTGAGACATCACAACGCGCCCCCGGCAGGATTCGAACCTGCGGCCCCTGGTACCGGAAACCAGTGCTCTATCCCCTGAGCTACGGAGGCGGGGTGGTGCCCGGTGAGATTAGCACCGGGGGTGCGCGTCCCGAGAATCGGCCACGCGTCGGACTCACCCCGAGCCGGACCTAGACTGAGCGACCGTGACCCCCGAAGAGCTTGTCGAAGCGATCCGTGCCGCCCTCACCGCCGCCATCGAGGCCGGCGACCTGACCGTCGAGGTGCCCGCAGAGATCCGTGTCGAGCGACCCAAGGCCAAGGGCCACGGCGACTGGACGACCAACCTCGCGATGCAACTGGCCAAGCCGGCCGGCATGAAGCCGCGCGACGTCGCGACCGCGATCGCAGCCCGCCTCGAGCAGGCCGAGGGAGTGGCCTCCGTCGAGGTCGCCGGCCCCGGCTTCCTCAACATCACCCTCGAGGCCGCCTCCGCGGGTGCCCTCGCGCGCACCATCGTCGAGGCCGGCGCCGACTACGGCCGCAACGACGCGATGGCCGGCCACGTGGTCAACCTCGAGTTCATCTCGGCCAACCCGACCGGCCCGCTGCACATCGGCCACACCCGCTGGGCCGCGCTCGGCGACTCGATGCGCCGCCTGCTCGCCGCCTCCGGCGCCGACGTCACGGCCGAGTACTACATCAACGACGCGGGCGCCCAGATGGACAACTTCGGCGCCTCGGTCCTCGCCCGGGCGAAGGGGGAGCCCACCCCCGAGGGCGGGTACCCCGGCGCCTATGTCGACGACCTGGCCGCGACCGCCCTCGAGCAGCGCCCCGACCTGCTCGAGCTGCCCGCCGACGAGGCCCTCGCGACCGCCCGTGCCATCGGCTACGAGGCGCAGCTCGCCGACATCCGCAGCACCCTCGAGGACTTCGGCGTCACCTTCGACGTCTGGTTCTCGGAGAAGACGCTGCACGACGGGGGAGCGGTCGAGCAGGCCATCGCCCGCCTGCGCGAGCAGGGCCACGTCGACGACCGCGACGGCGCCGTCTGGCTGCGCACGACCGACTTCGGCGACGACAAGGACCGCGTCCTCGTGCGCGCCGACGGCGTCCCGACCTACTTCGCCGCCGACGCCGCCTACTACCTGAGCAAGAAGGATCGCGGTTTCCCGGAGAAGATCTACCTCCTCGGCGCCGACCACCACGGCTACGTCTCCCGGCTCAAGGCGATCGCCGCCTGCGCCGGCGACGACCCGGCGAAGAACATCGAGATCTGCATCGGGCAGCTGGTCAACCTCGACGGAGCCAAGCTGTCCAAGCGCGCCGGCAACATTCGAGCTGCGCGACCTCATCTCGTGGATCGGCTCCGACGCCGTGCGCTACTCGCTGGCCCGCTACCCCGCGGACAGCCCGCTCAGCCTCGACGGCGAGGAGTTGCGCAAGCAGACCAACGACAACCCGGTCTTCTACGTGCAGTACGCCCACGCCCGCACTTTCAACGTCGCGCGCCTGGCCGGCGAGGACGGCGTGCGCCGCGAGGACGGCTTCGACCCGGGCCTGCTCACCGACCCGACCGAGGCGACCCTGCTCGCGACCCTCGGCGACTTCCCGCGGGTCGTGGCCCATGCCGCCGAGCTGCGTGAGCCGCACCGGGTCGCGCGCTACCTCGAGACCCTCGCCGGCCACTTCCACAAGTGGTACGACACCTGCCGCGTGCGCCCCGCGCTCCGACGAGGAGATCACCGACACGCACCGCACCCGGCTGTGGCTCAACGACGCCACCCGCCAGGTGCTCGCCAACGGCCTCGACCTGCTCGGCGTCTCCGCGCCCGAGCGGATGTGAGGCGGTCATGGCGACCAACATGAGGGCCCACGAGGCCGGCATCCTCCACGCCGACGGCTACGGCGCCGCGCCCCAGTGGCTGCCGACGCCCCAGGACGTCAACGACCTGCTTCCGCAGCTGTGGCCGGCCAATGTCACGCGCAACGCCGATGGCGTCCTGGCCGTCTCCGGCCTGCCCGTCACCGACATCGCCCGTGACTTCGGCACCGCGGCCTACGTGCTCGACGAAGACGACTTCCGTTCTCGCGCAAGGGCGTTCAGGGACGACTTCACCGCTCCCTTCGACGCAGTGGCTGGTGCCGACGTCTACTACGCGGGCAAGGCCTTCCTGTGCTCCGCGGTCGCCCGCTGGGTCATGGACGAGGGCCTCAACCTCGACACCTGCAGCGGCGGCGAGCTCGCCGTGGCGCAGCGCGTCGGCTTCCCCGGCGAGCGGATCGCCCTGCACGGCAACAACAAGTCCGTCGCCGAGCTGCGCCAGGCCCTGTCCTACGGCGTCGGCCGGATCGTCGTCGACTCCTTTGCCGAGATCGACCGGGTCGCCGAGGTCGCGGCTGAGCTCGGCGTCGTCGCGCCCGTCATGGTCCGCGTGACCGTCGGTGTCGAGGCGCACACCCACGAATTCATCGCGACGGCCCACGAGGACCAGAAGTTCGGCTTCTCCCTCGCCGGTGGCCAGGCGCGCGCCGCCATCGACGCCATCGTGGCGAAGGGGGACCGCCTGCGCCTGCTCGGGCTGCACAGCCACATCGGCAGCCAGATCTTCGACGTCTCCGGCTTCGAGATCGCGGCCCGGCGGCTCGTCGCGCTGCACACCGAGGTTGCCGACGTGCACGGCATCGCCATGCCCGAGATGGACCTCGGCGGTGGCTACGGCATCGCCTACACCTCGGAGCACAGCCCGCTCACGCCGGGCGAGCTCGGCACCCAGATGGCCGCGCTCGTCGACCGCGAGCTCAAGGAGCTGCGCGACGGCCACCCCGACGCCCCGCTGCCGCGGATCTCGATCGAGCCGGGCCGGGCGATCGCCGGGCCGAGCGCCTTCACCCTCTACGAGATCGGCACGGTCAAGGACGTCGAGGTCGCCCACGACGCGATCCGCTCCTACGTGAGCGTCGACGGGGGCATGAGCGACAACGTGCGCACCGCCCTCTACGGCGCCGACTACTCGTGCACCCTCGCCGGCCGCACCTCGACCGCCGGCCCGCGGCTCGTGCGGGTCGTCGGGCGGCACTGCGAGAGCGGCGACATCGTCGTCATGGACGAGTACCTGCCCGCCGACATCGTCCCCGGTGACCTCATCGCGGTCCCCGGCACCGGTGCCTACTGCCGCAGCCTGTCCAACCAGTACAACCACACGCCCCGACCGCCGGTCATCGCCGTGCGGGACGGCGTCGCGCGGGTCATCGTGCGACGCGAGACGATCGACGACCTGCTCGCCCTCGACGTGGACGAGCCCGCCCCGCTCCAGGAGGTCCGATGACCACCGACCAGCAGACCCCCCTTCGCGTCGCCCTGCTCGGGGGCGGTGTCGTCGGCGGCAGCGTCGCCCGCCAGCTCATCGCCCAGGCCGACGACCTCGCCCAGCGCGTCGGTCGGCCGCTCGAGCTCGTCGGGGTCGCGGTGCGCCGCGCCGGCCGTGACCGGTCCGACCTCGGGGTCGACCCCGCGCTCTTCACGACCGACGCAGAGGAGCTGGTCACCCGCGCCGACATCGTCGTCGAGGTCATCGGCGGCATCGAGCCGGCCCGCAGCCTCATCCTCTCCGCGATGGCGCACGGCGCCTCGGTCGTCACGGCCAACAAGGCGCTGCTCGCCGAGGACGGCCCGACGCTCTACGCCGCGGCTGCCAACCACGGCGTCGACCTCTACTACGAGGCTGCCGTCGCCGGCGCGATCCCGATCCTTCGGCCGATCCGCGACTCGCTCGCCGGCGACTCGATCCGGCGGGTCATCGGCATCGTCAACGGCACGACCAACTTCGTGCTCGACGCCATGGACTCCACCGGGGCCGGCTTCTCCGAGACGGTCGAGCGGGCCCAGGCCCTCGGCTACGCCGAGGCCGACCCGACGGCCGACGTCGAGGGCTTCGACGCGGCGGCCAAGGCCGCGATCCTCTCCTCGCTGGCCTTCCACTCCCGGGTGAGCAGCGCCGACGTCCACCGCGAGGGCATCACCGAGGTCAGCGCCCGCGACATCGCTGCCGCACGCGAGATGAACTGCACCGTCAAGCTGCTCGCGATCTGCGAGCGAGTGGAGGGCCCGGACGGGCAGCCGGGCATCTCCGCGCGCGTGCACCCGGCGCTCATCCCGCTCACCCACCCGCTCGCCTCGGTCCGCGAGGCCTACAACGCCGTCTTCGTCGAGGCCGACGGGGCGGGCGACCTGATGTTCTACGGCCAGGGCGCCGGCGGCGACCCCACGGCCAGCGCGGTCCTCGGCGACATCGTCGCCGTGGCGCGGACCCGCGTCACCGGTGGCCGCGGGCCGGGGGAGAGTGCCTACGCCGACCTGCCCGTGCTCTCGATCGGTCAGGCCATCACGCGCTACCACGTGAGCCTCGACGTCGCCGACCGGCCGGGCGTCCTCGCCTCCGTCGCCACGGTCTTCGCCACCCAGGGTGTCTCCATCGAGACCGTGCGCCAGCAGGTCGTCACCGACGACCACGGCGAGGCGCGGGCGATGCTCATCATCGTCACCCACGCGGCGACCGATGCCGCACTCTCCGCGACCGTCACCGAGCTCGCCGGGCTCGACACCGTCAACGAGGTCACCTCCGTCATGCGCGTTGAAGGGAACTGACACATGACTGCCCACCAGTGGCGCGGCGTCATCACCGAGTACTCCGACCGGCTGCCGATGCTCGCCGGCGCCCCGACCGTCACCCTGCGCGAAGGGGGGACCCCCCTCATCCCCGCCGAGCACCTCAGCGAGCTTGTCGGCGCGCAGGTCCACGTCAAGTACGAGGGCCTCAACCCCACCGGCTCCTTCAAGGACCGGGGTATGACGACGGCGATGTCGATGGCCGCGGCGAAGGGGGCCAAGGCCGTCATCTGCGCCTCCACCGGCAACACCTCGGCGTCGGCGGCCGCCTACGCGACCAAGGCCGGCATGACCTGTGCGGTGCTCGTGCCCGAGGGCAAGATCGCCATGGGCAAGCTCTCGCAGGCCATCGCCCACGGCGCGACGCTGCTTCAGGTCGACGGCAACTTCGACCACTGCCTCGACGTCGCTCGCAAGCTCGCCGAGTCCTACCCGGTCGAGCTGGTCAACTCGGTCAACCCCGCGCGCATCGAGGGGCAGAAGACCGCGTCCTTCGAGATCGTCGACGCCTTGGGCGATGCGCCCGACATCCACTGCCTGCCGGTCGGCAACGCCGGCAACATCACCGCCTACTGGCGCGGCTACCGCGAGTACGCGACCGAGACCGAGGGCGTCTCCGGCGCCCTCGCGCCGGTGTCCACCCGCACCCCGCAGATGTGGGGCTTCCAGGCCGCCGGCTCCGCGCCCATCGTCCTGGGCCACCCCGTCGACGAGCCCGACACCATCGCCACGGCGATCCGCATCGGCAACCCCGCGTCGTGGCAGCAGGCCGAGGCCGCGCGCGACGAGTCGGGTGGCCGGATCGAGGCGGTGACCGACGAGGAGATCCTCCGGGCGCACCGGATCCTCTCCTCGCGCGAGGGCATCTTCGTCGAGCCGGCCTCGGCCGCCTCGGTTGCCGGCCTGCTCAAGGCCTCCGCCGCCGGGCAGGTCCCCGCCGGCGCCACGATCGTGTGCACTGTGACCGGTCACGGGCTCAAGGACCCGCAGTGGGCCCTGAAGAACGCCGACGGGTCGGACGTCGCGCCGGTGAGCGTGCCCGCCGAGGCCTACGCCGTCGCCCGCGAGCTCGGTTTGCAGGACTGAGCGTGACGATCGCCGTCGGGACGTCGGTCACCCTCGAGGTGCCCGCGTCGAGCGCCAACCTCGGCCCGGGGTTCGACTGCGTCGGTCTGGCCCTGGGCGTCTGGGACCAGTGCACCGTGCGCGTCACCGAGGCACCCGGGCTGGTCGTCGAGGTGAGCGGCTCGGGCGCCGACTCCGTGCCGCGCGACGAGAGCCACCTCGTCGTGCGCACGATGGTGACAACCTGGCAGCACCTCGACGTCGAGCCGCCGGCCGGCCTGCACCTGAGCGCGACCAATGCCGTCCCGCACGGCCGCGGTCTGGGGTCCTCGGCGACCGCGATCGTCACCGGTGTCGCCGCCGCCCACGCGCTCGCCGTCCGCGGCGGTGCGCTCGCGGGGGAGGAGCTCGACCTCGACGTCATCAACTCGATCGCGGCCGCGCTCGAGGGCCACCCGGACAACTCGTCCGCGAGCGTCCACGGCGGCGCGACGCTGTCCGTCACCGAGGCCGCTGAGCCGCTGCCGCGGACCCGGACCGTCCCCCTTCGTCTCGACCCGCGGATCATGCCCGTGGTGCTCGTGCCGGAGACCACGCTGAGCACGCACACCGCCCGGGCGGTCCTGCCCGAGGTGGTGCCGCTGGCGACGGCGGCCGCCAACTCCGCGAGGACCGGGCTGCTCGTGCACGCCCTCACCAGCGCGCCGGAGCTGCTCGTCGAGGCCACGACGGACCTGCTCCACCAGGAGCCCCGACGCCCGAGCTACCCGCAGAGCATGGAGCTCGTCGACGCGCTGCGGGCCGCCGGATGCGCCGCGACGATCTCCGGCGCGGGGCCCTCGGTCCTCGTGCTCACCGACGTCGGCCGCCTCGACGAGGTCCGCGGCATCGCGGCCGGGACCTCCGCCGCCTGGCAGGTCCTCACCCCCGGCGTCCCCACCGACGGCGTGCGCCTGCTGGGGTGACGTCGCCAGGGCGACGCAGTGATACATTGGCGGTGCTCCTTCAGGTCCGGTGCGTCGACCAGCCGGTCGAGTCGCACATGAGGGCCGGAGCCCCCTCCCACGTGAGTGCCATCGGCCTTGCGCCCTGGCACGCAGCCGTGGGGATCAGATGCACATCATCCCGCTCTTGACGGGACTCATCAGGCCTGCCCGACCCGGGTGGCCCCAACGAGGGAAGGGTCCTTCGTGACCGACACCACGACCGGCGACAACGCCGCTCCCGCGAACAGCGAGCAGCCCCGTCGCTCCGGCGCCCTGAGCGCCATGCGCCTCGCCCAGCTCCAGCAGCTCGCCTCGAGCATGGGGATCACCGGCACCGCCAAGATGCGCAAGAGCGATCTCATCGCCGCCATCCGCGCCCAGCAGTCCGGCTCCTCCGCCCCCCGCCGCCTCGGCCCCCGCCAAGCGGTCGGCCAAGACCGAGCAGCCGAAGGGGGAGGACGCCCCCTCCGCGCCCCGCGAGGAGACCGCGTCGCCGGCCCCCCGCGACGACAAGCCCGCCGAGCGTGCGCAGGGCGAGCGCGAGCAGCAGGGTGGCCAGGACCGCCAGCAGCAGGACCGCCAGCAGGGCGAGCGTGAGCAGCAGGGCGGCACCGACCGCGCCGAGCGCAACGACCGCGGTGGCAACACCCGTGGCGGCGACGACCGTCAGGGTGGCCGCAACGACAACCAGGGCGGCCGCAGCGACCGCGACCAGGGCGGCAACCAGCAGGGTGGCCGTGGCGGCGACAACCGACAGGGTGGCCGCAACGACAACCAGGGCGGCGACAACCACCAGGGTGGTCGCAACGACAACCAGGGCGGCGACAACCGCCAGGGCGGTCGCAACGACAACCAGGGCGGCGACAACCGCCAGGGTGGCCGCAACGACAACCAGGGCGGCCGCAACCAGGGTGGCGGCCAGGGCGGCAACGACGACGAGCGCGGGGGCCGGCGCAGCCGCAACCGCAATCGCAACCGCAACCGCGACAAGCGCCGCGGGGGCCAGCAGTTCGACGACACCGAGCCGCAGATCAACGAGGACGACGTGCTCGTCCCCGTCGCGGGCATCCTCGACGTGCTCGACAACTACGCCTTCGTGCGCACCTCGGGCTACCTGCCCGGTCCGGGCGACGTCTACGTGCCGCTCGGCATGGTCAAGCGCAACGGCCTGCGCAAGGGTGACGCCGTCACCGGTCAGGTCAAGGCCGCCCGCGAGGGCGAGGAGCCGCAGCAGCAGACCGTCGGAACCAAGGGCAACCGCGGCAAGTACAACCCGCTCGCCAAGCTCGAGACGGTCAACGGCATGACGCCCGACGACGCCAAGCGCCGCGCCGAGTTCGGCAAGCTCACGCCGCTCTACCCGCAGGACCGCCTGCGCCTCGAGACCGAGTCCAACGTCCTCACGACGCGGATGATCGACCTCGTCGCCCCGATCGGCAAGGGTCAGCGTGGCCTCATCGTCGCCCCGGCCAAGGCCGGCAAGACGATGGTCATGCAGTCGATCGCCAACGCGATCACGACCAACAACCCCGAGTGCCACCTCATGGTCGTCCTCGTCGACGAGCGCCCCGAAGAGGTCACCGACATGCAGCGCGCGGTCAAGGGTGAGGTCATCGCCTCCACCTTCGACCGCCCGGCCGACGACCACACGACGGTCGCCGAGCTGGCCATCGAGCGCGCCAAGCGTCTCGTCGAGATGGGCCACGACGTCGTCGTGCTCCTCGACTCGATCACCAAGCTTGGTCGCGCCTACAACCTCGCCGCCCCGGCGAGCGGGCGCATCCTCTCCGGTGGTGTCGACTCCGCGGCGCTGTACCCGCCGAAGAAGTTCTTCGGTGCGGCCCGCAACATCGAGAACGGCGGCTCGCTGACGATCCTCGCCACCGCGCTCGTCGAGACCGGCTCGCGCATGGACGAGGTGATCTTCGAGGAGTTCAAGGGCACCGGCAACATGGAGCTCAAGCTCGACCGTGGCCTGGCCAACCGCCGCATCTTCCCCGCGGTCGACGTCAACGGCTCCGGCACCCGCCGCGAGGAGATCCTCCTCGCGCCGGAGGAGCTGAAGATCATGTGGAAGCTGCGTCGCGTGCTCGCGGCCCTCGACACCCAGCAGGGCGTCGAGCTGCTCATCGACCGGCTGCGCAAGACGAAGACCAACTACGAGTTCCTCATGCAGGTCCAGCAGACGAGCTCGATCAAGCTCGACGACGAGGACGAGACGGCCTGACGCCGACCCGACCACGGCTGGGGGGCCGCTGCGCTACGTGCGCGGCGGCCCCCTTCGTCGTCCCGAGACCCTCACCGCGCGCGACCCGACCATGAGACATAGGGTTGTGGCACACCACGCTTCACGGGCTCGGGGGTGGTCAACCCGGCATTGCCGTAGGGCAATGCGGGCTAGGGGGTGGTCAACCCTGCATTGCCGTAGGGCAATGCGAAGGGGGGAGGAGGTCAGGCCTCGTCGGGGCCGGGGGAGTCCTCGTCGGAGAGCCCCTCGGCCGGGCGCTGGACCACGCGGCGCATCTCGGGGAAGCGGGCCTCGACGAAGCCGTAGTCGTCGTAGATGTCGCGGCCGACCTCGGTCGCGTTGAGCGAGATGACCTCGACATCGGTCTCCTCCTCGAACCACGCGATGAGCTCGCCGAGCACCGCGTGGGTGAACCCGAGCCGACGGTGCCGCGGGAAGGTCGCGATGTTGGAGACGTGACCGCCGGCGCCGCGGCGGGTGGGCCCGGGCATGAGGTCGACGACCTGACCCATCGCGCACGAGACGACGGTGCCGTGGGCCTCGGCGACGACGACCCGCACGTCGTCGTCGGCCAGGTGCAGCTGCAGCCAGCGGGCGGCCTCCTGCTGCCACCCGATGTCGGAGACCTCCTCGGAGGAGGCGCCCATGGCCTCGTACATCAGCGCCCGCAGGGCGACGATCGTGCCGATGTCGCCGGCCGTGGCCGGGCGGATCACCGAGCCCTCCACGGGGCCGGGGGTGGGCTCCCTTCGTCGGTCACGGGTGGAGCGACGCGGCAGGCGGGGGGCTCGAGGTGCCATGCGCCCATCCTGCCGCAGCCGCTCCGCCGGGTGCAGGGAACAACCACCGCCGACGGTGTGTTTGGACCACCGTGTCGGCTCTGGCACAATCGACTGTTGGTCCGGTTCACGGCACGCGGCACAGACGTCCGCAGTTGTCGGCCCCAGCGAGGGCGCAACGCCGACCCGGGCACCACGACCAAGGAGCACCACGTGAAGAAGGACATCCACCCCACCTACGAGACCACCAGTGTCTCGTGCACCTGCGGCAACACCTTCACCACCCGCAGCACCAAGCCGGGCGGCGAGATCCGCGTCGAGATCTGCAGCAACTGCCACCCCTTCTACACGGGCAAGCAGAAGATCATGGACACCGGTGGTCGCGTGGCCCGCTTCCAGAAGCGTTACGGCCAGAAGACCGAGGCCAAGTAACCCACTCGATGCGCCGGTCAGCCCACTGGGCTGGCCGGCGCATCAGTCTTCCCACCACCTCCACCCACCGACCGCCGGGAGGCCACCGTGCTCGAGTCCGTCGAGGCGCTGCTCGCCGAGCACGCGGAGCTCGAGGCATCACTCGCCGACCCCGCCGTCATCGGTGACCCCGACCGGCTGCGCGAGGTCAACCGCCGCTACGCGGAGCTGACCCCGGTGGTCGCGGCCCAGCGTGAGCTCGACCTGGCCGTCGGTGACCTCGAGGCCGCCCGCGAGCTCGCGGCCGAGGACGCCGCCTTCGCGGCCGAGATCCCGGCCCTGGAGGAGAGCGTGGCCGCCGGCGAGGACCGGCTGCGTCGGCTGCTCATCCCGCGCGACCCCGACGACGACCGCGACGTGATCCTCGAGATCAAGGCGGGCGAAGGGGGCGAGGAGTCGGCCCTTTTCGCCGGTGACCTGCTGCGCATGTACCTGCGCCACGCGGAGAAGCGCGGCTGGAGCACCCGCCTGCTCGATGCCACCGAGTCCGACCTGGGTGGCTACAAGGACGTGCGGGTGGCGGTCGGCGCCAAGGGTTCGGCCGAGCCCGGCACCGCGCCGTGGGCCCGCCTCAAGTACGAAGGGGGAGTCCACCGCGTCCAGCGGGTCCCCGTCACCGAGAGCCAGGGCCGGATCCACACCTCCGCTGCCGGCGTGTGGGTCATGCCGGACGTCGGTGACGTGGTCGAGGTGGAGATCGACCCCAATGACCTGAAGATCGACGTCTACCGCTCGTCCGGGCCGGGCGGGCAGTCGGTCAACACGACCGACTCCGCGGTGCGGATCACCCACCTGCCGACGGGGGTGGTCGTCTCCTGCCAGAACGAGAAGTCCCAGCTGCAGAACAAGGAGTCGGCGATGCGCGTGCTGCGCGCCCGGCTGCACCAGATGGCGATGGACGAGGCCGCGGCCGAGGCCAAGGAGGCGCGCGCCTCGCAGGTGCGCACCGTCGACCGCTCCGAGCGGATCCGCACCTACAACTTCCCGGAGAACCGGATCAGCGACCACCGCACCGGCTTCAAGGCCAACCGGCTCGACGCGGTTCTCGACGGTGACCTCGACGCCGTCGTCGACTCCGCGGTGCAGGCCGACGAGGAGGCGCGGCTGGCGGCTCTCGCCGGGGACGGGGAGTGACCTCCCTTCGCTCGGCGGTGGGGGAGGCGACGGCCACGCTCACCGCTGCCGGGGTGCCGACCCCGCGACCCGACGCCCTGCTCCTGGCTGCCCACGCGCTGGGCTGCGACCGCGGCGAGGTCGAGCGCCGCATGCTCCTGGGCGCCGACCTCGACGAGGCGGGCGCACGGCGACTCCGGGCGCTCGTCGAGGAGCGCGCCGCCCGGGTGCCGCTGCAGCACCTCACCGGGACCGCCCCCTTCCGCCGGCTCGAGCTGCACGTCGGGCCGGGCGTCTTCGTGCCGCGCCCCGAGACCGAGCAGGCCGTCGACCACGTGCTCGCCGCGATCGCCGGCCTCGAGGCACCCGTCGTCGTCGACCTGTGCACCGGCTCGGGCGCACTCGCGCTGGGGGTCGCCGACGAGGCGCCGGGCGCCGAGGTGACCGCCGTCGAGCTCAGCGAGCTCGCCGTGGCCTGGGCCGCGCGCAACATCGAGGCGAGCGGGCTGCCCGTGCGGCTCGTCGCCGCCGACGCCACCGTCGACCCGGCCACCGTGCCCGAGCTCGCCGAGCTCGTCGGCCGGGTCGACGTCGTCGTGTCCAACCCGCCCTACATCCCCGTCGGGATGGTGCCGCTCGAGCCGGAGGTCGCCGAGCACGACCCCGAAGTCGCGCTCTACGGCGGTAGCGCCGACGGGCTGGCGATCCCGCTCGCGGTCGCCGCGGCCGCCGCACGCCTGCTGCACCCGGGCGGGTTGCTCGTCATGGAGCACGCCGACAGCCAGGGCGAGAGCCTGCCCCGCGCGCTGGCGGCGACGGGCGACTGGGCGGACGCCACCGACCACACCGACCTCGCCGGACGCCCCCGCACCACGACCGCACGTCGCGCCTGAGCCCGGCACGAGCACGACGAAGGGGGCGTGGCCGGTCGGCCACGCCCCCTTCGGTGGTGCTGGGGACTTCAGAGGATGTACATCAGCAGCACGATGATCAGCAGCACGCCGACGATCGTCCAGATGAGACCTGAGCCTCGCATGTTCTCCTCCTCGAGGGGATCGGTTTTGGGCGGTCGTTCAACCTATCGCCGCGAGGGGCGCGTGGGGGCGAAGCGGCGTCACCAATTCGGCGGCGTCCCGACCGGCCCCGTCCGCCGCGAGCCTGCGGCATAGGGTGGGCCCCATGAGTCCCGTCGTCGATGCGACCACCGCAGACCGCGAGCAGAGCGTGACGGCGACGGTCGACGCCGTCCGCCGCGGCGAGGTCGTCGTCATCCCCACAGACACCGTCTACGGGATCGGGGCCGATGCCTTCGACCCGGAGGCGGTCGCCGCCGTCCTCAGCGCGAAGGGGAGGGGCCGCGACATGCCCCCGCCCGTCCTCATCCCCGACGTGCGCACCGTCGACGGACTGGCCCGCGCCGTGCCCGAGTGGGCCCGCCGGCTGGTCACCGAGCTGTGGCCGGGGCCGCTGACGCTCGTGCTGCTCGCCCAGCCGTCGCTCCACTGGGACCTCGGTGAGACCGCCGGCACCGTCGCGCTGCGCATGCCCGACGACGAGATCGCCCTCGAGGTCCTGCGCGAGACCGGCCCGCTCGCCGTGACGAGCGCCAACCGCACCGGCGAGCCGGCGGCCACCAGCGTCACCGACGCCGCCGTGCAGCTCGGCCCGGCCGTGAGCGTCTACCTCGACGGTGGTCCGCGCACCAGCCAGGAGCCGTCGACGATCATCGACTGCACCGGCGAGCACCCCGTCGTCCTGCGTCTCGGCGCGATCGGCCGCGAGCGTCTCGAGGAGATCCTCGGCGTGGGCTTCGACCGGCCCGCCGACGCCGGTGAGGGCGTCGCCGCCGTGGCGACGCCCGACGACACCCACTCCGCCGACGACGCCGGACCCGACCCGCAGCCGGGTGACCTGCCCGTCTACGACGACGAGGACCCCGAGGTGGCGGCCGCCGAGGCGGCTCGTCACCACGAGGCCCGGCACGGCACCGCCGGTGACGCCGCCGACGCGCAGTGGGAGGATCTCCCTTCGTCGGACCCGGCCCACCCCGACCCCGACCCGACCGACCCCACCACCCCGACCACGGAGGCCCCTCGATGACCGACGACACCTTCTACGGCTCCGACTTCGGTGCCCTGAGCGCCTTCGACCCGGAGATCGCCGGTGTCCTCACCAGCGAGCTCGACCGCATCCGTGGCGGCCTGCAGCTCATCGCCAGCGAAAACATCTCCTCGCCGGAGGTGCTCACCGCGCTCGGCTCGACCTTGAGCAACAAGTACGCCGAGGGCTACCCGGGGCGTCGCTACTACGGTGGCTGCTCCGAGGTCGACAAGGCCGAAAACCTGGCGATCGAGCGCGCCAAGAGCCTGCTGGGCGCCGAGCACGCCAACGTCCAGGCGCACTCCGGTGCCAGCGCCAACCAGGCCGTCTACGGCGCCTTCCTCCAGCCGGGCGAAAAGATCCTCGCGATGTCGCTGCCGCACGGTGGCCACCTGACCCACGGCACCAAGGTCTCCTTCTCGGGCAAGTGGTTCGACGCCGTCCACTACGGCGTGCACCCCGAGACGGAGGACGTCGACTACGACGAGATGGAGCGCCTGGCCAAGGAGCACCGCCCCAAGGTCATCTGCTCCGGCGGTTCGGCGATCCCGCGCCTGCTCGACTTCGAGCGCATCCGCGCCATCTGCGACGAGGTCGGCGCGATCATGTGGGTCGACGCGGCCCACTTCATCGGTCTCGTCGCCGGCAAGGCGATCCCGAGCCCGGTCCCGCTCGCCGACGTCGTCACCTTCACGACGCACAAGGTGCTCCGCGGCCCCCGCTCGGGTGCGCTGGTGTGCAAGGAGGAGCACGCCAAGGCGCTCGACAAGGCGATCTTCCCGATGATGCAGGGCGGGCCGCAGATGCACACGATCGCGGCCAAGGCTGTCAACTTCAAGGAGTGCGCGACGCCCGAGTACCAGCAGTACGCGGCCGACGTCATCGCCAACTCCAAGGTCCTCGCCGACGAGCTCCTGAAGCGCGGCATCCGCCCGACGACCGGCGGCACCGACACCCACCTGGCGCTGCTCGACCTGCAGGGCGTCGGCGTCACCGGGGTCGACGCCGAGGCGCGTTGCGACGCGGCCGGCATCACCCTCAACAAGAACGCCATCCCCAACGACCCGCAGAAGCCCTCGGTCGCCTCCGGCATCCGCGTCGGCACCCCGTGCGTCACGACGCAGGGCATGGGCACCGACGAGATGGTCAAGATCGCCGAGCTCATCCACACCGCCGTGACGAAGGGGGACGCCGACCCCGAGCACGAGGTCTCCCGTGAGGTGCGTGCCCAGGTGAGCGAGCTCGTCACCACCTTCCCGGCCTACCCGCGCTGAAGGGGTAGCACGCCGGTGGTCGAGGTGCGACGGGCCCTGCGAGGAGCCTCGAGACCCGGGCCACCGGACGGGGGCGCGTCGTGAGGGAGTACGTCTTCGTCTTCCTCGTCGCGCTCGCCTCGACCTATGTCCTCGTCCCCCTGGTGCGCACCATCGCGGTGCGTGTCGGTGCCTTCACCGAGGTGCGGGAGCGCGACGTTCACGTCGTGCCGATCCCGCGCCTCGGTGGGGTGGCGATGTTCCTCGGCTACGCGGCCGCGACCCTCGCGGCGTCGCGGATGCCCTTCCTGCGGCAGGTCTTCGAGACCGGTGAGCTCATCGGGATCCTCGTGGGGGCGGGCGTCGTCTGCCTCGTCGGGGCGATCGACGACGTCAAGGAGCTCGACGCCCTGACCAAGCTCGGCGGTCAGCTCGTCGCCGCCGCGATCATCGCCTTCGCGGGGGTGCAGTTCTTCTCGCTGCCGCTCGGCACGGTGACCGTGCTGCCCGCACCCGTCCTCGTGCTCATGACGATCTTCGTCGTCGTCCTGTGCATCAACGCGGTCAACTTCATCGACGGGCTCGACGGCCTGGCGGCGGGCCTCGTCGCCATCGCCGCTGGCTCCTTCTTCGTCTACAGCTACCTCATCTCGGGTGGCTACGACCCGCCCAACGTCTTCTCCTCGGCGACCTTCATCTCCGCGGCGCTCGCGGGCTGCTGCCTGGGCTTCCTGCCGCACAACGTCTTCCCGGCCAAGCTCTTCATGGGTGACTCCGGTGCCCTGCTGCTCGGCCTGCTGCTCGCGGCCGCGACGATCTCCAACGTCGGGCAGATCAACCCCGACCAGGTCCAGGTGAGCGCCAACGCGGTCGCCGCGACCGTGCTGCCGCTGCTCATCCCGATCTCGATCATGCTGCTGCCGCTCCTCGACGTCGTGTGGGCGGTCGCGCGGCGGACCGCCCGCGGGCAGCGCCCGTGGGACGCCGACAGCCAGCACCTGCACCACCGCATGCTCCAGATCGGCCACGGCCACCGGCGCGCGGTGCTGCTGCTGTGGCTGTGGGCGGCCGTCGTCGCCCTGGGGGCGGTGAGCTTCGTCTTCCTGCCGCCGCTCGTCGCCGGCATCGGGGGAGTGGTGATGCTCGGCGTCGCCGCGGTCCTGACGATCTGGCTGCCGCGCTTCTCCCGACCCGGGCACCGGCCCAAGAAGTACGACGCCCAGGGGCAGCGGATCGACGCCTGATTGGTGGCCTCCGCGGCGCTTGTGTAAACTTTCACAAGCGCCCCGTCGGACCGTCTGGTCCGACCCGTAGAGCACCTGTTGCTCCCGTCCCGAAGTGAGCCGATGACCACGACTCAGCGCCGCAGCCCCGTGCCGGGCATGCGCCGTGGTGTTCTCGTCGCCGGTGTCATCGGGACCGCGCTCACCACCGCTGTCGGCGCCTTCGCGAGGGGTTCCGACGGCGCGTTGAGCGCGCTGGTCGGTTCGCTCCTCGCTTTCTTCGTCGTCCTCACGGGACTCATGGCGATCTCGCTCATCGTGGCCGGTGACGTCGGGACGTCGATGGCCGGTGCCGGGGTGGTCTACCTCGGTCAGCTGATCATCCTCGTCGCGGCGATCGCCGTCGTGCGCGAGATGTCGTGGCTCGACGGCCGCACGGCCGCCCTCTCCGCCATCGTCGCGACCGTCGTCCTCCAGGCAGGTGTCGTGGCCGGCTACGTGCGCGGACGACACCTGATCCACCCGACCGGGGCCAGCGCATGAGTGCCATCGCCCGGCGGCGGAAGGGGGAGACCCCTCGCTTCGTGACCAAGGCGCTCCCGAGCGCCGAGGAGTCGGCGGCGAGCGCCGAGCGCTACCGCACCGACCCGACCCGGCCCCACCCGGCGGCCGCATCCGACGCGATGGCCGCAACGGTCCTCGCCCACCTGATCACCGGGCCCATCCTGTACGGCGCCATCGGCTGGCTGCTCGACCGGTGGCTGGGGACGTCGTTCCTCGTCATCATCGGGATCGTCGGCGGAATGGCTCTGTCGCTGTACGTGATCTGGCTCCGGTACGGTACGTCCCAGGCACCCACAGACGATGCCCCCTCCGCGGGGAAGAAGACGGCTGCCCAGCCACACAACGAGGAGAACCAGTGATCCTGACTGCGCCCGTGCTGCCTGCTTCCGGTGGAGGGGAGTACGAGACCCCCACGCCGGAGATCTTCTGGCAGCCGCTCTTCGAGGTCGGCGGCATCGTCGTCACCAACCAGATGGCCTGGGCTGCCATCGTCACTGCGGTCGTCTCGATCGTCCTGGTCGTCCTGAGCCGCAAGGCCGCCGTCGTCCCGAGCAAGGGCCAGTGGCTGCTCGAGGGCTTCTACAACTTCCCCCGCAACAGCGTGGCCAAGGACATGATCGGCACCAAGGAGTTCCGCCGGTTCGTCCCGCTCATCGTCACCCTCTTCACGATGGTGCTCTTCTACAACCTGATGGGCATCTTCCCCTTCGCCATGAACCCGGTGACGGGCAAGATCGGTTTCGCGATCGCCCTCGTCGCAGTCGTCTACGTCGTCTACCACTGGGTGGGCTTCCAGAAGATGGGCTTCGTCGGCTACTTCAAGCACATGATCCCGCCGGGCCTGCCGGGCTGGATCGTCCCCGTGGTCTTCCTGCTCGAGCTGATCACCTACTTCATCACCCGGCCGTTGACCCTGGCGCTGCGACTCTTCGGCAACATGTTTGCCGGCCACATGGTCATCTACCTCTTCGTCACGGCTGGCGCCTACTTCCTGCTCGACGGCGGCGTCCTGCTCAAGGTGCTGTCGCTGCCGACCTTCCTCATGGCCGGCGTCATGGTCATCTTCGAGGCCCTGGTGCAGTTCCTCCAGGCGTTCGTCTTCGTCCTCCTGACCTCCAGCTACATCGCCGGAGCCCTGGCCGACGACCACTGAGTCGGCACCCCGCACCTACAACTGCATAGCACCAACACCCAGAACTTCCCCGTGGGACAGACCCCGCGGCGGATCACAGAAACACGAAAGAGGAAACATCGTGGAAATCTCCGGCAACCTCTCGCTCATCGGTTACGGCCTCTCCGCCATCGGCCCGGCCATCGCCGTCGGTCTGATCTTCGCCGCGTACATCAACGGTGTCGCCCGTCAGCCCGAGGCCCGTGGCCTGCTGCAGCCGATCGCCATCCTCGGCTTCGCCCTCGCCGAGGCGCTCGCCATCTTCGGTCTGGTGCTCTTCTTCATCAACTGATCCGCCGGCAACGGCATCGTCAAACCGGCACCAGTCACTAGGAGTACCCCGTGCACATCACCGCAACCGCTTCGTCGGTCGTGGGTCTCGCGGCGGCCGGCGGGGAGAGCATGCCGCTCATCCCGCAAATCCCGGAGCTCGTCTTCGGGCTCGTCATGTTCGCGATCCTCTACTTCGTCGTGGCGAAGTTCGTGGTTCCGAACATCGAGAAGGCCTACGCCGAGCGTCACGCCGCGATCGAGGGTGGCATCGCCCAGGCCGAGAACGCCCAGGCCGAGGCCGAGGCCGCCAAGGCCCAGTACGAGGCCCAGCTGGCCGAGGCTCGCGCCGAGGCCGCCAAGATCCGTGAGGACGCACGCGCCGAGGGCGCGGCCATCGTCGCGGAGATGCGCGGGCAGGCTCAGGACGAGGCCAACCGCATCACCGAGTCGGCGCACAAGCAGATCGAGGCCGAGCGCCAGCAGGCCCTCGTCTCCCTGCGCGGTGAGGTGGGTCGTCTGGCGACCGACCTGGCCGGTCGCATCGTCGGCCACGAGCTGCAGGACTCCTCCAGCCGCCAGGGCCTCATCGACCGCTTCCTCGCGGAGCTCGAGTCGGGTCAGGTCCAGCCGGAACAGGTGGGTGCTGCTGCGGCAGCGACCGCCGCGCCGGCGGAGCAGGGCCAGCTCGACCTCGGCGACACGGGGCGTGACGCCTGATGCGAGGCTCTTCCCGCGCCGCCGTCGCCGAGGGACGCCAGTCCTTCGAGACCGCGCTGACGACCGGGGACCCGGCCGTCCTGGCGGACGAGCTCTTTGCCGTCACCGCGCTGCTCGACGACAACGTGGCACTGCGCCGCACCGTCGCCGACCCCTCGCGTGAGGGCAAGGAGCGGGCCGACCTCGTCACCCGGCTGCTCCACGGCAAGCTGTCCAACGAGACCGTGGGCGTCGTCTCGGTGCTCGTGACCCAGCGCTGGGCGCAGGACCGCGACCTCACCGACACGATCGAGCGCTTCGGCGTCGAGGCCCTCCTCAAGGGGGCCGAGGCCAGCGGCAGCCTCGACCAGGTCGAGGACGAGCTCTTCCGCTTCGAGCGTCTCGTCGACGGCAACCCCGAGCTGCGTGACGCCCTGGGCAACCGTCAGGGCGACCCGGCCGGCAAGGCCGACCTCGTCAGCACCCTCCTGCAGGGCAAGGCCCGGCCGGAGACGGTCCGACTGGCTCGCCAGGCGGTCCTGGCGCCGCGGGGTCGTCGCTTCGACCGCACGCTCGAGGCCTACCTCGACATCGCGGCCGAGCGTCGCCAGCAGCTGACCGCCGTCGTGACGACCGCGGTCGACCTCACGCAGGAGCAGCGCACCCGCCTGGCCGGCGCGCTGCAGCAGATCTACAGCAAGCCCGTCCAGCTGCAGATCGTCCACGACGAGGACGTCATCGGCGGGATCCGGGTCCAGATCGGCGACGAGGTCGTCGACGGGACCGTCCTGCGACGTCTCGACGAGGCGAAGCGCCACCTGGCCGGCTGAGCCCGGGTCAGACCCACCATGCAGACCACATATTCGGCCACCACAGCGGCCGGCAACGAGGAGAAGACAACATGACGGAGCTTTCGATCCGTCCGGAGGAGATCCGGGACGCCCTGGACGGCTACGTGCGGTCCTACAACCCGGGCGCGGCCTCCCGCGAAGAGGTCGGCCGCGTCACCGACACCGGTGACGGCATCGCCCACGTCGAGGGACTCCCTTCGGCCATGACCAACGAGCTGCTCGAGTTCGAGGACGGCACCCTCGGCCTCGCGCTCAACCTCGACGTCCACGAGATCGGTGTCGTCGTCCTCGGCGACTTCTCCAAGATCGAGGAGGGCCAGACGGTCAAGCGGACCGGCGAGGTCCTCTCGGTCCCGGTCGGTGACAACTTCCTCGGCCGCGTCGTCAACCCGCTCGGCCAGCCCATCGACGGCCTCGGCGAGATCGAGGCCGAGGAGCGCCGCGCGCTCGAGCTGCAGGCCCCCTCGGTCGTGCAGCGCAAGTCGGTCCACGAGCCGCTGCAGACCGGCCTGAAGTCGGTCGATGCCATGACCCCGATCGGCCGTGGCCAGCGTCAGCTGATCATCGGTGACCGCCAGACCGGCAAGACCACGGTCGCGGTCGACACGATCATCAACCAGAAGCAGTTCTGGGAGACCGGCGACCCGCAGAAGCAGGTGCGCTGCATCTACGTGGCCATCGGCCAGAAGGGCTCCACGATCGCGTCCGTCAAGGGCACGCTCGAGGAGGCCGGCGCCATGGAGTACACGACGATCGTCGCGGCTCCCGCCTCCGACGCCGCCGGCTTCAAGTACCTCGCCCCCTTCACCGGCTCGGCCATCGGCCAGCACTGGATGTACCAGGGCAAGCACGTCCTCATCGTCTTCGACGACCTGAGCAAGCAGGCCGAGGCCTACCGCTCGATGTCGCTGCTGCTGCGCCGCCCGCCGGGTCGCGAGGCCTACCCGGGTGACGTCTTCTACCTGCACTCGCGTCTGCTGGAGCGCTGCGCCAAGCTCTCCGACGACATGGGCGCCGGCTCGATGACCGGTCTGCCGATCATCGAGACCAAGGCGGGCGACGTCTCGGCGTACATCCCGACCAACGTCATCTCGATCACCGACGGCCAGATCTACCTGCAGGCCGACCTCTTCAACTCCGACGTCCGCCCCGCCATCGACGTGGGTGTCTCGGTCTCGCGTGTCGGCTCGGCCGCGCAGACCAAGGCGATGAAGTCGGTCTCCGGTCGCCTCAAGCTCGACCTGGCCCAGTACCGCGCCCTCGAGGCCTTCGCGATGTTCGCGTCCGACCTGGACCCGGCGTCGAAGCAGCAGCTGGCCCGAGGCGCCCGCCTCGTCGAGCTGCTCAAGCAGAAGCAGGCCGACCCCTACCCGGTGCCCGAGCAGGCCGTCGCCATCTGGGCCGGCACCACCGGTGAGCTGGACCCCATCGCCGTCGAGGACGTGCGTCGCTTCGAGGCCGAGTTCCTCGACCACCTGCGTCGCAACAAGAACGACCTCATGGAGGGCATCCAGGAGACGGGCAAGCTCGAGGACTCGACGATCTCCGCCCTCGAGGCCGAGATCAAGAGCTTCCGCGAGACCTTCGCCCCGTCCAACAAGGACGAGGTCCCGGTCGGTTCCGCCGAGGAGTCGGGCGAGGACGCCCAGGACTCCGAGCAGGTCCAGATCGTCAAGCAGAAGCGCTGACCCACCACCGGTCGGGCGTCGTCCGCGACGCCCGACCGGGGGCAGCAGCCCCGACCGCCGGCCCTGAGCCGACCACAGACCACCAGAGAGGCGGAAGCACATGGGAGCGCAGATCCGGGAGTACCGGCAGCGCATCCGGTCCGTCAGTGCGACCAAGAAGATCACGCGCGCCATGGAGCTCATGGCGGCCTCGCGGGTCGTCAAGGCCCAGCAGGCCGTGCGTGAGTCCACGCCCTACGCCCGCGCCCTGACGCGCGCCGCGTCGGCCGTGGCCACGTACTCCGACGAGGACCACCCGCTGACCACCGAGCCGGACAACGTGCGCCGTGCCGCGGTGCTCGTCATCGCCGCCGACCGCGGCCTGGCGGGCGGCTACAACTCCAACGTCCTCAAGGAGGGGGAGCGGGTCTCCGCCGCCCTTCGTGACCAGGGCAAGGAGGTCCAGACGTACCTCGTGGGTCGTCGCGCGGTCTCCTACTACTCCTTCCGCAAGAAGGAGTACGTCGCCGAGTGGACCGGCTCGTCCGAGAAGCCCAGCTTCGACAACGCCCGTGAGATCGGCGAGCGGCTCGTCGCCGACTTCACCACGGACTTCGAGGACGGCGGCGTCGACGAGGTCCACGTCGTCTTCACCCGCTTCGTCTCGATGGTCACGCAGGAGGCCGAGGTCATCCGGCTGCTGCCGCTCGAGGTCGTCGAGGGCGTCGAGGAGCCGGGCGAGGACGAGCTGTACCCGCTCTACGAGTTCGAGCCGAGCGGCGAGGAGCTGCTCGACACGCTGCTCCCGCGCTACGTCAACGCGCGCATCTTCAACTGCCTCCTCCAGGCGGCGGCCTCCGAGCTCGCGGCACGTCAGCGCGCGATGAAGTCGGCGACCGACAACGCCGAGGAGCTCATCAAGAAGTACACCCGACTGGCCAACCAGGCCCGTCAGGCCGAGATCACCCAGGAGATCTCCGAGATCGTCGGCGGGGCCGGGGCCCTTGCCGAGTCCAAGTGAGAAGGTAGAGAGAACCCATGACTGCCACCGTCACCGAAGAGAACACCACCCAGGCGGGTGGGGTCGGGCGCATCTCCCGCGTCACCGGCCCGGTCGTCGACGTCGAGTTCAGCGCCGACACCATGCCCGACCAGTACAACCTGCTCACCACCGAGGTCCAGCTCGGGGAGACCACCCGCACGCTGAACCTCGAGGTCGCCCAGCACATCGGCGACAACATGGTCCGCGCCATCTCCCTGCAGCCCACCGACGGTCTCGTCCGCGGCGGCCAGGTGCAGGACACCGGCGGCCCGATCACGGTCCCCGTCGGTGACGTCACCCTCGGCAAGGTCTTCAACGCGACCGGCGCCTGCCTCAACCTCGAGGAGGGCCAGACCCTCGAGGTCAACGAGCGCTGGGGCATCCACCGCTCCGCCCCGGCCTTCGACCAGCTCGAGTCGAAGACCCAGATGTTCGAGACCGGCATCAAGGTCATCGACCTGCTCACCCCCTACGTCCAGGGTGGCAAGATCGGCCTCTTCGGTGGTGCCGGTGTCGGCAAGACCGTCCTCATCCAGGAGATGATCGCCCGAGTCGCGCGCGACCACGGTGGTGTCTCCGTCTTCGCCGGTGTCGGCGAGCGCACCCGTGAGGGCAACGACCTCATGGTCGAGATGGAGGAGGCCGGCGTCCTCGGTCAGACCTCCCTGGTCTTCGGCCAGATGGACGAGCCGCCGGGCACGCGTCTGCGCGTCGCCCTGTCCGCCCTGACCATGGCGGAGTACTTCCGCGATGTGCAGAAGCAGGACGTGCTCCTCTTCATCGACAACATCTTCCGCTTCACGCAGGCCGGTTCCGAGGTCTCCACGCTGCTGGGCCGCATGCCCTCCGCCGTGGGGTACCAGCCGACCCTCGCCGACGAGATGGGCGTCCTCCAGGAGCGCATCACCTCGACGCGTGGTCACTCGATCACCTCGATGCAGGCGATCTACGTGCCCGCCGACGACTACACCGACCCGGCGCCGGCGACGACCTTCGCGCACCTCGACGCGACGACCGAGCTCAACCGTGAGATCGCGTCGATGGGTATCTACCCGGCCGTGGACCCGCTGACCTCGACCAGCCGGATCCTCGACCGTCGCTACATCGCGGAGGACCACTACAACACCGCGGTCCGCGTGAAGTCGATCCTGCAGAAGAACAAGGAGCTGCAGGACATCATCGCGATCCTCGGTATCGACGAGCTGTCCGAGGAGGACAAGATCCTCGTCAACCGCGCGCGTCGTATCCAGCGCTTCCTGTCGCAGAACACCTACGTCGCCAAGCAGTTCACCGGCATCGAGGGTTCGACGGTCCCGCTGACCGACACCATCGAGGCGTTCACCAAGATCGCCGACGGTGAGTACGACCACGTGGCCGAGCAGGCCTTCTTCATGTGCGGTGGCCTCGACGACGTCGAGCGCCAGTGGGCGGAGATCCAGAAGAGCCTCTGACCCCGCCCCGCGTCCACGCGACGGCCGCCCCCTTCGTCCATCGAAGGGGGCGGCCGTCTCGTTGTCGTGGTACGGCATTTGGGCCGCTGGGGAGGGGCCCCCTACACTGGCGGCCATGACGACTCCCGGCGACCAGCCGCACACGCCCGGCCCGCCCCCGCCCCCCGGCGCCGGCGGAGCCCAGGGCCAGCCCGGCCAGGGCCAGCCGCAGTCCGGCTACCAGGCGCCCGGTTACCAGCAAGCTCCCCAGCTGACCGGCGCCGAGCGCTACCACCTCAACGTCATGGGGCAGGACTACGGGCCCTACGACCTCACCCAGCTCGCCGGCATGGCCGTCGGCGGTCAGCTCAAGGGCGACACCCCGGTGCGCGCCGAGGGCCAGCAGACGTGGTTCCCCGCGTCGCAGGTGCCCGGGCTCTTCTCCAGCCGCGAGTGGATGACCACCCTGCTGCTGTCGATCTTCGTCGGTGGCTTCGGTGTCGACCGCTTCTACCTCGGCCAGACCGGGCTGGGCGTGCTCAAGCTCGTCACCTGCGGTGGTCTGACCGTCTGGACCCTCATCGACATCATCCTCGTGGTGACCCGCAAGATGGTCGACGTCGACGGGCGGCCGCTGCGATGACCCAGCAGACCGGCGGGCAGGTGCACTTCGCACGCGGCGTGAGCATCGCCGAGCGGACCATCATGCCGATCCTCGCCGTCATGAGTCTCGCGGGTCTGGTCATCGCCCGGCTGTGGCCGGTCCAGTCCGTCGAGTCGGGTGCTCCGACCTGTCTCCTGCGCATCGCGACCGGCCTGCCCTGTCCCGGGTGCGGCATGACCCGTTCGTGGGTCCACCTCGCCCACGGCAACGTCGGTACCGCTTTCGAGTACAACTTCTTCGGTCCGATCGCGATGGTGGCGGCCGCCGGCATCGTCCTGTGGACGGTCTACGCGCTGATCCGTCGGATCCCCACCGGCGCCCTCTTCGATCGGCTCAACCCACGCCTCCTCATCGCGCTCACCGTGGTCTGGCTGGGCTACTCCCTGGTCCGCGCGGTCAGCATCGGCCTGGGCCAGGACTACTTCGCGCTCGTCGTCGCCTGAGGCGCGCGCATAGCCCGCTGGCGCGCGGGCTACGATGGACACCCGCACCACCGAGACGAAGGACCCCCCTCCCGTGAGCTCCCTCAACGTCGAACTCGTCGCCGCCGACCGCAAGGTCTGGTCCGGCGAGGCCAGCATGGTCCGCGCCCGCAGCACCGAGGGCGAGATCGGCATCATGCCCGGTCACACCCCGCTGCTCGGCGTGCTGATCGAGGGTGACATCGTCATCCACACCACCGAAGGTGGGGACCAGGCCGCCACGATCGACGGTGGCTTCCTGTCCGTCGACCACGACAACGTCACGATCGTCGCCGAGACCGTCCAGACCCCGGCCAAGGCCTGACGCACGTTTCATGTCCACCCTGCAGGCGGTCGAGCTCGTCCTGCTCGCAGGGTGTCTGCTCCTCGCGCTGTGGCTGGTGCTGGTGTGGCTGCGTCGCCGTTCCCTCGCCGCCCACGGCCCCGTCTGCCCCTGCGCGGTCAAGCTGCCCGAGTCGCCCCGATGGCGACTCGGGTTTCTGCGTCTCGGGTCGGACCGGCTCGACTGGTTCAGCGTCGGAAGAGTGACGACGCACCCGACGATGACCTGGCTGCGTGAGGGCCTGGAGATCTCCACCCCGCAGTCGGGCGAGACCGTCTCGATCCCGGGCCTCGACGGTGCCCTCTCGGTGACGCTCAGCGGCCGTGACGGGGTGCTCGCCCGCCTCGCGGTCGAGCCGAAGATCTACCCGGCGATCCGCTCCTGGCTGGAGTCGGCGCCGCCGGGCCACAACGTCAACGTGACCTGAGCCCCCCTTCGCCTCTCCTCACGGTCGTGCGTCCTTGGTGGGGCGCTCCTCGCGGCCACCGCCGGGCTGCCAGAGCACGTCGCCGCCGATCGGCAGGTTGGCCACCCGGGCGAGGATGAAGAGCAGGTCCGACAGGCGGTTGAGATAGGTCGTCGTCAGGGGGTTGACCCCGCCGGTGCCGCGCTCGTCGGCCGTCTCGGTGCCGTACTCCTCCCGGGCCGCCCACGCCGAGCGCTCCGCGCGCCGCACGACGGTCGTCGCGTGGTGCAGGTGGGCGGAGCCGGCAGTGCCGCCGGGCAGGATGAAGGAGCGCAGCTTGTCGACCTGGGTGAGGTAGCGGTCGCAGTCGGCCTCGAGCTCGTCGATCCACTCCTGCTTGACCCGCAGCGGTGGGTACTCGGGGTCGGCCTGCAGCGGCGTCGACAGGTCGGCGCCGAGGTCGAAGAGGTCATTTTGCACCCGGGTGAGGGTCGCGACGACCTCGTCGGTCAGGCCGCCGGTGGCCACGGCGACACCGATGACGGCATTGGCCTCGTTGGCGTCGGCGTAGGCCTGCAGACGGGAGTCGGTCTTGCTCGTGCGGCTGAAGTCGCCGAGCGCGGTCGTCCCCTCGTCGCCGGTGCGGGTGTAGATCCTCGTGAGGTTGACCATGGCGTCATCGTCGCAGACCCCCGCGAGCGCCGTCCCGGGGTCGTCCGGATGGTGGCGCGAAGGGGGAGTCCTGACCTGACACTGGTCATGGCGTGATGACATCGTGATTGGCAGGTGCAACCCCGGCGGTGTTTCGCACGTCACACTGGGTGACAACGGTTCACGCAGGGGAAAGCAGGTAGCCGTCATGAGCGCAACGACCGCGCTGTCGCCCGTGGGTGGCGCAGGGACCACCCGCGTCCGAGTTCATGTGCCCTTCGACCTGCGGCACAGCGCAGACCTACGGCAGGAGCTGGTCACCGCCGTGCGCGAAGGGGGTGACCTGGTCCTCGTGGACATCTCCGAGTCGACCGTGGTGGACCAGGTCGGCTTCGCGACGCTCGTCGCGGCGCATGCGCGCGCGGCGCGTGCCGGACGTCGCCTGCGCTACGTCGGGGCCGACGAGCGGACCACGCGCCTGCTGCGTCGGGCCGGGCTGGTGCGCCTCCTGCACGAGACGCCGTCGCCGGCCCTCGCGCTGCGCCGCCGCACCGTCGCGGTCTGAGCGCGCGCGGCCGCGCCGCCGCACCTGGACTCCCGGCGTCGAGACGGCGGGAGGACTGCACGGTGACGAGCGAGACGGCGGGGCGCTACCCATGGCGCTGGTCACCGACCGCATCGGGTGACGTCGGCCCCCTTCGCCTGCGGGGTGGTGCGCCCGGGTGTGGCGTCATTCACCGCGGACAGGCCTACGCCACGCCGGGGCGCGCGGGTACCTTGCCACCTATGGCCGACAGCACCGATGCCCCCACGCCCGCAGCCGAGGCAGCCCGTCCCGAGCGCGACCGCCCTTGGGTGATGCGGACCTATGCCGGGCACTCCAGCGCGGCCGCGTCCAACGAGCTCTACCGCCGCAACCTCGCCAAGGGCCAGACCGGTCTGTCGGTGGCCTTCGACCTGCCGACGCAGACCGGTTACGACCCCGACCACGTGCTCAGCCGGGGCGAGGTCGGCAAGGTGGGCGTGCCGATCAGCCACATCGGTGACATGCGTCGGCTCTTCGACCAGATCCCGCTCGGCGAGATGAACACCTCGATGACGATCAACGCCGTCGCGATGTACATGCTCGCGCTCTACCAGGTCGCCGCCGAGGAGCAGGCCGAGGCCGCGGGGGAAGACCCGGCCGAGGTGCGTGCCCGGCTGGCCGGCACGACGCAGAACGACATCATCAAGGAGTACCTGAGCCGCGGGACCTATGTCTTCCCGCCCGGGCCCTCGATGCGCCTCATCACCGACATGGTGACCTACACCGTCGGCGAGATCCCCAAGTGGAACCCCACCAACATCTGCAGCTACCACCTGCAGGAGGCCGGGGCGACGCCGGTGCAGGAGATCGCCTACTCGATGTCGACGGCGATCGCCGTGCTCGACGCCGTCAAGGCGTCCGGCCGGGTGCCCGACGAGGACTTCGGCAAGGTCGTCGCCCGCATCTCCTTCTTCGTCAACGCCGGCGTGCGCTTCATCGAGGAGATGTGCAAGATGCGCGCCTTCGTCGAGCTGTGGGACGAGATCACCCGCGAGCGCTACGGCGTCACCGACGCCAAGCAGCGCCGCTTCCGCTACGGCGTCCAGGTCAACAGCCTCGGCCTGACCGAGGCCCAGCCGGAGAACAACGTCCAGCGCATCGTGCTCGAGATGCTCGCCGTCACGCTGAGCAAGGACGCCCGGGCCCGCGCGGTCCAGCTGCCCGCGTGGAACGAGGCGCTCGGCCTGCCCCGCCCGTGGGACCAGCAGTGGGCGCTGCGCCTGCAGCAGGTCCTCGCCTTCGAGTCCGACCTGCTCGAGTACGACGACCTCTTCACCGGCTCGCCGGTCGTCGAGCGCAAGGTCGCCGAGCTCGTCGAGGGCGCCAAGGCTGAGATCGACCGGATCCAGGAGATGGGCGGTGCAGTGCCGGCCGTCGAGTCGGGTTACATGAAGAACGCGCTCGTCGCCAGCCATTCGCTGCGTCGCCAGCGGATCGAGGCCGGCGAGGACATCGTCGTCGGCGTCAACAAGTTCGAGACCACCGAGCCCAACCCGCTGACCGCCGACCTCGACACCGCGATCCAGACCGTCGACGCCGATGTCGAGGCCAAGGCCGTCGAGGCCGTGCGCGCATGGCGCACCGAGCGCGACGCCGACCCGCAGGCCGCCGCCGACTCGCTCGCCCGCCTCAAGGAGGTCGCGGCGACCGACGACAACCTCATGGAGGCCTCGCTCGTCTGCGCCCGCGCCGGGGTCACCGTCGGGGAGTGGGCCCAGGCGCTGCGTGAGGTCTTCGGTGAGTTCCGCGCTCCCACGGGGGTCTCCGGGTCGGTCGGCGTCGCCGACGGCGGCTCGGCGGACCTCGTCGAGGTGCGCTCGCGGGTGGCCGCGACGGGCGAGGAGCTCGGCGAGCGGCTGCGCGTCCTCGTCGGCAAGCCCGGCCTTGACGGCCACTCCAACGGCGCCGAGCAGATCGCCGTGCGGGCGCGTGACGCGGGCTTCGAGGTGGTCTACCAGGGCATCCGGCTGACGCCCGAGCAGATCGTCTCCGCGGCCGTGGCCGAGGACGTTGACCTCGTCGGCGTCTCGATCCTCTCCGGCTCGCACATGGAGCTCGTCCCCGACATCCTCAAGGGCCTCGAGGCCGAGGGTGCCGGTGACATCCCGGTCGTCGTCGGCGGGATCATCCCCGAGTCCGATGCGGCCCGGCTGCGCGAGCTCGGTGTCGCCGCCGTCTTCACGCCCAAGGACTTCGGTCTCAACGAGATCATGGGCTCCTTCGTCGACATCATCCGTGAGCGCCGCGGGCTCCCCGCCCGGGAGACCGTCGACGCGTGAGCAGCGCCCGGGTCTCCTGGCTGCACGCGGTCGTCGCGGTCCCCGTAGCGGCGATCGCCTGGGTCGTCGTCGCCGGTGCGCTGGCGTACACCGGCAGTGACATCGCCTTCTCCGGGCTCGTCGCCTGCGGCGTCGGCGCGGCCATCGGTGCCGCGCTGCTGCCCGTGCCCCGCCCGGCCGCGCGTGGCCTCGGCCTGGGGACGATCGTGACGATGCTCCCGTGCGCGATCGGGCTGGCGATCAGCCTGATGTGACCCGGCGTGGGGCTAGGGTCGAGTGGTGGCCCTGCACTGCCCGGCGACCCTGCTCGTCGCCACCCCACCCCGCGGGGCGAAGGGAGTGGCCTCCCTCGTCGACGCCCTCGCGGGCGAGCGGGTGCTCGCCCTCGTGCGACCACCTGGCCTGGCGGTCGGGGAGGAGCTGGCGCAGCGGCTCGGCGCGCCGCTGGAGGACGAGGAGGGACTCGCGGCCGGCGAGGCCCAGCCGGCCACGCTCGGTGCCATCGCCGACCTGCACCGCGGCGAGACCGTGCTCGTGCTGGCCAGACCACCCGGCGAGGTGACGGACGCCCCCTTCGTCCGGCTGGAGCTGGACTGAACCGGTCAGAAGAGGCGGTGCATGCTCGTGTCGATGCCCTTGAGCTCGTCGTAGTCGAGGGTGACGCAGCGGATGCCGCGGTCCTCGGCCAGGGTGCGCGCCTGCGGCTTGATGACCTGGGCGGCGAAGACACCGGTGACCGGGCGCAGGGCCGGGTCGCGGTTCATCAGCTCGAGGTAGCGGGTCAGCTGCTCGACGCCGTCGATCTCGCCGCGGCGCTTGATCTCGACGGCGACGGAGACGCCCTGGGCGTCCCTGGCGAGGATGTCGACCGGGCCGATGGCCGTCATGTACTCGCGGCGCACGAGCGTGTAGCCCTCGCCGAGGGTCTCGATGTGCTCGGCGAGCAGCTTTTGCAGGTGAGCCTCGACACCGTCCTTGACCAGGCCGGGGTCGACGCCGAGGTCGTGGGCGGAGTCGTGGTGCACCTCGTGGAGCTTGACCCGCAGGCGGTCCTCGGTCTTGGCGTGCTGGACGACCCAGACCGACTCGACCCCCTCGGCGGCCTCGGTCTCGTCGGGCTCGACCTCGGCCATGGAGCACGGCGGGGCCATCCAGTTCAGCGGCTTGTAGGAGCCGCCGTCGCTGTGGACGAGGACCGATCCGTCGGCCTTGACCATGAGCAGGCGGGTCGCCAGGGGCAGGTGGGCGTTGAGCCGCCCCTCGTAGTCGACACTGCACGTCGCAATCACCACTCGCACCCCGCAGACCCTACGCGCACCACGGGTTCGCGCGTGATCGACCCTGTGCGGACCGTCACGCCGCGAACCCCTACCCGGGGGGTCAGGTGGACTGCGATAGTGCTCGTCATGTCAGACTCCCGCGCCCTTGCAGACGCCCTTGTCTTCCCGTACCTGAACCACGCCGCCTCGATGTTCGACGAGCAGTACGCCTCGCGTGAGGACCTCGACAACGGCATGCGCTTCGGCTGCGGCCTGCCCAAGGGGCCGCTCACCGTCATCGACGAGCTCGGCCTCGAGACCGTCCGCGACGCGCTCGCCGCGCGCTTCGAGCAGACGGGCGACCCGCGTCACCAGCCCAGCGCCGCCATCGAGCGACTCATCGCCGAGGGGCGCACCGGCAAGGCGGCCGGCAAGGGCTTCTACACCTACGAGGGTGACGAGGTCGTCGCCGACGAGCTGACCCCGGCCGCGACCGGGCAGGGCGCCGCCCGCCCGGTCAAGACGGTCGGCGTCGTCGGCTCCGGCACCATGGCGAGCGGCATCGTCGAGGTCTTCGCGGCGAACGGCTTCCCCGTGACCTACATCGCGCGCACCCAGGACAAGGTCGACGCCGTCGCCGCCAAGATCGCCAAGAACCTCGCCCGCCAGGTCGACAAGGGTCGGCTCGAGCAGGGCGACGCCGACGCGATCCTCGGCCGCCTCACCGGCGCGACCGAGCGCGAGGCCCTCGGTGACGTCGACATCGTCGTCGAGGCCATCGCCGAGGAGATCGGCATCAAGAACCAGCTCTTCGCCGACCTCGACCGCATCTGCAAGCCCGGGGCCGTCCTCGCGACGACGACCTCCTCGCTGTCCATCGCCGACCTCGCCGCCCAGACGAAGCGCCCCCAGGACGTCGTCGGCATGCACTTCTTCAACCCCGCGCCGGTGATGAAGCTCGTCGAGGTCATCAACCACCCGACGACCGGTCAGGACGTGCTCGACACGGTCCTCGACCTGTGCCGCAGCACCTGCAAGGTCGCCGTCAGCTGCGCCGACCGCGCCGGTTTCATCGTCAACGCGCTGCTCTTCCCCTACCTCAACGACGCCATCAAGGCGCACGAGGAGGGCGCAGAGATCGACACGGTCGACGGAGCGATCACCGAGCACTACGGCTACCCGATGGGGCCCTTCGCCCTGCTCGACGTCGTCGGCAACGACGTCGCCCTGGCGATCGAGGAGGAGCTCCTCGCGGAGTTCAAGCACGAGTCGCTCACCCCGGCCCGGCTGCTGCGCGAGGTCGTCGCCGCCGGCAAGCTCGGCCGCAAGACCGGTGAGGGCTTCCGCACCTACTGATCGCCGCGCACGAACTCATCCGCAGGCCTTCTTCATCCCTCCGGGGACGAAGGGGGCCTGCGCTGGGCATCGTGGATCACGACGTTTGCCAGACTGGAGTCATGCCCCGCAGCAACCGCCGTCGCCGTGACGAGCACCGACCGCTCGCGCTGGGCCGGGCACCGCAGACGCGGGAGACGTGGATGGGCCGCGCGTGGATCGTGCGGCGGCTCACCGGGCAGACCTCCGAGCGCACCTACACGTGCCCCGGGTGCACGCACGAGATCCGACCGGGGACGCCCCACGTCGTCGTCTGGCCCGACGACGGGCTCGGGGGAGCGGACGACCGACGGCACTGGCACTCGCGCTGCTGGCAGGCGCGCGACCAAGGGCGCTACGGACGCTGAGGGGGCTGGCCCGCTCGGGCCGCCCCGTCGATCCGCGGGCCGAGAAGTCCTGACATGGCCGGGATATCTGCTCCGGGCCGTGCAATTGCGCGGTCATCAGCGGATTTCCCGGCCAGCACCGGATATCCCGGCCTGACCCTTCGAGACGGCCGCGGGCGGCCTCCTCAGGGACCGACAGCAAGACGGCCGCGGGCGGCCTCTTCTGGATCGAAAAGCTGTTGGTGCACTACCTGCACGGTGCAACAATCGACCGGTGCTCATCAGCCTCGTGCGCCGCCATCTGAGCGGCACGGGCGGCCGGGTCCTGCTGCTCCTCGTCCTGCAGCTCGCCGCGACCCTCGCCTCCCTCTACCTGCCCAGCCTCAACGGCGAGATCATCGACAACGGTGTGGCGACCGGCGACACCGGCTACATCGTGCGCCACGGCGGCGTCATGCTCGCCGTCTCCGTCGTCCAGATCGTCGCGACCATCGCCGCGACGTGGATCGGGGCCGGCCTGTCGGCGACGATGGCCGCGCGGCTGCGCGCGGCCGTCTTCTCGCGGGTGGGCAGCTTCAGCGCCCAGGAGGTCGCCCGCTTCGGCGCCCCGACGCTCATCTCGCGCACGACCAATGACGTCACCCAGGTGCAGACAGTCACCAACATGGCGCTGACGATGATGGTCACCGCGCCGATGATGATGATCGGCGGCGTGATCATGGCCCTGCGCGAGGACATCGGTCTCAGCTGGCTCGTCGCGGTCGCGGTGCCGCTGCTCGCCGTGTCGGTGGGTCTGGTGATCCGGGCGATGATTCCCAACTTCCGCCGCATGCAGACGAGCGTCGACACCGTCAACCGGATCCTGCGCGAGCAGATCACCGGCGTGCGGGTGGTGCGTGCCTTCGTGCGCGAAGGGAGCGAACGCGAGCGCTTCGAGGTGGCCAACACCGAGTACACGGCCTCCGCGGTCGCCGTGGGCCGCCTCATGTCGCTCGCCTTCCCGATCGTCATGCTGATCCTCAACCTCTCGACCGTCGCCGTCCTGTGGTTCGGTGCGCACCGGATCGAGAGCGGGCAGATGCAGATCGGTGCCCTCACCGCCTTCATGACCTATCTCATGCAGATCCTCATGTCGGTGATGATGGCGACCTTCATGTCGATGATGCTGCCGCGGGCTGCCGTCTCCGCCGGGCGCATCGACGAGGTGCTGTCGACCGAGTCGAGCGTCGTCCCGCCGAGCGAGCCCCGGCCGATGGTCGAGCAGCGACCCTCCGTCGTCCTCGAGGGCGTGGAGTTCTCCTACCCGGGTGCCGACTCGCCCGTGCTGTGCGACGTGGACCTGCGGGCCGAGCCCGGCCGCACGACGGCGATCATCGGGTCGACGGGCGCCGGCAAGACGACGCTGCTCGACCTCGTGCCCCGACTGCACGACGTCACGGGCGGGCGGGTCCTCGTCGGTGGGGTCGACGTGCGTGAGCAGGACCCGGCCCTGCTGTGGTCGAGCATCGCGGTCGTCCCGCAGAAGGCCTTCCTCTTCAGCGGGACCATCGCCTCCAACCTGCGCCAGGCCAAGCCCGACGCGAGCGACGACGAGCTGTGGGAGGCGCTGCGCGTGGCGCAGGCCGAGGACTTCGTCCGGGCTCTCGACGGAGGTCTCGAGGCACCCGTCGCCCAGGGCGGCACCAACCTCTCCGGCGGGCAGCGTCAGCGCCTGTCCATCGCCCGCGCGATCGTGCGGCGGCCGGCGATCTACCTCCTCGACGACTCCTTCTCCGCGCTCGACCTGACGACCGATGCCAGGCTGCGGGCCGCCCTTCGTCCCGTCGTCACCGACAGCGTCGTCATCGTCGTCGCCCAACGCGTCTCGTCGATCGTCGACGCCGACCACATCGTCGTCCTCGACGACGGCCGGGTCGTCGGCGACGGCACCCACGACGAGCTCCTCGCGAGCTGCCCAACCTATGTCGAGATCGTCGAGTCCCAGGCTTCGCGGGAGGAGGCCGCATGAGCGCGAGCGAAGTTCCCACCGCGGAGGAGAAGGCGGCCCAGGCCCGAAGGGGACCGGGCGCCGCCGCGCGTCGCGGACCGATGCAGATGGGCACTCCGGGGGAGAAGTCGAAGAACTTCCTCCCTTCGGCGCAGCGCCTGCTCGGCCGGCTGCGCCCGCAACGCTCCCGCGTGCTCACGGCGATCGTCCTGACCGTCGTCTCCGTCGGGCTGAGCGCGGTCGGTCCACTCGTGCTCGCCCGGGCGACCGACCGGATCTTCGCCGGGTGGATCGGCGCGGAGCTGCCCGCCCGCGTCCCCCTCGACACGATCGTCGAGCAGCTGCGGGCGAAGGGGGAGGACCGCCAGGCCGACATGCTCGCGGCCATGCCGCACCTCGTCCCGGGGCAGGGCATGGACTTCGGGGCCATCGGTCACATCCTGCTGCTCGCGCTCGGGCTCTACGTCGTCGCCGCGGTGCTGTCGTGGCTGCAGGGGCGGGTCATCGTCCACGCGGTCAACCGGGTGGTCTTCGACCTGCGCGCCGAGGTCGAGGCCAAGCTGCACCGGCTGCCGCTGCCGTACTTCGACAAGCAGCCGCGCGGTGAGGTGCTCAGCCGGGTGACCAACGACATCGACAACGTCGCGCAGTCGCTGCAGCAGACCCTCAGCCAGCTGCTGACGAGCCTCATCACGGTCGTCGCGATGGTCGCGATGATGGTGTGGATCTCCCCGCTGCTCTCGCTCATCGCCCTCGTGACGATCCCGATCTCGATCGTGCTCACCGGCGCGATCGGCAAGCGGAGCCAGCGGCACTTCATCCAGCAGTGGACGTCCACCGGCGAGCTCAGCTCGGTCATCGAGGAGACCTACACGGGCCACTCGCTCGTCAAGGTCTACGGGCGGCAGGCGGAGGTCGACGCGGCCTTCGCCGAGCGCAACGAACAGCTGCGGTCGGCAGGCTTCGGCGCGCAGTTCGTCAGCGGCATCATCATGCCGGCGATGATGTTCGTCGGGAACCTCAACTATGTCGTCATCGCCGTCGTCGGTGGCCTGCGGGTCGCCTCCGGCACGATGACCCTCGGTGACGTGCAGGCCTTCATCCAGTACTCGCGGCAGTTCACCCAGCCGCTCACCCAGGTCGCGTCGATGGCCAACCTCATGCAGTCGGGGGTGGCGTCGGCCGAGCGGGTCTTCGAGGTGCTCGACGCGCCGGAGCAGGTCGAGGACCCGGAGGAGCCGGCCGCCCGAGGCGACGGGCACGGGCGGGTCGCCTTCGAGGACGTCTCCTTCAGCTACGACCCGGCGAAGCCGCTCATCGAGGGCCTCGACCTCGTCGTCGAGCCGGGCCAGACCGTCGCGATCGTCGGGCCGACCGGTGCCGGCAAGACGACGCTGGTCAACCTCACCATGCGCTTCTACGAGCTCGACTCCGGGCGGATCACCATCGACGGCGTCGACATCACGACCATGTCGCGCGCCGAGCTGCGCTCGCGCACCGGCATGGTCCTGCAGGACACGTGGCTCTTCAGCGGGACGATCGGCGACAACATCGCCTACGGGCGGCCGGGCGCGACCCGCGAGCAGGTGCGGGCCGCCGCGGAGGCGACTTACGTCGACCGCTTCGTGCACTCGCTGCCCGACGGCTACGACACCCACCTCGACGACGAGGGCGGCAACATCTCCGCCGGGGAGAAGCAGCTGCTGACGATCGCGCGCGCCTTCCTCGCCGACCCGAGCCTGCTGATCCTCGACGAGGCGACGAGCTCGGTCGACACCCGTACGGAGCGCCTCGTGCAGCAGGCGATGGCCGCGCTGCGCGGCGACCGGACGAGCTTCGTCATCGCGCACCGGCTCTCGACCATCCGCGACGCGGATCTCATCGTCGTCATGGAGGACGGGCACATCGCCGAGCAGGGCACGCACGAGAGCCTGCTCGCGGCCGAGGGCGCCTACGCCCGCCTCTACCGCAGCCAGTTCGCCGCCGCCGTGACGGAGCTGGACACCGCGGTCAGCCTCGCCTGAGGGGTGCCGCGCAGCCGTCCCACTTCGTCCGGAGTGGGCGCTCCCGGAGAGGGGGTGGGCGCGCTGCCGACGTCCTTCGTGATCCCGTGGTCCGGTTGTCGTTCACGACGTCGGCTTGACGCTGCGCCGACCCTCCTCGTCGTCCGCTCCCTTCGCTGCGGGCCATCTCAACCGAGCCCGGTGGCATTGGTGTCACCTGGTTGCCCCTCTCACGTCAGCCAGGTGACCACAACGCCACCAGGTGACACCAACGACGCCGAGCACGCCCCCTTCGTCCGCAGGCTCCACACATGACGAAGGGGGCCGCACCGGTGATCCGGTGCAGCCCCCTTCGTGTGGTGCTGGTGCGGTCAGACCGCCTGGAAGCGGTTGATCTGCTTCTCGAACTTCGCGCGCTTCTCGGTGTCGGTGACACCCAGGCCCGGCTCGGGGGCGAGCGCGAGGACGCCGACCTTGCCCTGGTGCTTGTTGTGGTGTACGTCGAGGGTCGCCTGGCCGACCTCCTCGAGCTTGTAGGTCTTGCTGAGGGTCGGGTGGACGAGACCGCGGTTGATCAGCTCGTTGGCCTCCCACGACTCGCGGTAGTTGGCGAAGTGGCTGGAGATGATGCTCTTGAGGTTCATCCACAGGTAGCGGTTGTCGTACTCGTGCATGTAGCCCGAGGTCGACGCGCAGGTGACGATCTTGCCGCCCTTGCGGGTGACGTAGACCGAGGCGCCGAAGGTCTCGCGGCCGGGGTGCTCGAAGACGATGTCGACGTCGTGGCCACCCGTGAGCTCACGGATCTTCTTGCCGAGGCGCTGCCACTCCTTGGGGTTCTGCTCGGTGTTGTCGTCGTTCCAGAACTTGTAGCCCTCGGCGTTGCGGTCGATGATCAGCTCGGCGCCCATGTCGCGGCAGATCTGGGCCTTCTCGGGGGAGGAGACGACGCAGATCGGGGTCGCGCCGGCCGCCAGGGCCATCTGCGTGGCGTAGGAACCGAGGCCACCCGAGGCGCCCCAGATGAGCACGCGGTCGCCGAGCTTGAGCGAGGCGCCGTTCTTGGAGATCAGCTGGCGGTAGGCGGTGGAGTTGACCAGACCGGGGGAGGCGGACTCCTCCCAGGTGAGGTGCTCCGGCTTGGGCATGAGCTGGTTGGCCTTGACGATGGCCAGCTCGGCGAGGCCACCGAAGTTGGTCTCGAAGCCCCAGATGCGCTGCTGCGGGTCCATCATCGTGTCGTCGTGGCCGTCGGCGTCCTCGAGCTCGACGGACAGGCAGTGGGCGACGACCTCCTGGCCGGGCTTCCACTTCGAGACGTGGCCGCCGGTGCGCAGGACGACGCCGGAGAGGTCGGAGCCGACGATGTGGTACGGCAGGTCGTGACGCTTGGAGTACTTGTTGAGCCGGCCGTAGCGCTCGAGGAAGCCGAAGGTCGAGACCGGCTCGAAGATCGAGGTCCACACGGTGTTGAAGTTGATCGCGCTGGCCATGACGGCGACGAGCGCCTCGTCGGGGGCGAGCTCGGGGATCGGCACGTCGTCGATGTGCAGCGACTTGCGCGGGTCCTTGTCGCGGCTCTGCAGACCCTTGAACATCTCGACCTCGTCCTTGTGGACGGTCGTCGCGCGGTAGGTGTCCGGCAGGGGGAGGTTGGCGTAGGTCTCTTCGCTGCGGTCACCGGAGAGGATCGCGTCGCGGATCTGGTCGATTGCCATTGAAGGGGGCTCCTCGGCCTCGTCGGGGATGTCGGGGTAATGCGTCTGCGTGCAACCTAGGTCGTCACGGAGCCGAGGGGGACGGACTCATGACTGAGTTCACACGGCAGGGTGTGGTGCCTGCCCACCTGGCGGACAGCATCGGTGCCCATCGTGTCCCGTCCACCGCGCTGGCGACGGACGTGCGGCCGTGACCTCCCTCTCACAGCCTCGGCACGGGCGGTGGCCCGGCCGTGTCATGGCACTCCCGGACCGGCGCCGACCCCTGCCCTCCTCGGCAGCGGCCTGAGCGCCCAGGCGGCGCCGACGGCCAGCACGGCGACGGCCGGGACCTCGGGGACCCAGGCCACTTCGGCTGCGTGGTCCTGCCCGGCCTACCGCCTGTGCGTGTGGACCGGCAAGAACGGCACCGGCACCCGAGCGGTCTTCAAGTACGGCGACGTCAACCTCGCCGACAGCGTGGGCCCGCGCGGGATGAACAACAAGATCAGCAGCTACCGCAACCGCACCGGTCGCACCTGGAGCTTCCACAACTACACCAACGACAACGGCACGACGCGCTACGCCCACCCCGTGGACCTACGGCAACGTCGGCTCGACGATGGACAACAAGGCCTCGTCGATCAAGCGTCGCTGACCACGGCACGACGAAGGGGACGTGGCACCGGTTCGTCCGGTGCCACGCCCCCTTCGTCGTGGTGTCTCGTCGCGGCGTCGACGTCAGTGGGCGGCGTCGGCGGCCGGCTCGACGAGCTCGACGAGGATGCCGCGCGCGTCCTTGGGGTGGATGAAGTTGACCCGGGAGTTGCTCGTGCCGCGCTTGGGGGTGTCGTAGAGCAGGCGCAGGCCGCGCTCGCGCAGGGTTGCGCACACGGCGTCGATGTCCTCGACGCGGTAGGCGAGCTGCTGGATGCCCTGGCCGTTGCGGTCGAGGAACTTCGCGATCGTCGACTCGGGGGAGAGCGGCGCCAGCAGTTGGATGCACGAGCCCGAGGCGCCGACGCGCATCATCGCCTCGCGCACGCCCTGCTCCTCGTTGACCTCCTCGTGGGCGAGCTCCATGCCGTAGGAGTCGCGGTAGAAGGCGATGGCCTCGTCGAGGTCGGGGACGGCGACGCCCACGTGGTCGATGGCGGTGAAGAGATCGGTCATGTCGGCAGCCTAGAGAGCCGAAGGGGGGCGGCGCGCCCCCCTTCGGCTGTGGCCTGTCCCACCCGCGCGGGGCGGTCAGCAGCGGACGCGCTCCTCGTCGCCACCGGGCCAGCCGGTGGTGATCGGCCCGGTCCGGCGATCCGGCCGAATGGCGTCTAGCGGGTGGAATGCTGCCCGAGCGCCCGACGGGCGACCACCCGTGCACGGTGGCAATCCTGTGCCGCTCGTGCGCAGCCGGATCTTCCAGCTCGCGGCGGGCGTCCTTCGGCGCCCACGTCCTCAGGGGGCGCGCCCTCACCGCCCCGGTCGTCGCACTCTTCGAGCAGCACTGGGCCACCGGTGCCCACTACACGGCCGTCGACGCCGGCCGCGACGTCTCCACCGAGCGGGTCCGACAGGTCGTCGCCCTCCTCGCCCGCGGCATGAAGGACGAGGCGGTCGCCCGTCGCCTCGGGGTCTCCACCCGCACGATGCGTCGACTCGTCGCCGCGACGATGGACGAGCTGGGGGCCCAGAGCCGCTTCGAGGCGGGGATCGAGGCGGTGCGGTGCGGCTTCGTCGAATGACCGGTCATGTGTCGTGCCCCACCCGGGCAGGGCTGCCCTCCCTTCGTCCTCGTCGCTAGGGTGAGCGCAAGCCGTGGCGCCGGGACCGGTGCCGCGAGACCACACACCGTTGTTGGAGGCATCCAGATGTCCGATCGTCCCGTGTCCGTCATCGTCGCCGGGGCCCGCACCCCGATGGGCCGCATGAGCGGCTCCCTCAAGGGCTTCTCCGGCAGCGACCTCGGTGGCTTCGCCATCAAGGGCGCGCTCGACAAGGCCGGCGTCAAGGGCGCGGACGTCGACTACGTGATCATGGGCCAGGTGCTCACCGCGGGCGAGGGCCAGATCCCGGCCCGCCAGGCCGCGATCAAGGGCGGCATCCCCAAGAACGTCCCGGCCCTCACCGTCAACAAGGTCTGCCTCTCGGGCATCGACGCGATCGCGCTCGCCGACCAGCTCATCCGCGCCGGCGAGTTCGACATCGTCGTCGCCGGTGGCCAGGAGTCGATGACCAACGCCCCGCACCTGCTGCCCAAGAGCCGCGAGGGCATCAAGTACGGCGACACCAAGCTCAAGGACTCGATGGCCTACGACGGCCTGCACGACGTCATCACCGACCAGGCGATGGGCGCGCTCACCGAGGGCAAGAACGCCGAGGACTCCGCCTTCTCCCGCGAGGAGCAGGACGCCTTCGCCGCCGCGAGCCACCAGAAGGCCGCCCAGGCCTGGGCCGACGGCAAGTTCGCCGACGAGGTCGTCCCGGTCGAGATCCCGCAGCGCAAGGGCGACCCGGTCGTCTTCGACACCGACGAGGGCGTGCGTGGCGACACCACCGCCGAGTCGCTGGGCAAGCTGCGTCCGGCCTTCGCCAAGGACGGCACCATCACCGCCGGCTCCGCCTCGCAGATCTCCGACGGTGCCGCCGCGGTCGTCGTCATGAGCAAGGCCAAGGCCGAGGAGCTCGGGCTGACCTGGCTCGCCGAGATCGGCGCCCACGGCGTCGTCGCCGGCCCGGACTCGACCCTGCAGGCGCAGCCGGCCAATGCCATCGAGGCCGCCGTGGCCAAGGAGGGCATCGCCGTCTCCGACCTCGACGTCGTCGAGATCAACGAGGCCTTCGCGGCCGTCGGCCTGGCCTCGGCCAAGCAGCTGGGTCTGGCCGACGAGCAGGTCAACCCCAACGGTGGCGCCATCGCCATGGGGCACCCGCTCGGCATGTCCGGCGCCCGCATCACCCTCGCCCTCGCCCACGAGCTGAAGCGCCGCGGTGGCGGCGTCGGTGCCGCCGCCCTGTGCGGTGGTGGCGGTCAGGGTGACGCGCTGATCATCCGCGTGCCGAGCGTCTGAGCTTGAGCCGCACGGTCGACGTCCCCGTCCTGGTCGAGGAGGCCAGGGCGGGGACGTCCCGCGCCGTCGGGCGACTCATCTCGCTCGTCGACGACCAGCACCCCGCCCTGCCAGAGGTCATGCGCCTGCTCGCGCCGCACACGGGTCGGGCGCACGTCGTCGGCATCACCGGGGCCCCCGGGGTCGGCAAGTCGACGACGACCAATGCCCTGGTCCGCGAGCTGCGGGCCCGCGGGCAGCGGGTCGCGGTCCTGGCCGTCGACCCCTCGTCGCCCTTCAGTGGTGGGGCGCTGCTCGGCGACCGGATCCGGATGACCGAGTCGGCCGGTGACCCCGACGTGTGGATCCGCTCGCTCGCCAGTCGCGGCCACCTCGGCGGCCTGTCCGTCTCGACGCCGCAGGCCGTGCGCGTGCTCGACGCGGCGGGCTTCGACACGGTGCTCGTCGAGACCGTGGGGGTCGGCCAGTCGGAGGTCGAGATCGCCGGCGCCGCCGACACCACCCTCGTGCTCCTCGCGCCGGGCATGGGCGACGGGATCCAGGCGGCCAAGGCCGGGATCCTCGAGATCGGCGACGTCTTCGTCGTCAACAAGGCCGACCGCGAGGGAGCCGACGCGACCGTGCGCGACCTGCGGCACATGATCCAGCTCGGCGAGGGCACCGCCCCGGGCGGCTGGCGCCGTCGGGTCGTGCGCGCCTCGGCGATGAACGGCGAGGGGGTTGACGACATCGCCGCCGCCGTCACCGACCACCTGCAGCACCTCGCCGCCAGCGGCGCCCTGCGGCGTCGCCGAACCGCCCGTGCGCGCGACGAGATCACCGCCTTGGCCATCGCCCGGCTGCGGGCCCGCATGGGCGACCTCGGGTCCGGCGGTCTGCTCGAGCGGCTCGCCGAGCAGGTCGTGGACGGTGGCCGCGACCCCTTCGCCGCGGTCGACGAGCTGCTCGAGACGCTCGACCTGTCCTCCTGACTCTGCATTGCCCTACGGCAATGCAGAGTCAGGACAGCATTGCCGTAGGGCAATGCAGAGTCCGGCCACCGGGTTGCTGCATTGCCGTAGGGCAATGCGGAGTCAGGGGTGGAGTGACGGCGCAGTGGGGGCAGGCCGGCTGCACGACGAAGGCCGACCGCACGGGATCGTGCGGTCGGCCTCGGTCGTGCCGGGGGCGTGGGTCAGAGGCCCTCGGAGACCCGGATCTCGTCGAAGTTGCCGATGTCGGAGATGGCGCCGATGCAGGTGGGGTTGTAGTCGGTGCTGCCGGAGTCGAGGTAACTGGTGTTGCAAGTGACGTCGTCGATGACGTCACCGTCCTCCATGAAGTAGAAGGTCAGGTAGAAGGAGTCGCTGGACCCGCTGTCGTTGCGCACGGACAGGCCCGAGATGTCGTCGCCGATGACGCTCCAGCCGGACTGGATCGCGGCGCCGCTGACATTGGCGGTGCCGCCCTCGCTGATCGTCGTCGCGCCGGCCGCGTCGGAGTTCTTCGACGAGTTGGCCGAGGAGGTGTAGCTCGAGATCTGGTCATCGGCCTCGTTGACCGCGAAGACGAAGAACCCGCCGACGGAGCAGCAGCACAGGATGATCACTGCGGCGATGATGCCGAGGATCCACCACAGGGTGTTGTCCTTCTTCTGCGGGGCGGCACCGAAGCCGGCAGCACCTGCCGGGGCCTGGTAGGGGTTGGGACCGGCGCCACCGGGCGGCGGCGGGGCTGGATACGACATGGGTGGATCCCCCTGCAAAACGTGGCGTCTGGACCGGGCGAGTGCCCGTGCGCGCCAGTCTACGTGCCGGTAGCCCAGCGCGAGCATCTACGCTGGCCCGGACATGACTGACGACACGACGCCCGAGCTGATCGGTGGCCGCTACGAGCGCCTGCGCCCGATCGGCCGCGGGGGCATGGGCACCGTGTGGTTGGCCCGCGACACGGTCCTCGGCCGTCAGGTTGCCCTGAAGCAGATCGGTGACTTCCCCGGCGAGAGCGAAGGGGAGACCCGTCGCGCGATGCGCGAGGCGAGGGCCGCGGCGGCCCTCAACCACCCGAGCGTCGTCGCCGTCTACGACGTCACCGAGCACGCGGGCACGCCCTGGCTCGTCATGGAGTACGTCGCCGGCCCGACGCTCTCCTCCGCGATCCGCGAGCGCGGACCGATGACGCCGAAGGGGGCCGCGGACCTCGGCGCGCAGCTCGCCGGCGCGCTCGCCGCCGCCCACCGGGCCGGCATCGTGCACCGCGACGTCAAGCCGGCCAATGTCCTCATCGGGGGCGGGCGGCCCAAGCTGGGCGACTTCGGCATCGCCCGCGCCGGCACCGACGACCAGCTGACCCAGACCGGCCTGGTGACCGGCACTCCGAGCTACATGGCCCCCGAGGTCGCCGTGGGCGACGAGGGTGGCGAGGCCGCCGACGTCTGGGCGCTCGGCGCGACGATCTACTTCGCCGTCGAGGGCCAGGACGCCTACCCCTCGCAGGGCAATGCCCTGGCCACTCTGCGCAGCATCTCCGCGCGCCCGCCGCGCCGCCCCGAGCGGGCCGGTCCGCTCGAGCCGGTGCTCGCCGACATGCTCTCGCGCGACCCGGGCCGCCGCGGCACGATGGCGCAGGTCCTGCGCCGGCTCGAGAGCATCGCGGCCGGCGGCACCGCCGGCGCCTCACCTGTGGCCGCCCGCACGACCGTGGCACCCGCGGCGGGCGCTGCGGGAGGTGTGGGGGCCCCCTTCGACCGGCAGGGAAGTGCGCCCGCGCCGCGCAAGGGCAATGGTCTGCTCTGGGCGCTGCTCGTCGCCGGGATCATCGCGCTCGCGGTCGCCGCGATCGCCTTCGCCGCAACCCGCGGCGACGACGACCCCGGAGCTGGCGGGACGAGCACGACGACCCCGACCTCCAGTGAGCCCGAGACGCTCACCGAGACCACGACCGAGACCGAGACCGCCGAGCCGACGCAGGAGCCCACGACCGAGGAGTCCTCGGAGTCGTCCGACGAGACCTCGCAGGAGTCCTCCGACGACGCGCCGATCACCGAGGAGGAGGGGCGCCGCTTCGTCGAGGAGTACTTCGCGACCGTCACCTCCGACCGAGACGCCGCCTGGGACATGCTCGCGCCGGCTCGCCAGACTGACCGGGCAGGCTACGACGAGTTCTGGGAGGGCATCGCCTCGGTGCAGACCGAGGACATCACCGTCGACGAGGAGGCCTCCACGGTGAGCGTCAAGCTCACCTACGACCCCAAGGGTCGGCCCAAGAGCGTCGAGACCCACACCTACGAGTTGACCCGGATCGACGGCCGGATCAGGATGACCAAGTGACCGGAGGACCCCGTGCTGCTCGCCTTCAGCATCGCCCCGTCGTCGCCTGACGACAGCGGCTCCTACGCCGAGGCCGTGGCCGCGGCGCTGCGCATCGTCCGCGACAGCGGCCTGCCCCACGACCTCGGGTCGATGTTCACGACGGTCGAAGGGGAGTGGGACGAGGTGATGGCCGTCGTCAAGCAGTGCGTCGACGCCATGGAGCCCTACGGCGACCGCGTCGGACTCGTCATGAAGGCCGACATCCGGGCCGGTCGCACCGGGCAGATGAGCGCCAAGGTCGAGCGGGTCCGGGGCCTGCTCGCCGACCCGGCCACCTCGTGACGATTTTGTGACCTTCGGGGGTCTTTGGGATGGTGGACCGTCCGCCACGTCGGCGGGCACCCACTGATGTCCCACGGAAAGTCCCCGATGTGAGCACGCTCATCCCGCGCGTGGCCGGCGCCCTCCTGGCCGTCCTCGGTCTCGTCGCCGCGGTCGTCGGCGGTTGGTTCCTCGCCAACCTCGGCACCTCCGGCACCGCCACCTTCACCGCCGAGCCCGGCCAGCGCGTCGTCGTCCTCGAGCCCGACGTGCTCAACCGCGTCGACCACCCCGTCGAGGTCACCGCGACCGGCTCCGGAGAGCTGTGGTCGGGCACGGCCCGTCCCTCCGACGTCGAGGCACTCGTCGGTGACGGTGCCCGCGCGCACGTCGCCGGCGTCGACGTCTCCGACTGGGCCCTGACGTCCACCGACGAGGGCAAGGGTCAGTCCGTCGACCCCGGCAGCCTCGACGTGTGGCAGGAGAGCACGACCGGCACCGACGAGGTCAGCCGCACCATCGAGCAGGCGGACGCGCCGCAGACCCTCGTGGTCGCCGCGCCCGCGGGCGCCGAGATCGAGTCCGTCGAGATGACCGTCGTCGACGGCTCGTGGGGCACGACCGCGCTCGTCACCCTCGTCGTCGGGATCCTGCTGCTGCTCGCCGGCCTGGCGCTGCTGCTTCGCTCCACCGGGCGCCTGCGGGGGCTGCGCCGGTCCGCCCGCCCGACCACCGAGGAGGGCTCCGCATGAGCCGCCGTCGTACTCCCTTCGTCATGACCGTGGTGGCCCTGCCGCTCGCCCTCGGGGGCTGCGGCCTCGGCTCCTCGATCGCCGGCATCCACGACGCTCCCGCCGAGCAGTCCGGCGGTGCGTCGGTCACCTCCGGCACCGCGACCAAGGTCGTCGAGCGCGTCGTCGGTGACGCCGCCGAGGTCAGCCGGGCCAAGGCCGACTCCGCCGCCCGCCGCAAGATCCTCTCCGGCCCGGCCCTGCGCGAGATCGAGGCGGCCGCGGTGAGCAAGGACTCGGCGGGCCGCACCTCGGCCAAGACCGAGGGCCTCGAGGTGCTTGCCGTGAGCCGTGGCACCGACTGGCCCCGCGCCGTCCTGGCGACCTCGCGCACCGGCGACGTCCAGTACCTGCACGTGCTCGTGGCCGAGAAGGCCGACCGGCCGTACACCCTCTTCGCCGACGTGCCCATGGCGGCCCGGGCCAGCGTGCCGGCACTGCCGGCCGTCGACGAGGGCGCACCCGTCAAGCTCTCCTCCGCGCCCAGCCAGGACGTGGCGACCGCGGCCACGTCGTGGGGCAAGGCCGTGGCCTTCCCCGCGCCGAAGAAGGCGCCGCAGGACGTGTCCGTCGCCGACGGCTTCTCCACCGCGCTGAAGAAGAACGCGAGGGCGACCAACAAGGACCTCGGCGACCTCGCCGACTACACCCAGCGCCAGGCGATCGCCGACGGCGAGACGGTGAGCTTCGAGCTCGCCGACGGCGGGGCGATCACCTTCGTGCCGATGACCCGGACGGACACGATCCGGGCGACCGACAAGCTCAAGGAGCTGAAGATCGAGCAGCAGGCGCTCAAGCACGTGCTCGACGCCTCCACGGTCAAGCGGGCGCTGTCGGTCAAGCACGCCGAGACGCTCGCGCTCGTCACGCCCGCCGAGGGCAAAGCCCGCGTCGTCGGCGCGAGCGAGGTCGTGGAGTCGGCTGCGGGCAGCTGATCCCGGGTGACCGGCGGCCCCGCGGGTGGGGGACAATGAGGTCATGAACGACCCGACCCGAGCCCTCCGCGGCGCCGTCGATCTCTCCGGCCTCGGCGGCCCCGCCCGCCCCTCGACCCCCGCGGGTGCGCCCGCCGGTCCGACGCAGACCGGCGCTGCCGGCCCCGCCGCTCCGGCAGCCCCTGGTGCGCCAGGCGGGTCGCCCGGTGGTGCGCCCGCACCTGCGGCCGGTGGGTCGCTCGACGCGCTGCTCGTCGAGGCGACCGATGCGACCTTCAACCAAGTGGTCAGCCGCTCCGGTGTCGTCCCGTCCGTGGCCGTCGTCTGGTCCTCGGAGCACCCCGAGAGCCAGGCGCTGCTGCGCGACGCCCTCGACATCGCCACCGGCCTCGAGGGGCGCCTGCAGGTCGTGAGCATCGACATCGCGACCAACCCGCAGATCGCCCAGGCGATCCAGCCGCCCGAGGTGCCGCTCGCCCTCGGGCTCGTCGGCGGCCAACCGGTCCCGCTCTTCAGCGGGCTCGTCGACCGCGAGCAGTTCCGTCAGGTCCTCGACCAGCTGCTGCAGGTCGCCGTCCAGCACGGCATCACCGGGCGGGTCAGCGCCGACCAGGTGCCCGAGGGGGCCGAGGAGGAGCTGCCGCCGCTGCACCAGGAGGCCTACGACGCCATCGAGCGTGGTGACCTCGACGCCGCGGCCGCGGCCTACGACAAGGCGATCGCCGCCGACCCCAAGGACACCGACGCCCAGCTCGGGCTGGCCCAGGTCGGCCTGATGAAGCGCACCCAGGGGGTCGACCTCCAGGCCGCCCGGGCAGCCGCGGCGGGCGACCCGAGCGACGTCGACGCCGCGCTCGTCGTCGCCGACCTCGACGTCCTCGGTGGCCATGTCGAGGACGCCTTCACCCGGCTCATCGACCTCGTCCGGGTCACCGCGGGCGAGGAGCGCGACCGGGTCAAGACCCACCTGCTCGATCTCTTCGCCGTCGTCGGCAACCATGACGAGCGCGTGCGCAAGGGCCGCACGACGCTGATGAGCGCGCTCTTCTAGGCGACATCGCGCCGGACCCACGAGGGCCGCACTCCCCGCGAGGGAGTGCGGCCCTCGACGCATGGTGACACGCCGCCCGTGATCTCGACTTGACCTCTCCGTGATCCATCTGTGCGCCCCTGCTCCGACCGGAAGTCCTGATCGTGCGCCACATCCTGCCCAAGACCACCACCGCCCTGGCCGCCGTCGCGGTCGCCGCCACCGGCGGCATCGCCGTCGAGACCGCGGCCCCGCAGACGGCCGAGGCGGCCTCGACCGGCACCACCTCCCGCGTCACCGCCAACTCCAGCGACCGCTGGCAGGCGACCAAGCTCGCCTCCGCGCGCGTCAACAAGACGCCCTACCGCTATGGCGGCACCTCGCTGTGGACCGGCGCCGACTGCTCCGGCTTCGTCCAGACCGTCTTCAAGAAGCAGGGCGTGAGCCTGCCGCGCACCGCGGTCCAGCAGAAGTCGGCCGTGCGCAAGATCCACCGCACGTGGCTGCGCGCCGGCGACCTCGTCTTCTACGGCAGCTACCACGTCGGCGTCTACGTCGGCAACGGCTACATCGTCGACGCCCCGTCCTCCGGCCGCATGGTCAGCAAGCGCAAGATGTGGTCCGGCTCGCGGACCTACGGCACGCTGCGCCCGGCCTGACCCGAGCCCGTCAGCGCGCCGGCGTGAGGTAGAGCGCGCCGAGCGCGGCCACCGACACCTCGACCGACCACGGCTGGCCCTGCCAGGGCTGCTCGTCGGCGGTGAGCACGACACCGGCCTGGCTCGCTGAGCCCGCCCCGTCGTAGCCCGAGGTGTCGAGCGCGACCTCCCAGCGACCCCCCTTCGGCACACCGATGCGAAGGGGGGTCCGCGCTACCCCGCCGAAGTTGACGACGACCGCGACGACGTCGTCCTGGCGCTGCGCGTCGCCGAAGCGGAGGAAGGAGACGGTGTTGCCCTGCTCGTCGTCGGCGTCGAGCCACTGGAAGCCTGCCGGCTGCTCGTCGAGCGCCCACAGGGCCGGGTGCGACGTGGCGAAGGAGTTGAGGTCGGCGACGAGCTCGGCGACCCGCCGGTGGTCGGCGTGGTCGAGCAGGTGCCAGTCGAGGGAGCGGCTCTCCGACCACTCGCTCGTCTGGGCGAACTCGGTGCCCATGAAGACCAGCTGCTTGCCCGGGAAGGCCCACTGGTAGGCGTAGAAGGCGCGCAGCGTCGCGAAGCGCTCCGGGTCACCGCCCGGGATCTTGTAGGGCATCGAGCCCTTGCCGTGGACGACCTCGTCGTGGCTGATCGGCAGCAGGTAGTGCTCGGCGTAGGCGTACATCATCGCGAAGGTGAGCAGCCGGTGGTGGTGCTCGCGGTTGATCGGGTCCTCCGCGAGGTAGCGCAGGACGTCGTTCATCCAGCCCATGTTCCACTTCAGGCCGAAGCCCAGCCCGCCCTCGCTCGTCGGCCGGGTGACGCCCGGCCACGCGGTCGACTCCTCGGCGACGGTGACGATGCCCGGCGAGCGTCGGTAGGCGGTGGCATTGACTTCCTGCAGGAGCGCGACGGCCTCGAGATTTTCGCGGCCACCGTGGGCATTGGGGACCCACTCGCCCTCGCTGCGGGAGTAGTCGAGGTAGAGCATCGAGGCGACGCCGTCGACCCGCAGGCCGTCGATGTGGAACTCCTCGAGCCAGTAGAGGGCATTGGCGACGAGGAAGTTGCGCACCTCGGGGCGCCCGAAGTCGAAGACATAGCTACCCCAGTCGGGCTGCCACCCGCGGCGCGGGTCGGGGTGCTCGTAGAGGGGCAGGCCGTCGAAGCGCACGAGCGCCCACTCGTCGGTCGCGAAGTGCCCGGGCACCCAGTCGAGGATGACCCCGATGCCGGCGCGGTGCAGCTCGTCGACGAGGTGGCGGAAGTCGTCGGGCGTGCCGAAGCGCGAGTTGGGCGCGAAGTAGCTCGTCACGTGGTAGCCCCACGACGGGGGATAGGGGTGGTCCATGACCGGCATGAGCTCGACGTGCGAGAAGCCGTGGTCGCGCACGTGGGCGACGAGCTCGCGGGCGAGCTCGCGATAGGTCAGGCCCTGGCGCCACGAGCCGAGGTGCACCTCGTAGATGCTCATCCGGCCGGTGTGCGGGTCGGTCGTGGCCCGCTGCTCCAGCCAGGCGTCGTCACGCCACGCGTAGGTGCTGTCGGTGACGACCGAGCCGGTCGCGGGAGCCGTCTCGGCCAGGCGTGCCATGGGGTCGGCCTTGTGGCGCAGCACGTCGTCGGCGCCGCGCACGGCGAACTTGTAGATGCTGCCGACGGGGACGTCGGGGACGAAGAGCTCCCACACGCCCGACCCGCCGAGCAGCCGCATCGGGTGGGTGCGCTCGTCCCAGCCGTTGAAGTCGCCGATGACGTGAACGGCCTTGGCCCGGGGCGCCCACACCGCGAAGGCCACGCCGGTGACCTCACCCATCGGGCCGTCGTATCGGCGCGGCCGCGCCCCGAGCACGGTCCACAGCTGCTCGTGGCGGCCCTCGCCGATGAGGTGCAGGTCGACCTCCCCGAGGGTGGGGACGAAGCGGTAGGCGTCGTCGCCGACGTGCTCGATGCCGTCCTGCCAGGTCGTGAGGACCCGGTAGTCCATGGTGCGCGTGGCGTCCGGCCGCACGCCGGAGAAGATGCCGTCGCTCTCGTGCGCGAGGTCGATGACGACGTCGTCCTCGAAGCGCACCCGCACCCGGGTGGCCAGCGGGCGACGCACCCGCACGCGCAGCCCGCTCGGCTCGAGGTGCTGGCCCAGGACGTCGTGGGGTTGGCTGCTGCGCCCGTGGCTCACGGCCCACAGGGCGCCGGGCAGGGCGGAGTCGGGGACGGGTGTCACGAGCGTGCCTCCTGGAGCAGTCGGTCGATCGCGTCGGTCGGCAGGCCCAGCCAGGTCGGCCGGTTGCGGGCCTCGTAGACCACCTCGTAGAGCGCCTTGTCGAGGACGAAGGCGGTGAGCAGCGGCCCGTGCGAGCGCGGGTCGACACCGACGTCGGCGTAGCCGTCGAGGAAGGCGGTCTGGGCGTCGGTGCACCAGCGGCGCACGTCGGTGGTCGGTTCGGCGCGGGCGACGGTGCCGGCGACGTAGTCGAGGGAGCGCAGCACGCCGGCGACGTCGCGCAGGGTGCAGTCCGGTGCGTTGCGCTCGGCGAGGGGGCGCAGGGGCTCGCCCTCGAAGTCGATGAGCACCCAGCCGCGGTCGGGCGCGTCGAGCACCTGACCGAGGTGCAGGTCGCCGTGGATGCGTTGCAGCGCAGGCCAGCTCGCCTCCTCGGCGGCCGCCCACACGGCCTCGAGGGCGGGGGCGTGCGCGGCGAGCCCGGGCACCTCGCTCGTCGCCATCGCGGCCCGGCGGCGCATGGCCGCGACCCGACGGGAGACCTCCTCGGCGCCGGGCGCCACCGTGGGCAGGGCGCGGGCCAGGGTCGCGTGGACCTCGGCGGTGGCCCGGCCGAGCTCGCGGGCCCGGGCCGTGAAGTCGGTGCCGTCGGCAGCCAGCCGCAGGCACTCGCGCCAGGCGTCCGTCGTGCCCTCGAGGTACTCCTGGGCGAAGGCCAGCTGGCCGACGTCCCTCCCTTCGCCGTCGGGCCGCTGCCAGGCACCGGCCACGTGACCGACGCTCGCGGGGACGAAGGGGGAGCGGGACGCGGCGAGTGCACCCTGGAGGGTGATGTCGGGGTTGTCGCCCGGGGAGAGGGTGCGGAAGACCTTGAGGATCACCGGAGCGCCCGTGCCGGGGGCCGGCTGCACGACGACGGAGGTGTTGGACTGCTCGCCGGTGAGCACCCGGCTCGAGGCGACCACCGGGTCGTCGGGCCATGCCGGGTGCGGTGCGCCGACGACGTCGGGCTCGACGGTGTCGGACACGGAGCCGGCCTGCGCCGCGACGCGCCCCCGCAGCAGCGCCATGAGCTGGGTGACGAAGACCAGGTCGTGCGGGGCGTCGTAGACCCATCGGTGGCCGAGGACGGAGTGCTCCATCTCGCCGACGAGCGCGGCCTCGCCGCCGGGCAGGGGGGCGCCACGGTAGGTGAGCGGCACCTGGTGGACGGTCGGGCTCGGCCCGGACTCGTCGAGGACGACGATCACCTCGATGCCGACCTCGCCGGCCGGGTCGTCGAGGCGCCACGAGTCGAGACGGCGAAGCCTCGGGCGGCCCTGGCCGGGGAACCACCGCTGCTCACCGACCCAGCCGGCGAGCAGCTCGAGCTTCGTCGGGACGAGGGTGGCGTCGTAGATGGTCGCCATCAGCGGCGCACCGAGACGATGTGGACCGGCTCGGCGTCGGGCCCGAGCCGCACATAGGTGGCCTGACCCCACTCCCACCGGGAGCCGGTGACGTGGTCCTCGACCTCGAAGCGCGCGTCGGGCGCGAAGCCGAGGGCGCCCAGGTCGAGCCGCAGCGTCGACTCACGCGTCGTGTGCGGGTCGAGGTTGGCGACGACGACGACGGTGTCGACGGTGCCGTCGGGCAGGGTGCGTGACTTGGAGTAGGCGATGAGGTTCTCGTCGTCGACGTGGTGGAAGGTCAGGTTGCGGAGCAGCTGCAGGCTCGGGTGCTGCCGACGGGCGCGGTTGAGCATCGTCAGCCAGCCGATGAGCGAGTCGCCGCGCTCGGCGACCTCGTCCCAGCGACGGTCCTTGAGCTCGTACTTCTCGTTGTCGATCTGCTCCTCGGCGCCGGGGCGGGCCACGTGCTCCATGAGCTCGTAGCCGGCGTAGACGCCCCACGTCGGCACCATCGTCGCGGCGAGGGCGGCGCGAACCTGCCACGCGGCCCGGCCTCCGAACTGCAGGTAGGGGGTGAGGATGTCGTGGGTCGTCGGCCAGAAGCTCGGCCGCATGTAGGCCGCCGCCTCGCCGCTCACCTCGGTGCCGTACTCGACGAGCTCGGCCGCGGTGTTGCGCCAGGCGTAGTAGGTGTAGCTCTGCTGGAAGCCCACCTTGGCGAGGGTGTGCATCATCGCCGGCTTGGTGAAGGCCTCGGACAGCCAGATGACGTCGGGGTGGTCGACCGCGACATCGGCGATCAGCCACTGCCAGAACTCCACCGGCTTGGTGTGCGGGTTGTCGACGCGGAAGATCTTCACCCCGTGGTCGATCCACACCTGCACGACCCGGCGCACCTCGGCGTAGATGCCGGCGGGGTCGTTGTCGAAGTTCAGCGGGTAGATGTCCTGGTACTTCTTCGGCGGGTTCTCCGCGTAGGCGATGGTCCCGTCGGCGCGCGTGGTGAACCACTCGGGGTGCTCGGTGACCCACGGGTGGTCGGGGGAGCACTGCAGCGCCAGGTCGAGCGCCACCTCGAGGCCCAGCCGGGTCGCGTCGGCCACGAAGGCGTCGAAGTCCTCGAAGGTGCCCAGCTCGGGGTGGATCGCGTCGTGGCCGCCGTCGGGGGAGCCGATGGCATAGGGGGAGCCGGGGTCGTCGGGGCCGGCGTCGAGGGTGTTGTTGGGTCCCTTGCGAGCCGTCGTGCCGATGGGGTGGATCGGCGTCAGGTAGACGACGTCGAAGCCCATGGCGGCGATCGCCGGCAGTCGCCCGGCGGCGGTGCGCAGGGTGCCGGTGACCCAGCGCCCGGTCGTCTCGTCGAAGTGCGCGCCCTCGCTGCGCGGGAAGATCTCGTACCACGAGCCGAAGAGCGCCAGCTCGCGCTCGACGAGCAGCGGCAGGTCCGTGCTCGGGGTGACCAGCTCGCGCAGCGGGCGGGCCTCGAGCTCCGCGGCAGCGGGCCCGGTCGTCACGAGGTGCAGCGCCGCGGTGGCCTGGTGGCCGGTGCGGTCGCGCAGGACCGCTGCCGCCTGACGAAGGGAGGCCCGCCCCCCTTCGTCCCGGAAGGTCTGCGCCGCCGCCCGGTCGAGGACGATCGCCCCCTCCTCACGCATGAGGTCGGCGTCGATGTCGGCCGGGATCTTGATGCCGGCGTCGTGCACCCACGTCGCCCACGGGTGCGACCAGCCCTCGACGCGGTAGTGCCACAGGCCCTCGCGGTCGGCGACGACCTCGGCCTCCCACAGGCTCAGACCGGGGTTGGTGCAGGTCATCGGGAGGTGGCGCTCGGCGCCGTCGGGGTCGGTGAGCACGAGGGTCGCGCCGACCGCGTCGTGGCCCTCGCGGAAGACCTCGGCGCTCACGGTGAAGGGCTCGCCGACGACGGACTTCGCGGGGCGCGCGCCGTGGTCGACCACCGGTCGCACACCCGTGACGGGGATGCGGCCGAGCGGCTGCTGCGGCGCCACGGACACGGGGGCCGTGCTCGCGGGGGCGGGGGCGACGGTGAAGTCGGTGCTCACTCCCGCAACGTTACCCGCGGTCCGCCCGGCGGAGGTTGGCGCGCCGGGGTCGAATCCCCCAAGATGGGGGAGGTGAAGGCCATCCGACGTTTCAGTGTCCGCACCGCCCTCCCCGAGCCCATCGCCGCCCTCGGCGACCTCGCGATGAACCTGCGCTGGAGTTGGCACACGCCGACGCGCGAGCTCTTCGCCGACATCGACCCCCAGCGCTGGGCGGACGTGCGCCACGACCCGGTCCGACTGCTCTCGGCCTTCTCCGCGAGCGAGCTCGAGGAGCTTGCTGGTGACGGCGACTTCGTCGCCCGGGTCGACGCCGCCAAGGCCGACCTCGACGCCTACCTCGGCTCCCGACGGTGGTACCAGGACGAGGCTTCCCGGTCCCTGAGGAGCGACGAAGGAGCCTCGAAGGGGGACCTGCCCGCCTCGATCGCCTACTTCAGCCCCGAGTACGGCATCACCGAGGTGCTGCCGCAGTACTCGGGCGGGCTCGGCATCCTCGCCGGCGACCACCTCAAGGCCGCCTCCGACCTCGGCGTGCCGATCGTCGGCGTGGGCCTGTTCTACAAGACCGGCTACTTCAAGCAGAGCCTCGACGCCTCGGGCTGGCAGCAGGAGACCTACCCGGTCCTCGACCCCCAGGGTCTGCCGCTGCACCTGCTGCGCGAGGACGACGGCACCCCCTGCGTGGTGACCGTCGCGATGCCCGGGGGCGCCTCCCTTCGCGCTCATGTCTGGCGCGCCCAGGTCGGCCGGGTGCCGCTGCTGCTCCTCGACTCCGACGTGCCGGGCAACGACGACGCGATGCGTGCGGTGACCGAGCGGCTCTACGGCGGCGGAGGCGAGCAGCGCCTGCAGCAGGAGATGCTCCTCGGCATCGGGGGCGTGCGCGCGCTGCGCCTGTGGTCCCGGCTCACCGGCGCGCCCGCGCCCGAGGTCTTCCACACCAACGAGGGCCATGCCGGCTTCCTCGGCATCGAGCGGATCAGCGAGTTCACCCAGGGCGCCGGGCTGGGCTTCGAGGAGGCGATGGAGGCCGCCCGCGCCGGCACCGTCTTCACGACGCACACCCCGGTGCCAGCCGGCATCGACCGCTTCGACGTCGCGCTCCTCGAGCGCTACTTCGGCGGCGCCCAGGAGCTGCCGGGCGTGCCGCTCGACAAGCTGCGCGCGCTCGGCGCCGAGACCTACGAGGGCGGCTCCGAGGGCATCTTCAACATGGCGGTCATGGGGCTGCGCCTGGCCGAGCGGGCCAATGGCGTCTCCCAGCTGCACGGCCACGTCTCGCGCGAGATGTTCGACGGGCTGTGGCCGGGCTTCGACGACGCCGAGGTGCCGATCACCTCGATCACCAACGGCGTGCACGCGCCGACCTGGGTCGACGACGCGGTCTTCGACGTCGCCGCCGAGCACCTCGGGGGCCGAGACGTCGAGGCCGGTGACCAGTGGTTGCAGATCGGGGACGTGCCCGGCGAGGCGATCTGGGCGGCCAAGGCGCAGATGCGCGCCCGGCTCGTCGAGGACGCCCGGGCCCGGCTGCGCTCCAGCTGGGCCAAGCGCGGCGCGACCGACGCCGAGCTCGGCTGGACCGACTCCGTGCTCGACCCCGAGGTGCTGACGATCGGCTTCGCCCGGCGGGTGCCGACCTACAAGCGCCTGACGCTCATGCTGCGCGACCCCGAGCGGCTCAAGGCCCTGCTGCTCCACCCCGAGCGGCCGGTGCAGCTGGTCATCGCCGGCAAGTCGCACCCCGCCGACGAGACCGGCAAGCAGCTGATCCAGCAGATGGTGCGCTTCGCCGACCAGCACGACGTGCGCCACCGCATCGTCTTCCTGCCCAACTACGACATCGCGATGGCCCGCACGCTCTACCCGGGCTGCGACGTGTGGCTCAACAACCCGCTGCGCCCCTTCGAGGCGTGCGGCACCTCAGGCATGAAGGCCGCCCTCAACGGCGGGCTCAACCTGTCGATCCTCGACGGCTGGTGGGACGAGTGGTACGACGGCGACAACGGCTGGGCGATCCCCACCGCTGACGGCGTCGCCGACGAGGCGCGTCGTGACGACATCGAGGCCGCCGCGCTCTACGACCTCATCGAGACCCAGGTCGCACCGCGCTTCTACGACGTCGACGAGCAGGGCCTGCCGCAGCGCTGGCTGTCGATGCTGCGGCACACCCTGACGACCCTCGGCCCCAAGGTCCTCGCGACCCGCATGGTCCGCGACTACACCGAGCGGCTCTACGCGCCGGCCGCCGCGCACAACGCCCGGGTCAACGCCGACGACCACGCCGGCGCGCGGGCGCTCGCCGACTACAAGGCCCGGGCCCGCGCCGGCTGGGCCGCGGTGCGGGTCGACCACGTCGAGGGGTCCGGCATCTCCGACAGCCCGCTCGTCGGGGAGTCGCTGGCCGTCGACGCCTACGTCGCGCTCGACGGCCTGGCGCCGCACGAGGTCGATGTCCAGGTCGTCGCCGGTCGGGTCGAGCTCGGCACCGACGACCTCGTCGACTGGGACGCCACCTCGCTCGACGTCGTCGAGGTCTACGAGGACGGCAAGGCGAAGTTCTCCGGCCAGGTCCCCATCGAGCGCACCGGCCAGTTCGGCTGGACCGTGCGGGTGCTGCCCCGGCACGAGCTCATGGCCTTCCCCGCCAGCCTGGGGCTCGTGGCCAACGCCTGAGCCCTCCGGTCCCTGAGGAGGCGCGCCAGCGCCGTCTCGAAGGGCCCGCGTGGTCCCCTCTCCCGTCGCGGGTGCCTCTGGCGTCGCGGGCGAAGGGAGGGGTGGCCCTAAGGAAAAGTCCCGCCACCTGACGGATTCAGCTCACCTCGTCGGGTTGGGCGGGACTTTCCCATGAGTCGGGCCGACCCCTCCCTTCGCCCGCTCCTGTCGTGCATCGGGTGGAGGTCGTGGCGTCCGGCTATGCGGTCGCAGGTACCTCGACTCGCGCTCTCGGCCCGGCGGTCAGGTCGTGTAGAGGCGCAGGCTGAGCGGGGTGAGGGTCTGCTCGCGGTCAGCGGGGCCCGAGTCGGCGGCCTGCGGGCGCTCCCAGGCGCTGTCCCACCGCAGGCGAAGCGGGCCGACGTCCGGCAGCGTGACGGCAGCCTCGGCCAGGCCCCCGTGCACCACGATCAGGGCCGCGGGCTCGCCGGCCAGGTGCAGCTGCAGGGTGCGCCGCTCGTCCTGGGCCCAGGTCCCGTCGGTCATCGGGGCGCCGGTCTCGTCGTACCAGCCGATGACCGACTCGTCGTGGTCGCGCAGCACCGGCACCTCGCGCCGCAGCGCGGTGAGCGCCCCGGCGCTCGCGAGCAGGTCGTGGCGCGCGTCGTCGAGGTCCCAGTCGAGCCAGGTCATCTCGTTGTCCTGGCAGTAGGGGTTGTTGTTGCCGTCGTGGGTGCGACCGATCTCGTCGCCGGAGGCAATCATCGGCACCCCGGCCGACAGCAGCAGCGTGCCGAGCAGGTTGCGGACCGACCGGCGCCGGGCGAGCGCGATGACGGCGTCGTCGGTGGGGCCCTCGGCTCCGTGGTTCCACGAGCGGTTGTGGTCGTTGCCGTCGCGGTTGTCCTCGCCGTTGGCCTCGTTGTGCTTGGTGTCGTAGGCGACGAGGTCGGCCATGGTGAAGCCGTCGTGGGCGGTGACGAAGCTCACCGAGGACAGGGGGGTCCGCTCGCCGAAGAGGTCGCGGCTGCCGACGAGCCGGGTCGCGATCTCGCGCACTCCCGGCCCGCTCACCTCGCCGCGCGAGAGCGCACCGGCGTCGGCGAGCCAGAAGTCGCGGGTCGCGTCGCGGAAGCGGTCGTTCCACTCCGCCCACGCGCGGGGGAACTGCCCGGTGCGCCACCCGTCGGGCCCGAGGTCCCAGGGCTCGGCGACGTGCAGCACCCGCGAGAGCACCGGGTCCTCGCGCAGCGCGACGAAGAAGGGGTGGTCCGGGTCGTAGCCGAGGTCGTCACCGCGGCCGAGCGCGACGGCCAGGTCGTAGCGGAAGCCGTCGACGTGGACCTCCTCGACCCAGTAGCGCAGCGAGTCGAGCACCATCTCGAGCACGAGCGGCTCGGTGAGGTCGAGCGTGTTGCCGCAGCCGGTGACGTCGACGTCGTGGCCCTGCTCGTCGAGCCGGTACCAGGTCGCGGCGTCGAGGCCGCGCCACGACAGCGTCGCGCCCCCGGTGCTCTGCTCGGCGGTGTGGTTGTAGACGACGTCGAGGAGCACCTCGATGCCGGCGGCGTGCAGCAGCTTGACCATGCCCTTGAGCTCGCGCAGCACCTCGTGCGGGTCGGCGTCGCTCGCGTAGGGCGCGTGCGGGGCGAAGAAGCCCAGCGTGTTGTAGCCCCAGTGGTTGGTCAGGCCGAGGTCGACGAGGTGCGGCTCGTCGGCGAAGGCGTGCACCGGCAGCAGCTCCACGGTCGTCACGCCGAGCCGCTGCAGGTGCTCGATGGTCACCGGGTGTGCCATGCCGGCATAGGTGCCGCGCAGGTGCTCGGGCACGCCGTCGAGCAGCCGGGTCACCTCGCGCACGTGCGCCTCGTAGACGACTCGGGAGTCCCGGGGGTGGGCCGGGGGAGCGTCGTCGCCCCAGTCGAAGGTCGTGTCGAGCACGACGTTGCGCGGGACGAAGGGGGCCGAGTCCAACTCCGAGCGGACGGTCACGTCACCGTCGCCGGACTCGTCGACGGCGTGCCCGTAGACGGCCGGCTCGTAGGTCACGCGGCCCTCGACGGCGCGGCCCCACGGGTCGAGGAGCAGCTTCGCGGGGTTGTGACGGTGGCCGGCGGCCGGGTCCCACGGGCCGTCGACCCGCAGCCCGTAGCGGGCGCCGGGGTGCACGTCGGGGACGAAGCCGCCCCACCAGCCCTCGCCGGCGGCGGGCAGGGAGACGCGAGATTCCTCCCCTTCGTCGTCGAAGAGGCACAGCCAGACGGCGCTCGCGGAGGCCGCCGGCACGGCCACCGTGACGCCGCCGTCGACGGGACGCACGCCGGGTGCGGGCCGGTCGGGGAGCGGCTGGGCTGTGGTGGTCGACATGGCTCACAGGGTAAGCAGTCGGTACGTTGAGGTCATGAGCGATCCCACCGCCCTTCCCAACTTCGGCACCACCCCGACCCCCGATGGCGACCAGCCCGAGCCCGAGGCCCCACTGCGCGACCGCATCGAGGAGGCCCTGCGCGAGCTCGGCCTCGAGCCGCGCATCGACGACGAGGGCGATGTCGCCTTCACCTTCTCCGAGCAGCAGATGTTCGTGCGCGCCGCGGACGACGAGTCCAACGTGCTGCGCGTCTTCGGCCAGTGGGCCCTCGAGGACCCGGTGCCGACCGACCCGATGGAGCGCCTGCAGGTCAGCAACGACCTCAACGTCGCCTTCAACCTCGTCAAGGCGGCCGTCGCCGGCGACACCCTGCTCGTGACCAGCGAGCACATCCTGCCGCGCGGCGCCGACGTGCGCGGTCTGCTCGGCCTGGCCCTGCCGCTCGTCCTGCAGGGCGTCCAGCTGTGGCACCAGCGCGCCACCGGCCAGGAGCTCGAGGACGCCGTCGAGGGTGACCAGCCGGGCCAGGAGCCGCAGGCATGAGCCAGCTCGTCCGACTCGAGGTCGCCGACGGCATCGGCACGATCGTCCTCGACCGCCCGAAGATGAACGCGCTCGACGCCGAGATGCAGCGCCAGCTCGTCGCCGTCGCCGACGAGGCCGCGACCCGCGACGACGTCAAGGCGGTCATCGTCTGGGGCGGCGAGCGCGTCTTCGCCGCCGGCGCCGACGTCAAGGAGATGGCCGAGATGTCCTACACGGACATGGCCGCCCACGTGCGTCTGCTCCAGCGCTTCTCCCGCGCCCTGGCCTCGATCCCGAAGCCGACCGTTGCCGCGATCACCGGCTTCGCGCTCGGTGGCGGCCTCGAGACGGCGCTGTGCTGCGACTTCCGGGTCGTCGCCGACAACGCCAAGCTCGGCCTGCCCGAGATCACCCTGGGCATCATCCCCGGCGCCGGTGGCACCCAGCGGCTGCCGCGACTCGTCGGCCCGGCCAAGGCCAAGGAGCTGATCTTCAGCGGCCGGATGGTCGACGCCACCGAGGCCCTCGAGATCGGTCTCGCCGACCGGGTCGTGCCGGCTGCGGAGGTCCTCGACACGGCCAAGGCGCTCGTCACCCCCTTCGTCACCGGGCCGACGCAGGCCCTGCGCGCGGCCAAGGAGGCCGTCGACAAGGGGCTGGAGACCAGCCTAGACACCGGTCTGGAGATCGAGGCGCAGCTCTTCTCCGCGCTCTTCGCCACGCAGGACCAGAAGTCCGGCATGCGCAGCTTCGTCGACAACGGCCCCGGCAAGGCCACCTTCGAGGGCAACTGATGGGCGGGGCCGGCGCCGCGAGCGCGGAGCAGGTCGAGGCGGCCTGGGCGGACAACAAGCTCGCCCAGGTGCTCTACCACGACTGGGAGGCGCAGACCTACGACGAGAAGTGGTCGATCAGCTTCGACGACCGCTGCACCTCCGTCGTGCGCGACCGCTTCCTCCACGTGCTCGAGTCGACGCGTCGCCCCGGTGAGTCGCTGCCCTTCGGTCGTACGCTCGAGCTCGGCGCCGGCACCGGCTTCTTCTCGCTCAACCTCAAGCTCGCCGGCCTCGTCGACGAGGTCCACGTCTCCGACCTGTCGCCGGGCATGGTCGAGGCGGCCAAGGCCAATGCCCAGCGGCTCGGCTTCGAGATCGAGGGGCAGGTCGCCGACGCGGAGTCGCTGCCCTACGACGACGACACCTTCGACCTCGTCGTCGGCCATGCCGTGATCCACCACATCCCTGACGTCGAGGGTGCGCTGCGCGAGGTGGTGCGCGTCCTCAAGCCGGGCGGGCGCTTCGTCATCGCCGGTGAGCCGACGACGATCGGGCACTGGTACGCGCGGCACATCTCGCGGGCGACGTGGGAGACGGCGACGCGGGTGACCAAGCTGCCGCCCCTGCGCCGCAAGTGGGCTCGTGCGCAGGCCGAGCTCGACGAGTCCTCACGGGCGGCCGCCCTCGAGGCCGTCGTCGATCTGCACACCTTCGACCCCGCTGCGTTGGCCGCGATGGCCCGCCACGCCGGGGCCGAGCACGTCGGCACGGCCACGGAGGAGCTGACCTCCGCGTTCGCCGGGTGGCCGATCCGCACCTTCGAGTACGCCGTGGCCGAGGACGCCCTCGGCTTCGGGTGGGCGAAGTTCGCCTACGGCACGTGGAAGAACCTCATGAAGGTCGACGCAGTCCTCGGCCGCGTCGTGCCGCAGCGCTTCTTCTACAACGTCGGCGTGACCGGCACCAAGCCCCTGCGGTGACGGGGGCCGTCTGATGTCGGCGCAGCGCCTCACCTGGTGGCACTGGGCCCGGTGGGTCGTCGCCAACCGCGCCTGGAGCCACCACCACGTGCTCGGCTACCTGCGCATGGTGCGGGCCCGGGCCCGCACGCCCGGGCTGGTCTTCGAGGGGCCCTGCTTCATCGGTCCCGGTGTCCAGTTCCAGGTGACACCGGGCACCGGGCGGCTCGTCGTGGGCGCCTACACGCACATCGGTGGTGGCTCGGCGCTGCGGGCGCACGAGGGCACCCTGCGCATCGGCGCCAAGACGGTCATCGGGATCCGCAACACCGTCAACACCTGGCTCGACATCGAGATCGGCGAGGCCTGCCTCTTCGCCGACGACGTCTACGTGTGCGACTTCGACCACCGCACCGAGGACCTCGAGACCCCGATCAAGGACCAGGGGATCATCAAGTCCCCGGTGCGCATCGGCGACGACGTGTGGGTTGCGACCAAGTGCGTCATCACCCGCGGCACCGACATCGGCGCCCACACGGTCGTCGGGGCCGGTGCCGTCGTCCGGGGCAGCCATCCCCCCTTCGCCGTCATCGGTGGGGTGCCGGCCCGCGTCCTCAAGCACCGCCAGCCCGTGCCCGTGACCGACGACGACCTCGACCTGCCGGCGGGGTGGTGACGTGAGCACCCGCGAGCCGCTCGACGTCCTCGTGGCGCACATCCCGGCCACCCACACCGACGAGGTGCTGGCGGCGCTCTTCGCCGCCGGCGCGGGGGCGGTGGGGGACTACCGCGAGTGCGCCTTCGTCCAGCGTGGCGAAGGGAGGTTCCGTCCCGTGGGATCGGCCAACCCGACGATCGGCGAGGTCGGTCGGTCGGAGCGGGTCGTCGAGGACCGGGTGGAGGTCGCCCTCCCGCGATCGCGAAGAGCAGTGGTGGTCGCGGCGCTTCGCGCCGCCCACCCCTACGAGGAGCCTTCCTTCCACGTGCTCGCCAATGTCGCGGACGAGACGCCCTGAGCCGGGTGTGGTGAAGGGCACCCTCACCCGCGTTGGAGGTCTGGGGTCGCGCTGGATAGCGTGAGCGGACTGGGAGCCTTCCCACAGTTCGGGCCCAACCGGCGCGACTGCTGAGAGGATCGCCCGGTACCCAGCCCCCTCACCCAGGAAGAGGACGATTCGCCGATGAACATCGTCGTCTGCGTGAAGTATGTTCCGGACGCACAGTCCGACCGCGGATTCAACGAGGACAACACGACCGACCGCGAAGGCGTGGACGGCCTGCTGTCCGAGCTCGACGAGTACGCCGTCGAGCAGGCCCTCCAGATCGTCGAGGCCGGTGAGGGCGAGGTGACCGTGCTGACCATCGGTCCCGCCGACGCCGCCGAGGCCGTCAAGAAGTCGCTCCAGATGGGTGCCGACAAGGGCGTGCACGTCTCCGACGACGCGATCGCCGGCTCGGACGCCCTTGCCACCTCGCTCGTCCTCGCCGAGGCGATCAAGAAGATCGGCACCCCCGACATCGTGCTCACCGGCATGGCTTCGACCGACGGCACCATGGGTGTCGTCCCCGCGATGCTCGCCGAGCGCCTCGGGCTGCCGCAGGTCACCTACGCCTCCGAGCTGACCGTCGACGGCGGCGTCGCCAAGATGCGTCGTGACGGCGACACCGCGAGCGAGACCGTCGAGGCCTCCCTCCCGGCGCTGATCTCGGTCACCGACCAGATCAACGAGCCGCGCTACCCCTCCTTCAAGGGGATCATGGCCGCCAAGAAGAAGCCGGTCGAGGAGTGGAGCCTCTCCGACCTCGGCATCGACGCCGGCCAGGTCGGTCTGGCCAACGCCGCGACCGCTGTCGAGGCGACGACCAAGCGTCCGCCGCGTGAGCAGGGCACGATCGTCACCGACGAGGGTGACGGCGGCACCAAGCTCGCCGAGTTCCTGACCACCAACAAGTTCGTCTGAGCGACGACCCGGACACCAAGGAGCAACAGACATGGCTGAAGTCCTCGTCCTCGTCGACCACGCAAACGGTGAGGTGAAGAAGCCCGCCGCGGAGATGCTGACCATCGCCCGCCGCCTGGGTGAGCCCTCCGCCGTCTTCATCGGCCCCGGCGCCGAGACCGCCAAGGACCTCCTCGCGCGCTACGGCGCCGAGAAGATCTACGCCGTCTCCGACCCGGCCGCCCTCGAGCACCTCGTCGCCCCCCAGGCCGAGGTCCTCGCGCAGCTCGTGCAGTCGACGTCCCCCGCCGCCGTGCTCATCCCGAGCAATGCCGCCGGCAAGGAGATCGGTGCCCGCCTCGCGGTCAAGACCGACTCCGGTCTGATCACCGACGCCGTCGACGTGCAGGAGGGGCCGGTCACGACCCAGTCCGTCTTCGCCGGCAGCTACACGGTCCAGGCCAAGGTCACCAAGGGCACGCCGATCATCTGCGTCAAGCCCAACTCCGCTGCGCCGGAGCAGGCCAATGGCGCGGGTGCCTTCGAGGAGCTCTCCGTGAGCATCTCCGACGACGCCAAGGCCGCCAAGGTCACCGCGTCCGAGCCGAAGAAGGCCTCCGGCCGTCCCGAGCTCACCGAGGCGGCGATCGTCGTCTCCGGTGGTCGCGGCACCGGTGGCGACTTCTCCCCGGTCGAGACCTTCGCGGACGCCCTCGGTGCCGCTGTCGGTGCCTCGCGCGCCGCGGTCGACGCCGGCTGGTACCCGCACTCCTCGCAGGTCGGCCAGACCGGCAAGCAGGTCTCGCCGCAGCTCTACGTCGCGGCGGGCATCTCGGGTGCGATCCAGCACCGCGCCGGCATGCAGACCTCCAAGACGATCGTCGCGATCAACAAGGACGAGGAGGCCCCGATCTTCGAGCTCGTCGACTTCGGAGTCGTCGGTGACCTCTTCACCGTCCTGCCCCAGGCCACGGAGGCCGTCAAGGGCAAGTGACCTCCGGTCATCCCTGACGAAGGCTTGCACTGAGGTGCGAGCGCCAGCGAGCCACGAAGGGGGGCACGCACCAACTCGGTGCGTGCCCCCTTCGTCGTGCCGAGCAGCCTTGGGGGAGAGCCTCTTCACATCCCTTTACCAAAACGTGACTTCCGGGCGAGGTTGTGGCTATGGTGGGTCGCGGCCGTGAGGCCCGTTCCCCTGTTTTCCACCCACGAGGTCCCGCGTGAGCTCCCCCCGTTACGTCGGTCGCCACGGCAGCCGACGCCCCAGCCCCCTGTCCCGCCTGGGCAGCCTGCCGTCGTCGGTCGGCTCCCACGGTGCCCGCACCGTCGCCAAGTCCGTTGCCGGCGTCGGCATCGTCCTCGGGTCCGGTGCCTTCGTCATCGCCCCGAGCCAGGCCGAGGGCAACCCCGCGCCGGTCGCCGACAGCGTGGCCACGGCCCAGACGAGCGTCGAGGACCTCTTCTCCGACCGCACCGGTGACGGCAGCGCCTCGCGCTCGTCCGCCCGGGTCGCGGCAGCGATCACCGCGCCCGACGGCAAGCAGGCCGCGGACGTCCACGACGGCGCGGGTGCCCTCGCCGTCGAGCCGGTCGTGAAGCCGAAGCCGAAGCCGAAGCCGAAGCCCAAGCCCACGCCGAAGCCCGAGGCCGTCGAGCAGACGGAGGAGGAGACCGAGGCTCCGGCGCAGCAGGAGCAGGAGCCGGCCGACGAGCAGGAGCAGACGGCCGAGGCCCCGCAGGCCGAGTCGACGACCAGCTCGACGAACAGCTCGACGGCCGCCGCCCCCGCGACCGACAACTTCGCGTCGCAGGCTGCCGCCCTGGGTCTGGGTGCCAATGCGCAGAAGGTCTACTCGGCCGTGCGCACGCAGTTCCCCGACATGACCAACATCGGCGGCTACCGCGCTGGCGACCCGGGCGACCACGGCTCCGGCAATGCGGTCGACATCATGGTCACCGGTGCCCGCGGCGACCAGGTCGCGGCCTGGCTGCAGTCCAACGCCGGCTCGCTCAACATCAAGTACATCATCTGGCAGCAGCGCATCTGGATGCCCGGCGGCAGCTGGAAGCCGATGGAGGACCGCGGCGACCCGACGCAGAACCACTTCGACCACGTGCACGTCTCGGTCAGTTGAGACCCGCACCGGCACGCCCCGTCACGCAACCTCGTGACGGGGCGTCCGTCGTCGTGCCCGGGGTCGGTCGCTCGCTCCCGAGCCGAGTGGCTCAGACCTCGAGGACCTGGCGGGCGAGCGCGAGCCGGTCGGGGACGAGGGTGAACCATGCCCATTGTCCTCGACGTTCGCGAGCCAGCAGGCCGGCGTCGACGAGCACCTTGAGATGGTGACTCACGGTCGGCTGGGCCAGGCCGAGGGGCTCCGGTAGGTCGCAGGCGCACACCTCCTGATCGGGAGAGCAGCGCACGATGCCCAGGATCTGCAGTCGGACAGGATCGGCCACCGCCTTGAGCAGCCGGGCCACCACCTCGGCGTCCTCGCGCGAGATTGGTGCGCTCCCCTCGGTGGCGCAGCACCGCTCCACCGCCTGGCTGAGGAGGGTGCGTCCGTCGGTAGAGGGGGCGATCGACATGGCCCCATATTGACATGCGTCGATGCGCAGTGCCAAGGTTGGCATATCGACACACGTCGATATGACCCGATGGAGGAACCCCACGTGAGCCGCGTTCAGATCGCTCTCAATGTCGTCGACCTCGAGGCGTCCATCGCCTTCTACTCCACGCTCTTCGGTGTCGAGCCGCACAAGCGCCGGCCCGGCTACGCCAACTTCGCGATCACCGAGCCGCCGCTGAAGCTCGTGCTCATCGAGACCGACGAGGCGACCCGCGAGAGTGGGCCGCGCGGTGCGCTGAACCACCTCGGTGTCGAGGTTGACGGCGCCGAGCAGGTCAGCGAGGCGCGCGCACGGCTCGCGGATGGCGGGCTGGCGACCTTCGACGAGGACGACACGACGTGCTGCTATGCGCTCCAGGACAAGGTGTGGGTCCACGACCCGGCCGGCGCTCCGTGGGAGGTCTACGTCGTCAAGGACGACAACCCGGCGAATGCGCAGCCGGCCACCGCGTCCCTGCCCGTCCTCGAGCAGTCCTCGCCGTGCTGCGCCCCGCAGGGGAGCCGGGCGTGACGATGTCTGAGGTGGCCACCGAGCGCGCGCCCGCGCGCCTGGCGATGCTGGATCGTTACCTGCCCGTGTGGATCGGCATCGCCATGGTCGCCGGGCTCATGCTCGGTCGTGGGGTGCCTGGTCTGGGGTCCGCGCTGGACGCTGTGCAGCTGCATGGCATCTCGCTGCCGATCGCCCTCGGCCTGCTCGTCATGATGTACCCGCCGCTGGCCAAGGTCAGGTACGACCGCCTTGATTCGGTCACCCGTGACCGCAGCCTGCTCGGGTCCTCCCTCGTGCTCAACTGGATTGTCGGGCCGGCGCTGATGTTCGCCCTGGCGTGGGCCTTCCTGCCCGACCTGCCGGAGTACCGGACCGGTCTGATCATCGTGGGCCTCGCCCGGTGCATCGCCATGGTGATCATCTGGAACGACCTGGCCTGCGGCGACCGTGAAGCGGCTGCCGTGCTCGTCGCGCTCAACTCGATCTTCCAGGTCATCGCCTTTGCGGGCCTCGGGTGGTTCTACCTGTCGGTGCTGCCTGGCTGGTTGGGTCTGGAGCAAAGCGCGCTGGACGTCTCGTTCGGCCAGATCGCCGTGTCGGTCCTGATCTTCCTCGGGGTCCCCCTGCTCGCCGGATACCTCTCCCGGCGCATCGGCGAGCGGCGCTGGGGCCGGCAGGCATACGAGGGCACCTTCCTGCCGAAGATCGGCCCGTGGGCGCTCTACGGCCTGCTCTTCACCATCGTCGTCCTCTTCGCCCTGCAGGGCGACGCCATCACCTCGCGCCCACTGGACGTCGCCCGCATCGCGGTGCCCCTCCTGGCCTACTTCGCCCTGATGTGGGGCGCCGGATACCTCACCGGTCGCGTACTCGGGATGACCTACGAACGCACCACCACGCTCGCCTTCACCGCGGCGGGCAACAACTTCGAGCTGGCCATCGCCGTCGCCATCGCGACCTTCGGCGTCACCTCCGGCCAGGCCCTCGCAGGCGTCGTCGGACCTCTCATCGAGGTGCCGGTCCTCGTCGGCCTCGTCTACGTCAGCCTCGGCCTGCGTCGACGCTTCCCCCACCCTTCGTCAGCCGTGGCACCATCTCGCATCCCAGCAGAGGACCGCACATGAGCACCGCACCCCACACGCCCGACACGTACGACCGACTCATCGACGACCTGACCTACGCCTACGACGGGGTCTTCTCACCCGAGACCATCGCCACCGTCGTGCACGAGGCCCGCGCCCTGCTCGAGCCCCGCGCCACGATCACGCAGTACCTGCCGATCTTCGTCGCGAAGCAGGCACGCGAGCAGCTCATGACCGTGGCCCAGGCCGAAGGGAGAGTCGCCAAGCAAGTCCCCGAGATCCTCTTCGTCTGCGTGCACAACGCCGGGCGGTCCCAGATGGCGGCCGCCCTGACCGAGCACCTGTCTGCCCGCAAGGTCCATGTGCGCTCGGCCGGGTCCGAACCCGTGGACACGGTCAACCCCACCGTCCTCGACGCCCTGGCTGAGCGTGGCATCCCGCTCAGCGCGCCATACCCGAAGCCATTGACCCACAGCGCCGTCCAGGCAGCAGACGTCATCGTCACCATGGGCTGCGGCGACGCCTGCCCGGTCTTTCCCGGCAAGCGCTACGAGGACTGGGACGTCGCCGACCCCGACGGCCAACCACTCGACGTCGTGCGGGACATCCGGGATGACATCCAACAGCGGGTGACCCGCCTCCTTCGTGACGTCCTCGCCTGACCTCTCCCACCCTCTGGAGCCCACATGACCGACCAACTCTCAGTCCTCTACGTCTGCGTACACAACGCCGGCCGCTCCCAGATGGCCGCCGCCTACACGCGCACTCTCTCTGGCGGCGCTGTCGAGGTGCGTTTGGCCGGATCGGCACCCGCCGACACGATCAACCCTGCCGTCCGAGAAGCGATGCTCGAGGAGGGCATCGACCTGTCTGCGGAGACGCCCAAGATCCTCACGACCGAAGCCGTCGAGGCCTCCGACGTCGTCATCACGATGGGCTGCGGTGACACCTGCCCGATCTTCCCCGGCAAGCGCTACGAGGACTGGACGCTCGATGACCCAGCCGGGCAGGGCGTCGAAGCGGTGCGCCCGATCCGCGACAACATCCGAGCGCGAGTCGGCGAACTCCTCGACTCCCTCGGCATCGAGCAAGTTGAGGCCAGCTCGTGAGCGCGCGCCCATCCGTGCTCTTCGTATGCGTCAAGAACGGCGGCAAGTCCCAGATGGCTGCCGCCCTCATGCGCCAGCGCCACGGCGAAGCCGTCGACGTGTACTCCGCCGGCACCCGCCCCGGCGGCATGCTCAACGCAGCGTCCGTCGCCTCGCTCGAAGAGGTCGGGGCCAGCGTCACCGGTGAGCACCCCAAGCCCATCGACCCTGCCCTGCTCGACACCGTCGACCGCGTCATCATCCTCGGCGAAGAGGCACACATCGACCATCCGGGCAATGCCCAGATCGACCGGTGGATCACCGATGAACCCTCCACTCGAGGCGTCGAGGGCCACGAGCGCATGGCACTGATCCGCGACGACATCACTTCCCGGGTCGATGCCCTGGCAACGGACCTGAGCCAAGAGGCTTGAGGTACCCAATTTGCTAGCCATTCGCGACCTACTCGCGCTCTTCGAATACGAAATGTTGCCAGTGTGCCGCCCGCGGTCATCGCGAGCATTCTGGGGATTCACCCCAACACGGCTCAACTGTGGGCGGAGCAGGCCGGAGCGAACTGGCTGACTTATGGTCCGACCAGGGAGTCGCCCTAGCTAGGCTGACGCCTGCGACCGAGTGTTCAGTGCGCGCTGTATAGTTCAGTGCATGCTGATTATTGCTTCGCGTCTCGACGTGATGAACCGCCTGGGTCGTGCACTGGCCGACCCCACTCGATCCCGGATCATCTGGACCCTGCTCGACCATCCCGCTTACCCGGCGGAACTGGCCCGAGATCTGGACCTGACACGCCCGAACGTGTCCAACCACCTGGCATGCCTGCGCGATTGCGGGATCGTCGTCTCCGAGCCCGAGGGTCGTCGGACACGATATGAGATCGCCGATTCGCACCTGGCGCAGGCGCTGACGGCACTGGTCGATGCCACCCTGGCAGTGGACGAAGACGCCCCGTGCATCGATCCCGCCTGCTCGCTTCCCGGATGCGACGCAGCTGGGGAGGGCGCATGATCCTCACCTCGGTCTTGCAGGCGATGGGCCTGTTCGCAGCGACCAACATCGACGACATCATCGTGCTCTCCCTCTTCTTCGCGCGAGGGGCAGGCCAGCGCGGCACTACCGCCCGCATTCTGGCCGGCCAGTACCTCGGGTTCGCCGGCATCCTCGGTGCCGCGGTCCTGGTGACCATCGGCGCCGGAGCATTCCTGCCCTCGGCAGCCATCCCGTACTTCGGTCTCATTCCTCTGGGCCTCGGCCTCTGGGCCGCATGGCAGGCCTGGCGCGGAGACGATGACGACGATGACGACGAGGCCAAGGTTGCCGGCAAGAAGGTCGGCGTGTGGACAGTCGCAGGCGTCACCCTTGCCAACGGCGGCGACAACATCGGCGTCTACACCCCTGTCTTCCTCAGCGTGGAACCTCTCGCAGTAGTCGCCTACTGCATCGTCTTCCTCGCGCTCGTCGCGGTCCTGGTGGCCCTGGCGAAGTTCGTCGCCACCCGCCCCCCGATCGCCGAAGTGCTCGAACGCTGGGAGCACATCCTCTTCCCCATCGTTCTCATCGGCCTCGGCATCGTGATCCTCGTCAGCGGCGGAGCCTTCGGACTCTGACGTAGCGGCAGCGATCCAAACGGCCCCGACCGGGCGCACCCCTCTCGGTTCAGACCGCGACACCTACCTGCAGCCAGGGAGAGTCGCTCGATCATGAGCGGGGAAAGGCGTCTCATTGACCACCGAGCAACGATGTACCGCACCATCGACCGGAGCGAAGAAGATGAGGTGTCGACAATGAGGGAGGGTCTCGGTGACTGCGGCGGGTCCAGCGACGGCCTCGAGTGGTCGGCCGTGTGGCGGCTGGCATGACCTACTTCGGCCTCGCGGTCACTGGACTCGTGGGGAGCGGAACTGGCAGGGCTTAACGGCCTCGGATGCTCGCGAGCACGAGCTATTCGTGCAGTTCGAATATGTGACGTCGCCAGTAGGCCGACACGTCCCGACGGCCCGTCACGCTCGCGCGTGGCGGGCCGTCGGCGTCTGGTGGTCGACTCGTGCGGCATGGCCGCGAGGATGCAGCACGACGTGACCACCTGATGACCCTCGGGGCGGATGATCGCTTGCTGGGTATAACATCGTCATATGGCGATGAATGAGCTGGCGCTGGTCTTCCACGCGCTGTCCGAGCCGACTCGGCTGGCGCTGCTCGAGCACCTGCGCAGCGGCGAGCACCGGGTGCGCGACCTCGTCGACCACATGGGGCTGGCGCAGTCCACGGTGAGCGTGCACCTGGCCTGCCTGCGCGATGCAGGTCTCGTGCAGGTCCGGGCCGAAGGGAGGGCCAGCTGGTTCTCCTTTCGTCATCCGGAGGGTCTGCGCGAGCTGCTGCGCTGCGCCGAGGCGCTGGCGGAGGAGGCGGCGTGAGCGGCGGGCACTCCCACACGCACGCGCCGGCCGCCGGCGGTGCCGGCAGTGCCGATCGCGGGCTGCGCAACCGCCTGGCCATCGCCTTCGTGATCACGGCGCTCGTCGTCGTGGCCCAGGCGGTGGGGGCGCTCGTCACCGGCAGCCTCGCCCTGCTCACCGACACCGCGCACGCTCTCGCCGACTCGGCCGGGCTGCTCGTCGCCCTCGTCGCCGCGGCGATGATGCTGCGGCCCCCGAGCAGCCGACGCACCTGGGGCTTCGCGCGGATCGAGGTCATCGCGGCGCTCGGCCAGGCCTGCCTGCTCATCGTCGTCGGGCTCTACGCCGCGATCGAGGGGGTGCGCCGCCTCGTCGAGCCGACCGAGGTGCCGGGGCCGCAGCTGCTCGTCTTCGGCGTGCTCGGGCTGCTCGCCAACCTCGTCGCCATGGCTGTCCTCGCCTCCGGGCGCGGAGCCAACCTCAACATGCGCGCGGCCTTCCTCGAAGTCGTGGTCGACGCGCTCGGCTCGCTCGGGGTCATCGTCGCGGCGATCGTCATCACGACGACCGGGTTCAGCCGGGCCGACACCATCACCGGGCTCTTCATCGCCGCGCTCATCGTCCCGCGGGCGGTCGGCCTGTTGCGGGAGGCGACCCGGGTACTCATGGAGTTCGCCCCGCGAGAGGTCGACCTCGACGTCGTGCGCGCCCACGTCCTCGAGCTCGACCACGTGCGCGCGGTGCACGACCTGCACGCCTCGATGATCGGCACCGGCCTGCCGGTCATCTCCGCGCACGTCGTCATCGATGACGGGTGCTTCGAGTCGGGGCACGCGCCGCGGATCCTCGAGGAGATCCGGCAGTGCCTGCGCGAGCACTTCCCCGTCTCCTTCGACCACGCGACGATCCAGCTCGAGACCGTGGGCCTGCGCGAGCGGACCTGTGACTCGATGGAGCACCAGGCGCACTGACGCTGGGATCCCCGGCCCGGCGGCGTTGGTGTCACTTGGTCCCCCTTCTCCGGGCAACCGGGTGACAGCAAGGCCGCCAGGTGTCCGAGTGACTCAGGCCGGTGGGGTGACCTCGACCTCGCGCCGGTCGCGGACGGCGACGACGAGTGCGACGAGCATGACCACGCCGATGAGGCCGAAGCCGGTGCTCAGGGCGGCGGGCCGGCTGCCGGTGGCGCCGACGACGGCGAAGGTCGCCGACGTGATGACGGCGATGCCGACCGAGGTGCCGATGCGCTGCCGGGTCTGCATGAACCCGCCCGAGCTTCCGGCGTAGGCATTCCGCGACGTCAGTCCGGGCGCAGGCCGCGCAGGTAGACCTCGACGAGCCAGCCGCCGACATCGGGCACGAGGGCGTGGGCGGCCGCCGGCAGGGGGCGGGTGGTGACGGCCAGGCCCATCTGGAACTGCACGGCGGTGACGTCCTCGCGGACCAGGCCGGCCCCCTTCGCCCCCGCTCTCCGGTCTGGCCAACGGGCCCGACTGGCTGCCCGGTGTCTGGGGTGAGGTTGGTCAGCTGCTGCCCATCGGCGCCGCCGGCTCTCTCGTGCGCTCGGTCGCCTACTTCGACGGCGGCGGCGCGACGTCGCACCTCGTCGTCCCGCGGGGTGTGTGCAACTGGTAGCCCTGGGCGCCGGCGACGCTCCTCAGCGAGCGCCGGCGCCCAGGACTACCGGTTCAACACACAACCATCGGTCGGCACAGTGACGACGGGGCGGCCCGACCCGACCGTCGGCTCGTAGACTTCATCCGATGACCACCTACCTCGACCACGCGGCGACCACGCCGATGACTCCCGCTGCCCGGGAGGCGATGGTCGAGCAGCTCGCGCTCACCGGCAACGCCTCCAGCCTCCACGGCCCCGGCCGCGACGCACGCCGGGTCGTCGAGGAGTCGCGCGAGCGCATCGCCGCCGCCCTCGGCGCGCGACCGAGCGAGATCGTCTTCACCTCCGGCGGGACCGAGGCCGACAACCTCGCCATCACCGGCTCGCTCCGTGCGGCACGGGCGGCGGACCCCCTTCGTCATCGGGTCGTCGTGAGCGGTGTCGAGCACCACGCGGTCCTCGACGTCGTCGACCACGCGGTCGAGCACGAGGGCGCTCATGCGACCTTCGTGGCGCCGGGGGAGTGCGGCACCGTCCAGCCCGATGCCGTGCGTGCCGCGATCGAGGAGGACCCCGCGAGCGTCGGGCTCGTCTCCGTCATGTGGGCCAACAACGAGGTCGGCACCGTCCAGGACGTCACCACGATGGCGGCCATCGCCCACGAGCACGGGCTGGCCTTCCACAGCGACGCGGTCCAGGCCGCTGGCCACCTTCCCGTCGACTTCGCCGCGAGCGGCATCGACCTGATGAGCGTCAGCGCGCACAAGTTCGGCGGGCCGCTCGGCATCGGGGCGCTCGTCGCCAAGCGCGACGCCCGGCTCGTCGCCCTGAGCCACGGCGGCGGGCAGGAGCGCGGCGTGCGCTCGGGCACCCTCGACGTGCCGGCCATCCGGGGCTTCGCGGTCGCCCTCACCGAGGCCGTCGAGCAGCGCGAGGCCGAGGCCGCCCGCGTCGGCGCCCTGCGCGACCGCTTCCTCGCCGGCACCCAGGCGCTCGACCTCGGCATCCGGGTCACCGGCTGCTGGGAGCCCGGCGACGTGACGACCCGCCTGCCGGGCAATGCGCACATCACCATCCCGGGCTGCGAGGGCGACTCCATGCTCTACCTGCTCGACGCCGCCGGCGTCGCGGTCTCGACCGGCTCGGCCTGCCAGGCCGGCATCCCGCAGCCCTCGCACGTCGTCCTCGCGATGGGGCGCTCCGAGGAGGAGGCGCGCGGCTCCCTGCGCGTGTCCTTCGGCTGGACCTCCACCGAGGCCGACGTCGACGCCGTGCTCGCCGCCCTGCCCGAGGCCATCGCCCGCGCGCGACGGGCCAGCGGGGCCGCCTGATGCGCGTCGTCGCCGCGATGAGCGGAGGCGTCGACTCAGCGGTCGCCGCCTCCCGGATGATCGAGGCCGGCCACGACGTCGTCGGGGTCCACCTCGCCCTGGCCAAGAACGCCAAGACCCTGCGCGAGGGCGCCCGCGGCTGCTGCACCATCGAGGACGCCGGTGACGCGCGCCGGGTCGCCGATCGGCTCGGCATCCCCTTCTACGTCTGGGACATGGCCACCCCCTTCGCCCGGGACGTCGTCGACGACTTCGTGGCGGAGTACGAGGCCGGCCGCACGCCCAACCCCTGCCTGCGCTGCAACGAGAAGATCAAGTTCGCCGCGCTCCTCGACAAGGCGCTGGCGCTCGGCTTCGACGCCGTGGCGACGGGGCACTACGCACAGATCGTCGACGGGCCCCACGGCCGCGAGCTGCACCGCGCCGTCGACTCCGCCAAGGACCAGTCCTACGTCCTCGGGGTGCTCGACGAGGAGCAGCTGGCGCGCGCCTTCTTCCCCCTCGGCGACACGACGAAGCCGCAGATCCGCGAGGAGGCCGCCGCGCGCGGCTTCGCCGTGGCCAAGAAGCCCGACAGCCACGACATCTGCTTCATCTCCGACGGCGACACCCGCGGCTGGCTGACCCAGCGGCTCGGCGAGCAGCCGGGCGAGATCGTCGACGAGGGCTCCGGCGAGGTCGTCGGCGAGCACCGCGGTGCCTACGGGTTCACCGTCGGCCAGCGCCGCGGGCTGGGCCTGGACCGGTCCGACCTCGACGGGCAGCCGCGCTACGTCACGCGGGTCGAGGCGGCGTCCAACCGGGTCTTCATCGGCACCTCGGACCTGCTCGGCACCGACGAGATCGAGGCCGACCACGTGCGCTGGTGCGGCCCGGCGGCCTGCGGGCGGCACCGGCTCGGTGCGCAGATCCGGGCCCACGGCGAGGAGATCCCCGCCACTGCCGAGGTCGTGCCCGACGCTGCTGCCGAAGGGGGTCTGCGTCTCGTGGTCCGTCTCGACGAGGCCGTGCGCGGCGCCGCCCCCGGCCAGTCGATCGTCCTCTACGCCGGCACCCGCGTCGTCGGCTCGGGCACCATCGCCCGCGCCGGGCGCGCCGCGAGGACGAGCGCGTGACCCGGGCGTCCGGTGTCGGGTCGTGGCCCGGCACGCGATCGCGCGAGGCCGTCGTCGCCGTCCGCGACCTGCTCGGTGACGGCATCCCGCACCTGCCCGAGCTGCCGGCACGTGGCGTCGGCGCCGACATGGTCGGCCGGGCTGCGGCCCTGCTCGAGGGTCTGCACGTCGAGACCCAGCCCTACGGGTGGCGCTTCGCGGGTCGTCCCGGCCACGACGAAGGGAGGGCCCGTGCCCTCCTGCGCGAGGACCTCGACGAGCTCGCCGAGGCCTACGACGGCTGGTCCGGCCCGCTCAAGGTCCAGGTGACCGGGCCGTGGACGCTCGGTGGGACCATCGAGCTGCCGCGCGGTGAGCGGGCGGTCGCCGACCACGGTGCGCGGCGCGACCTCGTCGGGTCGCTCGCCGAGGGGCTGCGTGCGCACATCGCCGACGTCGAGCGCCTCGTGCCCGGTGCCGAGATCATCGTGCAGGTCGACGAGCCGGGGCTGCCGGCGGTGCTCGAGGGGCGGCTGCCGACCGCCTCGGGCTACGGCACGCTGCGCGCGGTCGACCGCTCGGAGGTCCGTGACGGGCTGCGCGAGGTGCTCGCCGCAGCAGGGGAGCGGACGACGCTCGTGCACTGCTGCGCCGGCGACGTGCCGGTGCAGCTGGTGCGGGAGAGCGGTGCTCGTGGCATCTCGCTCGACACCTCGCTGCTCGACGGCGCCCGCTGGGAGCATATCGCCGAGGCCGTCGAGGCGGGCGTGATCCTGTGGGCGGGCGCCGTGCCGACGACCGGCGGCGACTGGCGCACGGCACGGGAGCGGCTCGTCGGTGCGTGGCAGCGGATCGGGCTCCCACTCCCTTCGCTCGCGGACGTCGTCGTCACGCCGGCGTGCGGACTGGCGGAGGCTCCCCCTTCGTCCGCCGTGGCAGCGGTGCGGACCACGACGGATCTTGCCTTGGCACTCACCGACCTCGCCGCCGGCTGAGCCACCCGCCCCGGCCGGGAAAACCGCGAATGGCCGGGAAAACCGGAGATGACCGCGCAATTGCGCGGTCATCTCCGGTTTTCCCGGCCAGCGGGACGAGGGACGAGGGGGCGTCAGGCCTGCGGGGCGTGGATCTCGCGCTTGAGGATCTTGCCCGTCGGGCCCTTGGGCAGCTCGTCGAGCACCCAGATGGTCCGCGGGTACTTGTAGGCCGCGACGCGGTCCTTGACGTACTGCTTGATCTCCTCGAGGTCACCGGAGGCGCCCTCGCGCAGCGAGACGGCGGCGCCGACGTCCTCGCCGAGCTCGGGGTGCGGCACGGAGACGACCGCGCACTCGAGGACGTCGGGGTGGGTGTAGAGCACCTCCTCGACCTCGCGCGGGTAGATGTTCATGCCGCCGCGGATGATGAGGTCCTTCTTGCGGTCGACGATCGTGTAGTAGCCGTCCTCGTCGACGCTCGCGATGTCGCCGGTGCGGAACCAGCCGTCCGGGATCGCGGCCTCGGTCGCCTCGGGCTTGTTCCAGTAGCCCTTCATGACGTTGTCACCGCGGATCGCGATCTCGCCGACGCCCTCGCCGGGGCCGACGTCCTGGCCGTCCTCGCCGATGAGCTTCATCTCGCAGCCGGGGATCGCGCGGCCGATCGTGCCGGGCTTGGTCGGCTGGTCGAGCATGTTGAAGGAGGCGACCGGCGAGGTCTCGGACAGGCCGTAGCCCTCGAGCAGGCTGACCTTGAAGGTCTCCTCGAACTCGCGCAGGGTCTCGCCGGGCAGGGACGAACCACCCGAGACGCAGGTGCGCAGGCTCGAGGTGTCGGTCTCGGAGACCGCCGGGTGGTGGAGCATCGCGCCGTACATCGTCGGCACGCCCTCGAAGATCGTCACCTTGTCGCGGGCGATGACCTCGAGCGCCTTGCCCGGGTCGAAGCGGGGGATGAGGGTCAGGGTCGCGCCCTGGCGGACCGCGGCGTTGAGCCCGCAGGTCAGGCCGAAGACGTGGAAGAGCGGCAGGCAGCCCATGATGACGTCGTCGGGCTGGATCCCGATGATGTCCTCGGCGCAGCGCTGGGCGTTGAGGTTGAGGTTGTCGTGGGTGAGCTGAGCCCCCTTCGGCCGTCCCGTCGTGCCGGAGGTGTAGAGGATGACGGCGTCGTCGTCGCCCGCACGCTCGGTGGGGGTGGTGATCGGCTCGCCGGCCGGCAGCGCGTCGGCGGCCGGGCCGACGGGGCCCGAGACGACGACCTGGGTGTCGGTGCCCTCGGCACCGGCCTGCGCCTCCGCAGCGAAGTCGCCCCAGACGAAGGAGAACTTCGCGCCGGAGTCGGTGTAGAAGTACTCGATCTCGTTGGCCTTGAGCAGGGGGTTCATCGGCACGACGACGCCACCGGCGAGCAGGGTGCCGTAGAAGAGCACGGGGAAGGCCGGGATGTTGGGCAGGATCAGCGAGACCCGGTCGCCGGGCTCGAGGCCGGCAGCTCGAAGGGAGCCCGCCGCCTGGGCGGCGAGGCCGTGCAGCTGTGACCACGTCAGCTCGGCATCGTCGAGCTTGATGGCCACCTTGTCCGGGTGGGCCTGGGCGGTGGTGACGAGGTTGCTCGCCAGATTCGTCATCGTCGACTCCTGAATGCTGGTTCGGGTGGCCCCATCCAACACGGTCTACCGCGTGGAGGGAAGAGGTGTCAGGGGCGTGCGGCAGGATGGTCCGGTGAGCGAGATCCCCGAGACGGACGAGTCCGCGGAGCAGGTCCAGCCGGAGACCCCCGCCGACGTGCCCGACGAGCTGCGTCAGGAGTGGACCGACCTCGCCGAGCAGGCGACGGCCGCGCAGTTCGCCTACCACGTCAAGGACGCCCCGACGATCGGTGATGCCGAGTACGACCGGCTCATCCGTCGGCTGCAGGAGATCGAGGAGGCGCATCCCTCCCTTCGCACTCCCGAGTCGCCGACGCAGCAGGTGGGCGGGGCGATCTTCTCCACCGACTTCACCGCGGTCGACCACCTCGAGCGCATGCTCAGCCTCGACAACGCCTTCGAGGGCGACGACCTGCTCGCGTGGGCGCAGCGCGTCGAGACCGAGGTCAGCGGGTTCCACTACCTGTGCGAGCTGAAGATCGACGGCGTCGCGATCAACCTGCTCTACGAGGGTGGCAAGCTCACCCGGGCCCTGACCCGCGGCGACGGGCGCACCGGCGAGGACGTCACGCTCAACGTGCGCACCATCGAGGGGATCCCGACCCAGCTCGACGACAGCGTGCACCCCGTGCCCGACCTCGTCGAGATCCGCGGGGAGGTCTTCTTCCGGCTCGAGGACTTCGCCGAGCTCAACGCCGGCCTCGTCGAGGCGGGCAAGGCCCCCTTCGCCAACCCGCGCAACTCCGCCGCGGGATCGTTGCGACAAAAGGACCCCCGCGTCACAGCCCGCCGCTCGCTGCACATGCTCGTCCACGGCATGGGGCGGCGCGAGGCCTTCGACGTCGACAGCCAGAGCCACGCCTACGAGCTCATGGCCGCGTGGGGGCTGCCGACCTCGCCGCACTACCGCGTGCTCGACTCGATCACGCAGGTGCGCGACTTCATCGCCGACGTCGAGCGGCAGCGCCACGACTACGACCACGAGATCGACGGCGTCGTCGTCAAGGTCGACGAGATCGCCGTGCAGCGTCGGCTCGGGTCGACCTCGCGGGCCCCGCGCTGGGCCATCGCGTGGAAGTACCCGCCCGAGGAGGTCAACACCACGCTCCTCGACATCCAGGTCAACGTCGGGCGCACGGGGCGGGTGACCCCCTTCGGCGTCATGGAGCCCGTGACCGTCGCCGGGTCGACCGTCTCGATGGCCACGCTGCACAACGGCCACGAGGTCAAGCGCAAGGGTGTGCTCATCGGCGACACCGTCGTGCTGCGCAAGGCCGGCGACGTCATCCCCGAGATCCTCGGGCCGGTCGTCGAGCTGCGCGACGGGAGCGAGCGCGAGTTCGTCATGCCGACGCACTGCCCGGCCTGCGGCACGAAGCTCGCCCCGCAGAAGGAGGGCGACAAGGACATCCGCTGCCCCAACTCGCGCACCTGCCCCAGCCAGCTGCGCGAGCGGCTGTCGTCGCTCGCCGGGCGCGGCGCCTTCGACATCGAGGCGCTCGGCTGGGAGGGCGCCGTCGGGCTCCTCGACTCCGGCGTGCTCACCGACGAGGGCGGGCTCTTCGGCCTGACCGCGCAGGACGTCGCCCGCGTGCCGCTCTTCACCCGGGCGGCGAAGAAGACCGACCCGGAGGAGGCCGTCCACGACGGTCGGGTCCTGTCGGCCAACGGCGCCAAGCTCGTCGACAACCTCCAGCAGGCCAAGCAGCAGCCGCTGTGGCGGGTGCTCGTCGCGCTGTCGATCCGGCACGTCGGGCCGACGGCCGCACGGGCCCTGGCGCAGCACTTCGGCTCGATGGCCGCGATCCGCGAGGCCGACGTGGACGCCCTCGCCGACGTCGAGGGCGTCGGGCCGACGATCGCCGCCTCGGTGCGCGAGTGGTTCGACGGCGAGGGCAACGACTGGCACCGCGGCATCGTCGACCAGTGGGCCGCCGACGGCGTGCGCATGGAGGACGAGCGCGACGAGTCGATCCGGCAGACCCTCGAGGGCGTCACGGTCGTCGTCACCGGCTCGCTCGAGCGCTACTCCCGCGACTCCGCCAAGGAGGCGATCCTCGAGCGCGGCGGCAAGGCCTCGGGCTCGGTGAGCAAGAAGACCGATTGGGTCGTCGTCGGCGACAACGCCGGCTCCAAGGAGGCCAAGGCCCGCGAGCTCGGCCGCCCGATCCTCACCGAGGAGGAGTTCACCGAGCTGCTCGAGACGGGTGCCGTGGCGCGTTTCGCCGACGGTGATGGCGAAGGGGGCGACCGCGCCGGTGACACGGGTGGCGCCGACGGATGAGCGGCACCGACCGGGCGGCACCTCGGCCACGTCGACCTGACCGTTGACCTCGTGCTCGGCCGCTGACCTCCCTTCGCACGACCTCAAGTACAGGCGGCGGGTCGGAGCCCGCCGTTGGCGCACAGGGGCCCGACCTCACTACGGTCGGGGGGTGAGCACCGAGAGCACGACCCCTGACGCGCCCGAGACCTCCGAGACGACCGAGCCGGAGGGCCCGACCTTCGCCGACCTCGGCCTTGACGACCGGGTCGTGCGGTCCCTGCGGGACATCGGCTACGAGCGGCCCTCGCCGATCCAGGCCGCGACCATCCCGGCGCTGCTCGAGGGGCGCCACGTCGTGGGCCTCGCGCAGACAGGCACCGGCAAGACGGCGGCCTTCGCGCTGCCGGTCCTCAGCCGGCTCGACCCCAAGCAGAAGGCCCCGCAGGCGCTCATCCTCGCCCCGACCCGCGAGCTCGCGCTGCAGGTCTGCGAGGCCATCGAGAAGTACTCGGCCCGCATGCCCGGCGTGCGCGTCCTGCCGGTCTACGGAGGGCAGGGCTACGGGGTGCAGCTGAGCGCGCTGCGCCGCGGCGTGCACATCGTCGTCGGCACGCCCGGACGCATCATGGACCACCTCGACAAGGGCACGCTCGACCTGTCGCAGCTGCGCTTCCTCGTCCTCGACGAGGCGGACGAGATGCTCAAGATGGGCTTCGCCGAGGACGTCGAGACGATCCTCGCGGCGACGCCCGAGGACAAGCACGTCGCCCTCTTCAGCGCGACGATGCCCGCGCAGATCCGCCGCATCTCCCAGAAGTACCTCACCGATGCCCTCGAGATCACCGTCGAGCGCAAGACGACGACCGCACCCAACATCACCCAGCGGCACCTCTTCGTCTCCTATCCGCAGAAGGTCGAGGCGCTCACCCGGATCCTCGAGGTGGAGAACTTCGAGGCGATGATCGTCTTCGTCCGCACCAAGAACGAGACCGAGACCCTCGCCGAGAAGCTGCGGGCGCGCGGGTTCTCCGCCGCCGCGATCAACGGCGACGTCGCCCAGGCCCAGCGCGAGCGGACGGTCAGCCAGCTCAAGTCCGGCAAGCTCGACATCCTCGTCGCGACCGACGTCGCCGCCCGCGGCCTCGACGTCGAGCGGATCAGCCACGTCGTCAACTACGACATCCCGACCGACACCGAGTCCTACGTCCACCGGATCGGGCGCACCGGCCGCGCCGGGCGCTCTGGTGACGCGATCTCCTTCGTCACGCCCCGCGAGCGGCACCTGCTCAAGGCGATCGAGAAGGCCACCCGCACCACGCTCACCGAGATGTCGATGCCGAGCGCGGAGGACATCAACGCCAGCCGGCTGGGGCGCTTCGACGACCGGATCACCTCGGCCCTCGCCTCGCCCGACCTGTCGACCTTCCGTGACGTCGTCGGGCACTACGTGCGCGAGCACGACGTGCCGGAGAGTGACGTCGCGGCCGCGCTGGCGATCGTCCTCCAAGGGGACGAGCCGATGCTCCTCGACCCCGACCCGGTGCGTCCGCCGCGTCCGGAGCGGGACGAGCGCGGACCACGTCGGGAGCGGGACGAAGGGGGACGCCGCAGTGACCGTGGGCCGCGCGGCTCCTCGGGCCCCATGGCCTCGTACCGGATCGCGGTCGGTCGCCGGCACAAGGTCGAGCCGCGGCAGATCGTCGGCGCCCTGGCCAACGAAGGGGGCCTGCGTCGCGAGGACTTCGGCCACATCGACATCCGCGGCGACCACTCGATCGTCGAGCTGCCCGCGACCCTGCCCGAGGGCACGGCCGACCGGCTGCAGAGCACCCGGATCTCGGGGCAGCTCATCGAGCTGCGCGAGTGGCAGGAGCGCGGTGGCGCTCGTGGCGGGCCGCGCCGTGACAAGCCCTACGGCAAGAAGCCCTACGCGAAGAAGTCCTACGACAAGAAGCCGCACCGCAAGGGCCGTCGGGACTGATGCCGGCCGAGCTCGACCCGGTGGACCGGCTGCTCCTCGAAGAGCTGGGTGAGGTCCCAGCGGGGCGGGTCGCCGTGCTCGGCGACGACACCGGCGCGCTCGCGACCGCGCTCGTGGAGCACACGGGCGAGCGGGTCGTCGCGCACTGCGACTCGCTCGTCGCGGAGCGTCGGGTGGCCCGGGCGCTGGCCGGAGCCGCGGTCGGGGGAGAGGCGGTGCCGACCCTCGCCGAGGCGCTCACCGATGCCGCGCTCGTCGTGCTCCGCCTGCCGAAGTCGCTCGACGCCCTCGACGAGATCGCCCGCACCGCAACGCTGCTCGGCACGGACGATGTGCGCGTCGTGGCCGGTGGTCGCGTCAAGCACATGACCCCGTCGATGAACGACGTGCTGGGCGCGAGCTTCGAGCGGGTGCACGCCAGCCTCGGTCGGCAGAAGTCGCGCGTGCTGCACGCCGCCGGTCCACGCGCCGTCGAGCAGGTCTGGCCGAAGCATCGGCATCACGCCGACCTCGACCTCACGGTCCACGCGTTCGGCGCGGCCTTCGCCGGGACACGCATCGACGCGGGCACGCGACTGCTCCTGGGGCAGCTCGACGGGCTTGCCGACACCGATGGCACCGTCGTTGACCTCGGTTGCGGCACAGGGGTGCTCGCGTCCGTGCTGGCCCGACGCTTCGACGACGTGGTCGCGATCGACGTCTCCGTAGCGGCCGTGGCATCGGCCCGCCTGACGACCGCCGGTGCGGTCGACGTGCGCCGAGGTGACGGGCTCACGGGCCTGGCCGACGCGTCCGTGGCCACGATCGTGAGCAATCCCCCCTTCCACGTCGGCACCGCGAAGGACTCGACGCCGACGCTGGCGATGATCGCCGACGCGGCGCGCGTCCTCGTCCCCGGCGGCGAGCTTGTGCTCGTCTACAACTCGCACCTGCCCTATCTGCCGCGGCTCCGCGAGGTCGGGCCCACCGAGATCCTCGCCCAGGACCGCAGCTACCTCGTCACCCGCACCGTGCGGGCTTGACGGCAAGACGTCGAAGGGGGGGGTGCACCAGCCGGTGCACCCCCCTTCGACGTCGTGGACTCGGGTCAGCCGAGCGCGGAGACCGCCGCGTCGTAGTCCGGCTCCTGGGTGATCTCGGGGACGAGCTCGGTGTGCAGGACCTTGCCGTCGGCGTCGAGGACGACGACCGAGCGGGCGAGCAGGCCGGCCATCGGGCCGTCGGCCATCGTGACGCCGTAGTCCTCGCCGAAGGTGGAGCGGAAGGCCGAGCCCACCTTGACCTTGTCGATGCCCTCCGCGCCGCAGAAGCGGGCCTGGGCGAAGGGGAGGTCCTGGCTGACGTTGACGACCGTCGTGTCCTCGAGGCTCGCAGCGAGCTCGTTGAACTTGCGCACGCTCGCGGCGCAGACGCCGGTGTCGATGCTGGGGAAGATGTTGAGCACGACGCGGCCCGGCACGTCGGCGGAGGTCAGCGCGGAGAGACCCTCGCCGACGAGGTCGAAGCTCGGCGCCTGCGCGCCGGAGGCCGGCAGCTCGCCGACGGTGTTGACGGGGTTGCCCTTGAATGCGGTGGTAGCCATGCCCCATGCCTACACCCCGAAGGGGGTCGAGGCCACCTGCGGTCTGCGGAGCGGTCAGCCCACGAGGGCCTTGACCCCGAGGGCGAGGGGGACGAGGACGAGTGCGGACAGGCCCATCGCGCCCATGACGAGCGCACCCTTGGTCTCGGAGTCGAGCGCCTCACTCCAGCCGGCGCGCCCCAGGATCTCCTTGACCGGCACGTTGATCTCGGCGGTGGAGAACTCGTAGTCGACCTGCTTCCGGAAACCCTCGAGGCCGAGGGACCACTCCTTGCGCCGGGTGTAGGTGAACTCGCGGCCGGAGCTCACCGCGATCTGGGCGCCGAGGCCGGCGACCCCGGCGTGCGACTCGACCTGCCGCGACTCGTCGGTGCGCTTGACGACCCCCGGCTTGTCCGTGGGGGTGAAGCGGGCGACGAAGGCGTGCTCGAGGTGGCGGCGGGTCGCCAGGTGCTGCCAGCGCGCGTCGGCCAGATCGGCGTGCACGAGCACGGAGTGGCCGTTGGAGCGCACGACGTAGGGCGTGCCCTCGAAGGCCGTGGCGAGCGCCGGTGCCAGCCACTCGTAGGGCCACGGGGCGCTCTTGTCGGTCGCCGGGGGCAGGGGTGTGGTCGGCGGCGCCACGACGACGTGGTCGCCGGCGATCCCGTCGGGGTTGGTCTCGCGGAGGAAGCCGATGAAGGCGACGAGGGTGACGGTGACGACGGTGCCCCAGAGGACGCCCCAGAAGAGCGCGGGCCAGACGTCGCCGGAGGAGAGGAGGAGCCACACCCCACCGACCCCCGCGAAGCCGAAGGCGGCGATCGCGGCGAGGAAGGTGAGCAGCTTGCTCAGGCGGGACGTCATGCGGGCAGTGCCCCCGGGCCGGGGACGTGCCCGCCGTGGCCGTCGGCCCGCAGGCGCGCGCGCAGCCGCTCGGCGGCGGCCTCGAAGCGCTCGTCGCTGACGTCGCGCATCGGGGCGTGCGGGTCGAAGTCTTCGGGGGAGAAGGCCGGCCAGGTGTGGATGTGCAGGTGCGGCACCAGGAAGCCCTCGAGGAGCATGCCGACCCGCGGCGCCTCCCACTCGGCTTGCTGGGCCCGACCGACGATGCCGGCCACGCGCTGCAGGTGCGCCCAGGTCTGCTCGTCCGCGTCGGTCCACTGCTCGATCTCGGCGCGCGGCACGACCATGGTGTGCCCGTCGGTGAGCGGCTCGATCGTCAGGAAGGCCACGCAGGTCTCGTCGGACCACACGAACCGCCCGGGGATCTCGCCCTCGATGATCTTCGTGAAGAGAGTCGCCATGGCGCCCACCCTATGAGTCCGGTGGCTCAGGTGTGACGAGCGCAGCGAGGAGCCTCGAAGCTCCCTGGCTCCTACAGTGGAGTCATGCCGCAGGTCAGCGCAGATGTGCACGTGCCGGTCCCGCCGGACCTCGCCTTCGCCGTGTCCCAGACGACGGGGGCGGTCCGTCGCCGGTGGGACCCCTTCATCCGCGAGCAGCGCTTCCTCGACGGGGCGAGCGAGCCGGGGGTGGGGGTGCGCACCTTCACCCGGTCCTCCTTCGCCGGACCGCTCTCGCCGAGCATGGTCAGCGAGTACGCCTCGTGGCGGCCGCCGACCTCGGCGGGGATGACGATGGTCCGCGGCCCGTGGTTCTTCGGGCGCTTCGGCGGCGGGTGGCGCTTCCAGCCCGATGGTGACGGCACCCTCGCGGTGTGGAAGTACACCTACGACGTCCGCCCATCGTGGCTGCAGCCGCTCGCGCACCCGATCGGGCAGTGGCTCCTCGGCCGGGAGATCACCCGGCGCATCGAGGGCTTCGCCGCCGGGTGCCGTGACGGGGTGGTGCTCGCGGCGGCCCGGGCGGACATGGTCCGTCGTGCCGAGGCGATGCAGGACGAAGGGGGGAGGTCGGCGTGAGCACCCCCACTTCGAGGCTCGTCCCTCGCACCTCAGGACAGCGCCTTCGCCTGGCCGGATGCCAGTGGACCGCGACGGCCGAGCCCGTTGACAACCTGCGCCGTATCGACGAGCTGACGGGTGAGGCGGCCAGCCGTGGGGCGCGGCTCGTCGTCCACCCGGAGGCGGCCATGGCCCCCTTCTCCCGTCGCCTCGACACCGCCGCCGAGCCGCTCGACGGACGCTTCGCCGACGGGGTGCGCGAGGTGGCGCAGCGGCACGGGGTGACGCTCGTCGTCGGCATGTTCACCCCCGCCGACGAGATCACGACCGCCGAGGGCAAGGAGCGCGCGCGGGTCCACAACACGCTGCTTGTCACCGGTGGCGGGGTCGAGGAGACGACCTACCGCAAGATCCATCTCTACGACGCCTTCGGCAGCCGCGAGTCCGACACCGTCGCGCCCGGCGAGCAGATGCGCACGGTCGACGTCGACGGCTGGTCCGTCGGGCTCGCCACCTGCTACGACGTGCGCTTCGCCGATCAGTTCACGCAGCTGGGCCGGCGCGGCGCCGAGCTCGTCGTGCTGCCGGCCTCGTGGGGCGACGGGCCGGGCAAGGCGAGCCAGTGGGACCTGCTGACCCGGGCCCGTGCGCACGACGCGCAGGCCTGGCTGCTCGCCGTCGACCAGGCCTGGACCCCGGACGCGGTCAACGGTCCCTGCGGCATCGGGCGCTCGGTCCTCGCCGACCCGACCGGCGAGGTGCGCGCCCGCCTCGGCGGGGGAGAGGACGTGCTCGTCGCCGAGGTCGACCACGAGACGGTGGCCCGCACCCGCGGGACCATCCCGGTCCTCTAGCGAGCGCCCGTCGCTCCCGCAGACCTGCGTCCCGGGGTTGCCTGCGGGTACGACGATCAGGTGCCGACATGAGTGTGCCGGGGCCCCTGACCTTCCAGGGGTTGTTCGGAGGTGTTGCGCAGAGGTGATCGTCGTACCCGCAGGTCACTCCGCTCGGCCTGCGGGCAGGTCTGACCGTGGGCTGTGGACAAGCGGGAGCACGCGGGCGGCCGATGCCCGCAAGATCGAGGCATGCAGCCGGAGGAGGTCATCACACAGCTCGGGGGAGTTGCCACGCGAGCAGAGCTGCTGACCCATGTCACCGAGGGTGCACTGCGTCGGGCCCTGGCCGGGCAGCGCGTCGTCCGGCACAGCCGGGGCCGCTACGCCCTCCCCTTCGTGCCATCGATCGGGGAGCGCGTCTCGCTCGAGGACGTGGCCCAGACCGCGCGCCGGGCCGCTCACCAGATGTCTGGGACGGCGGTCCTGCAGTCCGCGGCGGCTCGCTGGGGGTGGCGGATGAAGTGGTATCCGACCCGCCCACAGGTGGCCGTGCCTCGCGGGCGTGCCGTTCCAGCGAGCGTCCGCCGGCGCATTGACGTGCGGTACCGCGATGTCCCCGCAGGTGATCGCGACGACGGCTGGGTCACCGACCGGGTCCGGACCGCGCTCGACTGCGCCGGTCAGCTACCCCAGGACGAGGCGCTCGCGATCGTCGACTCGGCGCTGCGCGAGGGCATGGTGACCCAGGACGAGCTCCTGCTGGCTGCTGCAGGTCTGCCCAACCTCTACCGCTCTCGTGCCGAGTCGGTCATCGGCATGGCCAGCTCCGAGGCCGCCAATCCCTTCGAGTCCGTCCTGCGCTGGATCGTGTCGGACATCCCCGGTCTGCAGGTCAGACCACAGGTGGAGATCCATGACGACGAGGGCAAGGTCGGCACCGTGGACCTGGCGGACGAGGAGCTGCGTCTCGTGCTGGAAGCGGACTCCTTCGAGTGGCACGGCCAGCTCGACGGCCTCGAGAAGGACTGCGATCGCTACGACCGGTTCATCGCGCAGGGATGGTTGGTGCTGCGCTTCACCTGGGAGATGGTGATGTACCGGCCCGAGTGGGTGCGGGCGGTGGTCATCCGCACCATGGAGCAATGTGACCTGCGGGTACGACGACCAGGTCCCGGTCGCCGACCCGGCGAGCCCTGACATCCCGGTGGAGAGTCGGGCCCCTCCGACGCAGGTGATCGTCGTACCCGGAGGTCACCTCTGGGTCCGCGACGACCGGGGACGCCGCCCCCTTCGCCGGAACCTAGACTGTCCCGCATGGCTGACCTCTCTCGCGACGACGTGGCGCATCTGGCCTCGTTGGCCCGTATCGACCTCTCCGACGCCGAGCTCGACCGCATGGTCGGCGAGCTCGGGACCATCATCTCCTCCGTCGAGGCCGTGCAGCAGGCTCCGATCGAGGGCGTCGAGCCGATGAGCCACCCGATGCCGATCGTCAACGTCACCCGGCCCGATGTCGTGCGTCCCTCGCTCACGCCCGAGCAGGCCCTGGCGATGGCGCCGGCCTCCGAGGTCGGGCGCTTCGCCGTGCCGCGCATCCTGACCGAAGACTGAGCCCGAAGGACCCCACGTGAGCGACCCCACCCGTATGACCGCTGCCGCGCTCGCCGACGCGCTGGCCAGCGGCGACCTCTCCTCCGAGCAGATCACCCGCGCGCACCTCGACCGCATCGAGGGCGTCGACGAGCAGGTCGGCGCCTACCTCCACGTCGCGGGCGAGTCCGCGCTCGCCGAGGCCCGCGCGGCCGACGAGCGCCGGGCGAAGGGGGAGAGCCTCCACCGCCTCGCCGGCGTCCCGATCGCCGTCAAGGACGTCATGACGACGACCGGCATCCCGACGACGGCCGGGTCGAAGATCCTCGAGGGCTGGATCCCGCCCTACGACGCGACCGTCGTCAGCCGGCTCAAGGCGGCCGGCCTGCCGATCCTCGGCAAGACGAACATGGACGAGTTCGCCATGGGCTCCTCGACGGAGCACTCGGCCTACGGCCTGACCCGCAACCCCTGGGACCTCGAGCGCATCCCCGGCGGCTCCGGTGGTGGCTCGAGCGCCGTCGTCGCGTCGTGGCAGGCGCCCCTGGCGACCGGCACCGACACCGGCGGCTCGATCCGTCAGCCCGCGGCCGTCACCGGCTCGGTCGGGGTCAAGCCCACCTACGGCGGCGTCTCTCGCTACGGCCTCATCGCCATGGCCTCCTCGCTCGATCAGGCCGGCCCGTGCGCGCGCACCGTGCTCGACACCGCGCTGCTGCACGAGGTCATGGCCGGGCACGACCCGCTGGACTCGACGTCGATCGACCAGCCCGTGCCGGACGTCGTCGGTGCCGCGCAGCGGGCCGACGTCGCCGGGATGAAGGTCGGCATCGTCCGCGAGCTCACCGGTGAGGGCTTCTCTCCGCTCGTCCAGGCGCGCTTCGACGAGTCGGTCCAGCACCTCGTCGACGCCGGTGCCGAGGTCGTCGAGGTCTCGATGCCCAACGTCGTCCACGCGCTCGGCGCCTACTACCTGATCATGCCGAGCGAGGCGAGCAGCAACCTCGCCCGCTTCGACGCGATGCGCTACGGCCTGCGGGTCGGGCCCGAGGGCGTCGACGCCCCGAGCGCGGAGCAGGTCATGGCGGCCAGCCGCGACGCCGGCTTCGGCGACGAGGTCAAGCGCCGCATCATCCTCGGTACCTACGCGCTCTCCTCCGGCTACTACGACGCCTACTACGGCAGCGCGCAGAAGGTCCGTCGCCTCATCGCCGACGACTTCGCGCGGGCCTTCGAGACCGCCGACGTCCTCGTGTCGCCGACGGCCCCGACGACGGCCTTCCGCTTCGGCGAGAAGTCCGACGACCCGATGGCCATGTACCGCGGCGACATCGCGACGATCCCCGCCAACCTCGCGGGCGTGCCCGGCATGTCCCTGCCGAGCGGCCTCGCCGAGGACGGTCTCCCGGCCGGCTTCCAGATCCTCGCGCCGGCGATGGCCGACGACCGTCTCTACACCGTCGGCGCCGCCCTCGAGCAGCGCCTCGTCTCCGCCTGGGGTGGGCACCTGCTCGAGCAGGCCCCCGAGCTGGCCATCACGAAGGGAGCCTGAGACATGGCGAGCACCACCACCGACGCGGTCCTCGGGTACGACGAGGCCCTCGCCACCTTCGACCCCGTCATGGGCCTCGAGGTCCACGTCGAGCTCGGCACGGCGACGAAGATGTTCTGCGGCTGTGCCACCGGCTTCGGCGCCGAGCCCAACACCCAGACCTGCCCGGTCTGCCTCGGCCTGCCCGGCGCGCTGCCGGTCGTCAACGCGACCGGTGTCGAGTCCGCGATCCGCATCGGCCTGGCGCTCAACTGCCAGATCGCCGACTGGTGCCGCTTCGCCCGGAAGAACTACTTCTACCCGGACATGCCGAAGAACTTCCAGACCTCGCAGTACGACGAGCCGATCGCCTTCGACGGCTACCTCGACGTCGAGATCCCGGGACAAGATGGCGAGACCTCAGAGATTTTCAGAGTCGAGATCGAGCGCGCCCACATGGAGGAGGACACCGGCAAGAGCATGCACATCGGTGGTTCAACCGGACGCATCCAGGGCGCCGAGTACTCCCTCGTCGACTTCAACCGAGCCGGCATCCCGCTCATCGAGATCGTCACCCGCCCCATCGTCGGCGCGGGCGAGCGCGCCCCCGAGGTCGCCAAGGCCTATGTCGCCGCGCTGCGCGACCTGCTGCGCGCCCTCGACGTCTCCGACGTCAAGATGGAGCAGGGCTCGATGCGCTGCGACGTCAACCTCTCCCTTCGCCCCAAGGTCGGCGACGACCCGGCTGCGCAGGCCCAGCTCGACGTACCGCTCGGCACCCGCACCGAGACCAAGAACGTCAACTCCCTTCGCTCCGTGGAGCGGGCGGTGCGCTACGAGGTCTGCCGCCACGCCGCGGTCCTCACCGACGGCGGGTCGATCCTGCAGGAGACCCGCCACTGGCACGAGGACACCGGCGTCACGACGAGCGGCCGCGAGAAGTCCGACGCCGAGGACTACCGCTACTTCCCCGAGCCCGACCTCGTGCCGGTCGCGCCGAGCCGCGACTACGTCGAGCAGCTGCGGGCCACCCTGCCCGAGCCGCCGGCCCAGCGCCGCAAGCGGCTGCAGGGGGAGTGGGGTTACTCCGACCTCGAGATGCGTGACGTGCTCAACGCCGGCGCGACCGAGCTCATCGAGGCCACCGTCACCGCCGGCGCCAAGCCGCAGGCCGCGCGCAAGTGGTGGCTCGGCGAGCCGTCCCGCCGCGCCAACACCGAGGGCGTCGACCTCGCGACCTACGCCGAGCAGACCGGCGTCACGCCCGAGCACGTCGCCGAGCTCGAGTCGCTCGTCGGCTCCGGCCGGCTCAACGACAAGATGGCCCGTCAGGTCCTCGAGGGTGTCCTCGACGGCGAGGGCACCCCGACGGCCGTCGCCGACGCCCGCGGGCTCGAGCTCGTCCAGGACGACGGCGCGCTCGAGGCCGCCGTCGACAAGGTCATCGAGGCCAACCCCGACGTCGCCGACAAGATCCGCGGCGGCAAGGTGCAGGCCGCCGGCGCGCTCATCGGCCAGGTGATGAAGGAGATGAAGGGCCAGGCCGACGCCGGCAAGGCCCGCGAGCTCATCCTCGCCAAGCTCGGCGCCTGACGCAGGCAGCACGAAGGGGACGGTGCCGGGTCGATCCGGCACCGCCCCCTTCGTCATGGTGCTGGTCAGACCGGGCCGTACCCGGAGATCTGGCCGTACCGGGTCGTCCCGGCGAGGATCGGCTTGCCGGCGAAGCTGCCCTGCGGCCGCGCGGCGCGCCACCAGGAGTAGAAGGTCCCGTCGCCGTCGTCGGTCGGTGGCTCGGTGGCGTAGAGCGTGAAGCTGGCGTCGAAGGGCCACGACCTCGACCCGCTCGTGCCCATGAGGTAGCCCCTCTGGGTGGCCGAGCTGCCGCTCGAGCTGACCCAGCCGACCTTGTTGCCGCCCTGGTTCTTGAGGTAGATCGTCTGCCGGTGCGTGCACCGGGACGAGGCCCATCGCGGCGAGACGGTGGCGCCGCTCGGGCAGTAGAAGGATCGGATGAATCCGCTGACCTTGCCGTTGTCGGTGCGCAGCCGCACCTGGTGGCGGTTGCCCTTGATGGGCGAGCCGAACTCCACGGTCCAGGCCCCGCCGAGGACGACCTCGGACAGGGCGGCCTTGTGGTGGCTCGTCGGTGGGTACTCGTCCGGCGCGGCCTGCGCCGGTCCGGCGAGGGCCAGCCCCGCGGTCATGAGTCCGGTGGTGGCGATGGCGCTGAGCGTCCGCTGCATGGCGGTGTCCTCTCGTGGTGGCGTGCTTCCCCGATGACGCACGCCTGCCTCCATGGACCCACCGTGAGAGGGGGCCGTCCATGGGTACCCGTACTCACCGGATCCGGTCCACCTACGATGACGCGCATGGTCACCGTCTCCTTCCCCGACAGCACGTGGCGCGACGAGGTCGGCCCGATCGACGGCGTGACGGCCGTCGTGTGGGACCCGCAGGAGGCTCCGCCGCAGGAGTCGGTCGACGTCTACATCGCGCCGTACATGACCAAGCCCGCGGGCGTGGCCGTCGTCGCGGAGCAGCCGTCGGTGCGCCTCGTGCAGCTGCTGTCGGCCGGCTTCGACAACATGCTCCCGGTCCTGCCGGAGGGGGTCTCCCTCGCCAACGCGAAGGGGGTCCACGACGCGGCCACCGCAGAGCTGGCCCTGACCCTCGTCCTCGCCTCGCAGCGTGGGTTCGACGACTTCGCGCGCGCCCAGGCGCAGGGGGAGTGGACCTCCCGCCACGTGCGCCCGGGCCTCGCCGACAAGCGGGTACTGCTCCTCGGCTACGGCTCCGTGGGCCGGGCGATCGTGGAGCGGCTCGTGCCCTTCGAGGTGTCGGTCACGGCCGTGGCCTCGCGGGCGCGCGCCGGCGACGATCTCGTCGACACGGTGCACGGGGTCGACGAGCTGGCCTCTCTGGCACCGCAGCACGACATCATCGTCTCGGTGCTGCCGGGCTCCGACGCCACCCACCACGTCTTGGGCGAGGAGCTGCTGAGCTCGCTGCCCGATGGCACGCTCGTGGTCAACGTCGGCCGTGGGCCGGCGCTCGACACCGAGGCCGCCCTGCGGCACGCGGGCCGCCTGCGCTTCGCCCTCGACGTCACCGACCCCGAGCCGCTGCCGACCGGGCACTCCCTGTGGTCGGCACCCGGTGTCATCATCAGCCCGCACGTCGGTGGGATGACCCACGCCTTCCGCCCCCGCGCGGTGGCGCTGCTGCGTCGCCAGCTCACCGCTCTCGCAGCGGGCGAGCCGCCGATCAACCTCGTGCACGAGGGTTGACCGGCGGCTCGGCGGCGACGCTGACGCGAATCCGTCAGAGGCGGCCGAAGCTATCGTCGCGGTCGGGCTGCAGCGGGGCGCCGTTGACGTGGCCTTTGACCCAGAAGGGCTGACCACCCTCGGACATCCGGTAGATGCTGAGGTTGAGGGCCACGACCCGCGATGCGGTCGAGGTCCGGCTCTTGGCGAGCACGGGCGGGCAGTAGTAGGAGCGGATGTAGCTGCCCTTGGTCACGTAGCCGTTGACGGTGTCGAGCACCACCTGGTGTCGGTTGCCGGCGAAGCCCTCGGCCTTGCCCACCGCGACGCTCTGGCTCGAGGTGGCCCAGTCGTTGTAGCCGCCCGCCGTCGTCGAGTCCGGTTGCGCCGCACTTCAGATCTGACCATTTCCTGACGATCCGGCTCCCGTGAGAGGTCGCCGCGCCGACCCGTCAGGGGTGGCGCGTCGGTGTGCTCCGGGCCACACTCGCTCTATGACGACGTCAGCAGAGGACCGGACCCTGATCCTGCTGCGGCACGCCGACCCGGAGCCGGGCCGTGCCGGTCAGGACGACCGCGAGCGACCCCTGTCGGAGCACGGGCGCAACCAGGCCGCCGACGTCGGTCGGTGGCTGCGCGAGCAGGGGCTCGGCTGCGACGAGGTCATGTGCTCGCCCTCGCTACGCACCCGCGAGACGATGCAGGAGCTCGCCGCGGCCGGGTGCCCGGAGGCTGAGGTGCAGATCGAGCACCGGCTCTACAACGCCGACGCCGACGACGTGCTCTCGGTGATCCGGGGCTCGACCAACGACGCGAGCATCCTGCTCGTCGTCGGTCATGCGCCGGGGCTGCCGGCTGCGGCCAGTCTGCTCGCCGACGGTGAGGGCAGCGAGGAGGCGCACGAGCGACTGAGCGGCGGGTTCCCGCCGGCCGCTGCGGCCGTGCTGCGCTTCTCGGGGCACTGGGACGACCTCGACTTCGGGGCCGCGGCGCTCGACGACTTCCGCACACCCTGAGTGGGGAGAGCTCCCCTTCCCAGGTGAGGACCGATGCGCAAGACTGCCCTCGGCGACCACAGGGGACGCCACCTCACCAGGGGAGAAGACACATGAAGACAGTGCTCCGTCGCGCTGCAGTCATCGGCGCCACGACGATGACCGCGGCCACGCTTGCCGTGCCTGCGGCCCAGGCAGCGCCGACCGCTGACAGCTCGGCCTCGGCCCGCACCTACTACGGTGCGATCGCCCTCAACAGCCGCACGCTCGCCGTCGGCACCTCGGTCAATGCCAAGACCGCCACCAGCGCCAAGAGCGCGGCGCTGTACCGCTGCAAGAAGTACAGCTACTCGTCTTACTGCCGCAACGTCGTGTGGGTGAGCAATGGCTGCGCCGCCGTCGCCGTCAAGTACGACACCAAGGGCCGCCCGGTCCGCTACGCCAGCGCCTACGGCAAGTACAAGTGGCCCACGGTCCGCCTGGCCAAGAAGCGCGCCATGGGCAGCTCGACCGCCGGCACGGTCAAGACCCGCGCCTACGTCTGCACCACGCGCTACTACTGACAGACCGCGCTCCGCACGCAGGGCCGTCCCGACACCGTCGGGGCGGCCCCGCGCCGTACCCGGGTCACCTGGTGAGCACGGTCTCCTGATCCACGGCGAGCAGCTTGTGCGGGTTGCGCACAATGTAGGCCGCGGTGACCCGACCCTGCGTCACGGCAAAGGTGACGATCGCCTCGAGCGCGCCGTCGAGCTCCAGGCGAAGGGCGGGGGCGCCGTTGACGAGGACCGGCGCACCCCGTGTGGCCGCCACATAGACGCCGGTGAGGAAGCGCAGGACCTTGTCCACGCCGACGATGGGGCGCAGGGCGGCCTGCTTGACGCCGCCGCCGTCGGTGAGCAGCACGACCTCGGGGTCGAGCACGTCGACGAGCAGTTGCAGGTCGTCGCCGGCGACCGCCGCGAGGAAGCGCTCGACCACTGCCTGCTGCTCGGCGACCGTGACCTCCCGGCGCGGTCGACGGGCCGCGACGTGCTCGCGCGCCCGGTGCGCGATCTGCCGCACGGCCGCAGGGCTGCGAGCGGTCGCCTCGGCGATCTCGTCGTAGGGCAGCTCGAAGACCTCGCGCAGGACGAAGACCGCCCGCTCCGTCGGGCCGAGGGTCTCGAGGACGAGGAGCATCGCCGTCGAGACGCTCTCGGCCAGCTCGACGTCTTCGGCGACGTCGGGAGTGGTGAGCAGCGGCTCGGGCAGCCACGGGCCGACGTAGTCCTCGCGACGTCGGCTGTGCGCCCGCAGGGCGTTGAGCGACAGGCGCGTGGTGATCCGCACGAGGTAGGCGCGGGGGTCGTGCACCGTGTCGGTCACGCGGGACCAGCGCAGCCAGACCTCCTGAAGCACGTCCTCGGCGTCGGCGGCTGACCCGAGCATCTCGTAGGCGACGGTGAAGAGCAGGTTGCGGTGGGTCACCCACGCGTCGGTGCCGGGGTGGAGGCTCACCCGGTCACCGTCCCATGTCCGTGCCCGTGCCGGCGAGGGGCAGCTCGCACACGTCGGAGTAGCCCTGGCTGGCCAGGCCGGCGGCGCAGTTGAAGCGGGAGCGTTCGTTCTCCACCGCGATGATCATCGTCAGCTCGACGAGCGCAGGGGTGCCGAGCTGCTCGCGCAGGCTCGTCGACATCTCGTCGGTGACCGTCGGCGGGGTGGCGGTCATCGCCTCGGCGTAGCCCATGACCTCGCGCTCCAGGGGTGAGAAGACGTCGGACTGGCGCCAGCGCGGCACCTCCCGGACCTTGTCGAGGTTGAGACCGTCCTCGTGGGCGACGTAGTAGCCGAAGTCCAGGCACCACGAGCAGCCGATGACCGCGGCGGAGGCCATGACGGCGTAGGACTTCAGGTGCGGGTCGAGGGCGTCCCAGCCGGCGACCTTGCGCTCGAAGCCGAAGACGCTCCACGCCACCTTGCGGTCGTGGGCCAGGACGTAGGCGTTGTCGGGCACCTCGCCGTAGAGGCGTCGGCAGATCGCGACGACGAGACGGCCGAAGGGGGAGGACATGTCGTTGCGAGGGATGCGGAAGGTGCTGGGCACGGTGGTCTCCTGGGTCCGTCGGCCCCGGGTCGGGCCGCTCACCATGGAGACACCGCTCGCTCTGCGGGTGTGACAGGCGGTCGGTGAGCGCCCAGTCACAGGGGCAGCGTCAGATGACGGAAGGTCGAGACGACCTCCATCCCCAGGTGCTCGTAGAGACCCAGTGCGCCGGTGCTCATGCGAGCCAGCGTCTTCCCTTCGCCCTCGTGTCGTCACCCGAGTTGTCGTGGGTACCGCTCCCCATGGCGCGTCCGGCGACGCAGCGGCAGGATCGGATCAGACCGGAAACCGCCACGTACACAAGGGGAACCGTGAGCCAGCAGACCAGCACGACCGACGGTGGGACGCCCACCCAGCCCACGACGAACCACCCCAAGGCGCTGCCGAAGCCCTTCTGGGTCGGACTGGCCTTCGCGCTCGCCGCATTCGTGGTCCACCTGTCGTCCACGCGCACGAGCAGGGTCAATGGCGTCGTCGTCGAGTGTTCCTACATGGACTACTTCGCGCTCCTCGCGGCCGTGGCCGTCGCCGCGTGCGCGGTGGCCGTCGCCAAGACGGCCTTCGCGCGACACAACCCGTGGTCGAAGATTGCCCGCCCGACGCGCGGTCTGCTCTTCGGCGCCAGCGCGGTGCTCCTCGTCTTCGCGGTCGTCCACGTGCTCCGGGGGCTGGGGATGCTCGGCGGTCCCTGCTGAGCCGCCGCCCGGCTCCCGACGGCCGCGTCCCACATCGTGGGCGCGGTTGTCTCATTCATTGACACGCTCGCTGCCGCGGGAGAGAGTTGTCCGCATGGCCCTCCTCCTCGTACTTCCCCGGCGCGCTGCCTGAGCGACGACCCGTTCGTCGACGCAGCGCGCGCCCTTCACGTCCGGACCAGGACTGAAGGGCTTTTTCATGCCGGGAGAAGATGTGAGGAGCAGGACGGATGGCACGGCAAACCGAAGGACACACGGTGACTGACACGACCAGCAGCGCCCCGACCCCGGCAGCGCTGGCGCGCCGGGCGGAGGCCCGACCGACCCCAGAGCAGGTGACCGGAGCGCAGAGCCTCGTCCTCTCGCTCGAGAGCGTCGGTGCCGAGGTCGTCTTCGGGATCCCCGGTGGCGCGATCCTGCCCGCCTACGACCCGCTGATGGACTCGGTCAAGGTGCGTCACATCCTCGTGCGGCACGAGCAGGGCGCCGGTCACGCCGCCGAGGGCTATGCCTCCGCGACCGGCAAGGTCGGCGTGTGCATGGCGACCTCCGGGCCGGGCGCCACCAACCTCGTCACGGCCATCGCCGACGCCCACATGGACTCGGTCCCGATCGTCGCGATCACCGGGCAGGTCGCCTCGAGCTCGATCGGGACCGACGCCTTCCAGGAGGCGGACATCCGCGGCATCACCATGCCGATCACCAAGCACAACTACCTCGTGACCGACGCCGCGGAGATCCCGCGGGTCATCGCCGAGGCCTTCCACATCGCGAGCACCGGCCGACCCGGCCCCGTCCTCGTCGACATCTCCAAGGACGCGCTGCAGGCCACCACCACCTTCGCGTGGCCGCCGCAGATCGCCCTGCCGGGCTACCACCCGGTGACGCGTCCGCACGCAAAGCAGATCCGTGAGGCCGTGCGCCTCATGGCCGGCAGCCGTCAGCCGGTCCTCTACGTCGGCGGCGGCGTCATCCGCGCCGGCGCCGCGGAGGAGCTGCGACGGCTTGCCGAGCTGACCGGCATCCCGGTCGTCACGACGCTCATGGCCCGCGGTGCCTTCCCCGACGGGCACCCGCTGCACCTGGGCATGCCCGGCATGCACGGCTCCGTCGCCGCGGTCACCGGTCTGCAGCGCAGCGACCTGCTCATCGCCCTCGGCGCCCGCTTCGACGATCGCGTCACCGGCCAGCTGTCGTCCTTCGCCCCCGGGGCCAAGGTCATCCACGCCGACATCGACCCGGCCGAGATCTCCAAGAACCGCGTGGCCGACGTGCCGATCGTCGGTGACGCCAAGGCGATCATCGGCGAGCTCATCGCCGCGATCGAGGCGGGCGAAGGGGAGGCCGCCAGCATCGGCCCCGACCTCTACCGCGACTGGTCGGCGACGACGACGCGGTGGTCGCAGGACTACCCGGTCGGGTACACCTCGCACGGCGAGGGTGCCCTCATGCCCCAGCAGGTCATCGAGCGGCTCGGCGCGATCGCCGGCCCCGAGGCGATCTACGCCGCCGGCGTCGGCCAGCACCAGATGTGGGCGGCGCAGTTCATCGGCTACGAGCGCCCCAATGCCTGGCTCAACTCCGGCGGCGCCGGCACGATGGGCTACTCCGTGCCGGCCGCCATGGGAGCCAAGGTCGGCGAGCCCGACAGGGTCGTGTGGGCCATCGACGGCGACGGGTGCTTCCAGATGACCAACCAGGAGCTCGCGACCTGCGTCATCAACGACATCCCGATCAAGGTCGCGGTCATCAACAACTCCAGCCTGGGCATGGTCCGGCAGTGGCAGTCGCTCTTCTACAACGAGCGCTACTCCAACACCGACCTGCACACCTCGGTCGGCAGCCGGATCCCCGACTTCGTCAAGCTCGCCGACGCCTACGGGTGCGTCGGGCTGCGCTGCGAGCGTCCCGAGGACCTCGACGCGACGATCGAGCAGGCGATGGCGATCAACGACCGCCCCGTGATCATCGACTTCGTCGTCGAGCGCGACGCCATGGTGTGGCCGATGGTCCCCGCCGGCGTGAGCAACGACGCCATCCAGATCGCCCGCGACGCCGCCCCCGAGTGGGACCGCGAGGAGTCCGAGGCGATCGAGCAGTCCACCGACGCCGACCACGACGGCAAGTGAGGTAGCGCCACCGTGAGCACCAAGCACACTCTGTCCGTCCTCGTCGAGAACAAGCCCGGCGTCCTCGCCCGGATCTCGGCGCTCTTCTCCCGGCGCGGGTTCAACATCGACTCGCTGGCCGTCGGCCCGACCGAGCACGACGAGATCTCGCGGATGACCGTCGTCGTCGACGTCGAGGACCTGCCGCTGGAGCAGGTGACCAAGCAGCTCAACAAGCTCGTCGAGGTGCTCAAGGTCGTCGAGCTCGACCCGCTCGCGTCGGTGACCAGCCAGATCGTCCTGGTCAAGGTCCGCGCCGAGGCGAGCAACCGCAGCGGCATCCTCGAGACCGCGCAGATGTTCAAGGCCAAGATCGTCGACACGACGACCGACGCGATGACCCTGCAGGTCTACGGCAACTCCGACAAGATCGCCGCGATGCTCGAGATCCTCGAGCCCTACGGCATCAAGGAGCTCGTCCAGTCCGGCGTCGTGGCCATCGGCCGCGGCCCCCGCTCCATCACCGACCGCTCCCGACACTGACCCCCCCTTCGTCCCCGTCCGTCCGAGGTGACGGGAGACGATGACGACCACCCCCGACTGCACCACCACGACACAAGGAAGGAGAAGTGCCCCATGGCCGCCGAACTGATCTACGACGACGACGCCGACCTGTCCATCATCCAGGGCCGCAAGGTTGCCGTCATCGGCTACGGCTCGCAGGGCCACGCGCACGCGCTCAACCTGCGCGACAGCGGCGTCGACGTGCGCGTCGGCCTCAAGGAGGGCAGCAAGAGCCGGGCCAAGGCCGAGGCCGAGGGGCTGAAGGTCCTCACGCCGCGCGAGGCCGCCGCCGAGGCCGACGTCATCGTCATCCTCGCCCCCGACCAGGTCCAGCGTCACCTCTACGCCGACGACATCGCGCCGGAGCTGAAGGACGGCGACGTCCTCGTCTTCGGTCACGGCTTCAACGTCCGCTTCGGCTACATCCAGGCGCCCGACGGCGTCGACGTCATCCTCGTCGCGCCCAAGGCGCCGGGCCACACCGTGCGTCGCGAGTTCGTCGACGGCCGCGGCATCCCGGACATCATCGCCGTCGAGCAGGACGCCTCGGGCAAGGCCTGGGACATCGCTGCCTCCTACGCCAAGGGCATCGGTGGTACCCGCGCCGGCGTCATCAAGACGACCTTCACCGAGGAGACCGAGACCGACCTCTTCGGCGAGCAGGCCGTCCTCTGCGGTGGCATGTCGCACCTCGTCCAGGCGGGCTTCGAGACGCTGACCGAGGCGGGCTACCAGCCGGAGATCGCCTACTTCGAGGTGCTCCACGAGCTCAAGCTCATCGTCGACCTCATGTGGGAGGGCGGCATCGCCAAGCAGCGCTGGTCGATCTCCGACACCGCCGAGTACGGCGACTACGTCTCCGGCCCGCGGGTCGTCGACGCCAAGGTCAAGGAGTCGATGAAGGGCATCCTCGCCGACATCCAGGACGGCTCCTTCGCCAAGCGCTTCATCGAGGACCAGGACAAGGGCGCCAACGAGTTCCAGCAGCTGCGCGAGCAGGAGGCCGGTCACCCGATCGAGGCGACGGGCAAGGCGCTGCGGGCGCACTTCGCGTGGCAGTCCGGGGACGACGACTACACCGAGGGCTCAGCCGCTCGCTGATCCACCACCTGACCCCCGACGCGGTCACCCCGCGGACGGTCCCCGACGGGGGGCGCCCACCGGCTCACCAGCCGGGGCGCCCCCTTCGTCGTGCTCCGGCCCTGCTCCAGGAGGCGGGTCACCGGGCCCACGTGGTGGGTCAGGTCCGGCAGCGCGATGACCGCAGGGGGCGATGGTGGTGACTACGCCCCTGCTCCACGAGGCGGGTCACCGTGACCCACGTGGTGGAGCAGGGCCGTAGTGCGCGGGAGGCCCCGCCGTCGGCGGCCCCGGCGGTGCTGACCCGTGTGGTGGAGCAGGACCGCCGTGCGTGGACCGGGCTTCGCGAGGTCGGTCAGCCCGCCAGGTGGCCCCACGTGGGGGAGAGCTCGGCCCAGGGCCCGACGGCGGCGGCCCGACCGCCGACGAGGACGACGACCCGGTCGGCCTGCTCGAGCGCGGCGCGCTTGGACGTCGCGCCGATGACCGTGGCGCCGCGGTCGCGCAGACCGCGCCACAGGGCGATCTCGGTCGTCGCGTCGAGCGCCGAGGAGACGTCGTCGGCGAGGAGCAGCTCGGCCTCGGTGGCCAGCGCCCGGGCCAGGGCGAGACGCTGGACCTGACCGCCCGACAGGCGCACACCGCGGTGACCGACGAGCGAGTCGGGACCGCCGGCGGCGGCGACGTCCTCGCTCAGCCGCGCCAGCGCGACCGGCTCGTCGAAGGGCCGCTCGTGCCCGAGCCGGACGTTGTCGGTGAAGGTCCCCGAGAGCACCCGCGGTACCTGGGCGACGTGGGCGACTCGGCCGGGGCGCAGGGTGCGCTGCGCGTCGGTGACGGGGGAGCCGTTCCACAGCAGGGCACCGCGGTGGTCGACGAGCCCGGCGAGGGCCGCGAGCAGGCTCGACTTGCCGGACCCGACCTGCCCGACGAGCAGGACGAGCTCGCCGCGCTCGACGCTCAGGTTGATGTCGCTCGCACCGACGGTGCCGTCGTCATGGACGACGCTGACATCGCGCAGGTCGAGTCGCTGGAGGGGCTCGCGCCCGCCCTCGACGGGAGCGGGAGCGCTGCCGTCGACGAGGTCGACCCCCTCGGGCAGGTCCATCAGGTCGACCCCGCCGGCGAAGCGCGCGGTCTCTGCCTGCCACGCCCGGGTGCCGGGTGCCTCGGTGACGACCATGCTCGCGACGCGGCCGAACCAGTCGAAGCCCATGACCGCCCCCGAGACGAGGATGGCGGTGCCCAGGCCCCATCCGCCCGCGACGTGGATCCACCACGTGACGACGACGCCGCACTGGACCATGACGAGCGGGACGGCGTCGAGCACGGCCTGGACGCGGTGCTCGCGCACGGCTGCCTCGACGCGGCCGCCGTCGACCTCACGCAGGCGCCGGCGGACGAAGGGGGTCGCCGCCGCGAGCTTGATCGTGCGCACCGACTCGAGGGCGGAGACGACCGCCCGACCGAAACGTGCCCGAGCAGCCGACGCCGCCGCGGCCGAGCGCCCGGCGATCGGTCGACCGAAGGTCGCCGCGCCGGCCGAGGTCGCCATCACCGTGAGCAGGACGGCGCCGGCGACCCAGGTGCCGGCGAGCACCGCGGTGAGCGCGGCGATGATCAGGCCGTTGATGAAGTCGACCCACCGGTCGGCGTAGCGCGCGTAGCGGTCGGCGTCCATCGACCGGGCGACGACCTCACCGGGAGGCGTGCGCGGCAGTCGCTCGGCGCGGGTCTGCCCGACGAGCACGGCCATGCGGGTGCGCAGCATGACCTCGATCCACCAGCGCGGGTAGCGGTAGAAGGCCGAGGCGCTGAGGAAGGGCACGACGAGCAGGCAGACCACGAGGACCGCGCCGAGCAGGGTCGGGGTGCGACCCGCCTGGAGGTCCTCGACGACGGTGCCCCACACGAGACCGGTGATCGCGCCCTGCGCGCCGAGCACCGACATGAAGAGGAAGCACAGGGCGCCGGCGATGCCCCACGTCGGCTTGACCGACAGGGCGTGGGCGATGCCGCGGGCCAGCGAGGGTCCGCTGCCGATCTCGACCGCCTCGGGGGGAGTGGTCGTGCGGCGTCGACCGCCGACCGGGTCGAGGTCGGCGTGGTCGACCTCGACGGACGAAGGGGGCTGCTCGCCCGGTGCCGCCGACGCCAGGTCGGCCTCGGCCCGGCTGTCGAGCAGGAGGCTGCGGAAGGGGCCGGGCTCTTGGGCGAGCACGGTCCGGCGGCCCTGCTGGATGACCTGACCGTGGTCGAGCACGACGACGTGCGGGGCCCGCTCGATGGTGTTGAGCCGGTGGGCGATGAGGACCCCGGTGCGGCCGACGAGCAGACGGTCGGCGGCCGAGACGACCCGGCGCTCGGTGAGCGGGTCCATGCGGGCGGTCGCCTCATCGAGGACGACGACGCGCACGTCGCGCACGAGCAGCCGGGCGAAGGCGACGAGCTGCTCCTCGCCCGAGGACAGCGTCGTGCCGCCGGGGCCGAGGAGGGTGTCGAGCCCGTCGGGCAGACCCTCGACCCACTCGCCGAGCCCGAGCTCGCGCACGGCGGACTCGACGTCGTCGCGCGGGGTGTCGTCGAAGAGGGCGATGTTGTCGGCCAGAGAGCCGGCGATGATCTCGGTGCGCTGGGTGACGACGCCGACATCGGTGCGCAGCAGCTGCAAGTCGATCTCGCGCACGTCGACCCCGCCGACGAAGACGCTGCCGCGTGGCGGCTCGACGGCCCGCGAGATGAAGGAGGCGAGCGTCGACTTGCCGGACCCGGTGCGCCCGACGAGGGCGACCGTCTCGCCGGCGGGCACGCTGAAGGTCACGTCGCGCAGCGCGAAGCTGCCCTCGGCGTACGAGAAGTCGAGCCCGCGCACCTCGACGGCCAGCTGCGCGCCGGAGGGGACGGGGGCGCCCCCCTTCGGCTCCGGCTCGACGGCCAGCATCTGGCGCAGGCGGATCACGGCACCGAGCCCGGCCTGCAGGTCGGGCAGCTGGTGCGAGAGCTGGTTGATCAGGCCGACGAAGGTCGAGGTGACGATGAAGAGGGTGACGAGCGAGCCCACCGAGAGCGAGCCGTCGACGGCGAGGGCGATGCCCGTGACGCCGATACCCGCCAGGAGCGTGTGGAGCAGGAGCCCGGCCCGACGCGCGAGCCGACTCTCGAGCACGAGCACGTCGGCGAAGCGGGCATGCACCCGCGCGGTGATCGTCGCCAGGCGCTGGACCATGTGGGCCTGACCCAGGCTGGTGCGCAGGTCGTCACGCCCGGCGATGCCCTCCTCGAGCGCGCTCGCGTGGTCGGTCCAGGCCATCTCCTCGATGACCTTGCGGCGGGAGATCTCGCCGAGCAGCGGGCGCACGGCGAGCCCGGTGACGAGCGCGAGCAGCGGGAAGAGCAGCCACGCCGGCCACCACGTCACGCCGGCGACGACCCACATCGGGATCACGGAGAAGGCGGTGCGGGCGAACATCCACACCTGCCAGCGCATGAGGTTGCCGACCTCGTGGGTGTCGTCGTCGACGCGGTCGAGGATCTCGCCGGCCGCCTGCTCGGAGAGCGTCGCGACGGGCTGGGCGAGCGCCGCGTCGAGCAGGTCGTCGCGCAGCACGCCCTCGGCCCGGTCGGACAGCCCGACCCACACGACCTTGCCGAGGTTGTCGACGAGGGCGCCCCCGATGACGAGGACGGCGAGGACCTGGACGAGAGCGGTCGTCGGGGTCTCGGCGAGCCGGCCGACGACGACCGTGCCGAGGGTGAGCGAGACCGCGGCCAGGGCCGAGCACACCAGGGCCGCCGCGGCCGCGGGCGAGCGCATCCGACGCCAGTCGACGGTGCGCTCCGGCGGGGTCGGCGCGGTGGTGGGGTGCGGCGGGGCGGTCCGCTCGAGGGTCTGCGTCATGGCCGCTCAAGGCTATGTCCGCTCACCGACACCGCGCCTCCGATTTTTCGAGACGGTGGTCCACGGAGCGGACGGGGCATTCCGTGGCGGGAGGGGAGCCGCGTACCGTCGGACGATCGGCAGCCGCACCCGGCCACGCCCCCTTCGCACCACCGGCACCCCCACCCACGTCGTGCCCACCCGAGTCACCGCACGATCACGAGGAGCCGTCATGAGCGACGAGGCCGCCGAGGCACGCCGCGCCCTCCAGGAGAGCCTGGACCGCCGCGACAGCGGTGAGTGAGCGCAGCCACCACCCATCACGACCGACCGCCCTGCGTCTCGAGGCTCGCAAGCTCGCACCTCGACGAACGTGGGGCGGTCTGCGTGTGCCCCGACGCACGCGGGGCGGTCTGCATGTGAGACGCGGTATCAACCTCCGGACCGGCGGCATACCGTGGATCCCATGCCGCAGCTTCGATCCCGCACGACCACCCACGGACGCAACATGGCCGGTGCTCGCGCGCTCTGGCGCGCGACCGGCATGGGCGAAGGGGACTTCGGCAAGCCGATCGTCGCGATCGCTAACTCCTTCACCCAGTTCGTCCCCGGGCACGTGCACCTCAAGGACATGGGTCAGCTCGTCGCCGGCGCCGTCGAGGAGGCCGGGGGAGTGGGCAAGGAGTTCAACACCATCGCCGTCGACGACGGCATCGCGATGGGCCACGACGGCATGCTCTACTCGCTGCCGAGCCGCGAGGTCATCGCCGACTCCATCGAGTACATGGTCAACGCGCACTGCGCCGACGCCCTCGTGTGCATCTCCAACTGCGACAAGATCACGCCCGGCATGCTCCTGGCCGCGCTGCGCCTGAACATCCCGACCGTCTTCGTCTCCGGCGGCCCGATGGAGGCCGGCAAGGCGATCATCGGTGACGACGGCGAGACCTACACGCGGCTCGACCTCGTCGACGCGATGGTCAAGGCCGTCGACGACAACGTCAGCGACGACGAGATCACCGCGATCGAGCAGTCCGCCTGCCCGACGTGCGGGTCCTGCTCGGGCATGTTCACCGCCAACTCGATGAACTGCCTCACCGAGGCGCTCGGCCTCTCCCTCCCCGGCAACGGCTCGACGCTCGCGACCGCCTCGGCTCGCCGCGACCTCTTCCTCGACGCCGGCAAGCTGGTCGTCGACCTGTGCCGCGACTACTACGACGGCGACGACGAGTCGGTGCTGCCGCGCTCGATCGCGACCAAGCCCGCCTTCGCCAATGCCATGCGACTCGACATCGCCATGGGCGGCTCGACCAACACGATCCTCCACCTGCTCGCCGCGGCCCAGGAGGCCGGCGTCGACTTCGACCAGAGCGACATCGACGCCCTCTCGCGGGTCACGCCCTGCCTGGTCAAGGTGGCGCCCAACAGCGGCGACTACTACATGGAGGACGTCCACCGCGCCGGCGGCATCCCCGCGATCCTCGGCGAGCTGCACCGCGGCGGCATGCTCGACGCCAGCGTCCGGTCCGTGCACAGCCCCGACCTCGAGACCTGGCTCTCCGACTGGGACATCCGCAGCGGCGCCACCACGAGCAAGGCCACCGAGCTCTTCCACGCCGCCCCCGGTGGCGTGCGGACGACGCAGGCCTTCTCCTCGACCAACCGGTGGGCGAGCCTCGACACCGACAGTGCCGACGGGTGCATCCGCTCCGTCGAGCACGCCTACACGAGCGAAGGGGGCCTGGCGGTCCTCCACGGCAACCTCGCCCCGGACGGCTGCATCGTCAAGACCGCCGGCGTGCCCGAGCACCAGTGGAACTTCTCCGGCCCGGCCCGCGTCGCCGAGTCGCAGGAGGCCGCGGTCGAGATGATCCTGTCCAAGCAGGTGCAGGAGGGCGAGGTCGTCGTCATCCGCTACGAGGGCCCCAAGGGCGGCCCCGGCATGCAGGAGATGCTCTACCCGACCTCCTACTTGAAGGGCACCGGCCTCGGCCCCAAGTGCGCCCTGATCACCGACGGCCGCTTCTCCGGTGGCTCGTCGGGCCTGTCGATCGGGCACGTCTCCCCGGAGGCTGCCTCCGGTGGCGCGATCGGCCTGGTCCGCGACGGTGACGTCATCGAGTTCGACATCCCCGGCCGCCGAGTCAACCTGCTCGTCGACGACGAGGAGCTGGCCCGTCGCCGCACCGAGCAGGACGCGAAGGGGTGGGCCCCCGCCGCCCCCCGTGAGCGCCACGTCTCGCCGGCCCTGAAGATCTTCGCGAAGTTCGCCCAGTCCGCCGACAAGGGCGCCGCCCGCAAGGTCGACTGACCTCGCCCCTTCCGTCCTGAGGCGCCACACAGGCAGGGAGTGGTCGCCGAGGGGCGCCCACATGTCGGGACGCCGATTTCACATGTCGGGACGCGCGCCTAGCCTGAGGCCATGAGCACCGACGCAGCGCAGACCAGCTTCGACATCGCCGTCATCGGCGGCGACGGGATCGGCCCCGAGGTGGTGGCCGAGGGGCTCAAGGTCCTCGGAGCGCTCGGCTCCGACGTCTCCGTCACGACGACCGAGTACGACCTGGGCGCGGCGCGCTGGCACCTCACCGGCGAGACCCTGCCCGACTCCGTCGTCGAGGAGCTGCGCGGCCACGACGGCATCCTCCTCGGCGCCATCGGCGACCCGACCGTGCCCTCCGGCGTCCTCGAGCGGGGCGTGCTGCTCCCCCTTCGCTTTGCGCTCGACCACTACGTCAACCTGCGCCCGGCCAAGCTCTTCCCCGGCGTCACCAGCCCGCTCGCCGAGCACGTGACGAGCAAGGGCCTCGACTTCGTCGTCGTCCGCGAGGGGACCGAGGGCCCCTACGTCGGCAACGGCGGCGCGCTGCGCGTCGGCACCCCGCACGAGGTCGCGACCGAGGTGAGCGTCAACACGCGCTTCGGCATCGAGCGCGTCGTGCGTGACGCCTTCGCCCGCGCCCAGGCCCGCCCGCGCAAGCACCTGACGCTGGTCCACAAGCACAACGTGCTCACCCACGCCGGCCACCTGTGGCGCCGGACCGTCGAGGAGGTCGGCGCGGAGTTCCCCGACGTCGAGACCGCCTACCAGCACGTCGACGCGGCGACAATCTTCCTCGCGACCGACCCGGCGCGCTTCGACGTCATCGTCACCGACAACCTCTTCGGCGACATCATCACCGACATCGCCGCGGCCGTCGCCGGCGGTATCGGCCTGGCCGCGAGCGGCAACATCAACCCCACCCGCGAGGCCCCGAGCATGTTCGAGCCGGTCCACGGCTCCGCGCCCGACATCGCCGGTCAGGGCAAGGCCGACCCGACCGCCGCGATCCTCTCCGCGGCGATGCTGCTCGACCACCTCGGTCTCGCCGAGCAGGCGACCCGGGTCGAGGCGGCCGTCGCCGCCGACCTCGCCGAGCGCGCGGGGGAGCGCTCCACGAGCCAGATCGGGGATGCGATCGCTGCCCGCGTATGACGTGTCCCACATGGTGGGACTACCCTGCGAGCAGACCCGCACCCCCGAGGAGACGTACCCCAGATGACCGCCGAGCTGACCTTCACCACCACCCGCAGCGACGCCCCCCTTCCTGACGCCGAGCGCGAGGCCGTCCTGGCCAGCCCGGGCTTCGGGTCGACCTTCACCGACCACATGGCCCTCGCCACGTGGACGAAGGGGGAGGGCTGGCACGACGGGCAGGTGCGCGCCTTCGGGCCGCTGCAGCTCAGCCCGGCCGCGGCCGTCCTGCACTACGCGCAGGAGGTCTTCGAAGGGATGAAGGCCTACCGCCACGAGGACGGCTCGGTGTGGACCTTCCGCCCCGACCGCAACGCGGCGCGCATGGCCCGCAGCTGCGAGCGGCTCGCGCTGCCGGTGCTGCCGGAGGAGGACTTCGTCGGGGCGATCCGCGCGCTCGTCCAGGCCGACGAGCCCTGGGTGCCCGCCTACGGCACCGGTGAGACCAGCCTCTACCTGCGGCCCTTCATGTTCGCCTCCGAGGCCTTCCTCGGGGTGCGCCCGGCCAACGAGGTGACCTTCTCGGTCATCGCCAGCCCGGCCGGTGCCTACTTCTCCGGCGGACTCAAGCCGGTCAACCTCTGGGTCAGCCAGGACTACGCCCGCGCCGGCGAGGGCGGCACCGGCGACGCCAAGTGCGGCGGCAACTACGCCTCCTCGCTCGCCGGCCAGCTCGAGGGTCAGGCCCAGGGCTGCGACCAGGCCGTCTTCCTCGACTCCTCGACGCACACCTACATCGAGGAGCTCGGCGGGATGAACCTCTTCTTCGTCACCAAGGACGGCCGCCTGCGCACCCCGGCGCTCACCGGCTCGATCCTCGAGGGCGTCACCCGCGACTCGATCCTCGAGCTCGCGCCCGACCTCGGCCTCACCCCCGAGGAGTCGCGCATCGAGATCGACTGGTGGAAGGAGGGCGTCGCCTCCGGCGAGATCACCGAGGTCTTCGCCTGCGGCACCGCCGCCGTCGTCACGCCGGTCGGCGAGTTGCGCTGGGCCGGCGGCTCCGCCCCGTCCACCGGTGGTGAGGGCGGAGGCGAGATCACCCGCACGATCCGCCAGAGTCTGCTCGACATCCAGTACGGCGTCGCCGAGGACACCCGTGGCTGGATGACCCGCCTCGTCTGACCAACCTTCGCACCGGAGTGACTCCTCGGCTCATCGCCACCGACCTCGACGGCACCCTCCTGCGCAGTGACGGGACCGTCTCGCCCCGCTCGATCGACGCCCTTCGTGCCGTCGCCGACGCAGGTCTCGAGACGGTGCTGGTCACCGCCCGGCCGCCCCGCTGGATCGACGACCTCGCCCATGTCGTCGGCGCCCGCGGGGTCGCGCTGTGCGGCAACGGCGCCTTCCGCTACGACGTCGCCGAGCGGCGGGTCTTCGGTGTGCGCTCGATCCCCCGCGAGGTCGTCACCGAGGTCGTGCGCGACCTGCGGGAGCAGCTGCCGGGCACCGGCTTCGCCGCCGAGCGGCACAGCGGGCTGGCCGCGGAGAGCATGTTCGCCGCGATCCACGACCACCCCGAGGACCTCGTGACGACACCGGCCATCGAGGAGCTCACCGATGCCTCCGTCGGCAAGCTGCTGGCCCGCAACCCGCACCTGACCGACGAGGAGTTCATCGTCGCGGTGACCGAGATCGTCGGCGACCGGGCGGTCGTCGCCTTCAGCGGTGCCGGCGGGCTGGCCGAGGTCTCGGCGAAGGGGGTCACCAAGGCCGCCGCGCTCGCCGGCTGGTGCGCCGAGCTCGGGATCGACGCGGGGGAGGTGTGGGCCTTCGGCGACATGCCCAACGACCTGCCGATGCTCACCTGGGCGGGGCGGTCCTTCGCCGTGGCCAACGCACACGGCGAGGTCCTGGCGGCCGCCACCGACCGCGCCCCGGCCAACGATGACGACGGCGTCGCGCAGGTGCTCGAAGGGCTTCTCTCCCACCTCGCCTGACGGGGTCGGGGGTGGCCCCCCTTCGCGCCGGTCCCATGATGCGGACGTGGGAGGCGGTGGGGGTGCGCAGGTGCCATGGTGGTCGGGTGATGCCCCAGATGACGACCCGCGCTGCCACCGCAGCCGAGCTCATTATCTAGGCGCGACGAGCCACCTGCTCGTCGCGCGGACCTCCCACACACGGGGGGTCTTTCGCTTTTCTCGGGCAGGGGACGAGACAAGCGGACGGGTCCGGAGCATCACCCCCGCCACGGACGGGCGCGACGAGCAGGTGTCACACTCCCTCGAGGAGGCGAGCTCGCCTCCCTTCGTCCGAATCGAGAGATCCACATGCACGGCTTCCACGTCTACGACACGACGATGCGCGACGGCGCCCAGCAGGAGGGGATCAACCTCTCCGTCGGGGACAAGCTGACCATCGCCCGTCACCTCGACGAGCTGGGCGTGACCCACATCGAAGGGGGCTGGCCCGGGGCCAACCCCAACGACACCGAGTTCTTCCGCCGGGCCCGCACCGAGTTGGAGCTGCGCTGCGCGACGCTCGCCGCCTTCGGCGCGACGCGCAAGGCCGGCGGCTCCGCTGCCAGTGACCCGCAGGTGCAGGCGCTGCTCGACTCCGGCGCCGAGGTCATCACCCTCGTGGCGAAGATGCACCCCGGCCACGTCGAGCGCGCGCTGCGCACGACTCGCGAGGAAAACCTGGCGATGATCACCGACACCGTCGCCCACCTGCGGTCACAGGGGCGCACGGTCATGGTCGACGGCGAGCACTTCTTCGACGGCTACCAGCTCGACCGCGACTACGCCCTCGCCTGCGTGCAGGCCGCCCACGAGGCCGGCGCCGAGGTCATCGCGCTGTGCGACACCAACGGCGGCATGCTGCCCGGGCAGGTGCGCGACGCTGTCGCCGACGTCATCGAGGCGACCGGCGCGCGGCTGGGCATCCACTGCCACAACGACACCGGGTGCGCCGTCGCCAACACGATGGCGGCCGTCGAGGCCGGCGCCGACCACGTGCAGGGCACGGTCAACGCCTACGGCGAGCGCACCGGCAATGCCGACCTCATCACCGTCGTCGCCAACCTCCAGCTCAAGCTCGGCATGGACCTCGTCGAGCCCTACCGGCTGCAGGACGCCACCCGCATCGCCCACGCGGTGAGCGAGGTGACCAACTTCCCGCACTTCTCCCGGCAGCCCTATGTCGGCTCGGGGGCCTTCGCGCACAAGGCCGGGCTGCACGCGAGCGCGATCAAGGTCGACCCCGACCTCTACCAGCACATCGAGCCCAAGGACGTCGGCAACGACATGCGCATGCTCGTCTCCGACATGGCCGGGCGGGCCACGGTGGAGCTGAAGAGCCGCGAGTTCGGCGTCGACCTCGCCGGCGACGACGCGGCCCTGACCCGCGTGCTGGCCAAGGTCAAGGAGCTCGAGCAGCGGGGCTACACCTTCGACGCGGCCGACGCGAGCTTCGAGCTGCTGCTGCGGCGCGAGCTGCAGGAGGAGGCGCTGGAGTACGCGCAGGTCGAGTCCTGGCGGATCATGATCGACGCCCGCGGCGGTGACGACGCCCTCTCGGAGGCGACGGTCAAGGCGGTCGCCGGCGGGCAGCGGCTCGTCGCGACGGGGGAGGGCAATGGCCCGGTCAACGCCCTCGACCAGGGTCTGCGGGAGGCCCTCGTCACCGTCTATCCCGAGGTCGAGCAGATCGAGCTCATCGACTACAAGGTGCGCATCCTCGACGCCGCCCACGGCACCGATGCGACGACCCGGGTGCTCATCGAGCACAGCGACGAGCACACCTCGTGGACGACCGTCGGGGTCGCGCCCAACATCGTCGAGGCCTCGTGGGAGGCCCTCGTCGACGGCATCACCTACGGCCTGATGCGTGCGGGCGTGCCCGTGCGCTGACCCCGGGGTCACTGAGCAAGGGAAACTGCCCCTTCGCAAGAGTTTCAAACTCTTGCGAAGGGGCAGTTTCGCGGGTCACCCGAGAATCGTGGGACTCATGAGGTGGGGTCAGCCGGCCACGTGGCCGAAGCGGTGACGGGTGGTGCTCACCGCCTGCTCCCGGACGAAGGGGAGGACCTCGCGTCGTCCCGTGGCCAGCACCTCGCCGGTGATGACGTCCACACCTGCGGCGACGAGCTCGTCGACGAGCGACGGGGCGAGCGCACCGATCGCGCGGACGCGCACGTCGCCGGCGCGGGAGGCGCGGGCGACGAAGGCCGCGTCGTCCTCGCGCACGACCTGCACGTGGCCGATGCTCGACGGGAGGTCGAGGCCTGTCGCCGCCGAGACGACGACGTGGGCACCGGTGAGCGTGGCCGCGGCGACGAGGCGCAGCAGCTCGACGACACGCGTGCCGTCACCGGCGCGCACGAGCACCCGCGGGTGCGGGCGGTAGCGGAAGACATTGGACTCCACGACGAGGGCGCTCTCGTCGTGCTCGACGCCGAGCTCGTCGGCCCAGGCGGCCGCGTCGCTGGCGAGTGCCGCGTCGAGCCACGCCCGCTCGTCGTCGCCGACCGAGGAGCCGAGGGTGGCCAGCTGGGCGTCGACGGTGGCGCGGACCGCGGTGGCGACGGGTGCCCCCTTCGTCGGCAGGCCGGCTGCCGACCACGTGCCGAGCTGCGCGACGTAGTTGGGGCCGCCGGCCTTGGCGCCGGGACCGATGGAGCTGGCCTTCCACCCACCGAAGGACTGGCGGCGCACGATGGCGCCGGTGATGTGCCGGTTGACGTAGGCATTGCCGACGGCGACCGTCTCGGTCCAGTGGGCGATCTCGCCCTCGTCGAGGCTGTGCAGGCCTCCGGTGAGGCCGAAGTCGGTGGCGTTCTGCAGCTCGATCGCCTCGTCGAGCGAGTCGGCGCGCATCAGGCCGAGGACCGGGCCGAAGACCTCGGTGAGGTGGAAGAAGGACCCCTGGCGCACGCTGTCCTTGACGCCCGGCGACCAGAGCCGGCCGGTGTCGTCGAGCTGACGCGGCTCGACGAGCCAGGACTCGCCCGGCTCGAGGGTGGTGAGGGCGCGACGCAGCTTGCCGGTCGGCTCCTCGATGACCGGACCCATGCGGGTGCCCAGGTCGGCGGGCCAGCCGACGGCGATCGACTCGACGGCGTCGACGAGCTGGCGACGGAATCGCGGGGAGTCCGCGATCGACCCGACGAGGATGCCGAGGGAGGCGGCCGAGCACTTCTGGCCGGCGTTGCCGAAGGCCGAGCTGACGAGGTCGGCGACCGCGAGGTCGATGTCGGCGGAGGGGGTGATGACCAGCGCGTTCTTGCCGGAGGTCTCGCCGAGGACGCGGGCGCCGTGCTCGCGCCCGGCACGCCAGCCGGCGAAGAGTCGCGCGGTCTCGCTCGCGCCGGTGAGCACGACGGCGTCGACGTCCGCGTGCGCGACGAGGTGCTGACCCACCTCGTCCTCGTCGGTGCGCACGACGTGCAGCACCTCGCGGGGGATGCCGGCGTCGTGCAGCGCGGCGACGGTGACCTCGACGCAGACGGGGGTCTGCGGGGCGGGCTTGATGACGACCGCGGACCCGGCGGCAAGCGCCGCGAGGACGCCACCGATCGGGATGGCGACGGGGAAGTTCCACGGCGGCGTCACGAGCGTCAGGGCGAAGGGGGTGAAGCTCGCCCCGTCGACCATCGCCCCGTCCTCGAGCTCGAGGGCCCGGTCGGCGTAGTAGCGGGCGAAGTCGACCGCCTCGGAGATCTCGGGGTCGGCCTCGGCAACGGTCTTGCCGGCCTCGGCGGCCATGACCGCGAGGATCTGCTCGCGGCGGGAGTCGATCTCGCGAGCAGCCTTGCGCAGCAGGTCTGCTCGCTCGGCGACGGGGCGGGCCGCCCAGCCCTCGTGCGCGGTGCGCGCCGTGGCGACGACCTCGTCGACCTGGGCGGTGCTCGTCAGGTGCGGGGAGGTCGGCTCCGGCCGGGGCGCGGCGACGGCGCGAGCGGCCCACGCGCGGTGGCCGGGCAGGGCGGCGTCGGAGTCGGGCGTGTTGTCGAAGGTGTCACCGATCGGCGGGCGCTCGGCGGAGCGGCGCGGCCCGACGGGCGTGCTGCCGATGGCCTCGACGCTCGCCCGGAAGCGGGCCTCCTGGTCGGGGATCGCCGCGGCGTCCTCGGAGAAGAAGGCGTGGATGTAGTTCTCGGGGGAGGCGCTCTCCTCGAGACGCCGCACGAGGTAGGAGACCGCGGCGTCGAAGTCCTCGGGGGCGACGACCGGGGTGTAGAGGATGACCGTGCCGACCTCGTCGCGCACGGCGCGCGCCTGTGCGGGCGACATGCCTTGGAGCATCTCGATGTCGAGGCTGTCCTGGGCCCCGCGGTCGGTCGCGAGCAGGTGCGCCGCGGCGACGTCGTAGAGGTTGTGCGAGGCGACACCGATGCGCAGCGCGCCGACGGCGTCGGGCCGCAGCGCCCGCTCGACGCAGCGCAGGTAGTTGGCGTCGACGTCGGCCTTGGTCGTGTAGGGGGCCTGCTCCCAGCCGTGCATGACGGCCTCGACGCGCTCCATTGCGAGGTTGGCGCCCTTGACGAGGCGCACCTTGATCGGGGCGCCGCCGGCGGCGCGACGGGCGACGGCGAAGTCGATGAGCCGCTCGAGGGCGGGCAGGGCGTCGGGCAGGTAGGCCTGCAGGACGATGCCGGCCTCGAGGTCGTGGAACTGCGGCTCGGAGAGCATCCGGGTGAAGACCTCGATGGTCATCTCGAGGTCGCGGTACTCCTCCATGTCGAGGTTGACGAAGGAGTGCGGGGTCGACGCCTTGGCGGTCTCGTAGAGCGGACGCAGCCGGGTCAGGCAGCGCTCGACGGTGCCCTCGGTGTCCCACGTGCTGATCTGGCTGACGAGCGAGGAGACCTTGATCGAGACGTAGTCGACGTCGGGTCGCTCGAGCAGCTCGCGGGTGCGCTCGGTGCGGCTGGCGGCCTCGCCCTCGCCAAGCACGGCCTCGCCGAGGAGGTTGATGTTGAGGCGGAAGCCGTCCTCGCGAGCCGCGGCCAGGTGCTTGCCGAGCCTGGGGTCGCGGGCGTCGACGAGCAGGTGGCCGACCATCTGCTTCATCCGGGCGCGGGCGGCGGGCACGACGACCTTGGGCGCGATGCGCGCGGCGCGGGCGCCCAGCCCGAGCAGGCCACGGTCGACCCGGCCGAGGAAGGAGGCCGAGTCCGAGGCGGTGATCCGGCTGAGGGCATTGGCCGCGACCCGGTCGTCCTCCGGCCGGGCGACGCGGTCGACGAAGAAGACGGCCATGTCGAGGCCGGCGTGGTCGGACAACAGCGCGGCGAGCTGACCGGTCGACTGCGCCTCACGCATGGTCTGACCGGCGTGGGCGGCGGCGGCCCAGCGGTCCGCGAGCCGCACCGCGTCCTCGACGAAGGGGGCGAAGGCGGCAGTGGCCGGGTCGGTGTGCGTGGGGGTGGTCGTCATCCTTCGACGGTAGGACGCCGCGGTGGTCGGTGCCACAGACATCTGTCGCGCATGGTCGGCTAGAGGGCATACATTTGTCTGACACCTCGGTGGTCGAGGTGCGACGAAGGAGCCTCGAGACCCACATGCCCCCTGTCCAGGACCTCGTCGACGAGGCCTCCGCGATCCTGCGTGCCCCGGTGACCCTCGAGGACCGGCGCTTCCGACTGCTCGCCTTCGCGGCCCACGAGGGGGACGCGGACAGCGTGCGCGTCGAGACCGTCCTCTCCCGCGGGGCGCACCCGCGCACTCGCGAGTGGTTCGAGAGCTTCGGCATCGCGCGGGCGACCGGCCCGGTGCACGTGCCCGCCGACCCCGAGCGCGGCACGGCTGCCCGACTCTGCCTGCCCGCGCGTTGGCACGGCGTGGTGCAGGGCTACCTGTGGGCGGTCGAGCCCCCCGCCGGGCTGTCGGCCGAGCGGGTGCGCGCGGCGGGTGTCGTCGCCGAGCAGGCGGGGGAGCACCTCGCCCGCCTGACGTCACGGCGGCGCGAGACCGAGCGTCTCGTCCTCGACCTGCTCGACGCCGCGCCCGATGCCCGGATCGGCCCGGCCCGCGAGCTCGCCGACCAGCTGGCCGTCGACCCCGGCGCCCGGGCCGCCGTCGTCATGCTCGGGGCGGCCCCCGGCGTGCGGCTGCGCTCCGACGAGGTCCTCGGCCCCGGGGGCCTCCCGCGCCGGATCGGGGTCGCCGAGCGCTCGGGTGACCTCGTCCTCGTCGTCCCGGCGCGGTCCGATGCGGAGGTGCACGACGCCGCCGAGACGGCGCTCCTCGGCATCGCCAGGGTGTCGGACGCGCACGTCGTCGCCGGGGTCGGGGCCCTGCTGCCGCTCACCAGCACGGCGACGTCGCTGCGGGAGGCGCGCGCCGCCCTTCGCGTGGTGCGTCCGGCGACCCCCGACCTGCCGCGCCCGCCCGCGGCCGCCCGGGTCCACCCGTGGGCCGCGCTGGGCATCGAGCGGCTCCTCGGCGGCAGCGCCGGTGACGAGCTGGTGGAGGCCGTGCGCACGCCGGCGGTGGCCGAGCTGCTCTCTGCCGCAACGGAGCTCGTCGAGACCGCCTGGGTGCACCTCGAGGAGGGGTGCTCCGTCGGGGCCACCTCGACCCGCCTCGGCCTGCACCGCCAGAGCGTCTACGCGCGGCTGCGGCGGATCGAGTCCGTGACCGGACTCGACCTCTCCCGTGGTCGCGACCGCCTCGAGCTGCACCTCGGCCTGCTCGTCCTGCGCCCCTGAGGCTGCATTGCCCTACGGCAATGCGCACCTGAGGCTGCATTGCCGTAGGGCAATGCAGCCTCAGGGGGTCGTCGCGCGGGTGACGAGGCGTTCGGCGACCTGGTAGACGCCGGTGAGCAGGGCGACGGCCGCCGTCACGTGGAGCAGCAGGGCCAGGGCGACGCCGGCGATGATGCCCGCGGCCCGCAGCCGCCCCCACGTGAGGCCGATCAGCACGGGGACGACGACGGCGCCGGCGGCACCGGTGAGCAGCTCGACCCACCAGGCCCGCTCGCCCATCCACGGCACGCCGCCGACGAGCGGCACCGCGACGTCGAAGAGGTCGAGCGTGGCCAGCACCCCCAGCACGGCGACGAGCCCCAGGGTCACCACGGCCGTGACCTGCCGGCGCAGCCGCTCGCCCGCAGACCGCGTCCCGCTGCGGTCCTGGAAGATCGTCCCGAGGGTCACCGCGGTCCACATCAGCCACCGCCGGATCAGTCCGGTCCCGGTGTCCGCCATGGCCGCCCGGAAGACGAGGTCGGCGCGCTCGCGGTCGATCCGCACGCCCGGCGCCGCGGCGAAGGAACCGCGCACCAGTCCGTCGTGCAGCAAGGCCGAGGGCAGGTGTCGGCCGGTGCGCGGCACGAGCCAGAGGAAGACCGACGGCACCGAGGTCAGGTCGGTCGTGAAGGTCGTCGGGTCGACGGGCACGAGCAGTTGGCCCAGCTCGCGGTCGCGGTAGCCCAGCCGTCGCCCCATGCGGAACTCCTCGACCGACATGTCGAGGGTGCGCTCGAGGACGATGAGCGGCGGCGACGTGGGGTCGGGCTGCCCGTCGGGCGGCCCGCCGTCGTAGAAGCGTCTCGCCTGAGTCTCCAGCGGCCGGTCCATGACCCCAGCGTGGCAGCGCGCGGTGTCAGCGGGGGAGCAGTCGGTCGCAGACCTCGACGATCCGACGACGAAGGGAGTTGGACGTCACCATGAGCTCGCGCTGGCGGGCGACGTACTCGGCCTTGCCCTCCGGCGTCTCGATGGCGACCGGGTCCAGCCCGAGCCCCGAGACGTCGTAGGGCGAGGCCTGCATGTCGAGGCGCCGCACCCGCAGCGCGTGCCGGAAGGCGTCGAGGGTCACCTCCGACGGCACCGCCGGCGCGAGCTTGAAGGCCCACTTGTAGGTGTCCATGCCCGCGTGCAGGCAGGCGGGCTGCTCGTGCTCGACCTGCTCCTCGCGGGTCGGGCGAAGGGTGTTGTGCCGCAAGGCCTCTGGCGTGAAGAAGCGGTAGGCGTCGAAGTGGCTGCACCGGATCCGGTGCCCGTCGACGACGGCGTCCGTCGCCTCCTGCCCCAGGCGAAGGGGGAGCCGCTCGTGCCGCTGCTCGCCGGGCTGGAGGCGGTAGACCATCGCCCACTCGTGCAGGCCGAAGCAGTCGTGGGCGCCGGGTCGCGACAGGGTCGCCGTGAGCAGGTCCCGGACGAAGGTGACGGTCCGCCCCCTTCGCCCGACGAAGTCGTCCACGTCGAGGCGGACGCTGCCGTCCGAGTCCACCGTGTAGCCGGAGCGCCCGGTGTAGACGTCGGCGGCGTCGAGCAGGGTCATGTCGGGTCCCGGGTGCCAGCGGCGCAGGTGCGACGGGCGGTGGGCGTAGTACTCGAAGAGGAAGTCCTCGACCGCGTGGCGCTCGCCGCGTGCCCGCCGGTCACGGTGGGCGGCCGTCAGCTCGTCGACCGCCGCTTCGTGGGCCCGCGCACGAGCACGCCACTCGTCACGGGTCAGGGTCGTCATCGGGGCAAGGCTAGATGGTCACTAGGGTGGTGCCGTGCGCATCGCGAGATTCACCGAAGGTGACGACCCCGTCTACGGGCTCGTCGACGCAGACGGCAAGAAGATCGCCGAGGTGACCGGCGACCCGCTCTACCAGCGGATCGAGCTGACCGGTCGCACGACGACGGTCGACGAGGTGCGACTGCTCGCACCCGTCATCCCCCGCAGCAAGATCATCGGCATCGGCCGCAACTACGCCGACCACGCGGCCGAGATGGGCAACGAGGTCCCGGCCGAGCCGATGATGTTCCTCGTGCCCAACACCGCGGTCGTCGGCCCCGGCGACCCGGTCGTCATCCCGACGGAGCTGACGTCCAAGGTCAGCTTCGAGGGCGAGCTCGCGGTGATCATCGGGCGCATGTGCAAGGACATCGAGCCCGAGGAGGCCAAGAAGGTCATCTTCGGCTACACGATCGCCAACGACGTCACGGCTCGCGACCTCCAGCGCGGCGACGGCCAGTGGGCCCGCGCCAAGGGCATGGACACCTTCTGCCCGCTCGGCCCGTGGATCGAGACCGACCTCGACCCGCAGGACGTCTCGATCGTCACCCGCCTCGACGGCGAGGTGGCCCAGGACGGCCACAGCTCCGACATGGTCCACGGCGTCGCGGCCCTCATCAGCCACGCGTCGAAGTCCTTCACCCTCCTGCCCGGCGACGTCATCCTCACCGGCACCCCGGCGGGCGTCGGCCTCGTCGACCCCGGGCAGCGGGTCGAGATCGACATCGACGCGATCGGGACCTTGTCCAACCCCTTCGTCGCCTCCGAGTGACGCGGGTCTGACGTGGACGTCGCCCGCTCGGTCCCGCTGTTCGTCCTCGCCGCACTCCTCGAGATCGGTGGGGCCTGGCTGGTGTGGCAGGGGCTGCGCGAGCACCGCGGCTGGCTGTGGGTCGGCGCAGGCGTCGTCGCGCTCGGCCTCTACGGCGCGGTGGCGACGCTACAGCCGGACGCGAACTTCGGTCGCATCCTCGCCGCCTACGGCGGCGTGTTCGTCGCCGGGTCGCTGCTGTGGGGCATGGCGCTCGACGGCTTCCGTCCCGACCGCTGGGACGTCGCCGGCGCCTTGATCTGCCTGGTCGGCGTCGCCGTGATCATGTACGCACCCCGGTCCGCCTGACCTCCCTTCGTCACAGCGGCGAAGGGGGGAGTCCTCCCCATGTCCGGCACCGGTCGGGGTGGCTAGGGTCACGGCAAACGGATCGGGAGACCTCATGACCCTCACCCACGGCGCCGACGCCGCGCGCCTTCGCCAGATCGCCGCACAGCTGCGCGGTCAGGCCAAGCTGACCAGTCGGATCGGCGCCGAGGGCGGCGCTCGCACCAGCGTGATCTCGGCGGTGTGGGAGGGGCCCGACCGCGACGACTTCGTGCGGGACTGGCGCGTGGCCGAGCGCTCGCTCGACGACTGCGCGGCGATGCTCACGACGATGGCCGACCGGATGACCGAGCAGGCCGAGCAGCAGCTCGACGCGAGCAACGAGATGGGCGGCCCGGCGCCTGCGGCACCGCCGACGCCCTCGCCCGAGCAGCCCACCGACCCGCGACCTCCGGGGATGCCCGGCCCGACCGGCCCGCCCGAGGGGGTCGACGTCGACCAGCTGCCCTACTACACGAGGTCGCCCGAGGGCTCGACCTTCGACGACGAGGTGCGCGGGACGGAGGGCAAGCCGGTCGACAAGGACCTGTGGGACCTCGCCTTCTACGCCCAGGGCACCGAGCACCCGCTCTGGGGCATCCCGGTCGTCGGCTACACGCAGCCGCCGCTGCCCGAGGGGTACGAGATCGCCGACCCGGAGGCGCTGGGGCTGGACCCCAACAAGTTCGGGCCCAACTCCAACCCGCAGGCCTACCTTTTCCAGACGCCCGACGGCGGTCTCGTCGTCGCCTTCCAGGGGTCGGTCGAGGGCGGCGACTGGGTGACCAACGGTCGTCAGGCCCTCGGGCACCACGACCCCCAGTACCAGCGGGCCATGGAGCTGGCGGTCGAGGTCAACGAGGCGAGCGGGGGCAATGTCACCTTCACCGGGCACAGCCTCGGCGGCGGGTTCGCCGCAGCCGCAGCGATGGCGACCGGCCAGCCGGCGGTGACCTTCGACGCGTCGGGCGTCCACGACAACACCGCGGCCGCTGCCGCGGAGATGCGCGGCGACGGGTCCACCGCCGCCAGCGTGCAGGCCGAAGCCAGCCAGGGGCAAATGCGTGCCTACCGGATGGAGACCGACGGGCTGACCAACGTGCAGGAGGCGACGGGCCTGCCCGACGCCCCCGGCACCCCGATCACCCTCGAGACCCCGCCGAGCCTCGGCCGCGACATCACGGTGGGCGCGACCGGCGCCGGCGGCGCCCTCGTCGGTGGCGCCGTGGGCGGGGTCACCGGGCTCTTCGACGGCAACCCCTTCGACGTCGGTGACGACATCGCCGAGGGTGCCCAGGCCGGCGCCCGGACCGGCGTCGCGGTCGGCGAGGGCGTCTGGGGCCACAGCTGGTCGCCGATGGACGACGCCATGGAGGAGCGCTACCCCGACTAGGTGACGGGTACCCCCTTCGTCGCGGCGATACGATCGGCGCATCATGAGCGACTCCTCTGCACCGACCGAGCCCACCGCCCCTCGCCTGCGCGTCGCGCCGTCGCCCACCGGCGACCCGCACGTCGGCACCGCCTACATGGCCCTGTTCAACCTCGCCTTCGCGCGACAGCAGGGTGGCCAGTTCGTCCTGCGCATCGAGGACACCGACCGGGCGCGGTTCAACGAGACGAGCGAGCAGCAGCTCTACGACACCCTCGGCTGGCTCGGGCTGCGGTGGGACGAGGGGCCCGACGTCGGCGGCCCCTACGCGCCCTACCGGCAGAGCGAGCGCCTCGAGACCTATCGGCCCTACGTCGACAAGCTCATCGAGGACGGCCACGCCTACTACTGCTGGTGCTCCACCGAGCGCCTCACGGCGATGCGCGAGAAGCAGCAGAAGCTCAAGCTGCCCACCGGCTACGACCGCCTGTGCGTGGGCAAGACGCGTGAGGAGCGGGCCGAGCTCGAGGGCTTCAACGAGACCCCGGTCGTGCGCATGCTCGTGCCCGACGACGCGCCGACGACCTTCGAGGACGTCATCCGCGGCACCGTCTCCGCGCCGCGTCCCGACGACCAGGTGATCCTCAAGGCCGACGGCTTCCCGACCTATCACATGGCCGTCGTCGTCGACGACCACGAGATGGGCATCACCCACGTCGTCCGCGGCGAGGAGTGGATCTCCTCGACGCCCAAGCACGTGCTGCTCTACCAGTGGCTTGGGCTGACGCCGCCGAAGTTCGCGCACATGCCGCTGCTGCGCAACACCAACAAGTCGAAGATCTCCAAGCGCAAGAACCCCGAGGCCCGCCTCACGTGGTTCCAGGAGCAGGGCTACCTGCCCGAGGCCGTCGTCAACTTCCTCGGCCTGCTGGCCTACCCGCCGGCGAAGGGGGAGGACGGCCAGGACGTCGAGAAGTTCACCTTCGCGGAGTTCAGCCGCGACTTCGCCTGGAGCAAGGTCAACACCGTCGGCCCGATCTTCGACCTCAAGAAGCTCGAGTGGCTCAACGGCGCGTGGATCCGCGACCTCGAGCTCGAGGACTTCACCTCGCGCCTGCTTCCGTACCTGCAGGCCGACGGCGTCCTCGGCGACAACCCCTCGCTGGGGGAGCTGGCCCGGCTGAAGTCGGTCGCCGAGCTGATCCAGACGCGTATCGCGCTGCTCACCGAGGCGAGTGCCCTCGTGCGGCCCTTCTACACCGCCGACGCCGATCTGCAGATCGACGAGGACGCGCGAGCAGGCCTGAAGGACAACGCTGCCGAGGTCCTCGACGCGGCGATCGCCGCCCTCGAGGCGCTGCAGGTGCCGGCCGGGGTCCTCTCGCAGGAGAGTCGCGACGGCAACGAGTGGCACGCCGAGCGGATCGAGGCCACGCTGCGCGAGGTCATCGTCGAGGGTCTGGGCATCAAGCCGCGCTTCGCCTTCGGGCCGCTGCGCACCGCCGTCTCGGGTGCGCGGATCAGCCCGCCGCTCTTCGAGTCGATGGAGATCCTGGGGCAGGCGTCGACGCTCGCGCGGCTGCGCTCGCTGCGTGCCTCGCTGGCCTGAGGCGCGATTTGGGGAGTCGCCGATCGGCGGGTAGCATCGTCTCTCGGTTCACAGGCCGCGCGGACTTCGGTCCGAAAGGTCAGTGATACCCCCTTGGGGTATGGTGTAATTGGCAACACGGCTGATTCTGGTTCAGTTGTTCTAGGTTCGAGTCCTGGTACCCCAGCGCTGAGAGCGGTTCGCCGCTCGATTTCGGAAAGAGCCCCCCTCGGGGTTAAGGTTCTCTCCGTTGCCCAGCCGGTCCGCCGGCCCGGGAAGCACACATGGCCCCGTTGTGTAGTGGCCTAGCACGCCGCCCTCTCAAGGCGGTAGCGCGGGTTCGAATCCCGTCGGGGCTACATCGGTCGAAGGCCCCCGCTCATCCGAGCGGGGGCCTTCGTCGTGTTCTGGGACGCGGTACGAGCCCCGAGACCCCGTTCGCTCCGAGCCTGACGTCGTTGATGCCACCTGGTTGCCCGTCTCTGGTCAGCCAGGTGGCGTCAACGCTGCCGGGTGGCGTCAACGACGACAGGCAGGGTGAAGGGGGGAGCCCCCCCTTCGCCCTGTGGTCCCGTCGCGACTCGTCGTCACTCGGTGTCGCGGTCGGCGGCCTCGGCCGCCTTGGCGTGCTTCTCCAGGACCTCGGTGAGCTTGTTGGCGCCGGCGATGACGGTCGCGGCGTGCAGGCGACCGGGCTGGCGGGACAGTCGCTCGATCGGGCCCGAGATCGACACGGCCGCGATGACCCGGCCGGAGGGGGAGCGGACCGGGGCCGAGACCGACGCGACGCCGGCCTCGCGCTCGCCGACGCTCTGCGCCCACCCGCGACGGCGCACCGCCGAGAGCATGGTCGCGGTGAATGCCGCCTCCTGCAGGCCGCGGTGCAGGCGGTCGGGCTCCTCCCACGCGAGCAGCACCTGGGCGGCGGAGCCGGCGTGCATCGACAGCGTCGCGCCGACGGGGATCGAGTCGCGCAGGCCGACGGGGCGCTCGGCGGCCGACACGCAGACGCGGTGCTCGCCCTGGCGGCGGAAGAGCTGGGCCGACTCGTTGGTGTGGTCACGCAGCGCGCCGAGCACGGGCCCGGCGGCGACGAGGAGCTTGTCCTCGCCGGCAGAGGCGGCGAGCTCGCCCAGGCGCGGGCCGAGGACGAAGCGTCCCTGCATGTCGCGCGCGACGAGTCGGTGGTGCTCGAGGGCGACTGCGAGCCGATGCGCCGTGGGGCGTGCCAGACCTGTCGCCGCGACGAGCTGGGCGAGGGTCGAGGGACCTGCCTCGAGAGCGCCCAGCACGACTGCGGCCTTGTCCAGAACGCCGACTCCGCTACCGTTGTCCATGGAGTGATACTGACATCTCATGTCGTGAGACGCAAGATCTGGGGCCCCCGGGACGTGCGAATCTCGAGGTGAGAGACCGTCCACACACCGTGGCACCACCGCTGGGATGGGAAGAGAGAGATGGCTGGAACGCTGGCCGAGAAGGTCTGGGACGCACACGTCGTCCGACGCAACGACGGGGAGCCCGACCTCCTCTACATCGACCTGCACCTCCTGCACGAGGTGACGAGCCCGCAGGCCTTCGAGGGACTGCGCATCGCCGGCCGGCCGGTCCGCCGCCCCGACCTCACGCTCGCGACCGAGGACCACAACGTCCCGACGACGCCGGGCCCGATCACCGACCCGGTGAGCAAGGTCCAGGTCGAGACGCTGCGGGACAACTGCGCCGAGTTCGGCGTGCAGATCTATCCCATGGGTGACGCCGAGCAGGGCATCGTCCACGTCGTCGGCCCGCAGCTCGGGCTGACCCAGCCGGGCACCACCGTCGTCTGCGGCGACAGCCACACGAGCACCCACGGCGCCTTCGGTGCGCTCGCCTTCGGCATCGGCACGAGCGAGGTCGAGCACGTGCTCGCCACGCAGACCCTCTCGCTCAACCCCTTCAAGACCATGGCGATCAACGTCACCGGTCAGCTGCAGCCGGGCGTCACGGCCAAGGACATCATCCTCGCCGTCATCGCCAAGATCGGCACGGGTGGCGGTCAGGGCTACGTCCTCGAGTACCGCGGCGAGGCCATCGAGGCACTGTCGATGGAAGCCCGCATGACGGTGTGCAACATGTCGATCGAGGCCGGCGCCCGCGCCGGCATGATCGCGCCCGACGAGACGACCTTCGAGTACCTCAAGGGCCGTGACCACGCGCCGACGGGCGCCGACTGGGACGCCGCCGTCGAGGCCTGGCGCGAGCTGCGCACCGACGACGACGCGGTCTTCGACGCCGAGGTCGACATCGACGCCTCGACACTCACCCCCTTCGTCACGTGGGGCACCAACCCCGGCCAGGGCTCGCCCCTCGGCGAGGCCGTGCCCGACCCGGAGGCCATGGGCGACGACAACGAGCGCGTCGCTGCGGCAAAGGCACTCGAGTACATGGGGCTGACCGCCGGCACCCCGCTGCGCGAGGTCGCCGTCGACACCGTCTTCGTCGGCTCGTGCACCAACGGTCGCATCGAGGACCTGCGCGCCGCGGCCGAGGTCATCAAGGGCCGCCACGTCGCCGAGTCCGTCCGCATGCTCGTCGTGCCCGGCTCCGCCCGCGTGCGACTGCAGGCCGAGGGGGAGGGCCTGGACAAGGTCTTCACCGCAGCCGGCGCCGAGTGGCGCCTGCCCGGTTGCTCGATGTGCCTGGGGATGAACCCCGACACCCTCGCGCCCGGCGAGCGCTCCGCCTCGACGAGCAACCGCAACTTCGAGGGCCGCCAGGGCAAGGGCGGGCGCACCCACCTCGTCAGCCCGCTCGTCGCCGCGGCCACCGCCGTGCGCGGCACGCTGTCGAGCCCGGCCGACCTCGACGCCCCGACCGCCACCGACCTCGTCACCGAAGGGGCCTGAGCCATGGACGCATTCACCACGCACACCGGCACCGGTGTCCCGCTGCGCCGCAGCAATGTCGACACCGACCAGATCATCCCCGCGGTCTACCTCAAGCGCGTCTCCCGCACCGGCTTCGAGGACGGGCTCTTCGCGGCCTGGCGCGGTGACGAGACCTTCGTGCTCAACCAGCCCGCCTACCGCGACGGCTCCGTGCTCGTCGCCGGCCCCGACTTCGGCACCGGCTCCTCCCGCGAGCACGCCGTGTGGGCGCTCAAGGACTACGGCTTCCGCGTCGTCATCTCCTCGCGTTTCGCCGACATCTTCCGCGGCAACTCGAGCAAGCAGGGTCTGCTCGCCGCCCAGGTGAGCCAGGACGACGTCGAGCTGCTGTGGAAGTACCTCGAGAACACCCCCGGTGCCGAGATCACCGTCGACCTCACCGCGCGGACCGTCACCGCCGGCGACATCGTCTGTGCCTTCCACGTCGACGACTACACGCGCTGGCGCCTGCTCGAGGGCCTCGACGACATCGGCCTCACCCTGCGTCACGAGCAGGACATCACCGACTTCGAGTCGACCCGGCCGAGCTGGAAGCCGACGACGACGCCTGCCTGACCGGCGTGTCGTCGCCACGATGACGAAGGGGGTGCCGCGGCACCCCCTTCGTCGTGCCGTCCTCGTGCGGCTGCGGTCGTGACGTGACACCTTGATCCAATCCCGTTGTGCTGCAGGTCAACCCGTCGCGCGACGAAGGGAGGGTCACGCACTCGGCGCGGTGGGCCGACGTCGAATGCGCTTGTGCGGCAAGAAAAGGCGACGTCGAAATGACCCACTGGGGCTTCCGACGCCAATACCGTCGGAACAGGTCGGGTGTACGGCTCGGCCTTCCCAGCCGGGGGACGACCGGCGCCGTACCGCTACGGGAGTGACCGTGAACAAGGCAGAACTCGTCAAGGCTCTCGAGGAGAGGCTCGGCAGCCGGAAGGCCGCCCAGGAAGCGCTGGAGGTCGTGCTCGACACGATCGTCCGTGAGGTCGCCAAGGGGGGCCGCGTCGCCATCACCGGATTCGGCACCTTCGAGAAGGCGGCGCGCGCTGCCCGAACCGGCCGCAACCCCCGCACGGGTGAGGTCGTCAAGATCAAGAAGACCTCCGTCCCGCGTTTCAAGGCCGGCACGAGCTTCAAGGGCTATGTGGCCGACCCGCGTTCGCTGCCCAAGGCGGCTCCGGCCGCGGCTCGCGCTGCCGCCGGCACCGTGACGAGCGCGGCCGCGGCTGCGAGCGGCACGGCGATGTCGATCGCCGAGGGAGCCCTCTCCGCCGGACGCAAGCCGAAGAAGGCCTCGACCGCCAAGAGCACGGCGAAGAAGTCCACCCCGGCGAAGAAGTCCACCCCGGCGAAGAAGTCCACCCCGGCGAAGAAGTCGGCTCCGGCCAAGAAGGCCTCGACCGCCAAGAAGAGCACGGCGAAGAAGGCCTCGACCACGACCAAGAAGGCCACGCCCGCGAAGAAGTCCACCGCCAAGAAGTCCACGGCGAAGAAGTCGACCCCCGCCAAGAAGACCACGGCAAAGAAGACGACCCCCGCCAAGAAGACGACTGCGACCAAGAAGACCACGGCAGCCAAGAAGACGGCGAGCTCCTCCGGCAGCGACAGCTGACCACGTGCGACGAGGGCCGGCGACCACCACGGTCGTCGGCCCTCGTCGTACCGGCGCTGCTCGCGCCGAGCGGTCAGGGTCAGCCGATCGTCTCGCCGTCGCCGATGCCGACGATCCACAGCCGGGTGACGACTCCCTCCGACACCGTGATGCTCACCCGCTGGCCCGGGCGCAGGAAGCGCAGCGAGCTCGCGGCGAAGACCTCGGACGTGGCCTGGAGGCGCACGCCCTCGTCGGTGACGACGACGGTGCCGTCGTCGGGGCTGTGGGAGAAGACCGTCGCTTGCACATGCCGAGCGTATCCGTGGCCTAGGGTGATCACGCCGCGAGAGCGTCGCACCGAGGCCGCACAGCAAGAAGAGGTGACATGGTCGTCCACCGCACGCACACGCCCGTGATGTACCGGGTGGCCGCCGGGCTGCTGCGTGGCGCGATGCGCGTCGTGGCCCGCTACGAGGTGAGCGGTCTGGAGCACGTGCCCGAGCAGGGCGGCTTCCTCATCACCCCCAACCACATCTCGCACGTCGACCCCTTCCCGTGGGCGCACGTGCTCTACAACCGCGGCTACAGCCCGGTCTACCTGGCCAAGAGCACGCTCTTCGACACCCCGGTCGTCGGCTGGGTGCTGCGCCACGCCAAGCAGGTGCGCGTCGACCGCGAGACCTCCACCGCCGGCGCCGCCCTCGTCCATGCCGTCCGCGCCCTCGACGAAGGGGAGTGCGTCGTCGTCTATCCCGAGGGGTCGCTCACCCGCGACCCCGACCTGTGGCCCATGCGCGGCAAGACGGGGGCCGCGCGCCTGGCGCTGCAGTCCGGTGCGCCAGTGATCCCGGTCGCGCAGTGGGGCCCGCAGGAACTGTTGCCGCGCTACGCCAAGCGGCCTCGGCTGTCGCGTCACCGCCGACTCATGCGGGTGCGCTTCGGGCCGCCCGTCGACCTGGGCGACCTGCGTGACCAACCGCTGAACGCCCCGACGGTCACCGCTGCCACGGCGCGCATCATGGCGGCGATCACCACCGAGCTCGAGGTGCTGCGCGGTGAGCGTGCGCCCGCCGAGCGCTTCGACCCGAAAGCCCATGGCCTGCGCGTCACGGGCGACTACCGATCAGGAGAGCAATCGTGAGCCACATCGCAGTCTTCGGAGCCGGCAGCTGGGGCACCGCCTTCGCCTCGATCCTCGCCGACGGCGGCAACGACGTGCGGGTCTGGGGTCGACGCCCCGAGCTCGTCGAGCAGCTCAACCGCGGGGTCAACGACGACTACCTGCCGGGCGTGCAACTCCCGGATGGCATCAGCGCGTCGACGGACCCGGCCGAGGTCACCGAGGGCGCCGAGATCGTCATCCTGTCGGTGCCGTCGCAGTCGCTGCGCACCAACCTCACCGAGTGGGCGCCGCTCCTCGGCGACAAGATCGTCGTCTCGCTGATGAAGGGCATCGAGCTCGGCACGACGAAGCGGATGAGCGAGGTCATCCACGAGGTCGCCGGGGTCCCGGCCGAGCGGATCGGGGTCGTGAGCGGACCCAACCTCGCCCGAGAGATCGTCCAGCGCCAGCCCGCCGCCACGGTCGTCGCCTGCCCCGACGTCTCCGCCGCCGACCGGGTCGCCGCGGCCTGCTCGACGAGCTACTTCCGCCCCTACACGAGCCAGGACGTCGTCGGTGCCGAGCTCGGGGGAGCGGTCAAGAACGTCATCGCCCTCGCCGTCGGCATGGCCGCCGGCCTCGGCTTCGGCGACAACACCAAGGCCACGCTCATCACCCGGGGCCTGGCCGAGACCACCCGCCTGGCGATGGCCCTCGGCGCCGACCCCCGCACGATGGCCGGGCTGGCCGGCGTCGGTGACCTCATCGCGACGTGCATGTCGCCGCTCTCGCGCAACCACTCCTTCGGCGTCAAGCTCGGCGAGGGCCTGTCCGTCGCCGAGGTCACCGAGGTCACCAAGCAGACCGCCGAGGGTGTGAAGTCCTGCGCCTCGATCCTCGACCTCGCCCGCGCCCACGGCGTCGACGTGCCCATCACCGAGATGGTCAACCGCGTCGTCCACGAGGGCTTCGCCCCCGCCGACATGGTCGAGGTCCTGCTCGCCCGCGCCCGCAAGCACGAGACCGAGTAGCCCCCCGGTCCCCTCAGATCCGGTCGAGGGCCTGCTGCAGGTCGGCCCAGAGGTCGTCGACGTCCTCGACGCCGACCGACAGGCGCACCAGGCCGACGGGCACGGCCTCGGGCTCGCCGGGCTGGCGGCGGCGGCGCTCGAGCTGGGACTCGACGCCGCCCAGGCTCGTCGAGGGCGACCAGATGCGGGTGCCGGCCGCGAGGGCCTCGGCCGCGGCGGCGTCGTCGCCGTCACCGGCGACCTCGACCGAGACGATCGCTCCCCAGCCGGGGTAGCGCACCCGCGAGATCCGCGGGTGGGTGGCCAGACGCTCGGCGAGGTCGGCCGCATTGGCGCACGCCCGCTCCAGACGAAGGGAGAGCGTGCGCAGCCCGCGCAGGGCGAGCCAGGCCTCCATCGGTCCGGCGATCGCCCCACCGAGGGTGCGGTGGCGGGTGAGCCGGGCGTGCAGCTTCCGACCCGCGTCGGTGCCGGGGGTGACGGTCAGGCCGAGGATGACGTCGGAGTGCCCGGAGAGGTACTTCGTCGCCGAGTGCACGACGACGTCGACACCGTCCTCGAGCGGCCGCTGCAGCAGCGGCGTGGCGAAGGTGTTGTCGACGACGACGAGCGCCCCCGCCGCGTGCGCGGCCGCGGTCAGGCCGGCGATGTCGGCGACCTCGAGCAGCGGGTTGGACGGTGACTCCAGCCACAGCAGGTCCGCGCCGGGCAGGGCCGCGATCGTCGCGGCGCTGTCGGTGACGTCGACCCACCGCACGGCGAGCCGACCGTCGCGCTGCGCCTCGGTGAGCGTGACGACGACGCCGTTGTAGGCGGCCGCCGGTGCGACGACCGTGCCCCCCACGGGGACGAGCGAGAGCGCCGCCTGCACCGCGGCCATGCCGGAGGAGTAGAGGAGCGCGTCGCCCCCTTCGAGCTCGCCGACGGCCTCCTCGAAGGGGGTCCACGTCGGGTTGTCGACCCGCGCGTAGTTGACCGGCCCGTCCTGGATGTAGGTCGAGGTGAAGGTCACCGGCGGGTTGAGCGGCGCGCCCGGCACCCGCTCGGGCCGGCCGAGGGCGACGACCCGGGTGCGGGGGGAGAGGGGCTGCGCGGCGTCATGGTGCTCCATGGTGGCGAGGCTAGACGTTAGTCTCTCCCCGATGAGCAGCCAGTCCAGCCGCAAGCCCCGCGTCGCCGTCGTCTTCGGCGGGCGCTCCTCCGAGCACGCCGTCTCGTGCGCCACGGCCGCGGGCGTGCTGCGCGCGATCGACCGTGACGCCTACGACGTCGTGCCCGTCGGCATCACCCGCGAGGGCGCCTGGGTCCTGGCGAGCGACGACCCCGAGGCCCTGGCGCTCACGCCGGGCCACACCCCCGAGGTCACCGACACCGGCGCCGCCGTCATCCTCCCGACCCGCGTCGGCGACTCGACCCTCACGGTGCACCGCACCGGTCAGGCGCTCGAGGCGCTCGGCGAGGTCGACGTCGTCTTCCCGCTGCTGCACGGTCCCTACGGCGAGGACGGCACCCTCCAGGGCATGCTCGAGCTCGCCGACATCCGCTACGTCGGGTCCGGGGTCCTGGCCTCGGCGGCCGGCATGGACAAGCACTACATGAAGGTCGTCTTCGCGGGTGCCGGCCTGCCGGTCGGTCCCTACACGGTCATCACCGACGCCCAGTGGCGCCGGGACAAGGCCGCCGCGATGGACGCGGTCAACGCGCTGACCTTCCCCGTCTTCGTCAAGCCCTGCCGGGCCGGCTCGTCCATGGGCGTGTCCAAGGTCGACACCCCCGAGGGGCTCGAGGCAGCCATCGAGGCCGCCCGCGAGCACGACCTCAAGGTCATCGTCGAGTCCGGCATCGTCGGACGCGAGATCGAGTGCGCCGTCCTCCAGGGGCGGGGGCTCGATGCGCCGCGCACCTCGCTGCCGGGCGAGATCGTCGTCGAGGCCGGGCACGGGCACGACTTCTACGACTTCGAGGCCAAGTACCTCGACGAGGCCTCGGTCGTCCTCTCCTGCCCCGCCGACCTGCCCGCTGGTGCGGCCGACGAGGTCCGTCGCCTGGCCGCGGCCGCCTTCGAGTCGCTCGCCTGCGAGGGTCTGGCCCGTGTCGACTGCTTCGTCACCGAGCGCGGCGAGGTCGTCATCAACGAGATCAACACGATGCCCGGCTTCACGCCGCACTCGATGTACCCGCGCATGTGGGACGCCAGCGGCGTGGCCTACCCGCAGCTCGTCGACGAGCTCATCCAGCTCGCCCTCGAGCGGCCCGTCGGCCTGCGCTGACCCTCCCTTCTCCCGCATTGCCGTAGGACATTCACGGTTGAGGCTGCATTGCCCTACGGCAATGCGCGGTGAGGCCGCATTGCCGTAGGGCAATGCGGAGCGAGGAGGTGGCTCAGGCGCACTCGCGGCCGTTGGTCGGCAGCTCCTCGACGGCGTCGCTGAAGGCCGGCAGCAGCAGCGGCCCCGGGCCGTGCTCGTCGGGCACGATGACCTCGATCGCCGGGTCGTGCCCGTAGGTCGTCAGACGGGTCCCGTCGCCGAGCTCCTCGGCCACCCACCCGATCTCGTCGACGACGACGCACTGGTCCTGCGTCGGTCCCAGGGCGGGCATCCCGCACCGCGCGACGATCGCCGGGTCGCCCCACGCCCGCACGCCGGGGTCGGCCGGGTCGGTCTCGCGGACCTCGAGGTCGTTGAGCGTGGACGGCCAGTGCTTCGCCGCGGCGACGCACGGCGGGCTGTCGGCGGCGTCGGGCACGGCCACCTCGACCGCGCCGCCGCACCCGGCGAGCAGCAGGGGCACGGTGCAGCCCAGCGCGAGGAGGGCACGAGGTCGGCGGGTGGTGGGCACGGCCGGGAGGCTACCGTGCGGTGCTGACCCCCCTTCGCCTCGATGGAGCGTGACCGATGCCCGCGACCCGCCTGTCCGACCTGTCCGAGGCGGACCTCCTCGCCCGCCTCTTCCCGGTCTACGCAGGGGCGAAGGGCGGCGACGCCGACGTGGTCATCGGGCCGGGGGACGACGCCGCGGTGCTGGCCGCGCCGGGTGGTTCGGTGGTCCTCACGACCGACACGATGGTCCGGGGCCGTGACTGGCGTGACGACTGGTCGTCGCCGCACGAGGTCGGCCACAAGGCCGTCGTGCAGAACGTCGCCGACATCGCGGCGATGGGTGCCACGCCCACGGGGCTGCTCGTCGCGCTCGCCGCCGACCCGGCCATCGAGGTCGACTGGGCGCTCGGTCTGGCCGAGGGCATCGCCGCGGCCGCGCGCGAGGCCTCGGCGCCGGTCCTCGGCGGTGACCTGTCATCCGCCGGCCAGGGCACGGTCATGGTGGCGATCACCGCGGTCGGCGACCTCGGCGGTCGCGCCGCGGTCCGTCGCGACGGTGCCCGCCCCGGCGATGTCGTCGCGGTCTGCGGCACGCTCGGCCGCTCCGGGGGTGGGCTGCAGCTCCTCCTCGCCGATCGGGGGCGCACCCACGACGCCCCTGACCCGACTCCGGCCGACCGTGTCGTCCACGACCTGTGCCTGGCCCACCGGACCGCCGGTCGACCGCCGTGGGAGCAGGGCCCGGTCGCCGCCGACGCCGGCGCGACCTCGATGATCGACCTGTCCGACGGGCTCGTGCGCGACCTGGGTCGCATCGCCCGGGCGAGCGGGGTGGGTATCGAGCTGGACGGCGAGGCTCTGCGGGAGCACGCGGCCGGGCCGCTCACCGAGGCGCTCGGCGCCGACGAGGCGATGCGCCAGGTGCTGTCCGGGGGAGAGGAGCACTCGCTCGTGGCGACCTTCGCGCCGGGCGAGGTGCCGGCGGGCTGGCACCTGCTCGGTCGGTGCGCGGCCGGGGCGCCGGCGGTCCTCGTTGACGGGGCGGTGCCCGAGGTCACCGGGTGGGACCACTTCCGGGGGTGACCCCCTTCGTCCCGACGGCATCGGCCTCGGGCACGAAAAAGCCGCCGTCCCCGTGAAGGGGAGCGGCGGCGATGTCGTCAGGCTCGGGTCAGCGCTTGACCTTGCCGGCCTTGAGGCACGAGGTGCAGACGTTGAGACGCTTCGGGGTCACCCCGGCGTCGCCCACCTTGGCCCGAACGCGCTGGATGTTCGGGTTCCAGCGACGCTTGGTGCGGCGGTGCGAGTGCGAGATGGAGTGTCCGAAGGACGGTCCCTTGCCGCAGACGTCGCAGTTGGCAGCCACGGGTATCTCCTGTGTTCGTCAGTCAGTGAGTGGTGCGCCCGGGCTGTCCACCACGAAGGGGGGACCCGTCACCGGGCAACCGGTACAGAGTAGCCGAGGTGGGACCGCAGAGACAAAACGGCGTCACCCGGCCGTCTCGGTCCGTGCCACATCGTGCCGCACGCCCCGCCCAGGCGCACGTCTCCACTAACGTGACCGACGTGCTGGAGGTCCTCGACGTCGACTCTGTCCGCCGGTGGGTCGTCATGACCCGCGCGGCCCTCGCGGCGCGCCGCACCGAGATCGACGCGCTCAACGTCTACCCGGTGCCCGACGGCGACACCGGCACCAACATGTACCTCACCCTCGACGAGGCCCTCGCGGGTGCGATGCGCGAGCAGGAGGCCCTCGGGGTCGTCGGCGAGGCGCCGCTCGCGGTGGAGGCCGCGGTGATGTCGCGCTCCGCGCTGATGTCGGCCCGGGGCAACTCCGGCGTGATCCTCAGCCAGCTCGTGCGCGGCGTGAGCGAGGTCGTCTCCTCGGAGAGCCTCGACGAGGTCGACGCGGCTGCCGTCGGCCGGGCCGTGCGCCAAGGGGCACGACGGGCCCGCGAGAGCGTCGTGCGCCCGCAGGAGGGCACGATCCTCACCGTCGCCGATGCCACCGCCGACGCGGTCGAGGCGGTCCTCGTCGGGGGCGCCACCCTCGGTGAGGTGACCCGTGCCGCGGTCGAGGCAGCCCGGGCCGCACTGGCCCGCACCCCCGACCAGCTGCAGGTGCTGCGCGACGCCGGGGTCGTCGACGCCGGGGGAGCGGGCTACCTGCTCTTCGTCGAGGCGCTCGACCAGGTCGTCCACGAGCAGGGTGCGCCCACGCAGTACACCGTCGACGACTTCACCCTCAACCCCTCGCTCGAGCGGCGGCCCGACTGGTCCTCCTCCGGTGCCGGGGCGGTCACCGAGCCGGGGCGGCACGAGGGGCCGGCCTACGAGGTGATGTACCTCCTGCACGACGTCGCCGATGACGACGTGGCACGGCTGCGGCAGCGCCTCGACGAGATCGGCGACAGCGTCGTCGTCTCGACCGCGTGGGACCTCACCAACGTCCACGTCCACACCGACGACATCGGCGCCGCGCTCGAGGCCGGCCTGCTGTACGCCGCGCCACAGCGCGTCGCGGTGACCCTCCTCGAGACCGTCGACCGGGCGCCGCGGGCGGGCGTGTCGATCGTCGCGTGCGCCGCGGGCCCCGGCATCGCCCGGGTGCTCGAGGCCGCGGGCGCCGTCACGGTGCCCTCGGGCCCCGGGCGACGGGCCTCGGCGGGGGAGATCGTCGCCGCGGTGCGCGAGGCGGGCACCGACGAGGTCATCCTCCTGCCCAACGACCGCGACACCCGCCTGGCCGCCGATGCCGCGGCCCATGCCGCCGAGCAGGAGGGGCGCCGGGTGCACGTCATCGGCTCGGGCACTGCCGTGCAGGGGCTGGCCGCCGTCGCCGTGCACGACCCCACGCTGCCCACGCACCACAACGTCCTCGCGATGACCCATGCCGCGGCGGCGACCCGGCACGGCGCGCTGACGATCGCCGTCAAGGCCGGGCTGACGAGCGGCGGCATGTGTGCCGTCGGCGACGTCCTCGGCGTCGTGAGCGGCGACATCACGATCGTCGGGTCCGACGTCGACGAGGTGGCCCACGAGGTGCTCGACGGCATCCTCGCCCCCGGCACCGAGCTGGTGACGCTCGTCGTCGGTGCTGACGCGCCCGACGGTCTCGTCGGCCGGCTCGAGCGGTGGATCGAGGAGCGCCGTGACGGCATCGAGGTCCAGGTCGTCGACGGGGGGCAGCCGCACTACCTGCTCCTGCTCGGGGCCGAGTAGTGGCGACCGAGGAGACCAGGCTCAAGGGCCTGCTCGGAGGCCAGGCGGCGAGCAAGCTGGCCAAGCACCGCGACATCGAGACCGTCGGCGACCTGCTCGCCTTCGCGCCGCGTCGCTACCGCACCGCCGAGGCCGACCTCGGCCACCCCGCGGTCGGCGACTTCCTCGTGGCGGTCGCGAGGGTCGAGTCGGCGAGCACGCGGCAGATGGCCAAGCGCCGCGGGCGCATGCTTGAGGCGACGATCACCGACGGTCGTTCGCACATGAGGGTGACCTTCTTCGACGCGCGCGGTCACGAGCACAAGCTCGTCGCCGGCCGCGAGCTGCTCTTCGCGGGGACGGTCTCGCAGTTCCGCGGGCAGACGCAGCTGGCCCACCCCGGCTACGCCACGCTCGAGGAGGCGGCCGCCCTCGGCGAGCTCGGCGACGCCGACCACACCGGGCTCATCCCGATCTACCGGCACGTCCCCGGCGTCCACCCGTGGACCATCACCCGCTGCGTGCGGCTCGTCCTCGGCCAGCTCGACGGGGTCGTCGACACGATCCCTGAGATCCTGCGGAGCAAGCGCGACCTGCTCGACCGGGCCGGCGCCCTTCGCGCCCTGCACGCCCCACGCGACCACGGTGAGGTCGACGCGGCCCGTCGCCACCTGCGCTACGAGGAGGCCCTCGTCCTGCAGAGCCTGCTCGGGCAGCGTCGGATCGCCGCCGCGGCGGTGGCGACCCGGGGCCGCTCGGCGCGCGACGGCGGACTGCTCGCCGAGTTCGACGCGCGCCTGCCCTTCGAGCTGACCGCCGGCCAGCAGCAGGTGAGCGCCGAGATCCTCGGCGAGATGGCCCGGCCGACCCCGATGCAGCGGCTGCTGCAGGGCGAGGTCGGCTCCGGCAAGACCGTCGTCGCCCTGCGCGCCATGCTCGCCGCGGTCGACTCCGGCGGGCAGGCGGCCCTGCTCGCGCCCACCGAGGTGCTCGCGGCGCAGCACGCCGGCTCGATCCGCGCCATGCTCGGCGACCTCGCCGAGGCCGGGATGCTCGGCGGCGCCGAGCAGGCCACCCGGGTCACGCTGCTCACCGGCTCGATGTCGGCCGCCAGGCGCAAGCAGGCGATGCTCGACATCGCCTCCGGCGACGCCGGCATCGTCATCGGCACCCACGCCCTGCTCGAGGACAGGGTGACCTTCGCCGACCTCGCGCTCGTCGTCGTCGACGAGCAGCACCGCTTCGGCGTCGAGCAGCGCGACGCGCTGCGGGCGAAGGGGAGGACGCCTCCCCACGTGCTCGTCATGACCGCGACCCCGATCCCGCGCACCGTCGCGATGACCGTCTTCGGCGACATGGAGACCTCGACGCTGCGCGAGCTGCCACGAGGCCGGCAGCCGATCACGACGCACGTCGTCCCGACGCAGAAGCCCGGGTGGGTCGACCGGACGTGGCAGCGCGTCGCCGAGGAGGTCGCCGCCGGCCGGCAGGCCTATGTCGTCTGCCCGCGCATCGGCGGCGACGGCCCCGACGACCTCGACGGCATCGACCTCGTCGACGAGCACGGACCGGCCGACGACGAGGCCGACGGCGAGCGGGTCGAGGAGCCGGAGGCGCCCCAACGACCGCTCGCCGCCGTCGAGGAGGTCATCGAGACGCTGCGTGCCCACCCCGCCCTCGAGGGTCTGACCCTGGCCGCGCTCCACGGGCGGATGGCACCGGACGACAAGGACGCCGTCATGGCCGCCTTCAGCTCCGGCGGCATCGACGTGCTCGTCTCGACGACGGTCATCGAGGTCGGCGTCGACGTGCCCAATGCCTCGACGATGGTCATCCTCGACGCCGATCGCTTCGGCGTCTCGCAGCTGCACCAGCTGCGTGGCCGCGTCGGTCGCGGTGGCGACCCCGGCGTGTGCCTGCTCATGACGGCCACCGAGAGCGACGTGGCCGGGGAGCGTCTCGCGGCGGTCGCCCGCAGCTCCGACGGCTTCGAGCTGGCGCGGCTCGACCTCGAGCTGCGGCGGGAGGGTGATGTGCTCGGGCGGGCCCAGCACGGCGCTCGCAACCACCTGCAGCACCTGTCCGTGCTGCGCGACGAGGCGATCATCGAGCTGGCCCGTGAGGACGCCCAGGCGCTCCTCGCCGACGACCCCGAGCTCTCGGCCCACCCGCAGCTGCGTGCCCGGGTCGACGACTGGGCCGACGAGGAGCAGGCCGCCTACCTCGAAAAGGGGTGAGTCACCCCCCTTCGTCCTCGCGGGTGGTTGGTCCCCACGGCCGGCGATGGCGCATCATGGGTGCGTGACTCGGATCATCAGCGGCGAGGCCGGCGGGCGGCGACTGCGCACGCCCGCGGGCGACGGCACCCGGCCCACCACCGACCGTGTGCGCGAGGCGCTCTTCTCCTCGCTCGAGGCGCGCGGCGTCATCGACGGCGCCCATGTCATGGACCTCTACGCCGGCTCCGGGGCCCTCGGCCTCGAGGCCGCCAGCCGCGGCGCCGCGAGCGTGCTGCTCGTCGAGTCCGACCGCGGGGCGTCCGCGACGATCCGCGCCAACATCTCCGACCTCGGCGTCGCCGGGGCGCGGCTGCAGTCCTGCTCCGTCGAGCAGGCGCTCGACCGGCCGGCCTCGCTGATGTACGACCTCGTCCTCGCCGACCCGCCCTACGACGTCACCGAGGAGTCGCTCGGCGCGGTCCTCGAGATGCTCCTCGCCCACCAGTGGCTCGCGCAGGAGCCGGTCATCGTCATCGAGCGCTCGTCGCGCTCGCCGGAGCCGACCTGGCCCGACGGGATCGTCGCCGAGGGGTCGAAGTCCTACGGCGAGACGACCCTGTGGTTCGCGACCCGGGTCGCGCCCGACTACCAGATCTGAGCGCCCCGCATCCCACCGCGGGCCCGTGCATCCGGTAGGAATGGGGCCATGAGCGACTACACGATCCCGCGCCCGGCCGCTGGGGACATCACCGACCTCATCGCCGACGACCACCGGCTCTTCGAGGACCTCATGCGCGACATGCGTGATGTCAGCGCCGACCGCGACGGGGCCCGCAGCGCATTCGCCGCGCTGCTCATCGCGCACAGCGAGGCCGAGGAGGAGGTCGTCTACCCCAAGCTCGTCCGACGCGATGTCATCGAGGGCGAGGAGGAGCACCACGGGGAAAAGGAGCACGCCGCGACCAACGAGGCGCTGCTCCACCTGCTGCAGGCCAAGGGCACCGACACCCAGAAGTTCGACGACGCCGTGGAGGCGGTCGCCGAGGTGCTGAACCACCACATCGGCGAGGAGGAGCAGACCATCCTCAACCCGGCGCGCGAGGACGCCTCCGAGGAGCTGCGCCAGCAGCTGGGTGCCGACTGGGCCGCCCGACGCAACGAGCTGCTCGAGGACGGCGCCGGGTCGCTCGAGCAGGTCGAGTCGCTGGTGAAGCAGGCCTACGAGGACGGGCTCCTGCCCAACGACGACCAGCCGTCATGACGCGCGCTGTCTGCCCGGGCTCGTACGACCCGGTCACCGTCGGCCACGTCGACGTCTTCCGCCGGGCCGCCACGCTCTTCGACGAGGTCGTCGTGGCGATCCTGCACAACCCCGCCAAGCAGGGGACCTTCACCGTCGACGAGCGGGTCGCCCTCATCGAGGCGCAGGTGGCCGACCTCGACAACGTGCGGGTGCAAGCCTTCGCCAACCGGCTGATCGTCGACGTGTGCACCGAGCTCGAGGCCCGGGTGCTGCTCAAGGGCCTGCGCGGGGAGACCGACTTCTCCTACGAGTGGCCGATGGCGCTCATGAACCGTCATCTCACCGGTGTCGAGACCCTCTTCATCCCCGGCGACCCGCGCCACGAGCACGTCTCCTCCTCGCTGGTCAAGGAGGTCGCGCGCTTCGGCGGCGACGTCACCGGTCTCGTCTCCGACGAGGTGCGCGACGCCCTCGTCGAGCGTCTGCCCCGGCCCTGAGGCCCACTCCCTTCGTCGGTTTGGGACGAAGGGGGGATCGCCGGTAGTCTGGTGCGTCGGTCTACGTCGTCGTGTCGTGGACCGTTCTGTCGGAGACTGGAGCCATGAACCGCAACGCCCCCGCCTCGCCCTTGGTGCTCGACGCCAAGAACGTGGGCCGACGACCCGGGTCGATGCACGAAGTGTCTCTCCAGGCCGACGCACCCGCCGACTTCGGCACGGACGTGCTCACCGTCCCGCAGGGCCAGCCCATGGACCTGCAGGCGCGCATGGAGTCCGTGCACGAGGGCGTGCTGGTGAGCGGAACGGTCTCTGCCACGGCGACGGGTGCCTGCGTGCGGTGCCTGGACGAGATCGACCTGCCGGTCGACAGTTCGTTCCAGGAGCTGTTCGTCTGGCCCGATCGGGCGAAGCACCACCGCGAGGTGGACGCGGAGGCCGACGAGGAGGAAGAGCACCGGATCGAGGACGACATGATCGATCTCGAGCCGGTGCTGCGGGACGCGGTTCTGCCGAACCTGCCGTTCCAACCGGTGTGCCGGGACGACTGCCCGGGACTGTGCTCCGAGTGCGGAGCCAGGCTCGAGGACGACCCGGAGCACCACCACGAGCTGATCGACCCCCGGTGGGCGGCACTCGAGGCGCTTGCGCCTCTGGCCACCACGCCGGGGGATGAGGACAACGAAGAGAAGAGGAACTGACGTGGCCGTCCCGAAGCGGAAGATGTCGCGCTCCAACACCCGTAGCCGTCGGGCCAACTGGAAGGCGACGCCCACCGCGCTGTCGACCTGCCCGCAGTGCAAGTCGCCGGCGCCGGCCCACCAAGCCTGCCCGAGCTGCGGTACCTACAAGGGTCGCTACTACGCGACCGCGGACCGCACCGAGCACCAGGCCTGAGCCACCTGTCGCAATGAGCGACAGGACCTCACCGGAGCAGCGGCCCGCCGAGGAGCTCTCCCGATACCTCGTCGAGGTGACCGGAGAGCCCGTCGACGAGCCGCTGCTCACGCGTGCCCTCACCCACCGTTCCTACTCCTACGAGAACGGCGGACTGCCGCACAACGAGCGCCTGGAGTTCCTCGGCGACTCGGTGCTCGGCCTCGTCGTCACCGACCACCTGCACGGCGCTCACCCCGACCTCAGCGAGGGTGAGCTGGCCAAGCTGCGGGCGGCGGTGGTCAACATGCGTGCCCTCGCCGACGTCGGGCGCACCATCGGCCTGGGCGACTTCGTCATGCTCGGCAAGGGCGAGGAGAGCACCGGCGGTCGCGACAAGGACTCGATCCTCGCGGACACCGTCGAGGCGGTCATCGGCGCGGTCTACCTCTCCACGGCCAAACCCGGCGGTCTCGATGCCGCGAGCCGGCTGGTCCACTCCCTCCTGGACCCGCTGATGAAGCACTCCGCGACCCTCGGCGCGGGACTCGACTGGAAGACCTCGCTGCAGGAGGTCGCGGCGGCGCAGGACCTCGGCGCGGTCCAGTACCGCACGAGCGACGAGGGTCCCGACCACGACAAGACCTTCACCGCCGAGGTCCTCGTCGGTGAGCAGGTGCGCGGGCGTGGTGCCGGCCGCACCAAGAAGGTCGCTGAGCAGAAGGCAGCCGCCGACGCCTACGCGGCGCTCACGGCCGACCAGCCGGCCTGACGTGCCGGAGCTGCCCGAGGTCGAGGTCGTCCGTCGCGGCCTGGCCGACCACGTGAGTGGCCGCACCCTCGAGCACGTCGTCCTCACGGGGGAGCGGGTCGCGCGACGTCACGTGCCCGGGCCGCGTGACCTCGAGGACCGCCTCGCCGGGCGGGCGATCACCGGCGCCCACCGCCGGGGCAAGTACCTGTGGCTCTCCCTGGCCGACGCCCCCGACGCCGTCCCCGACGAGGGGCTGATCGTCCACCTCGGCATGAGCGGGCAGATGCTCGTCACCGATCCTGTCGACCCGCTGGCCAAGCACACGCACGGGCGTCTGGTCTTCACCGACGGCGGGCACGAGCTGCGCTTCGTCGACCAGCGCACCTTCGGCGGCTTCGCCCTGGCCGATCTCGTCGACGGAGTGCCGAGCACCGTCGCCCACATCGCGCTCGACCCCTTCGACCCGCGCTACGACCGCGACGCCGTCGTGCGCGACATCAAGCGCCGACGCAGCGGCATCAAGCGGGTCCTGCTCAACCAGACGGTCGTGTCGGGCATCGGCAACATCTACGCCGACGAGGCCCTGTGGCGGGCGGGGGTCCACGGGGAGCGGCTGGCCTCCTCGCTGACCAAGCCGGCCATCGCCCGGCTGCTCGACCATGCCCGCGACGTCATGGCGCAGGCACTCGACCAGGGCGGCACGAGCTTCGATGCGCTCTACGTCAACGTCAACGGCGCCTCGGGCTACTTCGACCGGTCGCTCGCCGCCTACGGCCAGGAGGGCCGCCCCTGTCCACGGTGTGGCACGACGATGCGTCGCGAGCAGTTCATGAACCGCAGCTCGACCAGCTGCCCCCGCTGCCAGGTGCGGCCGCGGGCGGCCCGGGGCTGACCCCCTTCGTCATGACCTGGGGGACATGCGACGTCAGGGGCGGGGAAGCTCCTTGAGCTGCACGGCCTTGCCGGTGTGCTTCTCGGAGAGGTCGGCGAAGGCCTGCCGGATCGTGGCGGCGTAGGTGTGCGCACCGCCGAGCGAGGGGTGGATGCCGTCGGACTGGAGGTCCTCGGCGCTCACCGCGGCGTCCCAGTCGGCGAGGGCGACGTTGGGGTGCTCGTCGGCGATCCGCTCGAGCGCGGCGTTGTCGTCGTCGATGCGGGAGAGGCGGTCGGCGTGGAGGTTGACGATGACGACCATGCGGTCGTCGCCGATCTCCTCGAGGATCTGCTCGACGGTGTCGGGATCGGTGCCGGCATTGGTGCCGAAGGCCAGGACCACGGCGCGGCGCAGCGAGTCGCCGGCGGACTCGACGGCTGACAGCCCCGCGGACCACTGGCGGTTGGAGCGGGCGTCGATCTGGATGCCGGGGAAGTAGTACTCGAGCGCGGGGACCGAGCCGACGACCATCGAGTCGCCGAAGACGTCGATCTCGTCGCCCTCGGGCATCGTGAAGCTCTTGGTCCCGGAGAAGGTCGGGGCCGGCTCGGTCTTGCGCGGGGCGGCCGCCTTGGCCTGGTTGGCCTCGATCGTGCGCTGCGTGCTCGTGCGGTCGGGGGCCGTGACGAGCACGACGGTGAGCACGAGCGCGGCGGCCAGGGCGGCGCCGGCGACGACCCGGCGCACTCGCACGGAGCGCAGGTGGGCGAAGGCGCCGAGGACGCGTCGCCCGCTCTCGCGGAAACCGAGCCGCCGCACCGGCGTCTCGACGAAGCGGTAGGACAGGTCGGCGAGGGCGAGCGTCACGACGACGGCCCACACCCGGGTCCAGACGAAGGGGGCGGTGCCGGCGTTGGTCGGGATGTCCTGGGCGATGATGAGGATGACCGGCCAGTGCCACAGGTAGATGCCGTAGGACCGCTGTCCGATCCACGTCAGCGGCGGCAGCTCGAGCACGGTCCGCAGGCGGCCGGGGCGCTCGACTGCCGCGAGCAGCAGTGCGGCCGTGGCCAGGGAGACGAGCGGGATCCCGAGCGAGAAGGTCCAGGCGTGCTCCTCGCCGGCCAGGAAGAACAGGGCGGCGATCGTCACGGCCGAGCCACCGATGACCCAACGCCGGCGGGAGCACCACACCGAGGAGGTCGTGTAGGCCCGCAGCGGGCCGGCCCAGACGATGGCCAGGGCGGCGCCGAGCATCAGCCCGAAGAGGTGGGTGTCAGTGCCGTAGTAGGCCCGGGTGGGGTTGGCCGCGTCGTAGGTCAGGGCCATCTTCAGCGCGGAGGCGACACCGACGCCGAGGACGAGGCTCGCGAGGACCCCCTCGGTGAGCGCGAAGCGCCGGTGCAGCGCGAGCAGGCCGAGCATCGCGAGGGGCCAGACGAGGTAGAACTGCTCCTCGACCGCGAGGCTCCAGAAGTTCATGAACAGCTGCGGGGAGGTCGCCGCGAAGTAGTTGGAGCCGCCGGCGATCTCGAGCCAGTTGGTCGAGAAGGTCAGCGCGCCGAGCGCCTGCCGGCGGATGCCGACGAGCAGGTCGGCCTCGACGGTGCGCGCGATGAGGACCGCGGCCGGCACGACGAGGAGCAGGGCGGGCAGCAGGCGGCGGGCCCGCCGGGTCCAGAAGCCGCGCAGGTCCACGCCGCCGGTCGAGCGGCGCTCGCGGACGAGCAGGGTCGTGATGAGGAAGCCGGAGATGACGAAGAAGACGTCGACCCCGAGGAAGCCGCCGGGTAGCCACGCGGGGTCGAGGTGGAAGACGACGACGGCGATGATCGCCAGGGCGCGCAGACCGTCGAGGCCCGCCAGGTGGCCACGCAGAGGCCGCCCCTGCGCCGACGTGGCGGCGGCGGGGGCGAGCGCGTCGGGCGCGGACGGGGCGTCGACGGTGGCGGAAGGCTGCTGACCCACGGGCACGACGCTAGGCACAAGCGGCGCCCGGGTGGGGGAGGCGCACCGTGCGGCCGGGTAGTTTCGCCCGCATGAGCAGCACGCAGCGCGCCACGTGGTTCGTCCGCGGTCGGGTCCAGGGGGTCGGCTTCCGCTGGTGGACCCGCTCCCGGGCCCTCGAGCTGGGCCTCGTCGGGCACGCCCGCAACACCGACGACGGGCGGGTCGAGGTCGTGGGGGAGGGTCCCCCTTCGTCCCTGGAGGGGCTCGACCGGCTGCTGCGGGAGGAGCCGTCGACGACGCGGCGCCCCGGCCACGTCACCTCGGTGGTGCGCCAGGACGCTCCGGCGAAGGGAGGGATCGCCGGCTTCGTCGAGAAGTGAGACGGCCCGTCGGGCGCCTGCCAGCGGTGACCTAACCTTGAGCGGGTGAGCGAGACACCCCCCGAGCTGCTGCGCCTGCGCCAGTCGATCGACAACATCGACGCGGCCCTGATCCACCTGCTGGCCGAGCGCTTCAAGGCAACCCAGAGCGTCGGGGTGCTCAAGGCGCGGATGGACCTGCCGCCCGCCGACCCGGCCCGCGAGGAGCGGCAGATCGCGCGGCTGCGCGACCTCGCCGACACCGCCGGTCTCGACCCGGTCTTCGCGGAGAAGTTCCTCACCTTCGTCATCGCCGAGGTCATCCACCACCACGAGCAGATCGCCCACGAGCAGGCCGCCGGCGAGCAGGGGGAGACCCGATGATCGAGCTGAAGACGCCCACCGAGATCGAGGCGATGCGCCCGGCCGGTCGGCTCGTGCGCGACGTGCTCGCCGCCCTCACCGAGGCCGCCGACGTCGGCGTCAACCTCCTCGAGCTCGACGCCCTCGCGCACCGCATGATCGACGCGGCCGGCGGGACCTCCTGCTACATCGACTACCACCCCTCCTTCGGGGCCAGCCCCTTCGGCAAGGTGCTGTGCACCTCGGTCAACGACGCCGTGCTGCACGGGCTGCCGCACGACTACCGGCTGCGTGACGGCGACCTGCTGTCGGTCGACTTCGCCGTCTCCGTCGGCGGCTGGGTCTGCGACGCGGCGAAGTCCTTCGTCGTCGGCACCCCCGACCCGCAGGACCTGCGGATCATCGACACGACCGAGCGCGCCCTGGCAGCCGGCATCGCGCAGGCCCGCGGCGGCAACAAGATGGGCGACATCAGCGCCGCCATCGCCGCCGTCGCGCGCGGCGAGGGCTACTCGATCAACACCCAGTTCGGCGGTCACGGCGTCGGCCGGGAGATGCACGGTGACCCGCACGTGTCCAACGACGGGCGCGCGGGCCGGGGCATCCCCCTTCGTCCCGGTCTCGTCATCGCCATCGAGCCGTGGTTCATGGCCGGCACCGACGAGATCCTCACCGATCCCGACGGGTGGACCCTGCGCAGCGCCGACGGCTCCCGCGGGGCGCACAGCGAGCACACGGTCGCCATCACCGACGGCGACCCGCTCATCCTCACAGCCTGACGGCCAGCTCAAGCGTCATGAAGACGCTGTTGGGGTCCTCCCGGTACCTACCGAAGGGAGGGCACGGGCCGAATCCGTGCCGCCCGTACAGCGCACGCGCCGGGGCGAAGAAGTCCATGCTCCCCGTCTCGAGGGAGACCCGGGTGACCTCGCGCGCCCGCGCGTCGGCGAGGGCATGCTGCAGGAGCGCACCGGCGACCCCGTGACCGCGCAGGTCGGGTGCGGTGCGCATGCTCTTCAGCTCCTCGTGCCCGGGCGTCAGCGGCGCGAGGGCTACCGTCCCGGCGAGCGCGCTGCCGAGGTGCCCGATCCACACGCGCACCCCACCGGTCTGCAACCCCGAGAGGTCCAGGGCGTGACGGCTTTCCGGAGGGGCGGTGGGCTCCATCTCGCGCAGGTGCTCGGAGAGGAAGGCCGGGAGCCGAGGGTCGTCCCAGTCGGCCGGGGAGATGGTGAGGTTCACCTGGGCGAGTCAACCACCGTGCGCGCTTTCCCTGGGTGTGATGCGGCCGGAAAGTAGAGTGGCCCGCACTGGCCGGCCCACACCCGCCCCAACCCGACCACCGTCTGCCCGAGGAGCGCCCCGCTCGTGTACGTCAAGAGCCTCACCCTCAAGGGCTTCAAGTCGTTCGCCTCGGCGACCCACATGCGGCTCGAGCCGGGCATCACGTGCATCGTCGGGCCCAACGGCTCGGGCAAGTCCAATGTCGTCGACGCGCTCGCCTGGGTCATGGGGGAGCAGGGGGCCAAGTCCCTGCGCGGCGGCAAGATGGAGGACGTCATCTTCGCCGGCACCACGGGTCGTGCGGCCCTGGGCCGCGCCGAGGTGACGATGACGATCGACAACTCCGACGGCGCGCTGCCGATCGACTACACCGAGGTGACGATCAGCCGCACGATGTTCCGCAACGGCGGCTCGGAGTACGCGATCAACGGCACCTCGTGCCGGCTGCTCGACATCCAGGAGCTGCTCTCCGACTCCGGCATCGGTCGCGAGATGCACGTCATCGTCGGGCAGGGGCAGCTCGACGCCGTGCTGCGCGCGACGCCCGAGGAGCGACGTGGCTTCATCGAGGAGGCCGCCGGCGTCCTCAAGCACCGCAAGCGCAAGGAAAAGGCGATCCGCAAGCTCGAGGGGATGGAGGCCAACCTCTCGCGCGTCGCCGACCTGACGACCGAGATCCGTCGCCAGCTCGGGCCCCTCGGCCGTCAGGCCGAGACCGCGCGCAAGGCCGCCGTCATCCAGGCCGACGCCCGCGACGCCCGCCACCGCCTCCTTGCCGATGACCTCGTGCGCATGACCTCCGCCCTCCAGCAGGAGGTGGCCGACGAGCAGGCGATGCTCGAGCGCCGCAAGGTCCTCGAGCAGGCGGTGCTCGCCGCCCGCACCCGCATCACCGAGCACGAGGAGGCCGGTGCCTCGGCGGCCGCCGAGCTGGCCGCCGCCCAGCAGCGGGCCGTGCGCCTGGCCTCGCTCACCGACAAGCTGACCGCGACCGCGTCGCTCGCCGCCGAGCGCGTGCGCCTGCTCGGGCAGGACGAGGAGGTCGAGACGACGAGCGGCCGTGACCCGGAGGCGCTGCGCGAGCAGGCCGCCCGGGCCCGCGCCGACGAGGAGGAGCTGCGCGCCGACATCGCCCGCGTCGGCGAGGAGCTCGCCGCGGCCGTCGCCGCCCGCGAGGCCGCCGAGCGCGCGCACGCGGCGGAGCAGCAGCGCATCGCCGCCCTGGCCCAGCGCGCCGCCGACCGCCGCGAGGGCCTGGCCCGGCTCGCCGGGCAGGTCGGGGCCCGACGCTCCCGCATCGAGGCGCGCGAGGCCGAGGTCGGCCGCCTCGAGGAGGTCGTGGCCACCGCTCTCGCCCGAGCCGACGAGGCCGACCGTGAGTTCACCCGGCTCGAGGGCACCATCGCCGACGAGGAGGGCAGCGAGGAGGGGCTCGACGAGGTCTACGAGCGCGCTGCCGAGGCCCATGACGCCGCCGAGGCCGAGGTCGAGCGGATCGTCGAGGCCGGCCGGGTCGCCGACCGCGACCGACAGTCCGCGCAGGCCCGTCTCGAGGCGCTCGAGCTCAGCCTGCGCCGCAAGGACGGCGTCGAGGCCCTGCGCGAGGCCGCCGAGGACGAGCACGAGATCCTCGGCTCGGTCGCCGAGCTGGTCACGGTGACCGGGGGCCACGAGGCCGCCGTTGCCGCCGCACTCGACCAGGCCGGCAATGCCCTCGCCCTCGGCAGCATCGATGCCGCTGCCCGGGCCGTCGAGCGGCTGCGCACCGACGACGCCGGCCGCGCGACGCTCGTCGTCGGGGCAACCGCACGCCCCTCCGACCGGACCGCGTGGCCCTCGCTGCCGGCAGGCGCCGTGTGGGCGCTCGACGTCGTCACCGCACCCGAGAGCGTGCGACCCGCCGTCGAGCAGGTGCTCGAGCGGGTCGCCCTCGTGGCCGACACCCCGGCCGCCCTGGCCCTGCTCGACGAGGTCGGCGACCTCACGGCGGTGACGGAGGAGGGCGACGTCTACGGGCCGGGCTTCGTGCGCGGTGGCTCGAGTGCCGCACCGAGCCTGCTCGAGCTGCAGGCCGCCGTCGACGAGACCCGCGAGGTGCTGCTCGACGCCACCCGGCGCAGCGAGGAGTCGACCTTTGCGCTGACCTCCGCCCGGGCGACGCTCGCCGAGCGGGTCGAGGCCCGTGACGCGGCCATGGAGGCCCTCCACGAGTCCGACGCGCGGATGGCCGCGGTCGCGGAGCAGCTCGGGGGTCTGGGCACGACCACGCGCACGGCCCGGGCCGAGGCCGAGCGCACCCGCGCCAAGATCGCCGACGTCACCACCGCGCTCGATGCCGATCGCACCGAGCTCGCCGAGCTCGAGCAGCGGCTCGAGGACGCCTCGTCCGAGCCCACCGACGACGACGGTGACGACGCGACCGACGACCGCGAGCGGCTGGAGCTCGAGGCCAGCTCGGCCCGCACCGCCGAGACCGAGGTGCGTCTCTCCCTTCGCACCAAGGAGGAGCGCGCCCGCTCCCTGCACGGTCGCGCCGAGTCCCTCGAGGGTGCCGCCCGCAACGAGATCGCCGCTCGCGAGCGCCTGCGCGCCCGTCGTGAGCGTCGGCGTCGTGAGGCCGAGGTCGCTGCCGCCGTCGAGACCGCGGCGACGTGGTCGGCCGAGCGGACGGCAGCGGCCGCGACGGTCGCGGCGCAGCAGCGTGACGCGGGCGAGGCCGCGCGCGCCGAGCGCGACGAGGCCCTGCGCGGCCTGCGCACCGAGCTCACCGAGCAGCAGGACGCCCTGCGCGAGCTCACCGACGAGGTCCACCGTGACGAGGTGGCCCGGGCCCAGCAGATTGCGAAGATCGAGCAGCTGCAGACCAAGGCCATCGAGGAGCTCGGGATGGACCCCGACGTCCTCATGGAGGAGTACGGCCCGCACCAGCTCGTGCCGCACGTCGCGGGCCCCGACGAGGACCCGGAGGCCGAGGACTTCCCCGAGCCGCAGCCCTACGTGCGTGAGCTGCAGGAAAAGCGCCTGCGGACCGCAGAGCGGGGGCTGAAGTCCCTGGGCAAGGTCAACCCCCTGGCGCTCGAGGAGTTCGCGGCGCTCGAGGAGCGGCACACCTTCCTCACCACGCAGCTGGAGGACCTGCGCCAGTCGAAGAAGGACCTGCTCGACATCGTCGCCGAGATCGACGAGCGGGTCGAGCAGGTCTTCTCCGAGGCCTTCGCCGACACCGCCGAGCAGTTCGAAGGGGTGTTCTCGCGCCTCTTCCCCGGCGGCGAGGGGCGCCTCGTGCTCACCGACCCCGGCAACATGCTCACCACGGGCATCGAGGTCGAGGCCCGCCCCCCGGGTAAGAAGGTCAAGCGCCTGTCGCTGCTCTCCGGTGGCGAGCGCTCGCTCGTGGCCGTCGCCCTGCTCGTGTCGATCTTCAAGGCACGGCCCTCGCCCTTCTACATCATGGACGAGGTCGAGGCCGCCCTCGACGACACCAACCTCGGGCGCCTGATCATGCTCTTCGAGGAGCTGCGCGACTCCAGCCAGCTCATCGTCATCACGCACCAGAAGAAGACGATGGAGGTGGCCGACGCCCTCTACGGCGTCTCGATGCGCGGCGACGGCATCACCACCGTCGTCAGCCAGCGGCTGCGTGACGTGGCCCCCGCCGACGAGCAGGCCCAGCCGGCCTGAAGCGGATGCTGCCCGGTTCCTGACGCCGGATTCAGCCTTCGGGACTCCCGGCGGGTCGAGTTGAGCCGGTCGCCCGCACGGGGGAGCATGGGGCCATGACCGCCATGATCGTGGGCCTGCTGGTCTGCCTCGCCCTGTCCGTCGCCGTGATGGGGCTCGTCGCAGTGCCCGCCCGCCGTGAGGGGCGCGAGATCCTCACCGCCCGCGGGGAGCGCGTCGTGGTCAAGGTCCGTGAGAGCGCCGACGGCGCCGCGAGCCGCACGTCCGGCCTGATCTCGAGCGCGAGCCCCGGCAAGCGCAAGGCCTCATGAGCGGCGACCTCGACCAGCTGAGCATCCGCGGGGCCGTCGACGAGGAGGTCCGTCCCCAGGACGACCTCTTCGGCCACGTCAACAACCACTGGCTGCGGTCGGTGGAGATCCCGGCCGACCGGGGCCGCTACGGCGTCTTCGACGTGCTGCGCGAGCGCGCCGAGCGCGATGTGCGCGTCCTCATCGACGAGGTCGCGGCGTCCGTCGAGTCCGGCGAGGCCGATGTCCCGGTGTCCGCCAAGGTGGGCGGCCTCTACCGCTCCTTCATGGACGAGGCCCGTGCCGACGAGCTGGGCGTCGAGCCGATCCGCGACCTGCTCGCCGCCGTCGACGCGGTGACGAGCGTGCCCGACCTCGTCGGGCTCACAGGACGGCTGGCCCGCGACGGGGTGAGCGGCTTCGTCCTCCCCTTCGTCAACACCGACGACAAGGACTCCTCCCGCTACGTGCTCTACCTCGAGCAGGGTGGTCTGGGGCTGCCCGACGAGTCCTACTACCGCGAGGAGCAGCACGAGGCGGCCCTTGCGGCCTACCGCGAGCACGTCGCGCGCCTGCTCGTCCTGGCCCTGGAGCTCGACGAGGAGGCCGCGGCCGAGACCGCGGGCCGCGTCGTCGAGCTCGAGACCCGTCTGGCCGGGGAGCACTGGGACCGCGTCACCAACCGCGACCCGCTCAAGACCTACACCCTCGTCGACGCCGCCGGGCTCACCGAGCTCGCCCCGGCCGTCGACTGGAGCGCCTGGGCCAGCGGCCTGGGGGCGGCGACCCCCTTCGCCGAGGTCGTCGTGCGCCAGCCCGACTTCCTGCGCGGGCTCTCGACCGCCCTCGACACGGTCGACCTCGCGACCTGGCAGGACTGGCTGCGGCTGCGCATCGTCCAGGCGCACGCGGCCTACCTCGACGCCGACATCGTCGCCGCCGAGTTCGACTTCGTCGGTCGCACGCTCTCCGGCATCCCCGACCAGCGTGCCCGCTGGAAGCGCGGCGTCTCGCTCGTCGACGCCTCCCTCGGCGAGGCCGTCGGCCGGCTCTACGTCGAGCGGCACTTCCCGCCGGCGGCGCGCGAGCGGATGGGGGAGCTCGTCGACAACCTCGTCGAGGCCTTCCACCGCTCCTTCGCGCAGTCCTCGTGGATGAGCGAGGCGACGCAGACCGAGGCCGCCGCCAAGCTCGAGGCCTTCACCCCCAAGATCGGGCACCCGCAGTCGTGGCGCGACTACTCGCAGCTCGAGATCGCCGCCGACGACCTCGTCGGCAACGTCCGCCGCGTCGCGGCCTTCGAGGTGGACCGCGCGCTGGGCAAGCTCGGCGGCCCGGTCGACCGCGACGAGTGGTTCCTCACCCCGCAGACGGTCAACGCCTACTACAACCCCGGGCTCAACGAGATCGTCTTCCCGGCGGCCATCCTGCAACCGCCCTTCTTCGACGCCGACGGCGACGACGCCGACAACTACGGCGGTATCGGCGCGGTCATCGGCCACGAGATCGGGCACGGGTTCGACGACGCCGGCTCGACCTTCGACGGGCAGGGCAACCTCCGCGACTGGTGGACCGAGGCCGACCGAGCGGCCTTCGAGGAGCGTCGCGACGCGCTCATCGCGCAGTTCGACCGCTACTCGACGCGCCACGCACCCGGCCACACGGTCAACGGCGCGCTGACCGTCGGCGAGAACATCGGCGACATCGGCGGTCTGGCCATCGGCCACGCCGCCTACCGGATCGCCGTCGGCGACGCGGCCGAGCAGGTCGGCGACGACGGGCTGACCGGCGACCAGCGCTTCTTCAGCAACTGGGCCCGGGTCTGGTGCGGTGACGCCCGGCCCGAGGAGGCCGTGCGGCTGCTCTCGATCGACCCGCACAGCCCGCAGGACGTCCGCGCCAACGCCGTGCGCAACATCGACGCCTTCCACGAGGCCTTCGGCACCGCCGAGGGCGACGAGATGTGGCTCGACCCGCAGCAGCGGGTCTCGCTCTTCTGAGGTCGTGGTGACGTCGTCCGGTGCCGACCGTGACCGGGACGCGCACGGCCGCGCCGAAAATGCCCGGCCGCGTGACGGTCTGGGTCGGCCGCTGCCGCACGGCAGCCCCGGCGTCGAGCGCGTCGAGGCGCGCGATCGCACCCCTGACGAGGCGCTGGCCGAGGCGCAGGAGTACCTCGACCACGAGATGCCGTTCCACGCCCACGAGGTCCTCGAGGAGCAGTGGAAGTCCGCCCCCGACCCTGAGCGGGCCCTGTGGCAGGGGCTGGCCCAGCTTGCCGTCGGGCTGACCCACCAGCGACGCGGCAACACCCGCGGCGCGGCGAGCGTCGCCTCGCGCGGGGCCGATGCCATCGAGCGCTACGTGGCGATCGCGCCCCACGGGATCGACGTCGCCGGGCTCGTCGCCTGGGCGCGGGCGATGACGGGCGACCCGTCGGCCGAGGTGCCGGTGCCCTCCCTTCGCTCCTGACGTGCAGTCCCCGCGGGCGGCGACCAGGTTCGTCGCGGCCCGCTCACCCTGAGAAGATGACCGGGTGATGGGTATCGACACGCTGACCGAGTACATCGTCGTCGCCGTCGGGCTGCTGGTCCTCCTCGGCGGGCTCGCCGTCGGGCTCCTGCGCGGCGGCCGCGGCACGACCAAGGAGCTGCCGCCGCAGCAGCGACCGCCGGAGCGGCCCAAGGGCACGACCGACCACCGCAGCGGCACGATCGTCCTCGACCGGCCGAGCGAGCACGCCCAGCCGCAGGCTCCGCCGGCCGAGGCGAAGGGGGAGCAGCCCCCGGCCGATGAGACCCCTGTGGCGAAGCCTGCCGCGGAGAAGCCGGTCACCGAGACGCCGGACGAGAGCGCACCGGCCGAGGACTTCACCCCCGTGGAGTCCGACGCCGACGTCGATCGGGCGCGCACCGTCCCGCCCGTCACCCCGCAGGACGAGACCGCCGAGACGCCGGCCCCGGCCGAGCCGGAGACCACCGAGCCGGAGGTCACCGAGCCGACCCCCGCCGAGCCCGAGGCCCCCGCCGAGCCCGAGCCGGAGCTCGACACCCCCGCACCCACCCGCGACCGGATGCGCGCGCTGCGCAGCCGCCTGGCCCGCTCCAACGGCGCCATCGGCAAGGGTCTGCTCGCGCTGCTGTCGCAGGGCAAGCTCTCCGAGGAGGACTGGGAGGAGGTCGAGGACACCCTGCTCGTCGCCGACCTGGGCATGGAGCCGACGACCGAGCTCGTCGACTCGCTGCGCAACCACGTCTCCGTCGACGGCACGACCGACCCCGAGGTGGCCAAGGACTGGCTCTACGCCGACCTCCTCCAGCTCGTCGACCCGACGATGGACCGCGGCCTGGCGGCCTCGCGCGTCGACGGTCGCCCCGCGTGCATCCTCGTCGTGGGCGTCAACGGCACCGGCAAGACGACGACCGTCGGCAAGCTGGCGCGCGTCCTCGTCGCCAACGACCGCGACGTCGTGCTGGGGGCGGCCGACACCTTCCGCGCGGCGGCCGCCGACCAGCTCGAGACCTGGGGTGCCCGCGTCGGCGTGCCCACGATCCGCAGCGACCGCGAGGGCGCGGACCCGGCGGCCGTCGCCTTCGACGCGGTCAAGGCCGCGGCCGAGATGGAGTCGGATGCGGTGATCATCGACACGGCCGGCCGGCTGCACAACAAGGTTGGCCTCATGGACGAGCTGTCCAAGGTCAAGCGGGTCATCGAGAAGCAGACCCCCATCGACGAGGTCCTGCTCGTCCTCGACGCGACGACGGGGCAGAACGGCCTGGCCCAGGCCAAGGTCTTCGCCGAGGCGGTCGACGTCACCGGCGTCGTACTCACCAAGCTCGACGGCACCGCCAAGGGCGGCATCGTCGTGGCCGTGCAGCGCACTCTCGGCGTCCCGGTCAAGCTCGTCGGCCTCGGTGAGGGACCCGACGACCTGGCGCCCTTCGTGCCGGAGGCCTTCGTCGACGCGATCGTCGGCTGACCCGCTCGCGCCACCGCGGCGCAGACAGGGACGGCGAAGGGGGCGCCGGTCGCGACCGGCGCCCCCTTCGATCTGCCCACCGGGCCCTGACGGCACCCGGCGGCACGGATCAGGTGCGCTGGTTGAAGGTCAGGTAGTAGCGCAGCTGGGTCGAGGTGTTGACCGCCCAGGCGACCTTGACGTTGACCGTCGAGGTGCGGCTGGAGTCGCCCGGGACGGGCGCGGTGCACGTGGCGGTGCGGCCCTCGATGAGGACGATCCCGCCGATGCAGTTGATGTCGGACTTGGTGTGGCCGTACTGGCTCATGCCGCGCGCGATCTGGCCCTCGAGCTCGTCGGCGCTCAGCTGGTGCCTGCTGCTCGTGTTGGGCGTGCCGGAGGGGGCCGGCGGGACCGACTGCGTCGTCGAGGAGGGCGGCGTGTACGTCGACGAGGGCGTCGTCGGCTCGGTCGTCGTCGTGGGCTCGGTCGTCGTCGTGGGCTCGGTGGTCGGGTCCTCGGTGGTGGGGTCCTCGGTGGGGTCCTCGGTCGACGACGCGCTCGTCGTCTCCTCGTCACTGTCGTTGAGGGCGACCAGGCCGATGCCGCCGGCGCAGACGAGGGCGAGCACGAGGCCGATGGCGCCGACGACCCAGGCCCACACGGGGACGCCGCCCTTGGCCGGGGGAGTGCCGCCGGGGCCGCCGGGCTGACCGCCGTAGGGGTTGGTCGCCTGCTGACCGTAGGGCTGCTGGCCGTAACCGGGCTGCTGGCCGTAGGGCTGCTGCTGCCCGTAGGGCTGCTGGTGCGGACCGGGCTGTCCCGGAGGGGTGGGGGGCTGCGTCATGACTCTCCCTGCTCGCGATGCGCCGGGAGGCTGCATGCTGGCGTTCCCCCCGGAAATACCTGTCTGTGTCCTGCAACCCAACGGTATCCAACACCTGCCAGTGCGTGCAGACCGGGCAGGCGCAGCAGCAGCGCCACCGGCCTGACCCACCACCGGGAGGCGGCGAGGAGGTCGGCCACCGCGTCGTGCCCAGAGCTGGTCCGCCCGTCGGCGGCCACCCACTGCAGGGCCTCGTCGCACTGCTCCTGCGTCAGGCCGAGCGAAGGGAGGTCCAGCCGCTGGCTCGGGGCGACGTCGTAGTCGTCGGGGGAGCGGCGCAGGCGACGCTGCACGAGGTCGGCGCACGTGGTGCACATGCCGCAGTCGCCGTCGAAGACGAGGATCGGTCGCATGGACCGATCGTCCCACCCAGTGGGACGCACCCGCTCGCGACACAGAGGATTAACGCGGGCGGGTGAGGGGAAACACCACCGAAACATCTCGCGCGCCGTGGTGAAACTGCGGCGCACGAGTCTTCCACCCATGAGTCCAGCCATCACGCCCCTTGCGGCGACCCCACCATCGATCGACCCGGCCGCGACGGCCTTCATGATCATCTGCGCAGCCCTCGTGCTCCTGATGACTCCGGGCCTGGCCCTCTTCTACGGCGGCATGACCCGTGCCAAGTCCGTGCTCAACATGATGATGATGAGCTTCGGCGCCATGGGCGTGGCCGGTGTCGTCTACGTCCTGTGGGGCTACTCGATGTCCTTCGGCGGGTCCGACATCGGCGGCGTCCTCGCCAACCCCTTCGACAAGTTCGGCCTGCGCGGCGTCGCCAGCACGGTCGAGGGCGTCACCGGGACCGTCGGGGCCGACGGCATGCCGGTCATCGACGTCTTCGGCGCCGACGTCTTCATCCCCGAGGTCCTCTTCGCCGGCTTCCAGCTGACCTTCGCGATCATCACGGTCGCGCTCATCAGCGGGGCCATCGCCGACCGGGCGAAGTTCTCCACCTGGTTGGTCTTCGTCGCCATCTGGCTGACGGCCGTCTACTTCCCGATCGCCCACATGGTCTGGGGCGGCGGCCTGCTCTCCGGCGCCGAGCGGAGCGTCGCGTCGTGGATGTTCGGCAGCTCGAACGGTGCAGCGGACGTCGCGCCCATCGACTTCGCCGGCGGCACCGTCGTCCACATCAACGCCGGTATCGCCGGCCTCGTCCTGGCGCTCGTCGTCGGCAAGCGCCTGGGCTTCGGCAAGACCGCGATGCGGCCGCACAACGTCCCGCTCGTGATGATCGGTGCCGGTCTGCTGTGGTTCGGCTGGTTCGGCTTCAACGCCGGCTCCGAGCTGGCCGCGGACGGTGTCGCCAGCCTCGTCTGGGTCAACACCACCGCTGCGACCGCGGCCGCGATCCTTGGCTGGCTGCTCGTGGAGAAGCTGCGTGACGGCCACGCGACCTCGGTCGGCGCAGCCTCCGGTGTCGTCGCCGGTCTTGTCGCCATCACCCCGGCCTGCGGCGCCCTCTCGCCGGTCGGCTCGCTGGTCCTCGGTGCCGTCGCCGGTGCCCTGGCCGCCCTCGCCGTCGGCCTGAAGTTCCGCTTCGGCTACGACGACTCGCTCGACGTCGTCGGCGTGCACCTCGTCGCCGGCCTCTGGGGCACCGTCGGTGCCGGCCTCCTCGCCACGGACGGCGGGCTCCTCTACGGAGACGGCTTCGACCAGACGCTCCTGCAGATCGTCGTTGCGCTCATCAGCCTGGTGATCTCCGCGGTCCTCACCTATGTCATCGCCATCGCCCTCAAGGCGACGATGGGCTGGCGGATCACCGAGGAGGACGAGGTGTCCGGCATCGACGCCGCCGAGCACGCCGAGTCCGGCTACGACCTGGGTGGAGTCGGCGCCAGCCGTGCCCGCTCCGTCCTCAGCAGCACCCTCCCCACCACCGCCGCGACGGACACCGAAAGCGAGGTCCGGGCATGAAGCTCGTCACCGCCATCATCAAGCCCCACCAGATCGACGACGTCAAGGAGGCCCTCGAGTCCTTCGGCATCACCGGCATGACCGTGAGCGAGGCGAGCGGCTACGGCCGCCAGCGCGGCCACAGCGAGGTCTACCGCGGGGCCGAGTACACCGTCGACTTCGTCCCGAAGATCCGCCTCGAGGTCCTCGTCGAGGACATCGACGCCGAGTCCGTCGTCGGCGTCGTCGTCTCGGCGGCCCGCACCGGTCGGATCGGTGACGGCAAGGTCTGGGTCACCCCCATCGACGACGTCGTGCGCGTGCGCACCGGGGAGAAGGGAGTCGAGGCGATCTGAGCCTCGGACACCATGACCCGCACCGGAAGCGACATGCGATCCGCGCGGCTCGATCTCGCCGGCACCCGGGAGTTCACGCTCCCGGGTGCCGGCGAGGCCCGCCGCGCCGCGATCAGCGAGGCGACCCGCAGCTGGCTGACCGATCTCCACCTCGACGCAGTGGGGGAGCGCCCCGGCATCGCGCTCGCAGCGGTGGGCTCCCTGGGGCGTGGCTGGTCCGGCCCGCTCAGTGACCTCGACCTCGTCCTCGTCCACGACGGCCGCAGCATCCGCGCCGACGACCTCACGGCCATGGCCGACCGGCTCTGGTACCCGATCTGGGACTCGGGGCTCGCGCTCGACCACTCGGTCCGCTCCGCGGCCGAGTGCCGCGGCGTCGCCCGGGAGGACCTGTCAGCGGCGGTCGGCCTGCTCGACCTCTCCCTGGTCGCCGGCGACGAGGAGCTCGTCGCGGGGGTCCGCTCCACCGTCTCCCACGACTGGCGCTCGGGTGCCCGCACCCGGCTGCCGCAGTTCGTCGAGTCCGTGCGCGCCCGCCACCACCGGCACGGCGACCTCAGCCAGCAGATCGAGCCGGACCTCAAGGAGGCCTTCGGCGGCCTGCGGGACGTCACCGTGCTCGACGCCCTCACCCGGGCCTGGCTCACCGACCGACCGCACGGTGCCGTGGGACCGGCCCTGACCCGGCTGCTCGACGTGCGTGACGCCCTGCACGTCGTGAGCGGGCGCGGCCGCGACCGTCTGCTGCGCGAGGAGCACGACGCCGTCGCCGCACTGCTCGGCCACGCCGACGCCGACGAGCTGCTCACGAGCGTCTCGAGCAGCGCCCGCACCATCGCCTGGGCCCTCGAGTCGACGATGCGCCGTGCCGGTCAGAGCCAGCGTGCCCGCGTCCTGCGGGTCGGCCCGCGCCGCCCGTCGATGACCCCGCTCGGGCACGGACTCTTCGCGCACGACGGTGAGGCCGTCCTCGGTACGACCCGGCTCGTCGGCGTCGACCCGACCCTCTCCCTTCGCGCCGGTGTCGTCGCCGCACGCCACCGCCTGCCGCTCGCGCCGCAGACCCTGACCAACCTCGCCGACTGCCCGGACCTGCCGACACCGTGGGACCGTCAGTCCCGCGACCTGCTCACCGACCTGCTCGCCGCCGGGCCCGGGCTCGAGGCCGTCTGGGAGGGGCTCGACCAGGTCGGCGTCGTCGAGCGCTGGCTGCCGGAGTGGGCCGCTGTGCGGTGCCGCCCGCAGCACAACCCCGTGCACCGGCACACCGTCGACCGGCACCTGCTCGAGACCGTCGCGCAGGCCACGGCGCTCGCCCGCGACGTCGCCCGCCCGGACCTGCTGCTGCTCGCCGCGCTCCTCCACGACATCGGCAAGATCGCCGGGGCCCGCGACCACTCCCGCACCGGTGCCGACATCGCCGACACCGTCCTGCGGCGCTGGGGACTGGCCGACGCCGACCGTGAGCTCGTCGTGCTCCTCGTGCGCGAGCACCTGACGCTCATCGAGATGGCCACGCGCCGTGACCTCTCCGACCCGGCGACGTCGGCCGCCGTGTGCGACCTCGTGGCCCAGGACCCGCAGGCCTTCGAGCTGCTGCGGGCGCTCACCGTCGCCGACGCCCGGGCCGCCGGCCCCACCGCGTGGACCGACTGGCGGGCCAGTCTGCTCGACACGCTGACCGGGCAGGTCCGCGACCGGCTCACCGGGGTGGCGCCGCCGGTGCCGCCGCTCGCCCCTGACCCGCAGGTCGACGAGGAGGCCCTCGGCGACGTCGTCGCCGGCCGGCCGCACGTGCGCGTCGACCCGGGGCCGGGTGGCTGGACGCTGACGATCCACGGCCGCGACCGCACGGGGCTCTTCGCCGACACCGCCGGCCTGCTCGCGGCCCACGGCATGACCGTGCGCCGCGCCCGGCTGGCGACGGTCGACGGCATCGCCGTCGACGAGTGGTTCGTCGAGTCGCCAGGGGGAGACCCTCCGGAGCCGCTGCGGATCACGGCCGGGCTGACCCGGCTCGAGGCCGGTGACCGCGCGGCACTCGGCTCGCTCGCGCGCCGTCGCCGCGGCCCGGAGCGTCCGGGGACGGCCGGCGGCACGCGGGCCTTCGTGCTGCCCAGCGCCGGGAGCGGGGCGACGGTCATCGAGGTCCGCTCCCAGGACCGGCCCGGGCTGCTGCACGACCTCGGTCTGGTCCTCGCTGCCGAGGGGATCAGCGTGCGCTCCGCGCACATCTCGACCCACGCGGGGCAGACCCTGGACACCTTTTACGTCACCGACCGGGACGGTCGCGAGCTCGGTCCGGCGGCCGTGGCGCGGACCGTGTCGGCCGTCATCGACGGGTGTGACGGGGAGGTGGACGAAGGGAGCGCCGCGGGCAGATAACCTTGGCCGGGTGTTCACCAGCCTGTCCGACCGCCTGACCGCGACCTTCAAGAACCTCCGCGGCAAGGGGCGCCTGTCCGAGTCCGACGTCAACAAGACCGTCCGTGACATCCGCATGGCGCTCATCGACGCCGATGTGGCGCTGCCCGTCGTCAAGGAGTTCACCGCCGCCGTCCGCGAGCGGGCCACCGGCGCGGAGGTGAGCCAGGCGCTCAACCCCGCCCAGCAGGTCATCAAGATCGTCAACGACGAGCTCGTGACGATCCTCGGTGGCAACACCCGCACGATCCAGTTCGCCAAGCGGCCACCGACGGTCATCATGCTCGCGGGCCTCCAGGGCTCCGGCAAGACGACCTTCGCCGGCAAGCTGGGCGCCTGGCTCAAGGAGCAGGGGCACACCCCGCTGCTCGTTGCGGCCGACCTGCAGCGCCCCAATGCCGTCACCCAGCTCGAGGTGACCGGTCAGCGTGCCGGGGTCCCGGTCTTCGCGCCCGAGCGCGGCAACACCGGCGGCCACGACGCGGTCCTCGTGTCGGGGGAGGGCACCCGCTCCTTCGGTGACCCGGTCGGCGTGAGCCGCGCCGGCATCGCGCACGCGCAGGCCCAGCAGCACGACGTCGTCATCGTCGACACCGCCGGCCGCCTCGCCGTCGACGCCGAGCTGATGCAGCAGGCCGCCGACATCCGCGCCGCGATCGAGCCTGACGAGGTCCTCTTCGTCATCGACTCGATGATCGGCCAGGCCGCGGTCGAGACCGCGCGTGCCTTCGCCGAGGGCGTCGACTTCACCGGTGTCGTCCTGTCGAAGCTCGACGGTGACGCCCGAGGTGGTGCCGCGCTGTCCGTCGCGGGCACGACGGGGCGGCCGATCATGTTCGCTTCCACCGGCGAGCAGACCAAGGACATCGAGGTCTTCCACCCCGACCGCATGGCCGGTCGGATCCTCGACATGGGTGACGTCCTCACGCTCATCGAGCAGGCCGAGCGCGCCTTCGAGCGTGGCGAGGCCGAGGAGATGCAGCGCAAGTTCCTCGCCGAGGAGGACTTCACCTTCGACGACTTCCTCCAGCAGATGTCCGCGATCAAGCGGATGGGCTCGCTGAAGTCGATGCTCAAGATGATGCCGGGCATGGGCCAGATGTCGGCCCAGCTCGACGCCCTCGACGAGCGGGAGTTCGACCGGGTCGAGGCGATGGTCCGCTCGATGACCCCCTTCGAGCGCACCCACCCCAAGCAGATCAACGGCTCGCGCCGCTCGCGCATCGCCAAGGGCTCGGGCGTCACGGTCTCCGAGGTCAACCAGCTGCTCGAGCGCTTCACCGAGGCGCAGAAGATGATGAAGCAGATGGCCCGCGGTGGCGGCATGCCGGGCATGCCCGGCGTCCCCGGCATGGGCGGCGGGGGCCGCAAGAAGCAGACCAAGCAGCCGAAGAAGAAGGGCAAGTCCGGCAATCCCGCCAAGCGCGCCCAGCAGGAGCGCGAGGCGGCCGAGCGGGCTGCTGGCCGCGGGCCTGCCGGGTCCTCCTTCGGTGGCGGCGGCGGTGCACAGGGCGGACCGGGCGGCCTCCCGGCCGACCTCGACCCGAGCCAGCTGCCGAAGGGTTTCGACAAGTTCCTGGGCGGGGGCAGCTGAGCCCGGCATGAGCACGCCGATGCTGCACGCCGTGACCTCGGGGGAGTCCGGTCCCCGGGTCGCCTTCTGCCACGGCCTCTTCGGGCAGGGCCGCAACTGGACCCAGATCGCCAAGGGCCTGGTGGACATCTGCCGCCCGACGCTGCTCGACATGCCTGACCACGGGCGCTCGCCGTGGACCGAGCGCTTCGACTACGCCGGGGCGGCCGACCTCGTCGCCGACTCCCTTCGTGCGATCGACGACACCGAGCCGTGGATCGTCGTCGGGCACTCCATGGGCGGCAAGATCGCCATGCTCGTGGCCCTGCGCCACCCCGAGCTCGTCGACCGGCTGTGCGTCGTCGACATCTCTCCGGCCGCGACGACGAGCTTCAGCGAGTTCGAGACCTACATCGCCGCGATGCAGGCGATGGACCTCGGCAGCATCACCACCCGTGAGCAGGCCGACGCGGCGATGCGCGAGGCCGCACCCGATCCGGGGGTGCGGGCCTTCCTCCTGCAGAACCTGCGCCGGGAGGGCGACGGCTGGCGCTGGCAGCCCAACCTCGAGGTGATCGGCCGCGACATCGCCACCATCGGCGGCTGGCCCACCGACGAGGTGGCGGGTCTCGCCCCCTTCGACAAGACGGTGCTGTGGCTCGCCGGCGAGCGATCGCTCTACGTCACCGACGACGACCTCGCCGAGATGCGACGGCTCTTCCCCCGGGTGCGGCTCGTGACCGTCAAGGGTGTCGGGCACTGGGTGCACTCCGAGGCGCCCGAGGTGACGCTCCAGGCGCTGCGGGCGCTCATCACCTCGTCGCGCTGACGCCGGAGTGTGATGGAGTAGAGGGGTCCGGCGGACCAGCCGGGCACCCCGACCGAGAGGACCCGATCATGTCCCGCATCGTCGTCATCGGTGGCCACGGCAAGGTGGCTCTGCTGCTCACCCCGATCCTCGCCGAACTCGGGCACTCGGTGACCTCCGTCATCCGCAACCCCGATCACGCCGCCGACGTCGAGGCGGCAGGGGCGACCCCGCACGTCGCCGATGTCGAGATGCTCGACACCGACGGCATCGCCGAGGTCCTCGCGGGCCACGACGCGGTCGTGTGGTCCGCCGGCGCCGGCGGGGGAGACCCCGAGCGCACCCGGGCCGTGGACCAGGACGCGGCGATCCGCTCGATGGAGGCCGCGCGACAGGCCGGCGTGCGGCGCTACGTCATGCTGAGCTACTGCGGCGCCGGGCCCGACCACGGCGTCGACCCGAGCAACCCCTTCCACGCATATGCCGAGGCCAAGGCCGCGGCCGACGAGCACCTGCGCGGCACCGACCTCGACTGGACCGTCCTCGGGCCGAGCAGCCTGACCCTTGACCCGCCGACCGGCAAGATCCAGGTCGGCCGGGAGGGGAGCGGCCAGGTCTCGCGAGCCAATGTCGCCCGGGTCATCGCGGCGACCCTCGAGGCCAACGGCACCGTGCGGCGCACCATCGAGTTCCACGACGGAGAGACCCCGATCGACGAGGCGATCTCGGGCTAGCCTCGGGTCATGGCTGATGTGCTGCACGTCAAGGGCGAGGTGCTGGTCTCCGAGCAGGAGAGCGTGCCCGAGCTGTGGATCATCGACGGCAAGGTCTCCTTCACGCCGCCGACCAGCGGTGACGTCGAGACGGTGACCGGCTACGTCCTGCCGGGCTTCGTCGACGCGCACTGCCACGTCGGTCTCGACGCCCACGGGGCGGCCGACGAGGCGACGAGCGAGCAGCAGGCGCTCACCGACCGCGACGCCGGGACGCTGCTCATCCGTGACGCCGGCTCCCCGGCCGACACCCGCTGGATCGACGAGCGCGACGACCTGCCCAAGATCATCCGCGCCGGCCGGCACATCGCCCGGACCAAGCGCTACATCCGCAACTACGCGCACGAGGTCGAGCCCGAGCAGCTCGTCTCGCGTGTGCGGGCCGAGGCCCGTGCCGGCGACGGCTGGGTCAAGCTCGTCGGCGACTGGATCGACCGCGGAGTCGGCGACCTCGCTCCCTGCTGGCCCCGCGAGGTGCTCGTCGAGGCGATCGCCGCCGCCCACGAGGAGGGGGCGCGGGTGACCGCCCACTGCTTCGGCGAGGAGTCGCTCGCCGACTTCGCCGCCGCGGGCACCGACTGCATCGAGCACGCCACGGGGCTGGTGCCGGAGACGATCTCGACCTTCGCCGCGCAGGGCATCGCCATCGTGCCGACCCTGGTCAACATCGAGACCTTCCCGCAGATCGCGGCCCCCGCCGCGGAGAAGTTCCCCGACTACCACCGGCACATGCTGCAGCTGCACGAACGGCGCTTCGAGACGATCGCCGCTGCGCACGACGCCGGCATCGACGTCTTCGTCGGCACCGACGCCGGGGGCTCGCTGCCGCACGGCCTCGTCGCGCAGGAGATGGAGCTGCTCACCCGCGCGGGCTTCTCCACCCGCGAGGCCCTGGCGGCCGGCACGTGGCGCTCCCGTGACTGGCTGGGCCACCCCGCCATCGCCGAGGGCGAGGACGCCGACCTCGTCGTCCTCGCCGACGACCCCCGCGAGGACGTGCGCGCCTGCGGCACACCGGCACACGTCATCCTGCGGGGCGCTCGCGTGGGCGGTCGCTGACCCCCTTCGACCCGTGGGGTCGGCGGGCGGGGGTCAGGCCGGCTCGCCGACGAGCTCGCGCTCGGTCTCGCCGTCGGTGGCTGCCGCGTCGGCGGCGACCTCCGCGCGGTGCGCGCGGATGCTCCAGGCCACGGCACCGATCCACAGGGCGAGGATCAGGACGTAGGCGGTCACGGTGGGGGTGCCGGTGATGCCAACGCTCTCGAGGATCGTCTTGGAGTTGGTGAGGACGATGATCCCGCCGACGGCGGACCCGAGGACGCGCGGGGGGATGGTGCGCACGAGCCACGCGGCGATCGGAGCGGCGATGACGCCACCGAGCAGCAGCATGGCCACCCACGAGAAGTTGATCCCCTGGGAGCCGAGCGCGGCGAGGAAGCCGATGCTCGCGGAGAGGGAGATGAGGAACTCGCTGGTGTCGATGGAGCCGATGACCTTGCGCGGCTCCAGGCGGCCGCTGGCGAGGATCGCCGGGGTGCCGACAGGACCCCAGCCACCGCCACCGGTCGCGTCGACGAAGCCACCGAAGAGCCCCAGAGGAGCGAGGAAGCGCTTGCGCAGCGGGGTGCCGAGGCGGTCCTTGCGCAGGCCCTTGAAGGTGAAGCGCAGCAGGACGTAGAGACCCAGGGCCAGCAGGATGCCGGACATGATCGGCTTGGCCGTCGACGTGTCGAGGCTGGCGAGGAAGGTCGCGCCGGCGAAGGCGCCCACCGCGCCGGGGACGCCGATCTTGAGCACGACCGGCCAGTCGACGTTGCCGAAGCGCCAGTGCGAGGCGCCCGAAACGAGCGTCGTGCCGATCTCGGCGAGGTGGACCGTGGCGGAGGCGGCGACGGGGTTGGTGCCGATGGCCAGGAGCAGGGTGGTCGTCGTGACGCCGTAGGCCATGCCGAGCGATCCGTCGACGAGCTGGGCGAGGAGGCCGACGACGGCCAGGAGGACGAGCTTGCGCATACGGAGGACTCTTTCCGTGAGGAGTGTGCGACGGCCCGGGAAGTCAGGACATCTCCCATGGGACTAGAGGGAGTTTTACCTACGGCTCGCTTATGGGTCAAGTAACGGTCAGTTATGTCTCAGGGTGTGGTCCGGGCGTCGGTGGGCGAGCGGCGATACTGGGGGCATGGACATCTCGGCCCGATCGGACTACGCCGTCCGCGCGATGCTCACCCTGGCCGCCTCGGGCCAAGGGGGGACACCCGTCTCCGTCGTCCGGCTGGCTGCGGAGCAGGAGTTGCCGCGCAAGTTCCTCGAGGCGATCCTCGCCGACCTGCGCCGCTCGGGGCTCGTCTCCAGCCGCATGGGCGCCAATGGCGGCTACCTCCTCGCCCGGGCCTCCGCCGACATCACCGTCGGTGATGTCATCCGCGCCGTCGACGGCCCGCTCGCCGAGGTTCGCGGGGAGCGGCCGCAGGCGACGAGCTACGAGGGGGCGGCGACCCACCTGCGCACCGTCTGGGTGGCCGTGCGCTCGAGCGTGCGCTCCGTCCTCGACGGCACGAGCCTCGCCGACGTGCTGACCGGTGACTTCCCCGACGCGGTCACCGAGGCGGTGGCGGCCCCCGGGGCCTGGGAGAACCGCTGACCGGTTTTTGCCGGGGGTGGCTCCTCGTGGAAGAATCCCCCTTCGTACCCGTCCGCGCCGGGGATCTCTCCTGCGTGCGCCGGATGCCTACACCCCGAGCTCGATACCCCGTGCGATCCGCGCACGGTCTCGCCGTGCTCATGAACTCGAAGGAGACCACGCACCGTGGCCGTCAAGATTCGTCTCAAGCGGATGGGCAAGATCCGCGCCCCCTTCTACCGCGTCGTCATCATGGACTCCCGTGCCAAGCGGGACGGCCGGGCGATCGAGGAGATCGGCAAGTACCACCCCACCGAGGAGCCCTCGGTCATCGACATCGACAGCGAGCGCGCGCAGTACTGGCTCTCCCAGGGCGCCCAGCCGACCGAGGCCGTCGCCGCCCTGCTCAAGGTCACCGGTGACTGGCAGAAGTTCAAGGGTGAGGCCGGCGCCGAGGGCACCCTCAAGGTCAAGGAGCCCAAGACCTCCAAGAAGGACCTCTACGAGGCCGCCCTCGCCTCCTCCGACAAGGAGGGCGCGGAGCACGAGGCCATCACCGCGAAGAAGAAGGCCGACAAGGAGGCCGCCGACAAGAAGGCTGCCGAGGAGAAGGCCGCTGCGGAGAAGGCCGAGGCCGAGGCTGCCGAGGCCCCCGCCGAGGAGACCCCGGCCGAGGCCGAGACCACCACCGAGGCCTGACATGCTCGACGAGGCGCTCGAGCACCTGGTCACCGGCATCGTCGACCACAAGGACGACGTCGTCGTCCGGAGCAAGCAGCTGCGTCGCGGCCAGATCCTCGAGGTGCGCGTGCACCCCGACGACTTGGGTCGCGTCATCGGCCGCTCCGGCCGCACCGCCTCCGCGTTGCGCACCGTCCTCGGTGCGCTCTCCGGCGGGGAAAACGTGCGGATCGACATCGTCGACACCGACCGCGAGCGCTGAGGGCAGCGCCCACGTCATGACGGATGGCCGTCACCCTGCGGGGTGGCGGCCATTCGCCATGTCGGGGCGCGGGTACATATCTTGTCCGGCATGACTTCCACGCAGGGCCACGTCGTCGCCCGCATCGGCAAGCCGCACGCGCTGCGCGGCGAGGTGACCGTCCAGCTGCACACGGACGACCCCGAGAGCCGGCTGGTGCCCGGCGCCGTCTTCGAGACGCGGGCCGAGCCCGGGTCCGGCGTGCCGCGTCGCCTCACCCTGGCGACGACGCGGGTGCACCGCGGCATCTGGCTGCTCGGGTTCGAGGAGATCCCCGACCGCACGGGCGCCGAGTCGCTGCGCGGGACCCGGCTCGTGCTGTCGGCCGACGAGCCGGACCCGACAGCCGACGACGAGGGCTGGTACGAGGCGGACCTCGTGGGCCTGACCGCGGTCGCGCCCGACGGCACCACGGTCGGCGAGGTGGTCGCGCTCGAGCTCGGCGCCGCCCAGGACCGGCTGCGACTGCGGCGACCCGACGGCAGCGAGGCGCTCGTCCCCTTCGTCGAGGCGCTCGTCCCGGAGGTCGACCCCGAGGCCGGCCGACTCGTCGTCGACGCGCCCCCCGGTCTGCTCGACATCGACGCGAAGGGGGAGTGAGCCGTGCGCATCGACGCCGTCTCGATCTTCCCCGACTACCTCGCGGCCCTCGACATCTCGCTCATCGGCAAGGCCCGTCGCGAGGGGATCATCGACCTGCGGGTCCACGACCTGCGCGACTTCGCCCACGACCGGCACCGCACCGTCGACGACACCCCCTACGGCGGGGGAGCGGGCATGGTCATGAAGCCGCAGCCGTGGAGCGAGGCCCTCACGCACGTCCTCGACTCTGCGGACGAGACGACCGGCCCGGCGCCGGTGCTCGTCGTGCCCGGGCCCGGCGGTGAGCGCTTCACCCAGGCGACCGCGCGCGAGCTCGCGCAGGCGCCCTGGCTGGCCTTTGCCTGCGGCCGCTACGAGGGCATCGACGAGCGGGTCTACGAGTGGGCGGCCGAGCGGATGCCCGTGCGGGTGGTCTCGCTCGGCGACTACGTGCTCAACGGCGGCGAGGTCGCCGTCCTGGCGATGGTCGAGGCCATTGGTCGGCTCCTGCCCGGCGTCGTCGGCAATGCCGAGTCGCTCGTCGAGGAGTCGCACGAAGGGGGTCTGCTCGAGTACCCGATCTACACCAAGCCTGCGGTGTGGGACGACGGTGGTGGGGTCGAACGCCCCGTCCCCGAGGTCCTCCTCGGCGGCAACCACGCGGCCATCGCGCAGTGGCGTCACGAGCAGCGGCTGGCCCGCACCGCGGCCCGTCGTCCCGACCTGCTACACGTCGCGGCGACGACGGACGAGCTCGCCGGGCTCGAGCACTCGGTCGCCACCCGGGCGGACGCGGCGGAGCTGACCGTGCTGCAGAAGGCCTGCTGGATCGAGATGGTCACGCCCGAGCAGCACTGGTGGGGCGCGCCCGCCGAGGACGCCGCGACCGTCGCCGACAACCTCGAGCACTGGACGACGCACCTCTTCCGCTCGCAGGGGCGTCTCGTCGGATCGGTCCGGGTGCGGCGCGACCCGCAGGAGCCGACGACCTGGCAGATCGGGCGGCTCATGGTCGCGCCCGACCTGCAGGGGCGCGGGCTGGGACGGGCGCTGCTCGCGCACGCCGAGGCCCTCGCCCCGGCCGACGTGCGGACCTTCTGGCTCAACACCGGGGCCGACCAGTCGCGTCTGCTGCGGCTGTACAAGAAGGCCGGGTACCGCGTGCGCGGCCCCGGCGAGGGCCCGGGCACGGTCGACCTCAGCCGTCCCGTGCGCAGGTGAGCCACCCCCTTCGTCACGAGGGGATGCGTCACAGGCAGGCCGGGAGCCAGACGCGCAGGGCGACCTCGAGCGCGGCGGTGCCCAGGAGGGCGGCGAGCAGCCAGACCCACCCGCGCGCCCGGTGACCGAGGGAGAGCAGGGCGATCGGGATCGCCAGCACGAGGAGGACCACGGGCAGGCTGGTCCGCAGGGCCGGACCGAGGGCGTCGATGCCCCCGCACTGCGCCCCGAGCCCGGCCTCGAGGTCGATGAGCCCGCGCAACCGCGAGGTGAGGACGGCAGCGGCCGGCGCGAGGAGGACCACGGTGAGCACGGCCCCGACGGCGCGGCCGAGGCGCGTGCCGCCGACGGTCGCCGGCTCGTCGGCGGTCGGTCGATTTCTGGTCACGCGCTCCCTCTGGCAGACTTGGACATCGCGCTCATGGACACCGCCCCTGCCACAGGGGGAGTGCCGGGAGCGACGATGCCGGCAGGCACCGTCACCCGCTGCACGCGGCGGTTGGGCGCGACACCTCACACTACTGACGAGGGCGGACGACCTGTGGCGTCCGCAAGAAAGCGACAGCGCCATGCAGCGTTTCGACGAGATCGACAAGGCGTCCCTGCGGGACGACGTCCCCGAGTTCCGGGCCGGCGACACCGTCAAGGTCCACGTCAAGGTCATCGAGGGCAACCGCTCCCGTGTCCAGGTCTTCCAGGGCGTCGTCATCCGCCGCCACGGCGGCGGCGTGGGCGAGACCTTCACCGTCCGCAAGGTCTCCTTCGGCGTCGGTGTCGAGCGCACCTTCCCGCTCCACACGCCGGTCATCGAGAAGATCGAGGTCGCCACCCGTGGTGACGTCCGCCGCGCGAAGCTGTACTACCTGCGCAACCTGCGCGGCAAGGCGGCCCGCATCCGCGAGCGTCGCGAGACCCCCGCGAGCTGACCCTCGCCCTGCTGCGGGCTCTAGGCTGACCCCGATGTCGACCGAGCCCACCCAGGACACCAGCGCCTCGACCCCCGCCGGAGACCCGGCGGGGGTCGACGCGCGTCCGGCCCGCCGGCTCCTGCTCGAGATCGGCATCGCCGTGCTCCTCGTCGTGCTGCTGCGAGCCTTCGTCATGCAGTCCTTCCACGTCCCGAGCGGGTCGATGGAGCCGACGATCATGCCGGGCGACCGGGTCGTCGTCACCAAGATCGGCGCGGGCGAGGTGGAGCGCGGTGACGTCATCGTCTTCGACGGCACCGACACCTTCGCGGCCGCCGACCGCACCCCCTTCGCCTCCGACGGGGTCATCGGGCGCACGCTGTCCGCGATCGCCTCGACCCTGTCGATCGACCTGGGCGAGCAGGACTTCCTCAAGCGGGTCGCCGGGATCGGGGGAGACCGGGTGACGTGCACGCCCGACGACGGTCTGCAGGTCGACGGCCAACCCGTCGACGAGCCCTGGCTGGAGCCGGGGACGACCGCCTGCGACACCCCCTTCGACGTCACCGTCCCGCAGGGGCGCCTCTTCGTCCTCGGCGACAACCGCGGCGACTCCGCCGACTCCCGTGCCCACCTCGGTGACCCCGGCGGTGGCATGGTCCCCGTCGACGACGTCGTCGGCCACGTGGCGTGGCGCTACTGGCCGATGGACCGGATCGGTGGCTTCGGGGACCACGCCGGGTGAGCGACCGGCTGCCGGGACACGGCGGTCACGGATGCGCCGAAGCGGGCGTCGAGCAGCAATACTGGAGCGGATGACGCCCGAACCCGGGGCGCGGTAGAGGAAGAGACCTGTGGCACACGATCCTGATTCGGCCCACGCAGAGGCCGAGGACGCCGAGCGGGAGCGGGCCCGGGACGAGAGGGCGACCAACGAGCGCGGCTTCGGCGCCCGGCTCGGCGCGGCGGTCAAGGAGATCGTCGTCGTGCTGGCGATGGCCCTGACCCTGTCCTTCATCGTCAAGACCTTCCTCGTCCAGGCCTTCTTCATCCCCAGCGAGTCGATGCAGGACACCCTCCTCGTCGGCGACCGGGTCGTCGTCTCCAAGCTCACGCCGGGTCCCTTCGACATCAAGCGCGGCGACATCGTCGTCTTCGAGGACCCGGGCGACTGGCTCAGCCCGACCCCCGAGACGAGCCGCGGGCCGGTGCTCGACGGGGTGCGTGACGCGCTGATGTTCGTCGGCCTGCTCCCCGACACCTCCGAGGGGCACCTCATCAAGCGGGTCATCGGCCTGCCGGGTGACCACGTGCAGTGCTGCGACGCCGAGGGGCGCCTGCTCATCAACGGCGAGCCGGTCGACGAGTCGCCCTACCTCAAGCCGCGGGTCGAGGCGAGCGAGCAGGAGTTCAACATCACCGTGCCGAGCGGGAGCCTGTGGGTCATGGGTGACAACCGCAGCGACTCGAGCGACTCGCGCTTCCACGACCCGGGCGGCACCGGCGACAAGGGGTCCGTCCCGATCGACCTCGTCGTCGGTCGTGCCGTCGTCACCGTCTGGCCCTTCGACCGCATGACGACGCTGAGCGACCGCAGCGAGGTCTTCTCCGAGGTCCCCGACGCGGGCAGCAACCGCTCGCTCGGCCCGCCCGCGCGCGAGCCGCACACGTCGTGACGCCCGCTCGCCGCGGGCCCCGCCCCGGGCGTGGCCTCTCTGGCAAGCCCAGCCTGCGCGTCGAGCGCGAGCTGCAGCGTGCCGGGCACCGGGTGCTCGCCGGCATGGACGAGGTGGGGCGCGGTGCGCTCGCCGGGCCGGTGAGCGTCGGGGTCGTCGTCATCGACGAGACCTGCCGCACCGCGCCGGCCGGTGTGCGCGACTCCAAGCTCCTCACCCCCGCCGCGCGCGAGGCGATGGTGCCGCGGCTGCACCGCTGGGCCCTCGGGCACGCGGTCGGGCACGCCTCGCCGGCGGAGATCGACGAGATCGGGATCATCGCCGCGCTGCGCATCGCGGGTCAGCGGGCGCTCGGCCAGCTCGACGTGGTCCCCGACCTCGTCCTGCTCGACGGCAACCACGACTGGCTCACCGACCCCGACGAGGTGGGACTCTTCGCCGAGCTCGCGGGCGGCGCGACGACGCCCCCGGTGCGCACGATGATCAAGGCTGATATGCGGTGCAGCTCGGTCGCGGCGGCGAGCGTGCTGGCCAAGGTCGAGCGCGACTCCCGCATGGTCGAGCTCGCGCAGACACACCCGCACTACGGCTGGGCCGACAACAAGGGCTACTCCGCGAGTGCCCATCTCGACGCGCTCGCGGCCCACGGGCCGAGTGAGGAGCATCGCCGCTCGTGGTCCCTGCCGGGGGTGGCGGCCGTCGTGCCGCAGGCCGTGGGGGATGATGAGGTCGGACCGGGCGAGGGCCACGAGCTGCTCGCCGGCACGGTGAGCGAAGGGAGGTCCTGGTGAGCTCTGAGGACCTGGAGAAGTACGAGACCGAGATGGAGCTCGCGCTCTATCGCGAGTACCGCGACGTGGTGCACCTCTTCAGCCACGTCGTCGAGACCGAGCGGCGCTTCTACCTCGCCAACAGCGTCGACGTCACGGTCCGCGGCGAGGGGGCCGAGGTCTACTTCGAGGTGACGATGCAGGACGCGTGGGTGTGGGACATCTACCGTCCCGCGCGCTTCGCCAAGCAGGTGCGGGTCGTCACCTTCAAGGACGTCAACGTCGAGGAGCTCGCCAAGTCCGAGCTCGAGATGCCCGACGGCGGCTTCTAGCCGAGTCGGGACCCCGTCCCCAGACCCGCTGCGGCGAGCGGCGGTGTCCACAGCCGCGAGGTGATGGCCTCGTCGGAGCCACCGGCCACCTTGACTGGAGGTCGGAGGTGGTCGCAGATGACCGAGGTGGAGCCCACACGGGCGAGCGTGGGAGCGGACGGCGAGGACTTCGCCGTGACCTTCCTGACCAGGCAGGGCATGCAGCTGCTCGACCGCAACTGGCGGTGCAGCGAGGGCGAGATCGACCTCGTCATGCGAGACGGCGACGTGGTCGTGGTCTGCGAGGTCAAGACGCGGCGCAGCCGCGCCTTCGGTGACCCCGTGCACGCGATCACCCGGGCCAAGCTCGCGCGGTTGCGTCGGCTCGCGGGGCGGTGGCTCGCCGAGCACCGGGTCGACGCCCGGGGCGTGCGGCTGGACTTCGTCGGGCTGGTCCGCGACGCCGACGGCCTCTACGAGGTCGACTTCCGGCCCGGGGTGGGGCAGTGAGCATCGGGGTGACCCGCGGGGTGGCGCTGCGCGGGATCACCGGTCACCTCGTCGACATCGAGTGCCACGTCGGGCGGGGGCTCCCGGCCTTCGACATCAGCGGCCTGCCCGACGCGGCGCTGCGCCAGGCACCCCAGCGGGTGCGGGCAGCGTCGATCTCCGCCGGCTTCTCGCTCAACTCCCGCCAGCTGACGGTCAACCTGTCGCCCGCATCGATCCCCAAGCACGGCACGGGCTTCGATCTCGGCATCGCCGTCGCCGTCCTCGCCGCCTGCGAGGAGCTGCCGGCGGAGCTCGTACGACCCGTCGTGCACCTCGCGGAGCTCGGCCTCGACGGGCGGCTGCGGCACGTCACCGGGGTGCTGCCGGCGGTGCTCGCCGCGCAGGCCGCCGGCTGCGAGCACGTCGTCGTCGCACCCGAGGACGTGGCCGAGGCCCGGCTCGTCGAGGGGGTGCGGGTCTCCACGGCCGGCACGCTCGGGGAGCTCGTGCTCGCCTACCGCTCGGCGCAGCGCGAGGGCGGCGGGCTCCATCCGGCCGACGAGGCATCCGTGGCGCCCAGCAGACCGGCGGCTCGACGACTGGACCTGGCCGAGGTGTCCGGCCAGCACGAGGCCCGCACGGCACTCATGCTCGCAGCGGCCGGCGGGCACCACCTGCTGCTCAACGGTCCACCCGGCTCGGGCAAGACGATGCTCGCCGAGCGGCTCGTGACGATCCTGCCGCCGCTGACCCGCGAGCAGGCACTGGAGACCCTGGCCGTGCGCTCCCTCGTCGGGGTGGCACCGCCGACCGGCCTCGACGTCGTGCCCCCCTTCGTCGCGCCGCACCACTCCGCGAGCGTCGCAGCCCTCGTCGGCGGGGGCTCGGGCGTCGTGCTGCCGGGCGCGCTGTCCCAGGCGCACCACGGGGTGCTCTTCCTCGACGAGGCGGCTGAGTTCGGCAGCGCGGTGCTCCAGGCCTTGCGGCAACCGCTCGAGTCCGGGCGGGTCGTCATCGCCCGGGCGCGCGAGCGGGTGACCTACCCGGCCCGGGTCCAGCTGGTCCTCGCGGCCAACCCGTGCCCGTGCGGGGAGGGCCACGGCAAGGGACTGGCCTGCCGGTGCCGACCGACCGAGCGGCGGGCCTATGCGGCCCGGCTCAGCGGACCGCTGCTCGACCGGGTCGACATCCAGGTGCAGGTGCCCAAGGTCAGCCTGGCCGACCTCAGCGAGGACCCGCCCGACTCGAGCGAGGCGGTCGCCGCCCGCGTGCTGGCCGCCCGCGAGGTGCAGAGACGCCGGTGGGAGCCGCTCGGCTGGTCGCTCAACAGCCAAGTCCCCGGGCCGCAACTGCGCCGCCGACCGTGGCGCCTGCCGTCAGCCACGACTGCCACGCTCGATCGGGCGCTCGACCTGGGGCAGGTGACGGTCCGCGGCTACGACCGGATCCTGAGGTTGGCGTGGACCTCGGCGGACCTCAACGGCCGTACCGTCCCGAGCCCGACCGATGTGGGTCTGGCGCTGATGTACCGCACGCAGGGCGCGGTGGCGGCATGAGCCGGTCCGAGGTCGCTGGCATCCCGACGAGTGCCGAGGTCGCTCGCGCCCACGCGATGGTCGGGTCCAACGAGCGGCGGGCGCGGGTCGCCTGGTCGCGGGTGCTCGAACTGCGCCGCGAGCGGGTGAGCGATGCACCACACGCCCTGCAGTCCGTCCTCGCAGAGGTCGGTCACGTCGAGGCCTGGCACCGCCTTGCCGATGGGGACCTGCCCCGCTCGGCGAGTGCCCGCGCGCACGTGGCCGGGGTCGACGTCGACGGCGAGCTGGACCGCGTCGAGCGCTCGGGGGCCCGGGTCGTGATCCCGGGAGACGCCGACTGGCCCGAGGTCCTCTCGCACCCCCTCGTCTCCCCGCACCTGCTCCACGTGCGGGGGCAGGGGTCGCTCACCGACCTGTCGGCCCGGGCCGTCGCCATCGTCGGTTCGCGGGCGAGCACGGGCTACGGCGAGGCCATCGCCCGGGAGATCGGGGCGGGCGCCGCGGGTCGGGGCTGGACGGTCGTGTCCGGTGCGGCCTTCGGCATCGATGCCGCGGCCCACCAGGGGGCGCTCGCCGTGCACGGGCCGGCCATCGCCGTGCTCCCGTGCGGGCCCGACCGGGTCTACCCGGAGGGCAACCGGCGGCTCGTCGACGCCGTCGCCGAGCAGGGGGTCGTCATCACGGAGCTGGCCATCGGGACCGTGGGCATGCGGCACCGATTCCTCTCGCGCAACCGGATCATCGCTGCCCTGTCGCAGGCGACGCTCGTCGTCGAGGCGGGGCTGCGGTCCGGCTCGCTCAACACCGCCGGTTGGGCCGAGGCGATGCGCCGCCCCGTCGGGGTCGTGCCCGGTCCGGTGACCCAGATGTCGTCGGCGGGCTGTCACGAGTGGATCCAGAAGCACCGCGGCAGTCTGGTCACCGACACCGCGGACCTGCTCGCCCTGGCCGGACGCGTGGGCGAGGAGGTCGACCAACCGGTGGAGCTCCTCGGTCCAGCCCGTGACCTCGACGTGCTCCGGCCGCCGCACCGCCGCATCCACGACCTACTGAGCAGCCGCAGGGGAGTCCCGGTCGGCGAGCTCGCGGTCGAGCTCGTGGTGCCGCTCGAGGAGGTGCTCGCCGACCTGGCGGAGATGTCGCTCGAGGGGTGGGTGGTGCAGGACGACACCGGCGGCTGGCGTCGCGGCCCCGGCCCGAGGCGCTGACGATGGAGGACGGCGTGACCTCCGGGACGCGCGGGTCAGACCGTGGCACCGTGGGGGAGTGAGCGCTGCGTCGACCTCGGAGCCGGCGCCGACCCCTGCGTGGGTCGGCGAGGTCGTCGACGCCTATGCCGCGCACCTGCTGCGTGAGCGCGATCGATCGGAGCACACGATCAGGGCCTATGCGGGCGACGTGCGCGCCTGCCTCATGTGGTGTGCCCACGACGGCAGCGACGCGCTCGCCGACGTCACGCTGGCGCAGCTGAGGTCCTGGCTCGGCAGCCTCGCCTCGGGGGGCGCCGCCCGCGCGACCCTCTCCCGCCGGTCGGCCGCGGTACGCACCTTCTTCGCCTGGACGACGCGCACCGGCCGCACCGCCACGGACCCCGCACTGCGGCTGGCGTCACCCAAGCGGCAGCGCACCCTGCCCGACGTCGTCTCCCGCGACGGCATGAGTGCCGTGCTCGACGTCGCGGCAGTCGCCGCGGACGACGAGGACCCGATCCACCTGCGCAACCGCGCCGTGCTCGAGCTGCTCTACGCGAGCGGGATCCGGGTCAGCGAGCTCACCGGCCTCGACGTCGACGACCTCGATCGCGGTCGACGGGTCGTGCGGGTCCTCGGCAAGGGTCGCAAGGAGCGCGTGGTGCCCTATGGCGCGCCCGCCGACGAGGCTCTCGGCGAGTGGCTGGAGCGTGGACGACCCCGGGTGGTCGTCGAGGGGTCGGGCCCGGCGCTCTTCCTCGGCCGTCGGGGCCGCCGGGTCGACCCGCGCCAGGTCCGAGAGGTCGTCCACTCCCTGCTCGCCCACGTGCCCGATGCGCCCGACGTGGGGCCGCACGGCCTGCGCCACTCGGCCGCGACGCACCTGCTCGAGGGTGGCGCTGACCTGCGCATGGTCCAGGAGCTCCTCGGCCACAGCTCGCTCGCGACGACCCAGATCTACACGCACGTCTCGCTCGACCGCCTGCGCCGCAGCTACGAGCAGGCGCACCCCCGCGCCTGAGCCCTGCGGGCGTCACCGACCGGATGGACGGTCGGGATTCTCTCGACCCGGCGGCAGGGGAGGGGCGCTCAGGGGACGGGCAGGAGGATCACCCGGCGGGCACCGAAGAAGGTCATCGGGGTCGAGGTAGGTCGGCCCGCGACGCGCACCCAGGTGGAGGCAGGCCGCGGGAGCGCAGTGCCCCGACTCCGGCCCGATCGTGCCGATCCGCTGGCCACGCGCCACCCGGTCACCCATCGAGACGGCTGCGTCGACCGGCTCGTAGGTGCTGCGCACACCGTCGGCGTGGGTGACGCTCACCGTGCCCCGACCGGCGATCCGACCACGATGGGTCACCACCCCGTCGGCGACCGCGGTGACCGGCCCGCCCCGCGCGGTCGACAGGTCGATGCCGCGATGACCGGCGCCCCACTGCTCCTCCGGCGCGTCGAAGGGGGCCGCCACGGCCGGGCGGGCACCGCCCCCGACCGGCCACGACCAGCGAGCCGCAGCAGGTGGGGCGGGTGGACCGGTGAGGGCCCCGGCCAGGGCGAGGGCGACGAGGGCGACGGTGCTCATGGGGTGAGCGTGACCCCCTTCGCGCCGCCGCCGGTGGCGCCCGGCAGACCTGTGGACGGGGCCGCCGCCCCGCCGAGGACTGTGGATCAGCCGGTGAAGGCCGCGAGACGGCGGCAGGCCTCCTCGATGACCGGCACCTGCTTGCAGAAGGCGAAGCGCACGAGGGTCGACATGCGCTTGGGGGTCGTCGCAGAAGACCGAGACCGGCACGGCGGCGACCCCCGCCGCCGCGGGCAGGTCGAGGCACCACTGGAGCGCGTCGGGGACGCCGAGCGGTGCGGCGTCGGCGACGACGAAGTAGGTCCCGTCGCTCGGGCGCACGTCGAGCCCGGCGTCGGCCAACCCGGCGACGAGCAGGTCACGGCGCTCCTGCAGGGAGTCAGTGAGGTCGGTGAGCACCTGCGGTCCCAGGTCGAGCGCGTGGGCGACGGCGTGCTGCAGGGGAGAGGCGGTGGTGAAGGTCAGGTACTGCTTGACCACGCGGGCGGCGCGCACGAGAGCTGCCGGACCAGTGACCCACCCGACCTTCCACCCGGTGACGGAGAAGAACTTCCCCGCGGACCCGATCGTCAGCGTGCGCTCGGCCATCCCGGGCAGCGTCGCGATGGGCACGTGGGGCACGTCGAAGGTCAGGTGCTCGTAGACCTCGTCGCTGATGACCCAGGCCTCGTGCCGGCGGGCGAGATCGGCGACGACCTCGAGCTCGGCGCGGGTGAAGACCTTGCCGAGGGGGTTGTGCGGCGAGTTGAGCAGGACCAGGCGCGTGCGCTCGGAGAAGGCCGCGGCGAGCTGCTCGGGGTCGAAGGTCAGGTCCGGGTACGACAACGGGACGGTCCGCCGCACCCCGCCGGCCAGGTCGATGCCCGCCGCATAGCTGTCGTAGTAGGGCTCGAAGGTCACCACCTCGTCGCCGGGGGAGACCAGCCCGAGCAGGCTCGCGGCGATCGCCTCGGTCGCCCCCGAGGTGATGAGCACCTCCGTCGCCGGATCATGACGAAGGGAGTGGTGGCGCGCCTGGTGCGCGGCGACCGCCTCGCGCAGCGTGGGGATGCCGATCGTCGGCGGGTACTGGTTGTGGCCGGCCGTGATCGCCGCCCGGGCCGCCTCGAGGACCTCTTCGGGGCCGTCGGTGTCGGGGAAGCCCTGACCGAGGTTGACCGCGTCGTGCTCCAACGCCAGGGCCGACATCGTCGCGAAGATCGTCTCGGCGTGCGGCTCCATGCGGTCGACGAGGGGTGAGCTCATGCCCGCAGGCTACGCGGGGCGACGATTTCCCCCCTTCGCCCCGCAGCCGTAGGATGAGGTGCACATCCAGTCTGTCTGGATGAATTCGCGTGTTCCTCGCCGGGTGATCAGATCACTGTGAATCCGGGGCCACACCACGGCAGTCCCGACCTCGGTCGGGCGGGGTGGGTCGGAGCACCAGGAAACAACTGACAATCGACGAGAGAGGACTTCGGCATGGCCGTCGTCACCATGCGCCAGCTCCTGGAGAGCGGCGTCCACTTCGGGCACCAGACCCGCCGGTGGAACCCCAAGATGAAGCGCTTCATCATGACCGAGCGCAATGGCATCTACATCATCGACCTGCAGCAGTCGCTGACCTACATCAACGACGCCTACGAGTTCGTCAAGCAGACCGTGTCCCACGGCGGCACGATCCTCTTCGTCGGCACCAAGAAGCAGGCCCAGGAGCCCATCGCCGAGCAGGCGACGCGCGTCGGGATGCCCTACGTCAACCACCGCTGGCTCGGTGGCATGCTCACCAACTTCCAGACGATCTCCAAGCGCCTCACCCGCCTGAAGGAGCTCGAGGAGATCGACTTCGACACCGTCGCCGGCTCCGGCTACACGAAGAAGGAGCTGCTCATCCTTCGTCGTGAGAAGGACAAGCTGGAGAAGACCCTCGGCGGTATCCGCAACATGGCCAAGGTTCCCTCGGCCGTGTGGATCGTCGACACCAAGAAGGAGCACCTGGCCGTCGACGAGGCCCGCAAGCTCGGCCTCCCGGTCATCGCGATCCTCGACACCAACTGCGACCCCGACGAGGTCGACTACAAGATCCCGGGCAACGACGACGCGATCCGTTCGGTCACCCTGCTCACCCGCGTCGTCGCCGACGCGGTCGCCGACGGCCTGATGGCCCGTGGTGGCGGCAACGCCACCGAGGGTGCCTCCGCCGCCGAGGCCGAGCCGATGGCCGAGTGGGAGCGCGAGCTCCTCGCCGGTGAGGGCACCGAGGCTGCGGCTCCCGCCGCCGAGGCTCCCGCCGCCGAGGCCGCTGCGGCCGAGGCGCCCGCCGCCGAGGCCCCCGCGACCGAGGCGCCCGCCGCCGAGGCCACCCCCGAGGCCTGAGCACCACCTCACCGACCACCGTCAACCTCTCTCGAAGGAGAACGGGACACACATGGCGAACTACACCGCCGCTGACATCAAGGAGCTGCGCGAGCGCACCGGCGCCGGCATGCTCGACGTGAAGAAGGCGCTCGACGAGGCCGAGGGCGACAAGTCCAAGGCCCAGGAGCTGCTGCGCATCAAGGGCCTCAAGGGCGTGACCAAGCGCGAGGGCCGCACGACCTCCAACGGTCTGGTCGTGGCCAAGGCGGAGGCCGGCGTCGGCACCCTCGTCGAGGTCCTCTGCGAGACCGACTTCGTCGCCAAGGGCGAGAAGTTCGGCGCCCTCGCGGACGAGGTCCTCGCCGCGGCCGTCGCGGCCAAGGCCACCGACGCGGAGACCCTGCTGGCTGCCCCCGCCGGGGACAAGACCGTCAAGGAGCTCCTCGACGACGCCAACGCCACCATCGGCGAGAAGATCGAGGTCAAGCGGGTCGCCCGCGTCGAGGCCCCCAACGTCTCGGCGTACCTGCACAAGACCAGCCCCGACCTGCCGGCCCAGATCGGTGTCCTCCTGGGCACCGAGGGTGGCGACGACCAGGTGGCCCGTGACGTCGCGATGCACATCGCCGCGTTCAGCCCCAACGTCCTCACCCGCGACGAGATCGACGCCGACGTCGTCGCCCACGAGCGTCGCATCGCCGAGGAGACGGCCAAGGAGGAGGGCAAGCCCGAGGCTGCCCTGCCCAAGATCGTCGAGGGCCGGGTCAACGGCTTCTTCAAGGAAAATGTCCTGCTCGACCAGCCCTTCGCCAAGGACTCCAAGAAGTCCGTCGGCAAGGTCCTCGAGGAGGCCGGCGCGAGCGCGACCCAGTTCGCTCGCTTCCGCGTCGGTTCCTGACGAACCTCGCACAGCCGAAGGGCGCCGCACCCCAGCCGGGGGGCGGCGCCCTTCGTCATGCCGGGAGGCAGGTCACGGCGAGCGCCGCGGCTGCGTCCACGGCAGGAAGAGCCGCGTGACGAAGGGGAGGAAGACGTACGTCATCCACGGGATGGCGATGGCGCAGGTGAGCAGCACGCGGCCCCACGCCGGCCACCCCTCGGTGACTATGGCGAGCACGTAGGTGAGCACCAGGCTCGTGGGGAAGAAGGCGCAGAAGATGACGACCATCTGCTTCCACCGCGGCGGCGGGGGAGGGGCGATGTCGCCCCCGGTCACCTCGTGCGGCTCGTCGAACCACCCCTCGATGCCGGTGCGCGACTCCATCCGGGTCGCCTCGACGAGGCGGGCGGCGGCACCGAGCCACCGGGCCCGCTCGTGGGACTCCTGCCACTGCTCGAGGGCGTCGGCGTCGGCGAAGCGGTAGAGCATGTGCCATTGGTCGGACCCGAGCGACGGGCGCACCCACCCCGAGCCGAGGAAGCCGGGGAAGCGCCGCGCGAGGGTGGTCCCGGCGTCGGCCCACACCTGCATGAGGGCCTCGTCCTCGGGGCGGACGGTGCGGGTGATCGAGACGGTGACGGGGGCCGACCGGTCGGCGGGTTCGGTGCTCACGACCGGCAAGGATAAGCGGCCTCGTCATCGTGCGTGCGTCCGCAGGCCTGCACCTGTGGAAGGATCTGAGCGAATCCCCGACCTCGACCCACAGGGAGCACACCCGTGTCCGACGAGACCACCACCCCGTACCGACGCGTCCTCCTCAAGCTGTCCGGCGAGGCCTTCGGTGGCGGCAAGGTCGGCGTCGCCCCCGACGTCGTGCGCGGCATCGCCGAGCAGATCGCCGCGGCCGTGCGCGAGGGCATCCAGGTCGCGATCGTCGTCGGCGGCGGCAACTTCTTCCGCGGGGCCCAGCTGCAGGAGCAGGGCATGGACCGCACGCGTGCCGACTACATGGGCATGCTCGGCACCGTGATGAACTGCCTGGCCCTCCAGGACTTCCTTGAGGACGCGGGCGTCGACACCCGGGTCCAGACCGCCATCACGATGGGCCAGGTCGCCGAGGCCTACATCCCGCGCCGGGCCATCCGCCACCTCGAGAAGGGCCGGGTCGTGATCTTCGGCGCCGGCGCCGGCATGCCCTTCTTCTCCACCGACACGGTGAGCGCCCAGCGCGCCCTCGAGATCAAGTGCGATGCGGTCCTGATGTCCAAGAACGGCGTCGACGGGGTCTACGACTCCGACCCGCGGACCAACCCCGACGCCCGCAAGCTCGAGCGCGTCACCTACGAGGAGGCCATCCAGCAGGACCTCAAGGTGGTCGACGCCGCGGCCTTCAGCCTCTGCCGGGAGAACGAGCTGCCGATGGTCGTCTTCGGCATGGAGGGCGAGGGCAACGTCACCCGTGCCCTGCTCGGCGAGTCCATCGGCACGGTCGTGCACGCCTGAGTGAGAGACTGACCCCAGACCACCGCGGCGCCGCCGCACGCGAGGCCCCCGTGGCCGGACAGGAGAGGACGCACATGATCGAGGACGCACTGCTCGAGGCCGAGGACAAGATGACCAAGGCCGTCGAGGTGGCCAAGGACAACTTCGCCGGCATCCGCACCGGCCGCGTCAACCCCGGCCTCTTCAGCGGGGTCATGGTCGACTACTACGGGTCGCCGACGCCGCTGCAGCAGCTCGCCTCCTTCGCCACGCCCGAGGCGCGGACGCTGCTCATCACCCCCTTCGACAAGTCGTCGATGGGCGCGATCGAGAGCGCGCTGCGCGACTCCGACCTCGGGGCCAACCCGAGCAACGACGGCACCGTGATCCGGGTGACCATGCCCGAGCTGACGGCCGAGCGCCGCAAGGAGTACATCAAGCTCGCGCACAGCCAGGGCGAGGACGCCAAGGTCTCGATCCGGCACGTCCGCCGGGCGGCCAAGGACACCATCGACAAGCTCGTCAAGGACGGCGAGGTCGGCGAGGACGACGGCACCCGGGGCGAGAAGGAGCTCGACGCGCTGACGAAGAAGTACGTCGAGACCGTCGACTCGCTGCTCAAGGCCAAGGAAGCCGAGCTCTCCGAGGTCTGATGTGACCGAGCCCGAGTTCGCGACCCGTCGCTCCGCCCGCGCGGCCGCGCCCGCGACGGCTCCGGCGCCGACGGGTCGCGCCGGGCGCAACCTGCCGGTCGCCATCGCCACGGGCGTCGGCCTCGGGGCCGCCGCCGCCGCGGCGCTGGTGATCCACCCCGTCGCCTTCGTCGTCGTCATCTGCATCGCCATGGTCGTGGCGGTGTGGGAGATGCGCCAGGCCCTGAGCGAAGGGGGGCTGTTCGCCCCCTTCGTCCCGGTCGCCATCGGGGCGGTGAGCATGACGGTCGCCGCCTACCTGCGCGGAGCCGAGGCGCTGGTCTTCGCCGCCGCCCTGACGCTCGTCGCGACACTCATCTGGCGGGTCGCCGACGGGCTGGCCGGCGCGCTGCGCGATGTCGGCGCCGGCGCGCTGATCCTGCTCTACCCCTGCCTGCTCGCCGGCTTCGCGGCGCTGATGCTCGCCGAGCCCCAGGGGCAGTGGCGCATCCTCGTCTTCATCCTCATCACGATCTCCTCCGACATCGGCGGTTACGCCTTCGGGGTGCTCTTCGGCAAGCACCCGATGGCGCCCAAGCTCTCGCCCAAGAAGTCCTGGGAGGGCTTCGCCGGGTCGGTCCTCTCGTGCGCCGCGGTCGGGGCGATCGTCATCCCGCTCACCCTCGACGGCCTGTGGTGGCAGGGCGCGATCCTCGGGGCCCTCACCGCCCCGGTCGCGACGATCGGGGACCTCATCGAGTCCAGCCTCAAGCGCAACCTCGGGATCAAGGACATGTCCAACATCCTCCCGGGGCACGGGGGCCTCATGGACCGGCTCGACTCCCTCGTCCTCGTCATCCCGCTCATGTGGGTGGCGCTGCGGATCATCGCCCCGCACTGACGGCCCTGACCGACCTCTGACGGGGTCCCCGGCTGCGCCTGACCGCGTGTTCACCCGCGGTCTCTCACCCGGCCCTAGCGTCGCTCGTGCCCGGCACCCGACCGCCAAGGACCCGTCATGCGCCTGCGCACCACCTGCTCCGTCCTCGCCGCCACCGCGGCCACGTCCATCGCGCTGGCGCCGGCGGCGTCGGCCACCGCCGCACCTCCCGGCATCCCCTCGACGGACACCGCCATCAGCCAGCTCGCCGCCCTCCCCGTCGAGACGGAGGGCTCGATGACCGGCTACGACCGCGACGAGTTCAACCACTGGATCACCGTCGACGGGTGCGACACCCGCGAGACCGTCCTGGCCCGCGACGGCGACGACGTCGAGGTCGGCTCCGACTGCCGCCCCACCTCGGGGGACTGGTACAGCGAGTACGACGGCGAGTCCTTCACCGACGGCAGCGACCTCGACATCGACCACGTCGTCCCGCTCGCCGAGGCGTGGCGCTCGGGCGCCGACTCGTGGTCGGACCAGGAGCGGGAGGACTTCGCCAACGACCTCGAGGGTCCGCAGCTCATCGCGGTCTCGGCCTCGTCCAACCGGTCGAAGGGGGACCAGGACCCGTCGACGTGGTGGCCGACCCGCACGACCTACGCGTGCACCTACGCGAAGATGTGGGTCGCGACGAAGTACCGCTGGGGCCTGGCCCTGCAGACGGCGGAGAAGACCGCGCTGAGCACCCGACTCGAGAGCTGCTGACGACGATGAGCCGTACGAGCACCTTCACTGCCCGACCCGGTGGCGTGACCACGCGCGAGGTCGGCACCATCACCGGCCGCATCGAGCTCGAGACGGGCGAGCAGGACGGGGTGGTCGTCGCCCGGGTGCGCTACGAGGGAGCCGACGAGTGGTACCACCTCGCGGACCAGCCGAGCGTCGGCAGCGCCGAGGCGGTGCACGAAGCCCTCGTCGGCGCGCTCTCCGGTCCGGATCCTGCCCCGGCGCCCGGCGAGGCTGCACACGGCGAGGGCCGGGGGCGCGACGCCGCCGACCCGGCAGCGGGCAGCTTTGGTGGGGCACGCTCCTGACCTGAGATGATGGTCGGGATGACCGACCTGCCCACGCCCTCGACCGCCCGCCCGGCGCCCGGCCAGCTGACGATGACCGCGCCCCGGCGCGGCAAGCCGCCGCGCCATCTCGCCGACCTCGACCTCGCCGGTCGGGTCGAGTGGGCCAAGGAGCTCGGTCTGCCGGGCTTTCGCGCCAAGCAGCTGTCGACGCACTACTTCGCCCACCACACCGACGACCCCGAGCAGATGACCGATCTGCCCAAGGCAGCCCGTGACGAGCTCGCCGCCGCGATGCTCCCGCGCCTGCTCGCACCGGTGCGCACGATCACCGCCGACCGTGGCGCGACCCTGAAGTCGGTCTGGCGCCTCCACGACGGCGCCCTCGTCGAGTCGGTCCTCATGCGCTACCCCCGGCGGGCGACCATCTGCATCTCCAGCCAAGCCGGATGCGGGATGAACTGCCCCTTCTGCGCCACCGGCCAGGAGGGCCTGACGCGCAACATGTCGACGGCCGAGATCGTCGACCAGGTCGTCGCTGCCAACCGGCTGCTGGCCGAGGCCGGCGACCTGCCGCTGGGTGACGAGGCCGGCGCCGCGCTCGGGGCCGAGGCCGATGACGAAGGGGAGTCCCTCCCTTCGTCCTCCGGTCGCCGGGTCACCAACGTCGTCTTCATGGGCATGGGGGAGGCGCTGGCCAACTACAAGGCCGCGATCGGTGCCATCCGCCGGATGGTCGACCCCTCGCCCGAGGGGCTGGGCATGAGTGCCCGCGGCATCACGATGTCGTCGGTCGGGCTGGTCACCGGCATCGACCGACTCACCGAGGAGGGCATCCCGGTGACGCTCGCGCTGTCGCTGCACGCGCCCGACGACGAGCTGCGCGACGAGCTCGTGCCGATCAACACCCGCTTCAAGGTCGACGAGGCGATCGACGCCGCCCACCGCTACTACCTGCGCACCGGGCGGCGGGTGAGCATCGAGTACGCGCTGATCCGCGACATCAACGACCAGGCGTGGCGCGCAGACCTCCTCGGCAAGAAGCTCACCGCCCGCGGCAAGGGCTGGGTGCACGTCAATCCGATCCCGCTCAACCCGACGCCGGGCTCGAAGTGGACCGCGTCGCGGCGGGGCGTCGAGCAGCAGTTCGTCGAGCGGCTGCGCGCCCACGGCATCCCGACGACGGTGCGCGACACCCGTGGCAGCGACATCGACGGGGCCTGCGGCCAGCTCGCGGCGGCCACGGCATGAGCACGGCGACCCCGGGCGGCCTCGGCCGCGAGATCGTCCTGACCCTGAGCGGCCCCGACCGGCGCGGCATCGTCCACGCGGTGACCGGCGCGATGGTCGGGCTAGACCTCAACATCCTCGACAGCCAGCAGTTCGGCGACCCGTCGACGGGGGAGTTCCACCTGCGGATGCACCTGCAGGCCGACGCCCCGATCGACGTCGACCGACTCGCGGCCGAGCGCCAGCGGCTCGTGGCCGAGCTCGGCGTCGACGTCGACGTCCACGACCCGCAGGAGCCCCACCGGCTGCTCATCATGGTCAGCCGCCAGGGGCACGTGCTCAACGACCTGCTCTTCCGGGTGCGCACCGGCCAGCTCAACGTCGTCGTGCCGGCCGTCGTGTCCAACCACGAGGACTTCCGGGCCGAGGTCGAGTGGCACGGCATCCCCTTCCACCACGTGCCGGTGACGCGCGAGACCAAGCCGCAGGCCGAGGCACGGCTGCGCGAGATCATCGAGACCGAGCGGGTCGAGACCGTGGCGCTCGCGCGCTACATGCAGGTGCTCTCCGAGGACCTCTGCGCCGACTTCCCCGGTCGGATCATCAACATCCACCACTCGTTGCTGCCCTCCTTCAAGGGGGCGCGGCCCTACTCGCAGGCCCACGAGCGCGGGGTCAAGGTCATCGGGGCCACGGCCCACTACGTGACCTCCGACCTCGACGAGGGCCCGATCATCGAGCAGGACTTCCGCCGGGTCGACCACCGGATGTCCCCGGCGCAGCTCGCCGCGACGGGTGCCGAGCTCGAGGCGATGGCCTTCGCCCGCGCCCTGCGCTGGCACGTCGAGCGCCGGGTCGTCCTGCGCGGCCGGCGCACGATCGTCTTCGACTGATCTCCCTTCGCATCGCCGTTGGGTCATGCGACGGGGGCAGGTCTCGCCACTCCCGCTCGTCATCGACTCGGTGCGGAGGTCAGCCGAGCAGGAGTGCCGCCGCCTCCTCGGGCGTCTCGACGAGGTGCAGCACCTCGCCGAGGGGGCGGCCGGCCCCCAGCGCCCGCAGCGCGGGCCACACCGGCACGGTCTCGGTCCAGTGCTCGAGGCCGACGAGCACGAGCGGCGGCAGCGGCTCACCCTCGGGCGCGTAGTACAGCGGCGTGCACGCCTGGAAGATCTCCTGCACCGTGCCCGCCGCGCCCGGCAGCACGACGAGCCCGCCGGCGCTCTGCGCGAGCAGCACGTCCTCGCGCAGAGCATTGGAGAAGTACTTGGCGATGCCGTCGCAGAAGACATTGGGTGGCTCGTGCCCGTAGAACCACGTCGGGATGCCGTAGCTGCGGGCCGGGCCGTCGCCGGCCCCAAGATCATCGCGCACCTGCAGCGCCAGCTCGGCCCAGGCCTCGACCGACGGGCGGAAGCTCGGCACGGCGGACAGTCGACCGAGGGCCGTCTCGACGGCGTCGGCGGTCGGGGCGAGTGCGCCGAGGTTGGCCGCCTCCATGGCCCCCGGGCCACCACCGGTGAGCACGACGCGACCGGCGTCGGCCAGCGCGTGGCCGAGGCGGGCGGCGTCGGCGTAGTCGCTGCTCCCGCGCTCCAGCGCGTGCCCGCCCATCACCCCGACGACGTCGAGTCCGTGCAGCGCCTCGACGAGCGCGTCCTGCACCGCGTCGTCGTGGACCGCCCGCAGCAGCGTCGCCCAGGCGTCGTGCTGGGTGCGCGCCTCACGGCTCCACGCGTAGGCGCGGGCGTCGACCGTGCTCGGGTAGCCGGCGGTCTCGAGTCCGCCGTAGAGGTCGAAGGGGGAGTACAGCCGCGCGCGGAAGGGCTCGACCGGGCAGGTCGGGTCGGGCGGGATGATCACCGCGCCACGCGCGACGAGGTCGCGGGCGAGCTCGTCGGGCACCCGACCACCGAGCACGACGAGGCCGCGCACGTCGGCGCGGGCGAGGTGTGCGGCGTGGGGCTCGAGGTCCAGGCCCTGCAGGCGCCAGCCGGCGAGCGGGGTGCCCGAGGCGGTGAGGCGACGCAGACCCCCTTCGTCGTGGACCTCGCGGTAGGCGGGGTGGTCCGGCCGGCGGCCCAACCGGTCGCGCAGGGGGTGGCGGCGGGTCTCCCGAGTCATGCCGACAACCTTGCCAGCCGCCCTGACGTGGTGTCCGCGGCGTTGGCGAACCGTATGGATTCCCTCAAGGATTTGCGCTTCCGGGGCGCTGCCAGGCGTGTCCGCTGCCAGCCGGACCCACCCGCAAGAACCGCACCACATGGGCTGTGCAGCAGTGATTCTTACTGTCCGCTGACGGCTGCGGGCCGTGCTCGTCCATCCGTGGACACCCTCGTGGAGCGCTCGTAGTGTCCCGGTCACCGCGTCCCCGAGATCCGGGGTCGGCGACGAAAGGAACACATGAAGTACTCGATGAAGAGCACCGGAGTTGTGGTTTCCTCTGCGGCACTGATGCTGGCGGTGGCCCCCTTCGCGACGGCGCAGGGGAGCGACGACCTGGCTCCTCTCACCACCCACGGCGACGACGTCGTGACGATGCAGGGGGAGCAGACCTACGTCGTCACCCTCGACGAGGGGGAGGCGGCCGCCGATGTGGCCCGGGACCTCGGCGTGACGCCGACCCACGTCTACGAGCACGTGCTCGACGGCTTCTCCGCGAAGCTCACGCCCGAGCAGCTGCACTCGGTGCGCGCCGACGCCAGCGTCGCCGCGGTCTCGGAGAACATGACGATCAACGTCGAGAAGCCCTCCGGCCAGGCCGCGGGCGAGACCCCGTGGGGCCTCGACCGGATCGACGACCCGCAGCTGCCGCTCGACGGCACCTACGAGCCGGCCCAGACCGGCGCGGGCGTCACGGCCTACATCCTCGACACCGGCATCGACCCCGACCACCCGGACTTCGGTGGCCGCGCCTCGGTGGGCTTCGACGCGACCGGTGGTGACGGTCTGGACCGGCAGAGCCACGGCACGCACGTCGCCGGCACGATCGGCAGCAACTCCTACGGTGTGGCGCCGGGCGTCGACCTCGTCGGCGTCAAGGTGCTCGACGACAACGGCAGCGGCAGCACGGCCGGCATCATCGAGGGCATGGACTGGATCGCGGCCAACGCCGACGGTCCCTCGGTCGCCAACATGTCGCTCGGTGGCGCCAAGGACCCGGCCCTGAACAACGCCGCGACCGGTCTGGTGGACAGCGGTGTCTTCACCGCCGTCGCCGCGGGCAACGAGTCGCAGGACGCCGCCAACGTCTCGCCGGCGAGCGCCGACGGGGTCTACACGACCGCGGCGTCGACCGACCAGGACGGCAACGCGAGCTTCTCCAACTACGGCTCGGTCGTCGAGGGCTATGCCCCCGGCCAGGACATCGAGTCGACCGTGCCCGGTGGCGGCACCGACACCTACAGCGGTACGTCGATGGCCAGCCCGCACATCGCCGGCGGGGCCGCCCTCTACCTCGAGGCCAACGCGGGGGCGACCCCCGACGCGGTGAGCCAGGGGCTGCAGGACGCGTCGGTCGACGCGATCACCGACGCGCCGTCCGGCACGCCGACCGGCCTGCTCCAGGTGGCCGCCGGCTGATGCGAGGTGGGACAACCAGCGGGCCCGCCCCCTTCGTCACGAAGGGGGCGGGCCCGCTGCTCGTCAGGAGGCTGCATTGCCGTACGGCAATGCAAGGTCGGGGGGTCGGGAGGCTGCATTGCCGTAGGGCAATGCAGCCTCGGGGTCAGAGGTGGTTGGGGGCCTCGGTGAGGACCGTGCGCAGCCGCTGCTCGATGTCGTCGAACTCGGCCTGGCCGATCGTCAGCGGGGGAGCGAGCTGGACGACCGGGTCGCCGCGGTCGTCGGCGCGGCAGTACAGGCCCGCGTCGAAGAGCGCCTTGGACAGGTAGCCGCGCAGCATCGACTCGGACTCGGCCGCGTCGAAGGTCTCGCGGGTCGCCTTGTCCTTGACCAGCTCGATCCCGTAGAAGTAGCCCTCGCCACGCACGTCACCGACGATCGGCAGGTCGAGCAACCGCTCGAGGGTGCGCCGGAAGGCCGGGGCATTGTCCTTCACGTGGGCGTTGAGGCCCTCGCGCTCGAAGATGTCGAGGTTGGCCAGGGCGACGGCCGCGCTCACCGGGTGACCACCGAAGGTGTAACCGTGGGCGAAGCTGTTGGTCCCGCTCTTGTACGGCTCGAAGAGCCGGTCGCTCGCGATCATCGCGCCGATGGGGGAGTAGCCCGAGGTCATCCCCTTGGCGCAGGTGATGATGTCGGGCACGTAGCCGAAGTCCTCGCAGGCGAACATCGAGCCGATCCGGCCGAAGGCGCAGATGACCTCGTCGGAGACGAGCAGCACGTCGTACTCGTCGCAGATCTCGCGCACCCGCTCGAAGTAGCCGGGGGGCGGCGGGAAGCAGCCACCGGCATTTTGCACCGGCTCGAGGAAGACGGCGGCGACGGTGTCGGGACCCTCGAACTCGATCGCCTCGGCGATGCGGTCGGCGGCCCAGCGGCCGAAGGCCTTGGGGTCGTCGCGCAGGTCCTCGGAGGCGCGGTAGATGTTGGTGTTGGGCACCTTGTGGGCACCCGGCACGAGCGGCTCGAAGTCCTCCTTGAGCGGCGGCAGGCCGGTGATCGACAGGGCGCCGTGGGGGGTGCCGTGGTAGGCGATCGAGCGGGAGATGACCTTATGCTTCTTCGGCTTGCCGGTGAGCTTGAAGTACTGCTTGGCCAGCTTCCACGCGGACTCGACGGCCTCGCCGCCGCCGGTGGTGAAGAAGACCCGGTTGAGGTCGCCGGGGGCGCCCGCAGCGAGACGCTCGGCGAGCTCGATCGCCGCCGGGTGGGCGTAGGACCAGATGGGGAAGAAGGCCAGTTTTTCGGCCTGCTTGAGCGCGGTCTCGGCGAGATCGGTGCGGCCGTGGCCGACCTGGACGACGAAGAGGCCGGCGAGGCCGTCGATGTACTCGCGCCCGGTGTCGTCCCAGATCTTGTGCCCCTCGCCGCGGACGATTGTCGGGACGTGCCCACCCTCCTCGTAGACGGAGTGGCGGGTGAAGTGCATCCACAGGTGGTCGCGGGCGGCCTGCTGCAGGTCGGTGCCTCGAGCAGTACGGGAGGTGGTGCCGTGTTCGGTGGTCATCTGGTCCCCCAGTTGTAGTGCTGCTTGTTGAGCTTGAGATAGACGAAGGTCTCGGTGGAGCGCACGCCCGGCAGGGTGCGGATGCGCTCGGTGAGCAGGCTGAGCAGGTGCGCGTCGTCCTCGCAGACGACCTCGACGAGCAGGTCGAAGCTCCCGGCGGTGGTCACGACGTAGTCGACCTCGGGGATCTCGGCGAGAGCATCGCCGACCGGCCCCATGTCGCCGTCGACGGTCAGGCCGATCATGGCCTGGCGGCGAAAGCCCACCTGGAGCGGGTCGGTGACCGCGACGATCTGCATGAGGCCACCGTCGATGAGCCGGCCGACCCGCTGGCGCACCGCGGCCTCGGAGAGGCCGACGGCGCGGCCGATCGTCGCGTAGGACTGGCGGCCGTCCTCCTGGAGGTGCTCGATGATCTGCTTGCTCATCTCGTCGAGCGGAGCAGGGGTGGTCATGGCGCCATCGTGGCGTGATCCCTGTCGCATGGCAAGCGGAGCGCGACGAAATCCGCACGAAACACCGGCGATCGCTGATGTTTTCACGAATCTGAGTGCCAAAGCCTGTCGATTTCGTCGACGGCGCACTATCGTCTGGGTCACATTCCCGATCGGAAGGACCCCAGTCGTGACCCAGCCCCGGACCCTGCGCAACTTCATCGGTGGCGAGCACGTCGACGCCACCGGCGATGCGAGCATCGATCTGGTCAACCCCGCGACCGGGCAGGTCGTCGCCCACGCTCCTGTCTCCACGCAGGCCGATGTCGACGCGGCCTACGCCAGCGCCGAGGCCGGCTTCGCCGAGTGGTCCGAGGCGACGCCGGGCGAGCGGCAGAGCGCGCTGCTCAAGTTCGCCGATGCCCTCGAGGCCCGCGCCGACGACCTCATCCGGCTCGAAGGGGAGAACACCGGCAAGCCGCACGCCCTCACCGCCACCGAGGAGGTGCCGGTCATGTGCGACCAGCTGCGCTTCTTCGCCGGTGCCGCCCGCGTGCTCGAGGGCCGCGCCTCCGCCGAGTACATGAAGGGCCACACGAGCTGGATCCGCCGCGAGCCCATCGGCGTCGTCGGCCAGGTGACCCCGTGGAACTACCCGATGATGATGGCCGCGTGGAAGATCGGCCCCGCGCTGGCCGCCGGCAACTCGATCGTCCTCAAGCCGAGCGACACCACGCCCGAGACCACCCTGCTCATGGCAGAGGTCGCCAGCGAGTTCCTTCCCGCCGGCACCTTCAACGTCATCACCGGTGACCGCGACACCGGCCGCATGGTCGTCGAGCACGACACCCCCGGCCTCGTCGCGATCACCGGCTCGGTGCGTGCCGGTGTCGAGGTCGCCGCCTCCGCGGCGCGCAACCTCAAGCGGGCCCACCTCGAGCTCGGCGGCAAGGCGCCGGTCGTCGTCTTCGATGACGCCGACATCGAGGCCGCGGTCGAGGGCATCGCCACGGCCGGCTACTTCAACGCCGGTCAGGACTGCACCGCCGCGACCCGCGTGCTCGCCGCCCCCGGCATCCACGACGACTTCGTCGCCGCCCTGGCCGAGTACGCCCGCGACAACGCCAAGGTCGGCATGCCCGACGACGCCGACGCGCTCCTCGGCCCGGTCAACAACAGCAACCAGCTGGCCAAGGTCGCCGGCTTCATCGACCGGCTGCCCGACCATGCCAACCTCGCGCAGGGCGGCGAGCGACTCACCGCGATGGGCGAGGGCTTCTTCTACGCGCCCACCGTCGTCTCCGGCCTGCAGCAGGACGACGAGGCGATCCAGGACGAGATCTTCGGACCGGTCATCACCGTCCAGCGATTCACCGACGAGGACCAGGCCGTCGCCTGGGCCAACGGTGTCGAGTACGGCCTGGCGTCGTCGGTGTGGACCAAGGACTTCGGGCGCGCGATGCGCATGAGCAAGCGCCTCGACTTCGGCTGCGTCTGGATCAACACCCACATCCCGCTCGTCGCCGAGATGCCGCACGGCGGCTTCAAGAAGTCCGGCTACGGCAAGGACCTGTCGATGTACGGCTTCGAGGACTACACCCGGGTCAAGCACGTCATGGCCAACATCGAGAGCTGACCGGCTCCTCGCCGGCGGCACACCCCCTTCGTCCCTCCTCACGGAAGCGAGGTCCGAGATGGACCGCCTCCGGCGACCTGCCGACCCCAGAACCGCCGCGCTGATCCGGGCCGCGCAGGCCTCGGCCCGCTCGCGCGGCTCCTTCCAGCCGAGCCGACGCACGATGCTCGGGGCCGGCGCCCTCGGGCTCGGGGCCACCCTCCTCGCAGGGTGCGCCCCGCCCGAGCCGCCGGCCGGCGGCGTCGCCGAGCTCGACCTGCCCGAGGACCGGTCCGAGCGGGAGAAGACGGTGCGGTGGGCCAACTGGACCGCCTATCTCGACATGGACGACGCGGGCAAGACCTACCCGACGCTCACCGCCTTCGAGAAGCAGACCGGCATCAAGGTCTCCTACACCGAGGACGTCGACGACAACGACACCTACTTCAACAAGATCGCGCCGCAGCTGCGGGCCAAGCAGGACATCAACCGTGACATCTTCACCTTCACCGACTGGATGGCCAACCGGATCATCCGCGAGGGGCTGTGCCAGCCGCTCGAGCTGATCCAGATGCCCAATGCGAGCAACCTCCTGGCCCCGCTCAAGGACGTCTCCTTCGACCCCGGCCGGCAGTTCTCCCTCACCTGGCAGTCCGGCTTCGCCGGCATCGGCTACCACAAGGGCAAGGTCGGCCGGGAGCTCAAGGCGATCGAGGACCTGTGGGCCGACGACCTCAAGGGCCGCATCTCGGTGCTCAGCGAGTTCCGCGACACCCTCGGCCTGATCATGCAGTCGCAGGGCGTCGACCCCTCCGGTGACTTCGACCAGGCCGCCTTCGAGGCGGCGATCGGTGAGATCGACAAGCGCCTCACCGAGGGCTACATCCGCCGGGTCAAGGGCAACAGCTATCTCAACGGCCTCAAGAGCGGCAATGCCGTGGCCGGCATCGTCTGGTCCGGTGACCTCTTCGTCCTGCGGGCCGAGACCGAGGACGACGACTGGGAGTTCGTCATCCCCGAGTCCGGCGGGATGCTCTGGAGCGACAACCTCATGGTGCCGATCACGAGCCACCACCGGCGCAATGCCCAGCAGGTCATGGACTACTACTACGACCCCAAAGTGGCCGCCGAGGTCGCCGCGTGGGTCAACTACATCTGCCCCGTCGAGGGCGCCCGGGCGGCGATGGAAAAGATCGACCCCGACCTCGCGGAGTCGCCCTTCATCTTCCCGAGCGAGGACTACATCGCCGACCACGACATCGTCGGCTTCAGGGCACTGTCCTCCCAGGAGGACGCGGACTACAGCGCGCTGTGGGCGAAGGCGGTGGGCAACTGATGGGCCTGTTCACACGATCCTCGGCCGGTGGTGTCCGCGAGGCCAAGGGAGATCTCGTCCTGGAATCGGTGACCAAGACCTTCGGGGACTTCACCGCCGTCGACGACCTCGACCTGCGGGTGCCGCGCGGTTCCTTCTTCGCCCTGCTCGGCCCCTCGGGCTGCGGCAAGACGACGACCCTGCGGATGGTGGCCGGCCTCGAGCAGCCCTCTGCCGGAAGGGTGCTCATCGGCGACACCGACCTCACCGGCTCGCGTCCCTACGAGCGCCCGGTCAACACCGTCTTCCAGAGCTATGCGCTCTTCCCGCACCTGAGCATCCGCGACAACGTCGCCTTCGGACCGAAGCGCCGCGGCGAGGGTGACGCAGTCCGCCTCGCCGACGAGGCGCTCGAGCTGGTCCAGATGGCCCACCTGGCCGGGCGTCGCCCCGCGCAGCTCTCCGGCGGCCAGCAGCAGCGCGTGGCCCTCGCCCGGGCGATCGTCAACCGCCCGGAGGTGCTGCTGCTCGACGAGCCGCTCGGTGCCCTCGACCTGAAGCTGCGGCGCCAGATGCAGGTCGAGCTCAAGCGGATCCAGACCGAGGTCGGCCTGACCTTCATCCACGTCACCCACGACCAGGAGGAGGCCATGACGATGGCCGACACGGTCGCGGTGATGAACAAGGGGCGCATCGAGCAGATGGGTGCCCCCGAGGAGCTCTACGACCTGCCGGGCACCGCCTTCGTCGCCGGCTTCGTCGGGCAGTCCAACCTCGTGCCCGCGACGGTCACCGGCAGCGACGGTGACCACCTCGTCGCCGACGCGGCGGGCACGACCGTGCGGGTGCCGCGCTCGCGGGCCGCGGTGACCGAGGGACAGGTGCTCTTCGGCGTCCGTCCCGAAAAGGTGCGGCTGCACCCCCTTCGGCCCGAGTCGGCAGGGAGCGACGTGCGGGCGACGGTCACCGACGTCTCCTTCACCGGCGTCGCCACCCAGTACCTCGTCACGGTGCCCTCGGGCGGCCAGTGGTCGGTCTACGAGCAAAATCTCGACGTCGAGCCGCAGTCGACCCGGCCGGGCGACGAGGTCTGGCTGTCGTGGAACCCCGCCCACGCCTTCGTCGTGGCCGCCGACGACGTGCCCGAAGGGGCGGAGGGCAAGGCCTTCATCGCCACCGCGGGGGAGGCATCGTGACCACCTCGACGGCGGGCGGACCCCCGTCGGCCGCAGTCGATCCCGACGTCGTCGAGGGCCGGCGCTCCCGCCGGATCGCCTACCTGCTGCTCCTGCCGGGCGTGCTGTGGCTCGTCGTCTTCTTCGTCGTGCCCGTCGTGCAGCTCTTCACCGTCAGCCTGCAGAGCGACTACCCGGGGGCGCCCGGCTACTACTACCGCGACGTCAACTTCTCCAACTACGTCGACGCGCTCGTGGAGTTCTGGCCGCACATGCTGCGCTCGCTGCTCTTCGGGGCCCTGGCGACCTTCTTCGCCTTCGTCCTGGCCTACCCGCTCGCCTATGCGATGGCCTTCAAGGCGGGTCGGTGGCGCTCGGTGATGCTCATCTGCGTCATCGCGCCCTTCTTCACCTCCTTCATCCTGCGGACCATCGCCTGGCGGCAGATCCTCGCCGACGACGGCGTCGTCGCCAGCGTGCTCACCTCGCTGCACCTGCTCCCCGGCGGGCGGATCACCGAGACCTGGGTGGCGGTCGTCGCGGGCCTGACCTACAACTTCCTGCCCTTCATGGTGCTGCCGATCTACGCCTCGCTCGAGCGCGCCGACCCGCGGGTCATCGAGGCCGGCGGCGACCTCTACGCGAGCGGCCTGACGACCTTCGCGCGGGTGACGCTGCCGATGTCGATGCCGGGCGTGCTCGCCGGCACGCTGCTCACCTTCATCCCTGCCTCCGGCGACTACGTCAACGCCGAGCTGCTCGGCTCCGACCGAAGTACCAAGATGGTCGGCAACGTCATCGAGAGCCAGTTCTTCAAGGTGCCGGGCGGCTACGACACCGCTGCGGCGCTGAGCTTCACGCTCATGGCGATGATCCTCGTGCTCGTCTTCTTCTACGTCCGGCGCTTCGGCACCGAGGAGCTGGTCTGAGATGCGCACCGTGACCCGCTGGATCGGCGACCGCTTCGCGATGATCGCCGCGCTCCTCGTGCTCTTCTACCTCTTCCTGCCGGTCCTCTACACCTTCATCTTCAGCTTCAACGACTACCGCAAGTCCAACATCACGTGGAACTCCAACGCCGGCCCGACGCTCAAGCACTGGCAGAACCCGTGCGGCGCCCCCGGCATCTGCGACTCGCTGGCCACCTCGCTGCAGGTGGGGCTGCTCGCGACCCTCGTCGCGACGGTGCTCGGCACGATGATCGCCTTCGCGATGGTGCGGCACCGTTTCCGTGGTAAGTCCGCGAGCAATGTCCTGGTCTTCGTGCCGATGGCCACGCCCGAGATCGTCCTCGGCGCGAGCCTGCTGACGATCTTCGTGCAGGGCTTCTCGCAGGTCGGTCTGCGGCTGGGCTTCTGGACGATCGTCATCGCGCACATCATGTTCTGCCTGAGCTTCGTCGTCGTCACCGTCCGGGCGCGGCTGCAGAGCCTCGACCCGCGGATGGAGGAGGCCGCCCAGGACCTCTACGCGGGCCCCGGCGACACCTTCTGGCGGGTGACGCTGCCGCTCGTGCTGCCGGGCATCGTCGGCGCGGCGATGCTCGCCTTCAGCCTGAGCTTCGACGACTTCATCATCACCAACTTCGTCTCGGGTGACACGAGCACCTTCCCGAAGTTCGTCTACGTCAGCTACCTGCGCGGCATCCCGGCGCAGGCCAATGTCATCGGCTTCTCGCTCTTCGTCATCGCGGTCCTGCTGGTCGTGGTGGGCCAGCGCGTGGCGAGCAGCCGGACCTCGAAGTGAGTCGGGAGGCTCTCATGCGTGTGCTCATGATCGGTGCCGGCGGGGTCGGTGACGCGGCGGCCAAGATCGCCGCCGAGCGCGACTTCTTCGAGCTGTGGGTGGTGGCCGACTACTCGCTGGAGCGGGCCGAGGCGACGGTTGCCGCAGCGACGGCACGAAGGGGGAAGGAGGGAGCGTTCGTCGCGGCGCAGGTCGACGCCTCCGACCCGGCGGCCGTGACGGCCCTGGCCCGCGAGCACGGTGCGACGCACGTCTTCAACGCCGTCGACCCGCGCTTCATCATGCCGATCTTCGACGGGGCGCTCGCCGCCGGGGCCGACTACCTCGACATGGCGATGTCGCTGTCCACGCCGCACCCGGAGCGACCGCACGAGCTGCCCGGGGTCAAGCTCGGTGACCTGCAGCTGGCCCGGTCGGGGGAGTGGGAGGCGGCGGGCCGGCTCGCGCTGCTCGGCATCGGGGTCGAGCCGGGACTGTCCGATGTCTTCGCCCGCTACGCGGCCGACGAGCTCTTCGACGAGATCGACGAGCTCGGCACCCGCGACGGGGCCAACCTCGTCGTCCACGACGACGACGGCAACGAGGTCTTCGCCCCAGGCTTTTCGATGTGGACGATCATCGAGGAGTGCCTCAACCCACCGGTGGTGTGGGAGCGCGAGCGGGCCGGCGGTGACGTCGAGGCAGGCTTCGCGACGTTGCCTCCCTTCGCCGAGCCGGAGGTCTTCGACTTCCCCGAGGGGATCGGGCCCGTCGAGTGCGTCCACGTCGAGCACGAGGAGGTCCTGCTCATGCCGCGATGGGTCGACGCCGGGCGCGTGACCTTCAAGTACGGCCTGGGCGAGCAGATGATCTCCATGCTCAAGATGCTCCACGAGCTCGGCCTCGACTCGACCGACCCGGTCGACGTCAAGGGGGTGCAGGTCAGCCCCCGCGACGTCGTCGCGGCCGTGCTGCCCGACCCGGCGACGATCGGCCCGCGGATGACCGGCAAGACCTGCGCCGGGCTGCTCGTCACGGGCACCAAGGACGGCGCGCCGCGGGCGGTCTACCTCTACCACGTGGCCGACAACGAGGTCTCGATGCGCGACTACGACGCCCAGGCGGTCGTGTGGCAGACGGCGATCAACCCCGTCGTCGCGCTCGAGCTGCTCGCGACGGGCGTCTGGTCGGGTGCGGGGGCAAAGGGGCCGGAGGCCTTCGATGCGAGGCCCTTCCTCGAGCTGCTCGCTGCTCCCGCCCCGCAGGGCTACGGCTCGCCGTGGGGGATCGAGGAGCGGGACCCGGCCGCCCCCAACCGGTCCCCTGGGTGACCGCGTCGATGGTTGTGTCGTGAAGTGGTAGTCGGGGGAGCCGGCAAACCCCCACCAACGCCTGCCGGCTTCCAGACCTACCGGTTCACCACACAACCATGCGGGTCGCGGCGCAGGATCAGTGCAGCTGAAGCTCGCGCTCGGGTCGCCGGTGCGTGGGCGTGCCGGGAGTGCGCACCGACCACTGCGCGGTGAGCGGGCGCAGGTGCTGCACCGACGGCCGCGGCAGGTCGAAGGGGGAGGTGCGCAGCCAGACCGCAGCGGGCACGGGCACCGGCTGGGGGCGCGGGGTCGGCGCCGGCGCGACCTCGGGCTCGCTGTCGCGGCCACGGCGGCCCGGCAGGTCGTAGCTCCAGCCGAAGGGGAGGCCCCGCCGGGTGAGCGCACGGTCACCGTTGACGATCAGGCGCAGCACGAGCCCACCGGCGAGCAGCCCGGCGATGAGGTCGGTGGGCCAGTGGAAGCCGAGGTAGAAGGCGACCACGATCGCCTGCAGCGCGATGAGCGTGACGAGCCAGGTCAGGCGGCGGCGCAGGCGGGCGTCGGGACCGGCGTAGGTGAGGATCAGGTAGGCCGCGGCGCCGTAGATGAGGACCGCCTCGGCGGCGTGGCCGGAGGGGTAGGCGATGCCGTACCAGCCGTGGGCGATCGGACCGCCGTCCCAGAAGCCACCGCCGGTGCCGTTGATGGGTGCCGAGCGACCGAGCAGGACCTTCATCCCGCCGATGCCGACGTAGAAGCCGATCTCGGCCGCGGCGACGATCGCCAGCGGGTGCCAGGTGCGGTGGCGCCAGGCGAGCACGAGGGCGACGGCGAGCAGGACCGGCAGGCAGACCGCCTGGCCGGCGACGGCATTGGGCACCGAGTCGAGGAACTGCCACCAGTTGGGCGTGTAGCGCTTGGCCCAGTAGCCCTGGAAGCGCTCGTCATAGGGCTGGAGAGGGCCCGCTGCCAGCAGCGTGAACACGACGAGCGCACCGGCGAGGACCGGTGCGCTGGTCAGTCGAGGGAGTCGGGCCACCCTCTAGGGATAGTGGACGAGTCTGAACGGAACCTGAAGAACACGCCATCTGTGAGCAATTGCACAGGTCCGCCCGGAACCCGCGTCCGGGGTCGGATGCGCCTCAGGACAGCTCGGCGCGCACCGCTTCGACGAAGGTATCGACGTCGCTCTCGGTCGTGTCCCAGGCGCACATCCAGCGCACCTGACCGGTCGTCTCGTCCCAGAAGTAGAAGCGGAAGGACTCCATGAGCCGCTCGCTCGACTCCCGGGCGAGGATCGGGAAGACGGCATTGGCCTCGACCTCGGTGGGCAGGGTGATCCCCTCGATGTCGGCGACGCCGTCGGCGAGGCGCCGGGCCATTGCGTTGGCGTGCTCGGCATTGCGCCGCCACAGGTCGCCCTCGAAGATCGCGAGCAGCTGCGCCGAGACGAAGCGCATCTTGCTCGCCAGCTGCATCGACTGCTTGCGCAGGAAGGTCGCGCCGGTCACCCGGTCGGGGGAGAGGACGACGACCGCCTCGGCGAGCATCGCGCCGATCTTGGTCCCGCCGAGCGAGAGGATGTCGACGCCGGCGTCCGTCGTCAGCTCACGCAGCTCGACCCCCAGGGCCGCCGCGGCGTTGGACAGGCGCGAGCCGTCGAGGTGCAGCACCCACCCCATCTCGTGGACGAGGTCGGCGATCGCGCGGATCTCGGCCGGCGTGTAGACGGTGCCGACCTCGGTGGAGTTGGTGATCGAGACGACGCCGACCTGGGCGAAGTGCTCGTCGCCGACCCGGGCGGGGTAGGCGCGGATGAGCTCGGGCGTCAGCTTGCCGTCGGGGGTGTCGATGACGTTGACCTTGAGCCCGCCGACCCGCTCGGGCGCCGCGGCCTCGTCGACGTGGATGTGGGCGCTGCTCGTCGTGAGAACCGAGCCCCACCGGGGCGTGCACGCCTGCAGCGCAAGGACGTTGGCCCCGGTGCCGTTGAAGACCGGGTAGACCTGCGCCGCCGTGCCGAAGACCTCGGAGAGCACCTCGGTCAGGCGCGCGGTGTAGACGTCCTCGCCGTAGGCGACCTGGTGACCGCCGTTGGCCGCGACGATCGCCGCGAGCACCTCGGGGTGCACGCCGGCGTAGTTGTCACTGGCAAACCCGCGGCTCGACGGGTCGTGGATCGGGGCGAAGGGGGAGGCCTGGGTGGTCGTGTCGGTCACGCGGGGATCCTCTCAGCCGCGGCGGCCTCCGCCGCGCGGGGGTCGAGGGTGCCCGTGATGCCGCGGGTGGCCTCGATGACCGGCGCGAGCTTCTTGCGCAACGCCTCGTAGAAGACGTTGAGCGGGAACTCGTCGGGCTGCACGAGGTCGGTCAGACCCTTGGGTGGGCCGTCGAGGGGGAGGTGCTCCGCCCCCTTCGCCCAGGCCGACGCCGGGTGCGGTGCGACGTAGCCGGCGATGAACTGGTGCGCGGCCATCCAGTGCCCGACCCGGGAGCGGTCGATGCCCTCGCGGTAGAGGGTCTCGACCTCGTCGGAGAGGGCGACGACCGCGGCCGGGACCTGACCCCAGTCGAAGGTCAGCGTGTTGTCGGTCCAGCGCATCGCTCCGCGCTTGTGCAGCCACGCGAAGAGCAGCTGCCCGCCGAGGCCGTCGTAGTTGCGCACCCGGTCGCCGGTGACGGGGAAGCGGAAGAGCCGGTCGAAGAGGATCGCCAGCTGCACGGCGCGGGCGTAGGGGTGCCCCGCCTCCGCGAGCGTCACGCTCTGCCGGAAGGTGCCCAGGTCGCAGCGCAGCTCCTCGAGGGCGTACATCCAAAAGGGCATGCGCTGCTTGATCATGAAGGGGTCGAAGGGGAGGTCCCCGTGGCTGTGCGTGCGGTCGTGGATGAGGTCCCACATCGCGAAGGTCGCCTGGGCGACCTCCTGCGAGGCGACGAGCCGCTCGCCCTCGGGCGGCAGGTCGAGGCCGAGCACCTGCGCGGAGGCGGAGGTCACGCGACGGAAGCGGGCGGCCTCGCGGTCGCAGAAGATCGCGCCCCAGCTGAACTTCGGCACCTCGCGCACGGCGACGGTCTCGGGGAAGAGGACGGCCGAGTTGGTGTCGTAGCCGGGGGTGAAGTCGATGAAGCGGACCGGCAGGAACATCGGGTTGTCGTAGGTGGCCTCGACGTCGGCGAGCCACTGCGGCCACATGACGTCGAAGAGCACGGCCTCGAAGACCCGGTCGAGGTTGCCGTTTTGCGTGTACATGGGGAAGACGGCGAGGTGCTGCGTGCCGTCGACGCGGTGCTGGTCGGGGCGGAAGGCCATGAGCGAGTCGAGGAAGTCGGGCACCCCGAAGCCGCCGTCGACCCACCGCTGCAGGTCGACGGGCAGCGCGGCGAGGTAGTCGGCGTCGTGCGGGAAGCGCGGCGCGAGCTCGGTGATCCGCTCGGCCATGACGGCCACGAGCGCGCTCGCCCGCTCGCGGTCGGCGTCCTCGGCGAGCGAGCCGTCCTTGGTCTGCATGAGCCGCAGCTCCTCCACGGCGGCCTTCAGCGCGACCCATGCGGGGCTCCCTTCCACGTTGGTCGAGGCGGTGAGGCCGCCCGCGGCCGAACCCTCGAGACCCGCCACTCCGCTGGCTGAGGTGCGGAGGCCGCCCGCGGCCGGAGCCTCGAAGCCACTCCCGTTCCCCGCCCACGTCACGAGATTCACCCAGAACTCCTCGTGGTCGAGCTCACCGATCGAGTCGTCCCCGACGAGGTCGGAGTCGGCGAGCACGACGACGCGGCCGGCGCCGTGCTGCACGGTGACGGCGAGCGGCTGGGCCGCGGGGTGGGCGGTGGCGGAGGTGCGGGCGAGGACGCGCGCACCCGGGGCGTCGGAGACGTCGATGGTCCCGGCGCGGTAGAAGCACAGCTCGTCGATGCCGGCCATGACGCCCTGCCCGGGGCCGGTGCTCGTCTCGCCGAGGACCCAGGTCGCGTTGCCCTGGTGGCGGCGGCCGCCGTCGGCGCGCTCGTGGACGAGGGTGGAGACGATCTTCAGGCCGAAGGGAGCCAGCAGCTCGTTGAGGTTGTTGCCGTGGGCGTCGTGGTCGCACTCGCCGAGGACGACGAGACCGCCCCCCTTCGCCACGTGGTCGGTGACGGCGGTGATCTCGGCGGGGGTCAGGACCGGCGGCAGGTCGCCGGCGACGCGCTCGCTGGAGGCGGCCGCGGGGTGGGCGATGACGAGGACGTCGGCGCCGGCCAGCGCCGCCGGGGTCAGCTCACCGTCGGTGTGGGCCAGGACCTCGGTGCCGCGCTCGCGCAGGACCGCGGCGGCGCGGGCGAGGCTCGCGTCGCCGGGGTTGGCGGGGTTCATCCGCTCGGCGAGCTCGGGGTCGATGGACCACGCGCTGCTGTGCGCCTGGTCGAGGAGCACCCGGGCGAAGGGGGTCGTGACAGTCATTGCGGCCTCCGGCGGCGAAATCTGGAAGTTCAACGCTCCTAGCGTGACAAAACCGGAGGATTTACGCCAGTCCGACGCAGGGTGGGGTGAACCTGCATGCGGGTGGCGGGTGAGTGATGCCGATTGTTCATGTTGGGGTCGGCGGGTCGGTGGGTGGTGGGGGTGTGGTGGGTGAGACTGCGGGTGTTGCCGGTGTGTGGGCCTGTTGGGGGTTCGACGGCGTGTGCCTGGGGAGGCGTGTGGTGGTGCGGCGTTGGTTGGTGGCTGTGGTTGTGGTGGTTGCTGTTGTGGTGGGGGTGGTGGTGCCGGCGGGGGCGTCGGGTTCGGGTGTGGGGGTGTCCTCGGGGGTTGTTCCTGGGGTGGTTGGGCGTGTGGATGCGCCGTCGGTGTCGTGGTCGTATGACCAGAAGTTTCCTGGGGGGTCGTCGGCGTATTGGGGTGATATGTCGGTGGTGGTGGATTTGGGGTCGTCGACGTCGCCGGGTGGGTTGCCGTGGATGGTGGAGGCGGTATGCGGTGGATGTGTCGCGTCCTGATGATGTGGTGGAGCTGTTTTTCGATCCGTTGCCGACGTCTTCGTCGACGTGGCGGCATGTGTTTGATTCGGATTCGTCGAACTCGGGGTGGAGTCCGGTGCGGGGGCGTGAGTACTACGTCTCGTTGTCGTTGCGGTCGATGCCGGATGGGGATGTGACGACGTGGCGTAGTCCGCGGTATCGGGCGGTGACGTCGCAGGATGCTCGGCTTCCGGTGGTGCCGGTGGAGCAGTCGGGTCCGTGTTCGTGTCCGGATGTGCAGGGTTATGCGTTGGATCCGGTGATGAACCGCACTGGGTTGGTTGGAGTCTCCATCGTTTGGAAACGAGGATGTACTCATGCCGAAGGACACCACCCCGGGGAAGCCGACCACGCGTCGCTACAGCCCCGACGAGAAGGCCGCTGCGGTGCGGATGGTCAGGACTCTGCGCGCAGAGCTAGGCACAGAGCACGGCACGGTCCAGCGCGTCGCCCAGCAGTTGGGGTACGGCACCGAGTCGGTGCGGTCCTGGGTCCGTCAAGCTGATATCGACGAGGGCCACGTCGCGGGCATCAGTACCAGTGACGCGGCGAAGATGAAGGCTCTGGAGCAGGAGAACCGTGAGCTCAAGCGCGCCAACGAAATCTTGAAGAGGGCCGCCAGTTTCTTCGGGGCGGAGCTCGACCGCCAGCACAAGAAGTAGCCGCGTTCATCGACGCCAACCGCGACGACGTCGTCGCGGGTCGGCGGCTGGGGGTCGAGCTCATCTGCAGCGTGCTGCAGGTGGCCCCCAGCAGCTACTACCAGGTCAAGAGCCGGCAGCCATCGGCCCGTGCCCGACGTGACGCGGTGATGGGCCCGGTGGTGCGGCAGCTGTGGGAAGCCAACTACCGGGTCTACGGGGCACGGAAGATCTGGAAGGCCGCGCGACGCTCTGGTCACGACATCGGCCGCGACCAGGTCGCCCGGCTGATGCGCGCCGAGGGTATCGAGGGCGTGCGGCGCACCAAGCGGGTGCGCACCACCACGCCAGACCCGGGCATGCCGCGGCACCCGGACCTGGTGGGCCGCGACTTCACCGCCACCGCGCCGAACCAGTTGTGGGTCACAGATCTGACCTTCGTGCCGACCTGGGCCGGCGTCGCCTACGTCTGCTTCATCATCGACGCCTACTCCCGCACGATCGTCGGGTGGCGAGTCGCCTCGCACATGAGGACCACGATGGTCCTCGACGCCATCGAGATGGCCAGGTGGTCACGCGGCACCCAGCTCGACGGGCTGCGGTGTCACAGCGACGCGGGCAGCCAATTCACGTCGATTCGCTACGGAGAACGACTGGCTGAGATCGGTGCGGTGCCCTCGATCGGCACCGTCGGGGATTCGTACGATAACGCCCTTGCCGAGACCGTGAACGGCTACTACAAGGCCGAGCTAATCCGCGGCCCCGCACGCCAGGGACGGCCCTGGAAGAGTATCGAGGATGTCGAGCTCGCCACCCTGTCCTGGGTCCACTGGCACAACCACGACCGCCTCCACGGCTACCTGGGCGACGTCCCGCCAGCAGAGTTCGAGGAAGCGTTCTACGCTACGCAACGGTCCGACCACCCCTTGGTCGGAATCCAATAGCCCGAGCCTCCATCAGACCCAGTGCGGTTCATGAATACGGCTACGGGGGCGTTTTTCGAGAGTTTTGTTGATGTGCCGGGTGTGGGTGCGGGGGTTGCGGGTGGGGTGGCGCGTTCGTATGCGTCGTCGTCGAGCGTGGATGTGGGGTTTGGTAGGGGCTGGTCGTGGCTGTATGGGTCTGCTCTGGTGGTGTCGGCGTCGGAGGTGGTGTGGCGTGCTCCGGATGGCACGGTCACGCGGTTTGTGAAGGATGGGGCTTCGTGGGTGACGCCGCCGGGTGCGTCGGGGGTGTTGTCGCAGTCGTCGTCGGGGTTTGTGTTGCGTCTTCCGGGGGGTGTGGAGCACCACTTTTCGTCGGCGGGTGATCTGCAGAGGGTCACGGACGCGGATGGGGTGGGTGTCACGGTCACCTCCAGTGGTGGTGTGGTGTCGAAGGTGACGGATGCTGTGGGTCGTGCGGTGACCTTCACTGTCTCCGGTGGTGTGGTGACCAGGGCGCGTACGTGGGATGGGCGTGAGGTTTCGTACGGGTACACCTCGGGTCGGTTGACGTCGGTGACGGATGTGCGGGGCAAGACGACGTCGTATCGGTATGACGGGTCTGGTCGTTTGGATCGTGTGACTGCGCCCAGTGGGCGGGTGTTGGTGGAGAACACGTACGACGGTTCGGGGCGGGTGACGCGGCAGGTTGATGGTGCGGGTAAGACGTGGACGTTGGCGTGGGATGCCACGGGTGATGTCGCGACGGTCACGGATCCCGCGGGCGGGAGGTGGGTGGACACGTACTCCGGTCGGGTGTTGATGAGCCGGAAGGACCCGGCGGGCAATGTCGAGAGCTTTCAGTACGACCAGGACCTCAACCGCACGGTGATCGATGCCGGCGGGCCGACGCAGGTGCGGCAGACCTTTGATGCGCGGGGCAATGTGCTCACGCGTACGGCCCCGGGCGACTCGAGCGCGGTGCAGACGTTGACGTACAACGCGAAGGACCAGGTCACCTCGCGTACGGACTATCGCGGGAACAAGACCACGATGTCCTACTCGGGTCACCGGTTGGCGTCGGTGACCTCACCGAAGGGGGAGGTGACGAAGTACTCGTGGACTGCACTTGGGTTGCCGGCCACGGTGACTGCTGCTGGGGGTGGGGTGACTCGCCTGACGTATGACGCGGTGGGGCAGGTGGTGACGATGACCGCGCCCGGCGGTCAGGTGACCACGTACACCCACGATGCGGCGGGGCGGGTGGCGAGTGTGGCCGACCCCCGATCGGTGGGTGCCGCTGACCCGGATGACTTCACGAAGCGGTTGACCTATGACGCGGCGGGGAATCTGGCCACGGTCACGGCCACCGATGGCGCGAAGACCACGTTGACGTATGACGTGGACGGTCGTGTGTCGTCGTCGCAGACGGCCTCGGCGACCGGGGCCGTGCTGACCAGCCATGTGTTGGAGCGCGATGGCTTGGACCGGGTGACGAAGACGACGGACGCGGGCGGCAATGTCGAGTCCTTTGTGTATGACTCCCGGGGAAACCTGACGGCTGTCACCGATGCCGCGGGCGCAAAGACGACGTATGGGTACGACGCGCGGAACCTGATGACGTCGAAGGTCACGGCCCGCGGCAACGCGGCGGGCGCGAACGCGGCCGACTACAGGTGGACGTACCTGTACGACTCGCGGGGCCGGATGGTCAAGCAGACCGATCCCACGGGTGCGGTCACGAGCTATGTGCGCGACGGGTGGGGCGGGGCGACGAGGGTGACCGACCCTGACGGGCGCGTGACGTCCATGGCCTATGACGGGGATGGGCAGCTGACGAAGGTCACGGACGCGTTGTCGCGGGTGAGCGAGTACAGCTATGACGTCAACGGGCGTCAGGTCGGGGTGAAGGAGCCCGGCCTGGGGGCGCGCACGTCGACGTATGACGCGGACGGCAATGTGACGAGGACGGCTTCCCCGTCGGGTTCGTCTGTCACGGCGTACGCGTATGACGCGAACGGCCTGGTGGAGTCGGTCACGTCGCCGCGTGGGACCGCGACCGCGACGGCCGATGACTACGTGACCTCGTTCGAGCGTGACGCGGCGGGCAATGTGATCACCAGCACGAACGCGTTGGGCCGGGCGACCCGGGCCAGCTATGACGGTGAGAACCGGGTGCGTACGCGCACCAGCGCGCGGGGTGGGAAGACGTCGTGGACGTATGACGGTCTGGGTCGCGCGGTGACGGTCACGACCCCGTCGGGCGCGGTGACGTCGTGGACGTATGACGACGTGGGCAACGTGTCGAAGCTGACCAATGGGCGGGGCAAGTCCACGACCTACACCCATTCCCCGCGGGGGGAGGTCACCTCCAGCACCGACCCGTTGGGCCGCAAGGAGACCTTCACGTATGACGAGGAAGGGCTGCTGGTCAAGACGGTCACGGCGCGTGGGCACGCCGACGGCGGCGCGAGGATGGACGAGTACACCATCCGCGCGAGCTACGACCCGCGGGGTCTGCGCACGTCGGTGACCACCAGCAGCGCGGACTCGTCCTCGACCTGGTCGTACTCGCCCGGGGGAGATCTGACCAAGGTCGTCGATGCCACGGGCACCACGACGATGACCTATGACGCGGGCCACCAACTGACTGGGGTGGCTTCCCCGATGGGCGCGTTCGCGTACACCTACAGCCCGTGGGGCGCGGTGGCCTCGCGGACCCTGCCCAACCACGGGAGCGTCGAGTTCGGGTTCGACACCGACGGGCGGGTCACCTCGTCGAAGAGCAACACCGAGACGACCACGTTCGGGTACGACCGCGATGACCACCTGACGAGCATCACCTACCCCGCGGGCAGCGGCCTGTCGCAGACGCGCGCGTACAACCAGGTCGGGGCCACCACCGACGTGCACACCACCAGGGCCGGGGCGCTGGTCAGCCGGTACCAGTACACCTACGACACCACGGGCAACCCTTACCGGGAGACGATCTCGCGGGGCACGAAGGTCACCCAGACCAGCTACAACCACGATCTGGACGACCGGTTGATCAAGGAGTGCCACAACGCCAGTGGCTGCACCTCGGCCACGGATGTCGACGAGTACACGTACAACGCGACCTCGGGGATCACCCGGATCAAGTACGGCAACGGTGTCGACGCGCGGGTGGCGTACGACGACGCGGACCAGCCGGTCAAGATCTGGGACGCGGCCACCGGGAGCGAGCCTGCTGCCCCGACCGCGGTGTTCGACGCGGACGGGTACCCGATCGGTAACGCTGATGGTGACGTCGAGTTCGACCCGTTGGGTCGGATGGTCAAGAACGAGCCGTGGCAGGCCAGCTACCAATACAACGCGTTCGGTAACCGGGTCGGGGTCACCCGCGGTGGGTCGAGCACGACGCTGGCGTGGGACAACAACAACCCGTTGCCGATGCTGGCGCAGCAGGGTCCCTCGGGTGGTGAGCCGACCCGCACCTACCGGTACGACCCCACGGGTGCGCCGATCTCCTCGACGCATCCCTCGGGGGCGTACGGGCGTTCGTGGTTCGTCACCGACCGGCAGGGCTCGGTCCGCGAGGCCCTCAAGACCGACGGGGCCGTCGCCTACCGCCACGACTATCAAGGCTTCGGGCGGCAAGAGACCCCGAGCAAGGCCACCGCACGAGTTGCCACGCAGCTGGGGTACACCGGCGAGTACACCGACACCTTCACCGGCACGGTCCACCTGCGCGCCCGCGACTACCTCGGTACCGGGGCGTTCTACGCTCCCGACCCGATCACCCTCGGCCCACCCGCCCCGAGCGTCAACCCCTACCAGTACGTCGGCGGCAGGCCCTTGACCGACGCCGACCCCTCGGGGTTGCGGCCCATCGGGGGCACTGACGACGTGGCGTGCATGAACTGTCGCCTGACCAGCAACGGGTGGTCCTTCGGTAACGAGAACGTCGTGCGCGACGTCTATGACAAGACGGTGCGGTACGACACCCGCGGAGGGTCGGGTCTGCCCTCGGTGTGGGGCAGCACCTATTCCGGCGACAAGTACACCGGCGCCGGCCGCCACTACACCGAGACCTACGTCCCAGAGGTCCGGACTCGGGGCGAGCAGATGACGATGGCAGTCATCATGGGTGTCGCCTACATGACACCGATCTACGGGCAGTTCCTGATGGCGATCGACATCGCCGACATGAGCCAGGACGGCTTCACCCAAGAAGAATGCGCCGAGATCGCCATCGGTTTCGTTCCGGGCAGCAAGCTTGGCCGAGGTGTGTCCGGTGCAGCAAAGGCCGATGTCGGCTTGTCAGGCCGTGGTCTGGTGCCCGCAGCGGGCACGCGAATCAAACCGGTAGGGATTCCGGAAGGCTGGCGCATCACCGGTACCAAATCTTCGGGCGGCGTGCTGTACAGAGATCCCACCAACGCGGGCAACTCCGTCCGGGTGATGCAAGGCAACCCGAACAGTCCTTTCCCCAACTCACAGGCGCCCTACGTCAGATGGCAGCGGAATGGTCGGCCGCTTGATCAGTACGGGAATGAGCTTCCGTCGGCGAAGGTTCCCGAGGCCCATATTCCGCTCAGCAACTTCCGCTTCGTGCCTGAGGTGTTCGGACCGTGAACGGCGACGGCGACGTCATCGTGGACGCACTCCGCGAGCTAGCGGACGCCGAATACCAAGAACGGGTCTGGGCGGGACACTCGCTGACTGAGATGTCCTCGTTCGACGAATGTGTGGAGAGGCTTTTCGACGACAGCGGATTGGCGATCGCAATGGCAAAAGGCCCCGTCTACGGCGACGGGCCTGACGGCCTTCTCCGTGAACTTGACACACTCGTCGGCTCCGTACGGGCTGACGGCCGTGTGGAAGAGTTCCTGCGCGACCCGGTCTTGGTTCGCTGTCGATCCTTGGCGGCGCGCATCCTCGAGATGTTGACTGATCCGGGAACCGCCGATAGCTAACCTTCGCCCTTCTGCTCCTACTCGTCACTGCCATGGCAACGCTGCTCTTGGCGGCAACGTCGGCCACAGCACGGGAGCCGCCGGTCGCATCCGCTCCCGTCGTCTAGGGGACTGCTGCACGGATAGGTGACAGTCGGTAGCCAGGCAGCCAGGTCGGCTCCGCGCCTGCAGTCGGTGCCCCGGGACAATCTTCGGGACTGCGCGCTCCCCCGTGGAAGAGGTCCCACACATCGAAGGTTGGCCGGGGTCCTGATTCGCTTCACGAAGGGCACTGCATGCTCAGAGCACGCCGTACCGTAGCCCCCATGGCAGCCGTGACGCAGAAGTCAGCCCTCGAGTACGCCCCCACCCAGCTCTACATCGGGGGGCAGTGGCGCGATGCCGGTGACGGCGCCACCTTCGCCGTGAGCGACCCGGCGACGGGCAAGACGCTCGTCGAGGTCGCCGACGCGACCGTCGCCGACGGCAAGGCGGCACTCGACGCGGCCGTCGCCGCGCAGGCCGAGTGGGCCGCGACCGACCCGCGGGTGCGCTCGGAGATCCTGCGCTCGGCCTTCGAGCTCATCACCGAGCGGGCCGACACCTTCGCCATGCTCATGACCCTCGAGATGGGCAAGCCCCTGGCCGAGGCTCGCGGCGAGGTGACCTACGGCGGCGAGTTCTTCCGCTGGTTCGCCGAGGAGGCCGTGCGCATCCACGGCCGCTACGCCGTCGCCCCGAGCGGCGGCACCCGCCTGATGACGATGAAGCAGCCCGTCGGGCCGGTCTTCGCCATCACGCCGTGGAACTTCCCGCTCGCCATGGGCACCCGCAAGATCGGCCCCGCGATCGCCGCCGGCTGCACCACCGTCGTCAAGCCGGCCCACGAGACGCCGCTGACGATGCTCGCCCTGGCCCGCCTCCTCGAGGAGGTCGGCCTGCCCGCCGGCGTGCTCAACGTCGTGCCGACGACCTCCTCCGGCGAGGTGAGCGAGCCGATCATCCGCGACCCGCGCCTGCGCAAGCTGACCTTCACCGGCTCCACCCCCGTCGGCAAGAAGCTCGTCGAGCAGTCCTCCGAGCAGCTGCTGCGCACCTCGATGGAGCTCGGGGGCAATGCCCCCTTCGTCGTCTTCGAGGACGCCGACCTCGAGCGCGCCGTCGAGGGCGCGATGCTCGCCAAGATGCGCAACATCGGCGAGGCCTGCACCGCCGCCAACCGCTTCATCGTCCACGAGTCGGTCGCCGCCGACTTCGCCGCGGCCCTGGCCGACCGCATGGGCGCCCTGACCATGGGCAAGGGCACGACGAAGGGGGTCGACGTCGGCCCGCTCATCACCGAGAAGGCGCGCACCGGCGTCGCCGAGCTCGTCGACGACGCGGTCTCGCAGGGCGCCCGCGCCCTCGTCGGCGGCGAGGTGCCCTCGGGCAAGGGCTGGTTCTACCCACCGACCGTCCTCACCGACGTCCCGGCGAGCGCCCGCGTGCTCACCGAGGAGATCTTCGGCCCGGTCGCCCCGATCACGACCTTCAGCACCGAGGAGGAGGCCGTGCGCCTGGCCAACTCCACCGAGTACGGCCTCGTCGCCTACGTCTTCACCGAGAACACCTCTCGCACCATCCGGGTCGCCGAGGCGCTCGAGTTCGGCATGGTCGGGATCAACCAGGGCATCGTCTCCAACCCCTCGGCCCCCTTCGGCGGGGTCAAGCACTCCGGCTTCGGCCGCGAAGGGGGATTCGAGGGCATCGAGGAGTACCTCGAGACCAAGTACGTCGGCCTGGCGCTCTGACCGTGTCGAAGACCTGGCGCACCCGGCTGCAGCTCGCCGGGGGAGTCCTGCTGATCCTGCTCGCCGCCTGGATCGTCATCACCGGCGGCACCGGGGGCGACTCCTCGCCCGGCGGGTCGACCACCTCCGCCGCGACGTCGGCGACCTCGCAGACCGAGGCGGGGGAACCCCCTTCGGGCACAACGGAGTCGGGCTCCACGCCCGAATCCGGGCTGGACACGATCGCCGAGTCGCAGCTGCCGCCGGAGGGCCGGGAGACGCTCGAGCTGATCCGCTCCGACGGCCCCTTCCCCTACGACCGCGACGGCATCACCTTCGGCAACCGCGAGGGGATCCTGCCCGACCAGTCGCAGGGCTACTACCGCGAGTACACGGTGCCGACGCCCGGCGAGGACGACCGCGGCGCGCGGCGGATCGTCGGGGGGCAGGACGGCGACCGCTACTACACGGACGACCACTACGCGAGCTTCGCCCAGATCGAGGAGGGGCAGTGATCCACATCGAGGCCGCGGGGGTCGACGGGCTGCTCGCCCGCGCGGTCACCGGCACCGACCACGTCCACCTCGTCGACGGCGGGTCCGGGCGGGAGGAGACCTACGACCGCTTCGCCGAGGCGCTCGTGCTGCCCGAGCACTTCGGGCGCAACCTCGACGCCCTCATGGACTGCCTGCGCGACGTCGCCGACCGGCACGACGGGCCGTGGACGCTCGTGTGGCGCCCCGGTCACGGCGGCGCCGACCCGGGCGTGCTCGACGTGCTCGGCGACCTCGACGACGAGTACCCGGACCTGAGCATCGTGGTGGCCGATCGCTGAGGGGTCCTTCCGCTGGTCGAGGTGGCCGAGCGCCAGCGAGGCCCTCGAGACCGCTCGCCGGGTCTCGAGGCTCGGCCGCGGGCGGCCTCGCACCTCGACCAACGTGGGGGATGATGGCGCGGTGACGACACCCACCGACACCCGCATCACCCTCTCCCGCGTCATGTCCCAGGCCGAGGCCAACCTCCTGGGCAATGTGCACGGCGGCAACATCATGAAGATGGTCGACGACACCGCCGGCGTATCGGCCAACCGCTTCGCGCAGGGTCCGGCCGTCACGGCGGCGATGGACGAGATGGCCTTCCTCAACCCCGTGCGCGTGGGCGACGTGCTCCACGTGAGCGCGCAGGTCAACTGGGCCGGCACTTCCTCGATGGAGGTCGGCGTGCGGGCCGAGGTCGACCGCTGGGACGCTGTCACCGACCGCGTCCACGTCGCGAGCGCCTACCTCGTCTTCGTCGCCGTCGATGCCGAAGGGGGGACCCGTCACGTCCCCGAGCTGAACATCAAGACCCCCGAGGAGCAGCGGCGCTTCCGCGAGGCCGAGATCCGCCGGGCCCACCGGCTCGCCCGACGCGAGGCCATCGAGTCCAGCCGTCGGGAGGAGCGCGCGTGAGCACGCGCGTCACCCTGCTCGGCTCCACCGGGTCCATCGGCACGCAGGGCCTGCAGGTCATCGCTGCCCACCCCGAGCGCTTCGAGGTGGAGGTGCTCGCCGGTGGTGCCAACACGCGGCTGCTCGCCGAGCAGGCGGCACGTCATCGCCCTTCGCTCGTGGCGGCGGCCGGCGGCACCCGCGAGAAGCTGGCCGCGGCGATCGCTGCGGCCGCGGAGGACGCCGGGGTCACCGGCTATGTCCCCGAGGTCGTCGTGGGGGAGGAGGCCGCGACGATCGCCGCCGGTGCCCCGACCGACGTCGTGCTCAACGGCATCACCGGAGCGATCGGGCTGCGGCCGACGCTGGCGGCGCTGCGCTCCGGGGCCCGCCTGGCGCTGGCCAACAAGGAGTCGCTGATCATCGGCGGCCCGATCGTCAAGGACGTCGCCGCGCCCGAGCAGATCGTGCCGGTCGACTCCGAGCACTCCGCGATCGCCCAGGCGCTGCGCTCCGGCCGGGCCGACGAGGTGCGCAAGCTCGTCGTCACCGCGAGCGGTGGGCCCTTCCGCGGGCTGGACCGCGCGGCGCTGCGCGAGGTGACGCCCGCGCAGGCGCTCAAGCACCCCAACTTCGCGATGGGACGGGTCATCACGACCAACAGCGCCACGCTCGTCAACAAGGGGCTCGAGCTCATCGAGGCGCACCTGCTCTTCGACGTGCCGATGGAGCGGATCGAGGCCGTCGTCCACCCGCAGCAGATCATCCACTCGATGGTGGAGTTCCACGACGGGGCCGTCATCGCCCAGCTCGGGCTGCCGACGATGCTCGCGCCCATCGCGCTCGGGCTGTCGTGGCCGGAGCGGCTCACCGACGTCGAGACGCCCGTCGACTGGACGCAGGCGCAGGACTGGCGCTTCGAGCCGCTCGACGACGAGGCCTTCCCGGCGGTGCGGCTCGCCCAGCAGGTCGGCGCCGCCGGCGGGACGCACCCGGCCGTCTACAACGCGGCCAACGAGGTCGGCGTCGACGCCTTCCACGACGGGGCGGCGCGCTTCACCGACATCGTCGACACGATCGAGCAGGTGCTGCAACGGCACGACGACGCGCGCTTCGACGCGCACACGGTCGAGGGCGTGCTCGCGGCCGACGCCTGGGCTCGCGACGAGGCGGCCGGGCTGCTCAGGACCGCGTGAGACGATCGGGGCATGCTCTATCTGCTGGGGGTCCTGCTTGCCGTCATCGGCATCGCGCTGTCGATCGCGTTGCACGAGATCGGCCACCTGGTCCCGGCCAAGAAGTTCGGTCTGCGGGTGCCGCAGTACATGGTCGGCTTCGGCCCGACGGTCTGGTCGCGCCGCCGCGGTGAGACCGAGTACGGCATCAAGGCGATCCCCCTGGGCGGCTACATCCGGATGATCGGGATGTTCCCGCCGGCCAAGGACGGGCGGGTGCGCACCACGAGCACCGGGCGGATGAGCCAGCTCGTCGACGAGGCCCGGCAGCAGAGCTTCGAGGAGGTTCGCCCCGAGGACGAGGGCCGGATGTTCTACCAGCTGCCGATCTGGAAGCGGATCGTCATCATGATGGGCGGCCCGGTGATGAACCTGCTCATCGCCCTCGTCGTCCTCGGCGGCATCTGGACGGTGAACGGCCTGGCCGTGACGACGACGACCGTCTCGGCGGTCAACGAGTGCGTCGACATCAAGGAGATGGGCCAGACCGCGGCGACCGAGTGCACCGACGACATGCCCGTCGCCCCGGCCAACGAGGCCGGGCTCAGGCCCGGCGACACGATCACCTCGATCAACGGCACGCAGGTCTCGACGTGGACCGACGTGCGCACCGCGATCCGCGCCAACCTCGACAAGCCCCTGACGATGACCGTCGACCGCGGCGGCTCGACCCGCACCCTCGAGGCCGACCCGATCGTGCTCGACATGCCGGTCTACGACGACAACGGCCGCGCCGAGACCGACGCGACCGGGCAGGTGCGCACCGAGCGCGCCGGCTTCCTCGGCGCCACCGGCAGCCAGGAGATGCAGCAGCAACCGATCACCGCCGTGCCCGGGCTCTTCGCCGAGCAGCTCGGCCAGACCTACAGCCTGCTCGTGCGCATCCCGCAAAAGCTCGTCGGCGTCGCGGAGGCGGCCTTCGGCAGCGGTGAGCGCGACCCCGAGGGGCCGATGTCGGTCGTCGGCGTGGGCCGGGTCGCCGGTGAGGTGGCCAGCTCCGACGTCTTCGGCGACACGAGCGACAAGGCGATCCTGCTGCTCAGCCTGCTCGGCTCGCTCAACCTCGTGCTCTTCGCCTTCAACACCGTGCCCCTGCTCCCGCTCGACGGCGGCCACGTGGCCGGCGCCCTGTGGGAGGCGGTCAAGAAGGTGTGGGCGAAGCTGCGGGGTCTGCCCGACCCCGGCCCGGTCGACGTCGCCAAGGCGCTGCCACTGGCCTATGTCGTCGCGCTGGCCTTCATCGGCATGACCCTGCTGCTGGTCTACGCCGACATCGTCAAGCCGGTGAAGCTGACCTGACGCGCCAGCGGCGGGACCCGGAGGAGTCCTCGGTGAGCCTGTCGGCGTTGATGTCATCCGGTCCCCCTTCTCCGGGCAACCGGGTGGCGCCAACGCCGCCAGGTGACCCCGACGCTGCCGAGCGATGCGCGCATCGCTTGAGTTCTCCGGCCCAGTGCGCGGTGTCGAGGCTTCAGTCGTGGACAGCCTGCGTACCTCCACCGGCGGGTGTGGTCTGGGCGTCCTTGCACCTTCACGCGCGGGGCACAGGGGATGTCCAGCCTCGAGGTCGCATAATGGGTGCATGAGCGTCTCCCTCGGTATGCCCAAGGCCCCGGCCCCCGTGCTCGCGCCCCGTCGCCAGACCCGGCAGATCAAGGTGGGGTCGGTCGGCGTCGGTAGTGAGTCGCCGATCTCGGTGCAGTCGATGACGACGACGCTCACCTCCGACGTCAACACCACGCTGCAGCAGATCGCCGAGCTCACCGCCGCCGGCTGCGACATCGTGCGCGTGGCCTGCCCGAGCCAGGACGACGCCGACGCGCTCGCCGAGATCGCCCAGCACAGCCAGATCCCGGTCATCGCCGACATCCACTTCCAGCCCAAGTACGTCTTCCAGGCGATCGAGGCCGGCTGCGCCGCGGTCCGGGTCAACCCCGGCAACATCCGCAAGTTCGACGACCAGGTCAAGGAGATCGCCAAGGCGGCCAAGGACCACGGCACCTCGATCCGCATCGGCGTCAATGCCGGCAGCCTCGACAAGCGACTGCTCGAGAAGTACGGCAAGGCCACGCCCGAGGCGCTCGTCGAGTCGGCCGTCTGGGAGGCCAGCCTCTTCGAGGAGCACGACTTCCACGACTTCAAGATCTCGGTCAAGCACAACGACCCCGTGACCATGGTCCGGGCCTACGAGCTGCTCGCCGAGGCCGGCGACTGGCCGCTGCACCTCGGTGTCACCGAGGCCGGCCCCGCCTTCCAGGGCACGATCAAGTCGGCGACGGCCTTCGGCGCCCTGCTGTCGAAGGGGATCGGCGACACCATCCGCGTCTCCCTCTCGGCCCCGCCGGTCGAGGAGATCAAGGTCGGCCAGCAGATCCTGCAGTCGCTCGGCCTGCGTCCGCGCAAGCTCGAGATCGTCTCCTGCCCGAGCTGCGGCCGCGCCCAGGTCGACGTCTACAAGCTCGCCGACGAGGTCACCGCCGGGCTCGACGGGATGACTGTCCCCCTTCGCGTCGCCGTCATGGGCTGCGTCGTCAACGGCCCCGGCGAGGCCCGCGAGGCCGACCTCGGGGTCGCCTCGGGCAACGGCAAGGGCCAGATCTTCGTTAAGGGCGAGGTCATCAAGACCGTCCCCGAGAGCCAGATCGTCGAGACGCTCATCGAGGAGGCCATGCGCATCGCCGAGGAGATGGGCGAGCCCGTCGACGGCGAGGACGCGGGGGCCACCGTCACGGTCGGCTGAGCCGTAGGCTGGCGGGGTGCTGCGGACCCGCAACCCCACCCGGCTGCTCGGCGTCGACGACGTCGATGCCGCCCTCGACCTGTGCGCCCGCGACCCCGCGGCCAATGTCTTCGTCGCGAGCCGGATCCTCGACGGGGGGCTGGGCGCCGGGTCGACCGCCGCCTACGGGTGGTTCGAGGACGGCCGGCTCGAGGGGCTCGTGTGGACCATCGCCAATGTCGTGCCCGTCGGCACCTCCGACGCGAGCTGGAGCCACCTGGCGGCGCAGGTGCGCAAGGTGCGCCGACGCTGCGCCTCCTTCCTCGGGCCGCGCACCGAGGTCGCCGGCCTGTGGGGGGCGACCCAGCACGACTTCCCCAGGCCCCGGGCGGTGCGGGCCGAGCAGCCGCTCATGGGCACGCACACGCCGCCGTCGCAGCTCGGGGTGCCGCTCGACCCCCGCGTACGCCCGGCGACCGTCGACGAGGTCGACCTCGTCCTGCCCGCCGCCGAACACATGTTCACCGCCGAGATCGGCTACCGGCCCTACACCGGCAACCCCTCCTTCTACCGCGACTCGATCTGGCGGCTCATCCGCGCCGGGCGCACCTATGTCGTCATCGAGCGCGGTCGGGTGATCTTCAAGGCCGACGTCGGCTCAGTCGGGCTCGGAGCGATGCAGATCCAGGGGGTCTGGGTCGCGCCCGAGCTGCGCGGGCAAGGCCTGGCCGCCGGCTTCATGGCGTCGACGCTCGAGCAGGCGATGCTCGACCACGCCCCCTTCGCCACGCTCTACGTCAACGACTTCAACGCGCCGGCGCTCGCGACCTACCGGCGCATCGGCATGGAGCGGCTCGGGACCTTTTCGACGATCCTCTTCTAGAGCCTCAGAGGGTGAAGACGATCTTGCCGACCTGGTCGCCCGCGACCATCTGCTCGAAGCCCTCACGCGCCCGCTCCAGCGGGAGCTCGGCGTGGACGAGCGGGCGCGTGCCGGTCGAGTGCAGCAGCTGCACGAGAGCGTCGAGCTCGTCGCGGGTGCCCATCGTCGAGCCGATGACGCTCAGCTGGAGGAAGAAGACGTGGGTGAGCATCGCGTCGTCGACCTGCGGGCCGCTCGTCGTGCCCGAGATGACGATCCGGCCGCCGGGTCGAAGGGAGCGCACCGAGTGCTCCCACGTGGCGCGCCCGACGGTCTCCATGACGGCGTCGGCCTTGACCGGCAGGCGTTCGCCGGACGCGAAGACCTCGTGCGCGCCGATCTCGAGGGCCCGCGCCCGCTTGTCCTCGCTGCGCGAGGTCGCGTAGACCCGCAGGCCGGCGGCCCGCGCCAGGGTGATGAGCGCGGTCGAGACGCCGCCGCCGACGCCCTGGACGAGTACCGACTCGCCGGGACGCAGGCCACCCCGGACGAAGAGCATGCGGTAGGCCGTGAGCCACGCGGTCGGCAGGCAGGCCGCCTCGACCATGCTCAACCCCTCGGGCTTGGGCACGAGGTTGCGCCGGGGGACGACCACGGTCTCGGCGAAGGTGCCCTGGTAGCGCTCGGAGAGCAGCGAGCGTCGCGGGTCGGTCGTCTCGTCGGCGCCGGTGAAGCCGGGGTCGTTGATCACGGCGTGGACGACGACCTCGTTGCCCTCCTCGTCAAGGCCCGCGGCATCGCAGCCGAGGATCATCGGCAGCGCGTCGGCCTTGAGCCCCTGACCCCGCAGCGACCACACGTCGTGGTGGTTGAGCGCGGCGGCCTTGACGGTGACTCGAGCCCAGTCCTCCGGCGCCTGTGGGTCGGGGCGCTCCCCGACGACGAGCCCGGCCAGCGGGTCCTTGCTGTTGATGCTCTCGGCGTACACGGCGCGCATCGGTGCGCTCCCTTCGATCGGGGACGATGCGCCCTACTCTGCCACCGGGCACTAGCGTGGGCATCACCGACTGTTCCCGAACAAGGAGCTGCGCATGAGCACCATCGCCGACAACGTCATCGCGACCCTGAAGGCCAACGGGGTCACCCGCGCCTACGGCGTGCCGGGTGACTCGCTCAACGGCTTCACCGAGGCCATGCGTCGTGACGGCTCGATCGCCTGGCGACTGGTGCGCCACGAGGAGTCCGCGGCCTTCGCCGCCGCGGCCGACGCCGAGCTCACCGGCGACCTGGCCGTCGTCCTCGGCAGCTGTGGCCCGGGCAACCTCCACCTCATCAACGGTCTCTTCGACGCACAGCGCAGCCGGGTGCCCGTGCTCGCCATCGCGGCCCAGATCCCGAGCTCCGAGATCGGCAGCGGCTACTTCCAGGAGACCCACCCGCAGGAGCTCTTCCGCGAGTGCAGCGTCTGGGCCGAGATGGTCACCGACGCCTCGCAGATGCCACGGATGCTCGAGACCGCGATGCGCGCGGCGATCCAGGAGCGCGGGGTCGCCGTGCTCGTCGTCCCCGGTGACGTCGCCCAGACCGAGGCCGCCGACGAGCGGGTGACCGTCGTCGAGCGGGCCCGCGCGCGGATCGTCCCCGCCCCAGACCAGCTCGAGCGGGCCGCGCAGCTGCTCGGCGCGTCGAAGCGCACCACCCTGCTCGTCGGGGCCGGGGCAGCAGGAGCGAAGGACGACGTCCTCGCCCTCGCGGACCTGCTCGCTGCACCGGTGGTGCACACCCTTCGCTCCAAGCAGGACATCGAGGGAGACAACCCCTTCGACGTCGGCCTGACCGGCCTGCTCGGTTTCGCCTCCGGCTACCGGGCGATGGAGGAGGCCGAGACCGTGCTCATGCTCGGCACCGACTTCCCCTACCGGCAGTTCTACCCGGAGGGCGCGCGCTTCATCCAGGTGGACACCAGGGGCGAGCACCTCGGGCGGCGGGTGCCGCTCGACCTCGGGCTCGTCGGCGATGTCGGCGACACGATCCGGGCCCTGCTGCCGCTGCTGCAGTCGGCCCGCGACCGCAAGCACCTCGAGGACTCGGTCAAGCACTACCGCAAGACGCGCGACAAGCTCGACGAGCTCGCCGAGCCGCCCAAGAAGGGACTGCTCGGGGGCCGCAAGCACGAGGCGATCCACCCCCAGTACCTCGCTCGGCTCGTCGATGAGATCGCCGCCGACGACGCCGTCTTCATCCCCGACGTCGGCTCGCCCGTCGTCTACGCCGCGCGCTACCTCGAGTGCCGCGGTGACCGGCGACTCATCGGCTCCTTCATCCACGGGTCGATGGCCAATGCCGTGCCGCAGGCCGTCGGCGCGCAGCTCGCGCAGCCCGAGCGGCAGGTCGTCACGCTGAGCGGTGACGGTGGCCTGGCGATGCTCATGGGCGAGCTGCTCACCGTGCGCCAGCACGACCTGCCGATCAAGATCGTCGTGCTCAACAACTCCTCGCTCAACTTCGTCGAGCTCGAGATGAAGGCCGCCGGCCTGCCCGGCTTCGGCACCGACCTGCACAATCCCGACTTCTCGCAGGTCGCCGAGGCCTGCGGCATCACGGGCTGGCGGGTCACCGAGGCCGCCGATCTCGAGACGAGCCTGCGCGAGGCCTTCGCCCACGACGGCCCGGCGCTCGTCGACGTCGTCACCGAACGCCAGGAGCTGACGATCCCGCCGGCGATCTCCGCCGAGCAGGTCAAGGGCTTCACCCTCTACGCCTTGCGTACCGTGATGTCCGGACGCGGCGACGAGCTGCTCGACCTGTCGCGGGTCAACCTGCGACAGATCCTCTGAGAGGGAGACGAGACCTGATGACCCGAACCGACCTGCCCACGACCGGCCTGGCTGTCCTCCTCGTGGGCGGTGGGGTGCTGCACCTCGTGCGCCCCGAGGTCTACGAGCCGATCATCCCCGCGCCCCTGCGCGGGCGGGCCAGAGAGCTCGTCCTCGCCTCAGGGGTCGCCGAGATCGCCTGCGGTGCAGGGCTGCTCGTGCCGGCGACGCGCCCGGCCGCCGGCTGGGCCAGCGCGGCGCTCCTTCTCGGGGTGCTGCCGGCCAATGTCCAGATGAGCGTCGACCACGGGCGTCGGGCACGGCGCAAGGGCACGCCGCAGGCGGTCGGTTTCTTCGCCGGGACGCTGGCCCGGCTGCCGCTCCAGTGGCCCCTGGTGCGCACGGCGCTGCGCGCCGCCCGGGGCGGCTGACGATGAGCACGCTCGAGTGGTCGCCCACGACGGAGGAGGACGTCGCCTCGCTCGTCCGCCTCGGGCAGGCCTGCCTCGACCGCGACGGCGGGCTGCCCGACCTCGCCGACCCGCAGCACCTGCGCGACGGCTACCTCACCGACCTGTCGATCTGCGGGCGGGACGAGCTCGGTGACATCGTCGCGGCGGCCGCCATCGGCATCAGTGCCGACGGCTCTCGGACGGCGACCGGCCTGATCGACCCCGCCGCCATGGGGCAGGGGATCGGGCAGGAGATCGCCGACTGGGTCATCGGCCACTCGGTGGGCCCGGTGCGCTTCGTCCTGGACTCGGTGAGCCCCGAGGCGGAGACCCTCTTCGCCGAGCTCGGTCTGCACCGCGGCTTCGCGGAGTCGATCATGCGGCACAGCCTGCGCTCGGTCCCCTTCGTCCGGCGTCCCGAGGACATCGTGACCCTACCCTTCACCGACGACACCTCCGAGGCCTTCCGCCACGCCTACGCCGCCTCCTTCGGTGACCGGCCCGGCTACACCGCCGGCAGCTCCCGTGCCTGGGGTCGGTGGCTGCGCGAGCAGCGCGGCTTCCAGCCGGAGGACTCGCGGGTCGCGATGGACCGCAGCGGCCACGTCGCCGGCTTCGTCACCCTCTCCGACGGGTGGATCGAGGAGGTCGGGGTCGTCCCCGAGTGGCGCGGCCACCGGCTCGGCGCCCACCTCGTCGCCCGCTCGCTCACGGCCCTCCAGCGGGCCGGTGCCGACGAGGTCTGGCTGGCCGTCGGCTGCGACAACCCCGCCCGCTCGCTCTACGAACGACTCGGCTTCCGGGGCCACGGCACCCGTGCCCAGTACGAGCAGCCGACCATCTCGGAGGGATCATGACCGACGTCGAGACCGAGTCCATGACGATTCCCGACAAGGTGGTCGACGCTGTGCGCGGCGCCCGCCGCGTCCTCGTCCTCTCCGGGGCCGGGATGAGCGCCGAGTCGGGCGTGCCGACCTTCCGTGATGCCCAGACCGGGCTGTGGGAGGAGTTCGACCCGAGCCAGCTGGCGACGGCCGAGGCCTTCCGGTTGGATCCTCCCTTCGTCTGGGCCTGGTACGCGTGGCGGATGCAGCTGGTCCGCGGCGTCGAGCCCAACGACGGTCACCGGGCGCTCGCCGAGCTCGCCGGCCTGCGTGAGGTGACGATCTCGACGCAGAACGTCGATGACCTCCACGAGCGCGCCGGCTCGGCCGTCGCCGCGCACCTGCACGGGTCGATCTTCGCGCTGCGGTGCAGCGACTGCGAGACCCCCCTACGACGGTGACCTCGACCTGCCCGCGGAGCCGACCGAGCGCATCGACCCGCCGACCTGCCCGCAGTGCGAAGGGGACGTGCGTCCCGGTGTCGTGTGGTTCGGTGAGGTCCTGCCGGACGACGCCGTCGCCGCGACCGAGGCGGCCATCGAGGCCCTCGAGCCGGGCGACGTGGTCCTCGTCATCGGCACCTCCGGCATCGTCTACCCGGCCGCGGGCTACCCGGCGATGGCGCGGGCCGAGGGCGCGACGGTCGTGGAGGTCAACCCCGTCGACACCGAGATCTCCGACATGTGCCACCACGTCGTGCGCGGCACCGCCGCGCAGGTGCTGCCCGAGCTGGTGGCCGCGCTTCAGTAGAGGCCGGTCGAGTACTGCGAGCCGTAGTACTCCTCCAGGGCCTCGATCGTCTCGTCGGGTCGCTCGAGCAGCTGGGCGATCTCGGCGCGGGAGGAGACCGCCGTCGGGTCCCAGTCCTCCGGGTGCCACATGCGACTGCGCATGAAGGCCTTGGCGCAGTGGAAGAAGACCTCCTCGACGTCGATGACGAGGGCGAGCAGCGGGCGGTGCCCCTTGACGACCATCTCGTCGAACCACGGGGCATCGCGCACGAGTCGGGCCCGGCCGTTGATCCGCAGGGTGTCGCCGCGCCCCGGGATGATGCACACGAGCCCGGCGTGCGGGTTGTCCAGCACGTTGAGGTAGCCGTCGACGCGCCGGTTGCCCGGGCGCTCGGCGAGGGCGACGGTGCGCTCGTCGATGACGTGCACGAGCTGTCCGGGCGGGTCTCCCTTGGGGCTGGCGTCGGTGCGACCTTCGCTGCCGGCCGTCGCCAGGACGACGAAGGGGGTGTGCTCCAGCCACCGGCGGTGGACCTCGTCGAGGCGGTCGGTGACCTTGTCGCGGGTCCGGGGCAGCGGGTGGCCGACGACGTCACGCAGCTCGTCGACGGTGCGGATGACGTCCTCGCTCATGGCGTCACCTTCCCACGGGGACCGCCGGCTCCGGCACGGGCTCCGGCAGCGCCTCGGTCCGGCGGGGGCGTGAGGCCCACAGCACGCCGCCCACGACGAGGGCGCCACCGACGAGCTCCAGCGGGGCGGGCACCTCGTCGAGGAGCAGCCAGGCGAGGGCCAGGCCGGTCACCGGCACGAGCATGGAGAAGGGCGCGACCGTGCCCGACGGGTGCCGGGCCATGAGCCAGGTCCAGATGCCCGAGCCGACGACGGTGGCCAAGAGGGTCGTGTAGGCGAGCCCGAGCCAGGCCGGGATCGCGGCGCCGGTCACGGAGTCGGCTAGGGCGGTGCCGATGCGCTCGGGTCCCTCGACGAGGAGCGACAGGACGAGCATCGGGACCGGCGGGATCACCGTCATCCACATCGTCAGGTGGAGCGGCTTCGGTGCCGCGGCCAGGCGGGAGGCGAGGTTGCCGAAGGCCCAGCCGAGGCCGGCCATGAGCGTCAGGACGAAGGGGAGAAGTCCCGCCTCGGCGTCGAGCCGCTGGGAGCCGACGACGGCCATACCGAGGGCCGCGACCGCCACGCCGCTCGCGGCGCTGCCGCTCAGCCGCTCGCCGAGCAGGACCGCACCGAGGACGACGGTGAAGGGCGCCGAGCTCTGCAGCACGAGGGAGGCCAGACCGGTCGGCATGCCGGCGTCCATCGCGAGGTAGAGGAAGGCGAACTGGAGGATGCCGAAGCCGATGCCGTAGCCGACGAGCCAGCGCGTGGGCACCTGGGGGCGGGGGACGAAGAGGATCGTCGGGATCGCCATGAGGGTGAAGCGCAGCGCGGAGCACAGGAAGGGCGGGAAGATCTCGAGCGAGGCGTGGATGGCGATGAAGTTGGCGCCCCAGAGGACGGCGACGACGACGGCGAGCAGTCGGTGGCGGATCGGCACCCGACGATCGTCGGTCACCTGACTATGCAGGACAAGCGAATCATCATGACGATTCCCTTTAGGCTGCCTGCATGGACATCCGGCACCTCGAGCTGCTGCGCGACCTGCGCGAACGAGGCAGTCTTGCCGCCGTCGCCGCGGCGACGCACCGGACTCCCTCGGCGTTGTCGCAGCAGCTGCGCACGGCCCAGCGGGTCGCCGGCACGCCGCTCGTCGAACCCCACGGGCGGGGCCTGCGGCTCACCGAGGCGGGCGAGCTGCTCGCCGACGGCGCGGACGAGGTGGCCGCGGCGATCGCGCGCGTGGACTCACGGCTGTCCGAGCACCGTGGCCGGCCGACCGGGCGGGTGAGCGTCGCCGGCCTCCCGAGCGGGCTGACTGCCCTGCTGCCGGGTGCGCTCGTCCTGCTCTCCGACAGCGACGTCGAGCTGAGCATCGACGACCTCGACCTCGCCGAGCACGACTACGCACGGGCCGCGGCCGACGCGGACATCGTCGTCGCGCACTCGCTGACGAGCGAGGTGCCGGTCGGCAGCGAGGGACTCGTCGCCACCGTGCTCACCCGTGAGCCGCTCGACGTCGCCGTGCCGCCGGACCACCCGCTCGCCGCTCGCGCCACGCTGCGACCCGAGGACGTCGTCGACGAGCCGTGGATCTGCGTGCCCGAGCACTACCCCTTCGACACCGTCCTCCAGCGGATCGAGGCCACCTGCGCCCGCCCGCTGCACCGGCGGCTGCGCATCCGCGACAACCACCTCGTCGCCGCGCTCGTGGCGGCCGGCGAGGGCCTGGCCCTGCTGCCGCGCTACACGACCCGCTCGGCCGACGAGTTTGCCCTCGTGCCGCTCGTCGACGTGCCCTCCGCCCGGTGGATCGTCGCGCTCTCGCGGCCGGACCGGGCCGAGCGGGCCGCGGTGCGGCTCGTGACCCGACAGCTCGGTATTGCGGGGGCGGCGCTCATGGGTGAGCGGATATCCTGACGCGGTACACCCCCTTCGACCCGCCAGGAGCACCGTCCGTGGTCACCCGCATGTCCTCCCTCTTCCTCCGCACCCTCCGGGAGGACCCCGCTGACGCGGAGCAGCCGGGCCACAAGCTCCTCGTGCGCGCCGGCTACATCCGCCGCGCCGCGCCGGGCATCTACACCTGGCTGCCGCTGGGGCTGAAGGTCCTGCGCAAGGTCGAGGCGATCGTGCGCGAGGAGATGGAGGCGATCGGATCCCAGGAGCTGTCCTTCCCGGCGCTGCTGCCCAAGGAGCCCTACGAGGCGACCAACCGGTGGACCGAGTACGGCGACAACCTCTTCCGGCTCGTCGACCGCAAGGACGCCGACATGCTCCTCGGACCGACCCACGAGGAGATGTTCTGCCTCGCGGTCAAGGACATGTACACCTCCTACAAGGACCTGCCGCTCGCGCTCTTCCAGATCCAGACGAAGTACCGCGACGAGGCCCGCCCGCGCGCCGGCGTGCTGCGCGGCCGCGAGTTCATCATGAAGGACTCCTACTCCTTCGACGTCGACGCCGCCGGCCTGCAGAAGGCCTACGACGCGCACCGCGACGCCTACATCAAGATCTTCGACCGGCTCGGGTTCGAGTACGTCATCGTCCACGCTGACTCCGGTGCCATGGGTGGCAGCGCGAGCGAGGAGTTCCTCGCGGTCAGCCCCAATGGTGAGGACACCTTCGTGCGCGACGCCTCCGGCTACGCGGCCAATGTCGAGGCCGTCGTCGTGCCGCAGGCCCCGCCGGTCGAGGTGACCGCCGGTCCCGCGCACGTCGAGGACACCCCCGACACCCCGACGATCGAGACCCTCGTCGCTGCTCTCAACTCCGCGCATCCGCGCACCGACGGCCGCGAGTGGACGGCTGCCGACACCCTCAAGAACGTCCTCGTGACCCTCGTCCACCCCGCCGACGAGGAGCACGACGAGCCGCGGCGCGAGCCGCTGGCCATCGGCGTGCCCGGCGACCGCGAGGTCGACGCCAAGCGCCTCGAGGCGCAGGTGGCGCCGGCCGAGGTCGAGGACTTCGGCGAGGCCGACTTCGCCGCCCACCCCGAGCTGGCCAAGGGTTACATCGGCCCCGGCGTCCTGGGGTCCGAGCGGTCCTCCGGCATTCGCTACCTGCTCGACCCGAGCATCGCCGAGGGCAGCGCCTGGGTCACCGGCGCCGACGAGCACGGCAAGCACGTCATCGACCTCGTGCACGGCCGTGACTTCACCGCCGACGGCACGATCCAGGCCGCCGAGATCCGCGAGGGCGACCCGAGCCCGACCGGCTCCGGCACGCTGACCCTCGCCCGCGGCGTCGAGATGGGCCACATCTTCCAGCTCGGCACCAAGTACGCCGAGGCGCTGGGCCTGAAGGTCCTCGACGAGAACGGCAAGCTCGTCACCGTGACGATGGGCTCCTACGGCGTCGGGGTCACCCGCGCGGTGGGTGTCGTCGCCGAGGACAACCACGACGAGCTGGGCCTGGTGTGGCCCCGCGAGCTCGCCCCCTTCGACGTGCACGTCGTGGCCGCGGGCAAGAGCGACGAGATCTTCACCGCGGCCGGTGACCTGTCGGCCCAGCTCGAGGCGAAGGGGGTCCGCGTCCTCTTCGACGACCGCGCCGGCAAGGTGAGCCCGGGCGTGAAGTTCAAGGACGCCGAGCTCATCGGTGTCCCGACGATCCTCGTCGTCGGCAAGGGCCTGGCCGATGGGGTCGTCGAGGTCAAGGACCGCCGCAGCGGTGAGCGCCGCGAGGTGCCGGTGGGGGAGGCCGTCGAGGCCGTGCTCGCCGAGGTGCGTGGCGGCGCGTGAGCGTCGACGAGATGCGCCACCCGCTCACCGTGCGTGAGCGGCCCGAGGCCGGGCCCGTCGAGGCGGTGATCTTCGACTGGGGCGGCACGCTCACCCCGTGGCACACGATCGACCTGGGCCAGCAGTGGCGCGTCTTCGCGCGGGAGGTCCACGGCATCCCGATCGAGTCCGACGAGGTGCCGCAGGAGGACCTCGACCGCGCACACGAGCTCGCCGAGCGGATCCACGCCGTCGAGGCCGATGCCTGGCAGCAGGTGCGCGACGAGCAGCGTGGCGCGCACCTCGACGACATCCTGCGCAAGGCCGGCATCGACCCACAGCACGACCGGCACCACGTCGCGCTCGCGGCCTACCGTCGCTTCTGGGAGCCGCACACCCACACCGACCCGCAGGTGCGGCCGCTCTGGGAGGGGCTGCGCGCTCGGGGTCTCAAGGTCGGGGTGCTGTCCAACACCATCTGGAGCGGGGACTACCACCGCGAGATCTTCGAGCGTGACGGCGTGCTCGACCTCATCGACGGCGACGTCTACTCGTCGGAGATCCAGGTGGTCAAGCCGCACCGGGAAGCCTTCGAGGCCGCGGCCGCGGCCGTCGGCGTGCCGATGGCCAATGCCGTCTACGTCGGCGACCGGCTCTTCGAGGACGTGCTGGGCTCCCAGGAGGTCGGGATGCGCGCGATCTGGGTGCCGCACAGCGACATCCCGGCCGACCAGCAGGTGACCGTCGACGTCGAGCCCGATGGCGTCGCGCACGAGCTGATCGACGTCCTCGAGATCGTCGACGGCTGGCTCGCCGCCTAGGGGTGCTGCTCGGGCGGGGGCACCCGACGCCGGCGCCACCAGCGCCAGGCGCCGGTGCTCCACACCGCCCACACGACGAGCACCGGCTGAAAGAGGAGCCGGACCGCCCGTGAGGTGTCGCTCGTCAGCCCGAAGGCGTCGCGGTGCTCGGTGAGCTGCGCGATGTTGCCGGGGAAGACCGCGACGAAGAGCGCTGCTGTCACCAGGCCGACCACGGCGCGAGCGGGATGGCGCCAGACAAGGAGCAGGGCCGCGCCGACGGCGATCTCGACGACACCCGAGACGAGGACGACGAGGTCGGCGTCAGCGGGGAACCACGGCGGCACCTGGGCCCGGAACTCGGTGCGGGCAAAGGTCAGGTGGGCCACGCCCGCGAGGACGAGGAAGGAACCGAGCAGCGCCTGCCCGACGGCACGCAGTGGTGAGGACATGTCTCAGACTCCCACGGCACCGAGGAGGCGGCTGGCGGCGAGCCAGGTCGCGCCGGCGAGGACCAGGGCGAAGCTCGCCACCCACAGCACCGCAGGCACGCCCGTCGTTCGGGCGAGCGAGCCCGGGTCACTGCGGGCCTCGATGCCGCCGAGCATCGTCGCCAGGTGGCGCCAGGCTCCCACGAGGAGCAGCAGGCCCACACCGACGAGGACCTGCTGCTGCAGGGCATCGTCGCGCCACCACCACAGGGCGGCGCACGCCGCGAGCACTGCGACGACGACGAGTCCGGTGAGCGCCGAGCGCACCCGGGTCAGGGTGGTGAGCAGCCCCACGAGCAGGAGGGCGAGCGTCGGGGCCGCCCACCCGGCCGTGGCGAGCCCCACGAGCAGGGTGCCGACGATCCCCGGAGCCGGGTAGCCGGCCCAGGTCGTCGCGACCACGCCCGCACCGCTGGCGGGGCCCACGGTCACGGCATGGCCGGACATGTCCGAGCGCAGGACGAAGCCGGTGAAGCGTCGCCCGCACGCCACGCCGACGAGGGCGTGCCCGAGTTCGTGGACGAGGGTGACGACGAGCCGCAGCACCCGCCACGCCGGCCACCAGGTCGCCGCGACGCAGCCGAGCGCGAGGACGGCGACGAGGGTCCACCCGGCGAGCTCGGGTGCGGGGCTCGCGGGGGAGAGGCGGTCGAGGAGGTGCTGCACGGGGTGACCGTATGCGGGCAACCTGTGCGTGGGAGGGTGAGCCCATGTCGCACGTGCTGATCCTCGGAGGGACCGCCGAGGCGAGGGATCTCGCCGCCCGCCTGGACGCGCAGGGGGTGCCCCTCACCTCCTCCCTCGCCGGCCGGGTGTCGCAGCCGCGGCTGCCGGTCGGGCCGGTGAGGATCGGCGGGTTCGGTGGGGTCGCTGGCCTGACCGACTGGCTCCGAGGGCACGAGGTGAGCGCGGTCGTCGACGCCACCCACCCCTTCGCCGCGACGATGGGCGCCCATGCGGCACAAGCCTGCTCGTCACTGGGGGTGCCGCTGCTGCGGCTGGCCCGGCCCGGCTGGGCGCAGCACCCGGACGCCGCGTCGTGGACCTGGGTGGGCGACCACGTGGCTGCCCGGGAGGCGGCGGACGAGGTGGGGGGCACCCCCTTCGTCACGACGGGGCGGCAGACCCTGCACCACCACATCGACGCCTGGGCCGACCGGCCGGTGCTCGTCCGGCTCGTCGAGCCTGCGGAGCGGCCGCTGCCGGCGGCCTGGACCGTGCTGCGCTCGCGGGGGCCCTTCGCCGTCGCCGACGAGGAGGCGATCATGCGCGAGCACGGCGTCACCGTGCTGCTCACCAAGGACTCGGGTGGTCGCTACACCGAGGCCAAGCTCGACGCGTCCCGACACCTCGGGGTGCCGGTCGTCGTCGTGTCGCGCCCGGCGCGGGCGCCGGGCGTCGCGGAGGCGAGCGATGCCGACGCCGCCACGAGGTGGGTCCTGGCGTCCCTACGCTCCTGACTCGTGCTCTGGATCAGACATTGCGTGATTCACCGGACGAGTCAGGGCCGTAGCGACCGATCCGGCCTCACCGCTTCAGCGCGAGGCGGGCCCCGACGACCGCGACCAGCGTGACGACACCCACCCGGCGGGCGAGGAGCACGGCGCGCGGCAGGTCCGCGACGGTGGGCGCAGGACCGGAGCCCATGACGACCCGGTCCTCGGCGCCGCTCGCGTAGACCGTCCGCCCACCGAGGCGCAGGCCCAGGGCCGCGGCGAAGCCGGCCTCGACCGGACCGGCATTGGGGCTGGGGTGGTCGCGCCCGTCCCGCAACGCCGTGCGCACCACCTCACCGGCACGAAGGGGGGAGGCCGCAGCGGTCGCGAGGACGGTGGCCCGGGCGGGGACCCAGCCCAGCAGGTCGTCGAGTCGGGCTGCGGCCCAACCAAATCGGGTATAGCGGGCCGTGCGGTGGCCGTGCATCGCGTCGAGGGTGTTGGCCGTCCGGTGGAGGACGACGCCGAGCGGGCCGAGCGCGGCACCCCAGACGAGCGTGCCCACGACGGCGTCGGAGGTGTTCTCCGCGACGGACTCGACGGCGGCCCGGGCGACCTCGTCGGCGGTGAGGTCGTCGGTGACCCGACCGACGAGGTTGCGGACCCGGGTGCGCGCTCCGGGGAGGTCGTCGGAGGCGAGCAGGTCGTGCACCGCCAGCCCTTCGCGACCCAGGCTCGTGCCACCGAGTGCCGCCCAGGTCAGGGCCGCGGTCGCAAGGGCACGCGCCGGCCCGGGCAGGCGCGTGGCGGCGACCCCCAGGGCGAGCGGCGGCGCGAGCACGAGCGCCTCGGTGAGGACACCGGCGGCCCGGGAGTCGCGATGGGTGCGCGTCTCGACCCAGCCGGCCCACGTGCCGAAGAGCGCGACGGGGTGCCCTCGTCGTGGGTCGCCGAGAGCCCGGTCGGCCGCCCACCCGAGGAAGAGGCCGATGGCAACGGGGTCGCTCACCCGGCCCCCTTGATCGTCAGCACCTGCCCCGAGACGACGAGGTCGACCCGGTCGGCGGACGCGGCGATGCGCTGGTTGAGCCAGCCGAGCCGGTCGGCGAAGATCCGTCCGGAGCGGTGCTCCGAGACCAGCCCCCAGCCGACCTCGTTGGTCACGGCCACGACGAGGGGGGCTGCTCGCCAGGCCGCCTCGAGATCGTCGACCCGCTGCTCGAGCGCCGGGACCCAATGGTGCTCGGGCGCCTCCCAGGCCCCGATCTCGTCGAGCTGGGCGGTCAGCCAGGTGCCGAGGCAGTCGAGCAGGACCGGGTCCTCGGCCTCCCACAGGCCACTCGCCGCGTCCGTGCTCTCGACGGTCGACCAGGTCGCCGGTCGACGCTGCCGGTGCGCGGCCACGCGATCCGCCCAGTCGGCGTCGTCGCGCTGCGGGCCGGCCGCGAGATAGGTGACGGGCGTGCCCTCGGGCACGTGCGGGGGCAGCAGGAGGGACTCGGCGTGCCGTGATTTGCCCGAGCGGACGCCGCCGGTGACGAGGACGCGCATGCTCACCAGGCCACCGTCAGCAGGACGAGCAGCACGGTGAGAGCCACCTCGACACCGGCCCCGATGACGTCGCCACCCACACCGCCGAAGGTGCGAACAGCCGTGTCCCGGAGCGAGATCGCCGCCCAGACGGCCACGGGCGCGGCCACTGCCGCCACGAGCACGGCCCGCGCGACCATCCAGAACGGGGACGCGGAGTTCCCGCCACCCAGACCCCCCAGCAGCAGGGCGACCGGCAGCACCGATGCCACGAGGAGCGCAGCGACGGCGAGCACGACGAGCGCGGCGCCGACGAAGGGCACGGTCCCGACGAAGGCCGTCCCGAGCTTCGAGCCCGGCGCGGCCTGCTGCCCGCGACCGCAGACGGCGGCGGCAGCCGCCCGGGACGCCACGACCGCTGCACCGACGACGAGGGCCCCGCGCCAGCCGGACCCGAGCAGAGCGGCGATCGCCCCGGCCTGCACGAGCAGCACGACGACGAGCGCGACCGCCCCCATCGGGCCGACGTCGCCGCGCCGCATGATCTCGAGCGCTCGCTCGCGGTCCCAGCCGGCACCGAGGCCGTCGACCGTGTCGGCCAGGCCGTCGAGGTGCATGCCCCGTGAGCCGTGGGCGAGCACGCCGAGGGCGAGGCCCGCGGCGACGAGCGGTGGCACGCCGATCTCGACGGTGAGCCCGACGAGGACGACCTGGAGCGCGAGGGGGAGGACCGCGAGCGGCGCGAGGAGCAGCGCGGTGCGCGCGGTGTCGGGCGTGATCGTCACCCGGCCACTCGGCGACCGGGTGAAGGTCCCGACGGCCAGGCGCAGCCCCTCGGACGCGCTCACGGCGAGGTGGGGGCCGGTGAGTCAAGGGCGCCGACGACGTCACCGACGACCGTGATGGCCGGGGGAGAGAAGCCCCCTTCGTCGGCCGCGGAGGCGATCTGCGACAGGGGCGCCCGCACCGAGCGCTGCTGCGGGGTGGCCCCGTCGGCAATGCACGCGGCGGGGGTGTCGGGGGACAGGCCGGCCGCGACGAGCGCCTCGGCGATCGCCCCGAGGGTGGCGACCCCCATGAGGATGACGATCGTCAGACGCGAGGTGGCCAGCGCCGCCCAGTCGACCTCGCTGCGCGGGTCGTCGGGGGCGACGTGCCCGGAGACGACCGCGACGCCCTGGGACAGGCCGCGGTGGGTCACCGGGATGCCGGCGAGGGCCGGCACGGAGAAGGCGGAGGAGACGCCCGGCACGGCCTCGACGGGCACGCCGGCGGCGACGCAGTGGTTCCACTCCTCGCCGCCGCGGCCGAAGAGGTAACCGTCACCGCCCTTGAGCCGCACCACGGTCCGGCCGGCGCGGGCGTGCTCGACGAGCAGCTCGTTGATCCGCTCCTGGGGGGTGAACTCGCCGCGGGGGATCTTGCCGACGTGGACGATCTCGGCCTGCGGGGCGATCTCGTCGAGCGCCGCGACCGGACCGAGGCGGTCGGTGACGACGACGTCGGCCGCCGCGAGCGCGTCGTGTCCGGCGACGGTGAGCAGGCCGGGGTCACCCGGCCCTCCGCCGACGAGGATGACCCGCCCGGTGGCGGTGGTGGCGTCGGTCATGCGGTCCTCCGGTGGTGCAGGTGGGTCAGCTCTCTCAGCAACCCGTCGATGGTGTGGGGGTCACGGACGGCGATCCGCACCCATGCGGTGTCGAGCCCCGGGAACGTATCGCCTCGCCGCACGGCCCACCCGGCATCGCGCAGCGCCTCGCGGACACCCGTGCCGACCCGGGCCAGGACGAAGGGGGCGTCCCCGCCGGCGGTCGGGATGCCCAGCGTGTGCAGCCCCCGCGTGAGGTGGGCCCGCCACCCGGCGATCTCCTCGGCGGCCCGGTCGGCCTCGACGAGTGCGGCTGGGGTGGCGGTCTCGATCATGACGCGCAGCGCGAGGGAGCCCACGGACCAGTGCGGTTGGTGCTCGGCCAGGGCCGCGACGAGCTCGGCGTCTCCGACGACGTAGCCGGCGCGGATGCCGGCGACGGCCCAGGTCTTGGTCAGCGAGCGCACGACGAGCAGGCCGGTGAGGTCGCCCGCCAGGAGCGTCTCGCGCTCGCCGGGGACGGAGTCGATGAAGGCCTCGTCGACGAGGACCACCCGGCCGGGCCGCACGAGCGAGCGCAGCGTCGCTGCCGGGTGGAGCACGCCCGTCGGGTTGGTCGGGTTGCCGACGGCGACGAGGTCGGCGTCGCCGATCTGCCCGAGCGCCTCGGCCGTGAGCGCGAAGTCGTCCTCCGGCCGCAGCAGGACGTGCCGCACCTCGTGCCCCGCGGCGCGCAGCGCGGCCTCGGGCTCGGTGAACTGCGGGTGCACGACGACCGCGTCGCGCGGCGTCAGCGCCCGCGCGAGCAGCGTGAAGGCCTCGGCCCCACCACTCGTCGGCAGCACCTGGTCGCGGGCCACACCGTGCCGCGCGGCGATCGCATCCCGTGCCCGGGTCGGGTCGGGGTAGGCCGCGACGGTCGACAGCTCCTCGGCGAGGGCCACCGCGAGCCACCCCGGCGGCTGGGTGAGCCGCACGTTGACGGCGAGGTCCACCAGCTCGCTCGACACCTCGGCGTCCCCGTGATGACGAAGGGGGTCTGCCAAGGACGTGGATCGGGCCGGGGTGGCGCGACTCAAGGGCTGAGCCGGTCGCGGGGCGTCGTGGCCCCAGCCACGAGCGGCCTCGACGAAGGACCCCGCCACGGAGGGCGAGCCGGCCCAGTGCGTGTGCAGGTAGGAGGCGACGAGGGTCGCGCGACCGGTGCCGGCGGGGTCGAGGGCGAAGCCCTCGGTGCGGCCGCCGAGGTCCCATGCCGCGCTCGTGCCGAAGGGGGGATCGGTCACCGTGCGGTGGAACTCGTGGCCGGCGACCCGGGTCCCGGCCGGGCCGAGGACGGAGTCGACGAGCGAGGTCGCCTCGCGGTAGCCGAGGGTGAGGCGGCGGCCCATCGCGGCCCGGGCCGGCAGGGCGCCGACCATCGGGTGGTCGTCGAGGGTCTCGGCGAGGTAGAGCATGCCGGCGCACTCGGCGATCGTCGGCATGCCGGCCGCGATGGCGGTGCGGATCTGGTGCACGAGAGGGCGGTTGGTCGCCAGGGTGCGCGCGTGCACCTCGGGGAAGCCGCCGCCGAGGTAGAGCCCGCTCGTGCCCTCCGGCAGCGCGGCGTCGCGGGCCGGGTCGAGCTCGACGACCCGGGCGCCGGCGGCCTCGAGGAGCTCGACCGTCTCGGGGTAGCGGAAGGTGAAGGCGCGGCCCCCGGCGACGGCCACGACGACCTCCCGTCGGGACGAATGCAGAGCACGCTCCTCGGGGAGCGGGGACTGGAGCGAAGGGAGGGCGGCGGCAGGGGCCCACGGCTCGAGATCGAGGTCGGGGGCCGTGCGGGAGGCCGCGAGCAGCGCGTCGAGGTCGAGGTGCTCCTCGGCGACGGCGGCGATGTGGTCGAGGGTCGCTGCGGCCTCGCCGCGCTCGGCGGCGGGGACGAGCCCGAGGTGGCGCGAGGGCACGTGCATCGCGGCGTCGCGGGGCAGCACGCCCCACACGGGGACGCCGACGGCCTCGACCGCCCGGCGGGCCTCCTCGCCGTGGCGCGGGGTGCCGGCCTTGTTGAGCACGACACCCACGACGTCGAGCTCGGGGTCGATCGTCGCGAGGCCGTGCACGGTGGCGGCGACGGTGCGTGAGGTCGAGCTGATGTCGACGACGAGGACGATGGGCGTGCGGGTCAGGGTGGCGACGTGCGCGCTGGAGGCGAAGCCGTCGCCCCCGAGCCGTCCGTCCATGAGGCCCATGACGCCCTCGAGGACCGCGACGTCCGCGAGGGTCGGGTGGGTGGCGCCGCGGGCGAGGAGGGGAGCGACCCTCCCTTCGCCCACGAGCCACGGGTCGAGGGTGCGGCTCGGGCGGCCGGTCGCCAGGGCGTGGTAGCCGGGGTCGATGTAGTCCGGGCCGACCTTGGCCGGCGCGACGGTCAGACCGCGGCGGGCGAGGGCGGCCATGATCCCCACGGCGATCGTCGTCTTGCCGTGGCCCGACGCCGGCGCCGCGACGAGCACCCGGGGGAGGGCCGTCACCACTCGATGCCCTTCTGGCCCTTCTGCCCCTGGTCGAAGGGGTGCTTGACCTTGGTCATCTCGGTCGCGACGTCGGCGATCTCGAGCAGGCGCGGGTGCGGGTCGCGGCCGGTGATGATCACGTGCTGGTAGCCGGGCCGGGTGGTCAGCGTGTCGATGACGTCGTCGAGCTCGACCCAACCCCACTTCATGACATAGGTGAACTCGTCGAGGATGTAGACGGTGTGCGTCTCGGCGGCGAGCCGCCGCTTGATCTCCGCCCAGCCCTCACGGGCGTCGGCCGCGTGGTCCTCCTCGGTCCCCGCCTTGCGCGACCAGGACCAGCCGGAGCCCATCTTGTGCCACTCGACGGGGCCCCCTTCGCCGGTCTCCTCGTGGACCCGGCCGAGGGTCGTGTAGACCTCCTCCTCGCCGACGCGCCACTTCGCGGACTTGACGAACTGGAAGACGCCGATCGACCAGCCCTGGTTCCACCCGCGCAGGCCGAGGCCGAAGGCCGCCGTCGACTTGCCCTTGCCGGTGCCGCCGTGGACGACGACGAGCGAGCGGTTGCGGCGCTGCCGCGTGGTCAGCCCGTCCTTCGGGGTGACGGGGGTCTGTCCCTGGGCCATCAGGCGGCGCTCCTTCGGGAGGCGGTGCGGTCGGTGACGATCTCGACGAGGCCGCTCGCGGCGACCTGCTCGAGGGCGATGTGCTCGGCGCCCATGCGGTGGGCGAGGTCGGCGGCCAGGCCCATGCGGAAGCGGCCCGACTCGCAGTCGACGACGACGGTCTCCGCCGTGTGCCCCCAGGCGTCGGCGATGGCCTGGGCCCGGGCGAGGGCATCGGGGCCCGCGGTGGCCCGGCCATCAGTGACGAGGACGACGAGGGCGCGCTGGTCGCGGTCGCGGATGCGCTCTCTCGCAACGACTCTGGCGATCTCGGTCAGGCCCTCGGCGAGCGGGGTCCGTCCGCCGTGCGGCATCTCGGCGAGGCGCGCGGCGGCGGCGTCGACGGACGAGGTGGGCGGCAGCGCCAGCTCCGCGCCGGTCCCGCGGAAGGTCACCAGACCCACCCGGTCGCGCCGCTGGTAGGCGTCGAGCAGGAGCGAGAGGACGGCGGTCTTGACCTCGCCCATCCGCTTGCGCGCGGCCATGGAGCCGGAGGCGTCGACGGCGAGGAGGACGAGGTTGGCCTCGCGGCCGCGGGTCACGGCGTGGCGCAGGTCGTCGCCGGTCACCCGGGCGGGCCCGGTGCGGGCCGCGCGGCGGGCGGCGGAGGCACGAAGGGTGGCGGTCAGGTGCACCGGCGACCCGGCGGGCTCGTGCCCGGCCGGGTGGGTGCCGACGACCCGCCCGCGGGGGGTGAGCGCGGGGGAGCGGCGACCGGTCGGGCCGGCGCCGACGCCGGTGAGCTCGAGGCGGCGGGCCCGGTAGGGCTCGGTGGCCGCGGCGGTGCCGGCGGGGGTCGGCTGGGTGCCGGCCGGGGGCGAAGGGGGTGACTCGGAGGCCTCCGCCGACTCGTCCGGGGAGTCGGGGGTCGGGTCGGCGGACGACTGGGGCCCGGTCGGGGGCTGGTCGTCGGACGACGTCGAGCTCGGGGCCGGGCCCGAGGGGTCGGCGTCGGTCGCCTCGCCCGGGCCCTCGTCGGGCTGGTCGCCGCCGTCGGGCTCCTCCTCACCGCCGCCCGGCGGGTCGTCCTCGGGCTCCTCGTCGAGCAGCCGGTCGAGCAGGTCCTCGTCGAGACCCGGCGCGTCGAAGGGAGCACGACGGCGGCGGTGGGGCAGGGAGAGCAGCGCCGCGGCCCGGATGTCCTCGCGGGTCACGTGGTCGCGCCCCTCCCACGCGGCGTGCGCCGCGGCGGTGCGGGCGGTGACGATGTCGGCGCGCATGCCGTCGACGTCGAATCCGGCGCACACCCGCGCGATGGTCCGCAGGGTCCGCTCGTCGAGCGCGACCCGGCGCACCGCCTCGCGGGCGGCGGCCAGGCGCGCGGTGAGCTCGGCCTCGGCGTCGGCGAAGCGGGCCGCGAAGCCGGCGGGGTCGAGGTCGGCCTCGAGCCGGCGACGCACGACCTCGGCGCGCACGTGCGGGTCGCGGCTCGCGGCGACGTGGACGGTCAGGCCGAAGCGGTCGAGCAGCTGCGGGCGCAGCTCGCCCTCCTCGGGGTTCATCGTGCCGACGAGGGTGATCCGCGCCGGGTGCGAGATCGAGACACCGTCGCGCTCGACGGTGTTGCGCCCCATCGCGGCAGCGTCGAGCAGCACGTCGACGAGGTGGTCGTGCAGGAGGTTGACCTCGTCGACGTAGAGGATGCCGCGGTGCGCGTCGGCGAGCAGACCGGGCTGGTAGGCGGCCTCGCCGTCGCCCAGGGCTCGGCGCAGGTCGAGGGAGCCGACGACGCGGTCCTCGGTCGCACCGACGGGCAGCTCGACGAGGCGGGCCGGGCGGGTCGTGGCCGCGCCCTCGTGGGGGCCGTCGGGGCAGTCCTCGTCGCGGTCGGGGTCGCAGCCGAAGCGGCACTCGCTCGCCACCCTCTGCTCGGGCAGGACCGAGGCGAGGGCGCGGACGGCGGTCGACTTGGCGGTGCCCTTCTCACCCCGGACGAGGACGCCGCCGATCTCGGGCGAGATCGCGCTCAGCAGCAGCGCCGACGTCAACTCGTCGGCACCGACGAGCGCGGTGAAGGGGAAGGTGGGGGTCCGGGACCCGGTGCGGCTCACAGTGGCGGCCTCCTGGCGAGTGTCCACGCTCGCCGTCCGACGACATCGACGCGGGTTCGCGACGACGGGCACCGACCGAGTGTCTGGCTCGGGCCGCGTGGGCCGTGACAGTGGCGGGACCGCTCCGGAGTTGCACCGGATTCCTCGGGGGAGTGCCTGGGCGCGATCCTCTCACAGGAGGGCAAGGCCCTAGGGTGGGCGTCCGTGATCGAGGTCGTGGGTATCGGGGACGACGGGTGGTCCGGTCTGGACGGGGCCCGACGCGCCCTCATCAGCGGTGCCGCGACCCTCGTCGGGGGCAGCCGTCACCTCGACCTCGTCGCCCCCCACGCCCCCGAGGCGCAGCTCGTGCCCTGGCCCAGCCCCCTTCGCCCGGCGTTGCCCGCCCTCGTCGAGGCGCACCCCGACGCCGTCGTCCTCGCCAGCGGTGACCCCCTGCGCTCCGGCATCGCCACGACCCTCGTCGAGCTCGTCGGCGCCGACCGCGTGCGCGTCCACCCCGCCATCGGCAGCGATGCCCTCGCCCGGGCCCGTCAGGGGTGGCCCGCCGAGGAGACCGTCGTCGTCACGACCGTCGGGCGCGACCTGCGCGCGGTCCTGCCCCACCTGGCCCCCGGCGCGCGACTCGTCGTCCTCCTCTCCGGGGGCGGCGACCCGGCTCGGCTCGGCGCACTGCTCACCGAGCACGGTTGGGGCGCAAGCATGCTCACCGCCCGCTGGCACCTTGGCAGCCCCGACGAGGGCGCTCGCTCCGAGCGCGCCGACGGCTTCGCCGAGGCCACCCCCGACCTCGTGCTCGCCTGCCTCGACGTGCGCGCCGACGACCCCGCGGCGACTGCCGCGACCGCCGGACCGGTCCCGGGGCGCCCCGAGGACTTCATCGACCACGACGGCCAGCTGACCAAGCGCGATGTGCGCGCGAGCGGTCTGGCCCGACTGCGGCCCACACCCGGCGCGCACCTGTGGGACCTCGGCGCCGGCAACGGCTCCGTGGCCCTCGAGTGGTGCCTCGCCGCCGACCGCGCGACCGTCACCTGCGTCGAGCGCGACGCGACCCGCGCCCAGCGCATCCGCGACAACGCGGCTGCCCTCGGCCTCGCTGCTCGGGTCGACGTCGTCGTCGGCGACACCGGCAGCACCGACCTGGCGATGCTGCCGACGCCCGACGCGATCTTCGTCGGCGGCGGGCTCGACCCCGACCTGCTCGACCGTGCCTGGTCCTCCCTTCGCCCCGGCGGACGCCTCGTCGCGCACGCCGTGACGCTCGAGGGGGACGCCGCGCTCATCGGCCGGCACGCCCGCACCGGCGGCGAGCTCACCCGCCTGTCCGTGGAGCGGGCCGTCCCGCTCGGGCGCTTCCTGTCGTGGACCCCCGCCCGCACCGTCACCCAGCTCGCCGCGATCCGCACCGACTCCGAGGACCCGACATGACCGTTCACTTCATCGGCGCCGGCCCCGGTGCCGCCGACCTGCTGACGATCCGCGCGACCCGCCTGCTCGCGGCGAGCCCGGTCTGCCTCTACGCCGGGACCTACCTCGACGCCGCCGTCCTCGAGCACTGCCCCGACGGCGCGCGGCTCGTCGACACCCAGGACCTCGACCTCGACGGGATCACCGCCGAGCTCGTCGCCGCGCACGAGCGGGGCGAGGACGTCGCCCGGCTGTGCTCCGGCGACCCGAGCGTCTACTCCGCGATCGCCGAGCAGACCCGCCGGCTCGACGCCGCCGGCGTGCCGTGGGACATCACGCCCGGCATCGCTGCCTACGCCGCGACCGCCGCCCGGCTCGGCCGCGAGCTCACCGTGCCCGAGGTCGCCCAGTCGGTCGTGCTCACCCGCGCCCAGCGGGACTCGACGGCCATGCCGTCGGGGGAATCGCTCGAGGCCTTCGCCGCGACCGGTGCGACCCTCGTGCTGCACCTGGCGATCCGGCGCGCCCGCGAGCTCGCCGACCGGCTCGCCGAGCACTACGGCGCCGACTGCCCCGTCGCCGTGGCCTACCGGGTCGAGCAGCCCGAGGAGATCGTCCTGCGCGGCACCCTCGCCGACATCGCCGACCAGGTCGAGGCGCACGACCTGCGGCAGGCCGCGATCATCGTCGTCGGGTGGGCCCTGCGGGCCGAGGGCTTCGTCGAGTCGCACCTCTACTCCTGCCGCCGCGCGGCCGAGCGCGAGGAGCGGACGGCAGCAGACATCCCGGGCGGGCTTCGCTAGTCTCGGCCCCAGCCATCGCCTCCACCTGGAGGAACCCGGTGAGAGTCCGGGACGGTCGCGCCACTGTGAGCGGGTCTTCCGCGAGTCAGGAACTCCGGGGCGAGGGCTGCAGCGGCCGGACGCGTCATCCGGCCAGAGAGAGAGTGCGCTGATGCACATCGCCGAGGGCTTCCTGCCACCGGTCCACGCCGCCGCGTGGACTGCTGTCGCCGCCCCCTTCGTCATCCACGGCACCCGCAGTGCCGCCCGCATCGTGCGGGACAACCCGAGTGCCCGCCTGCTGCTCGGCGCCGCCGGCGCCTTCACCTTCGTCATGTCAGCGATCAAGCTGCCGTCGGTCACCGGCTCGAGCTCGCACCCGACGGGCACCGGTGTCGGCGCGATCATCTTCCGTCCGCCGGTCATGGCCCTGCTCGGCACGATCGTGCTGCTCTTCCAGGCGCTGCTGCTCGCCCATGGCGGGCTGACGACGCTCGGCGCCAACGTCGTCTCCATGGCGGTCGTCGGGCCCTGGGTCGGCTACGGGCTCTTCCGGCTGCTGGCCGCGGCCCCCTTCGTCGTGCGGGTCTTCGTCGGCATCGCGATGGCCAACCTCGCCACCTACGTCACGACCGCCACCCAGCTCGCCCTGGCCTACCCCGAGGGCGGTTTCGTCGAGGCGTGGGGTCGCTTCCTCGGGATCTTCGCCGTGACCCAGGTGCCGCTCGCCGTCGTCGAGGGGCTCGTCGGCGTGCTGCTCCTCAACGCGCTCATCACGTGGGCGCGGCCCGAGTTGGAGGACCTCCAGGTCGTGCCCGCCGACACCGTCGAGACCACGGAGGCCGCTCGTGCGTGAGTCCACCCAGACCCTCGGTCGGCGCGGCGTCGCGCTCGTCGTCGCCGCCATCGTCCTCGTCCTCGTCCTCGCGCTCTACCTCGGTGGCCGGGCCGCAGCGGGTGACGAGGAGGCCTTCGGCGGGTCCGACGCCGCCGCGACCGCCCAGCTCGAGGAGGCCGGCCACGAGCCGTGGTTCGAGCCGCTCATGCCCCCCGCCGGCGGCGAGATCGAGTCCGGGCTCTTCGCCCTGCAGGCGGGCCTCGGCGGTCTCGCGCTCGGCTACGTCTTCGGTCGGCTCAAGGGACGGCGCACCCGGACCGAGACGGTCGACCCCCGCGCATGAGGCCCACCCTCGACGACGCGGCGTGGTCCTCCCGGTGGCGGACCCGCTCGACGCTGGAGAAGTCCCTCCTCTGTCTGGGCCTGCTTCTCGTCGCCGCGACGACGACCTCGCTGGTCGTCGCCGGCCTCGTCGGGGTGTGTGCCGTCGGCCTCTCGGCCCTCGCCCGGGTCCCGGCCGGCGTCTGGCTGCGGGCGATGCTCGGGCCGGCGGTCTTCGTCGGCATCGGAGCGGTGACGATCGCGGTGACCCTCGGTCCCGGTGACCTGTGGTCCCTCGGTCCGATCGGCGTGGACGAAGGGAGTGCCTCCCGGGCCGTGCTCGTCGCCGCCCGGGCGCTCGCGGCCACGAGCGCGATGGTCCTGCTGGCGGCGACCACCCCCATGGTCGACCTGCTCGCCGGGCTGCGCCGGGCGCGGGTGCCGGAGGTGGCGGTCGACATCGCCGCCGTCACCTACCGGATGATCTTCGCCCTGCTCGACGCCGCGTCGGCGATCCGTGCCGCGCAGGCCGGGCGGTTGGGCTACGCGAGCGGTCGGGCCGCGCGACGGTCGGTCGGTCAGCTGTGCGCCGCGGTGCTCGTCGCCGCGTGGGACAAGGCCCGCCGGCTCGAGGACGGACTGGCCGGTCGTGGGGGAGTCGCCGCCGTGCCGCTCGTCCCTGCCCGGTCCGTGTCGACCCCCTTCGTCCTGGCGGCCGGGGGCCTCGTCCTCGGGCTCGCCGGGCTGTCGCTGCGGGCGGGGCTGGCATGACGCACCGCCTCGGCTCCTGGACCCCGCCCGACGACGCGGCCACCGTCCTCGCCCTGCGCGGGGTGCACGCGGGCTACCCGGGCGCACCGGGCGTCCTCGACTGCGTCAGCCTGACGATCGGCACCGGCCGGCGCATCGCGATCCTCGGGGCCAACGGCTCCGGCAAGACGACGCTGCTGCGTGTGCTGTCCGGTGCCCACGAGCCGGCCGAGGGGGCCGTCGTCTCCGGCGGCGAGGTGCTGCGGCACACCCGACGTGGTCTCACCGCTCACCGGCAGCGGGTGCAGTTGGTCATGCAGGACCCGGACGACCAGCTCTTCAGCGCCGACGTGCGCAGCGACATCGGCTACGGGCCGACCAACCTGGGGCTGCCCGCGGACGAGGTCTCCGCCCGGGTCGACGAGGCGCTCGCAGTGCTCTCGCTCGAGGCACTCGCCGAGCGCCCGGTGCACCGGCTCTCCTTCGGTCAGCGCAAGCGGGTCGCGGTGGCCGGTGCGCTCGCGATGCACCCCCGGGTGCTGCTGCTCGACGAGCCGACGGCGGGGCTCGACCCGGCCGGGGTCGAGGAGATGCTCGCCGCTGTCGCGGCGCTCGAGGCGCACGGCACGACCGTCGTGCTGTCGACCCACGACGTCGACCTCGCGTGGAGCTGGGCCGACGAGGTGGCGCTCGTCGTCGACCACGTCGTCCACCAGGGCGAGGTGACCGACGCTCTGACCGACGGTGCGCTCGTCGAGGCGGCCCGGCTGCGCCCGCCGTGGTCGGTGCAGCTGCTGCGCGAGATGGGGATCGACCCCTCCGCCGCCGGCTGGCCCCGCACGCCCGCCGATGTGGCGGTGGCACTCGCGTCGTCCCATGTGTCCCAAGATTCTCGGGTCACCCGATAAACCGCCACTTCGCAGGAGTTACGAACTCTTGCGAAGCGGCAGTTTCTCTTGCTGAGTGGTGGGTCAGCCCTCGCGGGAGGCGAGGACCTGCTCGCGCAGGATGTCGGCGTGGCCCGCGTGCTGGGCGAGCTCGCGCAGCACGTGCAGCAGGACCCAGCGAAGGGGGAGCGGCCCCCGTCGGTTGCCGGTCACCACGTCGTCGAGGTCGAGCCCGGCGATCGCCGCCCGGCTGTCCTCGCACGCTCGGCGGTGCGCGGCCCGGACCGAGGCGATGGTGTCGTGCGGGCTCAGCTCGAAGGACTCGTCAGGGGTCGCGGGGATCCCGATCTCGGTGCGCGAGCGGCCGCGGACCCCTTCGTCGAACCACACCCGCTCGACGAAGGTCACGTGCTTGAGCAGGCCGAGCAGGGTCGTGCGCGAGGGCACGAGGCCGCGGCGCGCCTCGTCCTCGGTCAGGTCGTCGAGGCACCGGCCGAGCGCCGCCCGGTGCTCGTCGACGAACTCGAGCAGCTGCTCGCGGGGAGGCGCGGCGTAGGAGACCTCGTGCTCGAAGGGGTGCGGGTTCACCCCTCGACCGTAGCCCCGGCTCAGCCCTCGGCGTAGACCTCGGCGGCACCGTCGACCTCGCCCGCCCGCCGCGGCTCCGGGCCGACGACCTCGAAGAGCATCGCGGTGAACTGGCCGTCGCGCTCGACCCGCTCGCGCCGCAGCCGCAGCCGCCGGGGGAGCAGGGGAGCGCCCGCCCCCAGGACGACGGGCGTCTGGTGGACCCACACCTTGTCGAGCAGCCCCGCGTCGGCGAACTGCCCGGCGAGGTCACCGCCCCCGACGATCCACACGTCCTTGCCGTCGGCCGCCTCCGTCGCGGCCGCGTGCACCTCTCGCACGTCACCCGCGTGGGCCCGCACGCCGTCGGGCAGGTCGAGGTCGCGGTGCGTGACGATCCACGACGGCTGCTCGTAGGGCCACGCGAAGTCCTGCCCGTCGTGGGTCAGCTCGCGGTGGACCCACGCATAGGTGTTGGCACCGCACACGACCGCGCCGACCGTCGGGAGGAACTGGTCGAAGTCGAGGCTGTCGCCGTCGCCGTACCTCCCGCCGGGGTCCTTGTCGTGGGCCGGCGTCGCGAAGAGCCACGACAGGCTCTCCTCGTCGTCGGCGATATAGCCGTCCAGACTCGTCGCGGTGCAGTAGATCGTCGCCATCAACTCAGCGTGGCAGGTGCCACCGACAGCCGTCAGCGGATCCAGGCGATGCGGCTGAGGTCCAGGTGGGCGGTGCGCCCCGGGCGCACGGTGAGGGTCACCTCGACGCGCCGCGCCCCGGTGAGGTCGGCGCTCCGCGGGGCGGCGAAGGGGGTGATGCTCCGCCCCGGGCGCAGCGAGAAGGTCCGCCGCCGGTGGCTCTGCACGTCCCGTCGCGAGGGCGTCCAGGTCCACGTGGCGGAGCGGCCCGACGCGGCGCCGGGGAAGGTGACGGTGACCGCCGCGACGTCGGCGAGGGAGTCGACCTCGAGCTCGAGGCGCACGCCCTGCACCGGGTCGACGTCGGCGAGGGAGAGGGCGAGCCCTCCGGTGGCTCGGCGCCACGGGAGCGGCGAGCCCGCCGCGGTGACGGTGGCGGCGGCGCTCCCTTCGTCAGGGGTCGGTGGGGTGACCTCGACGGCGGCCCGCGAGGAGCTCACGGCGGAGACGTCGAGCGAGCCCAGCGGCACGTTGTCGAACCGCGTGGGCTGCGGCGGGGTGGCCGGCGACGCCTCGTCGCGGGTGACCTCGGGGTGCCGGCTGCCGGCGGCGAGGAGCTGATCGACGCGGGCGGTGCGCCGCTGCGACCCGCCCGGGTGGCCCGCGACGACGAGGACCCAGCGGTCGGCGAGCGGCTCGACAAGCAGGGCCTCGAGCCCGGCCCGCTCGAGCATCGACTGGAGTCGCTCGGCGGTGAAGATCGACAGGTGGCCCCAGACCTGCTCGAGCCGGCCGAGCAGGGGCACGGTGAAGAGCAGGTCGGCGTCCTCGGGCAGCGCCCGGCCGAGGGTCTCAAGAGCGAGCTCGGGGTCGGGGACGTGCTCGACCACCTCGGAGCAGATGACGAGCGAGGCGTCGTCGAGGTCACCGGGCTCGAGGGTGTAGAGGTCCTTCTCGACGATCGAGCGGACCCGGTCCTCGTGGCCGAGCGCGTCGAGCAGCCGTCCGGTGCGCCGCACGCAGCTGGCCTCGAGGTCCATGGCCCGGTACGACGCGGCACCGGCCGCCAGGGCGCGGGCGGCGACGAACCCGGCGCCGCACCCCACCTCGACGAGCTCCTCGCCGGGCAGGACGACGTCGGCGATCCGCTCGAGCCGGGCCCGGTTGTAGGCGTCCTCCTGGACGCGGCGCACCTTGTCGCTCACGACGTCGCTGCCGACCTCGGGCGGCGCGTAGTCGCGGCGGCCGCGTTCGAGCTCGCTGGCGACCCGGTCGGCGAGCGGGGCGCGGGGGCCCTCGGCACGGCGGACGAGGTCCCAGTCAGGGCTGGTGGGCATCGTGGAGGCGCTCACGGCTGGCACGCTAGCAGCGGTTCCCGCCCGGGTTAGGCTGCCTCGGCCCTGCTCCTGACACCCACCGAGGACCCCGATGAACCGCGTCCCCCGCATCCTGTGGACCGTCGCCACCGCGAGGCGGCGCGGGCCCGTCGCCCCCGGTGAGGCCGCCGTCCTGCCGCTGCGGGTGCTGCCCAACGACATCGACTTCGCGTGGCACATGAACAACGGCGTCTACTTCACGATGGCCGACCTCGGGCGCATCGACCTGGCGATCCGCTCCGGCTGGGGCCTGGCGCAGGTGCGCCGGCGCTTGGCACCGGTCGTCATGCAGGAGACGATGACCTTCCGCAGCTCACTGCAGCCGTTGCAGGCCTACGAGCTGCACACCGTGATCGCCGGCTGGGACCGCGTCAGCGTCTTCTTCGAGCAGCGCTTCGTCGTCGACGGCCAGGTGAGCGCGCAGGCCCTGGTGCGCATGCGATTCCTCCAGCGCGGCAAGGGCGTCGACACCGACCGGCTGTGGCCGATGCTCGGGATGACGCCGCCGCCCAGCCACGTGCCGGAGTGGGCGAAGGGGTGGGGAGACGGGACCCGGTTGCCGTCGCCCCGTGAGGACGCACCGGCAGGGCCGCCGCCCTTCTGGGGGTGAGCACAAGAGGTCGTCCTGGTGCATCTCGTGGCGTTGACCGCCCCAGATCGCCCTCAGCGGGACCTCTTGTGCACGGGAGTCAGCCCACCGACCGCGGCGTCCACACCCGGCCGTCGTCGGTGACCCGGGTGCTCGAGGCACCGATGACGACGAGGCAGCCCATGTCGACGGCCTCGACGTCGAGCTCGCCGAGCGTCGTCACCCACGACGACTCCTCGTCGCGGCCCACGTGACGGGCCACGACGACGACCCGGTCCGGGCCGACGGCGTCGACGAGCAGGTCGCGGGCCGCGCCGAGGGTGTCCGGCCGCGAGCGGGATCGCGGGTTGTAGAGGGCGACCGAGATGTCGGTCGTCGCCAGCGCGGTCAGCCGTGCCGCGAGGACCTCCCACGGCTTGAGGTTGTCGCTGAGGTTGACCAGTGCATGGTCGCCGCCGAGGACGGCGCCGACGAGGGCGCTCGCCGCGTGCGCTGCGGTGACGCCCGGCACGACCTCGACCGGCACGTCGGCGTAGCCGGGGTCGTCGGGCAGGGCCGCCTCGCGCGACTCGAAGAGCGCCGTCGCCATGCCGAAGACACCAGCGTCACCGCCCGAGACGAGTGCGACGTCCGCCCCTTCGCGGGCCAGGTCGAGCGCCAGGCGCCCGCGGTCGAGCTCGACCGAGTTGCCGGAGGCATGGCGGGTCAGGCCCTCGCGCTGCGGCACCCGCGCGATGTAGGGCGCGTAGCCGACCACATGGTCGACCCGGGCGAGCACCTCGCTCGCCTGCGGCGTGAGCCAGTGGTCCGGCCCCGGCCCCAGCCCGACGACGTGCACCGTGCCCACCTCCCGCTGATCGAGGTGGGAGGCCGCCCGCGGCCGACCCTCGAGATCAGGGGACTCCGTACCACCCGTCAGCCGCGCGAAGTCCGCGGCCCGCCCGGCGGCATCGTCACGCAGCCCCTCACCGGGGACGACGACGAGCGACATGTAGGGCACCCGGCCCTCGTCGACCTCGGCAGCCGGCATGACGAGCTCGCCCGGGTAGGACGCGCGCTCGACGTAGACGGCACGCTCGAGCATCCCTGCCTGGCGCAGGGCCTCGCGGACACCGGCGAAGGTGCGGCCGAGCTTCATGATGATCGCCGCATCGGTGTCGGCGAGACGCCGAGCCAGCTCGGGCACGGGCAAGGTGCCGGGCAGGACGGTGAGGGTGTCCTCGTGACGGCACAGGCCGGTCGCGACCGCGGCGGTGGCGGCGGACAGCGAGGTGATCCCGGGGACGACCTCGGTGGGGTAGCGCGGACTCAGCCGGTCATGGACGTACATGAAGGAGCCGAAGAAGAGCGGGTCGCCGATGGCGAGGACGACGACGCTGCGGCCGGCAGCAAGGTGGGTCTCGAGCCGGTTGCAGCACTCGTCGTAGAAGTCGGCGAGGGCCCCGTAGTAGCCGCGAGGGTGGTCGGTGAAGCCGGTCGTCACCGGGTAGCGCAGCTCTTCCTCGATGGCGCCCTCGGGGATGAGGTCGGCGGCGATGGAGCGCGCGAGCGACTGCTTGCCGGTGCCCGCGTGGTAGGCGATGACGTCGGCGTCACGGATGAGCCGGGCGGCCTTGAGAGTGATGAGCTCGGGGTCGCCGGGGCCGATGCCGACGCCGTAGAAGCGGCCGCCGCTCATGCCAGCTCGTCCCGGTGGGCGAGGGCGTTGAGCGCGGCAGCGGCCATCGCGGACCCGCCGCGGCGGCCGTGGACGACGAGCCAGGGGACCGGGCCGCCGGGCAGGTCGTGCTCGGCGAGGGCGACCTTGGACTCCGCGGACCCGACGAAGCCGACGGGCATCCCGATGATCGCGGCCGGACGCGGGGCGCCGTCGTGGAGCAGCTCGAGCAGGTGGAAGAGGGCGGTCGGCGCATTGCCGATCGCGACGACGGCACCCTCGAGCCGCTCGCCCCAGAGGGAGACGGCGGCGGCCGCGCGGGTCGTGCCCCACTGGGCGGCGAGGTCGGGCACCTGCGGCTCGCGCAGGGTGCAGACCACCTCGTTGTCGGCGGGCAGGCGGCGGCGGGTGACGCCCTGCGCGAGCATGTTGCTGTCGGTGAGGATCGGCGCCCCGGCGACGAGCGCAGCGTGGGCGGCAGCGGCGACCTCGGGGTGGCCGGCGATCTCGCTCGTGATGCCGACGTCACCAGCGGCGTGGATGATCCGCACGGCAGCACCGTGGAGCTCGGCGGGCAGACCGCTGAGGTCGGCCTCGTCGCGGATCATCCCGAAGGAGCGGCGGTAGATCTCCTGCCCGTCGGTGACGTAGTCGTACCGGCGAGGCGGTTGGCGAAGGGGGTTCATCAAGCCTTCTCGTGTTGTGCCGCAACGACATCCGCTGCGTTGGTGGGGTTGAGGGCGGTCGCGTGGGCGCGGGCGGGGTGGCCGCACGAGCGCTCGCAGCCGATGACGTGCACGGCCGGTCCGGCGACGTCGACGAAGGGGGCGGCCTCCCTGGCGAGGTCGCGCGTGCGGGTCGTCGTCCGCCCGCACGAGGGGGCTCCGGCGCAGGCGGTGAGGACGGTCCAGGGGGAGTCGGCGGCCGTGGCGAAGCCGGCCGCCGCGAGCTCCTCGGACCGCCCCGCGGCCCCCGGCACGACGATTGAGCGCCAGGGCGTGACGACGATCCGCTGGTCGAGGTGGGAGGAGCCCTGCGACGAGCCTCGAGACCCGGCGACCTCTCGAAGCCCCTCCACCATCGTCGGAGTCAGCAGCCCCAGCGGCACGAGCGCCACGAGGTCGTCCCCCGCCGGCCCCGGCTCAGGTGGGTCGCCCGCCACGACGTCGAAGGGGGAGCCCCCCGGCAGCAGGTCGGCCCGGTCCTCGTCGGGCAGGTCGCGCAGGTTCCACGTGCGGGTGTCGGTCCGGGCGGCGAGGAAGCGCCGGGCGACGTCGAGCGCCGTCGCGGCGGCCCGGGCGCGCGGGACGGTGACTGCGCGACCGTCGGCGACGACCTGTGCGGTGCCTTCGAGGCTCGTTCCTCGCACCTCAGGCAGCGTGGGCTCAGGCAGGGGCGGGGCGACGACCGCGACGTCCCACGGCTCGGCGAGCACGGGCCCGCCGGGGGAGGCGACGGCGAGCAGGAAGCGGCCCGGCAGCTCCGCCAGCCCGGGGTCCGCGAGCAGCTCCTCGTCGAGGGCGGTCACGAGGTCGTCGAGTCCGGCATGTGGATCGGCGACGATGTTGCGCGCCTTGTCGTGCGGCCCGGAGGGGACGAGCCCGAGGTCGTCGATCGCCGTGATGAGCGCGCGAGGGAGCGGGTCGGGCAGGCCGCGCAGCTGCAGGCTCCCGCGTGAGGTGAGCGTGATGTCGGGGTTGCCGAACCGGCTTGCGAGAGAAGAGATCTCGAGCAGGGTGGCGGCGTCCACCCGGCCTCCCGGCACCCGCAGGCGCACCATCGCCCCGTCCGCCGAGACGAAGGGGGTGAGCAGCCCCGGGCAGCGGTCGGCCCCGCTGCGGGAGGGCGTCGGTGTGCTCACGGCAGGGCAGCCTACGCGGCGGTGTACTCACAGCGCTGCCGCGCGACTCCGGGCCCCCGGTAGGCTGCCCGCAACCGAGCAGCGCGGAACCCGGTGCAAGTCCGGGACGGTCCCGCCACTGTGAGCGAAACCCCCTTCGCGAGTCAGACACGCCCTGTCGGCCGGCCCGCACGAGACCGTGCGGGTCCCTCCCTTCGACCGCGGGGCGCGGACCCCCGCCAAGGAGTCAGACGTGACCACCGTCGCCCTGCTGTCCACCTCCGACACCGACCTGCTGAGCGCGCGCAGCGCTGGCGTCGACTACGTCGTCGGCAACCCGGCCCGCCTCACCGACGAGCAGATCGCCGAGCGCGTCGCCGGTGCCGATATCGTCGTCGTGCGCTACCTCGGCTCCCCGCAGGGGCTGTGGGAGGGCTTCCCCGACCTGCGCTCGGCCAGCGCCCCGCTCGTCGTCCTCGGCGGCACCCAGGAGCCCGACGCCGCGCTCATGGAGCTGTCGACGGTCCCGCCCGGCACCGCCGCGGAGGCCCACCGCTACCTGGCCGAAGGGGGACCGGCCAACCTCGCGCAACTGCACGCCTTCCTCGGCGACACCCTCCTGCTCACCGGCGAGGGCTTCGAGGCGCCGCAGGCGCTGCCCCAGTGGGGCGTCCTCGAGCGCGACGAGCCCGCCGCCCTCGACACCTCCGGCAGCGACACCCGTCGTCCCCGCGTCGGCGTCCTCATCTACCGGGCCCAGTACGCCGCCGGCAACACCGACTACGCGCACGCGCTCGCCGACGCGATCGACGCGGCCGGCGGCCAGGGCGTCGTCATCCACTCCGCCTCGCTGCGCGACGCCCCCGACGGTCTGCTCGAGCACCTCGGCACCCTCGACGCGCTCGTCACGACGGTCCTCGCGGCCGGCGGCACCAAGCCCGCCACCGCCAGCGCCGGCGAGGACGACGAGGCCTGGGACGTGGAAAAGCTCGCCGCCCTCGACATCCCGATCCTCCAGGGCCTGTGCCTCACCTGGGGCCGCGCCGACTGGGAGGAGTCCGACGATGGCATGAGCCCGCTCGACGTCGCGACCCAGGTCGCCGTCCCCGAGTTCGACGGCCGCCTCATCACGGTCGCCTTCTCCTTCAAGGAGTTCGACGACGAGGGCCTGCCGCACTACGTCGCCGACCCCGAGCGCGCCGCCCGCGTCGCCGGCATCGCGGTCAACCACGCGCGCCTGCGCTCGACGCCCGTCGCCGAGCGCAAGATCGCCGTCGTCCTCTCGGCCTACCCGACGAAGCACTCCCGCCTGGGCAATGCCGTCGGCCTCGACACCCCGGTCTCGACGATCCGCCTGCTGCGCGCGATGCGCGAGGCAGGCTATGACCTCGGCGACGGCTTCGTCGGGATGGACCCCCTCCCTCCGGTCGAGGGCGAGGCCGCCGACACGACGTCGGGCAATGCCCTCATCCACGAGCTCATCGCCGCCGGTGGGCAGGACGAGGAGTGGCTCACCCAGGAGCAGGTCGAGGGCGCGCAGGTGCGCATCCCGGCCGCGCGCTACCGGGAGTGGTTCGACGCCTTCCCCGCCGACCTGCGGGAGGCGATGACCGAGCACTGGGGCGAGGCGCCCGGCGAGGTCTTCGTCCGGGACGTGGGTCGAGGTGCGACGGAGGAGCCTCGAGACCAGGAGATCGTCACCGCGGCGCTCGTCCGCGGCAATGTCGCCCTGCTCGTCCAACCGCCCCGTGGCTTCGGCGAAAACCCGATCGCGATCTACCACGACCCCGACCTGCCGCCGACGCACCACTACCTCGCGACCTATCGCTGGATCGAGGAGGAGTTCGGCGCCCACGCCGTCGTCCACGTCGGCAAGCACGGCAACCTCGAGTGGCTCTCGGGCAAAAACCTCGCGATGTCCGCCTCCTGCGGCACCGACGCGGCCCTGGGCAACCTGCCGCTCGTCTACCCCTTCCTCGTCAACGACCCCGGTGAGGGCACCCAGGCCAAGCGCCGCGCGCACGCGACGATCGTCGACCACCTCGTCCCGCCGATGGCCCGCGCCGAGTCCTACGGCGACATCTCCCGCCTCGAGCAGCTCCTCGACGAGTACGGCAACGTCTCGGTCATGGACCCGGCCAAGGCGCCGGCCCTGCGTGGCGAGATCTGGCAGCTGCTGCACGCTGCGCAGATGCACGTCGACCTCGGCCTGGGGGACGACGTCGACCTCGACGACGCCGACGGCTTCGACGACCTCGTCATGCACGTCGACGGCTGGCTCTGCGAGATCAAGGACGTCCAGATCCGCGACGGCCTCCACGTCCTCGGCCAGGCGCCGCAGGGCGAGGAGCTGGTCAACCTCGTGCTCGCCGTCCTGCGTGCCGCGCAGGTCTTCTCCGGCCAGGTCGGGTCCGTCCCGGGCCTGCGGGCGGCGCTCGGCCTCGCCGAGGACGCCTCGACCACCGAGACCGATGCGGTCGAAGGGAGGGCCCGTCACCTCGTCGAGGCCCTCGCCGCCGCGGACTGGTCCGCTTCTGCCGCAGGCGATCTCGTCGCGCACCACGAGCCCGATCTCGCGCCGGAGGCGGCCGCCGAGGTCACCCGGGTGCTCGAGTTCGCCGCGACCCAGGTCGTGCCGCGGCTCGCCGCGACCGAGCGCGAGCTGCCGATGGTGCTGCACGCCCTCGACGGCGGCTACGTCCCCGCGGGGCCGAGCGGGTCCCCCCTTCGCGGCCTCGTCAACGTCCTGCCCACGGGGCGCAACTTCTACTCCGTCGACCCCAAGGCGATCCCGTCGCGGCTGGCCTACCAGACCGGCACGGCGATGGCCGACTCGCTGCTCGCGCGCTACCGCGAGGAGACCGGCGAGCTGCCGACCTCGGTGGGCCTGTCGATGTGGGGCACGAGCGCGATGCGCACCTCCGGCGACGACATCGGCGAGGTGCTCGCGCTGCTCGGCGTGACCCCGGTGTGGGATGAGCAGTCCCGCCGCGTCACCGGGCTCGAGCCGATCCCGCTCGCCGAGCTCGGTCGCCCGCGCATCGACGTCACCGTGCGCATCTCGGGCTTCTTCCGCGACGCCTTCCCGCACGTCATCGCCCTCATCGACGACGCCGTCGCGCTCGTCGCCGGTCTCGACGAGGCCCCCGAGGACAACCACGTGCGCGCCCACACGGTCGCCGACCTCGCCGAGCACGGTGACGAGCGGCGCTCTCGCACAAGGATCTTCGGCTCCAAGCCCGGCTCCTACGGCGCGGGCATCCTCCAGGTCGTCGAGTCCGGCAACTGGCGCAGCGACGACGACCTCGCGCAGGTCTACACCGCGTGGGGTGGCTACGCCTACGGCCGCGACCTCGACGGCGCACCCGCCGCCGAGGACATGGAGCGCACCTACCGCCGCATCCAGGTCGCGGCGAAGAATGTCGACAACCGCGAGTCCGACATCCTCGACAGCGACGACTACTTCCAGTACCACGGCGGCATGGTCGCGACCGTCCGAGCGCTCACCGGCAGCGAGCCCAAGGCCTACGTCGGCGACTCGACCTCGCCCGACGCGGTGCGCACCCGCACGCTGCAGGAGGAGACCAACCGCGTCTTCCGCTCGCGCGTGGTCAACCCGCGCTGGATCTCGGCGATGCAGCGCCACGGCTACAAGGGCGCCTTCGAGCTCGCGGCGACCGTCGACTACCTCTTCGGCTTCGATGCGACGGCCGGCGTCGTGCACGACTGGATGTACGACCGGATCGCGCAGGACTACGTCCTCGACGAGACCAACCAGGAGTTCATGCGCCGGGCCAACCCGTGGGCGCTGCGCGGCATCGTCGAGAAGCTCACCGAGGCCGCCGACCGCGGCCTGTGGGAGGAGCCCGACCCCGAGGTCGTCCGGGCGATGCAGCAGGTCTACCTCGACATCGAGGGCGACCTCGAGGACGACGGAGCCTCCGGTGCCTGAGGAGCGACGTAGTGGGTCCCACGCGCCGCGTGGGCGCCTCGAAGGCCTCAGGTACGCCCGCCCGGTCCCGACGATCGGTGACACGAGCAGCGCGGCGCAGCGCCGCGAGGACCCCTCCGGGTGGGCGATGGGCGCGGCGGTCACCGAGGCCCTCGCCGCGGTCGTCGCGGGGCGTCGTGACATCCGGCGCTACCGGCCGGACGCCGTGCCGGAGGATCTGATCACGGCCGTTCTCGAGGCGGGGCACCGGGCGCCGAGCGTCGGCCACTCCCAGCCCTGGCGCTTCATCGTCGTCACCGACCCGCGGACCCGTGACCGGGCCGCCGCGATGGCCGACAGGGCGCGGGTCGACCAGGCCGCGCACCTCGCCTCGGAGCGGGCGGCGCGCATGCTCGACCTCAAGCTCGAGGGCCTGCGCGAGGCGCCCGTCGGCGTCGTCGTCGCCTGCGACCGGCGCACCCCGGCGACGGGCGTGCTCGGCCGGGCGACCTTCCCCGACGCCGACCTCTGGTCGTGCGCGACCGCGATCGAGAACATGTGGCTCACCGCCCGCGCCCACGGCCTGGGCATGGGGTGGGTGACGCTCTTCGACCCCGACGAGCTCGCCGACCTGCTCGGCCTGCCCGAGGGCGTCGTCACGCTCGGCTGGCTCTGTCTCGGCTGGCCCGACGAGCGCCCGCCGTCGCCGGGCCTGGAGCGCGCCGCCTGGTCGAAGAAGACCCCGCTCGAGCAGGTCGTCCTGCGGGAGCGCTGGCCGGCCGACGAGGGCGCGCCCCAGCAGCCGGTTTCGCACCTGCGCGGGCCCGAGCCGGCCCGGCTCGTCGGCGCGACCGACGCCGCCGACGAGCTGCTCTCGCCCCCCGAGTCGCTCGGCGTCCTCGACCGCGCACTCAACCGCGTGCTCGCCGTCGGTGCCCAGGACGTCACCGGCGGCACCCTCGTCCTCGCCGGCGCGGACCACCCGGTCACGGGCCTCGGCGTCAGCGCCTTCCCCGCAGCGACCACCCACGACGTGCTCGCCGCGACCGTCGCCGGCACCTCGCTCGGTGCCGCCACGGCGAAGGGAGCCGGACTGGCCGTCGTCGGGGTGGACGCCGGTGTGGCCCAGGCGGTCCCGGGTGCGCACGGAGTCCGACCAGCGGGGGAGCGGGGCGACCTCGCGTCCACGGATGCCATGACGCTCGCCGACGCCGCCGCCCTCGTCGCCGCCGGGCGCGAGATCGGCACCGAGGCCGCGGCCTCCGGTCTGGTCTGCCTGGGCGAGGTCGGCGTCGGCAACACGACCGTCGCCGCGGCCCTCGCCTGTGCCCTCCTCGACCTCGAGCCTCAGGACGCCGTCGGCCTGGGCTCCGGCTCCGACGCCGACATGGTCGCCCGCAAGCGGGAGGTCGTGGCCGCTGCGGTGGCGCGTACGCAGGGTGAGCGGGACCCCCTTCGCCTCCTCGCGATGGTCGGTGGACCCGAGATCGCCCTGCTCACCGGCGTGACGCTCGGGGCCGCGGCTGCGGGTGCACCCGTCGTGCTCGACGGTCTCGCCGCGTCGTTGCCCGGCGTCATCGCCGCGCGCCTCGAGCCGGCCGCTCAGGCCTACCTGCTCGCCGGGCAGGTCAGCCGCGAGCGGGCCCACGCGCTCGTGCTGCGCGAGCTGGGCCTCGAGCCGCTGCTCGACCTGCGGCTGCGCTCCGGCGAGGGCGTCGGCGCCTGCCTCGCGGCCTCGATGGTGCTGCAGGGCCTCGCCGTGCGCCGCGTCGCCGCCCGCACCCGCTGACCCTGCATTGCCCTACGGCAATGCAGAGGTGAGTGCATAGACGTCCATGACCCAGCCGTGCTCCTCGCGCAGATCGGCGCGCAGCTGCACGATCTCGTCGATGACGTCGGCGAGGCGCCCGGCGCGCAGCTCCTGCTGCGGCATGCCGACGTAGGCGCCCCAGTGGATCACCGTGTCGGGGTGGGTCGCGGCGAGCTCGCGGCAGTGCAGGTGCCCGTCGAGCATGACGACGACCGTCCCGAGCGTCAGGTCGGCGGCCTTCGCCGCGCGCCACTCCTCGACGAGCCGGCGACCGGTCGTGATGTGCACCGGTTCGCCGACGCGGTGCAGCACGACGCCGTGCGCGGCCGCCAGGGTCTGGAAGGCCGAGATGCCCGGGATGACCCGCACCCGCGTCGGGATCCGCTCGCCGATCGCGTCGACGACCCGGATCGTGCTGTCGTAGAAGGCGGGATCACCCCACACGAGGAAGCCCACCACCGCGTCGGCGGGCAGCTCGTCGATGATCCGCACGTAGGCGTCGGTGCGGGCGGCGTGCCAGTCACGCACCCCCTGCGCGTACTCCGCGGAGTCGCGGTCGGCGTCGGGCCCGCGCTTCGGGTCCGGCACGGTGACGAACTCGTAGGCGTGGTCGGCGGGGATGAACCGGTCGCAGATCGCGCGGCGCACGGCGACGAGCTCGTCCTTGACCCCACCCTTGTCGGCGACGAGGAAGACGTCGACCTCGGCCAGCGCTGCGGCCGCCTCGGCGGTCACGTGCTCGGGTGAGCCGGCCCCGATGCCGATGAGGTGGATGCGGCGAGGGGCCTTGGTGCTCAACGGCCTTCCTTTGCGATGGCGATGACGGCGTCGACGTCGACGTGCGTCTCCAGGGCGTCGGCGAGGATGTCGATCATCCCTTCACGACGAGCGGCGAAGGGGGTCGCCCCGGGGGCCGCGGACCACCGCGCCCCGGTCGTCGCGGCCACGTCGTCGAGCAGGGCGCGACGGTAGGCGTCGCACTCCAGCGTCCCGTGCCAGATCGACCCGCGGACCGCTCCGACCGCGTGACCGCCGGGGAAGTCCTCGCCGCCGCTCGGCGCGACGACGCCGTGGTGGATCTCGTAGCCCTCGACGCCGTGCCCGCGCCAGCTCCCGCTCGGGCGGGCGAGCACCTTGTCCTCGTGGAAGACGACCCGACCGGGCAGCAGGCCAAGGCCCGGGACGCGTGCGGCAGAGGTGGTCTCGCCCCCCTTCGTGGCTCCTTCGTCGCACCTCAGGACACCGCCTTCGACCCCGTCGTCGACGATCTCGTCGAGGAGCATCTGGTAGCCGCCGCAGATGCCGAGCACCGGCGCACCGCGCGCGGCCCGCTCGAGGACGACGTCGGCGAGGCCGGTGCGCCGCAGCCACGCGAGGTCCGAGGTCGTCGCTCGGGATCCGGGCAGGACGACGAGGTCGGCCTCGCGCACCGCATCGGCATCGACCGTCACCCGCACGTCGACACCCGGCTCGGCGGCCAACGCGTCGACGTCGGTGCCGTTGGAGGTGCGGGGCAGGCGCACCACCGCGACCGCCAGCCGGCGGTCGGCGGGCACGCCGTCCTCGGCGTCGCCCCAGGCACCCATCGACAGGGAGTCCTCGGAGTCGAGCCACACCTCCTGCAGCCACGGCAGGACCCCGAGCGAGGGCATGCCGGTGCGGCGGGTGATCTCGGCCAGCCCCGGCTCGAGGACCGACGCATCGCCGCGGAACTTGTTGATGACATAGGCCGCGAGCAGCGGTCGGTCCTCGTCGGACACGAGCGCCCAGGTGCCGTAGAGCGCGGCGAGCACTCCGCCGCGGTCGATGTCGCCGACGAGCACGGTCGGCAGCGAAAACCTTTGCGCCAGACCGAGGTTGACGTAGTCGCCGGCGCGTAGGTTGATCTCGGCGGGGGATCCGGCGCCCTCGCACACGACGAGGTCGTGCTCGGTCGCGAGCTCCTCGTAGGCGGCGAAGGCCGCCTGGGACAGGTGCGCCCGACCGGTCGCGTACTCGCCGGCCATCAACTCGCCGGCGGGCCGTCCGCGCACGACGACGTGCGCGCGACGGTCGCTGCCGGGCTTGAGGAGTACGGGGTTCATCGCCGAGGTCGCCTCGACGCCCGCGGCCTGCGCCTGGAGGTACTGCGCGCGACCGATCTCGGAGCCGTCGTGGCAGACCATCGAGTGGTTGGACATGTTCTGCGCCTTGTAGGGCGCGACCGACAGTCCCCGTCGCGCGAGGGCCCGGCACAGCCCGGTCACGACGAGGGACTTGCCCGCGTCGGACGAGGTGCCGGTGATCAGGAGTCCGCTCACGGACCGACACTCTACGGTTGGCCACTAGCGTGAGGCCCGTGAGTCCGACGCACGTGCACCTCATCCGTCACGGGCAGTCGACGTGGAACCGTGACGGGCTGGTCCAGGGTGCCCATCGGGGGCCCAACCAGGCCATGCTCACCGACACCGGGCGGGCTGACGCGGCGCGCGCCGGCATGGCCCTCGCGGCCCGGATCGGCCCGCCGCGCCGCGAGCACTCCCTGTCGCTGTGGAGCAGCGACCTCATGCGGGCGCTGCAGACCGCAGAGATCATCTCGGTCGCCTTGCGCCCCATGGGCTGGAGCGCCTCGGTGCGCAACGAGCCCGGCCTGCGCGAGCAGGCGCTCGGCCACCTCGAGGGCGAGCGCACCGACGCGCTGAGCGCGGTGCCCGTGCCCGAGGGGCAGCACATCAGCGAGGTCCGCTGGGGTGAGGGCGGCGAGTCGATGCAGGAGGTCTTCGATCGGGTCGGCGACTGGTTCGCCCCGGCCCTCATCGAGCAGCCCGACCACCTCGTCGTCGTGAGCCACGAGCACACGATCCGCGCGGCACTGGCCTGGCTGAGGTCGCGCTCGCACCGCGACATCGACTGGGACGAGCCGATCACCCCCGGCTCCGTGACGACCCACGACGTCGTCGACTAGCTCGTCGACGAGTACGTCGCGAGCCGATCGGCCTGCTCCGGGCCGTAGCGGTGACCGCTGCCGTCGGGCACCTCGAGCGACCCGACGACGTCGGCCGCGCTGTGCACGGCGCTCACGACGGGCAGCCATCGCCGGTCCCCGTCGGGCGGCACGACGACGTCGCGCAGCGACGCGAGGACGACCGGGTCGTCGAGGTTGGCGACCGGGACCTCGTGCGGCAGCCCGACGCGGTGCCCGCCGGGTGTTCCCGTCCACAGCACCGAGCACACCGATCGCGGGCGCTCGGCTCCCGAGCCGCTGGAGACCGCCTGCCCCGCCGTCGCCCCGAGGCTCTCGCCGACGACGTGCACCTCGGGCCGCTCGTGCACCAGCATGTTGTCGACCCGCTCGGTCACCGGGCAGCGTTGATGTCACCGGGCAGCGTTGATGTCACCGGGCAGCGTTGATGTCACCTGGTTGCCCGGAGAGGGACAACCAGGTGACACCAACGCCGACAGGCTCGGGCCGGGCCTGTCGGGGCCGCCGGGCTGTGGAGAACTCCGCGGCCCCCACCACGATCCCGGTCACGATGTGGGCATGCATCCGATCATCCGGGCCGCGCTCGACGCGGGTCGTGGCACCGCCAGCAGCGCCGATCTGCACCGGCGCGGGGCGAGTCGTCGCGATGTCGAGCGGGCCATCGGTGCGGGCGACCTGGTGCGGGTCCGCCGCAATGCGCTCGTCGAGGGCGAGCGATGGCGGGAGACCAAGCCGTGGGATCGCCATGACCTGCGCGCCCGAGCCGTGGTCCGCACCCTCGGCGACGAGCCGCCGCTGGCCCTCACCCACCACAGCGCCTTGGCGGTGCGCGGTATCGACGTCCACGGGGTCGACGACCGCGTGCACGTCGCCCGCATCGGGTCGGGGCGTGGGCGCACGGACACGGGTCTGGCGAGCCACCGGCCTCTCGATGAGTCCCTCACATCGGTCCATCGGGGTCTGCTGACCGTCACCCCGGCCGTGGCCTGCGTCCAGGTCGCCAGCCACTTCGGAGGGGAGGCTGGCCTCGTGAGCGCCGACCACGCTCTGCACCGAGAGGTGATGACCCGCGCCGACCTCGACGCGGCGATGGTCGCCCTTCGACCGTGGCGGTGGTCGCGTGAGCCCGCCAAGATGCTCGCCCTCGTGGACGGCCGCGCGGAGTCAGGTGCGGAGTCCCGCACGCGATGGGCACTGCGGACGCTGGGCTTGCGGATGCCGACGCTCCAGGTGGAGATCTTCGACGACGCCGGTGAGTTCGTGGCGCGGGTCGACTTCCTCTACGAGGACATGAAGCTCGTCATCGAGGTCGACGGTCGCAAGAAGTACGAGAAGGCGCAGGACCTGTGGGACGAGAAGATGAGGGAGGACCGTCTCCGGGCGCTGGGATATGTCGTCGTCCGACTGACGTGGGCAGATCTGGACGACCTCACGGTCGTGCGCGCCAAGATCCAGCGTGGGCTGGCCCGGGCAGCCTGACGGCGTTGGTGCCACGTGGTCCCCCTTCTCCGGGCAACCAGGTGGCGTCGACGCCGACAGGTGACGCCAACGCTGTCGAGTGACCCCGCCGGACCCCTCAGTCGCCCAGCGCCTTGACGAGCGTCACCGCTCGCGAGACGGCCTCGGCGTCACCGTCCTCGACACCCCAGATCGCACCCACCATGGCCCGCAGCGCACTGACCGCCCGCACGAGGTCCTCGTCGAGCCCCGTGACATCGCACACGACCTCGACCCGGCGCCGCACCGACCAGCGCAGCGACGGGCCGGTGCCCATCTCCGCCCACCGGTTGGTGAGCAGGGGAGCGACCTCCCACGCGGGGTGGCCGACGAGCGGCTTGGGGTCGATCGCCACCCAGTCGGTGCCGTCGGACAGGACGTTGCCGTAGTGCAGGTCCCCATGAAGCAATCGCGCAGCAGACTCCTCGGTCCCGAGCGAGCGAAGGGAGGACCGCGCCTGCTCGACGTATCGCCGCGGCACCCGCCGGGCGGCCGGCCGGTCGAGGATCTCCCCGACCCACGGCACGAGTGCCGGCAGCTGCGGCAGCGGCTCGACGTGCAGGTCGGAGTACAGCCCGGCGACGACCGCGACGGCCTCCTCGTCCCACTGCTCGGTGAGGTCCTCGCTCGTCAGCCGCTCGAGCAGCAGCACCGACCGACGCGGGTCGGCCCGCAGCAGCCGTGCGGCGCCACGTCCGTCCCACGCCCGCAGCGCCAGGTGCTCCCCGTCGGACTCGCGGTGCGGCCAGCCGAGCTTGAGCACGGCCCGGCCGTCGGGCCGGCGCACGGGCAGCACGAGCGAGCGGTGGCCGGTCATCGCGTCGCCGTCGACCGTCAGCTCCCACTCGGCGAGGACCTCGGCGACGAGGTGGGGGAGGGCGGCGACCCAGTCACCGCCGGCGGGACCCCCTTCGGCAGCGAAGCCCGCGACGCGCGCCGCGAAGTCCGCCGGCACGAGGGCCGCGGCGTCCTCGACCCTCATCCGGTCGCGGTCGTGTCCCCGTAGAGCACGGGGACCGGCTGGGCGAAGCGCGGTCGGGACAGGCGCTCGGCCGTCACCATCCACGTGACCGTCTCGAGGGCGGCGTCGCGGTCGTCGGCGAGCCCGTCGAAGCAGGCGCCGTAGGCGACCAGGAGCTTGCCGAAGGACTCGGTGCCCCACTCCATCGCCTTGCTGCCGCGCAGGTCGTCGGGCCGCTCGTAGCCGAGAGTGGCGCTGCCGACGTGCTTGCCGGCGGCCGTGGTCTGGCGCACGGCCAGCCCCTCGAGCTCCGTGCCCGTGTCCCGCACGGCCTTGGACACGGTCGTGGAGGAGCGGGCCGCGATGAGGTCGAGGGCGTACATCGTCGCCCGGGTCGCCTCGAGGGCGTCGGCGGCGATCTTGCCGGCGGTCCAGGCCTCGGCCGGGGGAGTGGTCCACAGCCGTGGCTTGTCGCCGAGCGGGCTGGTGATGCGGTGGGTCGCGGTGAGCCGGCCGACGAGCCCGAGCATGCCGGCGCCGCACTCCCGCACCGCCGCCTCGAAGGCCGCCGCCGTCTCCGCGTCGCTCGCCGGCGCGCTCGCGTCGGCGATGACGCTCTCGGGTACCTGGGCCTCGACGAGGGCCTCGCGCAGCAGGTCGGCGCGCTGCGTCGCGTGCTCCTCGCCCCCGGCCTCGAGGGCCCCGAGGACCGCGAGCAGCGCCTGCTCCGCGGGGATCGGCTCCCGCCGCGGGACGAAGGGGAGGTCCGGCGCGTCGTCCTCGAGCCGGACCCCGCACCCGGTGAGCGCCGTCGTCGCGACGGCGAGGGCGCCGGTGAGCATGAGTCGGCGGCTGGGTCGTTCGGGCACGTGGTCGATCTTCGCACGCCGCGCTCGGCGCCGATCATGACTAGAGTGTGCCGCCAGCACGGCAACTCCACACGGAAGGCTTCCCATGGGTTCGGACCAGGACATCCTCGAGCAGGTGTCCGACGCGTTGGGTGACGACTTCACCGTGGCCGCAGTGGCCGTCACGCCAGCCGGCAAGCGCCGCGTCGCGCGGATCACCGTCGAGCGGCCGGTCGCCGACCCCGTCGGTGACACCCCCGTCGAGCCGCTGACGCTCGACGAGATCGCCGACGCGACCCGGCTCGTCAGCGACGCGCTCGACGCCAGCGACGTCATGGGCAGCCAGCCGTACACCCTCGAGGTGAGCACCCCGGGCACCGACCGACCGCTCACCGAGCCCGTCCACTTCCGCCGCGCCGTCGGTCGCCTCGTGGAGGTGACCCTTCGAGGCTCGGCCGCGGACGGCCTCGCACCTCAGGGAGCGAAGGGCGACGGCACCCAGGTCACCGGCCGGGTCCTCGCGACGACCGCCGATGGGGTCGACCTGCACGTCAAGGGCACCAAACGGTCCGCCCCGCACACCCAGCACATCCCCTTCGCCGAGATCTCCAAGGGCGTCGCCCAGGTGGAGTTCACGCGACCCGACACCACGCCGGCCCCCGGCGAGACGGAGGACTGACATGGACATCGACATCCACGCCCTCAAGGCGCTCGAGCGCGAGCGCGAGATCCCCTTCGACGTGCTCGTCGACGCGATCGAGGCGGCGCTGCTCGGGGCCTACCACCGCACCGAGGGGGCCTACAAGAACGCCCGGGCCGAGCTCGGTCGCAAGGACGGCCACGTCGTCGTGTGGGCCCGTGAGGAGCACGTCGTCGAGGAGCAGGTCCCGGTCGAGGCGGGCGAAGGGGAGGAGCCTCCCGTCGACGAGGAGGGCGCCCCCCTCATGCGCACCCGCACGCGCCGCGAGCTGGGTCCGGAGTTCGACGACACCCCCGACAACTTCGGCCGCGTCGCCGCGGCGACCGCGCGCCAGGTCATCACGCAGCGCATGCGTGACCTCGAGGACGAGGCGATCCTCGGCGACTTCCGCGGCCGCGAGGGCGACATCGTCGCCGGCGTCATCCAGCAAAGCTCCAATCCCCGCAACGTCCTCGTGGACTTCGGCACGGTCGAGGGGGTGCTGCCCTCCTCCGAGCAGGTGCCCGGCGAGGTCTACAACCACGGCGACCGGATCCGCGTCTACGTCGTCTCGGTCAAGCGGGGCCTGCGCGGTCCCGAGATCACCCTCTCGCGCACCCACCCCAACCTCGTCCGCAAGATCTTCGCCATGGAGGTCCCCGAGATCGCCGACGGCTCGGTCGAGATCTCGGCGCTCGCCCGCGAGGCCGGTCACCGCACGAAGATCGCCGTGCACTCCAAGGTGCCGGGCCTCAACGCCAAGGGCGCCTGCATCGGGGCCATGGGTGCCCGGGTGCGGGCGGTGATGACCCACCTGCAGGGCGAGAAGATCGACATCGTCGACTGGTCCGACGACCCGCAGCGCTTCATCGCCGCCGCGCTCTCGCCCGCCAAGGTCGAGTCGGTGACGGTCGTCGACCCGAAGCTGCGCTCGGCCCGCGTCGTCGTGCCCGACTACCAGCTGTCCCTGGCCATCGGCAAGGAGGGGCAGAATGCCCGTCTCGCGGCCAAGCTCACCGGCTGGCGCATCGACATCCGACCCGACACCGCTCCGGACTCCAGCGGGGGCGTCGCCGTCCCCGGTCAGCCGGAGGGGTGACGAGGTCAGACGGCACAGGGGCTAGACTGATGGGGATCGACCGGACTGGACTCCAGTCCGACCCACCCGTCTCGGGTCCGATGAGGACCTGCATCGGGTGTCGCGGACGGGATAGCCGGTCGACTCTGCTGCGCATCGTCGTGGAGACAGACGACCGAGGCATCGCCACGGCCGTCCCCGATCCTCGGCGGCGTGTGCCGGGTCGTGGGGCATGGCTCCACGCCGACATCGCCTGTCTGGACCTTGCCGTCCGGCGGCGGGCCCTCTCTCGAGCGTTCCGACGCCCGGTCGAGGCGACCGACGCCCTTCGTGCCTGGATCGAGCAGATGGCGCAGTCGCAATCCGTACGTACAGCAACCGAGAGCGGGTTTGACGCTGATGAGCACCCGATGAGTACTCAGCAATGAGCATTCACCTCAACTGACGACGGTCCGCGCCTTCTCTCAGGTACGGACCAGAGAAGGAGAAACGTGGCCAAGGTCCGTGTCCACGAGCTCGCCAAGGAGCTCGGGGTTTCCAGCAAGGCCCTCCTCGCCCACCTGGGCGACATGGGGGAGTTCGTGAAGTCGGCGAGCTCGACGATCGAGGCGCCGGTCGTGCGTCGGGTCAAGGACAACCCGCCCGCCGCCGACCCCAAGGCGAAGAAGGCGGCGGCCAAGCCGGCCGCCAAGCCCGGCCCCAAGCCGCCGGCAGCCGAGCAGCCCGCCGCGCCGACGCCCGGCCCCAAGGCCGCGCCGACGCCCGGCCCCAAGCCGACCCCTGCCGCGCCCGAGGCGCCGGCAGCACCCGAGCCGACCCCTGCCCCCGAGGCCCCTGCGGCCGCTGAGGCCCCGGCGGCTCCTGAGGCACCCGCAGCGCCGGCCGCGTCCGCGACGCCCGGCCCCAAGCCCCCGACGCCCGGCCCCAAGCCGGCCCCGGCCAAGCCCGCCGCGCGCGGCGGTGGCCCGCGTCCGGGCAACAACCCCTTCGCCTCCAGCCAGGGCATGGGGACCCGTCGTGGCGAAGGGGGTGGCTCCGGCGGCGCCCGCCCCGGCAACAACCCCTTTGCGTCCAGTCAGGGCATGCCGCGCCCCGGCCAGCGTCCCGGTGGCCCGCGCCCCGGTGGCGCCGGTCAGCGTCCGGCTGCCGCGGGCGGCGGTCAGGGCGGTCCGCGCCCGGCCGGTCCCCGTCCCGGTGGCGCCCGTCCCTCGCCCGGCATGATGCCGTCGAGCTCGGCCGTCCCGCGGCCGGGTGAGCGTCCCGGTGGCCGTGGTGGCCCCGGTGGCGGTCGTGGTCGTCCCGGTGGCGGCCCCGGTGCCCGTCCCGGTGGCGGTCCCGGTGGCGGTGGCTACCGCGGTGGCCCCGGCGGTCGTGGCGGCACCCAGGGTGCCTTCGGTCGCGGTGGCGGCAAGCGCAAGCAGCGCAAGAGCAAGCGCGCCAAGCGGGCCGAGTTCGAGCAGATGCAGGCGCCGTCGATCGGCGGCGTCATCGTCCCCCGTGGCGACGGCTCGACCGTGGTGCGCGTGCGTCAGGGCGCCTCGATGACCGACTTCGCGGACAAGATCAACGCCAACCCCGCGTCCCTGGTCACCGTGCTGTTCAACCTCGGTGAGATGGCCACGGCCACGCAGTCGCTCGACGAGGAGACCTTCCAGCTCCTCGGCGCCGAGCTCGGCTACGACATCCAGATCGTCTCGCCCGAGGAGGAGGAGCGCGAGCTCTTTGACTCCTTCGACATCAACCTCGAGATCGGGGTCGACGCCGAGGACGAGGAGGACCTGGCGGCCCGCCCGCCGGTCGTCACCGTCATGGGTCACGTCGACCACGGCAAGACGCGTCTGCTCGACGCGATCCGCAACGCCGACGTCGGCTCCGGCGAGACCGGTGGCATCACCCAGCACATCGGTGCCTACCAGATCCACGCCGAGCACGACGGCAACGAGCGCGCGCTGACCTTCATCGACACCCCGGGTCACGAGGCCTTCACGGCCATGCGTGCCCGTGGTGCCAAGGTCACCGACATCGCGATCCTCGTGGTCGCGGCCGACGACGGCGTCATGCCGCAGACGATCGAGGCGCTCAACCACGCCCAGGCGGCGGACGTCCCGATCGTCGTCGCGGTCAACAAGATCGACGTCGAGGGCGCCGACCCGGCGAAGATCCGCGGCCAGCTCACCGAGTACAACCTCGTGGCCGAGGAGTACGGCGGCGACACGATGTTCGTCGACGTCTCCGCCAAGCAGGGTCAGAACATCGACAGCCTGCTCGACGCGGTGCTCCTCACCGCCGACGCGGCGCTCGACCTGCGGGCCAACCCCGATCGCGACGCCCGTGGTGTCGCGATCGAGGCCAACCTCGACAAGGGTCGCGGTGCCACGGCGACCGTCCTCGTCCAGTCCGGCACGCTGCACGTCGGTGACGCGATCGTCACCGGCTCGGCCTTCGGTCGTGTGCGCGCCATGCTCGACGAGCACGGCAACCAGGTCGACGAGGCGGGCCCGTCCCGTCCGGTCCAGGTGCTCGGTCTCTCCTCGGTCCCGCGGGCCGGCGACACCTTCGTCGTCGCCCCCGACGACCGGACCGCGCGCCAGATCGCCGAGAAGCGTGAGGCCGCCGACCGTCAGGCCAGCCTGGCCAAGGCGCGCAAGCGGATCAGCCTCGAGGACCTCGACCAGGTCATCGCCGCGGGCAAGATCGACACCCTCAACCTCATCCTCAAGGGTGACGTGTCGGGTTCGGTCGAGGCCCTGGAGGACGCCCTGCTGCAGATCGACGTCGGCGACGACGTCGACCTGCGGATCATCGACCGCGGCGTCGGCGCGATCACGCTCAACAACATCAACCTCGCCATGGCCTCGGACGCGATCATCATCGGCTTCAACGTCCGCGCCGAGGGCCAGAACGCCGAGGTCGCCGAGCGCGAGGGCGTGGAGATCCGCTACTACGGCGTGATCTACCAGGCCATCGAGGAGATCGAGCAGGCGCTCAAGGGCATGCTCAAGCCGGAGTACGAGGAGGTCGAGCTCGGCACGGCGGAGATCCGTGAGGTCTTCCGTTCGAGCAAGTTCGGCAACATCGCCGGTTCGATCGTGCGCAGCGGCGAGATCAAGCGCGGTTCCAAGGCGCGCATCACCCGCAACGGCGTGGTGCTCACCGAGGGCCTCGAGCTCACCGGCCTGCGTCGTTTCAAGGACGACGTCACCGAGGTCCGTGAGGGCTTCGAGTGCGGGTATCAACCTCGGCAGCTTCAACGACGTGCAGGAGGGCGACCTCATCACCACGTACGAGATGCGCGAGAAGCCGCGCGACTGAGCGCTCCCGTGCCGACGGCGCCGTCCCCTCTGGGGGCGGCGCCGTCGTCGTGTCCCGATGGGGAGTTCTCCCCGTGTCGCAAGCGCTGCGCAGGGTTGCCGTCCGACTAGGGTGGTCCCGTCCACGTACTCGACACTCAGGGGAGCGACATGACGACGCCACCTCCTCCGCCCGGTGGCGGGGGCAACCAGCCCTACGACCCGTCCGCGAGCAACACCGGCGCGGGCTCCATGCCCGGTCAGGGCTCGGCGCCCGACTACGGCTCGGCCCCCGGCCAGCCGCCCCAGGCTCCGCCGCCGGCTCCCGGTGGCTTCCCCCAGGGCGGTGAGGACAAGGCCAAGACGATGGCGATCATCTCCCTCGTCACCGGCGGCATCGGCCTGCTGTGCTGCACCTGGTTCGTCTTCTCGATCGCCGCGATCATCCTGGGCATCCTGGGCAAGAAGGCACCGGGTAGCGCCGACAGCCACAAGAAGGCGCAGATCGGTCTCATCCTCGGCATCGTCGGTGTCGTGCTCGGTGTGATCATGTGGCCGGTGCTCATCGCCACCGGCTCGCTCGACGTCTACACCAACTGAGGCTCGATCTCACAGGTGAGGGCCCCCGGTGCCGACGCACCGGGGGCTCTCGTCTCACGCCACGACACAGGACTTCACCATGAGCATGCCTCCCCCTCCGCCCGGCTACGGCACCCTCCCGCCGGACCCCAACGACCCCTACCGCGGTGCCGCGGGCGGCCAGCCCCCGGGTCAGCCGCCGGTCGGCCCGCCCCCGCCGATGCCCTACCCGCAGGGCGGCCCGCCCGGGCGCACCGGCAATGCCCGCACGCTCGGCATCATCTCGGTCATCGCCGGGGCCGTCGGCGTCCCCTTCGCCTGCTGCTGCTGGTTCATCGGCTGGATCCCCGCCGTGGCCGCCGTCGGCACGGGGATCGCCGGGCTGAGCCAGCTCAAGCGCGAGCCCGACAGCGACGCCAAGCCCTTCCTCATCGCCGGGATCGTCCTGGGTGTCGTCGGGCTGCTGCTCACCGTGCTCTCGCTCGTCTTCGGCTTCGCCAACGCCGTCTACAACGAGTACTGAGCCGACCGCGGGCCGGGTCGCATACCGTAGGGGTGTCCCCACCCCAAGCCCCTCACGGAGGTGTGCCATGGCCGACCCGGCCCGCGCCCGCAAGATCGCCGACCGCATCCAGGAGCTCATCGCGGCCAACCTGCAGCAGGTCGTCAAGGACCCCGACCTGGGGTTCGTGACGATCACCGACGTGCGGGTGACCGGTGACCTCCAGCACGCCTCGGTCTTCTACACCGTCTTCGGCGACGATGCGCAGCGCGAGCGCAGCGCCGAGGTCCTCGAGGCCAACCGTGGCAAGCTGCGCTCCTTCGTCGGCAAGCAGCTGGGCATCCGCCTCACGCCGACGCTCGAGCTGATCCCCGACGCCCTGCCCGAGAGCGCATCGCACATCGACGACCTGCTGCGCTCGGCGCGCGAGCGCGACGAGGACCTGGCCCGCTCCCGCACCGGCGCCCAGCCCGCCGGCGACGCCGACCCCTACCGGACCACCGACGAGGGCGAGGGGACCTCCCCTTCGACCGAGGCGTGAGCGAGGGCCTGGTCGTCGTCGACAAGCCGGCTGGCTGGACCAGCCACGACGTCGTCGCCCGCGGCCGCCGGCTCTACCGGACCAAGAAGGTCGGCCACGCCGGCACCCTCGACCCGATGGCCACGGGCGTCCTCGTCCTCGGCGTCGGGCGGGGGACCAAGCTGCTCACCTTCCTCGTCGGCGCGGACAAGACCTACACCGCGACGATTCGGCTCGGGCAGGCGACGATCACCGACGACGCCGAAGGGGAGATCACTGACCTCGGCGAGGTGGCCGGCATCGACCGGGCTGCGATCGACGCGGCCGTCACCCGGCTCACCGGCGACATCGAGCAGGTGCCCAGTGCGGTGAGCGCGATCAAGATCAAGGGCCAGCGCTCCTACCACCGCGTCCGCGCGGGGGAGGAGGTCGACCTGCCCGCACGTGCGGTGACCGTCTCGCGCTTCGACGTGCTCGACGTGCGCCCGACCGAGGCCGACGGCCACCCGGTGCTCGACGTCGACGTGGTCGTCGAGGTCTCCTCGGGCACCTACGTGCGGGCCCTCGCCCGCGACCTCGGCGCCGACCTCGGCAGCCGGGGTCACCTCACCGCGCTGCGCCGCACAAGGGTGGGTGGCCTGACGCTCGAGCACGCCCACACCCTCGACGAGCTCACCGCCCTGCGCGAGAGCGGCGGCGACGACGCGGTGCTGCCCATCACGCCGCTCGAGAAGGCGGCCGCGGCGGCCCTGACGACTCGGGCGCTCACCGACGACGAGGCCCGCGCCCTGGGCTACGGGCAGCGCATCGCCAGCGCCGAGCCGGGCCGGGTCGAGCCCGTCGCGGCCCTGTCGCCGACCGGCGAGCTGGTCGCGGTGCTCGACGAGAGTCGGGCCCGTGCCCGAGCCCACGTCGTCTTCGCCCCCGCCAGTTCGTAGAGTGTCCTCTCGTGCAGCACTGGACATCCCCGAGCGACACCCCGCCGCAGCTGCGGCCGTGCGTGGCGACCTTCGGCAACTTCGACGGGGTGCACCGCGGCCACCGCGCGATCCTCGACGAGCTGACCCGGCAGGGCCGCGAGCGTGACCTGCCGGCCGTCGCGGTGACCTTCGACCCGCACCCGGTCGAGGTCATGCACCCCGAGCGGGCGCCCGAGATCATCTCGCCCGGCCCGCTGCGTGACGAGCTGCTCGAGCAGGCCGGGATCGCGGGTCTGCTCTCCCTGCCCTTCACCACCGAGTTCGCGCAGACGAGCGCCGTCGACTACGTCGTCGACACCTTCGTCACCGGGCTGCAGGCCCAGGCCCTCGTCGTCGGGGCCGACACCCGTGGTTTCGGCGCGGGCTACACCGGTGACGTCGACCTGCTGCGCAGCCTCGGCGAGGAGCACGGCTTCGACGTCGTCGTCATCGAGGACCAGGGCGAGACCGAGCGCTGGTCCTCCTCGGCCGTGCGCACCCATCTCGCCGCCGGCGAGGTCGCCGAAGCGTCCTTGATCCTCGGGCGGCCGCACCGCGTCGTCGGCACCGTCGTCCACGGTCACCACCGGGGGCGCGAGCTCGGCTACCCGACGGCCAACCTCGGCGCCGACAGCCTCGGCCTCGTCCCGGCCGACGGCGTCTATGCGGGCTGGCTGGTGCGCCTCGACCTGCCCGAGGGCGACCCCGAGCGACGTCTGCCCGCCGCGATCTCGGTCGGGACCAACCCGACCTTCGACGGGCAGGTCCGCGTCGTCGAGTCCTACGTCCTCGACCGCACCGACCTCGACCTCTACGGCGAGCGGGTGGCCGTCGACTTCGTCGGGCACGTGCGCCCGACGCTGCGCTTCGACTCGATCGACGAGCTGCTCGTGGCCATGGCGCGCGACGTCGAGCGCACCCGCGACCTGCTCGAGCGCTGACCCCCACGGTGCCGGGGCACGGTCGGCGGGGCTTCGCGCGGCAGCTGCTGCGCTCCGACCTCGTCCTGCTCGCGGCGGCGCTCATCGCCTCGGGCCTCGGGGCGGTGCTCGTCCACTCGGCGACCCGCGCCGACGCCGGGTCCGCCTATCTCGTGCGGCACCTGCTCAACCTCGTCATCGGCCTGCTCATCGCCCTGGCTGTCGTCCGGCTGGACCGGGCAGCGCTGCGGGCACTCGCCCCCTTCGTCTACCTCGCCGGGGTCGTCGGGCTGGTCCTCGTCCTCACCCCGCTCGGCTCCGAGATCAACGGCTCCCGGTCGTGGATCCAGGTGCCGGGCGGCTTCTCGATCCAACCCAGCGAGATGGCCAAGGTGGGGCTGTGCGTCGCCCTGCCGATGCTGCTCGCCCCCGCCGCCGAGCGTCGGGACCGGCCGCGACCCCGCGAGATCCTGCTCGCCGGGCTGGTCACCGCCGTGCCCGTGCTCCTCGTCATGGCCCAGCCCGACCTGGGCTCGGCCCTGGTCCTCGTCGCGCTCGCCCTCGGGGTGCTTGTCGTCTCCGGGGCATCGTGGCCATGGCTCGCCGGGGTGCTGCTCGCCGGCGTCGCCGCCGTGGTCGCGGCCTTCACGACGCCGCTGCTCAGCGCCTACCAGCGCGACCGGCTCACGGCCTTCCTCGACCCGAGCGCCGACCCCCTGGGCATCGGCTACCAGACCCAGCAGGTGCGCCGGGCGATCGCCGACGGTGGCTGGGGCGGTCAGGGGCTGCACGCGGGCGACCTCACCAGCTCGGGGGCGATCCCCTTCCAGGAGACCGACTTCGTCTTCTCGGTGGCGGGGGAGGAGCTCGGCTTCGTCGGCGCGGCCTTTGTGGTGTGCCTGCTCGGGCTCGTCGTGGCGCGCATCGCCCTGGCCGGGACCCGGAGCGACGACCCCTTCGTGCGACTGGTGTGCTGGGCGGTCGCGAGCTGGTTCGCGGTGCAGTCCGTCGAGAACCTCGGGATGAACCTCGGCCTGCTGCCGGTGACCGGCCTGCCGCTGCCCTTCCTCTCCTACGGCGGGTCCTCGATGTTCGCCTGCTGGGCCGCGGTGGGGCTGGTCGTCGCCGTGACCCGGGAGGAGAGGTCCGCCACAGGTCGTGGACCGGTGCGCCCGCGTCGGTGACGATGGCGCCGTGCAGATCCCGACCTTCCAGACCCTGTCCAAGGACCTCGGCGCCACGGCCCTGCGCCGTGGGCTCAACCTGTGGCCGCCCTTCCTCGCGGCGAGCGTCCACGTCGACCGCATCTCGCCCGACTTCCGGGAGTTCGACGTCTCGCTGCGGATGCGTCCGTGGAGCCGCAACTACGTCGGGACCCAGTTCGGCGGCTCGCTCTTCGCGATGTGCGACCCGTGGTGGATGCTCGGGGCGCTGCGCTGCCTCGGCGAGGACTACATCGTCTGGGACAAGGCCGGCGAGATCGACTTCGTCAGCCCCGGGCGCACCGACGTGCGCACGAGCATCCGGATCACCGACGAGCTGCTCGACGGGATCCGGGCCGCGACGGCCGACGGGTCGAAGCACCTGGTCTGGTGCGACAACGACGTCGTCGCGGCCGATGGAACCCTCGTGGCGCGCTACCGCAAGCAGCTCTACGTGCGGCGCAAGCGGGCCTGAGCCCGCGGCGCCGCGGGGCCGACTGCCAGCCTTTGGTCACCAAACGGTCACGCTGCGGTCTGACCGGTGACAGGGAGGGCGCTTTCGGGAGACGATGCGCGCACCACCCGCAGCCCACGAAGGAGTGGACTTCTCGTGCCAGACCCCAGCCCCTCGCGCGCGTCCGACGAGGTCTTCGACGCAAGCGTCTTCGACAACCGTGCTCCCTCGGTCGGTCACCTGCTCCGTGACCGCATCGCCAAGAGCCCAGACAACATCGCCTACTCGTTCCCCTCGGGCATCGCCTGGGGCGAGCTGACGTGGGCCCAGCTCGGGGAGCGGGTGTGGGCGCTTGCCGCCGGCCTCGTCGACCTCGGGGTCCAGCCGGAGGACCGCGTCTCCCTGGCGTCGAGCACCCGCATCGAGTGGGTCCTCGCCGACTACGCGATCATGGCGGCCGGTGCGGCCACCACGACGATCTACCCGACGTCGATCAGCGACGACGTCGCCTTCATCGTCGACAACTCCGGGTCCACGGTGATCATCGCCGAGGACGCCGAGCAGGTCGACAAGCTGCGCGAGGTGCGCGACGCGATCCCCGGCGTGAGCACGGTCGTCGTGGTCGACACCGAGGGCGTCGACCTCGACGACTGGGTCATCTCCTTCGAGGACCTCGAGGCCCGCGGCGCCGCGCTGCTCGCCTCCGAGCCGGGGGTCGTCGACACCCGCATCGACGGCACCGGCCCCACGTCGCTCGCGACGATCATCTACACCTCGGGCACGACCGGCCGCCCCAAGGGGGTGCGGCTGCGGCACGCGACGTGGACCTACCAGGGCGCGGCGATCCGGGCGACGGGCATGCTCGCCGAGGACGACGTGCACTACCTGTGGCTGCCGCTCTCGCACGTCTTCGCCAAGGTGCTGCTGCTCATCAGCACCGACGTCGGCATGCAGACCGCCGTCGACGGGCGCATCGACAAGATCGTGGACAACCTCGGCGAGGTCCGTCCGACCTTCATGGCCGCGGCGCCCCGCATCTTCGAAAAGGTCTACGGCAAGCTGAGCCTCGGCATGCAGGAGGAGGGCGGCGCCAAGGCCAAGATCTTCGACTTCGCCGCCGAGACCGCCCGCCAGTACTCTCAGGCGCTCTCCGACGGGCGCAAGCCCGGCGCCCTGCTCGGGGTCCGCCACAAGATCGCCGACAAGCTCGTCTTTGCCAAGGTGCGTGACCGATTCGGTGGCCGGGTGCGCTTCTTCATCTCCGGATCCGCGGCGCTCAACACCGACATCGCCCACTGGTTCAACGGTGCCGGCCTGCCGATCCTCGAGGGCTACGGCCTCACCGAGACCTCCGCCGCGGCCACGGTCAACCGGCCCTACGCCCTCCGCGTCGGCACCGTCGGCTGGCCCAACGTCCAGACGGAGATCAAGGTCGCCGAGGACGGCGAGATCCTCGTCCGCGGCGAGCACGTCATGGAGGGCTACCACAACAACCCCGAGGCGACCGCCGAGGTGCTCACCGAGGACGGGTGGTTCCACACCGGTGACATCGGGGAGATCGACGGCGACGGCTTCGTCAAGATCACCGACCGCAAGAAGGACCTCTTCAAGACGAGCAACGGCAAGTACGTCGCGCCGTCGCAGATCGAGTCGACCTTCAAGGGGCTGTGCCCCTACGTCGGCCAGCTGCTCGTCCATGGGGAAAATCGGCAGTTCGTCACGGCGCTCATCACCCTCGACGAGGAGGCCATCAAGCCGTGGGCCGAGGCCAACGGCCTGGCCGATGCCAGCTACACCGAGATCGTCTCGTCGATGCAGGCCCGTGAGATGGTCCAGTCCTACGTCGACGAGCTCAACGCCGGGCTCAACCGCCACGAGCAGATCAAGCGCTTCCACATCCTCGGTCGCGACCTGACGGTCGAGGACGGCGAGCTGACACCGAGCCTGAAGCTGCGGCGCAAGGTCGTCGCCGACAAGTTCAAGGGCGACATCGAGGAGATGTACCCGAGCTGACCGGCCGAAGGGAGGTCCGGTGCCGCGGCGTTTGGGACAGCCGCGCACCGGACCTACCCTTGTAGGCATGTCCGGTGAGTCGATCTTCCCTGCCCTCGAGCCCCTGCTCGAGCGGGTCAGCAAGCCCATCCAGTACGTCGGGGGCGAGCTGAACTCCACGGTCAAGGACTGGCACGTCGGCGGCCACGGCCCCGACGGGCAGGACCTCACGGTCCGTTGGGCCCTGATGTACCCCGACGCCTACGAGGTCGGCGTGCCCAACCAGGGCGTGATGATCCTCTACGAAGTGCTCAACGAGCGCCCCGACGCCCTCGCGGAGCGCAGCTACGCGGTGTGGCCCGACATGGAGGCCCTGCTGCGCGAGCACGGGCTGCCGCAGTTCACCGTCGACGGCCACCGCCCGATCGGTGACTTCGACGTGTTCGGCCTGAGCTTCTCGACCGAGCTCGGCTACACCAACATGCTCACCGCGCTCGACCTCGCCGGCATCCCGCTGCACGCGGCCGACCGCGGCGACGAGCACCCGATCGTCGTCATGGGCGGGCACGCCTCCTTCAACCCGGAGCCGGTCGCCGACTTCATCGACGCGGCGATCGTCGGTGACGGCGAGGAGGCCGTGCTCGCGGCGACCGACATCATCGCCGAGTGGAAGGCCCAGGGCCGTCCCGGCGGACGTGTCGAGGTGCTGCGTCGCCTCGCGGCGACCGGCGGCGTCTACGTCCCGGCCTTCTACGAGGTCGACTACCTGCTCGACGGGCGGATCCAGCGCGTCGCTCCGGTGGAGACCGGCGTGCCGTGGCGCGTCGACAAGCACACGGTCATGGACCTCGACGCATGGCCCTACCCCAAGAAGCCGCTCGTCCCCCTCGCGGAGTCGGTCCACGAGCGGATGAGCGTCGAGATCTTCCGCGGCTGTACCCGCGGCTGCCGCTTCTGCCAGGCCGGCATGATCACCCGTCCGGTCCGGGAGCGCTCGATCACCGGCATCGGCGAGATGGTCGAGCGGGGCCTGGAGGCGACCGGCTTCGAGGAGGTCGGGCTGCTCTCGCTCTCCAGCGCAGACCACACCGAGATCGGCGACATCGCCAAGGGCCTGGCCGACCGCTACGAGGGCACCAACACCGGCCTGTCCCTGCCGAGCACCCGCGTCGACGCCTTCAACATCGACCTGGCCAACGAGCTGACCCGCAACGGCCGCCGCTCCGGCCTGACCTTCGCCCCCGAGGGCGGCTCCGAGCGCATCCGCAAGGTGATCAACAAGATGGTCACCGAGGACGACCTCATCAAGACCGTCTCGGCCGCCTACGGCGCCGGCTGGCGCCAGGTCAAGCTCTACTTCATGTGCGGGCTGCCGACCGAGACCGACGAGGACGTCCTGCAGATCGCCGAGGTCGCCAAGCGGGTCATCGAGACCGGCCGTCAGGTCGCCGGGCACAACGACATCCGCTGCACCGTCTCCATCGGCGGCTTCGTGCCCAAGCCGCACACCCCCTTCCAGTGGGCGGCCCAGCTCGGTGCCGAGGAGACCGACGAGCGGCTGCACAAGCTGCGCGACGCGATCCGCGCCGACAAGCGCTACGGCCGGTCCATCGGCTTCCGCTACCACGACGGCAAGCCGGGCATCGTCGAGGGTCTGCTCTCGCGCGGTGACCGCCGCGTGGGCCGGGTCATCGAGCAGGTCTGGCGCGACGGCGGCCGCTTCGACGGGTGGAGCGAGCACTTCTCCTACGACCGCTGGATGGCCGCGGCCGAGACCGCCCTGGCGGGCACCGGCGTCGACGTCGCCTGGTACACCACCCGCGAGCGGGAGGAGGCCGAGGTCCTGCCCTGGGACCACATCGACTCCGGCCTCGACAAGGAGTGGCTGTGGCAGGACTGGCTCGACGCGGTCGACGAGACCGAGGTCGAGGACTGCCGCTGGACCCCGTGCTTCGACTGCGGCGTGTGCCCGCAGATGGGCACCGACATCGAGATCGGCCCCACCGGCAAGACGCTGCTGCCGCTCACCGTCCTCGGCTCCGGCCGTCAGGACATGATCAGCTCCTGAGGTCCGCGGCAGGGGGAGCAGGAGATGTCAGTCCAGACCGGCGCCATGGTCGTGGGGGCCGTGGCCGTGATCTACGGGATCGGCTTCGCCGTCCTGCCGATGCGCCGGTGGAGCGAGTCCTCGCGCACCCGCTACACGATGGGCGGTGCGGCTCTCGTCGCACTGGTCTTCGTCGCGCTCGTCGTCGTCCCGTGGTGGGTGCAGCGCAGCTGACCAGCCTGCGGCCCCCTGCGGCACGTCACGAGGACGAAGGGGGACAATGCGCCACATGACCGCGACGCCGACGACCGCGACGCCCACCGTGCTCACCGAGGCACTGCGCCGGGAGGGGGTCACCGACGCCCGCAACGACGCCCTGACGATCGGCATGTACGCCACAGACGCCGGGATCTACCGGGTCCCGCCGCGGGCGGTCGTCTTCCCGAGGCACACCGACGAGATCGCCGCGACCCTCTCGGTCGCCCGCGAGCTCGGCGTGCCGGTGACCACCCGCGGCGCCGGCACCTCGTGCGCGGGCAATGCCGTCGGTCCGGGCATCGTCATCGACACCGCCCGACACCTGGGGCGGGTCCTCGACGTCGACCGTGACAGCGCGACCGCGCTCGTCGAGGCCGGCACGGTGCACGCGACGCTGCAGGCCCGCGCCCGCGAGATCGGGCTGCGCTTCGGTCCCGACCCGAGCAGCCACAGCCGCTGCACCGTCGGCGGGATGATCGGCAACAACGCGTGCGGCAACCGCGCCCTGGGCTACGGGCGCACGAGCGACAACATCGTGGGCATGGAGCTGCTCACCGCGGCCGGCGCGACCCTGTCCGCGACGACGGGAGTGGCGGGCGGACCCCCTTCGCTCACCGGGGACGACGCCCTCGTCGCCCGCCTGACGCAGCTGGCCGACGACCACCTCGGCACGATCCGCACCCAGTTCGGCCGCTTCGGCCGACAGGTCTCCGGCTATGCCCTCGAGCACCTCGCGCCCGAGCGTGGTCGCGACATCGGCCGCATGCTCGTCGGCTCCGAGGGCACCCTCGCCGTCGTCACGCAGGCCCGGGTGCGTCTGGTCACCGACCCGGCCGCCACCTGCCTGGCCGTCCTCGGCTTCCCCGACATCTATGCCGCCGGCGACGTCGCCCACCAGCTGAGAGGGCTGGGCGCCGTTGCGGCAGAAGGCATCGACTCGCGCATCGTCGACATCGTGCGCCGCCGTCGCGGGCCGCACGCGGTCCCCGACCTGCCGCGCGGCGCCGCGTGGATGCTCGTCGAGGTGCCGGGGGAGGACCCCGCCGCGGCGCAGGCCGCCGCCGAGCGGGTCTGCCACGAGATCCCGCACACCGACTCGCTCGTCGTCACCGACCCCGGCCACGCCCGCTCGCTGTGGAAGATCCGCGAGGACGGCGCCGGCCTGTCCTCGCGCTCGCCCCGCGACCGACCCGCCCACGCGGGGTGGGAGGACGCGGCCGTGCCGCCGGAGCGGCTGGGCGACTATCTGCGCGACTTCGATGCTCTGCTCGACGCGCACGACGTGCAGGGCCTGCCCTACGGGCACTTCGGCGACGGCTGCCTGCACATCCGCCTCGACGTCGACCTCGACGCGCCCGACGCCACCGACCGCTACCGCCGTCTCGTCGAGGAGGCCGCCGACCTCGTGGCGTCCTACGGCGGGTCGCTCTCCGGGGAGCACGGTGACGGCCGGGCCCGCTCTGCACTGCTGCCGCGCATGTACGACGCCGAGACGATGGCGCTCTTCGGGGCGGTCAAGCACGCCCTCGACCCGACCAACCTGCTCAACCCCGGCGTCCTCGTCGACGCCGCACCCGTCGAGGCCGACATCCGCATCCCCGCCGCGCACAAGGTCACCGTGCCGCTGGCCTTCGGCTACGCAGGCGACGACGGCGACTTCAGCCAGGCCGTGCACCGCTGCACGGGTGTCGGCAAGTGTCGTGCGGTGGGCACGTCGAGCACCGTCATGTGCCCGAGCTACCTCGCGACGGGGGAGGAGAAGGACTCCACCCGCGGCCGCGCCCGGGCCCTGCAGGAGATGCTCAACGGCACGACGATCACCGACGGCTGGCGCTCGCCGGAGGTCCACGACGCGCTCGACCTCTGCCTGTCGTGCAAGGGCTGCGCCAGCGACTGCCCGACCGGCATCGACATGGCGACCTACAAGTCGGAGACCCTGCACCAGACCTACCGGGGCCGTATCCGCCCGCGCAGCCACTACTCGCTCGGCCGGCTGCCGCAGCTGGCCCGCGTCGCCTCGAAGCTCCCTCGGGTCGCCAACGCACTCACCTCCCTCCCCGGACTCAAGCGGGTGACCCTGCCCGCGGCGGGCGTCGACCCGCGGCGCAGCATCCCGACCTTCGCGCGGCAGACCTTCCGCGCCTGGGCCGCCGACGAGGGGCTCGTCGCCTCGGCCGCCCAGGCCGCCGCCACCGACCACCCCGTGGCGCTCTTCGTCGACTCCTTCACCGACCACTTCTCGCCGCAGGTCGGTCGGGCCACCGTGGCCGTGCTGCGCGAGGCGGGCTGTGCCCCCTTCGTCCCCGCCGAGGCGCTGTGCTGCGGCCTGACCTTCATCTCCACGGGGCAGCTCGACGCGGCGAAGAAGACCCTCACCGAGGCCGCGCACGTCCTCGCCCCGGTCGTCGCCGCCGGCATCCCCGTCGTCGGCATGGAGCCGAGCTGCACCGCTGCCCTGCGCCACGACCTGCCGGCCCTCGTCGACTCCGGCGCGGCCCGGCAGGTGGCCGGGGGAGTGCGGACCGTCGCCGAGGTGCTGACGAGCGCCATCGACGAAGGGCGCTGGGTCGCCCCCGACCTCACCGGCACCGAGATCGTCGCGCAGCCGCACTGCCACCACCACGCCGTGATGAGCTGGTCGGCCGACGAGGCGCTGCTCGCCAGGACCGGTGCCACGGTGACCCGGCTCGGCGGGTGCTGCGGGCTCGCCGGCAACTTCGGCGTCGAGCTGGGCCACTACGAGGTGTCGGTCAAGGTCGCCGAGCAGCAGCTGCTGCCGGCGATCGAGGCGGCCGGCCGCGAGACGGTCGTGCTCGCCGACGGGTTCTCCTGCCAGACGCAGATCGCCGACCTGTCGGAGCGGACCGGGGTCCACCTCGTGGAGTTGCTCGCCGGTCGGTGATCAGCCCACGACGGGGTCGCCATTAGGCTTGACCCCCATGTCCCCGCAACGCACCCCCGACGGTCCCCCGCCCCCGCCGCCGGTCCAGAAGCTGCGCATCCAGTACGCCCGTCGCGGCCGGCTGCGCTACTCCTCGACCCGTGACTTCGGGCGCGCCCTCGAGCGGGCCCTGCGTCGTGCGGGTGTCCCCATGGCCTACTCCGCGGGCTTCCACCCGCACCCCAAGATCTCCTACGCCAACGGCGCGGCCACCGGTGCCGCGAGCGAGGCGGAGTACTTCGAGATCTCGGTGACCGAGCGGGTCGACCCCGACGCACTCGGCCGGGCTCTCGACGCCGCCCTGCCCGACGGGCTCGACATCGTCGCGGTCGTCGACGCCGAGCCGGGGGCGCTGGCCGATCGGCTGCAGGCCAGCCGGTGGCTGCTGGAGTTCCCGGGCGTCGAGCTGGCCGATCTCGAGCGGGCGGTCGAGGGCTTCCTCGCCCAGGAGCGGGTCGAGGTCAGCCGGATGTTCAAGCGCGGGATGAAGTCCTACGACGCGCGCGAGCCCGTCATCCGGGCAGAGACCGGTCGCTCGGACGAGGGCTGTGCGATACTGACGATGGTCGTGCGGCACACCACACCTGCCGTTCGCCCCGACGACGTCCTCAGCGCGATCACCGCTGCCACCTCGTTCGCGCCGACGCGATCGCCCAAGGCGACGCGCCTGGCGCAGGGGATCTGGAGCAGCGAGACCGAGAGCGTGGCCGACCCTCTGGCCACCGACTGAGTCGTCGCCGGCCCTGACGGGGTGCCGCGCTGGGCGCGAGCCACGTCGAGGCAACACGGACCTTTCCGCGGGCGAGCGCCCGCCACGCCGCGCGGCGGCTGGACTGCACCCCCAGGGGTGCCGGTGTCGGGGTCCTGCCGCGGTGCAGGAGGTGCCACATGGCCACCGACAACGACCAGCCGGTCGACGAGAGCACGACCGAAGCCCCCGCAGCAGTCCCGAGCTTCGGACTGCTCTTCCAGCCCCCCGCCCCGGCCCCGGCCCCGGCCCGCCGACCGGCCCCCGAGCCGGCGGACGAGGACGACGAGTCGCCCGACGAGGACCACGACTCCGGCTCCGACTCCTCCGACGACGCCGACTCCGGCCAGGGCGAAGGGGGTCGCCGTCGCCGCCGCCGTGGTGGCCGCGGCCGCAACAACCGCACCGGCGACGAGGGCGACGGCGACCAGGACGGCTCCGACGACTCGGGTGACTCCCGTGACGAGCGAGGCGCCGACGAGTCCGACGACGAGGCCCGGGGCTCCGCCAAGAGCAAGGGCGGCAAGGGCCGCGGCAAGTCCAAGAAGTCGGCCGATGCGGACGAGTCCGGCGACGACGCCCAGGCCTCCGACGGCGCCGACTCCGAGCGCGACGACTCCTCCGACGACGACGGTGACTCCGACGACGAGGGCGGCGGCAGCGCCCGCCGGCGTCGCCGCCGTCGCCGTGGTGGCGGCGGGGGCAACGGCGGTCAGGAGGACCCGCCCGGGACCGTGACCAAGGTGCGCGAGTCGCGCCGCAACGAGCCCCAGGCGATCAAGGGCTCCACCCGCCTCGAGGCGAAGAAGCAGCGCCGCCGCGAGGGCCGCGAGGCCGGTCGACGCCGCACGATCATCACCGAGGCGGAGTTCCTCGCCCGTCGCGAGAGCGTCGAGCGGGTCATGGTCGTGCGCCAGCACGGTGACCGCACCCAGATCGGTGTCCTCGAGGACGGCGTGCTCGCCGAGCACTACGTCTCCCGCGAGACGACCTCGACCCTCGTCGGCAACGTCTACCTCGGCCGGGTGCAAAATGTGCTGCCCAGCATGGAGGCCGCCTTCATCGACATCGGCAAGGGCCGCAATGCGGTGCTCTACGCCGGTGAGGTCAACTGGGAGGCCCAGGGCGTCGGCAACGGCCAGGCCCGGCGGATCGAAAATGCGCTGTCCTCCGGCGACTCGGTCCTCGTCCAGGTGACCAAGGACCCGGTGGGCCACAAGGGTGCGCGCCTCACCTCGCAGATCTCGCTGCCCGGCCGCTACGTCGTCTACGTGCCCGAGGGCAGCATGACGGGCATCTCGCGCAAGCTGCCCGACACCGAGCGCTCCCGCCTCAAGGGGATCCTCAAGCAGGTCGTCCCGGACAGCGCGGGCGTCATCGTGCGCACCGCCGCGGAGGGGGCCTCCGAGGCCGAGCTGACCGCCGACGTCGAGCGGCTCACCAAGGCCTGGGACAAGATCAGCTCCACGGCCGAGTCGAAGAAGGGCAAGAAGGGCTCTGCCGGCGGCGCGCCCGTCCTGCTGCACGCCGAGCCGGACATGACCGTCCGGGTCATCCGCGACATCTTCAACGAGGACTTCGCCAAGATGGTCGTGGCCGGCGACGACGCCTGGCGCGAGATCAAGGGCTACGTCGACGACGTCGCGCCCGACCTGTCCGACCGTCTCGAGCGCTACACGGGTGAGGGCGACGTCTTCGCGGCGCACCGCATCGACGAGGCGATCGCCAAGGCGATGGACCGCAAGGTCTGGCTGCCCTCCGGCGGTTCGCTCGTCATCGACCGCACCGAGGCGATGACGGTCGTCGACGTCAACACCGGCAAGTTCACCGGGTCCGGGGGCAACCTCGAGGAGACGGTGACCAAGAACAACCTCGAAGCCGCCGAGGAGATCGTCCGGCAGCTGCGACTGCGCGACATCGGCGGCATCATCGTCGTCGACTTCATCGACATGGTCCTCGAGTCCAACCGCGACCTCGTCGTCCGGCGCCTCCTCGAGTGCCTCGGCCGTGACCGCACCAAGCACCAGGTCGCCGAGGTCACCTCGCTCGGCCTGGTCCAGATGACCCGCAAGCGGGTCGGCGCGGGCCTGATCGAGGTCTTCTCGCAGGAGTGCGAGCACTGCCACGGCCGCGGGATCATCGTCCACAGCGAGCCCGTCGCCCACGATCCCGGTGGTCACGCCGGCGGCAACCACGGCGGCAACGGCGGCGGTGGCGGCGGCAAGTCGCGTCGTGGCCGGTCGAAGGGGGACAAGGACACCTCCTCGCAGCGCCGGGAGCCGGTCGAGGAGCAGACCGACGCCAACGGCCGCACCGCGGCCCAGATCGCGGCGGCGGCCCACGCGGCGGCGATCAAGAACATCGCCGGCGAGGCCGGCGAGGACGACGTCGCCCGGCTCGAGCCCACGACGGTGGTCGAGCAGAGCGAGCCGGTCGAGCAGAGCGAGCCGGAGCCGCAGCAGGAGGCGCCCAAGCGACGCCGCGGTGGCCGCCGGGCCGCGTCCAGCGCCGGTGCCCCCGTCGCCCTCGAGCCCGTCGACCTCTCCGAGACCCCGGCCCCCGAGCCCGAGCCCGAGCCGCAGCCGGTCACGGCTCCCGCGCCGGAGCAGGCCGAGGAGACGCCGGCTCCGACGCGGCGTCGTGGCGGCCGCCGAGCAGCCTCGAGCGCCGGTGCGCCGGTGGCCCTGCAGGCCGTCGACCTCACCGCCCCGGCCGAGCCCACGGGCGCTCCGCTGACCAAGGTCGCGGGGGAGTCCGGCGAGGCTGCGACCACGCCGGTCGCCGACCCCGAGCCGTCCGCCCCGGCCCGTCGCAAGCGCAAGCGCGTGACCTCCGAGGCCGGCCCGCCCAAGGCCTGACCTCGCGACCGCAACCCCCTTCGCCGGTTTGTCCGGGGGAGGGGGTCGCCGGTAGTCTTGTCGCTTGGTGCGCCCACCGAGCGGACGCTGCATGCCTGACGGCATGCGGACTGTTGGCCGGTCAGACAGAGCGAGTGCGCCAGAGACAGAGAGTGAGTTCCCCCAGATGTACGCGATCGTTCGCGCCGGTGGCCGCCAGGAGAAGGTTTCCGTCGGCGACACCATCCTCATCAACTCGATCAAGGGCGAGGCCGGCGACAGCGTCGACCTGCAGCCGATCCTGCTCGTCGACGGTTCGTCCGTGACCAGCGACGCCGACAAGCTGGCCAAGGCCAGCGTCAAGGCCGAGGTCGTGGGTGCCGCCAAGGGCCCCAAGATCACGATCGTCAAGTACAAGAACAAGACGGGCTACCGCAAGCGTCAGGGTCACCGTCAGCCGCTGACCCAGCTGAAGATCACCGACATCAAGGCCTGAGCCTTCCTTCAACAGTTAGGAACCCACTGACATGTCCTCCAAGAAGGGTGTCTCCTCGTCCAAGAACGGCCGCGACTCCAACGCCCAGCGCCTCGGCGTGAAGCGCTACGGCGGCCAGCTCGTCGGCACCGGCGAGATCATCGTGCGCCAGCGCGGGACCCACTTCCACCCGGGCGACAACGTCGGCCGCGGTGGCGACGACACGCTGTTCGCCCTGGCGGACGGCGAGGTCCAGTTCGGCGCCAAGCGCGGCCGCAAGGTCGTCAGCGTCCTCCCGGCGGGTGCCGCCGGCTGACGCGAGCCACAGCGTGAGCGAAGGGGGCGGGTCGAGGTGACCTGCCCCCTTCGCCGTACCAGATCGAAGGAAAGGTGAGGTCGTGACGACCTTCGTGGACAGGGTCACCCTGCACGTCGAGGCGGGCCGGGGTGGCCATGGCGTCGCGTCCGTGCACCGGGAGAAGTTCAAGCCGCTCGGTGGCCCGGACGGAGGCAACGGCGGGCACGGCGGCGACGTCGTCCTCGTCGTCGACCCCCAGGTCACGACCCTGCTGGACTACCACCGCAGCCCGCACCGACGCGCGACCAACGGCGCGCCCGGTGCCGGCGACGAGCGCAACGGCGCCAACGGTGAGGACCTCGTCCTGCCCGTGCCGGCCGGCACCGTCGTCACCAACCGTGCCGGTGATGTCCTCGCCGACCTCGTCACGCCCGGCACCCGCTTCGTCGCCGCCGAGGGCGGTCGCGGTGGGCTGGGCAACAAGGCCCTGTCGAGCCAGCGGCGCAAGGCGCCCGGCTTCGCCCTCCTCGGTGAGCCGGGGGAGTCCAGCGACGTCGTCCTCGAGCTGAAGTCGCTCGCCGACGTCGCGCTCATCGGCTTCCCGAGCGCCGGCAAGTCCTCGCTCGTCTCGGTGCTCTCGGCGGCCCGCCCCAAGATCGCCGACTACCCCTTCACCACGCTCGTGCCCAACCTCGGCGTCGTCACCGCCGGCGACGTGCGCTACACCGTCGCCGACGTCCCGGGCCTGATCCCCGGCGCGAGCGAAGGGCGTGGCCTGGGCCTGGAGTTCCTGCGGCACGTGGAGCGCTGCTCGGTGCTCGTCCACGTCATCGACTGCGCCACGCTCGAGCCGGGCCGTGACCCGATGAGCGACCTCGACGTCATCGAGGCCGAGCTGTCGGCCTATGTCGCCGACGAGACCCTGGGCGGGCGCCCGCTGTCCGAGCGCACCCGCATCGTCGTGCTCAACAAGGCCGACGTGCCCGACGCGCTCGACCTGGCCGACATGGTCAAGGCCGACCTCGAGGAGCGCGGCCTGGAGGTCTTCATCGTCTCCGCCGTCGCCCACACCGGCCTGAAGGAGCTGACCTTCGCGATGGCCCGCCACGTGACGGCCGCCCGCGAGGAGTCGGCCGTCGAGGTCGCACCGCAGCGGGTCGTGCTGCGCCCCAAGGCCGTCGACGACGCCGGCTTCGTCGTGCGCCGCGAGGGCGGCTCCGACGGCGAGGTCTTCCGTGTCCTCGGCGCCAAGGTCACCCGCTGGGTGCACCAGACCGACTTCGCCAACGACGAGGCCGTCGGCTACCTGGCCGACCGCCTCAACCGTGCGGGTGTCGAGGAGGAGCTGACCAAGGCCGGTGCGGTCGCCGGCTCCACCGTGCTCATCGGCCCCGAGGACGACGCGGTCGTCTTCGACTGGGAGCCCACCCTCGTCGGTGGCGCCGAGCTCCTCGGTGGCCGCGGCACCGACCTGCGTCTGGAGGACAACACCCGCCGGACGACGCAGGAGCGTCGCGAGCAGTTCCACGCGCGCAAGGACGCCCAGACCGCGGCGCGCGAGGACCTGCGCACCGAGCGCGAGGCCGGGCACTGGACCGAGGAGGACTGATGGGCAGCGATGCCCGGCAGGCGATTGCCCGGGCCCGGCGCATCGTCGTCAAGGTCGGCTCGTCGTCGCTGACGAGCGCCGCCGGGGGAGAGCTCGACCTCGCCCGGCTCGCCGCCCTGGTCAACGCCCTGTCCGCGCGCCGCAGCGAGGGCACCGAGGTCGTCCTCGTCTCGTCGGGCGCCATCGCCGCCGGCATCGGGCCGCTCGGCATGGACACCCGCCCGAACGACCTGGCCCGTCAGCAGGCCGCGGCGAGCGTCGGGCAGGGGGTGCTGCTCTCGGCCTACGACAGGGCCTTCGGCCGGCACGGGCACACCATCGGGCTCGTCCTGCTCACCGTCGACGACATCACCCGCCGCACGAGCTACACCAACGCCAAGCGCACCTTCGACTCCCTGCTCGACCTCGGGGTGCTGCCGATCGTCAACGAGAACGACACGGTCGCGACCCACGAGGTGCGCTTCGGCGACAACGATCGCCTGGCCGCCCTCGTCGCCCAGCTGGTCGGCGCCGACGGGCTCGTCCTGCTCACCGACGTCGACGCGCTCTACACCGCCAAGCCCGGCACCCCCGGCGCCGAGCGGGTCGCGGAGGTCGGCGACCCCGCCGAGCTGGCGTCGATCTCCATCGGTGGCACCGGGTCGGCCGTCGGGTCCGGCGGCATGACGACCAAGGTCGAGGCCGCGACCATCGCCGGGGCGGCTGGCATCCCGACGGTGCTCACCTCCGCCGACAACGTCACGGCGGCCCTCGCCGGCGAGGACATCGGCACCGCCTTCCGCCCGCAGCGGCGCAGCCGTGGATCGCGCGCGCTGTGGCTGGCGCACGCCACGACGCCCCGGGGCTCGGTCCAGATCGACGAGGGGGCCGTGACCGCCCTGCGCGAGCGCGGCCGCTCGCTCCTGCCGGCCGGCATCACCGGGGTCACGGGGTCCTTCGTCGACGGTGACCCGGTCGACGTCGTCGGTCCCGACGGCGCCGTCATCGCCCGCGGCCTCGTCAACTACACCTCGGGCGAGCTGCCGCACCTCATGGGCCGCGGCACCAAGGACCTCGCCAAGGAGATCGGCCCGCAGTACGAGCGCGAGGTCATCCACCGCGACCACCTCGCGCTCCTGTGAGCGTCAGCGCACCCGCGTGACCTCGAACTGCATGCGCGGGTGGGCGTAGGCCTCCTGCGCCTGCACCAGCTGCAGCTCGCGCCGACCCGAGTCGAGCGTGAGCTGCAGCAGGTCGAAGACGGCGGAGACCGTGGCACCGAGCGCCTGCTGCAGGTCGCGGCTGCGCAGCCAGTGGCTCGTGAAGAGCGCGGCCGTGACGTCGCCGGAGCCATTGGCCTTGAGCGGCAGGTGGGGGGTGCGCACGATCCACGCCTCGTCCTCGTGGCAGGCGAGCATCTCGATCGTGCCCTCGGGCCGGTCGGGGCGCAGCACCGAGGTGACGAGGATGGTGCTGGGCCCCATCGCGCGGGCGGCGTCGACGGAGGCGAGGGTCTCCTCGAGCGTCTCCGGCTCGGTCCCGGTGAGGAAGCCCAGCTCGAACTGGTTGGGCGTGATGAGGTCGGCCTGCGGGACGACCTGCTCGCGCAGCAGCACGGGGATCGACTCGTGGACGAAGCAACCGGACTTGGCATTGCCCATCACCGGGTCGCAGGCGTAGATCGCCTCGGGGTTGGCGGCCTTGACCGCCGCGACGGCCTCGAGGATCGTCGCGCCGATGCCCTCGCCGCCCTGGTAGCCGGAGAGGACCGCGTCGACCTCGGCGAAGGCCTCACGCTCGCCGATCCCGGTGATGACGTCGGCGACGTCGGCCGGGTCCATCAGCGGACCCCGCCACGCGCCGTAGCCGGTGTGGTTGGAGAAGTTGACGGTGTGCACCGGCCAGACCTCGACACCGAGGCGCTGCATGGGGAAGACAGAAGCGGAGTTGCCGACGTGGCCGTAGGCGACGTGGGACTGGATCGACAGAATCGTGGTCACCCCGGCATCATCGCATCGCCCGGTCGTAGCCTGTGAACATGACGGACAGCATCGCCACGGTCACGGACCTCGCCGAGCGGGCCCGCGTCGCCTCCCGCACCCTCGCCCTGCTCACCCGCGCCGATAAGGACGCCGCCCTGCTCGCGCTCGCGGACGCGGTCGATGCCGCCACCGACGACGTCGTCGCGGCCAATGCCGAGGACCTGCAGCGCGGGCGCGAAGGGGGGATGGCCACCGGCCTCCTCGACCGCCTGACCCTCGACGCCGACCGCGTCGCGGCCGTCGCCGACGCGCTGCGCGACCTCGCGGGCCTGCCCGACCCCGTCGGTGAGGTGGTGCGTGGCTCGACGCTGGCCAACGGCCTGCAGATCCGCCAGGTGCGGGTGCCGATGGGCGTCGTCGGGATGATCTACGAGGCCCGCCCCAATGTCACCGTCGATGCCGCCGGCCTCGGCCTGAAGTCCGGCAACGCGATGATCCTGCGCGGCGGCTCCGCGGCGGCGAGCACCAACCGGGCCCTGGTCGCCGCCCTTCGCTCGGCCCTGACGGCGCACGGGCTACCGGCCGACGCCGTCCAGCTCCTCGAGGGCGACCACGACGCGGTCAAGGCGCTGATGACCGCCCGCGGGCTGGTCGACCTGCTCATCCCGCGCGGGGGAGCGGGCCTGATCCAGGCCGTCGTCACCGAGTCGACGGTGCCCGTCATCGAGACCGGTGTGGGCAACTGCCACGTCTACGTCGACGCGGCCGCCGACCCTGACAAGGCGCTCGCGATCGTGCTCAACGCCAAGACGCACCGCCCGAGCGTGTGCAATGCCGCCGAGTCGCTGCTCGTCCACCGTTCCGTCGCCGCCGACGTCCTCCCGGACGTGCTGCGCGACCTCGCCGGCGCCGGCGTCGTCCTCCACGGCGACGACGCCACCCGCGAGCACGCCCCTGACGGGGTGGTCGTCGAGCCGGCGACCGACGAGGACTTCGACACCGAGTACCTTGCTCTCGAGATGTCGGTCGCGGTCGTCGACGACCTCGACGCGGCACTGGAGCACGTGCGACGCCACGGCAGCGGGCACACCGAGGCGATCGTCACCGAGGACCGGGCCGCGGCCCGCCGGTGGACCGCCGAGGTCGACGCCGCGGCCGTCCTCGTCAACGCCTCGACCCGCTTCACCGACGGTGGGGAGTTCGGCTTCGGTGCCGAGATCGGCATCTCGACGCAGAAGCTGCACGCACGCGGCCCGATGGCGCTGCCGGAGCTGACGACAACCAAGTGGGTCGTCGAGGGCGACGGGCAGATCCGGGGCTGACCCCCCTTCGCCCGGACGTGCCGAGGGCCCTCCCCCCGACGCGGGGAAGGGCCCTCGACCGTTGTCCGTGGCACGCCCCGTGGGGTCCTGCGGCGACTGCAGCACGACGCCGGGCGCGGGGCCGCGACGTCGCGGTGACACGTGGACCAGGAGGCGCCGACGCCGCTCGAGTCGCCTGAGCCCGACGCGGAGCCTCCCCCGTGCCAGACGTGCGGACGTCGTTATCCCTGTGGTCCTGCCGGCCGCCGTGAAGCAGCCGCGGTGTGGTGACTGTTCTACGCGGGGTCGGTGGCCCTCGGCAACGTCAGGAGTGACGCATCGGTGAGCGGCTGCCACCCACAGCCTCATCCACAGGCAGAGGGCGCTCTCCACGCCTTGTCCCACAGGCCTGTGGATGACGTCGGTGGACAACAGCCGGGTAGCATGGACCCATGCTGAGTTCCTTCGTCTCCCTCGCCGCAGAGACCGGCCACCACAACGAGCTGCCGGTCGCGCCCTGGGTCTACGGCCTCTTCGCCCTGCTGATCTTCTCGATGATGCTGGCCGCCCTCTTCGCCTTCCGGCAGGCCGCGACCAAGATCCCGACCGCCGACAACACCGTCGCCCACGACGACCACGGGCCCGAGGCCGGGGACCACCACTGAGCAAGCGGCTCGGCGTGATGGGTGGGACCTTCGACCCCATCCACCACGGTCACCTCGTCGCAGCGAGCGAGGCGGCTTCGCGCTTCGGGCTCGACGAGGTCGTCTTCGTGCCTACGGGTGAGCCCTGGCAGAAGGCGGACAAGCAGGTCAGCCCCGCCGAGCACCGCTACCTGATGACGGTCGTCGCGACGGCGTCCAACCCCCGCTTCACCGTCAGCCGGGTCGACATCGACCGGGAGGGCCCGACCTACACGATCGACACCCTGCGCGACCTGCGCGAGCAGCGGCCCGACGACGAGCTGTTCTTCATCACCGGCGCCGATGCGCTCGCGCAGATCCTGTCGTGGAAGGACGTCGGCGAGCTGTGGGATCTCGCCCACTTCATCGGGGTCACGCGCCCCGGCTACCACCTCAGCGAGACCGGGCTGCCGGACGACAAGGTGACCCTCCAGGAGGTGCCCGCCATGGCGATCTCCTCCACCGACTGCCGCCAGCGGGTCGCCGACGGCGACCCGGTCTGGTACCTCGTGCCCGACGGGGTCGTGCAGTACATCAACAAGTACGAGCTCTACACCGACGACCGGGAGTGACCGACACACCGTGGTAGCCACCCAGCAGGCCATCGACCTCGCGACCATCGCCGCACACGCTGCGGCCGACAAGCTCGCGACCACCATCACCGGGCTCGACGTGTCCGGGCAGATGCCCCTCACCGACATCTTCCTCATCGTCTCGGCCGACAACGAGCGCCAGGTCCAGGCGATCGTCGACGCCGTCGAGGAGGCCATGCGCGAGCAGGCCCAGATCAAGCCCCTGCGGCGCGAGGGCAACGGCCCCGGCCGGTGGGTCCTCATCGACTTCGGTGACGTGGTCGTGCACGCCCAGCACGACGACGAAAAGGACTTCTACGACCTCGAGCGCCTCTGGCGCGACTGCCCGCACCTGGACCTCGGTGTCGTGGGCTCGCAGCAGTCCGACGAGCGGTGACCGAGGCGAAGGGGGAGCCCCGTCGCCTCGTCGTGCTGCGTCACGGCCAGACGGTCTCCAACCTCAAGGGCATCTGGCAGGGGCACCTCGACCACGAGCTGACCGACCTCGGCCGTGAGCAGGCCGCGGCTGCGGCCCGGGCCATCGCCTCCCTTCGCCCGACGCGGATCGTCACCTCCGACCTCTCCCGGGCCCACGACACCGCGCTGGCCGTCGCCGCCGCGAGCGGTGACATCGACGTGGCCGTCGACGAGCGCTGGCGCGAGATCCATGCCGGCGCCTGGCAGGGGCTGACGGCCGCGGAGGTCGGCGAGCAGTACCCGCTCGACGCCGAGCGGCTCGTGAGCGGCGAGGACTTCAAGCGGGGTGGCCACGGCGAGTCGCTCGCCGAGCTCGCCCAGCGGGTGCGCCCGGCCATCGACGAGCTCGTCGACGGCATGGGCCCGGGCGAGACCGTCGTCGTCGCGACCCACGGCGTGACCGGTCGTACCGTCGTCGCCGAGCTCGTCGGCCTCGAGCAGCAGACCGCCTGGCGGGTGCTCGGGGGCTTCGGCAACTGCCACTGGGCGGTCGTGGAGCAGGGGCGCTCCGGCTGGCGGATCACCCAGTGGAATGCCTCCGCCGAGGGCCTGTGAGTCAGGCGCGAGGCTCGATTTGGAAAAGCGGGGGTGCGTAGGGTTAAACTCTCGCAGTCCCCTTCGGGGGAACCCACTCGGGGCTGTAGCGCAGTTGGTAGCGCACCTCCATGGCATGGAGGGGGTCAGGGGTTCGAATCCCCTCAGCTCCACCCGGCAGTCAGAAGGCCCGGATCGCATCGCGGTCCGGGCCTTCTGCATGTCACGGCGCCCTCTAGCGTGTGCCCATGCCGATCGAGACGAGCCGCCCGGTCGCGGCCGGTGTCGTCACGGCGCTCGTCGGCTTCACGAGCGCCTTCGTCGTCGTCCTGCAAGGCCTGACCGCCGTCGGGGCGACCCACGCGCAGGCCGCCAGCGGGCTGCTGGCCGTGACGATCCTCATGGGCCTGAGCTCGGTCGTCCTCTCCCTGACGACCCGACTGCCGATCACCGTGGCGTGGTCCACGCCCGGAGCCGCGCTGCTCGCCTCCACCGGGGCGGTCGACGGGGGCTGGCCGGCGGCGGTCGGGGCCTTCGTCGTCACCGGCGTCCTCGTCCTCGCCACGGGACTCGTGCCGGCCCTCGGATCGCTCATCACCCGGATCCCCGCCTCGGTGGCGCAGGCGATGCTCGCCGGCATCGTCATGCAGCTGTGCCTCGGGCCGGTGACGGGCATGGCCGCCAACCCGTGGGCCGTGGGACCCCTCGTGCTCGTGTGGCTCCTCGCGCTGCGCTTCCTGCCCCGGTGGGCCTCACCCCTCGCCTTCGTCGCTGCAGCCGTCGTCATCGTCGTCCACCTCACGTCGGTGGGAACGCCCATGGACGCCGCGGCCCTCGTGCCGCGACTGGAGCTGACCGCGCCCGCCTTCACCATCGGGGGACTGGTGGGCATCGCCCTCCCGCTTTACCTCGTGACGATGGCCTCGCAGAATGTCCCGGGCATGGCGGTGATGCGCGGCTTCGGCTACGAGGTGCCGTGGCAGCGCTCGATGCTCGTCACCGGTGTCGGCACGATCGTCGGCGCACCGGCAGGCGGTCACGGCATCAACCTCGCGGCGATCAGTGCTGCTCTCGCGGCCGGTCCGGAGGCCGGGGAGGACACCTCGCGTCGCTGGATCGCCAGCGTGACCTCTGGCGTGCTCCTCGTCCCGATCGGCATCGCCTCCGCGGCCTTCGCCACCCTTGTCTCCCTGGCCCCCGAGGGTGTCGTCCCGGCCGTCGCCGGGCTGGCTCTCGTGGGGACGCTCGCGGTCTCGCTCAGGGCAGCCCTCGCCGAGCCCGCGGACCACGTCCCGGCTGTCACCACCTTCGTCATGGCCGCCTCGGGGATTGCCATCGCCGGCATCAACGCCGCCTTCTGGGCCATCGTCGTGGGCCTGGTCGTCAGGGGTGTCTTGCGCTCGCACCGCGCGCGTGCATGATGAGGGGGTGAGCACCGTCCACACGATCGGTCACTCGACCCGCCCCATCGACGAGTTCATCGCGCGGCTGCGCGGGCTCGGCATCACGCGTGTCGTGGACATCCGCACCGTGCCCAAGTCGCGGCACAACCCGCAGTACTGGCACGACGCGCTCGAGGCGTCCCTGGCGCAGGCGGGTCTCGGCTACACGTACGTCAAGGAGCTGGGCGGACTGCGCAAGCGCCGACCGGACTCGGTCAACACGCAGTGGCGCAACGCATCCTTCCAGGGCTACGCCGACCACATGGGCACCGAGGAGTTCGAGCGGGGTCTGACCCGGCTGCTGGAGATCGCCGAGGAGGAGTCGCCGGTCATCATGTGTGCCGAGGCAGTGCCGTGGCGCTGCCACCGCTCGCTCGTCGGTGACGCGCTGCTCGTGCGGGGCGTCACCGTCCTGGACATCATCGGGGACGGCGCGCCCAAGGAGCACACGCTGACCTCCTTCGCCGTCGTCGACGGCACCCGTCTGACCTACCCGGGCACCGCCGACGAAGGAGTGAGCCTCGACGAGGAGTGAGGCTCAGCGGGCCTGCGAGTGGTACTCGTGGTTGGGGACCATGCCCAGAGCGCTCGAGACGCGGTTGGTCATGTTGAACATCCCGATCACCTGGACCGCCTCGAGGATCTCGTGGTCGTCCAGACCGGCCTCGCGCATCGGCTCCAGGTCGGCGGCCTCCACCGACCCCGGGGCCGTGGTGAGCAGCTCGGCGTACTCCGCCATCGCCCGCTGACGATCGCTCAGCTCGGCCTGGCGCCAGTTGACGGCGACGAGGTCGGCCATCACCGGGTCGCCCGAGTACTCGCGCAGGGCTGCTCCGTGGGAGACGGCGCAGTAGGTGCACTGGTTGATGCCGCTGACGACGACCGCGATGAGCTCGCGCTCGGCATTGCTCAGGTGGCCCTCCTTGTTGACCAGGAGGTTGAAGTACTTCCACCACGCCTCGAACTGGGCGCCGTTGAGCGCCTGTGCACGAAAGACATTGGGGATGAAGCCGAAGGCCTCCTTGGACTTCGTCCACAGGCGCTGCACGCCCTCGGGCACGTCGTCGACGTCGGGGACACGGAGGAAGGAGGTCGCACGCTGTTGTTGACCCATGACGGCAACGTACCGGCTCCGTGAGGGTGCACGATGGGAGGGGCACATCCCCCCGTCGAAGGAGTCGTCATGGAATCGCTGTCGTTGACCGAGCTGGCGCAGGAGCACCTGGGCAAGGCGCGAGAGGGGTCCGCGGGGCGCAGCGCCGTGACGGTCCACGGGCACCATGACTTCGTCCTGCGCCAGACGCTCATCGCCCTGCTGCAGGACAAGGCCCTCGCCGAGCACGACAGTCCGCGGGAGGCGACGCTGCAGGTCCTGCAGGGTCGGGTGCGGCTGACCGCCGGGGAGGAGACCTGGGAGGGCGGCGCGGGCGAGCTGCTCATCCTCCCGCCAGCCCGTCACGACCTGCTGGCACTGGAGGACGCCGTCGTGCTGCTGAGCGTCGGCACCGGGGCGTGACTCCTGCTCGCACGCTCGTCGCCCTCGGCGCGCTGGGTGTCGTCCTCGGTGGACTCGTCGCGGCCGTCACCGGGCCGATGGACTGGGCGAAGGGGAGCTGGGCTGCGGCCTATCTCGTACTCGTCGTCGGTGTGGCCCAGTACGTCATGGGTCGGTTGCGAGCGGTCGACGCCACGAGTGACCGGGTCGGTTGGGTGCAGGTGGCCGGGTGGAACCTCGGCAGCCTCCTGGTCATCGGCGGCACCCTCGTCACGACTCCGCTGCTCGTCGACCTCGGGTCGGTGCTGCTCGTCGTCGCCCTGGTCCTCGCACTGCGAGCACGAGTCGCACGAGTGCCGGCAGCGGCCGCGCTGGCCTACCGCGCGATGCTGCTGATGCTCGCTGTGAGCATCCCCGTCGGCATCGTGCTGTCCCACCTGCGCGGCTGAGCGACGCGCGGCAGACCGTCAGCGGATCCCGAAGAGCCGAGCAGCATTGTCGTGCAACACCTTGCGCTCCCAGTCCTCGCCCAAGCCAAGCCGGCGGACCGCGTCCACCGCGTGCTCGTAAGGGTAGGGGATGTTGGGGAAGTCGCTGCCGAAGAGCACCCGGTCGCCGAGCGCGACGAGGTCGTCCATGCGCTCGCGGGGGAAGGGTGACGTGGCCTGGGTGAAGTCCGTGAAGGCCATCGTCGTGTCGAGGTGCACATCGGGGTGCTCGGCGCAGATGTCGAGGAAGTCGCCGTAGTCGGGCATGCCCATGTGGGCGATGACGAGCACGAGACCCGGGTGGCGCTGCAGCAGGTCCCGGACGGACTCCGGCCCCCGTGAAGCGGCCGGGTGCCGGGCCGTTGCCCGCGTGCATGACGATCGGGGTGCGGCTGCGCTCCAGCACCGGCCACACGTCGTCCAGGAGCGGGTCGGCCAGCGAGTAGTCACCGACCTGCACGTGCGCCTTGAAGATCCGCGCACCCGCCTCGATCGCGGCCGCCGTGTAGTCCGCGGCACCGGGCTCGGGGTAGAAGGTCGCGGAGTGCAGGACGTCGTCGTGCTTGGCCGCGAACTCGCTCGACCAGTCGTTGAGCCACTGCGCCATCGCGGGGCGGTGGGCGTAGTTCAGCGAGGTGAAGGCGCGCACACCCAGCGCCCGCAGGGCAGCCAGGCGGCCCCCTTCGTCCTCGCGGTAGGTGATCGGCCACGGCCGCCCGATGAGGGGCCCGGCCGAGTCGAAGTAGGCCCACACCTTGTCCAGCACCCGCTGGGGCATGAAGTGGGTGTGGATGTCAATGATCTCCGGGAGATCGGGCGCGCTCATGGCCACACCCTAGGCACTAGGTTGCGGGCATGGAGCTGAGGGGACGACGCGGGTGGTGGGCCCTGGGGGGCGTCGTGGCGCTCGCCGTTATCGCGGTCGGGGCACCCAACGTCTGGGTCGCGCGCAGCGCGTCGGGGCAGGTCCACGGGCTCGCCGACGCACCCGACCGCTCGGTGGCGATAGTCCTCGGTGCCGGGCTGACCGAGGAGGGCCGGCCCACCCCCTTCCTCGAGGGTCGGCTGGACATCGCTCGTCGGTTGTACGAGCAGGGCAGCGTCGACGCGATCCTCGTCAGCGGCGACAACCGGACGCACTCCTACGACGAGCCGACCGCCATGCGCGACCACCTCGTCGAGGCGGGTGTCCCGACCGACCGGGTCGTCATGGACTTCGCCGGGCGCGACACCTACGACACCTGCGTGCGGGCCAAGCGGATCTTCGAGGTCCCCGACGCGATCATCGTCTCGCAGAGCTACCACGTGCCCCGCGCGGTCGCGGTCTGCAACGCCATCGGCCTGGACACGGTCGGGGTGGGGGACGACAGCGCGCGCCGCTTCGCCGGCCCTTACCGCGCGGGCGAGCAGCGCGAGTACCTCGCCAACGTCAAGGCGGCGCTCGACGTGCTCAGCCGTCGCGACCCCGTCCTCGGGGACGTGGAGCCCGGCATCACCGATGCGCTGGCGCAGGCCCGGACGGACGACAAGTAGTCTGAAGCCCGATCGTCAACCCCGGGAGAAGCACCACAGATGAGCGAGACGCCCTACCGCTACACCGCGGAGATGGCCGGTCGGATCGAGACCGGCTGGCAGGACCGGTGGGAGGAGCTCGGGACCTTCCGCGCGCCCAACCCCGGCGGCCCGTGGGCCGAGCCGGAGCGCGTGCGCGAGCACGACGGCCACATGCTCGTCCTCGACATGTTCCCCTACCCCTCGGGCGCCGGCCTGCACGTCGGGCACCCGCTCGGCTACATCGCGACCGACGTCTACGCCCGCTACCAGCGGATGCTCGGCAAGAACGTGCTGCACTGCCTGGGCTACGACGCCTTCGGCCTGCCCGCCGAGCAGTTCGCCGTGCAGACCGGTCAGCACCCGCGGGTGACGACCGAGGCCAACATGGCGACGATGAAGCGCCAGCTGCGCCGCCTCGGCCTCGGCCACGACGACCGGCGCGCCTTCGCGACGATCGACCCCGACTACTACCGCTGGACGCAGTGGATCTTCAGCCAGATCTTCAATGCCTGGTACGACGAGGAGGCCGTGCGGCCCGACGGCGGCCTAGGTCGGGCCCGGCCGATCGCGGAGCTCGTCGCGTCCTTCGAGTCCGGTGAGCGCCCCTTGCCGAAGGGGGAGACCCGCACCTGGTCGCAGCTGTCGGCCAAGGAGCGCTCCGACGTCCTCGACGAGTACCGCCTCGTCTACACCAGCCACGCGCCGGTCAACTGGGCGCCGGGCCTGGGCACCGTCCTGGCCAACGAGGAGGTCACCTCCGACGGGCGCTCCGAGCGCGGCAACTACCCGGTCTTCAAGGCCGACCTGCGGCAGTGGATGATGCGCATCACCGCCTATGCTGACCGCCTCGCCGACGACCTCGACCGCGTCGACTGGCCGGACAAGGTCAAGGCGATGCAGCGCAACTGGATCGGCCGCAGCGAGGGCGCGCAGGTGGCCTTCACCGCGACGGGTGCTGACGGCACCGAGCACCCGATCGAGGTCTTCACGACCCGCCCCGACACCCTCTTCGGCGCGACCTTCATGGTCCTGGCGCCGGAGCACCCGCTCGTGGACTCCCTCGTCCCGCAGGGCGGTTGGCCCGAGGGCACCCTCGACGCGTGGACCGGTGGCGCGGACACCCCCTTCGCCGCCGTGTCGGCCTATCGCGACGCCGCCAGCCGCAAGAGCGACGTCGAGCGCCAGATCGAGACCAAGGACAAGACCGGTGTCTTCACCGGCGGCTGGGCGACCAACCCGGTCAACGGCGCACGCATCCCGGTCTTCATCGCCGACTACGTCCTCATGGGCTACGGCACCGGCGCGATCATGGCCGTGCCGTCGGGCGACCAGCGCGACTTCGACTACGCGACCGCCTTCGGCCTCGACATCGTGCCGACCGTGCAGGCACCCGAGGGGCACGAGGGTGCCTGGGGTGGCGACGGGGCGATCATCAACTCGACCAACGACTCCATCTCCCTCGACGGCATGTCGGTCACCGAGGGCAAGGCCGCGATCACCACCTGGCTCGAGGAGCGGGGCGTCGGCCGCGGCACGGTCAACTACAAGCTGCGCGACTGGCTCTTCTCCCGACAGCGCTACTGGGGCGAGCCCTTCCCGATCGTCTTCGACGAGGACGGCGTGGCGCACTCCGTGCCCGACTCGATGCTGCCCGTCGAGCTGCCGGAGGTCGACGACTACAGCCCGCGCACCTTCGACCCCGACGACGCGAGCAGCGAGCCCGAGCCGCCGCTCGGGCGGGCCACCGACTGGGTCGAGGTCGAGCTCGACCTCGGCGACGGCCCGAAGATCTACCGCCGCGAGACCAACACGATGCCCAACTGGGCCGGCTCGTGCTGGTACCACCTGCGTTACCTCGACCCGGCCAACTCCGAGGCGCTCGTCGACCCGACCAACGAGGCCTACTGGGTCGGCCCCCGCGACGAGGCCGTGCCCGGCGCCCCCGCCGGCACCCGTGACCCGGGCGGCGTCGACCTCTACATCGGTGGCGTCGAGCACGCGGTCCTGCACCTGCTCTATGCCCGCTTCTGGCAGAAGGTGCTCTTCGACCTCGGCCACGTGACCAGCGAGGAGCCCTTCCGCAAGTACTTCTCGCAGGGCTACATCCAGGCGCACGCCTACCGCGACCACCGCGGCCAGCCGGTGCCGGCCGGCGAGGTCGAGGAGCACGTCGGCGACGACGGCGAGACGAGCTTCACCTGGCAGGGCCAGCCGGTCACCCAGGAGTACGGCAAGATCGGCAAGTCGCTGAAGAACGCCGTCAGCCCGGACGAGATGTACGAGATGTTCGGTGCCGACACCTTCCGCGTCTACGAGATGTCGCTCGGCCCGCTCGAGCAGTCCAAGCCGTGGGAGACGCGTGCCGTCGTCGGCAGCCAGCGCTTCCTGCAGCGCCTGTGGCGCAATGTCGTCGACGAGGAGAGCGGCGAGGTGCGGGTCACCGACGACGCGCTCGACGCCGACACCGAGCGCCTTCTCCACCAGACGATCGCGGCGGTGAGCCAGGACTACGGCTCGCTGGGCTTCAACACCGCCATCGCCCGGCTCATCGAACTCAACAACGCGCTGACCAAGCTCGACGCGGTGCCGCGTGCGGCGATCGAGCCGCTCGTGCTCATGGTGGCACCGGTCGCCCCGCACCTGGCCGAGGAGCTGTGGTCGCGCCTGGGCCACCCGGACTCGCTCGCGCACGAGGACTTCCCCGTGGCCGACCCGAGCAAGATGGTCGAGGCGAGCGTCACCTGCGTCATCCAGATCAAGGGCAAGGTCCGCGACCGCGTCGAGGTCCCCGCCGACATCAGCGAGGAGGACCTGCGCGAGCTCGCCCTGGCACGCGACAAGATCGTGGCCGCGACCGAGGGCGGCGTCCGCACGGTCATCGTGCGGGCGCCCAAGCTGGTCAACGTCGTGCCCGTCTAGCTCCTGACGCGTTCTACCTGATGCGCACGGGGTGCTCGGAGAGGATCGACACCCGGTTGAAGGCGTTCATCGTCACCGCGGCCCACTCGACCGCGGCGAAGGGCTCGTCGCCCAGCAGCGACCGGGCGGCGGTGAGGGCCTCGCCGCGCACGTGCGGGTCGGGCAGGGTCGTCGTCGCCTCGGCGACGTCGAGGACGGCGCACTCGACGCTGTCGAAGAGCGTCGAGTCGCGCCACGCGGGCAGCTGCGCGAGCTTCTGCAGCGTGGCGCCGGCCTCGGTCGCCTGCCGGGTGTGCAGGTCGAGGCAGAAGGAGCAGCCGTTGAGCTGCGAGATGCGCACGTTCATCAGCTCGACGGTCTCGCGCTCGAGGCCGGCGGCCTCGGCCGCGGCGGAGACCTTGAGCGCGAGGGCGTTGAGGGCCTTCCACGCCTCGGGCAGGGACCTGTCGAGGTAGGGCAGTCGGTCGGTGTCGGCCATGACCACAGGCTAGGGCTCTGAGTATTCTCGGCCTGTGAGTACCGCCGTCATCACCGACTCGACCGCCACGCTGCCCGCGGCGATCGTCGCCGAGCACGGCATCCGGGTCGTCCCGCTGCAGCTGGTCATCGACGGTGGCGAGCGGATCGAGGGCGACGGCGCCGATGGCTCCGTCGTCGTCGACGCGCTGCACCGCAAGGCGGAGATCAGCACCTCCCGGCCGTCACCGGCGACCTTCCTGCGGGCCTACGAGCAGGCGGCGAAGGGGGGCGCCGACGCCATCGTCTCGCTCCACCTGAGCGGTGGTCTGTCGGGGACGATCGAGGCGGCCCGGGCGGCGGCGGACGAGGCACCGGTGCCGGTGCGGGTCGTCGACTCGCGCTCCGTGGGCATGGGCCTGGGCTTCGCCGCCATCGGGGCCGCGCGGGATGCGGCGGCCGGGCGGGAGCTGCCGGAGCTCGTCGAGCGCGCCGAGCTGCGGTGCGGGGCCACGAGCGTGCGACTGGTCGTGCACTCGCTCGACCGGCTGCACCGGGGCGGCCGGATCGGTGGGGCCAGGGCGCTCCTGGGCTCCGCCCTGGCGATCAAGCCGGTGCTGCACATGGTCGACGGGCACGTCGAGCCGCTCGAGCGGGTGCGCACGGCGGGCCGCGCCATCGCCCGGCTCCAGGAGCTGACGGTGGCCGAGTGCGAGGCGCTGCCCGACTGGGCCGACGGCGTCGAGGTCGGGGTGCACCACCTCGACGCGGCCACCCGGGCCGAGCCGCTCGCCGCCGCCCTGGCCGAGCGCATCGAGGGGCCCGTCGAGCTGGCGCCGATGAGCGCCGTCATCGGCGCGCACGTCGGGCTGGGCACCATCGGGGTCGTCGTCAGCCCGAGACCGCGCTGATCCACAGGCCGACGGCCTGAAGGGGGTTCGTCCACAGACTGCCGCACCCGGGGTCCGCGCAGCGCCGGGCTGCCTAGCGTCGAGGTCATGAGCCGACGCACCACGGAGCCGTCCGAGCGGGTCACCGAGATCCTCGACGAGTCGCGTGACCCGCGCCCGCTCGAGCTGCCGTCGACGCTCGCGGGTGGCCGCTACGGCGTGAGCCGACAGGCGGTGATCGGCGTCGCCCTCGTCGTCGCGCTGGCCGTGGCCATGCTCGCCGGGCGTTTCGTCCTCGCGCGCGAGGAGGCCGCACCGGAGCCCGTGGGGGTCGAGCAGGTGGGGCAGTCGGAGCCGGGCGAGGGCGGAGCGGACCCGGGCGGGGCGGAGCCGGGGGGAGCCGGGGCGGCCGCGAGCGGCGCCGCGCCGGCGGGGTCCACGGCCCCCGGCACGTCGACCGGCAAGGTGACCGTCCACGTCGTCGGGCAGGTGCGGCGACCGGGCATTGTCACCCTCGACGCCGGGGCGCGGGTGGCCGACGCCATCGACGAGGTCGGGGGCGCGACGGGGCGAGCCGACCTCGGCAGCGTCAACCTCGCGCGGCTGCTCGTCGACGGTGAGCAGGTCGTCGTGCCCACGCCGGGCGAGAGCATCGCGGCGGCCCCCGCGCCCGGTGCCGCCGCCCCGGCTGCTGGGGCACCGGCAGGCGGCGCTCCAGCGGGTGGCGCCGCGCCGGCCGCCGGCGACACGGTCAACCTCAACACCGCCGATCTGGCCACCCTCGAGACCCTGCCCGGGGTGGGGCCGGTCCTCGCCCAGCGGATCATCGACTGGCGCACCGAGCACGGTCGCTTCACCGCGGTGGAGGAGCTCGGTGAGGTGAGCGGCATCGGTGACAAGATCTACGCCCAGCTCGCGCCCAAGGTCACCGTGTGACGCGGGACCAGCCGCCGGCCCTCGACCTGCGGCTGCTGCTGCCCTGCCTCGGCGCGTGGGGCATCGGGGCCTGGGCGCTCTCGTGGTCGGGTGGCGTGCGGGCGTCCGTGGCGCTCGCCTCGGTCGTCGGCGTGCTCGTCCTCCTCGGGGCCGGGGTGCGCTACCGAGGTCGGCACGCCCGCCCGTCGCTGCGCCGTGACGGGCCCGCGGTCCTCGCGCTCGGCCTGGTGGCCGCGGCACTCGTGCTCGGGGCGTCGGCGGCACACGAGTCGACCCGGCGGGTCGGGCCGGTCGACGAGCTGGCGCACGAGCGGGCAATGATCCGCGCCGAGGGCGTCGTGCTCACCGAGCCCATCGTGCGGGCGGGACGCGGCTCGGGGGACGAGGGTGGCAAGGCACCCCAGCAGGTGCTGCTGCGGCTGCGGCTCGAGTCGGTGACCGCCCGCGGTGTGACGACCCGGGTGGACGCGCCCGTCTACGTCCGTGCGCAGGCGGAGTGGTCGCAGGTGGGCTGGCACGACCGGATCACCCTGTCCGGCAAGCTCGCTCCCGCCGACCTCGCCGACCCCGAGGTCGCCCTGCTCAGCCCGCGCGGGCCGCCGGCTCCGGTGGGTGATCGCTCACTCGTGCGCCGGGCCGCAGAGCACCTGCGGGCGGGTCTGCGGCAGGCCGTCGAGCCACTGCCGGCGGATGCCCGGGGCCTGCTGCCGGCGCTCGTCATCGGCGACACCTCGATGACGCCCGAGGACCTCACCGACGACATGCTCGTCACCGGCATGTCGCACCTGTCTGCGGTCAGCGGGTCCAACGTCGCGGTCGTCCTGGCGGCGCTCGTCGGCGCCTGCCGGGCTGCCGGCCTGCCCCGGCGCTGGAGACCTTGGGTGGCCGGGGCCGGGCTGGCCTTCTTCGTCGTGCTCGCCCGCCCGGAGCCGAGCGTCATCCGCGCGGCGACCATGGGGGCGATCGGCCTGCTCGGCATGAGCACCGACCGGCGCGGTGCGGGCACCCCCGCGCTGTGCGCGGCCGTGCTCGCCCTGCTGGCCTTCGACCCGTGGCTGGCCCGCTCCTACGGATTCGTCCTGTCAACCCTCGCGACGCTCGGGCTGCTGCTCCTCGTGCGCCCGTGGTCGGCGGCGATCAACGCGCACCTGCCCCGGCGCCTGCACCTCATCGGTCCCGCGGTCGCGATCCCAGTCGCCGCGCAGCTCGTGTGCGGTCCCGTCGTCGTCCTGCTGCAGGGAGACGTGAGCATCGTGGCCGTCGCCGCCAACCTCGTGGCGGCCCCCTTCGTCGCCCCGGCGACGGTCCTCGGGGTGAGCGCCGCCCTCGTCGCCGTGGTGAGCGCGACCCTGGCCGGGCTCGTCGCCTGGTGCGGGGCCCCCTTCGCCCTCGCCATCGCGTGGACGGCCCGGGTGAGCGCCGACGTCCCCGGCGGCGCGATGCCCTGGCCCGACGGGCCACCGGGTGCGGTCCTGCTGACGGTCGTCACGACGCTCGTCGTCCTCGGTGGGCCGTGGGCGATCCGACGGACCCGGGCCAGTCCGCTCATCGCCCTCGGCCTCGTCGTCGTGGTCGTGGCGGGGGCGGTGCCCACGCGCAGCTTCGCGTGGCCGCCGTCCGGGTGGCGGGTCGTCGCCTGCGACGTGGGGCAGGGCGACGGGCTCGTCCTCGCGTCCGGACCGGGGCGCGCGGTACTCGTCGACGTCGGACCGGAGGACGGGGGCATCGACGGCTGCCTGCGACGACTCGGCGTGGGCACGCTCGACGCGGTCGTGCTGACGCACTTCCACGACGACCACATCGGCGACCTGGCCGCCGCGATCGACGGGCGGGCGGTCGGTCAGGTCATCGTCTCCCCGGTGGAGGACCCGCAGTGGGCGGTGCGTCGGGTCCACGAGATCGCGGGGGAACGGGGTGTCCCGGTGCGCACGGCGCGGGCCGGCGAGCGGTGGCGGATCGGCGCGGTCACCGCGACGACCTGGTGGCCGTCGCGGACGATGGCCGGCGGGTCCGCGGCCAACAACGGCAGCATCGTCCTGCACGTCGAGGTGGGGGAGGTGAGCGCCCTGCTCCTCGGCGACATCGAGCGCGAGGCCGGCGGGGCGATCCGGCTCGCGCTGCGGCGCGACCCCGCGATGACGGCAGCGGCGGCCGACCTCGACGTCGTCAAGATGCCGCACCACGGGTCGAGCAACCTCGACCTCGGGCTGATGGACGCGGTGGCCGCACCGATCGCACTCGTCAGCGTGGGGGCGGACAACACCTACGGTCACCCCACGCCGACCGCCCTGGCGTGGGCGGGGCGGCACGGGGCCCGTGTGCTGCGCACCGACCGCCACGGTGACGTCGCGGTCCTCGACGGGCCGACGGTGGTGACGGCGCGCTAGCCGGTGGCGGCGCGGTGGTCTAGGCCGGTCCGGAGAGGCGCGCCGAGGCGGTGAGCGCTTCGAGCGTCGTCGCGACCGCCGGCACCTTGAGCAGGTCGTCGGTCGTCACGACATGGATCCGGCGCCGGGTCTGGGGGTCGAGAGGTCGGATGACGACGTCGTCGTTGGAGGTCGCGGCCCGGATGAGGTCGGGGATCAGCGCGACGCCCAGGCCCGCAGCCACGAAACCCTGCACCGCGACGTAGTCCTCGGTCTCGAAGGCGACCTTGGGGGCGAAGCCCGCGTCGTGGGCGATCTTGAGCAGGTGGCCACGGCAGCGGGCGCAGCCGGCGATCCACTCGTCGTCGGTGAGGTCGGTCATCGAGACGACCTCCTGACCGGCGAGCGGGTGGTGGCGCGGCAGGGCCACACGCACCTCCTCGTCGAGCAGCGGGTGCACGACGAAGCCCTCGAGGTCCTCGCCCCGGGCCAGCTCGCTGCCGTCGTAGGAGAAGGCGACGGCGAGGTCGACCTCGCCGGCCCGCAGGGCCGCGAGCGACTCCGGCGGCTCGGCCTCGGTGAACTGCACGGACAGGTCCGGGTGCTCGGCGCGCACTGCGGCCAGCGCACGGGGGACGAGCGTGACCGACGACGAGGGGAAGGCCATGAGGCGCACCCGCCCGGACCGCAGCCCGGCGATGGCCGCGACCTCCTCCTCGGCGGCGTCGAGCGCGGCGAGGACCGGGGTGGCGTGGCGGGCCAGGACGGCCCCGGCCTCGGTGAGCCGGACGGAGCGACCGACCTTTTCGACGAGGACGGTGCCGGTGCGCTGCTCGAGGCGCTTGACCATCTGCGAGACCGCCGGCTGCGAGTAACCGAGCGCGAGGGCAGCGGCGGTGAAGCTGCCCTCCTCGGCGATGGCCCGCATCACGCGCAGCCCAGCGGCGTCGATCATGCGCCCATGGTAGGTCGTGGAGCCTCAGCCGGTGGACGAGCCCGAGCCGACGGGCCGCAGCGCCGACTGGACGACCACGCCGTCGCCGTACTTCGCGTCCAGGGCGCGCTGGATCGAGCCGTCGTCGTAGGTGACGAAGAGCTCGACGCAGCCCGAGCCGGGGTAGCCGGACAGCGCACCCGGCGGCAGGGAGTCCTCGTCCCGCCAGATCTCGTCGTGGATGCGCTCGGCGTCGTCGCACGTGGTCCGTGGGGCGGGACCGGCGGTGGTGTCGGGGCGCGCCTCGTCAGCGGCCGGCTCCGTGAGCGTCAATGTCGTGCCGTCCCAGGTGCCCGTCACCCGCACAGGCTGCGCCCACTTCACGCCGATCGCTTCGTCCGAGGTGACGTCCGACCACTGGAACCCCTCGAGCCGCGGACCGTCGCACTGCGGTGGCAGCGACTCCTGGACGCCGCCGAGGCAGGCTTGCGGGCCGTCGTCCTTCTCGATGACCATCGCCAGGGCCGTGACCTCTCCCTTCGCCGCCGGTACCGACGTCGGCATGGCCGTCGACAGGGAGGAGCTCGGGGACGTCGATCGCGGATCGGCCGTGGTCTGAGCGCACGCGGCGAGCAGCCCGGTGGTGGCGACGAGTGACACGGCACGAAGGGGGAGTCGCACGACGGGTCCTTCCGGCGGCGGGTGGTGGTGACCATCCTCGTGGACTGCGACGTCGGCCGGGGGCGGCTGGTTCCACCGGTCTGTCGCGCCGACCTACGATCGGTCCATGGCAGATGCGTCCGAGGCGGTCACGGAGCAGATTGCAGCCGTGCTGTGCGCTGGCCCGGCGCTCGTGCTCACCGGCGCGGGCATGTCCACCGACAGCGGCATCCCCGACTACCGCGGGCCAGACGGCACCCGCCGGGTGACGCCGATGCACCTGTCCGAGTTCGTCGGGAGCAGCCAGGCGCGGCAGCGCTACTGGGCACGCAGCTTCGTCGGCTGGAGACGCTTCCACGCGGCCCGGCCCAATGCAGCGCACCACCTCGTGACCCGACTGCAGGAGCTCGGCGCGGTCGGACCGCTCATCACGCAGAATGTCGACGGCCTGCACCAGGCCGCCGGCACGCGCGATGTCGTCGAGCTGCACGGCAACCTCGTCGAGGTCGTCTGCCTGACGTGCGGCGCACGCATCGACCGGCCGACGCTCGACGCGCGGATGGCTGCGCAGAACCCCGGCTTCGACGTCGACAGCGACGAGATCCGGCCCGACGGCGACGTGCGCCTGGACGCGGTCGACGTCGACCGCTTCGTCGCGCCGGCGTGCGATCAGTGCGGTGCGGACACACTCAAGCCAGACGTCGTCTTCTTCGGCGGGGCGGTCGCCAAGCCGCTCGTCCAGCACTGCTTCGACCTCGTGGACGCGGCGCCGAGCCTGCTCGTCCTCGGCAGCTCGCTGCAGGTGATGTCGGGGCTGCGCTTCGTCCGGCACGCGGCCAGGCGCGGGATCCCGGTCTCGCTCATCACCCGGGGGCCGACCCGGGGCGACGACCTCGTCGACCACCGCGTCGACGGGGAGCTGGGGGACTCCCTTCGCTCCCTCGTCGACCTCGTGGAGGTGGAGGTCAGAGGCGCCGCAGCACCGCGGTGACCTTGCCGAGGATCGTCGCGTGGTCGCCGTCGATGGGGTCGAAGGCGGGGTTGTGGGGGAGCAGCCACACGTGGCCGTCCTTGCGCTTGAAGGTCTTGACCGTGGCCTCGTTGTCGAGCATCGCGGCGACGATGTCGCCGTTGTCGGCGCTCGGCTGCTGCCGCACCACGACCCAGTCGCCGTCGCAGATCGCCGCGTCGATCATCGAGTCGCCGACGACCTTGAGCAGGAAGAGCGAGCCCTCGCCGACGATCTGCTTGGGCAGCGGGAAGACGTCGTCGACGACCTCCTCGGCGGTGATCGGGACGCCGGCGGCGATCTGGCCCAGGACGGGGACATAGCTCGCCTCGGGGTGCTCGTCGCCGGAGCCGGTCGGGTCGACGACCTCGTCGTCGGCGCTCGCGCCACCACGCATGCCGGCCATGTCGGCGACCGCGGCGGGCTCGGTCGGCGTCGGCTCGCCGTCGGGGGAGATGACCTCGATGGCGCGGGGGCGGTTGGGGTCGCGCCGCAGGTAGCCCTTGCGCTCGAGGGAGGAGAGCTGGTGGGCGACAGAGCTGGGGGAGGTCAGCCCGACGAGCTCACCGATCTCGCGCGGCTCGGCGGGTAACCACGGGTGGCGACGGCATTGCGGATCACCTCGAGCACTTTGCGCTGGCGCACCGTCAGCCCGTCGCCGGTGTCCCGCTGCGGGAGCTGGTGGATGTTGTCCTCGTCGCCCATCTCGACCCCTTCGTCCGTCTGCCGCGACACCGTTGTCGGTGGTCGCTGGTCAACTTCTCGGTGTGACCGACAGTAGGCCGGTCGAACACGTATTTCAAACACATGTTCGAGCGTGTTGTTGATTTCTTTCGAACAGCCGTGTTAGACATCGTACAGACGTTCTATCGAACACCGGTTCGACAGAGCCGCCACGAGGAGGACCGCATGACCGCTCTCACCGCCGCCCCCGTCCGCATCGACGTGCGCCCCGGCCGGCCGGCACGCTCCCGTCACCTCGTCTCCGTGCCGACGGGTGACGCGGTCACCGACCGTGCGCCGGCCTCCCTTCGCCTGACCCGTCGTGGGCGCCTGGCCATCACGACCACGACCGTGCTCGTCGCGAGCATCGCCGGCGCGACGATGGCCTTCGGCGGCCCGGCCGCCACGCCGCAGACCGTGACGGTCGAGCCCGGGCAGACCCTGGGTCAGATCGCCGCCACCGAGCTGTCCGACGTGCCCACCCGTGAGGCCGTCACCCGCATCCAGCTGGCCAACGACCTGCCCTCGAGCCACGTGCACGCCGGTCAGACGCTGACCATCCCCGCGCCCTGAGGCGCCCCTGACTCCCGGGCTCTTCGACCCAGCCCGGGCCCGCCATCGGCCGTCTCCACAGCGCGTGGAGGCGGCCGATGTGCCGTTCGTCGACCGACCTGCCGGGGGACTTGCGTCGCGGCTCACAAGGGTTTCTAATGGTCACTACATCTAGTGGTTACACCGTTGTCATTCGTCCACATCTAGTGCACAGGATGAGGCCGGTTCTCCACAGGAAATGGGGTTTCGTCCCCAGATCTGTCCACCGCACCGTCCACAGGACGGCGTCGATCGAAGGGAGTAGGCATGCACTGCCCGTTCTGCCGTCACACCGACTCCCGGGTCATCGACAGCCGCACGACCGAGGACGGCAGCGCCATCCGGCGCCGCCGTCAGTGCCCCGAGTGCAGCCGGCGCTTCACCACCCTGGAGAGCGCCAGCCTGACCGTGACCAAGCGGTCCGGTGCGGCGGAGCCCTTCAGCCGGGCCAAGGTGCTCGCCGGTGTCCGCAAGGCCTGCCAGGGCCGACCGGTCACCGAGGACCAGCTCGCCATCCTCGCCCAGCGCGTGGAGGAGAGCATCCGCTCGCAGGGCAGCGCCGAGATCGACGCCCACGAGGTGGGCATGGCGATCCTGCCGCCGCTGCGCGAGCTCGACGAGGTCGCCTACCTGCGCTTCGCGTCGGTCTACCAGTCCTTCGACTCGCTCGAGGACTTCGAGACCGCCATCGAGCGGCTGCGCGCCGAGCACGCGCCCGCTCCCTAGACCAGACCAGCACTCCACACCGACCAGCAGCAGACCGTCACCACACGGATCGAGGAGAAGCAGCATGACCGAGACCGCCGGCAAGCCGAGCGCCCGTCGCGGGTCCCGCACCAAGGGCCTGACGATCAAGCGCATCCACACCACCGAGGGCGTCCACCCCTACGACGAGGTGACCTGGGAGAAGCGCGACGTCGTCCAGCAGAACTGGAAGACGGGTGCGACGATCTTCGAGCAGCGCGGCGTCGAGTTCCCCGACTTCTGGTCGGTCAACGCCTCGACGATCGTCACGACGAAGTACTTCCGCGGCGCGGTGGGCTCCCCGGAGCGTGAGGCCGGTCTCAAGCAGCTGATCGATCGCGTCGTCCTGACCTACGTCAAGGCGGGCAAGGAGCACGGCTACTTCGCGACGCCCGCCGACGCGGAGATCTTCGAGCACGAACTGACCTACGCGCTGCTGCACCAGATCTTCAGCTTCAACTCGCCCGTGTGGTTCAACGTCGGCACCGCGAGCCCGCAGCAGGTCAGCGCCTGCTTCATCCTCTCGGTCGACGACTCGATGGACTCGATCCTCAACTGGTACAAGGAGGAGGGCTTCATCTTCAAGGGCGGCTCCGGCGCCGGCCTCAACCTCTCCCGCATCCGCTCTTCCAAGGAGCTGCTCTCCTCCGGCGGCACCGCCTCCGGCCCGGTCTCCTTCATGCGCGGTGCCGACGCCTCCGCCGGCACCATCAAGTCCGGTGGCGCCACCCGCCGCGCGGCCAAGATGGTCGTCCTGGACGTCGACCACCCGGACATCGAGGAGTTCGTCGACACCAAGGCGCGCGAGGAGGACAAGATCCGCGCGCTGCGCGACGCCGGCTTCGACATGGACCTCGGTGGCGCCGACATCACCTCCGTCCAGTACCAGAACGCCAACAACTCCGTCCGGGTCACCGACGAGTTCATGCGTGCGGTCGAGGAGGGCACCGACTTCGGTCTGACCTCGCGCAAGGACGGCTCGGTCATCGAGACCGTCGACGCCCGCGGCCTGATGAAGAAGATCGCGACCGCCGCGTGGGAGTGCGCCGACCCGGGCATCCAGTACGACGGCACGATCAACGACTGGCACACCAACCCCGAGACCGGTCGGATCACCGCGTCCAACCCGTGCAGCGAGTACATGTCGCTCGACAACTCCTCGTGCAACCTGGCCTCGCTCAACCTGCTGAAGTTCCTCAAGGACGACGACACCTTCGACGCCGAGCGATTCCAGGCCGTCGCCGAGCTGGTCATCACCGCGATGGACATCTCGATCTGCTTCGCGGACTTCCCGACCGAGTCGATCGGCGAGACCACGCGTGACTACCGCCAGCTGGGCATCGGCTACGCCAACCTCGGCGCCCTGCTCATGGCGACCGGTCACGGCTACGACTCCGACGGCGGCCGTGCGCTGGCCGCGGCGATCACCTCGCTGCTCACCGGTGCGTCCTACAAGCGCTCCGCGGAGCTGGCCGGCATCGTCGGCCCGTACAACGGCTACGCCCGCAACGCCGACGCGCACAAGCGCGTCATGCGCAAGCACCAGGCGGCCAACGACCAGATCCGCACCATGCACACCATGGACAAGGACATCCACGCCTTCGCCACCAAGGCCTGGGACGCGGTCGTCAAGACGGGTGAGAAGAACGGCTACCGCAACGCGCAGGCGTCGGTGCTCGCCCCCACCGGGACCATCGGCTTCATGATGGACTGCGACACCACCGGCATCGAGCCCGACTTCTCGCTGGTGAAGTTCAAGAAGCTCGTCGGCGGCGGCTCGATGCAGATCGTCAACCTGACGATCCCGCGCGCGCTGAAGAAGCTCGGCTACGCCGAGGAGACCATCGAGGCGATCGTCGAGTTCATCGCCGACAAGGGTCACGTCATCGACGCCCCGGGCCTCAAGCCCGAGCACTACGAGGTCTTCGACACCGCCATGGGCGCCCGCGCCATCGCCCCGATGGGGCACGTGCGGATGATGGCTGCGGTGCAGCCCTTCCTCTCCGGCGCGATCTCCAAGACGGTCAACCTGCCGGAGTCGGCCACGGTCGAGGAGATCGAGGACGTCTACGTCCAGGGCTGGAAGCTCGGCCTCAAGGCGCTCGCCGTCTACCGCGACAACTGCAAGGTCGGCCAGCCGCTGTCCGACGGTGGGTCCACCGCCAAGGACGCCAAGGCCGGTGCCGAGGCCGCTGCGGTCGAGACCGAGAAGGTCGTCGAGTACCGCCCGCTGCGTCGCCGCCTGCCCAAGCGCCGCACCTCGCAGACCACGAGCTTCGCCGTGGGTGGCGCGGAGGGTTACCTCACCGCGGGCACCTACGACGACGGCGAGCTCGGCGAGATCTTCCTGAAGTTCGGCAAGCAGGGCTCGACCCTGGCCGGTCTGATGGACGCCTTCTCCATCGCGATCTCGATCGCGCTGCAGCACGGTGTGCCGCTGGAGACCTACGTCGAGAAATTCACCAACCTGCGCTTCGAGCCGGCCGGCATGACGGACGACCCGGACGTGCGGATGGCGCAGTCGATCATGGACTACGTCTTCCGTCGCCTGGCGCTGGACTACCTGGACTTCGACACCCGGTCCTTCATGGGCATCCACACCGCCGAGGAGCGTGCTCGCCAGCTCGAGACGGGCTCCTACGCCCCGGAGTCGTCCGACGACGACAGCGACTATGACGAGTCCTTCAGCCAGTCGGCCGCCACTTCGGAGGTCAAGGAGGCCAAGGAGTCGCCCGCGGCCGCCGTCGCCACCTCCGAGGAGGAGTCCGCTGACCACACCGGTTCCGGTGCCGCCTCCGTCCGCGAGGTCGACGCCACGGTCCACTCCTCGGCCGAGCTGCTCGAGAAGTTCCAGGGCAAGACCGCCGACGCCCCGATGTGCATGACCTGCGGCACCAAGATGCGTCCCGCCGGCTCCTGCTACGTCTGCGAGGGTTGCGGCTCCACCAGCGGCTGCAGCTGATCCGCATCCGTAGCTGACGAAGGGGGTTAACCGGCTAGTCCGGTTGGCCCCCTTCGGCGTGCTCAGCTGGCAAGCTCAGGTCCATGGCGTGGGACCTGGACTTCGAGCGCGAGTTTCGGTCGGCCGCGATGGGGTGGCTTGATGGAGAGACGTCCGCAGAACGTGACTGGCTCAGGTCCGAAGTGCTGCGCGAGTTCCAATTCGAAGGTGTCCGGATTCCCCTGATGGATGCCCAGCGCGGGATCCGGAAGCCGGCATCTGCGCAGGCGGCCCTGTCGATCCGCACGGTGTACCGATCCGAAGGGGCTGATCGACCGTATGAGGATGCCGTTGGAGCGGACGGGCGACTCAGGTACAAGTGGCGTGGGACGGACGCGCTGCATCCAGAGAACAGGGCGCTTCGTGCGGCTATGAATGCGAAACTTCCGCTGATCTGGTTCTTCGGCGTAGGTCCGGGCGATTACAAACCGATCTACCCCGTCTACATCGAGGCCGAGGAACCAGCGCAACATCAGTTCGTCGTGGCGATTGATGAGACCCAGCGGGAATCCCTGTCTGAGGTGGACGAGCACGTTCGGCGCTACATCCGGGTCGAGCGCAACCAGCGGGTCCACCAAAGAGTCTTCAGGTCGACGGTGATGCGGGCCTACGAGACAAGGTGCGCCGTCTGTGCCCTTCGTCATGGCGACCTGTTGGATGCTGCGCACATTGTCGAAGACGGCCACGATCTCGGGATTGCGTCAGTCCGCAATGGACTCGCGCTGTGCAAGATTCACCATGCCGCCTTCGATGCCGGCATCTTGGGTATCCGTCCAGACCATGTCGTCCAGATTCGACGAGACCTCCTCGAAGAGATCGATGGCCCGATGCTTCAGCACGGGCTGAAGGAGCGCCACGACGAGCGACTCATGGTCCTGCCGTCGCAGCGTCGTGAGTATCCTTCGCCCGATCTTCTCGAGATGGCGTTTGAGAAGTTCCGTGCTGCCAGCTGACGTCGTCAGTGTGGTTCTCTAACGTTGCGCATCGAGGGGAGGGGTCCGTGGCTCGCAATGAGAACTGGTCTGACGAGGAGAACAGCGTCCTCGTGAACGCTTACCTCGACATGCTTCGTCATGAGCTGCAGGACGAGGCGTACGTCAAGGCCGACGTCAATCGCATGCTCCAGGGTGTGCTGGGGCGTGGCCGAGGTTCGATTGAGTTCAAGATGGCAAACGTCAGCGCCGTGCTCCGCGAGATGAGTTTTCCCTTCGTCAACGGATACAAGCCGTACCCGAACATCCAGGCTTCGCTCCGTGACCGGGTGCGTGCAGAGATCCTGCGGCGTCATGACCTGACCGATCTGGCCTTCGAGGCCATGACGAGCCCCATCGAGGACGTTGTTCCGTCAGTGACATGGGCCGAGGGGCTACCCCCGGTTGTGGGCCTCAGCGACCGCGTCGCAGCCCCTGGCCAACGGGTGGGGAGGTGGGATTTCGTGGAGCTCGAGGCCACCAATCGAGCGCTTGGCGCAGCCGGGGAACGTGCTGTTCTTGCACGCGAGCGAGCCCTGCTGGTGGGTGCAGGGGAGCACCGCCTCGCTGATCGAGTTGAGCACGTCAGTCAGACGGTTGGGGATGGCCTCGGGTTCGATATCCGATCCTTCGAGCTCGATGGGTCGGACAAGCTCATCGAGGTTAAGACCACGAAACTCGGCTCCCACTGGCCCATGGTCCTCAGCCGCAACGAGGTCGACGTCAGTGCTGCCGAGGGGGACAAGTACTACCTGTACCGACTCCACGACTTCCGCCCTGAGTCGGTGAAGTTTTACGCACTGCGGGGAGATCTCCGAGAGGTGTGCGACCTACGAGCCGAGACCTTCCAAGCGCTCCCGTCCGCCCGCGCCGAGGTGGGTGGGTTCTAGACGGGGCAGTCGGTGGTGCTCGTCTCCTCCTTCACCGGCTGTCCGGCCTGGACGAGGAGCGCTGTCGGCGCTCGGTGACACCATGGACATATGTTCGAAGACGAGCTGGCCGTGGTGGAGGAGTCCTTCAGAGGACTGGGGCGGGTCCGCGAGGGGGTGGGGGAGCAGGCCACGCGGGCTGACGAGGCGTCGCTGGGCGAGATGCTGCAGGCGGCCGAGCGCCTCAGACGTGCGGCCGACGCGCTTGCCTTGACCGTGATCGGGCACGCGGCGCGGTGGGGCGAAGAGATCGGTGACGATCACGTCTACCGACCCGTGCACCTGCCCGCCGGTGAGGTCGCCGACTTCGCGATCGAGGCCGTCGCACTGGCCGTCGGCGCGGGTCCTCCTGAAGCCGGGCGCCGCTGCGACCTGGCGGCTCGAGCGGTCACCGACCTGAGCTGCCTGGCCGACCTGGTGGCGGCCGGCCGGATGCGCGAGCGGTCGCTCGAGATCGTCGCCAAGGAGACCCGCGGTGCCAGCGCCGAGGCGGTGGCGGAGGTCGTGGACCACCTGCTGGGCTCCCTTCGCGGGCGGCCCGACACGGTGCGCGCCGGTGACCTCGACGACCGTGAGCTGCGCAAAGCGATCCGGCGGATGCTCACCCGGGTCGAGCCCGAGGTCTTGGAGCGCAAGGCCAAGCGCAACCGGCGAGACCTGCTGCAGGTCGGCTTCGCCGAGGGGCCGGTCGGCTGCAGCGACATGTACGCGACGCTGCCCACCGAGGCGGCGCTCGCGATCCAGGCCGCGGTCGACGAGGTCGCTCGTGAGGCGCGGGCCGAGGACCCCGAGCTGACCGCCGGCGCCGCGCGGGCGAACGCCCTGGCGGACCTGACCCTGCGAGGCGTCGAGGTGCAGGCCAGCGTGCGGCTCGGCATCCCGGTGATCACCTCCGCGGCGTCGCGGTTGTCCTTCGCCCCCTCCACAGGGGGCGAAGGGGGTCTCGAGGCTCCTTCGTCGCACCTCGACCAGCGTGGCGAGGAGTCGCACCTCGACCAGCGTGGCGAGGCGTCGCACCTCGACCAGCGTGGCGAGGAGTCGCACCTCGACCAGCGTGGCGAGGAGTCGCACCTCGACCAGCGTGGCGAGGAGTCGCACCTCGACCACCGGCAGGAGATCGCCGAGGCGCTGCACGGGCCGACGGCGGTGAGCGGCCGGTTCGTCACGGGCGACGCGCCCGACGCCGTCGACGTGCTCCCCGAGGAGTGGGCGGGCGACGCGATCACCTCGCAGGTGCCGACGACGCTCGGCCCGGGCGGGCCGGCCTCGTGGATCAGTGGCTGCGAGGTCCCCGGAGTGGGCTTCATCCCGGCCGACGTCGTCGCGGCCCTGACGACACGCCTCGAGACCAAGGTCTCGCGAGCCCTCATCGACGCCCGGACCGGCGTGCTCGTCGAGACCTCCAACCCCCGCTACGTCGTCACCGACTCGATGCGCGAGTTCGTCGCGGCTCGCGACGAGACCTGCCGGATGTGGGGCTGCAACCGTCGGGTTCTCGCCGGTTGCGCCGGTCTCGGTGCCGACCTGGACCACGCGGTGCCCCACCCGCAGGGGCCCTCGTGCCCGAGCAACCTGTCAGGTCTGTGCCGCCACCACCACCGGCTCAAGCACTCGCCCCGCTGGTCGCACACCCTCCACGAGGACGGCCGCACCGAGTGGACCAGCCCGACCGGGGTCGCGGCGAGCGCCCATCCGGCGCACTGGGTGCACTCCCTCGACGAGGGGGAGCGGCCCCCTTCGCCCCCTCCAAAGGGGGCAAGCGGCCCGACCTACGTCCTCGACGAGGACGAGGAGCTGGCCAACCTCTTCGCGCGGCCGAGCGCGCCGGAGGTCGACTACACGCAACCCGCCCCCTTCTGAGCCACGGCGGCCGGCGAGGTCGCTACCTTGACCACATGCCACGTCTGATCCCTGACGACCCGCGCTTCACGACCGAGTCGGAGCGGGTGGTGTGGGAGCGGCTGCGCGACTCCCTTCGCCCGCAGGACGCGCTCATCGCCAACCTGCGCCTGACCGACACCCGCAAGGACCACGAGGCCGATCTCGTCGTCGTCATGCCGGACGTCGGGGTCGTCGCCGTCGAGGTCAAGGGCACGGGCGTGCGGATCGACGACGGGCAGTGGACGATCCGTCGCCACGGCAAGCGGGTGCCGATCGACCCCGTGGGGCAGGCCCGGGACACGCGCTACGCGATCCGGCAGTACGTCGAGTCGGACCGCCGGTGGGCGGACTCGTCCCGCAGCAAGGTGCGCTTCGCGCACGCGGTCGTCACCCCCTTCGTCGGTCTGGGGGTGGACTTCGACCTGCCGGACTGCCCGCGGTGGATGATCCACGACCGCGGCGACCTCGACGACCTGGCCGCGCGGCTGGCCGACATCCCGCTCGGCTTCGAGACCCACTGCCGGGTGCCGACCGAGGACGACTGCGAGGTCGTCGTCGACATCCTCACCGCCCGCGGCACGTCCGCCGTGCCCACCGTCGCCGACGAGGCCGACGAGCGGGAGGCCAGGGCCGACCGGCTCACCCAGGAGCAGTCGCTCGTCCTCGACGTCACCCGGCTGCTGCGCCGGGTCGAGATCCGTGGGGGAGCGGGCAGCGGCAAGACCGTCCTCGCGCTGACGCAGGCCAAGCAGCTGACCGCCGGCCATCGTGGTCGCACGGCCGAGCGCGTCGCTCTGCTGTGCTACTCCATCGGTCTGGCGACCTGGTTCAAGCGCGAGGTCGCGAGCTGGCCGCACCGGCAGCGCCCGGCCTTCGTCGGGACCTTCGAGGAGCTCGGCAACCGGTGGGGCGTGCCCTCGGGCTCCCGCGAGGACCCCGCCTACTGGGAGGAGACCATGCCGCGTCTCATGGCCGAGCGCGCCGCGGAGCTGCCGCCGGGGGAGCGCTTCGACTCCTTCGTCGTCGACGAGGCTCAGGACTTCGCCGAGTCGTGGTGGCAGCCGCTCGTCGGCGCCCTCACCGACGAGACGGAGGGCGGGCTCTTCCTCTACTCCGACGAGAACCAGCGCATCTTCCAGCGCTTCGGCCGGCCCCCGGTCCCGCTCGTGCCCCTCGTCCTGGACCACAACCTGCGCAACACCAAGCAGATCGCCGAGGTCTTCCGTCCGCTGGCCCCGCTACGGATGCGGCTCGAAGGGGGCGACGGTCCCGCCGTCGTCTTCGTCCAGTCCCCGTCGACCGCAGCCCTCGACGTGGCCGACGACCAGGTCGACGTCCTGCTCGACGAGGGCTGGGACCCCGGCCACGTCGCCCTGCTCACCACGGGCCGGCGGCACCCGGTCCAGATCGAGCGCCAGGACGAGCTCGGGCAGCGCGGCTACTGGGACACCTTCTGGGACCACGAGGACGTCTTCTACGGCCACGTCCTCGGGGCGAAGGGGATGGAACGTCGCGCCGTCGTGCTCTGCATCAACGAGTCCGGTCACACCGACCGCTTCCGTGAGCGCCTCTACGTCGGGCTGTCGAGGGCCACCGACCGACTGGTCGTCGTGGGTGATCTCGAGGTCATCGCCCGGGCCGGCGAGCAGGTGGCGCGGGCGCTGGAGGGCAGCGGGTAGCATCGCGGCGAACCACCAAGGGGGACAAGGATGACCGAGCACAAGCCGGGTTGGTACGAGCACCAGGGAGAGCGGCGCTACTGGGACGGCACCCAGTGGACCCACAGCGCGTCCGCGCCGGCACCCGCCCCGCCCGCACCGTCCCCGGCTGCTGCACCCCCGCCGCCGACGACCGGGCAGGTCATGCCCTACGCGCCGCCTCCCGCCTACGGGGCTCCCCACCCGGGCGCCGTGCCCGTCGCCCGCAAGGAGCCGGCCATCGCACTCGTCGTCTCCTTCCTCATCCCCGGTGTGGGATCGATGATGAACGGCGACGTGGGGCCCGGGGTCGGGTTCCTCGGGCTCTGGCTCTTCGGACTCGTGCTGGTGATCTGCCTCGGCTGGATCCTCGTCGGCTTCATCGGTCTGCCGCTCATGCTCGTCGCCTGGGGCTGGGGCATGTACCACGCCTACCAGGGCGCCGTGGACTTCAACCGCCGCAACGGCTACGCCAACTGACCGACCTTTCGGGCGTGGGGAGTTCTCCCCATGCTGGACCTGCGGGACCGCAGGTACGCTTGCCCCAGCAATCACTGCATTCGAGAGATATGGAGGGGCCTCGATGAGTTCCTGGGCTGCCGGTTGGTATCAGGATCCTGAGCAGCAGGGTCAGATCCGCTATTGGGACGGTCATGGATGGACCGAGCACCGTCAGGCGACGCCCGAGGGCTTCGGGGTCGGCCAGCCCGGTCCCGACGCGTCGGGCACGGGCACGCGCCAGGACACCCTGGGTGACACCAGCGAGGTCGACGAGGCCACCCGCGTGCGCCCCAGCGCCGACCGCGCCCCCGAGACCGAGGCCATCTCGACCAATGAGGCTGCCGGCTACGGTGCCGCCTCCTCCTACGGTCAGCAGGAGCAGGGCTACGGCCAGACGTCCTACGGTCAGCAGGAGCAGGGCTACAGCCAGACGTCCTACGGTCAGCAGGAGCAGGGCTACGGTGCCTCCTCCTACGGCCAGTCCGGCTACGGCCAGGACCAGTCCGCCTACGGCCAGGAGTCGCCCTACGCCGAGCAGGGTGGTTACGACCAGCAGCAGGGTGGCTACGGTCAGCCCTCTTACGCGGCGGCCGGCCAGGGCGGCCAGCCCGGCGGCAAGAGCAAGCTCCCGTGGATCATCGGCGCCGGCGTCGTCGGTCTCGTCCTGATCGTCGTCCTCGGCTTCGTCGGCTTCTCGCTGCTGAGCGGCGGCGATGACGACGACACCGCCTCGCCGAGCAGCACCTCGCAGACGGACTCGCCGACCGACACGCCGACGGACTCCTCGACCACCGACACCACGACGACCGACCCGAGCTCGTCGAGCTCCTCCTCGACGTCAGACGACCCGGGCACGAGCATCCTCGACAACCGCAACAAGGCGGCCGAGTGGAACAAGAAGTACACCGGCAGCGGAAAGGCCTTCATCGGCGTCCCCGCCGGTGACGGTGCCGGTCTCGTCGAGTTCACCCACAAGGGCGACAAGTACGAGAGCCTGACGATCAAGGGCACCGACGGCAACGGCCGCAGCTCCGAGTACGTCCTCACCGCGTCCAACGCGACCAAGGGCACCGTCGCCTACAACCTCACCAACTACTCGGCCTCCACTTCGCGCATCGAGATGGACTCCGAGGGTGACTGGTCGGTCAAGTTCATCCGGATCAGCCAGGCCCCCGACTTCGGTACCACGCAGAAGGGCAGCGGCCCCAACGTCTTCAAGTGGGACGGCAAGCGCAGCGACCTGTCGGCCAAGTACACCCAGCCCGCCGACTCCTTCATCGGCAGCTTCCGTGTCCAGGCCGTCGGCGCCAAGGACTACCCGGACCGCCTGATCAGCGAGTACGACAACTACGACGGCACGACGACGGTCCAGGACGGGACCAAGTACCTCATCGTCGAGGCCGCCGGGGACTACACCCTCACCAAGAAGTAGGCCCGGTCACCACGCCGAAGGGCGGTGCTCACCTCACGGGAGCACCGCCCTTCGTCATGTCGTGGGCGCGCCGGTCAGCACTCGATGACGTTGACGGCCAGGCCGCCGCGCGCCGTCTCCTTGTACTTGACCTTCATGTCGCGGCCGGTCTCGCGCATCGTCTTGACGACCTTGTCGAGGGAGACGACGTGCGAGCCGTCGCCGCGCAGCGCCGTGCGCGCGGCCGTGATCGCCTTGACGGAGGCGACAGCATTGCGCTCGATGCACGGGATCTGCACGAGGCCACCGACGGGGTCGCAGGTCAGGCCGAGGTTGTGCTCCATGCCGATCTCGGCGGCATTCTCCACTTGGGCGGGGGAGCCGCCGAGCACCGCGGCCATCGCGCCGGCGGCCATCGAGCACGCCGACCCGACCTCGCCCTGGCAGCCGACCTCGGCGCCGGAGATCGACGCATTTTCCTTGTAGATCACGCCGATCGCGGCGGCCGTGAGCAGGAAGCGGCAGATGCCGTCGTCGTCAGCGCCCGGCACGAAGTCGGTGTAGTAGCGCAGCACGGCCGGGATGATGCCCGCGGCGCCGTTGGTCGGGGCAGTGACGACGCGGCCGCCCGCCGCATTTTCTTCGTTGACGGCCAGCGCGTAGAGGCACAGCCAGTCCATGCCGCGAAGGGGGTCGTCGCTGCGGCCCTCGGTGCGCAGCCGCTGGTGCAGCTGGGGTGCACGACGGCGGACCTTGAGCCCACCGGGCAGGACCCCCTCGGTGCGCATGCCGTTGTCGATGCACTCGCGCATCACCGACCAGATGTGCAGCAGCTCGCTGCGCACCTCCGCCTCGGTGCGCCAGGACAGCTCGTTGTCGAGCATGACCTGCGAGATCGACAACCCGGTCTCCGCGCAGATCGCCAGCAGCTGGTCGCCGGTGGTGAAGGGGTGCTTGACCGGGGTGGTGTCGGCGACGATCCGCGTCGAGCCGGACGCGTCCTCGCCGACGACGAAGCCGCCGCCGACCGAGTAGTAGGTGTGCGTCGAGACCGGGGCATCGTCGCTCTCGCCCCAGGCGGTGAAGGTCATGCCGTTGGGGTGCAGGGGCAGCGACTTGCGCCGGTGGAGGATCAGGTCGTCGTGCTCGACGAAGTCGATCTCGTGCTCGCCGAGCAGACTCACCCGGCGGGCGGCGCGGATCTGCTCGAGGGTGCCGGTCACGGTGCGCGGGTCGCACAGCTCGGGTCGCTCACCGCCGAGGCCGAGCAGGACCGCGGTGGCCGACCCGTGGCCGTGGCCGGTCGCGCCGAGCGAGCCGAAGAGCTCGGCCCGCACCCGCCGCACCTGCGGCAGCAGCCCCTCGTCACGCAGCCCCTCGACGAACATCACGGCCGCGCGCATCGGGCCGACGGTGTGCGAGCTCGAGGGGCCGATGCCGATCGAGAAGAGGTCGAAGACACTGAGTGCCACAGGGGTCTCCCGGGGGTTCGTGGTGGGGCCGGCGACGGGGTGGGTCGCGGTGCCGCCCGTCACACTACCCGCGTCTCGGTCCTCGGACGGGTGCTGTGGAAAAGCTCGCGGGGGCGAGGTCGCACGTGGCCATGATGAAGGGCATGACCTACGACGACCTGCCGGCCGACTGGCCACAGCGACCACTCACCGACCCCACACTCACCGCCGACGTCGTGGACCTCGTCGTGCGGGAGACCGACCGCGCGGAGGGGTGCCTCGGCATCCTCTTGTGCAACCACGAGCACCGCCTCGTGCAGCCCCTGACGATCAACGACATCGACGACGTCCCGGCCCACGAGAGGCGACGCCCTTTCGACCTCTTCATGAGCGGCTTCGGCGACCGGCTCGGCGGCATCGTCGTCGCCGTCGGTCGGCCGCGTGGCTATGTCCCCGACGACGTCGCCCGCGGCTGGCACGAGGCGGCGATCGCCGCGAGCCGCGAGCACGACGTGCCCCTGCTCGGCACCTACCTGGCGACCGTGCACGCGGTCATCGAGATGCCCCGGTGGACCGGGCTGGCGGCCGCGGGCTAGAGCTCTGCGGCGATCGCGGCGCCGATGGCCGCGGTGAAGCCCTCCGGGTCCTCGTGGGCCGCCGGCTCCTCCGGCACGATGACATCGACGGTCCCGTCCTCGCGCATCTGCGCGGCGCCGACCCGCTGCCGCGCGGCGAGCAGCGCGGCGTGCTCGGTGTCCTTGAAGACGATCGCGCTCGCGCCCTCGGGTGGCAGCGGTGAGAGCCAGGCATTGCCGGCGGCGATGATCCGCCGGGCCGGCAGCAGCGCGAGAGCCCCGCCGCCGGTGCCCTCACCGAGCAGCACCGACACGCTCGGCACCGTGAGGGCCGTCATGTCGGAGATCGAGCGGGCGATCTCGCCGGCGAGGGCGCCCTCCTCGGCATGGGGGGACAGGTCGGCACCCGGGGTGTCGATGACCGTGACGAGCGGCAGCCCGAGCTCGGTTGCCATCCGCATGCCGCGCCGCGCCTCGCGCAGTGCGGCCGGGCCCATCGACTGCGCGACCTGGTAGCGCCGGTCCTGGCCGACGAGCACGCACGGGCGCCCACCGAAGGACGCCAGCGCGAGCATGACGCCCTTGTCCGACTCCCCGTAGCCGGTGCCGTTGAGCGGGATGACGTCGTCGGCGGCGTGGCGCAGCAGCTCACGCACCCCCGGGCGGTCCTCCCGCCGCGTGGTCTCGATGGCCTCCCAGAGGCGGGCGACCTCCCCTTCGTCCGGCTCCGGACGGGAGACGAAGGGAGTGATCGGCCACGCGGGGTGGTCGGCGGGGTCGGCGGTGCGCTCGGTGGTCGTCGACAGCAGGGTCAGGGCGCGCGCGGCGATCTCGGCGAGGCCCTCGACGGGGACGACGGCGTCGACGATGCCCTTGTCGACGAGGTTTTCGGCGACCTGCACGCCCTCGGGGAAGGGCACGCCGTTGACCGTCTCGTAGACGACCGGGCCGAGGAAGCCGATGAGCGCACCCGGCTCGGCGATCGTCATGTGGCCGAGAGACCCCCACGAGGCGAAGACGCCGCCGGTCGTCGGGTGACGCAGGTAGACGAGGTAGGGCAGGCCGGCGGCCTTGTGCGCGACGACGGCCGCGGAGATGTCGATCATCGTCACGAAGGCCGGCGTGCCCTCCTGCATCCGGGTGCCGCCGCTCGAGGTGGCGGCCACGAGGGGGAGCCGCTCGGTCGTCGCGCGGCGGATCGCCGCGACGATCCGGGCCGCCGCGGCCCGGCCGATGGACCCGCCGAGGAAGCGGAACTCGCCGACGACGAGGGCGACGTCGTGGCCGTGGATGCTCGCCCGCCCGGTGAGCACGGACTCGTCGGTGCCGGCCCGCTCGGCGGCCGCGTCGACGGCGGCGCGGTAGTCGGGGGACAGGGCCGTCAGGTCGATGGGCTCGTCCCACGAGACATAGCTGCCCTCGTCGACGACGGAGGCGATGAGCTGATGGGCACCCGGGCGCTGGTCACTCATGGCAGTGATCGTCCCAGCCGCGGCGCTGGGTACCCTTGCCCGGTGCTTGTGCCGTTGACCACTGTCGTGATCGTCGCGGTCGGCGTGCTCGGACTCCTGGCCCTGGCCTACCTGATCATCGACCGGCTCGTCGACGACCTCATGCTGCTCGTGACCGCGGTCCTCGAGCTGGCCCTCGTGGCCCTCGTCGTCGCCAGCGCGATCGCCATGGGCAAGGTGTCGGGGGAGGGCGAGGGCGCGACGATGCTCGCCTACGCGCTCACCCTGCCGATCCTGCCGCCGATCGTCGTCTTCATCGCCCTGAAGGAGAAGACCCGCTGGGCGATGGGCGTCGTCCTCGCCGGCGCCTTCACCGTCGGCGTCATGGCCTACCGCATCCTGCAGATCTGGCAGACCCATGGCCCCGCCTGAGGTGCGCACGGGTACCGGGCCCGGCCGGGTCGTGGTCGCCGTCTACGCCGTCCTCGCGCTCGCGGCCACGGGCCGTTCGGTCCTGCAGATCACCCAGTACTTCGACCGGGCGCCGCTGGCCTACGTGCTCTCGGCGCTCGCGGCCGTCATCTACGTCGTCGCGACCGTGGCCCTGGCGAAGGGGGGAGCCTCCGGCGCCCGCTTGGCGACCGCGGCGATCACGGTCGAGGCCGTCGGCGTGCTCACGGTGGGCACCCTCTCCTACGTGCGGCCGGACCTCTTCCCGGACAAGACCGTGTGGTCCCACTTCGGGTCCGGCTACGGCTACCTGCCGCTCGTCCTCCCCTTCGTCGGCCTGTGGTGGATCCACCGTGTGAGACGCGCCTGATCGGCGACGCGAGCATCTCCTAGTCTTGCGACAGGTCTTGAGCGCCAGCGCGAAGCCCCGGCTCGCTGGCCGGCAACCCTCCTCCGCGGTGGGGTGCCCCGGGAGACGACCTGGTCCGCGACGACCGTCGCGGTCAAGCGCGCACAGCACAGGAGCACCACCATGACCGATCCCTCCACCTGGAGCTTCGACACCCGTCAGATCCACGCCGGCCAGGCACCCGACCCCACGACGGGCTCGCGGGCGCTGCCGATCCACGCGACGACCTCCTACGCCTTCAAGGACACCGAGCACGCGGCAAACCTGTTCGCGCTCAAGGAGTTCGGCAACATCTACACGCGGATCATGAACCCCACCCAGGACGCGGTGGAGCAGAAGATCGCTGCGCTCGAGGGCGGCGTCGGGGCCCTGCTCACCGCGTCGGGGATGTCCGCGACGCACCTGGCCCTGGTCAACATCGCCGAGGCCGGTGACCACATCGTCGCCAGCGCCGCGCTCTACGGCGGCACGGTCAACCTGCTGAAGTTCACCCTCGCGAAGTTCGGCATCGAGACGACCCTCGTCGAGGACCCGAGCGACCTCGAGCAGTGGCGCGCGGCGGTCAAGCCCAACACCAAGGTCTTCTTCGGCGAGACCATCGGCAACCCCAAGCCGGTCGTCCTCGACATCGCCGGCATCGCCGAGATCGCCCACGAGGCCGGCGTGCCGCTCGTCGTCGACAACACGATCGCCACGCCCTACGTGCTGCGCCCGATCGAGCACGGCGCCGACGTCGTCGTCCACTCGGCGACGAAGTACCTCGGTGGCCACGGCACCGCGATCGCCGGCGTCATCGTCGACGCCGGGAAGTTCGACTACGCGGCCGACCCGGACAAGTTCCCCAACTACAACCAGCCCGACCCGAGCTACCACGGGCTGCGCTTCGGGCCCGACCTCGGCGTCAATGGTGCCCTCGGGGCCAACCTGTCCTTCATCCTCAAGGCGCGCGTGCAGCTGCTGCGGGACATCGGTCCGGCGATCTCGCCCTTCAACGCCTTCCTCATCGGGCAGGGTATCGAGACGCTCAGCCTGCGCATCGAGCGCCACCTCGACAACACCCGCAAGGTCGTCGACTTCCTCTCGGGGCACCCGCAGGTCGAGGCGGTCAACTGGGCGTCCATCGAGGGTTCCGCGAGCTTCGAGCAGGCGCAGCGCTACACGCCGAAGGGGGCCGGTGCCGTCATCTCCTTCGAGATCGCCGGCGGCCTCGAGGCGGGCAAGAAGTTCGTCGAGGGGCTCACCCTGCACAGCCACTTGGCCAACATCGGCGACGTGCGCTCGCTCGTCATCCACCCGGCGTCGACGACCCACTCCCAGGGGCCCGACGAGGACCGCCTCGCCGCAGGTGTGACCCCCGGCCTCGTCCGTCTGGCGGTCGGCCTCGAGAGCATCGAGGACATCGTCGCCGACCTCGAGGAGGGCTTCGCCGCGGCGAAGTGACCTTCGCTGCCTGACGAGCGCCGAGGGGCCTGTGGATAATTCCACGGGCCCCTCGGCGCTTTTTCCTAGCGTGGGGGCATGAGCGGAGAGCAGCGCATCTCGATCGACAGCCAGGGCATCGAGGCCCTCGGGCGGCGCCTGGGGGACATCGCCAACTACCTGGAAGAAAAGGCCCGCGTCAGCAATGCCGAGGGGGTGGAGACCTACGGCTTCCCTACCGCCCTGGGCACCGACGGGTACGAGGCAGCCGTCGGCGACTACGAGCTCGAGCGCAAGAAGGTCTGCCGACAGCTGCGTGACCTGCGCGACCTGGCGCGCGGGGCAGGGGGCGTCTACGTCGAGACCGAGCAGCTCATCGATCGTCGCCAGCGGGGAGTCCTCTGATGCCGCTCGGTGTCACGCGCACGGCCGAGGAGGGCGACCCGGAGTACCTGCGTGCGGAGGCGCGCGAGCTGCGGACCGTCGTCGCCAACATCCGCAGCCTCTCCTCGATGCTGCGCACGATCTCGACGAAGGGAGTTTGGGACTCCTGCTCGGGCACGGCGTTCGCCGGGGAGGTCGACAAGACGCCGGACATGCTCGTCAAGATCGCTGATCGGTTGGCGGACGCCGAGCGCATCGTCCGGCAGTACGCCGACCGTCTCGAGGAGGACCAGAAGTACCTCACACAGCAACGCGAGCGGTACGAGCGCTATGTGAGGATCTCCGACGGACGCAAGGCGCGACTGGACTCCACGCCGCCCGAGGACCCGCAGTACATGACTTACGACCGGCAGTACGTCGTCGCCGCCAACGAGCGCCAGTGGGCCAAGGAGCGCTACATCCGTCGCAACGACCATGCCTTGGACGACGAGATGACCGTGGGGCGCCGCCTCGCGAGTGTCGGCGCGGACCTGGCCGACCCCGATGGGTACAACGCCTTCGAGATGTCGAGCCACGTCGGTACGAGCAGCCTCGTCAACAACCCGGTCGTCGCCTTCAGCCCGGGCCTGAAGGTCCTGTCCGCGCTGGCGGTCGGTGACCCCATCGGTCAGCTGGGGCGGAGGGCGATGTACGACGAGGGCAGCTATCGGGGGGTCGCCAAGAACTCCGCGGGCACGGTGGTCAGCGCCATCATCGGTCGACGAGGTGGAGCAGGGGCGGCTGCCAACGCCACGAAGAGGTCACGACGCCTGGCCGACGACGTGGCCGCGGCCAAGAAGCGCTACCCGACCACCTCGACGACGTCGGTCGCGACGACCCGCTGGACCCAGCGGGCCACGACGTCCGTGCGACGCACGACCGCCACGACAGCCGTCCGGGCCAGGCACCGCGCCGTCGACAAGCTGGCCGACAAGAGCGGCGTGCGCCTCATTGACGACATGGCCGCCGACTGGGCCACGCTCGCCGGCTCCGGCCACGTGCGCAAGGGCAAGCACATCGTCACCTACACGGTGGCGAGCGGCGCCACGGCGAAGGAGCACGTCGACTCGGCTCGGACCGTCGCCAGCCACGTCGACCGGGCGACCGGGGCCAACCCGGAGGACAAGGCACAGGCTCGCCGCGAGGCCGCGCGCAAGTCGCGGGAGTCCCGCCACCGCGAGGAGCGACTCGACCAGCTGACCGAGGGGCCGGTGCCGCTGACCCGGTGAACCACAAAAGGGCGTTGCGGCGCAGCGGGGGTGGTGCGAGCGTGGCGGCATGACGAGCGACATCGAGATCACCCGGATCGACCCGAGCGACGAGAGCCAGGTCGAGGCCCTGCTCGAGCTCGACAAGCTCGTCTGGGCGGACGCCGGGCGCCGACCGCGCGAGGCGCAGCTGCGCGACACCCCGCAGCGGGCGGGTTTCATCGCCACCCGTGGGGGAGAGCCCGCCGCGACCGCGGGCTCGTGGGACGTCGAGGTCTCCGTGCCGGCTGCGGGAGGCGAGGTCGCCTCCCTTCGTCCTGCGGAGGGGCTGACCTGGATCGGGGTGCACCCCGACCACCGGCGTCGCGGCGTGCTCACCGCCGTCATGGGCCACCACCTGCGCTGGACCCGCGACGAGCAGGGGCGCTCGCTGTCCGTGCTCAAGGCGTCGGAGCACACGATCTACGGACGCTACGGCTACGGCGTCGCGAGCACGGTGCTGCGCTCGAGCTTCGGGCGGGGCACGAGCTTCGCCGCGCCGCCGCAGGTGCGGGCGCTCGCCGACGCGACGACCCTGCAGACCACGACGGCCGGCCCCGATCAGGGCGACCGGTGGCACGACATCGCCCGAGCGGCCGCCGCCACCGGCGCCGGGCAGGTCGTGCGCAGCCGCGAGGACTGCGCTCGCCTGCTCCACGACAACCCCGAGAGCCGCAGCGACCGCGAGCCCGCCCGCCTGCTGTGGGCCACTCGTGAGGGCCGGGACGTCGGCGCCGCCTACTTCCACCGGACGCCGCGCTGGTCCGACGGGCGACCCGAGGGCGAGGTCGGGGTCTTCTTCCTCGTCTCCACCGACGTCGGGGCCCGGCTCGCGCTCGCCGAGCGGCTCGTCGACCTCGACCTCATGGGCAGCACCGGCTACTGGGTCACCCTCGACGACCCGCTCGTGCAGTGGCTGCCCTCGCCCCGTGCCCTGGGCGGCGGCGGTCCGACGGACAACCTCTGGCTGCGCATCGTCGACCTGCCGACCGCCGTCACCGAGCGTGGCCACGCCGCCGATCTCGACGTCGTCGTCGAGATCGGGGACGCGATCCTGCCCGAGCAGGTCGGCCGCTGGCGTTGGACCGCCACCCGCGACGGTGTCGGCGCCCTCGAGCGCACGGAGGCCGCCGCCGACGTCACGCTCGACATCGCCGACCTCGGTGCGGTGTGGCTCGGCGGGCAGACGATCGTGGCCCGGGCGGCCGCCGGCTACGTCACCGGCGACCCGGCCGCGGTGGCGGCGCTCGACGCCGCGCTGCGCACGCCGGTCGGGCCGGTGACGACGATCGACTTCTGACCCTTCGAGACGGTCGCTTCGCGACCTCCTCAGGGATCGTGGATATCCTGCCCCCCATGCCCGAAGCCTCCCTGCGCGAACCCATCGCGGCGGAGGACCTGCACTACCCGCAGGACCTGCCGGTCGTCGCGCGCAAGGACGACATCGCCGCGGCGATGCGCGAGCACCAGGTCGTCATCGTCGCGGGGGAGACCGGGTCCGGCAAGACGACCCAGCTGCCCAAGATCGCGCTCGAGATCGGACGCGGTCGCGAGGGGCAGATCGGTCACACCCAGCCCCGCCGGATCGCCGCCCGGTCGGTCGCCGAGCGCATCGCCGAGGAGCTGCGGGTCGACCTCGGCGGCCTCGTCGGCTACCAGGTGCGCTTCGCCGACCACAGCAGCGACAGCACGGCGGTCAAGGTCATGACCGACGGCATCCTGCTCAACGAGATGCAGCGCGACCGCGACCTGCGCCGCTACGACACGATCATCATCGACGAGGCCCACGAGCGCTCGCTCAACATCGACTTCATCCTCGGCTACCTCAAGCAGCTGCTGCCGCGTCGCCCCGACCTCAAGGTCGTCATCACCTCGGCGACGATCGACCCGGAGCGCTTCGCCGCGCACTTCAGCGACGAGCAGGGCGAGCCCGCGCCGATCATCGAGGTCTCCGGTCGCACCTACCCGGTCGAGGTGCGCTACCGCCCGCTTGGAGACGATCGTGAGGACGACGATCAGGATGGGGACGTCGACCAGGTGACCGGCATCTGCCGGGCGGTCGAGGAGCTGTGGACCGAGCCCGAGTCCGGCGGTCCCCGCGACGCCCTCGTCTTCCTGTCGGGGGAGCGGGAGATCCGCGACGCGCAGGAGGCCCTCACGGGGATGCGCCTGCCCGACACCGAGATCATCCCGCTCTACGCCCGCCTGTCCGCCGCCGAGCAGCACCGGGTCTTCGCGCCGCACTCCGGGCGACGGATCGTGCTGTCCACCAACGTCGCCGAGACCTCGCTGACCGTCCCGGGCATCCGCTACGTCATCGACACCGGCACCGCGCGCATCTCCCGCTACAGCCAGCGGACCAAGGTCCAGCGCCTGCCGATTGAGCGCATCTCGCAGGCCTCGGCCAATCAGCGCGCCGGCCGCTGCGGTCGCGTCGCCGAGGGCGTGTGCATCCGGCTGTACTCGCAGGAGGACTTCGAGGCCCGCCCGGAGTTCACCGACCCCGAGATCCTGCGCACCAACCTCGCCAGCGTCATCCTCCAGATGACCTCCCTCGGCCTCGGCGACGTGAGCCGCTTCCCATTCGTCGAGCCGCCGGACTCCCGCCAGATCACCGACGGTGTCCGCCTGCTGCAGGAGCTGCAGGCCTTCGACACCACGCACCAGGCGAAGGGGGCGCGTCGCCTCACCCCGACCGGCCGGACCCTCGCCCGGCTGCCCGTCGACCCCAGGCTCGGCCGGATGCTCATCGAGGCCGACCGTCTCGGCTGCACCACCGAGGTCCTCGTCATCGTCGCCGCGATGTCGATCCAGGACCCTCGCGAGCGGCCCAGCGAGCAGCGCGCCCAGGCCGACCAGCAGCATGCTCGCTTCCGTCAGGAGGGGTCCGACTTCGCGAGCTGGTGGAACCTCTGGGTCTACCTCAAGGACCAGCAGAAGGCCTTGTCCGGCAGCGCCTTCCGCCGCATGTGCAAGCGGGAGTACATCCACTTCCTGCGCACCCGCGAGTGGCAGGACCTGCACAGCCAGCTCGTGCGCGCCGCCAAGCAGTGCAAGATCGACACCCGCCAGCGCACCTCGGCGCCCGATGCCGAACCCGACTGGGACCGCGTGCACCAGGCCCTGCTCACCGGGCTGCTCAGCCACATCGGCCTGCGCGACGAGGACAAGCGCGACTACCTCGGCGCCCGGGGTGCCCGCTTCTCCATCCAGCCCGGCACGACCAACTTCCGGCGGCAACCCCCCTTCGTCATGGCGGGGGAGCTCGTCGAGACCAGCCGGCTGTGGGCCCGCTCGTCCGCCCGCATCGACCCCGTGTGGGCCGAGCGCGCCGGCGCGCACCTCGTCAAGCGCACCTACTCCGAGCCGCGGTGGAGCAAGAAGGCCGCCTCGGTCATGGCGACCGAGCGGGTCACCCTCTTCGGCGTGCCGCTCGTCGTCGGCCGGGCGGTCAGCTACGGCAAGATCGACCCGGTCGCCAGCCGCGAGCTCTTCATCCGGCACGCGCTCGGCGAGGGGGAGTGGGACGCCCACCACGACTTCCTGACGACCAACCGCAAGCTCGTGCGTCGGCTCGAGCGGCTCGAGGAGCGCGCCCGCCGGCGTGACCTGCTCGTCGACGAGCAGGACGTCGTCGACTTCTACGACGAGCGCATCCCCGACCACGTCGTCTCCGGGGCGCACTTCGACAGCTGGTGGAAGAAGGCGCGCCACGACCAGCCCGACCTGCTCACCCTCACCGAGGAGCTGCTCACCCGCGAGGACGCCAAGCAGGTCGACGGGCGCGACTACCCGCGGCGTTGGCGCAGCGACGGCCTCGAGCTCGCCGTGACCTACCAGTTCGAACCGGGGACCGAGGACGACGGGGTCACCGTGCACGTGCCGGTCGCCGTGCTCAACCAGCTGGGCGCCGACGGCTTCGACTGGCAGGTCCCGGGGCTGCGCGCCGACCTCGTCACCGCGCTCATCAAGTCCCTGCCCAAGGCGACCCGGCGCCACCTGGTGCCGGCGCCGGACCACGCCCGTGCCGCGCTGAACCAGCTCGACCCCGCCGCCGGCACGTCGATCACCAGCCAGCTGTCGAGCGTCCTCGGCCGCCGCGCGGGGATCCGCATCGACGAGGGCGAGTGGGACTGGTCCAAGGTGCCCGACCACCTGCGAGTCACCTTCGCCGTCGAGGACGGCCGTCGACGGCGGCTGGGCCGAGGCAAGGATCTCGAGGAGCTGCGCGAGGGCCTCGCCGGCCACGTCCAGCAGGGCATGTCGCGGGCCGGCGCCTCCATCGAGCGCACCGGCCTGACGACGTGGGACCTCGACGACCTGCCCGAGACCTTCTCGACGAAGACCGGCAAGCACACCGTCGTCGGTCACCCCGCCCTCGTCGACGAGGGGAGCAGCGTCGCCATCCGCGTGCTGCCCGACGAGCAGCAGGCCGCCGCGGCCCACACCGCCGGCGTACGCCGCCTGCTCCTCCTCGGCACGACCCCACCGTGGAAGCGGGTGCTCGCCCGGCTGACCAATGCGCAGAAGCTCGCCCTCGCCGACAACCCCCACGGCTCGGTCCCCAAGCTCCTCGACGACGCGCTCGCCGCCGCCGTCGACGACATCGTCGCCCAGCACGTCACCGGGCCGGTGCGCTCGCGGGCGGCCTTCGACGAGGCACTCGCGGCCACCCGCACCCACGTCGCCCAGCGGGTGCTCACCGCCGTCTCCGAGGTCGAGCCGGTGCTCGCCCAGCGCACCGAGGTCCTCGCGCTGCTCGACCGCATGACCGCCCCGGCGCTGGCGACGACGGTCGCCGACGTACGGGCCCAGCTCGACGGGCTCGTCCGGCCGGGCTTCATCGCCGACACCGGCCTGTCACGGCTGCCCGACCTGCGGCGCTACCTGCGCGGGATCTCCCTTCGTCTGGAGCGCGCCGCGGACAACCCGCGGCGCGACGCCGGCCACCAGGAGGCGGTCGACGCGGTGGAGGCCGCCTACGCCGACCTGCTCGACGCGCTGCCCCCGCTGCGGCGCCGCTCGGCCGACGTCGTCGACATCGGCTGGATGATCGAGGAGCTGCGGATCTCGCTCTTCGCCCAGTCCGTCGGCACCGCCCGGACCGTCTCCGCCAAGCGGGTGCGCGCGGCGATCGCCGCGATCCCGACACCCTGACCGGCGGGGGGAATGGCCGCGGGGCGAGCGGGGTTGCGACAATGAGTGCTTCACCGACCAGGAGGACCTGACGTGACCGAGCGCCTCTACCGCTACGAGGTCGACACCGACCCCGCGCTGCTCCAGCCCGGGCCGATGATCGTCGCCTTCGACGGCTTCTTCGACGCGGGCATGGCCCAGCGCCTGCTCGTCGACCACCTCCTCGAGGCGGGCGACCCGACCGTCGTCGCGTCCTTCGACGTCGACTCGCTCGTCGACTACCGCAGCCGGCGTCCGGTGATCACCTTCGACGCCAACCGCTACACCGACTACTCCGACCCGTCGCTGCTGCTCTACCACCTGCTCGACCGCGACGGGCAGACCTACTACATCCTCACCGGGCCCGAGCCCGACTACCGGTGGGAGGCCGTCGTCGACGCGGTGACGACGATCATGGACGACATGGGCATCACCCTCGCGGTGCACGCCCACGGCATCCCCATGGCCGTCCCGCACAGCCGGCCCGTCGGCATGACCGTCCACGGCTCCGACGAGTGCCTCATCGGCGAGCACAAGCCGGTCTTCGGCACCGTCCAGGTCCCGGCCTCGCTCGCCGCCCTGCTCGAGCTGCGCCTCGGCGAGAGCTCGCGCGATGCCGTCGGCTTCAGCATCCACGTGCCGCACTACCTGGCCCAGTCGACCTTCCACGACGGCGCGCTCACCGCGCTCAACGCCATCGTCGACTGCACCGGCCTCAACCTGCCCAACGACGCGCTCGCCGAGGCCGCGCGCGAGGGGCGGATGCAGATCGAGCGCGAGATCGAGGACAACGACGAGGTCCGCGAGGCCGTCCAGGCCCTCGAGCGTCAGTACGACGTGCACCTGCGTGGTCTCGAGCGCCCTAGCCTGCTCGCCGTCGAAGGGGAGGACCTGCCCTCCGCGGACGAGCTCGGCGCGGAGTTCGAGGACTTCCTGCGCACGGTCGACGACTCGGAGCAGTAGGCCTACTTGGCCTCCGACCACCGGCGCACGATGCTGGTGTCGGCGACGAAGCGCACCTGCTCGCCGCCCAGCCACCGGCGCGCGGCGTCGGTGAGGGCCCGGTCGACGAGGGCCGCGGCCTGCTCCGCGTGCTCCCGCGGCACGTGGACGAGCAGCTCGTCGTGCAGGCACAGCACGATCCGCCCCTGCAGCGGGCGCACCGCGACCCGCACCGTCGCCGCCCACGCCTTGAAGAGCTCGGCGGCCGAGCCCTGGATGACCGCATTGCGGGCGAATCGCCCTCTGGCTGCGGCGAGCCCGTCGCGAGCCTCCGCGTCGAGCGCGCCGCTCGAGAAGTCCGTGCGCACCAGACGCCCGCCGAAGGTGCGCACCGGCTCACCGCGCCGCCCGCGGTCCTGGGCGCGCTGCAGGTGCGCCATCGCGACGGGGTACTCGCGCTCGAGACCCGCGAGCGCCTCGGCCGCCGGACCCGATCGCTGGCCGTACATCGCGGCGAGCACCGCGATCTTGGCCACCGAGCGCTCCACGCCGAGCCGCTGGGCCACCGGGGCGTAGAGGTCGTCCTCGCGGGTGGCGGCCGCGAAGGCCTCGTCGCGCGAGACGGCTGCGAGCACGCGTGGCTCGACCTGACCGAGGTCGGCCCGCACGAAGACCCAGCCCTCGTCGGCGGCGACCGCCGGCCGCAGCTCGGCCGGGAGGTTGTGAAGCCCCGCCTGGGCGGTCATCCGGCCGGCCGCCCCGTCGCAGGCCGCCCACGCGCCACGCAGCCGGTCGTCGGCGCCGACGTGCTCGCGCAGCCACCGCCAGCCGTAGGTCGTCGCGATCCGCTCGCGCTTGCGCCACTCGAGCAGCGCCGGCACGACCGGGTGGGTGGCCCGGTGCGCCTCGAGGACCCACTTGCGCGTCGACGGCACGTCGACCCCGGCGCGGGCGAGCATCGCCTTGACCTGGGCGGGGTTGCGCAGGTCGACGTGCCCGGTGCCGGGCAGCGCCGCCAGCACCGGCGCATCGCGGGTCGTGCGGGCCGCGAGCTCCTCGTCGAGGCTGTGCGGCTCGTCGCCGGCGGCCTCGGTCACCAGACGGCGGGCGGTCGCCCGGTCGATCGGCAGCCCGTGCTGCTCGAGCTCGACGCAGAGCACGGCGGCGGCGGACTCGGCGTGCGCGGTGGCGAGCGCACGACCACCGCGAGCGGTCATCCCTTCGTGCTGACGGGCGGCGACCTGCCGGGCCGCGTCGGCGAAGGCGGCGCACCGCTCAGGCGTCGTCAGCCACGCCCCGGTCACGGCATCGGCCCGCAGGTGGCCGTCGTCGCGGACGAGCTGCTCGGCCGGCAGCTCGTCGGAGAGCAGGTCGAAGAGGTCGCCGGTCGGTGCGGCCGGCGCGGTTGCAGGGTCGAGGCCGCGGACGGCGGCCCACGCCAGCTCGGGTCCCGCGGCCCAGCCGCCGTGGGCGAGGCGGTGCGCCTCGGCGACGTCCCACGTGCGGTCCAGACGGGCGCCGGCGGTGACGAGCGGGGCGACCGCGGCGGCCGACCAGGTCACCCAGCGGGCGTCGGGGGAGAGGGCGGCGACGAGCGAAGGGAGGTCCCGCGCGAGCACGGGATCGCCGTGCGGGGGGAGCGCCGCACCCACACCGTCGACCCCGACGACGACGGCTCCCGGCTGCTGTCCACCCACGGTGCGTGAGGCTACCCGCGTCCACCGACGGGCCCCCTTCGCCGTGGCAGGATGCCGACATGGGATTCATCTCCGACCGACTCGGCTTCGGCAAGAAGAAGCAGGTGCAGGACACGCGGACCGCCCTCGAGCAGGCGCGTGACCCCAAGAGCCGCCAAGGCCTGTCCGGCTCCTCGCTCAAGCTCGTCGAAAACCTCCTCGACACCGGCATCGACGGTCGCGGCCCCTTCGACTCCGCGGCGCAGGTCGCCGACAAGGCGCTGGCCAAGCACGGCGGCGACGTCGACAAGGCAGTCGACGAGGTCGTCGGCGACACGCTCAAGCTCGCCGGTGCCAACGGCTTCCTCACCAACCTCGGCGGCTTCGCGACCATGGTCGTCGCCCTTCCGGCCAATGTCCTGGGCTTCTACGTCCTGGCGACCCGGATGTCGGCGGCCGTGGCCCGACTGCGCGGCTATGACCTCGCCCAGCCCGAGATCCGCTCCGCCGTCCTGCTCAGCCTCGTGGGTGCCGACGCCCAGGACCTGCTCGCCAAGGCAGGGGTCGTCGCGCCCACCGGCCGGCTCGCCGGCATGGCCGCCCAGCGACTGCCCGGGCCGGCCCTGATGGTGGTCAACAAGGCCGTCGGCTTCCGCATCCTCTCGACCGCCGGCAAGGGCGTCTTCACGCGCTTCGGCAAGGCCGTGCCGGTCGTCGGCGGTGCCGTGGGCGCCGGTATGGACGTGTGGCTGATGCGGCAGATCGGCGCGCACGTGCGCACCGAGTTCCCGGCGGCGAGCGTCGACGTCGGGTAGCCTCCCGCGGGTCCGTGACACTCGCCACAGGGAGCTCTCGTCTCATGTCACTCGCCGAACTCGTCGACTCCGCCAACGGTTTCATCTGGTCGATACCGCTGGTCGGGCTGTGCCTGGTCGCAGGTGTCTACTTCACCGTCCGCACCGGCCTGGTGCAGGTCCTCGGCATCCCGGACATGGTCCGGCAGCTGACCAAGGGCGAGAAGTCGCAGGACGGCACCTCCTCCTTCCAGTCGCTGATGATGTCGCTGGCCAACCGCGTCGGCATGGGCAACATCGGCGGCGTCGCCACCGCCATCGCCTTCGGTGGTCCGGGTGCGGTCTTCTGGATGTGGGCCGTGGCCTTCTTCGGGGCCGCGACCTCCTTCATCGAGTCCACGTTGGGCCAGATCTACAAGGAGAAGGACCCGGACACCGGTGAGTACCGCGGTGGCCCGGCCTACTACTTCGAGAAGGCCTACGCCCACAAGGCCAGGACCCTCTCGCTCGTCTACGCGATCGTCTTCGCCGTCGTCACCGTCTTCGCGATGAGTTTCTTCCTGCCGGGAGTCCAGGCCAACGGCATGTCCTCGGCCATCGAGTCGGCCTGGGGCGTGCCGACGTGGGCCACGGCCATCGGCGTGGTCATCGCCCTGGCCTTCATCGTCATCGGTGGCGTCAAGCGGATCGCTGCCTTCGCCGCGTTCGTCGTGCCGCCGATGGCGATCCTCTACATCCTCTTCGCGCTCGTCGTCTTCTTCGTCAACATCGACCAGGTCGGCCACGTCTTCGGCGAGATCTTCTCCGGAGCCTTCGGCGGACACGCCGTCTACGGCGCGATCATCGGCCAGGCGGTCAAGTGGGGCGTCCAGCGCGGCATCTACTCCAACGAGGCCGGCCAGGGCACGGGCCCGCACCACGCGGCGGCCGCCGAGGTCTCGCACCCGGCCAAGCAGGGCTTCGTGCAGGCCTTCGCGGTCTACATCGACACGCTCTTCGTGTGCACGGCCACGGCCTTCATCATCATCTCGACCGACATGTACACCGTCTTCAAGGGCGAGACCTTCGGCGACGAGACGCTCTACGTCGGTGGGGTCGGCACCGACACCGAGCCGGGGCCGGGCTTCGTCCAGGCGGGCTTCGACACGCTGGCTCCGGGCTGGGGCTCGAGCTTCGTCGCGCTGGCGCTCGTCTTCTTCGCCTTCACGACGATGGTCGCCTACTACTACATGGCGGAGGTCAACCTCGCCTACCTGACCCGCAAGATCCGCAACGGCGTCGTGCGTCGGGGCATGATCCGCGCGCTCCAGGCCCTGATCCTCGTGTCCGTCGCCTACGGCGCGACGACGACCGCCGGCTCCGCGTGGGGGTTGGGTGACATCGGCGTCGGCACGATGGCTTGGCTGAACATCCTCGGGATCCTGCTGCTGCAGGTCCCGGCGCTCAAGGCGCTCAAGGACTACCACGCCCAGAAGAAGCAGGGCATCGACCCGCAGTTCGACCCGCGTGAGCTCGGGATCGAGGGGGCACAGTTCTGGGAGCAGCGGGCCGATGGCCTGGTGACCCAGGGCGCACCCGGCGACCCTGCGGAATCCTCTGCGGACCCGCGTCGTTGATGACGGGTGGGAGCGCCCTCATCCGATGGCGTCCGAGCGTCAGGAGACCCCGATGGTCATGAGTCGACGGGCCCGCAGCGCGGTCCATCTCGCGTCCGCCGTCCGCAGCGCCTCGCGCCCCGGTGGGCCGAGCCTGCTCCAGCGGCTGCGTGCCGTGCCGCGCATGGTGCGTGCGGTGCGGGCCGGCACCTACACCGGCTTGACCTCGACGCGGCTGCTGATGATGCTCGCGGGCGTCGGCTACATCGTCTCGCCGGTCGACGTCGTCCCTGAGGGGCTGCTGCTCGCCTTCGGCCTGCTCGACGACGTCATGGTGATCGGCTGGGTCGCGGCGACCCTGGTCAAGGAGACCGAGGAGTTCATCGCGTGGGAGCAGGGTGTCGCCGCGCACCAGGCGCAGTGGGCCCAGCAACAGGCCTGGAGCCAGCAGCAGGCCTGGAGCTCGACGGTGCGCTCGCACGTCGTCCCCGACTGACCCCAGACCTGCGGGCGCCCACCCGCTCGTCCACAGCCGGCCCGTCCCCTCTGTCGAGGGGGCGGGCCGCTCGGCATGGTCGGGGCATGACACCGACCGCCAGCCCCCGCGACGCCTCCGAGCTCGCCGTCCTCGTGCCCTACCAGCTCGGTTACCACCCGGGTCCATCCCTCGTCCTCGCCGCCTTGCACGGTCGGCGGCTCGGGATGGTCCAGCGCCTCGACCTCGTCGACGACCCCCGGGCCTGCGCCGCCCTCGCCGAGCACAGCATCGCGATCATGGTCCGCGAGCGGGCGCAGGGGGTCGTGGTGCTCGCCTTCGAGGACGACGAAGGGGGCTCCCGCCCCGTCCGCGCGGCCGTCACCTCGGCGGCCCTGGCGGCCGGTCTCGCCGTCCCTGACCACGTCGTCGTGCGCGACGGCCGGTGCTGGGTCCCGGGGTGCGACGACGGGTGCTGCCCGCCGCAGGTGCGCGCGCTCCCGCGGCCCGAGGAGGTGCCGGCGGTCGCCCCCTTCGTCATGGCCGGGGTGCGGCCGCTCGCCAGTCGTGAGGAGCTGGTCGCCACCGTCGTGCCGCCGACGGACGAGACGCGCGCCGAGGGGGTGGCGCAGGTCATCGTGTCGGGCGAGCCCGTGCCGGTCGACGACGACGAGCTCGCCGCGCTGTGGTCCCACGTGCTCGACCCGCGGCGCAGCGCGCGACCGGTCGGTGACCTGCCCGATGCCGAGCTGGCCGTGCTGGGCGGCTCGCTGCTCGACGTCCAGTGGCGCGACGCGTTGATGGCCGTGCTCGCGCCGGGGTTCTTCTCGCTCGACGACGTGCCGCTCGAGGTCGGCTGGCTCGCCCTCGACGCGGCGGCGGAGTGCCCCTGGGTCGACTGCTGGGAGGGCGACGACGAGCTGCCGCAGGCAGGGGATTGGTCGGACGAGCTGCTCGTCGTCCGTGGTCGGCTCGTCGAGCTCGCCCGGCTCCTGCCGCAGCCGCTCACGCCCACGGTGCTCGTCACCGTGGCGCACCTCGCCTGGTGGGCCGGTGACGGCACGATCACCGGCATCTGCCTCGAGCGGGCCCTCGAGATCGACCCCGAGCACCGGCTGGCCGACCTCATGCTCCGTCTGCTGGCCACGGGGGTGCGTCCGTGGGCCCTGCCCCCGGCCGAGGGTCCGCAGCCCGGACGCGACTCGATCGGGCGCGCCTCGTGACGTTAGAGTTGTCGGCAGGTCATGAGTGCCAGCGTCAAGCCCCGGCTTGCTGGCCGGCAACCCTCCTCGCGACGGGGTGCCCCGGGTGATGACCGGGCCGCGTCGAGGCGACGTGGCAAGGCGAGACACTTCGGGAGCACTCCGTGAGCGTGACGACCACACCCCCCGCGAGCACCGCGCTGTGGCGCGACGGCGACCACCCGGGCGAGCGACGCTTCGTCTCGATCGGGCGGCTGGAGCTGGAGTCGGGCGAGTCCCTGCCCGACGTCGTGCTGGCCTACGAGACCTGGGGGCGCCTGCGTCCCGAGCGCGACAACGCCGTGCTCGTCGAGCACGCGCTCACCGGTGACAGCCACGTCGTCGGCGAGGCCGGTCCCGGTCACCCGACGGCCGGCTGGTGGCCGGGTCTCATCGGGCAGGGCGCGCCGCTCGACGACGACTACTTCGTCATCGCGATCAACGTCCTCGGTGGTTGCCAGGGCAGCACCGGGCCGGGCAGTGCCGCGCCCGACGGCCGGCCGTGGGGCAGTCGCTTCCCGCGCCTCACCATCCGTGACCAGGTCGCGGCCGAGGCGCGGCTCGCCGACGTCCTGGGCATCGAGCGCTGGCACACCGTCATCGGCGGGTCGATGGGGGGCATGCGCACGCTCGAGTGGGTCGCGAGCCACCCCGAGCGCGTCGGCACGGCGATCGCCCTGGCGACCGGCGGCTACGCCACCGCGGAGCAGATCGGGTGGAGCCAGGCGCAGATCCTCGCGATCCGCAACGACCCGTGGTTCGCCGGGGGTGACTACTACGACCACCCGCAGGGCCCCGAGGCCGGGCTGGCCATCGCCCGCCGCATCGCCCACATCACCTACCGCAGCGAGCTCGAGCTGCACGAGCGCTTCGACCGACGGGTCCAGGACGAGCCCGCCGGGCCCGAGGGCCGCCCGCGCTACACGGTCGAGAGCTACCTCGACCACCACGGCGGCAAGCTCGCGCGCCGCTTCGACGCCAACTCCTACGCGGTGCTCTCCGAGGCGATGAACTCCCACGACCTCGGCCGGGACCGTGGGGGGATGTCCGCGGCGCTGCAGGACTTCACCGGTCGACTCGTCGTCGCGCCGGTCGACTCCGACCGGCTCTACCCGCCGCGGCTGTCGCACGAGGTCGTCGCGGCACGTCCCGGGACGCAGCTGCGCACGATCTCCTCGGCGGTCGGTCACGACGGTTTCCTCACCGAGGTCGACCAGGTGGCCGAGCTGCTCCGGGACGTGCTGCGCGGCGACTGATCGGGACACGCCGACGACACCGGTGCCGGAGTGAGACAGGTCACGGGGCCGCGGTGTAGCGTCTGGCCCAGGTAGTCCATCAGCCGAGTTGTGACGAGGAGCGAGCGATGACCATCGTCGTGGGGTACGTGTCGACCAAGGAGGGCGAGGCCGCTCTCGAGCGCGCCTTCGAGGAGTGCCGCCTGCGCAACGACAAGCTCGTCGTCATCCACTCCGACCGTGGTGGCGTGGGCCTGAGCGGTGACACCGCCCGCAAGAACGAGGACGATCTCAAGCAGGTGCGTTCCCGCATGGAGGAGGCGGGTGTCGACGGCGAGGTCCGTGGCCTCGTCCGAGGCAAGGAGCCGGCCGAGGACCTCATCGTCGTCGCCGAGGAGACCGACGCCAGCCTGATCATCATCGGCCTGCGTCGTCGCACCCCCGTCGGCAAGCTGATCCTCGGGTCCAATGCTCAGCGTGTGCTGCTCGACGCGCCCTGCGACGTGCTGGCGGTCAAGGCCCGCTGAGACCCTCCGACCGCCCCTGGTGGCGGCACCCGACGGCCACGCGTTTTATAATGGTCACGAGCCCAGCGCACAGCGACCGGGCGAGTCGGGTCAGACGGGGTCACGCCACTCCCTTCGTCCCGGCGGAATCCTCCGTGACGAAAGGTTGTTGGTGACTGCTGTGTCCCCACGGTCCGTCGAGACGCAGGGCTCCCTCCCCAAGGAGTTCTCGCATCCCTCGCTGCAGGAGCTCGTCCTGAAGGGCCGCACGACCGGATCCATCACCAGCGATCAGCTACAGGCCGCGTTCGGCGAGGCCAAGATCAGCCCCAGTCGGGGGCGGGTCGTCCTGCGCGCGCTGGGCGAACAGGGAATCGAGGTTCAGGTGCCAGAGTCCACTCCGGCGAAGAAGACGGCCAAGAAGACCCCCGCCAAGAAGGCGGCGAGCAAGACCGCGGCGAAGAAGACGGCCACGAAGAAGGCCGCCGCCCCCGCGAAGAAGGCTGCCCCGGCGAAGAAGACCGCGGCGAAGAAGGCCGCCTCCACCGCCACGGCAGCCGCGGCCGCCGCCCCGGTGAAGCAGGCCGCACCCGCCAAGCAGGCCGCCGCGAAGAAGGCTGCCGCGAAGAAGGCCGCGGCCAACCCGACGACCACCACGGCCGAGGAGCCGGCACCCGGTGAGGACGAGGTCCTCGGCGAGGAGCCGGAGGCCAAGGCCAAGCCCGAGACGGAGCAGGACGAGAAGTCCGGCTTCACGATCAGCAACGACGACGAGGACGACGCTCCCGCGCAGCAGGTCGTGACGGCCGGCGCCACCGCCGACCCGGTCAAGGACTACCTCAAGCAGATCGGCAAGGTCGCCCTCCTCAACGCCGAGCAGGAGGTCGAGCTGGCCAAGCGCATCGAGGCCGGCCTCTTCGCCGAGGAGAAGCTCGCCTCCGGCGAGAAGATCGAGATGAAGTTCAAGCGCGAGTTGTGGTGGATCGCCCAGGACGGCAAGAACGCCAAGAACCACCTGCTCGAGGCCAACCTGCGTCTCGTCGTCTCGCTCGCCAAGCGCTACACCGGCCGCGGCATGCTCTTCCTCGACCTGATCCAGGAGGGCAACCTCGGTCTGATCCGTGCGGTCGAGAAGTTCGACTACACCAAGGGCTACAAGTTCTCGACCTACGCGACGTGGTGGATCCGTCAGGCCATCACCCGCGCCATGGCCGACCAGGCCCGCACCATCCGCATCCCGGTGCACATGGTCGAGGTCATCAACAAGCTCGCCCGTGTGCAGCGTCAGATGCTCCAGGACCTGGGTCGTGAGCCCACCCCGGAGGAGCTGGCCAAGGAGCTCGACATGACCCCCGAAAAGGTCGTCGAGGTCCAGAAGTACGGCCGCGAGCCGATCTCGCTGCACACCCCGCTCGGCGAGGACGGCGACTCCGAGTTCGGTGACCTCATCGAGGACTCCGAGGCGGTCGTGCCGGCCGACGCGGTGAGCTTCACGCTCCTGCAGGAGCAGCTGCACTCGGTCCTCGACACGCTCAGCGAGCGCGAGGCCGGCGTGGTCTCGATGCGCTTCGGCCTGACCGACGGTCAGCCCAAGACGCTCGACGAGATCGGCAAGGTCTACGGCGTGACGCGTGAGCGCATCCGTCAGATCGAGTCCAAGACGATGAGCAAGCTGCGTCACCCGAGCCGCTCGCAGGTTCTGCGCGACTACCTCGACTGATCCTCTCGGCGACCTCCGGGGCGAAGGGGAGTCAGCGGCGACGGGGCAGGCGGCGCAGGAGCGAGCGGCCAAACGCGCGCCACGCGTCGACGCCGTCCTGGGGCCACAGCACCGAGCGGACCTGTCGCGAGCGCTGCCGGCCGGAGCGGACCTCGTCGACGACCCCGCCGACCTCGTGGGAGATGTCGGGCAGGTCGGCTCCGGGCGGGGCGTAGCGGGCGCGCTCGAGGGTGGCGACGACGTGGTCGAGCTGCTCCTGCGGCTCGCCCTCGAGGTGCAGGCGCCGGCTGAGCCAGGCGCCGGTCTGCCGCGGGGTCGCGCCGACCGGTGGGCGCAGCCCGAGGTCGTCGAGCTGGGTGATCAGCTCGTGCCACTCGCGCTCGACCCGCTCGGCGTCGTCGACGGCCGAGCGGCGGGAGCGGCGACGGGCCACGAGCGCCGACAGCGGCATGATCGCCAGCACGGCGGCGATGCCGAGCAGCCAGAGCAGCGCGGTGACCCAGGCGGGGCGACCCTCGTCGGGCGCGGTCGCGGCCTCTGGGACCGCGACGTCCTCCTGCTGGTCGTCGGGGCGGGTCGAGGAGCTCGTCGTCTCGTCGGACGAGGTCGAGGTGTCGGTGCCGGCGCTCGCGTCGGAGGTGTCGATCGTGTAGCCGGGCGTCGACGCAGCACGTGAGCCGGGCGTCGGCTCGAAGCGCGTCCAGCCCACCCCCTCGAAGTACAGCTCGGGCCAGGCGTGGGCGTCGCTGACCCGCACGACGCGCTCGTCGCCACTGGTCAGGCGGCCGGGGAGGAAGCCGACGGCGACGCGGGCGGGGATCCCGCGCGCCCGGGCCATGAGCGTCATGGTCACGGCGAACTGCTGGCAGTAGCCGGTCTTGTGGTCGAGGAAGGCGACGATCGGGTCGCGCCCCTGCGACGAGGGCAGGTCGAGGCTGTAGGTGAACTCGCTGCCGCGCAGGTACTCCTGGATGGCCTGGGCGCTGCGCAGGGGAGTGGCGTCGTGCGGGACGACCTCGTCGACGAGGTCTCCGATCTCCTGCGCCGACCCGGGGTCGAGGGTGAGGTAGGAGTCGCTCTGGGCGAGCGGGTCGATGGGTTCGCCGGTCGGCTGGTCGAAGTCCTCTTCCTCGGGGGCGAGCTCGGTGTAGGTCGCCGAGTAGGTCCCGGGAGTGCGCTGGACCGCGGCCGTGCCGTCGTCGCCGAGGGCCCAGGCGATGCCGCCCGTGTCGACCGAGCTGACGAGCGAAGGGAGCGGCAGCTGCGGGGCTGCGACGCCGTTGGACTCGACGACCATCGTGCGTCGTTCACCGACGACGTTGCCGGGGATTCGCAGGGTCGGGTCCGGGGCGGAGAAGCCCTCGACGGGCTCGGGGGCGTCGGAGCGCATGCGGCCCAGGCCGTCGGAGAAGTCCTCGACGACCGCCACCCTCAGGGGCCCCGGCGCGGGGGAGCTCGACGTGTAGGTGAGCACCGGGGCCTCGCTGGGCGACTCGAGGCTGCGGCGCAGGTCGAGGGCCGTGGCCAGGCGCACGCCGGACCCGGTCGTCGCTCCGCCCTGGCTGCGCCCCAGCCCGTCGAGGACGTAGCGGGTCGGCAGGTGGGGGACGAAGGTGGCCGCGGCGACGGCGGCGACCAGGGCGAAGGCCCCGAGTCGCGCGGCCTGCCAGCGGTGCGAGCGCCCCGCGCTGTCCTCGCCGTCGCCGCGCCCCATGCGGGGGACCGAGGTGGCCCAGCCGTGCAGGTCGACGTCGGACTGGTGCACGACCATCGCGAGCCACAGCCCGGCGCCGGCGAGGAACCACGCCCAGTGCATCGAGCCACCGGAGTTGGCCGCCGAGACGAGGAAGAGCGAGAGCAGCGGCAGGCCGGCGACCGACGGCGATGCTGCAGTGGCGCTGGCCATGTCGACGGCCAGGGCGACGACGACGATGATCGCGACGAGCATGACGGTGATGCCGGGCGTCGCCGGCGCGGGGGCCGCGTAGCGGGTGATCGTGTCCTGGGCCTGCTCGAAGTGGTCGAGCAGCGCGGTGAGCGTCTCGGGTGTGGGGACGACGCCGAAGACCGTCGTCTCGCCGAGCTGGGTGACGAGCAGGTAGAGGCCGGCCGCGGCGGCCTGCCCGAGGACGACCAACCCTGCGTGGGTGGTGAGCGAGCGCAGGAGCATGCCGGTGCCGGCGACGACGGCGACGCCGATGACCGAAGGGAGGGCCCAGGGGGCCTCGTCGAAGAGCCGGCCGAGGGGGAGGGCGACGACGATCGTCGCCAGGCCGGCGAGGAGGCCGGCGATCACCCGGGGCTCGTGTCGCATCATGCGCGCACCCCCAGACCCACGGTGAGTCGGGCCCACAGCTCGGGGAGCTGGGCGCCGGGGCGGACGACCTCGGTGCGCCAGCCGCCGAGGGCCAGCCGGTGGGCGGTCTCGTCGGCGGGCCCGGTGCCCCGGGTGCCGGAGGAGAAGCCGCCGCGGTCGACGACCAGACCCAGCCCGTGGCGGGCGCGTGTGGCGCAGAGATCGACGATGTCGTCGTCGAGCTCGCCGAGGACGCCGACGACGAGGCCCCCGCCGTGCTGCATGAAGTCGTCGAGGGCCTCGAGGAGCCCGCGCGCCGAGGTGGTCTCGGCTGGCTGGACCGCGGCGAGCTCGTCGAGCGCGTGGTCGACGTCGACGAGCGGCTCGACCGCGCCGCCCTCGTCGGCGGACCGGCACAGGTGCACCTCGAAGCGCTCGCCGAGGAGCAGCGTGGTGATCGACGCCGCCGCCGTCACCGACCACTCGAAGGACCCGCCGCCCCCGGTGCCGGCGTGGACGCCGGCGCGGTCGTCGAGCAGGACCAGGGCACGCCGTCGGGAAGGCTGCTCGTCCTGCCGCACCATCGTCTCGCCGGTGCGGGCCGTCGAGCGCCAGTGGATGCGGCGCAGGTCGTCGCCGATGCGGTACTCGCGCACGCCGACGTCGTCCTCACCCTGCAGGGCGACCCGCGAGGCGACCGAGGTCTCGCCGCCTCCGCCGGCCGGCACGCCGCGCACGGGGGTGAGTGGCAGCACCCGCGGCAGGACGACGAGCGAGGTCTCGCCGGGCACCGGGACCGCACGGGTCGCCAGGCCGAAGGGGTCGGTGACCCGCACCGAGAGCGGGCCGATCGTGTGGTGGCCCCGCACGTGGGAGCGCACCCGGTAGGTCAGCTGGCGGGTCTCGCCGCCGTCGAGGCGCGGCACGAGCAGGTGTGGTCGGTCGCCGAGGGCATAGGCCAGCGCCTCCTCGCCCCGCAGGAGGGGGGTGGGCAGCCGGCCGGAGTTGTGCACCCGGACGGTGACGTCGGCGTGGCCGTCGGTGGGCACGCGGGAGGGGGCGACCTCACGGGTGACGGCGAGGTCGAGCTCGCGGCGGGAGAGCAGCAGCGCCAGGGCCGGCAGCACGACGAGCAGCGCGCCGACCTTGGTCAGGTCGTGCAGGCCGAGGGTCAGGCCGGTGAGGGCCACGAGCACCCCGGCCGCGACGAAGAGCCGCCCGCGACCGGTCATGGTCGAGCACTCACCGGGCGGCGGGGACGCGCGTGTGCCGCACGATCTCGCTGACGATGTCGACCGGGTCGCGCCGGGCCAGCTGCGCCTCGCTGCTCAGCAGCAGTCGGTGGGCGAGGACGACCGGGGCGATGGTCTGGATGTCGTCGGGGAGCACGTGGTCGCGTCCGTGCAGCGCCGCGTGCGCCCGGCCGGCGCGCAGCAGGTGCAGCGTCGCCCGGGGCGAGGCGCCCAGGCGCACGAGCGAACTCGTGCGGGTCGCGGTGGCGATGTCGACGGCGTACTGGCGCACCGCCGTGGAGGCGTGGACCGTGCGCACCGCGGCGATGAGCCGGGCGATGCCTGCCGCGTCGGCGACCGGCCGCAGGCTCTCCAGCGGCGAGCTCGCGCCGTGGTGGTCGAGCATGGCCACCTCGGCGGCGGCGGTCGGGTAGCCCATGGACAGCCGCGCCATGAAGCGGTCGCGCTGGGCCTCGGGGAGGGGGTAGGTGCCCTCCATCTCCACGGGGTTCTGGGTCGCCATGATGATGAAGGGCCGGGGCAGCTCGTAGGTCCGCCCGTCGACGGTGACCTGGGCCTCCTCCATGCACTCCAGCAGGGCCGACTGGGCCTTGGGCGAGGCGCGGTTGATCTCGTCACCGATGACGACGTTGGCGAAGACGGCCCCGGGGCGGAACTCGAACTCGTGCTGGTCCTGGTTGTAGATGCTCACACCGGTGATGTCGCTCGGCAGCAGGTCGGGGGTGAACTGCACCCGACGCACCGAGGCGTCGATGCTGCGGGCGAGCGCCTTGGCGAGCATCGTCTTGCCGACGCCGGGCACGTCCTCGACGAGGATGTGCCCCTCCGCGAGCAGGACCGTGATGGCGGTGCGCACGACATCGGGCTTGCCCTCGATGACGGCATTCATCGTGTCGGCGAGCGCCCGGCCGACGGACACGACGTACTCGAGGTCCGCGTGTGCCGCCACCTCGGGGGCGCCTTCCCTGCTGAGGGTCACCACGTCTCCGTCCCGGGGCCGCGCCGGTGGCGTCCCCACTTCGCTCCGATGTGCTCCCGACCCTACGTCGCGCGCGGCGTCCGGCCCTAGGAATCGGGGCCACGAGACACAGGCACCGTCGGTCTTGGCCCTGGGGGACCCCCCTTCGTGCCGTCGGTGCGGTGAATCCGCCCCACTTTGCACCACCCTTGATTTATCAGGGAAAAGTCAGCAAAGAAGTCGCCGAAATGTGCCAGACGGGGTGTGATCTGGAGCAGAGGTGGAGTAAAGTGGGGGATCAAGGAAGCGCAGGGAGCCCTCGGGTCGAGACGAAGGGGAGGTGGTCGCCGTGTTCCTCGGTACCCACACCCCACGCCTCGACGACAAGGGCCGCCTCTTCCTCCCCGCGAAGTTCCGCGACAAGCTCGCCGGCGGCCTGGTCATGACCCGTGGTCAGGAGCGCTGCCTCTACGTCTTCCCCATGGACGAGTTCGTCAAGATCACCCAGCGCTTCCAGGAGGCCCCCACCTCGAGCAAGGCCGCTCGCGACTACATGCGCGTCTTCCTCTCCGGCGCGAGCGACGAGATCCCCGACAAGCAGGGCCGGGTCACCGTGCCCGCGGCGCTGCGCCAGTACGCCGGCCTCGACCGCGAGTGCACCGTCATCGGCACCGGCTCGCGGGTCGAGGTCTGGGACACCGCCGCGTGGGAGGAGTACCTGGCCAGCACCGAGCAGGCCTTCGCCGACCAGTCCGAGGAGGTGATCCCCGGACTCATGTGATGCAGCTGCCGCCCGGCCTCCAGCCGTGACGGCCCCGACCCGACTTCCCCCGGGCCGGAACGTCCCGGATGGGGACCAGGCGGCAGCAGCGAGCAGGACCCGGAGATCACCACCACCACCCACCACCGACGAGCACGAAGGGAGCACCGTGGAGCACGACGAGGACCGTGACCTCACGACCGACACCGGCCGCGACGCGGCCTCCCGCCACGTGCCCGTCATGCTCGACGAGGTCCTCGACCTGCTCGCCCCGGCGCTCTCCACGGAGGGCGCCGTCCACGTGGACGGCACGCTCGGCATGGGCGGCCACGCCGAGGCGGTCCTCGAGGCGGACCCGCAGGTGCGCCTCGTCGGCATCGACCGCGACCCGCAGGCGCTGGCCCTCGCGGGGGAGCGGCTGGCCCGCTTCGGCGAGCGCGTCACCCTCGTGCACGCCGTCAACGACGAGATCGGCGAGGTCCTCGACGACCTCGACCTCGAGAGCGTCACCTCGGCCTTCTTCGACCTCGGGGTCTCGTCGCTGCAGCTCGACGAGACCGAGCGCGGCTTCGCCTACGCCCACGACGCGCCGCTCGACATGCGGATGGACCCCACGACCGGGGTCACCGCCGCCGAGGTGCTCAACACCTACGACGCCCGCGACCTGACCCGGGTGCTGTCGGAGTACGGCGAGGAGCGCTTCGCCCGCAAGATCGCCGGCGCGATCGTCCGCGAGCGAGAGGTCACCCCCTTCGAGCGCTCCGGCCGACTCGTCGAGCTGCTGCGCGCCACGATCCCGATGGCCTCCCAGCGCGGCGGTGGCCACCCGGCCAAGCGCACCTTCCAGGCGCTGCGGATCGAGGTCAACGAGGAGCTCGCCGGCTGGGCCCGCGCGCTGCCCGTCGCCCTCGACCGGCTGTCGGTGGGCGGCCGGATCGCGGTGCTGTCCTTCCATTCGCTCGAGGACCGCATCACCAAGCGGGCCCTGGCCGCCGGCGCCGCCTCGACCACCCCGCCCGACCTGCCCGTCGAGCTGCCGGAGCACGCACCCGAGCTGCGCCTGCTCACCCGCGGGGCGCTCACCCCGAGCGCCCGCGAGCTCGAGACCAACTCCCGATCCGCCTCGGTGCGCCTGCGCGGCGCCGAGCGCATCCGACCGCCCCGTCACCAGGAAGGCCCCCACCGATGAGCCAGTCGTCCGTCGCCACGACCGTCGCCCGTCGCGCCCCCGCCCGAGGCACCCGGGCCTCGCTCGAGGTCGTCACCCCCACCGATCGGGCCGGGTCCGCGTGGTTCCCGGTACTGTGCTTCGCCCTGCTCGTCGCCGGGCTCGGCGCCGTCCTGGGGCTCAACACCTCGATGGCCCAGGACTCCTTCGAGGTGACGGCCCTCGAGGCCCGCTCCGCGTCGCTCGCCGACAAGGAGGACTCGCTGTCCCAGACGATCAACGACCGGGCCGCGCCGCAGCGCCTGGCGACCGAGGCCGACGCGCTCGGCATGGTCCCGGCCGGCAGCGCCGCCTTCATCGACGTCGACAAGGGCAGCATCCTCGGCGTGGCGTCGGTCGCCAAGAAGCCCGACGGATTTACCGTGGGAGCGGCCGCCACGGCGACGGCGGACCAGTCCTCGACCAGCTCCTCACCGTCCTCGAAGTCCACGTCGGAGCCCTCCTCGAAGGCCGCCAAGAAGAAGACCCCCACCGCCCGCCCGAGCAACTGACAGGAGAGGCCGCACCGTGAGCCAGCGCCGACCTGACCGCCCTCAGGGCACCGGTCGACCCTCCTCCGGCCAGGCTCGGCCTGCCCGCAAGGCCGCGCCTGCCAAGAAGGCGGCTCCGTCGCGCAAGACCGCGCCGGCGAAGAAGGCCGCGCCTGCCAAGAAGGCGGCACCTGCTCGCAAGGCGACTCCAGCCAAGAAGGCGGCGCCCGCTCGTCGACCGGCGGCTGCCGCGGTCTCGGCCAGCCCGCGCACCCGCATGCGGGCGCTCATGGTCGTCTCGCTCATCGTGCTCAGCCTCTTCGCCGCGCAGCTGCTGCGCATCCAGGGCTTCGACTCCGACGCCGTCGCCGCCGACGCACTGCGCCAGCGCACCCAGACCGAGGCGATCCCCGCCCACCGCGGCACGATCTACGACGCCAACGACACCGTCCTGGCGCAGAGCCAGGAGCGGCGCACCGTCGTCGTCGACCAGACGGCCGTGCCGGAGTACGACAAGAAGGTCGACGGCACGACCACCAAGGTCGGGGTGGCGGGCGCCGCCAAGGACCTCGCCGAGCCGCTCGGCACCAGCGCCGAGGACCTCGAGCCCAAGCTCACCGGCTCGCAGCGCTACCGGGTCCTCGCCAAGAACATCTCGCCGCTCACCTGGCGCCGGATCAACGCCCTGGGCATCCCCGGCATCTACTCCGAGCGCTCGACCCAGCGCACCTACCCGCAGTCGACGACGGTCGCCTCTCTCGTCGGCTTCGTCCAGCCGCAGGACCAGACCGCCGGCGGTGGCCTCGAGCTGCAGCTCGACGACGTCCTCAAGGGCACCCCCGGCCAGGCGACCTACGAGATCGCCCAGGACGGCTCGCGCCTGCCCAATGCCTCCGACGACGTCAGCTCGGCGACCGCGGGCAAGGACGTGCGCCTGACGATCGACAACGACGTGCAGTGGTACGCGCAAAATGCCCTGGCCGACAAGGTCAAGGAGACCAAGGCGCTCTCCGGCACCGTCGTCGTCCAGCGGGTCGACACGGGCGAGCTCGTCGCCCTGGCGTCCTACCCGACCTTCGACCCCAACAACATCGGCGACGGCAAGGGCGTCTTCTCCAACCTCGCCTTCAGCGACGTCTTCGAGCCCGGGTCGACGTCGAAGATCATGACCGTCGCGGCCGGTCTCGAGGAGGGGACGATCACCCCCGAGACGCCGATGATCCTGCCGTACTCCATGAAGCGCGGTGACCAGACCCTGAGCGACAGCCACCCGCACCCCGACGAGTACCGCACCGTCGCCGGTGCCCTCGCCGAGTCGAGCAACACCGGCACCATGCTCATCGGCGAGACGATGAAGCCCAAGACCCTCGAGGAGTACCTGCGGCGCTTCGGCCTGGGATCGACGAGCGGCTCCGGCTTCCCCGGTGAGTCCGGCGGCCTGCTGCCGAAGTCCGAGACGTGGAACGGCTCGCAGCGCTACACGATCACCTACGGCCAGGGCGTTTCGACGACCGCCGTGCAGGTGACCAACGTCTTCCAGGCGATCGCCAACGACGGGGTGCGGATCAGCCCGACCTTCGTCAAGGAGGTCAGCGACGGCGAGGGCGGCTGGGAGGCGGCCCCGACGGGCAAGCGCAACCGCGCCGTCTCGAAGAAGACCGCCAACGACGTCTCCCGGATGCTCGAGGGCGTCGTGAGCGACGAGGGCACGGCCCCCGAGGCGAAGATCAAGGGCTATCGCGTCGCCGGCAAGACCGGCACCGCCGACCGCTACGACTCCGAGTCCGGTGGCTACAGCGGCAAGACCGCGAGCTTCATCGGCTTCGCCCCGGCCGACGACCCCAAGCTCGTCGTCTCGGTGATCCTCCAGCGCCCGATCAAGGGCTACTACGGCGGCACGGTCGCCGCGCCGGTCTTCAAGGACGTCATGACCTACGCCCTGCAGAAGGAGAAGGTGCCGCCGACGCCCCAGGACGAGAAGGCGCCCAAGGTGCGCACCAAGCTGTCCAAGAAGCCGGCGGCCGACACCCCGGGTCTGCTGCGTGACCGGGGCGCCCCGGATGGCGGGTAAGGTCGCGGATCGTGTCTTTTCCTCGTCCTGAGCGGGTGCACCCGCTGACCCTCGTGGACGTCGCCGACCTCGTCGGCGACGCCGCGGCCACGCCCGTGCACGGTGACCCGGCCACCTCGGTGACCGGCGTCTCCCTCGACACCTCGACCGTGCGCCCCGGCGACCTGTGGGCCGCCCTGCCCGGTGCCCGGGCCCACGGAGCCGACTTCGTCGACAAGGCCCTCGCGGCGGGGGCCGTCGCCGTCCTCACCGACGCCGACGGGGCCTCCCGGCTGCAGGCGAAGGGGAGCGACCTCCCCTTCGTCGTGGTGGAGCGCCCGCGCGAGGTCCTCGGCCGCGTCGCCGCGGCGGTCTACGACAGCGGCGACCGCCGCTGCACGATGTTCGGCATCACCGGGACCAACGGCAAGACGACGACCGCCTACCTCATGGTCTCCGCCCTCGAGGCGCTGGCCCACACGACGGGGCTCATCGGGACCATCGAGACGCGCATCGGCGACGAGCGGATCAAGTCCGTGCGCACCACCCCGGAGACGACCGACCTGCACGCGCTGCTCGCGACGATGGGGGAGCGCGGCATCGACGACTGCGTCATGGAGGTCTCGAGCCACGCGCTCACCCTCCACCGCGTCGACGAGGTCATGTACGACGTCGCCCTCTTCACCAACCTCAGCCAGGACCACCTCGACTTCCACGGGACGATGGAGGACTACTTCCTCGCCAAGGCCAGCCTCTTCACCCCCGAGCGCTCCCGCCGGGGCGTCGTGTGCGTCGACGACGAATGGGGCGCCCGGCTGGCGGAGGAGGCCACCGTCCCCGTCACGACCGTCACCTCGCGCCTCCACGTCGAGGCCGACTGGGTCGTCGGCGGCGACCCGCGCGAGCCCGCGCTGACGCTCACGGGTGCCGACGAGGTGCTCCACCTCGAGTCGGCCCTGCCCGGCGACTTCAACCGCGTCAACACCGCGATGGCCGCCGTGGCCCTCATCGAGACCGGGATCCCGCCCCGCGAGGTCGCCGGCGCGATCCTCACCCGGCCCTACGTGCCGGGCCGCATGGAGCTCGTCGCCCCGAGCGAGCCCGGTCCCGAGGACCTGCCGACGGCGCTCGTCGACTTCGCGCACACCCCCGACGCGGTCGGTGCCGCGCTGGCGGCACTGCGACCCCAGACCTATGGCCTGCTCGTCGTCGTCCTCGGCGCCGGCGGCAGCCGCGACCCCGGCAAGCGGCCCGGCATGGGGGCCGCCGCGGCCGCCCACGCCGACGTCGTCATCGTCACCGACGACAACCCGCGCGAGGAGGACCCCGCCACGATCCGCGACGCCGTCGCGGAGGGCGTCTGGCCCCGCTCGCGCGCGCGTCTCGAGGTCGTCGAGGGCCGCGTCGCGGCCATCGAGCGGGCCGTCGAGATCGCCCACGAGTCCGGGCCCGGCGCCACCGTCGCCGTCTTGGGCAAGGGCCACGAGCAGGGCCAAGAGGTGCGCGGAGAGATCCGAGAGCACGACGACCGGGCGGTCCTGCGGGCCGCCCTCGACCGCCGGAGCGTCACCGGATGATCCCCACGACCCTGGGCGCCGTCGCCGACATCACCGGCGGGCGCCTCCACGGCTGCGGCCCCGACGAGGCCGCGCAGGTCCTCGTCGACGGCCCCGTCGTCACCGACTCCCGCGAAGCGGGCCCGGGCAGCCTCTACGTCGCCCGCGTCGGCGAGAGCGCCGACGGGCACGACTTCGTCCCCGGCGCCGCGCGCGCCGGTGCCGTCGCTGCCCTCACGACCCGCGAGGTCGACGGGCTGCCGTGCGTCGTCGTCGAGGACGAGCAGGCCGGCTTCGTCGCGCTGGCCCGGCACCTCGTCGACTCCCGGCCCGACCTGACGGTCATCGGCATCACCGGCTCCTCCGGCAAGACGAGCACCAAGGACCTCCTCGGCTCCGTGCTCGCCGTCGACGGCGAGACGATCGCCCCGGTCGGCTCCTACAACTCCGAGGTGGGCGTCCCGCTCACCGTCTGCCGGATCACCCCGACCACACGGCACCTCGTCGTCGAGATGGGCGCCCGCGGCATCGGTCACGTCGACTACCTCACCCGGATCGCGCCCCCGCGCATCGGCATCGTCCTCAACGTCGGTCACGCCCACGTCGGCGAGTTCGGCTCGGTCGAGGCGATCGCCGAGGCGAAGGGAGAGCTGCCCGCCGCCCTGCCCGCGGACGGGGTCGCGGTGCTCAACGCCGACGACCCGCTCGTCGCCGCCATGGCGGCGCGCACGTCCGCGCAGGTCGTCCTCGTCGGCGAGTCGGCGGCCGCCCACGTGCGGGCCACCGACATCACCCTCGACGAGGCGGGTGCCCCCTCCTTCACCGTCACCGCCCCCTTCGGCACGGCGCAGGTGCGGCTGGGGCTCGTCGGGCGCCACCACGTCGGCAACGCCCTGGCGGTCATCGCGGCGGCGCACGCCGCGGGGATGGGCTTCGAGCAGATCGTGCCGGCCCTGGCCGACGCCCGCCCGCTCAGCCGGTGGCGCATGGAGGTCACCCGGCGCGAGGACGGCGTCGTCGTCGTCAACGACGCCTACAACGCCAACCCCGACTCGATGTCCGCCGCCCTGCGCAGCCTGGCGACGATGGGCGCCGGCGGTCGTCGCTGGGCCGTGCTCGGCGCGATGCTGGAGCTCGGAGACGCCTCCGCCGAGCTGCACGCCGCCGTCGGCCGCGAGGCCGCGGAGCTCGGGGTCGACGAGGTCCTCGTCGTCGGCGAGAGCGCTGCGGCGATCGCGGACGGCGCACGGGACAATGCTCGTGAGGACGGCCCGCGGGTGCGGGTCGTGCCCGACGCCGACGCGGCCGAGGCGGTGCTCGTCGCCGAGCTCGCCGCGCCGGACGTCGTCCTCTTCAAGTCCAGCCGCGACGCCGGGCTACGGTGGCTCGGAGACCGCATCGTCCAGAGGGAGGCCCACGCATGATGGCCGTGGTCATCGCTGCTGTCGTGTCACTCGTCGTCGCCCTGCTCGGCACGCCGATGTTCATCAGGTACCTCGTCAAGCAGGGCTACGGCCAGTTCATCCGTGACGACGGTCCGACCTCGCACCACACCAAGCGCGGCACGCCGACGATGGGCGGCGCGGTCATCATCCTCGCGACCGTCATCGCCTACGCCGTCGCGCACCTCGTCACCTGGCAGTCGCCGACCGCCAGCGGCGTCCTCGTGCTCTTCCTCATGGTGGGTCTGGGTGCCGTCGGCTTCGCCGACGACTACATCAAGATCAGCAAGCAGCGCAGCCTCGGCCTGAAGTCGGGGGAGAAGCTCATCGGGCAGACCCTCGTCGGCGTGACCTTCGCGGTCCTCGCCCTGCAGTTCCCCAACGACGCGCTGCGCCGCCCGGCCTCGACGAGCATCTCCTTCGTGCGCGACACCGCGCTCGACCTGGCCTTCGCCGGACCGCTCATCGGCCTGATCCTCTTCGTGCTGTGGGCCAACCTCATGATCGCCGGCACGTCCAACGGCGTGAACCTCACCGACGGCCTCGACGGCCTCGCCACCGGCTCCTCGGTCATGGTCTTCGGCGCCTACGTCGTCATCTCCATCTGGCAGTTCAACCAGAACTGCCAGACCAGCCCCGGCGCCAACTGCTACGACGTGCGTGACCCGCTCGACCTCGCCGTCGTCGCGGCGGCCGGCACCGGAGCCTGCTTCGGCTTCCTGTGGTGGAACGCATCCCCGGCCAAGATCTTCATGGGCGACACCGGCTCGCTCGCCCTCGGTGGCGCCCTGGCCGGTCTGGCGATCCTCTCGCGCACCGAGCTGCTCATCGTCATCCTCGGCGGCCTCTTCGTGACGATCACCCTCTCGGTGATCATCCAGGTCGCCTCCTTCAAGTCCACCGGCAAGCGGGTCTTCCGCATGGCGCCCCTGCAGCACCACTTCGAGCTGCTCGGGTGGCAGGAGGTGACGATCGTCATCCGCTTCTGGATCGTGGCCGGCCTCTTCGTCGCGCTCGGGCTGGCGATCTTCTACGCCGAGTGGGTCGTGGGGGCACCGTGACCGACGCCGCCTCCCGCGCGGAGCGGCTGGCCGCCCTGACCTGCCGCGAGGCCGACTGGGCCGGCCTGCGGGTCGTCGTCACCGGCCTGGGCGTCTCCGGGTTCGCCGCCGCCGACGCGCTGCTCCAGTACGGCGCCCACGTCCGTGTCGTCGACGCCAAGGCACCCGAGCCCGACACCCAGATGGCCCAGCGCGCCCAGATCCTCGAGGTGCTCGACGCGCAGCTGCACCTTGGTGACGGCGCCGAGACCGCGCTGCCGGCGTCCGCCGACGAGATCGACCTCGTCGTCACCTCGCCGGGCTGGCCGCCGCACCAGCCGCTGCTCGCCGCGGCGGCCGAGGCGGGCATCCCGATCTGGGGTGACGTCGAGCTCGCGTGGCGGATGCGCCCGCGTGTCGGGGGAGCGCCCTGGCTGCTCGTCACCGGCACCAACGGCAAGACGACGACGGTGCAGATGCTCACCTCGATGCTGCGCGCCGCCGGCCTGCGGGCCGCGAGCGCCGGCAACGTCGGCACGCCCGTGCTCGACCTCGTCCAGGACCCCGAGCCCTACGACGTCATCGCCGTCGAGCTGTCGAGCTTCCAGCTGCACTGGAGCCACTCCCTTCGCCCGCAGGCCGCGGCCTGCCTCAACATCGCGCCCGACCACATCGACTGGCACGGCTCCCTCGAGGAGTACACCGCGGCCAAGGGCAAGGTCTACGCCAACGCCGAGGTCGCCTGCGTCTACAACGAGCAGGACCCGGCCACGCGCCGCCTGGTCGAGGAGGCCGATGTCGTCGAGGGCTGCCGCGCCGTCGGCTTCACCCTCGGCACGCCCGGGCTGTCGATGCTCGGGCTCGTCGAGGACGTCCTCGCCGATCGGGCCTTCGTCGCCGAGCGCGAGACCTCCGCCGCCGAGCTCGGCACGCTGGCCGACCTGCAGGGCGAGGCCCCGAGCGTCGCCCCGCACCTCGTCGCCAATGCCCTGGCCGCCGCCGCGCTCGCCCGGGCCCACGGGGTGCCGCCGGTCGCCGTGCGCGAGGGGCTGCGGGCCTGGCAGCCCGAGCCGCACCGCATCGCCCACGTGGCGAGCGCCGGCGAGGTCCACTGGATCGACGACTCCAAGGCGACCAACCCCCACGCCGCCCTCGCGAGCCTCACCTCCCACGAGCACGTCGTGTGGGTGGCCGGCGGCCTGCTCAAGGGTGCCGACGTCGACGAGCTCGTCGCGGCGGCCGCCGGTCGACTGCGCGCCGCCGTGCTCATCGGTCGCGACCGCGAGCAGATCGCCGCCGCCATCGCCCGACACGCGCCCGATGTCCCCGTGATCGACGTCGCCGCGACGGACACTGGGGCGATGGACCTCGTCGTCCGGCACGCGGCCACGCTCGCGATGCCGGGAGACGCGGTGCTGCTGGCCCCGGCAGCCGCATCCATGGACATGTTCGACAACTACGGGGCCCGCGGCGACGCCTTCGCCGCCGCGGTGCACAGGTACCTGCAGGAGGGGTGAGCGTGAGCAGCAGCGCAGCGACCGGGTCCGGTCGCAGCGGCGCGCGCCGCACCCGCTCCACCCGGGTCGACGAGTGGACCGCGCGCTTCGAGTCGCCGATGACGACCTACTACCTGCTCCTGGGCATCGTCGGCCTGCTCGTCGGCATCGGCCTGGTCATGGTGCTGTCGGCGTCGATGATCGTCTCGCTGAAGGAGAACGACAGCTCCTTCACCATCTTCCTCAAGCAGTTCGTCTTCGCCCTCGCCGGCGGGCTCGCGCTGTGGTGGGCCTCGCGGCGCAGCATCGCCTTCTGGAAGCGGATGGCCGTGCCCGCGGTGGCCGCGTCGATCGTGCTGCTCCTGCTCGTGCTCACGCCACTCGGCTTCGGCTTCCAGGGCAACCGCAACTGGATCGGTGTCGGGTCCCTGTCGATCCAGCCGAGCGAGGTGGCCAAGATCGGCCTCGTCCTCGCCGGTGCGCTGGTCCTCGAACGCAAGCGGGCGCTGCTGGCCTCGATCAAGCACGCGCTCGTCCCCTTCGTCGTGCCGGGAATGCTGCTGATCGTCGGGCTCGTCATGCTCGGGCACGACATGGGTACCGCGATGGTCATCTGCGCGATCGCCGTCGGCATGCTCTTCGCCGCCGGCGTGCAGCTGCGGTGGTTCGCGCTCGGCGGTGGCGTGCTGGCCCTGCTCGGGCTGCTCGCCGCCAACATCGGCAACAACCGCATGCAGCGCATCCAGATCTGGCTGGACCCGACGCAGTGCGCGCCCGGCTCCGACCTCTACTACGGCATCTGCCGCCAGTCGATCCACGGGCGCTATGCCCTCGCCGACGGCGGGTGGTTCGGTGTCGGCCTCGGTGCCAGCCGCGAGAAGTGGGGCTGGCTCTCCGAGCCCTACAACGACTTCATCTTCGCGATCATCGGCGAGGAGCTCGGCCTCATCGGCACGCTGACGATCCTCGCGCTCTTCGCCGCCTTCGCCGTGGCCGGGCTGCGCCTGGTCACGCGCACCGACGACTTCTTCGTCCGCGTCGCCACCGCCGGCATCTGCACCTGGGTGCTCGTGCAGGCGACGATCAACATCGGCGCCGTCATCGGGATGCTCCCGGTCATCGGCGTCCCGCTGCCCTTCGTCTCCTCCGGCGGGTCATCGCTCGTGACCGCGATGCTCGCCGTCGGCATCCTGCTGAGCTTCGCTCGAAGCGAGCCGGGGTGCTCTGAGATGATCGCCGCCAAGCCCTCGCGGGCGCGCGCCCTGCTCGCCCGCATCCCGAGCAGGAGGACATCGTCGCGATGACGCCCACCCGCCCCTCACGCATCCTGCTGGCGGGGGGTGGCACCGCAGGGCACGTGTCCCCGCTGCTCGCCCTCGCCGACTGCCTGCGCCGCCGCGACCCCGGTGTCGAGATCCTCGCCCTGGGCACGAGCGAGGGCCTGGAGTCCCGGCTCGTCCCCGAGCGTGGCTACGACTTCGCGACCATCCCCAAGGTCCCGCTGCCCCGCAAGCCCTCCGGCGACCTCGTGCGCCTGCCGGTCAACCTGCGGCGGGCCGTCGCGGCCGCCGGGCGGGCGATCGAGCAGGTCGACGCCCAGGTCGTCGTCGGCTTCGGCGGATACGTCTCGACGCCGGCCTACCTCGCCGCCCGCAAGGCTGGCGTCCCGATCGTCATCCACGAGCAGAATGCGCGGGCCGGCGTCGCCAACAAGGTGGGGGCCCGCTTCAGCGACCACATCGGGGTGACCTTCCCCGGCACCAAGCTGGCCGGCGGCCGGGTCATCGGCATGCCGCTGCGCCCCGAGATCGTCGCCCTCGACCGCGCGGCGACCCGAGCGCAGGCGCGCTCCGGGCTGGGGCTGCGCGAGGACCTGCCGGTGCTGCTCGTCACGGGCGGCTCCCTCGGAGCCAAGCGGCTCAACGACGCCTTCGAGGCCAGCGTCGCGACGTTGCGCGACGCCGGGGTGCAGGTGCTGCACGCGACCGGCGCGGGCAAGGACTTCGTCGCGACGGGTGGTGACCCGTCGGTGCCCTACGTCGTCCTGCCCTACGTCGACCGGATGGACCTGGCCTATGCCGCCGCCGATGCCGTCGTCTGCCGCGCCGGGGCCAACACCGTGTGCGAGCTGACCGCGGTCGGGCTGCCCGGCGTCTACGTCCCGCTGCCCATCGGCAACGGCGAGCAGCGGCTCAACGCCGCAGGCGTCGTCGAGGCGGGCGGTGGCCTGCTCGTCGAGGACGCCGACGTCGACCCGGCCTGGGTGGCCCGCGAGATCGTGCCGCTGCTGGGCGACGGTGCGCGTCTGCGCTCGATGTCGCAGGCCGCGGAGTCCGTGGGGCACCGCGACGCCGACGAGACGCTCGCCGACATGGTCGCCGACGCGTGGGCACGAGGTGGCCGTCGTGGTTGACGCGCTGCCCGAGGTCCCGCGCAACCCCCGCTTCGACGTCCTGGCACCACGGGTGCCACTGGCCGAGCTCGGAGTCGTCCACGTGCTCGCTGCCGGTGGCGCCGGCATGTCGGCCATCGTGCGGCTGCTGCTCGACGCGGGTGTCGAGGTGCGGGGCAGCGATGCCCACGACTCGCCGCTCCTCGAGCGGCTGCGCGAGCGCGGCGCGACGATCTGGGTGGGGCACGACCCGGCCCACCTCGAGGGCGCCGACACCGTCGTCGTCTCCTCGGCGATCCGTGAGGACAACCCCGAGCTGGCGGCTGCGCGTGCCGCCGGTCTGCGCGTCCTGCACCGCAGCCAGGCGCTCGCCTCGTCGATGGGGGAGCAGACCCGCATCGCGGTCGCCGGAGCCAACGGCAAGACGACCACCAGCTCGATGCTCACCGTCGCCCTGCTCGAGGCGGCGGCGCAGCCCTCCTTCGCCCTCGGTGGCGAGCTGGCCACGCAGGGGGTCAACGCCGCGCTCGGTGAGGGCACCCCCTTCGTCGCCGAGGCCGACGAGTCCGACGGGTCCTTCCTCGCCTACGCGCCGCAGGTCGCGATCGTCACCAACGTCCAGCCCGACCACCTCGACTTCTACGGCGACTTCGCGACGGTCGAGGCGGCCTACCTCGAGTTCGCCGAGACGGTCACCGAGGGTGGGCTGCTCGTCGCCTGCGCCGACGACCCCGGGTCCGAGCGGCTGGCCGTCCGGGCCGAGGCCGCCGGCGTGAGGGTGCTGCGCTACGGCTTCGGCGAGGCTGCGGACGTGCGGCTCGTCGACGCCGTCCTCGACGGCACCAGTGCGAGCGCCACCCTCGTCGAGACCGACGCCCGCCGGGAGCTGTCGATCAGCGTCCCGGGGCGGCACAACCTCCTCAACGCCGCTGCGGCCTACGCGGCCGCTGCCCACGGCGTCGGCACGGATGCCCAGGCGGTCCTCGACGGGCTCGCGGCCTACGGCGGGACCCGACGGCGCTTCGAGACGAAGGGGGTGGCGCGCGGCGTCACCGTCGTCGATGACTACGCGCACAACCCCCGGCAAGGTGGAGGCGGTCGTGCGCACCGCCAAGGAGATCGCCGGCGAGCACCGCTTGTGGGTGATCTTCCAGCCGCACCTGTACTCCCGCACCCGTGACTTCGCGACCGGCTTCGCCGCCGGGCTGGTACCGGCCGACGAGGTACTGCTGCTCGACGTCTACGGCGCCCGCGAGGACCCGGTGACCGGCGTCGGTTCGCACCTCATCAGCGAGCCGCTCGTGGCACAGGGGCGTTCGGCGCGGGTCGTCTCCCTCGACGAGGCGATCGCGGCGGTGGCGCAGGGCGCCGCTGACGGCGACCTCGTGCTCACCGTCGGTGCCGGCGACGTCACCCACCTCGGGCCGAGACTGCTCGAGGCACTGGACCGATGAGCCGGGGGAGCGGGACCCGCGAGGCGACTGAGGAGCGCTTCGCCCAGCGTGCCGCCCGGGTGCGCGGGCAGCGGGCTCGTCGGTGGCTGGTGCTCCTCCTCGTCGTCGGGCTCGTCATCGGGCTCGGCTGGCTCGTCGGGTTCTCCTCCGTGCTGGCCACCCGTGACGTCGAGGTCACCGGGGCCGACCCGGCCGACCGGGACGAGATCGAGCAGATCGCGCAGGAGCAGGTCGGCACCCCGCTGGCCCGGGTCGACGGCGACGGCGTCTCGCGCACGATCACCGCGCAGGTGCCGGGGGCCGCCCACGCCAGCGTCGAGCGGGGCTGGCCGCACACCCTGAAGGTCAAGGTGACATCGAGGGTTCCGGTCCTGGCCGTGCGGCTCGAGGGTGACCGCTTCCGCCTGCTCGACCTCGACGGCGTGGCGATCCGCACCGTGGGCTCGGCGCCCCCGGACGTGCCGACGGTGACCGCCGACGGCGGCGCCGAGGTCTCGGGGCACGGCGTGCGAGCTGCCCAGGGGATGCTCGCGGCCCTCCCCGACGACCTGCGCGAGCAGGTCGATGACGTCACGGTCGACTCGGCCGACCAGATCACCTTCACCCTCGGGCGGACCGAGGTCGTGTGGGGCGACGGCAGCAGTCCCGATCTCAAGGTGAGGGTCATCAAGATCCTCCTCGACAAGAAGCCGAAGACCATCGACGTCTCCGCACCGGACACGCCGGTCACCACGGGATAGGCTGACGACACGCGGGCGTGGCGTTTGCCCCTGCGGCCCGGGCCGCATAACGTCACCCGCACACCGAGCGTGACCAAACTGTAACCCTGAAGTTCACCTTGAGTTTTGGGGTTGAGGCACCACCGAGCAGCAGCAACAGGAGTCCCCGTGGCATCAGCCCAGAACTATCTGGCCGTTATCAAGGTCGTCGGCATCGGCGGCGGTGGCGTCAACGCCATCAACCGGATGATCGAGGTCGGCCTCAAGGGCGTCGAGTTCATCGCGATCAACACCGATGCCCAAGCGCTCCTGATGTCCGACGCCGACGTCAAGCTCGACGTCGGCCGCGAGCTGACCCGCGGTCTGGGCGCCGGAGCCGACCCCGAGGTCGGCAAGAAGGCCGCCGAGGACCACGCCGAGGAGATCGAGGAGGTCCTCAAGGGGGCTGACATGGTCTTCGTGACCGCCGGTGAGGGCGGTGGCACCGGCACGGGTGGCGCCCCGGTCGTGGCCAAGATCGCCAAGAGCCTCGGTGCGCTCACCATCGGTGTCGTGACCCGCCCCTTCACCTTCGAGGGTCGTCGTCGGGCCAACCAGGCCGAGTCCGGCATCGGTGCCCTGCGCGACGAGGTCGACACGCTCATCGTCATCCCCAACGACCGGCTGCTGTCGATCAGCGACCGTGCCGTGAGCATGCTCGACGCCTTCCGCAGCGCCGACCAGGTCCTTCTCTCCGGTGTCCAGGGCATCACCGACCTGATCACCACGCCCGGTCTGATCAACCTCGACTTCGCCGACGTCAAGTCCGTCATGCAGGGGGCCGGCTCCGCCCTCATGGGCATCGGCTCGGCCCGGGGCGAGGACCGCGCCGTCCAGGCCGCCGAGCTGGCGATCTCGTCGCCGCTGCTCGAGGCGAGCATCGACGGTGCGCACGGTGTCCTGCTGTCGATCCAGGGTGGCAGCGACCTCGGTCTCTTCGAGATCAACGAGGCCGCCCGCCTGGTGCAGGAGGCCGCCCACCCCGAGGCCAACATCATCTTCGGTGCGGTCATCGACGACGCCCTCGGCGACGAGGTGCGGGTCACCGTCATCGCCGCCGGCTTCGACGGTGGTGCCCCGCAGCAGCGGCCCGACGACCGGGCCCTCGGCCAGGTCCAGTCCGGCGGTCAGGGCCGCCCGGCGCAGGGTCAGCCGCAGCAGCAGGCGCCGGCCCAGCAGCAGCGTCCCGCGCAGTCGGCGCCGCAGCAGGTCCCGGCCCAGCAGCCGGCGCCCACGCAGCAGCAGGCTCCGGCCGCGCCGCAGCAGGCCCCGGCCCAGCAGTCGGCGCCCGCCCAGCAGCCCGCCCAGGGTCAGCCGCAGCAGCAGCCTGCGCCCGCCCAGCAGCCGCGTCAGGCCACGCCGCCGCGGCAGGTGACCTTCGACGACGGCGACGACCTCGACGTCCCCGACTTCCTCAAGTGAGCTGAGCAGACGCCCCCGCAGGGCCCCGACCGATCCGGTCGGGGCCCTGCGTCGTCCGGGGGTGCCCGGGCGATAGGTTGCAGGCGTGTTCGCCTGGAGAGATGACGCGCCGGGGCTCGTGCGAGCCTTCACCGACCGCCACGACGGGGTGAGCGTCGCTCCCTTCGCCGGGCTCAACCTCGGCGCCCACGTCGGCGACGACCTCGACGCGGTCCGCACCAACCGGGCGGCCGTCGAGCAGGCCGTCGGCATGCCGCTCGTGCTCGCCGACCAGGTGCACGGCACCGACGTCGTCCACGTGACCCGTGAGCTGCTCGACGGGCCGCGCTCGGCCACCGGCGCCGTCGCCGAGGGCGATGCCCTCGTCACGGACCTGCCCGGCACCGCCCTGGGCGTCCTCGTCGCCGACTGCACCCCCGTCCTGCTCCACGACCTGGCCGGGCCGCTCGTCGGCGCCGCCCACGCCGGCCGTCCGGGCATGGTCGGCGGGGTCGTGCGGCGGCTCGTCGAGGCGATGCGGGACCTCGGGGCGACCGACCTGCGGGCCGCCGTCGGGCCGTCGGTGTGCGGGCGCTGCTACGAGGTGCCGGCCGACATGCGCGCGACGGCCATGGAGGTCTCGCCCGCCTCGGCCGCGCTCACCTGGACCGGGACGCCGGCCATCGACGTCGCCACCGGAGTCGTCGACCAGCTGCAGGCGGCGGGCGTGTCCGTCGAATGGATCCCCGGCTGCGCGCGCGAGGACGCCGCCCTCTACTCCTACCGCCGCGACGGCCGCACCGGCCGCTACGCCGGCATCATCGGGCGTCCCGCATGAGCCGCCGGGAGGAGCTGGCCGAGCGCCTCGCCGCCGTCGAAGGGAGGATCGCTGCGGCCTGCGAGGCCGCCGGCCGCAGCCGTGACGAGGTCCAGCTGATCGTCGTGACGAAGTTCTTCCCCCGCAGCGACGTCGACCTGCTGGCCGAGCTCGGCATGCGTGACCTCGGGGAGAACCGCGAGCAGGAGGCCGCCGCCAAGCTGGCCGACGGGGGGCCGCCGTCGGGCGTGCGCACCCACTTCATCGGGCAGCTGCAGTCCAACAAGGCCGGCGCCGTGACCCGGTGGGCGGACGTCGTGCAGTCGGTCGACCGGCCCAAGCTCGTCGGTGCGCTCGCGCGCGGCGCCGAGGCCGCCGGCCGCAAGGTCACCGCCCTCGTGCAGGTCGACCTCGATCCCGCCGGGGGCACCGGGCGTGGGGGAGCGGCGCCCGCCGACGTGCCCGCCCTGGCCGACGCCATCGCGAGCAGCCCCCTTCGCCTGGGTGGGCTCATGGCCGTGGCTCCGCTCGGCGCCGACCCGGAGCCCGCCTTCGCCCGGCTGGCTGCGCTGGCCGAGGCGCTGCGGGCCGACCACCCCGAGGCGAGCTGGATCTCGGCCGGGATGAGCGGTGACCTCGAGGCCGCGGTGCGCCACGGCGCGACACACCTGCGTGTCGGGACGGCAATCCTCGGAGATCGTCCGTCACACCGGTAACTTCGGTGACACCGACGAGGCAACCGGTACGACAAAGGATTTGAGGACATGACGGCACTGCGCAACGCGATGGTCTACCTCGGGCTCGCCGAGGACGACAAGCGCTACGACGAGTACGACGACTACGTCGACGAGTACGACGCGGGCCACGAGGTCCTCGAGGAGGAGCACGCCGCCGCGGAGGTCACCCCCCTGCGTCGCGTCCCGACGACGCCGGCCGTCCGCGAGGTGGAGGTCACCCCGATGAACCGCATCACGACGATCCACCCGAGCACCTACAACGACGCCCGGGCCATCGGCGAGAGCTTCCGCAACAACACTCCCGTCATCATGAACCTCAGCGACATGGACGACTCCGACGCCAAGCGGCTCGTCGACTTCGCCGCGGGTCTGGTCTTCGGTCTGCACGGGTCGATCGAGCGGGTGACCAACAAGGTCTTCCTGCTCTCGCCTGAGCACATCGAGGTCGACGCCGAGGGTGGCGAGGCGCCGCAGCCGCGCGCCCTGTTCAACCAGAGCTGAGCTTCCGCACGACCTCACAGGTGGGGTCCAGACCCCCGACCTAGGCTGGTTCCATGTCGATCGTCCGTGACGTGCTCCACCTCGTGCTGTACGTCTACTTCCTCATCCTCATCGGGCGTCTCGTCCTCGACTGGATCCAGGTCTTCGCCCGCCAGTGGCGGCCCAGGGGCGTCATCCTCGTCGTCGCCGAGGCGATCTACACCCTCACCGATCCACCCCTGCGCGCGATCCGCAAGGTCATCAAGCCCGTGCGCATCGGTGGGGTCGCCCTCGACCTCGCCTTCCTCGTGCTGATCATCGTGGTCTCACTGCTCCTGCGCATCGTCTAGGCTGGCCTCGATGCCCGTGCGCGCAATGGCGCCACGAGCAAGCACCCTGCCCGAACGCATACGGAGGAACAATGGCGCTCACGCCCGAGGACGTCCTCAACAAGACCTTCACCCAGACCCAGTTCCGTCGTGGTTACGACGAGCGCGAGGTCGACGACTTCCTCGACGAGGTCGTCGCCGAGATGCGTCGCATGGTCAAGGACTCGGAGGACCTGCGGGCTCGCGCCCAGGACGGATCCGGCTCCCGCACGGCGGCCACGCCCGTGGCTGCTGCCGCGACCGACTCCGGCAAGGCCGACGAGGCGCTGACCCGGGAGAACCGCGACCTGCGCGCGCGTCTGGAGGACCTGCGCTCGCGCTTCGACAAGGAGACCGCTGCCCGCGCCGCCGCCGAGAAGCGCGCGAGCGACCTCGAGCAGAGCGCGCGCGCCGACGACGAGCGCACCAAGGGCGACGCCGCCAACCTCTCCAAGGCCCAGCAGAGTGCCGACGAGCGCATCGCGACCGTCAACGCCCGCGCCGAGGAGGCCGAGGCCGCCGCGCAGGAGCGCATCAAGGCCGCCAACGCCGCAGCCGAGAAGGCCGAGGCCGAGGCCAAGGCGCGTCAGGACGAGGCCGCCAAGGCCCCCGTGGCCGCGGCTGCGCCCGCGAGCGACGACGCGGGGGCCGGCCAGATGGCTGCCGCCGCCGGTGGCGGTGCCGGGGCCTCCGGCCTCATCGCCCTCGCCCAGCGCCTGCACGACGAGCACGTCGCCGAGGGGCAGACCCAGCGCGACAAGCTCATCGCCGAGGCGCAGCGCCGCCACGACGAGCTCGTCTCGACCGGCCAGAGCAAGCACGACGAGCTGCTCTCGACGGGTCAGAGCAAGCACGACGAGTTCATCAAGACCGGTCAGGGCAAGCGCGACCAGTTCATCGGCGAGGGCACGACCCAGCGCGACAAGCTGGTCTCCGAGGCCCAGACCAAGGCCACCACGATGGTCAGCGAGGCCGAGGCCCGGCGCAAGAAGATCCTCGACGACCTCAACGCCCAGAAGTCGAAGATCGAGGGCCAGATCGCCGAGCTGACGACCTACGAGCGCGACTACCGCCGCAAGCTCAAGGACTTCATCTCCGGCCAGCTCAAGGGCCTGGACACCCAGGCGAGCGTCGCCCCCGAGGCCAGCGCCAAGCACTGACCTGCGCGACCACGACGCGGCGTCACCCCACGCGGGTGACGCCGCGTCGTCGTCTCCCGGCGCACCCGTCGGGTGAGCAAACGAAGAACACGGCGCGGTGAGCGCGCTCACGGCCCGAAAACGTCGTACCCTTCGTTGACTCTGGTCCGTGCAGGGGTACGGACCATCTCCGAGTGAGGACGGTCATGGCGGCGAAGAAGACGGCCACGAAGGCGGCGACCAAGGGGTCGGGTGCCTCGAAGGCCAAGAAGACCGGGGCCACCAAGCCTGCGGCCACGAGCGGGGCGAAGAAGACCGCAGCGAAGAAGGCGCCGGCGAAGAAGGCCGCGACCACGAAGGCGGCTGCCTCGAAGAAGACGGCCTCGAAGAAGACGGCCACCAAGAAGGGCGCGACGAAGAAGGCGGCGCCCGAGCGGCTCGTCGTCCGTGAGGACGAGAGCCCCTGGACCGCCAAGGAGCTCAAGGAGGTCCGCTCCGAGCTCGAGACCGAGATCGAGCGACTCACCGCCGAGATCGCGTCCGCCGAGACCGACCTCAACGAGTTCCTCAAGGAGCCGATCGACGGTGCCGGCGACGACCAGGCCGACGCCGGGGCGAAGTCCTTCGAGCGGGAGCACGAGCTGAGCCTCGTCGCTGGGGCCCGCACCGGCCTCGAGCAGAACCGCCACGCGCTCGAGCGGATCGACGAGGGGACCTACGGCATCTGCGAGTCCTGCGGCAACCCGATCGGCAAGCTTCGACTCCAGGCCTATCCTCGTGCGACCCTGTGCATGTCATGCAAGAGTCGACAGGAGCGGCGCTGAGCGCCCCGGACACCCCACCCGACCACGACACCCCGGCGAGCCGATCGCGCCCCGGGGTGCTTCGTTGGTATGTCATCGCCGCCGTCGTCACGCTCGTGCTCGACCAGGCCACCAAGGTGTGGGCGCTCGGCGCCCTGACCGACGGTCGGGTCGTGCCGCTCGTCGGTGACCTGCTCTCCCTTCGCCTGATCCGCAACTCCGGCGCGGCCTTCTCGATCGGTGACGACATGACCTGGGTGATGACCCTCGTCGCCGTCGGCGTCACGCTCGCGATCCTGTGGGCCGCGCTGCGCGTGGGGTCGGGTCGCTGGGCGCTGTCCCTCGGCCTGCTCCTCGGCGGGTCCCTCGGCAACCTCTACGACCGCTTCTTCCGTGACCCGGCGCCGCTGCACGGCCACGTCGTCGACTTCATCGACTACGGCGGCCTCTTCGTCGGCAACATCGCCGACATCGCGATCGTCGGCGGGGCAGCGGTGCTCGTGTGGTTGACCTTCGCCAACATCGGCCTCGACGGGTCCCGCCCGCAGCACGCCGCCGGCCGCCACGACGACGAGGAGCAGGCCGATGAGTGATGTCCGCAACGTGCTCGTGCCCGACGGCCTCGAGGGCGAGCGGGTCGACGCCGCCGTCTCGCGACTCTTCGGCCTCTCGCGCACGCGGGTGGCCGACCTCGCCGCCGAGGGCAAGGTCCTCCTCGAGGGCGCCACGGTGGCCAAGTCCGCACGGGTGAGCGCCGGCGACCGCATCGAGGTCACCCTGCCCGCCGTCGACGAGAGCCCGACGCTGGCCGTCGTCGCCGAGCCGGTCCCCGGGATGCGGATCGTCCACGACGACGACGACATCGTCGTGGTCGACAAGCCGATCGGCGTCGCCGCCCACCCGAGCGTCGGCTGGTCCGGCCCCGACGTGCTCGGCGGGCTCGCCGCCGCGGGCTACCGGATCAGCACGAGCGGCGCGAGCGAGCGGCAGGGCATCGTCTCGCGGCTCGACGTCGGCACCTCGGGCCTGATGGTCGTGTGCAAGAGCGAGTACGCCTACTCGGTGCTCAAGCGTGCCTTCAAGCAGCGCACGGTCGACAAGACCTACCACGCGCTCGTCCAGGGTCTGCCGGACCCGCACGTCGGTACGATCGACGCGCCGATCGGTCGCCACCCCGGCGGTGACTACAAGTTCGCCGTCATGGACTCCGGCAAGCATGCCGTGACCCACTACGAGCTCCTCGAGGCCTTCCGCCACGCGTCGCTGCTCGAGATCAAGCTCGAGACCGGACGCACGCACCAGATCCGGGTGCACATGGCCGCCCTTCGCCATCCGTGCGTCGGCGACCCGACCTACGGCGCCGACCCGACCCTGGCGCGCAAGCTCGGTCTGGAGCGGCAATGGCTGCACGCCATGGGTCTGGGCTTCATCCACCCCGGCACCGGCGACTACGTGCACTTCGAGAGCACCTACCCGCAGGACCTGCAGACGGCACTGGACCGGCTCGCCGACATGTCCTGAGGCGAGCCGGCCCAGAGCGTCAGTTGACCTGGCGCTCGCGGCCCTCCCAGTAGGGAGCCCGCAGCTTGAACTTCTGCAGCTTGCCGGTCGCGGTGCGCGCCAGCTCGTCGCGGAACTCGATCGACGTCGGTGCCTTGTAGCCGGCGGCCTTGGACTTGCACCACGCGATGAGGTCGGCCTCGGTCGCGCTCGAGCCCTCGCTGACGACGACGAGGGCCTTGATCGTCTCGCCCCACGTGTCGTCGGGCACCCCGATGACCGCGACCTCGGTGACGTCGGGGTGGGAGAAGAGGACGTCCTCGACCTCGATCGACGAGACGTTTTCGCCGCCGGTGATGATGACGTCCTTCTTGCGGTCGCTGATCGTCACGTAGCCGTCGTCGCCGATCGTGCCGCCGTCACCGGTGTGGAACCACCCGCCCTCGAAGGTGCGCTCGGTCTCGTCGGGCAGGTCGTGGTAGCCCTCCATGACGACGTTGGAGCGGGCCAGGACCTCGCCGCTCTCCTCGTCGAGCTTCATCCGGCAGCCGATGGCGGGGGAGCCCGCCCGCACGAGCTTGCCGGCACGCTCCTCGGGGGTCAGCTCGTCCCACTCGGCCCGGGACCGGTTGATCGTCAGCAGCGGAGAGGTCTCGGTCAGGCCGTAGATCTGGATGAACTCCCAGCCCAGCTCCGTCTCGACGCGGGCGATCGTCTGCGTCGGCGGGGGAGCGCCGGCGACGATGATGCGCACCCGGTCGCGGCCGGGGATCTCGCCCTCCCACTCCTGCGCCGCGGCGAGCACGGAGTTGACCACGGCAGGGGCGGCGCACATGACGGTCACGCCGTGTCGCTCGACCCGGCGCAGGATCTCGGCGCCGTCGATCTTGCGGATGACGACGTGCTGCGCCCCCACGCCGGTCATGGCGAAGGGCATGCCCCACCCGTTGGCGTGGAACATCGGCAGGGTGTGCAGGTAGACGTCACGGTCGCTGATGCCGGCGTGCAGACCGAAGGTCACGGCATTGGTCCAGATGTTGCGGTGGGTGATCCGCACCCCCTTGGGGCGCGCGGTCGTGCCGGAGGTGTAGTTGATCGTCGCGACGGCGTCTTCGTCCGGCTGCCAGGCACGGGGCTCGGCCGTGGTGCCGTCGGTACCCGCGCCGAAGAGGTGCTCGTCCTCCCCGAGGACGAAGGTGTGCTCGGCGGAGACCTCGTCGATGAGCGAGGTGAGCTCCGGGTCGATGTAGAGCACGCGCGCGCCGGAGTGCTCGACGATGAACTTCACCTCCTCGGGAGCGAGACGGAAGTTGATCGGCACAAGGACCCGGCCGGAGCCGGCGACGCCGAAGAAGCTCGTGAGCAGCCGCGCGGAGTTGTGCGAGACGACGGCGACGCGGTCGCCGACCTCGATGCCGAGGGAGTCGAGGTGGGCCGCCTGGGCGTTGGCGAGCTGCCGCATGCGGGCATAGGTGACGTCCTGCAGCGGGGGCGCCGGCTGGTCCGGCTCGTCGACGACCGCGATGCGCTCGCCGTAGACGGCCGCAGCGCGGTCGATGAAGTCGTTGACGGACATGGGCACGAACATCCGGAAGTTCCTCCATGGGGTGTGGACGACGCTGTCGAGGCGACGTTATCCCACTTCGTCCGGGGTGACGGTGGGTCCCCGGAGTCGGCGCGCCGAGCGGCGTGCTGGGGGCGACAGGCGGCGTGCCGGGGTGTCGGTGGAGCGATCTAGACTCGGGTCGATGTCCGAGCTGCCGCGTTCCGAGAACTTCGTCCACCTGCACAACCACACCGAGTACTCGATGCTCGATGGTGCCGCGCGGATCAAGGACATGTTCGCCACGGCCCAGGAGATGGGCATGCCGGCGATCGCGATGACCGACCACGGCTACCTCTTCGGCGCCCACGAGTTCTGGAAGACGGCGCAGTCCTACGACGTCAAGCCGATCATCGGGCTCGAGGCCTATGTCGCGCCCGGCACGCACCGCACCGACAAGGTCAAGGTCAAGTGGGGCGACGAGCGGACCCCGCGCGGCGACGACGTCTCCGGTGGTGGCGCCTACACCCACATGACGCTGCTGGCGCGCAACAACACCGGCATGCACAACCTCTTCACGATGGGCAGCCGGGCGTCGCTTGACTCGGTCTTCGCCAAGTGGCCGCGGCTGGACCGCGAGCTGCTCTCGCAGTACGGCGAGGGGCTGGTCGCCACGACCGGGTGCCCGTCGGGCGAGATCCAGACCCGCCTGCGCCTGGGGCAGTACGACAAGGCGATCGAGGCGGCGTCGGAGTTCCGCGACATCTTCGGTCGTGAGCACTACTTCCTCGAGCTGATGGACCACGGCAACCAGATCGAGCGTCGGGTCCGCGAGGACCTCATGCGTCTGGCCAAGGACCTGCAGCTGCCGCTCCTGGCGACCAACGACCTGCACTACGTCAAGCAGGAGGACGCGATCGCGCAGGACGCCCTGCTGTGCATCAACTCCGGCTCCAAGCTGCACGACCCGGACCGCTTCAAGTTCGACGGCGAGGGCTACTACCTCAAGTCGCCCGCCGAGATGCGCCAGCTGTGGCGCGAGCTGCCCGAGGCCTGCGACAACACGCTGCTCGTCGCCGACATGTGCGAGGTCTCCTTCACCGAGGGTGAGGGCCGCTACATGCCGCGCTTCGACTGCCCGCCGGGCGAGGACGAGACCTCGTGGTTCATCAAGGAGGTCCAGACCGGGCTGCACCGGCGCTTCCCCGACGGCATCCCCGAGTACGCGCAGCGCCAGGCCGACTACGAGATCGACGTCATCGTCGGCAAGGGCTACCCCGGCTACTTCCTCGTCGTCGCCGACTTCATCAACTGGGCCAAGGACAACGGCATCCGCGTGGGGCCGGGGCGTGGCTCCGGTGCCGGGTCGATGTGCGCCTACGCGATGGGCATCACCGACCTCGACCCGATCCCGCACGGCCTGATCTTCGAGCGCTTCCTCAACCCCGAGCGCAAGTCGATGCCCGACTTCGACGTCGACTTCGACGAGCGTCGGCGCTCCGAGGTCATCCGCTACGTCTCCGACAAGTACGGCGACGAGCGGGTGGCGATGATCGCCACCTACGGCACGATCAAGGCCAAGCAGGCGGTCAAGGACGCGGCCCGCGTCATGGGTCACCCCTTCAACGTCGGCGAGCAGCTGACCAAGGCCATGCCCGCCGACGTCATGGGCAAGGGCGTGCCGCTGGCGAAGATGTGGGACAAGGACCACGACCGCTTCGGCGAGGGGCAGGAGTTCCGCCAGCTCGTCGAGTCGGAGAAGCACCTGGGTGAGGTCGTCGACCTGGCGCGGGGTCTCGAGGGCCTGAAGCGCCAGTGGGGCGTGCACGCCGCCGGCGTCATCATGAGCAGCGAGCCGCTCATCGACGTCATCCCGATCATGCGTCGACTGCAGGACGGTCAGGTCCTCACGCAGTTCGACTACCCGACGTGCGAGACGCTCGGCCTGGTCAAGATGGACTTCCTCGGCCTGCGCAACCTGACGATCCTCGACGACGCCCTGGTCAACATCCGGCAGAACCGCGACGAGGAGATCGACCTCGACGCCCTGTCCAAGGACATGACCGACAAGGCGACCTACCGCCTGCTCTCGCGCGGTGACACGCTCGGGGTCTTCCAGCTCGACGGTGGCGGCATGCGCACGCTGCTGCGGCTGATGCAGCCGGACAACTTCGAGGACATCTCCGCCGCCCTCGCGCTCTACCGACCCGGCCCGATGGGTGTCAACGCCCACACCAACTTCGCCCTGCGCAAGAACGGCCGCCAGGAGGTCGTGCCGCTCGACCCGCAGCTCAAGGGCAAGCTCCAGCCGCAGATGGAGGAGGCCCTCGGCCCGATCCTCGGGACGACCTACGGCCTGTGCATCTACCAGGAGCAGGTCATGGAGATCGCGCAGAAGCTGGCGGGCTACACGCTCGGCAACGCCGACCTGCTGCGCCGCGCCATGGGCAAGAAGAAGAAGGAGGTGCTCGACGCCGAGTACATCCCCTTCTCCGAGGGCATGAAGGCCAATGGCTACAACGAGGAGTCGATCGCCGCGCTGTGGGGCGTGCTCGTCCCCTTCTCCGACTACGCCTTCAACAAGGCGCACACCGCCGCCTACGGCCTGGTCTCCTACTGGACCGCCTACCTCAAGGCCAACTACCCGGCCGAGTACATGGCGGCCCTGCTCACCTCGGTCGGGGACGACAAGGACAAGTCGGCGCTCTACCTCAACGAGTGCCGGCGCATGGGCATCAAGGTGCTGCCGCCCTCGGTCAACGACTCGCAGGGCCCCTTCTCCGCCGTCGGGTCCGACATCCGCTTCGGCCTCAACGCCATCCGCAACGTCGGCCGCAATGTCGTCGACGGGATCATCTCCGCGCGTGAGGAAAAGGGAGCCTTCACCTCCTTCGACGACTTCCTCGCCAAGTGCCCCGCCGTCGTGTGCAACAAGCGCACCATCGAGTCGCTCATCATGGGCGGTGCCTTCGACGACCTCGAGCACCCGCGCCAGGGACTGGTCATGGTGCACGAGGAGTACGTCGACGCCTTCGTCGGGGTCAAGCGCCAGGAGGCCGTGGGGCAGGACTCGCTGTGGGACATGTTCGGCGGTGGCGACGACGACGCCGACGCGCCCGGCGCGGGCATCGAGGGTATGGGTCTGCGCCCGATCCCCGACATCGAGTGGGACAAGCGCACCAAGCTCGCCAACGAGCGCGAGATGCTCGGTCTCTACGTCTCCGACCACCCGCTCTTCGGCGTCGAGCACGTGCTGCAGCGCGCCGCCGACACCTCGATCGCGACGCTCACCCAGGCCGACTCGGGGGTGAAGGAGAACAGCAATGTCACCATCGCCGGCCTGGTCACCGGGCTGAGTGTCAAGCGCACCAAGAAGGGCGACCTCTGGGCGATCGCCACGATCGAGGACCTCGAGGGCGCCATCGAGTGCCTGTTCTTCCCCAAGACCTATCTCACGGTCCAGACGATGCTCACCCAGGACATCGTCGCCGTGGTGCGCGGCCGGGTGAATGCTCGCGACGACTCGGTCTCGATCTACGCCGAGGACCTGACGATCCCCGAGCTCACCGACGGGCCACGTGGCCCCGTCGTGCTCACCCTCGACTACGCCCGCGCCACGACCGGGCGGATCGAGGAGGTCAAGCAGGTCCTCTCGCAGCACCCCGGCAGCACCGACGTGCAGATCAAGCTGGTCCAGCCCGGTCGGGCGGTGACGATGTCGGTCGATGCCGCCTATCGGGTCGAGCCGACGGAGGCGCTCATCGGCGACCTCAAGGTGATCCTCGGGGCGCGGGCGGTGTCGGCATGAGTGGGGGCACGAGCGAGGGCATGAGGCCACCGGTCGCGGCGCAGCGGCCGTGGACGCGCAGCCACCACGGCCACGACGTCGCCGACCCCTACGAATGGCTGCGTGACGGTGAGGACCCCGCGGTGATCGCCCACCTCGAGGCCGAAAACACCTACGCCGAGCAGACCACGGCGCACCTGGCCCCGCTTCGGCAGGCGATCTTCGACGAGATCAAGGGCCGGACCCTCGAGACCGATCTCAGCGTGCCCGTCGCCTCCGGCGACTGGTGGTACTACTCGCGCACCGTCGAGGGCAGCCAGTACGCGATCCAGTGCCGGGCGCCGCTCACCGATCACACCGCGGTCCCCGAGCTCGACCCCTCGCGGCCGCTACCCGGCGAAGTCGTCCTCCTCGATGGCAACGAGCTCGCCGAGGGTCACGAGTTCTTCTCGCTCGGGGGCTTCGAGGTCAGCGCCGACCACTCCCGGATGGCCTACGCCGTCGACGTGACCGGCGACGAGCGCTTCGACGTCGTGGTCATGGACATCGCTACCCGGGAGGTCCTCGACGAGGCGATCACCGGTGCCGGCTACGGGCTGGCCTTCTCCCGCGATGCCCGCCACCTCTTCCACGTCGCGGTCGACGACGCGTGGCGCCCGCACGAGGTATGGCGCCACGAGGTCGGTACCGCCCGCGAGGCCGACGTCCTCGTGCACCGCGAGGACGACGAGCGCTTCTGGATGGGGCTGGGCACGAGCCGCGACGAGCGCTGGATCGCGCTCGGCCTCGGCAGCAAAACCACCTCCGAGGTGCATCTCCTCGACGCCGACGACCCGACCGCTCCGATGCGCTGCGTCGCCCCACGCCGCGAGGGCGTCGAGTACGACGTCGAGCCCGCGGCCGACCACCTGCTCATCGTCCACAACGAGCGCCAGCCCGAGGGCGACCTCGCCTGGGCACCGCTCGACGCGACGAGCCACGAGCAGTGGCAGCCGCTCCTCGACCGCGCCGAGGGGGAGCGCTTCGTCGGGGTCGACGCCTTCGACGACTTCGCCGTGCTCAGCCTGCGGGCCGACGGCCTGCCGACCCTGCGGCTGCTTCCGCGGGTGGCGAGGTCCGCCCCCTTCGTCGGTGGGGACTACGCCGAGCCGAGGTCGCTGGGCATCGACGCCGACCTGGCCAGCCTCGCGCTCGGTCCGGTCGCCGACCCCGACGCCGATCGGATCCGTGTCGTCCACGAGTCATGGGTCAGTCCGCGCACGGTCCTCGACGTCGTCGTCGCGACGGGCGAGGAGACCGTCCTCAAGCGCCAGCCGGTCGTCGGCGTCGACCTCGCCGACTACGAGCAGCAGCGCACCTGGGCCACAGCCCCCGACGGGACGCAGGTCCCGGTCTCCCTCGTCATGCGCCGCGGCACGAGCCCGGACGGGACCAACCCCGGGCTGCTCTACGGCTACGGCAGCTACGAGATGAGCTTCGACCCGTACTTCTCCATCGCCCGGCTCTCGCTCCTCGACCGTGGTGTCGTGTGGTCCGTCGCCCACGTGCGCGGTGGCGGCGAGCTGGGCCGGCACTGGTACGACGACGGCAAGATGCTCGCCAAGCGCAACACCTTCACCGACTTCGTCGCGGCCGCAGAGCACCTCCACGAGACCGGGTGGGTGGCGCGCGACCGCCTGGCGATCGAAGGCGGCTCGGCCGGCGGTCTGCTCGTCGGTGCGGCCACCAACCTCGCCCCCGAGCGCTTCGCGGCGGTGCTCGCGGCGGTGCCCTTCGTCGATGCCCTGACGACGATCCTGCGGCCGGACCTCCCGCTGACCGTCGGCGAGTGGGAGGAGTGGGGCAACCCGCTCGAGGACCCCGAGGTCTACGCCTACATGCGCGGCTACACGCCCTACGAAAACGTCGCGCCGGTCGAGTACCCCGCGATCCTCGCCACGACGTCGCTCCACGACACCCGGGTCTACTTCACCGAGCCGGCCAAGTGGGTGGCCCGTCTGCGCGAGGTGACCCACCACGACGGCGAGCGACCGATCCTGCTGCGCACCGAGATGAGCGCCGGTCACGGCGGCCGCTCCGGTCGCTACGACGCCTGGGAGCAGACCGCGTGGGAATGGGCGTGGGTGCTCGATCGGATCGGCGCCACCGAGCGCCGGTGATTCATTCGAGGTCGAGCGTGACGAACTTCGGCCGGTAGAGCGTCGGGTCGCGGGTCAGTTCGGCGAAGTCGAAGGTGTTGACGTTGTAGGAGATCAGCAGCTCGCCCTCGTCGGAGATCTCCGGGTGGCCGTGCGCGTTGTACGTGAAGTGCCGGCCGACCCCGGACTCCGGCGTCTCGTAGATCGTCTGCGGGTCACGCCACGGACCCTCGGGCGTGCACGCGGTCCAGGCGTTGATCCGCGGGCTGAAGGGTTGCGACGTGTCCGACGAGATCATCACGTAGCCGTCGCGGAAGCGGCTGACGCTCAACTCGTTGGCCACCCCGTCGGTGAGGCGCGCACTGCGCGTGGGGTCGCTCGTCCACCCGTCGTCGGCGCGGTACTCCCAGTGACTGCGGTCGGTGAGGTTGCCCGCGGGCACGCGCGCGAGGTGCAGGTGCTTGGTGTCGCCGAGGTCCTCGATGCCGTAGACGTAGCTCGTCGTGCTCGTCGTCAGCACGCCTGCGCCCCACGCGACGTGGTCGGTGCTGGGTCCGGGGTCGATGATCTCGGTGACCTCGAGATCGGGCAGCGAGACCCGGGCGACGGCGTTGTGGCTCCACTCGAAGCCCTGCTCGCCCACCTGCCGCGTCCGCGACAGGAAGACGACCAGCTCGTCACCCTCGACCGCCGCGTCCTGGACCCAGTAGTAGGTCTCGTCGTCGGGGTCGGGGAAGAAGGACTCCGGGCCCTCGGCCGTGCGGGTGCTCAGCCGGCCGCTCTCGTCCTCGGCGACGAGGGCGTTGTGCACCATCGCCATCCCGGGCTGCGGGCGACCACCGGCGGTCACCTCGCCGATGAAGGAGTCGCTGAAGAGCCACAGGGTCCGCTCGTCGGGCAGGCGGACGGAGTAGGTCGAGTCACCGGCGATCCACCCGGGGCCGGTGAGCTCGAAGCGCTCGTCGTCGTCACGGCTCGGAGTCGCCCAGTCGAGCTCGGCACCGAGGGCATCGCAGGCCTGCGTCGTCGAGTCGTCGCCGCACGCCACGAGCATGCCGGTGCCCACGACGAGCGCGGCGAGGGCCGCGGCCACGCGGGTGCGTCGCATGGTGGCTCCTGGGGAGGGCGGGCGGAGGACGGCCCGGAGGAAGGGGGACCGCCGCGCCCATTGTGACCCACGGGTAGTCGCGGGCTCGAGCCAGAGCCAGCCGAGCTAGAGCCAGCCGAGGTCCTGGGCCCGCCGAGCCGCCTCGACCCGGTTGCTCGTGCCGGTCTTGCCGATGGCGGAGGACAGGTGGTTGCGCACGGTGCCGGGGGAGAGGTGGACCTTGGCCGCGATGTCGGCGGCCGAGCGCCCGTCGAGGGCGACGGCGAGCACCTCGCGCTCGCGGTCGGTGAGCGGGTTGGGCCCGCCGACGACGACCTCGGTGGCGAGGGAGGGGTCGACGACGCGACCTCCCTTCGCCACGGTGCGCACCGCCTCGGCCAGCTCGTCAGACGGGGTGTCCTTGACGACGAAGCCGCTGGCTCCCGCCTCGAGGGCACGGCGCAGGTAGCCCGGCCGGCCGAAGGTGGTGACCACGAGCACTCGCGTCGATGGCAGCCGGGTGGTCAGCTCGGCCGCGGCGGAGATGCCGTCGAGCCCAGGCATCTCGACGTCGAGGACCGCGACGTCCGGACGGGTGCGCAGGGCCGCGGGCACGACCTCGTCACCTGATCCGACCTCGGCGACGATCTCCAGGTCACCCTCGAGACCGAGGAGCGCCGCCATCGCACCCCGCACGAGCGCCTGGTCGTCGGCGAGCAGGACGCGGATCATCGCTGCCTCGAAGGGGGGAGCGCGCCGGTGCCCGTCGGGGCGGGGGTGCGAGCGGTCGTCGGTGGTGGTGATGTCGTGCCTTCCGTGGTTGTGGGTGATCCGGGTGCCTGCGACCCGAGGACGACCCGGACGCGCGTGCCGGGACCGTCGCCGCCCGCAAGCCCGTGCGCGAGCTCGATCCGACCACCGGCGAGGGCGACTCGCTCACGCAGTCCGGTGAGGCCCGAGCCCTCACGACGGCCGCGGAGCCCCCGACCGTCGTCGGCCACGTCGAGCCAGGTCGGCCCCCACGACACCTCGACGCGTCGGGCGCCGCTGTGCCGCACGACATTGGTCACCGCCTCACGCAGCGCCCAGGCCACGGTGATGCGCAGACCAGGGTCGACGACGTCGGGATCGTCGGGCAGCCGGGCCTTGATCCCGGCATCCCGCAGGGCCGCGGCCGCCGTGTCGAGCTCCTCGGCCAGTCGCGCGATGCGCAGCCCGGCCACGGTGGCCCGGATCTCGGCGAGGGACTGACGCGTCAACGACTGGATCTGGCGCACCTCCTCGCGGGCACGGTCGGGATCCACCGGGATGAGCCGCTCGGCGAGATCCGCCTTCAGCGAGATGACCGTCAGCGAGTGGCCCAGGACGTCGTGGACGTCGCGGGCGACCCGGTCGCGCTCGCTCGTCACGGCCAGGTCCCGCTGCAGCAGCTCGCGCTTGACGTCGCCGTCGGTGAGCACCCGCATCAGCTGGCTGAAGGAGCCGACCAGTGCCGGGATGACGAGCAGCGGCCAGAGGTCGGTGAGCTCGCCGGTCGCGAGGAGGAGCCCGGCGCAGGCCACGAGCGTCGCGGTGACCCCGATCAGCCCCTGACGCGCCGTCGGGAACCCCCATGCCGCCAGCGCGGCCATGAAGGCGCCGGCGCCGATGATCTCGGCCCCGATGAGGGTGCCGACGATGCAGGCGATGACCCCCATGAGCACGAAGCCGCCGATGACCACGACGTGGTCCCGTCGTGTCCAGCCGCACCCCTGCGCCTCCTGCCCACGGATGAAGGCCCAGAGGTAGACCACGGCGAAGCCGAGAAGCAGGCCCAGGTGCAGCGCCCGCAGGACGGGCCTGCCCTGGGTCTCCTCGACGACGCCGAGGGCGGGGAAGGCGAGGAAGACCAGCCAGATCGCGGCGAGGATCCACCCGTGACGCTCCCACGGGTTGTCGAGGACGAGGTCCTGCCGGGCCTGCGTCACTGCCGTCCCCGGCTCCGCCGCACGAGGAACACCGTCAGGGTCGCCAGGATGATCGTCCACACGGCCACGTTAGCCACCGGGATCCACAATGCCTCGTGCACGGTCTCGTTGCCGTCGATGCCATAGCCCTCCGTGAGCGGGTACCGGGCGAGCGAGACGAAGCCATATAGGGGCGTGAACTTCGCGATCGTCAGCATCACGCCGGACAGCGGGATGAAGATGTTGCCGAGGAAGGCGAAGATCACGAGCGAACCGCTCGCCGCACCCACCGCCGACTCCGACCGGAAGGCGAGGCCGAAGACCAACCCGTACAGCGCGAACACCAGGGCGCCCAGCAGCACGATGACGGCGCTGTAGAGCCAGACCTGCCACTCCCCCTTCGCCCCGGTCGTCGCCCCGATGCCGTAGATCAGCGCGATCGGGATGCAGGCGATGGCCAGCGCGACGACCGCCTTGGTCGCGACGTACGCCGCATCGCGAAGGGGGGTCAGCCCCAGCTGTCGACCCCAGCCCTGCATCCGCTCCACCGCGGCGCCGCCGCCGATGCTCACGGTCGCGGTGACGGCGCCGTAGACCGCCATCGAGATCATGATGTAGAGCGAGACGTTGCCGCGGCCGATGTCCTGGTCGCCGAAGGCCTGGCTGACGCCGAAGATCACGTACATGAAGGCCGGCAGCCCCGCGATGAAGAACAGGCCGACGTAGTCGCGGGCCATCCGCTTCAGCTCGAGCATGACGATTGTGGGGTTCATGACTGCATCTCCTGCTCGACGTGCTCACCGGTGATCGCGAGGAAGGCCGCGTCCAAGGACGCCGTCGTCACCTCGAGGTTGCTGCCGTCGAGCTCGGTGAGGAGCACCCGGGCCAGCTGGTCGGAGTCCTCGCCGATCACGGTGACGCGTTCACCGCTCACCGTGACCGACGAGGTCCCCTCGATCCCGCGCAGCCGCTCGGCGGCGGCGCCGACATCCCCCCTGCGGATGTCGGCGCTCACCGTCCGGCCGCTGGCACGCGCCCGGATCTCCTCGGTCGTCCCGTCGGCGACCACGCGGCCGTCGGCCATGAGGACGATGCGGTCGGCGAAGTCGTCCGCCTCCTCGAGGTAGTGGGTGGCGAAGAGCACCGTCCGGCCCGCGCCGGCATCGGTGTGCATCGTCCGCCAGAACTCGCGCCGGGTGGCCACGTCCATGCCCGCCGTCGGCTCGTCGAGGATCAGCAGGTCGGGGTCGGGCAGCAGGGCCAATGCGAAGCGCAGCCGCTGCTGCTCTCCGCCGGAGAGCTTCGAGACGCGGCGACCGGAGCGGCCGGCGAGCCCGGCCTGCTCGATGACCTCGTCGACCGGTCGGTGCTGCGGGAAGGTCGAGGCGATCATCCGGACCGTCTCGCGGGCGGTGAGGTCGTGCAGCAGGCCGCCGGTCTGCAGCACGGCCGAGACCCTCCCTTCGTGCACGGCGCGGCGCGGCGAGGAGCCGAAGGAGGTGATCCGCCCCGACGTCGGCTCGGTGAGGCCGAGGATCATGTCGAGAGTCGTCGTCTTGCCGGCGCCGTTGGGCCCGAGCACCGCGACGACCTCGCCGGGGGAGATCGTCAGGTCCACGCCGCGGACCGCGCGCACGGTCTCCCGGCCGGCACGGAAGGACTTCGTCACCCCCTCGAGCCGGATGCCGTCGGTGACGGTCGGGGTGGGTGGCCGCTGCGGGCCCGTGGTCGTTGTCGTCATGCCCCAACGATCGTCGCGAAGGGGGCGGGGGCACCATGCCCCGATGTCACGACTGCGCAATGACAGGTGTCACGGTGCAGACAGGCGCCGCGGTCGGGGGACATGATGGGTGCAGGGCCGGTGCCCGGCCCGGAGTCGATCCAGGAGGTCCCACGATGGGCGCAGCAGTCGAGATCAGCACCGGCACGATCAGTCCGGAGCACCTGGCGGGCAAGCGGGTCATGCTCGGCGGCGTCGAGCTGGGAGTCCTCGACGGGAGCGCTTCGTCGGTGCAGTTCGACATCCCGTCCGGCAAGCACGTGCTCTACCTCAAGGACGGGCTGACGACGTCGGGGGCCGTCGCCTTCCGCGTCCAGTCGGGTCACTGCGCCCAGATCGAGGTCAAGGATGCCGACGGGGGGATGTTCGCGGCCTTCTTCGGCGGCTGGTTCGCGCTCCGGCGCGCCGGCGACACCCACCTGCCGGACGGCGTGCCCGGGGCCGAGGAGATCAGCACCGACGACGTGCCGATCGGGGCCTGACACGCGTGGGGGACGATGTCCCCCATGAGCACCGACCACGCCTCCCGACTGTCCCGTGGCGACGAGCTGGAGTTCCGGACCGTGCGCACGGGCATGGTCTTCGTGCTGATGTTCTGCGTGGGCTTCGCGGTCATCGGCCAGTGCCTCGTGGGTGGCGGCCAGGGTCTGCTGCGGATGCTCGGTGTGGCCCTGCTCGCCTTTTTCGGCGCGGTGGGGATCCCGGTGGCCGTGTGGCGGCTGATCCGGCCCGCGCTCGAGCTTCGGGTGAGCGGCACGCGCGGCGTGTGGCTGCGTGACGAGGGGGCGGCCTGGATCGGGTGGCAGGAGATCGCCGCCGTCGAGCGCGACGAGGTCGCCTCGCGTCCCGCGGTGACGCTGCGCCTGACCTCCGGGGAGACCCGCACCCTCTCACCGACGATCGCCGCCTCCCCGACGGAGCTCTTCGACCTGCTGGCCACGGAGCACGCCCGCCGGGCGTGAGCTCGGGGCTCGTAGGATCGGGGGCATGCGCGTCACCCAGCTGCGGCTCTACCCGGTCAAGTCCCTCGGCGGCTCGGACGTCGAGTCAGCACGGGTCGAGCCCTGGGGGATCGAGGGCGACCGCCGGTGGGGTCTGGTCGACCCGAGCGGCGAGAAGGTCACCGCCCGGGACGAGCACTCGCTGCTGCGACTGCACGCCCAGCAGGTCGACGAGGAGACCATCCGCATCCACGACGGCGAGGAGTCGATCCTCGTCGACATCCCCCTGGGGCTGCCGCCCGTGCCGGTGAGCCATTCGCGTCAGGGCTTCGCGGTGCCCGCCGACCAGGATGTCAGCGAGTGGATCAGCGATCACATCGGCCGACCTCTGCGCCTGGTGTGGCAGGAGGACCCGTCGGTGCGCCGCGTCTCGGGCGCCCACGGCGGGCTCGAGGGCGACACGCTGTCGCTGGCCGATGCCGGGCCGCTCCTCATGACCACCGAGGTGTCGCTGGCCCGGCTCCAGGAGTGGATGGCCGAGCAGGACGACGCGCCACCGGAGCCGCTGAGCATGGTGCGCTTCCGGCCCAATGTCGTCATCGACGGTGACGAGCCCTTCGCGGAGGACGGCTGGGCCACGGTGCGCATCGGTGACCTCGGCTTCCGGACGGCGGAGGTGTGCGATCGCTGCGTCATGACGACCATCGACCCCGTGACCCTCGCGACGGGCAAGGAACCCATCCGGACGCTGTCGCAGCACCGCCGGTGGGACGGGAAGACGTGGTTCGGTACCCGACTGGTCCCGATGGGCGAAGGGGAGATCCGCGTGGGTGACGAGGTCGCCCCCGGCTGAGCCGCGCCGTCAGCGTGAGTGCGGGGGCGAGGGGATCAGCCCGCGGTCGTGCGCGGCTGTGCGGTCGAGTCCGCGCCGAGCGCCCGTGCCATCGCTCCGGCACCGATGCCCAGGCCGGCAGGGACGGCGAGGAGCATGAGCGTGAGCCCGAACGCCATGACGCCGAAGAGGGTGATGCCCGAGGTCGGCGAGCTCCAGATCTTGGCCTCCACGCCGCCCAGGGCGAACCCGATCGTCACTGGGACGGCGAAGAGCACCAGTCCGTAGATGCACGAGACCACCGCCCAGCGGACCAGAGCGACGCGGAGCGACTGGCCCCGCCAGGCGTCGTGCGCCGCCCAGGCGAAGGCGACGCCGGACCCGAGCACGAGGCCAAGGACGGCGACGAGCGCCGGGACCCCGGTCCGGTCGATCGCGGTGTAGCCGAGCACGAAGAGGACGGAGGCATGGAGGAGGAAGTACCCGAGCCGGACCACGACCGGCACCACGTGCGGCATAGGACCACCGTACGGCGGTCAGGTCGAGTGCGCCGTCGGGTCACGTGCCCGGTCAGATGGGTACGCCGTCGGATCGGCGGGGCGGGGCAGGAGCGTCTACGTCCGCCGGTGGAAGGCGAGCGAGACCGTGCCGTTGCCCAGGCGTGTGACGACATGGCGCCACAGCGCGCTGTCGATCATGTGGTGATGGGTGCCGCACAGAGGTGCGGCGTTGTCGAGGTCGGTGAGCCCGCCGGCCTCCCACGGCCGGAGGTGGTGGATCTCGGTCCACGCGAAGGGCCGGTCGCAACCCTCGGCGGCGCACTCGTCGTAGCGAGTGGCCAGGGCCATCCGCTGGTTGTCGGTGAAGAGGCGGCGCTGCCGCCCCAGGTCGATCGGGATCGAGTCGCCGTCGAGAACCGTCGGCAGCAGGCCCGCACCGCAGGCGAGTCGTCGCGCCGTGCCGGCGCTGATGACGTCGTGGACATCGGTCGAGCCGACTCGGGTGCCCGCGGGGACGAGCCCCTCGTCGAGCAGGCCGGCGAGCAGGTCGTCGACCCGGGTCGTGATGAGCATGGTCGCCGACACCTTGGAGTGGAGGTGGTCGGTGGGGATGCGCATCAGCAGGTCGGCGAAGGCCAGCCCCCGTCGGTGCTGCCAGTCGAGGCTGCGGTCGGAGGGGGAGAGCTGCTCCGCAGCCCTGCCAGACCCGCCAACGCCGCCCGAACCGCCGGCACCGCCCGACTCGTGGGCATCGCCCGGTCCGTCGGTCGTGCGGCGGCGCGGTGCGGTCATGGCGTCGATGACCTTCTTGAGCATCATCCCGGAGACCCAGGGCACGGTGAACTGCCCGGTCATCGTGCCGTCGCGGTTGTCCTTGACCCAGAAGGCGGCGCGCTCGCGGGCCGCCTCCTCCTCGCGGGCCACGAGGTCGTCCTCGTGCTGGTCGACGACGGCCTCGTCAGGCTCGTAGGTCTCGAGCACCCGACGCGCCGCACGTCGCAACTGACTCGGGGAGCGGTTGGCCGCCAGCCGCAGCAGCTCGGCCTCGCAGGCCCGGCGCTGGTCGGTCGTGACCCCCTCGGGCAGGTCGTCGAGGCCGCGCAGGATGACCTTGGCGTGGGCGGCGCTGATCGTGCCCGCGTCGAGAGCGGCAGCCGTGAGGGTCAGGCGCGGCCCACGTCCGGCGCGGCTGCGATCCTTCGCTGCGTCTCCCGCGTCTCCCGCGTCTCCCGGGTCGCCGGCTGCGCCCGGACCGCCCCCGGCGCCTCCCGAGCCACCCGCTGCATCACGCTCGGCATCACCCATCGCCTCGGCCAGCATCGCGTCGCTGGCCGACGTGGTGCGGTCGCTGCCGGTCGCGCCGGCCAACCACGACCCCGTGTCGGTGTGCCCGGCCACACCGGTCGCACCGGTGCTCGCGGCCCGCGCGGTCAGCCTCAACTTGAGCGCATCGACCCGGCGGGAGAGCCGCTCGACCTCACCGATGTGCCCGCGCAGGTCGGTCAGGTCTTCGGGTCGCTCGATGAGCGCCTGCATCATCTGGCCCACCTGGTGCTGGGCCTGTCGCATCAGGATGTCCAGCGACGGAGGGGGCATCTCGATGGGGCGACGCAGACGCACGAGGTCGACCGCGGACACGTGGTCCGCCAGTCGCGTCTCAAGCGTCGATGCTTGTCCCATGACCCCACTCTATCGAACATGTGTTCGAGAGTTCAACCCCCTTCGGCATCTCGTCCGGCGGCCATCCCACACCTGCCGGTCCCCTGATCCAATCCATGACCGTACGTGCCACCACCGACACTGATGATGGAATCAGGGTCCGAGGGGTCGTGACTCACCCTCCGACTGGCGCCCTGTTGGGTTGCCTTCCAGTTGATCTGTCCGGCCCCTCGGGCTCGCCGCCGGCCGGGGCGGTCATGACCTGATAAGAGCTTGGCAGTTCCTCACCAGTGTCCTGTCTGACCGCCCACGGCCGACGTCACCCAGTCGACGACAGCCGAGAAGGGCGCTTCCAGCATGACAGCAGCAGCACCGACATACCCAGACCACGAAGCCGTGGAGGAGGTCGTCGGCGGCATCGACACCCACGCCGACACCATCCACGTGGCCGTGGTGACCGTTGTAGGGCGCGATGTCGCCGACGAAGAATTCCTCACCACGCTCGCCGGGTACCGCGCAGCGACCGACTTCCTTCAGGCCCATGGCGTGATCGAGCGTGTCGGGATCGAGGGCACCAGCTCCTACGGGGCAGGCATCGCCCGGGCCTGCGCCGCGGCCGGTATGGACGTGCGGGAAGTCCTGCGACCCGACAAGACCGTGCGCCGCAAACAAGGCAAGTCCGACCCCATCGACGCCTACCACGCAGCCCGCGCCGTGCTGTCGGGGCGATCGACCTCGGCGCCCAAGGACGAGAAGATCCTCGGTCTGCGCGCCCTGCACACCGCGCGACGCTCAGCCGTCAAGGCCCGCACCGCGACGATCCACCAGATCCAACAACTCCTGATCACCGCCCCCGACGGCATCCGGGAGAAGTACCGCGACCTGAACAACGCTCGACTGGTCGAGACACTCGCTCGCTGTCGCCCCAACCGGGATGACCTGGTCGGTGGCGCCGTGCTGCGAGCGATGAAAGACCTCGCCGCCCGCCACGCCTTCTTGGACGAGCAGGCCAGCGACCTCGAAGCCGACATCACGGCCATCGTCCGCACGCTCAACCCCGGCCTGCTCGGCGCCCACGGCGTCGGCCCGGACACCGCAGCACAACTGCTGATCACCGCCGGGGGCAACCCCGAACGCCTCAGCCACGAGGCGTCGTTCGCCGCGCTGTGTGGGACTGCGCCCGTACCCGCATCCTCGGGCAAAACCAACCGCTACCGGCTGTCGCGAGGAGGAGACCGCGCGGCCAACAGCGCACTACACCGCATCGCTCTGGTGCGCGTGGTCAGCCACGCCCAGACCCGCGGCTACGTCCAGCGACAACGCGACAAAGGCCGCTCCAGCAAGGAGATCCTGCGCCGCCTCAAGCGAGCCATCGCCCGCGAGATCTTCAAATACCTCACCCGGACCATCACCGTGCCCGCCATCGACGACCTACGACCGATGAGACAGGCCAAGAACATCACCTTGACCAGCGCCGCCCAACACTTCGGCGTCTGGCCCGCACGCATCTCCACCCTCGAACGAGGCACCAGACGAGACGACGACCTCGCCAACGCCTACCGCGCCTGGCTCACCGCCGCTTGACAATCAATAGGAGCATCAACCCCCTCCACGACCCGAGCGCCGCGTGGGAGGGTGAGGTCGTGGCTGTCGACGACGAGACCGAGGACGAGACCCTCACCCGCCTCCAGGGCGAAGGGGGCCCGCCTCACCCCGTCGAACCGGTGACCCTGCTCGCCTACGGCGACCTGCCGGACCAGGTGGTCGAGATCCACGAGCCGCCGACGAGCGCGGCCTCCGACGGCGCCGCCTCCGACGGCGCGGCCCCCGACGGTGCCGCGCACACCGCCGTCCGCACCCTCGTCGTCGTCCACGGCGGCTACTTCCGCCCCGGCGTCGACCGCACCCACGCCCGACCCATGGCGCGCGCGCTCGTGGCAGCCGGCTGGCGCGTGGCCCTGGCCGAGTACCGCCGCGTGCCGGGCGATCCCGAGGCGACGACCGCCGACCTGACCGCCCTCGACGCGCGCCTGCGAGCCGACGGTCACGACGTCGCCGCCTGGGTCGGCCACAGCGCCGGCGGCACCCTGGTCCTCTGGCGCGCGCTCACGCCCACGCTGCCCCCGGTCCCCGTCGTCGCCCTGGCCCCCGTCGCCGATCTCGACGAGGCGGTCGACGACCGCCTCGGCACCGACGCCGTGCGCGACTGGATCGGCGCCACGCCTGCGCAGGCTCCCGAGATCTACGCCCGCCTCGACCCCCTTCGCCTGCGGGACGCAATGCCTCCACAAAGAACCAATGACGTTGCGGCACAGGGCATCACGATCGTGCACGGCGACGCCGACGTGACCGTCCCCCTCCGCCAGTCGGCCGGATGGGAGCGCAGCGTGCTCCCCGGAGCAGACCACTTCGACGTCGTCGACCCGCGCTCGCCGCATTGGCCTTCGGTGCTCGCCGCGATCACCCGGCGCGCAGCACCTCGTCGACCATGACGAGCGCCTCGGCCACCTCGCCATAGCTCGTGCTGAGCGGCGACAGGCCGAGCCGGATCCCGTCGGGTTCGCGGAAGTCCGGCACCACATCGCGGTCCCACAGCACGGGGTAGACCTCGCGGAAGCGCGGGTGGGCCAATGTCACGTGCCCGCCCCGCAGCTCGTCGTCGAGTGGGGAGACCACCCGCACGCCGTGGTCGCCGAGCAGCCCGTCGACCGACTCGATGACGAAGCGCCCGAGCCGAGCGGCTTTGTCCCGCACCGCATCCAGCCCCACCGACTCGATGAGGTCGACGGTGTCCTCGATGCCGACCATGCCGAGCACCGGGGGAGTGCCGGAGATGAAGCCGCGCATGCCGGCGCCCGGCGCGTAGCCCGGCCCCATGACAAAGGGCTCGGCGTGGCCCATCCACCCCTGGATCGGCTGCCGCAGCCACTCCTGGTGCCGTGCCGCGACGTAGCCGAAGGCGGGTGCCCCCGGCCCACCACCGAGGAACTTGTAGGTGCACCCCACCGCGAGGTCGACGCCGTGCGCGTCTAGGTCGCTGTGCACGACGCCGACGGAGTGGCACAGGTCCCACAGCACCAGCGCACCGGCGTCGTGGGCGAGCCGGGTGATCTCGGGCAGGTCGGCGATCCACGCGGACTTGTAGGCGACGTGGGAGAGCAGGACGACACCGGTGCGACCGGTCAGGGCGCCGGCGACGAGGTCGGGGGTGACCCCCTTCGCCGGGTCCGGCTCGAGCCACACGAGCTCGGCGCCGGTCTCGGCCGCGATGCCTTCTGCCACATAGCGATCGGTCGGGAAGTTTTCGGTGTCGAGGACGATCTCGGGCCGCTGCGGCCCGGCCGCGGCCACGGCCGCGCGCAAGAGCTTGTAGAGCATCACCGTCGTGGAGTCGCCGACGACGGTCTGGCCGGGCGCCGCGCCGAGGCAGACCTCGCCGATGCGGTCGCCGAGCCGCAGCGGCAGGTCCATCCACTGCTCGTCCCACGACCGGATGAGCCGCGTGCCCCAGGCGCCGGCGACGAGCTCGGCGATCCGTTCCGCGGTGGCGCGAAGGGGGCGCCCCAGCGAGTTGCCGTCGAGATAGGCGACGAGCCCTGGCGAAGGGAGGTAGAGGTCCCGCGTGTGGCGAAGGGGATCCGCCGCGTCGAGCCGAGTTGCCGTGTCCCGCAGCGCCGCTGCCGCGCCGCTCATGCCCCGATCTCCGTCCGCACCGCGAAGAGCTCGGGGAAGAAGGTCAGGTCGAGCGCTCGCTGGAGGAACCCGACGCCGGAGCTGCCACCGGTGCCCGTCTTCATGCCGATGGTGCGCTGCACCGTCTTGAGGTGGCGGAAGCGCCACAGCTGGAAGTTGTCCTCGAGGTCGACGAGCTCCTCGCAGGCTTCGTAGACGTCCCAGTGCTGCTCGGCGTCGCGGTAGATGTCGGTGAGCACCGCGGTGAGCTCGGGGTCGAGCTCGTGGGCCGTGGTGACGTCCCGCTCGAGGACCCGCTGGGGGATCGGGTAGCCGCGGCGGGAGAGGTGGCGGAGGAACTCGTCGTAGAGGCTCGGCGCCTCGAGCAGCTCGCTGAGCACGGCGTGCGCCTCGGGGTCGCTGGCATGGACCGGGAGCATGCCGGCGTGCTTGTTGCCGAGGGCGAACTCGACCGCGCGGTACTGCCAGGACTGGAAGCCCGACGCGTGCCCGAGGAAGGGTCGGAACTCCTGGTACTCCGTCGGCGTGAGGGTCGCGAGCACCGACCACTGGTCGGTGAGCGTGCGCTGGATGTGCTTCACTCGCGCGATCCGCTTGAGCGCCATGCGCATCTCGTCGGCGGCGAGGAGCGCCATGGCAGAACGCGTCTCGTGCAGCACGAGCTTGAGCCACAGCTCCGACGTCTGGTGCTGGACGATGAAGAGCATCTCGTCGTGGTGCTCGCTCACCGGGCGCTGCGCGTCGAGGAGGGTGTCGAGCGCCAGGTAGGACCCGTAGGACATCTCCTCCCGGAAGTCGCGGTGGACGCCGGCCTCGATGTCGCGCGTGTTACCAGTCACCGCTCCACGGTACGGCCCCGCAGGGCGGCTCCGGCGAGCAACCCGCCGCCGGCGATGACGACGGCGCAGGCGAGCATCGCGGTGCGAAATCCGGCGTCGAAGGCGGCCGGGTCCTCGACGACACGTCCGGTGAGCCCGGCCAGCGGTGGCACTGCCGCGACGCCGAGCAGACCCCCGGCGCGGGCGACGGCGTTGTTGATGCCGGACGCGAGACCGGCGTGCTCGTCGGGCGCGCTCGACAGGGCCGTGGCGGTGAGCGGAGCGACCATCAGGGTCAGGCCGAGACCGAAGACGACGACCCCCGGCAGCACGTCGAGCACGTAGTCGGTGGTCGGCCCGGTGCGCAGCAGCAGGACGATCCCGAGGGCCATGACGATCGGCCCGACGGACATCGGCAGGCGCGGCCCCATGCGCTCGCCGAGGGCGCCCGCGCGGCTCGAGCCGATCATCATGAGCAGGGTCGTGGGCAGCGAGGCGATGCCGGAGGCGATCGGCGACCAGCCGGCGACGACCTGCAGCTGGACCACGAGAAGCAGGAAGACGACCCCCATGCCGCCGTACACGAGGAAGGTCACGACGGTGACGGTCGAGAAGGTGCGCGACCGGAAGATCCCCAACGGCAGCATCGGTGCCGTCGTGCGGTGCTCGTGGGCGACGAAGATGACCGCGGCGACGACCCCGACCACCGCGGCCACGACGGCGAAGGGGGGAAGTCCCCCTTCGCCTGCAGCGGTGAGGGCATACGTCGTGCCGGCGAGCGCGACGACACCCAGCCCCGCGCCGATGACGTCGAGGGGGGCCTGCTGCGACCGGTCCGTCGGAGCGGGCCTCGGCAGGCGTGCCGCGATGGCCAGCGTGACCGCAGCGATCGGCAGATTGATGAGGAAGACCCAGCGCCACGACGCGACGTCGACGAGCCAGCCACCGACGAAGGGCCCGACCGCCATCGCGACGCCGCCCAGACCAGCCCACGCACCGATGGCTCGTGCCCGGTCCTCGCGGACGATCATCGACTGGAGGAGCGCGAGGCTGGCGGGCGTGAGCAGGGCGCCGCCGACGCCCTGCACGACCCGTGCGGCGACGAGAGTCCAGGCGGTGGGCGCGAACCCGCACGCGAGCGAGGCAGCGGTGAACCATGCGACGCCCAGCACGAAGACCCGCTGGCGGCCGAGCCGGTCACCGAGCAAACCGCCGAGGAGGATGAAGGCCGCCAGAGTGAGCGCATAGCCGGTCACGACCCACTGCAGGGTGGCGAAGGGGGAGTCGAAGGAGCGCCCGATCTGCGGCAGGGCGACGTTGACGATCGTCGCGTCGATACCCGCCATGCCGGACCCGAGGATCGTCATCACCAGCAGCAGGCGGCCCTGCGGGGAGGCCATGCGCACGCCGCCGGGGGACGTCACGCCAGGCCTTCGACCTCGGGCAGGCGGCGGGAGGTGACGACACCCAGGACGCCGAGACCCGCGAGGAAGAGCAGTGCCCAGATGACGCCGAAGCCGGCGATGGCCGAGCTGATCGCGCCGACGAGTAGCAGGACGACGCCCATCGCGGAATTGGAGACGGCGACATAGGTCGTGCGCTGGTCACCTTCGGCCATGTCGACGACATAGGTCTTGCGCCCGACGCGCACGCCGGTGTGCAGCATCGTCACGAGGAAGTAGGCGGCGACGAAGATCGCATAGGTCGCCAGGCTGTCGCCGTCGAGGTCGAGGAACGTGTCGAGCAGCACGAGGACGAGCAGCACGAGGGAGGCCAGAGCAGCGCCGGTCGTCATCAGGCGCTTGCTCGAGCGGTCGGCCATGCGTCCGAAGATTCGTCCGCCGAGGAGCGCGGCCAGACCCGAGGCGATGATGAAGCCACCAAGGCCGGTCAGCGCCGGCGCCCCCGCCTGCACCGCGAGGGTGACGATGAAGGGCGGGCTGAGCGAGGAGACGAGCAGGAAGCTGCGGACCGTGACGAAGGAGCGGAAGGTCGCGTCCTCGCGCAGCAGGGTGAGCGTCTGCGCGAACCAGTTGTCCTGCTCCTCTTCACCCTCGCCCTCGCCCCGGTCCCTGAGGAGGTCGCTCTGCGACCGTCTCGAAGGGGCATCCACCGGCTCGTGCACGCTCCACCACACGAGCGCCACGAGCACCCACAGCACCGACCCGATGCCGAGAATCGCCGCGAGCGTCTGCGCGTCGAGGCCTTCGCCGAGGGCGCGAACGGCGAGGCCGAGGGTGATGGCGACGAGACCGGAGGCGGTCGTGGCGAGGCCGTTGATCTGGCCGCGCTCTCCCTTCGGCACCGTCCTGGCCTGCACGTCCTTGGAGGCGATGGACGTCAGGCACCGACCGAGGGAAAACACCGCGAGCGCGACGATGATCGTCAGGCCCGCGGCGAGCCCGCTGCCGATCGCGGCGGTGACGGCCATGACGGCGACGGACAGGGCCTGGACGAGGGCGCCGACGAGCGTGACGAGCTTGCGCTGGCGGACCTTGATGACGAGGGGGGTGAGGAAGGCCTGGGGGAGCATCGATCCGGACTCGCGGATCGGCACGAGGGCGCCGGTGAGCGCGGCCGGCACACCGATGGCGTGGAAGAGCCATGGCAGGACCGTCGAGGCGTTGACCATCTGGTCGCCCGAGGACTGCAGGGCGTTGGCCCCGACGAGCCGAACGGTGTTGCCCGGCACGTTGCGCCGCACGGGTTCCGGCAGCTCGGCCTCCGCCTCGAGGTCGCGCTTGATCAGACGCGCGTGCAAGCGCTCGGTGGTGGTCACCGCGTCAATCTAGACGCCCCCGCCGTCACCTCGCCGGCAGGATTGTCCCCACGCACTCGCCGAGGTCGATGACCGACCCGTCGGCGCCGGGCGCGTGGCCGCGCAGCACGACGGTCTGACCGTCCTCGAGGAAGCGCTGCTCGCGTCCGTCGGCGAGCACGAGCGGCTCCTTGCCGCCCCACGACAGCTCCATGAAGGAGCCGCGCTGGTCGCGCTCGTCACCCGAGACGGTGCCGGACCCGAAGAAGTCACCGGGCCGGAGCGAGGCGCCGTTGACGCTCATGTGCGCGACCATCTGCGGCGCGGTCCAGTACATCGTGCGGTAGGGCGGGTGCGAGACGACCTCGCCGTCGAGCTCGACCTCCATCGTGATGTCGAGGGCCCAGTCCCGGCCCGTGTCGTCGAGGTACTCCGCGAGGGCGTGCTCACGCGCCGGCGGGGCGACCCGGGCGGCGGCCAGCGCGTCCCACGGCACGACCCACAGCGAGATCGACGAGGCGAAGGACTTGCCGAGGTAGGGGCCGAGCGGCACGTACTCGAAGCCCTGGATGTCGCGCGCCGACCAGTCGTTGAAGAGCACGACACCGAAGAGGTGCTCGGCCGCGGCCCGCGCGACGGACACCTCGCCGTCGGGTGCGGACCCGCCGACCACGAAGCCCATCTCGGCCTCGATGTCGAGTCGGCGCGACGGACCGAAGCTCGGGGTCCCGCCCTCCTCGGGCCGCAGCCCCTTGGGCCGCGGCACGTCGGTCCCCGACGGCACGACGGTGCCGGCGCGGCCGTGGTAGCCGACGGGCAGGTGCTTCCAGTTGGGCAGGAGCGGCGCTTGGTCCGGGCGAAACATGCGCCCGATGTTGCTCGCGTGCTGCTCCGACGCGTAGTAGTCGACGTAGTCGGCGACGGTGAAGGGCATGTGCATCGTCACCTCGGACACCGGCGTCGACACCGCCGCGACGATGCCATCGAGCCCGTCGGTCGTGACGACCTCCTGCAGCCAGGCGCGCAGCGGCTGCCACACCGTGTGGCCGGCGGCGAGCAGCGTGTCGAGGTCGTCCGCCGACGCCGCGTCGCCCACCTCGAGCGCCAGCGCGGGGCCACCCGCGCCGGCCACGGCCGGCACGAGGTCACGCAGCGAGATCGCCACGTCACCGAGGCGCACGCCCAGCCGCGGCTCACCGCCGGCGGGGGAGAAGGAGCCGTAGGGCAGGTTGTCGGGGCCGAAGCCCTCGGTCGCAAGTCGTTGTGCCGCAGTCGTCATGGAGCGTCCTGTCGTCAGAGGGCGGGGAAGAGGTCGAGTCGGTGCAGGCTCTCGGCGGGCTCGCCGACGCTGCACGTGCCGAAGCTGGTGAAGGAGGCGCGCCAGGCGCCGTCGGAGGCGGCCACGGCCTCGCCGAGTCGCACCGGGTGGGTCTCGGCGAGCCAGCCGGCGACGACCCCGCGGTCTTCGCCGGCGCGCGCGGCCTGCGTGGCCAGCGCGATGTTGAGGAAGCCGTGGTGGGTGAAGCCCGTGTCGGCGTTGGTGTAGCGCACCGCCTCGTGCAGCCCCGCCGTGAGCTTGAAGGGCAGCCCGGCGGTCACCGCGGCGACGAGCACGTCGCCGAGCTCCTGCGGGGTGGGGAAGAGGTGCGCCTCGATCCCGCCCGTCCGGTACTTCAGCCGAAGGGGGGTCCCCGCCAGCAGGTCGAGGGCGCCCTGCGAGACCTGGGCTGCCGTCAGCTCCACGTAGACCGGCAGGTCGGTCACCGCTGCGGCCTCGGCGATCTGGGCCTCCCACACCGACCGGTCGTCGGGGGCCGTCTTGAGCTCCACGGCCACGACCTGCAGCTCGGGGGTCACCCCCTTCGCCACGTCGAGCGCCTCGTGGAGCCGGCCCGCCGGGGTGACCACGGAGACCTCGACCGGACCACCGGAGAGGTCGAGGCCGGCCGCGACCCGGCGTGCCTCCGGCAGGTCCGCCAGCGACAGCACGGCCGGACCCACAGCACTGTCGAGGAGCGTCGAGCGGCGCGCGACGTGGTCGGTCACGGCCTGCGTCACGGGCGCGAGCCCGGGCGGGAAGGTCGCGGCGTCGTCGAAGAACGCGACGAACTGCTCGGGCACGGCGCTCATGCGTCACCCACCCATCGCCCGCCGGTCCACGACCGCGCGTAGACCCCGTCGTCGACGGCCACGCCGCCCTCGCCGAGGTCGAGCGGGCGGAAGGTGTCGACCATGACGGCCGTCTCGTCGAAGTACTCCGCGCCGAGCGATGCCTCGACGGCGCCCGGCTGCGGGCCGTGCGCGTGCCCGCCGGGGTGCACCGAGATCGACCCCTTGCCGATGCCTGAGCCCTTGCGCGCCTCGTAGTCACCGTCGACGTAGAACATGATCTCGTCGCTGTCGACGTTGGAGTGGTAGTACGGCACCGGCACGGCGAGCTCGTGGTAGTCGACCTTGCGCGGCACGAAGTTGCAGATGACGAAGTTGTGGCCCTCGAAGACCTGGTGGACCGGCGGCGGCTGGTGCACCTTGCCCGTGATCGGCATGTAGTCGCGGATGTTGAAGACATAGGGGTAGAGGCACCCGTCCCAGCCCACGACGTCGAAGGGGTGCTCGGGCACCGTGTGGATCGTGCCGGTGATGCCGCTCGGGCCGCGCCCGCGGTGCTTGATGTGCACGTCGACGTCCTGCGCGTCGACGAGCAGCGGCTGCGTCGGGCCGCGCAGGTCGCGCTCGCAGTAGGGCGCGTGCTCGAGCAGCTGGCCGTAGCGCGAGAGATAGCGCTTCGGCGGGGCGATGTGGCTGCTCGCCTCGATGGCGTAGAGGCGCGCGGTCTCGCCCTCGCGCAGCACCCACCGGTGAATCGTCGCGCGGGGGATGATCGCGTAGTCGCCCTCGGCCACCTCGAGCGCGCCGAACTGCGTCTCGAGCAGCGCCGACCCGCGCTCGACGTAGACGCACTCGTCCCCGATGGCGTTCTTGTAGAGCGGCGAGGTGAGGCCGACGTGGGCGTAGGAGATGCGCACGTCGCCGTTGCCGAGGACGAGCCGGCGCCCGGTCACCGCATCGTTGGTCGCGGCCTGCTCGTCGGTGAAGAGGTCGTGCAGCTTGAGGTGCCGGGGGAGCAGCGGCTCGTTGGGCGTGAGCGTCTGGTCGGGCAGCTCCCACGGCCGCGCCCCGACGATGCTCGACGGGATGTGCCGGTGGTAGAGCAGCGAGCTGTCGGAGCTGAAGCCCTCCTCGCCCATGAGCTCCTCGGAGAGGATCCGGCCGTCGGCGTCCTTGAAGAGGGTGTGCCGCTTGCCCGGCACGGGTCCGACCTGGCGGTAGTGGGCCATGGGCTGTCCTTCACGTCGTTGTGCGGAGAGCGGATCAGAGTGTGCGCTCAGCGCACAGGCTAGCGGGTGTGGGTGCCGCGTGACCACCGCCGATCGGGGTCTCAGAGGTGGGTGACGGCCTCGCGAGCGTGCTGGACGAAGGGGAGCAGGGTCGCCACGTCGAGGTCGCCGGGACGGCCCAGGCGGATGACGCCGACGGCGCCTTCGACGTCGTCGGCGATGCTGCCGGTGCCAATGGCCAGGCCGAGCGCGCCGGGCTGGATCTGTCCGTCGGAGAGGGCGTGTCCGTCGGCGCGAGCGGTCTGCACGGCCTCGGGGTCGTCGGGTCGCGGCGGTCGCTGGGCCAGGATCGCGATGCCGTCGGCACCCGAGCTCAAGGGATGGCGGGTCCCGATCTGGTAGCTGATGCCGATGGCCCTGCGGACGCTCGGCTCGGCCACGGCGATGGCGACCGACTCGTCACGGTCGGCGATCGAGACGAAGGCCGTGCACCCGGTGTCGTCGGCGAGGTCCTGCACGAGCGGTTGCGCGGCTACGCGGTACTGGCTCATGAACCGCCCCGCGTAGGCGAGGGCGCCGGACCCGAGGCGGTAGAGACCGTCGCTCCCCTTGGCGACCAGGTGCCGCTGCTCGAGGGTTGCTAGCACCCGGTAGGCCCCGGCGCGGTGCACCCCGAGCTCGTCGGCGAGCGCCGCCGGTGAGGTGCCGCTCGTGCGCCGCGAGATGATCTCGATCGCCTCGAGGCCGCGGTCGAGGGTCTGCAGGGTGCTCATGGCCTGCGGAGTCTACGCAGGGGCCGGGCGCCGGCGGCGGCCCCGCAGGAGCCGGCTCACTTCCGCGGCGGCGGGCCCGACGGCGTGTCCGAGGCGTGTGGCGGCGTCGACGTCGTCCTGGTGGCTGCCGCCCACGCAGACGGTCACCCCGTGGTGGTCGGCCAGGGTCTTGGCGAGCGTGCTGGCCGTGCGGGCGTCCGGGCGCCGCGGCACGCCGATGACCACGCACCGCGCGGTGTGGGCCGTCAGAGCCGCGGTCCAGGCGTCGGTCGGCAGGTCGGCGCCCAGGTAGACGACGTCGACGCCCAGCCGACGCAGGGCCACTGCGAACGCGAAGACGCCGAGCTCGTGGTGCGCCCCGGCGGGCAGGCCGACGACCACCCGTGGCCCGCCGACCCTGCTGGCGGCGGCGTCGAAGGCGGCAGCGAGCCGTCGCAGCACGGTGTGTGCGACGAGGTGCTCCCCCGCAACGGTGAGCCGGCCGTCGGCCCAGGCCTCGCCGAGCTCGACGAGGGCGGGCATCAGCCAGTCGTCGACGACCGCCTCGAAGGAGCCGGTGGCGAATCGCTCGTCAAGAACCGCGGCGACCCCGGCCGGGTCCATCGCAGCGGCGGCGTCGAGCAGCCGCCGGGTCGCCTCGTCACCGGACGAAGGCGGTGTGCTGAGGTGCGACGGAGGAGCCTCGAAGTGGGGGCCGTCCGCCCGCGAGGGGGCGGGCGGGCCGGGGGTGGGCGATGGTGCGGGGGAGGGTGACCCCGTGCCGCTGTGGCGTCGGCCCGCCTCTGCCGCAGCATTGCTCGCCGTCCAGCCGTCGGCGACGAGCTCGGCCATCGTGCGCAGCCGCGCCAGCGTCTCGTCGTCGTAGAGGCGGTATCCGGCTTCGGTGCGCTGCGGCTCGACCACGTCGTAGCGGCGCTCCCAGGCGCGCAGGGTCGCGGCCGGGACCCCGGTCAGCTCGGCGGCGCGCTTGATCGTGTACATGGGCGGTGGTCCTCGGGCTCCTCTACAGCTGCGGCAGCACTCGGGTGAGTGCCTCCTCGGCATCGTCCCCGAGGCGCCGCAGCGGGCCGCGGAGGAAGGGGGTGGCCAGCTTGGCGAGGCCCTTGAAGGTGAAGTCCGCCTCGTAGACGAGCACGCTACCGCCGTCGGGACCCGCACTGATCGACATGGTGTCCTGCACGCCCACCGTGTCGTTGTCGCCGCGCATGACGACCAGGCGGCCCGGCTGCAGGTCGACCGTCACGTAGGTCAGCTCGGTCTGCCGCCCGCGGAAGACCGAGCGGTTGTGGTAGCGGCTGCCCACCCCGCCGTCGCCCTCGACGAGCTTCGTCTCGAGGGTGCCCGGGTCCCACTCCTCGCTCGTCGTGAAGTCGCTGAGGTAGGCGTACACGAGCGCCGGAGGGGTACCGGGGACGGTGATCGTGCGGGTGATCTTCATCGTCGAACCATCCTTGAACAAACATTTGACAACCGAACGAAAGTCACTCTAGCGTCTGGACAAAGGTTAAACAATCTTTGGACGCGGGTGGCGCCGAACCCCCTTCGAGAGTCGCCCTCTTCGAGAGTCGCCCCCTTCGTCCCCGTCCACCGCAGGAGTCCCGCCGTGACCGACCACCGCGACCCATCGTCCACCGGGCGTCCGCGCGCCGCCGTCGTCGGCGCGGGCGTCTCCGGCCTGACGGCCGCGCACGTTCTGGCCCGCACCCACGACGTCACCCTCTACGAGGCCGACAGCCGGCTCGGCGGGCACGCCCACACGCACACGGTGCCCACGAGCGACGGGGGCAGCCTGCGGGTGGACAGCGGGTTCATCGTCCACAACGAGCGCACCTACCCGCACCTGCTGCGCCTCTTCCGCGAGCTCGACGTGCCGACCCGGCCGACCGAGATGAGCATGTCGATCACCTGTGACGGGTGCGGCCTGTCGTGGGCCGGTGGCCGCGGCGCGGGCGCGGTGCTCGCCCAGCCGCGGCGGGCGCTCGACCCGCGCTTCGTGCGCATGCTCACCGAGATCCCGCGCTTCCACCGCGCCGCCCGGGCCCTGCTCCACGACGCGGGCGCCACGGACGACCCGACGTGGGGCGAGTTCCTCGACCGGCACGGCTTCTCGCGCTACTTCGTCGCCCACTTCGCGCTGCCGCTCGTCTCGTGCGTCTGGTCCTCCGGTGACGAGGACTCGCTCGACTACCCGGCCCGCCACCTCTTCGCCTTCCTCGAGCACCACGGCATGCTCAGCGTCTCCGGGTCGCCGACCTGGCGCACCGTCGTCGGCGGCTCGGCCACCTACGTCGACGCGCTCACCGCGCGACTGCCCGACGTGCGCACCGGCTCGCCGGTCACCGCGATCACCCGGCACGACGACGGGGTCGACGTGCGCACCGCCGGTGGGGGTCCCCTTCGGGGCTCCGCACCCGCCGAGACCTTCGACAAGGTCGTCGTCGCCACGCACGCCGACCAGGCCCTCGCCCTCCTCGCCGACGCGACCCCGCAGGAAAAGGAGGACCTCGCCGCGATCCGCTACACCCGCAACGAGACCGTGCTGCACCGCGACACGAGCCACCTGCCGCGGGCGCGGCGGGCGCGCGCGTCGTGGAACTACCGCAGCGCCACGTGCGGCGGCGCGCTGCAGCCGCGGGTCAGCTACTGGATGAACCGCCTCCACGGGTACGACGAGGGCGGTGACCAGTTCCTCGTGACGCTCAACTCCCCGACCCCCTTCGACGAAGGGGACGTGGTCGCCCGGATGGACTACGCGCACCCGGTCTTCACCCGGGAGGCGGTGGCCGCGGCCGCCCGCCTGCGCACCGCGGGCGGCGACCGGCTCGCCTTCGCCGGCGCGCACCTGGGCTGGGGGTTCCACGAGGACGGGTGCCGCTCGGGTGTCGAGGCGGCACAGCGGCTCGGGGGCTCGTGGTGACCACAGCAGCGACCCGCACCGACCTGCCGACCCTCCCGAGCCTGGTCGTCGGGACCGTGAGCCACACCCGCCGCACGCCGCTCGAGCACGCCTTCGCCCACCGCCACTACCAATGGCTCGTCGACGTCGACGACCTGCCGCGGCACCGCGGGCCGCTGCGGGCGCTGACCCGCATCGAGGCCCGCGACCACCTCGACGGCGGTCGGCTCGGCGGCGGGATCCGGGGCGACCTCGAGCGGTTCCTCGCCCACCGCGGCGTGCAGCTCGAGGCCGGTGACCGCGTCGTCATGCTCGCGCACGCGCGGGTGCTCGGGCACGTCTTCGACCCGCTCACCGTCTACTGGTGCCTCGCGCCCGACGGGCGGCTGCGGGCCTGCGTCTTCGAGGTGCACAACACCTACGGCGAGCGGCACGCCTACCTGCTCGACGTCGACGCGAGCGGTCGGGCGCGCACGGACAAGGCGTTCTACGTCTCGCCGTTCAACGACACCGAGGGGGAGTACGCGGTCTCGCTGCGGCTCGACCCCGAGCGGGTCACCGTGACCGTCGGCCTCGACCGCGACGGTGCTCGGGTGCTCACCGCGACGACGACCGGGGTGCCGCGCGCGGCGACGGACGCCGCGGTCGTGGGCACCGCCCTTCGCCATCTGCTCATGACCTGGCGCGTCAGCGCGCTCATCCGCATCCACGGCATCCGGCTGTGGGCGCGACGCCTGCCCATCCAGCCCCGCACTCCCCACCCACAGGAGCATGTCCGATGACCACAGCCCCCGCCCTCGACCAGCCGCTGTGCCTGCGGCGTCCCTCGCTGCGCCCGTGGTGCCTGCGTGCGCACCTGGCCCGCCCGATCCTCGCCGCCGTCCTGCGACGGGCGCCGGTGCGGGTGACGATGCCCGACGGCACCGAGCTCGGCGGCGCCGACGACCCGGACGCGCCCACGCTGCGCATCCTGCGGCCGACCGCGCTCTTCGAGCGGATGGCCCACCACCCGAAGATCGGGCTCGGCGAGGGCTACATGGCCGGGGACTGGGACGCCGCGCCCGGGACCGACCTGGCGGACGCGCTGCTGCCCTTCGCGCAGCGGATGACGACCCTCGTGCCCCCGGGGCTGGCCCGGTGGCGGCGGGTCGTCGACCGGCGCATCCCGGCCTCGACGCGCAACACGCTGCTCGGGTCGCGGACCAACATCGAGGCGCACTACGACCTGAGCAACGAGCTCTTCGAGGCCTTCCTCGACGAGACGCTCAGCTACAGCTCCGCGCTCTTCGACCGCTCGCGACCGCTCGCGGAGCAGAGCCTCGAGGAGGCCCAGGCGGCGAAGATCGAGGCGGTCCTCGACACCGCCGGTGTGCGCAAGGGGTCGCGCGTCCTCGAGATCGGCACCGGGTGGGGATCTCTCGCGATCGCCGCCGCGCGCCGAGGCGCGCAGGTCACGACGATCACGCTCTCGCGGGAGCAGGCCGAGCTGGCCCGTGAGCGCATCGCGGCTGCGGGCCTGGCCGACCGGGTGTCCGTGCGGCTGCAGGACTACCGCGAGGTCCAGGGACAGTTCGACGCGGTCGTCAGCGCCGAGATGATCGAGGCGGTCGGCGAGGAGTACTGGCCGACCTACTTCCGGACGATCGACGACCTGCTCGCCCCCGGTGGGGTGGCTGCGATCCAGTCGATCCTCATGTCGCACGATCGCTACCTCGCGACCCGGCGGTCCTACGGCTGGATCCAGAAGCACATCTTCCCCGGCGGGCTCATCCCCTCGACCCGGGCGATCGAGGAGACGACCGAGCGGCACACCTCGCTGCGGGTGACGAGCGCGCACCACTTCGGCCAGGACTACGCGGTGACGCTGCGCCGGTGGCGCGAGCGCTTCCTGGAGCAGTGGCCGACGATCTCCGCGGCGGGCTTCGACGAGACCTTCCGGCGCACGTGGGAGTTCTACCTCGCCTACTGCGAGGCCGGCTTCGCCGCCGGCTACCTCGACGTGGCGCAGATCCGCCTCGAGCGCGAGGTGCTGTTGTGAGCAGCCTGGTGGGGCAGCGGGTCTGGCTCGTCGGGGCGTCGAGCGGCATCGGCGCGGCTCTCGCCGAGGAGCTGCACGAGCGCGGAGCGATCGTCGCCGTGAGCGCGCGCCGGGCGGATCGGCTCGACGAGCTGTCCCGGGGGCGCTTCGCGACCGTCCCGGTCGACGTGACCGACCACGCCGCGGTGCTCGAGGGGGCACGGCAGGTGGGCGAGACCATCGGGCCCATCGACACGGTCGTGTGGTGTGCCGGCTACTGGCACACCTTCGACGCGACCGACTGGCAGGCCGAGGAGTTCGCCCGGCACGTCGAGGTCAACCTTCTCGGTCTCGGGCACGTCGTCGACGCCACCGTGCCCGACATGGTCGCCCGACGCAGCGGTCACCTCGTGGGCGTCGCCTCGGTCGCCGGTTACCGCGGCCTCTCCGGGGCCGAGGCCTATGCCGCGACGAAGTCGGCCCAGATCACCCTCCTGGAGTCCATGCGAGCGTCCTTGTCCGCGAAGGGAGTTCGCGTCACGACGGTCTGCCCCGGCTTCGTCCGGACGGAGATGACGGAGAGCAACTCCTTCCCCATGCCCTTCATCATCGACGCTGACGAGGCGGCGCGCGAGATCGCCGACGGCCTCGAGTCGGGCCGACCCGAGATCGTCTTCCCGTGGCCCATGGCGGTGACGATGAAACTCGCCCGCCTCCTGCCGGTGCGCGCATGGACGGCGCTGTCGTCACGACTGGCGGGCAGAGCATGACGAGCGTGCTGTGGTTTCGCCGGGACCTGTGCCTGGCCGACCACCCGGCGCTCCTCGCTGCCCATGACGAAGGGGAGGTCCTGCCCCTCGTCGTGCTCGAACCGGGTCAGGTGGACGACGAGCGCCCGCCGGCGCAGCGGTTGCGACGCTCGCTCGCCGCACTGCACCGGGCGACCGGGGGCGCCCTCGTCGTGCGCGTCGGCGACCCGGTGGACCTCGTGGCGCGGGCGGCCGAGGCGGTGGGCGCGGACCGGGTGCACGTCACCCGGGACACGACGCCGGAGGGCCGCGAGCGTGACGCGGCGGTCGCCGACGAGCTCACCGCTGCGGGTCGCGAGCTGGTGACGACCGGCAGTCCCTGTGCCGTCGGGCCGGGCCTGGTCCGCACGGGTGAGGGCACCCCCTACAAGGTGTTCACTCCCTTCGCCCGGGCCTGGCGCGACCACGGCTGGCCGGAGCCCGCGGGCAGGACCGACGTCGAGTGGAGGCGCGTCGACGCCGACCTGCTCGACGGCCTCGGCGACGACGGGCTCCCGGCGGTCCTGGCCGCTGCCGACGAGGAGGCGGTCGACGGAGCGGCAGGGGAGGAGGCTGCCCTGCGCCGGTGGCAGGCCTTCCTCGACGACGAGCTCGTCGACTACGACACCGCTCGTGACCGGCCTGACCTCGACGCGACGAGCCGGATGTCGGTCCACCTCGCCCACGGCGAGATCCACCCGCGCACGATGCTCGCCGACCTCGCTGCGCACCCCGACGGCGACGGCGAGGGCGCGCAGCGCTTCGTCACCGAGCTCGCCTGGCGCGAGTTCTACGCCGACGTGCTCTGGCACCACCCGGAGTCGGCCTGGCAGGACCTGCGTGACGTGCTCGCCGGCCTGCCCTACGACGAGGGTCCGGAGACCGACCGGCTCGTCGCGGCCTGGCGCGAGGGGCGCACCGGCTTCCCCTTCGTCGACGCGGGGATGCGCCAGCTCGCGGCGCAGGGCTGGATGCACAACCGGGTGCGGATGGTCGTCGCGAGCTTCCTCACCAAAGGACCTGCACGTGTGGTGGCCGGTCGGGGCGCGGCACTTCCTCGACCACCTCGTCGACGGCGACCTCGCCTCCAACTCCCACGGCTGGCAGTGGGTTGCCGGCACCGGGACGGACGCGGCGCCGTACTTCCGTGTCTTCAACCCCGTGCGGCAGGGGGAGCGCTTCGACCCCGACGGCGCCTACGTGCGCCGCTGGCTGCCCGAGCTCGCGCACCTGCCGGGCGCGACGGCGCACACCCCGTGGGACCACGACGAGGGGTACGCGCACGGCTACCCGCAGCGGGTCGTCGACCACGCGGAGGAGCGACGTGAGGCGCTGGACCGGTACGAGCGGACCCGGGCATGATCCACCCCGTGGTGGAACTGCGGGCCTTCATCGCAGCAGCGGTTGTCGCGCCGGTGCCGCGTGATCACCGGGAGCCCGACGCGCTGGTACGCCGACGCCGGGTGGTCAGCGCGCTGACCCTCGTCGTCGGAGCGGTCGTCCTCGCGGTGACCCTGCGCATCCCGCCTGGTGACGAGTCCTTCTACGTCGGCGGGCTGGCGCTCGCCGGGGTGTGGGCGGTCGGGGGCCTGGCGGCCGGGAGGCTGCACGTCGGGTGGGCACACACGCGCGAGTCCGGGCTGGCGCGACCGGTGGTGCAGCCCGTGGCACTGGCGCTGCTCGCCGTCGGAGTCTTCGTCGCCGGCGCCGTCGTCGTCGGCGCGGTGCCGTGGCTCGCCGACCGGGTCGATGCGGTGCTCGACCACGCCCGCTACGGCTCGCTGCCGATCGTCTGGCTCATCACCGTCGTGACGGGGGTCGGCGAGGAGCTCTTCTTCCGCGGGGCCCTCTTCGCCGCGGTCGGTAGTCGGCACGCGCTCGCCGTGACGACCCTCGTCTACACACTTGTCACCGCCGCCACCGGCAACGTCATGCTCACCTTTGCTGCCCTGCTGCTGGGGCTGCTCACCGGGGCCCAGCGTCGGGTCACCGGGGGAGTGCTCGCCCCGGTCATCACCCATGTCATCTGGTCCAGCTCGATGCTCGTGCTTCTTCCACCCGCCCTCGACCTCCTGAGGTGATCCACCCATGACCGAAACTTCCACCCCCTTCGCCGCGCCGGAAGAGCCCGGCACCGCACTCGTCACCGGCGCCACCGGCTACATCGGCGGGCTGCTCGTGCCCCGGCTGCTCGACGACGGCTGGAAGGTGCGGGTCCTCACGCGCTCGAGCGAGCGGCTGCGCGGCCGCGACTGGATCGACCGCGTCGAGGTCGTCGAGGGCGACGCGACATCCGAGGCCGACCTGCGCCGGGCGCTGTCGGGGACCGACGTCGCCTACTACCTCGTGCACTCGATGGACGGCGGGGGGGATCTCGCGCGCCGCGACCGAGAGCTCGCTGAGGGCTTCGCCGCGGCCGCGGGCGAGGCTGGCGTGGAGCGCATCGTCTACCTCGGCGGCTTGCACCCCGAGGGTGCGGACCTGTCGGAGCACCTCGCCTCGCGCGTCGAGGTCGGGCAGATCCTGCTCGACGGTCCGGTGCCGACGGCCGTCCTCCAGGCAGCGGTCGTGCTCGGCAACGGGTCGGTCTCCTTCGACATGCTGCGCTACCTCACCGAGCGGCTACCCGTGATGGTCGCCCCGCAGTGGTTGCGCAACCGGATCCAGCCGATTGCGATCGACGATGCGTTGCACTACCTCGTGGGTGCGGCGGGGCTGCCGGCCGAGGTCAACCGGGCCTTTGACATCGGCGGGCCCGAGGTGCTGACCTACGAGCAGATGATCCAGCGCTTCGCGGCGGTCACCGGGCTGCGCCGCCGGCTGGTCCTCGGGCTGCCGGTCCTCACGCCGTGGCTCGCGAGCCACTGGGTCGGGCTCGTGACCCCGGTCGACGCCGCCGTGGCCAAACCCCTCGTCGGCAGCCTCGTGCACGAGGTCGTGCGTCGCGAGCACGACCTCGACGAGCTCGTGGGTCTGCCGGCGCAGGGTCTCGTCGGCTTCGACGAGGCGGTCCGTCGGGCGATGCGCGGGGTGCGGCACTAGCTTGATGCGGGCTGCGTCCCGGGGCCAAGGGGAGTGCTCCCCCCTTCGCCTCGGGCGCGGGCGCGCTCGTCGCTGGTAGACATCTGGCTGTGCCGCCCTCCGAGATCCGCCTGCTCCACCACCACGTCCGGTCTGCGGTCAAGAAGGCGATCGCTTGGTGCGTGGTGCTGCTCGCGATGGCCGTCGTCGGCCTCGCGCTGGTCGCCGCCGACAGCAAGACGCGCCAGCACGTGCTGTCGCAGAGCGAGGAGTACACCGCGACGATCACCCAGATCGAGGTCGACGGGCGGTGCCGCTCCGGTCGTCGGAGTTATGGCACGCGGAAGCACCTGACGCTCGAGTGGCAGCAGGATGGACGGAGCCGGGTCGACACCGTCACGGAGTGCGGGGGCCACGACCAGGTCGGCGACCAGATGCAGGTGTGGGTGACCGACGACGACGTGCACACCTCGTCGCCCGGGGTGTGGCAGTTCTGGCTCGTCGCCTTCCTGGCGGTGCTCGGGGCCGTCGGGCTCGGTGTCGTCTGGGGCGCGGTCAGGACGCACCTGCGGGTGCGGCGGATCCTCGCTGGGGCCCCGCCGGCGCTCGTGCACGACGTCACGGATGTGCCGTGGGGGCCGCAGGTCATGGCGACCCCGATCGGTTCGTGGGGTCGGGGAGTGAGGCCGGCACCGATGCCACCCGGCCGGGTCTTCGCCAGCGGGTCGTCCGGCTTCTATCCCCGTGGGCTCTCGTTGCACGTCACGCCGCAGGGGGCGCGGACCTGGGTCGTGGTCGGCGGGCGCAATGACCACAACGACTCCGGGTGGCGGGGGCGTCGGTGACCTCGGGCGAAGGGGGAGCCCCTCACCTCCAGGGGCGGGCCGCCAGCCCGTGGTCCTGCGCGTAGGCGGCGCGCGCCGGCGGGGACCAGCCCTCGAGCGCCTCGTCCGGGACCCGGCGGACCTCGATGCCGAGCGGGCGGCAGACGGCCTCGGCGTCGCCGGCCTCGGGGCCGAACATCGGGACCGACAGGTCGCCGCCCGGGCACGTGGACAGGGCCGCGAGCACGTCGATCTCGGCGAAGAACTCGAAGTAGTCGCCCTGCGTGGCGGGGCAGGTCTTCATGAAGTACTCGTCGCGGTCGTTGAGCCCCGTGCACTGGAAGACGTTGAGCACGTCGTGGACGTCGAGCTCGGTGAGGTGCCACGGCCGCACGGCCCGCGTCAGGTTGGAGTGGCAGTGGTAGTCGAAGGGGGCGTCGTTGAGCATCTGGCTGACGTAGGGGTCGCACCGGGTGCCGAGCAGGTCGTGGACGCGGCCCCCGTCGTCGTCGACGCCGTAGTCGGCGAGGGAGTCGCCGGTGATCGTCACGAGCGGGCGGAGGAAGGGCAGGGTCGACCACAGCCGGTCGTGGAGCGAGACGTGGGCGGCCTGGAGTTGGCGGGTGCGGGCGGCCCAGAGGCGCTCGCGCGGGTCGTGCAGACTCCACAGATTGAGGTCGGCGACCTGGGGGCCCTCGATGGTGACGATGCGGCAGACGTGGCCGGCGGGGACCTCCCACGCGCGACCGCTGCGGATCGGGATGGTGAAGGAGACGACGAGCTCGCGGCCGTCGACCATCGACCCGATGCGGTCGTAGAGCTCGTGGTCGACGTCGAGGGGACCGCCGGGGTCGGACTGGTAAGCAGCGTCGGTGAGAGCCATGAGGCCAGTCTCGCGCTTGGGTGAGGGCAGCGGGGAGCGGACGAAGGGGGTCAATCGGACGCTACGCCGTTGCTCCGGCTGGTGGGTCACGCGCTCCTGGTGACCGTGTTGGCATGGCTGAATCGGCCGGTACGCCCCTGACTCGTGCTGTGAATCATGCGGAACGGAACGTGGCGTCGCTGCCCGGTCAGTAGGTGTAGGAGGTCAGGCGGGTGCGGGTGCCGAGGACCTCGAGGGTGTCGACGGGCTCGTCCTGGAGGTCGGCGACGGTGGCGATGTCCTGCCACTGGCCGCCGTTGACGCGGTACTGGCCGGTGAGGCGGGCGTCGACCTTGACGTCCATGTCGCCTGTGTTTTTGTAGGTGTGGGTGACGTCCCCGTCGGGGTAGGTGCCGCCGGTGCTGGTCGTCCACTCCGACGTGGTGCCGTCGCCGAAGTCGTAGCGGTAGTCCTGCGCCGCGACGCGGAAGTCGATGGTCCAGGACAACAGCTTGACCGGCTTGCTCGTCTCGCCGGGCTGGAGGCCGGAGTCGTTGGGCCAGGTGGCGGCGTAGAAGGTCTCCAAGCCCTTGAGGGTCTTGTTGCCCTTGGGCTGGACCGAGACGCTGGGCTTGCTGAAGGGCAGCTCGCGGAAGGCTGTCTGGATCTGGGCCATGGTCGGGACCGGCGGGGGCTGGACCGGGACCGTCTGGGCGGGCTCGCCCGGAGCGCCGGGAACCGTGACGGCGCGGGGAGGACCGCAGGAGGCACGAGCCGAGGACTGCCACGGTCCGTCGTTGACACTGACCTGGGTGATGACCGGCAGGTCGAAGTTGTTCGGGTTCCCGGACTCGGTGATGCACCCCGCCCGAGTGCCGACGCACTGGGGCATCGAGTTGTCACACGGGACGTACCTGACCTCGACCTTGTCCTTCTTGGCTGGGCCCTTGACGTCGGTGCTGACGATGTGGGCGGACCGCGGGGCGCCGGGCTGGGATGCTGGCGCGCCGCCGGCATCTGCCCCCTTCAGGGTGCCTTGGGGTGCACGAAGGTCCTTGGTTGACTCACCAGCGGCCTTCGCACCTTGATCTGAAAAGGTTGCGCGGGGAGGCGGGTCCTTATCGTCCCGTGTGGTGGCACTTGCGGACACCGGCATGACCAGCCCAGCGAGGAGTGCTGCGGCTAAGGCGGCTCGAGCGATTCTTGTCATGAGATCACCCAATCGGCAATGTGCCACCTACCACCCGACCAAACGACGTGCTCGGTGAGCATGTACTGCGTCTTCTCGACATCGCCGATGATCTTGTCGTTTTCGTATACGTGGTGAGCCTTCACATCAACCGTCATCGAAACCTTGAAGCCTTGGTCTGGGCGCTCTGCAGCCTTCACGTTGCTGAGCGAATAAGGCTTGGCGCTCCTTGTTTGTCCCTTCGCGGCGTCCTGCTCGATGTTGCTCACCACCTTGGAACAAGGGGTGCACTCGTCATCTCCGAGCGGTGCGAGGTCGGTAGTGACGCCCGAGTGCGACGCCTCTCCAACTGCTTCGTAGTAGTACTCACCGAAGGCGGCAGCGCCTTCCTTGGTGTTCTTACGGGCCTCGGGCGGCAGGTCGTCAGGCAGCTCTGCGCCGTCGCCCGAGCCGTCGCCGGACGAGGTCTCGGACTCCGACGAAGAGCTCGACTCCGACGACGAGGGGGAGTCGGTGCTGCGGTCGATCGGGGAGGCGGTGGTCGTCGACTCCTGCGGCTCGCTGTCGTCGCCGCAGGCCGCCAGGCCACCGGTCAGGACTGCCACGGCAGCAAGGATCGCTGCACCTTTCGTGGACTGCACGGGTTCTCCCCTTCGTCGCATGTGGGGCAGAGCCCGCCCCCGAACTGCATCCACGGTAGCGAGATCCCCGCCGATCGCATCTCGACGATCCACAGGCACCGGATCTGACCCGTCGTACGGAGCAGCGGCGTAGCGTCGGATCCGGGGTCTCGAGGCTCAGGCCTGGCGGCCTTCGCACCTCGACCAGCGTTGGCTTCGCACCTCGACCAGCGTGCGGCCGGCCGGGCGTTGAGAGGATGGCGCCATGACCACTCTCCACGACCGCCTCGAGCTGGGGCACGGCGCTGCCTGGGCCAACCGCTTCGCCCTCGCCCCGCTCACCAACACCCAGAGCCACGCCGACGGCACCCTCTCCGACGACGAGTACCGATGGCTCGTGGCCCGTGCCGAAGGCGGCTTCGGCCTGACGATGACCTGCGCGACCTACGTGTCTCGGGCGGGGCAGGCGTGGGGCGGGCAACTCGGCATCAGCGACGACCGGCACCTCGCGGGCCTGACGCGTCTGGCCGACGGCATCCGCGCGGCCGGCAGCGTCTCGTCCGTCCAGCTGCACCACGGCGGCCGCCGCTCCGACCCGACCGTCACCGGTGTCGACAACGTCGCCCCGTGGGCCGACCCCGAGCGCGGGGTCCGCGCCCTGAGCACCGGCGAGGTGCAGCAGGCGGTCGAGGACTTCGTCGTCGGTGCCGAACGTGCGGAGCGCGCCGGCTTCGACGGCGTCGAGGTGCACGGTGCCCACGGCTACCTCATCTGCCAGTTCCTCGACGGTCGGCACAACCACCGCACCGACGGCTACGGCGGCTCTCTCGAGGACCGTGCTCGGATGCTCTTCGAGGTTCTGCGTGGGATCCGGGAGCGGACCGGCCCCGACTTCCAGGTGGGGGTCCGCCTCACGCCGCAGGGCAACGGGATCGTCCTCGACGAAGGCATCACCGTCGCCCAGTGGGTGCTCGACTCGGGCCTCGTCGACTACGTCGACATGTCGCTGTGGGACGCCTTCATGACCGTCGACGAGGAGGGCGACCTGCTCATCGACGCCTTCACCGGTCTGGAGCGTGGGCAGACCCGCCTGGGCGTCGCCGGCAAGATCCGCTCGGCCCAGCAGGCCCGGTGGTGCCTGGCGAAGGGAGCCGACTTCGTCGATCTCGGCCGCGCCGCGATCGTCCACCACGACTTCCCGCGGAGGGTGGAGGCGGACGGGGCCTTCGCCATGCAGGCGCTGCCCGTGACCCGGGAGCACCTGCACGCGGAGAGCGTGAGTGACCGCTTCGTCGACTACCTCGACGCGGGGTGGCCGGACTTCGTGGCGTAGGTCAGCTCCGCGGAGGCTTGACGCGGGTGTTGGTCATCAGGGTCTGCTCGACCCAGGCCATGACGAAGGGGAGGCCGGCGACCGAGATCATGGCCGCCCCTGTCATGAGGCCCGTCGTGAGGTTCATGCCTTCCACCGTGACACTGCGCAGCACACATTGCGCTGTCTGTCCGCGAGTCGCCGAGGTCGTCACCGGATCTTGACCTTCGGCCCGGGCGGTCCGCCGCCGGGGCCGAAGGTCATCGGCCTCAGTGGGCGACGGTGAACCGCTGCCGCGGGTGCTTGCCCTGCTCGATCTCGTCGACGTAGGCCAGCGCGAAGTCCGTGCCCGAGATCTCCGAGTTGCCCTCGGCGTCGGTCACGAGCTCGTCGCCACCGAGCCGGTAGCTACCGGTCGTCTCACCGGGGGCGAAGGAGCCGAAGAGGGCCGCGGGGGAGACGTAGAACCAGCGCAGCTCCTGCGGCGCCTCGCGCAGGGCGTCGAGGACCTTGGCGTGGGAGAGGGCCTCGGGCTTCCAGTCCTCGTGGAAGTCGGGGGTGTCGACGAGGCGGGGACCCCCCTTCGCCACGTGGAGCGAACCGGCGCCGCCAACGAAGGACAGGCGCGCGCCGTGCTCGATCGCGGCGGAGGTGAGGCGACCGACGTGGTCGACGAGCGGGGAACCGCCGACGTCGGCGCCGTGCGTGGCCACGACCAGGTCGTCGGCGTCTGCCGCGGCCTGCGCGAGGACGGCGTCGTCGGTGAGCGAGCCGGTGCGGTACTCGACGCCGTCGGCCTGCTCGGCCGGGGCGGTGCGGCTGTAGGAGATGACCTGGTGGCCGCGGGAGACGGCTTCGCGGGCGATGTTGCCGCCGGCGTAGCCGGTGCCGCCGAAGATGACGATGGTGCTCATGGTGTTCCTATCTGTTGGGATCCGGTGGTCGAGGTGCGACGAGCGCAGCGAGGAGCCTCGAGACCCGAAGGGGGTCAGGCGGGGAGGGCCTCGACGGGGCCGTCGCTGTTGCGGCGCCACCCGAGCTCGGGGGCGACGTGCTGGGCGAAGGAGTCGAGGATGTGCAGGTTGTAGTCGACGCCGAGCTGGCTCGGGATGGTGAGCATGACGGTGTCGGCGGCCTCGACGGCCGGGTCGGCCTTGAGCTGCTCGACGAGCTGGTCGGGCTCGGCGGCGTAGGTCTTGCCGAAGGTCGAGCGGAAGCCGTCGATGACGCCGACCTGGTCGCTGCTGCCCTGGCCCTGCAGGCCGAAGAAGTGCCGGTCGAGGTCGCTGACGATCGGGAAGATGCTGCGCGAGACCGACACCCGCGGCGACCAGTCGTGGCCGGCCTCGCGCCACGCGGCGCGGTAGAGGTCGATCTGCTCGCGCTGCAGCTCGCCGAAGGAGGCGCCGGTCGCCTCGGTGAGCAGGGTCGAGCTCATGAGGTTGACGCCCTGGCGGGCGGTCCACTCGGCCGTCTCGCGGCTGCCGGCGCCCCACCAGATGCGGCGCTCGAGGCCGGGGGAGTGCGGCTCGACCCGCAGCCGGCCGGCCGGACCCTGCGTCGGGTCGGCGTCGACGACCTTGTCCCCGCGGACCGCGGACATGAAGGTGTCGAAGTGCTCGCGGGCGATGTCGGCACCGCGTGGGTCGCGGGCGCCGGTGTGGCCGAAGGCTTCCCACCCGCGCAGGGCCGGCTCCGGTGACCCCCGACTCACGCCGAGCGCGACCCTCCCTTCGGAGATCAGGTCGAGGGCGGCGGCCTCCTCGGCCAGCTGCAGCGGGGTCTCGTAGCGCATGTCGATGACGCCGGTGCCGACCTCGATGTGCTGGGTGCGGGCGGCGATCGCGGACAGGACCGGCATGGGCGCGGCGGCCTGCCGGGCGAAGTGGTGGACGCGGAAGTAGGCGCCGTTGACGCCGATCTCGTCGGCCCCGACCCCGATCTCGACGGCGTCGCGCAGGGCCTGACCCGCGTCGGGGTCACCCGGCCCGCTGCCGTGCCCGTAGTGCCCGAAGCTCAAGAATCCGAAGGCGCGCATAACCCGTGCAACTGGTTGTTGCAGCAAGTAATTCCCGACGCCACACGCTGATCGAGGTGCGAGGCCGTCCGCGGCCGAAGCCTCGAGATCCGGTTGCCGTGGTCAGTCGCTGTTCCGCCGTGTCCGCTCACTTCGGGTTCGGTGGCAGCCCGGTCAGGAGGTCAGGCGGGTGCGGGTGCCGAGGACCTCGAGGGTGTCGACGGGCTCGTTCTGGAGGTCGGCGACGGTGGCGATGTCCTGCCACTGGCCGCCGTTGACGCGGTACTGGCCGGTGAGGCGGGCGTCGACCTTGACGTCCATGTCGCCTGTGTTCTTGTAGGTGTGGGTGACGTCCCCGTCGGGGTAGGTGCCGCCGGTGCTGGTCGTCCACCCCGACGTGGTGCCGTCGCCGAAGTCGTAGCGGTAGTCCTGCGCAGCGACCCGGAAGTCGATGGTCCAGGACAGCAGCTTGACCGGCTTGCTCGTCTCGCCGGGCTGGAGGCCGGAGTCGTCGGGCCAGGTGGCCGCGTAGAAGGTCTTCAGGCCCTTGAGGGTCTTGTTGCCTTTGGGCTGGACCGAGACGCTGGGCTTGCTGAAGGGCAGCTCGCGGAAGGCGGTCTGGATCTGGGCCATGGTCGGCACCGGCGGGGGCTGGACCTGGACCGACCCGGCACCACCTGGAAGGTTGATGACCGTCGGGGGACCGCAGGTCATGCCGTTGTAGGTCCAGGGCCCGTCATTGACCTTGATCCAGGTGATCGTGGGTGGCTGGTAGTTGCTGCCACCGGCAGCGCTGTCGCATGCGGCTCGGGCCTGGGAGCACTGCTCGATCCCGAAGTTGGAGCACGGCTCGCTGTTGACCTGGACCTTGACGTCCTTCGGTGCGTTCTTGACCTTGGGCGCGCCCTTGCCCCCGTTGGGGCTGGAAGGGCCACTCGGCGTTCCAGAGGGCGGCGGGTTGTCGCTGGTTCCCTGGTTCCCAGAGATGTCGCTCCCGGTTGAAGCGCGGGCTCCAATGCCTCGATTTGTGATCGTGCCCTCGTCGGGCGTTGGCTCGGTAGTTGCGCTTGCGGTCGTGGGTGTGGGGGTGGGGTTAGGCGTTGTCTCCATGGAGCCGGCGAAACCAGTCGGTAGAGGGCCACCGGCCACCAGGGTGGCCAATACGGAGGCGACAAGAAGGGAGCGCGTTCTCTTCGTCATTGCACACGAACCGTGTTGCGGATGACCCAGTGGCCATCCGACCACTGCGTGTTAGTCGCGAGCTTGTACGTCACAGCCTCGGCGGTCCTGCCGGGCGAGCCGTCAGCCTTGATTTCGTGGTACTCACTTGCATCCACCGTGAGCGTTACCCTGTAGCCGCCGTCCTGACGTTTCGTCGCTGCGACGTCTCTCACCTTGTTGGGGTTGACGTTCATGTGAATGCCCTTTTCGGCATCGGCCTTTGTCAGACGAACGTATTCGTCACAGGGAGCGCAGTTCGCAGAGAACTCCTCAATTGTTGCGGTATCACCCGTCTTGAGTGCCTCGCCCATCTGCATCTCAAAGAACTCGTTGAAGGCGATCGCGCCTTCCTTCGTCTTGGCCTTGGCCTCCTCGGGCAGCTCGGCGACCTTCCCTTCGCCCGATGGGAACGAGGTCTCGGACCCCGACGAAGAGCTCGACTCCGACGACGAGGTGGAGTCGGTGCTGCGGTCGATCGGGGAGGCGGTGGTCGTCGACTCCTGCGGCTCGCTGTTGTCGCCGCAGGCCGCCAGGCCACCGGTCAGGATCGCCACGGCAGCAAGGATCGCTGCACTTCGCGTGGACTGCACGGGTTCTCCCCTTCGTCGCGTGTGGGGCAGAGCCCGCCCCCGAACTGCATCCACGGTAGCGAGATCCCCGTCGATCGCATCTCGACGATCCACAGGCAGGAGGGTTTGACCCACCCTGTGGAGCAGCGGCGTAGCGCCGGATCTCGTCCTCCAGTGCCTCGGACACCTTGGCCGGTTGCGGACCTCCCTTCGCCGCGGTGTCATGGCGGAGACGCGACAGGGGTCGCGACGAAGGGGGAATCACCATGTACCGCACCGCCATCACGTCCGGTGCCGCCACGCTGCTGCTCGTCGGCGTCGGCGCTTGTGGGTCCGGGAGGACTCGGATCCGCCGTCGGTGACGGAGACGAGCTCATTGAGCACGACCGAAGGGGGCGAGAGCGAGACCTCGTCAGCGCAGGCGCCGTCGTCGAGCTCGTCGGTCCCGTCCAGCACGCCGAGCCGAGCTCCAGCACGCCCAGCTCCAGCACCACGGCGAACGAGAGCGAGAGCAGCGGCGACGACGCCGCAGAGCTCTGGCCTGCCTCGACCACGAGGGCGGCGAGACGGCCACGTGCACCGCCAACGGCCAGGACCGCATCGCGATCCACTTCCCGCACCAGCCGATCGACCCATCGGAGGTCACCCAGCGCGAGGCCGAGGCCATCCCGCTCTACGTCGAGCTCGCCGACGGCACGACGTGCGGGGTCCTCGCCCACGACCAGGCCCAGCACTGGGACGGCATGTTCAGCTGGTACGGCTGCTCCGACGACTCCGAGCTGCTGACCAAGGAAAAGATCGCCGACACCTTCGACGACGCCGAGGAGACCTGGACGGTGCAGCGCTCCAGCAACCAGGGCAAGCCGGTGGAGACCCCGGTGGCCAAGGCGGTCTTCGCGGGGAAGTAGGCGTGGGTCAGCGCGGTGACAGGCAGGAGATATCCAGACGGGCCGCGAGCTCGATCTGACGGTGCAGGTCGATCTGGTCGCCCGGGTGGGCGTCGACCCGCTGGACGTCGACGAGGAGAGCGATTGAGTGTCGGTCCGCCTACCGTGCCACGCGCTGAGGGTCGCCCCTGAGGAAGAGGTCGGGCGTCAGCGGAAGTTCGCGCACCCGGATACCGGTGGCGTGATAGGTCGCATTGGCCACCGCTGCCGAGGCACCCACGATGCCGATCTCGCCGACGCCGCGCGAGCCCATCGGGTTGATGTGCTCGTCGGTCTCGTCGAGCCACACCGCCTCGATGTCGGCGACGTCCGCGTGCGCGGCGACGTGATAGCCGGCGAGGTCGTGGTTGACGACGTGAGCCCAGCGTTCGTCGAGCACGCTGTGCTCGTGCAGTGCCATCGACAGGCCCATGACCATCGCGCCGGTCAACTGGGAGTGCGCGGTGCGCGGGTTGATGATCCGCCCGACGGAAAAGACGCCGAGCATGCGCGGCACCCGCACCTCGCCGGTCTCGGCGTGCACCCGCACCTCGGCGAACTGCGCCCCGAAGGAGTGCGGCGCGAAGCGTTCGGTGAGATCGCTCTCCGGCTGCTTAGCCTGCGTCGTCGCCCCCGCGGCGGGCGTGCGCCCGTGCTCCTCGCGGAAGGCGCGCGCCGCGGTGACGACGGTCGTGCCCCAGGAGGAGGTACCTGTCGAGCCACCGGCGAGGCTGCCCGTGGGCAGGTCGCTGTCGCCGATCCGCAGATCGACGTCTTCGACCGGGCACTCGAGCGCGTCGGCGGCGATCTGCGCGAGGGCGGTCCACGTCCCGGTGCCGATGTCCGTCGCCCCGATCTCCACGCGGTATCGATCGCCGTCGTACGTCACGCGGGCCACGTTGCCCGTCATCATCAGTGCCGGGTAGGTCGACGCGGCGACGCCGGTCCCGACGAACCAGTCGCCCTCCCGTCGTCCCGGTCGCGGGTCGCGGTCGGCCCAGCCGAACCGCCGCGCTCCCTCGCGCAGGCACCCGACGAGGTCGCGGTGGGTGAAGGGCAGGCCGGTGTCCGGGTGGATCGCGGTGTCGTTGCGCACCCGCAGCTCGATCGGGTCGAGCTCGCAGGCGATCGCCAGCTCATCCATCGCGACCTCGAGAGCGTGCATGCCCGGGCACTCACCGGGCGCGCGCATCCAGAAGGGGACCGGCACGTCGAGCGTCGCGAGCCGGTGGGTTGTGCGGCGGTGCGGCGCTGCGTACATCGTGCGCGTGGGTGCGGCCGTCTGCTCGGCGAACTCGTACAGTCGCGCGCTCTGCTCGACGACGTCGTGGGAGATCGCCGACAGCCGTCCCTGCCGGTCGCTGCCGAGGCGCACCCGGGAGATCGTCGGGGTCCGGTAGCCCGTGAGGGTGAACATCTGCTGGCGGGTCACGCAGAAGGAGACCGACAGGCCGGGCAGCCGCATGGCGGCCATCGCGGCGAGCACCTCGTGGGAGTGCGGCTTGCCCTTGGAGCCGAAGCCACCACCGACGAAGGGGGCGAGCACCCGCAGCTGCTCCGGCTCGAGCCCGAGCAGGGGGGCGAGGGCGGAGCGCGCGGTGTGGGCGCCCTGGATGGAGTCCCACAGCGTGAGGTGCTCCTCCTGCCACAGGGCCACCGTCGTGTGCGGCTCCATGGGGTTGTTGTGCTCCATCGGCGTCGTGTACGTCTGCTCGAGCCGTACCTCGGCCGCCTCGAAGGCAGCGTCCACGTCACCGCTCGCGGTGTCCGTCTCGTGGCCAGCGTTGACCTCGTCGGGTGCGTAGAGGTCGTCGCGCTCGGCCGACAGGGTGGCGTCGACGGGCTGCTCCTCGTAGGTGACCTTCACGAGGGAGGCGGCCTCGCGGGCCGTCTCGCTGGTGCGCGCCACGACGGCACCGATGAGCTGACCGCGGAAGGCGACCTCGTCACTCTGCAGGATGAGCATCTCGGTGTCGTCGGAGCTCGCGAGCCGGGGGGCGTCGAGGTGCGTCAGGGTGAGGATCACCCCGTCCAGCGCCTCGGCGGCGCTGGTGTCGATGCTGGCGATGCGGCCGCGGGCGATGGTGGCCTGCACCGGGTGCAGGTGCACCCGCTCGGCCTGCTCGTGGTCGGCGGCGTAAGGCGCGGTGCCGGTGACCTTGGCGACGGCGTCGTGGCGGGCCCGGTCAGTGCCCATCGCGCGGGGCGTGATCATGTCGGTCATCGGACCTCCTCGGTGAGGTCGCGCAGGACCGAGACCATGGTCCGGCGCAGCATCGGGATCTTGAACCCGTTGTCGGGCAGCGGGGTCGCGTCGGTGAGCTCCGCCTCGGCCGCCTCGGCGAAGGCCGCCGCGTCCGGAGCCCGGCCGCGCAGCACGTCCTCAGCGGCGCGGGCTCGCCACGGCTTGTGGGCGATGCCGCCGCAGGCGATGCGCACGTCGGCGATCCTCCCTTCGTTCCACGTGGACGGCCGCGGCGACCGAGACGAGGGCGAAGGCGTAGGAGGCCCTGTCGCGCACCTTGCGGTACTCCGAGCGCCGGGCGAAGGGGGTGGCCGGCACGTCGACGCCGGTGATGAGCTCACCGGCGGCGAGGACAGTGTCCCGCTCGGGGTGCGCGCCGGGCAGGCAGTGGAAGTCGTCGAGGGGGATGTCGCGAGGCCCGTCCGGTCCTTCGACGCGAACGATGGCGTCGAGCGCGAGCATCGCGACGGCCATGTCGGAGGGGTGGACGGCGACGCACGCGTCGGAGGCGCCGACGACGGCGTGGTCACGGGTGTAGCCACCGATCGCCGAGCAGCCGGTGCCCGGCTCACGCTTGTTGCACGGCGTCGTCACGTCCTGGAAGTACGGGCAGCGGGTGCGCTGGAGCAGGTTGCCGCCCGTGGTGGCGAGGTTGCGCAGCTGTCCCGAGGCGCCGGCGAGCAGGGCACGAGAGAGGACGGGGTATCGCTCACGGACGCGGGGGTCGGCCGCGAGGTCGCTGTTGCGCACCGTGGCCCCGATGCGCAGGCCACCGTCGGGGAGGTCTTCGATGCCGTCGAGCGGCAGCCGGCTGACGTCGACGAGCAGCTGCGGTGACTCCAGGCCCAGACGCATGTGGTCGACGAGGTTGGTCCCGCCGGCGAGATAGCGCGCCTGCGGGCCGGACGTCGCGAGGGCGATCGCGCCCGCGACGTCCTCGGAGCGGCGGTAGTCGAAGGGCTTCACGACGAGACCTCCCGGATGGCCGAGCGGATGCCGCCATAGGCCCCGCAGCGACAGAGGTTGCCGCTCATGCGCTCGCGGATCTCGTCGTCGTCCGCGGAGGCGGTGCTCGTGAGGTCCTCGGTGACATAGCTGGGGCTGCCCTCCTCGAGCTCCTCGAGCATCCCGACCGCGGAGCACACCTGGCCGGGTGTGCAGAAGCCGCACTGGAAGGCGTCGTTGTCGACGAAGGCCTGCTGCACCGGATGGAGCCCGTCCTGGGCGAGGCCGGCGGCAGTGACCACCTCCGCGCCGTCCTGGGCGACGGCGAAGGTCAGGCAGGACGTTGCCCGGCGACCGTCGAGCAAGACGGTGCAGGCGCCGCACTGGCCGTGGTCGCAGCCCTTCTTGGGCGAGGCGACGCCGAGATGCTCACGCAGCGCGTCGAGCAGGCTCGTGCGGGTGTCGAGCGTGAGCGAGCGACGTTCGCCGTCGACCACGAGGGTGATGTCGGTCTCCATGGCAGTCCTTGGCGTTGGGGTCGGGTCGGTACCTCACCGTACGGCTGGAGGGCACTCCCTGCGACCTGAACCGGTAGGTCAAGACGTCACGGCTGCGCCGACGACTCCGGGCTCCTCTCGTCGGGCGTGAGCGACCTGGTTGCCCGGGCCACGCCTGCCGTTCCCTGCCCGCGAACGCCTCGCCCACCGCGGCGCCGGCCGTGGTGGGCTCGGGAGGATCGGCGCGGTAGCGGCCGCGCCAGGAGGAGAGAGCGAGATCTCCCGTGTCTGATGGTGCGAACCAGTCGGCCGTCACCCGGATCGCCCGGCGGCGGGCGCTGCCCGGGCACGCCGAGCAGTACGAGGAGCTCGTCCGGGAGATGTTCGGCCTGATGCGCCGGCACCATGGCTTCCTCGGTGCGGACCTCATCCCGCCGGAGACCGAGGGCGGCCAGCACCAGGTCGTGGTGCACTTCGCGTCCGAGGACGACTTGGCTCGCTGGGATGGCTCCGCCGAACGACGGGAGATCCTGGCCCGTATGCGCCCGCATGCGGAGGCGCAGCCCGAGCACCGTCGGCTCCGCGCGATCGACGAGTGGTTCCTCGGCCCGGACGTGCCGAGCGGGACGCAGGTGCCGAGGTGGAAGACGGCCGTCGTCACGTGGCTCGGCATCTGGCCGCTCGCCTCGATCGTCCTGTGGCTCGTCGCCCCGATCTGGCAGGACCTCGGCCTGCCCTTCCTGCTCGCCACGGCGATCAACGTCGCCCTCATCGTGGGGGCGATGGTCTACCTCGTCTCGCCCGTGCTGACGAAGGCGCTGCGCGGGTTCCTCACGTCCTCGAGGTGACCGGAGCCCACGGTGGCGTGGCCGTCAGGCGGACCTGTCGGTCGACGCTGTTGCTGCCTGATCGCTCCGCACGACATCCACCAGCCGAGCGACCGCGGTCAGCACGGCCAGGACCGCGAGCCCGACCAGCGGGGCGGACGAGCCGATGCGGTCCGCACAGGTGTTGAGCGCGAAGGGCAGGGCGAAGCCGGAGTAGGCGACGACGTAGAAGAGGCCGTCACCGGCCCGCGGGCCTCACGCGGCGCGAGCCGTTCGACGTCCTGCACACCTCGTCGCCGTGCACTTCGACATCCTCGGTCTCGGTATCCGTCCGCAGCACGATGAGCGCGACGCAGCTGACGGTGAGCAGGACGGGGATCGCGTAGGCCGCGACGATCTCGGGGCCGACCCGGTAGTGCGGTGGTCAGGAGTGCGGTGACCACAGGACCGATCGCGAATCCACCGGTGAGGACGACGCCGGCGTGGGCCGCCCCCTTCGCCGCGTCCTGGTCCGCATCCCACGCGGTACCGGCACTCGCGACCATGCCCACGCCGAGGCCGACGACGAGCCGGCCGATGAAGACGCCGACGAGCGTCTGCCAGATGTGCGCGAAGTCCTCGAGGACGGGCACCAGAGCAGCGAAGTGGTTGGTCGCCCACCCCGCCGACAGCAGGGCGGCGAGCGTGATCAGGCTCCTATGACGGTGTGCGGTGGTCGTGACGCTCGGCGATCGCATCTCGACGATCCACAGGCACCGGGACACCTTGGCCGGTGGCGACGCCGGTGGCCAAGGCGGTCTTCGTGGGCAAGTAGGCGCTCGTCACCGCGGCGTCAGGCAGGAGATCTCCAGACGGGACCCGCCCGCGAACTCACGAGCTGGTCTGTCCGCCACCAGCATCCGGGTGCCGTGCGTCTCCGGTGGGCCTGCGGTGACCACCTCGGCAAGGGGCAGGAGCTCGCCCCCTTCGGTCCGGCCGCGGACCAGCCAGGTCGTGCGCGGCGCGCTCCACACGAAGGGCTCCACCACCGTGACGACGACGTCGTGCAGGGTGGCGTCGCCCGCGATCTCGACCTGACGGTGCAGGTCGACCTGGTCACCCGGGTGCGCGTCGACGCGCTGGACGTCGACGAGGAGGGCGCCGGGGTCACGCGGCTCGAGCAGAGGGCCGACGACGGTCCAGCCGTCGGCGTCGGGCACCCGGCGTGCGGCTTCGGACCGCGTGATGACGGCGGGCCGGTTGGCGGGCTGCATGTCCCACCAGGCGCCGCACCGGCTGCAGTGGCGGATCTGCACCCAGTCGGCCTCCGCCACCTGACGCACGCTGGGGTGGCGGGCGGCGTGGATGCACACGGGGGTGCACACCTCGCAGGCGCCTGCGTAGCTCGACATCGCCGGCCTCAGCTCGTGCTCGTGATCGCAGGTATGACGTCGGTGTGGCCGAAGTCGTCGCCGACGAAAAGCAACGGCTCGCCCGTCGTCACCGCTAGGGCGTAGGCGAAGCAGTCGCCGAAGTTGAGCCGGGCGGGGGAGCCGGAGCCGCGGCCGAACCGCTGGTAGGCCCGACGCGCAATCTCGCCCTGCTGCTCCGTCACCGGCTCGAGGGTGATCTCGAGCTCGCCGACGAGCTCGTCGAGACGGACGCCGTGGGCCGCCGAGCGTGCGTCGGCGACGATCGACACCTCGAGCCGGCTGGCGACGGACATGCGACAGGAAGAGGTCAGTGCGGCGCGCACCAGTGGCTCGGCCCCTGGCTCGTCCTCGATGATCGCGATCAGTGCGGACGAATCGACGATCATCGGGGCAGTCCCGTCTGCTCGTCGTAGAGGTCGTCCACCGCGGTGACCGAGTGCTCGCGGCTGGGAAGGGTGTCGACGTAGGCCCGCACGATGGTGTGGACCCGGTCGATCTTCGCAGCGAGTCGTCGCTGCTCGGGGTCGATGTCGTAGTCGGCCAGCAGTCGGGTGAGCGCCTCCTCGATGGCCCCGGTCTGGCTCTTGCCCGTGGCCGCTGCAGCCTGACGCGCCAGCTCGTGGACGCGTTCGTTCTTGATTTTCAGGCTCATGGTGCCAATCTACCGTTATATCAAGGTAGACATCTACCTTCGTTTATCGGGGAGCGGTTGACGCCCTTCGTCAGGACCGAGACGGTAGGGAGGGAGCAACGAAAGGACTCCCACGGCACGTCGCCTGGTCTTCCTCGTGCGGGTGCCCGGGGGAGTGGCGCCCGGTGAGGACGCGGAGGAGCGGCTGCTGAAGAGGCTGGCGGAGCGGCATTCGTCCGCTTCCTGAGGCGAAGGGGGGGTGCTCGCGCCGTGGTCAGGCCGTGAGCGTGGCGACGTCGTAGGCGTCGATCTGCGGGTCGCTCGTGACGATGGTCGCTTCCTCGCAGAGAGCCTGTGCGACGAGGAGCCTGTCGAAGGGGTCGCGGTGGTGCCACGGGAGGTCCTGCACGCAGGCGGCGTTGCTCGGCAGTGATCGGAGCGCCACGAGGTCGAGCCCGGTCAGCACCTCGCGCCAGCTGGGGTGGATGCTGAGTTTGCCGAGGGACCGCTTGATCGCGATCTCACGGCGGCAGCGCTCAGCAGTGGTTCGTTGCCCGGGTCGCTGATGAGTTCGATCGCCTCGGGCGAGATGGAGTCGCGGTCGCCGAGGAGCAGGCGGACGTCGACATTGGTGTCGAGCAGATGTCGCGTCATGAGTAGTCGGCGAAGTCGGCCAGGGGCGCGTCGACGTCGTCGCGCATGGAGCCGGCGAGGTCGCCCCAGATCATGCGCTGCTCGGTGACCACGGGCGCAGGGCTGAGGATCGCGACCCGGTGGGCGCCCCGCCGGATGACGATCGTCTCGCCGGCCTCGACCCTCCGCGGCAGCCGCGAGAGGTGGGTCTTGGCCTCGTGCACCGTGACCTCCATACCGTCAACGGTAGGTTGGTCAACTGGTTGGTCAACGTGTCTCGACGCGCTCCCGAAGGGCGTCGAGCGCCTTCTTCTCGATCTGGCGGATCCGCTCGCGGGTGACGCCGAAGCGCTTGCCGATCTCGTCGAGGGTCATCGGCGGCTGGCCGGTGAGCCCGTGCCGCAGCTGCAGCACGGTGACCGCGCGAGTGCCGAGGCCAGGCAGCTCGACCAGGCTCTCGAGCAGGTCGTGGACGTCGGCCTCGTCGTCGAGCCGGTCGATGCACTGCTCGATCGGGTCGAGGCCCGGGTCGTCGTCGACGACGTCGAGCTCTGTGCCGACCTGGTTGAGGCTCAGGCACGGCCGCAGGTGGGCGCGAGCCCTCGCGACGTCGTCGCGGGTGACGTCGACACCGAGCCGACCGGGGTCGGCGAGGGACTCCTGCCAGGTGAGTCCCTCCCTTCGCCTCGTGGTGTCGACGCGACGCGCGGACTCGAGGGCGTGGACCGGGATGCGGACCACGCGGACCTCATCGTCGATGGCACGGCTGATGCTCTGCTTGATCCACCACGTGGCGTAGGTGGAGAACTTGTGGCCGAGCGTGTGGTCAAACTTGTCGACCGCGCGCATGAGGCCGATGAGGCCGGCCTGCTGGACGTCGTCGAACTGCATGCCGTGACCCACGCGCGGCAGCGCCTTGCGCGCGATGCTCGTGACGAGCCGGACGTTGGCGAGGATCATCCGCTCGCGGGCTTCGTCGGCGGTGCGCACGACGTGCTCGAGACCACGGCGCTCGGTGCGGCGCAGCTCGACACCGGAGTCGAGGCGCTGCTGCGCGAAGGCGCCGGCCTCGATGCTGCGGGCGAGGACGACCTCCTGCTCCGCGGTCAGCAGGGGAGTGCGGTGGGCGCGCCGGCCGAAGGCGGACTGGCCAACCGCTCCGGAGCTCGTCCACTCGTCGTCGCGGTGGTCGAGGACCCACGGGGTGGTGTCCTCGGTGGTCTGTGCCTCGCGGTCCGCGACGAGCTCCGCGAGGTGTGCCTCGAGCGCGGAGAACTCCGCGTCGATGTCCGTCACCCGGTGGCTGAGGTGCCAGGCCGCCCGCGGCCGCAGCCTCGAAGCCACTCCAGCCCCCACCCCGGCCGGCTGCTCCGCCGGCCTCATCACCATGTCGGTCATGAGCACAGTCAAGCGGTGACCACCGACAACGCTTCTGAGCCGTTGACCGATGGGGCGACCAGTCGGTCTCACCGGTCTGAGGAGGGTGTCCCCACCTTCGCAGAGGTCAGCCCCAGGCTGGCCAGACTGTCTCGAAGCACCGACCAGATCGCATCATCGGGCAGGTCGGCAGCGAGATCACGGACCCGGTCGGCGAGCTCGCGCTGACTTTCGTCGAGCAGCCCGCTGAAGCGTCGGTCGAGCAGCCATGACGAGTCCCGAGAAGCGTGCATGCCGACCCGGTCGAGCAAGATCTCCAGGGCGCGCGAGCCGCTGCCGACTCCAAGGACGGAGAGGTCGACCCAGGTCAGCTGGTCCTCCCATAGGCGTTGTTGCGCAGGGCTGCTTGGGCCGACGTCGAGGACGGTGCCGTAGGCGTCGAGGGGCTGTTGCCCGTGGGTCCTGCGGTACTCGTCGACCTCGTGGGTGAGGCGCACGACATTGGGGTCGGTCATGGACGCGCCGACGACGACGAGGTGCTTGGTGAGCAGCAGCGACTGCAGCAGCGCGGCACTCGGCCGGTTGCCCGCGTCGTACATGACCATGTGACGGCGGGTGAGGACGATGCCAGAGGTGTGCCGCACGTCGCCGTGCATCTTGAGCACCCACCGCTGCTGCCCTCGTGCCGACTGGTGTGGCAGGACGACGTCGGCTCGGTGACCGGCCGCCGCCATCGCCTGCTCGAAGAGCTCGTCGTAGTTAGTCGTCACGACGTTGGCGACGTCGAGTCCGGCGAGCAGCGTGTGGACGAGCGAGGGGCGCGTCGCTCTGCGGGTGATCTCGGCGACGCGCTCCTGGAAGCCGTCTGGCTGCAGTCGCTCGATGAGCTGCGCCTTGTCGGTGATGTCCATGTCCTCGAGCAGGTCCTGGTCCGCGGGCTCGAGCGTGCGCGCGAGCTCGTCCACGAGATCTCGCCACGTCGGTAGCCCTGCCGGGATGCTCACGCCGGCGCCCAGGAAGAGGGCCATGTCACCGCTCTTGACGGCGTCGACGAGCTGCCTGGCCGGGTCGTCGTCGGCCAGCGCCGGCAGGTGCGTGCGTCGCGCGTGCTGGGCCGCGGCATGGACCGCCGGGTCCGGGGTGACGAGCGCGATGTCGAAGGGGAGGACCTGCAGCTTTGCGAGCAGGGCAGGGACGAGCACGTCGAGGACAGTGCCCCGCTCGGCCTGCCGGCCGCCCCGGCCGATGCCGAGGACCGGCAGTGCGACGAGGGGGAGTGGGCGGCCGCCGAGTGGCACCGCGGAGCCGTAGACCCCGGTGGTCGGGTCGGTCCGCCACGGCTGCTGCTCGGCGATGTCGTGGAGTGCGGCGCGCAGGCTGTGGAGGACGGTCGTGAAATCGCGGGCCGTGACGTCGACGAGCCAGGCGGGGGAGTCGCCCCATCGGGCCCATCCGTCGGTGAGGGTCCGAGGGGCAGCCACGCCGGAGGGAGCGAGCCGATCCCAGGTGTCCTCGACGCGGACGGCCGCATCAGTGGGGATGATCGCGACATCGTGCGTGAGGCTCTCGATGCGACCGTGCACGACGAAGAGGGCGCTGGGGTGACGGTCGAGCTGGGTGCGGGCCCGCTGGTACTTCTTCCGGAGGCGCTCGGCCAGCCGCGGATCAGTCTGCGCGAAAGCGGCGTTGGCGGACATGTTGGTCTCGTTGTCGGCGATCTTGACCACGCGGCCGAGCGGGTCGGCGGCAGCCCTGGTGATGAGGTCGTCGTAGGACTCGCTCTCGCGGCGGGTGACGGCGTCGACGGCCCGGACGACCTCGGGTGGGATGCCGTGCTCGAGGAGGTCGGTCAAGGTCGTCGGTGTGTCCTCGACGACGTCGTGCAGCCACCCGGCCATCACCGCGTGCTCACCGTGCTCTCGCAGGTGCTCGGCGATGGGCGCCAGGTGGTGCTCGACGTAGTCGCGCCCCTGCTTGTCGCGCTGGTCTGCGTGGGCTGCGCGCGCGAGCTGTTGGACGGCTTCGATGCTGGTCACTCGCGGATCATCTCACCGACATGTGCCGTGAGTCGGGCTCGTGGCCGTGGTGCTCGCCGCCCATGATGGGGGCAAGTTGCTGAACGAGGACGTGTGCGCCGTGTGAGCGACACGGATGGTCCCGGTGGGTCCATAACGGTGCTTGACGACGTGGACCACCGCCTCGGGCGGGGCGGCCTGCTCGATCATGATGACCGTGTCGACGATGTCTGCGATGGAGTCGTGGTCACGCAGGTCATCGAGCGTGGGCGGCCCGTCGGCACCACTCTGCGAGGGGAGGACGCCGCCGACGAGGACGAGTGCGTAGTGATCCTCACGGGCCCATGCGCACATCTGGGTGACGGCCCTGCGGAGGTCGGTCCCGATGCTGGTGAGTCCGTCGACGATCACGAGGCGCACGTCCTCTTCGAAGGTCATGGCTCCGACGGTGTCGATGAGCGTGCCGGCTGAGGGTCTGCCCGCCTGGATGGACAGTGGAGCCGACTCGAGATGGCTGCGGCGCTCCTGCAGGCGACGAGCCTCGGTGTCGTCGAGGTGTCGACTGCGCAGGCGCTGCAGCGGGATGTGGGTCTCGGCGGAGATGAGCCGCATGACCACCTCGGACTCCGGGGCGTCAGGTGTGAGGAGCAGAGTCGAAATGCGTTGGTGGAGTGCGGCTGCTCTGGCCAGTCCCAAGGCGAACGTCGATGACCCGTCGCCCGGGCGAGAGGCGACGACGGTGGTCTGCCCGGTGCGGAGACCGCCCGCGAGGAGGTCGTCGATCCCGGTCAGCAGCGTCGGGATGGTTCGATCGCGATCAGCGACGGCGCCGGGCTCGTCGAGCAGTCGGGCGATGACGTGACCGATGGCTGCGTCTCCGAATTCCATGGGTGCAGAGCATGGCGACGACCTCTGACAGCGAGCCATCTTGGGACGCCGGGTTCACGCGAGCCTGAAGCCGAGGCTGGCGACCATTCACGCAGTTCCGTCACGCAGCATCAGGAGCTCATCGCCCTTGCCGCTTGCGTCCAGCCAGGCGATGACGTCGAAAACCCGAAGGGGGCTGACCCACTGCTGGAGGCCGGCCCTGTTTGCGCAGCGACACCAAGTGCCTGTGCAGTGCGTGGTCGTCGGCCGTGAGAGCCCCATGCAGCCGCGTCCAGTACTCGCGCGTGGTGCTGCCGTACACGGCCCCGCCCACCACACTGTCGTATATGGGGATGAGCCGGGGTCGCTTCCGAGCGATGAGCTTGCTGGTGCGAGTCGGTCCGAGCCCTCCGATCTTGCGGAGCACTCCCGAGAGCGCGCTCGTCTGCTCGAGACGGCGGATCTCATCGTGCGTGAGGCTCGCAAGGTCACGGTCGTCGTTGAGATGCCGCAGTCCCGTGGTGAGCTTCGACCTCAAGTCTGAGTCCCGCAAGATGCGCACCACGGCCCGAGGCGGGATGTCGGCCGACAACAGTGATGCGGAGAGCAGGTCGTCGGCGGTGAACTCGTCCGGGGAGGACGCGCGGGTGCCGCTCGGATCGAAGGTGTCCCAGTGACCCCCTTCGAACCCGGTGCAGTCCCCAACGATGAGTCCGGCGTAATAGCGCTGCAGCAGGTAGACCGCGTCGTCGGTTTCAGCGGCGTCCAGTCGGCGGGTCAACGTCACGGGAGCCATGCCAACCATGTCGGCAGTATGGCGGACATGGCTTTGGCGGAGTGTGTCGAGCTCTTAGGTGCGGAGCTCAGCTCGCTGACTCCGGGAGCTGGGCGACCAGCTCCGCCACGGAGGTGTCGCCCCGAGCGGTGAGCAGAGTCGGGGCGTCGGCCCCGGCAGCTCCGATGTTCTCAGCCACTGAGGCCCGCGACGTGAGACTGCCGGTGTCCAGGCCCGTCAGCTCGGCGAGGACCTCGGCCAGGCTGCCCGACGGCTCCTCGTCGACCACATGGGCGCGGATGGTGCGGTCGGTGCGGTCGAAGACGAGCCGAAGGAGCTGTCCGTCCTCGGCGCCGACCGCCGCGGCCAGCTCGCGCAGCGACCCGATCGCGGGGCCGGTGTTGCTCGTCTCCGTCCAGGAGACGGTGATCGCTTTGCCCGCGTGAGTGAGCTGGATCGTGGACGGGGGCGCGCTCCCGAGGAAGACAGCGATCTCCGTCGGGATGGAGCGCCCGCTGCCCCGCAGGATGTCGCGATCGGTGCGCACGTGCCAGACCAGCTGGTCGGTGTTGCGCCGGTAGAGGCCAGCGACCTTGGACGGGTTGGTGACCGGCACGAAGGGGTCGTCCTTGGGGCGCAGCTGGATCATGCCGTTCTGCGTGCGGAAGATCGGGGCCACGCTGTACATCGACACCGAGGCAGGCGAGACGGTGAAGGCCGTCGCGAGTTCCTCTGCGAGCTCGGTCAGCACCATGGGTCCGTCCGCGAGACGCTCGACCATGGCGGGCACGATGCCGCCGTACTCCGGGAGGCCCCAGACCCTGAGGGCCACGTGGTGCCGGCTCGATCTCATGGCGCGCGGTTCGTTGAAGATCCGGTCGCGGAAGCCGCGACGGTTGAAGTCCTCGGCGATCGCGTCCGCGATCTCGTCGGGAGTCATGGGCCGGTTCCTCACCGCGAGGACAGCCACGCCCTTGCTCGCGATGTTGCGCGGCCAGAGGACCAGAGATCTGTCGAGACGTCGGGTGCCGTCGATGCGATCCACCGCGAAGGGGAGGTGAGGTGCCGCGACCCCTGCCGCGGTCAGCTGTTCGTGCAGAGCCTGCTCGTCGACGAGCGGGCCGTCCTCGACCAGCGGCAGGTCGGAAGCCTTCGGCAGGCGGAAATCGCTTCGGCGCACGACACCAGCCTCACCGTCGTGGACGAAGCCGCCAGCGTGCAGCAGGAGGCGGAAGGTGTCGGCGCTCACCGTCTCGTCAGCATCGAGCGGCACCTCGGAGTCGGGCGCGAAGGCGCCCAGACCGCGCTCGAGCTGGAACAGTGCCCACCGCACAGGACGGTAGGCGTCGTCCTCCAAGGTCTCGCGCAGGCGCTGGAGCAGGCGGGACTCGAGCTGCCGCACGCGCTCGCGAGTGAGGCCGTGCATCTGACCGAGCTGGTCCAGGGTCGCGCGCCCGGCGCCCAGACGCAGGAGGCGGTGCGTGAGGATGTCGCTCTCGCGCTCGTCGAGGGTGGTGCGCCACTGCGTCAACAGGTCGATCGGCGCGGTCATCGCGACCTCGGGAAGTGCGGTGCGACGCAGCGATTCGAGCGCGTCGACGACCTCGGGTGGTGCAGGTGCGTCGAGGATCGCCTCGACCCCACGCCACGTCGTCGCTCCCTGAGAGAACTGTGCCCACTCGACCACGGTCGCAAGCCGTCTTGCGTCGCCGGCGACGGACCCGGCGGAAGTCATTGACGTCATTCGCTCAATATAGACGGGACCTCCGACAACGCAGGGCCCAACACGCATCGAGGCGACAAACTGAGCTCCTCAGAGTTCTTCCGGTGTGGCGATCATTTCCAGCGCCGCCGTAGGCCCCGCACAGGGGTTTTTTCGGTTAGGGGAAATGGCTCAAAATGGCTAGAATTGTACTCGTGAGCAGCAAGGGGGATTGCGGCTCACATCCACTTCTCTGAAAGGCTCATCATGGCTTCCATCTGGCTTGTTCTGTCCGATTCCGACGTCGCCCAGGGGGAGGGATTCCATCTGACCGAGAGCTCGGCCCTGGCCCGGGCGGAGGAGCGTCGTCTCGAGGACCGATCCATCTACGAGCACTCCACGCAGTGGCTCGAGATCTCCTTCGAGGAGTTGCGGACCCTCCGTGGGTGGCCCGCGTCCTACGAGGTCATCGAGGTCGAGGGTTCTCCCACGGAGGCCGACCCGGTTGATGAGGCGTGGGTCGTCGTCGAGGGCGGGGAGGTCGACGCTGACTTCGGCTTCGCCGTCACGGAGGACGACGCACTCGGCATGCTGCTCGATCGCAACATCGCGGTCCACGAGTACTGGGAGACGTCCACCGCCCGCGCCGAGGGCGTGTCCTTCCTCGAGTACAGCAAGGATTACTCGAGCGACTGCAGGGTGAGGCACATTGGCCGCCACGGGGTGAAGGGTCTCCCCAGTCGGGCCTGAAGCCCCCCACGTATCTATGGCGTGGGGAATGGGGCTGGTGCGATCTTTCTGTGAATGTCGCACCAGACCGGATTCCATGATTTGGATGGCGGGATATTGCGCACGATTGTTTCTACGCGTTGACGCATTCAACCGACTGGGTGGACGAGATATCGAACGTCTGTGCCTCAATTTTCGTGAAGATGTTCGGACTCACACGTCGTCCCTTACGGGGTCAGGTCGTCGTGGACCGTCACCCTCGACAGTTCGATCTGACCGCTGGGGCCACGCCAGTAGCTCAGCCGCCGAGCAGACGGGCTGGACTGCTGGAGCGGGGCGCGTCGGCACACCCACGTGACGCCGTCGCGCTCGCGCGTCACTGCCGCGGCGCCGCCGGCCTTGGACGAACGGAGCGGATGGTCGTCGGCGACCTCGCGCCCTGCCAGCACCTGCACCACGACCCGGAGCACGCGGTCGTGGGAGACGCCCTGCAGCTCGGCGACCGACCTGCAGAAGTCGGGACCGATCCCGTAGTTCTCCGGCAGGGGCCAGTCGGCCTTGTCGCTCGGCAAGGTGTGCTCGACCCAGGCGCGTTGGATGGCCCAACGCATGTTGTCCTCCGGGTCTGTGAACCCGTGGACCACCGCAGATGGCGCCGCTTTGCTCTTGTTCGACTTCTGCACGGCCCGTCGTTTGGCCGCGCGTTCGTGTTCGATCTGCCGGGTGAGCTTGTCGATCTCCCGCGCGCCGTCGCGGACCTCCCGGTGGAGGGTGTCGACCTCGAGGTCCCGAGAGCGGAGCTCCGCCTCGAGCTCTGCGACACGGCGGGCCAGTGTGCTGGTTGTCGCCGACTCGGCCCGCAGCTCGGCGAGCCGCTGCTCTGCCTTGTCGAGCTCTGCACGCAGCCGCTGGGGTTCGACACCGTCGTCTGCTGCATCGGCTCGGGTGGGCACCACCGGCTCGTCGACGGCCGGGCTGAGCCAGGCGGGCCCGGAGGGCAGCAAGGTGATGACGGCAGGCGTCTCGTCGTCGTCCACGTCGATGAGGGACAGACTCCACTCCGCCGCGGAGTCGGCTCCCGTGAAACGGGCCGTCACCACCTCACCGGGACTCATCAGTTCGGTGAGGTCGTCGAGGTCGTTGCCGGTGACGAGGTCCGCCGGAATGTTCGCCTGAACGCCGGGAAAAGGCACGACGGTCACCGAGTCACGACGGACGGCGCCGACTCGGGCCAGCACCACGGCGCCTGGTGCCAGGCTGGCGGCCACGTCGTCGGCCGACTGCAGCATGGCGGAGATGTCGACGCGCCTGGATTCTGGGTCGAGCAGGCCGGTGACGCGCATGTCCCGCACGAGGAGCGCCTCGGCTCCCGTCTCCGGCGCCGTGAGTTCAGCCCAGACCGTTGCCATTCCACCGTCGTCGAGGTGGACGAGCGCTCGCGACGGCGGAACGACGCCGACCACGTGACCCGAGACGTGTCTCTTGGATGCATTGGACTGCGTTGTGAGGTGGCCCGATCGCGCGAGAGCACCGATGAGGTCGCTGACGATTTCCTCGCCGGCTCGACTCCCTTCGGCCGAGTCGTAGGCAAATCGAAGGGGGGATCGCCACGGGTCGCTCAGCCACTCCTGTCCGACGTCGTAGACCCTGCCAGCGCCGCCGTACACCCCGGCCATCCGGTTGAGGTGCGAGGTGAGCTGGAAGGTCCGGGGGCCGGTCCTGATCAGGTGGACTTCTGCCTCAGGTCCGACCGCCTCGACGATGGCGCGGGCGTCGATCCACGGCTCGGCGCGATTCGAGGGGGTCGTGATGACGGCGACGGGTCGGTCGCGCGCGGGGTCGAGCAGGTGGTGGGCGAGGAGGTCGACGTGGTCGGCGGTCTCCACGACGTGCAGGCCAGTGCTGCTCGCGGGGCGCTCCGGAGTGGCTGAGCGAGCGACGCGTTGAGCGCGCTGAGCATGTCCCGGAGCGGCGGCCCGGGTGGCGGACACCACCGACTCGGCCCCCATGTCCGCGGTGATGAGCTCCCGGGACAGGCGCCCTTGGCCCTTGGGCGGGTACACGCCAGCCGCGTCGCCGTAGGTCGATTCGCTGCCGAGCTCCCGGTTGAGGGTCCATGTCCACCGGTCCTCTACGGCCCAGACGTCCGCGTGGATGCGCAGCGAATAGGCGATCTCCTCGGCGTCGAAGCCCGACCGGCCGTCCTTGCCCGTGGTGATGACCACCAAGGGATGGCGGCGCTGGGGGTCGTTGATCAGCTGCCCCAGCTGTCGTGCTTCGTCCGCCGATCCGACGACGTGTGGTGTGCCCGGAATTCCCCGCATGCTGACCGTCCTCCCCGACGACTGCTCTTTGGGCCAATGTAGGAGAGGGCGCCGACAACGACGCGGGAAGCGACGGGGCGCTTCCAGCAAGGGTCACTGGGGTGCGGTGACCTCTTCGCCGCCGAAGGCCTTGGCGTACGCCTCGTTGGCCGACGGCTTGAGCGTGCCGCTGACTCGGAGCAGGGAAGTCCCCTTGACGTAGTCCCACTCGGACCCCAAGACCGGGCTCTCACGCAGCAGCCCTTGGATGTACTCGCCTCGTGCTTTGGCGGCACTCTCGTCGGCGAAGGTCTCGATCACGGCTCCGCAGTCGGAGCTCGGCGCGTCACAGGTGCCCGCTTTGTCGTAGAGCACTGCAGCGGACTCGTAGCCGTGGGGGCGACCCAAGAGGTTGTTGGGGTCGTTGTCCTCGGTGATCGTCACGACCTTGGTCACGGTGGGCACCGCATCCTGCAGCTCCTTGGCTGACGTCGTGGCGTCCACCGCGCGCGCCGTCGTCTCCGACGAGGTGGAGGGAGCAGGGTCAGTGGTGTCGTCATCGGCTCCGGACGAACACCCGGAGAGCGCCAGAGCCGTGCCGATCACCGTGGTCAGGATGCGTTTCATGACCGATTCTTACCAGCATGCCCGCCACAGTGAGGGCATCGGCCGGGGAGGACCCGTGCCGATGCGGGGAGTCGCAGGGTGCGATGCCTGGTTGAGCCGACGGCTCGGCGAGGACTTGCCACCTACTCCTCGGGTGCCTATGCGCAGTTGCAGTAGGAGCCCTGATGGGCCCTACCCCCGGTTCTTGGACACAGGGTGTGATTACGCGGCGGTCGGCAGCGTAGCGGCCCGGCGGGCCTCGTAGGTGGACGGGGACAGGTAGCCGCACCAAGTGTGACGGCGGCGGGTGTTGTAGCGGACGAGCCACCTGAAGACCTGCCGGCGGCAGGTCAGGTCGTCACTCCAGCAGGCGGCGTCTTGGAGGACCTCGCGCTTCATCGTGGCGTTGAACGACTCGGCGAGCGCGTTGTCGGCCGACGACCCGACGGCTCCCATGGATTGGGCGATGCCGAGCTTCTTGCAGAGCTTGGCGTAGGCCTTCGAGCAGTAGACCGACCCGTGGTCGCTGTGGAAGATCGCGCCCTTGAGGCTGCCGCGGGTCGCGGCAGCGGCGTTGAGAGCGTCCTCGACCAGCTCGGTGCGCATGTGGTCGGCGATCGCCCACCCGGCCAGCCGACGGCTGTAGCAGTCGATCACGGTCGCTAGGTACAGGTTCGTCCCGTCGGCCAACGGCAGGTAGGTGATGTCCCCGACGTAGCGTCGGTTCGGCGCAGGAGCGGTGAAGTCCCGGTTCAGCAGGTCTGGGTACTTCTGCCCCGAGGGTTCGGGGATCGTGGTCCGCACGCGACGCTTCTTCACATAGCCGCGGATGCCCTCCAGCCGCATCACCCTGGCCACGCGCTTGTGATTCACCCGTGCACCGGCAGGCGCGTTGTCGTTGAGTTCGGCGGTGATCCGAGGCGCACCCTGGGTGTTGTCCTCGGCATGGACGGCCCTGATCCGCTCCGCGAGCTCGGCATCAGCCCGGGCACGCCCCTCGCGTGTCGGGGCAGCCTTGAGCCAGGCGTAGTAGGACGAGCGCTCGACCTCGACGAGCTCGCACAGTCGCTTCACCCCGCCGCGATCGGCGAAGGTGGCGGAGTTGTCAGCGACGAACTGGAAGCGACTCACCAGCGCGTCTCCCCGGCGAAATACTTGGCCGCCCGCTGAAGAATCTCCCGCTCGGTGGTCAGCTTCGTCGTCTCGACCTCGAGCTCGTCGACCCGAGCCTCGAGCCGGGCGATCTTCTGCTCCGACGTCTCATCAGCCGGCGTCGAGGAACTCTTCGACGGCTTGGACTGCAGCGGGCTGGAGGTCAACGTCCCGTCAGCAGCGGTCTTCTTCCCGGTCCCGTACGCCTCGAGCCAGTGCCGCAGCGTGCCCCGCACGATGCCGAGATCCTCGGCGATGCCGCGGACCGTGGCGCCCGGGGTGGACTCGTACAAGTCGACTGCCTGACGACGGAACTCCTCGGAGTAGTTCTTCCTGGCCATGATTCTCGAATCATCTCGCTTCCCCAGCACCAGGTGCTGGATTCTGCGTGTCCAAGAACCGGGGTCAGGCCCCGATCTCCAACCTCTACCGTACTCGCCGTCTCAGTAGGGTCGCTGTAATTGCACGCATCAGGAGGTGAACATGGCCCACGACTTGGTCAACGCGATGGTGCCCGTGCTCGGGCGCTCGCTGGACCCGGAGTTCAACGTCTTCGACGTCATGCACCACGGTCTGCACGAGAAGCAGGTCTCCAACGTCTTCGGGTGGCTTCTGAACCGGGAAGGCACCCACGGGCTGGGAGACCGGTTCGTCCGCATCTTCGTCGACGCGGTCAACGCGGACCCTCAGACGGTTGAGGCTCTTCCTGCGGACGATGTCTACCGAGTGCAGCAGGAGGTCGACACCTCGGGACCGCAGGGGCGCGCTGACATCGCCGATCTCGTGCTCGAGGGCGAAGAGTCCGTGCTGGTCATCGAGAACTACTTCACGACGGACGGGCACGGCCACGACTACCAGCGCTATCTCGCGCACGGTGCGCGTGAGGGCAAACGCGCCCGGGTCGTCCTCCTGTGCGGCAAGGTCCAGAGCCACCTGCTGACCAACGAGTGGGATCAGGCCGCTGTCGTGACCTACGGCAACGTCATCGATCGCCTGTACAGCGAACTGAGCGAGGACCGCGCCTACCGCAAGGTGCACCCCTGAGGCCTTCGCATTCATCGAGCAGATCCATCGCAAGTTCACCGAAGGAGCGGGGCCCGTGGATGACAGCAATGTTCTGGACTTCGTCGTCGCCATGTGCGAGACGGGAGAGGCCCGCCGCTACCAGACCACCCCTGTCGAGGCCGCGACCAAGCAGTTCGTCACCGATCTGGCAGCCCAAGCGCGCGAGCGTTTCGGCGAAGGGAGGGCCTTGCTCATGGAGGTCAAGCGGCGCCTGCGTGACTTCAGCTCAGCCGTCCTAGTGGGTCAGTTGAACGACGCCTTAGGGCAGGGCGCGACTGCAAATGCCGCCGCGAACCTCCAAGGCATAGCCCAGTGGACGATCTACTTCCACGAAACAGGCGAAAAGCCGGGCTTGCTGGCGCCCCTGCGGATCAAGTTCGGGCCATCGGCCTGGTCGGCGGTTTCCTCCGGCGACGATTGGTCAGGCGCAGAGGACTCCTCAGAGGTCAACTACCGCCACCTCTTCGTCGGCAACGCCGAGACCGGCGTCTTCCGGCAGTCCTCGGTGACCCTCGAAGAGGTGCTCGTTGGCCTGGACTCGCAGGACACTCGCCTGCGCGACGAGCTGGTGGCGCTGGTTGGCGCCTGACAGCACTGAGAGCGCTGTCGGTGGTCCCTGACAGCATCCGCGTCATGAGACACGTCTTTGCGCGAAGGGCCGCTTGTCGGACTGGACGGTCTTCGGTGGTGCGAGTTCTCGCCCACTTTGGCGTGGATCTTCGCCAAGACCTACGCCGAGACTGCACCGCACTCGTACGTTCTCCACGGGAGCCGTGACGATCTGGCGCTGCGCGTCGGGGACGTGTCCTGATGGTGCTCATGAGTGCGCAGACTGACCGCGCGTGCGGTGCCGTCCTCGGCTCTGCGGTGGGGGACGCCCTCGGCGCGGGGTACGAGTTCGGATGTGCCGCAGTCGGTCCCGACGGTCCGGCGATGGTCGGCGGCGGTCTGGGCAACTTCGCTCCGGGGGAGTGGACCGATGACACGGCCATGACCTGGCCGATCCTCGAGGTGGCGGCGCAGGGCAAGGACCTGGTGTCGCGGGCACGAATCCGACCATGCGGATCTCGGCGACCAGACCCGCTCCGTCCTCTCCTCGCTCCGTGAGGCGACATCCCCCGAGGAGTCGGGCCGGCGCCCTCTCAGCGGGACGCCGGACAGCATCAGCGCCCGCATGACGGCGGCCGCTGCGAACCTGCACGCGCGTACCGGTCACACGGGCGGCAACGGCTCCCTCATGCGCACCTCGCCGGTCGCGCTGGCCCATCTCGGCGACCCGCAGCGCCTCACGGCGGCTGCCGACGCGATCCCGGCGCTCACTCACACTGACGAGCGTGCCGGGCAGGCGTGCGTCCTGTGGTCGCAGGCGATCCGGCAGGCGGTGCTCGACGTGCGGGTCGGCCTGCCGTACCTGTCCGACGATGCGCGGGGCTTCTGGGCGGCCTGCATCGACGAGGCCGAGGCCCAGGACCCGCCGCCCTTCACGCGCAACGGATACGTCGTCACAGCCCTGCAGGCTGCGTGGTCGGCGATCCACCACACGCCCGTGCCGGACCACCTGCCCGGCCTGCACCTGCAGCACGCACTCGACAGCGCCATCCCGGCAATGACACCGACACTGTCGCGGCGATCGCCGGCGGCCTGCTCGGCGCCCGGTGGGGCGCCTCTGCTGTGCCGGCTGAGTGGCGCAAGATCGTGCACGGGTATCCGGGCCGCACGGCTACGGACCTCGTCGAGGCTGCCACGATGGCTGTGCGAGGTCACCGGTTCGGATTTTCCGGGCTGAACTTCGCCTCCGAAGTCAGCGCCAAACCTGCGAATCACCGTTGAAAGGATCCACCAATGGTCACGTCCACTGATTGTGAGTCGCTCAAGGACCTCATTGAGCGCTTCAACCGCAAGGAGCGCTACATCGTCTTCCAGCAGGTGGCCACCGCTGGCGAGGTCGCCCTCGACCCAGGGTTTCTCGCGAAAGTCCGCGCCTTGGGATGGCCTGTGCCCGATCACGGCGTCCTCGTCCTGACGGACTACCACCTCAACTGGCTGTATGCGGCGCTCGAGCTGCACCGTGGCACCTGGGCCTCGGCCCACGGCCCTCACAAGGCGTTGAGCGACGTCCGCGAGGCGGTCGACCCGGCGGGCACGACCCGATACGCGCTCGAGCCCAACCAGGAGGACATCGACCTGCTCCTGGTGTGGGAGGACGGTGACGGCACCCACCTCGGGCTCGTGGAGGTGAAGGCGTACAGCGGGTGGACGAAGAAGCAGATCCTGTCCAAGGCGACTCGTCTCGAGGCGATCTTGGGGGCCAGCGGGACCGCCCACGACGCCGTCGTGGCCCATTTCGCCCTGATGAGCTTCACCGAGCCCACGAAGATCACCGAGGATGAATGGCCACGATGGATGCAGGACGCCAAGGGCAACCTGGCGCACATCGCGCTTGACCCGCCGTCGAGTGACCGGCTCTCTGTCGGACGCGTGGACGAGCAGGGCATGAGCAGCAGTGCGGGGGGTTACTACGGCATCCGGACGCTGAAGGCCTGATGTCGGTGGGTGGCCCACCACTTCCGTGATCTTGCGACACGTCCACCGGCACACAGTGGGTGCGAGGACGGCAGACTGCCGCCGTGGACACCTTCAAGCGAACTCCGCTCGAGATGCTCGGGCTGCCGCAGCACTTCGTGATCCCGCTCTTCCAGCGGCCGTATGTCTGGAAGCAGGACGAGCAGTGGGAGCCTCTGTGGCAGGACATCCAGAGGGTCACGGACCTGCGCCTGCGGCAACCGCACCTGCAAGCCCAGCACTTCCTCGGCGCCGTCGTCATCCAGGGGCAGACGCAGCAGGGCAACAAGGTGCCGGCGTGGAATGTCGTCGACGGCCAGCAGCGCATCACGACCCTGCAACTCCTCATGGATGCCACGCACTCCCTGCTCTCGGCGGCCCGCCTGAAGCGCCTGGCCAACCAGCTCGAGTCGTTGACGCACAACGCCGAGGACTTTCTCCCGGAGGGGCAGAGCCGACTCAAGCTGCGCCACCTCAACGGTGACCGGTCCGCCTTCGACGAAGTCATGGAGGCTGAGAGCCCGGTCGACCACGATGCCCTCGACCACGGCGACAGCCTCATCGTGATGGCGCACCACTACTTCGTCACGGTGGTCGAGCAGTGGCTCGGCGAGCCGGGGACCGACGACTTCATCGCGAGAGCGGAGGAGCTGACGGACGTCCTCAAGAGCGGCCTCACGCTGGTGTCGATCGAGCTGACGGCCTCGGAAAACTCCCAGGAGATCTTCGAGACCCTCAACGCCCGCGGCACCCCGCTGACCGCTGCGGACTTGGTGCGCAACTTCGTCTTCCAACGCATCGAGGCCGAAGGGGGCGACGCCCAGCGGGTCTACACGCACGACTGGCCCTTCGAGACGAAGTTCTGGGCGAAGGAGGTGAGTGTCGGGCGCTACTTCGTGAGCCGCAGCTCGCTCTTCCTCAACCAGTGGCTGGTGTCCCAGACCGGTGAGGAAGTCAGCCCTCAGGCGACCTTCACCCGCTTCAAGTCCTACGTCGAGCACCAGCCGGACTTGTCGATGACCGACCTTCTGCCACTGATCAAGAAGCAGGCCGACCAGTACCAGGCATGGACCCTGGCCGCTGACGCACCGAGCGGTGACCTCTCCGTGGTCGAGATGGCGATGTATCGCATGAAGGCAAGCAAGCTAGAGCTGCTCAAGCCCCTGCTGCTGTGGCTGCACTCTCCGGGGCGCGACGCGCCGGCCTCGCAGATCGAGCGCATCGTGACCGCCGCCGAGAGCTGGGTCGTGCGTCGACAGTTCCTCCGGATGACGACCTCCGACCTCGGTCGCATCGTCGCGGACATCATCTCCGCCAACGACAACGCTCCGGTCGATGATCTCGCCGAGCGGGTGATCGCTCACCTGTCACGCCTCAACGTGTCCAGCACCTACTGGCCGGGTGACGACGAGGTCCGGCAGGCCCTGTCGCGGGAAGCGGCGTACAGCCGGTTTCCCCGGGCCCGTCTGCGGATGTATCTCGAAGCGGTCGAGAACGCCTATCGCGCGGAGACACGTCAGCCACAGGTCGCTCGGACGGGCCTGCCCATCGAGCACGTGCTCCCGCAGAAGTGGCAGGACAACTGGCCGGTTGTGGGTCCGGAGGAAGCGCTCGAAAGGCAGGAGAGGGTCAACCGTCTCGGCAACCTCACCCTGCTCACCACCTCGCTCAACTCCAAGGTCTCCAACGGCCCATGGGCGAGCAAGCGCGAAGCCATGCTCAAGCACAACACGATGACCATGACCGGCCGTCTGGTCGGTACGGGTGACGACTCGGAGTGGGACGAGGCGGCCATTGACGCGCGCACGGCGCAGATGATCGATGTGCTGCTGGACGTGTGGCCCGTGCCCGAAGGGCATCACGGAATGGTCGTGGACCCGCAGACCAAGGCGGGGGACTGGGTGCAGCTCAAGCACCTCGTCGAAGGGGGGATGCTCCAGACCGGAGACCTCCTCACGGCGACCCATCGGGACTTCGTGGGCCGGGTGGCCGTGATCGGTGAGGACCTGAGGATCCATCTGGATGGCAAGTCGTTTGACACGCCGTCAGGCGCCGCCAAACACCTGCGCAAGCGCGCGACGAATGGCTGGTCCTTCTGGGCCGTTGCGGATGGCCGCCGGCTACGTGATGTGCGGCAGGAGTTCCTCGGGGGGCCTGCCGCGGGACACAGTCCCAAGTCGGCGCTCTACCGGGAGTTCTGGGAGTCGGCCCTTGCCGAGGTCCGCGCGCAACACCCGACGTGGACGAGAGGCACGTCGTCTGCCGGATCATGGATCGACATGAGTGTGGGGATTCCCGGTGTCGTCGTGGCGACGGTATGGACCGCATCAGGGCTCGAGGTGCAGCTCTACTTCAACGCGGACGATGCCGAGGTGAATGCGGAGCGCTACCGCCACCTCTTGTCGCGCCGGGACCGCTTCGAGGAGCATCTAGATGTACTGACCCGCCAGGTTGGGTACGCGGTGTGCGGGTGAGGCGCCTTTGAGTGCGGTGTGGCCGCGGTCGTGATTGTAGGTGTGGAGGAAGTCGGTGAAGGCCGCGACGCGTTCGCTTTCGCTGGCGTAGGGGCGGGCGTAGGCCCATTCCTCTTGCAGGGTGCGGGTCTGCCCCCGATCTGGTTGACACTCGGGGTTTGCAGTAATCACGCCGCTTCTGCGGTCGCGTAGATCATCTCAAACTCGACAGGGGTGAGCTTCCCGAGGGCGCGTTGGCGCCGGCGTCGGTTGTACTTGGTCTCGATCCAGGTGACGATCGCGAGGCGGAGGTCTTCGCGGGTGTCCCAGCGCTGGGTGTCGAGGACGTTCTTCTGCAGCAGGGAGAAGAAGCTCTCCATGCTGGCGTTGTCGCCGGCGCCGTAGGAGCGGCCCATCGAGCCGATCAGGTCGTTGTTCGCGAGCAGCCGCTGGGTCTTCTTGGCCCTGAATTGACCGCCCCTGTCCGAGTGACAGATCGTCCCAGTCGGCGATCGGAGCGCGACGGCGTTGCGCATCGCGGCCCGGGCGAGCGATGACTTCATCCGTGAGTCGATGGAGTAGCCCACGATCCTGTTCGACCAGACGTCTTTGATCGCGCAGATGTAGAGCTTCCCCTCCCGCGTGGGGTGCTCCGAGATGTCCCACAGCCACACCTTGTTCGGCCCATCGGCCACGAACTCGTGACGGACCACGCCGTGCTCGTCGACCACTGCGAGGAGGTCGTCGTGCGGTGCAGGCCCGGTGGAGCCCGCCTTGCTGCGCTTCTTGTGGTGTGACGCGGTGATGCCCGCGATGCGGCAGAGCCGGTGCACGCGGTTCTCGCCGACTCTGATGCCGTGCTCGAGGTCGAGCTCGTCGGTGAGGAACCTGTAGCCGAGGGTGGCGTCGTCCTCATGAAGGTCGTAGAGAACGTCGATGAGGTGCGCGTCGTCCCAGTCCCGCTGACAGACCGGGTCTTTGAGCCACTTGTAGTACCCCTGGGTCGACAAGCCCAGGACCCTGCACGCCACCGCGACCGGCACCCTGATCAGGGCACCGGCCGCGGCCATCTCACGGACGAGCGGGAAGACTATTTTCCCGGCAGGTTGGCCTGCGACAGGTAGGCAGCTGCCCTGCGCAGGACCTCGTTCTCCTGCTCGAGGAGCCGGATCCTCTTGTTCGCCTCACGCAGCTGCTTGCGCTCGTCGTCGGTCAGGCCGGTGCGCTTGCCGTCCTCGATGTCGGCCTGCTTCACCCAGTTCGCCAGCGAGCCTTCGGAGATGCCGAAGTCCTTCGCGATCTGCGACAAGGGCGCCTGACCCTTGCGGGCCACGGCCACGACGTCGTCACGGAACTCTTTGGGGTAGGGCTTTGCCACGGGGACATCCTTCCGCCTAAGGCCGAAACCTCAGAGATCAGGTGTCAACCGAACTCGGGGCAGACCCTGCGGTTGAACCGCTCGATGCTCCTATGTTCGTCAAGCGGCAGCGTGGACGATCTCGAGCCGGGGTTCGATGAGCGTGGAGCGTGGCAGGTTGTTGAAGACCTCGCGGGCGATGTAGCGCTTGAGGCAGCGGATGATCTCGCGCTTGCTCAGGCCTTCGGCGGTGCGTCGTTCGACGTAGTCACGAGTGGGCTGATGGTGTCGCATTCGGACGATCGTGACGATGTAGAGGGCGCTGTTGGCTGCTCGGTCGCCGCTGCGGCTGAGGCGGTGCCGTCCGGTGGTCCGCCCACTGCTGGCGGGTTGAGGTGCGACGCCGCAGAGCTTGGCGAAGGCGGCTTCATTGCGGATTCGGTCGGTGTTGTCGCCGGCGGTGACCAGGAACTGGCCGGCGATCTCGACCCCGACGCCATGCAGGTCCAGCAGCTGCGGTGCGGTGGCTCGGACCATCACGTCGATCTGCCGGTTGAGCGCCTTGATCTCTTCATCCAGGATCTTCCAGCGCCGCGCGAGGTCCCGCAGGGAGGTCTTCACCGCTGCCATGAGGAGGCGATCGGGGTCGTTGTTGAGCGAGAGGAGGTCGTCGGACTCGGGGCGCAAGCCAGCGCACTTGTTGACCAGCGTGCGCTTGGTCAGGTTGACCAGGTCGTCGCGCAGTGGCGATGGTGCGCCGATCATGACCCCCCAGAGCGTGTTGAAGGCCTGTGTGCGGGCCTTGACGGCGCTGGCTCTTGTCACCCGCAGGGTCCGGATCACCTCCACCGTCCCGGACTTGGCCTTCGGAATCGCGGTCGAGGTCTGAGCGAGAACTGCTCGCGCGATCTGCTCGGCATCGAGGCGGTCGGACTTGCCGTCCATGCGCCGCGCCTGCCGGTTCGGACGGTTCACCTCGACCACCCGCTGTCCGGCCCGGGTCAGCGCTCGAGTGAGGGTGGCGCCGAAGGAGCCGGTGCTCTCCACGCCGATCGCCTGGATCTGGCCGTGTTCGCGCATCCAACCCAGCAGGCTTCGATAGCCCGCATCATTGGCGGGGAACTCCTGATGTCCGAGTAGCCGGCCATGGTCGTCGACCACTGCCGCGTAGTGAGTGTGCTTGTGGGTATCGACGCCACCGATGACAGTGACCGCTGAGATTGTCATGCTGGGATTCGCTCCTCCGTTAGGGCTGATCTGACGGATGGGGCGAACCGGCCGGACGGGCGACAGGTCTGTGACGGGGCTTCTAGTCCAAGCTCCTATCAGGTCAGATCCGTCTGGCCGGCGCGCTCCACGGCGCTGCACCGGAACCGGCCGACAAATCGAACGCAGGACACCGTGGTCACACCTTGGCCGGGGTCAGACCGGCCGGTGCAGCACCACGCAACAGACTCACAAACTTTGCCGTTGGTTTGCGGCCGGTAGGGGCGGGTCCACTTGTGTTTGATCCCGTGCTCGGCCAGCAGGTCCCGGAACATCTGCGACCGGTAGCAGGCCCCGTTGTCGGTCATCACCCGTTGGGTGGTGATGCCGATGGAGGTGAAGTGCTGAAGGGCGCGGGCCATGAACGCTGTCGCGGTCTCCTTCTTCTCGTCGGTCAGGATCTCGGAGTAGGTGTAGCGCGAGTGGTCATCGACCGCGTGGTGCAAGAACGCGTAGCCCAGGTTCGGGCGACCGTGGACCTTGCGTGGCCGGCCTTGTTCCCGGTGGGCGCTGGAGTTGCGCCCGCCCTGCGCTCGGCCGTGGACACGATGTCCTCCGCCATCGGGGATGCGTCCTAGCTTCTTGATGTCGACGTGGATCAGATCCCCGGCCGCCTCGCGTTCGTAGCGCACGATCTGCCGTCGCTTCGCACGGACCGGGATCCCGGTCGCGGGGTCGGTCCAGGACAGGCGCAAGCACCCGTAGCGGGTCAAGATCCGCTGGACCGTAGAGACGTTCAAGCCCAGGTGGTACGCGATCCGTGCTGGCCCCCAGCGACGGGACACGCGCATCCCGACCACGCGCCGCTCCTGACGGCGCGTGGTGCGGTGAGGGCACGAGCGTGGACGACTGGACCGATCGCCCATCGCTGCCGGGCCGTGCGCGCGGTACCGATCGGCCCACCGCTTGGCCGTGGTGACCGAAACCTGGAAACGGTCCGCTGCGCGACGAAGCGGCCACCCATCATCGACAACGCACCGGGCCAGCCCCAGCCGACCGCGTGGAGTGAGCAAAGCATTAGCGTGGGTCATGAAGGCCTCCGTGATGAGCCGTGTGTGTTCCTGAACAGCTCCACACCTCACTCGGAGGTCTTCCTCATGTCACGCCGACTCGCCCATCCCGTACCTAACGTCCCGGGTCAGTACATCTAGACCTTGAGCTCCAGTGGGATCCCATGGAGGGGCGCAAGGCCGCACGTGTCACCTTGGTCTCTCCCTTCGCCTCAATCGAGGATCGCGAACAGTGGGACGACGCAATCGACTGGTTGATCGATGCTCAGGCTCAACTGCGAGACGCGTACTCCTCGGTCAACAGCATCGCCGACTAGCGGAACATCGGACCCGTCCGGTTGTCCGCCTGCCGCTGGGCCACCGCGAGGTACTTGTCCTTCTCGTGGTCCCAGACCTGCTCCCACTCCTCCGCGTCCGTGAACTTCTCGGTGTGCTTGTTGCCCGTGCGGTGGGACCCGAGGGCCATGATGAGCAGAGCCTCGACATCATGAATGGTGCGCTCGGTGCTGCCGAGAAGGTCCTTCGGCCGGGTGTCCTTGACGCGATGCACTCCGTCCGGGGTTCTCCCGGTCAGCATGGCGTTGAAGCCGAACCACGAGAACCGATCCCACTTGTCCCCATGCGTGTCCTTGGTGTGCTGGCGCAACCGCTCGCCGAGGGTCTGCGACTCGACCTGACCCACGTAGTAGGCGCCGTAGGCGTCGTGGAGGATGTAGATACCAGTTTGAGTCCACATGTCGGCGAGCCGAAGAGCACTGACGTTGGCGTTCCGACGCCCGTACAGGTGGCCGTTGGACCGCCATTCCACCTCGTCGCGGAGCCAGTGAAGCCCGTATGCCTTGATGAACGATCGACTCATGGTCCCAAGTTAGCGGCGCAAGAGCGGTGCAGTGGTTCAAGCCTCCGATGCTGGGGTCCGTCGATACAGCGTCGCCGGCCGCCCCCGGTGAGCGGTGGACTTCACCACCTCACCACCCCGCATCACGGGTGCGAGCTGCGGCTTCATCCGCCGCGCGAAGTTGTCCTTGTGCAGCTCCTCGCCGATGACCGCCTCGTGCACCTTGCGCAGCTGGTGCAGCGTGAAGGGCTCTGGAAGGAAGCCGTCGGGGTCCGGCGGCGGGCTGTCGTTGCGGAAGCGGAACTCGTAGCGCTCACGCAGTGATTTGACTGCGGCAGAGACGATCTCGTCGTGGTCCCACAGCATCGGGCCGCCGTCGGCGAGTGCTCCGTCCGACGTCACGGCGACGAGGTCCCCCTTCGCTCCCGGCAGCTCGAGCTCGGGCATGGAGACGGAGTAGGCGACCGAGATCGCCCAGGTGCGGTCGTCGCGGTCAGGTGCGTCGAAGAGCCGCAACAGTCGCGGGGGAGTGACCTCGCTGGGGATCACGCCGACCTTGTGCTCGAAGACCTCCTGCACGGTGTCGACCACGGTGTGTCGCTCGCGGAGGAAGCGCCCCGGCAGCACTCGACCGTCAGGGGCGGTCCGCTCCTGCACGAGCACCCGCAACGCCGCGTCGTCGGTGCCCGCGTCGGTGACCGTGAGCACCGCCAGGTCCACGGTGACGCCGGGGCGGGGGTAGCTGTCGAGGTTGCGGCGAGCCATGACTTGCACTTTAGCGCGGACGAGGTGTTATAGGTAGCGCGTTCAAGGGGTTAAATCGAACGGAGGGGAAGTGATGGCCATGACCGAGCAGGAGATGACGGCGGGGGTCGAGGAGATCAATGCCGCGTGGAAGGCCTTCGAGCGCAAGCTGCTGACGCTCGTCGAGGCGATGGGCTACCCGCAGGACCGGCTGGTCCTCGAGGTGGGGGAGCAGGTGGAGGTCCCGATGGTGGAGTTCCATATCGAGGGTGGTGCCTTCCGCGCGACGGTCGGGGAGGTCGAGTACACCGAGGACCTCGCGAACGGCCGGGAGCCCATCGTGCACCGGGCGAGCATGGTGCTGCGCAACATCGTCGGTGTCCCGCACCCGCAGCTGCTGACGCACCGGGCGGACGGTCCGTGCGCGCGGCTGTCGGAGGTCCTCGGTCTGGCGTGGACGGGTGGGCCGCGCCCAGCTCCCGAGGTGTACGCCGAGACCGACCGGGAGGCGCTGGTCGACATCGTCGAGGACGCTCTCAATGGCGTCTACGACGTCGACCGCGACGAGGACGACGATCTCTTCGTCGAGCACCTCGGCCAGCGGGTCTGGGTGCAGGTGCTGCCGGACGCGCCGGCCATCGTGATCAGCACCCGCGTGGCCCACGGGGCGCGCTCGCGGCGGCAGGCCGCGGTCGAAGCCGGGATCCTCAACCGCTCCAACGCGTGGGTCTGGTGGCAGGTCATCGGTCGTGACATCGTCCAGACGGCGACGGTCGAGACCATGCCCTTCGCCCCGCACCACCTGATGACGACCATGGAGGTCTTCCTCGACGCCATGAAGACCCGAGACGACCTGGCGCTGCGCGTCGGGGGAGAGGTGGCCTGATGCGGCTCACCAGTGCACAGATGGACCGCGCCTGCGGCGCACCCCTCGGCTCCGCGGTGGGCGATGCCCTCGGCGCCGGCTACGAGTTCGGTTGCGCCGCAGTCGGTCCCGACGGTCCCGGCATGATCGGCGGCGGCCTCGGCCACTTCGCGCCCGGCGAGTGGACCGACGACACGGCCATGACGTGGCCAGTCCTCGCCACCGCGGCGAAGGGAGCGGACCTCGCCTCCCCGGAGGCGCTCGACGAGATCGCCCAGGGCTTCCTCACCTGGTACGCCTCCGGACCGGCCGACATCGGCACCCAAACCCGCAAGGTCCTGGGCGCCACGCTGGTTGAGGAGCGAGGAGCCAACCCCACGCTGGTTGAGGTGCGAGGAGCCAACCCCACGCTGGTTGAGGAGCGAGGAGCCAACCCCACGCTGGTTGAGGAGCGAGGAGCCAACCCCACGCTGGTTGAGGAGAGAGGAGCTCTGCGACGAGCCTCGAAACCAGGCGACCTGAGCACCCACATGACCCAAGCCGCAGCCGCCCTCCACGCCCGCACAGGACGCACCGGCGGCAACGGCTCGCTGATGCGCACCTCACCGGTCGCGCTGGCCCACCTCGACGACCCGCAGCGCCTCACGGCCGCGGCCGAGGCGATCTCCGCGCTCACCCACACCGACGAGCGCGCCGGCCAGGCGTGCGTCCTGTGGTCGCACGCGATCCGGCACGCGGTACTCGAGGGCGAGCTCGACGTGCGCGTCGGCCTGCCATACCTGTCCGACGAAGCGCAGGACTTCTGGACCGCCCGCATCGACGAGGCGGAGTCCCGAGAGCCGGCGACCTTCACGCGCAACGGCTACGTGGTCACAGCCCTGCAGGCTGCGTGGTCGGCGATCCACCACACGCCCGTGCCGGATGACGTGCCGTGCCTGCACCTGCAGCACTCGCTCGACACCGCCATCCGTATCGGCAATGACACCGATACGGTTGCGGCGATCGCCGGCGGCCTGCTCGGTGCGCGATGGGGCGCGTCTGCGGTCCCGGCCGAGTGGCGTCGCATCGTCCACGGCTACCCCGGCAAAACGGCCGAGGACCTCGTCGAGGCCGCGACCCTGGCCGTTCGCGGTGGTCGGCCCAATGCCTACGGCTGGCCCGGCGTCGCGCGGATCGCCTACCACCAGGCGCACCGGCCGGTCCTCGTGCGGCACCCCTGCGACGAGGGCGTCTGGCTCGGTAACGTGCTGGCGCTCGACGAGCTGCCGGAGGAGATCACCGCCGTCGTCAGCCTCTGCCTCACCGGCTCCGAGCAGGTGCCGACGGGCGTGGTGCACGTGCCCTTCCGCCTCATCGACGAGCCGCAGCCCGAGGCCAATCCCAACCTCAACTTCGTCCTCACGGACGCAGCCCGGACGGTCGCCTCCCTTCGGGCCGAAGGCCACCAGGTCCTCATCCACTGCGTCGCCGCCCAGTCCCGAACCCCCACGGTGGGCATCGCGTACGCCATGATCAGCGGCGTGGACCTCCACACCGCGACGAAGGGGGTTGTGTCGGCACTGCCGGACGCCTCGCCGAACCGCGGATTCACGGCAGCTCTGAACCACCTCAACAGCCAGGAGACCCCCATGAACAACGAGACGGACAGCTCTCAGCGCGGCCCGAAGATCGGCCAGCTGGTCAAGGCCAACATTCCGGCCATCCTCGCCTACTGCGAGCGAAACCCCGAGGAGTTCGGCCGGCTCCGGGACTTGCAGGTGTCCAAGTCGGAGTTCGGGATCTATTGGCCCTTCCTCTCTGTCGTCTCCGACATCGCTGAGGACGACAACGCCAAGTACTGGGTGCAGACCTACACCGTCCTTGGCAAGGAGGTCCGGGTGTCGAGTCAGTGGTACGAGAAGCACCGGGAGAACTTCCTCGGCTTCCTTCAGGCTCGAGGCATTGCATCGGCCGAGGAGGCCAGCGCCGTCGCCTCGGAGCAGGTGCAGGCAAAGACGAACCAGCTGCAGGCTGGCGCCGTCTCCAAGGCCCGCTTCCGCGGCGCGCCCGTGGGCAACGCCCAGAACTACTTCGTTCGTACGCTCCTCAGCAACCTCGGCAGTGAGTCGTTCACCGCGGACGACTGGGCACGGGTGACGGAGGAGTTCGGCAACGCCTGCGCGTACTGCCGAACCCCGTTTGATGCTGGGTCGCCCCAGCGGAAGCGGGTCATGGATCACGCCGTGCCGATCAACCGCGTGAGCCTCGGCGAGCACCGCTTGGGCAATCTGGTGCCCGCATGTCACGCGTGTAACCAGACCAAGGGGCAGAAGGGCTACGCCGAGTTCTGCGCTGACGAGGCGGCGTTGGAGCGCATCGAGGCGCACATGGACAGGTACGGCTACGTGCCGATCGGTGAGGACGAGCAGATCGCGCTCTTCGTGGAGACGGCCTACAAGGAGGTCCGCGAGCTGTCGCAGAGGTACCTCCTTCTCATCAACGCGCTCCGCCCTGACGGCACCGCTCCCGAGACGTCGATGTCAGAGGCGCCGGAGCCCGAGCGTGAGGAGGCCGCCCGACTGACGCGGGACGAGCCCCTGACCGACGCCGAGATCGAGACCTACAACGTCTGGGACCGAGAGGAGTAGAAGGCGCGTGTTCCTGCTCGACGACCACCTTCACTGGAGCGCCTCGGACCTGACGGCGGCAGCCGAGTGCGAGTTCGGCTTCCTGCGCCGTCTCGACGACAAGTTCGGACGGGTCGAGCGTGTCCTCCCGGCCGAGGATCCGCTCCAGGCCCACATTGCTCGCCTGGGCGATGACCACGAAGGGAGGCTGCTGGACGACCTGCGTGCCAGCAGCAACGTCGCGGAGATGGCGCATCTGGCAGGGCCCTTCACCACCGATGCCCTGGACGATGCCCGGACCAAGACCCTCGCGGCCTTCGCCTCGAGCGCGGACGTCGTCTACCAGGCGACCTTCTCCGACGGGGAGTTCTTCGGCTACGCCGACTTCGTCGAGCGGGCTGAGGACGTCTGGCGGGTGTGCGATGCCAAGCTCGCCCGGTCGGCCAAGCCCAAGGCGCTCATCCAGCTCGGCGCCTACGCCGACCAGCTGCACCGCGCGGGCCTGCCGGTGTCGTCGACCGTCTCCCTCCTGCTCGGTGACGGTCAGCGTGTCGACTTCCCGCTCGTCGATGTTCTTCCAGTTTTTGAGGAGCGGCGAGACCGACTGCGGCAGCTGATCGCCGATCACACTGCCCAGGACTCCGCTGTCGCCTGGGGCGATGACCGCTACCTCGCGTGCGGGCGCTGCCCCGACTGCGACCAGGCGGTCACCGACTCCGGCGACGTGATCCTCGTGGCCGGGCTGCGGATGGAGCAGCGCAAGAAGCTGCGAGCCGCCGGCATCACCACGGTCAGCGAGCTTGCGGCAGCGACCGAGAAGCCGGCCACGATGGCCACGGGCACCTTTGACTCCCTTCGAACTCAGGCGGTGCTGCAGCTGCAGCAGATGGCGAGCGGACACGTGAGCTACGAGCTCACCGCGGGCGCGGGCAAGGCCCTGCCCAAGCTGCCGGCACCGTCACCGGGGGACCTCTTCTTCGACTTCGAGGGGGACCCGCTCTACGACGAGGGCGACCCGAGCCGGGTGGGGCTGGAGTACCTCTGGGGTGTCCTCGACACGGACGAGCACTACACGGCGACGTGGGCGCACTCGTGGGCCGAGGAGCGGGCCGCCTTCGTGGCCTTCATGGACGACGTCGCTGCGCGTCGCGCCACGCACCCGGACATGCACATCTACCACTACGCCCCCTACGAGACGACGGCCCTGAAGCGGCTGGCCATGCGCTACCAGACGAAGGAGAAGGAGCTCGACGACCTGCTGCGCTCGCAGGTCTTCGTCGACCTCTACGCGACCGTCCGTGCCGCCGTGCGGGTCTCTCAACCGTCGTACAGCATCAAGAAGCTCGAGCCGCTCTACATGGGCGACCAGCTGCGCGAGAGCGACGTCGCCGACGGGGCGGGCTCAATTGCGGCCTACGTGGAGTACCGCGAGATGCGTGCCGCGGACCCGGACGGTGCCGCCCATCGCCTGGAGTCGCTCGCCGACTACAACGAGTACGACTGCCTGTCGACGCTACGTCTGCGGGACTGGCTGCTCGAGAGGGCCGACGAAGCCGAGGTCAGCGACGAGGTCGTCACGCGGAAGAAGGACACGAAGGGCAACGAGCTCTCGGTGAACGATCCGGTCTTCATCGCGCTCATGGAGCGGTCGGGTCCCGAGCGGCGCACCGATCGCACCGCGGAGGAACAGGCCTACGCAATGCTGGCGACCGCCCTCGACTACTACCGGCGCGAGCAGAAGCAGTACTGGTGGGGGCACTACGATCGCCTCGCCCACCCAGTGGCGGACTGGGCGGAGACCCGCGACGTCTTCATCGTCGAGTCCGCCGACGTGGTGTCGGACTGGGCCAAGCCCGAAGGGAAGGCCCGGAACCACCGCCGGACCGTGCGCCTGGTGGGGGACTGGACTCCCGGGAGCAAGCCCGGTGGCAAGCCGGGGGTCGTGCGTCCGGCTCCGCCGCCGAGTGGTGCCGCCGACGAGGATGCCGCGATGTACGTCGCCAAGGCCGCCTACGAGATGACGACCGACCCTGACGACCCTCGGACGGTCACGGTCATCGAGAGCGTCAATCCGGCCGACACCTACCCCGAGCGGCCGGTGGCACTGGTGCCCGGCGCCCCGCCTAAGGGCGAGAGCATCGAGGCGGCGCTGCACGACGTGGGGGCGCGATCTCTGGACGGTCTGGACCTGCCGCGGTCCGCAGGGCTCGACCTGCTGGCCCGTCGAGCCCCGCGGCTCACCGGCTCCTCGACGTCGCTGCCGCACACCGGGTCGACGATCGACGACGTCGTGGGTGCCCTGCTGGCGGTGGACTCCTCCTATGTGGCCGTTCAGGGACCGCCCGGCACCGGCAAGACCTACTCCGGCTCGCGGGTGATCAGGCGGCTCGTCGAGCAGCACGGCTGGCGAATCGGCGTGGTGGCTCAGTCCCACGCCGTCGTCGAAAACATGCTGGCGGGTGTCATCAAGGCGGGGCTCGACCCGGACCTTGTCGCCAAGCGCAAGACCCAGACCGACGACCCGCCGTGGGTGGCGCTCGACAAGCTCGAGCCCTTCCTCGGCGACCATACGGGGACGGGGTGCGTCGTCGGTGGGACGGTTTGGGACTTCACTAACGAAGGGCAGGTGCCTCGGGACAGCCTCGACCTGCTGGTCGTCGACGAGGCCGGGCAGTTTGCTCTCGCGCCGACGCTCGCGGCGTCGCTGTCCGCCCAGCGGCTCCTGCTGCTCGGCGACCCTCAGCAGTTGCCCCAAGTCAGCCAGGGCGTGCACGCGGAGCCCGTCGACGTGTCGGCCCTCGGCTGGATCATGGGCGTCCACGACACACTGCCCGCGGAGTACGGCTACTTCCTCGCGGAGACCTACCGGATGCACCCCGACGTGTGCCGCAAGGTCTCGACGCTCTCCTACGACGGCAAGCTCGTCTCCGCGACTGCAGCGTCGCAGCGCCAGCTCGAGCAGATGGAACCGGGCGTCAGCGTGGTGGAGGTGCCGCACACCGGCAACCGCACCTTGTCGGTGGAGGAGGCCCACGAGGTCGTCGCCCAGGTGAGTTCGCACCTGGGCCTGACGTGGACCGACCCGGAGGACTCGGCGTCGCCGCGGTCGCTGGGGGAGGGGGACGTGCTCGTCGTGGCCCCCTACAACGCCCAGGTCGTGTGCATCCGCGAGGCGCTCGAGGCAGCCGGACTCGGCGGTGTCCGGGTGGGGACCGTCGACAAGTTCCAGGGGCAGGAGGCGCCCGTCGTGCTGGTCTCGATGACGGCGTCGTCGCACGGTGACGTGCCCCGAGGCATGGGCTTCTTGCTCAGTCGTAACCGGATCAACGTCGCGGTCTCTCGGGCTCAGTGGCAGACGGTGATCATCCGCTCGGAGGCGCTGACGTCGTACATGCCGAGCAGTGTGCAGGGGCTGCTCGGGCTGGGGGCGTTCATCAGGTTGTGTCGAGACGCTGGATGACTGCGTCCAAGTGACCGAACGCCCCACGTTCGGCCCACAATGATCGACGCTCAACAATGTGGTTCGCCCCCGGCCGGAGACCTCACGAGCCACGTCGTATACCTACATCAATTCTTTCGCCTTCTCCAGATGGGCAACTACTGCTTTGGTCCTGCGCCGACGCCCGAAAGTCTGAAGGACTGATACGTCGAGTTCCCCTTCGGGCATTTCCGGATGTTTCGCAGCAATGAACCTCGCCGCATTTGCGATCTCGACGCAGCTGATGTCTGTGAAGGAGCGGCCAGCGGCGCTGTCATTCGGCCGGAACTCGGACCACGACGCTGGATCGATCTCGCGGGGCCAGACAAAGCCCTCATCGTCGACGAAGAGGCCCGCTTGCCGAATCTGGTATGAAATCTTTTTCGCTCTGGACGCCCGAACTCTTTGGAGTCCGAAGGACAGAGCCGTGAGATCTGTGAGGCGATCAATCTTGATTGGTCCTTCGTAGGTCGCAATCTCTACCGCCACCGTCCGCACCTTCTCCTTGGCAACCTTCTTGGGGAGGTCGTCGAGGACATCGACGGTGCCGACCTGGACCACAATCCATGGCTCGAACGAGAGGCGTCCCGATCCGATGATGCTGGGCTCGCGCTCTAGTACTTCCCGTTCTGGCGCCACCAGGTCCGGCTCTGAATCGGCATCGGTAGTAGCGAGAGACTCAGGTGGTCCGACGAGGACGGCAGGCGAAGACGTCGGGGGCGGTTGGGTAGGGGGCTGCTTGGTCAGACCCGCCTCGGTGGCCATGGCTGCCAGCGCCGCTTGCCGAATCTGCAGAGCCTCCGCATGTCCATCATGGTCGCCGAAGTGCTCAAGAAGCCGAACGCAGAAGTCGTTGGCGCGAAATGCCTCCTCGACAGAGAAGTTGTACATGTGGGCCATCTGCTTGCGCACGATTCGAAGTTCATTTCCGAGTGTGCTAACGGTCCGTTGGTGGTCATCGAAAGGGAACCCGAAATCGCCGAGACGCTCGGTAAGCATGCGCAGTTGAGCTTGAAGGTCGTAGGTCCAGTGCTGGTAGCTTCCGGCGTAACCCTTCTTCTGGTCAATGATCTCTAGAACGACAGTCCACGGGTTGTCCCCGAGTTCCTTCTTGAACTTCGCAGCAATGATGGGGTCAAGGCGTGTGGCGAGATGATCGAGGCCCTCTTTGACCGACAGATTGGGTTTGAATGGCATCAGATCCCTTCCTCCACGGATCCTGGGTGCTCGTCGTCGTCGAATAGTGATCGACCGCTGTGGGACGCCTTGCCGGGCTTCGGCGGCTGGCGAAGGGACGGGGGTACTTCTGGCAGTAGGTCCGCGCCGATGCGCGGGCCATCGAGGATCTTGTCGAGCAAGGACACGCCGTGAGGGACCATCGCCAGTGATTCCTTGATGGCGGCGACGATCTCGACCAGCTCGTGGCTCCATTCGGATGACCACGTCGTCGGTCGAATGTGGTCGAGTGGGGACATGCTCGAGGCAGCCCGACCAGCAGGCTTTGACATGCGATAGCCAAGCCACTTGGAGACGACGCTCATGCCGCTGACTTCGAACGCCCAGACGTCTTCGGGAACGCCGGTCAACACCCCGTCCGTGACCTGCAACGTCTCCGTAGCTGAGTCGTACTCGATGTCTGTCTTCCCGTCCGGAAGGCGCGACGGCTCAGCCTTCCACGAAATGCCTGAAGTCGACAACGAGTTGGTCCCGTACCGCTCGCCGAACGTCTGAAGCCATATCAGCCTCGCTCCATGCTCCGACATGTCCTCGAACAGGCTTGGGTCAGATGTGAGGGGGACTCGAGGACCGGGAGTCTCGAGGGCCTCGTGGAACCGCTCCGTGTAGTCCGTGCCTGCCAGTACTCCGAACACGTAGGCGAAGAGTTGCTCGACGGTGACCGTCATACCGAGGTGGTTGCTAATCTCGTTCAGTGCTGCGGGGTCTGCATTGGGGGTTCCCTTGGCGTCGCGATATAGCGGAACGACGTCCTTGCCACCGTAGGACCCGCGAAAGTGGTGCTTGTCCGGCACGGCGGTTGTGAGGGTTGCCGCTGGTCCGCTGCCGAGGCTGGTAGTTGTCATCGTCGTGAGGAATACTTGGTGCTTTGACTGGGAGGCCCAGAGGGAAGGGCTCTCCGTCTTGGCCAGCCGGGGATCGTCAAACGTCCACTGGCGGTCGAAGGACCGCATCCCAAATCTCACGATTGCTTCGTGTGGAGCGTCCGACTTCAGGTCAGCGAGCGGGGTCATGCCCGGAACCCTGGTCGAGATGCCTCGCCCTGTCTTCGTGGGCGAGAAGTGCGTCGTCCGTTCGCCGGGCACATCGGTACTGACGAAGAGTTTCCAGCGCTGCTGCAACAGCGATTTGGTCGGACCAACCGGCCACGTCCGGCTGATCATTGATCCCGGCTGCTGCCAGGGAAACAGGTCGGTCACCTTGGGATGCGTGACCCAGTCGGCCCCACCTGCGGCTGGGATCATGGGCGAATGCCAGTCGGTACTTGCGCTGACGGTGGTGAGGGTGGAGCTTCCCGTAGCGAGGGCGTCGAGTGCGCTGAGCTTTTCAGCCCGTGTCCCACGGAAACTGGCGTAGTGCACCTCCGCGGGCGTTGACCGATCGCCGTTCCCGCGGCGGACGAGGGTCACGATCGCAACCGGTGACTCGATGTCGAACACGTTCTCGTCCTTGCGGGTGCCCTTGTTGTCCCCGTGCAGATCGACGACGGTGATCTCGTCAGCGACCTCTCGGGCAAGTCTGCGGAGCCCAAGAAAGCCGGGGCCGTCGAGCCACGAGGAAGCGGTGATCATCGAGACGACGGCGGGTCCTGTGTTCTTCTCGAACACCTTCCATATCGCCCAGCGCCAGAAGTAGACATACAGATTGTAGAGACTGGCGTGGGCACTGAAAATTACGTGCTTCTTGGCGTCGTCGAAGATGTCGTCGAACAGTGATCGAGAGGCACCTTCCTGAAGCGCAGTGATGAAGCCGCCAGTGCCGTTGCTTTCGACCCGGTCATAGGGCGGGTTGCCGATCAGGACATTGTGGTTCCAGTCGTATTTGACCTCATCCGCGTGGGCGCCCTCCGTGCTGATCGGGTCGGCAAAGGCATCAATGACAGGTGGATGCTTGGCTCCAAGCGTGTCACCGAGGTAAATGGGAAGGCGCGCCTTCTCTCGTTGATCCTCGGAAATGTCGAGTGAGACCTTGAGGTGGCTGACTGCGTATGAGGCGAGTGAGATCTCGCATGCTGAGGCGTGGGCAAGGGCCGTTGCCTCTCCGGACTCTTTGTCGTTGCGCCGCGCCTGGCGCAGCCATTCGACGAGGAAGGTGCCGGTCCCATTCGCGGGATCGAACATCGAGACGACGGCGTCGTCGGCCTTGGCGCGCTGTGGAATGTCGATGGCCGGGTGAGCCTTTACGTATTCAGCCCAAGTGGTGGTATCGGCGACCCCAAGCGGCAATCCGAACGATTTCAACGCGTCGTCGACGGTTTTGACGATGTAGCGCACCACCGGAAGGGGTGTGTAGAACGCGCCGAGGTTCTTGCGCTGATCAGGGTCGTAGCGCGCGAGGAACTCCTCGTAGAAGTAGACGACTGGGTCGTCGCGCTGGTTGTCCGCGCCGAAGTCGGCAAGGAGCTCGTCAACGTCCGTGATAGCCAGCTGCTCTGCAAGCTCGTTCATGCCCAGCTCATCAACGTCGATGACCCCGTCCGAGTCATCGCGGAAGCGCGAGTAGATCGCGTCCAGGAACTCGTTGTCGAACTTTAGAGCAGAGACGGACTGCTCAGCCTTGAACTCCTCGGGGTGCGCGATGCGCGCAGTGAGCAACCCATAGACCATCGTCTGGGCATAGACATCCGCGAACCGGTCGGGTGTCAGGTCGCCTAGTAGTTGCTTGCGCACGTCATTGAAGAGGGCTCGTATCGGGCCGCCCTCAGTCTCGACCTCGTACAGCGAAAGAACTTCGTCTCGGACGTCTTGAGCGACCTCAGCCATCCGGGCCGACAGTGCCCTTGCTGACCGAATGCCCTCGCGGTAGCCCCGGAAACCCTTGCCGAACTCAGGGCTGAGCACAATCTTCGGGCCGTCAGGGGAGTCCCAGAGCAGGTCAGGTACGCCGCGACGCAGCAAGAGATCGAGTCGGGCAGAGGTTGGCTGGTTGCTCCAAGAGAGAACATTGAGCACACGCTTGCCGTCCTTCTCGCGGAAATTGACCACGTGCAGCAGACGTTCGTTGCTCTGGGAGAGGCAGAAGAAGAGCAGGTCGGGGAGATTCCATTGCGCGTGCGTGCCGCTTCCCTTTCGAGCCCGCTGGTTCTTGACGAGACGCTGCACGAGGCGACGAATCGCGCCAACTGGCAGTTGGCCCCCAGCGAACTCAAGCACCCAGACACCGAAGACCTGATCCTTCTTCAGCCGAGGAATCTGTGAGATGTGCTTGAGTTTCGCGACCTTTTGCGGGTCGAGATGGAGCTCCTCTGGTTCCCACTCCAATTGGAGGTCGTCCCACGTCATTCCGTCCGGGATTGGCCAACCCAACCCATCCAGCAGCAACGTCATCAGGTCATCGGTGGACTGGGGGGCGGACGTCAAGAGTCGCCGAAGGTGCGTCTCGTTTGCACTCATCGCACTTCCATCCAGCAGAGCGTCTTCGGGGTCGGGGCGTCCAAGGGCAACTGGGTCTGCTTGCGGAGCCGTTTGGTCTCGTCGCGTTCGAGCTCACGTAGGACTCTGTGGACCTCAGTCCGGTCGCTGAACGTGGCAGCCGGAGTGGTCACCTGGGCTTCAATCGCGCCGTCGACTGTGTGCAATGCGTGCTCGACTCCGTCTGCAGTGCGGAGCGACCACTCGATCTCCCCGGGGTCGAGTGTCCACTCGGCCTCTGCCTCATCGTCGTTGCCCTTCGTGAGCACCGGGACCTGACGACAGACGAACACACCACTAGGTTTGCCGTCCTTGGCTGCTGAGATGCCGTCCGGCAGGCGAGTCACGAGCTCCTCCATACCGGGGTCGTACCGGACCAGTTGGAGCCACTTGAGACGAAGTTCCTCGATGGGGGCGATCTCTCCGTTGTACTCGTCCTTGAATGCCTGGAAGACCTTCACGTCGTTGTAGATGTCGGACTCGTCGATCAACTTTCCGCCCGGGATTCCGAGGGTGCTGGAAATCATGAGAGTCTTGCTGTGAACCCGGTTGTAGAGTGTGAGCAGGGTGTCAATCTCTGCCGGGGGGAGGAAGTTACGAATCTGGATGTGACCCCTCGACTTCTTGAGTGTGGGATCGGCCTTGATGATCTCCTTTTCGATATCCGGGTTCATGCGTCGATCAACTCGGCCAATGCGCTGCATCAGTCGAACCGGATTCCAGTGAATGTCGTAGTTGACGAGCAGGGTGCCATCTTGGAGATTGACGCCTTCGCTCAGCACGTCGGTGGACACGAGTACGCGCAAGGGCATGTGCTTCTTGCGCACCTCGGCCGGCACCTTGTTGTAAAAGGGGGCGAATCGCTGGATCATCGCGTAACGGTTGTTGCCGCGTGTGCCGTCGATGCGATCGACTTCAGTCAACCCGTCGCTGCGGAGCTGCTCCTCGAGGTAGCGGGCGGTGTCCGCAAACTCCGTGAAGATGATGACCTTCTCGCTTTGGAATTCTGGCGTGAAGACCTCTTGGTTCAGGACCTTCTTGGCCTTCTCCGACTTCGACGGACCGAGGAGGAGGCTGCGGAGGCTCTGGTACTTGTTGTCGATTCCGGCGCCGGACAGGATGAGGTCCATGAAGGTGTGCAGCTGATTGAGGTCATCGAAGGCTGCGTCGATCATTTCTTGCAGGTTGTAATCTCCGCCCACGAGGTTGTACTCCAGCTCGTCGAGCTCTTCCTCCGTCAGGTCTTCTTCGTGCCAGACCTCGTCCAATGACGCGCGATAGCGGTCGTGGATTGATTGGAGAGTGGGTTCGTTTGCGATACGCCAGGCTGATAGGCGAGCCTCCTGGATGGCGTCTACCTTGGTGTTCACGTCGAGCCACCGAAGTACCTTCGCTGACAAGTCCAGGCAAGAACCAGCGAAGGCAGCCAGGCTTGATTCGAAGCGCTTGAGGAATGTCGTCCGGATCAGTGCGACGACCTGCTTCTGCCGGTTTTCGGACTTTGCGTCAACTTCTTTGTTGGTGGAGAACGCCAATGGGTAGTACATGGGTAGGATGAAGAGCGGAGTCGCCCTGTTAAAAGCGTTCTGGAGTTCGTCGAAAAGGGGTGAGTATAGGGTGCCGAATTCGTATTCGACGACCCGAGGCTTCTGGGTTTCGGGGAATATGACATTCCCGCCGGCCACTTTAGAGCTCTGGATTGCGTAGGCGCGACTGTTCTGGTGGATAATTGACTGGAGCAACTTGTCCTGAGCCATCAAGGCCGTAATCTCGGCATTGTCTGGGATCGAGGCCTTAAAAGGCTTCTCCCGTTCCACCGTGTACTTGCGCAAGCTGTTGATGCCGATGCTGGCAAAGTAGTCGTCTTCATCGACTCCAGTGAAGAGTTCCGCCTGGTGTACTAGGTCGAACAGTGAATTGTTGATGGGTGTGGCGGTGAGCAGGAAGACCTTCTTCCCCTCGCAGATCTTGTGCATGCGCCACCAGCGCGATCCCCACGGGTTCTCGTCATTGGGCGTTTTTCCATGGTTTCTGAAGTTGTGTGCCTCGTCGATGATGATGACGTCGGCACGCTTGGCGAGGTGCTCGATCTCGTCGGCGCCCTTTTGCGTCGTCAGGTCGGTGTGGGCTCGGACCAGCACATTCGAGAACTGGCCGAACAGGTCCGGCAGCCGGTCCCTCAGCTCGGGGTTCCACACCGCGTCCTGCCCGGTCTTCGTGGCCATGATCAGAACGTTCTTGCGGTGACGTACGGCGTAGTACTCGGTCAGCATCAGGCCGACGAACGTCTTGCCCAGACCGACGCCGTCTGTCAGGAACCCGCCGTTCCAGCGTCGCGACATTTCCACGAGCGAGTGAAAGGCTTCCCTTTGGTATGGGGCGAGCAGGGGGTAAATGACCGACTCGGACTCCTCCCACGTCTTGTCAGTCGTGGTGACGTTGGCGGTGAGCGCCTGAAGCGCCTTGGCGTACACCTCGTATGGGGTGAAGTCACGCGTGTTGTGCTCGAGCACGGCAAGCAGTTCGGCGTTCACGGGCGATGCTTGCTCCCAGTGCTCTTCATACCAAGCCTGCAGGTCTGAGACCTCGGGGCCCTGGAATCTCACGTTGAGCTCGACGTTCTGGGTCAGCCCGGGCCGAGTGAAGTTCGAGGATCCGACAAGTGCGGCCGACCCCACCACCTGCAGTTTGCTGTGAGTGATGTACGCCTTGGCGTGGAACTTCTTTGGCTTGTAGACACGGATCTCGATCTTGTCCGCCCGGATGCCCTCGACGACGGCGTCGACGCCGGTGAGGAAGCTGTCGCCCCCTTGCCGCTCCATGTCGATCGACCTATCGAGGGCGGATGCGATCGCGTCGGCAGTGGTGCGACTGGTTTCCCCTCCAATTAGCAGGCGGATCTTGTCGACCTTCTGCCACGCCCCATCCAGCGCGAGGAACGCGCCGATCTCGAAATGACCTGTTGCGATGTCGATGGCTGAGCTGATGTCGCACCACTCTCGGAGGTACTGCAGCGCCTTCCATTCGTCAGCGGTGTTGTCGACTATGAACTGTTCTGGTGTCGCCACGGGCGTCCTCTCTGGCTCCGGTCTGCAAACTCTAGTCGGGGGCTCGTGCAGTTTGTGCTTCCGTGATCAGTTCTTGGGGCAGTCCAGGTGGGCGTGGTGCGCGCGGATCATGCCGGTCGCCGGCTCGTGACCGCTTGCGTGGTAGGGCGGTCCACCCATCGACCGCAGGAGCTACCCGCGTGGATTGGCATCACTGGTCTAGTCGCCGTGCAGGCGCGCGACGACTGCACACACGACCGCGTTGAGGGCATCGTCGGTCGTGCGCCAAGGGCCGACATGACTGCCGAAGCCCAACCAGCCGACGTGCTCTGGATCGAGCCGACGAGGCCAGAGCCGATCTCCGCAGCCTGTGGCGCCTTGCGTCTGGAGTGTTGACCCTCCTGTGCGTGAGGGTAGCCGGGTACACGCTCGATGAGCGTGCCTCCCGACCATTCCACCACCACACCAGACGCATGAAGCCGGAGAGGCTGCCCGTTCAGAGCGTGGCGGTGGCACCCATGTGGTCGGTGACGATGGCCTGCGGCTCGACTGAGCGTGGGCTCCGTCCAGTCCATGTCAAGGAGGGGTCCTTGGTTCGGAGTGACACGGCAGCCATCGACGTCACTGGGCACATCCGGACGGCGGCCGTCGCGATGTGCCGAGACGATGTCGAGGAACGGTTCGGCCAGCCGAAGGGACAGTCGTCCCCGGTCTTGTCCACGGCCTCGATGACGTAGCACAGGGCTGGCACGTCGTGGCCGCCCACCGACAGGTCGACGACCGCCGCTGAGTCCTCTCCCCAGTCGATGACGGCGACGGCGGTCTTCCTCGGACGAGTGGACAGGTCGATTCCGGCGGTGCGCATTCGCCGAATGTAGCGAGGCCGTGCGTGCTCCAGCCGCTCGCGTTGTCGGTGCTCGATGGGAACCTTCAGGTGTGGCCGGGTGGGCCACGGGGAGGGGAGACCATGACCGGCACGATGGTCCTCGAGAGGCCGATCACCGAGGTGCAGGTCGAGCAGTTCGTCCAGCCAGAGCCACAGTACGAGCGGAGCTGGATCCGTGGCTGGGCCGATGCGCCCGTTCGGCTCCGCGGTCTCGAGCACCTCATGGTCCTGCTGACCACGCTCAGTCCCGACAACGACCCTGCGGGCGTCACCGACGATCTCACCGGTGCCTGGGCCCAGGTCAAGAGGCTCGGTGATCGGTGGTGGGTCGAGGGCTGGAACCCCACGGACAACTGGCCCGGCGTCTTCGTCCCGGAGAGCTCGCTCGACCGCACCGGCCGACGGCGGATGGATGACCATGCCTGCTGGAGCCACCCTGTCGCTGCAGAGCTGATCTGGGCCTTCCTCGACGGTCGGTCCATGAGTGGAGCCATCCGGCTCCCCGCACCCGGGAGGTAGCCATGAGCGAACCCAGCACCACGACGAGGCTGCGGTGCGACCGCTGCGGCTCCCACGCCACCCACGAGCGAGTCATGGGGATGCCGTCCGCCGAATCTGCCGAGCAGGTCGAGGCCACGCCGGGGCAACGACTCGGTGGATGCCTGATCGTCCCCGGGATGTGGACCGTCGAGTGCCTGACGTGCGGCCAGCGCAACGAGGTGGAGGGGGGACGCGCCGACTTCACGCCGGTGCCGGCGCCTGATCGCACCGTCGCGAGGGCCATCACCCAGTACGCCGCCCGCTGCCGCGACCAGCTCGCCCAGGCGATCGCGCCGGTCGTCTCGCACGCCGGGCTCTGGCTGCTCCTCGCGTCGGCGGCCGAGCACGTCGGCGGTGACGATCGCGTGACTCTCGAGCAGACGCTCGGGATACCGGCCGACGAGGCGAGCGCAGTGGCACGGCGGCTGCTCGCGGAGCCGCACCCCACCCTCGCCGCGGCAGTGGGTGCGTGGGCTGCCGATGACGTCACGACCCCCGTCGATGTGGAGGGCCCCGTCCCGGACCAGATGGCGCTCGACGCATGGGCCTCGCAGCACACCCGCGGACTGATCGATTCCTTCCCTCTGCAGGTCGACGAGCTGACCCGAGTCGTCCTCGCCACTGCGCTCGTCCTCGAGCCGCGCTGGACCGAGAGCCTCGTGACGGAGGGCAGCCGAGTGCTCAAGCTCCACGGTGGTCTGCAGACGATCGTCGAGACCACCGCCGCCGGACCCGTCGTCGTCGCCAAGCCACAATCCGAGGACGGCATCGACGTGGTGAGCGTCCGCGCTCACCCGAGGGTGCCCCCTTCGCAGGTGTGGCAGGCCGTCGACGAAGTCGTCGCCATGCTCGACGACGGGGCGCTCTGGCACGCCGAGATCGCTGACGGTCTGCCGGAGCGCGGTCACTCGTGGCGGGCCGCGACCGTTCGCCGGGATCTCCTCGCGAGCGAGTTGCAACGGCTGCCGACGGATGCGGAGGGTCAACCGCAACTCTGGACCAGTCGACTTCCCGTGTGGTCTGCCCAAGACTCCATAGACCTGGGCGCGGCGCCCGGTGTCGCACAGGTGGGTTCGGCGCTGACACCCGAGGAGCCGGCCGCCGCGACCGACTGCCGACAGGTCGTGCGCGCCGAGTTCGACGCCGACGGTTTCAAGGCTGCTGCGGTGACGGCGATGGCCCGGGTCGGTTCTGCGCCGGAGTTCGTCAAGGCGCGGGTGCGGCGCGTGGACCTCGACCTGCGCGGGTCGCACGCTGTCGTCGCCGTTGCGCGCGGCGGGGCGTGGGAAGGCGTGCCGCTGGTCAGCGCGTGGGTCCCCGGACCCAACTACATGGACTCCGACGGGGAAGCGCTCGAGCTGCTCGCCGAGACTGACCCCGACGAGGCGGCCGCCCTGTCGGCCTACAAGGAGGCGCAGATGCCGCAGCGCGGCGAGATCAGGTAGGGCCGTGGGGGCTGGGCAGGTCCATCGAGGCGAGCCGTGTCGGGTCCAGGACCGCCACCACCTCGGTGATCCGCCCACCGGAGACGGTGCACGCCATGAGGCCGAGCGGCTTGCCGGAGCGGGACCAGGTGAGGATGCCGGGCTCGCCGTTGACGAGCACCCGGCGGACGACACCGGTGGCGCGCAGGCCACGGTCGGCGGCGGCCACGATCTCGGTGCGGCCCAGGCGCACGACCCGACCGTGCGGGTGGTGGGTCTGCCACTGGATGTCCGGGTCGAGCAGCTCCAGGAGTCGCTCGAAGTCCCCTTCGCGTGCCGCCGCGACGAAGGCGTCGACGACCTCGCGCTGGCGGGCCCTCCCTTCGCCCGTCACAGGAGCGCCCTGCACCTTGCGCCGCGCGCGGCTGGCGAGCATCTTCGCGGCATCGGGGGAGCGCCCCACGATCGGGCCGATCTCCGCGAAGGGCACGGCAAACATGTCGTGCAGCACGAAGGCCAGGCGTTCGTCCGGACCGAGCGTGTCGAGCACGACGAGCAGGGCGAGCCCCACGGAGTCGGCGACGACCGCGGAGTCCTCGGGACCCCCTTCGTCCTCGGTCACGACGAGCTCCGGCAGCCGCTCGTCTAGGCTCGCCTGCGGGTGGTTCCGCCGTGAGCGCAGCACGTCCAGACAGATCCGGCCTACGACCGTCGTCAGCCACCCGGCGACGTTGTCCACCGTGCCGGCCGCCTGCCGACTGAGGCGCAGCCACGCCTCCTGCACTGCGTCCTCCGCCTCCGCGTTTGACCCGAGCATCCGCTGCGCGAGCGCCGTCAGGCGAGCTCGCTCTGCATCGAAGTCCCGCGCCAGCTGCGCCTCGTCGCTCATCCCGTTACCTCTCGCTTCCGGTCGCCGTCATGACAGATGACGAGCCCGCACGGGCTGACGTAACCGATCAAGGAGCCTGCAATGGACACCCTGCTGTGGACCATGGCCATCGTCCTGGCCACCGCCTTCACCATCGGCGGCCTCACCCAGATCCTCCTCCCGAAGGGGAGGTACCGCGAGCTGTCGGTGACGCAGCACTGGGTCGACGACTACACCGCGGGCCAGCTCAAGGCCATCGGCACGATCAAGACGGTGGGCGCGCTAGGCCTCGTCCTGCCCGCGGCGGTTGGGGTGGCCCCGGTGCTCGTGCCGCTGGCGGCGAGCGGGCTGGTGCTCTTCATGACCGGCGCGGGTACGACCAGGTTCCGTCGGCGCGAGTACACCTTACTCGTCGGCGACCTGTTCTTCCTCGTGACCTTCGCGTTCATCGCGTGGGGGAGGTTCGCGCTCGAGCCCTTCGGCGGGTGAGTCTCGGCGGGCGAGTATGGCCGAGCGAGGGGGTGGCACGTTGCCTGCGGGCGTGCCACGATAGACTTATGGATGCCACAGTCACCTTGGGTCAGCAGGGACGCTTGGTCATCCCTGCCGAGGTCCGTGCTGCACTCGGGCTCGTACCGGGAGACGCGGTGCACCTGCATGTCGAGGGGCAGCGCGTCGTGATCGAACGCCAACGGGACGCGGTGGCAGAGCTGCGGTCCTTTGTCTCGTCGCTGCCTCGCGGGCGCTCACTGGTCGACGAGCTCTTGGCTGAACGACGCCTCGCCGCTGCAGCCGGCGAATGACGGTCCTCGACGCATCTGCGCTGCTCGCGCTCATCCACGACGAGCCCGGCGCTGACGTCGTGGCCGCAGAGCTGCCCCAAGGGCTGTTGGGGGCTGCGAACCTCGCGGAGATCGTCGGCAAGCTCGTCGACGCCGATCTGGACGTGAGGCGCTTTCGCCAACTCATCACCTCTGCCGGAGTGACCATCGAACCCGTGACCGCCGAGGACGCCGAGCTGGCGGGAGCGATGCGGGCCCTCCCCGGCGCCACGAGCCTCTCGCTCGGCGACCGGTGCTGTCTGGCGCTCGCCGTCCGTAGTGACCCGCCCGTCGTGCTGACCGCTGACCGCGCGTGGGCCGATCTCGACCTACCGGTCGACGTCAGGCTGATCCGGTAGGAAGCGCGACCCCGGAGTGAGCCGGGTCGAGCCGACATACGGTTGTCGGTGGCGGCTGTCAGGATGGCTCACGTGTCCACGGTCTCGAAGGCACTCGCCATCCAGCGCATGGTCGCCCATGACGCGACCATGCGGATGCTTCGTGCCGACAGCATTCCGATCATCGCCAGCCTGCTGGCCGCCCATCTGGGTCGCCCCGGCGCGCGGATGGCCACGGACGAGCTCTTCGAGCGCATGGACGCCGACCTCGAGCTCCTGCGAGACCACTTCGACCTGCCCCGGACGGCCCGGGCCTACTGTGACGACTGGCGAGGTGCCGGGTTCCTTCAGCGACGACCGGCGAGTGGGGCCCGTGGGGAGACGCTCGAGCTCTCGTCGGAGGCCTTCCAGGCCATCCGGGTCTTGGACCAGTTGGAGGAGCCGGCCTCCACGGTGACGCAATCACGCCTGCTCAGCCTGGCCCAGGCGATCAAGTCACTGGCAGTCGACACCGACCCGGACGCCGAGCGTCGGCTCGCCGCGCTGCGCGCCGAGCGCGACCGCATCGATGCCGAGATTGAGCGCGTCCAGCACGGTGAGGTCAGTGTCCTCGACGAGCGCACCGCCCTCGAGAGGGCGACCGACATCCTGCTCCAGGTCCGTGACCTGCCAGCTGACTTCGCCGGTGTGAGGGCCCGCTTCGAGACGCTCAACCACGACCTCCGCGAGCGCATCCTCCACGCCGACGAGGACGACCGGCACGTCCTCGACGACGTCTTCCGCGGCGTCGACCTCATCGAGTCCTCCGACGAGGGGCAGACCTTCTCCGGGTTCGCCACCTTGATCCGCGACCCGGAGCGCTCTTCGGCGCTCGAAGGGGATCTCGCGGCGGTGCTCGAGCGCAGCTTCGCCGCCACGATGTCCACGGATGACCGGCGCACCATGCGATCCCTGGTGCGCGACCTCAAGTCCAACAGCCGCGACGTCCACCTCGTCCTCACCGAGTTCGCACGTGGCCTGCGACGGTACGTCTACTCGCAGGACTTCCAGCGCGATCGCGCCCTGCGCGACTCGCTGCAGCAGGCGCTGGCAGCGGCCGGACCGGCGGCGCGCAGCGTCCGCCCCACTGCGGACCTTGGTCGAGAGCTCGAGCTGTCCTCCCTACGCCTCTCGACGGTGGGCGAGCTCGTCCTGCACGACCCGGCCGACTACGACACCGGCGATGCCCTCGCCGATGCCGCTGAGAGTCAACTCGACCTGGAGGCGCTCCGCGCCATTGCGCGGGAGGGCGAGATCGACTTCGCCGAGCTCATCGACAACGTCAATGCCGAGCTGGCGGTCACTTCACCCGTCTCGGTGGGAGACGTCCTCCGGCGGCGACCCGCCACTCAGGGGCTTGGGAGCGTCGTCGTTCTGCTCTCGCTCGCCTCAACGTACGGTCACGTCGATGGCCGTGAGGTCGAGCAGTTGATCTGGCGCGGCGTCGACGACATCGAGCGCCGAGCCGTTGTGTCACAGCACCTCTTCCAGGAGGCCATCGTATGAGTGATGACGTCATGACCGAGCCCGGTGCCACCGAGTCGCTCTGGGACGGCGACCTCGGCTCCCTCCGTGAACCCTCGCGGCGGGCGCTGCTCGAGGTCCTCAAGGGTCCCTACCTCTCCGGCAGGCGCCGCCCTCAGCTCTGGGCTGCGCTCGTCGCGGACGAGACCGCCATCCGCTCGCGATTGCATGACCTCTTCCTCGACCTGGTCATCGACCGGCGGGATGAGTTCGCCTTCACGCGCAAGGTGACCGTGCCCGAGATCGATGCTCCGAGCGCGCTGCGGACCGAGAGCCTGAGCCTCATCGACTCGATCATGCTGCTCACCCTGCGCCAGCTGTTGCTCGCCGCCGTGGGAGAGCCGCGCGTCATCGTCGGGAGGGACGAGGTATTCGAGCGACTCTTCGTCTACCGCACCGGTGATGCCCAGACCTTCCAGCGCAGTCTCAACGCTGCCTGGGGGCGCATGGCCAATCGTTACCGCGTCCTGCACCCCGTCGACGAGGAGCGTGTCGAGATCTCCCCGGTGGTGAAGTTCATCGTCGACCACGACCTCGCCACGGCGCTGCAGGAGCAGTACGACAGGCTGGTTGCCGACGAGTCGGCCGAGGAGCCGACTGCCGACGACGGGGGTCTCACCCCATGATCTTGGATGCCGGACGTTCCTTCGAGGGGCAGTGGCGCCTTGCCGAGGTGCAGGTAGCCAACTGGGGTACCTTCCACGGCGCCATCTATCGCGTGCCGGTCGCCCGACGGGGACATCTGATCACCGGCCCCTCGGGGTCGGGTAAGTCCTCACTCCTCGACGCGATCGCCACAGTGCTCACCCCCGACAAGTGGCTGCGCTTCAACCAAGCGGCACAGGGGTCGGTCAAGCGGGGCAACCAGCGCGACACCCTGACCTATGTCCGCGGTGCCTGGTCACGCACCGTGGACGAGCACGAGGACCGGATCGTCAGCGCCTACCTGCGCCCCAGGGCCACGTGGAGCGGCATCGTGCTCCGTTTCGAGGACGGTGCCAGTGGAGTGCTGTCTCTGGCGCGCCTGTTCTTCGCGCGAGCCACGAGCTCGACCTCCGCCGACATCAACGACCTGTGTCTCCTCGAGCGGACTGAGGTCGACCTCGGCGAGTTGCAGGAGTTCGCGGTCGACGGTCTGCAGACCCGCAGACTCCAGCAGGCCCACCCTGATGCGCTCGTCACGAGCAACCACGCCCACGGTCGCTTCTACGCCCGGATGCGCTCGATCCTCGGGATGGACTCCGAGGGTGCCCTCCAGCTGCTGCACAAGACCCAGGCGGCAAAGCATCTCGACAGTCTCGACCAGCTCTTCCGCGACCACATGCTCGAGCGGCCGACGACCTTCGACCTCGCGGAGACGGCGACGACACAGTTCGGCGAGCTGCGGGCGGCTCACGACCGCGTCGTCCAGCTGCGCAAGCAACGCGATCACCTCCTCCAGCTCCGGACTCATGCGCAGGCCCACGAGGCAGCGGACGAGATCGCCCGACACGCCACGGCACTCATCGACGCCGAGGAGCCCTATCGTCGACGTCGCACCCTCGGACTGGCCACCGAGGAGCGGGCCGACCTACGGGCCCGACTGATCGCTCTCGAGGACGACGCGCGCATGAAGCAGGAGAGCCTCAACAAGGCGCAGGAGAGGGTCCGGGCTGCGGAGGCCGCGGCGCACGAGCGGGGCGGCGCGCAGGTCGAGGTTCTGCGGGACCGGCGCCGGGGCGCCGAGCAGCATGCTCGTTCGGTGAGCGAGCGCTGGCAACAGCTCGACGAGCAGTTGCGCGGGGTCGGTGTGGAGGGCGCACCGACCTCTCGCCAGGACTACGCCGAGCTGATGGCGACGATCGACCGGACGCTCGAGCAGGCTGGCCCCGCGGCAGGTCCGAGTCACGAGCAACAGGCCGAGTTGGCCACCGCGCGGGCCGATCTGCGGGCTGCCGACCGGGCGATCGAGTCGGCGCGCACGTCCCGGAGCGGAGTGCCGCGCGCGTTGCTCGACGTTCGCCAGTCACTCGCCGATCAGATGTCGGTCCCGGAGGCCTCCCTGCCCTTCGCCGCGGAGCTGCTCGACGTCCGGTCGGAGTACGAGCAGTGGCGGGGCGCGATCGAGCGCGTGCTGCGGCCCTTCGCACTGACGATGCTTGTCCGCACACCGCACTTGGTGGCCGCGCGGCGGTGGGTCGACGCGACCCGGCTGGGCACCCGCGTGGTCATCGAGGAGGTGCGGGACGACAGTTCGGCGCTGCGGCCAGCGACGGACCCGCGTTCCCTCGTCAACCGGGTCGACGTGCGGGAGGGCGCCTTCCGCGAGTGGATGCTGCGTCGACTTTCCGAGCGATATGACTACACCTGCGTCGACCACCCCGACGCGATGGGGGATCACCCGCGTTCGGTGACGATCAACGGCCAGGTCCGCTCCTCGCAGACCCGGTATGAGAAGGACGACCGTTGGCCGGTCGACGACCGCAAGCGGTGGGTCCTCGGCGACCCCACAGCTCTCCTCGACGCCCTCATCGAGCACCGCGCTGCGGCACAGCGGCGAGTGGATGAGGCAGAGGCGGTCATCCGAGGTCTCGAGGAGCAGCGTGATCACGAGTCGCACCGCCGCGGCGTCCTCAGAGTGGTCCGCAACCAGACGTGGAGCGACATCGACAGGGACGGTGCGCACGCCACCGTTGACGCCGTCGACAAGCAGCTCAGCGCCCTGACCTCCCGGGCGAGCGGCCTGCACGATGCGCTGGAGTCACTTCGCTCGGCCGAAGCCGAGCATGGCGAGGCGCAGCAGGCGTCCGTCGACGTCAGGGTCCAGGTGGAGTCCGCCCGAACCGAGGCGCGCGACGTGGATCGGGTGATCGACGAGATCCAGACCGCCATCGACGCTGGTCACGTCCCGGAGGTGGAGGAGAGTCTTCGGGCGGAGCTCGATGAGCGCTTCCGCGATAGGCGGAGACTGACCCGCGCACAGCTGCCCGAGCGTGGCATGGTCGTCGTCCGCACCCTGCAAGCGGAGCGAGACCGTGCGCTCGCCGACGTGAGTGAGGCCGCCGAAAGTCTCGTGACCTCCGAGGTGACGTTCATGAGCACCTGGCCGGAAGCCTCCGCCGAGCTGACCGCCACGGTCGATGACCGCGCTGGGTTCCTCGACCTGCTCGATTCGATCGTGGCGCGCGGTCTGCCCGAGCACGAGGCGGACTTCCTCCGGCTCCTGCGCGAACGGTCCCGCGACCTCATCGGTGACCTGGTCAACGAAATCCAGACCGCGCCCCACGAGATCGCCGAGCGGGTCGCGCCGATCAACGACAGCCTGCGGCGTTCTCTCTTCGACACCGGCGTCCATCTCCAGCTGCAGGTGAAGACCCGGCGGCCTGAGACAGCCTCGCGGTTCCTTCAGGACCTGCGCTCGATCACGGACAACAGCTGGACCGACGACGACCTCGAGAGCGCCGAGTCGCGCTTCGCCACTCTTGCGGAGGTCATGCGGCGACTGGACTCGAGCGATCCGGTCGACCGGACATGGCGCCAGACCTGCCTGGACACGCGCCAGCACGTGACCTTCCTCGCGAGGGAGGTGGATGACGCGGGCGTCGTCGGAGCCACGTATGACTCCGGCGCGGCGATGTCCGGGGGGCAGCAGCAGAAGTTGGTGATCTTCTGCCTCGCGGCCGCGCTGCGCTATCAGCTCGCGGCCATCGACGACGTCTACCCGCGCTACGGCACGATCGTGCTCGACGAGGCCTTCGACAAGGCAGACACGCGCTACACGAGGATGGCGCTGGACATCTTCGTGGAGTTCGGCTTCCAGATGGTGCTGGCCACTCCGCAGAAGCTGCTCCAGACTATCGAGCCTTACGTCGACGGGGCGACGTCCATCGAGAACCCTACACGGCAGCGATCGCTCGTCGCCCAACTGCAGTGGGACCGGGCAGGCGCGCCGTGATCACCGTGCGCGAGGCGCGCGACCGCGCAGAGCAGCGCCTCCGACGGGCGATGACGACATGGGCGACGTCCATCGTGCCGGTACCGGCGATGACCATCGCCCTGCACCCGCCGACGGAGCGCGTCGCGCGCGTGGACGCTTCGGCTGCGGAGTCGTGGGTGCGCGAGTGGGACGCCGCGGAACTGCCGGCTGGCGTGAGCGTGGAGTGGGAGACGCGTGCGTGGCGGAGCATCGGGCGGCAGCGTGTCCCGGTTCGGCTGCGTCTGCAGGATCCCTCCGCCGTGGCCTCCTTCGCGAGGGGGGAGACCTCCCGGCGATGGCGGACGTTGACGGGCCGGGTGTCACGGGTACGCGACGCGCTGGGCGAGTCGGACGAGATCACCGCCACCATCCGGCGTCACGGGGCGACCCTCACGGACGTCTCGCCGGAGCGGTTCAACCATATCCTCGCCGCCAGCGCATGGTTGCTGCACAACGATGTCGAGGGGATGCGCCCGCGGCAGCTACCGATCCGGGGCGTGGACAGCAAGTGGTTCGGCGCCAACCGCGGTCTCGTCAGTGCCTTGGTTCTGGCCGCCGGGGGCCGTGAGGCACTCGGCATCGTCGCCTCTGATCCGCTCGTGCGCGTGCGGGTGCTCGACCCGGACCTGGTGCCCGGTGGGGTCAGTGACTTCGCGGCAAGTCGTGAACAGCTACGTGGGTTGGGCCCGGGGCAGCGCGTGACCTTCGTCTTCGAGAACCTCGAGTCGGTCCTGGCCATGCCGCCATGGCCGGGCGCGGTGGTGGTGCACGGATCGGGGTACGCCGTGGATGTCATCGGGGAACTGCCCTGGGTGCGGACGGCACCGGTCATCTATTGGGGTGACCTGGACAGCGACGGCTTCGCGATCCTGCACCGACTGCGCAGTCACCTACCCGAGGTCCAGTCAGTGCTCATGGACGAGCAGACCCTCCTCGCGCATCGGGACCTGTGGGTGAGCGACCCGACACCGGCAACAGGCTCGCTCACGAATCTCACTCGCGACGAGGGGACCGCTCGCGATCGCCTGATACGCGAAGGGCACGCGCGCCTTGAGCAGGAACGCATCCCATGGGATACGGCGCTGGCGGCGCTGAGGCGGGCGGCATCCGCTGTAGGGGCCTGAGGCGACGGTGCCCCGCGCCTGGCCGAGACCGAGCGAACCGGCGACGAGCTCTGAAGGTGATGAGCGAGTACCGCTCGCCGGCTTCCCCGCGGACATCGAGCTGGCCGACGCCCCGGTCACCCGCGTCTGGCAGCTTGCGGGGATCGCCCCACTCGGAGCCCTCGATCAGTTGACGCTGCAGTCGCCCTACGAGCCCGGCTGACGGCCCTGAGCCTGCAGCGGGAGGCGCTCGATCTGACGGGGGCGTGATGCGATCCATCGCCCTGGTGTAAGGGTGTAGTTTCTTGGGTAGGAGGTGTAGCGATGGCGTTGAACATCAAGAACGAGCGGGTCCACGAGTTGGCCAGAGAAGCTGCGCGGCGCACGGGGGCAACCCAGGTGAGTGCGCTGGAGGCGGCTCTCGAGCAGTACCTCGCCGGGCTCGACGCCGCGGGGGGGACGAACCCTGCGGGGAGTCGGGTGGAACGGGCCCGAGAGATTGCTGGCGCGATGCGCGACTCGTGGACGGATGCCGACCGCGCGGCCATGAAGGTTGATCTCGAGGCGATGTACGACGAGCACGGGCTGCCCGCATGATCGTCGACACCTCGGCGATGATGGCGATAATCCTGGGCGAGCCCGAGGCTGACCGACTCCTGCGGGCCATGGGCGACGCGACGGTTGTGGAGATGTCCGCGGCCACCTACGTCGAGTGCGGCATCGTCATCGACCGGCGGTCGGCTCCCGCCACCCGGCGCAGGTTCGACCAGCTCCTCGACGCGCTGGAGGTGCAGGTCGTGGCACTCACCCCCGAGCAGGCGGTGTTGGCTCGGGAGGCGCACCGTGACTTCGGCCGAGGGAGTGGGAGCCCTGCTGGCCTGAACCTCGGGGACTGCTTCGCCTACGCGCTCGCCACCGACCGCAGGGATGCACTCCTCTTCAAGGGCGACGACTTCGCGGCGACCGACGTTGCGGTGGCTGCCTACTGAGGAGCAGGGCGCGGGGCGCCGCCTTGGCGCATCTGCCGCAACCGCGCCAGGGCGGTGATTGCCGCCAGCGCGGCCAGCACGTACATCGGGGCCGACGCGCCGAGGCGGTCCTCGTAGGTGTTGAGGACGAAGGGGAGGGCGAAGCCCGAGTAGGAGACGACGTAGAAGAGGCCGGTCGCCACGCCGCGGCTGGCGAGCGGGGCCAGCCGCTCGACGTCGCGCAGCCCCTGCCCGAGGCACAGGCCGTAGGCGCAGCCGAGGATCACCGAGCACACCACGAAGGTCGCCAGCCCGACCTGCGCGCCTGCCGCCCCCGCGCTGACGTAGCCGGTCGTCGCCAGTGCGGCGCCTACGACGCCGAGGCCGCGCCACCCGCCGACACGACGCATCCCCACCTGCGCGAGGACGCCGGTGCCGAGCGACAGGACCGCGGCTACGGCTGGCAGCAGGGGTCCGGCGTACTGCTCGTCGATCCGCTCGGTGAGCACGATCATCGAGACGGTGACGCAGGCGAAGACCCACAGCGCCATCGGCAGCGACGCCGCGAGGGCAGGTCCCAGCCGGGGCTCCTCCGTCACGAGCGTCGGGGGAGTGTCGCCGGCGGTGGCCCGTCGCGCCGCCGCCCCCGCGGGACCGCGGTCGGGCACCCGCAGGCAGAGCAGCGCGCACACCCCGGTGAGCAGCACCGGGACGGCGAAGGCGAGGTGCGCACCAGCTCGCTCCGGCGCCACCCACGCGATCAGGGCCGTGGCCACGGGACCGACGGCGAAGCCGCTCGTCAGCAGGACCCCGGCGCGGGCCGCCCCCTTCGTCTCGTCCTGGTCGGCCGCCCACGCCGTGCCGGCGCTGGCGACCATGCCGACGCCGAGCCCGACGACGAGGCGGCCGACGGTGATGCCGGGCAGCGTCGACCAGGCGAGCATGACGAGGTTGCCCAGGCCCGCGAGGGTCAGGCCGGTGACCACGACCGGGCGTCGGCCGTGCCGGTCGGACAGCCCGCCGCCGAGCAGCAGGCTCGGCAGCAGACCCAGGGCATACAGACCGAAGGCGGCGTCCAGCCCCGGCTTGGAGATGTGCGCGACCTCGGCGAGGACGGGCAGCATCGCCGCGAAGTGGTTGGTCGCCCACCCCGCCGACAGCAGTGCCACGAGCGTGATCCACGTGGTCGTGCCGGGCGCGGGCGTCGCGGCAGGTGCGTGCTCCGCGAGACGGTACTGGCTCATGCCCCTCCTTCGACGGCGACCGGGGCCCGAGCCTAGAGGGCTGCGAGACGTCGCTGCGCCATGCCCTCAGGTGAGCGCGAGGACCAGCGCCAGCGAGGTGCCTGCGGCGATGATCGTCGAGATCGTCGCGAGGGTGAGCACCTGCACCGGCAGCGGCCACAGGTCACGGGCGCGGATGCCCAAGCCGAGGCCGTACATGCCGGCTGCGAGCAGCAGCGTCGTCAGCACGTCGGTGACCGACAGGACCCCCTGTGGCAGCAGGCCGCTCGTGCGGACGGCGACGGCGCCGACGAAGGCGACGATGAACCACGGGACCAGGGGAGCGGTCGCTCCCTTCGCCCCGGGGGTGGTGCGGGCGAGCACGACCGTCAGCGGTGCGAGCAGGGCGACCCGGCCGAGCTTGACCGTCATGGCCAGCGCCACGGCGGAGGTGCCGATGAGCGAGCCCGCCGCGGCCACCTGCGCGACCTCGTGGATGCTCGCGCCGGCCCAGATCGCCGCCTGCTCATCGCTCAGACCGATGACCCCGGCGAGCCAGGGCACGGCGACGATCATCGCCGAGCCATAGATCGTCACCATGGCGACGGCCAGGGCGACGTGCTGCTGCCTGGCTCGGACGGTGTCCTCGACGGCGGCGATGGCCGCGGCGCCGCAGATGGAAAAGCCCGTGGCGACGAGCGTCACCAGTCCGCACTCGAGGCCGAGCCGCCGACCGACGTAGCGCGTGCCCGTGAAGGTCGCGACCACCGTCGCCGCGATGACGACGAGCCCGCTCGGCCCGATCGAGACGATGTCGGCGAAGGGGAGGCGCAGCCCGAGCGCGGCCACGCCCAGCCGGAGGAGGAACCGAGTGGCGGCGCCGTGATCGGCGATCGCCGGGTGGCTGCCCAGACGGCTGTTGACCACGACCACCCCGATGACCAGGGCGATGAGCAGGGGGCCGAGCAGCGGGACCACCGTGCTCAGGGCCAACGCCGTTGCGGCAGCGGCCAGCGGTGCGACGAGCGTCGCTGCCGACCCTCGCTCCCTGAGGAGCTTGCGCAGCAAGCGTCTCGAAGGGGGCCGTGCGGTCATCGTCTGCATGACCACCACGGTGCCGGTCGTCGAGGCCGCCCAGTAGACCCCGGTCACGCCCCAGGTCATAGTCTTGGACTATGGCTGACCTGCCCGACCTCGACATCGAGACGCTGCGGCTCGTCGTCGCGGTGGACGACGCCGGCAGCCTGAGCGCGGCCGCTCGGGCGCGCGGGCTGAGCCAGCCGTCAGCGAGCGCCCGGGTGCGGGCCTTCGAGGCGCGCTGGCAGCTGACCCTTCTCGAGCGCAGCCCTCGGGGCTCGCGTCTGACGACGGACGGGCGCGCGGTCGTCGCCTGGGCACGGCAGGTGCTGCGCGAGGTCGACACGATGCGCTCGGGTCTGGCCTCGCTGCGCGGGGCCAGGCGGGGCGAGGTGAGCGTCGCCGCGAGCCTGACGATCGCCGAGCACATCCTGCCGCGCTGGCTCGGCGAGCTGCGCGAGCGGCTCGAGGTCCACCCGCAGCTGCACGTCGTCAACAGCGACCGGGTGGCCGACATGGTCCGCAGCCGGCTCGTCGACATCGGCTTCGTCGAGACGACGATGACGACCCCGGGTCTCGAGCACCGCGTCGTCGGCACCGACCGGCTCGTCGTCGTGGTGCCACCCGGTCACGCGTGGGCGCGCCGGCGCTCCCCGCTGACCGCGCCCGCACTCGGCGCTGCCGAGTGGGTGCTGCGCGAGGAGGGCAGCGGGACACGCAGCACCTTCGAGCGGGCGCTCGGGCAGCGGCCGACGGTGGCGCTGCAGGCGGGTTCGACCGCCGCGCTGCTCGGTGCGGTCCGCGCCGGCCTGGGGCCGGCGGTCGTGTCGGAGCGGGCCGTCGCCGCCGAGGTGGACACCGGAGGACTGGTCGTCGCGCCCACGACCCTCGACCTCGACCGTCCACTGACAGCGGTGTGGCGCAAGGGTGCTCGCCTCAGCCCGGCGGCCTCGGCGCTGTTGGCGGTGGCGTCGGCGGTGTGACCGCAGCGTCGCCCCCTTCGTCAGGCCACGTCAGCCGCGTCGAGCCCGCTCGCCGAATGCGTCCAGGGCGCTGGTCACCTCAGGTGCGACCCACGCGACGTAGCGCTGCCTGCCGCTCGCGCGTCTGACGATGCCGTGGTCGCGCAACCGGGCGATCACGGCATCGGCTGCCGGCTGCGAGAGGCCGATCTCGGTCTGGATCGTCGCCGAGGTGATGACGGGCTGCCGCAGCAGCAGGGTGAGCACCCGCCAGATCGCGGCCGTGCGCCGCGCGGTGATCCGGTCGGTCCACGTCTCGTGGATCTCGACGAGGTCGTGCGCCAGCCGACGGCCGTTGCCGATCGCGGCGAAGGCGGCGTCGGCGAACCGGGTGACGATCGGGGAGGCGTCGCCCGCGCGGTAGGCCGTGAGGGCGTCGACATAGCTGCGGGTGTCGCCGAGGAGGCCGGCGGAGACCGGGACGGTGGCACGGGTCGTCGCGCCGGCGCGCTGGAGCATGGCGTGCACGAGGGCCCGCCCCACACGACCGTTGCCGTCGACGAAGGGATGGATCGTCTCGAACTGCGCATGCGCGATCGCGCACTGGACGAGGAGGGGCACGTCGGTGCGCTCGATGAAGGCGCACAGGTCGTCGATCGCTGCGGGGACCCGGTCGTGGTGCGGGGCGACGAAGCTCGCACCATGGGGGGAGACCGACGAGCCGCCGACCCAGACCTGCTGGTCGCGGAAGGTGCCCGGGTCGGCAGACGGCGTCCCGTGCATGAGGGCCGCGTGCACGGCGAGGATCGACGCCGGCGAGATCTCCTCGGCGAGCTCGACGGCTCGGCGCATGGCCTCGACATTGGCCGCGACGAGCTGGGCATTGCTGCCAGGGCGGGCCAGGTCCAGCTCCGCCATGGCCAGCGCCCGTGCCCCGGCGGTGACGTCCTCGATCTGCGAGGAGGAGGCCGATTCGGTGCGCAGCAGGACCGAGGCGAGGGGGGCCAGCTCGGTACCCGGCAGCAGGGTCGACAGCTCGGCGTCGAAGCGAGAGATCTCGGCCCGCGCGTCATCGGCTGCCGCAGCAGCCTCCGCCGTGATCGTGGGAGCGAGCGTCGCGATACGTCGGGGGATCGCGGCCTGGTACGTCGACGTGATCCGGGCGCGCTGGCTGCGGGAGAGGGCCTGCCGCGGGTCGCGATCCCACGGCAGGGTCTCCCAGGTGATCGAGGTGTCGCCTGCGCGAGCCATGTGACGATCTTACATAGGGGAAAGCATTTTCACTTATGTTATGCGGATGGGCGGCTCGTCAGATCCCCGCTGTCGCGGGCCCATCGGAGTACCGTGCCCCCAGGGGATCGAAGGGGGACGCGATGTCGCGTTGGCAGTGGCTCATCGTGGTGGTCGTGACGGCCGTCGTGCTGGGTGGGGTCGGGGGTTATGTGCTCGTCGCACCACGGGGGCAGGTGCCCGTGCCGACGGCGCAGGCGACGCCGGAGGAGGTCGCCCAGGCGTGGATCGACGCTTCCAATGCCCGCGACCTCGACACGATGCGGGCGATCGTCTCCGAGGAGCGGGCGGAGTACTTCGTGCCGTCCTACGTCGACCTGCTGAGCCAGCGGGACCTCATCGTCGCCGAGGACAGCATCGGCAACGCCCGTGCCTACAACCGGACCGGCACCCGCCTCGGCGACTGGCGGCAGGTGCAGTACGTGCCGGTGCAGTTCCGGGTCCTCCAGTCCGACGGGTCCTTCGCCGCGACGAGTCGCACGAGCTGGGGCTATGTCTTCGCGCGCAACGGCGACGACGAGCGATGGCGCCTCGTCGACCAGGGCGTCGGCTGAGTCACCGCACCTTTCGTCGACGCCATCCTCGTGGCAGACTCCACCTAGACAACAAATTGACCATTGGAGTCGTCGACATGCCCCACTCTTACCCGCACCTGCTCGCGCCGATCACCGTCGGGCGGACCACCCTGCGCAACCGCACCCTCATGGGCTCGATGCACGTCGGCCTCGAGGAGCAGCCCGACGGCTTCGAGCGGATGGCCGCCTTCTACGCCGAGCGGGCGAAGGGGGGAGCCGGCCTCATCGTCACCGGCGGCATCGCCCCCAACGACGAGGGCGCCCCGCTGCCCGGGGGTAAGACGCTGACGAGCGAGGCCGACGTCGCCGACCACCGGCTCATCACCGACGCGGTCCACGCCGAGGGCGGCAGGATCGCGATGCAGATCCTGCACACGGGCCGCTACGCCTACCACCCGCAGATGGTCGCGCCGTCGCCGATCCAGGCGCCGATCAGCCGCTTCGTCCCGCGGGAGATGACCGAGGCCGACATCCAGCGCACCATCGACGACTACGCCCGGTGTGCGCGACTGGCCCAGCAGGCCGGCTACGACGGCGTCGAGATCATGGGCTCCGAGGGCTACCTCATCAACCAGTTCATCGTCACGCGGACCAACCAGCGCACCGATGGCTGGGGCGGCTCCTACGCCAACCGCATGCGCTTCCCGCTCGAGATTATCCGCCGCGTGCGCGCCGCCGTCGGCGACGACTTCGTCCTCGTCTACCGCCTGTCGATGCTCGACCTCGTGCCCGACGGCTCGACCCACGACGAGGTCGTCGAGCTGGCCCGCGAGGTCGAGGCCGCCGGGGCCGACATCATCAACACCGGCATCGGGTGGCACGAGGCCCGCGTCCCCACGATCGCCACCCAGGTTCCGCGTGCCGCGTGGGCCGGCGTGACGAAGCGCCTCATGGGCGCCGTCACCGTCCCGCTCGTCGCGACCAACCGCATCAACACCCCCGAGGTCGCCGAGCAGCTCCTCGCCGACGGCTTCGCCGACATGATCTCGATGGCCCGGCCCTTCCTCGCCGACCCCGAGCTGGTCAACAAGGCCGCCGCCGGTGCCCCCGAGACGATCAACACCTGCATCGGCTGCAACCAGGCCTGCCTCGACCACACCTTCGCCGGCAAGATCACCTCCTGCCTCGTCAACCCCCGCGCCTGCCACGAGACCGAGCTGGTCATCGGTCCGACCCGGCTGGCGAAGCGGATTGCCGTCGTCGGTGCCGGACCGGCCGGCCTGGCCTTCGCGACGACCGCCGCCGAGCGCGGCCACCACGTCACGCTCTTCGACGCGGCCGACGACATCGGCGGTCAGCTCGACGTCGCGCGGCGCGTCCCCGGCAAGGAGGAGTTCGACGAGACCCTGCGCTACTTCCGGCACAAGCTCACCGACACCGGCGTCGACGTCAAGCTCGGCGCCCGTGTCGAGGCCGACGATCTCGAGGGCTACGACGAGGTGGCGATCGCCACCGGCGTCACCCCGCGCGTCCCCGAGCTGCCGGGAGTCGACCACGACAAGGTCGTCGGCTACCTCGACGTGCTGCGCGGCGGCGCCCCGGTGGGGGAGCGCGTCGCGATCCTCGGCGCGGGCGGCATCGGCTTCGACGTCGCGGCCTTCGTCACCGACCCCGGCGACGACGCGAGCCTCGACATCGCGGCCTTCCAGCAGACCTGGGGCATCGATGAGGCCGAGACCACGCCGGGTGGGCTGACCTCCCCTTCGCACCGGTCGGCAGTGCGCGAGGTGACCCTCCTGCAGCGCAAGACCTCCAAGGTCGGCGCCGGCCTCGGCATGACGACGGGCTGGATCCACCGGACCGAGCTCAAGGCCCGCGGCGTGACCATGGTCCCGGGCGTCACCTACGAGCGGATCGACGACGACGGCCTGCACGTCACCATCGACGGCACGCCGCAGGTCCTCGACGTCGACACGATCGTCCTGTGCACCGGGCAGGAGCCCAACCGCACCCTCCACGACGAGCTCCAGGCGAAGGGGGTCACCGTGCACCTCATCGGTGGTGCCGACGTCGCCGCCGAGCTCGACGCCAAGCGAGCGATCGACCAGGGCACCCGCGTCGCCGCTGCGGTCTGATCGCATGACGGGACAGCCGCTGCGCTACGTGGCCATCGGCGACAGCCTCTCGGAGGGCATCGGCGACGAGCCGTGGCCCGACGGCACGCCGCGGGGCTGGACCGACCGGCTCGCGGCGCTGCTCGCCGCGCACCGCGGGGAGGTCGACTACGCCAACCTCGCGGTGCGTGGCCTGCGTGCCCACGAGGTGCTCGCTACGCAGGTCGGACCCGCGCTGGCGATGGAGCCGGACGTCGTGACGCTCACCGCGGGCATGAACGACCTGCTGCGTCCGCGCTTCGACGCCGCCACGCTGCGGGCGACGCTCGCCGAGATCGTCGCCCCCTTCACGGCGAAGGGGGCGCGCCTCGTCGTCGTGCCGATCCCCGACATCCGGTCGGTCTCGCCCGCGGGCCGGCTCCTCGCGCGACGGCGGGTCGTGCTCAACGAGATCTACACGTGGCTGTCCACGGAGCACGGCATGGAGCCGCCTGCGGTGACGACGGGGACGATCTTCGAGGACCGGCGGGCCTGGGCCGACGACCGGCTGCACCTGTCGCCGCTCGGGCACGAGCGTCTGGCGATGGCCGCCGCGGACGCTCTGGATGTGCCCGGGGTCGACGCGTGGGCCCCTGTGCCGCAGGGGGATCCGCCGCGTCGGTCGGTGCGCACGGAGGCGGTCTGGGTGCGCGAGCACGTCGGCCCGTGGGTCGGGCGGCGGCTCACCGGACGCTCGTCGGGTGACGGGGTCGCGGCCAAACGGCCGGACCTCACCGGCTGGCAGCCGCCTGCTTGATCGCCTCGAAGCGCTCGGCCATCCGGGCGGCGAGCGCCTGAGATGCCTTGAGCGGGCGGGTCATCACCATGAACTCGACGACCTTGCCCTCGTCGTCGAGGGTGAGGAAGTCGCAGCCGGTGATCTCGAGCCCGTCGACCTTCGCCTCGAAGACGTAGGCCTCCTCCGACCCGTCACGCAGCTGGCGCACGTAGCGGAAGTCCTCGAAGACCTCCACGACCTCGCGCAGGATCGCGCTCGTGATCGCCTTGCCGGGGTAGGGGGTGTGGGCGACCGGGCTGCGGAAGACGACGTCCTCCGCGAGCAGCGCGTCGACCGCGTCGAGGTCCTTGGCTTCCACCGCGTCTCGGAACATGCCGCCCAACCTACTCAACAAAGTGAGTAAGTGGAAGGGGCGACGTACCATCGCCCCATGGCCCTCCAGGACGCGATCCTCACCGCTCTCGCCCACGACGAGTCGTCGGGCTACGACCTGGCCAAGGCCTTCGACGTGTCCGTCGCCAACTACTGGACCGCGAGCCCGCAGCAGCTCTACCGCGAGCTCGACAAGCTCGAGGAGGCCGGTCTGGTCGCCGCCCGCCACGTCGCGCAGTCCAAGCGACCCGACAAGCGGGTCTTCCGGCTCACCGCCGCCGGTCGCAAGGCACTGCGGGCCCACACCCTTCGCTCGCCCAAGCCGCTCGCCGTCCGCGACGAGCTCCTCGTCCAGGTCGCCGCGCTCGAGTCCGGCGACCCCGAGGCGATCCGTGAGCACGTCGTCGAGCGCATGGAGGCCTTCGAGGCGAAGCTCGCGACGTACCGCCTCGTGCAGGAGCGCACCCTCGCCGGCCGCAGCGAGGAGGACTTCCTCGCCTCGGGCGAGCCGGTCGGCCAGTACCTCACGCTGCTGCGGGGGATCAGCTTCGAGGAGGAGAACCTCCGCTGGGGGCGGCGCGTCATCGCCGTCCTCGACGCCCGCGAACTCTTCGCTCCCTGAGGAGGCCGCCCGCGGCCGTCTCGAAGAGCTGGCTTCGAGACGCGCCCGGGGTCGGCCTCCTCTGCCAGCGGTGGGACGTGCCCGGGGCGCCCCCGGTCCGTGTGGTGTCAGGCCGGACGCAGGAGCGTCAGAGTGTCGGCCACGCATGCGGGCCGGTCGTGGCCCTCGACCTCGATCTCGGCCCGCGAGCGCAGCAGAGTTGATCCGTCCGGCCGTGGCTGGACACCGGTGATGGTGAGGGTCAGCCTCACCCGGGATCCGGCCGGCACGGGCGTGGGGAACCGAAGCGAGTCCAGTCCGTAGTTGACCGCCGCGGAGATGCCGGTGACCTGTCGTAGTTCGTTCTGCAGCTTCGGCAGCAGCGACAGGGTCAGGTAGCCGTGGGCGATCGTGCCGCCGAAGGGGGATGAGCCCGCCCGCTGCGGGTCGACGTGGATCCACTGGTCGTCGCCGGTGGCCAGGGCGAAGCGGTCGATCCGGTCCTGGTCGATCCGGTGCCACGGCCCCGGCCCGATGCGGCCACCGATCTGCCGGGACAGGTCCGTGACGTCCATGACGACCGGCTCGTGCGGCACGCCCATCACGCGGCCTCGAAGACCGCGGCCAGACCTTGGCCGCCGCCGATGCACATGGTCTCCAGCCCGTATCGGGCTCCGCGGCGCTGCATCTCCCGGGACAGGGTGGTGAGGATCCGGGCGCCGGTTGCGCCGACGGGGTGGCCGAGAGAGATCCCGGAGCCGTGGACGTTGATTCGCTCCCAGTCCGCCTCGCCCAGGCCCCAGGCAGTCGCGCACGCAAGCACCTGGGCGGCGAAGGCCTCGTTGAGCTCGATGAGGTCGATGTCCGCGAGAGTCAGTCCGGCGCGTGCCAGCGCCTGCTCGCTGGAGCTGACCGGCCCCAGCCCCATCGCGGCCGGGTCGAGTCCGGTGAGGGCCCACGAGACCAGTCGGACCAGCGGCTGGAGCCCCAGCTCCTCCGCTCGCGACCGGGTGGTGACGATGCACAGCGCGGCGGCGTCGTTCTGGCCGCTGGCGTTGCCGGCCGTGACCGTGGCCTCGGGATCATCGCGTCGCAGGATGGGCTCGAGGGCGCTGAGGCTCTCCAGCGTGGTGTCGGGCCGCAGGTGCTCGTCGACGTCGACGGTGACTTCACCGCGTCGACCCGGCACCGTCACCGGGACGATCTCCTCGTCGAAGACGCCGCTGGCCTGCGCTGCTGCGGCGCGGCGCTGTGACTCGACGGCGAGCCGGTCCTGATCCTCGCGGCTGATGCCGAAGGAGCGGCGCAGGTTCTCCGCCGTCTCGAGCATGCCGCCGGGGACCGGGTGGTGGCGTCCGCCGGCGGTGACCCGGCCGCGACCCAGGGCGTCGTGCAGGGTGGTGCTCGCAGAGGAGCCCCAGCGCACGTCGAGCGTGTAGTGGGGGACCGTGCTCATCGACTCGACGCCGCCGGCCACGGCCAGGGACATGCCGCCACCGGCGATGGATCCCGCCGCAGTGAGCACGGCCTGCAGGCCAGACCCGCAGCGACGGTCGAGCTGCATGCCCGGTACGGACTCGGGCAGCCCGGCATCGAGAGCCACGACGCGCCCGATGGCCGGAGCCTCGGAGGTCGGGTAGGCGTGGCCGAGGATGACGTCGTCGATGGCCTCGGCGGGCAGTGCGGTGCGCTCCACGAGTGCGGTGAGCAGCTGGGCGCCGAGGTCCGCAGCGGAGAGCGGACGCAGGGCACCGCCGTACCGACCGATCGGGGTGCGCAGCGGCTCGCAGACGACGATGTCGTTGCCGTGGGTGCTCACATCAGCCTCCCGCCGGTCACTTCTTGGACCGTCCCCGTCATGTAGGACGAGAGATTGCTGGCGAGGAAGAGCGCCACGGACGCGATCTCGTCGACGCTGCCGGCGCGTCCCATGGGGATCTCGGCCAGCTTCGTCTCCCAGATGTCCTCGGGCATGGCGCGGGTCATGTCGGTGGCGATGAGCCCGGGCTGGATCGCGTTGACCCGGATCCCGTGACGGGCCAGCTCCTTGGCGGCGGCCTTGCTCAGCCCGACGACGCCCGCCTTGGCGGCCGAGTAGTTGGTCTGTCCGAAGAAGCCGACCTTGCCCGAGATGGAGGACATGTTGATGATCGCTCCCGGACGGCCGCCGTCACGCATCGCCTCGGCCGCGTGCTTGGTGCCGAGCCACGATCCACGCAGGTGCACGTCGATGACCTGGTCGAACTGCTCCTCGCTCATCTTGCGCATCGTCGCATCGCGGGTGATGCCCGCGTTGTTGACCATGACGTCCAGTGCGCCGAAGGCCTCCACGGCTCGGGCGATCAGTGAGCTCACCTGCTCGCCGTCGGTGACATCGCACGCGACGCCGATGGCTCGGCCCTCACCGAGCGCTGCGGCCGTGGCTGCGGCGGCAGCGCCGTCCCTGTCGCCGATGACGACGCGTGCGCCGTGGTCGATGAAGGTGCGGGCGATCGCCTCGCCGATGCCCTGGGCGCCGCCGGTCACGACGGCGACCTTGTCCTGCAGCAGTGGTGTCATGGTCGAGATCCTTTCGGTGGGGGGAAGGGGGGAGCGCTGCCGGTCAGACGTGAGCCGGCTCGGGTGAGCTGGGTTGGGTGGCGACGCCAGCGCTCAGCGCACGGTCGGCCTCGGCCTCGGTGAGCCCGGCCTCCAAGAGCAGCGCCCGGGAGTGCTGGCCGAGCGCAGGCACCGGGCCCATCCGCGCCTCGACGTCACCGAAGGTCGCCGGTGGCAGCAGCGCGTCGATCCGGGCGAACTCCGTCTCGACAGGTCGCCACCGGTCACGGCTGCGCAGCTGCGGGTGCTCGACGACGTCGGCCAGCTGCTTGATCTGGGCAGCAGGGACGCCGGCCTCGGCGAGGCGGGCATCGAGCTGATTCGTCGTCCACGTCCGGGTGCGGCGGGCGACCTCGGCATCGCACTCCTGGCGGTGACGCACGCGCTGGACGTTGGTGGTGAAGCGCGGGTCGTCCGCGAGCTCTGGTGCATCGAGGACCCGCGTCACGAGGTCGCGCCAGCCACCGTCGGTCTGCACGCCGATGAGCACCTGACCATCACGGGTCGGGTAGGCGTCGTAGGGCGCGATCGCCGTGTGGCTGACCCCCATCCGGGCGGGCTGTCGACCGGTGTGCAGCTGGGTGTAGAGCGCGTGCCCCATCCACTCGAGCGTCGAGTCCAGCATCGAGATCTCGATGCTCGCGCCCTCACCGGAGCGCTCGCGGCGCAGCAGCGCCGCGATCACCGACTGGGCCGTGTACATCCCGGCGGCGATGTCGGCCGTCGGGATCCCGGTCTTCACCGGGTCCTCGGGCGTGCCGGTGATCGAGATCAGCCCGGCCTCGGCCTGGATGAGCATGTCATAGGCCTTGCGCTGGGACATCGGCCCCTCCGTGCCGTAGCCGCTGAGGTTGACGGCGACGAGCTCGGGGCGCCGCGCGCGCAGCTGGTCGGCAGCCAGACCGAGTCGGGCAGCGGCACCGGGAGCGAGGTTCTGCACGAAGACGTCCGCGGAGTCGATGAGCCGCTGCACGACGGCCAGGCCATCGGGAGACTTCGCGTCGATCGCCAGCGACTCCTTGCCGCGGTTGAGCCAGACGAAGTGGGCGCCGGTCCCCTCGACGACGTGGTCGTACCCGCGGGCGAGGTCGCCCCCTTCGGGCCGCTCGATCTTGATCACCCGGGCGCCGAGGTCAGCAAGATTGCGCGTGGCCAACGGGGCGGCGACGGCCTGCTCCAGCGCAACGACCGTGTACCCCTCGAGCGGGCGCATCAGCGGGCCTGCGCCTTCGCGGCCTTGACGAGCGAGCCACCGATGATCAGCTTCTGGATCTCGCTCGTACCCTCGTAGAGGCGCAGCAACCGCACGTCGCGGTAGAGCCGCTCCACGGGCACCTCACGCATGTACCCGGCGCCACCGTGGACCTGCACCGCGAGGTCCGCGGCCCGGCCGGCCATCTCCGTGCAGTACAGCTTCGCGACGCTCGGACCGACCCGGCGGTCCTCCCCGCTGACGTACCGACGGGCCGCGTCACGCACGAGCGCCCGGCCGGCCTCCACGCCGACCTTTTGCTCGGCGAGCATGGCCTGGACGAGCTGGAAGTCGCCGATGGTCGTGCCGCCCTGGGTCGCCGACACCGCGTAGGCCACCGACTCGTCGAGGGCGCGCTGAGCACACCCGACGGCCAGCGCGGCGATGTGCACCCGGCCACGGGCCAGCGAGGTCATCGCGGCGCGGTACCCGGCGGCGGCGTCGCCGCCCACGAGTGCCTCCGAGCCGAGACGCACCCCGTGGAAGGTGACCTCCGCGGTGCTCGACCCCTCCTGGCCCATCTTGGCGTCCTTGGCCCCGACCTCGACCCCCTTCTCGTCCGCCGGGACGAGGAAGACGGCGATACCCGAGCCTTCCTCGGGAGCAGGGGACAGCTTCGCGAAGACGACGAAGAGATCGGCGGTGGTCGCGTTGGTGATGAACTGCTTCGATCCCTCGAGGATCCACCCGTCGCCATCGGTTGTGGCACTGGTCCGCAGTCCGGCCGGGTTGGATCCCGCCCCCGGCTCGGTGAGGGCGAAGGAGGCGACGACGTCGCCGGAGGCGATGCCCGGCAGCCACCGCTCCCGCTGCTCGTCGGTGCCGAAGCCGACGAGCACCTGCCCGGCGATCCCGTTGTTGGTGCCGAACATCGAACGCACCGACAGTGAGGTGTAGCCGAACTGCATCGCCAGCTCGACATCCTGGACGAGGTCGAGCCCCAACCCGCCCCACTGCTGCGGGATCGCGTAACCGAAGAGACCCAGTTGCGCGATCTCGGCGCGCAGGTCGTCGGGGATCGCGTCCGCCTGCATGATCTCGATCTCACGGGGCACGATGCGCGTGCGGACGAAGTCGGTCACGGTGGCGAGGACGTCGGCGAAGACATCGTCGGGGACGTCGGGGTTGCCTGTGTACATGGGACAACCGTGGCCCATCGATTGATCCTCGTCCAATATAAAGTCCAGTACCGTTGATACCTGACACGCAATAGATGACGGATGTCTCCCGGAGGTCACCCCATGGACGTCGCCCACCTGCGGGCCTTCCTCGCCGTCGCCGAGGAGCTGCACTTCGGCCGGGCCGCCGAGCGCCTGCACATCGCCCAGCCTCCGTTGAGCCGGACGATCAAGCAACTCGAGCGTGAGCTGGGGACCTCGCTCTTCGACCGCAACACTCGCAGCGTCCAGCTGACGGCCAGCGGTCGCGCCCTCGTCGGTCCGGCCAGGGACGTGCTCGGCGGGATCCGACGCGCCAAGGCTGCGGTGCGCTCGGCGGCCGAAGGGGAGAGCGGGCTCGTGCGGATCGCCTTCGCGGGCATCTCCACCCACGCGGTGGTGGCCGAGATGGCCCGTGCCCTGCGCGCCGAGCGTCCCGGCATCCATCTGGAGCTGCGGAGCCAGCAGTTCGCCCTCCCCGCGCTCAAACTGTTGCGCACGCGCGAGACGGATCTGGCGCTCGGGCGGTGGGACGTCATCCCGAGCGGGCTGCGCGCAGAGGTCGTCATGCCCGACTCGCTGTCCCTGGCCGTGCCCCGCACCCATCGCCTGGCCGGCTCCGAAGGGGTCGCGGTGGCCGATCTCGAGGGCGAGTACTTCGTCTCGCTGCCGCTGTCCGTCGGGTCGGTCCTGCCGGAGCGGCTGCAGCGACTGGCCCGTGATGCCGGGTTCCTCCCCGAGGTGGTCCAGATCGCGCCGGACACGCAGACGGCGCTCGCGCTCGTCAGTGCCGAGATGGGGGTCCACCTGACCTTGGCGTCCGTGGCGGCGACGGCCCGCGACCCGCACCTACGCTTCGTGCCCCTGACCGATGACATCCCGGACGTGCATCTGCGGGTGGCGTGGCGTCCCCAGGACGACGACCCCGCGCAGGACGCGGTGCGCGAGCGACTGCTCGCCATGCGCCGTACCTGATCGTGCGAGCTGGCCGCTCATCCCGCAGAGGTCCCTGAGAGGCCCTCCTCCTCGATGCCCAGTGCAGCCAACTTGCGATAGAGCGTCGTGCGGCCGATCCCGAGCAGCGCCGCCGCGCGCGACCGGTTGCCCTCCGCCTGTCGGAGCGCTGCGATGATCTCCGTGCGTTCGGCGATCTCCATGCGGGAGAGCGACGCTCGGTTGGCGGCTTCCCACATGCGCTCAGGGAGGTGGTAGGGGCTGATCGACTCACCGGGCCGCTCGGCGGCGAGGTCCAACAGGACTCGACGCAGCTCGGTGACCTCTCCGGGCCAGTCCCAGCGCAGCAGCACCTGCATGGTGGCGGCCGACAGGATCGGTCGCCGGGGCCTGTCGATCTCGGCGAGGATCGTCTCGACGAGGCAGGGGATCGTCGGGGCGCGGCCGGACAACGGCGCGACCCTCACGCCCTCGGTCACCTGGTCGAGCACGCGTCGGCTCCAGGGCGGGCAGCTCGCCGGGTCGGCGGTCAGCACCAGTCGACCGAGACGGCCACCGTCGGGACGTCGGCCCGTGGGGGAGAGCGAGTGGTCGGCCAGAGTGCGCACTCCGCTGGCGCTGGCCTGCTCGAGGTCCTCCAGCCGACGCAGCACCACCGTGTGTCCGGCGGCCATCGCGTCCGCGGCCTCGCTGCGCCAGTCCGGCCGCGTCGCCAACTCGCCGCACTCAAGCACGAAGGGGGGTCCGCCCCCTTCGCCCTCGACCCACCTGCGCACGAGGTGCAACTTGCCCGACCCCGGCGGGCCGGTGACCGACAAGGCACCTGCGCTGCGCGCGGCGGTGCTGCGCAACTGGGTGAGGTCGCGGTCCGTGCTCCGGTCGAGGCGCGGGCGCCGACGCGGGGGTTGCGCGTCCGGACGGTCGACGACTTCCACGGCGAAGGCCGGCCCTTCACCCAGGTCGTCGAGACGGTGCGCGAGGACCTGCCCCGGCACAGCGCGCAGGTCGAGGTCGATGACCCGGGAGCCGGTGGCCCAGTCCTGCGACAGCAGGGTCTCCCACAGGCGGGCATGGCTCTCGACGTCGAGGAAGGACAGGCCGGTGACATTGGTCAGGACGGTGTCGCTGTTGAGCACGATGACCGGGCCCTTGTCCCGCAGCCGACGGAAGCTCTGGCTGAGTGCCGCCTCCCGGGCGCCCGGTGTGGTGTGCATCCCTTCGCTGATGCGACGGGCGGCCTCACGGGCCATGGCGACCATCATCATCTCGGCGGTGTCCGCGGGCGCGGCCAGCGCCAGCGACCCGATGATGCGTCCGGTCCCGGGATGCCGGATGCCGGTCCCGGCGCACGCGAGGTGCTCGAGCGCCTCGTTGTAGTGCTCCGGCCCGCGGACGAAGACCGCTCCGCTCTCGTGGATCGCCGTCCCCAGGCCGTTGGTGCCGATGCTCTCCTCGGAGAAGTCGAATCCTTCGGCAGCGTGGGCCGCGTCGAAGCGCGTGCGTTCGGTGCGGCCGGGAGCTCGGCGCGCGACGATCTGTCCGGTGCGGTCGGACAGGAAGATCGCCACCTGCATGTCGGCGAGCGTCTCCTCGAGCCGGTCGAGCACGGGGTTGGCCGCTCGGCACAGCTCGCTCTCGGTGTCCACCTCGTCGACGTAGGTGATCCTCCCGATGGCCCGGGTGGCGCCCGCGGTGACCGAGCGACGCCAGCTGCGGTCGATCTCGACGGGCAGGCCCGGCGCGGGGTCCGCTCCGTACGGTCCGACGCCACGCACGACGAGATCCTCCTTGGCCGCGCGCAGCACGTCATCAGCCAGGTGCGTGCGACGCCAGGACGGCGAGGGGGTCGTTGGGGCCATGAACCCACTATGACCACGCGGGTGGGCGAACGGAACAGTGCGGCGGCCACATGGCGATACCGGTTGGTCTCCGATTGATGCGTTCTGTGTATCTGTGCGGGCACGTGGTGCCGAGAATCCGGGGCCCAACGCGTGTTCCCGAGGGCTGTTCCAGATCGGAACACCCACGCCGACAGCCGTCGTGTCAACGTCCCTCGGCATACCCCACCGATGCAAAGGAGCATTGCGATGAACGCCCAGAACCCCGGTGCCCAGCAGGACCCGCTGAAGGACCTGTACGCCGACTGGACCGAGATCATGACGGCCAACCCGGAGCTGAGCATGCGGCTCTTCCGGAGCATCTTCGACGAGTGGGGTCACCCCACCACGGAGCCGGAGGACGTCACCTACGCCAACGAGACGGTGGGAGGAGTCCCGGGCATCTGGGTCCGCCCGGCCGGCGCCGACGACCAGCAGATCCTGCTCTTCACCCACGGTGGCGGCTTCGCCGTCGGCTCGGCATCGAGCCACCGCAAGCTCGCCGGCCACGTGGCCAAGGCGCTCGGGGTCGTCGCCCTGGTGCTCGACTACCGCCGGGCGCCCGAGCACCCGCACCCGGCCGGCCTCGAGGACGCCGTCTCGGCCTTCCTCGAGCTCACGGACCGTGGCATCGCCCCGGAGGACATCACGAGCATCGGTGACTCGGCTGGCGGCAACCTCGCCGTCGCCACCGCACTCTCGCTCAAGGCGCAGGGCAAGCCGGTACCCGGCCGAGTCATCGCCTTCTCCCCGTGGCTGGACATGGAAAACAAGGGCGAGACGCTCAAGACCAATGACGCCACCGACGCGCTCATCAGCGAGCCGCTGCTCGCGGGCATGATCGCCGGGGTCCTCGGGGACACCACGAGCCCGACCGAGCCCCTGGCCAATCCCCTGTACGGCGACTTCGCCGCATTCCCGCGCCTCTACATCAACGCTGGCGGGGACGAGTCGCTGCTCGACAACGCCACCCGTCTCGCGGACCTGGCCGAGGCGGCCGGTGTCGACGTGACCCTCTCCGTGGTCGACGGCCAGCAGCACGTGTTCCCTGTCAACGCCGGACGCACCGCCGCAGCGGACGAGGAGATCGCCCGCATCGCCGCCTGGTACCGCGGCTGACCCGGGCCCCTCGCCCGAGAACCACTCAAGGAGACCCGACATGAGCACCAGCACCACGACCATCCAGCACCCCACCAGCGGCACGCACACCGAGGCCGACTACGACGCCGTCATCATCGGCGCCGGGTTCGGTGGCATCTACATGCTGCACAAGCTGCGCAACGAGCTCGGCCTGACAGTCAAGGCCTTCGAGAAGGGCGGCGGCATCGGCGGCACGTGGTACTTCAACCGGTACCCCGGCGCGAAGTCCGACACCGAGGGCTTCGTCTACCGCTACTCGTTCGACAAGGACCTGCTGCAGGAGTACGACTGGACGACGCGCTACCTCGACCAGGACCACATCCTCGACTACCTCAACCACGTCGTCGATCGCTACGAGCTGCGCCAGGACATCCAGCTCAACACGGAGATCACCGGCTCGCGCTACGACGAGGACCGTGACCTGTGGGTCGTCACCACGGCGAGCGGGGAGCAGGTCACGGCGCGCTACCTCGTCAACGGACTGGGACTTCTGGCGAAGACCAACATCCCCGACATCGCTGGCGCGGACTCCTTCGAGGGCACGATGGTGCACACCAACGCCTGGCCCGCCGACCTCGACCTCACGGGCAAGCGGGTGGGAGTCATCGGGACCGGTTCCACGGGAACGCAGTTCATCGTCGCGGCCGCCAAGGTCGCCGGTCACCTCACGGTCTTCCAGCGGTCGCCGCAGTACGTCGTCCCCTCCGGCAACGGCCCGATGGACCCGGCCGAGGTCGAGGAGATCAAGCGCAACTTCGACAGCGTGTGGGACCAGGTGCGTGGCTCCGCGACTGCTTTCGGCTTCGAGGAGAGCACGGTCGAGTTCGACAGCGTCTCCGAGGAGGAGCAGCAGCGCGTTTTCCAGGAGAACTGGGACAAGGGCAACGGCTTCCGCTTCATGTTCGGCACCTTCTGCGACATCGCGACGAACGAGAAGGCCAACGAGGCTGCAGCAGCCTTCATCCGGTCCAAGATCGGTGAGGTCGTCGACGACCCCGAGACCGCCCGCAAGCTGACGCCGACCGACCTCTACGCCAAGCGTCCGCTGTGCAACGAGGGCTACTTCGAGACCTTCAACCGGGACAACGTCTCCCTCGTCTCGATCAAGGAGACCCCCATCGAGGAGATCACCCCTCGTGGTGTGCGCACCTCGGACGGGGTCGAGCACGAGCTCGACGTGCTCGTCTTCGCCACCGGTTTCGACGCCGTCGACGGCAACTATCGCTCGCTGGACCTGAGAGGTCGGGGCGACACGCACGTCAACGACCACTGGGCGGACGCGCCGAAGAGCTACCTCGGTGTGACGACCGCGGACTTCCCCAACATGTTCATGATCCTCGGTCCCAACGGGCCCTTCACCAACCTCGTTCCCAGCATCGAGACCCAGGTGGACTTCATCACCGACGTCATCCGCGACGCCGAGGAGCGGGGCGGAGCCGTCGTCGAGGCGACCCACGAGGCGGAGCAGGAGTGGACGGCCACGTGCACCGAGATCGCCAACATGACCGTCTTCCCCAAGGCCGAGTCGTGGATCTTCGGGGCCAACATCCCCGGCAAGAAGAAGTCCGTCCTCTTCTACATGGGGGGTCTGGGCAACTACCGCGGAACCCTGCAGGACATCCAGGACAACGACTTCCGGGGCTTCGCCTTCACCGAGGCCACCGACAGCGTCCCGGCCTGACCCCACCGCACCACCCCTCATCGATCAACGAACACAAGGAGTACGTCATGACTGGAAAGCTCGACGGCAAGGTCGCCCTCATCACCGGAGCCTCGATGGGCCAGGGCGCCGCCGAGGCCCGGCGGTTCGCGCAGGAAGGAGCCCGACTGGTGCTGTGTGACCTGCCGGCCCGTCAGGCCGAGCTCGACGCCCTCGCGGAGGAACTGCCCACGGAGGCGGTCACCCACCCCTTCGACGTCAGTGACCCGGCCGGCTGGGAGTCTGCCGTGGCCACGGCGGAGGAGACCTTCGGCACGCTCGATGTCCTCGTCAACAACGCCGGCATGCTCGACATGAACGGTGTGGAGGGCACCTCCCTCGAGACCTGGAACCGCGTCGTGGCGGTGAACCAGACCGGTGTCTTCCTCGGGATGAAGACCGCCGTACCCGCGATGAAGCGCGCCGGCGGTGGCTCGATCATCAACATCTCGTCGATCTTCGGCCTCATCGGCAGCGGTGGCGCCGCCGCCTACAGCAGCACGAAGGGGGCCGTGCGGCTCCTGAGCAAGACGGCCGCCGTCGAGCTGGCCGGGCTGCCGATTCGGGTCAATTCGGTCCACCCCGGCGTCATCGACACCGACATGGTGACCCACGTCGTGCCCGACGAGGTGACCGAGGCCCTGCTGGCCGCCACGCCCCTGGGCCGCAAGGGCACGCCTGACGAGATCGCCGCCGGCGTCGCCTTCCTCGCCTCCGACGACGCGTCCTTCATCACCGGAGCCGAGCTCGTCATCGACGGCGGCTACACGACCAGCTGAACCCCACCCCCCTTCGCCACGTCCCGTCCCGGACCCACACCACGAGGTTGACCATGCAGACGTACGCCGTCGTCTCCGACGCGAGCACCGACATGTCGCAGATCGAGATCCCGACACCCGAGCCCCAGGGGACCGAGGTCCTCCTGAGAGTCACGCACTCCGGTGTGTGCCACACCGACACCCACCTGCGTGAGGGGTACTACGACCTCGGTGCGCGCGGCAAGATGCGCATGGTCGATCGGGGGATCCCCTACCCGCTCGTCATGGGCCATGAGGTCGTCGGCGTCGTCGAGCAGGTCGGGACACAGGCCACGGGCGTGGCGAAGGGGGAGACCCGACTGGTCTATCCGTGGACGGGGTGTGGCGAGTGCGCGGTCTGCCTCGCCGGGCGGGAGAACGCCTGCGCCCAAGGGCGCAACATCGGCGTCGCCCGCCCGGGTGGATATGCCGACCACGTGCTCGTGCCGCACCCGCGCTACCTTCTCGACATCGAGGGTGTCGACCCGAGCTGGGCCGCCACCATGGCCTGCTCCGGTCTGACGGCCTACAGCGCGGCCCGCAAGGTCCTGCCGCTGCCCGAGGATGCTCCCGTCGTCGTCATCGGGGTCGGCGGCGTCGGCCTGACGGCAGTGGCGACCCTCTCGGCCCTGGGGCACCGCAACATCTGCGCGGTGGACATGTCCGAGGACAACCTCGCCGCTGCCCGTGAGCTCGGTGCCACCACGACCGTGGTCTCGGGCAGCGATCTGGTTGCGTCCGTCACGGAGGCGGTAGGTGGCCCGGTCGACGCGGTCATCGACTTCGTCAACAACAGCCAGACGGCGCCGACGGCCTTCGACCTACTCGTCAAGGGCGGCAAGATGGTGCAGGTCGGACTCTTCGGTGGCGATGTCACCATCCCGACCGCGCTCCTGGCGCTGAAGATGCTGCGGATCGAGGGCAGCTTCGTCGGGTCTCTCGGCGAGCTCGAGGAGGTGGTCGACCTGGCCAAGCAGGGCAAGGTCCCGCGCATCCCCGTCACCGAGGGGGAACTGGATCTGGCCTCGGTCACCGGCACGCTCGACCGCCTCACCCGCGGTGGCGTGACCGGCCGCATCGTCCTGAAGGGAGCAGCACAGTGAGCCAGTACGCGACGACCAACCCCGCGACGGGTGAGGTGCTCGAGCAGTTCGACACGATGAGCGACGCGGAGGTGAAGTCTGCGCTCGCATCCGCCCAGGCCGGCTACACCGCGTGGCGACGGGTGCCGCTCGACGAGCGGACCGCGCTCCTGCAGCGCATCGCCGACGGTCACCGCGAGCACGCGGACGAGCTCGCTCTCCTCATGAGCACGGAGATGGGCAAGCCGGTCGCCCAGGCCAAGGGCGAGGTTGCGCTCGCGGCGTCGATCTACGAGTACTACGCGACTCAGGGGCCGACGTTCCTGGAGGAGGAGGTGCTCGACATCGCCGGTGCCGGCTCAGCGGTCGTGCGCACCGATGCCATCGGCCCGCTGGTGGGGATCATGCCGTGGAACTTCCCCTACTACCAGGTGGCCCGCTTCGTCGCGCCCAATCTCCTGCTGGGCAACACGATCCTGCTCAAGCACGCGAGCAACTGCCCGCAGCAGGCCCTGCGGATCGAGCAGATCATCGAGGACGCAGGGGCGCCGCGGGGCGTGTACCGCAACGTTTTTGCGAGCAACGAGCAGATCGCGGACATGATCGCCGACCCGATCGTCCAGGGGGTCTCGCTCACCGGGTCCGAGCGCGCGGGCCAGGCGGTCGGCAAGGTCGCCGGTGAACACATGAAGAAGTGCGTCCTCGAGCTCGGCGGGTCCGACCCGTGCATCGTGCTCGCGGATGCCGACCTGCCGAGTGCGGCGTCGGCCGCCGCGACCGGTCGCTTCGCCAACGCCGGCCAGGCCTGCACCTCGGCCAAACGGATCATCGTCGAGGACGCGGTCTACGACGACTTCGTCGAAGCCTTCCTCGACGAGGCCCGGGCCTGGACGCACGGTGACCCCGCCGACCCCGACACCAAGCTGGGCCCGATGTCCTCCGTCGGTGGTCGCGCCGATCTCGCGGAACAGGTGGACGACGCCGTGGCGAAGGGAGCCACGGTCCACCTCGGTGGCGAGACCCCGCTGGGGGAGGGCGCATGGTACCCGGCGACGGTCCTGTCCGGCGTCAACCCGACGATGCGCGCCCACCAGGAGGAGCTCTTCGGACCGGTCGCGGTGCTCTACCGGGCCGCGTCCGCAGAGGAGGCCGTGGCGATCGCCAACAACTCTCCCTTCGGCCTGGGTGCAGCCGTCTTCGGTAGCGGGAGCAAGAGCACCCGGGATGTCGCGGACCAGCTCGACGTCGGGATGGTCGGAATCAACACACTCATCAAGAGCGCGCCGGACATGCCCTTCGGAGGGGTGAAGAATTCCGGGGTCGGTCGCGAGCTGGGGCGCTTCGGGCTCGACGAATTCGCCAACAAGAAGCTCGTGCGCACCCTCTGAGCCACCACAGCTCCCTGAGGAGATCGCCCGCGGCCGTCTCGAAGGGTTGGCTTCGAGACGCGCCCGGGGTCGGCCTCCTCAGCCAGCGTGGGGTCAGCCGTCCGTCTGCTCTCGCACGGCCTCGGCGGCGCGCTCGGCGACCTCGTCGACGGCTCCGCCCACCCGCCGCGCAGCGCGCCGCGGCGCAGCGCCACCACCCGACTGCAGTTGCGGCAGCAGCTGGGCCATGAGCAGCGTCGACAGCGCGGAGCTGTCACCGGCGCCGGCGTCGGTGTGCACGATGACCGGGCGCGGGGCGTCCTCGGCGAGGGTCGCGCCGACGTCGAGGCGACGACGGGCCAGCTCGTAGCCGAGCACCGCGCGGTTGTCGCGGTAGGCGGTGGCCAGCTGCTCCTGGGCCTTCGCCTCGCCCTGTGCCGCAACGAGGTTGGTGCGGGCGCGGGTCTCGATCTCGTAGCGCACCTTCTGCGCCTCGGTCTCGCGCTCCTCGAGCATCTGGGCGACGTCCTTGCGCGCCTTGTTGAGCGAGGCCTGGACCTCGACGACCTTGGCGTCGCGCACCTTCTTCGACCGCTCGATCTCGAGCAGCAGGGTGTCGATGCGGCGCTTGCGCGTCAGCTCCCACTCCTTCTCGTACGCGACGAGCTCCTTGGCCACCCGCTCCCGCGTCGCGAGGTGCTCGCGGTACTGGTCGGGCAGCTGCACGTCGGGGATGTTGCAGCCCATGATCTGCACGCCGTAGCGGGTCAGCTGGCGGTTGAGCAGGTCCTGCATGTCCTTGACGTCGCTGCCGCGCAGGTCGTAGGCCTGCTCGGTGCGCACCTGGCGGCTGCGCTGCCGGATCGCGTCCTGCACCGAGTTGCTCAGCACGAGGTCGAAGTTGCCGGCGCCGATCGTCTGGACGAAGCGGATCGCGTCGACGATGCGGAAGCGCAGGAAGAACTCGATCGACTTCAGCGGCACGTTCTCGTGGGTCGGCGAGCTGAGCACCGGTGCGGTGTAAGGGATCTCGGTCGTCACGTCGACGACGTAGGCGACCCGCGCCCAGGGGTGCCACAGGTAGTGGCGGCCCGGGGAGAGGCCGGGTCCGGTGATCGCGCCGAACTTCGTCAGCACGCCGATCGTGCCCTCCTCGATCTCGATGATCGAGCTGCGCCACCACCACAGGGCCGACAGCATGAAGGCGAGGATCGCGACGAAGATCGACAGCCCGCCGAGGGCGCCGTGGTCGGTCGCGGCGAGGAGGACACCGCTGAGCAGTGCCCACACGCCGAACCACACGAGGGAGGTCCAGCGCATCCCGCGCTTGTCCTTGGGGATGACGACCGGTACGAGCGAGCCGGAGTCACCGCCGCGCAGGTAGCGCGCGACGTCGCCCCACCCGGAGACGACCTCCTTGATCGAGCTCATGCCCTGGCCGCGCACCGCGCGGACCGCCTGCTCCATCACCTGGTCACTCACTGCGCTCACCCTCCGTCGACATGTCGGTCACCTGGACGCGCGGGGCCGGGGCCACGCGGGGTGCCGGCGGCACCGGCGGGGCGCCCGGGGCGGGCGCTGCCAGGCCGGGCGGCGGGGGCGGCGGGTCCTCCCCTTCGTCCTGCAGGTCGGACCGCGGGTTGGTGTCCTCCGGGGCCGAAGGGGGCGGGGTCGCCTCCTCCTGCACGGCGCCGATGGCCTCGGTGACGCTCTCGTCGGTCACCGACTGCCGGATCTCGTCGAGACGCTGCGCGCCCTCGGCGTCGAGGTCGGACTCGGTGACCGGCAGGATCTCGACATCGCTCTCCTCGGGCACCTGCAGCAGCTGCTCGATGTCGGCCTCGCGCTCGGAGACGCGGGCGGCGATGTCGGCCTGGCGGGCGCGGATGGCCTCCATGTCCTCGGGGGTGAAGAGCTGCGCGGCCTGACCGCCGACGAGCTGGCGGGCGATCTGCAGGTAGTCGACGCCCTCCGACTCCTCGCCGACCCGCACGATCTGCGGCAGCGACCCGGAGACGCCCTCCATCTTGTCGAGCATGTCCTGCTGGTAGCGGTAGTCGAGGATCTCCGGCGCGAGAGCCGCGCTCAGCGCGCGGATGTCGAGGGCCTGGGCCTCGAGCAGCGCGGCATTGGCATTGGCCTCGGACTCCGACTCGACGAAGCGCTGGCGCGCCACGGCGTTGGCCCGGTTGGTCTCTCGCTCGAGGGCGGTGTCCATCTGGGCCTGGTAGCGGGCGATGTCGGCCTGGATGGCGGAGAGGTTCTCGTTGAGCGAGGCGAGGTCCTTGTTGAGGTCACCCTCGTTCTGCTCCTTCTTCAGCCCCAGCTCGTAGTCGTAGGTGTAGGCCTCCTTGGCCACCCGGATCATCTCCGGTGCCGCGAGGTCCATGCGGTACTCCTGCGCCGAGGGCTCGGCGTGGGTGATGTTGGCCGTCGTCAGCTCGACCGCCGGGGCGAACTGCGCGTTGAGCTGCTCGAGCAGACGCGCGGTGCTCTCACCGACGAGGTCGTAGATGCCCGAGGCCTCCTGCTCGTAGATCAGCGAGCGGGTCGTCTCGGAGATGGCGTTGTTGAGCTTGTCCTGGAAGCCCTGCACGGCACCGAGGACGAAGACGAACTCGCGGGCGCTGACGATCCGGAACTGGAGGAAGAGGTCGACCGAGGCCTGCACGCCGGACTTCGTCGGGGCCGAGCGGATCGGCGCGTTGAAGGGGTACTCCCGGGTGGTGTTGACGATGTAGGACACGCGCTTCCACGGGTTCCACAGCGTCACCCGCCCCGGGCCCACCTCGGCCTCGACCTTGCCGAAGCGCGAGATCAGCGCGGTGCAGCCCTCGGGCACCATGACCATGCCCTGGCGCCACCACAGGAAGGCGGCGGCCAGCAGCACGAGCAGCCAGTAGTGCGGCCCGAAGACGGCGAAGCTCATCCCGAAGGGGATGAGCACGATGAGCCCGACGACGCCGAGCGCCGCGAGCGCGAGCACGGGCAGCATGGCCGTGAGGCGACCACCCTTGGGCATGACCATCGGGGTGATGACGTGCACCGGGCCGGTCTGGCTCATCTCGTAGCGGCTGCGGCTGAGTGCCTCGGCCGCGTTGTCGAGGGAGACGTGCTCGGCGTTGATCCGGGTGCCGGCGGACCCCCCTTCGCCCCGGGCCGCGGGGAAGTCCCGCGCGTTGAGGTCGAAGCCGGCGCCCTGCGCCCGCTCCATGACCTGGTCGACGGCCCCGCCCATGCCGGCCGCGTCCGCGACCTGCCGGGCAGCGTTCATGAACTGCTGCGCCCCTGTGCTCAACCCAATCCCCTTCGTGGTGCTGGTCTGCCGCGATCCTTTCACGCGGAGGCCAGCCCGGGGGAGGGGGAGCTCTCCCCACCTTCGCCCACGTTGGTCGAGGTGCGAGGAGCTCTGCGACGAGCCTCGAGACCTGGTGGGTGGCCTCGAAGGGCTACAGCTGCGTGTTGAGGTACCGCTGGACCTGGGCCACCGTCCGCGAGCGGTGGTCGAGGTGTGAGGAGCGCTAGCGACGAGCCTCGAGACCCCGTCGCCGCACCGCCAGCGGCAACGTCAGCAGCGCGAAGACCCCGGTCGCGGCCAGCGCGGTGGGGAAGTCCGCGGCGACCGCGATCGCACCGACGACCACCGAGCCGATGGCCGAGCCGAGGTCGAAGCCGACGTTCCAGATCGAGCTCGCCAGCCCGAGGTGCCGGCGGGTGACCGAGGCGAATGAAATGAGGAGGGTGAGGTTCTGCAGCGCTCCGTAGGCGCTGCCGAGGAGCAGCGCGCCGAGCAGCAGGACCGGGACGGACTGGTCGTGGACGGCCCAGGCGATCGCGCCGACCCCGAGCACCGTGATGATGACGAAGGGGGCGACGAATCGCTCAGCACCGTGCCGGTCGGCGACGCCACCGATCCACCATCGGAAGATCGCCGCCATGAGCTCCATGAGGGCCAGCGCCGGGATGACGACCGCGGGGTCGCGCACCATCTGCGGGCCGAAGGTGAGGACCGCGCCGCCGGCGATGGTCACGCCGAGCAGCAGGACCATCGGTCGGAGCAGGGTGATCGCGGCGCGGGCGGTGCTCGGCCCGCCCGCGTCAGCGTCGTGGTCACCGGAGGAGGGGAAGTCGTCGAGGACGCGCCCGAGGGCGAAGGCTGCGGGGATCCCGAGCAGGGGAGCGGCGCCGATGGTGAAGACCGGCACGAAGTCGATCGTCTCCGCCACCCACGAGCCGAGGGGCAGCAGCACGACCTGGGGCCCGGCGATCGCCAGGCCGTAGGCACCGACGGCCTTGCCTCGGGTCTTGGGGTCGGACAGCTCTGCGACCGCCGCGCTGCCCGCGACGGTGAGGATGCCGAAGCCCACGCCGCGCACGGCGGACAGGGCGAGGACGGCGGGCAGGGCATCGCTCGCGATGAGACCGAGCGACGGGGCGCCGAGCAGGGCGAGGCCGGCGGCGAGCGCTGGCCCCCAGCCGAAGCGGCGCAGCAGTCCGGGGACGGTGAACTGGGTGAGCACGGTGACGAGCAGCAGCACGCCGTTGACCAGACCGGCGCCGCCTTCGTCGGCACCGCCGTGCACCGCCCACAGGGGCGCCACGGGCATGAGGACGGCGAACCCGCTGAACCCCAGGAAGGTCGCCAGGAGGAGGGAGGGCATCCCTCGCGCGGTCCACACACTGCTCACTGGCAGCAGTCTCTCACCCTCACGTTGGTCGAGGTCCGAGGAGCTCTGCGACGAGCCTCGAGACCGCGGCCGTCTCCTCTCGGTCCCTCAGGAGGCCACCCGCGGACATCTCGAAGGGGCCGGATCCACTCAGCTCTCGAGCATGCTCCCCGTCTCGAGGAAGCGCTCGTGCCAGCTCAGCGCCTCGCCGAGCAGGTGCGGGGTGTGCACGGCGTCGGGCCGGGCGGCCTGCGCGCGGGCGAGGTAGTCGTGCAGCGCGGGGCGGAAGGCGGGGTCGGCGCAGTGGTCGATGATCCGCGGCGCCCGCTTGCGCGGGGAGAGGCCGCGCAGGTCGGCCAGCCCGTGCTCGCTGACGATGATCTGCACGTCGTGCTCGGTGTGGTCGACGTGGCTGGCCATCGGGACGAAGGCGGAGACCTTGCCCCCCTTCGCCGTGGAGGGGGTGAGGAAGAAGTTGAGGAAGGCATTGCGGGTGAAGTCGCCGCTGCCGCCGATGCCGTTCATGATCCGGCTGCCGGCGATGTGCGTGGAGTTGACGTTGCCGTAGATGTCGGCCTCGATCATGCCGTTCATCGCGATGACGCCGAGGCGTCGGACGAGCTCGGGGTGGTTGGAGATCTCCTCGCTGCGCAGCAGGATCCGTCCCTTGTAGCTGCTGATGTTGGCGAGGAAGCGCTCGACGCCCACGTCGGAGAGCCCGAAGGAGGTCGCCGACGCGGCCCGCACGGTCCCGCTGTCGAGGAGGTCGAGCAGTCCGTCCTGGAGCACCTCGGTAAAGGCGACGAGGTTGGTGAACTCGCTGTCGTCCAGGCCCGCGAGCACGGCATTGGCGACATTGCCGACGCCGGACTGCAGCGGCAGGAGCGAAGGGGGGATCCGCCCGGCCCGCACCTCGTGCCGGAGGAAGTCGACGACGTGACCCGCGATCGCCCGCGAGGTCTCGTCGGGCGGGCTGAAGGGGGAGTTGCGGTCGGGCCGGTCGGTCTCGACGACGGCGACGACCTTGGCCGGGTCGACCCGCAGGTAGGGGTCGCCGATCCGCTGCATCGGGTCGGTCAGCTGGATCGGGCGACGGTGCGGCGGCAGCTGGGTGCCGTAGTAGACGTCGTGGAAGCCCTCGAACTCGCGCGGCTGCCAGTGGTTGACCTCGAGGATCACCCGGTCGGCCTGGTCGAGCCAGGTCTTGTTGTTGCCGACCGAGCTGCTCGGCACGAGCAGGCCGTTGGGCAGCACCGCGGTGACCTCGACAACGGCGACGTCGAGGTTGCCGTAGAAGCCGAACCACATGTGCTGGGCGGAGTGGCTCAGGTGCGCGTCGACGTAGTCGACCTCGCCGGAGTTGATGAGTCGGCGCATCGTCGGGTCGGAGTTGTACGGCAGGCGGGAGGAGACTCCCTTCGCCTCGGCGAGGACGCCGTCGGCGTCTGGTGCGGTGGACGCGCCGGTCCACAGCCCGATGCGGAAGTCCTCGCCCCGAGCGTGCGCCGTGACGATCCGGTCGTGCAGCGCCGTCGGCAGCGCCTTGGGGTAGCCGGCGCCGGTGAAGCCGCTCATCCCGACGTTGTCGCCGGGGTGGATCAGCTGCGCCGCCTCCTCGGCGGTGGTGACGCGGGTGGCGAGGACCGGGCAGGTGATGCGGCTCATGCGTGCATCGTGTCAGTTGCCCCTCACGACCCGGACAGAGCCGGTCTCGCACGGCTCCACCCTGAAGGTTGTGTGCTGAACCGGTAGCCGTGGGAGCCGGCAGCACTGATGGGGGCCCGCCGGCTCCCAGGGCTACCGCTTGGACACAGGGCAAGCATGACGAAGGCCCCAGATCCCCGGAATACCGGGGATCTGGGGCCTGTCGCTTGCCCAGTCGGCTCAGATGCCGAAGTACATCTCGAACTCGTGCGGGTGCGGGCGCACCTGCAGGGGGAGCACCTCGTTCTCGTACTTCCACTGGATCCAGGTGTCGATGAGGTCCTGGGTGAAGACATCGCCCTCGAGCAGGAACTCGTGGTCGGCCTCGAGGGCCTTGAGCACCTCGGGGAGCGAGGTCGGGACCTGCTCGATGGCCTCGTGCTCCTCCGGCGGCAGCTCGTAGAGGTCCTTGTCGACCGGCTCCGGGGGCTCGATGCGGTTCTTGATGCCGTCGAGGCCGGCCATCAGCTGGGCGGCGAAGCACAGGTAGGGGTTGCTCGACGGGTCCGGGATGCGGAACTCGACGCGCTTGGCCTTGGGGGAGTTGCCCGCGATCGGGATGCGGATGCAGGCCGATCGGTTGCGGGCCGAGTAGACGAGGTTGATCGGGGCCTCGAAGCCCGGGACCAGGCGGTGGTAGCTGTTGGCCGTCGGGTTGGTGAAGGCGAGCAGCGCGGGGGCGTGCTTGAGCAGACCACCGATGTACCAGCGGGCGATGTCGGACAGGCCGCCGTAGCCCTGCTCGTCGTAGAAGAGCGGCTCGCCGTCCTTCCACAGGGACTGGTGGGTGTGCATGCCCGAGCCGTTGTCGCCGAAGATCGGCTTCGGCATGAAGGTGGCCGTGCGGCCCTCCTGCCAGGCCGTGTTCTTGACGACGTACTTGAACTTCATGATGTCGTCGCCGGACTGGAGCAGGGTGTTGAACTTGTAGTTGATCTCCTGCTGACCCGCGGAGCCGACCTCGTGGTGGGCGCGCTCGACCTCGAGGCCGACGGTCTTCATGTTCAGGCAGATCTTGTCGCGCAGGTCGGCGAAGTGGTCCACCGGCGGCACGGGGAAGTAGCCGCCCTTCATGGCCGTCTTGTAGCCCTGGTTGCCGCCCTCCTCCTTGCGACCGGAGTTCCACTTGGCCTCGATCGAGTCGACGAAGTAGTAGGAGCCCTGCGGCTGGGTGTCGAAGCGCACGTCGTCGAAGACGTAGAACTCGGCCTCGGCGCCGAAGTAGGCGGTGTCGGCGATGCCGGTCGACTTGAGGTAGGCCTCGGCCTTGGCCGCGACGTTGCGCGGGTCGCGGCTGTACTGCTCACCGGTGAAGGGGTCGACGATCGAGAAGTTGACGATGAGCGTCTTCTCCTCGCGGAAGGGGTCCAGGTAGGCGGTCTTGATGTCCGGGACGAGCTTCATGTCGGACTCGTGGATGGCCTGGAAGCCGCGGATCGAGGAGCCGTCGAACATCTGGCCCTCGGTGAAGAAGTCCTCGTCGATGGACTCGGCCGGCACGTTGAAGTGCTGCATGATGCCCGGCAGGTCGCAGAAGCGGATGTCGACGAACTTGACGTCCTCGGCCTTGATGAACTCAAGAACCTCGTCAGGGGAGCTGAACAAACCATCCTCCTGGGGTGGGGGCGGCGGGCCGCTCTGACCTGCCGCGTCAACTGTTGGTGACGACTGTAGGCAGGGCCGGTTTCCCGACCATGACCCGAATGTTTCACCGGTGTTACGTGAGACTGGCGTCCCACGGGTTGAGACCAACCCTAGCGGTCGCGGGCCCCACGGTTCAGGAACGTCCACGACCGCCGCATAGGCTGCCCCGGTGAGCAGCAGCACCGGCCGTCCCGCCCCCACCCCGGACGAAGGGGGTGACCATGCCCCGCTGGGGCGCCGCCTCGTCGCGATCGTGGTCGACTGGGTCGCCTGCCTGCTCATCACCCACGGCCTCATCGGCCGGGTCGTCGAGCTGTCGCCGGAGGCCTTCTCCTTCGCCCCGCTCGCCCTGCTCTTCCTGCTCAACCTCGCCGGTGTCACCCTGGGAGGTGCGACCTTCGGTCACCGGCTCCTCGGGCTGCGCGTGGTGCCGATGGCCGGGGAGTGGGTCACCCCCCTTCGTGCCGCCGTGCGGGCCGCCCTGCTGTGCCTGGCGATCCCGGCGATGATCGTCATCTCCGACGACGGCCGTGGCCTGCACGACCGCGCCGCCGGCACGCGGATCGTGCGCGCCTCCCGCTGAACCGCGACGGATGAGGGCTTCCTCATCTCCACTTCACGTTCACCTCACGACGGGCACCCACTGTTGTCCGCGTGACCACGACACCCCGGCGCCGCATCGCCTTCTACTCCCACGACACCCAGGGACTGGGACACATCCGGCGCAACCTCGCCCTCGCCGCCGCCATGGTGGCGGCCGAACCGCGCACGGACGTCCTCGTCCTCACCGGTGCCCCACAGGCGACGTCGCTGCCGCTGCCGCCCAACACCGAGGTCGTCACCGTCCCGACCGTGGCCAAGGACGGCGAAGGGGGTTACGCCGCAGGGACCTTCGCCATGGACCTGTCCGCGGTGCTCGCCCTGCGCTCCGACCTGATCACCTCGGCGCTCGTGGCCTTCGCCCCTGACGTCGTCGTCGTCGACAAGGTGGCCCGCGGCCTCGACGGGGAGCTCGAGCAGGCGCTCGAGGCGCTGCACGACGTGCGCGGCCACACGACGGGGGAGCGACCGCGCATCGTCCTCGGCCTGCGTGACGTCCTCGACGACCCGCTGACCGCGATCCGTGAATGGCGCGAGGCGCGCACGACCCAGGCGATCCGCGACCACTACGCCGAGGTCTGGGTCTACGGCGACCGGTCGGTCGTCGACGTCGTCGCCGACTACGACCTGCCGCGCGCCGTCGCCGCCAAGGTCCGCTACACCGGCTATCTCGCCGAGGGCCGCGGGGAGGGGCTGCTCGCCCCGCGCGACGAGCCGAAGCGGCGTCCGGTCCCCAGGCCCTACGTGCTGTGCATGGTCGGCGGCGGGCAGGACGGCTACGACACCGCGCTCGCCTTCGCCCGGGCCGGCTACCCCGACGGGCACACCGGTGTCATCGTCACCGGCCCCTACATGCAGCCCTCGCTGCGCCGCCGGCTCACTGCGATCGCCGCCGAGCGGGACGACCTGCTCGTGCGTGACTTCGTCACCAACACCCTCGACCTCATCGGCGGCGCCGAGGCCGTCGTGTCCATGGGCGGCTACAACACCGTCTGCGAGGTCCTCGCCGAGGACGTGCCTGCCCTCGTCGTGCCGCGTGTCCGCCCCCGCCAGGAGCAGCTCGTGCGCGCCGAGCGACTGCAGGACCTCGGCCTCGTCGACACCGTGCACCCCGACGACGTCACCCCCGAGCAGCTCGGCGCCTGGCTGACCGCCGCGGTGACCTCGAGCTCCACCCGCGACCACGACGCGGTCGCCCTCGACGGGCTGCGTCGCGTCCCCGACCTCGTCGCCGGGCTCCAGCCCGCCACGGCACCCCACCTCGACGACCTGCAGGAGATGGCCAGCTGATGACCACGACACCCGCCCCCCGCGTCGGCTACGTGCTGAAGATGTACCCGCGCTTCTCCGAGACCTTCATCGTCCACGAGATCCTCCAGCAGGAGGCCGCGGGCACCCACGTCGAGGTCTTCTCCCTTCGCCTGCCGATCGACGGTCGCTTCCACGAGGCCCTCGCGCACGTGCAGGCGCCGGTCACCTACCTCTCCCGGGAGCACAAGGCGAGCCTCTTCTGGTCCGCGCTGCAGGAGGCCGCGCGTGACGTGCCGACGGTCGCCGACCACCTCGACGAGCTGCTCGCCGCGCCCGAGGACGTCGCCCTGGCCGCCGTCGAGCTCGCCGGTGCGGTGCGGCGCTCGCGCCTGGAGCACCTGCACGCCCACTTCGGCTCGATCGCCGCCGACGTCGCCCGTCTGGCCGCCCGGCTCACCGGCGTCACGTGGTCCTTCACCGCCCACGCCAAGGACATCTTCCACGACGAGGTCGACCACGCCTCGCTGGCGACGAAGTTGCGCGAGGCGCACACGACGGTGACCGTCAGCGAGTTCAACCGCACCCACCTGCGCTCCACCTTCGGTGCCGACGCGGACCGCGTGGTCCGGCTGTACAACAGCGTCGACCTGACGGCCTTCCCCTTCGCAGCGAAGGGGGAGACCCCCGGCCCCACCCGCATCGCCGCGGTGGGTCGCCTCGTCGAGAAGAAGGGCTTCGGCGACCTGCTCACCGCCGTGGCCAGGCTCGTCGCGGCGGGCCGCGACGTCCGCGTGGACCTCGTCGGTACGGGCCCGCTCGAGGCCACCCTGCGCCAGCAGGTCGGCGACCTCGGACTCGACGAGGTGGTGACGATGCACGGGGCGCTGCCGCAGTCGCGGGTGCGCGAGATCGTCGCTGCCGCAGACGTCTTCGCCGCGCCCTGCGTCATCGGCGAGGACGGCAACCGCGACGGCCTGCCGACCGTCCTCCTCGAAGCGCTCGCCCTGGGCACGCCGGCGGTCTCGACGCCCGTCACGGGCATCCCCGAGATCGTCCGACACGAGGAGACCGGGCTGCTCGTGCCCGAGGCCGACGCCGCGGCCCTCGCCGATGCCATCGCCGCGACCCTCGACGACCCGGACGCGGCCGCCGAGCGCGCCCTCGCCGCTCGCGCTCTGCTCGAGGCCGACTTCGACTTCCGCGACCACGCGCGGGCGCTGCAGGCGCTCTTCGCCGCCGCCATCGCCTCCCAGGGAGACCGCACGACCGAGGGAGACCGCATTGCCCTACGGCAATGCGGACACGAGGGCGGGAGGGCCGTGGCATGAAGCGCGTCGCATACGTCTCCACCGACCCGGGCGTCCCCGTCTTCGGGAGCAAGGGTGCCTCGGTCCACGTCCAGGCGGTCGTGCGCGAGCTCCTCCGTCGCGGCACCGAGGTGCACCTGGTCACCGCGCGCCTCGGTGGCGACCTGCCCCGGGGGTTGGGCGGTGTCGTCGTCCACGAGCTGCCCCGGATCACCGGCACCCCGGGCCGCGAGCGTGAGGAGTCCGCCCGACGGTCCGCACGCGCCGCTGCCGACGTCCTCGCCCGGGTGCACTCCGACACCCCACTCGACCTCGTCATGGAGCGCTACTCGCTGTGGTCCGACGCCGCGATGACCTGGGCCCGGGCCTGCGACGTCCCCGGTGTCCTCGAGGTCAACTCGCCGCTCGTCGACGAGCAGGCGCAGCACCGGGTGCTCGCCGACCGGGTCGGCGCCGAGGCCATCGCCCGGCGGGCCTTCGACGCGGCCGACTCCGTCGTCGCGGTGTCCGAGCCGGTCGCCCGCTGGGTGCTCGACCGCACCGACAACCGCAACGTCACCGTCGTGCCCAACGGCGTCGACACCCGCTACATCCGGCCGGGTCTCGAGGGTCGGCCGCAGGCGGCCTCCCACCTCGACCAGCGCGGGGAGCCGCGGGCGGCCTCCCACCTCGACCAGCGTGGGGAGCCGAGGGCGGCCTCCCACCTCGACCAGCGTGGGGAGCCGCGGGCGGCCTCCCACCTCGACCAGCAGACCCCCTTCGTCATCGGCTTCGTCGGCACGCTCAAGCCCTGGCACGGGGTCGAGGTGCTCGTCGAGGCCTTCGCCCGGCTCGCCCGGACCGACGACGGGACGCGGCTGCGGCTCGTCGGCGACGGCCCGCAGCGGGCGGCGATCGAGGCGCAGGCCGAGCGCCTGGCTGTCGCCGACCGGGTCGACCTCGTCGGTGCCGTCGCCCCCGAGCGGATGCCCGAGGAGCTCGCCCGGATGGACCTGGCCGTCGCGCCCTACCCGCAGCTGCCGGACTTCTACTTCTCCCCGCTCAAGCTCTACGAGTACCTCGCGGCCGGCCTGCCCGTCGTGGCCAGCGACATCGGCCCCGTCGGCGAGGTGCTCGACGGAGGCCATCTCGGGGTGCTCGTCACGCCCGGGGACGAGACCGAGCTCGCCGCCGCGCTCGCCGGGCTGCGCAGCGACGCCGCGCTCCGCGCCGAGCTGGGCGACCTCGGACGTCGGGCGGCCGTGAGCCGGCACGACTGGAGCCTCGTCGTCTCCCGGATCCTCACCACGGTGCCGGTGCGACCCCCTTCGCTCGCCGACGACCTGCTCGGGCGGAGCGCATGACCGCTCCCGTCCTGCCCAAGCCGCGCAAGCCGCAGGGCATCCGCGAGGCGGTCCCCGGGCTGCGTCGGCTCGTCCCGCACGTGCGAGCCCACCTGCGGCGCCAGCGCACGCTCATCGCCGGCGGCGGCGTCGCGATGGCCCTCGAGGTCGTCATGCGGCTGCTCGAGCCGTGGCCGATGAAGTTCGTCATCGACGGCGTCATCGGCCATCTCGGTGCCGACCTGTCGCAGGAGCAGCCCGACAACCTGCAGCAGGTCCTCGTGCTCGCCTGCCTCGGGCTGCTCGTCGTCGTGCTGCTGCGCGCCCTCGCCAGCTACGCGATGACGGTCTGCTTCGCGCTCGCCGGCAACCGGCTGCTCACCTCGGTGCGCGCCGACGCCTTTGCCCACCTGCAGCGGCTCTCCCTGGGGTTCCACGACCGGGCCCGCACCGGTGACCTCGTGCAGCGGATCACCAGCGACGTCGGCCGGCTCAAGGAGGTGGCCGTCACCGCGGCCCTGCCGCTCGTCGGCAATCTTGCGACCCTCGCCGCGATGCTCGTCGTCGTCCTCGTGCTCGACTGGCAGCTCGCGCTGTGCATGCTCGTCGTCTTCCCGGTCTTCCTGCTCACCGGCCGCACCGCGACCAGCCGCATCCACACCGTCTCGCGCAAGCAGCGCAAGGCGGAGGGTCACCTGGCGACGCTCGCGACCGAGACCCTCTCGTCGATGAAGGTCGTGCAGGCCTACACCCTCGAGCCCGAGATGCAGTCGCGCTTCGCCTCGGACAACGTCAAGACGCTCAAGGACGGGGTCAAGGCCAAGAAGTTGTCGGCCGGCCTCGAGCGCTCCACCGACGTGCTCGTCGGCGTGGCGACCGCGCTCGTGCTCTACGTCGGCGCCCAACGCGTCCTCGCGGGCGCGCTCACCCCCGGCGAGCTCGTCGTCTTCGTCACCTACCTCAAGGCGGCCTTCAAGCCGATGCGGGACCTCGCGAAGTACACCGGGCGCATCGCCCAGGCCGCTGCGTCCGCGGAGCGGGTCGTCGACCTGCTCGAGCAGGAGCCCCGCGTGCGCGACGCCTCCTGGGCCCGCTCCGGACGCCGGCTGCGCGGCCACGTCGAGCTCGAGGACGTCTGGCTGTCCTACGTGCCCGGTCACGCCGTGCTGAGCGGGGTCGACCTGCGGGTGGCCGCGGGGGAGCGGGTGGCGATCGTCGGTCCGTCGGGCGCCGGCAAGTCCTCGCTCGCCGGCCTGCTGTTGCGCATGCAGGACCCCGACTCGGGCACGGTGCGACTCGACGGCTGGGACCTGCGCGACCTCACGGTCCACGACGTGCGCAGCCAGGTCGCGATGGTCCTGCAGGAGAGCCTGCTCTTCGCCACGAGCATCCGCGACAACATCGCCATGGGCGCCCCCGGCGGGGCGGGGTCGGTGACCGACGAGCAGGTCGTCGAGGCGGCGCGGGTCGCTGGTGCGCACGAGTTCATCATCGCGCTGCCGCAGGGCTACGACACCGTCGTCTCCGAGCGCGGCACGACCCTCTCGGGTGGGCAGCGACAGCGGATCGCCATCGCCCGGGCCGTCGTCAGGGACGCGCCCGTCGTCGTCCTCGACGAGGCGACGACCGGCCTCGACGGGGCCACCGAGGAGGAGGTCACCGCCGCCCTCGACCGGCTCACCGCCGGGCGCACGACGATCGTCATCACCCACGACCTCGACGCGGCCCGCGCCGCCGACCGGGTGCTGTGGATCGACGGTGGCCGGGTCGCCGACTCGGGCCGCCCCGACGAGGTCCTCGCCCGGCACGCCGACGAGCTGGAGGAGGTGGCGAGCGGTGCCCGCACATGACGCCCACGCGCGGCTGGCTGCGCACGACCCGGCGGTGGGCTCCCTTCGCCTGCTGCTGGGGACCGACGAACTGGCAGATCGTCTCGGGACGCCGGTCACCCGCGGCCACCTGCGGTACAAGCCGGGGACGAGCGCGACCGCGCTGCTCGACGTCGACGGCCGGTCGGCCATCGGCTATGCGTGGGGCCCGGCGCGTGAGGAGAAGCGGCACAAGGCGGTCCGTCGGGTCACCGCCGAGGACGTGCTCCTCGACGACCCCGACTCCGGGCTGCTCGTCGTCGACGCGCGCACCGACCGCCACCTCAAGGCCCTGCGCACCCGCGTCCGCGCCTGGCCGGGCGGCACGCACACGCTGGCCCACAAGCCGGCCCGCCGCTGGGTGGGGCGCAGCGGTCCCCGCGTCCTGCGGGTGTATGCCAAGAGCGGGTACGCGCGGGCGCTCGCCGGCCACGCCACCGTGCTCGCCGACGGTGGCGGCGGCTCGGGGTTTCGCCTGCCGCAGGTGCTCGAGCGCGACGACGCCGGGCTGATCGTGCTGCGGCACCTGCCCGGCAGCGCCCTCGGTGCGACGGTGGGCGAGCCGGAGCTGCGTCGCCTCGGTGCCTGCCTCGGCGCCTTCCACACGAAGGGGGTGGACCGCGCGGCTCCGTGCGTCGAGCCGCCGGTGGGCACCCATCGTGCGCTGCGTGCGCTGGAGCCCGTCCTGCCGGGTGCCGCCGACGCCGCTGCCGATATCGAGTCGACCGCGCGCGGCTCCCTTCGCCCCGGGCCGGTGGGGCTCGTCCACGGAGACCTCTCGCTCGACCAGGTGGTGGCCGACGGTCACGACCTCGGGCTCATCGACCTCGACCGGGCCGGCCGGGGCAACCCGCTCGACGACATCGCGAGCCTGCTCGCCGTGCTCGTCCTCGACCGCCTGTCGGACGGACTCTGCGCGCAGGCGGCACCGGGTGTGGTGACGCGGGCCGCCGCACCCCTTGTCGCCGGACACGCGGCGACGGGGCCGACCGGGCTCGGCGACGACCTGGGACCGCGGATCGCCCTGCAGCTGCTGGCCCGAGCGCTGGAGCCCTTCCGCGCCGGTCACCCGATGTGGCCGGAGGTGACCGCCCAGGTGCTGGGGGCCGCGGAGGAGCTGGGGAGGTGGCGGTGGTGAGCACGGACTTCGCCGAGGTCGTCGCCGGCTGCGCCGACCTCGGGCTGGAGCTCGAGCGGGCTCACCCGCGGCCCGACCGGCTGCACCTCGATCTGCGTGAGGCCGGTCGACGGGTGATCGGTCAGTGGCTGCCCGACGGCGCTGCGGCCGCGCGCACGGCTGATGTGACGCAGGCGGTGGCGCCCGGCATGGTCGAGAGGCGGGGCGAGCACCTCGTCCTGCAGCACGGGGGCGCGGACGCTCGTCTGGTCTCGCTCGCCCGGCTCGTCGCCGGCGGCGCCGAGCTCGTCGTGCACCGGCCGGAGCGGCGAGCCGTGGTGCGGGGGGAGTCGGCCGCGGGTCCGTTGTGGACCAAGGCGGCTCGCCCGCGGCGGGCCGGTGACCTCGTGCGGCGCATGCAGGTGGCCGCCGACGTGCCGGGACTGCGTGCCCCGGTCGTCACCGGCTGGGACGAGGGGTGCGGCACGATCACGCTGAGCCACCTGCCGGGACGCACCCTGCACGACCTGCTGCACGGGCCGGTGGTCGACGGGCCGGCCGCCGACGTGGCCGAGCCGGTCGGCGAGGCGGTGGGCGTGGCGGTCGGTGAGTCCGTGCGCCGGCTCCACGACGCCGGCGAGGTCGACGGGGTCGCCGGGCACGACCTCGGCGCGGAGGTCGACGCCACCCGCGGCCTGCTCGATCTCGCCCGTCACCATCGCGCGCTGCCGGTAGGTCGACTCGAGGCCCTCCACCAGGACGCGGCCCGCGCTGCCGCCGTCGTCGTCGGTGCGGGCCGGGACGGCCGCCGCAGCCTGCTCCACCGCGACCTGCACGACAAGCAGCTGCTCGTCGACGTCGGCGCCGACGGGGCGCTCGAGGTCGGGATGCTCGACGTCGACACCCTCGGGCTCGGGGACCCGGCGCTCGACCTGGGCAACCTCCTGGCCCACCTCGACCTGCGGGTCGAGCAGGGCTGGACCGACCAGGGGAGTGCCCGTGACGTCGAGGCGGGCGTGCTCGCCGGCTATCGACCCGACGAGCGCACCACGCAGGCGGCGGCCGGCTATCGCGCACTCACCCGAGCACGGCTGCGGGCGCTCTACGCCTTCCGGCCGGCGGACCTGCCGACCGGCTGGTGACCCGCCGGTGACCCGTCGAGGGGATCAGCCGCCGAAGTAGGTCTGCGCCACCCGCGACAGGTCGAGCAGGTCGCTCGTGCCGGCGAGCTCGCGCGCCGAGTGCATCGACAGGATCGGGATGCCGACGTCGACCGTGCGGATGCCCAGTCGGGTCGCGGTGATGGGGCCGATGGTCGACCCGCACGGGACGGTGTTGTTGGAGACGAAGTCCTGGCTCGTCACACCGGCGTCGGCGCACCAGCCGCGCCACGCCGCGGAGCCGACGCCGTCGCTCGCGTAGCGCTGGTTGGCGTTGAGCTTGAGGATCGGCCCGGAGCCGAGGACCGGACGCACCTGCGGGTCGTGCTTCTCGGGGTAGTTGGGGTGCACCGAGTGGCCCACGTCGCTGGAGACGCACCACGAGGAGGCCAGCGCCTGCATCCGCTCACCGCGGTCGGCACCCAGGGCGAGACCGATGCGCTCGAGGACCTCCTCGAGGAAGGGACCGCCCGCACCGGAGCGGGTCGCGGAGCCGACCTCCTCGTGGTCGAAGACCGCGAGCATCGGGATGTGGTCTGCGGCGAGGTCGTTGCCGATCCGGGCCATCGCGACCGTGCCGGCGTGGACGCTCGCCAGGTCGTCGAGTCGACCCGCGGCGAAAAAGACGTCGTCCTTGCCGAAGACGGCGCCGCGGGCGCTGTCGGCCGTCACGAGGTCGTAGCCGCGGACCCGCGAGGCGTCGACACCGGCGGTGGCGGACAGCTCGGCGAGCAGGTCGGCGGACTCCGTGGCACCCACGCCCCACACCGGCTGGGTCTGCGTCTGCTTGTCGAGCGCGAAGCGCTCGTTGGCCTGGCGGTCGAGGTGGATCGCCAGCTGTGGCAGCCGCAGCAGCGGGCCGGAGTCGGCGAGCACGACGGTGCCGTCGTCGAGGACGAGCCGGCCGGCCAGGCGCAGCTCACGGTCGAGCCACGAATTGAGCAGGGGGCCGCCGTAGACCTCGACGCCCGCCTGCAGCCACCCGAGGCGCCCGGTCGTGGGCTGCGGCTTGAGCTTGAAGCCGGGGGAGTCGCTGTGGGCGCCAAAGATGCGCACCGGTGTCGTCTCCGTCGCTGAGGTCGGCACGACCCAGGCGATGACCGCCCCCTCGCGCACGACGAGGTAGCGCCCGGGGGCCTGCGGCCACGCATCCGTCTCGAGGAGAGCGGTGAAGCCGGCGTCCTCGAGGCGTCGGGCCACCTCGGCGGCCGCGTGGTAGCTCGACGGGGAGGCGTCGACGAAGGCGGCGAGGTCCTCGGCGTGGGCGGTGGCGGCAGCGGTCACGAGCGGTCTCCCGAGGGTCGACGGTGGTGGCGCCGCGGGCCGGCGCCGCGGGTGGGTCAGCGGCCGCGCAGCGCGCTGCGGTTCATCCGGGCACGGCTCGGGTCGACCCCGGCCGGGACGCCCTGACGGATGCCGGGGAGGGACTTCAGCCGCTTGTTGACGACCGACATCTCCTCCTTGGACAGCGCCGGGCGCAGCTTGGTCAGCGTCATGCGGATCTTGCGCGGGGGCAGCTCGCCCTCACCGGTGCCGACGATGAAGGTGTGCACGGGGACACCGGGGGCGACCCGCGAGACCTTCTTGGTCTCCTTGACGAAGAGCTTGTCGACCCGGTGCTTGGGCCCCTCGCCGAGCAGGACGATGCCCGGGCGACCGAGGGCGCGGAAGACCACGGCGGCGGTGTTGATCTCGCTGGGCTTTGTCGCGTCGGCGGCGACCGGCTCCTGGTCGTAGTACCAGCCGCGACGCAGCGCCGACAGGCCGCCGATGGAGGCGCCACGCTGGCCCTCCATCTGGGCGAAGGCCGCGCGCTCACCGCGACGGGAGAGCACGATCATCGCCGCGAGCAGCGCGAAGGGGATCGCCACGATCAGGGCGAGGATGACGTGGCCGACGAGCAGGCCGATGAGCGTGCCGACGCCGAGCACGACGACGAAGGCGAGGAGCATCCACAGGGTGACCTGGGGGTCGATCGCCTTGATCGTCCTGTAGACCGAGGCGATCCGCTTGAAGGGGTTCTCGCGCTTCGGCTTGGCGGGCTGGTCGCTCTTCTTGGCCATGAGGAGAGAGTCTAGTTGCTCTCGCTGGGTGCCCCGGTCAGCCCTCGGTGCCGGTGGCCGGCTGGTCGAGGATCGCCTGGGCGCGCGACGTGGCGACGAGCGTGGCCGCCTCCTGGCGGGCCGGCTCGTCGATGGCCTCGGCGAGGTGCGAGAGGTGCTCGGGGATCGGCCGACCCCACTTGCGCATCGCGGTCGCGTAGAGCCGTCCGGCACGGTAGCTCGAGCGCACGAGCGGCCCGGCCATGACGCCCTTGAAGCCGATCCCCTCGGCGAGCTCGCTCCAGTGGACGAACTCCTCGGGCTTGACCCACCGGTCGATCGGGTGGTGCAGCTTGGAGGGGCGCAGATACTGGGTGATCGTGAGGATGTCGCAGCCCGCCTCGTGCAGGTCGCGGATCGCCTCCTCGATCTCGTGGTCCTCCTCGCCCATCCCGAGGATGAGGTTGGACTTGGTGACCAGCTCGGCCTCGCGGGCCATAGACAGCACCTTGAGCGACTTCTCGTAGGTGAAGGCGGGCCGGATCTTGCGGAAGATGCGCGGCACGGTCTCGAGGTTGTGGGCGAAGACCTCGGGGCGGGCGTCGAAGACCTGGCCGACGAGCTCCGGCTTCGCGCCGAAGTCGGGCGGGAGGATCTCCACGCCGGTGTGGGGGTTGAGGGCGTGGATCTGTCGGATCGTCTCGGCGTAGAGCGCGGCGGCACCGTCGGGCTGGTCGTCGCGGGCGACGCCCGTGACGGTGGAGTAGCGCAGGCCCATCTCCTGGACGGACTCGGCGACGCGGCGCGGCTCGTCCATGTCGAGGCTCGTCGGGCGGCCGGTCGCGATGTCGCAGAAGTCGCAGCGCCGGGTGCACACGTCACCGCCGATGAGGAAGGTCGCCTCGCGGTCCTCCCAGCACTCGAAGATGTTGGGGCAGCCGGCCTCCTGGCAGACCGTGTGCAGGCCGGCGCCACTGACGCGGCCACGCATCTGGTTGTACTCGGGGCCCATTTTGGCGGTGGTCCGGATCCACTCCGGCTTGCGCTCGATCGGGGTCTCGGCGTTGCGCGCCTCGACGCGCAGCAGACGACGTCCTTCGGGTGCGACGGTCACGCAGCTCTCCTGGCAATCTCGGTGACCCCGGTGGTGTCCGGAGTCACTCCAGACTACGCCTCCACCCGCTGTGCCGATGCAGCCCCCGTGGTCAGGGGCAGGTCCTCGGTCATCACCTCGAGCAGGTGGGCTCTGGCCGAAGGGAGGATGTCGGCCACCGTGATCTCGCGACCGGTCTCGAGGGCCAGTGTGGAGACGTCGGCATCGGGGATGCCGCAGGGGACGATCGTCTGCGTCCACGACAGGTCGCAGTCGACGTTGAGGCTGAAGCCGTGCATGGCGACGTCGCGCGAGACGCGGATGCCGATCTGGCCGAGCTTGCGGTCGCGGGCACCGTCGATGCCGGGCACCCAGATGCCCGAGCGCCCCGGTACCCGGGTCGCGGTGACGCCGACGTCGGCGGCGACCCGGATCATCATCTCCTCGAGACGGCGCACGTGGGCGATGACGTCACGTCGGCCCGGCAGGTGGGCGATCGGGTAGCCGACGAGCTGGCCTGGGCCGTGCCAGGTGATCTTGCCGCCGCGGTCGACGTCGATGACGGGCGTGCCGTCCATCGGTCGCTCGTGGGGCTCGGTGCGCTTGCCGGCGGTGTAGACGGCCGTGTGCTCGAGCAGCAGGGTCGTGTCCTCGAGCTCGCCGGCGACGACGGCCGCATGGACCCGCTTCTGGTGCTCCCACGCGGTCAGGTAGTCGACGGTGTCTGGCGCGAAGCCGAGCTCCTCGAAACGCATGGCCGCCAGCCTACGCCGCGGCACCCTGTGGAAATCTCGGCGGCCGGATCGGCGATCTGGGACAGGCTGGGGCGCATGGACGAGATCCCGCCCCAGGTCCCCGGCTACCGCCTGACCCGCCTGCTCGGGACCGGCTCGACGTCGACGGTTTGGCGGGCCCGGCGCGAGGTCGACGACGAGCTGGTGGCGGTTAAGCTGCTGCGGGGTGGGGCCGACGACGACGCGCTGCGTGAGTGGACGCTGCTCCAGCACGCGGCTGACGAGCACGTCGTCACCCTCCACGAGGTCCTCGACGTCGACACTGACGACGGTCCAGCGACCGCGCTCGTCCTCGAGCTGCTCTCGGGCGGCAGCCTCGGTCAGGTCGTGGCCCAGCGCGGGCACCTGACGCCGGGGGAGACGGTCACCGTCATCGCCCCGATCGCGCGCGCCCTCGCGGGCCTGCACGATCTCGGTGTCGTCCACGGTGACCTCAGCCCGGGCAATGTCCTGCTCGACAGCACCGGTCGTCCCGTCCTCGCGGACCTGGGCTTCTCCCGCCTCACCGGGGAAGCCCCCGGCGACGTGCACGGCACCGACGGCTACGTCGCCCCAGAGGTCCTCGACGGCGAGGAGCCCACCCGGGCGAGTGACGTCCACGCGCTCGGGGCGCTCGCCTGGCTCTGCCTCGTCGGGGCTCCTCCCGGGCACGTCGCCGACCGGCTCGACCTGCGCTCGCACCTGGCCGGCGACGCCGAGCTGGTCGAGGCCGTCGAGTCCTGCCTTGCCGGTGACCCGGCGGCCCGACCGGAGGCCGACGAGGTGGCGGTCGCGGTCTTCGACGCGGCCGTCGCCCAACCCCTGCGCATGACCTCTCCCGGCGACGTCGCCTCGGGTCTGACACGGCGCATCCGCGAGGCCGCCGCCCAGGACGCGGTCGAGACACCGCGGTGGCAGCTCGAGCTGGCCTCCGCCGGCGAGCCCGAGCCCCGCCGCCGGTGGTGGCAGCGACGACCGCCCGTCGACAGCGATGTCGAGGTCCCGCCGGCGTCCTCGCGTCGGGGTCGTCACGCGGCGCCACGTCGCCGTGACGAGCCCGTGGACCTCACCGTCGACCACGAGGCCTCGCAGACCCGGGCGATCGCCCGATCGGCGGCCGAGACGCCGGGTGGTCGCCGGGTCGCCGCTGCCGTCGTGGTCGCGCTGACGCTGGCCCTCGCGGTCGTCGTCCCGTGGCGCCAGCTGGCTGCCGCCGATGACGAAGGGGGTGCCGCCCCGTCGACCGCCGCCGTCACCTCTCCCTCGGGCCAGCAGGTGCTCACCGACCGCGGCGCACCGCGCGAGGCACCGGTGCGTCTGGCCCAGGAGCTGACCTCGATGCGCCAGTCCGTCGTCACCGACCTCGACCCCGTGGTGCTCCGAGCGCTCGACGAGCCGGGGTCGCCGGCCGCCGTGCGCGACCACGAGCTCATCGAGAGCCTCGAGTCGAGCGGGCACCGCTACCGCGGCGTCGAGATGACCGTGCGCACGGCCAGCCTGCAGCGCACGAGCGGCTCGACCGCGGTGCTGAGCACCGTCGTCGACGAGAGCGCCTACGAGGTCGTGGCCCGCGACGGGTCGCGGCAGCAGCGCCCGGCCCGGCGGGGTCAGCAGGCTGACCTCGTCCTGGCCTGGGACGGTCAGCGGTGGCGGGTGCGCGACGTGCGGGCACCCGACGGGCCGTGAGCGGTGCGACCCGGGTCAGGCGATGAGGTCGTCGAGAGCGTCCTCGACGACCCGGTGCCGATGCTCGAAGCCGAGCTCCTGCAACCGCTGCGGCAGCACACGGGCTGAGGCCAGCGCCTCGTCGGCGAACTGGCCGAGCGCCACCCGCATCGCGGCCCGGGGGGCCGGCACGATCGCGGGCCGGTGCAGCCGCCGCCCGATCTCACGCGCCAGGTGGCGCTGGCGGACGGGGTGGGGCGCGGCGAGGTTGACCGGGCCGACGATCGAGGCGTCCTCGACGAGGCGCGTGTAGGCACCCACGACGTCGTCGAGCGAGATCCACGGCGTCCACTGACGGCCCGAGCCCAGTGGCCCGCCGAGCCCCAGCCGGCCGACGCGCAGCATGGGCACGAACGCCCCGCCATGTGTCGCCAGGACGATGCCGGTGCGCGCGTGGGCCACGGGGACCCCGGCTGCGCGGGCCGGGGCGGCCGCCGCCTCCCAGTCGCGCACGACACCGGCGAGGTAGGAGCGGCCGGGGGCAGAGGCCTCGGTCAGCACCTCGTCGCCCCGGTCGCCGTAGAAGCCGACGGCCGACGCGGTCACGAGCCGGGTCGGTCCGGCGCCGGCGGCCACGACGCGGGCGACGAGGTCCGTCCCGTGCACCCGTGAGGTGCGGATGAGCATCTTGTAGGTCGGGGTCCAGCGTCGGTCGCCGACACCGGCGCCCGCGAGGTGCACGACGGTGTCGACGTCGGCGAGGACCGCCGGGTCCAGCTGCCGACGCGACGGGTCCCACGGACGTTCGTGGTCCCCCTTCGGCAGGCGTCGCACGAGGTGGACCACCTCGTGGCCGTCAGCCTCCAGAGACGACGACAGCGCGCCGCCGATCAGCCCGGATGCTCCGGTGATGGCGACGCGCTGTTGTCGTGAGGTCATCTCAGGCCTCGAAGCGGCCTTCCTCCAGACGGGCCTTGACGGTCCCGAGGAAGCGGGCCGCGTCGGCGCCGTCGACGACCCGGTGGTCGTAGGTGAGGGCCAGGTACATCATCGACCGGATCGCCAGCGTCTCCCCACCGTCGTCGGTCGTGATGACGACCGGGCGACGCACGATGGCGCCGGTGCCGAGCATCGCGACCTGCGGCTGGTTGAGGATCGGGGTGTCGAAGAGCGCACCCCGGCTGCCGGTGTTGGTGATGGTGAAGGTCCCGCCCGACAGGTCGTCCGGCGTGATCTTGTTGTTGCGTGTGCGGTCGGCGACGTCGGCGATCGCCCGGGCGAGACCGGCGACGTTGAGGTCACCGGCGTTCTTGACGACCGGCGTGAGCAGGCCGCGCTCGGTGTCGACCGCGATCGAGAGGTTCTCCTGACCGTGGTAGACGATCTCATCGCCCTCGACGCTGGCGTTGATGCCCGGGTGCGCCTTCAGGGCCTCGGCCGTGGCCTGGGCGATGAAGGGCAGGAAGGAGAGCTTGGTGCCCTCCCGCTGGGCGAAGTCGGCCTTCGCGGCGTCGCGCACGCGAGCCACCTTGGTCATGTCGACCTCGACGACCGTCGTCAGCTGGGCGGAGACCTGCAGCGACTCGACCATCCGCTCGGCGATGACCTTGCGCAGGCGGGTCATCTTCTCGCGGGTGCCGCGCTTGGACTGCGGGACGTTGGACTCCAGACCGGCCGGGACGCCCGCGGGAGCCGCAGCAGCGGGAGCCGCAGCCGGAGCGGCAGCGGCCGGAGCAGCAGCCTCCTGCGGCTGGTTCTTCGCCTTGGCGGCGTCGAGCACGTCCTGCTTGCGGATGCGGCCGCCGATGCCGGTGCCCTCGACCTGCGAGAGGTCGATGCCGTTGTCGGCGGCGAGCTTGCGCACCAGCGGGGTCACGTAGGCGGCGGCGTCACCACCGGAGGCGGCGGGCGCCTCCTGCTTCGGGGCCTCCTTGGGCGCCTCCTGCTTCGGCTCCTCCTTGGGGGCCTCGGCCTTGGGCTCCTCCTTGGGCGCCTCCTGCTTCGGCTCCTCCTTGGGGGCCTCGGCCTTCGACTCCTCGGCCTTGGGCTCCTCCTTGGGCGCCTCCTGCTTCGGCTCCTCCTTGGGGGCCTCGGCCTTCGACTCCTCAGCCTTGGGCTCCTCCTTGGGGGCCTCGGCCTTCGGCTCCTCCTCCGGCTCCTCGGCAGCCGGGGCGGAACCGCCACCGGAGCCACCGACGATCGCCAGGTCGGCGCCGACCCCGACGGTCTCGTCCTCCTGGACGAGGATCTTGGTCAGGGTGCCGGCGACGGGGGAGGGGATCTCGGTGTCGACCTTGTCGGTCGAGACCTCGAGCAGCGGCTCGTCGACCTCGACCGTGTCACCCTCGGCCTTGAGCCAGCGCGAGACGGTGCCCTCGGTGACGGACTCGCCGAGGGCCGGCATGGCCACCGTGGTGCCCTCGCCGTCGCCCGAGGACGAGGCCTCGGCGGCCGGTGCCTCCTGCTCGGCGGGCTCCTCGGTGGCGGGCTCCTCGGCAGGGGCCTCTTCGGTGGCGGACTCCTCGGCAGGAGACTCCTCGGCGGCCGGCTCCTGTGCGGAGTCGTCGCCCGAGTCGGAGGAGGCCGGGGCGTCACCGTCACCGATGACGGCGAGGTCGGCACCGACCTCGACGGTCTCGTCCTCCTCGACGAGGATCTCCTGGATCGTGCCCGCGACGGGCGACGGGATCTCGGTGTCGACCTTGTCGGTCGAGACCTCGAGCAGCGGCTCGTCGACCTCAACCGTGTCGCCCACGTTCTTGAGCCATCGCGTCACGGTGCCCTCGGTCACGGACTCACCCAGTGCCGGCATGGCAACCCGCTCAGACATGCGCCTCTGCTCCTTCTATCGAGATGGGATTCGTCACAGACTCTCACGAGTCGGTGTGCTGTTGTCCACGGGGCCCGCGTCGCGAGGCAGAGATCTCCGCCTCGCGACGACGCAGCTCGTCCTCGTGGCGGCGCCACGACGACTGGTAGGAGACATAGCCGTCGACCCACGGCTTCTGGCCGCCGGCCCAGTGGATGATCTTGGGGTCCACGACGTCTTCCTGGGAGGGGCGGGCATTCCACCCGGGGGCCAGGCTCAGCCGGTCGGCGCCGACGTAGACGTTGAGGATGTGCTGGTCGTGCATGCCGAAGTTGTTGGCATACGGCAGGAAGCGCTCGCAGAAGTTGTCCGCGCGCATCCGGGCGAGGTCGAGCACCATGATCCCGGCGTTGAAGCCGACGAAGTCGAAGCGGTGCCGACGGGTCTCGCGGCGGATGAGCTCCGACCCCATGCCCGGAGCCAGCTCCTTGAGCGAGGCGGGGTTGAAGATGTTGGTGTAGCCGCTCTGCATCGAGCTGGCCTCGGAGTCGCGGGCGGCGATCGCCGTGCCCTGCAGGTCCGTCTCGTAGAGCTCGGCGATGTCGGCCACGGGCAGTGCGTCGATGTCGTGGTATACGACCCGGTCGACGTCGGTCAGCAGCTCGGGCAGCACCAGGCGGTCCATGGTCGAGACGGTGATGTGCGGGATCATCGCGTGGATGTCGCCGTAGGTCACCTCGTCGCACGGCCACCACGTGAAGGACACCGTCGGGAAGAGCGCGGCCGCCCGGTCGAAGTCGGCCTGCTCGTGCTCACGGACCAGGACGTTGAGGTGGATCGGCCGGCTCGCGTGCTCGACGAGCCCGTCGACGACGACGAGGAACTGGTCCTTGAGGTTGCCGTCGAGGGCCAGGACGATCTCCATCTCGTCACCGGCCGGTGCGTCCTGGGTGCGCGGCACGTCGACACGGCCGGCGCGGATCGTGGCGACTGCCTCGTCGATGTCCACGAGCGAAGGGAGCTCCACCTCCTGCTCGTGGCGAGCCCGAGCGGCGGCGACGCGCTCGACGGTCACCTCGGTCCACGCCTCCCGGACGGTGGCCTCGTCCTCGCCGCGCAGGATCGCGGCCATGACGGGCTCGAGCAGGTCGGCGATGCCCTTGCCCATCTCGAAGACCTCGTCGTCGGTGAGCGGCGCCAGACCGGCGAAGCGGATGTCGGAGGGGTTGCGCGGCGAGAAGTCGACGGCGCACCCGAGGCTGCGGGCCGGCAGGTAGGCGTGCAGTCGCCCGGTGACGACCTTGCCGTAGGCACTCGCGTAGTCGTCGAGGCTCGACAGCGCCGTGCGCAGGTTGTCGACCATGCCGGCAGCGCGCACGTCGGGGCGCTCGTTGCGCACGCGCAGGGCCCCCTTGGGAGCGGGCAGGTCGATCCACACGGTCGGGGCATCGGCCGGCCGCGCGGGCGTCTCGTCGGGGCGCACGTAGCGCACCGTCGTCGTCAGGCACCCGGAGAAGAAGGCTGGGATGCCCTGGCCGAGCAGCAGGTCGACGGTCGAGTGGTCGCGGCAGCCGATCGGTGCGTGGGCCTTGAGGTGCTCGATGGTCTCGTCGGTGAGCAGTGCCCGCTTGTTGAGGTGGAAGGAGACGTAGATCGGCCGCAGGTGCTCCGGGAAGGGGAAGTCGTGGCGCACGCCGCCGAGCTTGTGGGCGTACCAGCCGAAGGCGATCATCCACGTGCCCTCGGGCACCTGTGAGTAGCTCGAGGCGTCGCGGTCGACCTGGTGCACGCTCACCTGCGCCTCGGGCGAGTCGACCCGCAGGTCCGCCGGGACCCGCGCCTGCAGGTCCCGGGCGAAGCGCCCGAGGTCGCTGTCGTCGAAGCGCGCCCCGGTGTGCCGCACGAGGTGCGACATCGACGCGATGGTCTGGACGTAGTCCCCGATGTTGCTCGAGGTGTTGCGCGGGTCGGGCTGGTCGTAGCCGATGACGCCGATCGAGACATTGCCCTCGGCGGCGGGCGAAGGGGAGGCCGGTCCGGCAGCGATGCGGGGCGCCCAGCGCGCCATCCAGGTGCGGTCGATCTCGAGCACCGTCGCTTCGTCCTCGGAGAGCTCGCCGCCGGCGAGGTCCTCGGCGGCGGCCGTGTCGAAGCGCTCGGCCAGACGGGTGCACAGGTCACCCAGCCCCAGGCCCATGGCGCGCCGGGTGAGGGTGAGCCACGTGTGCGCGCTCAGCGGCCCGGTGTGCGCCAGGGCGCGCTCCACGGCCGAGCGGGCGAGTGTGGCGTCGTGCTGACCCGCGAGGAGGACGTACTCGCTCGGCGCGTGCTCGAGCCACACCTCGTCGGGCAGCGTCGACAGCCGCTCCCAGGCGAACTTCGGCAGACCCATCTGGTGCGCGATGAGACCGGTCGCGAGCGCGCCCGCCTGCCGGGTGGGCTCGTTGTCGTAGAGCCACTGGGCGATCTGCCGGGCGACGGTCACCTGGGGCGAGCCCTGGGCGCCGCGCACGAGGTCGGTCACCGCGGCCTCGAACCCGCGCCCGGTCGCCAGCGTCGTGGCGAACCTGGCGCGCGTATTGAGCCACTTCAGCTCGCGCTCCTGCTCCCTGCGGACCTCGGCCTCGGGTGCCTTGCCGGGCGCCGGACCAAGCTCGCTCGGCAGGCGGTGGCCGCCCGCGGCGGCGAGGAGCCCGCGGTGGGCGTAGCCGAGGCCGCTGGCACGCTCGCTCGCGGCGTCACGACGCTGCTCGGCCCGGCGCACCTCGGCCTTGAGCGAGGAGACCTGCTCGCGCGCCTCGTCGCGCTGCTCACGGGCCCGATCACGCTCCTGACGGGCACGCTCCAGTCGCTCCTTGGTCTCGTCGAGGCGGCCACGGACCTCGTCGACCCCGCCGACCTTGGCTGCGGTCTGCTTGGTGAGGCGCTTGGCGGCGCGGGGCAGTGAACGAGGGTCGGGGCTCATGTCTCTCCGGGGTCGCTGAAGGGTGTGCGGACCAGACTAGGACGGCGGGCGTCGGGATGCGTCCGACGCGCCGCCGCCCTCGCGGGATCAGGCGTGCGCGTGCAGCGGCCGCCCGGCGGCGAGCATGGCCGCCTCGCCGAAGGCCTCGCCCTGGCTCGGGTGGGCGTGGACCAGGGGGGCGATGTCCTCGGGGTGGGCCTCCCACCCGACGGCCAGCTGGGCCTCGCTGATCAGCTCGCTCACACCGAGCCCGACCATGTGCACGCCGAGCACCGGACCGTCCTTGGCCCGCACGAGGGTCACGGACCCGGTCGTGCCCCGGATGATGCTGCGGCCGTTGCCGCCCAAGGGATAGGTGACGGTCTCGACGTCGTGACCGGCCCCCTTCGCCGCGTCCGTCCCTAGCCCGACGGAGGCGATCTCGGGGTCGCAGTAGGTCACCTTGGGGATCGTCACGTCGTCGACCGGCGCCGGGTCGAGCCCGGCGAGGTCCTCGGCGACGAAGATGCCGTGGGCGAAGCCGCGGTGGGCCAGCTGCAGCCCCGGCACGAGGTCGCCGACGGCACGCACGCCCTCGACGCTGGTCCGCAGCCGCTCGTCCGTCGGCACGAAGCCACGGTCGACGGTCACCCCCGCCTCCTCGAAGCCGAGGCCCTCGCTGCACGGGCCCCGCCCCACGGCGACGAGGACGAGGTCGACCTCGAGCGCGTCGCCGCCCTCGAGGTGGACCACGGCGCGCTCGTCGTCGGCCTCGACGGAGGCGACCCGGGTGGACGTCTTCGCGGTGATGCCGCGCTTCTTGAACTCACGCGTCAGGTGCTTGGAGATCGACGGCTCCTCGGCAGCGACGATCCGGTCGAGCGCCTCGACGACCGTCACCTCGGCGCCGAAGCTGCGCAGCATCGACGCGAACTCGACGCCGATGACGCCACCGCCGAGGACCGCGACGCGCTGCGGGATCGCCTCGAGGTTCATCGCCTGGTCGCTCGTCATCACGCGGGGGCCGAGCTCGACTCCCGGGAGCGTGCGGGCGTACGAACCGGTCGCCAGCACCACGGTCTTCGCGCTGACCGTCCGGACGCCCTCTACGGTCTCGACCGAGACCGTGGAGGCGTTGACGAGTCGCCCGCGACCGGCGACGACCTCGATGCCGGCCTGACCGATGAGACCCGTCAGACCCTTGTGGAGCTGACCGACGACCTTGTCCTTGCGGGCGTGCAGGGCCGCGGTGTCGATGCCCTCGAAGCTCGTGAGGATCCCGTGCGCCGCCCCGGTGCGGGCACCGTCGGCCAGCTCGGCCGCGTGCAGCAGCGCCTTGGTCGGGATGCACCCGCGGTGCAGGCAGGTCCCGCCGATCTTGTCCTCCTCGACGAGCGCAACCTTCATCCCGAGCTGGGCGGCGCGCAGGGCGCAGGCATAGCCGCCGCTGCCGGCTCCGAGGATCACGAGATCGAAGGGGGTCGAGGTCGCGGGGTCTGCCACGAGATGCTCCTTTGCACGGGGGTGTGTCCGGGGTCACGGACCGGCCCCAGCGTAAGGGGTCCGCATGCCGTCCTGTGCCTCGGTCGTAGGGCTGGGGAGGTGGCTGGGTCCGCGGTCGCAGGGCTGGGGGTGGCCCTAAGAAGAAGTCCGGCCGCTGGGCATGACACGTCACGTCATGCGGGCAGCCGGACTTCTTCATGAGTCGGGCCGACCCCCACCCTGCGCCCGCTCCCCGGGGCCGTCACCTCGGTCCCGGGCGGACCTGCTGAGCAGACACGGGGGTGGGGGTCGGCCCGACTCATGGGAAAGTCCCGACCCTGCTACGCCTCGTGAGATGCGTGCGGCAGGAGTCGGGACTTTCCTTAGGGCCACCCCCAGCCCCCGTGGCTGCGGCGGGCGGGCCCTTCGAGACGGTCGCGGGGCGACCTCCTCAGGGACCGGGTGTCAGGCGAGGTTGGCGAGGTGCTCCAGGAGGGTGCCGACGGCGACGCCGGTGGCGCCCTTGGGCAGGTGGCCGGTCGCGCCGCCCTCGTTGAAGGAGGGGCCGGCGATGTCGAGGTGGGCCCAGGGGATCAGCTCGCCGTCGGCGTCCTTGGCGAACTCCTGCAGGAACAGGCCCGCGGTGAGGGCGCCGCCCATGCGGTCGCCCTTGTGGGCGATGTCGGCGGTGGGGGAGTCGAGGCCGGCGCGCAGGGCCGTCGGGAGCGGGAGCGGCCAGCTCGGCTCGTCGGCGCGGTCGGCGGCCTCGGTGATCGCCGTGCGCAGCTCCTCGTCGTTGCCCATGACGCCGAAGATGTGCGGGCCGAGGGCGACGACGCAGGCTCCGGTGAGGGTGGCGACGTCGAGGATCTGGTCGGGGCCGGACTCGGCGGCCAGGGACATGCCGTCGGCGAGGACCATGCGGCCCTCGGCGTCGGTGTCGAGGATCTCGACGGTCATGCCGTTGCGCATGGTGACGACGTCACCGGGGCGCTGTGCGTTGCCGCCGGGCATGTTCTCGGCGAGGCAGAGGTAGCCGGTGACCGCGACGTCGAGCTCGAGCTCGGCGGCGGCGACGACGGTCGCGGCCACGGCGGCGGCGCCGGCCATGTCGGACTTCATCGTGGCCATGCTGGCGGAGGGCTTGATGCACACGCCGCCGGTGTCGAAGGTGATGCCCTTGCCGACGAGCGCGACGTGCGGCTTCTTGCCGCGCGGGCTGTAGGAGAGGGTGACGATGCGCGGCGGGCGGCTGCTGCCCTGGCCGACGCCGACGATGCCGCCGAAGCCGCCCTCGACGAGCGCCTTGTCGTCGAGCACCTCGACCTTGAGCTTGCCGGAGGAGGCCTTGGCCACCTGCTGCACCTGCTCGGTGAAGGACTGCGGGTAGAGCAGGTTGGGCGCGGTGTTGACGAGGTCGCGGGCCCAGGCGACGTTGCGCGCGATGGTCGCGGCCGTCTTGAGGACCTCCTTGGGGGCGGCCTTGCGGTCGAGCGCGGAGAAGACGGTGACCTCCCGCTCCTCCTGCTCGCCCGCAGCGGACTTGTGCGCGGTGAAGGTGTAGTCACCGGCCAGCGCGCCCTCGCCGATGGCGGCCAGGTCGGCGTCGTCGTCGTGGGGGAGGGCGATGGCGACGGAGCCCTTGCCCGCGGCGCGGACGGCGGAGCCGGCGGCACGACGAAGGGAGTCGGTCCCCCCTTCGCCCTGCTCCTCGCCCAGCCCGACGAGCACGACCTTGGTGGCCTTGAGGCCGGGGACCGCGGGGATGGTGGTGGTGGCGCCGACCGTGGTGCTCACCTCGAGAGCCGGCAGGACCGCCTCCAGGTGCGCTGCGGCGGACTTCGGCAGGTCCGCGCTCGCGACGGCGGTCGGCTGCGAGCCGGTGACACCCAGGACGAGGGTGCGGCCGGACCAGGCGGCGAGGGAACGGGAACCGAGGATCAGCGAGGGCACGTGAAGGGCACCTTTCGGGCGGGAGGACGGTGGATGTACCACGGGCAGGCTATCCCGGATGCCGAGACGGTAGCGTCTGGGCCATGACCGCCAGTGACGCCCTGCGCACCTCACCGATCCACGAGCGCCACGTCGCGCTCAACGCCAAGATGGCCGACTTCGGGGGCTGGGAGATGCCCATCGAGTACCCCGGCGGCGGGGTCGTCGCCGAGCACACGGCCGTGCGCGAGCGGGTCGGCATCTTCGACGTCAGCCACCTGGGCAAGGCCCGGGTCTCCGGCACCGGCGCGGCCGAGCTGGTCAACTCCACGCTGACCAACGACCTCGGCCGGATCGGCCCGGGCAAGGCGCAGTACACGTTGTGCTGCAACGAGTCCGGTGGTGTCGTCGACGACCTCATCGCCTACCTGCGCAGCGACGACGACGTCTTCCTCATCCCCAACGCCGCCAACACCGCGACCGTCGTCGCGATGCTCCAGGAGGCCGCGCCCGAGGGCGTCGAGGTCACCGACCTGCACGAGGACTACGTCGTCCTCGCCGTCCAGGGGCCCCAGAGCGACGAGGTGCTCACCTCGATGGGGCTGCCCGTCGACCACGACTACATGTCCTACGACGACGCCCAGTGGCAGGGGCACGACATCACCGTCTGCCGCACCGGCTACACCGGCGAGCGCGGCTACGAGCTCGTCGCCCCGGCCGCCGCCGGCCTGGAGCTGTGGGACGCGCTCGTCGAGGCCATGGCTCCCTTCGACGGGCTGCCCTGCGGCCTCGGTGCCCGCGACACCCTGCGCACCGAGATGGGCTACCCGCTCCACGGCAACGACCTGTCGCCCGAGATCACGCCGGTCATGGCGCGCTCGGCGTGGGCCGTCGGGTGGGACAAGGAGTCCTTCTGGGGCAAGGACGCGCTCGTCGCCCAGCGCGTGGCCAAGTCCTCGCGCCTGCTGCGCGGCCTGCTCGTCACCGGCCGCGGGATCCCGCGCAGCCACTGCGCGGTGCTCGTCGACGGCGCCGAGGTCGGTGAGGTCACCTCCGGCACCTTCAGTCCGACGCTCAAGCAGGGCATCGCGCTCGCGCTGCTCGAGCGGTCGGTCGCCGAGGGCGACGAGGTCGTCATCGACGTGCGCGGCCGCGAGGTCGCTGCCACGGTGACCAAGCCCCCCTTCGTCGAGGTGCAGGTCAAGGCATGAGCGAGGAGTTCACCGAGACCTACCGCTGGCGCCTCGAGGACGAGGCGGGGCAGCCGCTGGCGTCCGAGCACTCGGTGCCCTTCCCGACGCAGGCCGACGCCGAGGCGTGGTTCACCGAGTCCTGGCAGGACCTCGCCGACGCCGGCGTGGCCCAGGTCAGCCTGCTGCGCGAGGCCGAGGTCGTCTACGGCCCGATGCCGCTGTCGGCCGGCTGAGCGAGGGCCTCAGAGGCTCGCGCCGCGCTCGACCTGCGGCTTGGGCATGCGCGTGCGGCGCATCTGGAAGGCCCGCATGCTCTGGTACATGCCCAGGCCGCGCAGCGGGGTGTCGGCGCCGAAGCGCTCGAGGATCTTGACCTTGGTGCGGCGCCACAGCAGCCACACGTCGACGACGGCGATGAGGATGAGGACGTAGACGCCGAGGAAGACGTAGGTCGCCCAGGTCCCGGCGAAGAGGCTGAGCACGAGCACCGCGAGCATGAGCGGCAGGAGCAGCTCGCCGAGGTTGAAGCGCACATCGACGCTGTCGCGGACGAAGCGCCGCACGGGCCCCTTGTCGCGCGCGGGCAGGTGCCGGTCGTCGCCGGTGACCATGGCCTCGCGCATCTTCATCGAGGCCTCACGACGGGCCTCGCGGTCGGCGCTCTTGGCCGCCTTGCGGTCGTTGGTGACGAGGGGACGCTTGCGTGCCGCCTCCTGGTCACGCCGCTTGGGCGTGGGCCGGTTCTTGGCGCCCTCGCGGTGGGGGCGCTCCTGCACCGGGGAGGCGGGCTTCTCGTCCTTCTTGCGTCCGAACACGAGGAGAACTCTAGGTGCACCGCGCCGGTCGGTCGGAGCCGGTCGTCCGCGATAGCGTCTGCCGCGTGACCGACACCACCCTTACCGCAGACCAGATCGAGACCCTGCGCGCCCGCGTGCGCGAGCTGATGCCGCAGGTGCGCGCCGACCTCGAGGACCTCACCCGGATCCCGAGCGTCAGCCTCGACTCCTTCGACCAGGCCCACGTCCAGGCCTCCGCCGAGCGCACCGCCGAGCTGTTGCGCGCGGAGGGCCTCGACGTCGAGATCGTGAGCGAAGGGGGACGCCCCGCCGTCATCGGGCACGTCGACGGCCCCGAGGGCGCGCCGACCGTGCTGCTCTACGCGCACCACGACGTGCAGCCGCCCGGTGACCTCGACGACTGGGACTCCGACCCCTTCGAGCCGGTCGAGCGCGATGGTCGCCTCTACGGCCGCGGCGCCGCCGACGACAAGGCAGGCGTCATGGCGCACGTCGCCGCGCTGCGCGCCCACTCGGGCAACCTGCCGGTCGGTGTGACGATCTTCGTCGAGGGCGAGGAGGAGATCGCCAGCGAGTCGCTGCCGCGGCTGCTCGAGCGTCATGGCGACCGCCTGACCTCTGATGCGATCGTCCTCGCGGACTCGCTCAACTGGGCCATCGGCACGCCCGCGCTCACGACGACCCTGCGCGGCTCCCTTCGCGCCGTCGTCACCGTGCGCACCCTCGACCACGGCGTGCACTCCGGCATGTTCGGCGGCGCCTGCCCCGACGCGATCACCTCGCTGTGCCGGCTCATGGCGACCCTGCACGACGACCAGGGTGACGTCGCGATCGAGGGGCTCGTCCACGAGGACGCGCCCGAGATCGACTACGACGAGGCGCGGCTGCGCGAGGAGTCGGGGCTGCTCGACGCCACCGAGCTCATCGGCACCGGCTCGATCCCCTCGCGGCTGTGGACCAAGCCGGCCGCCGTGGTCATCGGCATCGACGCGCCCGCCGTCGACGAGGCGGGCAATGTCCTCGCCGCGAGCGCCCGCGCCAAGATCAACCTGCGGCTCAACCCGACCCAGGACCCGGCCGAGGCGTGGGAGGCGCTGCAGCGCCACCTGCAGGAGCACGCCCCGTGGGGTGCGACCGTCGAGGTCGAGCTCGACGAGCAGGGCTGGGGCTTCGCGGCCGATGCGCAGGGGCCGGTCTACGACCAGGCTCGGGCGGCCTTCGCCGACGCCTGGGGCACCGACCCGGTCGACGTGGGCATCGGCGGTTCCATCCCCTTCGTCCAGGCATTTGCGGAGCGCTTCCCCGACGCCGCGATCCTCGTCACCGGTGTCGAGGACCCCGACACCCGCGCCCACGGGGCCAACGAGTCGCTGCACCTGGGTGAGTTCGAGAAGGTGTGCGTCGCCGAGGCGCTGCTGCTCGCCCGCCTCGGCGCGATGCCACGGGGCTGACCCGTGCCGCAGAGCGCGGAGGAGATCTACGAGCTGACCAGAGCGCGGACGGATGTCCCCGACCTGGGTTTCGTGGAGTGGCCGGCCTTCCCATGGGTGGCCGACGGTAGTCGGATCGTGGCCAAGGAGCTCGACCCGCCCACCGACGTCGACCGCGTCCGCGACGGCGAAGGGGGCCGCGACTGCTGGCGCTGCGACCACCCCGACGAGGGGGTGGTCTGGAGCAACGAGCGCTGGGTGCTCTCGGCCGATCGCGAGGGGCGCGGCGGTCTGCTGGCGTTGTGGTTGCAGACCCGCGAGCACATGGACTTCGGCGACATGGACGAGGACCTCGCGGGGGAGTGGGGGCGGCTCGTGCACCGCCTGCACAACGCGATGCTCGCCCTGCCCAACGCCGGTCGCGTCCACCTTGGCAAGTGGGGCGACGGGAGTGCCCACCTGCACACCCTCGCGATGGTCCGGCCGGCGCGCCTGCCGCAGGTCATCGGCTCCTTCGCCGTCGAGTGGGACGACATCCTGCCGCCGGTGCCCGAGGAGGTCTGGCAGCGCGAGGTCGACGAGGTCGTCGCGGTGATGGCCAACGCGGAGGCCTGGGGGTGAGTCGCCGGATCGTCCGACGGAGTGCCCCTACGGTCCGGGCGCAGCCTGTCGGAGCACCGCGATCGCCACGCGTGCATCTGGCGTGAGGCTGACGCCCGAGAAGGGATCGTCCAAGCGCCGAAGAGCCGGGTGCAGATGATGCACGTCGCGTGGTGTCAGGGGGTCGAGGTCAAGATCGCGAGACCGCAGCAGATGCAACAGCACGGCGAGGTCGTGGAGGTGTCGCGCTGGTCGCGGGTCGTCGTTGGCGAGTGCCGCGGCCTTGGCGACCAAGCAACCCACCAGTCTCGGTCGAGGAACGGCGCCCTCGACGGTGCCCACGCGAAGCGTCCCAGTGGTCGTGCGGTCCAGGGCCTGCTGGACCCCGTGGGACGCGAGGATGGGACGTCCAGCGACATCCAGCCGCTCGGCTCCTGTCGCGGCGGGGACGAGTACGTCGACAGTGGCTTCGCCCCTGATCCACCGAACTTGTGGCCCGTCGGGGGACGTGGTGCCGGGAGAAAAACCCATGTCGGCGAGGGCACCGGTCACTCTTCAAGCCACACCCGGATCGGCACGCACATTCAACCCGGCGTCGCCGTCGTCGGTGGGCCTCGCCGTGATGCCGCCCCGCTCCCACACGTGGAGGTGGATCATCTGTCCTCCGATCACCGTCCAACCGCCGGGAAATCGCCGCGCCAGCTCCAGCAGGGCGTGCCACGACTGCTCATGCGCGCGCAGGAGGGTGGGCGCGACGACGAGGGCGGTCATGAGTCGCTGCCAGCCGCACCGCGGAGCATCCGGAGTGCTTGTTCGTCCTCTCGCGGCGAGGCCCAGTCGGCCAGGGCGAGGAGCACTCGGGCGGGGGTCACGGGTGCCTCATCGACATGGAGGACGACGTTGGCCGGCTGACCGGTCGGTGGTGGCACCAGCCGGTGGCGTGCCACGACGTCGTCGACCTCGGTGGGGGCGACGTGGCCCTCGAACTCACCTGCGGGTGCCATCCCCGACAACGGGTGACTGATGCCCGTCACGGCCACTCCCGGATCATCGGCAACTGCTTCCGGGGATCCGAGGTGGACCAGAGCCAGACGCCGACCCCCAGGTGGGATCCAAGCGCGCAGGAGCGCCATGGCTTCAGGATCGTCGACGAGTTGGCGGGCGCGGGCCCGCGCCCGTGAGCGATCGCGATCGGTGGCAGCGTCGAGAAACGGAGAGGGAGCTCCGAGGAGCTCGTCGAGAGCGCCGAGGAGGGTCGCGGCCGACCGTGGGGACAGGGGCCTGCGGCGACGAGACTGGTGGACCTTCATCGACGCCACGGCCGACGCGGGGACGAGGAGCGCGTGTCCCATCCTCCGGGCGGGCAGGGCGCCGGACTCGATGAGCTGCCGGACGCGACGGTCGGACAGGCCGAGGTGCCGCGCCGCCATGGCCACCGGGACGTAGTCATCCAACTCCATGCCACAAGTATTCCGGCTAGGGAAGGGTTATGGCAAGGGTGCGTTCGTCCCCGCTGGTGGGGACCAAGCAGTTCGTCCCCGCTAATCCGCCCGTATCTCGCCACATCTCCACGGGTCTTCAGCGGGTGGAGACTGGCCCCATGCCGACGCTCACCGCAGTGCAGGGAGACATCACGACCCAGCAGGTCGACGCGATCGTCAACGCCGCCAACACCGCCATGCGCGGGGGCGGGGGAGTCGACGGTGCGATCCATCGTGCGGGAGGCCCGGCGATCCTCGAGGACTGCATCTCCCGCTTCCCCGACGGCCTGGCGACGGGTGACGCCGGGTGGACGACCGCGGGGAACCTCCCTTCGCGCTGGGTCATCCACACGGTCGGGCCCAACCACGCAGCGGGACAACGCGACCGGTCCCTCCTCACCTCCTGCTACCGGCGCAGCCTCGAGGTTGCCAACGAGCTGGGCGCGCGCTCGGTGGCCTTCCCGCTCATCAGCGCCGGTGTCTACGGCTGGCCCAAGGACGACGCGATCGCGGCTGCCGTCGAGACGATCAGGGCCGCGCGGACCACGGTCGAGGAGGTGCGGGTCGTCGCCTTCGACGAGGCCGCCTTCGATCAGGTGGCAGCGCGCTTGGCCTGAGGTGCCCTGACGACGACCGAGCCGACCTTGCGACCGGTGTCGACGTGGGTGTGGGCCGCGCACAGCTCGTCGAAGCCGTAGGTGCGATCGACGACCGGCCGGTACGCGCTGCTAGCGAGGAGTCGCTCGAGGTCGGCGGCCACCTCTGTCGTCGCGTGGGGGTAGGGGAAGCGCACGTGCCGCCGACCCAGCCGCCGCGTGACGGGGGAGGCGGCCGCGAGGTGCAGGACCGGGACGCCCTCGCCGAGGGCCTCGACCACCCCGGAGTACTCGGATCCGAGCACCGTCACCCGCGGTCGCGGCCACCCGCAGACGAGCCGGTTGATCCACGGCCGGCCGGAGCGGTAGGCGGTGTCCGTCCGGTTGACCGTCGTCGCGTGGACCCGGACGAGCAGCTCGCCCGGGCCGGGGGTGGGGTCGGGGATCGTCTTGTGGCGAAGGACGTCGGGTCCGCCGTACCGTGAACGGGTCGCTGCTCGCACGGAACCACCATGGCGAGCGACGGGGGAGGTGCGCCATGGGGGAGACCCCCGGTGTCACCACTGGAAATAAGTTCAACTTTCAACTAAAGTGGTGGCATGACACAGGGCAGCTACGTCGAGAAGGAATTCACCCGCGACACGACCTACATCGAGGACCGGATCACCTCGGACGGGTCGAGCGGCTGGCCGGTGGAGCCGGGGCGCTACCGCCTCGTCGTCTCCCGGGCCTGCCCGTGGGCCAACCGGGCGATCATCGTCCGCCGCCTCCTCGGCCTCGAGGACGTCATCTCGATGGGGATCACCGGCCCCACGCACGATGCCGACAGCTGGACCTTCGACCTCGACCCCGGCCACCTCGACCCGGTCCTGCAGATCCCGCGGATCAAGGACGCCTACCTCGCGCGCTTCCCCGACTACCCGAAGGGGATCACCGTCCCCGCGATGGTCGACGTGCCGAGCGGCCAGGTCGTGACCAACAACTTCCCGCAGATCACCGAGGACTTGTCGACCCAGTGGCGCGAGCACCACCGCGAGGGGGCGCCCGACCTGTGGCCCGAGCACCTGCGCGAGGAGATGGCGGTCGTCAACAAGCGGGTCTACACCGAGGTCAACAACGGCGTCTACCGCTGTGGCTTCTCCGGCGACCAGGCCGCCTACGAGGCCGCCTACGACCGGCTGTGGACCGCGATGGACTGGCTCGAGGAGCGGCTGTCGACCCGCCGCTACCTCATGGGCGAGCACATCACCGAGGCCGACGTGCGCCTCTTCACGACCCTGGCGCGCTTCGACCCCGTCTACCACGGCCACTTCAAGGCCAATCGCTCCAAGCTGTCGGAGATGCCGGTCCTGTGGGCCTATGCCCGCGACCTCTTCACGACGCCCGGCTTCGGTGACACGACCGACTTCGTGCACATCAAGAGCCACTACTACGAGGTCCACCGGGACATCAACCCGACGGGGATCGTGCCCGCGGGCCCGGACCTGGCCAACTGGCTGGAGCCGCACGGTCGCGAGGAGCTGGGCGGATCCCCCTTCGCCCCGGGGGCCACGCCCCCCGGCCCGCCGAGCGAAGGGGAGCGGGTTCCCGTCGCGCACAACCCCCTGCTCGACGAGACCGGGATGGTCCGCTCCGCCTGACCGCGTGCCGGCGCGGGCGAAGGGGAGGTCAGCCGCCCAGGCGCTCGCGTACCTTCGCGGCCCCGTCCCCGCCGATCCGGTCGAGGTAGGCCGGCCGGCCGCTCATGACCATGGCGAGCGCCTCGCAGGTGCCGGTGGCCGTGGGGCCGGGGTCGCCCCCTTCGTCCGTGGGGTCGTGGACCCAGTCGGTGTCGGTGGCCTCCCACCGCAGGCCGTCGAGGAGCCCCGGCGTCGGGACGAAGGACTCGCGGCCGCGCGGGGAGACGATGATCCCCAGAGCCGCCTGCCAGTGCTCCAGGGGGACGGTGGCGTCCAGACCCTGCGGCTCGGCGAGGTCACGCAGGTGGATGCACGAGTCGGTGAAGGGGCCGGCCCAGCCGATGTACCAGGGCTTCGACCCGGTGCGGGCGGGGTGCCGCAGCTCGGCCGCGATCTCCGCGAGCGGACGGTCACCCAGCCGGGCCGCGTGCACGTCGCAGGCGCTGGCCATCGACCGGTGCCGGGCGGCCGTCAGCAGGAAGCGCCACGACGGCACGTGCACCGGCTGCAGCATGTGTCCGGCGAGGGTGCGCACGTCCCAGTCGGTGCACAGCGTGGCGTCGCGAGCGTGGCCCTCACCGAGGGAGTCGAGGACATCGGCGAAGAGCCGCCGGTTGTCGGCGGTCCGGGCGAGGAGCTGGGCGTCGTCCACCGGCCCAGCCTGTCAGGGGCACTCGACAAGAGAAACCCTCCCTTCGCAAGGGTTTGGAACTCCTGCGAGGAGAGGGTTTCTCGGGTGACCCGGAAATCGTGGGGCCGATGTGACGCCGGAGCCGCCTCAGTCCTTCGACGTCTCGCCCGGCAGCGCGAGCATCTGGTCGAGCGCGACCTTGGCCCAGTGGGCGACGTCGGGGTCGACGGTGATCGGGTTGACGACGCGGCCCTCGACGAGCGACTCGAGCGCCCAGACGAGGTGGGGCAGGTCGATGCGGTTCATCGTCGAGCAGTAGCAGACGTTCTTCTCGAGGAAGCTGATCTGCTGGTCGGGGAACATCTGGCCCAGGCGCTGGACGAGGTTGAGCTCGGTGCCGACGACCCACTTCGTGCCGGCCGGCGCCTGCGAGACCACCTTGATGATCCGCTCGGTCGAGCCGACCTCGTCGGCCAGCTCGACGACCTCGTGACGGCACTCGGGGTGGACGATGACCTTGACGTCCGGGATCTCGCGCCGGGCCGTCTCGACGGCGTCGACCGTGAAGCGCCCGTGCACCGAGCAGTGCCCGCGCCACAGGATCATCCGCGCGTCGCGGATCTGCTCGGGCGTCAGGCCGCCCATCGGCAGGTGGGGGTTCCACACGACGCAGTCGTCGAGGTCGCGGCCGAGGTCGCGCGCCCAGGTGTTGCGGCCGAGGTGCTGGTCGGGCAGGAAGAGCACCTTGCCGGTGCCGTCGACCCCGCCCGTCTGGTCGAAGGCCCAGGTCAGGGCGGTCTGCGCGTTGGAGGAGGTGCAGATGGTCCCGCCGTGGCGCCCGGTGAAGCTCTTGATCGCCGCCGAGGAGTTCATGTAGGTCACCGGGATCGTCGACTCGGCGACGCCGGCCTCGACGAGCTCGTCCCAGCACTCCTGCACCTGGTGCAGTGCGGCCATGTCGGCCATCGAGCACCCGGCGGCGAGGTCCGGCAGCACGACGGTCTGCTCGTCGCTGGTGAGGATGTCGGCCGACTCGGCCATGAAGTGCACGCCGCAGAAGACGATGTAGGGCGCGTCGGGCCGCGCTGCCGCCTCCTTGGCCAGCTTGAAGGAGTCGCCGGTCGTGTCGGCGAACTCGATGACCTCGTCACGCTGGTAGTGGTGCCCGAGGACGAAGACCCGGTCGCCCAGTGCCTCCTTGGCCGCGCGGGCGCGCGCCACGAGGTCGGGGTCGGAGGGCGCGGGCAGGTCGCCCGGGCACTCGACGCCCCGCTCGGAGTGCGGGTCGGTGCCCTGCCCGAGGACGAGCAGGGAGAGGGGCTTCGGCGAGGACTGCGTCGGGGCGCTCACGGCAGGCATGATCCCACAGCGGCGCCGAGCGCCTCGGTAGAGTCCACGCGTGCACGTGCTCATCGCGCCCGACTGCTTCACCGGCACCCTCACCGCCACGCAGGCGGCCGAGGCGATGGCCACCGGCTGGCGCCGGCGTGCCCCCGACGACCTGCTGACCCTCGTGCCCCTCTCCGACGGTGGCCCCGGCTTCCTCGACGTCATCACCACCAGCCGCCCCGGTGACTCGACGATCGTCACGGTGAGCGGCCCCCGCGGCGGCTCCGTGCCGGCGGTCCTGCACATCACCACCGACGAAGGGGGGACCCGCACGGCCTGGGTGGAGTCGGCCCAGGCGATCGGCCTGCACCTGCTCGACGCGACCGAGCGTGACCCTCGGGTCACCACGACGCACGGGCTGGGCGAGCTGCTCGACGCCGCCCTGGCCCAGGACGTGCAGCGCATCGTCGTCGGCCTCGGCGGGTCGGGCACCAACGACGCGGGCGCGGGCATGCTCGCGGCGCTCGGCGCCCGGCCGCGCGAGGCGCTGAGTGGCGGGGGAGCGGGTCTCATCGCCGTCCGTGAGCCGGACCTCGCCGGGCTGGCCGCTGCGCGCGAGCGCTTCGCCGGGGTCGAGCTCGTCGCCGCGACCGATGTCGCCTCCCCGCTGCTCGGCCTGCAGGGCGCGAGCGCCGTCTTCTCCGAGCAGAAGGGCGCCACGCCCGAGGAGGCGCAGGTCCTCGAGGGCGCGCTGGGGCACTTCGCCGACGTCGTTCGGCGGGTGCTGCCCCCGGGCACCGACCTGCTCACCGGACGCGAGCGCCGTCTCGACCGAGAGCCCGGCGCCGGCGCCGCCGGCGGGGTCGGTTACGCCCTGCTGCTCCTCGGCGGTCGCCGGGTGAGCGGGGTCGAGACCGTGCTGTCGGCCGTCGGTCTCGAGCGGCTCGTCGCCGCCGCCGACCTCGTCATCACCGGCGAGGGGTGCCTCGACTGGCAGAGCCTGCAGGGCAAGGTCGTCGCCGGGGTCGCCGAGCTCGCCTCGGCCCACGCCACCCCCGCGGTCGCGCTCGCCGGCCAGGTCCTCATCGGGCGGCGCGAGGCCATGGCCATGGGCCTGGCGGGTAGCTACGCCGTGGCGGACAAGCACGCCGACCTCGCCCCGGTCATGGCCGACCCGGTGGGCACCCTCGCCGACCGGGCCGAGCGGGTGGCCGCCACGTGGTCACCGCGACGGTGACCCCCCTTCGCCCCTGACGTATGGTGGACGTGCGGGAACAACCAGCCCACCAGCCGTGTTGACCCCGTCGTGGCGGACCCCGTCACCCATCGAGACCCCGAGCCGTGAGGACATCGCATGAGCGTCCAGGACACCCAGGCCACCACCCCCCAGACCACCGACGCCGCCGAGAGCCACGGCGTCATCCTCACCGACGTCGCCGCCGGCAAGGTCAAGTCGCTGCTCGAGCAGGAGGGTCGCGACGACCTGCGCCTGCGCATCGGCGTCCAGCCGGGTGGTTGCTCCGGTCTGATCTACCAGCTCTACTTCGACGAGCGCGCCCTCGACGGTGACCTCGTGCGCGACTTCGGCGGTGTCGAGGTCGTCGTCGACCGGATGAGCGCCCCCTACCTCGGTGGCGCGACCATCGACTTCGCCGACACGATCGAAAAGCAGGGCTTCACGATCGACAACCCCAACGCCGGCTCCTCCTGCGCCTGCGGCGACAGCTTCAGCTGACCGACGCTCTCGCGACGCACAGGGCCTTCCCGCCGGACCGGCGGGGAGGCCCTTCGTCGTAGGGTGGCCGGGTGCCCATCGCCATCGCCGGATCCATCGCCACCGACCACCTGATGACCTTCTCGGGTCGCTTCGCCGACTCGCTGGTCGTCGACCAGCTCGACAAGATCTCGGTCAGCTTCCTCGCGCACAAGCTCGAGATCCGCCGCGGCGGGGTCGCCGCCAACATCTGCTTCGGCATGGCCAACCTCGGCCAGCGGCCGGTGCTCGTCGGCGCGGTCGGTGAGGACTTCGCCGACTACCGCAGCTGGCTCGAGCGCCACGGTGTCGACTGCGACTCGGTCCACGTCTCCGAGACCCAGCACACCGCGCGCTTCGTCTGCACGACCGACGACGACATGGCGCAGATCGCGACCTTCTACGCCGGGGCGATGTCCGAGGCCCGCGAGATCGAGCTCGCGCCCATCGCCGCCCGGGTCGGCGCGCTCGACCTCGTCCTCGTGGGCGCCGACGACCCCGAGGCGATGCGCCGCCACACCGCCGAGTGCCGTACCCGCGGCATCCCCTTCGTCGCCGACCCCAGCCAGCAGCTGGCCTTCGGCGACGGCGAGCTGATCCGCGACCTCATCGACGGCGCCGAGTACCTCATCACCAACGAGTACGAGTCGCACCTCACCGAGCGCAAGACCGGGTGGAGCGACGAGGAGATCACCTCCCGCGTCGGCTACCGCGTGACGACCCTGGGCAAGGACGGCGTGCGCATCACCGGGCGCGGCCTCGACGAGCCGATCGTCGTCGCGGCCGCGCGCGAGGTGACCAAGGCCGACCCGACGGGCGTCGGCGACGCCTTCCGCGCCGGCTTCCTCACCGGGGTCTCCGAGGGTCTGCCCCTGCGGGAGTCGGCCGAGCTCGGCTCGATGCTCGCGACCTATGTCATCGAGACCGTCGGCACCCAGGAGTACGAGATCGGCACCGGCCGCTTCCTCGAGCGCCTGGCCGAGGCCTACGGGCAGGAGAGCGCCGACCTCATCGCCGGGCACATCACCTGCCCGCGCCCCTGACGCGACCCGTCGCGCCGATGAGCCCCGCCCCTTTCCCGCCGATCGAGCCGCCGGGCTCCTCGGCCCTGTGGGAGGGGTACCTGCGCGCCGGGCTGCAGGCTGCCGAGACCGCCCCCGGTGACGTGGGTGAGGTCGTCGGCGTCGGCGGTCGGCTCGACCCGGCGTCCCTCCTCGCCGCCTACCGTCACGGGATCTTCCCCATGGGTCTGGGCGAAGGGGGGACCCCGCCGATGGGGTGGTGGTGCCCCCGGTGGCGCGGCGTGCTCGAGCCCGGCACCGTCCACGTGAGCCGGTCGCTGCGCCGCTCGCTGCGCCGGTTCACCGTGACCGTCGACGAGGACTTCGCCGGTGTGCTCGCCGCCTGCGCCGACCCGGACCGGGACGGCTTCTGGATCACCGACGCGATCCGCAGCGCCTACACCGAGCTGCACGCCCTCGGGTGGGCGCACAGCGTCGAGGTGCGCGACGACGACGGGGCGCTCGTCGGTGGCCTCTACGGCGTGGCGATCGGCGGACTCTTCGCGGGGGAGTCGATGTTCCACCACGTCACCGATGCCTCCAAGGCGGCGCTCGTCGGGCTCGACCGGCTCGTCGGCGCCGACGGGGACCCCCGCCGGATCATCGACGTCCAGTGGCGCACGCCCCACCTCGGCACGCTCGGGGTCGTCGAGGTCCACCGCCGCGAGTACCTCACGCGGCTCGAGCACGCCCTGCAGGCGCCGGCGCTCGACCTCGCGGCGATGGTCCGGGGCAGCATCTGAGTCACAGGTCGGTGATGCCGAGTCGCGCGCGGCAGTCGGCCACGACCTCGGGCAGGGCGGCGCAGAGCCGCTCGACGGCCGCCTCGCGGGCGGGGGAGACCGCAGCGAGCGGGAGGGTGATGCGCACATTGCCCTGGGTCAGGGCACCCATCGCCGCGAGGACGTGGCTCGGCTCGAGCGTGTCGGCCGTGCACGCGGAGCCGGAGGCCACCGACAGGTCGCGCCGGGCCAGCTCGTCGACGATCGTCTCGCCGGCGACGTAGAGGACGCTGAAGGTGCACACGTGCGGCAGCCGGTCGTCGGGGTCGCCGACGACGTCGACCTGGGGGATCGCCCCGGCCACCTCCCGGATGCGGGCGACGAGGTGACGCGCCGACGCCTCCTCGGCCGGCCGGGCGGCAGCGGTCTGCTGCCAGGCCTCGGCGGCCGCGAGGGCCGTGGGGACGTGGACCGGGTCGAGCGCGAGGCCGCCCTCGTGGGGGCTCGGGGGGTGGTGCGGGGCCACCCGGGTGCCGGTGCGCACGACGAGCACGCCGAGGCGTGGGCCGCCCCACGAGGTCGCGTCGCCGACGAGCACGTCGAAGTCGCTCGGCACGTCGTCGCGGCCCAGACTCGCCCGGGCGTCGACGAGCAGCGGAACACCGTGCTCGAGGGTCACAGCGCGGGCCGCGGCCAGCGGTTGCCGGGTGCCGACCTCCTGGTTTGCGGACTGGAGGACGGCGAAGGGGGTGTCCTGGGTGACCGCCGCGCTCCAGTCGTCGAGGTCGACCGAGCCGGTCGGTCCGACAGGGACCTCGGTGGGCGGTGGCTCGCCGGCGCGCAGCCAGCGCAGGAGTGCGGAGTGCTCCACGGCGGAGGTGACCGGGGGAGCGGTGAACCGTCTGCGACCGCGTGCCAGTGCCGCCAGCGCCGCGCGCGCCGCCTGGTCGCCGCTCGCGTGGAGCGTGACCTCGTCAGGACGCACCCCGAGACCCTCGGCGAGGACCGCGCGCGCCCGGTCGAGCAGGGCACGGCTACGACGGCCTGCGGAGTGGCGGGACGTGCTGTCCGCCCACGCGAGGTCATGTGCCGCGAGGAGGGTTTGGAGGGCCTCGGGGAGGAGCGGTCCGGGGACCCCGTCGAGCAGCCCGCCGACCCCCGTCGGGGGAGTCGGGTCAGCGGGGTCCTGCTGGACCGAATCTCCCTCTCGCGCCACGCGATGAGACTAGTGCCCCCCTTCGACTATCGGGCTGGTGTCCTGCGGTAACGTGATCCACGTCTTCTGAAAACTTCGGACCAGTAGTAGGTGCCCCTTGCCTGTGTCTTCGAGCCCCTCCCGGCGTACACGCCGCGGAATCGGTGCCATCGGACTCGTCATTGCCGTCGTGGCCCTGTCCGCGTGCAGCGCGGTCGGTGTCAACACCGACCCCAAGAACGGTTACCTCCCTGAGGGGATCACCGAGGAGGCCGCGCTCGTCGAGAACCTCTGGATCTGGGCCTGGGTCGCGGCACTCGCCGTCGGCGTCCTCGTCTGGGGCCTGATCCTGTGGTGCATGGCCGCCTACCGTCGCCGCAAGGACGACGACGGCTCGCTGCCGGTCCAGCTGCAGTACAACGTCCCGCTGGAGATCCTCTACACCGTGGTCCCCATGCTGATGGTGGGTGCGCTCTTCTACTACACCCAGGACGCCACGACCAAGCTGCAGGACGTCTCCCAGGAGCCCGACACCACGATCAACATCGCGGCCAAGCAGTGGAGCTGGGACTTCAACTACGTCGACGACGACGTCCACGAGGCCGGCCAGATGGCCGAGCTCGACGGCAAGGAGGGCGCTGAAGAAAAGCTGCCGACCCTCTACCTGCCGGTCGGTGAGCGCGTCGAGTTCGTCCTGACCTCCCGCGACGTCATCCACTCCTTCTGGGTGCCCGCCTTCCTCGAGAAGATGGACGTCAACCCGGGCATGGTCAACCGCTTCCAGGTCACCCCCAACCAGACCGGGACCTTCCAGGGCAAGTGCGCCGAGCTGTGCGGCGCCTACCACTCGCAGATGCTCTTCAACGTCAAGGTCGTCGAGCGCGACGAGTACGACGCCCACATGCAGGAGCTCGAGGACAAGGGCCAGACCGGTCTGCTCGACAACGGCCTCAACCGCGAGGAGATCCTCGAGCGCGACCGCGACCTGCTGCCCGAGGACGACGCCGCCCGCACCTCCGAGGAGAACTGATGTCAACCGCATCCGGCGCACTCGCCAGGAACACCTCGGAGACCGAGCTCTCCGAGCGCACCATCGCCCGCCGTGAAAAGGCCGGATCCCAGTTCTTCCGGCACATCACGACGACCGACCACAAGGTCATCGGCAACCTCTACATGATCACGAGCTTCATCTGGTTCCTCCTCGGAGGCCTCATGGCGCTCGTCATCCGGCTCGAGCTGTGGGCCCCCGGCCTGCAGGTGGTGGACAACCCCGAGCAGTTCAACGAGATGTTCACCATGCACGGCACGATCATGCTGCTGCTGTTCGCGACGCCCGCCTTCGCCGGCTTCGCCAACGCGCTCATGCCGCTGCAGATCGGTGCCCCTGACGTCGCCTTCCCGCGACTGAACATGTTCGCCTACTGGCTCTACCTCTTCGGCGGCCTCATCGCCGGTGCGGGCCTGTTCACCCCCGGTGGCGCGGCCTCCTTCGGCTGGACCGCCTACACCCCGCTGTCCGACCCGACCTACAGCCCCGGCGTCGGTGGCGACCTGTGGGTCTGGGGTCTGGCCCTCAGCGGCTTCGGCACGATCCTCGGTGGCGTCAACTTCATCACCACGATCATCTGCATGCGCGCGCCCGGCATGACGATGTTCCGGATGCCGATCTTCACCTGGACCGTCCTGATCACCTCGATCCTGATCCTCATGGCCTTCCCGGTCCTCGCGGCGGCCCTCATCGGCCTCGGCGTCGACCGTGCCTGGGGCGGTCAGATCTTCGCTGCGGAGAGCGGTGGAGCACTGCTCTGGCAGCACCTCTTCTGGTTCTTCGGCCACCCCGAGGTCTACGTCCTGGCGCTGCCCTTCTTCGGCGTCGCCTCCGAGATCCTGCCGGTCTTCTCCCGCAAGCCGATCTTCGGCTACAAGACGCTCGTCTTCGCGACGATCGCCATCGCGGCGCTGTCCGTCTCGGTCTGGGCCCACCACATGTACGGCACTGGTCAGATCTTCCTGCCCTTCTTCGCGATCATGACGATGGCGATCTCGGTGCCGACCGGTGTGAAGTTCTTCAACTGGATCGGCACGATGTGGGGCGGCAAGCTCGTCTTCGACACGCCGATGATCTGGACGATCGGCTTCCTCGTGACCTTCCTCTTCGGTGGTCTGACCGGTGTGATCATGGCCAGCCCGGCGCTGGACTTCCAGATCACCGACACCTACTTCATCGTGGCGCACTTCCACTACGTGCTCTTCGGCACGATCGTCTTCTCCTTCTTCGCCGGCATGTACTTCTGGTGGCCCAAGTTCACCGGCAAGATGCTCGACGAGGGCCTGGGCAAGATCCACTTCTGGCTGCTGTTCATCGGCTTCCACATGACCTTCCTCATCCAGCACTGGCTGGGCGTCCAGGGCATGCCTCGCCGCTACGCCGACTACATGCCCGAGGACCGCTTCCAGCTGGCCAACCAGATCTCCACGGTCGGCTCGCTGATCCTCGCGGTGAGCTTCCTGCCCTTCTTCTACAACGTCTGGAAGACGCAGACGACGGGCAAGCTCGTCGAGGTCGACGACCCGTGGGGATACGGCAACAGCCTCGAGTGGGCGACCTCCTGCCCGCCGCCGCGGCACAACTTCACGTCGATCCCGCCGATCCGCTCGGAGCGGCCGACCTTCGACATGAACCACCCCGAGTACGCCCCGGCCGCGATCCGCTCGCGCGTCCAGCAGAGTGCGGCGGCCGTGACGTCGGCGACCTCCACGACCTCCACGACCGACGGTGAGGGCACCCGATGAAGTCCGAGATCCAGCTCTTCGCCGTCGTCGGCGCCTTCTTCGCCGTCGTGGCCGTCGGCTACGGCATCGTCACCGACTGGGTCGAGCCGGTCGGCTGGGTGACGCTCTTCCTCTCCGCGGGCCTGGGCTTCATGATCGCCTTCTTCCTGTGGAACACCGCCCGCAAGCTGCCCTTCCGTCCCGATGACGACGAGGACGGCGAGATCGAGCAGGCCGAGGGCCCCTACGGGACCTTCGCGCCCTACTCGTGGTGGCCGCTGTGGCTCTCCCTCGCCGGCTCCCTGGTCTTCCTCGGTGTCGCGGTCGGCCTGTGGGTCTCGGCCTTCGGTGCGCTCGTCGGCGTCTGGGCCCTGTGCGGCTGGGTCTTCGAGTACTACAAGGGTGAGCACGCCCACTGACGGGGCGTACACTCGGCCGAAGGGGCCACGGACATCGGTCCGGGGCCCCTTCAGCACGTCCGGGGTCGGGTGACCGGCACCGGGCCGATACCCGCGTCATGCACTGGGGGTGCACCGTCTCGTGAGTCGAATCATCCGACCGCTGCGCATCTGCGCACTCACTCTCATCGCCCTTCTCGCCCTCGCCGCCTGCGCCGGGGGAGACGCGGCCACGCCGTCGGCGAGTGATGGTCGGAGCAGCTCGTCGAGCTCGACGACCCGTGACCTGCCCCCCGCCGAGGTCAAGGTCAACCCCGGCCAAGGCGCCAAGGGCGTCATGCCCGACGACGAGATCAGCGTGCAGGTCATGCGCGGCACGCTCGACGAGGTGCGGGTGAGCGCACCGGGCGAGGCGAGTGTCGAAGGCGAGGTCCAGGGGCAGACCTGGACGTCGAGCTCGCGGATGAAGCCCGGCACGACCTACACGGTGGCGGTGACCGCCGAGGGCCCCGAGGGTGGCACCTCCACGCAGAAGTCGACCTTCACCACGCACGAGCCGGAGGTCACGGCGACCTACGGCATCGTCTATGACGGTCAGACGGTCGGTGTGGCCATGCCGGTGAGCATCCAGTTCGACTCCGAGGTCACCGAGGCCTCCTACCGCAAGGCCATCGAGGAGGCGGTGTCGGTGAAGACGACCCCGCAGGTCGAGGGCTCGTGGGGGTGGCTCGACAACCGACAGCTGATGTGGCGCCCCAAGGACTTCTGGGCCCCCGGAACCAAGGTCACCGTCGACGCGCCGCTCACCGGATTCCAGACGGGCAAGGACAAGTGGGTTGCCGAGGACCACTCCGGCACGATGACCATCGGTCGTGAGCAGATGGCCAAGGTCGACATCGCCAACCACCGGATGACGGTCAGCCGGGGCGGCCAGCAGGTCAAGTCCTTCCCGGTGAGCAGCGGCAAGCCGGGCAAGGACACCGAGACGCGCTCGGGGATGAAGGTCGTCATCAACAAGCAGCGCGAGATGACGATGGACTCCTCGACCATCGGGATCGACAAGGGCGAGCCGGGCTACTACAAGGTCGACACCGCCTTCAACGTCCGGGTGACCTGGACCGGCGAGTTCGTCCACTCCGCCCCGTGGTCGGTCGGCTCCCAGGGCAGCTCCAACGTCTCCCACGGGTGCGTCAACATGGCCCCGGGCAATGCCGAGTGGTTCTACGACAACTCGCTGCCCGGTGACCCCGTCGACTTCACCGGCTCGAGTCGTGAGTTCCTGCCCACCGAGGGCATCGGGGTGTGGCAGTACTCCTACGCCCAGTGGCAGGAGCAGAGCGCCACGGCCTGACCTCGCGGCAGGTGAGCGAGGCTCAACCCCAGCCGAGCTCGTGCAGGCGCTGCTCGTCGATGCCGACGTGGTGTCCGGCCTCGTGGACGATGGTGACGGCGATCTCCTCGCGCAGGTCGTCGAGGTCATCGCACATCCTGGTCAGGGGCCCGCGGAAGAGCACGATGCGGTCCGGCAGGGAGCCGGCCCAGCCACCGTCGCGCTCGGTGAGCGGGGTGCCGAGGTAGATGCCGAGCAGCTCGGCGTTGTCCTCGTCGGACAGCCCCGGGTCGGCGTGCTCCGGGCCCGGCTCGTCCTCGACGAAGAAGGCCACGTTGTCGAGCAGGTCCAGCAGCTGGGGCGGGACCTCGTCGAGCGCGTCGCGCACGGCCAGCTCGAAGTCGTGCTCGCTGATCTCGACCATGGTCAGGTCACCTCCGGTGTGGGTGGGATGACGGGCTGGGCACGCACCGGGCGACTGTGCCGGCGGTGCACGTGGAAGAGCACGATCCCCAGGCAGAGCAGGCCCAGGCTCGTCAGCGCCAGGCTCAGCAGCGAGGACGCGGCGACGGGGACGACGAGCCCGGTGAGCGTGGCATTGAGCATCAGCATGAGGAAGGTCGAGACCGAGGCGGCCGTGCCCCGGGCGTGCGGCACGGCGTCGAGCAGGGCGAGCTGGTAGACCGGCATCGAGATGCCGGTGCCGAAGGCGATGGCCGTCGGGCCGACGACGGCCCAGGGGAGTGCGGCGGTGGCGGGGACGGCGGCGAGGGCCACGCCGGCCACGGCACCGGTCAGGGCCACGGTCTGACCGCCGACGATGAGCCGGTCCCCGCTGACCCGCTCCGCGAGCCGCCCGTTGGTGAAGGAGCCGAGCACCATGCCGACGACCATCGGCACGAAGAAGACCCAGAAGTCCTGCGGTCCCTGGCCGAGCAGCGTGACGACGAAGATCGGCGCGGCACCGATGTAGAGGAACTGCCCGGCGAAGGAGAAGGCCGAGGCAGCGGACAGGACCTGGAAGTGCCGCATGCGCGCCACGTCGACGACACCCGAGACGATCGACCGCACGTCGAGCGGAGTGCGTCGCTCACGCGGGTGGCTCTCGGGGAGCAGCACGAGCACCGACAGCGCGATCACCGTGCCGAAGAGGCTGAGGAACCAGAAGACGAGGGGCCAGGGCCCGAGGAGGAGCAGCCAGCCCCCGACGATCGGCGCCAGGGCCGGACCGATGCCGAAGATCATCGCGATGGTGCTCATCAGCCGTTGGGCCCGTGCCCCCTCGAAGAGATCGCGCACGACGGTGCGCGAGACGATCGTGCCGGCTCCGGCGGACATGCCCTGCAGGACCCGGAAGCCCAGCAGGACCGGCAGGGACGGCGCCAGGGCACACCCGATCGACGCGAGGGCGTAGACGGCGGCACCGGTGACCATGACGGGCTTGCGTCCGACGGCGTCGCTCAGCGGTCCGTGGAAGAGGCTCATCACGGCGAAGGCGCCGAGGTAGGCGCTGACGACGAGCTGCATCGACGCCTCGGAGACGTCGAGGTCGGCGCCCATCTCCTGGAAGGCGGGGAAGGGGGTGTCGATGGAGAAGGGACCGAACATGCCCAGGAGCGCCAGCAGGACGGTCGTCACGGCGAGCGGGGCGGGGCGCGGGTGTCGGGCACCGGCGGCGGGTCGGGTGAGCATCTCCGGGCCATCCTCGCACCGGGGGGATCCTCCCTTCGTCCCGGGTCACGGTGCGGGAACGACGAAGGGCCCCGGAGGGATGATCCTCCGGGGCCCTTCGTCGTCGCTGACCGAGGTCAGTGCGTGGAGACCTTGTCTCCCGACTCGATGGCCTCGTGGCCGTGGTCGTGGTGCGCGGCCTCGAGCTCGGCGGGCGTGACCGGCTGGACCGCACCGCCGAAGTAGAAGTCGTGCAGCTTGGCGCGCAGCTTGCGCTTGCGGGCACCCTTCTTGTCGACGCCGTTGGCGTCGGTGGCCGACTCCAGCTCGAGCGGGACCGGCGCCTCGTGCTGGACGAGGGTCCACCGGGTGTACTCGTCGAGGGGCTCGTGCACCTCGTGGAAGTCACCGCCGGCACCGCGCTGGATGCGCCCGGTCTCGCGTCCGTGGAGGACGAGGTCACGGTCGTGCCGCTGCAGGCTCAGGCAGATCCGGCGGGTCGCCCAGAAGGCGATGACCGGCCCCACGAAGGTGAGCACACGCAGGATCTGGGTGATGTCGTTGATCGACATCCCGAACTTGATCGCGATGATGTCGTTGCTCGCGGCGAACATCAGCACGCCGTAGAGCGTCAGCGCGGCCATGCCGAAGGCGGTGCGGGTCGGGGCATTGCGCGGGCGGTCGAGCAGGTGGTGCTCGCGCTTGTCACCGGTGATCCAGGCCTCGATGAAGGGGTAGGCGATCATGCCGCCGTAGAAGGCGGGGATGACCAGCAGGGCACCGACGATGACCGGCCAGGCCCACGTGAAGCCGAAGGTCTCGAACTCCATGCCGCCCGGCAGCAGACGCAGCGCGCCGTCGGGGAAGCCCATGTACCAGTCCGGCTGGGCGCCGGCCGTGGTGGCGTTGGGCTCGTAGGGGCCGTGGACCCACACGGCGTTGATCTGGACCAGCGCCGAGATCAGGGCGATGCCACCGAAGACGATGAAGAAGAAGCCACCGGCCTTGGCCGCGTAGACCGGCATGACCGGGAAACCGACGACGTTGTCGTTGGTCTTGCCGGGGCCGGGGTACTGCGTGTGCTTCTGCAGCGCGACCAGGACGATGTGCACCGTGAAGAGTGCGATGAGCAGCGCCGGCAGCAGCAGGATGTGCACGGAGTACAGGCGCGGGATGATGTCGTCACCGGGGAAGGTGCCACCGAAGAGGGCGTAGCTCAGGTAGCTGCCGATGACCGGCGCCGCGACCATGAAGCCCTGGGCGGCGCGAAGTCCGGTGCCCGAGAGCAGGTCGTCGGGGAGGGAGTAGCCGGCGAAGCCCTCGACGAGCGCGAGGAGGGACAGGACGCAGCCGATGACCCAGTTGAGCTCACGGGGCTTGCGGAAGGCGCCGGTGAAGAACACGCGCAGCATGTGCACCGACAGGGCGACGATGAACAGCAGCGCCGACCAGTGGTGGATCTGGCGGATCAGCAGGCCGCCCTTGACGTCGAAGGAGATGTCGAGGGTCGACGCGTAGGCGCGGGACATGCCGACACCCTTGAGCGGCGCGTAGCTGCCCTCGTAGGTGGTGTGCGCCATCGACGGGTCGAACCAGAAGGTCAGGAAGACCCCGGTCAGCATGCACACGATCATCGAGTACATGGCGATCTCGCCGAGCATGAAGGACCAGTGGTCGGGGAAGACCTTCTTCATGAGGTAGCCGATGCCCTTGGCGGCACCGGTGCGGTCGTCGATCCAGCCGGCGACGCCGCCGACCTTCTTCACCCCGGGAGAGTAGGAGGGCCCTGCCGGTGCGTCACCGGTGCGCAGGCCGTCTGCGGGACGGGCATTGGCGGTCACGATCAACCACGCTCCCAGAAGCTCGGGCCGACCGGCTCTTGGAAGGGCTGGTCAGCGATGAGGTAACCCTCGCTGTCGACGGTGATCTTCAGCTGCGGCAGGGGGCGCCCGGCGGGACCGAAGATCACCTCGCAGTCGTTGGTCACGTCGAAGGTGGACTGGTGACAGGGGCAGAGCAGGTGGTGCGTCGTCTGCTCGTAGAGGCCGACCGGGCAGCCGACGTGGGTGCACACCTTGGAGTAGGCGACGATGCCCTGGTAGCCCCACTCGCGGGCCTTGCGGCCCTTGTCGGTGTCCTGGAAGTCCTCGGGGTTCAGGCGCATGAGCAGGACGGAGGCCTTGCTCATCTCGTCGAGGAAGTCGGGACGCTCGAGCAGGCCCTCGGGCTGGATGTGGAAGACCGATCCGATGGTGACGTCGCCCGGCTTGATCGGGGTGTCCTCGGGGTCCCTGTGCAGGCGCCGCTTCTTCGGCGTGTAGGTGCCGTCCTCGCCCTTCTCGCCGTTCCAGAAGGTGACCGAGAGGTCGTTCTTGGGCAGCGGGCCGAGCGAGCCGACGAGCTGGACGACGAGGGGGAGCGCGAAGAGGCCCATGGCCCCGGCGAAGGTCGCCTTGAGCAGCGGACGACGCGTCAGCTGCGAGGACTCGGCGCCGTCGAGCATCGTGTCGACGAAGGCCTGACGGTCGGCCTCCGCGGAGCGCATCGGGTGACGCATCTCGACGACCTCGGTGTCGGGCATGAGCGTCTTGGCCCAGTGGACCGCGCCGAGGCCGATGCCGAGGAGGGAGAAGGCCAGTCCGAGGCCGAGGAGCAGGTTGGCCAGGCTCATCTCGTTGGTGAAGGGCACCCACACGGTGTCGTCGACGTCGACGATGAAGTACGAGACGACGAAGAGCAGCGTGCCGAGGATCGACAGCGTGAAGAGCGCAGCCACCTGACGCTCGGCCCGCTTGGCCGCCTTGTCGTCACGGTCGGCGTTGCGCAGCACGTGGGGCGGCAGCCCGGGGTTGCTGAACCGCTCCGGGATACCACCGGAGCCCTGCACGTGGCCCTGGTCGAGGCGCGCCGGCTCGGAGCCGGAGGGCTCCTGCGGCGTTGCCCCTGTCGGGGTGTGCTCACTCATCTGTTGTCGGTCCTGTCTGTGTGGCGAGTTGTCAGGTCTGTCAGGCGGACTTCTGGCCGAGCCAGACGGCGAAGCCCACGAGGAGCCCCAAGCCGATGGTCCAGGCGAAGAGGCCCTCGGGCACCGGGCCGAGGCTGCCGAGCGGGTTGCCGCCGGGGTTGCCGGCCTCCTGCTGCGCCTCGATGTAGGCGATGACGTCGCGCTTGCCCTCGGGGGAGATGTTGGTGTCGTTGAAGACCGGCATGCTCTGCGGGCCGGTCACCATGGCCTCGTAGATGTGCTTGCCGGAGACGTCGCTGACCTTGGGGGCGTCCTTGCCGCGGGTGAGGGCGCCACCGGCGCCGGCGCTGTTGTGGCACATGGCGCAGTTGACGCGGAAGATCTGGCCACCCTTGCCCGGGTCGCCCTTCGAGCCGTCGGTGTACTCCGCGTCGGGCACGGACGGGCCGGCGCCGAGGGTGGAGACGTAGGCGGCGATGTCCGAAATCTCCTCGTCGGTGAACTTCACCTTGATGTTGGAGGGGGCCTGCACGCCGGGGGCGGCCATCGGCATGCGGCCGGTGCCCATCTGGAAGTCGACCGACGCCGCACCGACACCGGCGAGGCTCGGGCCGGCGTCCTTGATGCCCAGGCCGTTGGCGCCGTGGCAGGTCGCGCAGTTGGCCACGAAGAGCTTCTTGCCGTTGGCGACGCTGTCGGAGCTGGTGACCGTGGCCTCGGTCTGCTGGGGGGCGACGGCGGCATAGGCCGTGCCGGTGACGAAGAGGCCGAGCATGATCAGCAGGGCGATCGCCGCGGGGTGACGGCGAGAGAGGGTGGGCATGGAGGGTCCGCTCCTCTGGGAACGACGGGTACGGGGCAGGGGGAGGCGCACGTCGATCACGCGCCGAGGAGGTAGATGGCGGCGAAGAGGGCGATCCACACGACGTCGACGAAGTGCCAGTAGTAGGACGTGACGACCGCACCGGTCTGCTGCGCGTGGCTGTAGGTGCGCGTCGTGTAGGTCCGCCCGATGATCAGCAGGAAGGCGATGAGGCCACCGGTGACGTGGATGCCGTGCAGGCCCGTCGTCAGGTAGAAGATCGAGGACCAGGAGTCGGTCGAGATCGTCACGCCCTCGGAGACGAGGGTGGCGTACTCGAGGACCTGACCGGAGACGAAGACCGCACCGAAGATGTAGGTGAGGACATACCACTCACGCATGCCCCAGCCGGCGATGTTGAGCAGCGACCCGGTCCGCGACTTCTGCCCGTGCTCCGCCTTGAGGACACCGAGCTGGCACCACACCGACGAGATCACGAGGATCAGGGTGTTGGCGGCCGCGAAGGGCACGTTGAGCAGCTCGATGTTGTGCTCCCACAGGTCCGGACGCAGCGACCGGACCGTGAAGAAGATCGCGAAGAGCGCGGCGAAGAACATCAGCTCGCTGGACAGCCAGACGATGGTGCCGACGGACACCATGTTGGGGCGGCTGACCGGACCCATCGCGGGGTCGGCGGCGGTGTGCCCGGACACGTTTGAAGGCAGGGAGGTTGCAGTGGCCACGGGCCCATTATGTCCTCAACTGCGAGCGCATGTGCGCCACCCCCCTCCGCGAGTCTCGTGGGGTGGGTCACCGCTACGCTCTGGAGCATGACCGGTACCTTGTCAGCGACCCCCTCCGCCCCGGCAGCCTCTGCCGGAGAGGGCCCCTCCGTCTCCGTGCGGGTGCTCCTGTACAGCGACAACATCACCACCCGTGACGCCGTGCGCGCCGCGGTGGGCCGCCGGCCGGCCCGTGACGTCGAGGTGAGCGCGTGGCGCGAGTGCGCCACACCGGCTGCCGTCATCGAGGCCGTCGAGGCCGGTGAGGCCGACGTGCTCGTGCTCGACGGCGAGGCGGCCAAGCTCGGCGGGCTGGGCCTGTGCCGTCAGCTCAAGTCCGAGATCCACGACTGCCCCCCGGTCCTCGTCGTCACCGGGCGGCCCCAGGACGGGTGGCTCGCCACCTGGTCGATGGCCGACGCTGCCGTCTCCCACCCCATCGACGCGATCGCCCTCGCCGACGCGGTGGCCGATCTCGCCCGGGGTGTGGCCGCCCGATGAGCGCGGCGGACACCCCCACCTGGTCGGGCGTCCTCACCCAGCTGCTGTCGGGGCGTGACCTCGGGTCCGACGAGACCTCGTGGGCGATGCGCGAGATGATGTCGGGCGACGCCGCCCCGGCGCAGATCGCCGGCTTCCTCGTGGCCCTGCGGGCGAAGGGGGAGACCGTCACCGAGCTGCGGGCGCTGGCCGACGTCATGCTGGAGCACGCGCTGCCGATCGAGGTCTCGGGCCCGACCCTCGACATCGTCGGCACCGGCGGCGACATGGCCGGCACGGTCAACATCTCGACGATGTCGTCGATCTGCATCGCCGCGACGGGGGTGCGGGTCGTCAAGCACGGCAACCGCGCCGCGTCGTCCACGTCCGGTTCCGCCGACGTGCTCGAGTCCCTCGGGGTCAACCTGACGTTGAGCCCCCAGGACGTCGGCCGGGTGGCCGACGAGGCCGGCATCACCTTCTGCTTCGCCCAGACCTTCCACCCGTCCTTCCGCCACACCGCCGTCCCGCGTCGCGACCTGGGCATCGGCACCGCCCTCAACGTCCTCGGCCCGATGACCAACCCGTCCCGGCCGACCTACTCCGTCGTGGGCGTGGCCGACGCCCGGATCGCACCGCTCATGGCCGGGGTGTTCGCCGAGCGCGGCACCCGGGCGCTGGTCTTCCGCGGCGACGACGGGCTCGACGAGCTGACGGTCGCCGACGGCTCCCACGTCTGGTGGGTCGCCGGCGGCGAGGTCCGCGAGGTGCACGTGACACCCGAGGAGCTGGGCCTGACCCGCAGCCCGCTGGAGTCCCTGCGCGGTGGCGATGCCGACGTCAACGCCGAGGTGGCGCGGCGGCTCTTCGCCGGGGAGCGGGGGCCGGTCCGTGACGCCGTCGTGCTCAACGCCGGCGCCGCGGTCGGCCTGGCCCAGCAGGGCGACGAGCAGCCCGGCGAGCCGGTGGCTGCGATCCGGGCGGGCATGGACACGGTCGAGGCCGTCCTCGACTCGGGTCGGGCCGCCGAGCAGCTGCAGCGCTGGGTGAGTGCCACGCGCACGGAGGGCCAGGGCGCCTGACGCCCCTGCCGGATCGCTCGAGGGCCCGACCGCTCGCGGGCTGGCTGCTGCGGTCCCTGACTACTCGAGGCCGATGCTGAAGGCGGCGTCGAGGTCGTGTCGGCTGTAGGCGCGGAAGGCGATGTGTGTCGAGGTGTCGACGATGCCGGGGACCTTGTTGAGGCGGCCGGCGATGACGTCGTCGAGCTCCTCGTGCTCGTGCACGCGGACCATCGCGATGAGGTCGGCGTCGCCCGCCACGGAGTAGACCTCGCTCACGCCGTCGAGGTCGGCGACGGTCTCGGCCACCTCGGGGATGCGGGCGGTGTCAGCGTGGATGAGGACGATGGCTGTGATCACGAGGCCCACCCTAGAGCAGGGGCCAGCTCGCGATGGGCCGCGGCGGCACCCCCGACCGGGCAGGTCCACTCGCCGTCGATGTCGACCAGCCGGGTGCCCTCGGCCTCGAGCCAGCGCAGGACGAGCTCGGTCTCCTCGGGCAGCGCGCTGGTGCCCGGGCCGGTCGGCGGGGCGACGACCTCGGCGCTGGCCCGCAGCGCGGCGACGTAGGGCATCGGGTCGGCGCCGACGGGGGAGTGGGAGCTGCCGGCGAGGCGGCCGTGGCGCACGCACACGAGGTCCCACCCGCCGTGGGCGGTCCGCCGCGCGGCCACGAGCTCGGCGGTCGAGGCGAGCGGGGTGGCCCGCTGGCTGCGGGAGGCCGCGCGCACGAGGTCGGCCAGGCGATCACGCAGGGCCCCGGCCTCCTCGAAGCGCTCCTGGGAGGAGAGCGCGGCCATCCGCTCGCGCAGCGCGGCGACCGCGGCCCGGGAGTCGCCGACGAGCACGGCGGCGGCCTCGGCGACGGTCACCGCGTAGTCCTCGACGGGCACCTCGCCGGTACACGGCGCCGAGCACCGGCCCATGTCGGCGAGGGCGCAGGCCGACGTCGGACGTCGCGGGGAGAGCCGGGTCAGGCACTGGCGCAGGGGGACGGCGTCGTGGAGCGCGGCCATGGCCTCCTCGGCCGAGGCGCGGGTGCCGAAGGGGCCGGCATGGGCGAGGTCGTCGGGGCCGACCGAGCGCACGATCGACAGCCGGGGGAAGGTCTCGTCGGTGAGCTTGAGCCACCAGGCCCGCTCGGGGTGGCGCGAGCGGCGGTTGTAGCGCGGCTTGTGGGCGGCGATGAGGCGCAGCTCGCGCACCTGGGCCTCGAGCGTCGTCGCGCACACGATGGGGGTGATCTCGGTGGCCAGGCGCACCATCTCGCCCATGCGCCGACGCTGCTCGGAGGCGGTGAAGTAGCTGCGGGCCCGCGCGCGGATGTCGACGGAGGTGCCGACGTAGAGCGGCTCGCCGCGCTCGTCCTTGAAGACGTAGACGCCGGGTGCCGACGGGAGCCCGTCGGCGAGGTGGCGCTTGCGGCGCAACTCGTCGCTGACCCGGGAGGTGTAGGAGCTCAGCTCCTCGAGCGTGTGCACCCCGACCGAGCCGAGGCGCCCGATGAGGCCGTGCAGCACGTCGACGGTCGCGCGGGCGTCGTGCAGGGCACGGTGGTCGGGTGTCGTGCTCGCGCCGAAGTAACGGGCGAGGGTGCCCAGCTTGTGGTTGGCCACCTCGTCGCGGGAGACGACCTGCCGCGCCAGCCGCACGGTGTCGAGGACGGTGTGGCCGGGCCAGCGCAGGTCGTGGGCGGCGCAGGCCGCCTTGAGGAAGCCGATGTCGAAGCCGGCGTTGTGCGCGACGAGCACCGCACCGCGGGCGAACTCGAGGAAGCTCGCGACCGCCTCACCGGCCCGGGGTGCGTCGGCGACCATCGCGTCGGTGATGCCGGTGAGCGACTGGATGAAGGCCGGGATGGGCTCGCCGGGGTTCACGAAGGTCTGCAGCTCGCCGAGCTCCTCGCCGCCGCGCACCTTGACCGCACCGATCTCGGTGATGCCGCAGTCGCGGGCCGACCCGCCCGTCGTCTCGAGGTCGACGACGACGAAGGTGACCTCGGCCAGCGGTGTGCCGAGATCACCGAGCCTGTCCTGGACGACCTCCATGCCGACGACCGTAGGTGCCGCCCCCGACAACGTCCGTGAGGCGCGGCGTGGGAGGGTGCCCGCATGCGCGCGATGGATGATCTGGCGGACGTGGTCGACTTCTACCGGCACTTCGCCCAGCAGGAGGCGAAGGGGGAGTCGCGCACCTTCGAGCTGTGGGCCGCCGGCGTCGCCGACGACCCGGAGGTCCTCGCCCTGCTCGAGCAGCTGCCGAGCGCCAAGCGCCAGCCCAATCTCGTCTTCGCGGCCGCCCGGTGGCACCGTGCGGTGACGCCGTCCGGCTACGCCGACCCGGGCGCCCTGCGCGAGACCCTCCTGACGCGGTGGCCGCAGGTGCGCGAGACGGTCCTCGCCCGGTCCACCCAGACCAACGAGGTCGCTCGGTGCGCGACGCTGCTGCCGGTGCTCGGAGGCCTCGCGGGCCCGCTGGCCCTCCTCGAGGTCGGTGCCAGCGCCGGCCTGTGCCTGCACCCGGACCGCTGGTCCTACCGCTACCTCGACGACGCCGGGGCGCAGGTCGCCCGGGTCGACCCGTCGTCGGGTCCCTCACCGGTCGTCCTCGACTGCACCGTGCGTGGACCGGCGGCGATCCCCCCTTCGCTCCCGGAGGTCGTCTGGCGCGGCGGCATCGACCTCAACCCGCTCGACCTGTCCGTGCCGGACACGGCACGCTGGCTCGAGACGCTCGTGTGGCCGGAGCACGAGGACCGCCGGACCCGGCTGGCCGCGGCCTGCCGGGTGGTCGCCGACGCGCCCGTCGACATCACCCGCGGCGACCTGCTCGCCGACCTCGACGCGGTCGTCGACCGGGCGCGGTCCCAGGCACCCGACGCGACCCTCGTCCTCTTCCACTCGGCGGTCATCGCCTACCTCGACGACGCGGGCCGGAGGCAGTGGCAGCAGCTGGCCCACGACGTCGTCGCCCGCGTCCGCGCCGCGGGCGGCCGTGCCCACTGGGTCTCCAACGAGGGCGCCTCCGTGCTGCCCGACGTCACCGCGACCGCCACCTGCGCGGGGGAGGGCAGCGACTTCTGCCTCGGCCTCGACGGCTCGGCCGTCGGCTGGACCCACGGCCACGGCCGCCGCCTCACCGTCTGCTGACGCGGAGACACGCGAGCGGACGAACGGAGGCGGGTTGGTCGCGGACGAAGGGTGGGGCGACACTGCCGAAGTCCCTTCGTCCTCCTGCGGCCGCCTGTTGTCGTGCCGGACTTCGGCTTGACGTCGCCGCCCCACCCTTCGCCCGCTCCCGCGTCGGTCCCACTCACCACCCGCGTCGGGAGGGCTGTCGGGGGTCGCTCCTAGCGTGGTCGGTGTCGGGAGAGACCCGGCGACGACGAGGAGGTGACGGACATGACCCGTCGACCACTGCCGCTGACGATCGACTGCGGCACCTGCCCGGTCCGGGACGTCGGCTGCGCCGACTGCATGGTGACGGCGCTGGGGAGCCCGGCCACCCTCGCTGACCCGGACCCACAGCTGCTGCCGCTCGACCGGCGCGAGCGCGAGGTGGTCTCGCGGCTCATCGCCGCGGGCCTGGTGAGCGCCGAGACGGCAAACGAGGCCCGTGCGGTGCACGAGCCTCGTTCGGACTACGACGACCTGCGCCGGCACGCGGGCTGACCCGCGCACCGGCCGGCCGGTCGGTCAGCTGCCGTAGAGCGCCTCCACCTCGTCCTCGAAGTCGCGCATGATGATGTTGCGCTTGAGCTTCATCGACGGGGTGAGGGTGCCGTTGTCCTCGGTGAAGTCCTCGGACAGCACCGAGAACTTGCGGATCGACTCGGCCTTGGAGACGGCCTTGTTGGCCTCGTCGACGGCGCCCTGGATCTCGGCCAGGACGGTCTCGTTGGTGCGGGCCTGCTCGACGGTCAGCGCGCCGAGGCCGTTGTTGGCGGCCCAGCCCGGCAGCATCTCCTCGTCGATCGTCACGAGCGCGGCGATGAAGGGCTTGCCGTCGCCGACGACGAGGCACTGGCTGATGAGCGGGTGCGCCCGCAGGCGGTCCTCGAGGACACCGGGGGCGACGTTCTTGCCGCCCGCGGTCACGAGGATCTCCTTCTTGCGGCCGGTGATCTTCAGGTAGCCGTCGGAGTCGAGCTCGCCGAGGTCACCGGTGCTGAACCACCCGTCCTGGAGCGCCTCGAGGGTGGCCTTCTCGTTGTCGTGGTAGCCGTGCAGGACGTTGACGCCCTTGATGAGGACCTCGCCGTCGTCGGCGATGCGCAGCGAGACGCCGGGCAGCGGCGGGCCGACGGTGCCGATCTTGACCTTGCCCGGGATGTTGACCGTCGCGGGGGCGGTCGTCTCGGTGAGGCCGTAGCCCTCGAGGATCGTCACGCCGATGCCGCGGAAGAAGTGCCCCAGACGGGTGCCGAGCGGGGCGCCGCCGGAGACGGCGTACTCGACCTTGTCGCCCATCTTGGCCCGCAGCGTGCTGTAAACCAGCTTGTCGAAGACCGCGTGCTGCACCTTGATCTTCAGCGGGACCGAGCCGGTGTCCTGGGCCTCGGACCAGGCGATGGCGACATCGGAGGCGCGGGCGAAGATCTTGCCCTTGCCTCCGGCGACGGCGGTCTCGTTGGCCTTGTTGTAGATCTTCTCGAAGACGCGCGGCACGGCGAGGATGAAGGTGGGCCGGAAGGCCTGGAAGTCGTCGAGGATGTTGGCGATGTCGGCGCTGTGGCCCATCCGGCGGCCGGCGGTGACCGCGAGGACCTCGATGAAGCGGGCGAAGACGTGCGCGAGGGGGAGGAAGAGCAGCGTCGACGCGTCGTCCTTGTTGAGCACGTCGCCGAGCTTGGCGATGGTGTTCTCGGTGAGGCCGAGGAAGTTGTCGTGGGTCAGCTCGCAGCCCTTGGGGCGACCGGTCGTGCCCGAGGTGTAGATGATCGTCGCGATGGTCGCGCGATCCTGACCGGCGATGCGCTCCTCGAGCTGCTCGTCGGTGACGTCCGAGCCGGCGGCGACGATCGTGTCGAGGTCGCCGTTGTCGATGATGAAGACCTGGTCGAGACCGGTGAGGTTGGCGCGGGCCTCGTCGGCGACCGCGGCGTGCTTGGTCGTCTCGACGACGAGGAAGCGGGTGCCGGAGTCCTTGACGATCCACTCGACCTGCTCGGCGGAGCTCGTCTCGTAGATCGGCACCGGCACACCGCCGGCGACCCAGGTCGCGAAGTCGAGGACGGTCCACTCGTAGCGGGTGCGGGCCATGATCGAGAGGCGGTCGCCGGGCTCGAGGCCCTGGGCGATGAGGCCCTTGGCGAGGGCGCGCACCTCGAGGTTGAACTGCGCGGCGGTCACGTCACGCCACGCGCCCGACTCCTTGACGCTGAAGGCGACCCGCTGCGGGTCCTTGTCCGCGTTGCGGCCCGGCAGGTCTGCCAGGGAGTCGGTGGGGTTGCCCTCGATGAGGCGGGGCATCGTGCTGTCGTTCACGGGGATCTCCTTCGTTCGCCGTCCGGCTGCACCTGCGGGGAGGCTGGCTCGCGTGGAGCCTACCCGCGCGACGGGGTGCGTCAGGAGGTCGTGCCCGTGATGGTGGCCATACTGTTCTCCTCGCCCCCGTCCACGACCGAGTCACCGGAAGGACCCTCCGTGCTCCTGCGTCGTCAGGTACCCCTCGTCGACATCGTCGACGAGACCTATGTGCGCGCTGCGCCGCACGTGGTGCGGGCCGAGCTCGATGCCCCCGGGGTGCTCGACGGGCTGTGGCCGGGGCTGCACCGGGAGGTCGTGCAGGACCGCGGGGCGAAGGGGGTGCGCTGGCGCGTGCAGGGTGACGTCGTCGGGCGGATGGAGATCTGGCTGGAGGCCGGGCACGGCGGCACGATCGTCCACCACTTCGTCCACGGTGAGCACGGTCGCGGCGCCGCGCGGTGGTCTCGGGAGCACCGGCGCCGGTGGAAGAGCGGGCTCAACCACATCAAGGACCGGCTCGAGGGTCGCACGCGATAGTCTCGCCCGCATGGCCGACAGCACCCGCTCCAGCACCGTCGTCGACGCCTCGCCCGGCGACGTCCTTGACATCATCGCCGACCTCGAGGCCTACCCGGAGTGGGCCAAGGAGATCCGACAGGTCGAGATCCTCACCGAGGACGGCGACGGCTGGCCCGACACCGCCTCCTTCAGCCTCGACGCCGGCCCGATCCAGGACACCTACACCCTCGACTACACGTGGGACGTCGCCGAGGACGGTCAGGGTGTCGCCTCGTGGACCCTCGTCGAGGCGACGATGCTCAAGGCGATGGACGGCTCCTACACGCTGAGCGCCACGGCCGACGGCGGTACCGAGGTCATCTACGAGTTGACCGTCGACCTCAAGGTGCCGATGCTCGGCATGCTCAAGCGCAAGGCCGAGAAGGTCATCGTCGACACCGCGCTGCGTGACCTCAAGAAGCGCGCCGAGGCCTGAGAGGACCGTGCGCGCCCACCTCGTCGTCGGTGGCGGTGACCACGGACCCGACGTCGCCTCCCGGGTGCTCGCCGCACTGACCCCGCACCACGCGGTCGTGCGACCCGCGCCCCAGCACGGCGCGCCCGACCCGGTCGTCGTGGCGGTCGAGGACCTCCTCGACCGGCTGCTCACGGCACTGGACCTCCCTTCGCCCGTCGTCGCCGACCTCATCGCGCGGATCCTGCCGGCCGAGCTGCCGGCGCTGCTGCGGCTGGCTCGCCAGCTCGAGCAGGCCGCGGCCGACGACCACGAGATCGTCGTCGAGGTCGACGTCGAGGTCGCCCGACTGCTCGACGCACCCCAGCGGGTGGCTCGAGCGATGAGCGCCTTCGTCCCCGTCATCGCGCGCTGGGAGGTGCTCGTGGCACCCGACGGCATCGGCACGCTCCCGCAGCCCGACGCCCCCGTGCTCGCGGCGCTGCGCGAGGGAGCCGCCCTGCTCGACGCTCTCGACACGGCGCTCGCCGACCCGGCGCAGACCGCCCTGCACCTCGCCGCACCCGCCGGTCCCGTCGGCGCGGCCCGGCGAGCCGACGCCGAGGTCTTCCTCGCGCTCATGGGGCGTCGCCTCACCGCGGTCCACCCACCCGGAGGTGCGGGCGTCGAGCACCTGACCGACCCGGCCCCCGACCACGGGCTGCGCGTCGAGCGGCCGGACGACGGCAGCGGCGCCTGGCACCTGGTGATCGACCTGCCGGGCGTGCGGGCGGCCGACCTCGACCTCGTCCGGCACGACGACGAGCTCGTCCTCGGGTGCGCCGGGCGCAGCCGACGGGTGCTGCTGCCCTCGGTCCTGCGGCGCTGCGAGATCGCGCGTGCGGGCGTCGCCGGCGGGGTCCTCACCGTGACGATGACCCCCGACGAGGCGGTGTGGCCCCGTGGCTGACCAGGAGCAGACACCGGACGCCGAGGACGTCGTCGTGCAGCTGCTGCGGGTGCTCTCCGAGGTCGACCTCGAGGGCCTCGGCGAGGACCTGCGCCGGCTCGACGACGCGACGACCCGGCGCGCCATGACCGGTGCCAGCCTGCTCGCCGAGGCGCTCACCCGGGCGGCCTTCGGCTCGGCGGCCGTGAGCGGAGCGCTCGGGGTCGAGCTCGACGAGGCGCCCCCGCACGTCCCCCTGCGCTCCCGCGGGGAGCGGGTCGAGGTCCACGACGACGAGGCCGGTGCGGCCGACGAAGGAGTGAGCGGGGCATGAGCACGACGGCCATCGGCATCGACATCGGCGGGACCAAGATCGCCGGGGCGCTCGTCGACGAGCGCGGGCGGATCACCCAGCGGCAGCAGGTCGCCACCCCCGCGGACGACACCGCGGCGATCATCGAGGCGACCGCCGGGCTCGTGCGGTCCCTCGAGCAGGAGGCCCCCGACGAGGTCGTCGGGGTCGGCATGGCCTGTGCCGCCTTCGTCGACTCCCGGCGCGGACACGTGTGGTTCGCCCCCAACCTGCCCTGGCGCGACCTCGACCTGGCTGAGGAGGTCGGCGCGCTCGTCGAGCGTGACGTCGTCGTCGACAACGACGCCAACGCCGCCGCCTGGGGCGAGTACCGCCACGGCGCCGGCCGCGACTGCGACGACATGGTGCTCGTCACCGTCGGCACCGGGGTCGGCGGCGGCTGCATCGTCGACGACCGGCTCCTGCAGGGGGCCTTCGGCATCGGTGGCGAGATCGGGCACGTCGCCCTCGACCCCAGCGGCCCGCGGTGCGGCTGCGGCAACTCCGGCTGCCTCGAGGTCTTCGCCTCCGGCACCGCCCTGGTGCGCTCCGCGCGCGAGCTGGTGACCTCCCCTTCGCCCATCGGGGCCGCGCTGCGCGAGCGGTGCGGCGGCGACCCCGAGGCCCTCACCGGTCAGGACGTCACCGAGCTGGCGCAGCAGGGCGACGGGGCGAGCATCGAGCTGCTCGAGGACCTCGGTGCCCGGCTCGGGCAGGGCCTGGCCTCGATCTGCGCGGTCCTCGACCCACGTCTGGTCGTCGTCGGCGGCGGCGTCGCTGACGCGGGGGACCTGCTCATCGATCCGGCGCGCGCGTCCTTCGCGCGACACCTCATCGGACGGGGCCACCGCCCCGCGCCGCAGATCGTCCCGGCGACCCTCGGCAACGACGCCGGCATCGTCGGGGCCGCGACCCTGGCCCGGGAGGCCCACGCATGACCACGAGCATCGGCATCGACATCGGCGGCACCAAGGTGTCCGGCGGTGTCCTCGACGCGGACGGGCGCATCCTCGTGCGCACCCGACGCGACACCCCCGACCGGTCCAACGCGCCGCGCGTCGTCGAGGACACCATCGTCGAGGTCATCGAGGAGCTGCGCCGCCTCGCCGACGAGGCCGAGGTCGAGGCGCCGAGCACCGTGGGGGTCGGGGCCGCCGGCTTCGTCGCCGCCGACCGCTCGACGGTCGTCTTCGCACCCCACCTGTCGTGGCGCAACGAACCGCTGCGCGAGGCCCTCGGCCAGCGCCTGGACCTGCCGATCTCCATCGACAACGACGCCAACGCCGCCCTGTGGGCCGAGCACCGCTTCGGGGCCGCCCGCGGGGCGACGCACGCCGTGATGATCACCCTCGGCACCGGCATCGGCGGCGCCATCATCGTCGGGGGCCACCTGGTGCGCGGTCGCTACGGCATCGCCGGCGAGTTCGGCCACATGCAGGTCGTGCCGGGTGGACAGCGCTGCGAGTGCGGCAACCGTGGCTGCTGGGAGCAGTACTCCTCGGGCAATGCCCTGGTGCGCGAGGCCCGTGGCCTGGCGATGGCCAACTCCCCGATGGCCACCGACCTGCTCGCCCACGTCGGGGGCGACCCGGCCTCACTCACCGGACCGATGATCACCGAGGCGGCAAAGGCCGGCGACGCCACGGCGGTGGAGCTGCTCGCCGAGATCGGGCACTGGCTCGGGGTCGGCATCGCCAACCTCGCGGCGGCGCTGGACCCGGAGATCTTCGTCATCGGTGGTGGCGTGAGTGCCGCCGGCGACCTGCTGCTCGACCCGGCCCGCGACACCTTCGCGCGCCAGCTGACCGGTCGCGGCTACCGCCCGGCGGCGAGCATCGTCGCGGCGCGGTTCGGTCCGGACGCGGGGCTCATCGGGGCGGCGTCACTGGGGGCCGAGGAGCAGGTGTGAGCCTGCGCGTCGCCTCCTACAACGTGCGTGCGCTGCAGGACGACGTCGCGGCGCTCGCCCGCACGGTCCGGGCCATCGACCCCGACGTGCTGTGCCTGCAGGAGGTGCCGTGGATCGGGCCGGTCGACCACCGGATCGCGGACTTCGCCCGCCGCTGCGGGCTCGTGTGGTCCGGGCGCGACCAGCGCGCCGGGCAGACGAGCGTGCTGACCCACCTGCGCACCAATGTCGTCTCCGTGACTCACCACCGACTGCCGTACCGGACCCGGCGCGACCGGCGCGGCTTCGCGGTGACGCGGGTGGCTCCCTTCGGCCGCACGGCGGTGTCCGTCGCCAGCGTCCACCTCGGGCTCGACGGCGACGAGCGCCTCGAGCACGCCCGCGAGATCATGGCGCACCTCGCCGCCCAGCCCGGTCCGGCGCTGCTCGCCGGTGACCTCAACGAGCAGGACGACGGGGCCGCCTGGCAGCTCTTCGGCGGGGCGATGCGGCCGGTGAGCCCGCTCGAGCCGACCTTCCCCTCCAGGCGGCCCGAGCACGTGCTCGACGTCGTCTTCGCCACGCCCGACGTGCGGGTGCTGCCGCACCGCGACGTGCCGTGGGTGGCGGAGGACCTCACGGCCGGCACCGACCACCGACCGGTGTGGGTTGATGTCGAGACCACGGAGCTGACCGGGCCGCGGGTCACGGTCACCGGCTGACGGACGAGCCGGCGAGCCGGGAGCGCAGCGGGTGCGTCAGACCCGGGCGCCGTTGGTCGGGTCGTCGTCGCGGTTGCTCGGCTGGCGCAGGACCAGGCAGGCGAAGCCGCCCACGACGAGCGCGATCGCGACGGCGGTGAGCCATCCTCCGGAGTCGGGGCGGGTGGCGACCAGCCAGACGAGGAGGAGGGGCCCCAGGACGAGGCCGAGCAGCGCCCCCCAGAAGAGGCGGTCGGTGCGCGGCGGCAACGGGGCCGGGGGAGACGGGGTGAAGCCCTCACCGTCGTCGGCCTGACCCGGGTCGTCGTCGGAGGACAGCAGGGCGTCGGCGACGGAGTGGGTCGGGTCGACCCGCCACGGGACGGCCGGCTCGTCGGCGGCAGGGGAGCGGGGCTCGTCGGTGTCGGGCCGGGGGTCGCGGGGACGCAGTGCGCCGCGGACGTCGCCGGTGCTCTGCCGGCGCGCGGTCGGGGTGGGGTCGACCGGGGGCCCCGGGTGCTCGTGGTCGGGCAGGTCCTCGGTCGGCAGCTCGTCGTCCCAGCGGGCGACGATCGAGGCGAAGGCCGCGTCGACGTCCTCCTCGTCGGGGTGCTGACGCTCGACCATCTCGTGCTCCGTCGCCGTGTCTCGGGGTGCTCGCTCGTGGACAGTCTCGCACGCGCCATCCACCCGCTCGTTACCGTAGAGTTCGCAGCGATCTGGAGGTGATGCGGCAGTGCTGTACTGGATGCTCAAGAGGGTCTTCATCGGGCCCGTGCTCAGGGTGCTCTTCCGGCCGTGGGTCGAGGGGATCGAGCACATTCCCAAGGAGGGGCCGGCGATCCTGGCCAGCAACCACCTGTCCTTCTCGGACTCGATCTTCCTGCCGCTGGTCGTCGACCGCCGAGTCACCTTCCTCGCCAAGAGCGACTACTTCACCGGCCCCGGCATCAAGGGCTGGCTCACCGCGGCCTTCTTCCGCGGCGTCGGGCAGCTGCCGATCGACCGCAGCGGCGGCAAGGCGAGCGAGGCGGCACTCAACGCCGGCCTGCGCGTGCTCGACACCGGCGACCTGCTCGGTCTCTACCCCGAGGGCACCCGCTCGCCCGACTCGCGCCTCTACCGCGGCCGCACCGGCGTCGCCCGCATGGCCCTGACGGCCGGCGTCCCGGTGATCCCCGTGGCGATGATCGACACCGACAAGGCGCAGCCGACCGGCCAGATCATCCCCAACATCCGACGCATCGGCGTCAAGATCGGTGCACCGCTCGACTTCTCCCGCTACGAGGGCATGGAGGGCGATCGCTTCGTCCTGCGCTCCGTCACCGACGAGATCATGTACGAGCTGATGCAGCTGTCCGACCAGGAGTACGTCGACATGTACGCGACGTCGATGAAGGAAAAGCTGCTCACCAAGGCTCGTCGTCGCGCACGCGAGCTGCAGGAGGCCGCCCGGCCCGGGCGGGCCGTGCCCGAGCTCGAGGACGCGCTCGAGCGCGCCGACGGCAACGACCCCTGGTCCGCCGACGGCAAGGACGGTCTGTAGGCCGTGGTCATCGACCCCGGGTCGAGCGCGCTGCGGCGGCACTACAACCCGTCGCCGCTCATCGACAGCGCCGGGGGCCGGGGACTGGCGCTCTACCGCTTCGTCGCGCTCGTCTACGCCGGCATCCTCGTGGGCGTCCACCGCGAGCACGTCATCCTGTGGTGGCCGATCGTCGTCTTCTTCGTCGTCGCGCTCGCGTGGTCGGTCGCCGCGCCGCTGCTGCCGCGACCGACGTGGGTGGCCATCGCCGTCGAGCTGGCCATCGCCTGCATCGGCATCTTCCTGACCAGCGAGGTCTACGACCCCGTCGAGGTGAGCGCCGGCATCTCCACGGTCCCGGGGGTGTGGAGCGCGGCCTCGGTGATGGCCGGCGCTCTGCTCAGCGGGATCCGCGGCGGCGTCCTGGCGGCCACCGTCATCGCCACGGCCAACCTCATCCAGGCCGAGCACCCCGGCCAGCTGACCTGGCACAACATCTTCCTGCTCTACATCCTCGGGATCCTCGTCGGCCTGGCCGTGCAGCTGGCCCGCGAGAGCCAGAAGCGTCTCGAGCAGGCTCTCGCGGCCAGTGAGCGGCTGGCCGAGCGGGAGCGCATCGGGCGCGAGGTCCACGACGGCGTGCTGCAGGCGCTGGCGATGATCAACCGTCGCGGTCGTCAGCTCGGGGGCGAAGGGGAGGCCCTGGCCGACCTCGCCGCGGACCAGGAACGTTCGCTGCGCACGCTCATCACGCGCGTCGAGCCGGCGGCGGCCATCGACGCCTCGTCGCCCTCCACGTCCGCGGACTCCGGCTCGCAGGTGCGTGACCTCGCTGCGGGGCTGGCCTCCCTTCGCTCGGCGCGGGTCGACGTCGTGCTGCCCGCCGGGCCGGTCACCGTGCCGGCCGCGACCGCCCGTGAGGTCGAGGCCGCCGTCGCCGCGGCACTCGACAACGTCGAGCGGCACGCAGGCGCGGGAGCCAAGGCCTGGGTGCTGCTCGACGCCGACGAGACCGGTCTCGAGGTCGTCGTCCGCGACAACGGCGTGGGGATGGCCCCCGACCGACTCGTCGAGGCGGCCGAGCAGGGGCGGCTCGGGGCGAGCAGCTCGATCCGCGGCCGCATGCTCGACCTCGGCGGCGACGCGAGTTGGCGCTCGCCGGGCACCGGCGGCACGACCGTCACGCTCACCGTGCCGACGGGCGACATGGCAGGCTCGGCCCCATGAGCGAGCCCACCGCCCCCCTGAAGGTCCTCGTCGCCGACGACCACCCGCTGTGGCGGGACGCCCTCGTGCGCGACCTCGAGGACGCCGGCTTCGAGGTCGTCGGCACCGCGGCCGACGGCCCGTCGACCGTCCGGCGCACCCGGGCGACCACTCCCGACGTGCTCGTGCTCGACCTCAACCTGCCGCAACTGCGCGGTGACGAGGTGTGCACGGCGATCAACGACCTGACGACCAAGGTGCTCATCCTCTCCGCGAGCGGCGAGGAGCACGACGTCCTCGCCGCGGTCAAGGCCGGCGCGAGCGGCTACCTCGTCAAGTCCGCCTCGCCGCAGGAGATCCGCGACGCCGTGATGGCCACCGGGGCGGGGGAGGCCGTCTTCACCCCGGGGCTCGCCGGGCTGGTGCTCGGCGAGTTCCGCGAGATGCGCAGCCGGGCCCGCACCGCACCTGCCGTGGCCGAGGAGGAGTCGGCCTCGCCGGTGCCCGAGCTCACCGAGCGCGAGACCGAGATCCTGCGCTACGTCGCCATGGGCATGACGGCCAAGGAGATCGCCGCCGACCTCGTCATCTCCCACCGCACCGTGCAAAACCACGTGCAGAACATCCTCGGCAAGCTCCACCTGCACAACCGCGTCGAGCTGACCCGCTTCGCCATCAGCCGCGGCCTCGACCAGCCGGAGTGACCTCCCTTCGTCCTGTGGCTGGACGGGTGCCGGGGCGAAGAGGGTCGCGGCCTATCCTTGACGGGTGACCACTGCAGTCCCTGCGCCCATGACCGCCGCAACCATCGACAGCGACCTGCCGGCCGCCCAGCAGCCGAGCTGGCCCGACCGCGCCGCCCTCGACGAGACCGTGGCGAGCCTGGCGACCTATCCGCCGCTCGTCTTCGCCGGCGAGTGCGACGACCTGCGCGACCGGATGGCCGCGGCGTCGGTCGGCGAGGCCTTCGTCCTACAGGGCGGTGACTGCGCCGAGACCTTCGTCCACGCCACCGCCGACAACATCCGCGACCGGATCAAGACCGTGCTCCAGATGGCCGCCGTCCTCACCTACGGCGCCGGCATGCCGGTCGTCAAGATGGGCCGCATGGCGGGGCAGTTCGCCAAGCCGCGGAGCAAGGACACCGAGACCCGTGACGGCGTGACCCTGCCCGCCTACCGCGGCGACATGGTCAACGACTTCGCCTTCACCCCCGAGTCGCGCGAGCCGGACCCGCAGCGCCTGCTGCGCGGCTACCACACGAGCGCCGCGACGCTGAACCTCGTGCGCGCCTTCACCCAGGGCGGCTTCGCCGACCTGCGGCGCGTCCACGACTGGAACGTCGGCTTCGTCTCCAACGCCGCCAACCGGCGCTACGAGGGCCTGGCCCGCGAGATCGACAAGGCGATGCGCTTCATGGCCGCCTGCGGTGTCGACTTCGAGGCCATGCGGGCCACCGAGTTCTGGTCCGCCCACGAGGCGCTGCTGCTCGACTACGAGCGGCCGATGACGCGCGTCGACTCGCGCACCGGCAACCTCTACGACACCTCGGGGCACTTCCTGTGGATCGGCGAGCGCACCCGGCAGATCGACCACGCGCACCTCGACTTCGTCAGCCGGATCCGCAACCCCATCGGCATGAAGGTCTCCGACAAGGCCGACCCCGACGAGCTGCTGCGGATCATCGACCTGCTCGACCCGCAGCGTGAGCCCGGCCGCCTGACCTTCATCACCCGCATGGGGGCCGGCCGGATCCGCGAGGCCATGCCGGCCATCGTCGAAAAGGTCCGCGACTCCGGGGCGATGATCACCTGGATCTGCGACCCGATGCACGGCAACACCTTCGAGTCCGCGTCCGGCTTCAAGACGCGCGACTTCGAGGACGTCGTCGACGAGGTCCGTGGCTTCTTCGAGGTGCACCGCTCCCTGGGTACCGTCCCGGGCGGCCTGCACGTCGAGCTCACCGGTAACGACGTCACCGAGTGCCTCGGCGGCGCCGAGCGCATCCTCGACGAGGACCTCAACAAGCGCTACGAGAGCGTCTGCGACCCGCGCCTGAACCACCAGCAGAGTCTGGAGCTGGCCTTCCTCACCGCGGAGATGCTCAGCGAGGGCTGAGTCCCTCTCGCCCGTCCTGTCGAAGACCGGGGTGCCCGCCGAAGGGTGGGGTCGACGCTGGGGAAAAGTCCGGACCGCGTGGTCTGCCTCTCATGGGGGCGCAGGCAGTCCGGACTTTTTCTTGATTCGCGTCGACCCCACCCTTCGTCGCGCTCGCTGCGGCACTCCCTTCGTGGTGCTGATGGTTGTGTGTTGAACCGGTAGCCCTGGGCACCGGCGACGCTCATGGGGCGCTGCCGGCACCCGGCGCTACCGGTTGACCACACAACCACCTGTCGAGTCAGCCGGGCCCCGTTGCGGGGCAAGGGGACTCGAGAGGTCCGGATGGCGAGACAGTTAACTCCTTCCTTTGCAGTAGGAGATGGATCTGCGTAGGTTCTTCTTCAGGTCACGAGATCCAGCGTCAAGCCCCGGCTTGCTGGGCGGCAACCCTCCACTCGCGGTGGGGTGCTCCGGGTGAGGACCTGGCTCCGGTCGTCGTGGCCGGAGCAAGCGCGAGGCACTCACCGGCCTCATGACAGGACGGACACCCATGAGCACCACCGTCACGACCGCACCGCGGTCGCTGCGTCCGGCGCTGCGGCGCCACGTCGACCTCCTGCGGGTCAACAGCGCCCTCTGTCGCTGACCTGAACCTGCATTGCCCTACGGCAATGCGAAGCCCGGCCGACCTGAACCTGCATTGCCCTACGGCAATGCAGACCCCCGGCGACCCAGCACTCCCACCACCGGCGACGAGCCTCCCTTCGTCGACCGTCGATCCGCCAACCACCCCGCACGGGGGAGCGGGGCCTCTACCTCGGTGGCTTCGTCTCCCGCTTCGTCGGGCTGTCGAAGACCGCGAGCCGGGACATCCTGTGCCTCCTCCAGAGCTATGTCACCCGCCCGGAAAATGTCGTCCGGGTCGTCTGGGAGCCCGACCAGCTCGTCATCTTCGACCACCAGATCACCCAGCGCTACGCGCCGGACAACTACGACGGGCTGCCCCGCCGTCTCGAGCGGGTCACCGTCGCCGTGAGGTGCCCGTCGGCATCGACGGCGAGCGCAGCCGCTCGATCACGGGGGACGCCTCGCACTACGCGCCGGCGGTCTGACTCCCTTCGTCGGGCGACCACCTGAGTGCGTCAGACGACGAGGATCGTGACCGTCGAGCCCTTGGGGGCGGTGCCGCCGCTCGGGCGTGAGGCGCGCACCTCGTCGAGCGGCCCACCGAGGAAGGTCTGGACCGCGACCTTGAAGCCCGCGGCCTCCAGCTTGGTCGTCGCCGCGGAGCGGCTCAGGCCCTCGACCGACGGGACGGCGACCATCTCCGGGCCCTTGGAGACGGTGATCGTCACGGTCTCACCTGGCAGGAGCATGCCGCTGCTCGGGGACTGGCTGATGACCGAGCCCTTGGGCACGCTCGTCGAGTAGGCGTCGTCGGCGCGGGTGACCTCGAGCCCGGCCTCCTCGATCGCGCCGGTCGCCGCCTCGGCGCCCTGACCGGTCACCGTCGGCACGGCCACCGGCTCGGGGCCCTTGGAGACGACGAGGGCGACCTTGGCGTCGCGCTTGACCTCGGTGCCGGGGGCGGGCGTCGTCGAGACGATGCGGCCCTTGGCGACGTCGTCGTCCCAGGCCTGCGTCGTCGCACCGACCGTCAGGGTGCGTCGCTCGAGCGTGGTCCTGGCCTGGGCGGCGGTGCGGCCGGTGAGGTCAGGGACCTCGTAGCGCTCGGGCCCCTTGGACACGACGACGGTGACGTCGGACCCCTTCGACAGCTCGGTGCCGGTCGGCGGGTTGGACGTGATGACCTCGCCCTTGGGCACCTGCTCGTCGAAGGCCGAGGACTCGACGTAGCCCAGGTCGCCGTCCTGCGTGAGGCTGGCTTCCGCGTCGGCGCGGGAGAGGCCGGTGACGTCGGGCACGACAACCGTGCTGCCCGGGCCCTCCTGGGTCCACCACCAGCCACCGCCGGCGGCGAGCGCCACGACGAGCAGGAGTGCGACGAGCGCGCGGCGCCACCCCCGCCGGGACGAAGGGGGCTCCGCTGCAGTGGTCGAGGCGCCACCCGCTGCGCCGGCGCCACCTGCTGCTGCACCCGCGGCACCGGTGTCGATCGCGCGCGTGCGCTCGGGGCGTGGGTGGGCGACGGTGGCCGCTGCGCCACCCGCCGGCCGGCCCTGCGGCGAGGCCGTGGCCGCGGCTCCTCCGGCGACGACGTGCGGTCGACGGTCGAGCTCCTGGGGCGTCAGGCCGGCGCGCACCCGCTGCAGCTCGGCGAGGTAGGCGCCCGCGTCACGGGGGCGCTCGTCGGGGTCGCGCGCGGTGGCCAGGGCGACGAGGTCGTCGAGCTCGCCCGGCAGGTCCTCGACCCGCTCGGAGGGGCGCGGCACCGAGCCGTGGACGTGCCGGAAGGCGACGTGGATCGGCGACTCGCCGTCGATCGCCCGCTGCCCGGTGAGCAGCTCGAAGAGGATCAGCCCGGCGGCGTAGACGTCGCTGCGGGCGTCGGCGATGCCGCGCTCGACCTGCTCGGGGGAGAGGTAGGCGACCGTGCCGAAGAGCACCCCGTCCTCGGCGGTGGTCGTCTGCGAGGTGACGGCCCGGGCCAGGCCGAAGTCGGCGACCTTGATCGCGCCCCGCTCGGGGATGAGGATGTTCTCGGGCTTGACGTCGCGGTGGATGTAGCCGGCCTCGTGGGCGGCCGCCAGACCGGTGAGCACCGGCTCGAGGACGTCGAGCGCGGCACGGACGGTGAGCGCGCCCTCGGTGTCGACCACCGCACGCGCGGTGCGTCCCTCGACGTACTCCATCGCGAGGAAGACCTGGCCGCCGTCCTCGCCCTGGTCGAAGACGGGCACGACGTTGGGGTGGCTCAGCCGCGCGGCGGAGCGGGCCTCGCGGCGGAAGCGGGAGACGAAGGTCTCGTCGGCCGCGAGGTCTGGGCGCATGACCTTGAGCGCGACCTCCCGGTCGAGCCGGGTGTCGGTGGCGAGCAGCACCGTGGCCATCCCGCCGTCGGCGAGGTGGCGCAGCACGCGGTAGCGACCGTCGACGAGATCGCCGACGAGCGGGTGCGTGGATGCGGTGGTCACGCCCAAAGTCTAGGTTCGCCCCCTGCGTCAGCCCGTCACATCCGGCTTCGGAGTGCCTTGACGTTGGCGACGTACTGCTGGGTGTCGCCGTACATGCCGTTGCTCTCCACCGAGGCGAGGCCCTGGTAGTAGCCGGCGATGGCCTCGGAGGTCGTGTCGGCCTGCTGGGTGAGGACCTTGAGGAGCAGGACGCCGGCGGTGATGTTGTCGTCGGTGTCGAGCAGGTCGAGGTCGCGCCCGGCCATCTGCGAGGCCCACTCGCCGGAGCTCGGGATGACCTGCATCGCGCCGACGGCGTTGGCGACGGAGACCCGACGCTGGTCCCAGCCGGACTCCTGGTAGGAGATCGCCAGGGCCAGGGAGGGGTCGACGCCGTGCTGGCGGGAGATCCGGGTGATCTTGTCCTTGGTCGCGTCGCGGCTGGGCACCGAGCGGGCGGCCAGGGTCGAGCGGTTGCGGTCGGCGGCGTCGACGATGTGGTCGGCGTAGGTGCGACCGGCGAAGGTGTTGTTCTTCTTCGCCGGTCGCGATGCCTTCTTCGCCGGGCTCGAGGAGCCGGTGACCTTGAGCGTGCTGCCCGGGTGGATGAAGTCGCGGGTGCTCAGGTCGTTGAGCTTGGCCAGGCGGGTGACGCTCATGTCGTGGCGGGCGGCGATGCCGGAGAGCGTCTCGCCGGAGCGCACGGTGTGCGACCCCGTCGCGGCGGGTCGGCTCGTGGCCCGCTTGGCGGGCTTGGCGGCGGTGCCGGTGACGCGCAGCTGCTGGCCGGGGTGGATGAAGCCCCGTTCCAGGTTGTTGAGGCTGCGCAGCCGGTCGACGCTCATGCCGTGGCGGGCGGCGATGCCGGAGAGGGTGTCACCGCTGCGGACGGTGTAGCCGCGGGTCGCCCCGGAGCGGGCGGGCTTGGCCGAGGACGAAGGGGAGGACCCGCCCGATGCGCGGCCGGGCACCGTGAGCTTCTGGCCGGGGTGGATGAAGTCGCTCGAGGACAGGCCGTTGCGGGAGAGCAGGGCGGCGGGGGAGACGCGGTAGCGCGCGGCGATGTCGTAGACCGTCTCGCCGGAGCGCACGGTGTGGTGGCGCGACCCGGCGGAGGAGGTGACGTGCGTGGTGGTCTCGGCGGTCAGGTCGATCGCCGGGGCCACGGGAGTGGCCGGGACGGGGACGATGAGCGGAAGGACCAAGGGGGACTCCGATGTACGGGGCGCAGGGGACGCCCGGTGGCATGGGGTGCGTGTGACTGGTGTGACGTATGTTGATTCGGCACCGACGGTACCGAAGATCTCCTCAGGAGGCCGGATGAACGGCGACGCGCCCCCTTCGCGCGGGATCTCGGGGAGCGGCTGACACACTGTCGGGCGTGGACGAGACCCCTGCGCAGATCGACTGGCTGACCCTCCCCGACGTGGCCGAGAGGCTCGACGTGCGTCTGAGCGACGTGCGCCGGATGCTCGACGAGCGCCAGCTCGTCGCGGTGCGCCGCGGGGAGCGCAAGGTGCTGTCGGTGCCGGTGGACTTCCTCGGCGAGGACGGGCCGCTGCCCGAGCTCGCGGGGACCTTCACCGTGCTGTCGGACAATGCCTTCGACGACGAGGAGATCGTCGAGTGGATGTTTGCCCACGACGAGACCCTGCCCGGCGGGCCGACGCCGATCGCGGCGATCCGTGCCGGCTTCAAGACCGAGGTGCGCCGCCGGGCGATGGAGGAGGCGTAGGCCTCAGGTGCTGCGGGCCGTCGTCGCGTCGATGAGCTCGGCGAGCACCTCACGGGCCTCGCCGCCGACGCCGACCGCCGCGGCGAGGGCCTCGCGGGCGACCTGTGCCCCCGCGGCGATGTCCTGCTCGACACCCTCGAGCGCGCCGGTGGCCACGAGCAGCTCACGGAAGGCCTCGACCTCGTCGGTGCCCAGGTCGGGAGCGCCGAGCCACTGGTCGATGCGGGTTGTCGTCACGTCGTCGGCGCCGGCGAGGGCCCGGGCGATGAGCACGGTGCGCTTGCCCTCGCGCAGGTCGTCGCCCGCGGGCTTGCCGGTGACCTCGGGGTCGCCGAAGACGCCGAGTACGTCGTCGCGCAGCTGGAAGGCCTCGCCGAGCGCCAGGCCGTAGCGGGAGAGCGCGTCGAGGTCGGCGGCGGAGGCGCCGCCGGCGGTCGCGCCGATGAGCAGCGGGTGCTCGATGGAGTACTTCGCGCTCTTGTAGCGGATCACCTTGCGGGCCCACTCGATGCGCTCGTCGTCGGCGAGGCCGTGCCACGGCCGCATCGAGGTGACGATGTCGAGGAACTGGCCGCCCATGAGCTGGCCGCGCATCCGCTCGAAGACCGGTCGGGCCGCGGTGAGCGACTCGGGCGGCAGGCCGGAGTCGGCGAAGAGGTCGTCGCACCAGCCGAGGCAGAGGTTGCCGGCGAGGATCGCGCCGGCGGTGCCGAAGCGCTCGGGGTCGCCGTGCCAGGCGCGCTCGGAGTGCGCGCGGGCGAGGGCCCGGTGCATCGCCGGGGCCCCGCGGCGGGTCTCGCTGTCGTCCATGACGTCGTCGTGGACCAGAGCGGCGGCCTGGAAGAGCTCCATCGCCGCCGCCAGCGCGATCGCGCCCTCGTGGTCGTCGCGGCCGGCGGCCCGCCAGCCCCAGTAGGCGAAGCCGGCCCGCAGCCGCTTGCCGCCCTGCAGCAGGGCCCGGACGGGGTCGGTGAGGTCGACGACGTCGGGCCCGATCTCGGCGAGTTCGTCGGCCCAGCGGTCGAGCTCGACGTCGATGCGGGTCTGGACCCGCGAGCGCAGGTCGGCCCGGTCCAACGGGTGCGGCACGTGGGCTCCAGTGACGAAGGGGGCGGTGGTGTCGGTGCTCCGTGGTCGGATCACCGGGTCGTGACCAGCCTACGTCGACCGGGTTGACGGGGTGTCGGCCCCCCGGCGTACTGTGTTCGAACAGGTGTTCGAGCGAAGGGAGTGGTCATGGTCAGGCTCGTCGAGGAGGCCATCGAGGTGCGGGTGGGCGACCCGCGACCGGTCGGTGGTGCGGTCCCCGAGCAGTTCCTCTGGAGGGGGCGGCTCTACCGGGTGACGGAGGTCGTCGACCACTGGCAGGAGCGGCACGCGTGGTGGCGCTCGGGCGAGGGGGCGCTGGCGCAGGTGCCGCTCGCCCGCGAGGTGTGGCGGGTGAGCGCGCAGCGCGGCCGGGCCGGTGCGCCGGGGGTCTACGACCTCGGTGTCGACGGCGAGGTCGCGTCGGGCGGGTCCGCCGGGTGGCAGCTCCTGCGGACCCAGGACTGAGGCGGTCGTCGTGGTGGCCGTCCCCGTCCTGCACCCCGAGCGGCTCGACGCCGCGCTCGACCTGCTCACCGCCGCCGGCGAGAGCCTGTCCGGCGCGCACATGGCTCGCTCGGTCGCCGCCCGCAGCGCCGGCACCCGGGTCGCGGTGCTGCGTGCCGCCGCGGCGGTCCTCACCGTCCGTGACCTGGCCGGCCCGCGGGGTCACGGCCCGGTCGACGTGTGGCGCCTGCTGCCGCGGGTCGCGCCCGAGCTGACCGAGTGGGCGGACTTCTTCGCGACCGTCCTGCCCGAAGGGGGCTCCCTCCCCGGCCACGGGGCGTCCGGGCCGATGTCGGTCCGGGAGGTCGACGACCTGCTCCGCCAGGGGGAGGACTTCGTGCGGATCGTCTCCGGCGTGCTCGGCCTGCCCCCGGTCCGGGTCACCGCCGACCTCGTCGCCATCCCCCCTTCGCGCGACCTCGAGGACATGCGGCGAAGGGGGGAGGCCGGGTGAGCTTCGCCCACCTGCACGTGGCGTCGGGATTCTCCCTTCGGCACGGCACGACGACACCGGAGGACCTCGTGGCCCGGGCCGCGGAGCTCGGGCAGCCGGCGCTCGCCCTCACCGACCGCGACGGGCTCTACGGGGCGGTGCGCTTCGTCCGGGCCGCGACCGCCGCGGGCATCGCCCCGGTGCTCGGGGTCGATCTCGCCGTCGACGGTGGCGGGCGCGCCCCGGACCGGCGGCGGACCCCGGTGCGCGGGGGAGCCGAGGTCGACCCGAGGCACCCGCGCGTCACCGTCCTCGCCCGCGGGGCGGGTGCCGGGGTGCCGCACGGGGTCGGCTGGGCACGGCTGTGCCGGCTCGTCAGCGAGGTGCACCTCACGGGTGAGCGCGGCGAGGCCGTCGCGACCGCGGCGATGCTCGCCCGGCACGCGGCGGCGCCGGGGCCCGACGAGCCGGCCCCGCTGCTGCTCCTGCTCGGCCCGACCTCCGACGTCGGTGCCGCGCTGCTCGCCCGCCGGCCCGACGTCGCCCGTGAGCGGCTGCGGGCCTGGCAGCGGCTGCTGCCGCCGGGGGCCGTGGCCATCGAGGTCGTCGACCACGGCGGCCCGCCGGGCACGGCCGCGTCGACCGGCCACGCCGCCCACCTGCTCGGGCTCGCCGATGCCTGCGACGTGCCGGCCGTGCTCACCGCCGCCGTGCGGCACCTGCACCCGCATGACGCGGCGACCGCCGACGTCCTCGACGCGACCCGCCGCCTCGTCGTCCTCGACACCCGCCACCTCGACCGGGTGACGACCGCCGGGCACCTCGCCGACGACGCGACGATGGCCGCGCGCGCCGAGCGGGTCGCGGCGGTTCTCGGCGGGGGTGCCGGGGGCTTCGCCTGCGCCAGCCCCCGGCAACGGGCCGCGGCGCTGCTCGACGAGACGGCGCGCACGGCGATGGGGTGCGCGCTCGACGACCGCAAGGACCTCGGCATCGGCCGGGTCCACCTGCCCGAGGCGCACGTGCTCGGGCTGCGCCCCGACGAGGACCCGCAGGCGGTGCTCGCGCAGCGCTGCCGGGCGGCGATCGGCGCGCGCTACCCCGACGCGCCGCCGTCGGTGCTGCGGCAGGTCGAGGAGCGGCTGGCCGACGAGCTCGACGTCGTCGAGGCCCTGGGCTACCCGACCTACTTCCTCACCGTCGCCGAGGTCGTCGACATCATCACCGGCGCCGGGGTGCGGGTCGCCGCCCGTGGTTCCGGGGCCGGCAGCCTGGTCAACCACCTGCTCGGCATCAGTGCCATCGACCCGATCCGGCACGACCTGCTCATGGAGCGCTTCTGCTCGCCGCTGCGGGCCGAGCTGCCCGACATCGACATCGACGTCGAGTCGGCCCGCCGCACCGAGATGTACGAGCTGGTCCTGCAGCGCTTCGGCCGCGACCGGGTGACGTGCGTGTCGATGATGGACACCTACAAGGCGCGGCACGCGATCCGCGACGTCGGCGCCGCACTCGGCGTGTCGCCGGCCGAGGTCGACGAGATCGCCAAGGCCTTCCCGCACATCCGGGCCCGCGACGTGCGCTCGGCGATGGCCGAGCTGCCCGAGCTGCGCACCCGCAGCCTCGACGGCGGGCGGCTCACGACGCTCTTCGACCTCGTCGAGCGGCTCGACGGGCTACCGAGACACATTGCTCTGCACCCGTGCGGGGTGGTGCTCTCCGACGGCGGGCTGCTCGACCGCACCCCGGTCGAGTCGAGCTGGCTGGGCTTCCCGATGAGCCAGTTCGACAAGGACGACGTCGAGGCGCTCGGGCTGCTCAAGCTCGACGTCCTCGGCATCCGGATGCAGTCGGCGATGGCGCATGCCGTCGGCGAGGTCGAGCGGGTCACGGGGGAGCGGGTCGACCTCGACGACCGGTCCGACGTGCCGCTCGACGACCCGGCGACGTTCGCGATGATCCGCACGACCCGCACCCTCGGGTGCTTCCAGATCGAGAGCCCGGGGCAGCGCGAGCTCATCGGCAAGCTCGCGCCGACCGTCTTCGACGACCTGATCATCGACATCTCGCTCTTCCGCCCCGGCCCGGTGAAGTCCGACATGATCCGACCCTTCCTCGAGGCCCGGCACGGGTGGAGCCGGCCGCAGTTCCTCCACGACCGGCTCGTGCCCGCGCTCGCCGAGACCGAGGGGGTCGTCGTCTTCCACGAGCAGATGCTGCGGATCATCGCCGAGACGACCGGGGCGACCCTCGCCCAGGCCGACGAGGTGCGGCGCACGATGGGCAGTCCCGACGGGCAGGCACGCATCGAGGCGTGGTGGCGCCCGGCTGCGGCCGCGCGCGGGTACCCGCCGGAGGACGTCGACCGCATCTGGGCGGTGCTCGCGGCCTTCGCGTCCTTCGGCTTCTGCAAGGCGCACGCGGCGGCCTTCGCCATGCCGACCTACCAGTCGGCCTGGCTCAAGGCGCACCACCCGGCGGCCTTCCTCGCCGGCGTGCTCACCCACGACCCGGGCATGTACCCCAAGCGGCTGCTCCTCGAGGAGGCCCGCTCGCTCGGCGTGACGATCCTCGGCGTCGACGTCAACGCGAGCACGGGGGAGTACCGCGTCGAGCGCGCCCCCGTCCCCGGCCCCCGACCGGACGACCCCGACCTGCCCGACGGGTCGACGTGGGCGATCCGGCTCTCGCTGGCCGACGTCAAGGGCATGAGCGAAGGGGAGATCGCCCGCGTCGTCGCCGGGGCCCCCTTCGACTCGCTCACCGACTTCTGGCAGCGGGCCCGGGTGAGCCGGCCGGTCGTCGAGCGGCTCGTCCTCGTCGGGGCCTTCGACTCCGTCCACGGCACCGGCGCCGACCGCGGTGGGCCGGGGCTCGGCCACCGGGGGCGGCTGACCCGACGCGACCTGCTGCTCCACGTCGCCGAGCTCGACCGCTGGTCCCGGGCGGCGACCGGGCGCTCGCGGGGGCGGGGTGCTGGTGGCCGGGGCACCCGGACCCGGGCGGTCGAGGCGCCGGCGTGGGCCGCGGGGCGACCCGGGGAGCAGCAGGTGCGCACGAGCACGACGCCGACCCCGGTCGCGAGCCAGCTGACCCTCGACCTCGGCGACTCCCCGGTGCTCGGCGAGGGCGTCGGCCTGCCCGAGATGAGCGTGCCCGACCAGGTGGGTGCCGAGCTGGAGATCCTCGGGCTTGACGCCTCGCGGCACGTCATGGACTTCTACGCGCCGATGCTCGAGGCGCTCGGGGTGACCCGCAGCGCCGACCTGCTCTCGGTGCGCAGTGGTGCCCAGATCCTCGCCGCGGGGGTCAAGGTCGCGACCCAGACCCCACCGATCCGCTCCGGGCGCCGGGTCGTCTTCCTCACCGTCGACGACGCGACCGGGCCGGTCGACGCGACCTTCTTCGAGGACGTCCAGGGGCCCTACGCGGCGACGATCTTCCACTCCTGGCTGCTCCTCGTGCGCGGCACGATCCGCCGGGCCGGGCCGCGGGGGGTCTCGGTGCTCGCCTCCGGCGCGTGGGAGCTGTCGACGCCGTGGGAGGCCTGGCAGCGCGGCGGCATCACCGCCGTGCACGCCGCGCTCGACGAAGCCGACGACCTCGCCCGAGCCCGCGACGCCGCGCACCAGCAGCCCGAGGGGCACCGGGTGCTCGTCCACGCCTCGGGCTTCCGGCAGTCGCCGTGGGCCGACACCCGTCCCGCCGGCACCGGCGTCGAGCCCCCGCGCAAGCTGTGGCACTCCTCGCCCGGCAGCTCCGGGCACTGAGGGTGCAGACCGGCCGGGTCAGCCCCCTTCGCCCCGATTGAAATACAGATCGCGTGTCGGGACTCGCGATCTGTATTTCAATGACGAGATGACCTCGCTGCCCACCGCCATGACCCGGCTCGTCTGCCCGCCGGTGCTGCTGCGCCCCTTCGAGGACGGCGACGTCGATCTCGTCCGTTCGGTCGCCGACGACCCGCTCATCCCGCTCATCCCGCTCATCACGACAGTCACGACGAGTGGTACGCGAGAGGATGCGCTGGCCTACATCGGCCGGCAGCACGACCGGCTGCCCGAGGGGCAGGGATACTCCTTCGCGATCGCTGATGCCGCCGACGGCCACGCCGTGGGCCAGATCGGGCTGTGGACCCGTGACATCGACGCCGGCCGGACCACGACCGGCTACTGGGTGGCGCCGCCGTTTCGTCGCCGCGGCTATCTCACCGCGGCCCTCGCCGGGCTCACAGAATGGGCCCTGGGTCACGATGAGGTCCACCGAATCGAGCTGCACGTCGAGCCATGGAATGACGGTTCGTGGCGCGCGGCCGCGGCGTGCGGGTACCAACGCGAAGGGGGGCTGCGCTCCTGGCAGTGGATCGGCGACGTGCGCAAGGACCTCGACGTCTGGAGCATCATCCGGTCGTCGCCAGCATCCTGACGTTCGCTCCCTTCGCGCTGCCCACGGGTGGATGTACCCGGGTGAACCCACCCCACCCGGACACATCCACCCGAGGGGTGTCACTCGTCCCCATTAGGGTTGGGGCCATGAGCGACGAGCGAGCATGGCGCCGTGGAGGCAGCGGGGTCGAGGGCAATGTCCGTACGGCAGCCGTGTGGTCCCAGGTCCGTGCCCTGAGCGAGTCGCGCCAGCGTGAGCTCTCGCGGCCCCTGCGCGTCCTCGACCTCGGCGGCGGCACCGGTGGCCTGGCCGTCGCCCTCGCCGAGCAGGGGCACACCGTCACCGTCGTCGACCCGAGCCCCGACGCCCTCGCCTCGCTGAGCCGCCGGGTCGCCGAGTCCGACGCCGCCTCCCGCATCAGCGCCGTCCAGGGCGATGCCGACACCCTCGCCGGCACGGTCGAGCCCGGCAGCATCGACCTGCTGTGCTGCCACGGCACCCTCGAGTACGTCGAGGACCCCACCGCCACGCTGGCCCGCATCGCCGAGGTCCTCGCCCCCGGGGGCCACCTCTCCCTCGTGACCGCCCAGCGCGTCGCCGCCGTCCTCGCGCGGGCCATCGCCGGGCGTTTCGACCAGGCCAAGGAGGCGCTCACGAGCGCCGACGGCCGCTGGGGCGACGACGACCCGATCCCGCGCCGCTTCGACCGCGACGAGCTCGCCGAGATGCTCACCCGCGCCGGCTTCAGCACCCTCGAGGCCCGGGGCGTGCGGCTCTTCAGCGACCTCGTCCCGAGCGCCTTCGTCGACTCCGACGCCGAGCGGGCGGCCCTGCTCGAGCTCGAGGAGATCGCTGCCGCAGACGAGGGCCGCACCGGGCTGTCCGGGCTGGGCGCGGCGGTCCACCTCGTCGCCCGCCGCGATTGAGGCCCCGATGAGCCGGCGTCAGTACCGGCCCCCACCGCGGGTCGGCCACGGCCCCCCGGACGACACCGGGTGCACGATCCTGCACGTCGACATGGACGCCTTCTACGCGTCCGCCTCCCTGATCGCCCACCCCGAGCTCGTCGGCACCCCGGTGATCATCGGTGGGGGCAACCGCGGGGTCGTCCTCTCGGCGACCTACGAGGCGCGCGCCTTCGGGGTCACCTCGGCGATGCCGATGGGCCGCGCCCGAAGGCTGTGCCCGCAGGCGACCGTCCTGCCGCCCGAGCACGAGCTCTACTCGCGCATCTCCTCTGCGGTCATGGCGACCTTCGCCGACATCACCCCCTTCGTCGAGCCGTTGAGCAGCGACGAGGCCTTCCTCGACGTCGCCGGTGCCGTGCGCCTCATGGGCTCACCCGCGACGATCGCCCAGCGCATCCGCGACACCGTCGCCGACGAGCAGGGCATCACCTGCTCGGTGGGTGTCGCGAGCACGAAGTTCGTCGCCAAGCTCGCCTCCGGCCTGGCCAAGCCCGACGGGCTGCTCGTCATCCCGGCCGACGAGGTCGTCACCTTCGTCCAGCAGCTGCCCGTCGGAGCCCTCTGGGGTGTCGGGGACAAGACCGAGGAGGCGCTCTCCCGCCTCGGCCTGCGCACCGTGGCCGACATCGCGCACACCCCGCGACAGACCCTGGTCCGAGCCCTCGGCGAGGCCACCGGCAGCCACCTGCACGACCTCGCCTGGGGCCGCGACCCGCGGTCCGTCGAGCCGGTCCGCCGCGAGCGCTCCATCGGCAACGAACGCACCTTCGACCACGACGTCGACGACCCCGACGTCGTCCACCGCACCCTGCTGGCCCTGAGCGACAAGGTCGCCTCGCGGCTGCGGTCCGCCGATCTCGTCGGACGCACGGTGAGCATCAAGGTGCGCTTCGCCGACTTCACGACGATCTCGCGGTCACGCTCCCTTCGCGATGCCACCGACGTCTCCCGCGACATCGCGGCGCTGGCCCGTGAGCTCTACGACGCCCTCGGCCTGCAGCGCGCCCGCGTCCGTCTGGTCGGGGTGCGCGTCGAGCAGCTCTCCGAGGCCTCGTCGACGCCGGTCCAGGTGGCGCTCGACGAGCCGGAGCACGGGTGGCGCGACGCCGATCGGGCGGTCGACCGGGCGAGCGCCCGCTTCGGTGCGGGCAGTGTCCGCCCGGCGAGCCTGATCTCCGATCGAGGTCGACGGGAGCGCCCACCTACCGCAGGGCGCTGAGGCGACCTATCATGAGGAGACCACGGCGGCGAGCCCGCCGTGTGCACCCCGCGGGCAGAGAGCCCGCCCGACAACAGGCTTGGTCAGGAGGTCACCGTGGCGCTGTCGGAGCGCGAGCGGCAGATGCTCGAGGAGATGGAAGAGGCCATCCGGGCCGAGGACCCTCGCTTCGCCTCGCAGATGAACGGCGTGCGTGGCCCCGGGGGAGACCGCCGCCGCATGGCCCTGGGCATCGTCGGTGCCCTCGCGGGCCTCGGGCTGGTCCTGCTCGGCATCAACACGAGCATCTGGGTCGGCGTCGCCGGCTTCGCCCTCATCGTCGCCTCGGTCGCCCTCGCGCTGACCCCGGGTCGTTCCGGCGACGGGCCGGGTCTGGGGGTCGTCGGTGCCGACGGGTCCGTCCGCAGCGCCCGCACCCCGCGGTCGAAGGGAGCATCCCGCCCGGGCAAGGGGCGCTCGCCCAGGAGCAAGCACCAGGGCAGCTTCATGCAGCGCATGGAGGCGCGCTGGGAGGAGCGGCGCCAGCAGGGTCAGGGCTGGTAGGTCCCGCCGAAGGCCACCTCGAGCAGCGACGGGTCAGTGGACGAGGATCCCGCCGACCCACACGACGGCGATGAGCGCGGCGGCCGACAGCTCGATCCCCATGCTGTGCAGCACCCCGCGCAGGGCCGACTTCGTCGCCTGCCAGGCGCGGTCGAGGTCGCGGAAGCGCACGTACTCCGCCGCGAAGATCCCCACGACGAAGCCGATGGGCAGGCCGATGCCGGGGATGACGAAGAGCCCGATGATCGCGCCGACGACGCCGAGGGCCAGGGTCATGCCGCCGACGCCCTCGCGCTTCATCCGGCGTCCCGGGATGAGGAACTGCAGCAGCAGGGTCACGGCGTAGATCACCGCGACGATGCCGAAGGTCACCCAGGCCGTCGTGCCGCCCGTGAAGCCGGCCCACACGAGGACGGCGGCGACGCAGAGCAGGAGACCCGGCAGGACTGGGATGACGATGCCGAGGACACCGACGACGAAGATGACGATGCCGACCGCCAGGGCGATCGACGTCGGGTCGTGGGTGGCCTCGGCAGCGAGGGTCAGCACGGCGGGAGCCCGCTCAGCGCTCCTCGACCGGGGCCGAGGCGGGGGTGCTCTCGTCGAGCCGGGCGGAGTCGTCGTCGATCTCGGCGAGGTCCTTCAGCGCGGGGATGTGCTCACGCCCGTGGTGGGCGCAGAAGAGCAGCTCGCCCCCGGCGTGGAGCCGAGCGCGCACGTAGGCCTTGGCTCCGCAACGGTCGCAGCGGTCGGCTGCGGTCAGGGGGCTGGCCAGAGTCGCGTTCACGTGGTGCCTCATTTCATGCGTCGTTCCGTGGACGTCCGAGTCAACAGTCAAACACGCCAAAGCCTTCCCGCGCTGCACCCTTTCCGCGTGCCGTGACCGAGCGCACACCGCTGCGGGGACACCGGCGCTGCCTCCCGGGGGTCGTCGGTGGGGCGGTCTACCCTGCGAGGAGCCCACCACCCGACGACGCAAGGACAGGCCCCCTTCGTGCCTCCGGCAGCCACCACCGCGAAGAAGACCGCGAGCAGCAAGTCCGCCCAGGACTACACCGCGCACCACCTGCAGGTGCTCGAGGGCCTCGAGGCCGTGCGCAAGCGGCCCGGCATGTACATCGGGTCCACCGACCAGCGCGGCCTCATGCACTGCATGTGGGAGATCATCGACAACGCCGTCGACGAGGCGCTGGGTGGCCACGGCGACCGGATCGAGATCGTGCTGCACGCCGACGGGTCGGTCGAGGTCCGCGACAACGGCCGCGGCATCCCGGTCGACATCGAGCCGCGCACGGGCCTGACGGGCGTCGAGGTCGTCTACACCAAGCTGCACGCCGGCGGGAAGTTCGGCGGTGGCTCCTACACCGCCTCGGGTGGTCTCCACGGTGTCGGCGCCTCCGTGGTCAACGCCCTCTCCTCGCGCCTGGACGTCGAGGTCGACCGCGGCGGCAAGACCTATGCCATGAGCTTCCGCCGCGGCGAGCCCGGCACCTTCTCCGACAACGCCGGGGCGAAGGGGGCGAAGTCGCCGGACCACGACTTCGTCCCGTACGACAAGGGCAGCGAGCTCGAGGTCGTCGGCAAGGCCAAGCGCGGTGTCACCGGCACCCGGGTGCGCTACTGGGCCGACCCGCAGATCTTCCTCAAGGGTGCGGCGATCGACCGCGAGGCGCTCGCGGCCCGGGCCCGTCAGACCTCCTTCCTCGTGCCCGGCCTGACCCTCGTCGTGCGCGACGAGCGGGGCGACGAGTCGCTCGAGGAGGTCTTCCACCACGACGGCGGCATCAGCGAGTTCGTCGACTTCCTCGCGCCGGACGCGGCGGTGACCGACGTCTGGCGGCTGGAGGGCACCGGCACCTTCACCGAGACGGTGCCGGTCCTCGACGACAAGGGCCACATGACCCCGACGGAGGTCGAGCGCGAGTGCGGTGTCGACATCGCGCTGCGCTGGGGGACCGGTTACGACGCCAAGCTCTCCTCCTTCGTCAACATCATCGCCACGCCCAAGGGCGGCACCCACGTGGCCGGCTTCGAGCAGGCCCTGCTCAAGGTCTTCCGCAAGCAGCTCGAGGTCAACGCCCGCAAGCTCAAGGTCGGCAACGACAAGGTCGACAAGGACGACGTCCTCGCCGGGATGACCGCCGTGGTCACCGTGCGCTTGGCCGAGCCCCAGTTCGAGGGCCAGACCAAGGAGGTGCTCGGCACCAACGCCGTGCGCCAGATCGTCTCCAAGGTCGTCGAGACCGAGCTGACCTCGCAGCTGACGTCGACCAAGCGCGGCGACAAGCAGATGGCGACCCAGCTCCTCGAAAAGGTCGTCGCCGAGATGAAGTCGCGCATCTCCGCGCGGCTGCACAAGGAGACCCAGCGCCGCAAGAACGCGCTGGAGACCTCGTCGTTGCCGCCGAAGCTGCGCGACTGCCGCAGCAGCGACGTCGAGGCCACCGAGCTCTTCATCGTCGAGGGTGACTCGGCCATGGGCACGGCCAAGGAGGCGCGCAACAGCGAGTTCCAGGCGCTGCTGCCCATCCGCGGCAAGATCCTCAACGTGCAAAAGGCCGCGGTCGGCGACATGCTCAAGAACGCCGAGTGCGCCTCGATCATCCAGGTCATCGGTGCTGGGTCCGGGCGCAGCTTCGACCTCGACGCGGCCCGCTACGGCAAGGTCATCATCATGACCGACGCCGACGTCGACGGCGCCCACATCCGCACCCTGCTGCTCACCCTCTTCTTCCGCTACATGCGCCCGCTCGTCGAGGCCGGCAAGGTCTTTGCCGCGGTTCCGCCGCTGCACCGCATCGAGGTGGTCAACCCCGGTTCGAAGAAGAACGAGCTGATCTACACCTACTCCGAGGCCGAGATGCGCAAACGGCTGTCGTCGCTCAACTCCCGGGGCAAGAACATCAAGCAGCCGATCCAGCGCTACAAGGGTCTGGGCGAGATGGACGCCGACCAGCTCGCCGAGACGACGATGGACCCGCGGCACCGCATGCTGCGACGAGTGACGACCGAGGACCTCGAGATCGCCGAGGAGGTCTTCGAGCTGCTCATGGGCAAGGACGTCGACCCGCGGCGCGACTTCATCGTCTCCTCGGCCGATCAGCTCGACCGGGAGCGGATCGACGCCTGAGGCCGGGCGGGCCGGCACGACGGGGCCCGTTTGGACACGATCTCGGCGCGTCGCCGCGTCGGTGGTTGCACGTGGACGTGCTCTGGGTCACGGTTAGGGGATCGGTGCGCCCCCCGCGCACCCCGACCCAGGGAGGACCCATGTCCGACGTCGCCACCTCGGACCACGAAGCCGGTGAGGAGAAGACCGAGCTCAAGAGGGTCATGGGCCCCAAGCTCCTGCTCCTCTTCATCGTGGGAGACATCCTCGGTACGGGTGTCTATGCGCTGACCGGCGACGTCGCCGCGGAGGTCGGCGGTGCCGCGTGGGCTCCCTTCCTCGCGGCCTTCATCGTCGCGACGATGACGGCCTTCTCCTACCTCGAGCTCGTGACGAAGTACCCGAAGGCCGGTGGCGCCGCGACCTTCATCCACAAGGCCTTCGGGATCCACTTCCTGACCTTCATCGTCGCCTTCGCCGTCATGTGCTCCGGCATCACCTCGGCCTCGACCGCCTCCAACGCCTTCGCCGGCTTCCTGCGGGACGGCTTCGGTCAGGACTGGGAAAACGGGTCGACCCCGCTGCTGGTCATCGCCCTGGCTTTCATGACGATCATCGCGCTGATCAACCTGCGTGGCGTGGGGGAGTCGGTCAAGGCCAATGTCGTGCTCACCCTCGTCGAGCTCTCCGGCCTGCTGCTCATCATCTTCATCGGCCTCTACGCCGTGACCCAGGGTCGCGCGGACTTCTCGCGCACCGTGGTCTTCGAGAGCCCGAGTGACAAGAGCGTCTTCATCTCCATCTCCATGGCGACCGCGCTGGCCTTCTTCGCCATGGTGGGCTTCGAGGACTCGGTCAACATGGCCGAGGAGACCCACGAGCCGTCGAAGATCTTCCCCAAGGTCATGCTCACCGGTCTGGGCATCACCGGAGTCATCTACGTCCTCGTCTCGATCACCGCGGTCGCGCTCGTGCCCGTCGGCGAGCTGGTGAGCGGGGAGCAGTCGGCACTGACCCAGGTCGTCGCCGCTGGTGCGCCCGACCTGCCCTTCGACAAGATCTTCCCCTTCATCGGGATGTTCGCCGTCGCCAACTCCGCGCTGATCAACATGCTCATGGCCTCGCGACTCGTCTACGGCATGGCGCGACAAGAGGTGCTGCCCCCCGGTCTGGGCGTCGTCCACAAGACCCGCCAGACGCCGTGGGTGGCCATCCTCTTCACCACGCTCATCGCCTACGGCCTGATCAGCTACGTGGTGCTGCGCAGCGACAGCCCCGTCGTCGCGCTCCTGGGTGGCACGACCTCGCTCCTCCTGCTGGCCGTCTTCACCGTCGTCAACATCGCGGTCCTCGTGCTGCGTCGTGACGACGTCGGTCGCGACCACTTCAAGACCCCGACCTTCCTGCCGATCATCGCCGCGCTCACCTGCGCCTTCCTCGTCGGGCCCTGGGCCCGCAGCGAGGAGCAGCAGCAGCAGTACGAGATCGCCGGCATCCTGCTCGGTCTCGGTATCCTGCTGTGGGTGGTCACGTGGTTCATCAACCGCGCGGTCTACGCCAAGAAGACCTACATGCGCGACCCCGAGCACATCGACCACGACTGAGCTCCACGAGGAGAAGGGGGCGGCACCGGTGATCCGGTGCCGCCCCCTTCGCTCTGCGTGGACGCCGTGACGGTGCATTGCCCTACGGCAATGCAGGGTCGATCCCGCATTGCCGTAGGGCAATGCAGAGTCTTGATGTCGAGAGGTTGCATTGCCGTAGGGCAATGCGGGACAGGGGGCTCAGAGGGAGCCGATGCCACCGATCACGGCGGAGGCGGGGGTGCCGGAGCCGTCGCGGCGGGCGTCGGCGTCGGGCAGGGTGATCGCCACGCCGTTGGGCTGCGCGGCACGGGCGCCGGCGCGGCCCACCCAGGCGGTGATCAGCACGTCCTCGCCCTTGAGGAAGCGGTGCGCGCGGACACCGGCGGTGGCGCGACCCTTGCCGGGGTACTCGTCGAAGGAGGTGACCTTCCACGAGCCGGCGTCGGTGCCCGGCAGCGCGTCGGAGGAACCCGACACCGTGACGACGATGTTGTCGTGGTTGAGGTCGGCCGCACCGAAGAAGACGACGTGGGCGTCGTCGGTGAGCCGGATGCCGGCGACGCCGCCACCGGAGCGGCCCTGCGGGCGGACGTCGGCGGCGGAGAAGTGCAGCAGGCTGGCCTGGCTGGTGACGAAGACGAGCTCCTCCTCACCGGTCTTGAGCTCGACGGCGCCGACGACGCGGTCGCCGTCCTTGAGCGAGATGGCCTCCCAGGCGTGGCCCTTGGGGTAGTCGGTCGTCACCCGCTTGACCACGCCCCGGGCGGTGCCCAGGGCCAGGCCGGGCGAGTCGCTCGACAGGCTCATCAGCGTCAGCGGGGTCTCGTCACCCGGCAGGTCGACGTAGGCCGCGAGCGGCGCGCCGCCGGAGAGGGTGGGGGCGCCGTTGGACGGGGGCAGGGTGGGCAGCTCGAGGGCCCCGAGCCGGACCATCCGCCCGGCCGAGGTGACCACGGCCACCTCGCCACGGGCCGTGGTGCGCACCGCCGCGACGATCGCGTCGTGCTTGGACCGCCCGCCCTCGGTGGACAGGGGCTCGGCGTCGCTGGTGCGGGCGAGCAGACCGGTGCTCGACAGCAGCACCCAGCACGGGTCGTCGGCGACCTCGAGCGGCGTGGAGGCCGCGGCCGGCTGCCCGGCCGACTCGAGCAGGACCGTGCGGCGGGGGTCGCCGTGCTTCTTGGCGACGTCGGCGAGCTCGCCGGAGATCAGCCGGGTCATCACCTTGTCGTCGCCGAGGATCTCCTCGAGCGCGGCGATCTGCTCGAGCAGCTCGCTCTGCTCACGCTCGAGCTCGAGCTTGGAGAACTTCGTCAGGCGGCGCAGCTGCAGGTCGAGGATGAAGGTCGCCTGGACCTCGGAGAGGTCGAAGACCTCCTGCAGGCGGGTGCGCGCGATCGACGCGTCGTCGCTGCTGCGGATGACCTGGATGACCTCGTCGATGTCGAGGATCGCGATGAGCAGGCCCTCGACGAGGTGCAGCCGCTCGCGGCGCTTGGCCAGGCGGTACTCGCTGCGGCGCCGCACGACGTCCCGACGGAAGTCGACGTAGACGGTGAGCAGCTCCTTCAGCCCCATGGTCCGGGGCTGCCCGTCGACGAGCGCGACGTTGTTGATGGAGAAGGAGTCCTCCATCGGGGTCAGCTTGTACAGCTGCTCAAGGACCGCCTCGGGGTTGAAGCCGTTTTTGATCTCGATGACCAGCTGCAGCCCGGACTCGCGGTCGGTGAGGTCCTTGACGTCGGCGATGCCCTGCAGCTTCTTCGCCTGGACGGCGTCCTTGATCTTCTCGATGACCTTTTCGGGGCCGACGAGGTAGGGCAGCTCGGTGACGATGATGCCCTGGCGGCGCGGCGAGACCTTGTCGATGCGCGTCGTCGCGCGGGTACGGAAGCTGCCGCGCCCGGTGAGGTAGGCGTCGCGGATCCCGTCGAGGCCGATGATCCGCCCGCCACCGGGCAGGTCCGGGCCGGGGACGAACTTCATCAGGTCGTCGAGGCTGGCGTCGGGGTGGGTCAGCAGGTGCCGGGCCGCGCCGATGACCTCGACGAGGTTGTGCGGCGGCATGTTGGTCGCCATGCCGACGGCGATGCCGGTGGTGCCGTTGACGAGGAGGTTGGGGTAGGCCGCGGGCAGCACCTCGGGCTGCAGCAGCTGGTCGTCGTAGTTGGGGACGAAGGGGACGGTGTCCTCGTCGAGCCCGGTCACCATGAGCAGCGCCGCGGGGGCCATCCGGGCCTCGGTGTAGCGGCTGGCGGCCGGGCCGTCGTCGAGCGAGCCGAAGTTGCCGTGGCCGTCGACGAGGGGCAGGCGCATGGAGAAGGGCTGGGCCATGCGCACGAGGGCGTCGTAGATCGCCGAGTCGCCGTGCGGGGTGGTACTTGCCCATGACCTCTCCGACGACGCGGGAGGACTTGACGTGACCGCGCTCGGGGCGCAGGCCCATCTCGCTCATCGAGTAGAGGATGCGGCGGTGCACCGGCTTGAGGCCGTCACGGGCGTCGGGCAGGGCGCGCGCGTGGATCACCGAGTAGCTGTACTCGAGGAAGGCATTGCGCATCTCGTCCGCGACGTCGATGTCGACGATCCGCTCCGGGACGTCGGCGGGGGGAGAGGCTGCGGGACGGCGGGCCATGCGGGCGGTGACTCCTCGTGGGCTGGTGCTGATGAGCCCACCCATCTTCCCCCTTCGCCGCTGTCGGGCCGGGACCGACACACGTGACCTGCCGCGGGGGCGGCACGGGGGCCCGTGGCAGGATTGGGGACATGACGGAGCTCCCACCGGGGTACCCGGTGCTGGCGGAGGCCGACGTCGTCCTGCGGGACGGCTCGGTCTGCAGACTGCGGCCGATCAAGCCGTCCGATGCCGACGGCATCCGGCACTTCCACTCGCGCCAGTCCGACGAGTCGATCTATCTGCGCTTCTTCGCGCCGATGCGCACCCTGAGCGACCGCGACATCAAGCGCTTCACCGAGGTCGACTACCACGACCGGATGGCGCTCGTCGCGACGATCGGCGACGACATCATCGGCATCGGGCGCTACGACCGGGTGGGCCCGCACACTGCCGAGGTCGCGTTCAACATCTCCGACGACTACCACGGCAAGGGCATCGGGTCGGTGCTGCTCGAGCACCTCGCGGCCATCGCCCACGCCGGCGACATCACCGAGTTCGAGGCGGAGGTGTTGCCGCACAACCGCAAGATGCTCTCCGTCTTCTCCGAGGCCGGCTACCAGGTGAGCCGCCGCCTCGAGGACGGGGTCGTCACCCTCCACTTCGCCATCGAGCCCACCGCCGAGTCGCTGTCGGTGCGCTTCGCCCGCGAGCACCGCGCCGAGTCGCAGAGCGTGCGGGCCATGCTCCATCCGACCTCGGTGGCGGTCATCGGCGCCAGCCGGCGTGAGCGGGCCATCGGCCACCAGGTGCTCAAGCAGGTCCTCGACGGCGGCTTCACCGGTCAGGTCCACGCCGTCAACCCGGACGCGGGGGAGATCCTCGGCCTGACGGCCGTGCGCACGGTCGGCGAGATCGACGGGGGAGTCGAGCTCGCCGTCATCGCGGTGCCCGCCGAGCGGGTGACCCAGGTCGTCCTCGAGTGCGCCGCGGCGGGGGTCAAGACCCTGCTCATCATCTCCTCGGGCTTCGCCGAGGTCGACGAGGCCGGGGCCGCGCGGCAGCAGGAGGTGCTCCGGCTCGCCCGGACCCACGGCATGCGGGTGCTCGGACCCAACTCCTTCGGCCTGATCAACAACGACCCCGCGGTGAGTCTCAACGCGACCCTGACCCCGGTCATCCCGCGCCCGGGCCACCTCGGCCTGTTTTCGCAGAGTGGCGCGCTCGCGATCGCCAACCTCGACTCGGCGGCGCGACGCAACCTCGGCATCTCGGTCTTCGCCTCCGCGGGCAACCGGGTCGACGTCTCCGGCAACGACCTCATGCAGTACTGGGTCGACGACGAGCGCACCCACGCGGTGGGGCTCTATCTCGAGTCGATGGGCAACCCGCGCAAGTTTTCCCGTGTCGCCCGCCACCTCGCCTCCAACAAGCCGGTCATCGTCGTCAAGCCGGCGTCGGCGACCTACGGCGCGCCCCCCGGGCACAAGGTCCGCAAGCCCAAGGTCCAGCCGCACGTCTTCGGCTCGATGCTGCAGCAGGCCGGGGTCATCCACTGCGAAAACGTCCACCAGATGTTTGACGTCGCGCAACTGCTCGTCCACCAGCCGCTGCCGGCGGGGCGCCGCGTGGCCATCGTCGGCAACTCCAGCCAGCTGGCCGCGCTGTGCGCCGACAACGCCACCGAGCGCGGCCTCGAGGTCGTGCACGGTCCGGTCGCCATCCCGACCGAGGCCTCGGCGCGCGAGTTCCAGAGAGCGGTCGACGCCGCCTTCGGTGACCCCGACGTCGACTCCGTCATCGTCTGCTTCATCCCGCCCGTCGGTGCCCTGGACCAGGAGGTCGTCGAGGCCCTGCGGCACGCCGCCTCCCGATCCGACAAGCCGTGCGTGGCGACGCTGCTCGGTCTGCGCGGCGTCGACGAAGGGGGTGACGCCGCCTTCCTCCACGAGACCGGTGAGGTCGCCGACGACACCCCGCGCCAGGCCGTGCCGCTCTACCCGATGCCCGAGGAGGCCATCCGGGCCCTGGCCCTGGCGACGGACTACGGGCAGTGGCGCGACAAGGACAAGGGCGAGACCGTCGTGCGCGACGGCATCGACCGGTGGGCTGCGCGGGCGCTGCTCGACCGGGTGCTCGAGGAGGACCCGGAGGGCCGGGCCCTGACGAGCGACGAGTCCCGTGAGCTGCTCGCCGCCTACGGCATCGACGTGTGGCCCCGGTTCGAGGCGGCTGACGCCGACGAGGCCGTCGCCATCGCGGAGGAGGTCGGCTACCCGGTCGTCGTCAAGTCACTCTCCCCGCTGGTGCGTGGGCAGGCCCTCCTCGAGGGCATCCGCGTCGACCTGCACGACGCGCACGCGGTGCGCTCGGCCTTCGAGGCTCTGGACCGGCGGCTGGCGCCGATGGACGCCAACTACTTCGTCGTGCAGCGGATGGCCCGGCCGGGGGTCTCGACGGTGCTCTCGACGCTGGAGGACCCCCTCTTCGGGCCGGTCGTCTCCTTCAGCATCGCGGGCGCGCCGACGACCCTGCTCGACGACATCGCCTACCGGATCCCGCCGCTCACCGACGTCGACGTGCGCGAGCTCGTCGAGGACCTCAAGCTCGCCCCACTGCTCATGGGGCACGACGGCGCGGCGCCGGTCGACCGGGCGGCGCTCGAGGACATCCTCGGGCGGCTGTCGATCATGTCCGACGACTTCCTCGAGCTGTCGTCCGTCGAGCTCAACCCCGTCGTCGCCCATCCCGAGGGCGCCACGGTGCTCGGCGCCGACGTCATGATCGCGCCGGTGACCCGTCGCCGGATCGACACCGGCGCGCGGAGCCTCACCTGACGCTGGGGCACAATGGCCCACATGCCCGCACCTGCTGATCTCACGGCGATCTCGCTCCCGGACGCCCTCATGGCCGACATCGAGCGCGCGGGCTACTACCCGGCCCTCGTCGCCGACGTCATCAAGGCCGCGGTCGGGTCCGAGGACGTGCACGGTCACCTCGTGCACCAGGAGACGACCTTCGACCAGGACGCCGTGCGGCGGCACATCACGGTCTTCGCCCGCACCGGCACCCGGCTCGTCGTCGCCCACGCCGACGACTTCCCGGACCACTTCTCCGGGGCCCACGAGATCGCCACGGCCACGACCGAGTGCATCCCGCTCGCCTCGGTGCGCGGCGTCATGCTGACCCACGTCGTCGGTGACCCCTCGAGCTATGTGCCCGGGTCCCTCGGCAGCGAGGTCACGCTCACCATCGGCTGGGGCGCGGTCAGCCGCGTCGACCTGCTGCCCGCGCAGTGCAACGACCCGGACTGCGAGGGCGGCGACCACGGCTACGACGGCACCATCACGAGCGACGACATCGCCCTGCGGATCAGCGCGGAGGCCGAAGGCCGTGAGGCGCTCGACCGCGCCATCGAGTTCGCCCCGCGACCTGTCGGCGAGCATCGGGCACTGAACCGCCGCATGACCCTCCACGACCACCAGCACTCGTCGCTGTTGCCGGCCACGCCGCGACTGGACCGGCTGCTGCCCGCCGTCGCGACGAGCCTCGGGGTGCCCGGACTCGCCGGGCCGGGGGACCGCCCCCTTCGTCCCACCCGTCGGGCCGTCGTCGTCCTCGTCGACGGTCTCGGCGCGGCACTGCTCGCCCGTCGCGGTGGCCACGCCCCCTTCCTGCGCCGCCTGCTGCAGGACCCGCAGGCTGCGGTGACCCTCGACTGCGGCTTCCCGTCGACGACGGCCACCTCGATGGGCACCTTCGGCACCGGATCGCTCGCCGGGGCGCACGGGCTCGTCGGCTACGAGGCCTACGACCCCCAGAGCGACACCGTCTTCAACGAGCTGTCCTGGGAGGAGGGCCCCGAGCCGCGGCGCTGGCAACCGGCTCCCACGGTCTTCGAGGCCGCCCACGACGCCGGGGTCTCGGTGACCCGGGTCGGGCCGGGGTTCTTCGACGGCTCCGGTCTCACCGAGGCCGCCTTGCGAGGCGGCCGCTTCACCGCCGCCTCCAGCCTGGCGGCTCGGGTCGACGCGACGGTGAGCGCCCTTCGGGCACAGTCTCGCTCCCTCGTCTACCTCTACTGGGGTGACCTCGACAAGGTCGGTCACGTGCACGGCGTCGGGTCGCTGGAGTGGGGCGACGAGCTCGAGGCCGTCGACGCCGAGCTGGCCCGCCTCGCCGGGCTGATGCCGCCCGACACCACCCTGCACATCACGGCCGACCACGGCATGGTCGACGTCCCGCTGGACGCGCGACCCGACATGGCGCACGACGCCGAGCTCGACGCCGGCGTGCGGCACGTCGCGGGGGAGCCCCGCTGCCTGCAGCTGCACGTCGTGCCCGGGGCTCGCGAGGACGTCCTCGCGGTCTGGCGCGGACGCCTCGGCGACGACGCCGTCGTCCTCGACGCCGACGACGCCATCGCCCGCGGGTGGTTCGGTCCGGTCAGCGACCTCGTCCGGCCCCGCATCGGCGATGTCATCGCCGCGATGACCGGGCCGGTGGCGGTCGTCGACTCGCGTCGCCACCGTCCGGAGCTGCGGGCCCTACTCGGTGTGCACGGGTCGATCACCACCGACGAGGTTGCGATCCCGTGGCTCGTCCTCGACCCCCGGGAGCACTGACGTGGCCGAGCTGAGCTTCTTCGCCGGCACGATGGACTGCGGCAAGTCCACCCTCGCGCTGCAGATGGACCACAACCACCGGGCCAGGGGCCGGGTTGGCATCATCTTCACCCGCCTCGACCGCTCGGGCGAGGCAGTGCTCTCCTCGCGCCTGGGTCTGTCGACGAGCGCGGTCGAGGTCGCCGAGGAGCTCGACTTCTGGGAGACGGTCGTCGCCTCGCTCACTGCCGGTGCGCGGGTCGACTACCTCATCTGCGACGAGGCGCAGTTCTACACGCGTGAGCAGGTCGACCAGCTCGCGCGCATCGTCGACGAGCTCGACATCGAGGTCTTCGCCTTCGGGATCACGAGCGACTTCCGCACCGAACTCTTCCCGGGGAGCCAGCGGCTCATCGAGCTCGCCGACCGCACCCAGGTGCTGCAGGTGTCGGCGCTGTGCTGGTGCGGCCGTCGGGCGACGCACAATGCCCGCGTGGTCGACGGGGTCATGGTCGTCGAGGGCGAGCAGGTCGTCGTCGGGGACACCGCGGAGCCCGCCCGGGAGAGCCACGTGGAGTACGAGGTGCTCTGCCGCCGCCACCACATGCGGCGGATGAACTCGCGTGCGGCCCAGACCGCGGCCCAGTCGGCGGACGTCCTGCCCTTCGACCTCGACGCCTGCCCGGTCCCGCCGCCCGGGTGACGCCCGGGGCGGTCAGTCCCGGGTCGTCCCGAACATCACGTCGTCCCAGCTCGGCACGCCCTTGCGGCCCTTGCGGCCACGACCCTTGGGCGAGGACTCCTGGGGCTGCGGCGCCGATTCGGTCTCTGCCTCGGCCTGCGGTGCCGTGCCCTCGGACGCGGCCAGGTCGTCCGAGTCGGTGTCGGAGCCGGACCCGGTGTCGGTGGACTCCGAGTCGGCCGCGTCGCCCGCGGGGCCAGATGCCTCGTCGAGCGTGATGTCCTCGGGCTCGACAGGCGTGTCGTCCTTGGACTCGTCCGGTGTCGCGGACGCCGGAGTGGGCCCGTCGGTGGCCGGAGCCGGCTGCGCCTCGGCCTGTGCCTGAGTCGGCTCGGAGCCGGCCGAGGACTGCCCGGGCGCCTGCTCGGGGGTGGGCTGGGTCTGCGTCGGCTCGGCCGGCTGCTCGTCACGCGGGTGGGTGCCGCGCGCCGGGGGCGGCAGCTCCTCGAGAGGCAGGGCGTCGTCGTGCGCCGGCGCGGCGGCGGCTTCGCTCGCGCGCTTGCGGCGACCGCCGCCACGGCGACGGCTCTTGGCGCCGGAGTGCTCGCGCATGGAGTTGATCAGGTCGTCGGTGTTGGCCCGGGTCGCCCGCTCGGCCTTGGTCTCCTCGACCTCGACGTCGAAGACCGCGGTCGGCCGGTGCACGGGGGTCGGGACCGGGCCCGCCTGCGGGGTGTCGGCCTCGGAGAGCCACTTGGCCTCGTCGTTCTTGGCCACCACGCTCATGCCGGCGAGGTCGAACCACCACGTGGCCGTGCGGTCGCGACCGCCTGCGGCGAAGACCGCGGAGACGGTCCACTGGCCCTCGGCGTCGCGGAAGGCGTCCCACTCGACCGAGGAGGGCTCGACACCGCGCCCGGTGAGGCGGGTCGCCGCGCGCTGGGCGAGGGTCTCGGGGGAGCCGGCCTGGTTGGTGCCGCGCATGCGCACGGTCTGCGCCCGGGTCGCCACGTGCTCGCGCTCGGCGAGGATGGGTCCCTCGAAGCGGGCGATCTTGTCGAGGTCCCAGCCGGTGCGGGCGGCGACCTCGTCGGCGCTCGCACCGGCGCGGATCATGGCCTGCACCTCGCGCGGGCGCACGTTGTTGTCGATCGCGATCTGCAGCTGGCCCAGCCGCGGGCGATCGCGGCGCGCAGCGGCGCGCAGGGGCTCGTCGATGCGCAGGCGGTACTCCTCGCCGGCATCGTCGGTCACCACGAGGTGTTCGCCGTCGTCATGCACCCCGATGAGTCGCAGGTCGCGCATCAACAATCCCTCTCGTCTTCGTGCTCGGCACGACTCTGCCACCTGCCGCGCCCGATCCGGTGACGCACACGCCGCGGGGTTACCTTGTGTCCATGCCCGACCCAGTGACCGAGCACCCCCTTCGCCCCTACGACGCGGTCCTCGTCCAGTCCTTCGGTGGTCCCGAGGGGCCCGACGAGGTCCTGCCCTTCCTCCGCCGGGTGACCGCCGGTCGCGGCGTGCCCGACGAGCGCCTGGTCGAGGTGGGCGCGCACTACGAGCGGGTCGGCGGCGTCAGCCCGCTGCCCGCGCTCAACCGGCGGCTCGTCGCCGACCTGACCGCCGAGCTCACGGCCCGCGAGTGCCCCCTGCCGGTGGCCCTGGGCAACCGCAACTCCACCCCCTTCGTCCCGGAGGCGCTCGACGAGCTGGAGGCCGGCGGCGCCCGGCGCGTCCTCGTGGTGCCGACGAGCGCCTGGCGCAGCTACTCCTCGTGCCGACAGTACCGCGAGGGCCTGGCCGAGGCGGTCGAAGGGAGGGAGGCTCTCGTCGTCGACAAGGTCCGGCCCTTCGGCGAGCACCCCGGCTTCGCCGCGACGCTCGCCCGCCACACGCTCGACGCCGCCCGCGGCGCCGTCGAGCAGGTCGGTGCCGACGGGGTCGCCCTGCTCTACGTCACGCACTCGATCCCCGACGCGATGGACGAGACCTCGGGGCCGGGGGACGGTGACGGGCGTGCCTACTCCGCCGACCAGGCCGAGCTGGCCGCGGCGATCACCGCCGAGGTCGACGCGGTCCTCGGCACCGACCTGCTGGCGGGCCTGGCCTTCTGCTCGCGCTCGGGCTCGCCGCGCACGCCGTGGCTCGAGCCGGACGTCAACGACCGCCTGCGCGAGCTCGCCGACGAGGGGCTGCGGCATGTCGTCGTCGTGCCGATCGGATTCGTCTCCGACCACATGGAGGTCACCCACGACCTCGACGTCGAGGCCGCCGAGACCGCGGCAGAGGTCGGCCTGGGGATGACCCGTGTGCCGACCCCGGGGGCTGACGGCGACTTCGTCCGCGGACTCGTCGACCTCATGCTCGAGCGGGCAGCCCAGGCACGCGGCGAGGAGCCGGTCCGGGCGGTGTGGCGCGACCTCGACTCCCACCCGTCTGTGTGCCCGGTCGGCTGCTGCCCCAACCTGCGCGAGGCCCTGCCGGCGTCGTGCGGATCGGACTGACGTGACCGCCACACCCACGCCGACCCTGCCCGCCGGTGTCGACCCGGCCGAGCTCGCCGCGATCGCCCTCACGGTCGCGGTCGAGGCGGGCGAGCTCATCACCGTCGAGCGGCCCCGTGACCTGGGTGTCGCCGAGACCAAGAGCTCGCGCACCGATGTCGTCACCGTGATGGACCAGCGCAGCCAGGACCACCTGCTCGCCCGGCTCGGGCAGCTGCGTCCGGACGACGGCTTCGCGGGGGAGGAGCGCGGCGGTCGCGTCGGCACCTCCGGCATCACGTGGGTCGTCGACCCGATCGACGGCACCGTCAACTACCTCTACGAGATCCCCGCCTATGCGGTGTCGGTGGCCGCGGTCGTCGGTGACCCGACGGTCGACGGCGGTTGGCGACCGGTGGCCGGTGCGGTCGTCAACCCCGTGACGGGGGAGCGCTATCGCGCCTGGCTCGGCGGCGGGTCGTGGCGCGGCGTCGATGACGAGGAGCCGCGCCGGCTGCAGGTGGGCGAGACCCCGCTCGAGCTCGCGCTGTGCGGCACCGGCTTCGGCTACGACGCCGACCGCCGGGCCTGGCAGGCAGCAGTCCTCACCCACGTCCTGCCGCGGGTGCGGGACATCCGGCGGCTCGGCAGCGCGGCCCTCGACCTGTGCCGCATCGCCGATGGGAGTCTCGACGTCTACCACGAGCGTGGCCTCAACCCCTGGGACATGGCGGCCGGGTGGCTCGTCGCGACCGAGGCCGGAGCCGTGGTCACCGACCTCGCCGGCGGGGCCCCGCGGGAGCGGATGACCCTCGCCGGGGCTCCCGGCGTGCACGCCGAGATGAGTGCCGTGCTGGCCGCGGCCGTCGGCGCCGTCGGACCAGAATCCGGGCGCTGACCCCAAAGAGGTGGCGTTCGCCCCGCCGATGGGGCACAATCCGGCGCGCCGGGCACAAATTCAGCACCTGCTGCGTTGATGACGGCGCATCACGTTTTCAGCCCTGCTAACCCCCAAGGAATCAGGAGAGATGGCGACCGATTACGACGCCCCTCGCAAGACCGACGACGACCTGTCAGAGGACTCCATCGAGGAGCTCAAGTCCCGTCGCGGTGACGCGACCTCCGCCAATGTCGACGTCGACGAGACCGAGATGGCCGAGGGCTTCGAGCTGCCCGGCGCCGACCTCTCCGGCGAGGAGATGTCGGTGCGGGTCGTCCCGCGCCAGGCGGACGAGTTCACCTGCACGAGCTGCTTCCTCGTCCACCACCGCAGTCAGCTGGCCAGCGACGGCAAGAACGGTCCGGTCTGCACCGAGTGCGCTGCCTGACCCGTGACTGACGGAGCCCGTCAGATCACCGTCCCGGTGCGCCTCGTGCACCGGGACGCCGTCGCGCCCGCCTACGCCCAGCACGGCGACGCGGGCGCGGACCTCACCTCGGTCGCGGAGGTGACCCTCGCACCGGGGGAGCGGGCGCTCGTGCCCACCGGCGTCAGCCTCGCGATCCCGCACGGCTGGGTCGGGCTGGTGCACCCGCGCTCGGGGCTCGCGGCCCGCCACGGCATCTCCGTGGTCAACGCCCCCGGCACCGTCGACTCCGGCTACCGCGGCGAGGTCCTCGTCAACCTCGTCAACCTCGACCCGCGGGAGTCCTTCACCGTCCGTGTGGGTGACCGGATCGCCCAGCTGGTGCTCCAGGAGGTCGCCGAGGGGCTCTTCGAGCTCTCCGATTCGCTTCCACCCAGCCCACGGGGAGAGACTGGGCACGGATCCACTGGGGGCTTCGGCCCGGAGTCGACGACAGGACGTGAGTGATGTTCGGGCGCAAGAAGAAGGCCGCTGCCGCAGCTGACGAGGCGAGCACCGCCCCGGACCCGACGACCGACGCCGTCGACCCTGCCGCACCGGCCGACGAGGCCGACGCCGACGCCGCTACCGGCCCGCGCGACTCCAACGACGTCACCGACGTCAGCGCACTGCTCGACCTGGGCGCGCTCCTGCTCACCCCCACGCCCGGCACCGAGGTGCGTCTCGAGGTGGACCAGCAGAGTGACGACGTGACGGCCGTGCAGGTCGCCGACGACCACGGCGCCGTCCAGCTGCAGGTCTTCGCCGCCCCGCGCTCGGCGGGCATCTGGGACGAGATCCGTGAGGAGATCGCCGAGATGATCTCCGGCAGCGGCGGCACGGTGGAGAGCGTCCCCGGTCCCTTCGGCGACGAGCTGCGCAGCCGCCTGGCCCAGCCCGGCCCGCAGGGCCGCACCGTCTTCGCCCCCGCCGTGTTCGCCGGTGTCGACGGCCCGCGCTGGTTCCTGCGCGCCGTCTACTCCGGGTCCGCTGCCGTCGACGAGGGCGAGCGCGCCCGCTTCGACGAGGTCGTGCGCACGGCGGTCGTCGTACGCGGTGACGACCCGCGGGCACCGCGCGAGATGCTGCCCCTGCAGATGCCGGTGGGCCAGCAGCGACCCGCTGCCGCCGAGCCGGAGGCCGAGGCCCCGGTCGACGACCTCAAGCCCTTCGAGCGCGGTCCCGAGATCACCGAGGTGCGCTGATGGCCTCGCTGCTGCGGCGTCTGGTCGACCTGGGGCGTTCCGATGACGAGGTCGCGGCCGACGAGCTGCGCGACGCCGCCAGCGCCCACGGGTGTCGACCGATCACCGACGAGACCGACCGCGAGGTCGTCACGGTCGCCGGCACGGTCACAGCCGTCACCCTTCGCCCCAAGGTCACCGTCCCGGCGCTCGTCGCCGACGTCTTCGACGGGTCCGGCACGGTGCAGCTCGTCTGGCTCGGCCGGCGCAGCATCGGCGGGATCAACCCGGGGGTCTACGTCAAGGCGACCGGGCTCGTGTGCCGCCCCAAGGGCACGCCGGTCATGTACAACCCCGCCTACGAGATCCTGCCCGGCCATGGCGGCTGAGGGCCCGGAGCCGATCGCCGCACCGATCCACCCCACGGTCGAGGCCCTGATCCGCCACCGACTCGGCGAGGCGCTCGGCGGGCTGCGGGGTTCGCTCGAGGCGGCCATGCCCATGCTGGCCTTCGTCATCGTCTGGTCGGCGACCCGCGAGCGCAACCTTGCGATCGGCGCGGCCGCCGTGCTCACCGTGGCCTTCGCGGTGGTCCGTCTGGTGCAGCGCCAGACCCTCCAGTACGTCCTCGGCGGGGTCTTTGCGACCGCGCTCGCGGCCTTCTTCGCGCTCCGTTCGGGCAATGCCGAGGACGCCTTCCTGCCCGGGATCCTCACCTCGCTCGCCTACCTCATCGGGTCGCTGGTGTCGGTGCTCGTGCGCTGGCCGGTCGTCGGGCTCATGGTCGGTGTCGCGGACCAGGCCGCGGTGGCCGCCGGCGATCCCTTCCGCTGGCGACGCAATGCCGCCGCCGTGCGGGTGTGCAGCCGCCTGACCCTCGTGCTCGTGGCCGTCTACGTCATCCGGGTCGGCATCATGGGTCCGCTCTACCTCGCGGGCAATGTCGCCGGGCTGACCATCTCCAAGGTCGTGCTCGGCTGGCCGCTGTGGGTGGGCGCCGTCGCCGTCATGGGCGCGATGCTGCTCAAGGGGCACACCCCGATCGACCCCGACGACGAGCTGGTCCAGCCGGTCGACGTCGGCCGCGCCTGATCCCCCTTCGCTCTCCGGGACGTCAGGAGGAGCGGCGCCGCGGTGTCGCTCCTGGCCGCATCATCGCCTCGAGCTGGGGCTCGGCCTCGGCGGTGGTGAGCAGGAGGAGCTCGTCGTGCGCCTCGAGGGCGTCGTCGGCCGTCGGACCGATCGGGCGACCGTCGCGGATGATGCCGACGAGCAGGGTGTCGACGGGGAAGTCGATGTCGCCGACGCGGCGACCGACATTGGGGTTGTCGGCCGGCAGGGTGATCTCGGCCATCGCGGCGCTGCCCTGCTGGAAGTCGAAGATGCGCACGAGGTCGCCGACACTCACCGCCTCCTCGACGAGGGCTGTCATCAGGCGCGGCGTGGACACCGCGACGTCGACACCCCAGGACTCGTCGAACATCCACTCGTTCTTGGGGTTGTTGACGCGGGCGACGGTGCGGGGCACGCCGAACTCGGTCTTGGCGAGCAGGGAGACGACGAGATTGGCCTTGTCGTCACCGGTCGCGCACACGACGACGTCGCTGGTGTGGACCTCGGCCTCCTGGAGCGTGGAGATCTCGCAGGCGTCGCCGGAGAGCCAGCTGGCCTCGGCGAGCTTGGCGACCCGGCTCTCGTTGGCGTCCTTGTCGATGAGCAGGACGCTGTGGCCGTTCTGCAGGAGCTCCTGGCCGATGGACCGGCCGACCGACCCGGCTCCGACGATGACGACGCGCATGACTCAGACCTCCTGCGGGGGCTGGCCGTCGAGGATCCGCTCGACGTCGGGCACCCGGTCGCGGGGGATGACCAGGTGGACGAGGTCGCCCTCCTGGTGGACGGTGTCGGGCCGGGGCAGGATGCCCTCGCCGAGCCGGGTGATGTAGGCGATGCGGGCGCCGGTGGCCTCCTCGAGGCTCGTCAGCCGGCGACCCACCCAGGCCGACGAGACCTGGATCTCGGCGACGACGAGTCGGCCGGAGGCATCGGTCATCTCGGTGGCCTGACCCTGGGGCAGCATCCGCCGCAGGACCTGGTCGGCGGTCCAGCGGACCGTCGCGACCGTCGGGATGCCGAGGCGCTGGTAGACCTGCGCCCGGTCGGGGTCGTAGATGCGCGCGACGACGTGCTCGACGCCGAAGGTCTCACGCGCCACCCGAGCGGCGAGGATGTTGGAGTTGTCGCCGCTCGAGACGGCCGCAAGGGCGTAGGCGTCCTCGATCCCCGCCTGCAGCAGGGTGTCGCGGTCGAAGCCGACCCCGGCGACCCGGCGTCCGTTGAAGTCACTGCCGAGGCGGCGGAAGGCGCTGGGGTCCTGGTCGACGACGGCGACGTCGTGGCCGATGCGCTCGAGGGAACGCGCGAGCGAGGCGCCGACACGGCCGCAGCCCATGATGACGAAGTGCACGGCTCGAACGGTACCCCTCCCGAGGCGGGCCTACACTCGGGTGGTGTCATCAGGACGACTCATCAAGCGTCTCCTCGTCGGTCGCGCGATGCGCAGCGATCGGCTCGGCGAGACCCTCCTTCCCAAGAAGCTCGCTCTCCCGGTTTTCGCGAGCGATGCGCTCAGCTCGGTCGCCTATGCCCCGGACGAGATCCTGCTGACGCTCGGTCTCGCCGGTGGTGCCCTCGCGGTCACCCATTCGTGGCCGGTCGCGCTCGCCGTCGTCGCCGTCATGGTCGTCGTCGTCGCCAGCTACCGGCAGAACGTCCACGCCTATCCCTCCGGCGGAGGCGACTACGAGGTCGCGAGCACCAACCTGGGCCCCAAGGCCGGGCTCACGGTCGCGAGCGCGCTCCTCGTCGACTACGTCCTGACGGTGGCGGTGTCGATCTCCTCGGGGGTGCAGAACGCCGCGGCGGCCTTCTCGTGGATCCGCGGGCACGAGGTCCTCACGGCGCTCGTCCTGATCGCCGCCCTCACCGGCATGAACCTGCGCGGCGTGAGGGAGTCCGGCAAGGCCTTCGCGATCCCCACCTACCTCTTCATGCTCACGGTCGTGGGCATGGCCCTCGTCGGGCTGGTCCGCCGCACGGCCGGGACGCTGCCGCCCGCCGAGAGCGCCGACCTGACGCTCGCCCCCGAGCCGGGCATGGAGCAGCTGGGCACCCTCGCGATGGCCTTCCTGCTCCTGCGGGCCTTCAGCTCCGGCTGTGCCGCCCTGACCGGTGTCGAGGCGATCAGCAACGGCGTGCCCGCCTTCCGCAAGCCCAAGAGCGCCAATGCGGCGACGACCCTGCTCCTCATGGGCGCGATCGCGGTGACGATGCTTCTGTCGATGATCGCGCTGGCGACGTGGACCGGGGTCAAGGTCGCCGAGGACCCGGGCCAGCAGCTGCTGCGCGACGGCGTGCCGGTCGGCGACGGCTACGTCCAGCACACGGTCATGGCCCAGGTGGCGATGTCGGTCTTCGACGGGTTCCCCGCGGGGGTCGTCCTCGTCTCGGTCGTCACCGGCCTGATCCTCGTGCTCGCGGCCAACACGGCCTTCAACGGCTTCCCCGTCCTCGGCTCGATCCTTGCCCGCGACGGCTACCTGCCGCGCCAGCTGCACACCCGTGGCGACCGGCTCGCCTTCAGCAACGGCATCATCCTGCTCGCCGCCTCGGCGGCGCTGCTCATCGTCATCTACGACGCCCAGGTGACCAAGCTCATCCAGCTGTACATCGTCGGCGTCTTCGTCTCCTTCACGCTGAGCCAGATCGGCATGGTCCGGCACTGGAACCGTCACCTGGCGGTGGAGAAGGACGTCCCGGAGCAGCGACGGATGATGCGCCGCCGGGCGATCAACGCCGTCGGCGCGGCGATGTCCGGGACCGTCCTCGTCGTGGTCGTGCTGACGAAGTTCACCCACGGGGCCGGGTTCGCCATGGCCGCGATGGCCGGGCTCTTCCTCCTCATGGGGGCGATCAGTCGGCACTACCGGCACGTGAGCCAGGAGCTCGCGGTCCCGGAGGGGGACACCAAGCACCAGATGCTCCCTTCGCGCGTGCACGCGATCGTCCTCGTCAGCACGATCCACCGACCGACCCTGCGGGCCCTGGCCTATGCCTCCGCGACCCGTCCCTCCCGGCTCGAGGCGATCACCGTCGAGGTCGACCACGACGCGACCCGTGCGCTGCAGGGCGAGTGGGACCGTCGGGGCATCCCGATCCCGCTCAAGGCCCTGGACTCGCCCTATCGCGAGATCACCCGCCCGGTCGTCGACTACGTCAAGTCGATCCGCTCGGGCAACCCCCGGGACCTCGTCGTCGTCTACATCCCGCAGTACGTCCTGGGTCACTGGTGGGAGCAGGCCCTGCACAACCAGTCGGCGCTGCGGCTGCGCAGTCGCCTCCTCTTCACCCCGGGTGTCATGGTGTCCTCGGTGCCCTGGCAGCTCGCGAGCTCCGAGGGCGCCGAGGAACGCATGGACGGCCCGGTCGCGGGCGACGTACGACGAGGTGGAGCATGACGAGGCCGAGCGCAGACGAGCTGACCGTGGGGCACGAGGTTGACGTCGAGGTGGGCCCCGTAGCGCACGGCGGGCACTGCGTGGCCCGTCACGAGGGGCGGGTGCTCTTCGTGCGGCACAGCCTCCCGGGTGAGCGGGTGCGTGCCCGCATCACCGAAGGGGGTCCCGGTGACCGCTTCCTGCGGGCCGATGCCATCGAGGTCCTCGAGGCCTCCGCGCACCGGGTCGCGCCCCGCTGCCCGGTGTCCGGGCCCGGAGGGTGCGGCGGCTGCGACTTCCAGCACGTCGAGACCGCCCACCAGCGCGAGCTCAAGGCGACGGTCGTCGCCGAGCAGCTGAGTCGGCTCGGGGGAGTCGAGCGGGAGGTCGTCGTCGAGCCGCTCGCCGACGACGACGGGCTGAGCTACCGCACCCGGGTCGAGTTCGCCGTGGCCGACGGGCGAGTCGGGCTGCGGCGCCACCGCAGCCACGACGTCGTCCCCGTGACCGGCTGCCCGATCGCCGTGGCCGAGATCGACACGGCGCTCGCCGACACCCTCGCCGAGACCGACGGCACCCCGACAGCGCTCGATGGCATCGGCGCGCTCGATGTCGTCGTGCCCTCCGGCGAGGCGGACACCGTCGTCGTCGAGGTCCCGCAGGACGCGCCGACGCCACCGATCACCCTGACCGAGACCGTCGTGACGCCGGCGGGGGAGCGCGCGCTGCACGTCGACGCGCGCGGCTTCTGGCAGGTGCACCGCGATGCTCCCCGCAGCTTCGTCGCCGCCGTCCTCGACGCGGCCGACGTGCGCCCGGGGGAGCGGGTCCTCGACCTCTACAGCGGCGTCGGCCTGCTGTCCCTGCCGCTCGCCGAGGCGGTCGGTCCGCAGGGACAGCTCATCGCGGTCGAGTCCGACCGTCGGGCGACGGAGCACCTGCGCGACAACCTCGCCGGCCAGCCGTGGGCGCTCGTCGTCCCGGGTCGGGTCGACGACCTGCTCGGTGTGCCCCGCAAGGGTCGTCGCCGGGGGCCGCGCCGCCCGGCACGCTCCGACCTGCTGCCGCCGAGCGCCGACGTCGTCGTCCTCGACCCGCCGCGCACGGGGGCCGGCCGCCAGGTGGTCGAGGCGCTGATCTCCCTTCGCCCGCGGCGCCTCGTCTACGTGGCCTGCGACCCGGCGGCGCTGGGGCGCGACACGGCCTACCTCGCGGAGCTCGGCTACGAGATGGCCGACCTGCGAGCCTTCGATGCCTTCCCGATGACCCACCACGTCGAGTGCGTGGCCACCTTCGAGGCGAAGGGGGCGCCGCCCACCCCGTGACAGGGGAGGGGGCCGTGGGGAAGAGTGACGGTGAGCGTGCCCGTGGGTTCGCGTCCGCGGGCGCTGTGATAGTTTTATCTTGACGTCAAGATAACCACGACAGAGGAGTCGACTGTGGCCAGCTCGAACACCTTCAACGCCAAGGACACGCTCACCGTCGGTGACGAGTCCTACGAGATCTACCGGATCGACAAGGTCGAGGGCTCGAAGAACCTGCCCTACAGCCTCAAGGTCCTGCTGGAGAACCAGCTGCGCACCGAGGACGGCGAGAACGTCACCGCCGACCACATCAACGCGCTCGGCTCCTGGGACGAGAACGCCCAGCCTGACACCGAGATCCAGTTCACGCCCGCCCGCGTGATCATGCAGGACTTCACCGGCGTGCCGTGCGTCGTCGACCTGGCCACCATGCGCGAGGCCGTCGCCGAGCTCGGGGGCGACCCGACGAAGATCAACCCGCTCGCGCCCGCCGAGCTGGTCATCGACCACTCGGTGCAGATCGACGAGTTCGGCACCCCCGGTGCCTTCGCGCACAACGTCGACCTCGAGTACGAGCGCAACAACGAGCGCTACCAGTTCCTGCGCTGGGGCCAGACCGCCTTCGACGACTTCAAGGTCGTCCCCCCGGGCACCGGCATCGTCCACCAGGTCAACATCGAGCACCTGGCCCGCGTCACGATGACCCGTGACGGCGTCGCCTACCCCGACACCTGCGTCGGCACCGACTCGCACACGACGATGGAAAACGGCCTGGGCGTCCTGGGCTGGGGCGTCGGCGGCATCGAGGCCGAGGCGGCCATGCTCGGCCAGCCCGTCTCCATGCTCATCCCGCGCGTCGTCGGCTTCAAGCTCTCCGGCTCGATCCCGGCCGGCGCCACCGCGACCGACGTCGTCCTGACGATCACCGAGATGCTGCGCGACCACGGCGTCGTCGGCAAGTTCGTCGAGTTCTACGGCGAGGGCGTCGCCGAGGTACCGCTCGCCAACCGCGCCACCATCGGCAACATGAGCCCCGAGTTCGGCTCCACCGCGGCGATGTTCCCCATCGACGACGTCACGCTCGAGTACCTGCGCCTCACCGGACGCTCCGAGCAGCAGGTCGCGCTCGTCGAGGCCTACGCCAAGACGCAGGGCATGTGGCTCGACCCGGCCGTCGAGCCGCGCTTCTCCGAGTACCTCGAGCTCGACCTGTCGACGGTCGTCCCCTCGATCGCCGGCCCGAAGCGCCCGCAGGACCGCATCGAGGTCAGCAAGGCCAAGGAGCAGTTCCGCGGCGACCTGAAGAACTACGTCGTCGACGGCAACGGCATCGAGAAGTCCTCGGTCGACACCGAGCTCGCCGGCACCTTCCCCGCGTCCGACGCCCCGAGCCACGACGCGCTCGAGGCGTCCGAGAGCGCCGGCCACCCGTCGCGCTCGGAGCCGCGCACCAACGGTGACCGGGCGACCAATCCGGCCACGGCCGTCATCGACGGTGCCGAGGTCGAGATCGACCACGGCCACGTCGTCATCGCCTCGATCACCAGCTGCACCAACACGTCCAACCCGTCGGTCATGATGGCCGCCGCGATGCTGGCCAAGAACGCCGTCGAGCGCGGCCTGCAGGTCAAGCCCTGGGTCAAGACGTCGATGGCGCCCGGCTCCAAGGTCGTCACCGAGTACTACGAGAAGGCTGGCATGTGGCCCTACCTCGAGAAGCTCGGCTACCACCTCGTCGGCTACGGCTGCACGACCTGCATCGGCAACTCGGGCCCGATCATCGAGGAGGTCTCCGAGGCGGTCAACGCCAACGACCTCGCGGTGACCTCGGTCCTCTCGGGCAACCGCAACTTCGAGGGGCGCATCAACCCCGACGTGAAGATGAACTACCTCGCGTCGCCGCCGCTCGTCATCGCCTACGCCCTCGCCGGCACGATGGACTTCGACTTCGAGACCGAGGCCCTCGGCCAGGACGCCGACGGCAACGACGTCTTCCTCAAGGACATCTGGCCCAACCCGGCCGACGTCCAGAGCACGATCGACACCGCGGTCACGCAGGAGATGTTCACCGAGAAGTACGCGGACGTCTTCGCCGGTGACGAGCGCTGGACCTCGCTCGAGACCCCCGAGGGCAACACCTTCGAGTGGGCCGACGAGTCGACCTACGTGCGCAAGCCCCCGTACTTCGAGGGCATGAAGATGGACCTCGACGCCGTCGAGGACATCTCCGGCGCGCGCGTCCTGGCCAAGCTGGGTGACTCGGTCACGACCGACCACATCAGCCCGGCCGGTGCGATCAAGGCCGACAGCCCGGCGGGCGTCTACCTCGCCGAGCACGGCGTCGAGCGCAAGGACTTCAACTCCTACGGCTCGCGCCGCGGCAACCACGAGGTCATGATCCGCGGCACCTTCGCCAACATCCGCCTGAAGAACCAGCTGCTCGACGGCGTCGAGGGTGGCTTCACCCGCGACTTCCTCGGCGACGGCGGGCAGACGACGATCTTCGAGGCCTCGGAGAAGTACATCGAGGCCGGCGTCCCGCTCGTCGTCCTCGCGGGCAAGGAGTACGGCTCGGGCTCGTCGCGTGACTGGGCGGCCAAGGGCACGCGCCTGCTCGGCGTCCGCGCCGTCATCGCCCAGTCCTACGAGCGCATCCACCGCTCCAACCTCATCGGCATGGGCGTCATCCCGCTCCAGTTCCCCGAGGGGCAGAGCGCCGACTCCCTCGGCCTGGACGGCACCGAGACCTTCGACATCGCGGGCATCACCGAGCTCAACAACGGCTCGACGCCCAAGACGGTCAAGGTGACGGCCACCAAGGACGGCGGGGAGACCGTGGAGTTCGACGCGGTCGTGCGCATCGACACGCCCGGTGAGGCGGACTACTACCGCAACGGCGGCATCCTGCAGTACGTGCTGCGTTCGCTCGTCGGCTGATCTCCGACGCACCGCTGAAGGGGGTGGCCACCTGCGGGTGGTCGCCCCCTTCGTCGTGTCCGGGAGAGCGCGTATCATCGAACACATGTTCGAGCAGTCTGCGCGTCCGCCGGTGCGTACGGCGCTGCCCGGGTCGCCGGGTGCGCGCACGGCCGCGGCCGGGGCGAAGGGGGGACCGCCGGGCTGGCCGGACCGGGTCCCGCCGCCCGGGGTTCGCGGGTGGCAGCCGGCTGCGGTCTCGTGGCTGCTCGACCTGTGCCCGCCGGACTACCGCGGGCACGCGGTCCTGAGGCGGCACCCGGCGGCACTGGCCTGGCTCGCCGAGCAGCACGTCGCCGCCCAGGTCGAGGCGATGCGGCAGGCCTATCGCACGGTGCGGGTCGACCTCGCCGAGGCCCTGCCCGAGGGGACCGTCGACGCACTGCTCGTCTGCCTCGAGCACGAGGGGCTGCGGCTGCGCTCGGCGCAGCGGAGCATCCTGCTCATCCGGGAGGCACTCGACGGGAGCGTCTTCGTCGACCGGTTGTGACCCCCTTCGTCCGATGCGGTGACAGGCTGGGCAGGTCACAGCCACTACCCAGCCCACGAGACGTAGACTCGGGCGGTCCCCGACACCGGAAGGAAGCCCAGCGTGGCAGTCCTCGAGACGATCACCTCTCCCGCCGACCTCAAGCGGCTCCCGGAGGAGCTGCTCGACACCCTCGCGCAGGAGATCCGCAGCTTCCTCGTCGCCGAGGTCTCCCGCAGCGGCGGGCACCTCGGGCCCAACCTCGGGGTCGTCGAGCTGACCATCGCCCTGCACCGGGTCTTCGACTCGCCCGACGACACGGTCGTCTTCGACACCGGTCACCAGTCCTACGTGCACAAGCTGCTCACCGGGCGGCAGGACTTCAGCGCGCTGCGCACCCGTGGCGGCCTGTCGGGCTACCCGAGCCGCGCCGAGTCCGAGCACGACGTCGTGGAGAACAGCCACGCGTCGACGTCGCTGTCGTGGGCCGAGGGCATCGCCAAGGGCTACCGCCTGCGCGGCGAGGAACGTCACGCCGTCGCCGTCATCGGCGACGGCGCGCTCACCGGCGGCATGGCCTGGGAGGCGCTCAACAACATCGCCGCCGACAAGGACCTGCCGCTGGTCATCGTCGTCAACGACAACGAGCGCTCCTACGCGCCGACGATCGGCGGGCTCGCCGACCACCTCGCGATGCTGCGCACCAACCGTCAGTACGAGCAGGTGCTCGACTGGGGCAAGGACAAGCTCAACCGCACGCCGGTCGTCGGGCGGGCCGCCTACCAGGCCTTCCACTCGATGAAGAAGGGTGCCAAGGACTTCTGGGCCCCGCAGGGGATGTTCGAGGACCTCGGCATCAAGTACCTCGGCCCCGTCGACGGGCACGACGAGGCGAGCGTCGAGCAGGCGCTGCGCCGCGCCAAGGCCTTCGGCGGGCCGGTCCTCGTGCACGTCATCACGCAGAAGGGGCGCGGCTACGAGCACGCGGTCGGCGACGAGGCCGACCAGTTCCACGCCGTCGGCAAGATCAACCCCGAGACCGGGCTGCCGCTGGAGATCGCGGGTCGTTCGTGGACCGACGAGTTCGGCGACGAGATGCTCGCCCTGGGGGCGCAGCGCCCCGACGTCGTGGCGATCACCGCCGCGATGATGATGCCCGTGGGCCTGCAGCCCTTCGCCCAGGCCCACCCCGACCGGATCTTCGACGTCGGCATCGCCGAGCAGCACGCGACGACCATGGCCGCGGGCCTGGCCTTCGCCGGGATGCACCCGGTCGTCGCGATCTACGCGACCTTCTTGAATCGCGCCTTCGACCAGCTGCTCATGGACTGCGCCATGCACAAGGCCGGGGTGACCTTCGTCCTCGACCGCTCCGGGGTCACCGGCCCCGACGGGGCGAGCCACCACGGCATGTGGGACATGTCGCTCGCTTCCCTCGTGCCCGGGCTGCGCCTCGCGGCCCCCCGCGACGGCCACCAGATCCGGGTGGCGCTGCGTGAGGCCGTCGACGTCGAGGACGGCCCGACGCTCATCCGCTTCCCCAAGGGCAGCGTCGCCGACCCGATCGAGGCGCGTGCCGTCGTCGACGGGCTCGACGTGCTCGCCGGCGACCCGGAGGTCGACGCCGAGATCCTCCTCGTCGCCGTGGGCTCCATGGCCGGCACCGCCACGACCGTCGCCGAAAAGCTTGCGGCAGAGGGCCACTCGGCTCTCGTCGTCGACCCGCGCTGGGTGCTCCCGGTGCCGGCAGCGCTCGTCGACCTCGCCCGTCGGTCCGGTCGGGTCGCGGTCATCGAGGACAACAACGTCTCCGGTGGCGTCGGCGCCGAGGTCTCCCGGGTCCTCGACGAGGCGGGGGTCGCCGCGCCGGTGCACCGCTTCGGCCTGCCCAAGGAGTTCATCGACCACGCCTCGCGGGCCCAGGTGCTCGAGAGCGTCGGGCTGACCCCCGAGCCGATCGTCGAGCGGCTGCGCGCCCACCTCTGACGGGGTCACCGCGATCTCCTCGGGCGTTGTGACGAAGGGAGGGCCCCACCGGTGATCCGGTGGGGCCCTCTCCTCGTGCGCTCGGGTCGTCAGCCGATGTCGCGGAAGGGCTGGACGCTGGCACCCAGCGCGTTGAGCCGCTCCGCGAGGTCCTCGTACCCACGGTTGATGACGTAGACGTTGCGCAGGTAGGACGTGCCCGGCGCGGCGAGCATCGCCAGCAGCACCACGACGCCGGGCCGCAGCGCGGGCGGGCAGGTGACCTCGTTGGCGCGCCAGCGGACCGGGCCCTCGACGAGCACGCGGTGGGGGTCCATGAGTGTGACCCGGCCACCGATCTTGTTGAGCTCGGTGAGATAGATGGCGCGGTTGTCGTAGACCCAGTCGTGGATCGTCGTCGTGCCTTCGGCGCAGCTGGCGATGAGCGCGAAGAAGGGCAGGTTGTCGATGTTGAGGCCCGGGAAGGGCATCGGGTGGATCTTGTCGATCGATGCCTTGAGCGGCCCGGGATGGGTCGTGATGTCGACCAAGCGGGTGCGGCCGTTGTGGGCGAGGTACTCCTCCGAGAGGGAGTACTGCATGCCCATGCCGGTGAGTGTCGCCAGCTCGATCTCGAGGAACTCGATGGGGGAGCGGCGGATGGTGATCTCCGACTTGGTGACTACGGCGGCCGCGATCAGGCTCATCGCCTCGATCGGGTCCTCGCTCGGCGAGTACTCGACGTCGACGTCGATCTCGCTCACGCCGGTGACCACGAGTGTGGTCGTGCCGATGCCCTCGACGCGGACGCCGAGCTTCTCGAGGAAGAAGCACAGGTCCTGGACCATGTAGTTGGGCGAGGCATTGCGGATCGTCGTGCGGCCCGGGTGACGGGCGGCCGCCATGAGCGCATTCTCCGTGACGGTGTCGCCGCGCTCGGTGAGGACGAAGGTCTTGTCCTGGCTGCCCTGCCCGACGACCTTGGCCTCGTACCAGCCGTGGGTCGCCTCGACGTCGAGGCCGAAGTGGGTCAGCGAGGTCATGTGCGGCTCGACGGTGCGCGTGCCGAGGTCGCAGCCACCTGCGTAGGGCAGGCGGAAGCTGTCGAACTCGTGGAGCAGGGGGCCGAGGAACATGATGACCGTGCGGGTGCGTCGCGCGGCCTCCTCGTCCATGGCGTCGAGGTTGATCTGCTCCGGGGGGATGATCTCCAGGTCGGAGCTGCCGGGCAGCCAGCGGGTCTTGACGCCGATGGAGTCGAGGACCTCGAGGATCCGGTTGACCTCCTCGATGCGGGCGAGGTTGCGCAGGGTGGTCGTCCCCTTGTTGAGCAGCGAGGCGCACAGCAGCGCAACGGCGGCGTTCTTGCTCGTCTTGACGTCGATCGCGCCGGACAGCCGGCGGCCGCCTTCGACCTTCAGGTGTACGGCGCCGCCGCTCGAGGTACGGGTGAGGGCGACGAGCTCGGTGTCGAGCGCCTCGCTGATCCGCGCGAGGCTGTCGAGGGTGAGGTTCTGCCCCCCGGCCTCGATGCGCGCGACGGCGCTCTGGCTCGTCTCGAGCTTGGTGGCGAGGTCGGCTTGGGACAGGCCAGCGCGGTGACGCGCCTCCTTGATCGTCGTGCCGATTCGGGCGAGGTAGTCATCAGACATACCAACCACGGTAACCCCATATATGAGATAGGCGTCGCTCGTCGTCGTTCCCCGCGTGTCGCCGGTCAGCGCGATCGGCACGCGAGGTGCAGGACGTGCGGTGCCGCGAGCATGGACAGACCGGAGCGAGATGTCATCACACGCGCAGCTGCCTCAGGCAACGACTGTGTCCACCCTCGAGACGGCAGCAGCCTCTTCGAGCGCAGTGGCCAGATAACGTGCTGAAGCGCTCGTGGACGAATCGGCGACCTCTGCTGGAGTGCCGGCCGCGACGACCTGTCCGCCGTCGCCCCCAGCACCGGGCCCGAGATCGATGACGTGATCGGCCTGTGCGATGACTCGCATGTCGAGCTCGACCATGACCACGGTGTTCCCGGCGTCCACGAGTGTTTGCAGGTGAGCTACGAGCCGGTCGGTATCGGCGCAGTGCAATCCGGAAGTTGGTTCATCGAGGACGTAGAGCGTGTCGCCGCTTTGAGCCCGCTGCAGCTCGCTGGCCAGCTTGACTCGCTGGGCCTCACCACCAGAGAGCTCGGTTGCGGGTTGGCCGAGACGTAGGTAACCGAGTCCGACATCGAGGAGCGTGGTCAGGGAGCGCATGATGTCGGCCTCTCCCTCGAAGAATTCGTGCGCATCCTCAACGCTCATAGCGAGGATCTCCGCGATGTTTCGTCCGTGCCAGAGGATCTCGAGAGTGCTCGACTGGTAGCGGGTGCCATGACATTCCGGGCATTCCGTGTACACGGAAGGGAGAAAGAGCAGCTCAACCATGACTGATCCCTCTCCCTCGCAGGTCGGGCAACGGCCGCCGGCGACGTTGAATGAGAATCTCCCGGTCTTGTAGCCGCGTGCACGAGATTCCGGGGTCTCGGCGAATCGGCGACGTACGTGGTCAAACAGGCCTGTGTAGGTTGCGACGTTCGACCGAGGTGTGCGTCCGATCGGTTTCTGGTCGATGGTTACTACCCGGCGAACTCCAGTGAGGTCACCCGCGACAGAACCCTCGAGCTCCTGGGAAACATCGGAAAGCAGCATGTCATCGCCGTCGGGCACTGGCTCATCAGTTGTGATGGGGCGTCCGAGATGCTCACTGACCAAGGTCGGGAGAACTTGGCTGACGAGACTGGATTTGCCTGACCCCGACACACCTGTGACTGCTGTGAGTGCACCCAACGGGATCTCGACGGAGATGCTCCGCAGGTTGTTGCGCGAGATCTTCTCGAGACGCAACCACCCGTGTGGCTTCCTTGGCTCATGAAGGGGGAACCCGTTGCCGCCGAAGAGGTAGTCTCGGGTGGCGGATTCCTCGACGTCAGCCAGTCCTTCGGTCGGGCCGCTGTAGATGACACGCCCTCCGCGTTCACCTGCGGCGGGCCCGATGTCCACAAGCCAATCCGCACGCCGCATCACGTCGACGGAGTGCTCGACGATGAAGAGGCTGTTACCGCGCTTCTTGAGTCCCTGGAGGACGTCCAACAGCGCACTGACGTCTTGCGGATGGAGCCCGGCGGAAGGTTCGTCCAACACGTAGACGACGCCGAAAAGTTCGGAAGTCAGCTGGGTTGCCAAACGCAGACGCTGAAGTTCTCCGCCTGAAAGGGTCGGGGACGTGCGATCCAACGACAGGTAGCCCAGGCCGAGATCGATGATCGGACGGATCCGATCGACGAGTCCGGTCCCCAAGCGGATGGTTGCGGCCAGCTTTTCGACTGATTGGTTCTGGGTTCGGACATCAGAAGCCGCGGAATGGGCTGACCCTCCGGCTGCCACGCGCTCTTCATGTGCTTCGCGACGCGGGACTTCGTCCAGGGCCTCACCCGACGAGTGAGACTCGTCACCGGCACCGTCAGTTGCGCTTTCCGCCGCGACGACTGCGGCTTCGATGACAGACAAGACTTCATGCAAGGGCAGCTGTGAGAAGTCGGCGATGTCGAGCTGCTCAAATGTCACCGATAGCGCTTCCGGCTTCAAACGTTTGCCATGGCATGCGGGACACGGGGCCGATGTGAGGAACTGAGCAACACGGCGTTTCATCGATTTGCTCTTCGTATTCGCGAATGTGTCAAGCACATAGCGACGCGCTCCTACGAAGGTTCCGGAATAGCTTGGCTCGACTCCGGCGTCTATGGCTTCACGCGCTTCAGCAAGGGTGAGTCGTGAGTAAACGGGAACGTAAGGGGTTTCATCCGTGTAGAGGATCCAGTCGCGGTCCTTCTTCGGGATGTCCTTCCACGGCACGTCGACGTCGTAACCAAGCCCGACGAGGACATCTCTCAGTTGGTGCCCATGCCACGCCGTGGGGTACGAGGCGATGGCGCGCTCTCGGATCGTCAGTGCCGGATCGGGGACCATCGTGTCCTCTGGCACGTCGTAGACCCGACCGATTCCGTGGCATTCCGGGCAAGCGCCCTCGACAGTATTGGTCGAAAAGTCCTCTGCATAGAGCATCGGCTGCCCATCCGGATATGTACCCGCGCGGGAGTACAGCATGCGAACCAGGCTGGAGAGCGTCGTGATGCTTCCGACCGTTGACCGGGTGCTGCGCCCGCCGTGTTGTTGCTGCAATGCCACGGCGGGCGGCATTCCGGTGATGGAGTCCACCTCGGGGACTCCCGCCTGGTCGATGAGGCGCCTGGCATACGGTGCAACCGATTCCAAGTAACGTCGCTGGGACTCCGCATATAGCGTGCCGAAGGCCAGCGAGGACTTGCCCGAGCCAGAGACGCCGGTGAACACCACCATGGCATCACGCGGTATTGACAGGTCGATGTTTTTGAGGTTGTGCTCGCGGGCGCCGCGCACTCGAACGTCCGGTTGAATGAAGTTTGAGTTTTCATCAGTCTGCGCGGAGGTCGGGGTCATGAGCCAACGTTATCGTCTCTCCGCATTTGAGCGGGGCGTGTGCTGATTTCATGCTGCTGGTCTCTGCCCTCGGGTGAGGGCGATGTGGACCATGATGCGCCTTCGGTAGTTGTCCATGTTGGTGGAGCCGCATCCGACACGCTTGGTTTGCTTGATGATCCGGTTGAAGCCCTCGGTGCGGGCGTTGGTCACGTCCTCGGTGAGCGCGACGAGCACCGCTGGCCGCCAGGTGTCGATCGTGGTCGCCAGGCGGCTGGTTTCCTCCATGTCGGCGCGGGCGGCGGCGTCGTAGAATTCGTACAGCCTGCGCCGGATCTGGTGCGGCTGGTGTTCGGCCAGCAGCAGGCGCAGGCGTTCCTTGACGGCATGCGCGGCGGCGATCTCGTTGGTCGGATCCTCGGCGGCGAGGGCGGCGTTGAACCGGGGGCCTTTTGCTTCACGGTGAGGTGCTCGTAGCCGGTGAGCAGCAGTTGCCGGCTGGCCCAGACTTTGTCGGTGGCGGTGCCGCGGCGGCCGTGCAGTTGCCGGGTGATCCGTTGACGGACCTGGGTGACCATGAGGTTGGCGAGGGCGACGAGATGCCACTTGTGACTGCGATCCGCGCGTCCGGCAGGGCGGTGCGGATCCCGGATCGACAGGTACAACGGCGCCCGCCCGCACACCCGCCTCGGCAACGCCCCAGGGGCCTGACCCCGGTTCTTGGACACGCAGAATCCAGCACCTGGTGCTGGGGAAGCGAGATGATTCGAGAATCATGGCCAGGAAGAACTACTCCGAGGAGTTCCGTCGTCAGGCAGTCGACTTGTACGAGTCCACCCCGGGCGCCACGGTCCGCGGCATCGCCGAGGATCTCGGCATCGTGCGGGGCACGCTGCGGCACTGGCTCGAGGCGTACGGGACCGGGAAGAAGACCGCTGCTGACGGGACGTTGACCTCCAGCCCGCTGCAGTCCAAGCCGTCGAAGAGTTCCTCGACGCCGGCTGATGAGACGTCGGAGCAGAAGATCGCCCGGCTCGAGGCTCGGGTCGACGAGCTCGAGGTCGAGACGACGAAGCTGACCACCGAGCGGGAGATTCTTCAGCGGGCGGCCAAGTATTTCGCCGGGGAGACGCGCTGGTGAGTCGCTTCCAGTTCGTCGCTGACAACTCCGCCACCTTCGCCGATCGCGGCGGGGTGAAGCGACTGTGCGAGCTCGTCGAGGTCGAGCGCTCGTCCTACTACGCCTGGCTCAAGGCTGCCCCGACACGCGAGGGGCGTGCCCGGGCTGATGCCGAGCTCGCGGAGCGGATCAGGGCCGTCCATGCCGAGGACAACACCCAGGGTGCGCCTCGGATCACCGCCGAACTCAACGACAACGCGCCTGCCGGTGCACGGGTGAATCACAAGCGCGTGGCCAGGGTGATGCGGCTGGAGGGCATCCGCGGCTATGTGAAGAAGCGTCGCGTGCGGACCACGATCCCCGAACCCTCGGGGCAGAAGTACCCAGACCTGCTGAACCGGGACTTCACCGCTCCTGCGCCGAACCGACGCTACGTCGGGGACATCACCTACCTGCCGTTGGCCGACGGGACGAACCTGTACCTAGCGACCGTGATCGACTGCTACAGCCGTCGGCTGGCCGGGTGGGCGATCGCCGACCACATGCGCACCGAGCTGGTCGAGGACGCTCTCAACGCCGCTGCCGCGACCCGCGGCAGCCTCAAGGGCGCGATCTTCCACAGCGACCACGGGTCGGTCTACTGCTCGAAGGCCTACGCCAAGCTCTGCAAGAAGCTCGGCATCGCCCAATCCATGGGAGCCGTCGGGTCGTCGGCCGACAACGCGCTCGCCGAGTCGTTCAACGCCACGATGAAGCGCGAGGTCCTCCAAGACGCCGCCTGCTGGAGTGACGACCTGACCTGCCGCCGGCAGGTCTTCAGGTGGCTCGTCCGCTACAACACCCGCCGCCGTCACACTTGGTGCGGCTACCTGTCCCCGTCCACCTACGAGGCCCGCCGGGCCGCTACGCTGCCGACCGCCGCGTAATCACACCCTGTGTCCAAGAACCGGGGGTAGGGCCCCCACCCGCCGAGTACGAGGCAGCGCACTGCGCTGAGCCCACCAAGTCATCGCGACCGGCAATGACACCTGCATAGACGTGGCATCAACGCGTAGATGTTTCAGTTTCTTCTGTGCTGGGGCTGTGTCAGGTGCTGGACCGGGTGTAGGCAGCGGCGCGCACCACATCGTCGTCCTCCAGTCCAGCTCCTAGTGCTCCGCCCACGGTGGCCAGGCTGGCGGTGAGCCAGCTGATCTTCGCGTAGTCCAAAGCGTTCACTGGGTGACCGTCGACACCGGCCAATACCTGCTCGTCGATGAGCAGCAGCGCGCCGACCCAGGACAGGATGAATAAGCCGAGGTAGAACACTACAACCCCGATGGCCACGGTCGCGGTGGTGGCCAAATTGAACAGGATCACCTGCTCACGTTGGGCTCGCCGCCGTGGGCGCTCCCACAAGTTGGCTCCCAGGATCAGGGTGGCACTCACCGCCCCGATCGCCATCACCGCCAGCAGGACCAGGCGCACCGGCCCGTAGGCCATGGCCAGTACCCATAGGTCCGAGGCCACCAATGTCAGCATGCCGGTGGCCGCTGCCGCGACCATCGCCCGGGAGAGCCGGGCCACGAAGGCCCAAGGCTGGTTGGCGCGGATCATGCCCAGCAACAACCGCACGTTGCCGCTCAGCACTCGGGCCGTGAACTGCACGACGTTGTCGTCCGGGCGTTCGTCGAGATCGGTGGACAGCTGGTGGGCTCTTCGAGCAAGATCCCGCTGGGCGTTGAGGTCTTCGGCGTCGTAGCCCAGGAGCTGCCCGACCACGTGCACGGTGGTCTCTTGCACCTTCTGCCGCACGTGCACGGCTCCCAGGGTTGGGACGGAGACCAGTCCTACCCCGTGCACGGGGCTGAGCTGGGTGAGCACCGGACGTCGGCCGGTCTTTAGGGGGATCTCGGTGAGCACCACGGCCAAATCCCAGTTCTCCTCCAGCACGCGGTTTCGGGCCGCCTCCAGCAGGTCCAAGGTCTCGGTGGGTGGATCGACCAGCCGGTCTTCGGCCATCTTCAGTTGCCAGCGCACTCCCGGATACCGCTGCACCAAAATCTTGCGCACCGAGGTGGTGACCTCGGGGCCGAGCATCGCACTCAGGGATGGTGAGACCACCAGGCCGATGAGCAGCTCGGCATCGGAATGGGGTTCGGCAGGATCGGCGGTGGATCGGCAACGCTCAGCAGTCACCGCTCCATGGTGAGGCAACCACGGGCCGGATTGCCACTGGCTCGATGGAGCCCCCAAGGTTTCGTGCAGCACCGCGGGCTGGATTCGGTGGTCGCCTCGATCCCGGAGAGAGCGGTGCTGCTCACTGCGAAATCCTCTCCCCGCCGACGCCGCCATCGCGAAGACATCACAGCCAGCGGGCCCGGGACCTGCCGGTGTCGAGGACGGCTTCTCGATGCTGCAGTGACGGATCGGTTGAAGTGCTTCGGCGGTGTGGGAGCAGTCATCAGCGTGGGGCCGGTCGATTCCGTTCGGACAGGTGATGCATCGACTGCCCAGCGGCAGGTGCGGTACTGATGCGGGGGTACCCGGTGCAGGGGTGTCAAGGCCCAGCTCCGAAGACGGCAAGCCGGGAACGTGAAAGGCGAATTATGGCCCGCCGCAACCCGAGCGGGAAGGCATGTGTGGCACGAGGCGCCGAAGACGGGCCGGGCGTTTACTGCAGAAATAAATGGCTCTCCGCATGAGCGGGGCGTGTGCTGATTTCATGCTGCTGGTCTCTGCCCTCGGGTGAGGGCGATGTGGACCATGATGCGCCTTCGGTAGTTGTCCATGTTGGTGGAGCCGCATCCGACACGCTTGGTTTGCTTGATGATCCGGTTGAAGCCCTCGGTGCGGGCGTTGGTCACGTCCTCGGTGAGCGCGACGAGCACCGCTGGCCGCCAGGTGTCGATCGTGGTCGCCAGGCGGCTGGTTTCCTCCATGTCGGCGCGGGCGGCGGCGTCGTAGAATTCGTACAGCCTGCGCCGGATCTGGTGCGGCTGGTGTTCGGCCAGCAGCAGGCGCAGGCGTTCCTTGACGGCATGCGCGGCGGCGATCTCGTTGGTCGGATCCTCGGCGGCGAGGGCGGCGTTGAACCGGGGGCCTTTTGCTTCACGGTGAGGTGCTCGTAGCCGGTGAGCAGCAGTTGCCGGCTGGCCCAGACTTTGTCGGTGGCGGTGCCGCGGCGGCCGTGCAGTTGCCGGGTGATCCGTTGACGGACCTGGGTGACCATGAGGTTGGCGAGGGCGACGAGATGCCACTTGTCGACTGCGATCCGCTGCGATCCGCGCGTCCGGTAGGGCGGTGCGGATCCCGCCCGCGTGCGGCGCGGACGGGTCGATCACGACCAGGTCGATGCCGGCCCGGAACGCGGGTGTCTGCAGCGCGAGCCAGTCGATCACGCACGCCCCGGAGCGTCCCGGGGTCAGCCCGAGAAGGTGTCCGGGCAGGGTGGGGTCGGCGTTGACGAACGGGGGGCCCTACCCCCGGTTCTTGGACACAGGGTGTGATTACGCGGCGGTCGGCAGCGTAGCGGCCCGGCGGGCCTCGTAGGTGGACGGGGACAGGTAGCCGCACCAAGTGTGACGGCGGCGGGTGTTGTAGCGGACGAGCCACCTGAAGACCTGCCGGCGGCAGGTCAGGTCGTCACTCCAGCAGGCGGCGTCTTGGAGGACCTCGCGCTTCATCGTGGCGTTGAACGACTCGGCGAGCGCGTTGTCGGCCGACGACCCGACGGCTCCCATGGATTGGGCGATGCCGAGCTTCTTGCAGAGCTTGGCGTAGGCCTTCGAGCAGTAGACCGACCCGTGGTCGCTGTGGAAGATCGCGCCCTTGAGGCTGCCGCGGGTCGCGGCAGCGGCGTTGAGAGCGTCCTCGACCAGCTCGGTGCGCATGTGGTCGGCGATCGCCCACCCGGCCAGCCGACGGCTGTAGCAGTCGATCACGGTCGCTAGGTACAGGTTCGTCCCGTCGGCCAACGGCAGGTAGGTGATGTCCCCGACGTAGCGTCGGTTCGGCGCAGGAGCGGTGAAGTCCCGGTTCAGCAGGTCTGGGTACTTCTGCCCCGAGGGTTCGGGGATCGTGGTCCGCACGCGACGCTTCTTCACATAGCCGCGGATGCCCTCCAGCCGCATCACCCTGGCCACGCGCTTGTGATTCACCCGTGCACCGGCAGGCGCGTTGTCGTTGAGTTCGGCGGTGATCCGAGGCGCACCCTGGGTGTTGTCCTCGGCATGGACGGCCCTGATCCGCTCCGCGAGCTCGGCATCAGCCCGGGCACGCCCCTCGCGTGTCGGGGCAGCCTTGAGCCAGGCGTAGTAGGACGAGCGCTCGACCTCGACGAGCTCGCACAGTCGCTTCACCCCGCCGCGATCGGCGAAGGTGGCGGAGTTGTCAGCGACGAACTGGAAGCGACTCACCAGCGCGTCTCCCCGGCGAAATACTTGGCCGCCCGCTGAAGAATCTCCCGCTCGGTGGTCAGCTTCGTCGTCTCGACCTCGAGCTCGTCGACCCGAGCCTCGAGCCGGGCGATCTTCTGCTCCGACGTCTCATCAGCCGGCGTCGAGGAACTCTTCGACGGCTTGGACTGCAGCGGGCTGGAGGTCAACGTCCCGTCAGCAGCGGTCTTCTTCCCGGTCCCGTACGCCTCGAGCCAGTGCCGCAGCGTGCCCCGCACGATGCCGAGATCCTCGGCGATGCCGCGGACCGTGGCGCCCGGGGTGGACTCGTACAAGTCGACTGCCTGACGACGGAACTCCTCGGAGTAGTTCTTCCTGGCCATGATTCTCGAATCATCTCGCTTCCCCAGCACCAGGTGCTGGATTCTGCGTGTCCAAGAACCGGGGTCAGGCCCCAGGTCATCCACGGGTTCGACCGTGTCCAGCCGGCCTCTTCGAGCACCCAGCGCACCGACCGGGCGCGGGTCTCGTCGATGCCGAGCACGCGGGTGGGTTCCGGCTCGGGCAGCCACTGGTTGGCCAGTGCGATGAGCGCCCGGTGCGCGGTCGACCACGCCACCTGGTACTCGCTAGCGACCTCGCTGACGGCGCGGTTGCCCGACGCGATCGCCGAACCGATCTTATCTCGTAGCCGGGTCGTGAGCCGCGACCGTGCCGGCACAGCGCGGGACTGCTGCGTGAATGTCGCTGTCCCACAGGCCGGTTCGCGGCACACCAAGCGCCGTTTGAGCCACCACAGATCGGTTCATTGGCCGGAGGCAGGCAAGTCCTTGACTCGAACCAGTGGCCGCTCCGTGATCCTTGAGGTGAGCACCCCGCACTCGGGGCAGGCGCCCTCCGGGTCGATGACCTCGATGACGACACGCACCGTGTCGGCATCGATTCGTTCGAGCTGCAGGACGGTGAACTCGTCCTCCAGCCCGAGCAGCACTGACGTACCCTCGTTCATGCTCGTGGCCTCGCTGTTGTCGCGTTGTGAGAGACCAACAGCATGTCGGGGCCACGAGCCCCATCAACTACCTGGCACCCCGCTCAAGCGCGAAGAGCCACGTTATCAACCGTGGGCGGGCGTCATGTGCCAGTAATCGCCCTTCCCGGCGAGGCCCTCCGACTGACCTCTGGCAAACCACGCCGCGGCCGCCGAGATCACGAATAGGCGAGTCAGCTGTGTCGTCCCGATCCGTCTCAGACAGAGGCCAACTGGGTTCGTGCGCCGCGCCTGCTGGACTCGAGTGCCGCAGTCAACGTCCGGGCGTCATAGTCACCCAGCAAGCGGTGACCTTCGACGAAGAAGGTTGGAGTGGCGTGGGCGCCGCTGTTATCGGCGCTCACGAGATCGCGGTTGACTCGTTCTGCGATAGCCTCGCTGTCCATGTCCTGCACGAAGCGATCGACGTCCAGTCCGAGGTCTTCCGCGTAACCAATGAGGTGCTCTCGCTCGAGCGCGTCCTGATGGGTGAATACGTAGTCGAGCCATGTCCAGAACTCGCCTTGGTTCGCGGCTGCTTCAGATGCTTTTGCAGCCAGCGGCCCATGTGGGTGGTGGGGAAGGTGCCGCACGACGTAACGAAGATCGTGACCGAAGTGCCCACTCAGATCTTCCCAGGAGCCAGTGGCGTGTGCGCAGTACTCGCACTCGAAGTCGATGTATTCGACCAGCGTCAGCTGGGCGTCCTCCGGGCCGCGGATGTGGTCAACTTCGGGGTCGACTGGGGGGTCGAGCACCATGGGGAGATCTGCACTTTCCTCGCCCCACCGCTGAGCGGCGATCTTGAATATCAACCAGCCCAGGGCGACGGCGAGCACCATGGACACCAGCACCCCAACCGTCGCCTGTCGCCCGAGGTCGGTTGTCGAGCCGAAAGCAAGTCCGATGATGAGCAGAGAGACGGTGAAACCCATGCCTGAAAGTGCTGCACCGCCGAAGACGCTGCCCATACCCACTCCTTCCGGGAGTCGACCAAGGCCCATCCTGACCGCCAGGAGAGTGGCAACGCCAATTCCGACAAGCTTGCCGAGTACGAGGCCAGCAATGACCCCCCAGGTCACGGATGATCCGAAGGAATCTGCCAGGAGTTCACCCCTGAGGTCGACGCCGGCATTGGCGAGAGCGAAGATCGGCACGACAAGCAGTGCAGTGGGGCGGCGAAGAACTTCGTGCATTCTCTCGTTCACCGAGATCCCCCGGGCCAGGCCACGGCTGACACTGCGCGCCGACGCGGCGCTGGGCGACTGCCAGAAGTCACGGAAGAACTGGCGGGCGGCGACTACCTCTTGGCGCTGAGTGGGGTAGGCGGGGATCAGTAGACCGGCGAGCATGCCGGCGAGTGAGGCGTGCACCCCGGAAGAGACAGTGGCGAACCACATGACAATCACAAGGATCACATAAGGTGCGGCATTCCACTGCTGTGAGCGGCCGAGTCCCCACAAGCCGATGAGGCAGGCGAGAGCGATCGACAAGGGGACAAGCTTGATCTGATCGCTATAGACAATTCCAATGATCGATACCGCTAGGAAGTCATCGACCACTGTCAGGGTGAGGAGGAAGACACGCAACTGGCCAGACAGTCGTGGACCCACTATGGCGAGTGCGCCCAGCATGAATGCTGTATCGGTTCCGACGACCGCACCCCATCCGCCAAGTCCGCTCCCGCCGGACACGCTGACGACCAGCACATAGACCAGAGCCGGAAGAGCGACACCTGCAACTCCCGCCACCGCAGCGAGTTGAGCACGGCTGCGATCCCGTAAAGTCCCGTGCGCGAACTCCTGTCGAACCTCCAATCCGACAACAAAGAAGAAGATCACCATCAGGCCGTCGTTGATCCAATGATGCAGATTCATATGCATGCCGGCGGGGCCGACATCGAAACCGACTTCCTGATGCCACAGTTCGAAATAGCTTTCAGACAACGGCGAGTTCGCCCAGACGAGCGCCATGACGGTCACGAGCGCCAGAAACATCGCCGATCCGGACTCCGTCCGTAAACTGCGTGCAATGTGACCGGGAACCAGGCGACCTGGTGCCGTGTTTTCCATGCGGGGAGTCTACCTAGAGCAGCCCCGTGAAACCTTCACTGCTCGCGTGAGCACAGGGCTTCACGCAGCGTCCCCGGGTCCGCACACGGGCCAGTGACGATATCTGGCCTATGCGGAGTCCACGACTCAGGAACACCGAAGGAGTGGGGGCTCGTTCAGCTCGCAGTCGTGCCGGGCTCGAGGCGGGCTCCCGGCTCGAGGAAGACCCCCTTCGCCACGTGCGACTCACGACCGACGAGCACGACGGCGGAGTCCGAGGGCGGCCAGCGCTTCGGCTGGGCCCCGACCTGCGCGTCCTCGCCGACCCGGCACGAGTCGTCGACGACCGAGGCGTAGACCTGTGCACCGGACGCGACCCGCACCCGGTGCATGAGCACCGAGTCCTCGACCACCGCTCCCGCCTCGACGACGCAGCCCGGTCCGACGACGCTGCGGCGCACGGTGCCGTGCACGTGCGACCCGGGGCTGATCATCGAGTCCTCGACGAGGCTACCCGCGTGCATCATCGGCGGCGGCATCTCCGGCGACCGGGTGAGGATCGGCCACGCCGGGTCGTCGAAGACGTCGACTCGTCCGCGCAGCAGCTCGCGGTGCGCGGCCAGGTAGGCGGAGGGGCGGCCGAGGTCGCGCCAGTAGCCCGTGAGCGCGTACGCGTGGGTCTTCCCGCCCTCGACGAGCCGCGGGAGCAGGCGGTCGGGGAAGTCGCCGATCCCCTCCGTGAGCCCTGGGTCGGCCTGCGCCCGTTCGTGCCGGACCGCGTCGAGCGTGCGCAGCAGCACCGGGACGTCGTAGACGAAGATCTCGGCGGCGATCGTCCCGTGCGGCGGGCCGGTGGGCTTGTCGGTCAGCCCCTGCACGACGCCGTCCCGGCCGACGTCGACGACCGTCTTGTGCTTGGCCTGCGCGAGCGGCACCTCGACGGTGACGATCGTGGCCTCGGACCCGCGCTCGAGGTGCTGGGCGACGACGGCCCGCATGTCGAGGCGGTAGACCTGGTCGGCGCTCGTCACGACGACGACCTCGGCGCCCGCCTCACGCAGCTGGGCACCCATCTTCAGCAGGTCGTCGGCGTTGCCGGCGCTGAAGCCCTCGGACCCGCTGGCCTGCCCTTCCTCCGGCACGAGCCGCCGGTAGCCGCCGCGGGTGCGGTCGAGGTCCCAGGGCCGCCCACCGGCGAGGTGGCGGTCGAGCGAGGACGCCTCGTACTGCACCGAGACCCACACGTCGGGGATGCCGCTGTTGCCGAAGTTGCTCAGTGCGAAGTCGACGAGCTGGTAGCTGCCGGCGAAGGGGAGGGCGGGCTTGGCGCGCTCACGCGTGAGGACGTCCATCCGGGAGCCCTGACCACCCGCCTGGACGACCCCGACGATCTTCGGGATGCGGGAGAGGGGGACGACGCTCGACGTACCCAGATCCGCACTCATCTCATGACGTCCCCTCGCGACAGCGTCTCGGTCGAGATGCCCATCTGGACCCTATAACCAGGTCCCATGACAGCGTAAGCATCGCACGGCTTGAACTGTGCCTGGACCGCGTCAGGTCGGCGAAGAACTCGTTCCATGCCGCCTGTCTCCCTGGTGTCTACCTGCAGGTCCAAGACCTCGCGCTGCCCGTCGCCGTTGACGCCCACGACGATCACCACGACGGCGTTGGTCACCGCCGGGCCCTCGGCCCTTCTTCACGTCGAAACGACCGTGGTCCTCGCAACTCCTCGGACGCGGGAGTTGCGAGGACCACGAGAAGCGAAGGTCGTCGTCGGGACCTCCCCTTCGACATGCCGGAAGCCGGTCAGGCCTCGTCATGCTGCCAACGCATCAGGCCGGAACGCTGGCCACACCCTTCGGCAGGAAGCGCTGCCCAGTGACCTTCTCCGAGACGCCCTCACGGTCCAGGAGCGGCGTGAGGCCACCGTTCCAGAACTGGAAGCCGGCGCCGGTGATCATCGCGAGGTCGATGTCCATCGGGGCCTGTGCGACACCGTCGTCGAGCATCGTGCGCACCTCCTCGGCGAGGACCCCGAGGACCCGCTCGCGGACCTGCTGCGCGGTCAGCTCGACCGGCGACTCGGGGGCGGTGAGCAGCTCGGCCACGCCCTCGTCGTCGTAGGAGCGCTTACCGGCCTCGACGAGCGCCTTGAGGTTGGGCGAGACGTAGAAGCGCTCGCCGAGCTCACGGTGGAGCGTCTCGCTGTTGTGCAGCGCGATCGCCGGCCCGACCAGGCCGACCAGGACCAGCGGCGGCATCGGGGCCAGGCCCGCGATGCCCTCGTTGGCGACCTCGACCGGAGTGCCCTCGTCGACGATCTTGGAGAACTCGCCCATGAAGCGGCCGAGCAGTCGGTTGGCGATGAAGGAAGGGCTGTCCTTGACGAGGATGCAGGTCTTCTTCAGGCCCTTGCCGGTGGCGAAGGCCGTCGCGAGCGCCGCGTCGTCCGTCTTCTCGCCCGGGATGATCTCGAGCAGCGGCATGACGGCGACGGGGTTGAAGAAGTGGAAGCCCACGACCCGCTCCGGGTGCTGCAGCTCGGACGCCATCTCGGTGATCGAGAGCGACGAGGTGTTGGAGGCGAGGATGCACTCGGGGGTGACGACCTGCTCGACCTCGGCCCAGACCTTCTTCTTGACGCCCATCTCCTCGAAGACGGCCTCGATGACGAAGTCGGCGTCGGCGAAGCCCTCCTTGCTCGTGGACCCGGTGATCAGGGCCTTGAGCTGGTTGGCCTTGTCCTGCGTGATCTTGCCCTTGGCCAGGGAGGAGTCGATCTCGCCGTGGACATAGGCGACGCCCTTGTCGACCCGCTCCTGGTCGAGGTCGGTCATGACCACCGGCACCTTGAGCGAGCGGATGAAGAGCATCGCCAGCTGGCTGGCCATGAGGCCGGCGCCGACGATGCCGACCTTGCCGACCGGGCGCGCGAGCGCCTTGTCGGGGGCGCCGGCAGGTCGCTTCGCGCGCTTCTGCACGAGGTCGAAGGAGTACAGCCCGGCGCGCAGCTCGTCACCCATGAGCAGGTCGGCCAGGGCCTCGTCCTCGGCGGCGAAGGCGGCATCGCGCTCGGCGGTGCGCGCGGCCTTGACGAGCTCGATGGCGCGGTAGGGCGAAGGGGACTTTCCTGCGGTCTTCGCGTCGGCCAGCTGCGTGGCGGCCGCGGCAGCGGCCTCCCACACGGCGGCGTCGTCGTTCACCGGCTCGCGCTCGACCTTCGTCTCGCCGGAGAGCACACCGGCGGCCCAGATGATCGACTGCTCGAGGAAGTCGGCGCCGTCGAGGAGCGCGTCGGCGAGGCCCAGCTTCGCCGCGGCCGGGCCGTTCAGCATCCGGTTGGTGTTGAGCGGGTTCTCGACGATGACCTTGAGGGCCTTCTCCGGGCCGATGAGGCGGGGAAGCAGGTAGCAGCCGCCCCAGCCGGGGACGAGGCCGAGGAAGACCTCGGGCAGCGCGATCGCCGGCACGGCCTTGCTCATCGTGCGGTAGTCGCAGGCCAGCGACAGCTCGACGCCACCGCCCATCGCTGCACCGTTGACGAACGCGAAGGTCGGCACCGGAAGGTCCATGACCGCCGCGTACGCGGCGTGGCCAGCGCGGGCGATCTCGAGGGCCTGCTCGCGGGAGGCGACACCCGGGACTCCGGACAGGTCGGCGCCCACCGCGAAGATGAAGGGCTTGCCGGTCACGGCGACCGCGACGATCTCGCCGGCCTCGGCGCGCTGCTGCAGCGTCGCGACGGCGGCGCTGAGGCCGGCCATGCCCTCGAGGCCGAAGGTGTTGGGCTTGGTGTGGTCGTGGCCGTTGTCCAGCGTGACGAGGGCCAGCGTCCCGCCGTCGGCGGGGAGCTGGACGTCCTGGACGAGGGCGCGGGTGACGACCTCGGGCTTGGGCTCGCTCATGCTCAGTTCTCCTTGCCGTAGTCGGCGTGGTGCGGGTTCTCCCAGATGACGGCGCCACCCATGCCGATGCCGATGCACATGGCGGTCATGCCGTAGCGGACGCTCGGGTCCTCGGCGAACTGCCGGGACAGCTGCGTCATGAGGCGCACGCCGGAGGAGGCGAGCGGGTGCCCGGTGGCGATGGCGCCGCCGTAGCGGTTGACCTTGTCGGAGTCGTCGGCGATGCCGAAGTGCTCGAGGAAGGCGAGCACCTGCACGGCGAAGGCCTCGTTGAGCTCGAAGAGACCGATGTCGTCGATCGTCAGGCCGGCCTTGGCCAGAGCCTTCTCCGCGGCGGGGACGGGGCCGTAGCCCATGACCTCCGGCTCGACGCCGACGAAGGCGAACTCGACGAGGCGCATGCCGACGGGCAGGCCCAGCTCCTGGGCGGTCTCCTCGGCCGCGAGGATGCAGGCCGTGGCACCGTCGTTGAGACCGGCGGCATTGCCGGCCGTGACCTTGCCGTGCGGGCGGAAGGGGGTCTTCAGGCTCTGCAGGGACTCGAGCGTCGTCTGCGGGCGCGGGGGCTCGTCTGCCGTGGCCAGGCCCCAGCCCTTGTCAGCGTGGCGGGTGGCGGTCGGGACGAGGTCGGGCTGGATCTTGCCGTCCTCGTAGGCCTGCGCGAGCTTGCGCTGGCTGTTGACGGCGAACTCGTCCGACCGCTCCTTGGTGAGCGTGGGGTAGCGGTCGTGCAGGTTTTCGGCCGTCTTGCCCATGACGAGTGCGGACGGGTCGACGAGCTTTTCGGCGACGACGCGCGGGTTGGGGTCGACGCCCTCACCCATGGGGTGGCGGCCCATGTGCTCGACGCCACCGGCGACGGCGACGTCGATCGAGCCGAAGGAGATGGCGCCGGCGATGTTGGTCACCGCGGTCATCGCGCCGGCACACATGCGGTCGACGGAGTAGCCGGGGGTGGTGTTGGGCAGGCCCGACAGGAGCGACGCCATGCGGCCCAGGGTCAGGCCCTGGTCGCCGATCTGGGTCGTCGCCGCGATCGCGACCTCCTCGACCCGCTCCGGCGGGAGCTCGGGGTGGCGGCGCATGAGCTCGCGGATGCAGTTGATGACCAGGTCGTCGGCGCGGGTCTGGGCGTACATGCCCTTTTCCCCGGCCTTGCCGAAGGGCGTGCGGACGCCGTCGACGAAAACGACCTCGCGTGAAGTGCGGGGCACGGTGGGCCTCTCTGTCGTGGTGCAGGAGCAGCCGGGCGGTTCCACCCGACGCCTCTGAGGCTACTAAGCGCTTGCTCACCTGCGACAGGTGCGCCTCGCGTGACCCCGCCCACGTTCCCCCTTCGCTGGTCGAGGTGGGAGGCCGTCCACGGCCGAGCCTCGAGACCCCGGTGCCCTCCGACCTGCCCCTCACCCGCCGACTGCTGGGTCGAGGTGATCGCGTCCGACTATCCGGTCGCTGGTACCTCCACCCGCTCCCGCGGGCCGCCCTCGACTGCCGGGTCGAGGTAAGCGCGTCCGACTATCCGGTCGCTGGAACCTCTACCGGAAGCGGGGTCGCGACCCCGCGGGTGCCCGTCAGGCGTCGGGGTGGGCGGCGAAGGCGTCGGCGAGCATCGGGGCGACGATCTCGCGCTGCCAGGGGCGCACGCCGAGGTCGGCGAGGGCGGCGGCGAAGGCCGCGGGGGTGCGCTCGGCCGGCGGGCTCCACACGACCCGGCGCAGCGGGTCGGGGGAGCAGACGTTTTCGATCGGGACCGTGTGTGCCTCGGCGAAGGCGCCGAGGGTCTCGCGGGTGGTGGCCAGCCGCTCGGCGGCGAGCGGGTCGCGGCTGGGCCAGGAGCGTTGCGGGGGAGGGCCGTCGGCCTTGACCGAGGCCGGCGGCAGTTCGGCGTCGGGGAGCTTGCGGGCCCGGGCCACAGCGTCGAGCCAGGCCCGCTGACTGCGCTGGATCGCCCGGTGGCCGCGAGGCAGGTCAGCGGGGGCGTGCGGGTCGGCGAGGGCGATGTCGACGAGGGAGGTGTCGGGGATGACCCGACCCGGCGAGGTGTCGCGGTCGCGCGCGATGCGGTCTCGCTCGTACCAGAGCTCGCGCACCGTGGCGAGGACGCGCGGCTGACGGATCTTGTGCAGGCCGGAGGTGCGTCGCCACGGGTCCTCCTTGGAGGCCGGGCGCCAGGACAGCAGCGCCTCGAACTCCTGTCGCGCCCACTCGCCCTTGCCCTGGGAGGCCAGGTCCGCGCCCATGAGGTTGCGCAGCTCGCCGAGCACCTCGACGTCGAGCGCCGCGTAGCGCAGCCACGGCTCGGGCAGCGGTCGGGTCGACCAGTCGACCGCGGAGTGCTCCTTGGCCAGGCTGATGCCGAGGTAGTGCTCGATGACGGCGGCGAGCCCGACGCGCGGGAGCCCGAGCAGGCGCGCGGCGAGCTCGGTGTCGAAGATCTGCCGTGGCACCAGACCTACCTCGCGCAGGCAGGGCAGGTCCTGGGTGGCCGCGTGCAGGATCCACTCACCGGTGCCGATGGACCGGTCGAGAGGTGTCAGGTCGGGCAGGGTCACCGGGTCGATGAGCCAGGTCCCGGCGCCCTCGCGACGTACCTGGACGAGGTAGGCGCTCTGCCCGTAGCGATATCCGGACGCACGCTCGGCGTCGAGCGCCACCGGTCCGACGCCCGCGGCGATCGCCGCCGCGCAGTCGTCGAGCTCGGACTCGCTCGTGATGACCGGCGGGACGCCCTCGGCGGGCTCGGTGAGCACCGGCAGCGGAGCGGGCGCCTCCGCTGCCTCGTCCGTGACGGGCTCGTCGCTCACCGGCGGCGCCCCGGGAGAGCCGTGACGCCTGCGGGCAGGGGCGGGAGCCCGCCGACGGTGCCGAGCATGTCGACCCAGGCCTGCAGGTGCACACCGACGGCCGAGTCGGCCGGGGTCCACGACGCGCGGATCTCCATCTCGACGTCGGGCTCGCGCTCCTCGAGGTCGGCGAAGGACTCGGAGACGACCCGGGTCACGGTGCCGGCGAGGTTGCCGGGCGCGATCCCGTGCGCCTGAAGCGCGTCGGTGAGCCAGGACCAGCCGACCGCGCCGAGCATCGGGTCACCGGCGACCTCGGGCTCGAGCTCGGCCCGGGCGAAGGTCACCACGCGCCACGCGCCGCCCCAGGGCTCCGGCTCGCTCGGGTCGTGCAGCAGCACGAAGCGCCCGGTCGCCAGGTCCTCGCCGTCGGAGGCGTCGACGATGTCGGCGGTCATGGCGACGGCGTGGGGTGCCAGGCGGCTGGGCGCGGGCACCTCCGTCAGGCGCACCTCGGGGCGCAGCCGCGACTCGTGCAGGCTGCGCAGCGCGTGCGCGAAGTCCGGCGACTGGGCGTCGGAGATCTCTCGGGTGGCCACCCTGCGAGGGTAGGTCGCCGACGGCCGCCAGCGCGGGAGGGCACGCCGGACGGGCATGGGAGGATGCGGCCCGTGACCACCTCTGCCTCGCCCTCCGACAGCCCCCTGGTCCGCGCGGCCCGCGGGGAGACCGTCCCGCACACCCCGGTGTGGTTCATGCGCCAGGCCGGTCGCTCCCTTCCCGAGTACCGCGAGGTCCGACGCGGCACCAACATGCTCGAGGCCTGCCGCACGCCCGACCTGGTCACCGAGATCACCCTGCAGCCGGTGCGCCGGCACCGGGTCGACGCCGCGATCTTCTTCTCCGACATCGTCGTCCCCCTGCAGGCCGCCGGCGTCGACATCGACATCGAGCCGGGCGTCGGACCGGTCCTCGACGAGCCCTTCGCCTCTCGCGAGGACCTCGACCGGATCCCCGAGCTGACCGCCGACATGATCCCCGACATCGCCGAGTCGGTCCGGCGGATCGTCCTCGAGCTCGGCCCGACCCCGCTCATCGGGTTCGCCGGTGCCCCCTTCACCCTCGCCTCCTACCTCATCGAGGGCGGGCCCAGCCGCAACCACGAGCTGACCAAGTCGCTCATGCACGGCGACCCCGAGCTGTGGAACGACCTGTGCGCCCGGCTGACGCAGATCTCCGCCGCCTTCCTCAAGGTCCAGGTCGAGGCGGGCGCCAGCGCCCTGCAGCTCTTCGACTCGTGGGCCGGCTTCCTCTCCAAGGCCGACTACCGCCGTTACGTCCTGCCGCACACCCAGGCGACCCTCGCCGCGCTGGCCGACGCAGGCGTCCCGCGGATCCACTTCGGCGTCGGCACCGGCGAGCTGCTGCCCGACATGGCCGCTGCCGGCACCGAGGTCATCGGCGTGGACTACCGCGTCAACCTCGCCGAGGCCATCGAGCGGGTCGGCGGGGACCAGCCGGTCCAGGGCAACCTCGACCCGGCGCTGCTCTTCGCCCCCTGGGAGGTCGTCGAGCGCGAGGTGCGGCGCATCCTCGACGAGGGCCGGGCCGCCCCCGGCCACATCTTCAACCTCGGCCACGGCGTCCTGCCCGACACCGACCCCGTGGTCCTCACCCGGGTCGTCGAGCTGGTCCACGAGGTCAGCGCGCGCTGAGCCGCTCGGGGCTCAGGCCTCCGCGGTCGGGGTCGCAGGCGTGGCTGCGGGACGAGCCGCCCGACGGCGGCGCACCCACCACACGAGCGGCGCTCCGAGGATCGCCAGCGTCACGGCGAAGGGGGTCACCGCGCCGAGCACGGTCATGCCGACGGCCAGTGCGTCGGTGAACGCCGACCACCCGGAGCCCAGCCCGGCGAGGAAGCCGGTGCGCTCCTCCTCGGGCTCGTCGGCCGGTGCGTCCTCGGTCGTCAGGCTCACTGTGATCGGGGCCGTCGTCGTGCGCTTCTCGAGCGACTTCTGCTGGCTCTTCAGCGCCTCGAGGTCCGCCTCGCGCGTCGACAGCTGGCTCTCGAGCGAGACGATCTGGTCGAGGTCGTCGGCGGAGTCGATGAGCTTGCGCAGTCGCTCCACCGAGGCGGTCATCGTGCGCACCCTGGCGTCGGTGTCGGTGTACTGCGAGGTGAGGTCCTCCGCCTCGGCCGAACGGTGGGTCACCTCGCCGACGTCGGCAAGCTTGGTGATCGTCGCGTCGAGCTCGTCGACGGGGACGGTGACGGTGATCTCCGCCCAGTCGCCGCGCGACCCGTCATCAGCCCGCGAGTCCTCGCTCGAGACATAGCCGCCGGCACGCCTGGCCGTCGAGCGCACCTTGGCGCTGGCCTGGTCGACGTCCCCCACGGTCAGCGACAGCTCCGCGGAACGGGCCACGTGCGTCCCGGCCGGCGTCGTGTCCGATGCCTTGGCGCTGGACCGCTGCTGGTCACTCTGCCCTGACGAGTCCCGCCCTGACGCGTCCTGCGCTGAGCCCGGCGCCGCTCCACCGGCGGCCGACTCGCTCTGCCCGTCCCCGGAGCTCTGGGTCGTGGACATGCTGGGTGCCACGTCGCTGCCACTGTCGCTACCGCCGGCGCAGCCCGCCAGGGTCACCCCGCCCGCGGCGACCAGCGCCGCCCAGCGTGCCGTCGTCCACCGTGTCGTCCCTCGTGTGTTGCTCATCTCGATCACCCCTGCGTCGTGCGTCGGGTCTGCTCCCTTCGCTGTCATGGGTGTGACGGGGCCGCCGTGCGGACGGTTCCGTGCGGGCCGGTTCCTCCCGACGCGGGCGGCGGTGGGAGAGTGGGGGCATGCCCCCTTCGGTCGTCGTCGTGGGTGGCGGACTCGCCGGTCTGGCCACGGCCCACCACCTCCTGAGCTCCCGCCCCGACCTCGAGGTCACCGTCCTCGACGGGGGCGACCGCCCCGGTGGCAAGGTCCGCCGCGAGGAGGTCGGCGGTGTGCGGGTCGACGTCGGCGCCGAGTCGGTCGTCGCCAGCAGCGTCGCCGCCCGAGAGCTCGTCACCGGGCTGGGGTTGGCCGACCGGATCGTCCACCCCGAGCCGGTGCCCGCCTCGATCTGGTCCCGCGGCCGACGGCACCCGGTGCCGGCCCGCACCTTCATGGGCGTCCCCGGTCACGACTGCGACCCCTCCGGTCTCCTCGACGAAGGGGAGGTCGCCCGCGCCACGCAGCCGACCCCCTTCGTCGTGGACCGCGACGACGTCACCGTCGCCGAGGCGGTCGCGAACGTCCACGGCCGTGCCGTCGTCGACCGGGTCGTCGAGCCGCTCCTCGGCGGCGTCTACGCCGGGCGGGTGGACCGCCTGTCGCTGCGCGCGACGATGCCGCTGCTGTGGGCGGCGCTCGCCGACGGCCGGTCGATGACCGAGGCCGTCTACGGGCTGCTCCCGCCGCCGGGGACCCCGCCGCGACCACGCGTCATGGGGCTGCGCGGGGGCATCGGGGGGCTCGCCGACGCCCTGGCCGATGCCGTCGTCGCCGCCGGCGGTCGGATCCGGACCGGGAGCCTCGTGCGGCGCCTGCAGCGCACGCCCACCGGCTGGCAGGTCATCGCCGGGGCGACCACCGCGCCCGTCGTCCACGACGCCGACCACGTCGTCCTCGCCACGCCCGCGACCCCGACCGCTCGCCTGCTCGCCGGCCACGCGCCGGCCGCGTCGTCCGCGCTCGCCGGCATCGAGTACGCCTCGATGGCGGTCATGACGATGGCGCTGCCCGCGGCCACCACGCCGCAGCTTCCGGGCAGCGGTTTCCTCGTGCCGGCCCTCGAGGGCAAGGCGATCAAGGCGAGCACCTTCAGCGCCTCGAAGTGGGCCTGGGTCCGCGAGGCCGGCGGGGAGGTCGTCCTGCTGCGCGCCTCGGCAGGGCGCGCGGGCGAGGTCGCCTCCCTCCAGCGCGACGACGACGAGCTCGTCGCCGCGGCGCTCGCCGAGATCGGCGAGGCGGTGGGCTCGCCGCTGCCCACGCCGGTCGACCACCACGTGCAGCGCTGGGGCGGCGGGCTGCCGCAGTACGACCTCGGGCACACTGAGCGGGTCGCCGCGGTCCGCGCCGCGGTGGCCGACCTGCCCGGGATCGAGGTCACCGGGGCGGCCTACGACGGTGTGGGCATCGGCGCGGTCCTCACCGGGGCCGCCGCCACGGCCACGACGATCCTCGACGCACTTCCCCCTTCGTCCACCCCTCGACAGGAGCACCGATGACCACCCGGCCCGTCCCCGCCAAGCCCACGCGCGAGCAGCTCGAGGCGATCAACAGCAGCGTGCACTACGCGATGTTCAGCGCCTTCGCGCTCGTGACGCCCGTCGGTGACGACGACCGCGCGGCGATCACGCAGGAGGTCGAGGCGCTCTTCGCTGAGCTCACCGAGGGCGGCGTGCGTATCCGTGGCGTCTACGACGTCGCGGGCCTGCGCGCCGACGCCGACATCCTCGTGTGGTGGCACGCCGACGACATCGAGCTGCTGCAGGACGCCTACAAGCGACTGCTGCGCACCGAGCTCGGCGCGCACCTCGACCCGGTGTGGTCCAACGCCGCGGTCCACCGCCAGGCGGAGTTCAACCGCAGCCACGTCCCGGCCTTCATGGCGGGGGAGGAGCCGCGCGACTACGTGTGCGTCTACCCCTTCGTGCGCTCCTACGACTGGTACGTCCTCGACGACAAGGACCGCCGCTTCATGCTCGCCGAGCACGGGGCGATGGCCAAGGACTACCCGGACGTGCGCGCCAACACCATCCCCGCCTTCGCCCTCGGCGACTACGAGTGGATTCTCGCCTTCGAGGCCGACGAGCTGCACCGCATCGTCGACCTCATGCGCGAGTTGCGGGCCTCCAAGGCGCGCCTGCACGTGCGCGAGGAGATCCCCTTCTTCACCGGCCCGCGCGTGAGCGTCGAGGCCCTGGTGGCCGGCCTGCGCTGACGCGGCGCGGCGGCTCAGGTCCCACCTGCCCCACGATTTCCGGGTCACCCGAGAAACTGCCCCTTCGCAAGGGTTTGAAACCCTTGCGAAGGGGCAGTTTCTCTTGCTGAGCCGGCCGCGTCCACACCCTTCGGTGCTGTGTGGCTCTCGTCCACAGCCGGACGAAGGGAGGGTCAGCCGGGCCGCGGGACCAGCACCGTGGTCCCATGATCGACGTCACCAGCGACCTCTTCGCCGATCTGCTGCGGCTGCCCGACGGTCTCTTCACGCGCCAGGACGCCGTGCGCGCGGGGGTGCGTGACCGCGTCATCGCCGCCGCCGTGCACCGTCGGCTCATCGTCCGGGTCTGTCGTGGTGTGTACACGTCACCCGGCCCTCTCACGGTCGACGAGCAGCGTCACCTCGTGGCCCGCGCAGCACTGCGCTCCTACGAGGACGCCGTGCTCGTCGGAGCGCCCGCCGTCGCCGCTCATGGCATCCCGCTCTTCGAGGTGCCGGCGCTGCCGGGCGACATTGCGCGACCGATCGTCAGGGAGGCGCGGACTGCGCAGCTGCGGATACGCCCCCTTCGTCATGCGTCGGTGGAGACCGACTGGGGGCCGGCGACGGATCTGCCGACCTCGCTCCTCCAGCTGACGATGGACCACGGCATCCCGGCTGGGATCGCGTCCATCGACGCGGCCCTGCACACCGGCGCCACGGACACCGACGCGCTGCAAGCGGGGCTGGGCGAGATCGCCGCGTGGCCCCGCTCGTCCCGGGCTCGATGCGCCATTGCTTGGTCCGATGGGCGGGCGGAGTCGCTGGGAGAGAGCGTCACTCGCGCGATCCTGCGTGGTGCCGGCTACCGCGTCGACTCGCAGGTGCGCATCGCCGACGGTGACGGGGTGGTCGTCGCCCGTGTCGACCTGGGCATCGAGGGCACCCACGTGCTCCTCGAGTTCGACGGCAAGGTCAAGTACACGGATGGTGGGCCCGATGCGCTCTTCCGGGAGAAGAAGCGCGAGGACCGGATCAGGTCCCTCGGCTACGTCGTCATCCGCGTGACCTGGGCTGACCTCTTCCACGCCGAGCGCATCGTGCGCGCGGTGCGGGATGCCCTCGCTGCGGCCGCCTGAGGTTGACAAGACAAACTGCCCCTTCGCAGCAGTTTCAAACTCCTGCGAAGGGGCAGTTTCTCGGGTGACCCGGAAATTGTGGGGCGGGTGAGGTACCAGCCCCTCAGCCCTGAGCGGGGCGCAGCGTCATCGAGATCGAGTTGATGCAGTAGCGCTGGTCGGTCGGGGTGTCGTAGCCCTCGCCCTCGAAGACGTGGCCCATGTGGCTGCCGCAGTTGGCGCAGCGAACCTCGATGCGGGGGCGGCCGGGGAGCGAGTCGTCCTGGATGTACTCGACCCGGTCCTCGGCGAGCGGGGTGTAGAAGCTCGGCCAGCCGCAGTGGCTGTCGAACTTCGTGTCCGAGGTGAAGAGCTCGGTGCCGCAGGCACGGCAGGCGTAGACGCCCTCGGTCTTGGTGTCGGTGTACTCACCGGTGAAGGGCCGCTCGGTGCCCGCGGCCCGCAGGACGGAGAACTCGTCGGCCGACAGCTCCTCGCGCCACTGCTCGTCGGACTTGGTCACCGCGTAGTCGCGGCCGGTGGGCTCCATCATCGTCAGGCTCCTCGTCGATCGGTCTGCTCATCATGCAACGCGACGGCCCCCGGGGATCATCCGGGGGCCGTCGCACGCCGTGGGGCGAAGGGAGATCAGCTCACTTCTTCAGGTCCAGGTGCACGACCTGCGGGTCGTGGTCGCTGTCCTGGTCGGCGAAGGGCGAGTTGGTGTGGACGATGTCGTAGGTGAAGGCCGGCCGGTGCCCCTTGCCGGGGCGGAAGGGTCCGGCGTTCTTCTTCTTCGAGTCGAGCGTCGCCAGAGCCGGCGAGACGAAGATGTGGTCGAGCACCTGGCTGTTGCCGTCGTAGACATAGGTCCAGCGCTCCGACGCGGGCAGCGTGCGCGGCAGGTCGGTCATCGCCGTCGTGCCCGAGCCCTCGACGATGTCGGCGAGGATGTCGCTCGTCTCGCTGAACTCGAAGTCGTTGACGTCACCGGCGACGACGAACTTCACCTCCGGGTCGGCGGCCAGCAGGTCGTCGGCCAGGGCTCGCACCTCGCGCGCCTGCTCGTGACGGGCCTCCTCGCTCGAGCGCACCGGCTGCTGCCAGCGACCGAAGAGCGGGTCGTCGCCCCCCTTCGAGCTGAAGTGCACGGCGGCGACGAAGACGCGCTCACCGCGGAAGCGGTACTCGCCGACGAGGGGCTTGCGCGAGCCGGCGAAGGCCTCGGACGACGGCGCGACGCGACCGGGCGACTCGGTGAGGTAGGGGCCCTTCTTGTCCTTCGCGACGCTCGTCGCGTGGTCGGCGGCGCCGGAGCTGCGCTCGACGAAGTCGATGTCGCGGTCGGTGCGGTGGAGCAGCACGTTGCGGATGTTGCCGCCGGGCTGACCACCGTCGGCCTTGTCCTGCGGGTCGACCCAGTGGGCCTCGTAGGTGGGCCCGCCGGCGGCCTCGATGGCCGCAATGAGCTTGTCGGTCGTCGCGGAGGAGTCGACGGTGCCGTCGTCGGTCGGGCCGCTGTTGTCCTGGACCTCCTCGACGGCGATGACGTCGGGGCTGCGCAGGTTGGTGACGACCTGACCGGCGAGCCGGTCGAACTTGCTCTGGTCGTTGCCCGGCGCCAGGTTTTCCACGTTGAAGGAGGCGACCGACAGCTCCCGGTCGTGCTGCGGCTGGGTCACCTCACGCTCGAGCCCGCCGTCCTCGATCGTCGGGACCTGCGTGGCGAGCAGCTTGAAGTTGGCGAAGGAGTAGTCGAGCGGCCCGGCGACCAGGCCGGGCAGGCGGTCACGCACATCGGCGTCGGGCAGCGAGCCGCTCGGCAGCAGCACGTCGTCGACGAGCACGCGCATCGCATTGGGCTGGTCGTAGCCGCCGTAGACGACACCGCCGGCCGACGAACGCGTCGCCTCGACGGCGCTGCCTGGCACGACGGGGATCTCGTAGCCGGTCGGCCCGACGACCTCGGCGTCGCGCACGCCGACCTGCATGCCCTCCATCGACTCGTAGAAGTCGATCGCGTCCCGGTCGGGGCGGAAGGCCGCGTCGTCGTACTCGACGCTCTTGGGGTCCTCGGCGTCGATCGTCTGCTGCGGCGCGGTGCGGTCCTCGCCGAGGACGACCGGCTCGGGCACGTCGCCGGTGCCGGTCTTCGTCACGACGGGCGAGACGATCTCGGTCGTCGTGAGGTTGTCCCAGCCGCTGGAGCCGCCGGGGCGGAACTCGTCGACGACACCGTCGACGGTCACCGTGTCGCCCACGGCGACGGTCGGCGTCGAGCGCGTGTAGACGAGGACGGCCTCGGAGGTCGCCTCGTCGTCGTCCGGCGTCGTGCTCTGCAGCCAGAAGCCGGAGGACGAGACGGCGGTGACGACGCCCTCGACACCGTTGACCTTGGCGCCGTCGAAGGGGGAGAGGTGGTGCCGGCCCTGGATCTCGGCGATCGTCTCGGGCTCGTCGACGGGCGGCTCCTCGCCGTCGTCGGGCTCGCAGACGACCGGCGGGGTCGAGGAGTTCTGCGGCGTCGGAGCACCCACCGCGAAGTCCGCGGTGTTGTTGTCGGTGTCGGCGCAGACGTCGGTCCGCGCGACCGAGGTCGTGTTGTCGGTCGCGTCGGCGGGTGCGCCCTCAGCGGTCGTCGCGGCCCCCCAGCCGAGACGGTCGGCCACCTGGCCGTCGGGGCGCACGACCTCGACACGGGCACCCGAGGAGGACATCGCCACGGTGCCGGTCGCGTCCGGCGTCGGCAGCGCGGGAAGCGAGGCGTTGGCGCCGTCGGCCTGCTTGACGAGGTAGCGCCCGCCGGCGCTCACCTCGCCGCTGAGCGTGGTCGTCTGCGGGGTGGTGCCGCTGGCCGAGTAGTAGCGCAGCGTCCAGCCGGTGAGGTCGACGTCGGCCTGGCCGCGGTTGGCGAGCTCGACGAAGTCGCTGCGGAGGGTGGCGCGCGAGTTGCCGCCACCCCCGTAGGCCTCGGAGATGACGAGGTCGGGGGAGGCGGCGGAGGCGCTCGGGGCAAGCACCGCGAGGCCGGTGAGGCCGAGCGGCGCGATGGTCAGTGCCGCGAGCACGCGGCGACGACGGGAGGGCATGTGGGCTCCTGGGAAGGGGTGGGTGTGGCCACGGGCACACTAGAACCGCCGGGTGCTGCGCGCAGCGCGAGCGGGTGAACGTCGCGTGACGATCACCCGACGGGACGAAGGGGGGAGCCGCCCCCCTTCGTCGGTGGCAGCCCATACGCTGACCGCATGGCCAAGACCCCCGCCGTCATGGTGCCCGCCGGCGACCGGGAGGTGCGCGTCTCGAGCCCCGACCGGGTGATCTACGAGGCCACCGACCGCACCCCCGAGATCACCAAGCTGCAGGTGTGCGAGTACTACGCCGCCGTGGGTGAGGCGATGATGCGCCAGATCCGCGAGCGCCCCACGGCGATGGAGCGCTGGCCCGACGGGTGGCGCGAGGGCATGCGGCTGGCCGTCGGCCCGCGTGACAAGGACGCCGACGGTTTCTACCAGAAGCGGCTGCCCCGGGGAGCGCCCGAGTGGATCGAGACGGTCGGCATCACCTTCCCGAGCGGGCGGACCGCGGAGGAGCTGTGCCCGAGCGAGCCGGCGGCCCTGGTGTGGGCGGCCCAGATGGGCACGCTGACCTTCCACCCGTGGCCGGTACGCCGGCCCGACGTCGACCACCCCGACGAGCTGCGCATCGACCTCGACCCGCAGCCGGGCACGACCTTCGCCGACGTGCAGCGCGTCGCCGGAGTCGCGCGCGAGCTCCTCGAGGACCTCGGCATGCGGGGCTACCCCAAGACGAGCGGCAACCGCGGCATCCACGTCTACGTGCGCATCGAGCCGCGATGGTCCTTCGAGGACCTGCGGCACGCGGCGATCGGCTTCGGCCGCGAGCTCGAGCGGCGTGACGACGGGGTGACGACGGCCTGGTGGAAGGAGGAGCGCGGCGAGCGGATCTTCGTCGACTTCAACCAGAACAACCGCGACCGCACCATCGCCGGCGCCTGGAGCCTGCGCGCCCGACCCGGTGCACCCGTGAGCACGCCGATGACGTGGGAGCAGATCGCCGAGGTCACCGACCCCGCCGAGCACAACATCACGACCGTGCTCGACCACCTGGCCGACGGCGACCCGTGGGCCGACATGGACGACACGGCCCACTCGCTCGAGCCGCTCCTCGACCTGTGGGAGACCCTGCCGGGCGGCGAGCTCAACTTCCCGCCCGACTACCCGAAGATGCCGGGCGAGCCGCCTCGCGTGCAGCCGAGCAAGAAGGTCGCCGAGCACTGGGACGAGGACGGCAACCGGGTCGAGGAGTAGCAGCGCCCCTCAGGCGACGAAGCCGTCGAACTCCGCCACCGTCTCACCGGCCGCGGAGACGACGACCCGGCTGGGCCCGACCATCGACTGGGTGATCGCGGCGGTGACCTCTGTGCCGGTCGAGAGGGTGCCGACGAGGTCTTCGCTGCCCGAGACCATCGTCGTGGAGGCGAGCAGCTCGTCCCCCTCGAAGAGCTCCCAAGTGGCCTTGACCAGGCCCGTGGTGCCGACGACGCGCACGGGGCGGCCGTCGACGGTGACGTTGTGGTTGTCCTTGGTGATCCCCATGTTCGGCAGGCTAGCCGGGTCGCTCGCGCAACGACGTCGGGCCCAGCCCCGGGCGCGCGCCTTCGTCGCGTGCCGAGGCGTCGACGTCACCGCGTCAGTCGAGGACCTCGCCCAGGTCGTACGCCGCGGCCCGGTCGATCTGATCGAGCGTGCACGACTCGGGCTCGCGGTCGGGCCGCCAGCGCAGGAACTGCACGGTGTGCCGGAAGCGCCACCCCTCGAGCTGGTCGAAGGCCACCTCGACGACCCGCTCGGGCCGCAGTGGCACGAAGCTCACGTCCTTGCCCGAGCTGAACCGGGACCGGTCCGTCTCGGCGTGCTCGACGTTGCCCTCCGCGTCACGCCGCACGAGCGGCTCGAGCTCGTCGACGAGCTCGAGCCGGCGCTTCGCGGTGAAGGCGGCGATGCCGCCGACGTTGAAGAGCTGCCCGTCCTGGTACAGCCCGAGCAGCAGCGAGCCGACGCCTTGGCCGGACTTGTGCACGCGATAGCCGGTGACGACCGCCTCCGCCGTGCGCTTGTGCTTGATCTTGAGCATCGTGCGCTTGCCGGGGGAGTAGGGCGAGGCGAGCGCCTTGGCGACGACCCCGTCGAGCCCGGCGCCCTCGAAGCGGGTGAACCAGTCGCGGGCCTCGTCGGCGTCACGGGTGACCCGCGTGAGGTGCAGCGGCGCTCCCTTCGCCATGCCGTCGAAGAGCGACTCGAGCCGCTCCCGCCGCTCCGCGAAGGGGGAGTCCGTCACGTCCTCGTCACCGACGGCGAGCAGGTCGAAGGCGATCAGCTCCGCGGGCGTCTCCTGCGACAGCCTGGTGATCCGCGACTCGGCGGGGTGGATCCGCTGACCCAGCGCCTCCCAGTCGAGGCGCTGCGCGCCCGGCTCGCCACTGCGCACGACGACCTCGCCGTCGACGACCGCGCTGCCGGGCAGGTGCTCACGGATCGCCGCGACGAGCTCGGGGAAGTAGCGCGTCAGGGGCTTCTTGCCGCGGCTGATGAGCTCGACGTCGTCGCCGTCCTTGCGCACGAGGCAGCGGAAGCCGTCCCACTTCGGCTCGTAGCTGTAGCCCCCCTCGACGGCGTCGGCAGCCGGCACGTCCTTGACAGCCTTGGCGAGCATCGGGTCGAGGAGCAGGTCAGCGGGAAGTGGCGTCACTCACCACATTCTGCCCGTGGGGCACGACATCTGAGACGATGACGCCGTGACACAACGGACGGCTGCCGAGCGCGCCCTGACCTATGGCGCGGTCGCCACGGGATCCGCCCTCGTCGGTGCCGGGTCCGTCTGGGTCGGCGCCGGCACCTACTTCGCCCGCAAGGTGCTCACCCCGGACCTCGTGCGGCCGGACGACACCGAGATCCACGTCATCCACTCCGACAGCGTCACCCTCTCCGGCACCCCCGACCTGCTCGTGCCCGGCCGCTACGGGCTGTGGCTCGACGGCGGCCGCGGCCACGCCCGCATCGGCAGCGTGCTCGAGGTCGACCACCGCCGCCAGCGGGTGCGCCGCGAGCTGCTCGAAGTCGACGAGGGCGTGCTGCAGCCCGGGCCGGCCCGCTTCAACGGCTACTACTACGGCCGCGACCCGCGCGCCGACCTCGGGCTGGAGACCCAGGACGTCGCCGTCCCGGCCCAGCTCGGACCGATGCCCGCCTGGGTCGTCCCGGGCGGCAGCGGCGACCGGTGGGCCGTGCTCGTCCACGGCCGCGGTGCCCGTCGCCACGAGACGCTGCGCGCCATCCCGGCGCTCCACGCCGCCGGCCTGACCTGCCTCGTGCCCAGCTACCGCAACGACGGAGATGCCCCCCGCGGCCCCGACGGCCGCTACAACCTCGGCCTGTCGGAGTGGCGCGACATCGAGGACGCCGTCCGTCTGGCGCTCGCCCGCGGCGCCCGCGAGATCGTCCTCGTCGGCTGGTCCATGGGCGGGGCGATCGTCCTGCAGTTCCTCGACCGGTCGCCGCTGGCAGCCGACGTGTCACGGGCGGTGCTCGACGGCCCGGTCGTCGACTGGGGCGACGTGCTGCGCCACCACGCCGAGCTGCACCGGGTCCCGGCGCCCGTCTCGCACCTCGGCAGCGCCCTCATGGGCCAGCACTGGGCCCGCCGGCTCGTCGGGGTCTCCGAGAGCGTCGACGTCGCTCGCACCAACTGGGTCAAGCGGGCCGACGAGCTCCAGCACCAGATCCTGCTCATCCACTCGCGCGACGACGAGTTCGTGCCCGTCGGCCCGAGCGAGGCGCTCGCCGCGGCCCGCCCCGACCTGGTGACCTTCGTCCCGTGGTCGCTGGCTCGCCACTGCAAGGAGTGGAACGTCGACCCGCGACGGTGGACCGACACGGTCGTGGACTTCGTGCGCTAGACCCGCTCAGCGCGTGAGGCGCCACAGGCCGAGGAGCGTCCCGTCCTCCTCGAGCAGGTGCCGCGACGTCAGGCGAAGGGAGAGCCCCTCGCCGTCGAGGATGCGCGGGTGCTCCACCCGGTGGCCACTGACGAGCCGGGGCGTCCACGTCAGCCCGAGCTCGTCGACGAGGCCGGCGGCGGCCAGGTCCGCGGCGAGCGAGGGGCCGCCTTCGCACAGCACGTGGGGTCCGAAGGCGGACCGCGCGCGCTCGAGGACCTGCGCCAGGTCCACCGTCTCGTCCCCGCACAGCCAGCGGTCCTCCCCTTCGTCCATGCCGGAGGCGCGGGTCGTCGCCAGGACGACCCGCTCGGCGCCGCGCAGGGTCTCGGGGAGCACACCCCGGCGCGAGACGACCACGAGGGGCAGCCCCGCCGACCCGTAGCCCTCGGCTCGGGCGGTGCCGGCACCGACCACCACGACGTCGGCGGCGCGTCGCATCGCGGTGAAGGCCCGGTGGTCGGCGGGGGAGTTGATCGAGCCCGACAGTCCGTCGGGGCCGGTGGCGGCGCCGTCGAGGGTGCTGACGAAGTTCAACCGCAGCAGGGGGCCGGGGTGGGCGTAGAGCCGGTCGAGCAGGTCGTCGTCGACGGGGGAGCCGGGGGTGACATCGGCCGCGGGGGCGTCCGCGCTGAGGATCCGCATGGCGTCGAGTCTGCCCCAGTAGCCGCGGTGCTGACATGATGCGGTAATGGTCAAGGACAAGAAGTCAGCCAAGAAGTCGTCTGCCGCGTCCTTCAGCGAGGCCCTGCGCGCCGACCCCGGCACGGACCTCGCGTCGATCGACCCGCGCAGCACGCCGGGCTTCGACGGGGACAAGGAGGCCGGGCAGGCGGCCCTCGCCGAGCTGACCGACGTCGTGTCCGACTTGCAGGAGCGGCTCTTCGCCGAGTCCAAGGGGGGCGGCGTTCGCAGCGTCCTGCTCGTCGTGCAGGGGATGGACACCGCCGGCAAGGGCGGGATCATGCGGCACGTCGTCGGCGCGGTCGACCCCCAGGGCGTCGACATCACCAGCTTCAAGGCGCCGACTGCCGAGGAGCGCAAGCACCCCTTCCTCTGGCGCATCCGCAAGGCGCTGCCCGAGCCCGGCATGATCGGCGTCTTCGACCGCAGCCACTACGAGGACGTGCTCATCGTGCGCGTGCACGACCTCGTCCCGCGGGCCCAGTGGTCGCGCCGCTACGGGCAGATCAACACCTTCGAGGAGAGCGTCGCCGACAAGGGCACGACGATCATCAAGGTCATGCTCCACATCAGCAAGGACGAGCAGAAGTCGCGACTCACCGAGCGCCTCGAGCGTCCCGACAAGCACTGGAAGTTCAACCCCGGCGACATCGACGAGCGTGAGCACTGGGCCGACTACCAGGAGGCCTACCAGGCCGTCATCGACAAGTGCTCGACCGACGTCGCGCCCTGGTACGTCGTGCCCGCAGACCGCAAGTGGTTTGCGCGGCTGGCCGTGATGCAGCTGCTCAAGGAGCACCTCGAGCAGCTCGACCCGCAGTGGCCCGTGGCCGACCTCGACGTCGCGGCCGAACTGAAGCGGCTCAAGAAGACCTGACACTCCCGGTCTGCATTGCCCTACGGCAATGCAGACCGGACACACGCTCCAGTGCCTCAGGCGGTGACCGTGGCCCGCTCGATGGCCGTGGCGCCGGCGGCCATCACCAGGCCGGCGTCGAGCGTGCCGAAGCTCTCGCCGCGGCGGCCGTCGAGGCGTGAGGCCACGAAGGCCTCGGCGAGCTCGGCGGGGGAGTGCCGCACCATCAGGCTCGCCTGCAGGGTGACCGCCAGCCGCTCGACGAGCCGTCGGGCGCCCGCGGCGACCTCGACCCCGTCGAGGGCAGCGAGCCCGGCGCAGTCGCGCTCGAGGTCGTCGAGCGCGGTGTCCAGCGCGGCGAGGTGCCCGCGGGCGACGGAGGCCTCCTTGAGCAGCGCCATGAGGGACGCGGGCTCGCGGGAGATCGCGCGCAGGACGTCGAGGGCGTTGACATTGCCCGAGCCCTCCCAGATCGAGTTGAGCGGCGCCTGCCGGTAGAGCCGGGCCAAGCCGTGCTCCTCGACGTAGCCGTTGCCACCGAGGCACTCCAGGGCCTCCGCGACGAAGGGAGAGGTCCGCTTGCACACCCAGTACTTGCCGACCGCGACGCCGAGCCGGGTCAGCTCGGTGTCGTCCTCGTCGAGGGCGTGGGCGAGTCGCAGCCCGAGGAGGGTGGCCGCCTCCGACTCGAGCGCGAGGTCGGTGAGCACGTTGCGCATGAGCGGCTGGTCGACGAGCAGCGCCCCGAAGGCCCGACGGTGCCGGGTGTGGTGGACCGCCCGCGTCAGCGCCGCGCGCATGGTGCCGGCGGAGCCGAGCACGCAGTCGAGCCGGGTCGCCGAGACCATGTCGATGATCGTGCGCACCCCGCGCCCCTCCTCGCCGACGAGCGCGCCCCAGGTGCCGTCGAGCTCGATCTCCGAGGAGGCATTGGACCGGTCGCCGAGCTTGTCCTTCAGCCGCTGCAGGGCGAAGGGGTTGCGCGTGCCGTCCTCGAGCACCCGCGGCACGAGGAAGCAGCTCGGCGGGGCGTCCTCGGCGGTCTTGGCCAGGACGAGGAAGACATCGCTCATCGGTGCGGAGCAGAACCACTTGTGCCCGGTGAGCCGGTAGGTCTCGCCGGTCAGCGGACCACCGGGGGTGCGCACGGCGAGGGTGGAGTTGGCCCGGACGTCGGAGCCGCCCTGCTTCTCGGTCATGCCCATGCCGGCGATGGCGCCCGCCTTGGTGCCGACCTCGCGCAGGCCGAAGTCGTAGTCGCGGGAGGCGAGCTTGGGCGTCCACCGGTCGGCCAGCTCGGGGGAGTGGCGAAGGGCGGGGACCGCGGCGTTGGTCATGGTGATCGGGCAGATGTGCCCCGGCTCGACCTGGCTCCAGGTGAGGAAGGCCGCGGCGCGGGTCACGTGCGCCCCGCTGCCGGACGGTCGGGTCCACGGGACCGCCGTCAGGCCGGCCGCCGCTGCGTGCCCCATGAGGGCGTGCCACGCGGGGTCGAACTCGACCTCGTCGATGCGGTGGCCCCAGCGGTCGTGGGTCACGAGGCGGGGGATGTTGCGCTGGGCGCGGTCGGCCAGCTCGGCGGCCTCGTCGGATCCGGCGAGTCGGCCGAGCGCGGACAGCTCGCTGGTGGTCACGGCAAGGTGCTCGTCGGGGACCCAGCGATCGACGCCCTGTGCGACGACGGGATCGCTCGCGAAGACGTCGTGACCCCCGTAGGGCGGGACCTGGTTGGTGACCTCGTGCGTCGGCATGACCGCACGATACGACCCCGCGCGAGGGTGGCGAGGGGAGGTCCGGACCCTCGGGTTTGGAATCTGTGCCCGAGGTGGGCTAATCTCGCCCAGCGCGGTCAGCAGCGATGCCGACCGCGAGTGCGGATGTAGCTCAGTTGGTAGAGCGCAACCTTGCCAAGGTTGAGGTCGCCGGTTCGAGCCCGGTCATCCGCTCTGATGGCGCCACCCCGGTGGCGCCGTCCCCGGGCGATTGGCGCAGCGGTAGCGCGCTTCCTTGACACGGAAGAGGTCACTGGTTCAAACCCAGTATCGCCCACCGGAGGTCCTTGGGCCCCGGACTGCGGGAGCGGTCCGGGGCCTTCGTCGTGCCCGCTCGGTGCCCTGCGCCACGCCGAAGGGGGTCGGTTGGGAGAGTCGGCGGTCCATGGGTTAATGTTTCTCCTCGTGCCCCGCGTTACAACGCGACCTGGCGGGGCGTGCGGATGTAGCTCAGTTGGTAGAGCGCAACCTTGCCAAGGTTGAGGTCGCCGGTTCGAGCCCGGTCATCCGCTCAGAAGGTTGATAGCCACCTTCGGTGGTGGAGTGGCCGAGAGGCGAGGCAACGGCCTGCAAAGCCGTCTACACGGGTTCAAATCCCGTCTCCACCTCGACCATGCAGTCAGCTGCATGACCCGGGCGATTGGCGCAGCGGTAGCGCGCTTCCTTGACACGGAAGAGGTCACTGGTTCAAACCCAGTATCGCCCACCAGCACCCCCGAAGGCCCCGAACTGCGAGAGCGGTCCGGGGCCTTCGTCGTGCTCGGCGCCCCACGATTTCCGGGTGACCCGAGAAACTGCCCCTTCGCATGGGTTTCAAACTCTTGCGAAGGGGCAGTTGCTCTTGCTGAGCTGTCCTCGTCAGCCGCAACCGGCCCCGTCCGCCTCGGCGGTGGCAGGATGCGCCCATGGCCCTCAAGGACAAGCACCTCGCCGACGGCGAGGAGATCCGGCTCGACCTGCGCACCCACTGGAAGGCCCTCGTCGGGCCACTGCTGATCCTCGTCCTCCTCGTCGCCTTCGTGGCGGCGGCCGCGGTGCTCAGCCGCGACAGCGACCAGGGCACGTGGATCGTGCTCGCCGTCGCCGTGCTCGCCCTGGCGCTGGCCGTGCCCGGGGTCCTCGTCCCTGTCTGGCGGTGGAACTCCACGCGTTATGTCTTCACCAACCGTCGGGTGAGCAACCGCTACGGCCTGCTGACCAAGAGGGGGCGCGACATCCCGCTCTATCGGATCAACGACGTCGCCATCGAAAAGGGTCTGCTCGACCGCATGCTCGGCTGCGGCACGCTCGTCATCTCCGACGCGACGGACAAGGCCGGCATGGAGCTGCACGACGTGCCCCGGGTCGAGGAGGTGCAGGTCGAGCTGCAGAACCTGCTCTTCTCCGCCGACGACGGCAGCGACGACGGCGAGTGGCCACCCACGGAGCCGCGCCGCCGACGGTGACCGGGCCGTGGGTCCGGCGCCCGCCGGCCCGACCTACTCGCCGGCTCACCACTGCCAGGTGAAGCCGAAGGCGCCCGGGCCGGCGTCCTCGAGGACGATCGACGCCCGACGGTCGTCGTCGAGGGTCACGGCCCCGCCGAGGACCAGCTGACCCCCGGGTGGGCACTCGACCCTCGTGATCGCGGCCGGTGGAACCTCGAACTCCACCGACACGACGACCGACCGGGCCGTGTGGGGCGGACCCCAGACGAAGCCGTCGCTGTCACCCAGGTCGGCGTCCGGTGCCACCTCGTCGATGATCTGGTAGGCGTAGGCGTGCATCTCCCCCTTCGCCAGACGGCGGGGGAGACCCACCTCGAAGACGACGACATTGCTGTCGGGGAAGTCCTGCCGGCCCAGCAGGGTGCACCCGAGCAGCGGGACGAAGCGCATGTCGGCCGCGCACGTCGTCTCGTCGCCGCCCTGGACGCTGAAGACCCGCTCGAGGCCGTCCTCGACGGCGGCGATGGAGGTCTGGCACCTGGTGCGGGTGATGCGGCGGTTGGCCGCGACGCTCGTGCGCCACACCTGGCTGATGACGCGGTAGGTGCCCAGCGAGAGGCGGGTCAGGGCGTCGATCTGCTCGAGCTCGCTGAGCCCGGGGTCGAGGAGCTCCTCGAAGGTGATGAGCCGCTCGGTCGCCCAGGCGTGCATGAACTCGGTCTGCTCCTGGGGCGTGAGGCCGAGCGCGACCGCGATCTGCTGCAGCGTGGCGATCTGCGGGGTGAGGATCTCACCGCGCTCGAGGCCACGGATGGTCCGCACGCTCACCCCTGAGCGGTCGCTGAGGGCGCCCTGGGTCAGGCCCTCCTCGCGGCGGACCCGACGTAGCCACGCGCCTCCCCGTGCTGCCCGACTCATGGTCCAAGGGTGCACCAGCGGCGGCTCCGGTGGGGCGCAGACCACACCCCCCGGCATGTCGAAGGGGGCCGCTCCCGGCGTCGGGAACGGCCCCCTTCGACGATCTCCCCCCGGAGCGATGTACTTGTGCGTACCCAACGGTAAGTCTGTGGCCGCGGTGGACTCCAGTGATGGCGGCAAGGTTGCCGCTGGATTGCCGCTTGTGCGGACCGCCACGGGGTAGGAGGGCCGGGCCTACTGTGGAGCGCATGGCGCATCCCCTGATGTTCGACGACGACGATCCGCTGCTGGCGCGCGTCCGCGGGCTGGCCCTCGCCCTGCCCGGCAGCGACGAAAAGGTCAGCCACGGGCACCCCGCCTTCTTCACGACCAAGGTCTTCGCCTACTACGGCGGTTCGATCAAGGTCGACGGGCAGTACGAGCAGCACGGCACCTCGCTCGTCGTCCAGCCGGACGAGGAGGAGGCCCGCGCGCTCCTGCAGGACCCCCGCTGCTACCGGCCGGCCTACCTCGGGCCGAGCGGCTGGGTCGGTCTCGACCTCGACGACGGCACCGACTGGGACGAGGTCGCCGAGCTGCTCGAGATCTCCTACCGGCGTACCGCCGGCACGCGGCTCGTCGTCTCCCTCGACGCGGAGCGCGAAGCCGACTGACCCGCCGCCTATCCTCGTCGCGTGGAGTTCGCGCGCTTCGGGTCGGCGACGTGGTGGGACCCGGTCGAGGTCAGCCACGACCCGGCCGACCTCGAGCGTGGCCGGTGGGCCGTCGTCGTGACCTTCGAGGGCGAGCTGACCGCCGTGCGCTTCGCGCGTCGGGACGAAGGGGTGAGCGCCCCCGGTGACGAGGCCCGCTGGCCGGCGGTCACGGACTGGAGCCCGTCGCTCGACCGAGCCACCTACGTCGCAGGGGTCGAGGAGGTCCGCCGCCGCATCGCGGCCGGCACGGTCTACCAGGTCAACCTCACGACGGTGCTCTCGGCGCCGCTGCCCGACGACGCCCGGCTGCCCGATCTCGCCGCGCGGCTCGCGGCCGGCAACCCCGCCCCCTTCGCCGGGGTCGTGCACGTGCCCTCCGCCGGCGTCGACGTCGTCACGGCCTCGCCCGAGCGCTACCTGACCCGCACGGGGGACCGGATCGTGTCGAGCCCGATCAAGGGGACCGCGCCGACGGTCGAGCAGATGCTCACCAAGGACGTCGCGGAGAACGTCATGATCGTCGACCTCGTCCGCAATGACCTGCAGCACGTGTGTGCTCCCGGCAGCGTCGTCGTCGAGCGGCTCTGCGGGCCGGAGGAGCACCCCGGGCTGGTGCACTTCGTGAGCGATGTCGCCGGCGACCTGCGGTCCGGCACGACGTGGGCGGAGGTGCTCGACGCGAGCTTCCCGCCCGGGTCGGTGAGTGGGGCCCCGAAGTCGAGCGCCCTCACCGCCATCGCCGACATCGAGCCGGTGCCGCGCGGTCCCTACTGCGGTGCGGTGGGCTGGGTCGACGCCGATCATCCTGACGGTCCGCGCGGGGAACTCGCCGTGGGGATCCGCACGTTCTGGACTGCGACGGACCCCGACGGGGTGCGTCGGCTGCGCTTCGGCACCGGGGCGGGCATCACATGGGCATCCGACCCGGAGGGGGAATGGCGTGAGTGCGAGCTCAAGGCCCGTGTCCTCGTCGGGCTGGCATCTGGAAGAGTGGTGACATGAGCAACGAGGTACGCGTCTGGGTCGACGGGGCGCTCGTCGCGGCGGACCAGCCGGCGCTTGCCGCCCTCGACCACGGGGTCACCGTGGGCGACGGCGCCTTCGAGACGTGCAAGATCGTCGACGGGCAGGTCTTCGCGGCCGACCGGCACTACGCCCGTCTCGGCCGCACCCTCGCCGGGCTGGGCCTGCCGCCCGCCGACCGCGGGGTCATCGAGGAGGGTGTCGCCGCGGTCCTCGGGGCCGGCCCCACGATCGGTTTCGGCCGGCTTCGCTACACGATCACCGCGGGTCTGGGGCCGCTCGGTTCCGACCGGGGCGACAGCGGCATGACCTACATCGTCACCGCGGCGGAGGTTCCCCCCTTCGCCCCCAGCGTGGCGGTGGCCACCGTGCCGTGGACGCGCAACGAGCGCGCCGCGACGGCGGGGCTCAAGACGACCTCCTACGCCGACAACGTCATCGCACTCGCGCACGCCAAGGCCCGCGGGGCGTCGGAGGCGATCTTCGGCAACAACCGCGACGAGCTGTGCGAGGCGACCGGCAGCAACATCTTCGTCGTCGTCGACGGCGTGGTGCGCACTCCCGCACTGAGCAGCGCCCCCCTGGCCGGCATCACCCGTGAGCTGACCATCGAGTGGGCCCGCGCCGCCGGCATCGAGGTCGTCGAGGAGGCCCTGCCGATGTCCGTCCTCGAGACCTGCGACGAGGCCTTTCTCACCGGCACCACCCGCGACGTGCACCCGGTCCACCGGGTCGACGATCGTGAGCTGCCGGCGCCCGGCCCCGTGACCACCCGCGTCCAGCAGGCCTGGGCCGCGGCGTCCGCGACCGAGATCAACCCCTGACCGGAGTGGAGACCATGGCGGGGGACGTGAACACGACCAGCGAGACGGCTGGTCAGGGCAAGGACGCATCGGGGGCCCGACGGGCCTACCGTGACGTGCGCCGCGAGCAGCACGCGATCGTGCGTCAGGAGCTGCTGGACCGCTTCGGCGAGGACGGCCGGATCGACGCGCACGAGGACCCGATCCGCTGGCGACGGGCGCTGCGCACCCATCCGGTCATCGGGCCGGTCTACCGGGTCGTCATCGCGACGCTCGGCCTGCTGCTCATCATCGCCGGCATCCCGATGGTCCCGCTCGTGGGGCCGGGGTGGGCGGTGATCTTCGTCGGCCTCTTCCTGTGGAGCACGGAGTTCATCTGGGCCCGTCGCGTGACGCAGTTCGTCAAGGCCGAGGTCAAGGCCTTCGAGCAGTACACGCGCGCCCTGCCGTGGAAGGCGAAGATCCCGATGCTGCTGCTCTCGGCGGCCTTCGGCTGGTTCTGCTTCTACCTCGCGCTGCTCGTCACCGGGGTCCCCGGATGGCTGCCCGAGCAGGTCCTCGACCTGCTGCTGCAGGTCCCGGGCCTGCACCTGGCCTGAGTCGATCCCTGCCCTTCGAGACAATCGCCCGCTTCGCGGACTCTTTCCTCAGGACCCGGAGGCCGCCCGCGGCCGTCTCGAAGGGAGCGACACGCCGCGGGACCGATTGGCACCGAAGGGAGCCCGCCGGGTACTCTGCTCAGGTTGCCCGGCCGGGACGCTGGCTCGGGGAGCACCACGGACGTATAGCTCAGTTGGTTAGAGCGTTCGCTTCACACGCGAAAGGTCAGGGGTTCGAGTCCCTTTACGTCCACCAAAGGTTCATTGTTCGAACCCAGGACATGCGCGTCGCCGAGAGTCGCAGGCTCTCGATGGGGCGCATGTCCTGTTTTCGTGGTTTGTGACCTTTGCTCGTGGACCCATCGCACTCCCGTCTCCAGAGCCTCGAAAAACGGCGTGTAGGCGCCGCGGGCGCTTGGCTCGTTGGCGTACTCCTCGATCCTGATGTAGATCCTGCTCCACCACACTTGGTTGTAGGTGCGCCGTGTGGCGTCGGTAGCTCCCGTGTACACAGCGCCGCAGCTCTCGACCAACCTCATCGTCCCGGTGAGGGGGCGCCCTGGTCGGCCAGCTCACGGACGAGCGGGAACATCATTTTCCCGGCAGGATCGCCTGCGACAAGTACGCCGCCGCCCGCCGCAGCACCTCATTCTCATGCTCCAGCAACCGGTTACGACGCTTAAGCACGCAGCTCGGCGGCCTGCTCGCTCGTGACGGCCGGCGCGTTACCGTCTTCGACATCGGCCGGCTTGAGCCAGTTGGTCAGGCAGGACTCGCTGATCCCGAAGTCAGCAGCGATCTGCTTCAACTGCTGACCCGGCTGCCGATTCCTCGCGACCCGGACCACGTCATCACGAAACTCTTTGGGGTAGGGCTTAGGCACGGTGAACATCCTTCCAGCAGCGCCCCTCGGCACCACAGATCAGATGTCACCTATCCGTGCAGCAGTCCCAAGGCCCGAGATTCTGCCCGCAGGTCTCGGGCCTTCGTCATGCGTGCCTCAGCCGGGCCAGACGGCCGAGGTGCCGCGCCGGTGGGACCCGAGCAGGTGGGTGTCGACGATCCCGACCGCCTCCATCAGCGCATACATCGTCGTCGGCCCCACGAAGGCGAAGCCCTCCTTGCGCAGCGCCTTGGACAGCGCGAGCGACTCGGCGGACTTCGTCGGGACCTCGTCGAAGGTCCGCGGGGTCGGTGTCTCCGAGGGCTGGAAGGACCAGACGAAGGGAGCGAGCCCGCCCTTGTCCCGCAGCCGGATGGTGGCCTGGGCGTTGGTGATGGTGGCGTGAATCTTGGCGCGGTTGCGCACGATGCCCGCGTCGGCCATGAGCCGCTCGACGTCGTCGTCCCCGTAGCGGGCGACGACGTCCGGGTCGAAGCCGTCGAAGGCCGACCGGAAGGCCGGACGCTTGCGCAGGATCGTCGCCCACGACAGGCCGGCCTGGAAGGCCTCGAGGCTGATGCGCTCGTACATGCCCTGCTCGTCGCGGACGGGCATGCCCCACTCGGTGTCGTAGTACTCGCGCATCATCGGGTCGACGCTCGCCCAGACCGGGCGGGCCAGACCGTCGTCGCCGACGACGATGCCGGGGTCGTCGGCGGGGCTCGAGTCGTCGGTGGGAGCGGGTGCCTTCACGCGTGCATCCTTCGGTGGGCATCGGGTGGCACGACCATGTCTACCGCTCCGGCTTCACGGGCGTCGCTCACGCCGCGCGCTCCAGCTCCAGCAGGGTCCGCTTGGCGTCGAGACCGCCGAGGTAGCCGCCCATGCTGCCGTCGGTGCGTAGCACGCGGTGGCAGGGCACGACGACCGGGAGCGGGTTGGTCGCGCACGCCGTGCCGACCGCGCGGACCGCCCGGGGGTTGCCCACGGTCTCGGCGACCTCCGTGTAGGTCTGCGTGTGCCCGTAGCCGATGTGCGGCAGGTAGCGCTGCACCACCTGGCGAAAGCCCGAGGAGAGCGCGAGGTCCAGAGGCAGGTCGAAGGCCCGTCGCGTGCCAGCGAAGTACTCGTCGAGCTCGGCGGCGGCCGTGTCCAGCCGTCGCGGCGCCTGCAGCACCCGGGGGCTGACCCGGGTCGCGAGCGACTCGAGCACCGTGTCGAAGCCCTCGCGCTCGAAGGCGACGCGGACGAGGCCCGTCTCGGTGGCGGCCAGCAGCAGCGGGCCGACGGGGGAGTCGATCGTGCGGTAGGCGATGTCGAGCAGGGTCAGCTCGTCGGCACGCTCGGCCAGGCGCGCGCGCAGGTCGGCCATGGCGCCGGGCTCGATGGGGAAGGTCGTGGGGTTCATCGTGGTGCTCCTGTCGCGTCCTCGCCGGAGTGCTGTCGTCTCAGGCTCCTGATGCCGTCGGAGGCGGCCCGGCGCACGGCCTCCGGCGTGCCGCCGATGATCTCGGCCGTCTCGGCGTGCGGCAGGCCGCCGAGGTAGTGGTAGGCGACCGCCAGGCGCTGCCGCTCCGGCAGGGCCGCCACGGACGACCACACGCGGTGCGCATCGTCACCGGGGTTGCCCCGCCGCGACACCCGCTCGGGGAGCTGGTCGGTGGGCACGGCGTGCCGGGCACGCGCCCTCGTGACGTCGATCGCCTTGCGCTGCGAGACGCGCACCAGCCAGGCCTCGACATTGGTCGCCTCGGGCAGGTCGGGCCAGGCGGTGAGCGCGGCCACGAACGTCTCGGACCACGCGTCGTCGGCGTCCGGGCCGGGCCCGAGGACGGCGCGGCAGACCCGCAGCACGGTCTCACCGTGCTGCTCGACGGCCTGCTCGAAGGGAATCTTCATCGTCATCGCACGGTAGTCGCGCCGGCCCCGCCGGATGTGAGGTCCCGACCGTAGACTCGCCGCACCATGGAGACCATCCGCTGGGTCGACCGCGACCGTGACCACGAGGCCGAGTGGCACTCCGAGAGCGGGGCGCCCGTCCCGGAGCGAGTCGTCGTCGCCGACGACACGATGACCGCCGACGCGGCGATGCGGCTCGCCTCCCGCGGTACCGCGATCCTCTGGCGCGGTGACTACCACAACGCCCGTCAGCTGCTGAAGGCCATGGACCGCCGCATCGAGCGCCGCGCGTCGCGACGGCAGCGGGGCGAGGTGACCTTCGCCGGGCACCGGGCCGAGCGCACCCAGCGGGCCACCCTCTTGGCGCACCTCGTCGTCGAGCTGGGGCCCGATCGGTCCCTCGACCTGCGGCGGGCCCCCGACGTGCGCGAAGCCTGCTGGGCCGCCTACGGCCCCGGTACCGGCCCCATGGTGGTTGCCCTGAGCGAGCTCCTCGGCGTCATCGGTGCCCACCAGTGGCAGACGAAGGGGGTGCACGTCCCGGCGCTCGGGGCGAGCATCCACCCGGCCTACGGCGTCTTCTCCCCGGTCCGCGGCGAGTACATCGACCTCGTGGCCAATGCGCCTCTGGCGCAGCCGGTCCCGCGCACCGCCTTCGACCTCGGCACCGGCACGGGAGTGCTCGCCGTCGTCCTGGCCCAGCGGGGCGTCGAGCGGGTCGTCGCCACCGACATCAACCCGCGGGCCGTGGCCTGTGCCCGTGACAACGCCCAGCGGCTGGGCGTCGGCGACCGGGTCGAGGCCGTCGAGGCGGACCTCTACCCGGACGGTCGGGCCGACCTCGTCGTGTGCAACCCGCCGTGGCTGCCCGGGGAGCCGACCTCGGACCTCGAGGCGGGCATCTACGACCCAGGCTCGGACATGCTGCGGCGCTTCCTCTCCGGCCTGGCCGAGCACCTCGAGCCGGGCGGCGAAGGCTGGTTGGTCATCTCCGACCTCGCCGAGCACCTCGGCCTGCGGGCCCGCGAAGAGCTGCTGGGGCTCATCGACGATGCGGGGCTCGAGGTCGTCGACCGGCTCGAGACGGTGCCCCGACACCAGCGGGCGAGCGACGCCAAGGACTCCCTGCACGCCGCCCGGCGCGCCGAGGTCACGTCACTGTGGCGGCTGACGGTCGCTCAGGGACGCCAGTCGGCCCGGTAGCCGGGCATCTCGTCGCGCGCCGCGCTGACGAAACCGCCCGGCTCGAGCGGTCCTGTGGACGCCGACCACCAGGCCAGGTGCTGGGGCACCCCGTGGGCGACGAGGGCCACCCGCAGCTCCTGCGCGATCTCCTCCGCGTGGCGTGAGGCGAAGAGGACGAAGCCGTCACCCGGAGCAGGAGGTGGTGGATCGAGCGGTAGTGGGTAGTGGATCTGGTGGCTCCCCGATCCGGTGGATGGCGATGCCGTGGGCGTTCAGGCCCAGGCCCACCGTTCCCGGCCGCCCTCGGAGAGGAGAGCCGCACAAGGGGCGAAGCTGACGACGACCGCGACCGCGATGTCGAAGGGGGCCGGCGTCATGCGGTAGGACCGCACCACCGGGCCAAGCCATGCGGGCGCGCTCATCCGCCGAGTCCCCGGGCCAGTGCGGTGGCTGCGGACTCGACGTCCGCAATGCTCGTCGACCGGCCGAGGGAGAGGCGGAGCGCACCGAGCGCGGTGTCGGCGTCGAGTCCCATGGCGAGCAGGGCGGCGTTGGGGGAGTGCACGCCCGCGTGGCAGGCGCTGCCGGTCGAGGCTGACACGTCGCCGACCGCCTCGAGGACGTGCGCACCGACGCGGCCCGGCAGGGCAACCATCAGGGTGTTGGGCAGACAGGCCTGCTCGGGCGACACCCGCACCAGTCCCGGCACGGCACGGGCGAGCTTGTCCCACAACGCCTCTCGTAGGGCGGACTGGCGTTCGACCTCGGTCGCGAGCATCTTCGCGGCCAGTTCGGCGGCCACGCCGAGGCCCACGATCAGCGCGACGTTCTCCGTCCCCGGCCGCAGGCCACCCTCCTGCCCGGCACCGAGGACGACCGGCGCGACGCGGGTGCCGGGCCGCACGTAGAGGGCACCGACCCCCTTCGGTCCATAGAGCTTGTGTCCCGCGATCGAGAGCAGGTCGACCCCGAGATCGTCGACGTCGACCGGGATCTTGCTGACAGCCTGGGCCGCGTCGGCGTGGACCAGACCACCCAGCCGGTGGACCCGCTCGGCGAAGTCGGGCACGGGCTGGAGCGCGCCGGTCTCGTTGTGCGCGAGGATCAGCGTGCCGAGACCGACTGCGCCGGAGGGCATCTCGTCCAGCACGACCCGGCACGCGCCGTCGACCGGCAGCTCGTGCACCCGCCAGCCGTGGTGCTCCAGCAGGTGCGCCAGGGGCGCAGCCGTCGCAGGGTGCTCGACGCACGAGGTGACGGCCACGCGGGTCGCGAGGTGCCGAGCGGCGCCCCGGATCGCGATGTTGTTGGCCTCTGTCCCACCCGAGGTGAAGACGATCTCGTCCGGCTCGGCACCGACGAGTGCCGCGACCTGCTCGCGGGCGTGGTCGACCGCCGCCCGAGCACGCCGACCCTGCACCGAGGCGCTCGACGGGTTGCCGAAGTCCCCGGTGAGGTGCGGCCACACGGCCTCGGCGACCTCGCGGGCGACCGGCGTCGTCGCGTTGTGGTCGAGGTACACGGAGTCGGCGCTCATGCCCCCATGATGTCGAGCACCGCCCGGCCGGGGAGGATGGGGGCACCCCGACGAGAGGACTGCGATGCTCCGCTCCCGTGCCTTCACCCAGGTCGACGTCTTCGGGACCCGGCCGTACGCCGGCAACCCGCTCGCCGTCATCCTCGACGCCGAGGGCGTCGACGACGCAGCGATGCAGGACGTCGCGCGCTGGACCAACCTGTCCGAGACGACCTTCGTCCTGCCGCCGACGACGCCCGAGGCCGACTACCGGGTGCGCATCATGACCCCCGGCGGCGAGCTCCCCTTCGCCGGTCACCCGACGCTCGGGACCGCGCACGCCTGGCTGGCCCACGGCGGCACCCCACGACAGAGCGACCGCGTCGTCCAGGAGTGCGGCGCGGGTCTCGTCGACGTCCACCGCTCCGGGAGCGAGCTGGCCTTCACGGCACCGCCCCTCGTGCGCACCGGTCCGCTCGACGACACCGACCTCGACCGTCTCGTCGGCGCGCTGGGCGTCGACCGCGCCGACGTCGTCGCCCACCAGTGGGTCGACAACGGCCCGGGTTGGGCCGCGGTGCGCCTCCCTTCGGCCGAGCACGTGCGCGACCTACGGCCGGACTGGTCCCAGGCACCCGATGCCAAGGTCGGCGTCATCGGCTGGCACGAGGAGGGCGGCGAGCACCTCTACGAGACGCGGGCCTTCGTCCCCGGTCTCGGCGTCGGTGAGGACCCGGTGACCGGCAGCCTCAACGCCGGCATCGCCCAGTGGCTCGCGGGCGAAGGGGAGGTCCCGCGCCGCTGGACCGTCACCCAGGGCGGCTGCATCGGGCGCGCCGGCGTGCTGGCCCTGACCGCCGACGAGGGCGGCGAGGTGCGGGTCGGTGGTGCGGTCACCTCGCTCGTGGAGGGCACGATCAGGCTCTGACCCTAGGCTGGGGTCATGGCACGCATCGTCACCGACCAGAAGACCCGAGTCGTCAGCGCCCCGGTGGCGATCATCGTCGCCATCGTCACCGCCGGCTACATGCTCCCGTGGGCCATCGCAGCCGTGCGCGGGAACCGCAACGCGTGGTCGGTCTTCTGGGTCAACCTGCTCCTCGGCTGGACCGTCATCGGCTGGATCATCGCGCTCGTCATGTCGATCAAGGAGCACCGCATCCTCGAGGTGCGCTGACCCTTCGAGACGGCCGCGGGCGGCCTCCTCAGGGACCGGGGCGACGGCCGCGGGCGGCCTCCTCAGGGACCGGGGCGACGGCCGCGGGCGGCCTCCTCAGGGACCGGGGCGACGGCCGCGGGCGGCCTCCTCAGGGAGCGTGAGGTGCGGATATCCGCTTGGTGACACCGGGCGGATCGGGGAGGATCCCCCTTCGTGGGACATGTCGACGTCGCCGGTGTCAGGTACGAGCTCTCCGACGGGCGCGTGCTGCTCGACGAGGTCTCCTTCCGCGTCGGTGAGGGCGCCAAGGTCGCGCTCGTCGGGGCCAACGGCGCCGGCAAGACGACGCTGCTGCGCATCGTCACCGGCGAGCTGACCCCGCACGCGGGATCCGTCGCCCGCACCGGTGGGCTCGGGATCATGCGCCAGCACGTCGGCGCCGGGCTGGGGGATCGACCCACCGTCGCCGACCTGCTGATGTCGGTCTCCCCGCAGGCGGTTCGGGATGCGGCGGCCGAGGTCGACCGGCTCGAGCTGGCCCTCATGGAGACCGAGGACGAGCGCACCCAGATGCGCTACGCCACGGCCCTCAGCGACTACGCGGACGCCGGTGGCTACGACCAGGAGGTCGTCTGGGACGTGTGCACGACGGCCGCGCTGGGTGTCCCCTTCGAGCGGTGCAAGTACCGCGAGCTGAGCACGCTCTCCGGCGGCGAGCAGAAGCGGCTCGTCCTCGAGTACCTGCTGCGCGGACCCGACGAGGTGCTGCTGCTCGACGAGCCCGACAACTACCTCGACGTGCCGGGCAAGATCTGGATGGAGGAGCAGATCCGCGCCTCCGACAAGACGATCCTCTTCATCAGCCACGACCGCGAGCTGCTCGCCAACACCGCCACCCGTGTCGTCACCGTCGAGCTCGGCAGCGCGGGCAACCGCGTGTGGACCCACCCCGGCGGGTTCGGGACATACCACGAGGCGCGGCAGGAGCGCTTCGCGCGCTTCGAGGAGCTGCGCAAGCGGTGGGACGAGGAGCACGCCAAGCTCAAGGCCCTGGTGCTCATGTACAAGCAGAAGGCCAAGTACAACTCCGACATGGCCACGCGCTACCAGTCGGCGCGGACCCGGCTGGAGCGCTTCGAGGCCGACGGCCCGCCGACCGAGCAACCGCGCGAGCAGAAGGTGACCATGCGGCTGCACGGAGGGCGCACCGGCAAGCGCGCGGTCGTCTGCGAGCGGCTCGAGCTCACCGGCCTCATGCAGCCCTTCGACCTCGAGGTCTGGTACGGCGAGCGGGTCGCGGTGCTCGGCTCCAACGGCTCGGGCAAGTCGCACTTCCTGCGGCTGCTCGCCGCCGGTGGCAGCGACCCCGAGGTGGACAACCTGCCCGTCGGCGAGGCCGTCATCGCGCCCGTCGCACACACCGGCCGTGCCCGGCTGGGAGCGCGGGTGCGCCCGGGCTGGTTCGTCCAGACCCACGAGCACCCCGAGCTCATCGGCCGCACCCTGCTGCAGATCCTGCACCGCGGCGACGACCACCGCTCGGGTCTGGGCCGCGAGGCCGCGAGCCGGGTCCTCGACCGCTACGAGCTCGCCCACGCGGGGGAGCAGACCTTCGAGTCGCTCTCGGGCGGGCAGCAGGCGCGCTTCCAGATCCTGCTGCTCGAGCTCTCCGGAGCGACGCTCCTCCTGCTCGACGAGCCGACCGACAACCTCGACGTCGAGTCCGCCGAGGCCCTCGAGGAGGGGCTGGACGCCTTCGAGGGCACCGTCCTCGCCGTGACCCACGACCGGTGGTTCGCCCGCGGCTTCGACCGCTTCCTCGTCTACGGGGCCGACGGGCGGGTCCGGGAGACCGACGGTCCCGTCTGGGACGAAGGGAGAGTCGCCCGCACCCGGTGACCTCCTGCCCAGCGGTGGCCGGTCCGGCCTAGAAGCTCGCCAGGTCCGCCATCATCTCCGTGGTCAGCCAGTGGTCGGGGATGCCGAAGCCACCGACGAGCGTCGCCGCGTGGGGCCGCAGCTCCCCGCACAGCTCGTTGACGCGCGCGACGACCCCCTTCGACTGGCTGGCACTCAGCCGACCGTGCTCGATGAACCACGCGCGGTTGGCCTCGACCGTGCTGAAGACGAAGAGGTCGCACACGAGGTTGAGCAGATCGCGACCGGGCCCGTCGGGGGCCTCCTCGATCGCAGTGACGAAGGCCTCGAGCGCGATCCGGTCGATGTGCGCCCGGGCCGACTCGAGCAGGTGGTCCTGGGCCTCGTTGAAGACCCGGAAGGAGTCGGCGCCCTCCTCGCCGGCGCGGCGCAGGCGCATCGCGAGCGTCTCGGTCAGGTGCGACTCGCGGTCCTCGAAGACGGCGAGCTGACCGCCGCGGTCCTCGAGGGCGTTGTCGCCGTCCTTGCCCGGGGCGCCGGAGATCAGTCGCTGGATGATCGACCCGCCGATCGTGTGCTCGATGACCGAGGTCGTCACCTGGCGGGCACCGAAGAGGATCGCGCCGCGGGTGTCGAGCTCCTGGAAGTCGCTCCTGTAGTCGGTCAGCATGCCCTTGGCGAGCAGCTGCAGCAGCACCGTGTTGTCGCCCTCGAAGGTCGCGAAGACGTCGGTGTCGGCCTTGAGGTCGGCGAAGCGGTTGAGCGCCATGTAGCCGGCACCGCCGCACGCCTCCCGGCAGGCCTGGATCGTGTCGTTGGCGTGCTCGGTCGTGATCGCCTTGAGCCCGGCGGCGCGCGCTTCGAGCTCGCGCTGCGAGGACTCGTCGGTGATCGCGCCGGTGCTGATGTCGGCGAGCTTGCCGGTCAGGGCGTTCTGCGCGAGGGCCAGCGCGTAGGACCTCGCGAGCCGGGGCAAAAGCTTGCGCTGGTGGGCCCGGTAGTCCATGACGACGACCTCGTGCTCGCCGTCGGGGTAGGTGAACTGCGTGCGCTGGAGGCCGTAGCGCACCGCGAGGGTGAGGGCGCTGCGGGTGGCCGCACCGGCGCCGGCGGCGACCGTCACCCGGCCGCGCACGAGCGTGCCGAGCATGGTGAAGAAGCGCCGGTTGACGCTCTCGATGGGCGAGGAGTAGCGGCCCTGGTCGTCGATGTCGCCGTACTTGTTGAGCAGGTTGGCGCGGGGGACGCGCACCTGGTCGAACATCAGCCGGCCGTTGTCGACGCCCTTGAGGCCGAGCTTGGTCCCGCAGTCGCCGATCGTCACGCCGGGCATCGGCTGGCCCGATTCGTCGCGCAGGGGGACGAGGACGCAGTGCACGCCGTGCTGCTCCTCGCCGACGACGAGCTGGGCGAAGACCGCGGCGAGCCGGGCGTCGCGGGCCGCGCCGCCGATGTAGTCCTTGCGGGCAGCGGGCGAAGGGGAGTGCACGACCAGCTCGTCGGTCTCGGGGTCGTAGGTGGCCATGGTGAGGATCGACTGCACATCGGAGCCGTGGCCGGTCTCGGTCATCGCGAAGCACCCGGGCAGCGACAGGTCGGCCATGCCGGGCAGGTACTCGCGGTGGTGGCGCTCGGTGCCGAGGTTGGCGATGGCCCCACCGAAGAGGCCGAACTGCACGCCCGCCTTGACGAAGACCGACAGGTCCCCGTGGCCGATCATCTCCAGCCCGGTGACCGAGGCCCCGACGTCACCCGTGCCACCGAGCTCGACCGGCAGGGTCGCCCGGACGAGCTCGCTGTCGGTGAGGGCGGTGACGAGCTCCAGGGTGCGCGCCCGGTGCTGCTCGAGGTCGAGCCGCAGGTCGGGCTCGGCCACGGGGAAGCGCGGGTCCGCTCGCAGCTGCTGACGGATCGCCTCCCACCGACCGTCGAGGACGGCGCGGATCTGTTCGGCGACGGGGTCCTTGGTCTGCTCGGCGCTCATGCTGCGCATGCTCGCAGATCCCCGGTCGCCGCGGGCGTGGGGGACGGTGGCGACCGCGTCACGCGGCCGCCACCGCGAGCCCCGTCAGACGTCTCTGCGTAGCCGCTCGACCTGCATTGCCGTAGGGCAATGCAGCCTCGGGGTGGCTCAGACCTCGACGGGTGGCGGCCGGGCCTTCGGAGTCAAAGACGTCCGGCGTCTTCAGGCACGCGAGACGTCTTTGACCCGCCGGATCGGCGACGCGGGCGAAGGGGGGGGAGGGCGCGCGGTGGTCGTGGGTGTGCGCATTGCCGTAGGGCAATGCGGCCTCGGGGTGGCTCAGACCTCGACGGGCTCGAGCTCGCGGTCCGTCGCGGGCAGGCGGGAGAGGGCGATCGCGGCGAGCAGGGCGGAGCCGGCGCAGATGCCCCACACCGTGAGGTAGCCCGAGAGCGGTGCGTGCCCCTCCGTCGGGTCGGAGATGCTGCCGGTGGACGCCAGGGCCACGGCGAAGAGCGCCGAGGCCAGGCACCCGCCGACGGTCTTGGTCGCATTGGTCAGGCCCGCCGCCTCGGCCGTGCCCCCGTGCGTCGAGGCCGCGGCCGCGGCGGCCGGGAGCGAGGCGACGAGGGCCCCCGATCCCAGGCCGGCGATGCCCATGGCGAGCATCGCGTGCGCCAGCGCGTCGTGCAGCGGGATGAAGGTCGCGTAGCCGACGGCGACGAGCACGGCGGCCCCGACGAGCATGCCCCGCACCCCGAGACGACGGGCGGCGAAGGGGGACAGCAGCGCCCCGACGGCCATCGCGACGACGTAGAGGCCGATGAGGTTGGCGATCGCGGCGGCGTCGACGCCCAGTCCGTAGCCCACCTCCGCGGGGTCGGTCCGGGCGAAGGTCGACAGGGGGATCTGCGCGCCCAGGACGCTCATGCCGAAGAGGGCCGCGGCCAGCTGCACCGGCCACATCGTCGGGGCGGCGAGGGCACGCACGTCGAGGAGCGGCGAGCTGCTCGACATCTCGACGCGGACGAAGAGCCACATCACGGCGCAGCCGAGGGCCACGAGCAGCCAGGCCGGGGGACTGCCCAGGCCCTGCAGGCGCAGCACGACGAGCCCACCCAGGACGAGCAGCAGCCCAGTGCTCAGCAGCGCGGTGCCGACGAGGTCGAGGCGGCCGGTGGCCGGAGCCGACTCGTCGCGCACTCCGAGGAGGATGGCCACCAGGGCGATCGTCGTCGCGGCGGCGGGCACGGCGAGCAGTGCGGTCATGCCGAGGACCGGCTGGAGCGCACCGGCCCCCAGCGCGCCGGCGATGACGCCGACCTCGAGTGCCATGACGAGGAGGGCGGCGCCGCGCCTGACGAGCGCCGGGCGGTCGGGGTGCTCGCAAGAGCGCTCGTGGAGGATCGCGATCTCCATGGGGAGCCAGACGGTGTAGGCACCCTGGATCGCCCAGCCCACGAGGAAGGTCCAGAAGCCGGGGGCCAGGGCCACGACCCACCCGCCGACGGCGGTGATCATCGTCGCGACGACGAGCACCCGACGGTGACCGTGCAGGTCGCCCAGCCGGGAGAGCACGGGCACGGCCAGTGCCGCGACGATGAGCTGGGCGGCCTCGAACCAGTTGACGTCGCCGTCGGCGATGCGGAGGTGGTCGGCGATGTCGCTGTAGATCGGCGTGTAGTAGCCCTGCAGGATGCCGGAGGCGATCTCGACGGCGGCGAGGAAGCCGACGATCCGCCAGATCGTCGGGCTCACCGCTCGCCCGCCAGGCCGTCGAGCAGCGCGCGGTACCACCGGATCCCGTCGAGGAAGTCCTCGACCGCCAGGCGCTCGTCGTAGGAGTGGATCGCCTCGCGCTGGGCGGCACTCATCCGGAAGGGCGCGAAGCGGTAGACCCGCTCGCAGATCGTCGTGAAGTGGCGCGCGTCCGTCGCGGCGTACATGACGTAGGGCACCGGCACCGCCTCGGCGAAGACCTCGGTGATCGTCCGCTCGAGGAGGGCGAAGGCGGGGTCGTCGACCGGCGAGAGCGGGCTCGGCTCGTGCGCGTCGGCCACCTCGACGTCGATGTCGGACCCGACGACCCGCCGGATCCGGTCGGTGGCGTCCGCCGTGGTCTCGCCGACGGCGATGCGCAGGTTGAGCCCGGCGACGACGGAGGTCGGGCTGACGTTGATCGCCGGGGACCCGGTGAGCGTCGTGACCGCCACGGTCGTGCGGGCCAGTGCGGCGGCCTCGGGGCCGGCGGCGACGAGCAGCCGGGCGAGGGCGCCGGGGAAGCGGTCGGCCCGCTCGACGACCGGTCGCAGGGGGCGCGGCAGGTGGGGCGCGAGACGCCGGAGCATCTCGAGCGTCGCGGGGGAGACGTGGGCGGGGAAGGGATGGCGCTCCAGCCGGGTGATCGCCGTGGCGACGCGGGCGGCGGGACCCCCCTTCGCCGGTCGCGAAGCGTGACCGCCGCGGCCGCTGGCCGTGAGCCGAAGGGAAAGCACCCCCTTCTCCGAAACGCCCACGACCCCGAGGGGCCGCGTGACCCCGGGGAAGGCCTCGGAGGCGACGGCTCCGCCCTCGTCGAGGACGAACCAGGGGCGTATGCCCCGCTCGCGCAGCGTCTCCACGGCACGACGGGCGCTGCTGCCCATGACCTCCTCGTCGCTGCCGAAGGAGAGCCACACATCGCGGGCGGGGCGCTGCCCGTCGGCCAGGACGGACTCGACGGCAGCGATGACGGCGACGAGCTGGCCCTTGTCGTCGAGGGTCCCTCTGCCCCAGATGACGCCGTCGACGACCTCGGCCGCCAGCGGCGGGTGCGTCCACAGGCTCTCGTCGCCGAGCGGGACCACGTCCATGTGGGCCATGAGGACGACGGGGTCGGCGGTGGCCGTCGGCGAGGTCGGGTCGGCGGGCACCCGGATGAGCAGCGCGTGCGGCGGGACGTCGATGACCTCGCCCACCTCATGGGTCAGGGGGAAGTGCTCGCGCAGGCGGGAGTGCAGCTCGACGAAGGGAGCGGGGTCGGTCGTCTCCGGGTCCGCGGAGGCCACGGTCGGCAGCCGCAGGATCTCGCGCAGTGCCGTGACGGGAGCCGCGTCGATGGGGTCCATGGGCGCGACCCTACGCGTCGGTAGGCTGCTTCCAGGCGATCTTCAGACCCGACCAGGCCAGGTCGGTCAGCTGGGCGGTGACCTCCTCGCGGGAGACCTCGCCCGCGGTGCCTGCGAGCCACGCGTCGGCGCCGGCTCGCACCAGGCCGACCATCGACTGGCCCCACAGCATCGCGGGGGCCGGGTCGTTGCCGCGCTCGACGAGGGCGGCGGCCACGAGGTCGCTGATCTGACCCGCCATCCGACCCGTGGCGCTGGCGGCGACCTCGGCGGCGTTGCCGCCGGTCGAGGTGCCGACGATCGGCGCGGAGACGATGAAGCGGTAGACCTCGGGGTCGCGCTCGACGAGCTGGAGGTAGGCGTCGATCGCGGCGTGGATCACCGAGCGCGGGTCGACGTCGAGCGCGTCGAGCCCGGAGCCGAACCCGCCCGTCCGGCGACCGAGGACCTTGCCGATGTCACGCAGGATGAGCTCGTCGACCCGGGCGGCGACGGCCTGGTAGAGGCCGCGTCGGTCGGTGAAGTGCCGGTAGAAGACCGTCTTGGAGGTGCCGGCGTCGGAGGCGAGCTCGTCCATGCCGACGGTGGCGCCCCGGCTGCGGATGGTGCGGATCGCCGACTCGACGAGCGCCTTGCGACGCTCCTGACGATGCACCTCCCAGCGGGCGCTGCGGCCGTCGGTGGTGTCACTCACAAGGCGGGACGGTATCAGGGACGAGGGGTACCTGCTACCGTCCGTATCGCATAAAGTCAGTGGTGGGAGAGGCGGCGCACGACGCCGTCCCCGACTGACACCAACACGACCCAGGAGACCTGTGGTGGCTAACAACCTGCCGCGTCGCGCCGCCGTCCTCGGTGGCAACCGCATCCCCTTCGCCCGCCAGTTCGCCGCGTACGCCGAGGCGTCCAACCAGGACATGTTCACCGCCGCCCTGGACGGGCTCGTCGCCCGCTACAACCTCGGTGGCAAGCACATCGACGAGGTTGCCGGTGGTGCGGTCATCAAGCACTCCCGCGACTTCAACCTCGTCCGCGAGGCCGTCCTCGGCTCGGCCCTCGCGCCGACAACCTCCGCCTACGACCTGCAGCAGGCCTGCGGCACCGGCCTCGAGACCGCGATCCTCGTGTCCAACAAGATCAAGCTGGGCCAGATCGAGTCCGGCATCGCCGGTGGCGTCGACACCGCCTCCGACGCCCCGATCACCGTCACCGAGTCGCTGCGCAAGAAGCTGCTCAAGGTCAACCGGGCCAAGGGCGCCAAGGCGCAGGCCCTGGCGCTCACCAAGATCCGCCCGACGGACCTCGGCATCGCCACCCCGGCCAACGTCGAGCCGCGCACCGGCCTGTCGATGGGTGACCACATGGCCATCACGGCCAAGAAGTGGGGCATCACCCGCGAGGCGCAGGACGAGCTCGCCATGAAGAGCCACCACAACCTCGCCCGCTCCTACGACGAGGGCTTCCAGGACGACCTCGTCACGAGCTTCATGGGTCTGTCCAAGGACCAGAACATGCGGGCCGACTCCTCGATGGAAAAGCTCGCCAAGCTCAAGCCGGTCTTCGGCAAGGGCGACGACGCGACGATGACCGCCGGCAACTCGACGCCGCTCACCGACGGCGCGTCCGTGGTGCTGCTCGGCTCCGAGGAGTGGGCCGCGGAGCAGGGCCTCACCCCGCTCGCGTGGTTCGTCGACGGCCAGGCCGCCGCGGTCGACTACGTCCACGGTGCCGAGGGCCTGCTCATGGCCCCCGCCTATGCCATCCCGCGCATGCTCGAGCGCAACGGCCTGACGCTGCAGGACTTCGACTACTACGAGATCCACGAGGCCCTTCGCCGCGACGGTGCTCTCCACGCTCGCCGCGTGGGAGGACGAGGACTTCTGCCGCGAGAAGCTCGGCCTGGACGCCCCGCTCGGGTCCATCGACCGCGACAAGCTCAACGTCAACGGCTCCTCGCTCGCCGCTGGTCACCCCTTCGCCGCCACCGGTGGCCGCATCGTCGCCGCGCTGGCCAAGATGCTGCACGCCAAGGGCCCGGGCAGCCGTGGCCTGATCTCCATCTGCGCCGCCGGTGGACAGGGCGTCGTGGCCATCCTCGAGGGCGCCTGAGCCTTCCCCGCACCGACTCAAGGAGAACACCCACATGGGATTCGAGTACGGCAAGTTCGTCAGCTCCGGTCTGGGCAAAGCAGATCGCCAACACCCTCGGCCTGCCCCGTCCGACCAAGCTGCGTCGCCACAAGGCCGGCGCCCCGCTCATCGGCGGCGCGGTCCTGCTCGCCGGGCACGGTGACGCCCCGGTCGCCGCTCTGCTCACCGAGGCCCTGCAGGCCGACGGCGTGCAGATCGCGACCTCTCCGTCGACCTCGGTCGCCGGTGTTGTCGTGGACATGACCCAGGCCCGCACCCCCGCGGACCTGGAGACCCTGCGCGGCATCCTCGCCCCGGCGCTGAAGACCCTGGCCCCCACCGGCCGGGTCATCGTCATCGGCCGTCCGGTCGCGGACACCGACGACGTCGCCGAGGCCGCGGCCCGCCGCGCGCTCGAGGGCATCGTGCGCTCGGTCGGCAAGGAGATGCGTGCCGGCGGCACGGCCAACATGGTCTACGTCGCCGAGGGTGCCGATGCCAACGCCGAGGCGACCGTCCGCTTCTTCCTCTCCGGCCGCTCGGCCTACGTCTCGGCGCAGGTCGTGCACGTCGGCGAGGCCGTCGGCGACATCGTTGTGCCCGAGAGCTGGGACGCCCCGCTCGAGGGCAAGGTCGCGGTCGTCACCGGCGCTGCGCGCGGCATCGGTGCCGCGATCGCCGAGGTCCTCAGCCGTGACGGCGCGACCGTCGTGTGCGTCGACATCCCCGCAGCCGGCGGCCCGCTGGCCGAGGTGGCCAACCGCATCGGTGGCTCTGCCCTGCAGGTCGACGTCACCGCCGAGGACGCGGGGGCCAAGATCGTCGAGCACGCGAGCCGGTTGCACGGTGGCTTCGACATCGTCGTGCACAACGCGGGCATCACCCGCGACAAGCTGCTCGTCAACACCGACGCCGACCGCTGGGGCTCGGTGCTCAACGTCAACCTGCTGTCGATCCTCAAGATGAACGAGGCGCTCGTGCCCGCCATCAACGAGGGCGGCCACATCGTCAACGTCGCCTCGATCGCCGGCATCGCCGGCAACCGCGGTCAGGCCAACTACGCGGCGAGCAAGGCCGGCGTCATCGGCATGACCTCGAGCCTGGCCAAGGACCGGCAGGTCCTCGCCAAGGGTGTGACGGTCAACGCCGTCGCCCCCGGCTTCATCGAGACCGAGATGACGGCCAAGATCCCGCTCGCGACGCGCGAGATCGGCCGCCTGACCAACTCCCTGTCGCAGGGTGGTCTGCCGGTCGACGTCGCCGAGACGATCGGCTGGTTCGCGTGGGACAGCAACCGCGCCGTCACGGGCAACACCGTGCGCGTGTGCGGTCAGATGCTGCTGGGCGCCTGATGGCCGTCACGACCGTCAAGAGCATCCCGGCGCTCGGGCCGATCTACGCCAAGGCGGCGCTGCCGGGCAAGGGCGGCGGTTCGTCGCTGCCCGACACCCGGCTGCGCCTGGAGGGCCACGAGATCGACCGGTCCGATTTGCTCGAGTACCAGCGCATCTGCGGCTTCAACAACAGCGACGTGCTGCCGCACACCTACCCGCACGTCGTCGGCTTCCCGCTGCAGATGCAGCTGATGTCGGGCAAGGGCTTCCCCCTGCCGCTCATGGGCCTGGTCCACGTCGAGAACGTCATCACGGTGCACCGTGAGGTCCGCTTCGACGAGGCCCTGGACATCACCGTCTCCGCCGACAACCTGCGGGCTCACCCCAAGGGCAAGGTCGTCGACCTCGTCACCGAGGTCGACGTCGCCGGCGAGCGTGTCTGGGAGGGTCGCTCGACCTACCTGGCCCGAGGCAAGGGTGACGCCGAGGCGGACCGGGGTGCGCAGCCCCCTTCGATCCCCACGGGCCAGGCCGCCGCGAAGTGGTCGCTGCCCGGCGACCTCGGTCGCACCTACGGGCTCGTGTCGGGTGACATCAACCCGATCCACATGAGCGCCGTGACGGCGAAGGCCATGGGCTTCCCCAAGGCGATCGCCCACGGCATGTGGACCTACGCACGGGTCCTCGGCGCCATCGGGCCGCGCACCAGCGGTCCGTGCACGAGCCACGTGTGGTTCAAGAAGCCGGTGCTGCTGCCGGCCAAGGTCGACTTCGTCATCGACACCACCGGCGAGGAGGTCGTCGCGGGACTGCGCAGCACGCGCAAGCCCGAGACGGAGCACCTCGTGCTCACCCTGGCCTGACCGCCGAGGTCACGACGGCCCGTGTCCCGCAGGGGGGACACGGGCCGTCGTCGTCGCCGTGGTCAGCCCCGGGTCCGGAGAAGGACCGCCGCGCTCGACATGACGACGCCCGAGGCGGTGACGAAGGGCTTGCGCAGGCCGATCCGGTCGGACCAGATGCCGGCGACGACCGCGGAGACGATGAGGCACGCGGCGTAGAGCAGGGTGAGCACGAGGACGCCGAGCTCGGGGTCGGCGACGCCGACGGCATCGGTGAGGAAGAAGAGCAAGTACATCGTGCAGATCGAGTTGGCGACCGTCGCGAGGAAGCGCGTGGCCCAGGCCCACGCGAAGTCGGGATGGCGTCGCGGCGAGATCCAGAAGCCGGCGAGGAACTGCCGCACGGGCGTCCTCGGGAGGTGGCCGCGGGGGAGTGGCCGGTCGAGGGAGCGCAGCACGAAGGGGGTGACCGCGGCGACCGCGAGCACGGCCAGGACGAGGTTGGCGCCGGTGGTGCCGGAGACGAGGGTCGCGACCCCGGTGCCGACGACGATGCCGAGGGTCTGGGTCATGCCGACGACGCCGCTCACGAGCCCGCGCTGCTCGACGGGGACGAGATCGGGCACGGCGGCGGTGAGCGCGGCGAGGGTGCCGTTGAGCCCGGCCTGGACGAGGCACCAGCCGAGGATCATGACGGGGACCGACCCGGCCGCGGCGAGGACGACGAGGCCGAGGCGGGCGATCCATCCGGGCGGGACCGGTGTCGTCGGGTCCGCGAAGGGGTCCGGGGCGTCGACGGTGACGCCCGAAGGGGGCTGCATGGCCGCATGCAACTCGTGGGTAGCCACGGGGTCGAGGGTGTCGCGGAGGTGAGGGCGCCGCGGCTGACCGGACCGTTCACCTCGCGGGTGTGGTGGCTGTCACACCGCAGTGCCATGCTCTGCAGATGGCACACGGAGACATCACGCACATCGACATCCCGGTCAGCGACCTCACGGCGGGCGCGGCCTTCTACAGCGGGCTCTTCGGCTGGCAGATCGCCGAGATCCCCGGCTTCGAGGGCTATCCCATGTGGCAGGCCCCCAACCAGATCAGCGGGGGAGGGCTGGCCCCCAGGGGCGAGGGCTTCGAGCATCCTCGCTCCTACGTCGAGGTCGACTCGATCGACGAGGTCCTCGCCAAGGCGACGGAGAGCGGGGGGTCGGTCGTCATGGACAAGGCACCGATCTCGGAGACGAGCTGGTTCGCCGTGCTCGCCGACCCCGACGGCAACCACATCGGGCTCTACGAGGGCACGACCGAGGCGGGCTGAGCACGCCCGGGCTGACCCTGCGCTGGGCTGCGCCCGGCGCAAGGTCAGCCGAGCATGATCCCGGCGATCGTCGCGCTCATGAGGTTGGCCAGGGTCGCGGCAAGGATCGCGCGCATGCCCAGGCTCGCGATGTCCTTGCGGCGGCTCGGGGCCATCGACCCGAGCCCGCCGAGGAGGATGCCGAGCGAGCTGAGGTTGGCGAAGCCGGTGAGCGCGAAGGTGACGATCGCCTGCGTGCGCGGACTGTAGGACTCGACCTCGGGCCCGAAGTTGGTGAAGGCGACGAACTCGTTGACGATGACCTTCTGCCCGAGGAAGGACCCGGCGTCAACGGCCTCGTGCCACGGGACGCCGATCATCAGCATGATCGGCGCGAAGACGTAGCCGATGATCGTCTCGAAGGACAGGTCGGGGTGCCCGAACCAGCCGCCGACCCCGCCGATCATGGCGTTGAGCAGGGCGATGAGCGAGATGAAGGCGAGGAGCATCGCGCCGATGTTGATCGCGAGCTTCGCCCCGTCGGCGGCGCCGGCGGCTGCGGCGTCGATGACGTTGCGGTGCTCGGTGACCTCACCGAGCTCGCTCGGTGTGTGCTTGGCCGCCTCGACCTCGGCCTCGTCGAACTCGGTGCCGGACGCGACGTTGTCCGGCTCCTCGGGCACGAGGATCTTGGCCATGAGCAGGGCGCCGGGTGCGGCCATGAAGCTCGCGGCGATGAGGTAGTCGAGGTCGGCGCCCAGCAGCGAGTAGCCGACGAGGACCGAGCCCGCGACCGACGCCAGTCCACCGACCATGACGGCGAAGAGCCCCGAGCGGGTCAGGCCGGCGACGTAGGGCCGGATGACCAGGGGCGCCTCGGTCTGCCCGAGGAAGATGTTGGCCGCGGCATTGGTGGACTCGGCCTTGCCGGTGCCCAGGACCCGCTGCAGGCCGCCGCCGAGCACCCGCACGACGACCTGGAGCCAGCCCAGGTGGAAGAGCACACCGGTGAGCGAGGCGAAGAAGACGACGACGGGCAGCACCTGCAGGGCGAAGACGACGCCCTCGTCGGGCAGCAGCGGGCCGAAGAGGAAGCTGATCCCCTCGGTCGCCGAGTCGATGACGGATTGGAAGCCGTCGGAGGCCCACCGCAGCGCGGTCCGGCCCCACGGGACGAAGAGCACGAGCGCCCCGAAGCCGACCTGGATCGCCAGCGCCGGCAGCACCGTCCGCAGCCGGATCGCGCGACGGTTGGTCGACAGCGCGGCGGCGATGAGGAGCAGGCCGAGCATGCCGCCCAGGCCCCAGATGACGTGCATGGTCGTGCCTCTCGTGGGTGCGCCGTGGTGTGCCCCGCCCACACTCTCAGATCAGGGCGACGGGGTCCTCTCGACGCACCACGCCCGGGGTGACGACGTCGGCGTCGATGCCGAAGGGCACCTCGCCCTCCGGTCGGTCGCGGCGCGCCAGCGTGTGCAGGTGCCTCGTGTCCAGCTCACCGGTCTCGGTGTTGATGTCGACGACCCGGCAGCGGGGGACCGCACCACGCACCCGCACCACGGCCTCGCCCAGGCGCAGCAGGCTGCCCGGTTCGGGGTCGCGGTCGGCCGCGATCGTCAGCGTCGCGCGGAACCGCGCATCCTGCACCTCGCCGAGCTCGCGCAGGGCGCCGGTGGTCACGATGCTGACCGACCCGCCGTAGACGACCTCGCCCGCGGACCGGATGCCGGCCAGGCGGACCGGGCGGTCGAGGTGTTCCCCCGAGGAGCTCGGCGTGGTCCGAGGTCATGACCTCGAGCCGAGCAGGTCGCCCCCAGTAGTCCGCCTCGACGACGTCCCCGGTGGGCACGGGCTCGCCGACGACCGTCCCTCCCTTCGGCGTGGTGACGGTGAGGACCGCGCCGTCCCGGGCCGCGGAGACGAGCACCATCGTGGGGTTCTCCACGGTGCGCAGCACCCGGTCCTCGTCGACCTCGAGCAGGCAGAACAGCCGATCACCGAGCGGTCCCGACGGGTCGAGCCGGAGGTGGTCGAGGTCTGCGTGGCGGGCGCCCTTGAGCGGGGTGAGGCCGATCCGGGTGATGTGCACGTCGGCCAGTCAACCAGCAGCGGCCTAGGCCACGTGACGGTCGTACTCGCGGTCCCCTCGGAAGGGCATGAGGTGCTGCTCGACGATGCCCTCCGGCACGGTCTCGAGCCGCAGCACGCCGTACTCCTCCGGCCAGCTGCCGTCACGCGGAAGCTTGAAGCTGCCCATGAGCATGTCGACCACCGGCAGGTGGATCGCGTAGTTGCGGTCCCAGTAGTCGAGGTGCCGGGCGTGGTGCCAGTGGTGGTAGCGCGGCAGCACGACGAGGTACTCGAGCCAGCCGAAGCGGACACCGATGTTGGCGTGGGCCACGACGGCCTGGAGACCGACGATGATGACGTAGGCGTTCATGGCCGGCGTCGAGAAGCCGAGGACCATCAGCGGCAGCAGGACGATGCTGCGGGTGAGCACCGTCTCGGCGAGGTGGACGCGGGAGCCGGCGAGCCAGTCGAGGTCGCGGCTGGAGTGGTGCACCGCGTGGAAGCGCCACAGGCTCGTGACCCGGTGGTAGGCGCGGTGGAGCACGGCCTGGGCGAGGTCGGCGACGAAGACGGCGAGCAGGACCTGCAGCCACAGGGGCAGGCCGACGACCAGCTCCTTGACCGGGTCGACCGCGATGGCGGCGGCGACCGTCGTCGTCGACGTCGTGACGACGATGAGGATCAGCTGGACGAGGACGTGGCTGAGGAAGAAGTAGCAGACGTCGGTGCGCCAGCCCCGGCGCAGCACGGGGTGCGGCCGGTGGGCGAGGCAGCGCTCGAGCGGGATGAAGACGAGCGCGGAGAAGACGAGCGAGAGGATGAACCAGTCGACCCCGAGCGACCACGGGGTCGGCTCGATCTCGCCGAGCGGGATCGAGGAGCCACCCAGGAGCACGGCCACCGTGGCCGCGACGACACCGGTGAAGGCGATGGGCCGTCGCTGCCCGGCGAGCACGGCGACCGTGCCGATGACGAAGGCCCCGATGATGCCGACGAGCAGCAGGCCACGAGCAAACCCCGAGGTGTAGACGGGGCGGAACTCCTGGCTCGTGAGCAGCTCGGGGAAGTGGAAGCACAGCACGGCGAGCAGGCTGAGCACGCCGAACCAGCAGGCGGTGTGCGGGAGCAGTCGAGCGTCCTTGGTGAGCATGACTCGAAGGTAGGGACGACGAAGGGGGTGGCACATGGGCTCTGGTACTCAGCGGGGGAATGCGTTGGGGGCCGCCCCCTTCGCGGGGATAGAGTTCGTCGGGTGCCCGGCCGGGCACCGCGAACCGTCCCACAGGAGCCACCCGTGTCTGCCCAGATCACCATCAACGTCGCCGGAGACGAGCGATCGGTGGACCAGGGCACTACTGCCGCGGACGTCTTCGAGGGCGACCGGGCCGTGCTCGTAGCCCGGGTCAACGGCGAGCTGCGGGACCTCGCGCACGAGCTCGCCCAGGGCGATGTCGTCGAGCCGGTCACGGCGCAGGAGCAGGACGGCCTCGACGTGCTGCGGCACTCCACGGCCCACGTCCTGGCCCAGGCCGTGCAGCAGATCAACCCCTCCGCCAAGCTCGGCATCGGCCCGCCGATCCGCGACGGCTTCTACTACGACTTCGACGTCGAGGAGCCCTTCACCCCCGAGGACCTCAAGGCCCTCGACAAGGCGATGCAGCGGATCATCAACGAGGGCCAGACCTTCGTTCGCCGCGAGATCAGCGACGACGACGCGCTCGTCGAGCTGGCCGGCGAGCCCTACAAGTGCGAGCTCATCGGCCTCAAGGGCGGCGCCTCCGAGGACGCTGCGGAGGGCGCCTCGGTCGAGGTGGGCGGCGCCCAGCTGACGATCTACGACAACGTCCGCCGCGACGGCACCCGTGCCTGGGGTGACCTGTGCCGCGGCCCGCACGTGCCGAGCACCAAGGTCATCGGCAATGCCTACAAGATCATGCGCAGCGCCGCGGCCTACTGGCGCGGCAGCGAGAAGAACCCGCAGCTGCAGCGCGTCTACGGCACGGCCTGGCCGACCAAGGACGAGCTGAAGGCCTATCTCGACCGCCTCGCGGAGGCCGAGAAGCGCGACCACCGCAAGCTCGGCCGCGAGCTCGACCTCTACTCCTTCCCCGACGAGATCGGTTCCGGCCTGCCCGTCTTCCACCCCAAGGGCGGGGTCATCAAGCGCGAGATGGAGGACTACGTCCGCCAGCGGCACATCGAGGAGGGCTTCGAGTACGTCGGGACCCCCCACATCGCCAAGGAGGGGCTCTTCCACACCTCCGGCCACCTCCCGTACTACGGCGAAGGCATGTATCCCCCCTTCGACGTCGACGGCATGGACTACCGCCTCAAGGCGATGAACTGCCCCATGCACAACCTCATCTACCGCAGCAAGCAGCGCTCCTACCGCGAGCTGCCGCTGCGGCTCTTCGAGTTCGGGCACGTCTACCGCCACGAGAAGTCCGGCGTCATCCACGGCCTGACCCGGGTGCGCGGCTTCGCGCAGGACGACAGCCACTCCTACGTCACCAAGGAGCAGGCGCCCGACGAGATCCGTCACCTGCTCGACTTCATCCTCGGGCTGCTGCGCGACTTCGGTCTCGACGACTTCTACCTCGAGCTGTCGACCCGCGACGAAGGGGGCGACAAGAGCTCGAAGTTCATCGGCAGCGATGAGGACTGGGCCGAGGCGACGTCCGTCCTCGAGCAGGTGTGCTCCGAGACCGGTCTCGAGCTCGTGCCCGACCCGGGCGGCGCGGCCTACTACGGCCCCAAGGTGTCGGTGCAGGCTCGTGACGCGATCGGCCGCACCTGGCAGATGAGCACGATCCAGTACGACTTCAACCAGCCGTCCGCGGACCGCTTCGCGCTCGAGTACCAGGCGGCCGACGGCTCCCGTCAGCAGCCGGTGATGATCCACTCGGCGAAGTTCGGCTCGACCGAGCGCTTCATCGGTGTGCTCGTCGAGCACTACGCCGGCGCCTTCCCGGTGTGGCTCTCGCCCGTCCAGGTGCTAGGTGTGCCGGTCGCCGAGGAGTACAACGACTACCTCTGGGACGTGCTGCAGCAGATGCGGGCGCAGGGGATCCGGGTCGAGCTCGACGAGAGCGACGACCGCTTCCCGAAGAAGATCCGCAATGCGAGCAAGTCCAAGGTGCCCTTCACTCTCATCGCCGGCGAGGAGGACCGCAGCAACAACGCCGTCTCCTTCCGCTACCGCGACGGGTCCCAGGAAAACGGGCTGCCGATCGAGACCGCGATCGCGCGCGTCCTCGCGGCCGTCGAGGCCAAGGACCAGGTGATGTCGGCGCCGAGCCTGACCAACCCCGGCCCGGACGCCGCGCCCGCCGGCACGATCTGAGGGATCGAGCCCACCGGAGGCTGCATTGCCCTACGGCAATGCAGCCTCCGGGCCGCGTTTCCCTAAAGAAATGCTCGTTCTTGGTTATGTTGCGGGCATGACGACGCGGATCCGCCCGATCGAGCGCGACGACGCGCTCTCGCTCGGCGCGCTGCGCCTCCAGCAGGACCGTGAGGCCGGGCGCACGCCACGGCCCGGCTTCCTCACCGAGTATGCCGATGCCCTCCTGGCCGACTTCGCCGCGCAGCGGGGCTGGATCGCGGAGGAGCCCGACGGTCGCCCGGTCGGGTGCGTCCTCGTCCACCCGGTGCGCAAGCTGCCGACGCTGAGCCACCCCGGGCGGCCGGAGTGGTGGTACGTCCAGCAGGTCTTCGTCACCGCCGACCGACGCCGCGAGGGGCTGGGCCGGCGCCTGCTGCACGCGGTGCAGGAGGCGGCGACCGCCGAGCGGGTGCGCTTCGTGCGGCTCAACTCGAGCGACGCGGGGCGACCGCTCTTCGACGCCACCGGCTTCGGCGACCCGACCGGCCGGCTGCGCGAGTGGACCCCGCCGCGGGCCTGACCTCAGCCCGCGGCGCCCTGCAGGCTCATGCTCGCGTTGGTGATGCGCTGGCGGTCGTCGAGGCTGAACGTGACCGACCCGGTCTCGTCGGACAGCACGAGCTGCTGCCCCTGGTCGTCGACCGAGAAGCCTTCGCGGTGCTCCGCGAGACCCAGCACGGCCGAGCGGTGGTCGGTGATGATGCCGCTGGTGAGCACCGGCTCGATGCGCGAGGCGACCTGCATGAGGCTCGGCTCGGGCACGTCGATGCCCTCGAGCATCATGACGAGTCGGGTGCCGCCGTCGGCATTCACCGTGTAGTAGGGGGAGAGGCGCGTCGCCTCGACGCCCACGCAGGCCGCGAGGTGGCCCAGGTGGGCCGTCGTCCCCGCGATGTCGTCGCCGGCGTCGAAGGGCAGCTCCGGCGAGGTGAGGTCGGTGATGCCGAAGCGCTCTCCGAGCTCCTTGACCCGGCCGGCCACCTCGCCGCCACCCTGGGGGTGCGCCCAGCCCCAGAGCAACGACTTCGGCCCAGGGGCGACCGAGGCGATGAGGTGGGAGCGGGCGGTGAGGGTGCGCTCGGCGCCGACGAACTGCAGCGTCCCCTCCTGCAGGTCGCCGGCGATCTGGTGATCGCCGACCTGCTCCTCGAGCGTCTCGGCGAGCAGCGTCTGGCGGAGGGTGGCGTAGTAGGCGGCGCGGTTGGCGACATTTTGCAGTCCTGGGTGCATGTCGCCATCCTGCCGCGACCCGACCTCGTGGCGAAGGGGGAGAACTCCCCTTCGCCGTGGGGCGTGACAGGATCGGGCCCATGACGCAGCACGACCACCCGACCGAGGACGATCGCTCCCTCGTGGGCGTGCCCGATGGCTTCGACCGGCTGTGGACGCCCCACCGGATGGCCTACGTGACGGGGGAGCGGCCCAGCGACGAGGCCGGGGACGGCTGCCCCTTCTGCGTCGCTCCCGACAAGGACGACGCCGAGGGCCTCATCGTCCACCGGGGCGAAACCTGCTTCGTCGTCATGAACCTCTTTCCCTACAACGCCGGTCACGTCCTCGTCTGCCCCTACCGGCACGTCTCGCTCTACATCGACCTCACCGACGAGGAGACCCTGGAGTTCACCGCCCTGACCAAGGCGGCGATCCGGGCGCTGCAGGCCAGCTCCAACCCGCACGGCTTCAACCTCGGCATGAACCAGGGCGCCGTCGCCGGGGCGGGCGTCGCGGCCCACCTGCACCAGCACGTCATCCCGCGGTGGGGCGGCGACATGAACTTCCTGCCGATCGTCGCGCAGACCAAGGCGCTGCCGATCCTCCTCGAGGACGCGCGCGCCGCCCTGGCGGTGGCCTGGCCGGACGCCGGCAGCTGAGCCGACGGGGCCTGCATCACACTCCGGTGCGCCGTCAGGAGCACCGGCCCCGCGCAGTTACGCTTGACCCGCCATGCTCAACCGATACGCGCGCGCAGCCGTCACCCGGATCCTCACCCCGGTGGCGCGCCTGCTGCTCCGCCTGGGCATCAGCCCAGACGTCGTCACCATCCTCGGCACGCTCGGCGTCTGCCTCGGGGCGCTCGTCTTCTTCCCGCGGGGTCAGCTGCTCGTCGGTGTCCTGGTCATCACCGCCTTCGTCTTCTCCGACACCATCGACGGGATCATGGCGCGCGAGCTCGGGCACTCGAGCAAGTGGGGCGCCTTCCTCGACTCCACGCTCGACCGCATCGGCGACGCGGCGATCTTCTCCGGCCTGACGATCTGGTACTTCCAGGGTGGTGACGACCGGCTCAAGGCCTGGCTCGCTCTCGCCTGCCTCGTCCTCGGCAGCGTCGTCTCCTACGCCCGCGCCCGGGCCGAGGGCCTGGGCATGCGGGCCGATGTCGGCATCGCCGAGCGAGCCGACCGGTTGGTGGCTGCGCTCGTGACGACCGGTCTCGTCGGGCTGGGCCTGCCCGAGATCGTCCTCACGGTGGTGCTCGGCCTGCTCGCCGTCGCGAGCTTCGTCACGATCCTCCAGCGGGTCCTCCTCGTGCGCCAGCAGGTCATCGCCGCAGAGGCCGCCGGAACCACACCCTCGGGACCGTGACCCGGCTGCGGCAGCGCGCCACCGTCCTCGCCTTCCTCCTGGCCTGGCGGGTGCTGCGGCTGCTGCCGACCCGCGCGGCCTACGCGCTCTTCGACCTCGCCGCCGACCGGACCGTGGCGGGCAACGGCAGCTCCGTCCAGCGGCTGCGGGCCAACTACGCCCGGGTGCGTCCGGAGCTGGGGCCGCAGGAGCTCGAGGCGCTCGTGGCCGAGGGGGTGCGAGCCTCCCTTCGCTACTACGTCGAGGCCTTCCGGCTGCCGTCCGTGAGCGGCACCGACGTCGACTCCCTCGTGCGCTTCGAGGGCGCCTTGCCCGAGCTGAAGTCGCACCTGCTCGCCGGGCGACCGGTGCTGGCCTTCCTCGGCCACACCGGCAACTGGGACCTGGCGGGGGTGTGGTGCGCCCGTCACCTCGGCACCGTCGTCACGGTGGCCGAGCGGCTCGAGCCCGAGGAGATGTTCCGGGCCTTCCTCGACTACCGCGAGCAGCTGGGCATGGTCATCCACCCGGCCGAGCGGGGCACCTACGAGCGGCTGCGGGCACAGCTCGCGACGGGGGAGCCGGTCGTCATGCCGCTGCTCGCCGACCGCGATCTGTCGGCGAGCGGGGTCGAGGTCGACCTGTGCGGCCACCGCGCGCGGATGGCAGCCGGTCCGGCAGCCCTGGCCGTCGAGACCGGCCTGCCGCTCTACCCGGTCACCCTGCGGCACGAGCGGGTCGGTCGCCGGTGGGGCATGGTCGTGACGGTCCACGACGCGGTCACCGTCGCGCCCGCCGGCTCGCGCGACGCGGTCGCGCGCACGACCCAGGCCTGCGCCGACGCCTTCGGCAGCGCGATCACCCGGCACACCGCCGACTGGCACATGATGCAGCGGGTCTTCGTCGACGACCTCGACCCCGCACGCGACCGAGCGACCACGACCGCGGACCGGAGCGCCGCGTGAGGGTCGGTCTGGTGAGCCCCTACTCCTTCGACGTGCCCGGGGGAGTGCAGTTCCACATCCGCGACCTCGCCGACTACCTCGCTCGGCACGGTCACGAGCCGTCGGTGCTCGCCCCTGCCGACGAGGGCACCGTCCTGCCCGAGCACGTCGTCCCGGCCGGGCGGGCCGTGCCGATCCGCTACAACGGCTCGACCGCCCGGCTGCTCTTCGGTCCGGTCGCGTCGGCCCGCGTGGGCCGGTGGCTCGAGGAAGGCGACTTCGACGTCGTGCACATCCACGAGCCGCTCGCGCCCAGCCTGTCGGTGCTCGCGCTGTGGGCGGCCACGAGCCCCGTCGTCGCCACCTTCCACACCTCCAACGTCCGCTCACGCGTCATGCAGGCCGCCTACCCGCTCCTGCGGCCGTCGTTGGAGAAGATCCACGGGCGCATCGCCGTCTCCGAGGACGCGCGGCGCACGGTCACCACCCACATCGGTGGGGACGCCGTCGTGATCCCCAACGGCGTCGACACCAGCGCCTTCGCCCGCGCCGAGCGTGACCCGCGGTGGACCGGCGCGCCCGGACGCCCGACGATCGTCTTCCTCGGTCGGATCGACGAGCCGCGCAAGGGTCTGCCGGTCCTCGCCGAGGCGATGCCCGCGGTCCTCGACACCGTGCCCGGTGCGCGGCTGCTCGTCGTCGGCCCCGGGAGCGCCGAGGCGGCCCGGGCCAAGCTGCCCGAGGGGGTCGCGGCGGCCACCGAGTTCCTCGGAGCCCTGTCCGACGAGGACAAGGCATCGGCCCTGGCGTCCGCCGACCTCTACATCGCGCCCCACACCGGGGGAGAGAGCTTCGGGATCGTCCTCGTCGAGGCCATGGCGGCCGGCGCACCCGTCCTCGCCAGCGACCTGGCGGCCTTCCAGAGGGTCCTCGACGCGGGGCGCGCCGGTATGGCCGGAGCCCTCTTCGCGAGCGAGCGCCCCGAGGACCTCGCCGCCCGGATCGTCGAGCTGCTCGGCGACCCAGAGCGACGCGCGACCCTCTCGCGACTGGGGCGGGAGCGCGCGCGGGCCTTCGACTGGGACGTCGTCGCCCGCGAGATCATCGCCGTCTACGAGACCGTCCTCGACGCGGGGCACCCCCGCGAGGTGACCCGGCTGCGGCCGGGACTGGGCCGGATCGGTGACCGCGGGCCGCGTGGCCGGGCAGGAGAGCCATGGAGACCTTGAGCTGGATCGCCCTGACGCTCTGCGTCCTGCTCCTCCTCGCCTGGTACCTCTCCTACAGCGCCGCGCGGCTCGATCGGCTGCACGCCAAGGTCGAGGGCGCCCTGTCGGCCCTCGACGCGCACGTCGTGCGGCGGGCCGAGTCAAGCCTGGAGCTGGCCAACTCCGGTGCCCTCGACCCGGCGACGGGCTTCCTCCTGGCGGCCGCGGCGAGCGAGTCGCTGGAGCGGGTCAACGAGCGCACCTTCGAGGCCGACCTCCTCGAGGGACAGCACTTCGCCGGCCGGGAGTCGGTCGAGAGCGAGCTGACCGAGATCCTGCACGCGGCGCTGCCACCCGAGGTCACCCGCGACATCGAGACGCAGGGGGACCCCGGAGCCGCTGCGCTCGAGCGCGTCCGCGAGGCGGGCCTGCGGGTGCAGCTCGCCCGTCGCTTCCACAACGACGCTGTCAAGGACGTCCAGCGGGTGCGGGCCAAGCGGGTGGTGCGCCTGTTCCGACTGGCCGGCCACGCCGACCTGCCGCAGACCGTGGAGTTCGACGACACGCTCCCGGGAGCCTGAGCGCCGCACAGCCGTCATGATCGGGGCATGTCGTCGCTGGTCCTCGGGGTGCTGTGCTGCCTCCCCCTGCTGCTCGCCGCACTCGTCGCCGCGCTCCTGCTCGCGGTGCGCGGCGAGCGGGCCCGCCGGCCTCCCCTTCGTGGTGGGGCCGGGTACCGACCCGCGGAGACGACACCGGGCCACGTCGAGCCGCCGTCACCGAGCGGGCCCGGCCACCAGCTGCCCTGACGTCGGGCTCAGGCCGTGGCGGTCGCGGCGGCGACGATGTCGTCGGCGAGGGTCGCGGCCGAGGCCTCGTCGAGGTCGTGCCCCGTGAGGCGCAGGTGCTGCGAAGGGGGTGCGCCCTCCGCCAGGCGGAACTCGTCTCCCGTGCGCACCAGCCAGCCACGCCGGGTCAGCCGATCGGCGACCTCCCGTGCCGCGACCGGCAGCGGGACCCACAGGCTGACGCCGTCACCGGGAGAGGTGGGCAGGCCACGCTCGGTGAGCAGCGCGGCGAAGGCGGCATTGCGCTCGGCGTAGTGCTTCCCGGCGCGCTCGATGAGTGCGAGCGCGGAGGGGTCGGTGATCACCGCGTGGGTGATCCGCTGCAGCAGGTGGCTGACCCAGGTGGTCCCGGGGCTCAGGCGCATCTCGAGGCGGGCGGCGGTGTCGGCGTCGCAGGCCGTGACGGCCAGGCACATGTCGGGGCCGACGAACTTCGAGACCGAGCGCACCAGCGCCCAGCGCCGGTGATCGGGGCCGACGATGGAGTGGAAGGGCTGCTGGGACAGGTAGGAGAAGTAGTCGTCCTGGATGACGAGGACGTAGGGGTGGTCGGCGAGCACCTCGCGCAGCGCCGCGGCGCGGGCGGCACTCAGCGAGGAGCCGGTGGGGTTCTGGGCCCGCGGGGTGCACACGACCGCCCGCACCCCCTGGTCGAGGGCGTGGCGCAGCCCCTCGACCGTCATGCCCTCGGCGTCGACCGGGACCGGGACCGCCCGGTAACCGCCGAGCTGGGCGAGATGGATGCTCGCGAGGAAGCACGGGTCCTCGAGCGCCACGGCGTCGTCGCGCAGCAGCGCCTGCGCGAGCAGGCGCTCGACGGCATCGACCGCGCCGCTCGTCAGGGTCAGCCGCACGTCCGAGGCCGGGACCGGCACGTCGGGGGCCATCCAGTCGAGCGCCCACGACCCGAGGTCCCGGTCGATTGTCGGCTCGCCGTAGAGCACGGGGCCGCGATCGGCGACGCTCGCCAGTGCGGGCGCGAGGTCGGGGATGAGGTGCGGATCGGGGTTGCCCGTGCCGACGTCGCGGAGCGCGCCGGCCGCGGCGAAGCCCTCCTGGGGCACCCGGCTGCGTCGCGCCACCCGGGTCCCGGCGCGTCCCTGCGAGACGACGACCCCCGAGCGGGCGAGGTCGCGGTAGGCGGCGACGGCGGTGTTGCGGTTGACGCCGAGCTGCTCGGCGAGGGCACGGACCGGCGGGAGGACCTCGCCGGGGGCCAGGTGGCCGCGCTCGACGAGGCCGCGGACGCTGTCGGCGATCTCGGCCGCGGTGCCGCCGGAGATCTGCGGCGTCTGGGTGCTCATCACGGGTGAGTCTAGGTGGTCCCGACCGCTCTGCGGACGCGGACCGGGACATTGTCCTGTGCCGTGCTACGTTTTGGCCTAGATCAAATGGACGTCGCGACGCGCGGCCCGACGAGGAGCACGACATGACCACCGAGACCCAGACCGAGACCGGCACCGCACGCGTCAAGCGCGGCATGGCCGAGATGCTCAAGGGCGGCGTCATCATGGACGTCGTCACGCCGGAGCAGGCGAAGATCGCCGAGGACGCCGGCGCCGTCGCCGTCATGGCGCTCGAGCGGGTGCCGGCCGACATCCGTGCCCAGGGCGGCGTCTCCCGGATGAGCGACCCCGACATGATCGACGGCATCATCGAGGCCGTCTCGATCCCCGTCATGGCCAAGGCACGCATCGGCCACTTCGTCGAGGCCCAGGTGCTGCAGTCCCTCGGGGTCGACTACATCGACGAGTCCGAGGTCCTCACCCCGGCCGACTACGCCAACCACATCGACAAGTGGAACTTCACCGTCCCCTTCGTCTGCGGGGCCACCAACCTCGGCGAGGCGCTGCGCCGCATCACCGAGGGTGCGGCGATGATCCGCTCGAAGGGGGAGGCCGGCACCGGCGACGTCTCCAACGCCACGACCCACATGCGCCAGATCCGCCAGGAGATCCGCCGCCTCCAGGGGCTGGCGGAGGACGAGCTCTACGTCGCGGCCAAGGAGCTGCAGGCCCCCTTCGAGCTGGTCAAGGAGGTCGCGACGGCGGGCAGGCTCCCGGTCGTCCTCTTCACCGCCGGTGGCATCGCCACCCCGGCCGACGCCGCGATGATGATGCAGCTGGGCGCCGAGGGAGTCTTCGTCGGCTCCGGGATCTTCAAGTCCGGCAACCCTGCACAGCGCGCCGAGGCGATCGTCCGGGCGACGACCTTCTTCGACGACCCCGACACCCTGGCCAAGGTCTCCCGCGGGCTCGGTGAGGCGATGGTCGGGATCAACGTCGACGAGCCGGCCCGCTCGATCCAGTTCGCCGAGCGCGGCTGGTGACGACACCCACCGTCGGCGTCCTCGCCGTCCAGGGCGACGTGCGGGAGCACCGGGCCGCGCTCGAGGCGGCGGGAGCGAGGACGATCGCGGTCCGCCGACCCGAGGAGGTGGAGCGGGTCGACGGACTCGTCCTGCCCGGCGGGGAATCGACGACCATCGACAAGCTCACCCGGGTCTTCGGGCTGCGGGACCCCCTTCGCTCCCGCATCGCGGAGGGGCTGCCGGTCTACGGCAGCTGCGCCGGGATGATCCTGCTCGCCGACCGTCTGCTCGACGGGCACCCGCAGCAGCAGACCCTCGGCGGTCTCGACATCACGGTGCGGCGCAATGCCTTCGGCCGTCAGGTCGACTCCCACGAGACCGATCTCGAGGTGGCCGGCCTCGCCGGCGGACCGGTGCGCGCGGTCTTCATCCGCGCTCCGTGGGTCGAGCAGGCCGGTCCCGACGTCGAGGTGCTCGCGAGCATCGAGGCGAAGGGGGAGTCCCGTCCCGTCGTCGTGCGGCAGGGGCACCTGCTGGCCACGAGCTTCCACCCCGAGGTGACCGGGGACCACCGCGTCCACGCGCTCTTCGTCGAGATGGTGCGGCGCGCCGCGTAGGATCGACCCTCGGACCACCTGCCAGCCACATCGAGGAGACCAACGTGTCCGGCCACTCCAAGTGGGCAACCACGAAGCACAAGAAGGCGGCGATCGACGCCAAGCGCGGCAAGCTCTTCGCCAAGCTGATCAAGAACATCGAGGTCGCGGCGCGCACCGGTGGCGGCGACCCCACCGGCAACCCCACGCTCTACGACGCGATCCAGAAGGCGAAGAAGAGCTCGGTCCCCAATGACAACATCGACCGCGCCGTCAAGCGCGGCTCGGGCGCCGAGGCCGGTGGCGCCGACTGGGAGAACATCACCTACGAGGGCTACGCCCCCGGTGGTGTCGCCATCCTCATCGAGTGCCTCACCGACAACAAGAACCGCGCCGCCACCGAGGTGCGCACGGCCCTGTCGCGCAACGGCGGCAACCTCGCCGACCCCAACTCGGTCGCCTACCTCTTCAACCGCAAGGGCGTCGTCATGGTGCCCAAGGCGGAGAAGAGCGAGGACGACCTGCTCGAGATCGTGCTCGAGGCCGGCGCCGAGGAGATCAACGACTTCGGCGACTCGTGGCAGATCGTGTCCGAGGCGACCGACTTCGTCGCCGTCCGCACCGCGCTGCAGGAGGCCGGCGTCGACTACGACTCGGCCGAGGCCTCCTTCCTGCCGAGCATGCAGGTCCCGCTCGACAAGGACGGCGCCAAGAAGATGATCCGCGTCGTCGAAGCCCTCGAGGACAGCGACGACGTCCAGGACGTCTTCACCAACGGCGACATCTCCGACGAGGTCCTCGCCGAGCTCGAGGCCGACGACTCCTGACCCGGCGTGTCGGCGGCGCCGGGTGCGCCGCCGACACGTAACCTCGACCAGAACACGTGTTCGAGTCGATCCCAGGAGGCCACGGTGCGAGTGCTCGGCGTGGACCCCGGGCTGACCCGGTGCGGCCTGGGGGTCGTCGAGGGCGAGGCCCGCGCCCTGCGCATGGTCGCGGTCGGCGTGGTGCGGACCTCGAGCGAGCGGTCCACCGGTGACCGTCTGGCCTACGTCCAGGACGAGCTCGACGCCTGGCTCGACCGCTTCGAGCCCGATGCGATCGCCCTCGAGCGCGTCTACGCCGCGGACCACGTGCCCACGGTCATGACGACCGCCCAGGTCAGCGGGCTGGTCCACCTCGCCGGGGCCCGACGGGGGCTGCCGGTCACACTGCACACGCCCACCGAGGTCAAGGCAGCCGTCTCCGGCTCCGGCCGGGCAGACAAGGCGCAGATCACGACGATGGTCACCCGCATCCTCTCCCTCTCCGAGGCCCCCCGACCCGCCGACGCGGCCGATGCGCTGGCGCTGGCCATCTGTCACCAGTGGCGGGGCGCCGGCTCGGCCCGCCGGGAGCTCGCAGCGGCGAGCGAGCGGGCGCGTCTGCGGTCGGTCGCCCGATGATCGCCTCGGTCACCGGCGCCGCACGGCACGTCGGGCTCGACCGGGTGGTCGTCGACGTCCACGGCATCGGCCTGCTCGTCCACACCCCACCTGCCGTGGCCGCCTCGGCACGCGTCGGCCAGCCGGTCGAGCTCGCGACGAGCATGATCGTGCGCGAGGACTCGATGACCCTGTACGGGTTCGCCAGCGCCGACGAGCGCGACACCTTCGAGCTGGCCCAGACGGTCACCGGGGTCGGCCCGCGGGTGGCCATGGCGCTGTTGTCCGTGCTCAGCCCCCTCGAGCTGGCGGCCGCGGTCGCGGCCGACGACATCGCGACCCTCACCAAGGTCCCCGGCATCGGCAAGAAGGGTGCCGAGCGCATCGCCCTCGAGCTGCGGGGCAAGCTGCCCGAGGTGCCCGGCGGTGCCGCTGGGGCCGCGGCTGCTGCCGCGCCCGCCGCGGCCTGGCAGGAGCAGGTGTCCGAGGCGCTCGTCGGGCTCGGTTACTCGGCCAAGCAGTCCACCGAGGCCGTGGCCACGGTCGCCGACGAGCACGGCCCGGGTGACGTCTCCGGCGCCCTGCGCGCCGCGCTGCAGGTGCTCGCCCGATGAGTGGTTTCAGCTCCGAGATGCGCGTCGCCGACGACGAGGACCCCCGCGCCGGCGACGGCTCCTACGACGCGACCGCCCGCATCGTCGACGCGGGCGGCACCGACGACGACACCACCGTCGAGGCCGCGCTGCGGCCGCGTCGGCTCGACGAGTTCCCCGGCCAGCCCAAGGTGCGCGACCAGCTCGGTCTCGTGCTCGAGGCCGCCCGACGCCGCGGCGCCCCGCCCGACCACGTGCTGCTGTCCGGGCCGCCCGGGCTGGGCAAGACGACCCTGGCGATGATCGTCGCCGCCGAGCTCGAGCAGCCGATCCGGGTCACCTCGGGCCCGGCGATCCAGCACGCCGGCGACCTGGCCTCGGTGCTCTCCTCGCTCGCCGAGGGCGAGGTGCTCTTCCTCGACGAGATCCACCGCATGTCCCGGCCCGCCGAGGAGATGCTCTACCTGGCGATGGAGGACTTCCGGGTCGACGTCGTCGTCGGCAAGGGCCCGGGCGCGACCGCCATCCCGCTCGAGCTGCCGCCCTTCACCGTCGTCGGGGCGACGACGCGCGCCGGCCTGCTGCCGGCACCCCTGCGCGACCGCTTCGGCTTCACCGGCCACCTCGACTTCTACGAGGTCGCCGACCTCGAGCGGATCCTCGCGCGCAGCGCCCGACTGCTCGGGGTCACGGCCGACGACGACGCCCTGGCCGAGATCGCGCTGCGCTCCCGCGGCACACCCCGCATCGCCAACCGCCTGCTGCGACGGGTCCGTGACTGGGCCCAGGTCCACGGCACCGGGCAGGTCGACGTCAACGCCGCGCAGGCCGCGCTGGCGCTCTTCGACGTCGACGAGGCCGGGCTCGACCGGCTCGACCGGGCCGTGCTCGACGCCCTGTGCCGGCGCTTCGGCGGTGGGCCGGTCGGCCTGTCGACCCTGGCCGTCGCCGTGGGGGAGGAGACCGACACCGTCGAGACCGTCGCCGAGCCCTATCTCGTGCGTCAGGGCTACATCGTCCGCAGCCCGCGCGGCCGCATCGCCACCCCGGCGGCCTGGCAGCACCTCGGGCTCACGCCACCAGCGGGGGAGCAGGTGGGCCTCCCCTTCGTCGACGGCCCCGACACCGGTCGACTCGGCTGAGCCCACGACGGAACCCCACGCCCCGCCGTGTCCGTTGGTGAGGGCAACAGCGCTGACCTAGACTCGGCCACTGGCTCGGGAGACCCCGAGCCACTGCGACGTCAGCCGACCGACCAGTCCCGACCCAGGAAGTCCGCACCCATGAACCAAGGCTCGCAGACCGCCAGCCTGATCCTGCTGATCCTCCCGCTCGTCCTCATCGGCTTCATGCTGTGGAGTGCGCGGCGTCGGCAGAGGACCCTCGCGGACTTCTCCGCCTCCCTGCAGGTCGGGGAAGAGGTCGTGACGACCTCGGGCATCTTCGGGCGGATCACCGAGGTCGAGGACGACCGGGTGCGCCTCGAGGCCGCCCCGGGCGTCGTGCTCACCCTCGACCGACGCGCCATCGGCGCCAAGGTCGCGCCGGGCGGGGACGTCACCACCGACACCGACGGGCGGGACTGACATGGCCGAGCGCCGACGCACCCAGGACGTCGCCCGCAAGGACAACGCCAAGCGCACCCTGATGTGGCTCTTCGCCTTCATCATCATGCTCACCGGCGCGCTGGGCTACGGCGTGTGGAAGAGGGACGCCTCGTGGACGCCCGCGCTCGGGCTCGACCTCGAGGGCGGCTTTCAGTTCATCCTCTCGCCGCGCAGCACCGACGGCGGCTCGGTCTCCCAGCAGCAGCTCGAGGAGGCCCGCGACATCATCGTCCAGCGCATCGACGCGCAGGGTACCTCCGGCGCCGAGGTGACCACGCAGGGCTCGTCCAACATCGTCGTCGCCATGCCCGGTGTGCCGACGAAGGAGCAGCAGGACGCGATCGCCGCGTCGTCGCAGATGCAGTTCCGCCCGGTGCTCGCCACCGACATCGGTGACCCCGAGGCTGCCCAGCCGCAGCCGTCCGCCTCGAGCTCCTCCGGGTCGGGGTCCTCCGGCTCGGGGTCCTCGAGCTCGAGCAGCTCCAGCGCCCAGCCGAGCGCGAGCCGGAGCAGCTCGACGCCGGCCTCGCGCAACCAGGAGCGCACCGCCGAACCCACCCCGAGCTCGTCGGGCAGCGGGTCGGGCACGTCGTCGCCGAGCTCGTCCGCCTCGGCCCCGTCGAGCAGCTCGACGGCCGCACCGACCGGCACCGACCCCTCGGCCGACTCCTGGAAGCCCACGGGCGAGCCCACGAGCGCGACCGACCCCAACCACATCTCGACCAAGCTCTGGCGCGAGTTCCAGGACCTCAACTGCGCCAAGCCTCCGGAGGACCAGCCCGTCGGCAAGACCGACGAGGCGATCGTCGCGTGCAAGGACGACGGCAGCCTCAAGTACGTCCTCGGTCCGGTCGTCGTCGCCGGCACCGAGATCGCCGACGCCGAGGCCGGCTATCGGGTCGGCCCGCAGGGCCAGCAGACCAACGAGCCCGAGATCCAGTTGACGCTCACGAGCAAGGGCCGCAAGGAGTACGGCGACGTCTCGAAGCAGATGGTCAAGCTGCCGGGGCTCAACCCGGCCAGCCCGACCAACCCGCCGGGCTCCTACAACGCCCTGGCGGCCGTCCTCGACTCCAAGGTGCTCATCGACCCGGGCTTCAACGAGGCCATCCCCAACGGCCAGGCGAGCATCTCCGGCTTCTCGATCGACGAGGCCCGGTCGCTGGCCAAGTCGCTGAAGTTCGGTGCCCTGCCGCTGTCCTTCGACGTGCAGAGCCGTCAGGAGATCAGCCCGACCCTCGGCTCCGAGCAGCTGCGCTACGGCATCATCGCCGGCCTCATCGGCCTCTTCGTCGTGCTGCTCTACGCGCTCCTGCAGTACCGTGCGCTCTCGGTCGTCGTCATCGGCTCGATGCTCGTGGCCTTCGGCATCACCTATCTGGCGATCGCGCTGCTGGCGTGGGGTTACAACTATCGCCTCGACATGGCCGGCGTGACCGGTCTGATCATCGCCATCGGCGTGACAGCCGACTCCTTCATCGTCTACTTCGAGAGAGTGAGGGACGAGCTGCGCGAAGGGAGGAACCTGCGGGCCGCGGTCGAGGCCGGCTGGGCCCGGGCCAAGGGCACGATTCTCGTCGCCGACGGCGTCAACCTCATTGCCGCTGTCGTGCTCTACGTCCTCGCCAGCTCGGGTGTGCGTGGCTTCGCCTTCACCCTGGGCCTGACGACGCTCATCGACCTCGCGATCTTTTGGCTCTTCACGCACCCGCTGCTGACGATCCTCGCCCGCAACAAGTTCTTCGCCTCCGGTCACAAGTGGTCGGGCTTCGACGTCGACACGCTGCGTGAGGCCAAGGTCCGATACAAGGGCCGCGGCAACTTCGACATCGACAACCCGGTCGCCGTGCCGGCCGAAGGGGGCGCCCGATGAGTCGCATGGCGCAGTGGGGCAACGACCTCTACACCGGCGACCGGTCGATCGACTTCGTCGGCAAGTCCAAGACCTGGTACATCGCCTCGGCCGTCATCATGGCGGTCGCCGCACTCGGCTTCGTCGTCCAGGGGCTCAACCTCAGCCTCGAGTTCACCGGCGGTTCGGAGTTCCGCGTCGTCACCCAGGGGGCGCCGGCCTCCTACGAGGACGACGCGACCTCGGCCGTCCGTGAGGTCGCCGGTGGCTCCGCCTCGGCCAATGTCACCACCATCGGCGGCGACACGATCCGGGTGCAGACCGAGGAGCTCGACGGCGACGAGTCGCGCGAGGTCGCCCGCGAGCTGGCCAGCACCTTCGGCGTGGCCCAGTCCGAGGTCAGCTCCAACTTCATCGGCCCCTCGTGGGGTGCCTCGGTGAGCCAGCAGGCCCTGCGGGCGCTGGTCGTCTTCCTCGTCATCACCACGGCCCTGATGGCGCTGTACTACCGCAACTGGAAGATGGCCGTCGCCTCGATGGTCGCGCTGGCCCACGACATGCTCATCACCGTCGGGATCTACACGTGGACCGGCTTCGAGGTCTCGCCGGCCACGCTCATCGGCTTCCTCACCGTCCTGGGCTACTCGCTCTACGACACCGTGGTCGTCTTCGACCACGTCAAGGAAAACACCCGGGCGGCCTTCCAGAACAAGCGCTCGACCTTCGCCCACGCCGCCAACCTCGCGGTCAACCAGACCCTGGTCCGCTCGATCAACACCACGGTCATCGCGGTCCTGCCCATCGTCGCCGTGCTCATCATCGGCTTCGCCAAGCTCGGCCCCGGCACGCTGCTCGACCTGTCGCTCGCGCTCTTCATCGGCATGACCGTCGGTGCCTTCTCCTCGGTCTTCATCGCCACCCCGCTGCTCGTCGACCTGCGCCGCAAGGACGCCGACGTCGTCGCGCTCGACAAGGCCGCGGGCAAGCACCACAAGGCCTCCGCCGTGCGCGAGCGCGTGCCGGCGAGGGTGAGCGCCGGCGCCGGCGCTGCGGCAGGCTCGGCGGCTGGTGGTGCGGACGACGGCTCGGCCGTCACCGAGGCGCCCTCCCGTGCCACCTCGACCACCGAGGGGAACTCCCCTTCGTCGTCGGAGGAGTCGGGCGAGGGCCAGACGGTCACCGGCCGCAAGGTGCACAAGTACGCGCAGTCCGGACCGCGCAACCAGCCGAAGAAGACCGCGCGCAACCGCCGGGGCAAGGGGTGACCCTGCCGACGCGCGAGGTCGACGCGACGCTGCGCAACCGCATCCTCGGCGCGCTGCGCGACATCCCGGACTTCCCCGAGCCGGGGGTGACCTTCAAGGACATCACGCCGCTGCTCGCGGATGCGGCGCTCTTCGCCGACGTCGTCGCCGAGCACGCTCGGCCCTGGGCCGGCCGGGTCGATGCCGTCGCCGGTCTGGAGGCGAGGGGCTTCATCTTCGGCGCGGCCGTGGCCGTGCACCTGGGCGTGGGCTTCGTGCCGGTGCGCAAGGCGGGCAAGCTGCCCGGCCGCACGGTGGGTCTGGACTACGACCTCGAGTACGGCAGTGCCCGGATCGAGGTGCACGACGACGCGATCGCGCCCGGCGCCCGGGTGCTCGTCGTCGACGACGTCCTGGCGACCGGTGGCACCGCGGCGGCCGCCTGCCGGCTGCTCGAGTCCTGCGGCGCAGAGGTGCCCGGCATCGAGGTGCTCGCCGAGATCGCCGCACTCGGTGGACGCACCGGCCTGACGGGTCGTGACGTCCGGAGCCTCGTCACGGTCTAGGCTCACTCCATGAGCGAGCGCAACACCGGCAGCAGCGGATTTTCACCGCGGTCGCTGGCGCGTGCCTCGCTGGCGCGCATCGGCAGCGGCCGGGCCGCGACGCCCGGCGTGCTCGACCCCCTGCTGCAGATCGTGCGGCAGAACCATCCCAAGGCCGACGTCTCGATCATCGAGCGCGCCTATGCGGTCGCCGAGCGGGCGCACCGCGGCCAGGTGCGCAAGAGCGGCGACCCCTACATCACCCACCCGCTCGCGGTGACGACGATCCTCGCCGAGCTCGGCATGACGCCGGTGACGCTTGCTGCGGCACTGCTGCACGACACCGTCGAGGACACCGACTACAGCCTCGAGGACCTCGAGGAGGAGTTCGGCGCCGAGGTGGCCAAGCTCGTCGACGGGGTGACCAAGCTCGACAAGGTCACCTACGGCGACAACGCCCAGGCCGAAACGGTGCGCAAGATGATCGTCGCGATGGCGCGCGACATCCGGGTGCTCGTCATCAAGCTCGCCGACCGGCTGCACAATGCGCGCACCTGGCGCTACGTCTCACCTGCCTCGGCCCAGCGCAAGGCGCAGGAGACGCTCGAGATCTACGCGCCCCTGGCGCACCGGCTCGGCATGAACACCATCAAGTGGGAGCTCGAGGACCTCTCCTTCGCCACGCTCTACCCCAAGGTCTACGAGGAGATCGTCCGTCTCGTCGCCGAGCGGGCGCCGGCACGGGAGGAGTACCTCACGACGGTGCGCTCCCAGGTCGTCACCGACCTGCGCGAGGCGCGGATCAAGGCCGTGGTGACGGGCCGTCCCAAGCACTACTACTCCGTCTACCAGAAGATGATCGTCGGCGGCCGAGAGTTCGGGGAGATCTACGACCTCGTCGCCGTGCGCGTCCTCGTCGACACGGTGCGCGACTGCTATGCGGCGCTCGGCGCCCTGCACGCCCGGTGGAACCCCCTGCCCGGACGCTTCAAGGACTACATCTCGCTGCCGAAGTTCAACATGTACCAGTCGCTGCACACGACGGTCATCGGGCCGCAGGGCAAGCCGGTCGAGATCCAGATCCGCACCCACCAGATGCACCGGCGGGCCGAGTACGGCGTCGCGGCGCACTGGAAGTACAAGGACCAGGGCAGCCCGGACGGCGGTCGCGTCGACGACGGCCAGGTGGGGGAGATGGCGTGGTTGCGCCAGCTGCTCGACTGGCAGAAGGAGACCTCCGACCCCAGCGAGTTCCTCGACTCGCTGCGCTACGAGATCACCACCCAGGAGGTCTACGCCTTCACCCCCAAGGGACAGGTCATCGCCCTGCCGGCCGGGGCGACGGCGGTGGACTTCGCCTATGCGGTGCACACCGAGGTCGGTCACCGGTGCATCGGTGCCCGGGTCAACGGCCGGCTCGTCCCGCTCGACTCGCCCCTCGACAACGGTGACGCCGTCGAGATCCTCACCTCCAAGGCCGAGGGGGCGGGGCCGTCGCGCGACTGGCTCAACTTCGTGCGCTCGGCGCGGGCCCGCAACAAGATCAAGCACTGGTTCACCAAAGAGCGCCGTGAGGAGATGGTCGACGCCGGCAAGGAGGCCATCGCCAAGGTCGTGCGCAAGCAGAACCTCCCGCTGCACCGCATCCTCACCGTCGAGAGCCTCACCGCCGTCGCGAGCGAGCTGCGTCGTCAGGACGTCGACGGGTTGTACGCCGCGGTCGGCGAGGGGCACGTCTCGGCGCAGCACGTCGTCTCCCGGCTCATCGCCACGGCCGGGGGAGAGGACGGGGCGACCGAGGACCTCGCCGAGGCGACGATGCCCGGCCCGATCGGTCGACCACGCAGCACCAACGACCCGGGTGTGGTCGTCAAGGGCGTCGACGACCTGTGGGTCAAGCTCGCCAAGTGCTGCACGCCCGTGCCGGGCGACGAGATCATGGGCTTCATCACCCGGGGCAACGGCGTCTCGGTCCACCGGGTCGACTGCCCCAATGCCTCGTCGCTGAAGAAGGAGGCCGAGCGGCTCATCGAGGTCGAGTGGGCCCCCAGCAGCACGAGCCTCTTCCTCGTGCAGGTGCAGGTCGAGGCCCTCGACCGGGCGGGGCTGCTCTCCGATGTCACTCGGGTGTTGTCCGAGAGCGGCGTCAACATCCTCTCGGCTGCCGTGCACACCTCCCGCGACCGGGTGGCCGTCCTACGGTTCACCTTCGAGATGGGCGATGTCGCCCACCTGAGCCACGTCGTGGACCAGGTCAAGCGGATCGAGTCGGTCTTCGACTGCTTCCGCATCACGGGTGGGTCGAGCAAGAAGGGGTGAGCCTGCGCCATCCCTCCTCGCCGCCCGAGTGAAAGTCAGCCGCCGAACTCGTCGAGGCCCTTGCGAGCCTGGTCGAGCCAGGCCTGCTGGGCGTCGAGCTGCTCGCGCAGCTTCGCCGCGCGGGAGGCGTCGCCGCGGCCCTTCGGCCTCCTCCACCTCTGCTCGCAGCTCGGCGACCTTGGCCTCGAGCTGGGTGACCATTGACGAGGCGCGGGCGGACAGCTCGGGGTTGGAGGAGGCCCACTTCTTGTCCTCGGCCTCGCGCACCGTCTGCTCGACGCGGCGCATCCCCTTTTCCATGCGGTCGATGTCGGCACGCGGCACCTTGCCGGCGGCCTCCCAGCGCTCCTGGATGCCGCGCAGCGCGGCCTTGGTCTTGTCGAGGTCCTTGACCGGGAGCAGCGCCTCGGCCTCGGCGAGCAGCGACTCCTTGACCTCGAGGTTGCCCCGGTGCGCCTCGTCCTCCTTGGCCGCCTCGGCGTCCTTGGCGTTGAAGAAGGTGTCCTGGGCGGTGCGGAAGCGCTCCCACAGCCGGTCGTCGTCGGCGCGGCCGGCCCGGCCGGCGCGGCGCCACTCGTCCATGAGGCGCTTGTAGGCGCCAGCGGTGGCATTCCAGTCGGTCGAGGTCGACAGGCGCTCGGCCTGCTCGACGAGGTCCTGCTTGATCGCCTTGGACTCGCCGCGCGACTGCTCGAGGTGGGCGAAGTGGGAACGCCGGGCCTTGTCGAAGCCGTTGCGCGCCTTGGAGAAGCGCTGCCACAGCGCGCTCTCGACGTCCTTGTCCAGCCGGACCTTGCCCCGCTGGTGGGCCTTCCACTCGTCGAGCAGGGCCCGCATGCGCGCGGTGGACTGCTTCCACTGGACCTTGTCGACGGGCTGGGCCGCGATCTGCTCGGCCTCGGCCACGATCTTCTCCCGCTCGGCGGCTGCGACCTTCTTGGCCTCGGCGCGCTCGGCGGTCTCGGTCTGCCGCTTGGCGGTCAGGCCTTCCTCGAGCTCGCCGATGACCGTGGCGAGTGCCGGCAGGTCACCGACGACATTGGGCTGCTCGGCGTGCTCGCGCAGCGACTTCAGCCCGTCGGCGATCTCCTTGGCGGAGACGTCGTGGGAGTCCAGACGCTGGCGCAGGAGGGTGGCGGAGGCGAAGAGCTCGTCGTACTTGCGGGCGAAGTACTGCAGGGCCTCGTCGGGGGTGGCGCCGGGGTAGGAGCCGACCTCGCGTTCGCCGTCGCCCTCGCGCACGAAGACCCGGCCCTCCTCGTCCGCGCGGCCGAAGGCGGCCGAGGCGGAGTGGTCGGTGGTGACCGCCGGCACCTCGGGGGCCGGGGTCACGGAGGGGTGGGGAGCCATGCGGGCCAGGGCCGCAGGGGAGGGCGCAGCGGGGCGCGGGGCGTTGGTGTCGTCACTCACAGGCTCGAGGTTACCCATTCCCGTAGCGCGTGCGGGGGCGCACGTAGGGTTGGGACGTGCTCACCGTCTCCTTCCCGGCCCAGGCCTTCGGGACCAACTGCTACGTCCTCGCCGACGCCCCGGGCGAGGAGTGCGTCATCGTCGACCCGGGGATCGGCATCGAGGAGACCTTGCGGGAGGTGCTCACCACCCACCGGCTCAAGCCGGCGGCGGTGCTCCTCACCCACGGTCACGTCGACCACGTCTTCTCGGTGACCCCCGTCTGCGGCGGCGAGCTGGCTGCCTACATCCACGCCGACGACCGCTACCGTCTCGCCGACCCGCTGTCGAGCTCGTCGCTCGGCCCGGCCCTGAGCGGCATGCTCGAGCAGCAGTTCGGCAAGCAGGTCACCTGGCGTGAGCCCGAGACGGTCGTCGAGATCACCGACAGCGAGCGGCTGACCGTGGCCGGTCTGGAGCTCGAGGTCGCGCACGCACCCGGGCACACCGAGGGGTCCGTGGTCTTCGGGATGAGCCGGGTACCCGATGGCATCCCCGACGAGGCGCAGGTCGACCGCACCCTGATCACCGGGGACGTGCTCTTCGCCGGCTCGATCGGGCGCACCGACCTCCCGGGCGGGTCGGACGCAGCGATGCAGGAATCCCTTCGTCGTGTCGTCCATCCGCGACCGGACTCCAGCCTCGTCCTGCCCGGACACGGACCGGCGACGACGCTCGGCCGCGAAAAGGCGACCAACCCGTACCTGCAAGGACTGTGATGAACGACCGCGCCACCGCCCCCCGACCGACCAAGGTCACCCCCCTGTCGGGCTTCCCCGAGTACCTGCCGGAGCAGCGGGTCGTCGAGCAGCACTTCATCGACGTCATCCGCTCGACCTTCGAGCTGCACGGCTTCCCGTCGATCGAGACCCGTGCCGTGGAGCCGGTCGAGCGGCTGCTGGGCAAGGGCGGCGACGCCGACAAGGAGATCTACGGGATCCACCGTCTCGCCGATGACGAAGGGGGGTCCGCCCCCGGTCGTGAGGGGCAGCTGGGCCTGCACTTCGACCTGACCGTGCCCTTCGCGCGCTACGTCGTCGAAAATGCGGGCCGGCTGAACTTCCCCTTCCGCCGCCACCAGATCCAGAAGGTCTGGCGTGGCGAGCGCCCCCAGGAGGGGCGCTACCGCGAGTTCACCCAGTGCGACATCGACGTCGTCGACTCCGGGGAGCTGGCGCCGCACTTCGAGGCCGAGATGCCGCTCGTCATGGCGGAGATCTTCGCGAAGCTGCCGATCCCGCGGATGGTCATCCAGGTCAACAACCGCAAGATCCCGGAGGGCTTCTACCGCGGGCTGGGGATCGACGACGTCGCCGGCACGCTGCGCATCGTCGACAAGCTCGACAAGGTCGGGCCCGACAAGGTCGTCGAGCTGCTCGTCGAGGCCGGGCGCACGCCCGAGCAGGCGCAGGCCTGCCTCGACCTTGCGGCGATCCGGACCGAGGACACCTCCTTCGTGGAGCGCGTCCGTGCCCTGGGCGTCGAGCACGAGGTGCTCGACGAGGGGCTCGCCGCCCTGGCGGCGGTCATCGAGACCGGCGCCGCGGCAGCGCCCGGGGCGATGGTTGCGGACCTGCGGATCGCCCGCGGTCTCGACTACTACACCGGCACGGTCTACGAGACACAGCTGGTCGGCTACGAGTCGTGGGGCTCCTTCTGCTCCGGCGGCCGCTACGACGAGCTCGCCAGTGACGGGCGCACCACCTACCCGGGTGTGGGGATCTCGATCGGTCTCTCGCGACTGCTCGGCCTGCTGCTCGGCAAGGGACTCGTCGGTGCCTCGCGGAAGTCGCCGTCGGCGGTCCTCGTCGCGGTGACCGACGAGGAGACCCGGGCCCGGTCCGTGGCGGTGGCCACGGCGCTGCGTGCGCGGGGGATCCCCTGCGAGGTAGCGCCGGCGGCGGCGAAGTTCGGCAAGCAGATCCGCTTCGCGGAGCGCCGGGGCATCCCGTACGTGTGGTTCCCCGGCGCGGCCGAGGGCGACGGCGACCAGGTCAAGGACATCCGGTCCGGCGAGCAGAGTGACGCGGATGCGGCGTCCTGGGAGTGCCCGGCGCAGGACCTGCGACCTCAGGTCGTGGCGCTCGAGGGCTGAGCGCCGCGCGGCAGGTCACGCAGCAGACCCTCGCTGGGGTCGTCGCCAGGTCCACGCGCGCCCCTTGAGGGTCGAGTCCTCGCGCAGCTCCTGCGCCGTGTGCCACGTGACCTGTGCGTCAGGTGGCGGGCGCCGGGATCCGGCATCGCGCGCCAGCAGGTCCTCGGCGCCCCACCACGTGCTCGGCGGCTCCGCTCCGACGAGACCGGGCGGGCGGGGGATGGGCATCGCCGTTGCCACGGGGTCGGGAGGCTCAGGGTCTGGCTCCTCGGGGTCGGGCGGAGCCGGGTCCACTGGCAGCAGGGCCAGTCGGAAGCCGATGTGCCGCAGGAGCCCGTCGACCTTGGCGACCGTCAGTGCCCCCGCGTCGCTCTCCAACCTGCCCAGGGAGGAGCGGCTCCACCCGATCTCGGCGGCCATGTCACGTTGGCTCAGGTGGTGCAGCCGACGGTGGCGCCGCGACAGGAGGCCCACCCGATCGGCGATGCCCAGGCCGGCTCGTGCGCGGTCGAGCTCAGCTGCTTTGCTGGGGTGGGCGTAGCCTCGCGGGGTGCTCACCGGCTCTGGCTCGTCATCGACTCTTGCCGGCCAGTAGAGGCAGTCGAGGCAGTCCTCGCAGTCACCCGGCGCGGCGCAGGTCGTGCACGGCAGGGGGCAGGTCGTCTCGGGTTGTGACGCTCCGCCCGATGGACGTCGACTCTCGTCAGGCGCGTCTGGTGCGGGGGAGTGGTCCGGGTCCGGTGAGCTGGTCATGCTCCGATCCTTCGCCCTCCGGGTCATGCGGTGGGGACCGACCACGTGCCTGTGGACGGCAGCGGCGAGGCGAACCCGACTGGGGACGAACAGTTGCCGCCACTGCTCCGTACGACGGGCGACTGGGCCGTCGCGGGCAGGTCCCACCGGCTCCAGCCACTATGCCGTTGCTCCGGACGACGAGCGGCTGGGCCGTCGCCGGCAGGCACCCACCGGCTCCATCCACTACGCCGTTGCTCCGTACGACGGGCGGGGTTCGGCGGCTACGGGCATCAGCTCGAACGCCCTTGGACCACGCGGCAGACCGACCAACCAAGGATCAGGACTGCCGTGATGCGCGGAATCGTGGTCCGTCCTAGGGAGCAACGGCGTATGGGCTGGGGCGGCCAATTGCTGTCGGACTGTGCGGATCCTTGCCCGTGGTTCGGAGCAACGGCGTATGGGCTGGGATGGCCATTACTGTCCGTCTGCGCGGACTCTGGCCCGTGGTTCGGAGCAACGGCGTACGGCTCGGACGGCCACTGCCCTGCCGACCGACCGGGCGCGTCAGGTCCTGGAGCCGCTGGCGTCTGGGCCGCTGTGGCCTGGGCCGCGGTGCCCCGCGCCCGGGGGCGGGCGCAGTCCGCAGTCGGCGAGCTCCAGCAAGGCCAGCTCGTGGATCACGTCGGCATCGCCGCGGCGCCACGCGCCGGCGGGGTCGGGGCTGATCCGGGACAGGCGCTGCAGCGGCTGGTTGGCCATGGCTCGCAGGGCGAAGAGGTCGAGGTCGTCGACGTGGTCCACGAGCGACTGGGCCGCCGTGGCGCGTCGGACGAACCGCAGGCGGGCGGCGAGCCAGAAGGTGCCGACGATGAGCACCGGGGTGAGGGCGGTGACCCAGCCGAGGGTGGTGGCCAGGCGCTCGACCGCGTCGACGAGGTTGTGGCCGGCGTCCTCGATACTCGTCCCGGCGCCAGCGGCGTCGCGGAAGGGGTCGGCCACCCGGTCGTCGAGGATCGGCAGGTCGTCGACGTTGTCGCCGGCGGACTCCAGCCGTTCCTTGAACCCACTGCCCGCAGACTCCAGTCTGCGCCCCGGCTCGGCCAGCTGCATCGTCGTGTCGTGCACGGCCACGCCGATCCGGGCCCAGACGAGCACCCAGGCGAGCATGAGCGCGTCGGCCACGAGCTGTCCGGTTCGACGTGCGGGCAGATCCGCATAAAGCTTCATGCAGGCCATTACACTCCCCATCCGTGGCCCTGCCACCCGTGGGCACAATGGCGTGCCCGCGGCACAACACGCACCCTCCACGGAAGGCCGGCCCCGGTGAGCAGCACGCCCATGGAGCGGGCCGTGCGCACCTGGCTGACCCAGCTGGACGTCGAGCGCGGGGTCTCCGCCCACACCCTCGCGGCCTACACCCGTGACGCCCGGCGCTACGTCGCGCACCTCGCCGAGCAGGGCATCACCGCTCCCGGCGACGTCACCGAGCTGCACGTCTCAGGGTTCTTGGCCTCCCTTCGCACCGGGGACGACGAGCACCCACCGCTGGCCGCCACCTCCGCTGCACGCACGCTCGTGGCCGTGCGCGGGCTGCACAAGTTCCTCGCGCTCGAGGGGGAGACCGCGCACAACCCGGCCCAGGACGTGGCGCCGCCAGCACCCCCTTCGCGCCTGCCCAAGGCCATCGGCCGCGACGAGGTGACCCGACTCATCGACGCGGCCGGTGTCGGCGACGGGGCGATCCCGCTGCGCGACCAGGCCCTGCTCGAGGTGCTCTACGGCACCGGGGCGCGCATCTCCGAGGCAGTGGGCCTCGACCTCGACGATCTCGACCTCGACATCGGTGCCGCGCGGCTTCTCGGCAAGGGCGGCAAGGAGCGTGTCGTCCCGCTCGGCTCCTACGCCGTCGACGCGGTGCGGGCCTGGCTCGTGCGCGGCCGACCCGAGCTGTCGGCGAAGGGGAAGGCGGGCCCGGCGCTCTTCCTCAACCGCCGCGGCGCCCGCCTGTCCCGCCAGAGCGCCTGGGAGGTCATCACCACGGCGGCCGGACGGGCCAACCTCTCCGGGCACGTCTCGCCGCACACCCTGCGACACTCCTTCGCCACCCACCTGCTCGAGGGCGGCGCCGACGTGCGGGTCGTGCAGGAGCTGCTCGGGCACGCCTCGGTGACGACCACGCAGATCTACACGATGGTCACCGTCGACCAGCTGCGCGAGGTCTACGCACAGAGCCACCCCCGCGCCCGCTGATAGTGTCGGCGCTGATCAGCGAGAGGCTGACCGACCGCCAGACCCGATGGAGTGATCCGACTGTGGCATCCGAGGTGACGCCGCCGCTCGACCTCGAGCACGACATGGCCCAGCCGGGTCCGACCGGCCGACCCATGCCCTCCTTCCCCGAGCCGCCGCCCCTGGCGTCGCACGGCCCGGCCCGCATCATCGCGATGTGCAACCAGAAGGGCGGCGTCGGCAAGACGACCACGACGATCAACCTCGGCGCCGCGCTTGCCGAGGCCGGCCGCCGGGTCCTGCTCGTCGACTTCGACCCCCAGGGCGCCCTGTCCGTCGGGCTGGGCGTGCCCACCCACACGCTCGACCTCACGATCTACGACCTGCTGGTCAGCCGCGGGCACGAGATCACCGAGATCATCCAGCACACCTCGGTCGAGGGCCTCGACGTCGCCCCGGCCAACATCGACCTGTCGGCCGCCGAGGTCCAGCTCGTCGGCGAGGTGGCCCGCGAGCAGATCCTCACCCGGGTGCTGCGCCCCGTCGTCGACGACTACGACGTCGTCCTCATCGACTGCCAGCCCTCGCTCGGCCTGCTCACGGTCAACGCGCTCACCGCCGCCCACGGCGTGATCATCCCGCTCGAGACCGAGTACTTCGCCATGCGTGGCGTCGCCCTGCTCGTCGAGACGATCGACAAGATCACCGACCGGCTCAACCCCGGCCTGACGATCGACGGCATCCTCGCGACGATGTTCGACGGACGCACGCTCCACAGCCGCGAGGTCGTCGGCTCGGTCGTCGAGCACTTCGGCGACAAGGTCTTCCACACGGTCATCTCCCGCACGGTGAAGTTCCCCGACGCCACGCTCGCCGCGGAGCCGATCACCACCTACGCCACCGGCCACTCGGGCGCCAACGCCTACCGTCAGCTGGCCCGCGAGCTCATCTCGCGCGGCGGCGCCCCCTGACGACCGTGGAGGCCGTCCCCGGCGGCGTCATCACCAAGCGTGGTGCAGAGCAGGCCTTCACCGTTCACCTGGACAACTTCGAGGGTCCCTTCGACCTGCTGCTCGGTCTGATCAGCAAGCACCAGCTCGACATCACCGAGATCGCGCTGGCGCGCGTCACCGACGAGTTCATGGCCCACCTGCGGGCGCTGCAGGCGAGCGAACCCTCCTGGGACCTCGGGCAGACGAGCGAGTTCCTCCTCGTCGCGGCGACCCTGCTCGACATCAAGGCCGCCCGCCTGCTGCCCAACACCGGCGACGGTGACGAAGAGGACCTCGAGCTCATCGAGGCCCGCGACCTGCTCTTCGCGCGCCTGCTGCAGTACCGCGCCTTCAAGGACGTCGCCGCCCACCTCGGCGAGACGATGCAGGCGACCGGGCGCATGACCGCCCGCCAGGCCGGCCTCGAGCCGCACCTGGCGCAGCTGCTGCCCGAGCTGGTCATCAGCATCACGCCCGAGCAGCTGGCGTTGATCGCCGCCCGGGCCCTGACCCCCAAGGAGCCCGAGACCGTCGGGCTGACCCATCTGCACGCGCCGGCCGTCAGCGTGCGCGAGCAGGCGGTCGTCGTCGTCGACCGACTGCGCAGCGAGGGCACGACGTCCTTCCGCGCGCTGGTGCGCGACGCCGACTCCACCCTCGTCGTCGTGGCCCGCTTCCTCGCGCTGCTTGAGCTCTTCCGTGACAAGCAGGTCGTCTTCGACCAGCCGGAGGCCCTCGGTGACCTCGAGGTGAGCTGGACCGGCAGCGACGAGGGCACCGTGGACGTCGGGGCCGAGTTCGACGAAGGGGAGGCTGCGCCCCCTTCGCCGGAGCAGGAGGACGCAGCGGACGTGGAGGACGACGATGACTGAACCCGAGACCCTGCCGGACCAGCCGCAGGACGACGCCGCAGCCTCGGAGGCGGAGACCGGCGACGACGTGCAGGTCGCCTTCGACGTCGGCGAGCTGCCCGGCGGTGCCCGCGCGGCGATCGAGGCCGTGCTCATGGTCGTCGAGGAGCCGGTGACCGACCACGCGCTCGCCTCTGCCCTGGAGCTGCCCGTCGAGGAGATCCGCGAGGTCCTCGACGACCTCGAGCGGCACTACGGCGACGGCACCCACGGGTTCACCGTGCGCAACGTCGGGGGAGGTTGGCGCTTCTACAGCCACCACGCCTACGCCCCGGTCGTCGAGCGCTTCGTCCTCGACGGCCAGCAGTCGCGGCTGACCGCGGCCTCCCTCGAAACCCTCGCCGTCGTCGCCTACCGCCAGCCCATCTCCCGGGCGCGGATCAGCGCCGTCCGCGGCGTCAACGTCGACGGTGTCGTGCGCACCCTGCTCACCCGTGGCCTGATCATCGAGGTGACCAAGGACGAGGAGTCCGGTGCCACGCTCTACGGGACGACGCCCTACTTCCTCGAGCGCATGGGCCTGAACTCCCTCGACGACCTGCCGCCCATCGCCCCCTACCTGCCCGACGCATCCGTGCTCGACGAACTCGTGAACGAGGCCCGCTGATGACCCCACCCCGCAACCGCCGTCCCGGAGGCCCCCAGGGTGCCCCCCGAGGCACCGGACCGAAGAAGCCCCCGCGCCCCGGCCGACGCCCCCAGCCCGACCGGGGGACCACCGGTCGCAGCCGCAAGGGCCAGCCCGACCTGGCCCCGGAGCCGCCGCGCCTGCCGACGATCGACGTCCACGACCCCGAGGGCACCCGCCTGCAGAAGGTGCTGGCCGCCGCAGGCGTCGGCTCCCGCCGCGCCTGCGAGCTGCTCATCGCCGAGGGCCGCGTCGAGGTCGACGGTCAGGTCGTCACCGAGCTCGGGGTGCGCGTCGACCCCCTTCGCCAGACCGTCCACGTCGACGGCGAGCGGATCCAGCTCGACGAGTCGCGGGTCTACCTCGCCTTCAACAAGCCTGCGGGCGTCGTCACGACGATGTCCGACGAGCTCGGCCGGCTCAACATCGGCGACTACGTCGCCGGCCGCCCGGAGCGGCTCTTCCACGTCGGGCGCCTCGACGCCGACACCGAGGGCCTGCTCATCCTCACCAACGACGGCGACCTCGCCCACCGGCTGCAGCACCCCGCCCACGGCGTGCTCAAGACCTACATCGCCGAGATCCCCGGGCCGGTGCCCAAAGACCTCGGCAAGACGCTGCGCGCCGGCGTCGAGCTCGACGACGGGCCGGTCCAGGTCGACTCCTTCCGCATCGTCGACTCCAAGCCGGGCAAGGCGATCGTCGAGGTGATCCTCCACGAGGGGCGCAAGCACATCGTGCGTCGCCTCCTCGAGCACGTCGGTCACCCGGTCATCTCGCTCGTGCGCACCCAGGTCGGGCCGATCACCCTCGGGTCGACGAAGTCCGGCCGCTGGCGGCCGCTCAGCCAGCGCGAGATCAGCGACCTCTACAAGGCTGCGGGGCTGTGACCGCCTCCACCGAGGCGAAGGGAGCGGCCTCCGCTCTGCCCCCCGTGCACGTCATCGGGACCGGCCTCATCGGCGCGAGCATCGGGCTGGCGCTCACCGCCGCCGGTGCCGACGTCACGCTCGAGGACCAGTCGGAGACCTCGGTCTCGCTGGCCCGTGACCTCGGGGCAGGACGGATCACCGGTGACGTCGCCCCCGGTGTCGTCGTCGTGGCCGCGCCGCCGGACGTCACGCCTCGGCTCGTCGTCGCCGCGCTGCAGCGGTGGCCCGAGGCCGTCGTCACCGACGTCGCGTCCGTCAAGCAGGTGATCCTCGCCGATCTCGTGCGCGCCGGCGTGGCCATCGAGCGCTATGTCGGCAGCCACCCGATGGCCGGCCGCGAGCGCTCGGGCGCGATCAGTGCGCGGGCCGACCTCTTCGAGGGCCGGGCGTGGGTGCTCTGCCCGCACGCAGGGAGCGACCCGGCCGCCACGCAGGTCGTCTCCCGGCTCGCCCAGGCCACGGGCGCCGCGGTCACGACCCTCAGCCCCGCCGACCACGACGCCGCCGTGGCCGCCGTCTCCCACGCACCGCAGGTCGCCGCCTCGCTCGTCGCGGCCCGGCTGGAGCACCTGAGCGAGCAGGCCGTGGGCCTGGCCGGCCAGGGCGTGCGTGACGTCACCCGGATCGCCGCGAGCGACCCCGGCCTGTGGACCCAGATCCTCTCCGGCAATGCCGGAGCCGTCGCACAGGTGCTGCGCGCGATGTCCCAGGACCTCGTCGGGATCGTCGAGGCCCTCGAGGCCCTGTCGACGGACCCGCACGTCGCGGACGCCCCCGGCGCCCGCGCGGTGCTCGCCCGCAGCATCGCCGACGGCAATGCCGGCCACGCCCGCATCCCGGGCAAGCACGGTGCGCCGCCGGCTGCCTACGCCGTGGTGCGGGTCGTCGTCGACGACCGCCCGGGCGAGGTCGCGCGGCTGCTCACCGAGATCGGCGAGGAGGGGGTCAACATGGAGGACCTGCGCCTCGACCACGGGCTCGGACTGCCCTTCGGCGTGGCGGAGATCTCCGTGCTCCCGGCTGCTGCGGGACCCCTCACCGAGGCCCTGCAGACCCGCGGGTGGCAGATCCACTCCTGAGCGGCGACTAGGCTGACCCCTCGTGACCAGCCAGCCCGCCCCCTTCGTCATCGGCATCGACGGACCCTCGGGATCCGGCAAGTCCAGCGTCTCGCGTGCCGTCGCCACCCGGCTCGGCGCCGGCTACCTCGACACCGGTGCGATGTACAGGGCCCTGACGTGGTGGTGCCGGCACACCGAGGTCGACCTCGGGGACGCCGACGCGATCATCGCGGCCGCCCTCGGCCTGCCGCTCGAGATCGGCGACGACCCGCAGGCGCCGACGGTCGCCGTCGACGGCACCGACGTCGCCGTAGCGATCCGCACCAGCGAGATCAGCTCTCTCGTCTCGACCGTCGCGACCGTGCCCGAGGTGCGCGTCGAGATGCAGCGACGTCAGCGCGCGCTCATCGACGACATCGCCGCGCGCCACGGTGCGTGCGTCGCCGAGGGACGCGACGTCACGACCGTCATCGCGCCCGACGCCCAGGTGCGCATCCTGCTCACCGCGAGCGAGGAGGCCCGGCTGCGGCGCCGCTCGCTCGAGGTGCACGGCGCCACCGACGAGGCGGCCATCGCCGCGACCCGTGACCAGGTCGTGCGCCGCGACCGCGACGACTCGACCGTCTCGCAGTTCACCGAGGCCGCGGAGGGTGTGACCGTCGTCGACACGTCCGATCTCGACTTCGAGGGCTCGGTCGCCGCGGTGATGGACGTCGTCGCTGCTGCGCGAGCGAGCTGACACCCCCTTCGACATCGGCGGCCGCGGCCGCCCACGGCTGCGACAATGGCCGTCACCACCGACTGACCAGGAGCATCGTGGACACCACCGAACCCACCGCATCCCACGGGGACGACGAGAGCGCCGAGGGCGTCGAGCGGGTGCTGCGTGCCGGGCTCGAGGACTTCGAGCTGACGCCCGAGGACCGCGCGATCATCGACGGCTTCCAGCCGGAGGCCGCCGAGGAGGCCGCCGGACCGCTGCCGGTCGTCGCCATCGTCGGCCGGCCCAATGTCGGCAAGTCGACCTTCGTCAACCGCGTCCTGCGCCGCCGTGAGGCGGTCGTCGAGGACACGCCGGGCGTCACCCGTGACCGGGTCGCCTACGACGCCGAGTGGTCCGGCCGGCGCTTCACGCTGCTCGACACGGGCGGCTGGGAGATCGGCGCCGAGGGCATCCACCTGCGCGTCGCCGAGCAGGCCGAGGTCGCCATCGAGATGGCCGATGTCGTCGTCTTCGTCGTCGACGCCGTCGTGGGCGCGACGGACGACGACGAGGCGGTCGTGCGCCTGCTGCGCAAATCCGGCAAGCCGGTCGTCCTCGTCGCCAACAAGGTCGACGACCAGCGCTTCGAGGCCGACGCCGCCGCCCTGTGGAACCTCGGTCTGGGCGAGCCGATGCCCGTCTCCGCCCTCCACGGGCGGGGGAGCGGCGACGCACTCGATGCCGTCCTCGACGTCATGCCGGAGGTCTCCGCGTCGGGCAAGGCCATGCCCGAAGGGGGTCCGCGTCGCGTGGCCCTCATCGGCCGGCCCAATGTCGGCAAGTCGAGTCTGCTCAACAAGCTCGCGGGGGAGGAGCGGGTCGTCGTCGACGACTTCGCCGGGACCACGCGTGACCCCGTCGACGAGATCATCGAGCTCGGCGGGCGTCCGTGGCGCTTCGTCGACACCGCCGGCATCCGTCGGCGGGTCCACCAGACCAAGGGCGCCGACTTCTACGCCTCGCTGCGTACCCAGGCTGCACTCGAGAAGGCCGAGGTCGCCGTGGTCCTCGTCGACACGCACGAGTCGATCACCGAGCAGGACCTGAGGATCATCAGCCAGGTCGTCGAGGCCGGGCGCGCGCTCGTCATCGCCTACAACAAGTGGGACATGCTCGACGAGGAGCGGCGCTTCTACCTCGAGCGCGAGATCGAGCGCGAGCTCGTGCAGACGCAGTGGGCGCCGCGAGTCAACATGTCGGCGCTCACCGGTCGCCACGTCGACCGGCTGACGCCGGCTCTCGACACGGCTCTCGACTCCTGGGACACCCGCGTGCCGACCTCGCGACTCAATGCCGTGCTCGGCGAGATCGCCTCGGCACACCCGCACCCGGTGCGCTCGGGCAAGCAGCCGCGGATCCTCTTCGCGACCCAGGCCTCGACCCGTCCGCCGCGCTTCGTCATCTTCGCCTCGGGCTTCATCGAGGCCGGCTACCGGCGCTTCCTCGAGCGTCGTCTGCGCGAGGAGTTCGGCTTCGAGGGGACGCCGATCGAGATCAGCGTGCGGGTGCGGGAGAAGCGCCGCCGACGCTGATCGGCAGCGAACGCACACCGACCTTCTGCCGGGCCAAGGGAGCCCACGCCTGGACCGCGCAGAAGGGGGCGCACTGGTCTCCCTTCGTCCCGCGGGTGCCGACGTGCACGCAGCACTGCGTCAGCCGCTCCTCGATCATCGTCTCGATGTCCATGAAGGGCTTGACGCTGATCCGCTTGACCCGCTCGCCCATGAGGCGGCGCAGCCGCTCGTGCTGACCGGGCAGGCGTGAGGTGACCAGCGTCGTGAGCGTCGACAGGCCGAGGTCGCAGGTCTGGCACACGGCCTTCCACAGGTCGCCGACCTGGGGGTGGGACAGGGAGGTCTGCTCGCTGAGCAGGCCGAGGACGGCGTCCTTGACGACCGCGCGCATCTGCTCGGGGATCGCCTGATCGGTGATCCGGTTGGCGAAGCTCTCCGGAGCGAGGTCCAGCCACTCCTTGAGCTGGTCGTGCCCGACGATGGCGGTGAGCGAGCGCCACGTGTCGGAGTCGTCCTTGAGCAGGTAGCCGACCGACGCGCAGTGCGGGTGGCTGCAGGGGAGCGCGGTCAGGTCGCGCCAGGTCACCCGACCATCGGTCTGCGGGCCCATCCGGGCGAGCACGCCGGTGTGGGTGAGCCGGTCGGTCGCGTCGATCGCCCAGGACCGGCCGGAGCCGAAGATCGGCTGGATCGACACCCCGCAGACGAAGGGGGTGTCCAGCGCCCTGGTGATGACGTGCCCGATCTCGTCGTCGTTGACGCCGAGGGCGGCGGTCATCGTCAGCGTCGTGAAGACCCCGGCCTTGCTCAGCCGGCGGATCGCCGCGTCCTTATGGGCGCGCAGGTCACCGCCGCGGTGGTGCATCGAGGCCTCGGCGCTCGACCCGTCGTACTGCAGGTAGACCTCGACCCGCTGCCGGTGACGGCGCAGCAGGTCCAGCAGCGCGTCGTCGCGGGCGATGAGCAGGCCGTTGGAGTTGATGAGGATGCGCACGACGGGCCGGGCGACGAGCTCGTCGAGCAGCCGCTCGAGCTGCGGGTGGAGGGTCGGTTCGCCGCCACTCAACATGAGCACGTCCAGCCGCCCGTCCTCGCGTGCCAGGCGGGCGTCGACGCTGGCCAGGACCTCCTCGACGGAGGCGACGCCCTGCAGCGCGGGGGCCGAGTCGGCGAAGCACGTGGGGCAGCGCAGGTTGCACTGCTCGGTGACGTCCTCCAGGAGGATGCAGGTGTGCTGGGTCTGCATCTCGGGCAGGCCGTCGAGGTAGGCCGAGGGCACCGGTGCGAAGTTGCCGACGACGTCGGGCACGTGCGACTTCGTCGGGGCCGTCCACTCCTCGAGGTAGGCGAGGATCTGCGGGTCCTCGTCGTAGAGGGTGCGCACGAGGCCGTGTTCGGGACAGCCGCGCTCGAGCCAGATCCTCCCTTCGCGCTCGGCCAGCCAGCCACTGAGCCGGCGCACGTCGGCGAGGTCGCGCTCCGGCTGCTCGTGGTGGCAGGTGGGGCAGAAGGCATTGACGTAGCGGTGGATCCGGTCGCCGCGAAGGGGGCGTCCCGGCCCCGCGTCGGGCTGGAGGGTGGGGCGTGGCGTCATGGCAGGAGAACTCCTCAGCCGTTGTAGGTGGCGAGGGCGCCGAAGAAGAAGACCGTGCACACCCCGGCGCTGGACAGGAGCCACACGCCGGAGGCGACGAGCGCCCCCACGCCCCAGCCGCGGGTGGAGTCGGGGACCATGAGCACGCACCCCCCGATGAGGAGTCCGACGGGGATGATGAGGATCGCGATGATCGCCATCCCCGTGAGGTCGGCCCCCGCCTGCCCGTGGACGAGGGAGTTGACTCCCCACGCCGCGAGGGCGATGAGGATCGGCCCGAGGATCCCGACGAGGGCCCCGAGTCCGGCGCCCGCCCCCAGTCCGAGGCCCGTGCGTGGGGACGGGGGAGAGGGCGGCCGATGCGGCGGGATCTGTGGCGGCTCACCCCACGACGGTGGCTGGCTCACGATCTCCTCCTCGAGGTCGGCGGATGGCGATGACGCTACGCCAGATGAGCAGCGGGAGGGTGACCGCGAGCACGAGCTGCGGTCGGGTCAGTCCCAGCCAGACGACCTCGTTGCCGCGCACGATCTCGACGGCGAAGCGGAAGAGGGCGTAGCCGGTGATGTAGATCGTGAAGAGGTCGGCGGCGTCCGCGAGCCGGTCGCGCCAGATCCACAGGGCGAGCAGCGCGAGCAGGTGGAAGGCGATCTCGTAAACGAAGGAGGGGTGCAGGGTCGTGCCGACCGGCACGCCCCAGGCGGCTGCGTCGGTGGCCGAGCTGACCGTGACACCCCACGGCAGGTCCGTCGGGGTCCCCGGGGCCTCGGTCAGCAGGCAGCCGATCCGCCCGACGGCCATGCCCGCGGCGACCGCCGGGGCGAAGAGCGCGCCGGTGCGCCAGCGCATGCCGGTGAGGCGCTTGCCGACGAGCACGGCGACGTAGGCGAAGGCGAGCCCGCCGAGGATGCTGCGGTTGCCGTAGACCCAGTGCAGGACGAGGCCGTCGTTGGCGCCGGGCTGGAGGTGCTGCAGCCACGTGCCCAGGCGCGCACCGACCGCGCCGAAGGCGACGGCCATCGCGACGAGCACCCAGATCCGTTCGTCGTCGACGCGCCGGCGACGCTTCTCGAGGGCGAGGACGATCCCGGCCGTGAGGACCCCGAGACCCACCCACAGGTCGTGGGTCATGGCCGGTGTCCAGGCCTGCGGGAGAGTCGGATCCATGCCCTCGATCCTGCCAGTCGGGCACGTCCTCCAGGCGTGACGCGAAGGGGCGGGGGCCGATTCGGTGACTGCCGGTGGCGTGGGATATTGTGGCGTTCGCTCCCGCAGGGGAGCAGCCACGGGCTGTGGCGCAGCTTGGTAGCGCACTTGACTGGGGGTCAAGGGGTCGCAGGTTCAAATCCTGTCAGCCCGACCGTGTGATGTCTCAGGACATCGGCATAGCCGGACCTACGTTTTTGTAGGTCCGGCTATTGCTTTTGTGGGCCGGGTTTTCGGCCGGTGGGTTGGTAGTCGCGGGTGGGGTCGAGGGTCAGCTCGCGCAGGATCTCGCCGGTGGCGGCGTTGATGATGCGGATCTCGAGGTCTTGGACGAGGAGCAGGACGTAGGTTCCGGCGTAGGGTCGGCCGACTCCGATGTGGTGCAGGCGTCCGTGGTGGCGCAGGGTGACGACGCCGGATTTGTCGATCTTGTCGGTGCGTACGCGTTCGTGGGTCGCGGTGGGGGTGCCGGGGGCGGCTTTGGGGCGGGCGGTGTACGCGGTGGCAGGGGTGGCGCGGTGCGGTAGGGATCGGTGGGGTCGCCGGTTGTTGTACTCGTCGCGGAACTCGTCGATCAGGGTTTGCAGGGCCTGGACGGTGGCGGGTTGTTCGGGTTGGGCGCGCAGCCACTTCTTCATCGTCTGCTGGAAGCGTTCGATGCTCCTATGTTCGTCAAGCGGCAGCGTGGACGATCTCGAGCCGGGGTTCGATGAGCGTGGAGCGTGGCAGGTTGTTGAAGACCTCGCGGGCGATGTAGCGCTTGAGGCAGCGGATGATCTCGCGCTTGCTCAGGCCTTCGGCGGTGCGTCGTTCGACGTAGTCACGAGTGGGCTGATGGTGTCGCATTCGGACGATCGTGACGATGTAGAGGGCGCTGTTGGCTGCTCGGTCGCCGCTGCGGCTGAGGCGGTGCCGTCCGGTGGTCCGCCCACTGCTGGCGGGTTGAGGTGCGACGCCGCAGAGCTTGGCGAAGGCGGCTTCATTGCGGATTCGGTCGGTGTTGTCGCCGGCGGTGACCAGGAACTGGCCGGCGATCTCGACCCCGACGCCATGCAGGTCCAGCAGCTGCGGTGCGGTGGCTCGGACCATCACGTCGATCTGCCGGTTGAGCGCCTTGATCTCTTCATCCAGGATCTTCCAGCGCCGCGCGAGGTCCCGCAGGGAGGTCTTCACCGCTGCCATGAGGAGGCGATCGGGGTCGTTGTTGAGCGAGAGGAGGTCGTCGGACTCGGGGCGCAAGCCAGCGCACTTGTTGACCAGCGTGCGCTTGGTCAGGTTGACCAGGTCGTCGCGCAGTGGCGATGGTGCGCCGATCATGACCCCCCAGAGCGTGTTGAAGGCCTGTGTGCGGGCCTTGACGGCGCTGGCTCTTGTCACCCGCAGGGTCCGGATCACCTCCACCGTCCCGGACTTGGCCTTCGGAATCGCGGTCGAGGTCTGAGCGAGAACTGCTCGCGCGATCTGCTCGGCATCGAGGCGGTCGGACTTGCCGTCCATGCGCCGCGCCTGCCGGTTCGGACGGTTCACCTCGACCACCCGCTGTCCGGCCCGGGTCAGCGCTCGAGTGAGGGTGGCGCCGAAGGAGCCGGTGCTCTCCACGCCGATCGCCTGGATCTGGCCGTGTTCGCGCATCCAACCCAGCAGGCTTCGATAGCCCGCATCATTGGCGGGGAACTCCTGATGTCCGAGTAGCCGGCCATGGTCGTCGACCACTGCCGCGTAGTGAGTGTGCTTGTGGGTATCGACGCCACCGATGACAGTGACCGCTGAGATTGTCATGCTGGGATTCGCTCCTCCGTTAGGGCTGATCTGACGGATGGGGCGAACCGGCCGGACGGGCGACAGGTCTGTGACGGGGCTTCTAGTCCAAGCTCCTATCAGGTCAGATCCGTCTGGCCGGCGCGCTCCACGGCGCTGCACCGGAACCGGCCGACAAATCGAACGCAGGACACCGTGGTCACACCTTGGCCGGGGTCAGACCGGCCGGTGCAGCACCACGCAACAGACTCACAGACCTTGCCGCAGGTCGTGGGGTGTGCGGGTCGGGAGTTCTTCTGGGTCACGCCCAGGGTGGCCAGGTGGGTTTCGAGGGCGTTCTTGCCGCCGCGGCCGCCGGCCAGTCGGGTGGTGAAGACCATCCCGTTGTCGGTCAGCGTGCTTGCGGGGCAACCGTGTTCGTCGATGGTGGCTTGGAACGCGGCCAGCACGATCGGGCCGGTGACTCGGGTGTGGGCACTGATGTGCAGGGCGCATCGGGAGTGGTCGTCCAGCCAGGTGAGGATTTCCACGTCGCGGCCGGTGGCCAGACGGTAGTGGGTGAAATCGGACTGCCAGGTCTCGTTGGGCTGCTCGGCTTCGAAGCGGATGTAGGAGGACTTCGGGCGCTTCTTCGGCTCGGGCACCACGCGTCCTGCTCGGGTCAGGATGCGGTTGATCGTGGCTCGGGAGGTCGTGACGTCGTGGTGGTGACGCAGGTGCCAGCCGATGGTCTCGGCGCCGGCGTCCAGGCCCCGCGCGCTCAGCTGGTCACGTAGCTGCAGCACGAGGTCGACCGTGGCCTGCGGGGTCGCGTTCGTGGAGGTTGCGGGGCGACGGGAGCGAGGCTCGAAGGCCTGCTCGCCCTCGGCGCGGTAGCGGGCCATCAGCTTGCTGATCCAGCCCTGAGAGACGCCATAGGTCCGGGCAACCTCGGACTGTGACTGGCCGGCCAGGACCGCGGTGATCACGAGACGACGTTTCGACATGCCCCAGCATCAGGACCCACACCATGCCGATGTCGTGAGACACCCCTATTCCGATGACTTGAGACACCCCATTCCGATGTCCTGAGCCAGCACACTGTCAGCCCGACCGAGTTCGTTGGTTTACCAACGGATACGCGGTCACCGAGGCGGTGAGGTCGGTCCAGATCGGACCGATGTCACCGCTGGAGTCACCGCAAGATCAGCGAAAGGCCCCGACACCACACGGTGTCGGGGCCTTCGCGTTGCCTCGACGGCACCCCTACCGCAGGGCAGACGGACAGCCCCGCATGGGATGGGCTGTCGGTGACCGGAGCGCCTGCTGAACGAGCTGAGCGACCGACCTTAGAGTGTCGAGTGCACGATCGGGTGCTTGACGAAGGGACTGGCGTGGCACGGCTCAACCTGAAGGCCATCGAGGAGCGCGTCGCACCCCTGGGCGGTCGCGAGTCCTACGACCGCGAGTTCATCTTCGACCTGCTCCTGGCCTACGGGAAGCCGCAGGGCAACGTCACGCGCCTGCGCAACGGCTCCCTCAGCGTTGCGGTGGACCCAGAGACCGAGGTCGCGCAGAAGAACGTCGTCTACTTCAAGGAGACGACCGATGACCCGCTGGCGGTCATCGACGAGCTGAAGACCTCCCCCGCGGTGGTGCGGTACAGCACCCGCTTCGTCATCGTCACCGACTACAACGAGCTCCTCGCGGTCGACATCAAGACCGGCGAGAACCTGATGATCCCGATCCGGGACATCAACCAGCACTTCACCTTCTTCCTGCCCTGGGCCGGCATGGAAAAGGCCCAATACGTCGCCGAGTCCCACGCCGACGTCAAGGCCGCCGAGCGCATGGGCAAGCTCTTCGACGAGCTGCTCGCCGCCAACCCCGGGCTGATGAACGGGACCAGCGGGCGCCACGCCCTCAACGTCTTCTTCACCCGGCTGCTGTTCTGCTTCTTCGCCGAGGACACCGGCATCTTCACCGAGACTCAGTTCACCAACGCCGTCGGCTCGCACACCCAGGCCGACGGTTCGGACGTCCACGACTTCCTGGCCGCGCTCTTCACCGCGCTGGACACCGAGGACCCGGCCGACAAGCCGCGCCACCTGGCCTCGTTCCCCTACGTCAACGGCAGGCTCTTCACGTTGAGCGCTGGCCTCGAGGTGCCGACGTTCACCAAGGCCGCCCGCGACCGGCTGATCGAACTCGGCACGTTGAACTGGAGCGAGATCAACCCCGACATCTTCGGCTCGATGTTCCAAGCGATCGTCTCGCCCGGCAAGCGCTCGGACCTTGGTCAGCACTACACGTCAGTGCCGAACATCCTGAAGACCATCGAGCCGCTGTTCCTCGACGGCATCCGGGAGCAGCTGGACTCCGGGTTCGACAGCGTCAGGAAACTCGAGGCCCTGCTGGAGCGGATCAGCGCGATCAAGGTCTTCGACCCCGCCTGTGGATCCGGCAACTTCCTGGTCATCGCTTACAAGGAACTGCGCAAGATCGAGCACGCGATCCTCGAGCGTCTCGCCGACCTCGACCCCAAGCACCAGGTGCTCTTCGCCGAGTCCAAGATCAATATCGAGAACTTCTTCGGCATCGAGATCGACGACTTCGCCGTCGAGGTCGCGATCCTCTCGCTCTGGATCGCCAAGCACCAGATGAACACAGAGTTCAAGGAAAAGTTCAACGTCTCGATCCCGCTGATCCCGCTCAAGGAGACCGGACAGATCCAGGCAGGGAACGCGACTCGGATCGACTGGGACTTGGTCTGCCCGAACGATGGTTCGACCGAGATCTACATCATCGGAAATCCGCCCTACAAGGGCGCAAAAACCCAATCGGCAGAAATGAAGGCAGACTACCCGTTTGTGTTCGGACGCCGTCCATACAGCAAGAACCTCGATTACATCGCCCTCTGGTTCGTCAAGGGTGTCGACTACATTGAAGGCACGCGCGCAGAACTGGCGTTTGTGACCACGAACTCCGTATCTCAGGGCGAGCACGTCGGACTGATGTTTCCTATGATCTTCGCCCGAGGCGTCGAGATTGGATACGCGTACACATCCTTCAAGTGGGAAAACAATGCCAAGCGTAATGCGGGCGTCACCGTCTCGGTCATCAGCCTGCGAAACGCATCGCGTGCGCCGAAGTACTTGTACACCGGAGATCTCCAAATCACCGCCACCAACATCAACGGGTACCTTGCCGACGGCGAGAACATATTCGTACTAAAGCGAACGACGCCGATCTCGATCCTCCCGCCCATGTCCTTCGGGAGTATGCCCAACGAGGGTGGTGCCCTTGTTCTCTCAGAAGCAGATCGGGCTCTCCTCCTACAGGGAGCGCCGCGGGCGGCGAAGTTCATTAAGCGCTTCATGGGCGCCAGTGAATTCATCTCAAGCACTGACAGGTACGCATTGTGGATCGAGTCGTCGGAACTTGACGAAGCCTATTCGATCCCCGAAATAGCGGGCCGGATCGATCGCGTGGAGCAGAACCGAAGCGTGAGCGACCGACCTTCGACTAAGAAGCTTGCGGAAATTCCGTATCGCTTCGGCGAAGTTCGCTACAAGCCCACCAACTCCATTATCGTCCCAAGCATCTCGTCCGAGCGGCGTACCTACATCCCGATCGGCTTCCTCGGGCCGGACGTGGTCATCTCGAACAAGGGCTTCGCCGTTTACGACGCCGAACCGTGGGTATTCGCACTGCTCACTTCGAGAATGCACATGGCCTGGGTGAGCGCGGTTTCTGGGCGTATGCGACTCGACTACCAATACTCGAACACCATCGTGTACAACAACTTTCCAGTGCCGCCGCTCACCGATGGGCTGAAGGATCGACTGACCACGGTGGCTCTTCGGGTGCTCGACGTTCGCGAGTACCACTGCGAGCGAACCCTGGCGGAGCTGTACGACCCGGACCTCATGCCGGATGACCTCCGTCAGGCCCATGCCGAGGTCGACGCGCTAGTCGACTCGATCTACTCCAAGCGCGGCTACGAGACCGACGAGCAACGGCTGTCGCACCTCTTCGGTATGTATGAAGCCATGACTGCCGAGGAGGCCGCCAAGGCTCCCGCGAAGAAGACCAGGGGTGCACGCAGGTGAACGCGATCAAGAAGCCGGTCAACATTGTCGATGTGACCTATGCCCAGACGGGTGCTTCGGTGCACGTCGACCCCATGGGCATGCGCGAGATGCAGCAGCGCGCCTTCGCCAAGCGCGACGCCCAGCACCTGCTGATCAAGGCCCCGCCGGCGTCGGGCAAGTCCCGTGCGCTGATGTTCATCGCGCTCGACAAGCTCTACAACCAGGGTCGCAAGAAGGTCATCGTCGCGGTGCCGGAGCGGTCGATCGGTGGGTCCTTCGCCTCGACCAATTTGACCAAGTTCGGGTTCTTCGCCGACTGGGAGGTCAAGCCCGAGCACAACCTGTGTGACCCTGGCTCGTCGCAGGGCAAGGTCGGCGCCTTCATCGACTTCCTCAACGGTCCGGATGCCGTCCTGGTCTGCACGCACGCGACCCTGCGGTTCTCCTTCGAGAAGCTGGCGCCCGACGCCTTCGACGGCACCGTGCTCGCGATCGACGAGTTCCACCACGTCTCCGCCGACACCGAGTCCAGCCGCCTCGGAGCACTCCTGCGTGAGGTCATGAACGGCTCCGACGTGCACATCGTAGCGATGACCGGTTCGTACTTCCGTGGCGACTCGGTGCCGGTGCTGTCGGCCGAGGACGAGGCCCGGTTCACACCGGTGACATTTAACTACTATGACCAGCTCAACGGGTACGAGCACCTGCACTCGCTCGGCATCGGGCACCACTTCTACCAGGGGCGCTACACCGACGCGATCAGCGAGGTGTTGGACCTGGACAAGAAGACGATCATCCACATCCCGAACGTGAACTCGGGCGAGTCCACCAAGGACAAGATCGAGGAGGTCGGGTTCATCATCGACTCGATCGGCCACGTCGAGTCCACCGACAGCGACACCGGCATCATCACCATCCGACGGGCCGATACCGGAGCAATGCTCCGCCTGGCCGACCTCGTCGACGACACCGATCAGAAGAAGCGCGCTGACACGCTGCACTACCTGTCGACGGTTGCATCTAAGGACTCTGGCGCCGTCGACGTGATTCTGGCTCTCGGAATGGCCAAGGAGGGCTTCGACTGGCCGTACGCCCAGCACGCCCTCACCGTCGGTTACCGCGCGTCGCTTACCGAGGTCATCCAGATCATCGGGCGTGTCACCCGCGACTCGCCGGGCAAGGACCACGCTCAGTTCACCAATCTGATCGCCGAGCCGGACGCCTCCCAGAGCGAGGTGAAGGTGTCCGTCAACAACATGCTCAAGGCGATCACCGCCTCGCTGCTCATGGAACAGGTCCTGGCGCAGAACTTCGAGTTCAAGACGAAGCGCTCGGCGGACGACGACGCCACCCCACCCGGGGTCATCAAGATCAAGGGCTTCAAGGAGCCGTCAACACCGCGGGTGAAGCAGATCGTCGAGACCGACCTCAACGACCTCAAGGCGACCATCCTGCAGGACGACACGTTCGCGAAAGCGGCGGCCGGGTCGGTCGACCCGGAGACGACCAACAAGGTGCTGATCCCCAAGATCATCCGCGAGCGGTACCCCGACCTGGACGAGTCGCAGGTCGAGGAGCTGCGCCAGCAGGTCGTCGTCGACTCCGTAATCAAGAACGGCGAAGTGCGCCAGGTCGGCGACAAGCGGTTCATCAAGATGTCCGAGAAGTTCGTGAACATCGACGACATCAACATCAACCTGATCGACTCGGTCAACCCGTTCCAGCGCGCCTTCGAGGTCATGTCGAAGTCCGTCACACCATCGGTCCTGCGGATCATCTCCGACGCGATCACGGCCACCCGGGTCGAGATCACCGAGGAGGAAGCCCTGGCCGCCTGGCCGAAGGTCCAGCAGTGGGCGAAGGTGAACGGTCGACGCCCGAACGTGCGATCGGACGAGCCGACGGAGAAGAGATACGCCGAGATCGTGCTGTTCCTACAGAGGAAGAAGCAGGAGCGCGAGGCAGCCCAGCGGACGACCGAGAAGGCAGACGAGGTATGAGCGAGACCAATCTGGACGCTGCTGACGCGGCTGCGCCGACCAGCATCGATGCTCTGCTGGAATCAGACGTCGATGGCCTTCTGGACGCACCTCAGAAGCCGACCAAGGTCACGGCGGCCGACCGTCTGGAACGGGCATTCCTGGAGGTGGTCGAGTTCCGACGGACGCACGGCCGCGTGCCTGACTCCACGACTCGCGAGATCGCCGAACGGAAGCTCGGAGCCCGCCTCGACGGGATACTCGCCAACGAGGAAAAGATCGCGGCCCTCAAGCCCCTGGACGAGTTCGGTCTGCTGGAGACACCGGAGGCCCCCGCATCGATCGATGACCTGCTCGGCGACGACGAACTCGACCTCCTCGACGACGAGTCCGGGCTGCTGGACGTGTCAGACCTCCCGGTGCGCAAGGCGCCCGAGGAGGCCGACTCGGTCGCCAAGCGCAAGAAGTGTCTCGACTTCGACCGGTTCGAGCACCTCTTCAAGACCAAGCACGCCGAACTGGCGGACGGAACTGCCCAGATCGCGCAGTTCAAGGGTCTGCGCACCGTCACGGAGGGCCGGTTCTTCGTCCTCAACGGGGTCATGCTCTTCGTCGCGGAGGTCGGCGAGACCCGCGAGATGATCGTCGGCGGCAAGCCCGAGCAGAAGCAGCGGCTCCGCGTCATCTTCGAGAACGGCACCGAGTCCTCGATGTACCGGCAGTCGCTGTCGATCCGATTGTTTGAGCAGGACGGTCAGTCGGTCGTCCAGACTGGCCTCAGCGACGCCGAGGAGATCCTCGAGGGCGACACAGCCAGCGGCAACATCTACGTTCTCCGGTCGCTCAGCGATGATCCGCAGATCGCCCAGATCGACAACCTGCACAAGATCGGCTTCACGCGAGGAACCGTCGAGGCGCGGATCAAGAACGCCGAGACGTCGCCGACCTACCTGATGGCCCCGGTGGAAGTCGTAGCTAGCTACCGCACCTACAACATGCGGGCATCGGCGCTCGAGAACCTGCTGCACAGGGTCTTCGCTGACGTAAGACTGGACCTGACCCAGGCCGACCGGAAGGGCCGAAGGTATGACCCCACCGAGTGGTACGTCGTCCCGCTCGACGTCATCAATCAGGCGATCCACCTGATCATCTCCGGCGACATCGTGAACTTCGAGTACGACCGATCGGCGCAGAGGCTCGTCGCTCGCTGAGCCCGGCCGACCCTGCGCAGCTATCCGACGACGCGCCGACCGCTGTCAGGCGGTGAGTTCGCGACCGGAAGCTGCTCGCCAAATGACATGGTCCAGGGTTCGCGGGCTGACCTCGAGCACCTGCGCGGCAGCCATGACCAACTCGATCGCGTGGTTGGTGGTGAGCACCACCTCGGCTCCAAGCGCCTGCTGCAAGAACCTCAGGATCATGCGGTCCGGCTTCACCGACGGCAGGCCCGCGAGCAGCAGCAGGTAGGAGTACGTCACACCGGAGCGCTGGCTCGGCAGCTTCTTCCATGCGTTGTGGATGGGGTTGTCCGTGGGGCTCGCCCTGACCACCGCGACCAAGTCCTCAACAGTGTCGATGTCGTGGTCGACCATGAGCTGGGCGGCCTGCTGGATCACCTCGGCCTTCAGCAGTGCACCGGGCTTCGTGTGCGCAGGCTTCAGGTTGTCCGCGACGGTCTCCGCCCATGCACGAGCGCCACCGGCCGCGGCCATCGATTGCAGAAGGGCGGCGGCGCCGTCGTTGTGTCCATGGGCTGTCCGATATCGGTTCACCACGTTGACCACTGATCGGTAGTGCGATCCGGTCGAGTAGATCGAGTCGATCAAGCACAACGCGAGACTGCTCGGGTACCCCTCTGGCTCGATCCAGAGCTCCTGTTCTCCGAGTGTGTTCCTGCAGTAGGCGACTAAGGCATCGACGTCCTGCTGGGCGACTGACATCGGCTTCCTCCTGAGCGCCGTGGAGCAACCTCGAGCTGGGCCAACTCTACGGAGCGTCGCGGTGGCATCTGCCGGCGCTCCTTGAGAGAATGTGACATCGGTGAAATGCCTCTATGAGGAAGGCGTCCTCCCCGGCTACATGAGGCCGGGCGAACGCCCGGCCCGGGTCTAATCGAGGGTCTGAAGAAGTGCCGCGATCAAGACGTGGCCGCCCTGATGTAGAGGAGAGATCACCATGCACACGACCCAACTCGACCGGCTCGGCTACGACACGCAGGCCATGGGCCTCATGCCGGGCTTGGACTACGTGCCCGACGTCGTGGACACCGAGGACGGCCTGACCACGGACTTCGTTCACCGGTCGTTCCTGCAGCTCTCGCAGTTGGACGAGATGGGCGGCATGAGCGTGCTCGGTGGCTCCGCCGACCGGCACGAGGGCATCCGCTTCGCGCTGGAGGAGGAGATCGACCTCCTCTCGGCAGTCGACCACTTCGGCGACTATGCGCAGCAGCGGCGAGTTCGCGAGCTCATCGCGGCCGGGAAGGTCATCAACTAGCCAGTCACATCCATGAAGCCCGACAGCTCCGGCTGTCGGGCTTTCCTGTCGTGCCGAGGGTCCGTGAATGCTCAGTCAGCCGCCGGGCGGTGCCGATCGTCGGGACTCGACGATTCGTGCTGTTGGTTGGTCAACTCGGGCGGTGCCGACCGGGCACTTGCCAAACGGATGATCCACTCTTCGCTCTGGCGCCCGTCCGCCCGATCCAGAGCCATCAGCAGCCGAGCGTTGTCGACCTGGTCCTGAGTCACCTTGATCGTGGCCATCGTCACCCCCTGTATGCGTCAATGGTCGCGCTGCCGGTGGCACTGGGCAATACCTGCCGCGATGAACTCCTGACAGGTCTCATTTGGCGGAGCCGCCGTCTCCATCACCGGCGTCTACGGGGAAGACTTGAAAGAGCAAGTCGGAAGCCATGACGACCGCCCGAGTTGGCACCGCGATCTCTCCTCGGGTCACCACGTCGCTGTCCTCCTCGGTGAGCGTCCAGGTCACCGCAACGGTGCTCGCTTCGAGGTCACGCGCAACAACCACGTAATCGTCCCCCTGGGTCGACCATGGCGTGTCGGGCCGCAGAGAGGCCGGACTCAGGACGACCTCGACGTCTTCAGTTATGTTCTCCCAGGCCACGGGATAGGCATGAGGACGGAGCCTGAGCGCGTCAAGGCGTGCTGCACCGCTGAACGGATCGCGAGCTCGCACAACCGGTTCCAGCACCTTGTCGAGTACGGCATCCTCGGCGTCGCGGAAGTCGAACGCTTCGCAACGATGGAACGTCAAGACGATCTGCGGCCGGGCAACGTACCGTCCGTGACTTGTGACGCGGATGCCGGATCCAGCCAGTCCGACGCCCAGGAGGTACTCACGGCCACGAGCAATATTCGAGCCTCGATCCAGCCGCCACGCTGCGAGCCTCTCAGCACGTTCTTCTGGCGATAGCGGCTGACGACCAAACGCGAGCGGCTGGAATGCCAGCGGAGAAGCTGGGCGGCCCGTTAGTTGCCTTCGGAACCGCTCGTCCTCCCCGTCATAGAGGATTTCCAGCACCTCCTCGACACGATCAACTCGGTTGACCGGTCCGACGATCTGCACGTCGAGGTCCAGCGGGGGCTTCGCGCCGCCCTTCGCGCGTTGGACGAGCGCCAGGAGATCACCGCTGCGAGCTGGCCTGGTGTTGCTGGCGCCACGCACGTACACCGCACCGTCTTCGAGGTTGTCGCGACGGTCATCGCCTTGGTAGGTCTTGTGGCATGGGAAGGGCGGCTGACCGTCCTGCGGTGGCTGCGCGATGATGAACAGCACCTCATGCTCGGCATCAACGTTGAGCCGGCCGAACTCGAACGGTGGGAACTGCGATCCGAGGTACGGCCGCAGTCGGTCCTCGAGCTCGTGCGCCTCGAGGCCGCGCCGCACTCCACGGGCCGTGCCTGCCTCCGCACCGATCACAAGGACGGCGTATCCGTGAAAGTGTCGGATCGCTTCGTGCGGAAGTCGATTGGCTGCCCCCAGCAGGAACTTCGCCACCTTCGCCGTCCCGGCCTTGCTGGTGAGATCCAGCGTGCTTTTCGCCTCTAGGTACGTCGTCTCAGCCGCGTCGCCGACAGCCACGACGTGGTCCAGGATTCCCTGCCACGCTCGTTCGCCCAAGGGGACGGCATCGGTGTTGAGGGTCATGGGCGCCAGGCCGGAGCTGTAGCGGTCATGTGGTTCATGTTGGCACCAGCTACCGACAGCGTCGTCTGCCTCGCGGAACGTTGCTCAGGGCTCAGTGACGGTGATGCCATGACCATCACGCCGCCAAGGTGCCGACGGGTCCGCGAGCGTCTCCAGCATCAACTGGCACCACACGTGCGCGGAACCTACGACGAGACGAGCATGTCGAGGCCGAACCCAAGCGGGCACTTCTTCAGCGCCATGGTCGACGCCAACCTGATTCCTGATCTCGGTCACGCTCTGTGTGAGGGTGACCAGCGATTGCAGCGCTTGGCGCAGGGGCCCGATCTTCGTCGCTCACGGACTTCGCCGCGAGCCCGAGCGACTCCTGCGCGGCATTCACGAGTGCCGGGACTTTGGCGGCACGGGTGTACGTCTGGTTTCGCGCAGTCAGGACGCACTTCGCGGTGGATTCGATCAGCGCCTTGGCGGTGCTGATCGCCAGGCGCGGGTCTGAATCAACGCTGTCCCCCAAACGGCGAAGATGGTCAAGAATCGCGTCGGGGTCTTCCAGGGCATTGAGAGCGTGCTCAGTCAGAGCAGCCCCTGCCAGCCGCGCGACACGCACCTCGCCCGTTGCCTCGTTGACATCGAATCCGTCCGCGCGCAGGATCCGTACCCACTTGTCTCGTCGCGCGCTGTCCATCGACTCTGCATCGGTCGTCTCCCCCACAATTTGCTGCAGTAGCTCGCTGAGCACGGCCGCCAGCTTGCCCGCATCGGGTGCGGTCTCCAGGTCGAGTGTGGACAAGTATCTGCGCATCCGTTCACGCCTGACGCTCTCGTCACGCTCGCTTGGCTGCGGTGGCCCGAGCTGGATGCCATGGTCGTCGAACAATGCATCAATCTGCCGTAGTGGGGTGTCTGTCAACTCCGTCGAGAGCAGGCGCATCACCCGAGGACTGAAGGTGGCCATGTCGACAGCCTCCCACCGCCTCGATGAGGCCAACCGGACATTGGCTGCCGTGTCTCGTGGTCATCTCTGACGAGACATCGCGGTCCCGGTCGGCAGCAGCCGCGACCGGGCCGTCTCGGTGTCTCATTCGCACTGATCCGGACACAGGGGATTTCTGAGACATCCCACGGTGGCACGGTGATCGGATGACCGAGAACCTTTCTGCGCTGCTGGCGACCGAGCTCGAGCGACTCGAGGCCACCATCTCTGCTGCCGACGCCCCCGACGAGGTCATCCTCGACATGTCGACGACGACGTCCCTGGGGTGCTCTCTCATGGCGAGCATCGTGGAGCCTGAGCCCGGAACCGCCGGACCGATGATCGTGGCCCACGCCGACATTTCGCCGGGCGGTCGCATCGCAGATGCCCGAGTCGAGGCCCTTGACGGCGACGAGACGATCACCCGCCACGTGGAACCCGGCACCGCACTGCATCGTGCGCTGGCCGTGTGGTTCCGAGACGTATGGGACAGCTGGGACGAAGTGCCGGAGGATACCCCCGGTGAGGTGCTCGGCGTCGCCGTGTCGGACCTGCGATCCGGCGACGAGGTCGTCCGGCTGGGTCTGACCGTGGCCAGCGTCGAGGACGGCGGCCAGAACTCCTCGGGCGACCCGGTGCTCGTCGTGACCTTCGAGGAGGTCGTGGGCACCGAGGTGTGGCCGGCGAGCAGGATGCTCACGATCATCCGCGCTGACGGCCATGAGGTCGACAGCGATGGGTGACGTCATCCCGCTGTCGCCGCGGTCTCCGGATGGTGACGGCGACGACGACAGGCCGACCCGGGTGGTCTTCGAGATCGGCGGGCAGCACTTCGAGATCGTGCTCACCGACGACGAGGTCGCGAGGCTGGCGCGCGACCTCGAGACGTGACCAACCTCGTCGGCAGTTCGGCCTTCCTACTTCGTACGGTGCCGGTAGAAGCTCGACCGACTCCAGCCAATCATTCGCACCGCCTCGGCGATGGTGAGACAAGTGGCAACCTCATGAGCATCTCGATCCTTCGAACCGCCGACGCCTGGTGGGTCCAGACCACCGAGGGCGCCGTTCGGGTCGACACCTCGGCGACGACCACCGGAGAACTGCTCGCCGACCGTGCGGCCGGCGACCGGGATGGTCGGCACCATCAGTCCTGAGGACTACGACGGGATCGCCGAGCTCCGCTTCGCGGGTGTCGTCGGAGCCGTCCGCAACATCCCGCACTCCAAGGCTGTCTACTTCGACGAGCAGAACCCCTTCGAGACCGTCATCGGCTACCAGACCGGCCAGTCTCGAGGGCGGTGGTGGACCGAACGACTCGACGACAGCGTCGGGCATCGGACCGTCGTCATGATCCGGCAGCGCAAGGGCACCCGGTCCCGTGATTTCCGCACCTTCATCCACGACGAGCTGGGACGAGCGTTGCACGGGGCCGGCGCCCAGGATCTGCGCACGTACACCTTCATGCGCTACATCGCAGCCATGTGGAGCACCCCGGGCGTGAACCACGCGGGCCCTGCGCACCGCCGCCACCACGCGGCTTTGGTCATCGGAGCCGACTCCCGCCAGCAGTTCGACGACATCCTCAAGTCCACGGACGTGGCCGCTGTCATCGATCGTCAGGAGCGGCACATCACCGCAGCACACGCCTACACCGTCGATCGGACCGTTCCCGGCATCAGGATGAAGCCGTGAAGGTCACCGACGAGCCCGGCCCGACTGAGGACCCCATCGTCATCCGGCCGCGGGCATCACCACGGGTTGGTCGGCGACCCGTCGGCCTGCCAGAGCGGCGCCGATGACCCCCGCGTCGTTGCCGAGCGCTGCCGGGACGATCGGGGCGCGGGTGCGCACGTGCGGGAGGAACCGGTCGGCCGATGCGCTCACCGCCCCGCCGACGACGATGAGGTCGGGGGTGAGGAGGCTCTCGAGGAGCCCGTAGTAGGCGGTGAGCCGCTCCGCCCACTTCACGTACGAGAGCCCTTCCCGCTCCCGGGCCGCGGTCGAGGCGAGGTGCTCGGCGGGGCGGCCCGACATGGGCAGGTGACCCAGCTCGGTGTTCGGCACGAGGGTGCCGTCGACGAGGAGGGCGCTGCCGATGCCGGTGCCGAGGGTCGTCACGACGACGACACCGGAGCCTGCCGCCGCGGCGCCCCGCCTGGTCTCGGCGATGCCGGCGGCATCGGCGTCGTTGACGGCCGTGACGGGGCGCGCCAGTGCCGTGTGGAGCGAGTCCTCGACGGGGTACCCGATCCACGACGGGTCGATGTTCGCGGCCGTCTCGACCACCCCGCGCCGGACGACGGCCGGGAGGGCGATGCCGACGGGGGTGGCGTCGGTCGGTGCCAACGCCCGCACGATCTCCGCCACACACTCGGAGATCGCCGCCGGCGTGGCCGGCCGGGGGGTGTCGGCGACGAATCGCTGTCCCATGAGGATGCCGCTGCCGGCGTCGACGAGGGCGGACTTGATCGTCGTCCCGCCGACGTCGACCCCGACGACGTGCTCAGGCACGGATGGTCCCGGCCACCGCGAGCGCCTCGCTCGCGAGGCGGGTGATCTCGCCCCAGTCAGCGACCTCGACCACGGCCGCGGGGGTGATCCACGAGCCGCCGACGCAGCCGACGTTGGGGAGCGCGAGGTAGTCGGCGGCGTCGGCCGGGCCGATCCCACCCGTGGGGCAGAAGCGCATGTCGGGCACCGGGCTGTGCACCGCCTGGAGGAAGGGAGCACCACCCGAGGCCCGCGCGGGGAAGACCTTCGCCTCGCGGATGCCGCGCTCGCGCAGGGCGAGCATCTCGCTCACGGTCGCGGTGCCGGCGAGGAAGGGCAGCCCGGTCTCCGTCATCGCGTCGAGGAGGGGGTCCGTGGCGCCCGGGGAGACGAGGAAGCTCGCCCCCTTCGCTGCAGCCTGCCCCGCCTGCGCCGGGTCGACGACCGTGCCCGCCCCGACGGTGATCTCGGGCACCTCCTCGGCGATCCGCTCGATGGACTCGAGCGCGGACGAGGTGCGCAGGGTGAGCTCGATGATGTCGATGCCGCCCGCGACGAGGGCCCGTGCGAGCGGGACCGCCCGGCTGGCGTCCTCGAGGATGACGACGGGGATGACGGGGGAGATGTCGAGAAGGCTCATGCGTGACCACCTGAGAAGAAGAAGGACGCGCCCTCGTCGGCCGGGCCGGCCGACGCGCGCATGTTGTCGAAGAGCTCACGGCCGGTGCCCGTGAAGTCGTGGGAGACGAGGTGCGCCTCCCGCGCACTGATGTCGTCGTGGACGAAGAAGGTCCCGGCATCCGCGTCGACGGTGACGAGATCGCCGTCCACCACGCGGCAGAGCGGGCCGTCGAGGCTGGCCTCGGGCGTGACGTGGATGGCCGCGAGGATCTTGCCCGAGGCGCCGGACATCCGGCCGTCGGTGACGATCGCGACCCGGTGGCCTCGGTCCTGGAGGACCCCGAGCGCGGGCGTGAGCTTGTGCAGCTCCGGCATCCCGTTGGCCGCCGGACCCTGGTGCCGGACCACGGCGACGAGGTCGCCGTCGAGGCTGCCCTCCTCGAAGGCGCGCAGCAGGTCGTGCTGGTCGTCGAAGCACCGCGCCGGTGCGGTGACGCTCCGGTGCTCCGGCGCGACCGCGGAGACCTTGACGACGCCGCGACCGAGGTTGCCCTCGATGACCCGCAGACCGCCGTCCGTGGCGAAGGGGGCGTCCACCGTCCGCAGCACGGACTCGTCGAGGCTCTCTGCCGGTCCCTCCTCACGCACCACCTCGCCGTCGCGCAGCCGCGTCTCACGGGTGTACCGCCGCAGGCCCCGGCCATCCGCGGTGAGGACGTCCTCGTGGAGCAGTCCGTGCTCGAGGAGGGTGCGCACGGTGACGGCGAGCCCGCCCGCCGCCGCGTAGTGGTTCACGTCCGCGGAGCCGTTGGGGTAGATGCGGGCGAGGAGGGGCACGACCGTCGACAGGTCGGCGAGGTCGTCCCAAGAGAGGATGATGCCGGCGGCCCGCGCGATGGCCACGAGATGGAGAGTGTGGTTCGTCGAGCCGCCCGTTGCGAGGAGCGCGACGCACGCGTTGACGACCGCCCGCTCGTCGACGACCTCCCCGAGCGGCGCCTGCCCGGCGAGCGCGAGCTCGGTGACCCGGCGCCCGGCCTCGACGGTCAGCGCCTCCCGCAGTGGCGTGCCGGGGTTGACGAAGGTGGCTCCCGGCAGGTGCAGGCCCATGACCTCCATGAGGAGCTGGTTGCTGTTCGCTGTGCCGAAGAAGGTGCACGTGCCCTCGGAGTGGTACGAGCTGGCCTCCGCGTCGAGGAGGGCGCGCCGGTCGACCTTGCCCTCGGCGTACTCCTGCCGCACCCGCGCCTTCTCACCGTTCGGCAGTCCCGAGGTCATCGGACCCGCGGGCACGAAGAGGGTCGGCAGGTGGCCGAAGGACAGCGCACCGATGAGCATGCCCGGCACGATCTTGTCGCACACGCCGAGCAGGAGCGTGCCGTCGAACATGTCGTGCGAGAGCGCCACAGCGGTCGACATCGCGATGACGTCACGGCTGAAGAGCGAGAGCTGCATGCCGTCGCGTCCCTGGGTGATCCCGTCGCACATCGCGGGCACGCCGCCGGCGACCTGCGCGATGCCGCCCGCCCCGAGCACCGCCTTCTTGAGCGTCTCGGGGTAGCCGGCGAAGGGGGCGTGCGCGGAGAGCATGTCGTTGTAGGCCGTGACGATCGCGATGTTGGGCTTGACCAGGCCGCGCAGGTCCCCCTTCGCCTCCCGAGGTGCTCCGGCGAAGCCGTGGGCCAGGTTGGCGCAGCCGAGCCGGCCGCGGGCGGGTCCGCGGTCGGCGGCGGCACGCACCCGTGACAGGTAGGCCCGGCGGGTCGTCGCGCTCCGCTCGCGGAGTCGGGTGGTCACGTCGTCGATGACGGGGTGGAGGGTAGGGTTCATCGGGTCACGTCCTCGTTCCAGGAGCGTCCGTCACGCTCGATCAGCAGGTCGGCCGCGGCGGGGCCGTCGGTGCCGGCCGCGTAGGGGCGGGGTCGGCGGGCACCGACCCCACGGATGATCGGCTCGACCCAGCGCCAGGCCGCCTCGATCTCGTCGCGGCGCATGAAGAGCGTCGTGTTGCCGCGCACGACGTCCATGAGGAGTCGCTCGTAGGCGTCGGGGGAGGGTGCGCCGAAGGCCTGGGAGAAGTTGAGGTCGAGCGAGACGGGGCGGACGCGGATCCCGCCGGGTCCGGGCTCCTTGGCGACGAGGTGGAGCCTGACGCTCTCGTCGGGCTGGAGGCGCATGACGAGCCTGTTCGGCTCCTGCGTCCCTTCGCTGCCGGGGAACATCGGGTGCGGGGTCGGCTTGAAGGCGACGACGATCTCGGAGCAGCGCTCGCGCATCCGCTTGCCGGTGCGCAGGTAGAAGGGGACGCCCGCCCAGCGCCAGTTGCGGACCTCCGCCCGGAGCGCGACGAAGGTCTCCGTCCGGCTCGGCGCCTCGACCTCCTCGACGTAGGAGGGGGCGGCCGCGCCGTCGACGAGACCGGCCGTGTACTGCCCGAGGACGCACGCGCCGTCGAGGTCCTCGAACGGCGTGAGGGCCTGCAGGACCTTGAGCTTCTCGTCGCGCACCGACTCACCGGCGACCTGGGTCGGGGGTTCCATCGCGACGAGGCAGAGGAGCTGGAGCAGGTGGTTCTGCAGCATGTCGCGCATCGCGCCTGCACTGTCGTAGTAGCCGCCGCGGCTCCCGACACCGACCGACTCGGCGACCGTGATCTGCACGTGGTCGATGGCCGTGGCGTGCCACAGCGGCTCGAAGACCGAGTTGGCGAAGCGCGTCACGAGGAGGTTCTGCACGCTCTCCTTGCCGAGGTAGTGGTCGATCCGGAAGATCTGCGACTCGGCGAAGACCTCGCCGACGGAGTCGTTGATCTCCCGGGCAGAGGCGAGGTCGTGCCCGAGCGGCTTCTCGAGGACGACACGGCTGCTCGGCTGGACGAGCCCGATCTCGTCGAGGCGGTGGCAGATCGTCCCGAAGAGGGCCGGCCCGACGGCGAGGTAGAAGACCCGGACCGGGTTCGCCCGCTCGCGGAGGCGATCCCCGAGTGCGTGCCAGTCGTCCGGCTCGTCGACGTCGAGGCACACGTGCTCGAGCCGCGCGGCGAAGTCGTCGATCTCGCCCGACGTGACGCCGGGGACGAACTCCGGGAGCGCGCCGCGCACCTTGTCGCGGTAGCCGGCGTCGTCGAGACCGGCGCGCGAGACGGCGACGACGCGCGTCCGCGTGGGCAGCTGGCCGTCGCGCAGTCGGAGCAGCAGCGCGGGGAGCAGCTTGCGGAGGGCGAGGTCGCCCGTGCCTCCGAAGATGACGAAGTCGGTGGCCTCGAGAGGCGCGGTCACGTTCATGGGCGGTGAGCCTAGGGAAACTTATGAACGCTGGCAATACAAAAGTCAGTATTCGAAAGAACTAAAGTCCTGCGTGGTTGAATGACGCGGTGCCTGCCCCCTCCGCGCCCGCCACTGCCGGGGAGGTCCTCGCACTCATCCGCGAAGGGCGAGCGACGACCCGTGGCGATGTCGGTCGGGTCACCGGGCTCTCCCGCACCGCCGTGACCGCTCGGCTGTCCGCGCTCCTCAGGGCCGGGCTGCTCGTCGAGACAGTCGTCGAACCCTCGGGAGGTGGCCGCCCGCCGGCGCGCCTGACCTTCAACTCGGACTTCGGGGTCGTCCTCGCCGTCCCGCTCGGACGGAGCCGGACCCAGGCCGCGGTGTGTGCCCTCGACGGCGAGGTCCTCGCCGCCACGGCCTTCGACCACGCCGACGGGGCATCGCCGGAGGAGATGATGCCGCGGATCCTCGGGGCACTCGAGGAGCTCCTCGCATCGATCGACGTGCCGCCGGAACGAGTCCGGGGCATCGGGGTCAGCCTGCCCGGCACCGTCGACACCGAGCGCGGCATGAGCCTGTCCTCGCCGATCATGCCCGGGTGGGACGGCGTGCCGCTCGCCCCCTTCTTCGACGCCTACGGGGAGGCCCCGGTACGCGTCGAAAACGACGCGACCGTCCTCGCCCTCTCGGAGGCCGACGGCCACCGTCGGCGCTTCGACGACTTCGTCGCCCTCAAGGCCTCGACCGGGATCAGTGTCGGCATCTTCGGCGGAGGGCGCCTCCTGCGGGGCGCTCTCGGCGCGGCCGGGGAGATCGGGCACACCCGCACCCCGGCGGCGGCGGGACGCGCCTGCCGGTGCGGTGGCACGGGCTGCCTCGAAGCCGTCGCGGGCGGCTGGGCGCTCGTCCAGGACACGGTGGCCGCGGACCGTCCGGTGGCCCACGTGCGCGAGCTCGTCGCCAGGGCCATCGAGGGCGACGCCGCCGCGCGTCGGCAGCTGCGCGAGAGCGGACGGCGGGTCGGCGAGGTGCTGTCCGGGGTCGTCAACCTGCTCAACCCCGGGGCGGTCGTCGTCGGTGGCGACATGGCTGCGGGCTACGACTTCTTCGTCGCGGGACTGCGCGAGACCCTCTACGCGGAGGCGACGGCACTCGCGACGCGGGACCTCGAGATCCTGCCGAGCACGCACGGGCAGGAGGCCGGAGTCGTCGGCTGCGCCCAGCTGGCCCTGAGTGAGGTGCTCCGACCCGAGCGGGTGGACCGCTACCTCGCGTGGGCGGGGTCCTGAGGGCTCGCGACACGCGCTTGCAGCAAGTTGCAGATCTCTTGCACGGCAACTTGCGGCTGCGTTACCGTCGGTCGGCACTCACCCCGACCGAGAGAGACCGATGACCCATCCCGCACCCACCGCACCCACCGCGCCCGCCTCGGCCGCCCCCTTCGCCCACGAGGACGCGGCCGACTGGTACCGCGGCGCCGTCATCTACCAGGTGTACCCGCGCAGCTTCGCCGACAGCGACGGTGACGGCATCGGTGACCTGGCCGGCATCCGCGCACGGCTGCCCCACCTGCGGGACCTCGGCGTCGACGCCGTGTGGATCTCGCCCTTCTACGCCTCACCCCAGGCCGACGCCGGCTACGACGTCTCCGACTACCGCAAGGTCGACCCGGTCTTCGGTGACGCCGCCGACGCGGAGGGGCTCGTGCGCGATGCCCACGAGCTCGGGCTGCGGGTCATCTTCGACATCGTCCCCAACCACTGCTCCGAGGAGCACGAGTGGTTCCAGCGGGCCCTCGCCGAGGGGCCCGGCTCCGCCAGCCGCGCGCTCTTCCACTTCCACGAGGGGCTGGGCGAGGCCGGCGAGCTGCCGCCCAACGACTGGGAGTCGATCTTCGGCGGGCCGGCGTGGACCCGCGTCGAGGACGGCGAGTGGTACCTGCACCTCTTCGCCCCACAACAGCCGGATCTCAACTGGGACAACCCGGTCGTGCGCGAGGAGTTCCGCTCCGTCCTGCGCTTCTGGCTCGACCTCGGGGTCGACGGATTCCGCGTCGACGTCGCCCACGGCCTCGTCAAGGCACCCGGCCTGCCGGACATCGGTCGGACCGGTCAGGTCGGCCTGCTCGGCAACGCACCGATGCCCTTCTTCGACCAGGACGGTGTCCACGAGATCTACCGCGACTGGCGGCGTGTCCTCGAGGAGTACCCCGGTGAGCGAGTTCTCGTCGCCGAGGCGTGGACCCCGACCATCGAGCGGTCGGCGTGCTACGTCCGCCCCGACGAGATGCACCAGGCCTTCAACTTCACCTACCTCGCGACGGACTGGGACGCCTGCGCCCTTCGCGAGGTCGTCGACACGACGCTCGAGGCGATGCGGCGGGTGGGCGCCCCGGCGACCTGGGTCCTGTCCAACCACGACGTCACCCGGCACACGACCCGTCTGGGCAACCCACCCGGCTCGGGGACCCAGATGGTGACGCCCGGCGACCCGGTCCTCGGCCTGCGCCGCGCCCGGGCCGCGACGCTCCTCATGCTCGGCCTGCCCGGCTCCGCCTACATCTACCAGGGGGAGGAGCTCGGCCTGCCTGACGTCACCGACCTGCCCGACGAGGTCCGCGCCGACCCCTCCTTCCACCGGGCGGCCGGGCAGGAAGGCTTCCGGGACGGCTGCCGCGTGCCCATCCCGTGGTCCGGGACGAGCCAGCCCTACGGCTTCGGCCCACGAGAGGGCGGCCCGAGCTGGCTGCCGCAGCCGGACGCGTGGCGCGAGTTGAGCGTCGAGGCCCAGACCGGGGTCGCCGGGTCGACCCTCGAGCTCTACCGCTCCGCCCTCGACGTGCGCCGCGAGCAGCCCTCGCTCGGAGCCGGCGACGAGGTCGAGTGGCTCGACGCGCCCGACGGCGTCCTCGCCCTGGTCCGGCGCGGCGAGGACGGCGCGCCCGTCGTCGTCACGACGAATCTCACGAGTGAGGAGGTCCGCCTCCCGCTGCCCGGGGGCCTCCTGCTCGCATCGGCGGAGCTCGCGGTCGACGGCGACGAGGCCGTGCTGCCGGCTGACACGACCGCGTGGTGGCTGGGCTAGATGACCGAGTCGCGCCCGGGAGCCCGTCTCGCCGACGTCGCTGCCCACGCCAGGGTCAGCCAGGCGACGGTCTCGCGCGTCCTCAACGGTCGGGCGGGCCCCTCCGCGTCGACGCGACAGGCCGTCCTGGCTGCGCTCGACGTGCTCGGCTACGAGCGACCCCGCCGGCCCAAGGAGACGAAGGCCGGTCTCGTCGGGCTGATCATGCCGGAGCTGAGCAACCCGATCTTCCCGGCGATCGCCCAGGTCATCGAGCAGACCCTCGCGAGACACCGCTACATCCCGGTGCTCGGCACACAGACCCCGGGCGGGTCGACGGAGGACGACCTCGTCGAGGTGCTCATCGCGCGCGGCGTCGACGGGATCATCTTCGTCTCCGGCCTGCACGCCGACATGACGGCCGACCACGAGCGGTACGCACAGATCGCGGCGCAGGGCATCCCCTTCGTCCTCGTCGACGGGTACAGCGAGCGGATCTCGGCCCCCTTCGTCTCGGCCGACGACGCCGCGGCCATGGAGATGGCCGTGAGCCACCTCGCCGAGCTGGGCCACGAGCGAGTGGGTCTCGCGCTGGGGCCCGAACGGTTCGTCCCCGTCGCCCGCAAGGTCGCCGGGTTCGCCGACGCGATGCGCCGCAGGGGCCTCGACGCAGGCCACGTCGAGCACTCGCTCTTCACCCTGGCGGGTGGGCAGGCGGCCGCCGGTGCGCTCCTGGACCGGGGGTGCACGGCGATCGTGTGCGGCAGCGACATCATGGCGCTGGGCGCGGTCCGTGGCATCCGTGCCCGTGGGCTCTCGGTGCCCGAGGAGGTCTCCGTCGTCGGCTTCGACGACAGCCCGATGGCGGCCTTCTCCCATCCCGCACTCACGACGCTGCGCAAGCCGGTCGAGGCGATGGGGACCGCAGCGGTCGACGCGTTGCTCGACGAGATCGGCGGCAGCACGGCCCACCGCGCGGAGTTCCTCGTCCAGCCCGAGCTCGTGCTCCGCGGGTCGACAGCGCGGGCACGCTGACGCGACTCGACCCCCGGATTCTGCCGGGAGCGGAACTCTCACCGCAGCGCCGCCGGCCAGTCCTACGCTGAGGCATGGCCGAGTCAGCCCAGACCACCCACCGCGAGGCGACCCCCTTCGAGCGGGCGCTGCTCCAGCGACGACGACGAGCAGCCGAGCCACTGTGGCGCGAGGCCCTCGGCGAGCGCCTGCGCGGCTTGCGGCACGAGCGGGGCGACACCCTCGACGAGACGGCCGAGCGAGCCGGCATCTCGATGCAGTACCTCTCCGAGATCGAGCGTGGGCGCAAGGAGCCGTCGAGCGAGATGATCGCCGCGGTCGCGGGGGCACTCGACGTCACGCTGCTCGACCTCACCCTCTCGGTCGCCGAGTCACTGCAGGAACCGACCAGGACGAGGGGGAGCGCCTCCGCCCTCGCCCTGGCCGCTTGAGCTCACCGCACGTCGATCACCTCGTCGACGATCCCGAACTCGAGCGCTGCCGCGGCGGTGAGCACCCGGGTGCGGTCGGTGTCGGCCCGGAGCTGCTCCGTCGTCCGCCCCGTGGCCCGGGCGAGGATGCCCTCGATGTCGGCCCGGACCCGAACGAGCTCGTCGGCCTGCAGGATGAGGTCGGGGATAGGCCCCCGGCCCTGGGCCGACGGCTGGTGCAGCACGACCCGGGCGTGGGAGAGCGCCGACCGCTTGCCCGGCGCGCCCGCCGCGAGGAGCACGGCCCCGACCGAGATCGCCTGTCCCACACAGGTGGTCGCGACATCGGGGCGGATGTAGCGCATCGTGTCGTGGACCGCGAGCATCGCGCTGGGGTCACCCCCTTCGCAGTTGATGTAGAGCTGCACGTCGCTCTCAGGGGCCACCGCCTCGAGGTGGATGAGCTGGGCGATGAGGGCATTGGCCACGCCCGCGTCGATGGCCGTGCCGAGGTAGATGATGCGCTCGGCGAGCAGGTGGGAGTAGACGTCGAGGACCCGCTCACCCCGCGGGTGCTGGGCGATGACGTTGGGGATCGGGTAGGTGCTCATCGGGTGCTCCCGACGAGGCCGCCGCGGAAGCCCGTGGGTGTGCGGCCCCCCGGCACGACGTCGGCGTAGCTGGTGACGATCTCGTCGACGAACCCGTAGTCGAGCGCCTCCTGCGCGCTGTACCAGCGGTCGCGCAGTGAGTCCTCGAAGACCCGCTCCAGCGGCTGACCGGTGTCGTCGGCGATGAGACCGAGCACCGTGTCGCGGGTGTGCCGCAGGTCGTCGGCCTGCAGCTCGACGTCGACGGCCGTGCCACCGATGCCGGCCGACCCCTGGTGCAGCAGGATCCGTGAGTGCGGGAGCGCCCGCCGCTTGCCCGGAGTGCCGGCCGAGAGGAGGAACTGGCCTGCGCTGCAGGCGATCCCGAGCGCCAGCGTGCTCACGTCATTGGGCACGAGCCGCATGATGTCGCGGATGGCGAGCATCGCGGGGACGGAACCACCGGGGGAGTGGATCCACAGGGCGATGTCGTTCGTCGGGTCGTCGGCGGCGAGTGACATCAGCTGGGACATCAGCAGCGTGCCGTTGTCGTCGTCGAGGACGCCGTCGAGGACGAGGACGCGCTGCCGCAGCAGTTCGCGTCGGGCCCGGTCGTCGAAGGGGGAAGGGGTAGGTGTCTCGCTCATACCTCCACCGTCGCGCTGGGTCGTCCGGATGCCGGCAGGATTCCGCCTGCAGCAGATCTGCCCACAGCGAAGGGGGCTAGCCTGCGGAGGGTGAGCACCACGACTGCCGCCCCCACCATCTCGACCGTCGCCGAACTGCGCGCCGCCGGCCACGAGGCCAAGCCGCTGCGGGTCGAGATCCGCGACAACCTCCTGGCCCGCCTGCGTGCCGGTGAGGACCCCTGGCCGGGCCTGCACGGCTACGAGGACACGGTGATCCCGCAGGTCGAGCGGGCACTGCTCGCCGGGCACGACATCGTCCTGCTCGGCGAGCGCGGTCAGGGCAAGACCCGCCTGCTGCGCACCATCGCCGGGCTGCTCGACGAGTGGACCCCGGTCATCGAGGGCTCGGAGCTCGCCGAGCACCCCTACGAGCCCATCACGCACGCCTCGCGGCGCCGGGCCCAGGAGCTCGGCGACGACCTGCCCGTGACCTGGATGCACCGCGACGAGCGCTATGTCGAAAAGCTCGCCACCCCCGACACCTCCGTCGCCGACCTCATCGGCGACGTCGACCCGATGAAGGTCGCCGAGGGACGCTCGCTCGGCGACCCCGAGACGATCCACTTCGGGCTCATCCCGCGCAGCCACCGCGGCATCGTCGCGATCAACGAGCTGCCCGACCTCGCGGAGCGGATCCAGGTGGCGATGCTCAACGTCATGGAGGAGCGCGACATCCAGATCCGCGGCTACGTCCTGCGCCTGCCGCTGGACGTGCTCGTCCTCGCGAGCGCCAACCCCGAGGACTACACCAACCGCGGGCGGATCATCACGCCGCTCAAGGACCGCTTCGGCGCCGAGATCCGCACGCACTACCCGCAGGAGCTCGAGGCCGAGGTCGCCGTCACCCGGCAGGAGGCGCACCTCGTCGCCGAGGTCCCCGACCACCTGCTCGAGATCCTCGCCCGGTTCACCCGCAACCTACGGGCCTCCTCGTCCGTGGACCAGCGCAGCGGCGTGAGCGCCCGCTTCACCATCGCCGGGGCCGAGACCATCGCCGCGTCGGCCTTGCACCGCGCGGCACGTCAGGACGAAGGGGAGGCCGTCGCCCGCATCGTCGACCTCGAGACCGCGGTCGAGGTCCTCGGCGGCAAGATCGAGTTCGAGAGCGGCGAGGAGGGCCGCGAGCAGGAGGTGCTCACCCACCTGCTGCGCACGGCCGTGGCCGACACCGTCCGTCACCTGCTGCGCGGCATCGACCTCGGCCCGCTCGTGGCCGCGATCGAGGACGGCGCGGAGGTCGCGACCGGCGAGCAGGTCACGGCGCGTGACGTCCTCGACGCACTGCCGGCGCTGGGGGAGGCGCAGGTCTACGAGGAGCTCTTCGACCGGCTCGGGGCCACGAGCGACGGCGAGCAGGCCGCAGCCGCCGAGCTCGCGCTCGAGGGCCTCTACCTGGCGCGCAAGGTCGGCAAGGACTCTGCTGGGGGCGAGACCGTGTATGGCCAGTAGCCGCAGTCGATTTCGTCGCTACGCCGGGGGTGACCCGCTTGCCCCGCCCGTCGACATCGCCGAGGCGCTCGACGACATCGGCGAGCGGGTCATGGGTGGCTCCTCGCCCGAGCGGGCGCTGCAGGAGCTGCTGCGCCGGGGCACGTCCGACCGGATCGGGCTCGACGAGCTGTCCCGACGCATCCACGAGCAGCGGCGGGAGATGCTGCAGCGGCACAACCTCGACGGCACCCTCCAGCAGGTGCGCGAGCTGCTCGACCGCGCGGTGCTCGAGGAGCGCAAGCAGCTCGCCCGTGACGTGCGGATGGACGAGACCGACCGGTCCTTCGCCGAGATGAGGCTCGACGGGCTCCCTTCGTCCACGGCCGCGGCGGTGAGCGAGCTGCAGGACTACCCGTGGCAGTCCTCGCAGGCGCGGGCCGACTACGAGCAGATCAAGGACCTGCTCGGTCGGGAGGTGCTCGACCAGCGCTTCGCCGGCATGAAGCAGGCGCTGGAGGGGGCCACGGACGAGGACCGCGTTGCTGTCGGAGAGATGCTGCGCGATCTCAACTCCCTGCTCGAGAAGCACCAGCGCGGCGAGGACACGCCGCAGGACTTCGACGACTTCATGGCCCAGCACGGGGACTTCTTCCCCGAAGGGCCTCAGGACATCGACGAGCTCGTCGACGCGATGGCCCAGCGAGCCGCCGCAGCCCAGCGGATGCTCGCCTCGATGACGCCCGAGCAGCGCCAGGAGCTCATGGAGCTGTCCGCGCAGGCCTTCGGCTCGCCCGACCTGATGGAGGCACTGGGGCGGCTCGACGGCAACCTGCAGGCCATGCGTCCGGGAGAGGACTGGAGCGGGTCGGAGCGCTTCGGCGGTGACCAGGGGCTGGGCCTGGGCGACGGGACCGGGATGCTCCAGGACATCGCGAGCCTCGATGCCCTGGCCGAGCAGGTGTCGCAGACCTACGGCGGAGCACGGCTCGACGACATCGACCTCGACGCCCTCGCTCGGCTCCTCGGTGAGGACGCCGCTGTCGAGGCCCGTGCGCTCCGCGAGCTCGAGCAGGCCCTGCGCGGCAGCGGGGCGCTGCGCCGGGACTCCGAGGGACACCTGCGGCTGACGCCCAAGGCCATGCGTCAGCTGGGCAAGGCCCTGCTCCGTGACATCGCGCAGCGCATGTCCGGCCGTCAGGGCCAGCGCGATCTGCGACAGGCGGGCGCGGCGGGGGAGCGCTCGGGCGCGACCCGGCCCTGGGCCTTCGGCGACACCGAGCCGTGGGACATCCCGCGCACCGTGCTCAACGGCGTGCTGCGCCGGGCGGGTGCCGGCGCCGACGGTGGTCGGCTCATCACGACCGATGACATCGAGGTGGCCGAGACGGAGGCGCGCACCCAGGCCGCCGTCGCGCTGCTCGTCGACACCTCCTTCTCGATGGCCATGGACGGACGCTGGGTGCCGATGAAGCGGACCGCGCTGGCGCTGCACACCCTGATCCGCACCCGCTTCCGCGGTGACCACTTGCAGCTGATCGCCTTCGGGCGGCACGCGCGCGTCATGGAGATCGAGGAGCTCACCGCGCTCGACGCCTTCTGGGACAAGGGAACCAACCTCCACCACGGGCTGCTCCTGGCGCACCGGCACTTCCGCAAGCACCCCAACGCGCAGCCCGTGCTGCTCGTCGTGACCGACGGCGAGCCCACCGCGCACCTCGAGCCGCACGGGGAGACCTTCTTCGACTACCCGCCGCACCCCCTGACGATCGCCAGGACGGTCCGCGAGCTCGACGCGGTGAGCCGGCTCGGGGCGCAGACGACCTTCTTCAGGCTGGGCGAGGACCCCGGTCTCGCGCGCTTCATCGAGTCACTCGCCCGGCGGGCGGACGGCCGGGTCGTGGCGCCCGAGCTCGACGACCTCGGTGCTGCGGTCGTCGGCTCCTACCTCGGCGCGCGGCACCCCGGGCGCGGGAGCGATGCGGGCGGCTACGGCAGCTGGTTCGGCGACCGGGGCTTCTGGTTCGACGAGTGACGCCGGCGTCGGCGGCGCGGGTGCCCCGACGGTCGGCTATGCCGTTGCTCCGTGCGACGGGGCGAATCGTCGTGCGGAGCAACGGCGTAGGGCGTGGGCCGAGGGACCGCTTCGCGGGTGGCCCACCGTACGGAGCACCGTCGGTCTCCGCGGCACCCCCGGTGTGTCAGGGCACGAGGTAGTCGGAGTCGCGCGCGTCGGTGATCGCCATCATCCCGGGAGCGTGCCCGATGGCGAAGGGCGGGCGAGACTGCATGATCGCTGCCTGCGGGGTCACACCGCAGGCCCAGAAGACCGGGACCTCGCCCTCGTGCACCGGCACCGGGTCACCGAAGTCGGGCGCCGCCAGGTCACGGATCCCCAGGGCGGCCGGGTCGCCGATGTGCACCGGGGCGCCGTGCACCGCCGGGTAGCGGGAGGTCACCCGCACGGCCGTGGCGACCTGATCGGCGGGCATCGGCCGCATCGACACCACGAGCGGGCCGCCGATCGACCCGGCCGAGCGGCACGGACGGTTGGTGCGGTACATCGGCACATTGCTGCCGGTCTCGATGTGCCGCACGGGGGCGCCGGCCTCGAGCAGGGCCGCCTCGAAGGTGAAGCTGCAGCCGATGAGGAAGGCCACGAGGTCCGGCCGCCACAGGTCGCGCACGTCGGTCACCTCGTCGACGAGCTCGCCGTGCTCGTACACGCGGTAGCCCGGCAGGTCGGTGCGCAGGTCGCCGTCGAAGATCTCGCAGGCCACCTCGCCCGGCTCGGTGACGTCGAGGACGGGGCAGGGCTTGGGGTTGCGCTGGGCGAAGAGCAGCACGTCGTAGGCCTGCTCACGCGGCACCGCGATGAGGTTGGCCTGGGTCCAGCCGGCACTCCACCCGGACGTCGGCACCGACAGCCCGTCGCGAAACCGCGCGCGGGCCTCGGTGGGGGACAGGGTGGCCGGGACGAGGTCAGCCACGGCGGACACTCCCTTCGATCTCGAAACGCAGTTGCTGGCCGGGCTGGGCCTGGGCCGCCCGCCCGATGTCCGCCGCGACGACGACCCCGATCACGGGGTAGCCGCCGGTGACGGGGTGGTCGGCGAGGAAGAGCGTCGGCTGACCCGACGGGGGCACCTGCAGGGCGCCCGGGACCATGCCCTCGCTCTTGAGCTCGCCGTCGCGGGCCCGCTCCAGGCGGGGGCCGGACAGACGCATGCCGACCCGGTCGCTCTCCGAGGTCACCTCGTAGGCGCCGCCCACCAGCGTGTCGAGGGCGTTCGCGACGAACCAGTCGTCACGCGGACCCGGCACGACCCGCAGCCGGACCTCGCCCGTCGTCGGCGTGGCCACGGGGGCCACGCCGACGACCGGTGCCGCGAAGGGAGCCCGCCCCACCGGGAGCAGGGTGCCGGGCGAGGGCACCGCGGGCCCGAGGCCCGCGAGCGTGTCGGTGGACCGCGAGCGCAGGACCGGGTCGACGTCGATGCCGCCGCGGACTGCCACATAGCTGCGCAGCCCCGCCGTCGCCGCCCCCAGGCGAAGGGAGGCACCGTCCGGCAGCCAGGTCACGGCGGCGTGCCCCACCGGCCGCCCGTTGACGGTCGCGGGGGTCGTCGCGCCGGTGACCGCGACCCACATGCCTCCGCGGGCCCGCACCTCGAGGCCACCGAAGGTGACTTCGAGTGCGGCGGTGCCCTCGGGGTTGCCCAGCAGCCTGTTGGCGAGCCGCAGCGAGGCGGGGTCGGCGGCACCGGAGCGGCCGACCCCGAGTCCGGCCAGACCCACGCGGCCGAGGTCCTGCACCGTCGCCTGGGGCCCGGTGGCGACCACCTCGAGCGCTCGCGTCCCGGTCACTGCCCCGGTGCTCACGACGACACCTCGACGTAGCGCACGGTCGTGCCGGGCACGAGGAGTGCGGGCGGCTCCCGGCCGATGTCCCAGACCTCGAGCGCGGTGCGGCCGATGAGCTGCCAGCCGCCGGGGGACTCGCGGGGGTAGACGCTGGCGAACTCGCCGGCGATCGCCACCGATCCCGCCGGCACCCGCGTGCGCGGGTTGTCGCGGCGCGGCACGTGCAGTCGCTCGTCGCCGCCGACCATGTAGCCGAAGCCGGGCGCGAAGCCGCAGAAGGCGACGGTCCACGTGCTCGCGGTGTGCGCCTCGACGACGCCGCGCTCACCGAGCCCGGTGATCCGACCGACCTCGGCGAGGTCCGCACCGTCGTAGACGACCGGGATCTCCACCTCGCCCGTCGTCGTCCGCTCGTGGCTGCCGACGGTGATACCCGAGACCCGGCGCGCCAGCCCCTCGACGTCGGTGACCCGCGGGTCGATGGTCAGCAGGAGGGTCGTCGCGGCGGGGACGAGGTCGACGACCCCGTCGGGAAGGTCCTCGTCGAGTCGGGCATACAAGGAGAGCACCTCGTCGAGATCAGCGAGTTCGACGAGCAGGGCCGTGTCACCTGCCGGCATGAGCCTCACGTCGGCTCCCCGGCGAAGGGGGTCACGCCCACCCCGGCCGCGTCCAACCCCGCCCGGACGCGTCGGGCGATCTCGACCGCGCCGGGGCTGTCGCCGTGGACGCACAGCGACCCGGCGGGTGCCGGGACGACGCTGCCGTCGACCGCGACGACCTCTCCCTCGGTCGCGATGCGCACGCATCGCTGGGCGATCTCGTCGGGGTCGTGCAGGACGGCGCCGGGCTCGCGGCGGGAGACGAGTGTGCCATCGGGCGTGTAGGCGCGGTCCGCGAAGGCCTCGCCGACGGTCGTCAGCCCGGCCTCCTCGGCGAGCCGCAACCACGCCGAGCCCGGCAGCCCGAGGACGGGCAGGCTGCGGTCGTACTGGACGACGGCGGCGACGACCGCGGCCGCCTGCTCCTCGTGGTGCACGATCGCGTTGTAGAGCGCGCCGTGCGGCTTGACGTAGCGCACCCGCGTCCCGGCGACCCGGGCGAAGGCCTCGAGCGCCCCGATCTGGTAGAGCACGTCGTCGGTGAGCTCGGCCGGCACGACGTCGATGAAGCGGCGCCCGAAGCCGGCCAGGTCGCGATACCCGACCTGGGCCCCGATGGCGACCCCGCGCGCCGCCGCGCCCTCGCAGCTGTGCCGCAGGACCGTGGGGTCCCCGGCGTGGAACCCGCAGGCAACGTTGGCGCTCGTCACCACCTCGAGCATCGCGTCGTCGTCGCCGAGGGACCACCTGCCGAAGCTCTCGCCGAGGTCGGCGTTGAGGTCGATCTGCATCATCTGCTCCTGTCGTCGTAGGTCGCGGTCGGTCCCGGGCCTCACTGCTGCCAGAGGTCGACGATCCCGCTGAAGGACTCGTAGCCGAGGTAGATCGTCAGCAGCCACACGACGAGGCCGACGTAGGCCAGGACCTTGGGGTAGCGGTAGCCGCCGAGCAGGTCGCGGCGCATGAGCGCCACCCAGATGATGATGCCGAAGCCGAAGGGGAGGATGAGGCCGTTGAGTGCACCGGCGAGGACGAGCAGCGTCGCCGGGGTCTGCCCGAGGGAGAGGTAGATGACCGCGGAGAAGACGATGAAGCCGATGACGACCCACTGGGCGTGCCGCTTGATCGACTCGCTGAAGGTCGTCAGGAAGCTGACCGAGGTGTACGACGCCCCGATGACGCTCGTGATGCTCGCGGCCCAGAGGATGACGCCGAAGATGTGCAGCCCGACCTTGCCAAGCGCAGCCTCGAAGGCCACAGCGGGCGGGTTGTCGACGCCGACGAGGTTGACCCCACCGACGACGACACCGAGGATCGCGAGGAAGAGCAGCGCCCGCATGACGCCCGTGACGAGGATGCCGGTGATCGAGCCGCGGCTGATCTCGGCGACGCGCTCGGGCCCGGTGATGCCGGAGTCGACGATGCGGTGGGCGCCGGCGTAGGTGATGTAGCCGCCGACCGTGCCGCCGATGAGGGTGGTGATGATGAGGAACTCGACCTTGTCGGGCAGCACGGTCTGCTTGAGCGCCTCGCCGTAGGGCGGCTCGGTCGCGACGGCCGCGTAGGCGACCATCGCGATCATCAGCACACCCAGGACGACGACGATCCGGTCCATGGCCACGCCGGCACGCTTGCTGACGAAGATGCCGATGGCGACGAGCGCGGAGATGGCGCCGCCGATCTTGGCGTCCACGCCGAGCATCGCATTGGCGCCCAGTCCGGTGCCGCCGATGTTGCCGATGTTGAAGACGAGCCCGCCGAAGACGACGAGTCCGGCCAGCACGTAGCCGAAGCCGGGGATCACCTTGTTGGCAAGGTCCTGGGCGCGCAGGCCGGAGATGCCGACGACGCGCCAGACGTTCAGCTGCACGGCGACGTCGACGATGATCGAGATGACGATCGCGAAGGCGAAGGCCGCGCCGAGCTGCGCGGTGAAGACGGTGGTCTGGGTGATGAAGCCCGGGCCGATCGCGCTGGTGGCCATGAGGAACATCGCCCCGAGGAGAGCCCCCTTCGTGGCCGTCGCGGCCGTGCCGGAGGGCGGCATCACCGATCCGTCGTCCTGGGTGTCGGGGTTGGGAGCCTGCGTCATCGGGGTTCTCCTGTCGCTCACGGGACCACCTCAGTGTGCTCCCGATCCGCCAAACTAGCGATTGTTCAACAATCCTGCAATAGCCCTTATCGGCTAGAGTCGCGGCAGGCCGGTGACGAAGGGGTGAGCGGGATGGCGGACGACTGGGTCGCGGCGCTGGAGGCGCAGCGCGAGCAGATGGGGCGCGCGAGCGCGACCGACAAGGTGGCCGATGCGCTGCGCACCCGCATCATCGAGGGCGATCTGCGCCCGGGGGTGCGGTTGTCGGAGGAGCGCATCGGGCGAGCGCTCGGCGTCTCGCGCAACACCCTTCGCGAGGCCTTCCACCTGCTCGGCCACGAGGGACTCGTCGTCCGCGAGTTCAACCGCGGCGTCTTCGTCCGCTCGCTGGGGGCCACTGACGTGCGTGACCTCTACGCCTTCCGCCGGGTCCTCGAGACCGCTGCCGTCCGACGCCTGGCCGAGCGGGGCGGCGACCTGACCGGCGTCCGTGCCGCCGTGGACGAAGGGGGGCGCGCCGCGGCCGACGGCGACTGGCGGGCGCTGGGCTCGGCCAACATGCACTTCCATGCCGAGCTCACCGCGCTGGCGGGGATCCGCCGGCTCGACGACGCGATGCGACAGGTCCTCGCGCAGATGCGGCTGGTCTTCGCGGCGATGGACGACCCCCGCACCTTCCACCAGCCCTACCTCGCTCACAACCGTGAGCTCGTCGAGCTCCTCGACGCCGGCCGCTGGGCCGAGGCGGAGGAGTCGCTGCTCGCCTACCTCGAGACGGCCGAGAGCCAGCTGCTCACGGCTCTGGCCGCCTGAGGTAGAGCGAGCAGGTCAGGCCGGCTGCGCCCCGGCGGCCTTGGCGGCCCGGCTGCGCATCGCGAGGACGCCGCCCCCGGCGAGCGCCGAGACGAGCGAGCCCAGGAGCACGCCGATCTTGACGTGCTCGTCGGCGACGCTCGCGGCGCCGTAGGCGAGCTCGCCGACGAGGAGCGAGACGGTGAAGCCGACGCCGGCGACGAAGCCCATCCCGATGATGTCCGGCCAGCGCAGCGAGTCGTCGAGCTGGAAGGCCGGCAGCCGACTCAGCAGGAAGGTCGTGGCGGTGATCCCGATCGGCTTGCCGAGGAAGAGGCCGGCGATGATGCCGAGGGTGATCGGGTCCTGCATGGCGGTGCGGAAGCCCTCGAGCCCGCCGACGGTGACGCCTGCCGAGAAGAAGGCGAAGACCGGGACGGCGACGAGGGTGGTGAAGACTCCCCACTGGTCGGCCAAGTAGGCGGTCAGTCCGTCGTAGATGGGGGTGCCGTCCTCGTCGGTCGAGCTCTGCACCCGGGCGCGCTGAGTCGCCACGACGGGGACGGTGAAGCCCAAGAGCACGCCGGCGACGGTGGCGTGGATCCCCGACGCATGGACGAGCGCCCAGGTCAGGACGCCGAGCGGCGCGAGCACCCACCAGGTGATGACGCCGCGCTGGACGAGGACCGCGAAGGCCGCAAGGGGCACGAGGGCGAGCAGGAGCCAGTGCAACTGCAGGCCCTCGGTGTAGACCACGGCGATGATCGTGATGGCGATGAGGTCGTCGACGATCGCGAGGGTGAGCAGGAAGACGCGCAGCGCTGGGGGCAGGTACCGCCCGACGACGGCCAGGACCGCGACGGCGAAGGCGATGTCCGTTGCGGTCGGGATGGCCCACCCGCGCAGCGCTCCCTCCGAGTCGGACGAGATGGCGATGCCGGCGAAGACCAGGGCCGGCACGGCGACGCCGCCGAAGGCCGCGGCGATGGGTAGCGCCGCTTGCCGCGGGTCGCGCAGCTTGCCGGCGACGAACTCCTCCTTGAGCTCGAGGCCGACGACGAAGAAGAAGATCGCGAGCAACCCGTCGGCCGCCCACTCGCCGATCGTCAGGTCGAGGTGAAGGGCGTGCGGGCCGACGGTGAAGTCGCGGACCGCGGTGTAGATATCAGCGGCGGGAGTATTGGCCAGGAGGAGGGCGACGACGGTCGCGCCGAGCAGGAGCGCTCCGCCGACGGCGTCGCTCTGCGCCGTGGCGTGCACGCCGCGCCACAGCTCGTGGGGAGCCAGACGGCTCGTGGTTCGGGGGGTCTGGGACATGCGTGACGACCTGTCTTGCGAGGGGAGGGGGGCTGGTGGCGACGTGTGGCACGTCAGCCGCTCGGCGGCGGGCAGCCGGCGATCTCCCCGTGGGCATTGGTGCCCCAGGTGCTGATCCAGCCGTTGGTCCCGGGGTGGCGCACCGTGCGCATGTGCGCGCGCATGCGCGCCGCCTCCGCGAGGAGGCGGGGCTGCGCGGCGGAGCGCGACTCAGGACCGGTCACAGGGAGAGTCTAGAGATCGACGAAGAGAGGTGATCGGCGGACTCGCCGCGGTCACCTCCCTTCGTGCTCCGGTCGTGGCTCAGCGACCGCCGGCGGTCTCCTTGACGAAGAGCATCGCGATCATGCCGATGACGCAGGCGCCCATCATGTAGGCGGCCGGGAACTCGAGGAAGCCGGTGCCCAAGCACCTGCACCCCGGTCTTCAGGACCCGGAACTCCTGCAGCACGTCGTTCCAGTTGGGGCGCCGGGCGCGGCGATCTGCCACGCCATCTGGATGCTCGTGGAGGCGGACGCGGTCCGCGACCGCACGCTCACGTCGTGGCCGAGCCTGCAGACCGACGTGCGCAATGCCGGCGGGACGTGGGTGGACCAGGAGGTGGTCACCGACGGCTCGCTCGTGACGAGCCGCAAGCCTGACGACCTGCCGGCCTTCAACGCCGCGATGCTCGACGTGCTGGGTGCCGTTGGCTGAGCGGTCACCGCGCCCCCTGGGTCGGGTCGGCGTGCGGTCCGGCGGTGGAGTGGTGCATGCTGCCCATCTACCCCACCGCAGGTGGATCATGCCGCCCGGTGCATGTCACTCGGGGGCGGGGGTAGGACTGTCTGACGTGACCATGAGAGGAGCACACCATGCCCGAGCGGACACCAGGCCCGAGCGTCAAGGACGACGAGCTCTACGAGGAGTTGCGCGACGACGGAGCGAGCAAGGAGAAGGCGGCGAGGATCGCCAACGCCGCGGCCAACAGCTCACGCTCAGAGGTCGGGCGCCGCGGTGGCGAGTCCGGGTCGTACGACGACTGGAGCGTCGACGAGCTGCGCGAGCGCGCCAGAGAGCTCGAGATCGAGGGGCGGTCGTCGATGGACAAGGCTGAGCTCATCGACGCCCTGCGTCACCACTGATCCCGTCCTCGTCGGGAGAGCGCGAAGGGGGCGGACCACACCGGGTCCGCCCCCTTCGTCGGCCTGGGCCGGGGGAGTGCTCAGTCCTCGGTGAGGACCGGGTACACGCCGTTTTCGTCGTGGACCTCGCGACCGGTGACCGGCGGGTTGAAGACGCACGCGCAGTGGATGTCCTCCTCGACGGTCACGGTGTGCTTGTCCGCGTCGTCGAGCATGTACATCACGCCGGGCTCGAGGACGTACTCCTCGCCGGTGTCGCGGTCGAGGAGCGTGCCCTTGCCCTGGTAGACGTACACGGCCTCGACGTGGTTGGCGTACCAGAACTCCGAGGACGTCCCGGCCTTGAGGATCGTGATGTGGAAGCTGAAGCCGACCTTGTCCTTGGCGAGCACCATCCGGCGGCTCTGCCAGTTGCCGTGGGTGACGTCGTACTCGGTGCCGTCGAGGTCGTTGACGTTGAGGACCTTCATGCGGATCTCCTTGTCTCGTGGTGCAGTTCGGTGGGGCGAAGGGGGATCAGGCGCCGGTGCGAGCCGGTGCCCCGAGGACCTCGCGGGCGGCGTCCTCGAGCTGGTCGAGGCCGGCGGCCATCTCCTCCTCGGTGATCGTCAGGGGCGGCATGACCTTGACCGCCTCGCTGTCGGGACCCGAGGTCTCGACGAGGAGCTTGCGCGCGAAGGCGGCCTTGGCGATCTTCTCGGCGACCTCGTGGTCGGCGAAGGCGACGCCGGCCAGCAGACCGCGGCCGCGGACCTCGCTGCCCTCGGCGAGGCCGGCGAGGACCTTGAGCCGCTCACGCAGCTGGGCGGCGCGGTCGGCGATGTTGCGCTCCAGGGCGTCGTCGGTCCAATAGGTGCGCAGCGCCTTGGTCGCGGTGACGAAGGCCGGGTTGTGCCCGCGGAAGGTGCCGTTGTGCTCGCCGGGCTCCCAGTCGTCGACCTCGGGCTTCATCAGTGTCAGTGCCATCGGCAGACCGTAGCCGGAGATGGACTTGCTGAGGGTGATGATGTCGGGGTCGAGACCGAAGGGCTCGAAGGAGAAGAAGGTGCCGGTGCGGCCGCAGCCGGCCTGCACGTCGTCGATGATCAGCAGGACGCCGTGCTCCTTGCACAGGGCCTCGAGCTCCTTGAGCCACTCGCCGCGGGCGGCGTTGAGGCCGCCCTCGCCCTGGACCGTCTCGACGATGACCGCGGCGGGCAGGTTGTGGCCCGAGCCGCTGTCGGCCCAGATGCGCTTGAGCCAGGCGAAGTCGGAGGTCTCGCCGACGATGTAGTCGTCGTAGGGGGCCGAGGTCGCGTGGTAGAGCGGCGTGCCGGCACCGGCGCGCTTGAAGGCATTGCCCGTGACGGCGAGGGAGCCGAGCGTCATGCCGTGGAAGGCATTGGTGAAGGAGACGATCTCCTCGCGGCCGGTGACCTTGCGCGCGGTCTTGAGCGCGGTCTCGACGGCATTGGTGCCGGTCGGCCCGGGGAACTGGATCTTGTGGGTCAGGCCTCGCGGCTCGAGGATGACCTCGGTGAAGGTCTCGAGGAAGTCGCGCTTGGCCTTGGTGTGCATGTCCATCGAGTGCGTCACGCCGTCGCGGGAGACGTAGTAGAGGAGGGCTTCCTTGAGCACGTCGTTGTTGTGCCCGTAGTTGAGCGCGCCGGCGCCGGAGAAGAAGTCGGTGTAGACCTCGCCGTCCTCGGTCGTCTGGTGCACGCCCTTGGCGGTGTCGAAGACGACGGGCCAGTTGCGGCAGTAGCTGCGCACCTCGGACTCGCGCTGGGTGAAGATCTCGGTGGCGGGGTTGGTCATGTCAGGTCCTTTGGTCGAAGGGGGACTGGGGCTCAGCTGTCGTGGGGCCGGGTCAGAACGGTCCGATGCGGTGCAGCACCTCCGGGTCGTGCCCTTCGTCGGGGAAGTGGGCCTTCACGAAGAGGTCGGTCTCCTCGTGCTGGGCGTCACGGGTGCGGGCGAAGCGGGCGAACAGCGCGCGCGAGGCCTCGTTGTCGTCCGTGATGGTCGTCTCGAGCATCGTCACGCCGGGGACCTCGGCTGCCAGGTGGTCGAGCATCCGCCCCGGCGAGGCCGTGGCCCCGCTGGTCGGCGTCGACGGCCACCTGCCACACCATCAGGGTGCCGGGGGAGTCGGGGCGGACGTATCCGCTGACGAAGCCGACGACCGCGCCGTCGCGCTCGGCCACGACGCTGGTCGCGGCGAAGTCCCGCGCCCACAGCAGGTAGGCATAGGAGGAGTTGAGGTCGAGCGTCTGGGAGTCCCGCGCCACGCGCCACATCGCGCCACCGTCCTCGAGGGTCGGTCGGCGCAGCACGAAGGGGGACTGCTGGTCGGTCGGGAGGGTCGTCTCGTCGTCAGCGGTCACCTGTTTCAACTTAACGTGACCTGCTGACAGATCAAATCAGGGTTCGGCACGGGCCTCGAATTCCGTTGCGCTGCAACGGTATTCGTCGAATCGTGATCCGGGCCACCTCGTGACCTTCGCGAAGGGAGCGTGGCCGGGCCCCTCCCTTCGGTCACTGGAGGCTGGCCGCGATCCGCAGCACGGCCTCCTCGAGGATCTGCGGTGACGTCGCGAAGTTCAGCCGCGCGTGACCCTCGCCGGCGCCGAAGGGGGGTCCGGACATCAGGGCCACCCGGGCGTCCTGCCGCAGCCGGACCGCAGGGTCGTCCCCGAGGTCCAGCTCGCGCAGGTCGAGCCAGGCCAGGTAGGTCGCCTCGACGGGCCGCCAGCGCACCGACGGCAGGTGACGCTCGAGCAGCTGGGCCAGCAGGGTGCGGTTTGCATCGAGGTCGGTGACGAGGTCGACCAGCCACGAGCGGTCCTGCTCGAGGGCCACGGTGTGCAGCCGGACGGCGAGGTGGCTCGTCGTGTAGCCAAGACCCTCCGGCAGTGCCGCGAGGAGGCCGTCGGCGGCCGTGCCCGCAGCGATGCCGGCCGCCTTGACCGCGGCGAGGTTCCACCCCTTCGCCGCCGAGATCACTGACAGCCACCCCTGCGCCTCGGGGACCGCCAGAGCGGGGGTGAAGGAGGCGCCCGGCAGGACCAGCGGAGCATGGACCTCGTCACTGACCACCCGGACGCCGTGGCGGTCGGCGACCTCGGCAACCGTGCGCAGCTCGTCGGCGGTCGGGACCACGCCCGTCGGGTTGTGCGGGTTGGCGAGCATCAGGGCCCCGCGCCCGTCCCGGGCGAAGGCCTCCTCGAGGGCCGCGGCGTCGAGGCGACCTTCCTCGGTCAGGGGGACGGTGACGAGACGGCGGCCGAGCTCGGCGACGACCGTGTGGAAGGGCGGGTAGACCGGAACCGTGATGTAGACCGGGTCGCCCGGGTCGGTCATCACCGCGAGCGCCGCCTTCATGCCCGACATGACGTCCGCCACCGGGCGCATGCGGCCCGGGTCCACGTCGGCGCCGGACTCGCGGTAGAAGTCCGCGAGTGCCTCGAGGTAGGGCTCGTTGACCGGGTAGCCCAGATCGCCGTCGCGCGTGATCCGGGCGAGCTCGTCGGCGATGCCGGGCGCCGGCAGGACATCCATCTCGGCGACCCACAGGGGCAGGACGTCCTCGGGGTGCAGCCGCCACTTGATGCTCGTGCGGCGCCGGCAGGTGGCTTCGTCGAGGGTGAGCACGCGGCGGTCCATGGGTCCACTCTGGCATCGACCGCAGCGCCTACGCTGGCGACGTGGGTGCGGTCGAGGAGCGAGAGGGCCCCTGGCGGGTCGACGAGGTCCTCACCCTGCCCAATGCGCTGTCGGTGCTGCGGCTGCTCGGTGTCCCGCTCTTCCTGTGGGCCATCCTCACCGGGCGCGACGGGCTGGCGCTGATCACGCTCATGGCCTCGGGCATCACCGACTACCTCGACGGCAAGCTCGCGCGAGCCCTCGGCATGACCTCCCGCGTCGGTGCCCTGCTCGACCCCCTCGCGGACCGGCTCTACATCTTCACCACGGTGGTCGCACTCGCCTGGCGCGACGTGATCCCGTGGTGGCTCGTCGTGCTGCTGGTCGCCCGGGACGCCGTGCTGGCCGTGCTGCTGCTCGTTGCCGGTCGGCAGGTGCGGGCGCAGATCCCGGTCCACTTCGTGGGCAAGGCGGCGACGTTCAACCTCCTGTACGCCTTCCCCCTCCTGCTGCTCGCCGACGGGCGCGGCACGCTGGCGGACCTCGCCCTCCCACTCGGCTGGGCCTTCGCGTGGTGGGGTGTGTGGCTGTACTGGATCTCGATCGCCATCTACGGTCTCGAGGTCACCACTGCGCGTCGGACGAGAGGAGCAGCACGTGCGACCTGACGCACCAGACGGCGGCCGCCGGCGCCCTGCTCCCGAGCGGATGGACGAGGAGGACCTCGGCGAGGACGAGGTCGACTACGCCGACGCGTCGGGGGTCGCCCACCCCGAGCGTCGCCGCGATGCCTCGATGACCCTGCTCATCTCGATGCTCGAGCGTCCCCTGGACCCGGGCTACGCCGCGGCCGCGGACAAGCGCCGCGCCGAGGGGCTGCCGGCGTCGACCGGCACCCGCCGGCCGCTGCTGCTCGTCTGGCTGCTGCTCATCGGGCTGGTCATCGGCATCAGCACCGCCGCCCTTCGCGATCGTGACGGGGCCCGCTCCGAGGCCCGGGCCCAGCTCATCCAGCAGATCGAGGACAAGCAGGCCGAGGTCGACAAGAGCGACCGTCGAGCGCGGACCCTGCAACGCGAGGTCGACGCCGCGACCGCACGGCTGGACCCCGACCTCGTCGGCACCCGCCAGGCGGAGCTCGACGCGCGCCGGGTCGCCAGCGGACTCGTGGCGGTCCAGGGCCCTGGCCTGCGCATCACCCTCGACGACGCGCCGGGTGGGGGCACGAGCGCCGACGGGGACCCCCGGACCAACGTGAGCAACGAGGGCCGGGTCCAGTCCAAGGACATGCAGCTGATCACCAACGGTCTGTGGGACGCCGGGGCCGAGGCCATCAGCATCAACGGCCAGCGGCTCACCTCCAGGACCGCGATCCGCTTCGCAGGCGAGGCGATCCTCGTCAACTTTCGGCCGCTCACCAGGCCCTACACGATCGAGGCGATCGGCGACTCCGGCCAGATGCAGACGCGCTTCGCCGAGAGCGTCGCCGGGTCCTACCTCACCGGCCTCGAGTCCAACTACGGCATCCAGACCTCCCTGACGACGCAGGACGAGCTCCACCTGCCCAGCGCCGTCAACGTCAGCACCCGTGAGGCGACGGTCGTCCCCGAGGGACGCACCCCGCCCAAGGTGGTTCCACTCGAGAAGGAGACCTCGTGATCCCCGCCCTCGGACTCGTGGTCGGGATCGTCCTCGGCCTGGTCCTGCAGCCGGACGTCCCGATCTGGCTGCAGCCCTACCTGCCGATCGCGGTCATCGCCGCCCTCGACGCCGTCTTCGGCGCCGTGCGGGCGACGCTGGACGGCATCTTCGACGACAAGGTCTTCGTCGTCAGCTTCCTGTCCAACGTCGTCGTCGCCGCCTTCATCGTCTTCCTCGGCGACCAGCTCGGCGTCGGTTCGCAGCTGTCGACGGGTGTCGTCGTCGTGCTCGGCGTGCGGATCTTCTCCAACGTGGCCTCGATCCGACGACACCTCTTCAAGGCATGAGCACCACACCCGAGACGCCCGAGCCCGAGGGCGACGAGACCGTGGCGTCGACGAGCGCCTGGCGGCGGGTCTACCTCATGGCCCGGCCGAGGGCCACGCGGGCCAATGCCTTCGCGCTGCTGCTCGCCTGCCTGCTCGGCTTCGCGATTGCCACCCAGGTGCGGCAGACGCAGTCGCAGGGCCTCGAGGACCTGCGGCAGGACGAGCTGGTGCGCATCCTCGACGACGTGACGCAGAACGGCACCCGGCTCGACGACGAGATCAACGAGCTCGAGACGACCCGCGACGGGCTGGCCTCGAGCGAGGGCAACTCGCCCGAGGCCATCGCGGCGGCGCAGCAGCGGGCCGACACCCTCGGCATCCTCGCGGGCACCGAGCGCGCCACCGGCCCGGGCATCACCCTGACGATCGAGGACGCCGACGGTGCGGTCGACGCGGCCGCACTGCTCGACGCCGTGCAGGAGCTGCGCGACGCCGGAGCCGAGGCGATGCAGGTGGGCGACGTGCGCATCGTGGCCAGCACCTGGTTCCGCGACGGCGACGACGGGGTCATCGCCGACGGCAAGACGCTCGACAACCCCTACACCTTCACGGTCATCGGTGACCCGCAGACGATGAGCTCGGCGATGGAGATTCCCGGTGGCGTGTCGGAGTCGGTGCGCAGCAAGGGCGGAGAGCTGACGATCCGGGAGTACGAGTCGATCAACGTCGAGGCATTGCACACGGATTCGTCGCCTCGTTACGCTCAGCCCGTCCCGGAGCCGACCGACGGCTCGAACTGACCCGGGCTCGACGAGGAGAGAGATGAGCGACGTGACCTACCCCGAGGACCTGCGGTACACGACCGACCACGAGTGGGTGCGCGAGACGGGTGACGGCACGGTGCGCGTCGGCATCACCCACTACGCGCAGGAGGCGCTCGGCGACGTCGTCTACGTCAGCCTCCCTGCGGTCGGTGACACCGTCGAGTCCGGCGGCTCCTGCGGCGAGGTCGAGTCGACGAAGTCGGTGAGCGACCTCTACGCGCCCCTCCCGGGCACGGTCACGGCGGTCAACGACGCCCTCGACGCCACCCCCGAGCTGGTCAACTCCGACCCCTACGGCGAGGGCTGGATGTACGAGCTGCAGCTCGGCGACGGTGCCGACACCTCCGGTCTGCTCGACGCGGCCGCCTACCAGGCCGAGATCGGCTGACGCACGCGCACGACCGTGACCGGCCCGACGTGGGGCCGGTCACGTAGGCTTGACCACGGACACGACAGGAGGGAGCGCTGGATGAGCGGCAACAACGACAACCAGCCCGCACGACAGGACCCGGCGACCCAGCAGTTCACCGGCGTGGGGAGCAGCCTGCCGGCTGACCTGCCGGACTCGGACTACCACCTCACCCGCGACGAGCAGGCGACGGTCGACGCGCTCAACCCCGGCACGGCGCTGCTCATCGTGCTGCGTGGTCCCAACACCGGGGCGCGATTCCTGCTCGACGACGCCGAGGTGACCACCGGTCGTGGCCCGGAGAGCGACATCTTCCTCGACGACGTGACCGTCTCGCGCAAGCATGCGGTCTTCTCCCGCGACGGGCAGGGCTTCGGGGTGCGCGACGTGGGCTCGCTCAACGGCACCTACGTCAACAAGGAGCGCATCGACCAGGCTGCGCTGCGCACCGGCGACGAGGTCCAGATCGGCAAGTTCCGCCTCGTCTACTACGCCAGCTCCGCCAGCTGACATTGCCTGACGACCGCATCGGGATCGGGGCCCTGATCGCTCGGCTCGAGGGCGACTTCCCCGACATCACGATCAGCAAGGTGCGTTTCCTCGAGAGCGAGGGCCTGGTGACGCCGGCCCGCACGGCGTCGGGCTACCGCAAGTACTCAGCCGACGACGTCGACCGGTTGCGTTACGTCCTCACGGCCCAGCGGGACCGCTTCTGGCCGCTCAAGGTCATCAGGGAGCGTCTCGACGCCCTCGACCGGGGTCTCGACGTCGCCGACGACGGGGCGGTCGTGGCGCCGACACACGACCAGCCCGCGGGTGGGCGGCTCGGTCCACGTGACCGTGGCCGCCCCCTTCGGCTGACGGCCACCGAGCTGCAGCACGCCGCCGACATCGACACCGGCACCTTCCGTGAGCTGATCGCCTACGGGCTGCTGCCCAAGTCCCGCGACCACTTCGACGCCGCCGACCTCGAGGTGGCTCGCGCCTGCGGGGCACTCGTCGACGCGGGCATCGACGTGCGCCACCTGCGTCCCTTCAAGAGCGCCGCCGAGCGGGAGCTCGGTCTCTCCGAGCACGTCCTGGGTCAGCAGGCCCTGCGTGGCCGCGGCGCCGACGCCGCCGGGCTCGACGACGAGAGCGTGCAGCGACAGGTCGTCGAGGACTGCCTCGAGCTCCACGTCGCGCTGGTGCGACGTGGCCTCGAGGACGGCACCTGACCCGGAGGGATACGGTTGGGGGGTGAAGCCGCTCGACGTCCTCGGTGTCCGCGTGGAGATGCCCACCTCCCAGCCCATCGTGCTCCTGCGGGAGCGTGACGGCGGTCGTCACGTGCCGATCTGGATCGGGGCCGCGGAGGCCACGTCGATCGCCTACGCCCAGGAGGGGGTCGAGCCGCCGAGGCCACTGACCCACGACCTGCTCGTCAACGTCATCGACGCACTGGACCGCCAGCTGACGACGGTGCGCATCGACGCCGTGCTCGAGGGGGTCTTCCACGCCACCCTCGTCCTCGACGACGGCACGGAGATCTCCTCGCGCAGCTCGGACGCGATCGCCCTCGCGCTGCGCACCGGCGCCGAGGTGGTGACCACCGACGAGGTCCTCGACGAGGTCGGCATCGAGTCGTCCGACGAGGAGGAGGACGAGGTGGCGAAGTTCAAGGAGTTCCTCGACGAGGTGTCCCCGGAGGACTTCGAGGCGCCGGGCGAGGACTAGCTCCGCGACCTGATCGTTACCGACACGCGCCCTCCTCACGGGCGAGATGTTTGACCCCCGGGGGAGGTCGCCGTAGCGTCGAAGACATCACCGGGAGCACACCGGTGTCATTCCCGGTCGCTTCGGCCGGGCCGACGGTGAAGCAGGAGGGCGCAGTGGACGCCACGACGGACGAGGGCAAGACCCCGGTTCGCGCCCAGGGCGTGCTCTTCGACGACGACCTGCCCGAGCTGTCCGAGGACATCGGTTACCGCGGTCCCGCCGCGTGCAGCGCCGCCGGCATCACCTACCGCCAGCTGGACTACTGGGCCCGCACCGGGCTCGTCGAGCCGTCGGTGCGCGGCGCCGCCGGCTCCGGCAGCCAGCGGCTCTACGGCTTCCGCGACATCTTGGTGCTCAAGGTGGTCAAGCGACTGCTCGACACCGGTGTCTCCCTCCAGCAGATCCGTGTCGCGATCCAGCACCTGCGTGAGCGCGGGGTCGAGGACCTGGCCCAGATCACCCTGATGAGCGACGGCGCGAGCGTCTACGAGTGCACGTCCGCGGACGAGGTCATCGACCTGGTCCAGGGAGGCCAGGGGGTCTTCGGCATCGCCGTGGGCCGCGTGTGGCGCGAGGTCGAGGGTTCGCTGCTCGAGATCCCGAGCGAGCGCATGGGCGGCGACGACGAGGCGCCCACCGAGCTGCCCGGCGATGAGCTCTCGGCACGCCGCCGCGCCAAGCTCGCCTGACGCCGTCCCCTCAGCGTGGCCGCTGATAGCCTGTGGCCGCTGCTCACCCCGCGGGGGAGAGTCCTCGCACCTGTCGGTTGCGGGGCGCCGAAGGGGCAAACTCCCCGGAACCTCTCAGGCGCCAGGACCTCGTGGATCAGGCACCTCTGGAGCGCTTGCGCGTGACAGATGGGGAGGCTGACTTCGTGTCCACCCACGTCCAAGGGAGCCTCATGAGCGCCTCGTCCCCCCTGTCCGAGTTCGTCGGCCGTCATGTCGGCCCCCGTGCGGACGACGTCGAGCAGATGCTCGGCCTGATCGACCAGCCCACGCTCGACGCGCTCTGCGATGCGGCCGTCCCCGGTGCGATCCGCCAGACCGATGCGCTCGGCATCGAGGCGGCCCCGAGCGAGCTGGCGGTCATCGAGGAGCTGCGCGCCCTCGCCGCCAAGAACACCGTGCACACGTCGATGATCGGCCTGGGCTACTACGGCACGGTGACGCCGTCGGTCATCCAGCGCAATGTCCTCGAGAACCCCGCGTGGTACACCGCCTACACGCCCTACCAGCCCGAGATCAGCCAGGGCCGGCTCGAGGCGCTGCTCAACTTCCAGACGATGGTCGCCGACCTCACCGGGCTGCAGACCTCGGGCTCCTCCCTGCTCGACGAGGGCACCGCCGCAGCCGAGGCGATGACCGTCATGCGACGCTCGAGCAAGGCCGCCAAGGACGCGGTCCTCCTCGTCGACGCCAACACCTTCCCGCAGACGCAGGCGGTCATCAGCACCCGTGCGGTGCCCCTGGGCATTGACGTGGTCGTCGCCGACCTCACCGGCGTCGACACCGTGGACGCGCTGCGCGCGGCCGCCGGCGATCGTGACGTCTTCGGCGTCCTCGTCCAGTACCCGGGCGCCGACGGCATCATCGGCGACTGGCGCGCCCTGACGGCCGCGGCCCACGAGGTCGGGGCACTCGTCACGGCCGCCGCCGACCTGCTCGCCCTGACGCTGCTCACGGCACCGGGGGAGTGGGGCGCCGACGTCGCGGTCGGCACGACCCAGCGCTTCGGTGTGCCGATGGCCTTCGGCGGTCCCCACGCCGGCTACATGGCCGTCCGGGCCGGCCTCGAGCGGACCCTGCCCGGTCGCCTTGTCGGGGTCTCCGTGGACGCCGCCGGCCGTCCGGCATACCGCCTCGCCCTCCAGACGCGTGAGCAGCACATCCGTCGCGACAAGGCGACGAGCAACATCTGCACCGCGCAGGTCCTGCTCGCGGTGATGGCCTCGATGTATACCGTCTACCACGGCCCCGACGGACTGCGGGCGATCGCCGAGCGGGTGCACGGCACCGCGGTCGGGCTCGCGGCGCGGCTGCGCGAGGCGGGCGTCGACGTGGCCGAGGGTCCGTGGTTCGACACCCTGCGCGTGACCATCCCCGGCGGCGCCGCCGACGCTGTCGCGGCAGCGCTCTCCGCGGGGGTCAACATCTGGCAAGCCGACGCCGACACCGTCCTGGTCTCCGTCGACGAGACCACCGACCCGAGCGAGGTCGCTGCGGTGGCCGGCGCGCTCGGCGCTTCCGGTGACGGTGCCGTGGCCGACGAGGTCGACTCCACGCACGCTCCCCGCGTCAGCCCTGACTGGCCCGCGGCGTTGGTGCGGACGAGCGACTACCTGACCCACCCGGTCTTCCACTCCCACCGCAGTGAGACGGCGATGCTGCGCTACCTGCGGCGGCTGTCCGACCGGGACTTCGCGCTGGACCGCGGCATGATCCCGCTCGGCTCGTGCACGATGAAGCTCAACGCCACGACCGAGATGGTCGCCATCACCTGGCCGGAGTTCGCCGGTCTGCACCCCTTCGCTCCCGACGACCAGACCGTCGGCATCCGCGAGCTCGTCGGGCAGCTGAGCGGCTGGCTCAGCGAGGTCACCGGCTACCACTCGGTGTCGCTGCAGCCCAACGCCGGCTCGCAGGGAGAGCTCGCCGGTCTGCTGGCGATCCGCGCCTATCACGCGGCCAACGGCCAGGCGGAGCGGCGCATCTGCCTCATCCCCGCCAGCGCCCACGGCACCAATGCCGCGTCCGCGGTCATGGCCGGCATGAAGGTCGTCGTCGTCAAGACCGCCGAGGGCGGTGACATCGACATGGACGATCTGCGCAGCAAGGTCGAGCAGCACCGCGACGACCTCTCGGCGATCATGGTGACCTACCCCAGCACCCACGGCGTCTTCGAGGACACGATCAGCGAGCTGTGCGCCCTGGTGCACGACGCCGGCGGTCAGGTCTACGTCGACGGGGCCAACCTCAACGCCCTCGTCGGGCTCGCGCAGCCCGGGCGCTTCGGCGCGGACGTCAGCCACCTCAACCTGCACAAGACCTTCTGCATCCCGCACGGCGGCGGCGGTCCGGGCGTGGGCCCGGTGGCGGTGCGCGAGCACCTCTCGCCCTACCTGCCCAACCACCCTCTGGCGGAGGCAGCGGGCCCGGCCACCGGCGTCGGCCCGATCAGTGCGGCGCCCTACGGGTCCGCGGGCATCCTCCCGATCTCGTGGGCCTACGTGCGGCTCATGGGAGGTGACGGTCTGTCGCGGGCGACCCAGGTGGCCGTGCTCAACGCCAACTACATCGCCCGACGTCTGGGCGACCACTACCCCGTGCTCTACAGCGGCCCGGGTGGCGTCGTGGCCCACGAGTGCATCCTCGACCTGCGTGGCCTGACCAAGGACACCGGGGTCACCGTCGACGACGTCGCCAAGCGACTCATCGACTACGGCTTCCACGCGCCGACGATGAGCTTCCCGGTCGCGGGCACGCTCATGGTCGAGCCGACCGAGTCCGAGGACAAGGGCGAGATCGACCGCTTCTGCGACGCGATGATCGCCATCCGCCGCGAGATCGACGAGGTGGGTACCTCCGGCGACGTCGAGGCCTCGGTCCTGCGCAATGCTCCGCACACGGCGGCCGAGCTGGCGGGGGAGTGGACCCACTCCTACGACCGGTCCACCGCCGTCTTCCCCGTCGGCGTCGACGCAGCAGACAAGTACTGGCCCCCGGTCGCCCGCATCGACGGTGCCTACGGTGACCGCAACCTCGTCTGCTCCTGCCCGTCGCCGGAGGCCTTCGAGGACTGAGTCGACCCCCTTCGCGGGCGGGTCGAGGTGATGGGGACCGTCTATCCGGTCGCGGCCACCTCGACCCGGGCGGAGGGGTCAGGCTGCGCCCGGGACGCCCGTGATCGTGACGGTCGAGCCGTGGTGCGACTTGTCGATGCGCACCTGGGTGGGGATGCGGGTGCGCATCTCGCTGACGTGGCTCACCACGCCGACGCTGCGACCGCCGTCGCGCAGGCCGTCGAGGACGTCGAGCACCTGCTCGAGGCTGTCCTGGTCGAGGCTGCCGAAGCCCTCGTCGACGAAGAGCGTGCCGAACTCGATCCCCCCCGACTCCTCACGGATCGCGTCTGCGAGCCCGAGCGCCAGGGCGAGGGAGGCGGTGAAGGACTCACCTCCGGACAGGGTCGCCGTCGCCCGGTCCTGACCGGTCCACAGGTCGCGGACGAGGAGGCCCAGGCCCCCGCGCCGCTGGCCCCTGGCGGACGTGTCGTCGTGCGCCAGCTCGTAGCGACCGTCGGCCATCGCCGACAGGCGTGAGTTGGCCAGCTCGACGATGCGCTCCAGTCGCGCGGCGAGGACATAGGTGCTCAGCCGCATGCGCTTGTCGTTGTCGGCGCTCGTCCCGGTGACGAGGTCGGCCATCCGCCGCACGAGCTCGGCCTCGGCGGCGGCGGGTCCGATGAGCGCGCACTCGTCGATCACGAGCTGGGAGACACGCACGAGCTGTCGGTGCACCGTGGCCGTGCTCGCCTGGTGGCGGCGATCGTCGTCGGCCTCGTGCTTGGCTCGCGCGGCAGTGGCTGCCAGCTCATCGACGTCGGCAGGCTCGGCATCGAGCGCGGCCACCACGTCCGGCTCGGCGAGGACCTGGTGTGCCGCGGCCAGCTGCTGCTCGTGCGATCGGACACGACTGTCGAGCTCAGCCACCTCGGTCCTCGGGCGAGCCGCTGCCCGCACACTGTCAGCGTCGTCGAAGCCGTGCTCCACGAGGGCGTCCGACAGGTGGCGAGCCGCCTGGGCCACCCCTGCTCGTGCCCGGCGCTCGTCGATCGTGGCCGCGTCGAGGGTCTCTGCATGCGTCACGGCCCGGGCGTGTACCTGGTCGACCCGTCGCACATGGTCCACGAGGTCACCGACCCATCGCCGGGTCGCCTCGACCTCGTCCGGGCGGTCCACGCGCTCGAAGGGAGGTCGGCTCACCTCGTCGAGGCCCGCGTCGGCCGGGTCGACGCAGGCGCAGGTGGTCGCGTGCTCCGCCACGGCCGCGCCGATCGCGTCGGCAGCCTCGGCCAGCTGCTCGCAGAGCTGGTCGCGGCGGGCCCGCAGCGAGGCGAGCTCGTCGGCGGCCTCACGCCCGGATGCGTGGGCACGCAGCAGCCGGGCGGCCCGCTCCTCGACGCGACGCTCGACCTCAGCGGCCCCACTGACCGAGGTGCGCAGCTCGGACACCTCTGTCGCGAGCTCCTCGCGGACTGCGAGCTCGGCGGGCGACACCTCGAAGAGGTCGGCCGGTGCATCGGACGCTGCCGCGGCGGACTCGCAGTCGGGCTCGTCGGACTCGCCGCACTCGGACGCGCCGACCGCGGCGAGGCGGAGCACCTCGGCGCGAGCGACCTCCAGCTGCGCGGCCACCTCTCCCCGTGCCTGACGGGCGGCCTCGTGGACCCCCTCGGCGTCACCGGCGACCACTCGCGCGGCCTCGATGTCCTCCGGGGTGACGACCCGGGTCGACCGCGCGAGCCGGGGGTGCTCGGTGGACCCGCAGACGGAGCAGGGGTCGCCCTCGGAGAGCAGCCCCGCGAGCTCTCCCGCCATGTTGTCGAGACGGGCCGCCACGAGCTCCTGGACGCCTGCGCGCAGCTCCTGGACGTGCTCGCGCGCCGCTAGGGCTTCGTCGGTCGCGCGGCGCAGGTCCGACTCGACGGCCCTCGCCCCACGGCGGGCCGCGATCAGCGCGTCGAGCCGGTCGAGCTCGGCAGCGGACGCGGTCAGTCGCTCCCGGTCGTGCTGGAGTCGCTCGCGCACCACGTCGTCGGCCTCGGCCTCCTCCGTGAGCCGGGTGACGAGCTCCTCGGTCCGCGAGAGCGTGGCTCGAGACCGGGAGAGTCGCTCCGCGAGGATGGGCAGCTCCCCCGATCTGCGCCGCAGAGCGACGGCCTCGTGGCGCGCGCGCTCGAGGCAGAGAGTGCCCTCGGCGAGCGCCCCGGCGTCCTCGCCGCCGTCCACGGGCCCGTCGGACCCCTCGTCGGGCTCCGGGAGGTCGATCGCGTCGATCCACGTGGCCCACCGGGTGCGCAGCCCCTCGGGCAGCGCGGCGACGGCCTCCTCGCGTGACTGCCGTGCCGCGGCGAGGGCGGACTCCGCGCGCGCCATGGCCGCGACGTGGGGGAGAGCTGCGGCGGCCGCCCTCGCCTCCTCGAGGGTGCGTCGCCGGGTGGCGTGCGCGTCGGCGACCGCCTCGAGGTCGGCCACCTGGCTGCGGGCCGCAGCACCACGACGCCGCAGGTCGATGCGTCGCCGCTCGGCATCAAGAGCCTCGCGCGCGGCCCCGGCGGCCGTGTCGGCCTGGTCGACACGGGTCATCGCCTCGGCGACCACCCGCTCGAAGGCCTCGCCGACCGCGCTGAGCGCCTCCGGCAGCTGCATCGCGTCGAGGTCGGCCCACGCGGCGTCGGGCTCGGGCAGCTCCTCCTCGACGGCCGAGAGCACGTCGACGAGGTGCGTCACGTGGGTCGACAGCTGGGCCCGTGACTGCTTGAGCGTCGCCTCGGCCGACTGCCGGCGTCGGACCAGCTCCTCCTCGACGCCGGCGTAGTCGGAGATGTCGAAGAGCCGCTCGAGGACCTCGCGACGTTGCTCGTCGGTGGCCCGCAGGAAGGCGGCGAAGTCTCCCTGGGGCAGCATGACGACCCGACGGAACTGCTCGAGCCCCATGCCCAGCAGGTCGTCGAGCACCTGGGCCGTCTCGTCGATGCGGGTGCTCACGGTGTGCCAGCCAGCAGCACGCCGCTCCTCGAGGCGCACTCCGGCGGGCTCCGTGGTCGTGCCCGAGCCGCGGCGCTTGGGACGCTCGTGGGCGGGGTGGCGGACCACCCGCAACCGACGCTCGCCCAAGGTCAGCTCGAGCTCGACCTCCGTGGGGACATCGGCTGCGGCGTGCTGGCTGCGCAGCGAGGTGCTCTGGCGGTCGCCGGGCACGCCCGCGTAGAGCGCGAAGCAGATCGCGTCGAGGAGGCTCGTCTTGCCCGAGCCGGTCGGGCCGTGGATGAGGTAGAGGCCGCCCGCCCCGATGGTCTCGAGGTCGAGCTCGATCGTGCCGGCGAAGGGCCCGAAGGCGCTGGCCCGCAGGCGGTGCAGTCTCACGCGACGCCTCGCCGGCGACGCCGAGGAGCCCCGTGCTCCTCGGCCCGGTCACGGTCGCGCCGGCCGGCCTCGAGGGCATCGGAGAGCAACCGGCGCTCCTCGTCGTCGGCGGTGGCTCCCCGCCGCACGTCGCTCACGAAGTCGCAGCACACCTCGAGCGGCTCGCGCCGCCGGACCCGGGCGGCGTAGCTGTGCACGGGCACGACGTCACCACTGGGTTCGAAGCCCAGCTGGAGCAGGTGGGGGAAGCGTCGTCGCAGCCTGTCGTAGGCACCGACGGGACGGATCGGGTCGATGAGGGTGACCTGGACCCACGCCCGCTCCGCCGCCTCGTGACGCGCGTCGGTGAGCACCTCGTCGAGAGTGCCGCGCACGAGGGCGATCTCGCGGTGGACGGGCGCGGCAACCTGTTCGACGGTGGTCGCTCCGCGCTCGTCGAGCGTCACGAGCAGGGACCCCTTGGTCTGGCCGGCCTCGCTGAAGGACATGGCCACCGGCGACCCGCTGTAGCGGACGGTCTCGGCCACCCGCTGGGGACGGTGGAGGTGACCGAGGGCGGTGTAGGCCACCCCGTCGAAGGTGCTCGCGGGGACCATCGCCACGCCACCGGTCGTGATGTCGCGCTCCGAGTCGCTCGCCGCGCCGCCGCTGGCGAAGCAGTGGGCCATGACGACGGTGCGGGGACCCCGACTCGCCACATCTGCGCGCACCCGCTTCATCGCGGCGGTGAGTACGGCCGTGTGCGAGCGCTCGGCGACGCCGAGCTCGTCGGTCACGGTCGTGGCGGTCGGCTCGAGGTAGGGGATGGCGTGGACGGCCGTGTCGCCGACGAGCACGGGAGATCCGATCGAGCGCACGTCGGAGCGGATGTGCAGCCCGGCCCGCTGCAGGAGGTCGGCGGCGAAGCCCAACCTGATCGCGGAGTCGTGGTTGCCGCTGGAGAGCACGACTTGGGAGCCCGCGTCGATGAGTCGGGTCACCGCCTCGGAGAGCAGCTCGACGGCCTCGGGCGGCGGGAGTGCCCGGTCGTAGACGTCACCCGAGACGAGCACGGCGTCGACCGCCTCGCTCCGCACGGTCTCGACGAGGTGGTCCACGTAGTCCGACTGTGCCGGCAGCAGGCCGGCGCCGTGGAAGGCCCTCCCCAGGTGCCAGTCGGAGGTGTGGATCAGCTTCATGACCGCCACGTTATGAGGCACCGCCGACAACCCGGTGGCGCGACACCCCCTTCGCCATGACGAAGGCGGTGCCGAGGTGCGAGGCACGAGCCTGGAAGGGGGGTGGGACCGCCCCCTGCGCGGTCCCACCCCCGGTCACCGCGACGGTCAGTCCGCGGCGAGCGCCGCGGCGGGTGCCACGCGGGCGGCCCGGCGCGCGGGCAGCACGGAGGCCAGCAGGCCGGCGATGACTGCACCGGCGCCCACGGCGAGCAGCTGCGACCACGGCAGCACGAGCGGCGCGTCGGTGAACTCGCCGAGCAGCGCGGTGACGCCGACCCAGGCGTAGCCCGCCCCGAGGACCGCGCCCAGCAGGGTGCCGACGACGGCGAGGAGGACCGCCTCGACGGCCAGCATGCGCCGCAGCTGGCCCCGCGTCAGGCCGAGCGCCCGGAGCAGGGCCGACTCCCGGGTGCGCTCGATGACGCTGAGCGACAGGGTGTTGGCGATGCCGACGACCGCGATGACGACCGAGATCGCGAGCAGGGCGAGCACGATCGCCAGCGCGAGGTCGAGCGTCTCGGTGTGGGTCTGGCGCACCTGCGCCCCGCCACCGACCTCGCTGCCCTCGATCTGGGTGGCGACCTGCTGGACCCCCTCGACGGTGCGGTCGACGTCTGCATCGTCGGCCAGCCGGAGGAAGACCGCGCCGGTCGTGGGGCTGTCGTCGAGCTCGCGAAGGACGGTGGGGTCCACGAGCCAGCCGGCACCCATGCCCTGCCCGACCGCGACGGTGAGCTCCGCGCGGCCGCGCGGACCGCTGACAGTCACCTCGTCGCCCGACGCGATCCCGGCCTCGAGCGCCTGCTCCTCCGACAGCACGACCTCGTCGGTGGCCGGGTGGGTCACGGCCGACGGGTCGCGGACGACGTCGTCGATACCCGGCGGCAGCGCAGCCACCTGCACGTCGCGACGCTCGCCCGCGCCGGTGACGCGCACCGTCGTCGTCTCGACCGCGGCGTCCCCGGCGACGCCCTCCACCCCGGCGAGGCGTGATGTCTGGGCGTCGGTGACGTCGTCGCCCTGGACGACGACGTCGACCGCGTACTGGGCGTCGATGACCTCGGTGAGGGCGGACTTCGCCGTCGCGGCACCGACGGCCGTCATCGACACGAGCGTGACGCCGACGAGCAGGGCCGCCGTCGTGCCCGCCGCCCGCGCAGGGTTGCGCACGGCGTTGTCGACCGCGAGCCGCCCCGCGGGGCCGAAGGGGCGCGCCGCCACCGACCCGACGAGTCGCACGAGCCACGGGACGAGCACGCTGCCGACGAGCAGCACCCCGGCGAAGGAGAGGAACCCGCCGAGCACCCCCGGCAGCACCTGGTGGCTCGCCGCCGCGGCCGCGAGCGCGCCGCCGCCGAGCACGATCAGCACCACACCGCTTGCGACGCGCAGCCGACCCGCCCGGGAGCGGGCCGTGATCGCGGCATCGGGTCGCAGCGCGGCGAGGGGCGCCACCCGCGAGGAGCGCAGCACCGGGCGCAGGGCCGCGCACACGACGACCACGACGCCGGCGAGGACCGGGAGGAGGACCGCCTTCGCCGGGACGTCGAGCACGAGGGTCGGGAAGTAGTTGGAGGCCCAGGCATTGCCCGCCGCCACCAGCGCCGACGCCAGGCCGATGCCGGCGAGCACCCCGACGGCGGAGAAGACGAGCCCGACGACGAGCGCCTCGACGAGGGCCGAGCGCACGACCTGCCCGCGCGTCGACCCGACCGCCCGCAACAGTGCGGTCTCGCGGGCCCGGCGGGCGAGGAGGATGCCGAAGGTGTTGCCGATGACGATGGCCGAGACGAAGAGGGCGATGGCGGCGAAGGCCGTGAGCAGCACCCCGAGCACGTCGGTGCCGCCGGTCACCCGGCTCACGAGGTCGTCCGACGCCTCGGTGGTGGACGCGACGTCGGCGTCGAGGGGAAGGGCGTCGCGCAGGGCCCGCGTCGTCGCGGCCTCGTCGCCCCCGCGCACGTCGATCTCGGTCCACCCGGTGAGCCCGGTGAGGTCGGTGACGCCGGCTGCCGTCGTGAAGACGACGGGGGTCCCGCTGCCGTACACCGGGTGGTCGGCGACGTCGACGATGCCGACGACCTCGGCGCGCACGGGCGATCCGTCGTCGCCGGAGGCGAAGGTCACCTCGTCGCCGACCCGGCTGCCGAAGGAGCTCGCCGTCGCCGTCGAGAGGGTCACCTCGTCGGAGGCGCGGGCCGCGCGGCCCTCGACGACCCCGGGGGCGTGGGTGGAGGTTCCGGTCGTCACGAAGGCACCCCGCTGGCCGGCGGGCGTGCTCGCCATCGTCCACGACTCGCGGACGGCGTCGACCGACGTCACGCCGTCGACCTCGGAGACCTCGTCGACGATCCCCGCGGGGAGCGACGGGGAGTCCGCGTCGTCCCCCTTCGGCGTGACGACGCTGGCGTAGGGGGCGTAGTGACCGGCCACGGAGGTGCGCATCGAGCTCTGGAGCGTCCCGGTGAGCACGAGCGTGGCGGCGATGAAGGCGACACCCAGCACGACGGCCAGGCCGGGTGCGAGGAACCGTCGCGACTGGTGACGAAGGGAGGCGAGGGTCAGCTGGAGCACGTCACTCACCCAGACCCTTCATGGCCGCGAGCACCCGGTCCTCGGTCGGGTCGTCGAGGGACCCGGCGAGGCGACCGTCGGCGAGGAGCAGCACCCGGTCGGCGTAGCTCGCGGCCCGGGGGTCGTGGGTCACCATGACGACGGTCTGCCCGAGCTCGTGGACGCTGGAGCGCAGGAAGGCGAGCAGGTGCGCCGAGGTCCGCGAGTCCAGGGCTCCCGTCGGCTCGTCGGCGAAGACGACGTCGGGCGCGGTGACGAGCGCGCGGGCCACGGCGACCCGCTGCTGCTGCCCGCCGGAGAGCTCGCTCGGCCGGTGCTCGAGCCGGTCGGTGATGCCGAGGACCCGGGTGACGTGCTCGAGCCGCTCGCGGTCGACGGACCGGCCCGCGAGGGTGAGGGGGAGCAGGACGTTCTGCCGGGCGGTGAGCATCGGCAGCAGGTTGAAGGACTGGAAGACGAAGCCGATCCGGTCGCGCCGCAGCAGCGTCAGCTGCCGGTCGGACAGCCGGGTGATGTCGGTGTCGCCGACGTGGATCTGCCCGGAGGTGGGCTGCTCGAGGCCGGCGAGGCAGTGCATGAGCGTCGACTTGCCGGACCCGGAGGGTCCCATGATCGCGGTGAGGCGATCGGCGGCGATGTCGACGTCGACGCCGTCGAGGGCCGTGACGGCCGAGTCGCCGTGGCCGAAGACCTTGCGCAGGCCCGTCGTGCGGGCCGCGACGGCCTCGGTCGCGTGGCGTGGGTGGAGGGCGGGTGTCTGCGTCGTGGTCATGGTGACCAGCCTTGTGCGCCAACGCTGCCGGCACATCGGTCCGTGGTCTGGACCTCGGCCCGCCGGACCGGCCCCGCCTACGACCGTGGTCGTACGTCCACGAGCCCGGTCTCGTGGGCGAGCAGCACCATGTGCACCCGGTCGCGCAGGTGCGCCTTGGCGAGGATGCGTCCGATGTGCGTCTTGACGGTCGCCTCGGCGAGGTGGAGCTCGGCGGAGATCTCGGCATTGGTGAGCCCCCGGGCGACCGCCCTCAGCACCTCGAGCTCGCGGGGGGTCAGCTCGGCCAGTCGGGGGTCGGCGGTCGGGTCGGGCGCCGGCGAGCCCGCCCCGCGCAGGTGGGGGGAGAACCGCTCGATGAGCCGCCGGGTCGTGCTCGGGGCGATGACCGAGTCACCGCGGTCGACGGCCCGGATCGCGGCGAGCAGCTCCTCGGGGCCGGCGTCCTTGAGGAGGAACCCGCTGGCACCGGCCCGCAGCGCGGCGTGCGCGTACTCGTCGAGGTCGAAGGTCGTGAGGACGATGACCCGTGGCCCCTCGTCCATGCCCCCGATCGCCTCGGTGGCCGCCACGCCGTCCATGCGCGGCATGCGCACGTCCATGAGGACGATGTCGGCGGGGGTCGTGGCGAGCAGGTCGAGCGCGGCGCGCCCGTCACCGGCCTCGCCGACGACGGCCATGTCGGGCTGCGCGTGGAGCACCATGCGGAACCCGGCACGCACCAGGGCCTGGTCGTCGACGAGGACGAGCCGGATGGTCTCGTCGGTCATCGTGCCTCCTCGTGGCGAAGGGGGAGTGTCGCCCTGACCGCGAAGCCACCGCCGGGCACCGGGCCGGCGGTCAACGACCCGCCGACGCTCGTCGCGCGCTCCCGCATCCCGATGATGCCGTGCCCGTCCCCGTCGTCGGTGGCCGCCGCGCCGCGGCCGTCATCGCGCACCTCGACGCCCAGCACGTCGCCCGTGGTGACGCGCACCGCGACGCGGGCGGCCGGGCCCGCGTGCTTGATGACATTGGTCAGCGACTCCTGGACGATGCGGTACGCGGCGAGCCCGGCGTCCCGGGGGACCGCGGCCGTCCCCGGCGCGAGGTCCAGGTCGACGTCGATGCCGGTGGCGGCGACCCGGTCGACGAGGTCCGGCAGGTCGCCGAGACCCTCCGTGGGGGCGTACTCGACGGGGTGCGGGGCGCTCCCTTCGTCATCGGTGGTGCGCAGGACCCCGACGAGGTGCCGGGTCTCGGCGAGGGCCTCGCGGGCGGTCGCCCCGATCGTCTCGAGCGCGCGCACGGCCTGCTCCCGGTCGAAGCCCCCACCGTGCTCCGCCGCGTAGGCGGCACCGTCGGCCTGGACGACGACGACGCTCAGCGAGTGCGCGACGACGTCGTGCATCTCACGGGCGATGCGGGTGCGCTCGTCCTGGGCGGCGATCCGGGCCCGCTGGTCGCGGTCGCGCCGCAGGGCGAGGTTCTGCTCCTGGAGGCGGGCGACGAGCTCGCGGCGCTTGCGGGTGAGGTCACCCCAGAGCCAGCACACGAGCGCGAGCCCGCTGAAGAGGGTCGTCATGAGCACCAGGGCCAGCACGCTCGCCCCGTCGTACGCGTACCAGTCCCACACGGCCAGCGGCCCGGAGGCCACGGCGGCCACGAGGCCGAGGCGGCGCACCCACCGGCGCGGGGCGTAGGCGGCCACCGCGTAGCCGGCCATGAGCGACGAGAGGTTCGACGGCATCGGTGAGTCCGCCACGACGAGCTGGGCCACATGGCCGAGGACGACGAGGCCGAAGCCGAGCTCCGGGCGGGTGCGTCGCCACGCCAAGGGCAGCGTCTGCAGCGATGCGACGACGAAGAGCAGGAGCATCTCGACCGCGCCGACCGGCAGGCCGGCGTAGGAGATGGCGTAGCCCAGGGACGTGACGACCCACATGGACCCGGCGATGACGAGGTCGACGAGCCCGGTGTGCGCGGCGAACCACGACCGCACGCGCGCGGTCGGGCCCCGCCTCGGGGTGATCGTCTCGGTGGTCACCGGGCGAGCGTAGGCAGGGCGGAGGGGGCGGCGCATCCGACCGTGGTCTGATACTCGCCCGCGACGCGTGCCGTGGGTAGATTCAGCACCAGCCGACACCGGGAGGGGCACCCCATGGGCAAGGAAGTCGCCGCGCAGAGCTACTCGCGCGAGGAGCGTCAGCGCTACCGGGAGAAGGTCCAGCAGAACCTCGACGTCTTCGAGCGGATGCTCAACGAGCGCGCCTTCGACGAGGAGGTGCCGCTCACCGGGCTGGAGATCGAGCTCAACCTCATCGACGACGGGCAGCAGCCGGCCTTCGTCAACAACGAGGTGCTCGAGGCGATCGCCGACCCCGAGTACCAGACCGAGCTCGCGCAGTTCAACATCGAGCTCAACGTCGCGCCGCGGCCGCTGCCGGGTGACTCGGCCCTGCGGCTCGAGGAGAGCCTGCGCGAGTCGCTCAACCGCGCCGAGTCCAAGGCCGAGGAGGCCGGGGCGCGGATCATCGCCATCGGGATCCTGCCGACGATCCGGCCCGAGCACTTCCAGGGCGAGTGGATCAGCGACAACAACCGCTACACGGCGCTCAACGACTCGATCTTCGTCGCCCGTGGTGAGGACATCGTCCTCGACATCGAGGGACCCACGGGGGAGCGGCTGCACACCTTCGCCGACTCGATCGCCCCGGAGTCGGCGTGCACCTCGGTCCAGCTGCACCTGCAGGTCGGTCCGACGCAGTTCGCCGACCACTGGAATGCTGCGCAGATCATCTCGGCGCCGCAGCTGGCGCTCGCCGCCAACTCGCCCTTCTTCTTCGGACGGCGGCTGCACGCCGAGACCCGGGTCGCGCTCTTTGCCCAGGCGACCGACACCCGGCCGATCGAGCTGAAGAACCAGGGCGTGCGTCCGCGCGTCTTCTTCGGCGAGCGGTGGATCACCTCGATCTTCGACCTCTTCGAAGAAAACGTGCGTTACTTCCCTGCGCTGCTCGCCGAGGCGACGGAGGAGGACCCGGTCGCCGTGCTCGACGCCGGGGGCACCCCCGAGCTCGGCGAGCTCAACCTGCACAACGGCACCGTCTACCGGTGGAACCGCCCGATCTACGACCCCGGCAAGGGGCACCCGCACGTCCGGGTCGAGAACCGGGTCCTGCCCGCCGGCCCGACGATCATCGACACCCTGGCCAATGCCGCCTTCTACTACGGCTGCGTGCGCACGCTGGCCAACGAGGACCGGCCCATCTGGACGCGCATGTCCTTCCCGGCCGCGGAGGCCAACTTCGAGACGGCGGCCCGCGACGGCATCAACGCCCGGCTCTACTGGCCCGGTCTCGGCGAGCTCGGAGCCGACGAGCTCGTCCTGCGCCACCTGCTGCCGATGGCCCGACGCGGCCTGGAGGACTGGGGTGTGGCCGAGAGCGTCATCACCCGCTACCTGTCGGTCATCGAGGGGCGCTGCACCTCCGGCGTCAACGGCGCCGTGTGGCAGAGCGAGTGCGTGCGGCGACTCGAGGAGGGCGGGCTGGACCGGGCTGCCGCCCTGGCCGAGATGACCGGGCTCTACACCGAGCACATGCACACCAACGCCCCGGTGCACACCTGGCCCCTGCCCTAGCCCCTGTGGCTGCATTGCCCTACGGCAATGCAGCCACCGCAGGCCGGGACTCTGCATTGCCGTAGGGCAATGCGGCAGGTCGTCAGCAGTTCCAGCTGATGATGCAGGGGTCCTCGCGGTGGTGGCCGAGCACGGCCAGCCGGGAGGCGTCGAGCGTCAGCTGGGCCGCGAGCCTGGGAGAGGTGCGCAGCCACACGGTCGCCAGGATCCGCGAGGTGTGACCGTGGCCGACGAGCACGACGTCGCCCTCGTGCAGGTGCGCTCGCACTCGGGCCAGCACCCGAGAGGCCCGGGCCGCGACCTCCTCGACGGTCTCGCCCGGCGTGACCCCCGGGAGCACTCCGTCGCGGAAGACGTCCCAGTCGGTGCCGAGCTCATCGCGGATCTGCGCCGTCGAGCGACCTTCGTAGGCCCCGTAGTCCCACTCGCGCAGGTCCGTGTCGACCGAGGCCCCGAGACCGGCGAGGGTTGCGGTGTCACGCGCTCGCCGCAGGTCGGAGGTGAGGGTCAGGACCGGTCGGATGCCGCGCTCCTCGAGCCGAGCGGCAGCCTGGGTGGCGCGGGCCCGGCCCTCGTCGGTCAGGGGCAGGTCGGTGCTGCCCGTGTGCCGTCCGTCGCGGCTCCACTCGGTCTCGCCGTGCCGCAGCAGCACGAGTCGACCGGCGGGCGGGGACGCGGGGGTGGGGGAGGCCATGCGGCCCAGACTAGTGACGGCCCGGTCTGTCAGGATGGCCCACGGGCCGTGAGCGGCGGCCGCACCGACCACTTGGAGGCTGACCATGACGAGCGATGAGCCCACGGGCGGGACGGGCCCCGGCCACCGCAGTGTCGAGCTGACCCGAATCGGGTTGGGGCGCTACGAGATCCGCAATGCTCGTGGCGGCACGATCACCATCGGCGACGGCTCCTCCGACGACTTCACGCCCGTGGAGCTGCTCCTCGCCGCGCTCGCCGGGTGCAGCTCCGTCGACGTCGACCACATCACCTCACGCCGCGCCGAGCCCGAGTCCTTCCACGTCGTCGCCGAGGGCGAAAAGGTCTCCACCCCCGAGGACGGCAACCACATGAGCGACCTGGCCGTCACCTTCCGACTGGGCTTCCCCGAGGGCGAAGGGGGAGACCGCGCCCGGTCGGCCTTCCCGCGCTCGGTGGCCCAGTCACGCGACCGGCTGTGCACCGTCTCGCGGACGGTGCAGATCGGGGTCCCCGTGGAGATGACGGCCGAGGACGCCTGAGGTCGTATGCCCCGACAGGTCGACGTCGCCGTCCTCGGTGGTGGTCAGGCGGGTCTGGCGACCTCCTACCACTTGCGCCGCGTCGGCATCGACCACGTCGTGCTCGATGATCGCGCCCATCCGGGTGGAGCCTGGGCCTCGACGTGGCCGTCCCTGCGCCTCTTCTCGCCGTCGGCCTACTCCTCCCTTCCCGGCTGGCCCATGCCACCGCACCCCGACACCTTCCCGCCCGTGCAGCACGTGCGGGCGTACCTGCGTGACTACGAGGCGCGCTACGAACTGCCCGTGGAGCGACCGGTGCGTGTCGACGACGTACGGAGCACCGCCGACCGGCTCCTCGTCGAGACCGACCACGGCGAGGTCGCGGCGCGCTACGTCGTGAGTGCCACGGGGACGTGGGCGGCCCCCTTCGTCCCCATGGTCGAGGGGGCCCACACCTTTGCCGGGCGCCAGCTGCACAGCGCGCAGTACCGCGGTCCCGAGGACTTCGCGGGGCAGCGCGTCGCCGTGGTCGGTGGCAGCAACTCCGGGGTGCAGATCACCGCCGACCTCGTCGAGACCGCCGACCGGGTCTCGCTCGTCACGGCACGGCGGCTGCGCTTCCTGCCCGACGACGTCGACGGTCGCCACCTCTTCGACGAGGCGAGCGCCCGGCTGCGCGACCCGCACGCCGCGGAGGCGGCCTTCGTCGGCAACATCGTCGTCCTGCCCCAGGTGCGCCGCGCCCGGGAGCGGGGAGCGCTGCGCGTGCGGGCGATGTTCGACCGGATGGTCCCTGAGGGAGCCGTCATCGGGCGCGACCGGATCGAGGTCGACACGGTGATCTGGTGCACCGGCTTCCGGCCCGCACTGCGCCACCTGCGCTCGCTGCGGCTGCGCACTTCCGCCGGCATCCCGGAGGTCAGCGGCAACCGCTCCGTGCGCGACGGGCGGGTCTGCTTCGTCGGCTATGGCGACTGGACCGGACCGGCGTCGGCAACCCTCATCGGGGTCGGACGCACGGCCAAGGCACTCGCGGCCGAGCTCGCCACGGAGCTCGGCGCGCGAGGGTGACTACTGGTCCTGCTTGACCAGGGAGATCTCGAACTCGAGGTCGATCTTCTCGGAGACGAGCACGCCGCCCTTGTCGAGCGGCATGTTCCACTCCAGCCCGTAGTCGCGGCGGTTGACCCGGCGCGAGCCCTCGAAGCCGGCACGGACGGCGCCGAAGGCGTCGACCATGACGCCACCGAGCTCGAGGGGGATGGTGATCTGCTTGGTGACGTCGCGGATCGTCAGGTCGCCGCTCACGATGTAGGCGCGCTCGCGGATCTCCTCGATGTTGGTGCTGACGAAGGTGATGTCGGGGAAGCGCTCGACGTCGAAGAAGTCGGGGCTGCGCAGGTGGTCGTCGCGCTGGCCGTTGCGGGTGTCGACGCTCGCGGCCTTGAGGGTGACCTTGGCGGTCGAGCCGTCGAGGTCGTCGACGTCGACGCGCACGTCGCCGGTCACGTCGTTGAAGGAGCCGCGGACCGTGGAGATCATCGCGTGGCGGGCCGAGAAGCCGATGCGGCTGTGGCCGGGGTCGATGGTCCAGTGACCGTTGAGGTCGAGCTCGTTGTCCGTCATGTGCTCCCCTGGGACGAAGGAAAAGTCGTTGAAGAATGCAGCAACGACCTGTGGCTCGTCCAGTCTCGCAGCAGACGCCCCGGATCCGGGCGAGTCGGGGCCCTCGCGTGGCGTGGTTCGTCACGCCTACGGTGGACCCATGGCCACCTTCGTCGAAGTCCACCCCGACAACCCCCAGCCCCGCACCGTCGGCAAGGTCGTCGAGCGACTGCGTGAGGGCGCGCTCGTCGCCTTCCCCACGGACTCCGGCTATGCCCTCGGCGGCCGCCTCGACGACCAGGCGATCAAGGACCGGATCGGCGAGATCCGCCGCCTCGACGACAAGCACCACTACACGCTGCTGTGCGCCGACTTCGCCCAGCTGGGGCAGCTCGTGCACGTCGACAACGCGATCTTCCGCGCGGTCAAGGCGGCCACGCCCGGGCCCTACACCTTCATCCTGCCGGCGACCAAGGAGGTGCCCCGCCGACTGCTCCACGCGAAGAAGAAGACCGTCGGCGTGCGCATCCCCGACCACCCGCTCTCGCAGGCGCTGCTCGCCGGGCTGGGCGACCCGATGCTCATCTCGACCCTCCTGCTGCCGGGGGAGTCGCGGACCCCGACCTTCGGCTGGGACGTCAAGGAGGAGCTCGACCACCAGGTCGACATCGTCATCGACGCGGGCGAGGTGAGCACCGAGCCGACGACGGTCGTCGACCTGTCGTCGGGCGCTGCCGAGATCGCCCGCTACGGGGCGGGGGACGCCACCCCCTTCGAGTGACGAAGGGGGCGACCACCCGTCAGGAGCCGAGGACCTCGGCCCGGGCGGCGACGCAGGCGCGCACGTCGTCCTCGCTGTGGGGAGTGCTCCCCGTGGCCGACGCGGCGCGGCGCGCTTACGGTGGGGTCACCATGACGCAGCCACCCCCGCAGATGCCGCCGCCCTACCCCTTCCAGCCCGTGCGCCAGCACGGCACGGCGACCGCCGCCCTGGTCCTCGGGATCCTGGGCATCGTCGTCGTGCCCGGTCTGGGGATCGTCGCCTGGATCCTCGGCCACATGGCCCTCAAGGAGATCGACGCCAACCCGCAGGCGGGCTGGTCCAACCGCGACCACGCCAACATCGGCAAGATCCTCGGCATCGTCGGCACGGCCCTCTTCGCGATGATCTTCCTCTGCTTCGGGGTGTACTTCGTCGGGCTCTTCGCCATCATCGCCGGCTCAGGAGCCTGACCCACGGCGCGCAGCCCTGTTGCCGGCCGGTCCCTTGGTGCTCGAGGAAGTCTTCGCCGACCTCGGGACGGAGCGGCCCGGGTCGTCCGGACCGACGGGATCAGCGCCGCTCCAGCAGCACGATGACCTCGTGGTGCCGGGTCTGGGGAAACATGTCGAACAGCCGCGCCTCGACCACCCGGTGACCCGGGAGCGCGGCGAGATCGTGCGCCAGGCTGCGGGCGTTGCAGCTGGAGTAGACCACGTGCCGTGGTGCGGCGGCCTCGATCGCGGCGCACAGCTGGGGGCCGATCCCGCGACGGGGCGGGTTGACGACGACGAGCTCGTGGTCGACCTCCGCCAGCACCCGGGCGTCGCCGACCCGGAAGTCGGCGGCGACGCCGAGCTCGGTCGCCGAGCGGCGGGCGCTCGCGACCGCGTCGGGCGCCACCTCGACCCCCTCGACACGGCGTGCGTCCGCCCCCTTCGCCATCGCGGCGTTGAGGGCGAAGCCGCCGACCCCGCAGTAGAGGTCGAGGACGCTGCGTGGCGCGATCTCGTCGACCCACGCCCGGGCCTGGCGGTACAGCCCGGCGGCGACCACGGTGTTGGTCTGGAAGAAGCTGCGCGGCCGCAGGTGGAAGACGATGTCGTCCAACCGCATCGGCAGGGTCTCCTTCTCGGTGAGGACGATCTCCTGCTCGCCCTCGAGCACCGCCTTGTGCTCCGGCTGGAGGTTGACCGAGACGACCCGCAGGCCCGGTGCCGCCGCGCGCAGCGCCTCCAGACCTCGCCGGATCCGGCCGATCTGCCCGGGTGAGCGCAGCACAAAGCGCGCCATGAGCTCGCCGTCGGGCGAGCCGGTCACGATGAGGTGCTTCAGCTCGCCCTGGCGACCCGGCACGTCGAAGGGGGTCAGGCCCAGCTCGGCGACGGCGGGCACGAGCCGGTCCAGTGCAGCCGCGAGGTGCGGCTCGTAGAGCCCGCACTCGGGCAGGGAGACGCCCCGCTGGGCGGCATCGAGGATGCCGAAGGTCGGTGCGTCGCGGGTCCCGGCGACGACGAGCTTCGCCTTGTTGCGGAAGGCCGACTCCGGCCCGACGAAGGGGGCCCGCCACACGTCCGGGGGGACGGCGTCCGTGAGGAGCTCGCGCATCTCGCGCTCGAGGTCGACGACCTGCCGCTCGTAAGGGAGGCCCATGAGGGTGCACGAGCGGCACTCACCGGCCTCGTGGTGTGAGCAGCGCATGGGGTTCACCTAACCATCCGGCATCGTCAGGTCTCTCATCCGGCACCGACGGCGGATGGTTAGTACGGTCGAAGGGCAATACACCTGAATGTCTCGACAAACTGGGAGGACATCATGGATTCCGGCTTCTTCGACGGGGTCGATTGGCCAGGGCTGCTCGGCAAGGCGCTGGCCGCCGTGGCGATCCTCGTCATCACATGGCTCGTCGCGATGATCGTCAAGTCGCTCTTCACCAAGCTCTCCAGCAAGATCCCGGCGCTGCAGCGGGCGGGTGCCGACGGCGCCTCCGTCGGCACGACCCTCGGCTCCATCGGGTCGCTCGTCGTGTGGATGCTCGGCCTCGTCGCCATCCTGCAGGTCCTCGGTCTGAGCCAGGTGCTCACGCCGATCCAGGGCATGGCCGACGGGGTCCTGGGTTTCCTGCCCAACCTCATAGGTGCCGGCGTCGTCTTCTTCGTCGGTGCGTTGCTGGCCAAGGTCGTGCGTCAGCTGGTGCAGACCGCGCTCTCCGCGCTGCCCTTCGACCGCTGGCTGAAGAAGGCCGGTTCGACGACGAGCTCGCTCCCCGGCGCGCCGCAGGTCTCGCCGGCCGGCCCGCCGCCCCCGCCGCCGGGGCAGCCGGCTCCGCCGCAGCAGCAGACCCAGCAGTTCCAGCAGTCCGGTGGGCAGGGGCCCGCGGCGTCGATCCCGCGCACCCTGGCCACGGTCGTCTACGCGCTGATCATGATCGTCGTGACCATCGCCTCGCTGCAGATCCTGGGTATCGAGTCGATCTCCCGTCCGGCCGAGCAGATGCTCCAGTCGATCTTCGACGCCGTCCCCGTGATCATCGCCGCCGGCATCATGCTGGCCCTGGGCATCTTCATCGCCCGCTTCGCCGGTGACATCGTCGAGCAGGTCCTCGACGGCGTCGGCCTCGACCGCCAGATCGCCGAGCTCGACGTCCTGCCGGCCGAGACCAAGGTCGCGCCGGTCGTCGCCAAGATCGTCCAGATCGCGATCGTGCTCTTCTTCGCGGTCATGGCGGCCCAGCTGCTCGACTTCCCGCAGATCACGACCTTCCTCAGCGAGGTCCTCGGCCTCGGCGGCAAGGTGATCTTCGGGGCGGCGATCATCGCGGCCGGTCTCTTCATCGCCAACCTCCTGGCGAAGCTGCTCACCGGCGTCGGCGCGACGATCGTCAAGTACGCGACGATCGTGCTCTTCGTCGCAATGGGCCTGAAGTACATGGGCATCGCCGACTCGATCATCGAGCTCGGCTTCGGTGCGCTCGTCGTCGGTGGCGCCGCGGCCGCGGCCCTGGCCTTCGGCCTCGGTGGTCGCGACGCGGCGGCCCGCACGCTCGACAAGCTCTCGGCCAAGGCCGAGGCGCAGTCGGGACCCACCTCGTCGGGTGACCAGCAGGCCTGATCTCCCGACCCATGACGAAGGCGGTGCCCTGAGGAGGCGCGCCAGCGCCGTCTCGAAGGGGTGGTACCCCGGTGACCGGGGTGCCACCCTTCGTCGTCGGTCAGTCCTGCAGGAGATGGCGCGCCTGCTCGCGCATCTCGACCTTGCGCACCTTGCCGGTCACGGTCATGGGGAAGGCATCGGTGACGTGCACGTAGCGCGGGATCTTGTAGTGCGCGAGCTTGCCGGTGGCGAACTCGCGCACCTCGTCGACCGTGAGGGACTCGGCGCCCTCCCTGAGCACGACCCAGGCCATGAGCTCCTCGCCGTAGCGCTCGTCGGGCACGCCGATGACCTGCACGTCGGCGATGGAAGGGTGCGTGTAGAGGAACTCCTCGACCTCGCGGGGGTAGACGTTCTCGCCGCCGCGGATGACGAGGTCCTTGATCCGCCCGACGATCTCGACGTAGCCGTGCTCGTCCATCGTCGCGAGGTCGCCGGTGTGCATCCACCGGGCGGCGTCGATGGCTTCGGCGGTCTTGTCCGGCTGCTCCCAGTAGCCGAGCATGACGCTGTAGCCGCGGGTGCACAGCTCGCCGGTCTCGCCGCGCGGGAGGGTCACGCCGGTCACCGGGTCAACCACCTTGGACTCGATGTGCGGCATGGACCGACCCACCGTCTCGGTGCGGCGGGCCAGGTCGTCGTCGACGCGGGTCATCGTCGAGACCGGGGAGGTCTCGGTCATGCCGTAGCTGATCGCCACCTCGGCCATGTTCATCTCGGCCACGACCCGCTTCATCACCTCGACGGGGCAGGTCGACCCGGCCATGATCCCGGTGCGCAGGCTCGACAGGTCGTAGTCGGCGAAGTCCGCGAGCCCGAGCTCGGCGATGAACATCGTGGGGACGCCGTAGAGGGAGGTGCACCGCTCATCGATGACGGCCTGGAGCGTGGCCGCCGGCTCGAAGGACGGCGCGGGGATGACCATGCAGGCGCCGTGCGAAGTCGCCGCGAGGTTGCCCATGACCATGCCGAAGCAGTGGTAGAAGGGCACCGGGATGCAGATCCGGTCGGCCTCGGTGTAGCGGATCAGCTCGCCGACGAAGTAGCCGTTGTTGAGGATGTTGTGGTGGCTGAGCGTCGCGCCCTTGGGGAAGCCGGTCGTGCCCGAGGTGTACTGGATGTTGATCGGGTCGTCGGGGGTGAGGGTCGCGCCACGCTCGGTGATGGCCTCGTCGGGGACCTCGGCCCCGCTGGCCACGAGCTCCTCCCACGACGGGTCGCCGATGTAGACCACGTCGCGCAGGTCGGGCAGCTCGCCGCGCACCTCCTCGACCATGGCGCGGTAGTCGGAGGTCTTGTGCTGCTGGGCGCTCACGAGCATCCGCAGGCCGGACTGCCGCGCCACGTAGGTCAGCTCGTGGGCCCGGTAGGCAGGGTTGATGTTGACGAGGATCGCGCCGACGCGCGCCGTGGCGTACTGGAGCAGTGTCCACTCGGCGCAGTTGGGCGCCCAGATCCCGATCCGGTCGCCGGCGGAGACGCCCTGCGCCAGCAGGCCCTTGGCGAGGGCGTCGACGTCGGCGAGCAGCTTCCGGTAGGTCCAGCGCCGCTCGCTCGGGACGTCCACGAGGGCCTCGCGGTCACCGTGCCGCGCCACGGTCCTGGCGAGGTTGTCGCCGATCGTGTCCCCGAGCAGGGGCGTGTCCGAGGTGCCGGACGAGTACGAAGGGAGTGCGGGCTGGGTCATGCGTCGAACCTCCTGCGGTCGCGTCGTTGCGATACCGGAGCAGCCTGCCACGACCGGGCCTGCGATGCTGTCGACGTGACGAGCCACGACCTGACCATCCGACCCGCGACCGACGACGACTGGGAGCAGATCTTCCCCTTCTGGTCGCGCATCGTGGCCGAGGGCAGGACCTACGCCTACCCGCTCGACCTGTCGTCGGACGAGGCGCGCGGCCTGTGGATGGAGCCGGCCCCCGGCCGCACGGTCGTCGCAGAGGTCGGTGGCCGTGTGACCGGCTCGGCCAAGATGGGCCCCAACCGCCCGGGTCGCGGGTCGCACATCGCGACCGGGTCCTTCATGGTCGACCCGGATGTCGGCGTCAGGGGCGTGGGCCGGGCGCTCGGCGAGCACGTCATCGGGTGGTCCCGCGACGAGGGCTACTCCGGGATCCAGTTCAACGCCGTCGTGGAGACCAATGAGCGCGCGGTGGGGCTGTGGCGCTCCCTGGGCTTCGACGTCATCGGTACCGTGCCGGGGCCTTCGACCACCCGGAGCACGGTCCCGTCGGACTGCACGTGATGTTCCTCGACCTGCGGTAGGACGCCCTCCCCGGTCCCTGAGGAGGTCGCGCAGCGACCGTCTCGAAGGGCCCCTCAGTCGGCGCCGCCGACGAGCACCGCCTCGCCCTCGGCGTCGCTGTGCGTGGCCGGGGCCTCCTCGCCCCGCAGGAAGCGCGAGCCGTAGGTGAAGATCGCGACGCCCACGAGCACGGCGACGGTGCCCATCCAGAAGGGGGCGCTGAGGCTGACCTCCTCGCCCAGCCGGCCGGCCGCCCACGGGGCCACGGCACCTCCGGAGAAGCGGACGAAGGAGTAGGCCGACGAGGCGACCGGGCGCTCGACCGGCGCCGAGCCCATGACGGCCTCGGTGATGAGGGTGTTGTTGACCCCGAGGAAGGCGCCGGCGAGGACGACCCCGACGACGAGCGCGGCCCTGGAGTCGTTGAGGAGCGCCATCATCGCCAGGTCGAGGGCGAAGAGCGTCAGGGCCCCGGTGATGGAGGGGATCGTGCCGAAGCGCCGCTGGAGCCACGGGGCGGTCTTGACCGACGTGATCGCGAGCAGCAGCCCCCAGCCGAAGAAGACCCAGCCGACCTGCGAGGCGCTCATGTCGAGCGGGAAGGGGGTGAAGGCCAGCAGGGTGAAGAAGCCCATGTTGTAGAAGAGCGCGGTGAGCGCCACGGTGAGCAGGCCCGGGTGGCGCAGGGCCTTGAGTGGTGCCGCGAGCGAGGTCTTGGCGCCGGACGGGGGAGTGGCCGGCAGGAGGACGGACGTGACGACCACGGCGACGACCATGAGGACCGCGACGCCGAAGAAGGGCGCCCGCCACGAGATCGAGCCGAGCTGGCCGCCGACGATCGGGCCGACGGCGATGCCCAGGCCGAGCGCGGCCTCGAAGAAGATCACCGCCTGGCCGACGCTGCCGGCCGAGGCGACGACGATCGTCGACAGCGCGGTCGCGACGAAGAGCGCATTGCCCAGACCCCAGCCGGCACGGAAGCCGACGATGGCGCCGATGCTGTCGGACATGCCGGCGAGCGCGGAGAAGACGATGATGAGCGCCAGCCCGGTGATGAGGGTGCGCTTGGCGCCGATGCGCGAGGAGATGAAGCCGGCGACGAGCATCGCGACGCCCATGATCGCCATGTAGCTCGTGAAGAGCAGCGAGGTCTCGCTGGGCGATGCGCCCAGCTCGTCGGCGATCGGCTTGAGGATCGGGTCGACGAGGCCGATGCCCATGAACGCGATGACGCACGCGAAGGCGACGGCCCACACGGCGCGTGGCTGCCGCCACATCGACGGGGTGGCCTCGGCGGGTGCTGCTGGGGTTGTCACTGCTGACCTTCCTGCTGGGACGAGCTGGCCTCCATGACCTCGCGCAGCACCGTGACGGCGGTCGCGAGGTCCTCGGGGGTCAGGGTGGGGTGCTCCCGGATGACCCGGGAGACGGTGGCGGCGCTGCGCTCGCGGACGACGGCGAGCGCGCGGCGTCCGGGGGCGGTGAGGGTGACCCTCGTGGCGCGGGCATCGGCCGGGTCGGGCTCCTTGGTCACCCAGCCCCGCTCGACGAGTGTCGCGACGGCTCCGGACATCGTCGGCTGCGAGGTGCGGTCGAGCTCAGCCAGTCGTCCGATGCCGGTGGGCCCGTGCTCGTCGACGAGCGAGAGCACCCGGATCCCGGCGGGCGGGGTGTGGTGGATGTGCTGGCGGGAGGCGCGGACGAGACGGGCGGCGTAGGTGACGAGGTCGCTCGCGGTCTGGTCGATGGAGTCGTCGGGCACGTCCCGTCACGTTACATAGGGAGCCTATGTAACGCAATCGGGCAGACGAGAGGGCCGCGACACCGGGTGGTGTCGCGGCCCTCTCGTGGCGAGCGGGTCCGTCTAGACCTGGTCGGCGAGGACCCCCGCGGCGGACCAACGCTCGAGGTGGTCGAGCACGTCGTGGCAGACCTCCTCGCGGTCGTAGGCGAAGACGTCGTAGCCACCACCGGTCGGCAGGGCGACTTCGAGACGCGCCGTGCGGTCGTCGGCCTCGATCATCCGGGCGCCGAAGCTGGGCGCCGCCACCTGGCGCACCTGCACGGACCAGACGAAGGGAGCGGCCCCCTCGCCGACGACGAGCCGGGCGGACCCCGGCCGGTCGGGGCCACCGTCGTGCACCTCGACGGTGGCGGTCCTCCCTTCGTCGGTCATCGCGTCGGCGACCTCCTGCAGGGCCGGGACGACGACGCTCGCCAGGCGCTGGTTGGCGCGCTTGAGGCTCACGGTGCCGAAGGTGTTGGCGACCCGGCGACGCCACGACCCCTGGTGCGCCCCCTCGCGACCGACGAGGTGCGAGGCGAGCGAGAGGCGGGCGGCCGTCGTCTGGGTGCGCTCGGCCTCGAGCGCCCGGTGCAGGCCGATCATCACCAGGACCATGACGATCGCGAAGGGCAGTCCCATGACGATCGTCGCGTACTGCAGCGCCACGATGCCGCCGACGACGAGCATGGCGATCGTCAGCACGCCAGTGGTACCGGCCCACAGGATCCGCAGCCACGGGCGGGCGTCGGTCTCGCTGTCCGGCAGCTCCGAACTGAGGTTGGCCATGACGAGGGCGCCGGAGTCGGCGGAGGTGACGTAGAAGAGCAGCCCGACGAAGGTCGACAGACCGACGAGGAAGAGCGCCCCGGGGTACTGCTGGAGGAGGGCGTAGAAGCCCTGCTCCGGCTGGTTCACCGCCATCTCGCCGAAGGCCGCGTCGCCGTCGGCGATCTGCTTGACCGCGCTGTTGCCGAAGATCGAGACCCACATGACGATGTAGCTGAAGGGGATCGTCAGCGTGCCGAGCATGAACTGCCCGATCGTGCGGCCCTTGGAGATGCGCGCGAGGAACATCCCGACGAAGGAGGCCCAGGCGATCCACCAGGCCCAGAAGAAGAGGGTCCACAGCGACATCCACTCGGTCGGGTGGTCGTAGGCCATCGTGTCCAGGGTCATCCCGGGGAACATCGAGACGAAGTCGCCGACGTTCATCGTGATGGCGCGCAGCAGGAAGGCGGTCTCGCCGGTGACGAGGATCCACAGCGCGAGCAGGATCGCGAGCAGGACGTTGAGCTGGCTGAGCAGCCGGATGCCGCGGTCGACGCCGGTGGTCGCCGACACGGTCGCGGTGACGACGGCGAGGCCGACGAGACCGATCTGGGCGGGGATGCCCTGCGGCACGTCGAACATCACGCCGAGGCCGACGTTGAGCATGACGACGCCGATGCCGAGCGAGGTCGCGACGCCGAAGATCGTCCCGAGCACGGTCGCGATGTCGACGGCGTCGCCGATGGGTCCGCGCACCCGCTTGCCGACGAGGGGGTAGAGCGCAGAGCGCACGGCGAGGGGCCGCTTCTTGCGGTGGGCGAAGTAGCCCAGCGCCACACCCATGAGCGCGTACATGCCCCAGCCGGTGATGCCGTAGTGGAAGAGCGTCCACACCGTGGCCTCGCGGGCCGCGTCGACGGTCTCGCCCTGACCCTGCGGGGGAGCGAGGTACTGGCTCGCGGGCTCGGCCACGGCGAAGAACATCACGTCGGTGCCGATGCCGGCCGCGAAGAGCATCGAGGCCCACGCGAAGGTCGAGTACTCGGGACGGTCGTCGTCGTCGCCCAGTCGGATCCGGCGGTAGCGCATGCCGACGTAGACGACGAAGACGAGGATCGCGGTGGCCAGCAGGATGTAGAACCAGCCGAACCAGTTGGAGATCCATCCCACGACGCTGCCGAGGGTGGCCTCGGCGTTGCTCGGGGCGATGAGGGCCCAGGCGGCGACGACGACCGTCGCGACGACGGAGACGACGAGGACCGACTTCTTGGCTTGGGGTTGCGTCACCCGGTCCCGTGTCAGCTCGGGGTCGATGACCGTGCTCATCGGGCCTCCCCCTTCGGCTGGGCATCACGCACTGCCGCCAGGGCGCTGGGGATCTCGGTGCGCGCATCCCAGGCGTCGTTGCGCGGGTCGCCCTGCGGGTAGAGGGGCATGCCCTGCTTGGCGCGGTAGACCGGCGGGTGCTCCGCCGCGAGTGGCGTGTTGCCGGCGATGAGGTCGGCCGCCTTTTCCGCGACCATCATCACGGGGGCGTAGATGTTGCCGTTGGTGATGGTCGGGAAGACGGAGGCGTCGACGACGCGCAGCCCCTGCGTCCCGTGAACCCGCATCGAGCCGGGGTCGACGACCGCCATCTCGTCGGTGCCCATCTTGGCCGAGCACGACGGGTGCAGCGCCGTCTCGGCGTCCTTGGCGACCCAGTCGATGATCTCCTGGTCGGTCTGCACGTCGGGCCCGGGCGAGATCTCGCCACCGTCGAAGGGGGCGAAGGCCGGCTGCGAGAGGATGTGCCGCGCGGCGCGCACGACCTCGACCCACTCGCGGCGGTCACGCTCGGTCGACAGGTAGTTGAAGAGGATGGCCGGCTTGGTCCGCGGGTCGGCGTTCTTGATGTGGACGTGGCCGCGCACGTCGGAGTTCATCGGCCCGATGTGCACCTGGTAGCCGTGCTTGCCCTCGGCAGCCGTGCCGTCGTAGCGCACGGCGATCGGCAGGAAGTGGAACATGAGGTTGGGGTAGGCGACCTCGTCGTTGGTGCGGATGAAGCCGCCGCCCTCGAAGTGGTTGGAGGCGCCGACGCCGCGGTTGAGGAAGAGCCACTCGGCGCCGATGTAGGGCGCCTTCCACTTCTTCAGCCACGGCGAGATGGACACCGGCTGCAAGCTCGTGTGCTGCAGGTAGACCTCGAGGTGGTCCTGCAGGTTCTCGCCGACGCCGGGCAGCTCGACGCGGGTCTGCACACCCGCGGCGCCGAGCACGTCGGGGTTGCCGACACCGGAGAGCTGGAGCAGCTGCGGTGAGTTGAAGGCGCCACCGCACAGGATGACCTCGCCGGCGTCGACCGAGTGCCGGCTGCGGCCGCCGCGCACGAAGTCCACGCCGGTGACGCGGGTGCCCTGCCAGCGCAACCCGGTGACCATGGCCAGCGTCGTGACGTCGAGGTTCTTGCGATCACGGACCGGCCGCAGGTAGGAGCGTGACGCCGACATCCGGCTGCCCTTGTAGACATTGCGGTCGAAGGGGGCGAAGCCCTCCTGGCGGTAGCCGTTGACGTCGTCGGTCCGGGCGAAGCCGGCCTGGGTCGTCGCCTCGAAGAAGGCCTGGAAGAGGGGCGAGTCCGCCGGGCCGCGCTCGAGCTTGAGCGGGCCGGCTCCGCCGCGCCACGCGTCGGCGCCGGCGATCGTCGTCTCCATGCGCTTGAAGTAGGGCAGGCAGTGGGCGTAGTCCCACGCCTCCATCCCGTCGAAGGAGGCCCAGGTGTCGAAGTCACCGGGGTTGCCGCGCTGGAAGATCATGCCGTTGATGCTCGAGCTGCCGCCGAGCACCTTGCCGCGGGCGTGCGGGACCCGGCGGCCGCCCATGTGCGGCTCGGGCTCGGTCTCGTAGGCCCAGTCGTAGAGCGGGTTGCCCGAGGGGAACATCAGCGCGGCGGGCATGTGGATCAGCGGGTCGGCGAGGAAGTCTGCGCGGCCGGCCTCGAGGACGAGGACGCTCGTCCCCTCGTCGGCGCTCAGGCGGTTGGCGAGGGCGGATCCGGCGGACCCACCTCCGACGATGACGTAGTCGTAGCGATCTCTCATGCGTCCTCTCCCTCGGTCGTGGCGTCGTCGAACCACCCGGCGCGCGCCGGGCGGGTGTTGTGCCAGATGTGCTTGGTCTCCTGGTACTCGTGCAGGCCGGCCAGGCCGAGCTCGCGCCCGATGCCGGACTGCTTCATGCCGCCCCACTCCGCCGCTGGGACGTAGGGGTGGAAGTCGTTGATCCAGATGGTCCCGTGGCGCAGTCGGCGGGCGACGCGCTCGGCGCGCCCGGCGTCCTGGGTCCACACCGCGCCGGCCAGGCCGTAGATCGTGTCGTTGGCGATCGCGACCGCGGCGTCCTCCGCCGCCTGGCGGGTCTCGCCGGAGAAGGTCTCGACGGTGAGGACCGGCCCGAAGGACTCGTCCTGGACGCACGTCATCTCGCTCGTGCAGCCGTCGAGGATCGTCGGCGGGTAGTAGCTGCCACCCGCGAGGTCGCCACCGGGGCGCTCGCCGCCGCAGCGCAGAACCGCGCCCTCGGCCAGACCCGCGGCGACGTAGGCCTCGACCTTGTCCCGGTGGGCGTCGCTGATGAGCGGGCCGGTCTCGGCGCGCTCGTCGAAGGGGCCGCCGAGGCGGATCGCCTGAGCGCGGCGGACGAGTTCGTCGACGACCTCGTCGTGCACCGACTCCTCGACGACAAGGCGCGAGCCCGCGGAGCAGACCTGGCCGGAGTCGAGGAAGATCGCGGTGAGCGCGTTGTCGATCGCGGCGTCGAGGTCGGCGTCGGCGAAGATGACGTTGGGGTTCTTGCCGCCGAGCTCGAGGGCGATCTTCTTCACCGTCGGGGCGGCCGCGGCCATGATCGTGCGGCCGGTGTGCAGGCCGCCGGTGAAGGAGACGAGGTCGACCTCGGGGGCCTCGGTCATCGCGGCGCCCACGGTGGCGCCGGGCCCGAGCACGAGGTTGGCGACGCCGTCGGGCAGACCGAGCTCGGCGAGGGTGCGCACGAGCCAGATCGAGGTCTGGGGCGTCAGCTCGCTCGGCTTGAGGACGAAGGTGTTGCCCGCGGCCAGAGCCGGAGCGACCTTCCACGCCGTCTGCAGCAGCGGGAAGTTCCACGGGGTGATGAGGGAGCAGACACCGACGGGCTCGCTCACGACCCTTGAGGAGACGTCGGGCATGCCGGGGTCGACGACCCGGCCGGCCTCGGCCTGGGCCAGGCCGGCGAAGTGCCGGAAGACCGCGACGATGTCCTGCATGTCGATCCGGGTCTCGACCATGCGCTTGCCGGTGTCGAGGGCCTCGAGGCGGGCGACCTCCTCGAGCTCGCTCTCGAGTCGGTCGGCGAGGCGGTGCAGGAGGGCGGCGCGCTCGGGCGCCGGCGTGCTCGGCCAAGGGCCGGAGTCAAAGGCCTCCCGGGCGGCGCGGACGGCCTCGAGGGCGTCGGCGGCACCCCCTTCGTCGACCGTCGCGACGACGGATCCGTCGGCGGGGCAGGTGATCTCACGGGTCTCTCCGGACGCGGCGGTCCGCCAGTGCCCGTTGATGTGCAAGGTCGTCATCGGTGGCTCCCTGTCGGTGGCGTGGGTCGGCACCGACCGTAACGTACGTTTCAGTTCCATGTGAAACGCGCGTTACGTTTAGGCTGGCGGCATGGCCACCACGGAGCGCCGTCGTCCGGCGCGGGAGCGGCTGCTCACCGCAGCCGACGAGTTGATGTTCGTCGAGGGCGTCGTGCTGACGCCCGTCGACGTCATCCTGCGTCGCGCCGGTGCCTCTCCCGCCACGCTCTACGCCAACTTCGGCAACAAGGACGGGCTCATCGCCGCGGCCCTCGAGCGTCGGCTGGGGGAGTGGACCGAGGTCTGGGACGCCGCGGTCGCCGCCGCCGAGACGCCGACCGACCGGCTGCTCGCGATCTTCCCGGCGCTGCGGACCTACCAGCGCGAACGCCTCGACGAGCGGTGGTGCGCCTTCAGTGGGACGGCCGCCGCGACGGGTAACCCGGCGCCGGCGGTGGCCGAGATGCTCACGGCCGAGGACACCCTCCTCCACGAGCGGATCGAGTCGCTCGCCGCCCAGGTGGTGCCGGGGGAGCGCGGGGTGCGGCTGGCCGACGAGGTCGTCGTCGCCTACCTCGGGGCCATCACCGGCATGCTCCGCGGCGACCAGGAGCGGGCCATCGCCGCCGGCGAGCGCACCGCCGCCCACCTCGTCGAGGTCGCCCTCGCCGAGGTCTGACGCTCAGGAGTGGGGGTCGTTGCTCCCGTGTGCGGCACGAGGGGTCCAGCGAGGACGGCCCGGACATGCTGCCCACCTCATCATGGGCGGCGCCACACGCTGACATGGGACTCGCTGTCGGGGCCGAAGGGGGTCCCGCTCCAGTCCTCGTGGCGGCTCTCGAGCTCGAGCCCAGCGAGGCGGGCCATGAGGTCGAGCTCGCTGGGCCAGACGTAGCGGTAGTTGTGGGTGCCCCGGCGGTAGCCGCCGTCGGGCCGCTGGGTCAGGTGGTGCGAGGTTGCCTGCTGGGTCACCGGGTCGAAGGTGTCGAACCCGACGTGGCCGTCGGACACGTCGAAGGGGACCGCCACCTGGCCCGGGACGAGCCGACGCAGGGGAGGGACGCCGACCTCCACGACGAACCGGCCTCCGGGGGAGAGGTGACGTGCGGCGTTGCGGAAGCACTCGACCTGCTCGTCCTGCGTCCGCAGGTTGCCGATGGTGTTGAAGACGAGGAAGACCAGGGTGAACTCCCCGTCGGCGCGCACCGTCGCCATGTCACCGACGACCACCGGCAGGTCCTCCGCAGAGACCTTCGTCCGCAGCACGTCGACCATCGGGGCGGACAGCTCGATCCCGGTGACCGGGACCCCCTTCGCCAGCAGCGGGACCGCGACACGACCGGTGCCGATCGCGAGCTCGAGCACGGGCCCTCCACCCGCGAGTGCGGCGAGCGCGTCCACCACGGGATCCAGCACCGCCGGCGCGGACATGCCGGTACCCGCCGGGTCGTCGTAGCGCTGCGCCTGCTCGGCGGTCCACACGTCGCTGCTCGTCATCGCACCAGCACAGCAGGGTGAGGTCGCGGGCCGCCACCGGATTTCGACGACGTCGTCGGGCGATCTGGTTGGATCACAGGTGGCCCACCCACCCCCTTCGTCTGGAGCTCGCATGCCGCACGCCGCCGACCGCCACGACCTCATCCGGGTGCAGGGAGCGAGGGAGAACAACCTCAAGGACGTGAGCGTCGACCTGCCCAAGCGGCGCCTGACGGTCTTCACCGGCGTCTCGGGCTCCGGCAAGAGCTCGCTCGTCTTCGGGACGATCGCCTCCGAGTCGCGACGGCTCATCGACGAGACCTACAGCGCCTTCCTCCAGGGCTTCATGCCCTCGTTGGCGCGGCCCGACGTCGACCACCTCGAGGGGCTGACGACGGCGATCATCGTCGACCAGGAGCGCATGGGGGCCAACCCGCGCTCGACCGTCGGCACGGCGACCGACGCCAACGCCATGCTGCGCATCCTCTACTCGCGCCTCGGCCAGCCCCACGTCGGCCCGCCGACGGCCTTCTCCTTCAACGTCCCCACGCGCAAGGCGAGCGGGTCGATGACGACGGACAAGGGCACCCGCACCGAGCGCAAGACGGTCAAGCAGCAGGTGTACCTCGGCGGCATGTGCCCGCGCTGCGAGGGCATGGGCCAGGTGAGCGACATCGACCTCACCGCCCTCTACGACGACACCAAGACGCTCGAGGACGGCGCGCTGACCGTCCCCGGCTACTCGATGGACGGCTGGTACGGCCGACTCTTCGCCGGCATGGGCCTGCCGATGGACAAGCCCATCAAGGACTTCACCAAGAAGCAGCTCGAGACGATGCTGTGGAGCGAGCCGACGAAGATCAAGGTCGAGGGCGTCAACCTCACCTTCGAGGGGATCATCCCCAAGATCCAGAAGTCGATGCTCTCCAAGGATCCGGAGGCGATGCAGCCGCACGTGCGCCGCTTCGTCGAGCGGGCGGTGACCTTCCAGACCTGCCCCGAGTGCGAGGGCACCCGCCTGACGCCGGAGGCGCGTGCGTCGAAGATCAACGGCAAGAGCATCGCCGACCTGTGCTCGATGCAGATCAACGACCTGGCGGCCTGGGTGCGTGAGCTCGACGAGCCCGGCTTCGAGCCGCTGCTCGCCGGCCTGCAGCACCTGCTCGACTCCTTCACCGAGATCGGTCTGGGCTACCTCTCCCTCGACCGTCCCGCCGGCACCCTGTCCGGGGGAGAGGCGCAGCGGGCGAAGATGATCCGTCACCTCGGGTCCTCGCTCACCGACGTCACCTATGTCTTCGACGAGCCGACGATCGGGCTCCACCCGCACGACATCGACCGGATGAACGATCTGCTCCTGCGCCTGCGCGACAAGGGCAACACCGTGCTCGTCGTCGAGCACAAGCCGGAGACGATCGCCATCGCCGACCATGCCGTCGACCTCGGCCCCATGGCGGGGTCGAAGGGGGGAGAGATCGTCTTCGAGGGGAGCGTCGAGGAGCTGCGGGCCAGCGACACCCTCACCGGGCGCCACCTCGACCACCGGGTCTCGCTCAAGGACGAGGTCCGCTCCGCCACAGGGGCGCTCGCGATCCGGGGTGCCAGCACGCACAACCTTCGGGACGTCGACGTCGACATCCCGACCGGGGTCCTCGTCGCGGTGACGGGCGTCGCCGGGTCGGGCAAGAGCTCGCTGATCCACTCCGGTCTCGACCACCGCGACGAGGTCGTCGTCGACCAGTCGGCGATCAAGGGCTCGCGGCGGAGCAACCCCGCGACCTACACCGGGCTGCTCGAGCCGGTGCGCAAGGCCTTCGCCAAGGCCAACGGCGTCAAGCCGGCGCTTTTCAGCTCCAACTCCGAGGGCGCCTGCCCGACGTGCAACGGCGCAGGCGTGATCTTCACCGAGCTCGGGGTCATGGCCACGGTCGAGTCACCGTGCGAGGACTGCGAGGGGCGCCGCTTCCAGGAGGCGGTGCTCGAGTACGAGCTCGCCGGCAAGAACATCGCCGACGTCCTCGAGATGTCGATGAGCGAGGCGGAGGCCTTCTTCGCCAAGGAGGGCCCGGCCGCCCTGCCGGCCGCGCACAAGATCCTCACCCGTCTCGTCGACGTGGGTCTGGGCTATCTCACCCTCGGCCAGCCGCTCACGGCGCTGTCCGGCGGCGAACGTCAGCGCCTCAAGCTCGCCGTGCACATGGGGGACAAGGGCGAGGTCTACGTCCTCGACGAGCCGACGACCGGCCTCCACCTCGCCGACGTCGACAACCTGCTCGCCCTGCTCGACCGCCTCGTCGACTCCGGCAAGTCGGTCATCGTCATCGAGCACCACCAGGCCGTCATGGCGCACGCCGACTGGATCATCGACCTCGGGCCCGGTGCCGGTCACGACGGTGGCCGGGTCGTCTTCGAGGGCACGCCTGCGGATCTCGTGGCGAAGGGGGAGACCCTCACCGCAACGCACCTTGCGGCCTACGTGGGTCACGAGAGTTAGGACCGCCTCATCTTCAGCGCCGGCCGGTGGCGCTGGGAGCGAGGAGGTGAGGCACGACGTCCAACTACGAGCAGATCGAGCAGATCGAGCCTGACCTCATCCTCAACGTCCGCGCGGCGCGCGACGACAAGGTCTTCGACCGCCTGTCGAAGATCGCCCTGGCCGTCGAGGAGGTCACCCCCGACCTCGCCAAGGCAGCCGCCAAGGCGAAGTGATCGGGCGTCACGCTCCGCCCCGACACCGACGGGCTCAGCGCCGGCCGAGCCGCCGGCGGCCCTGCTGCTGCTTGCGCAGCCGACGCTGGGTCCGCTCGCCCTGCCGGACGACGAAGGGGGTCAGGGCCAGCCCGAGCGCCGGGAAGAGGTCGCCGAACCGGACCACGGCCCCTCGCCACCCGGGTAGGGCGGTGACGAGCCGCGGCTCGTCGAGGACCTTGCCCACCGCGGTCACCACCTCGTGGGGCTGGAGGAGCTTGCCGGAGAAGGAGAGCGCGGCACCGGGGTCGTCGAGCCGGTCGTGGAGCATCGGGGTCCAGATGCCGTCGGGGCAGATGCACGAGATGTGCACGTCCTTGACCTTCGCTGCGCGCAGGTCGGCCATGGTGCTCAGGCTGAACCCCATGACCGCGTGCTTCGAGGCGGCGTAGACCCCCTCGCCGGGCACCGCGGTCAGGCCGGCGAGCGAGGCGATGTTGATGACCTGTCCGCCACCGCTGGCCCGCATCGACTCGATGGCGGCCAGGGTGCCGTTCATCGTCCCGATCGCGTTGACCTCGAGCATCAGACGGCGCTGCCGTGCGTCGTGCTCCCACGCGGGCCCGGTGAAGAGCACGCCGGCATTGTTGACCCAAACGTCCAGGCGACCGGCGATGGCGATGATCCGGTCGCGCGCGCCCCGCACGGCCGCGTCGTCACGCACGTCGAGGGCGAGGGCCGTGGCCCGCTCGCCGAGCTCGCTCGCTGCCTGCTGCGCTGCAGTGTCGTCGACGTCGGTGACGAGCACGTGGTGGCCGCGCTCGACGAGCATGGTGGCGATCTGGCGGCCGAGACCGCGCCCGGCCCCGGTGACCACCGCCCCGGCCGGCCAGCGGTGGCCCGTGGCGGGGGCGGTGTCGACGGGCGGGGTGTCGCTCGCGCGGGGGCTCTTGCGGTGGTTGGCAGGGGTCACAGCGGCAGTCTCCCGCACCGGGGGCCACCGGTGCGGGAGATCAGCCGCGACGCTCAGACGTCGACCTTCTCGTGGTCGTCGTCGCGGACGTCCGCCCGGTCGAGCGAGCGCATCCGCCACAGCGATGCGACCACGGCCACGACCATCGACACGAGGATGACCACGAGCGAGTGCCAGGTCTCGATGTGCGGCACCCACGTGATCGGCTCGCCGCCGTTGATCCAGCTCACCTCGTTGGCCTCCATGGCGTGCAGGACGAGCTTGACGCCGATGAACCCCAGGATCGCGGCGATGCCGTAGTGGAGGTAGACGAGGCGCTCGAGCAGCCCGCCGAGGAGGAAGTACAGCTGGCGCAGACCCATGAGCGCGAAGATGTTGCACGCGAAGACGAGGAAGGGGTCGGTGGTCACCGAGAAGATCGCCGGGATCGAGTCGATGGCGAAGACGAGGTCGACGGTGCCCAGCGCAAGGATCACCAGGACGAAGGGGGTGAAGAAGCGCACCCCGTCCTTGCGCACGACGGCCTTGGCCCCGTGCCACTCGTCGGTGAAGTTCAGGCGGCGCTTGAGGGTGCGGATGGCGAGGTTGTCGGGGGCGCCCCCTTCGTCGTCGTGGCCGAAGGCCTGCTTCCAGGCGACGTACACGAGGTAGGCGCCGAAGAGGTAGAAGACCCAGGCGAAGGACTCGATGACCTGCACGCCGACGAGGATGAAGATGCCTCGCAGGACGATGGCGATGAGGATGCCGATCATCAGCACCCGCTGCTGGAGCGCGTGCGGCACCGCGAAGCTGCCCAGCAGGATGATGAAGACGAAGAGGTTGTCGATCGAGAGCGAGTACTCCAGCAGCCAACCGGTGAGGAACTCGCCGGAGCGTTGGGTGTCGCCCATGGCGAAGAGCACGCCGGCGAAGACCAGGGCGAGGGAGACGTAGACGGCGACCCAAGCGCTCGACTCCTTCATCGACGGCACGTGGGGACGCTTGATGACCAGGAGCAGGTCGAGGATCAGGATCGCGCTGAGCACCGTCAGCGAAGCGATCTCGAAGATCTGGTATGCGGACACGGAAGAACCCTTCGGGGTTGGGGACGGCGGACAACTCCGCGAACGTCTCTCCCGCGCTGTGCGCGCCTCCACGACCGGGAGCCGAGGCTCCGTAGTGACGATCGTGGCGTGCCGGGATACTCCCCTTCGCCGGTCGCAGAGTACCTGCGGAGAGCGCCACGACGAAATCGGGCGTCAGAGGATCGTGCCGTCCGGGTCGTAGGTGGCCCGGACCTGCGTGTGCCGGGTCGCGTTGCCGGAGAGGTACTCCCGCTGGGGCCGGCCGGCCTCGAGATAGCCCAGGTAGCCACCCGAGCTGCGTGTTCCCATGAGGTCGTGGGCGTGGGCGATCCACGAGCGGGCGCGGCTGTAGTGGGTCGACGTGGCGCTCGTGGGCAGGCCGACGTACCACTGGACGCTGGCGGTGTGGTTGCGCCACGGGAAGGGCGTGGCCGTCGCCCACGGTGAGCCCACTGCGCCGTCGAGCGGGTCGAGGATCGCCGAGGCGGCCAGGCCCCGAGAGGCTGCCGAGCGCATGGCGGAGACGACGACCTCAGCCGTGCCGCTCGTCATGACCCGCACGATGTCGGAGCCGGCGACGAAGCGGGTGCGGGGCGTCGTCGACCCGCCGCCGAGGTAGCGGATGGCGTCGAGGTGGGCACGTGACGTCGTACTCGTGCGGGTGGGGGTGATGCCGATGGCGCGGCGAAGGGAGAGCGCCCGGGAGTCCTGCCGTCCGGCGGGGCAGACGCCGAAGACCCGCACGGACAGCGACGACCCGGCGGTGTCGACGTGTGCATTGGCCCAGGTGTCGCTCGGCTGCTCGGCGACCCACTCCGCCCACCGGCGCACCACGGTGGCGGCCGACGACGCGGGGAAGCTCAGCGAGAAGAAGCCCATCGATGTCGCCGGGATGGTCCGGTAGGTGAAGGACGTGACGAGGGCCGCGCCGGAGCCGCCGCCGCGCAGCGCCCAGTAGAGGTCCGCGTCGTGGGAGGCGTCGACGGTGCGGATCCGACCGCGGCCGTCGACGACGGTGGCACGGACGAGGCGGTCCGCGGTCAGGCCGTAGCGCCGGCTGTCGACGCCGAGTCCCCCCCGCCAGGGTGAGCCCGGCGGTGCCGACCGTGGGGCAGGTGCCGGTGGGGATCGAGCGCCCTTGTGCGGCAAGGGCCTCGTGGACGGAGTAGAGGCCGGCGCCCGCCCCGACGGTCGTCTGGGTCCGGTCCGGTGTGAGGTCGACCGACCGCAGGCTGCGGGTGTCGACGACGAGGGCGCCGGTCGTGGCCGAGGCACCGACGTAGGAGTGCCCCCCGGAGCGACCGGTGACCCGCAGCCCGTGGTCTCGGGCGAAGCCCACGCAGGTGGCGACGTCGCGGGTGGACAGCACCCGGGCCACGGCGGCTGGACGCCGGAAGTCCCAGTGCGGGTCGAAGAGCGGGGCGCGGCTGCGGTAGTCGGAGGTGCCCGGCAGGGACACGCTCCCGCGGAGGGCCGCATTCAGGTCTGCCCAGTCACCGGGGCTCGGTCCGGCCGACGCTCCCTGAGCGGTGACGAGGGGGAGCGCGGCCCCCGCGCCGAGGACGGTACGGCGTGTGATCTCCATGCCTCGTCAGACGTCTGGGCGCGCCGAGTGGTTGTCGTCGTCATCCCTTCGTGACCTGCGCTCGTCCCCACACGACGACGCACGTCTGTGCCCGTCCACAGGTCCGGGTGCGACACCTCGGTCGGCCGCTCGCTGGGCCACGGTGGACGGACACACGACGAGGGGAGTGCCATGAGCGGGTCGACGACCGAGGCGATCGAGGAGACCAACGAGGTCGCGCTGACCGGGCGGCTGAGTGGTGAGGCGAGCATCCGCGAGCTGCCGAGCGGGGACGAGCTGGTGACGTGGCGGGTCGTCGTCGCGCGGGGAGAGGGCGAGCCGGTCGACACGATCGACCTGGCCTGCTGGACCGCCGGCACGCGTCGGGCGGCGCGGCGGCTGGCCGACGGTGATCGCGTCCGGGTCGAAGGGAGCCTGCGGCGCCGCTTCTTCCGCACCCCGGCCGGGGCGGCCAGCCGCTACGAGGTCGAGGTCCGGCGGCTGGTCAGGGACCGCAGATGATCGAGGTGTATCCTTGGTGTATGGGTCGCACCAACATCGAGATCGACGACGACCTCATCGCCGAGGCCATGCGTCGCTACGGTCTGGCGACCAAGCGTGAGGCGGTCGACTTCGCCCTGCGACGTCTCGTGGGGCCGGTCATGACCCGCGAGGAGATGCTGGCGATGGAGGGCAGCGGCTGGGAGGGCGACCTCGATCAGCTGAGGGGCGACCCGGTGGAGCCGGTGTGACGCTCGTCGACACCTCCGTGTGGGTCGAGTACCTGCGCGGCACCGACTCGCCCTCCACCCGATATGTGCGGGAGCGTCTCGGCAGCGACCTGTTCACCACCGAGCCCGTGCTCATGGAGCTGCTGGCCGGGGCTCGTCATGGGGCGTCGACGGCTCGCCTCGAGCGGCTGCTCCTCAGCCAGAGCTGGGCGCGCCTGAAGCCCGCGCTCGACCATCGCGGTGCGGTTGACGTCTTCCACGCCTGCCGTTCCGACGGGCGCCCGATCCGGTCGATCAACGATTGCCTCATCGCTGCCATCGCCTTGCGCGTCGACATCGCCGTCGCCCATCGTGACTCCGACTTCGAGCACATCGCAGCGGTCACCGGCCTCACCGTCGTCGACCTGCGCGGCTGACCGAGACCCTGCCAGGGGCTCACGCAGCGGGGGAGTGGCGTGCGGTGAGCCACTGGTGCACGGCCCCGGGCGGCGGCTCCTCGACCATCGGCAGCCGGGCCGCTGCCGATGAGATGACCCCTGCCGGGGCCAGCGCGGCCTTCGCCGTCGCTGCGCCCGGTCTTGGTCGCATGAGGCCGAGAGCGCGCGGCATCAGTTCGTCATTGATCGAGCGCGCCTCATCGAGTCGTCCGGCCCGGAAGGCGGCGAGGTGCGGTTGCACGTCGCCGACGACTTCTCGACCCAGCTGGCACTCGTCGCCTCCAGCAACGTCCTGGCCCTCGTCCCGCGGCTGGCGCGGCCCGAGGTCCCGACGGCGTCGTCGTCCGCCGGCGTGCCACTGCACCCACCCGAGAGGTGCGCGCGGCCTGGCGGGCCAGCGCCCACGACAGCCAAGCCATCCGGGCCGTGCTGTCGCCGTGGCTGGACCCCGATGGTGGACTTGGGGCATGACCACGTCCCGCCTCCTCATCGGGCTCAGCGCCTTCCCGCTCACGCCGATCGCCGACGACGCCGTCGACGAGCGGGCCTTCGTCCGGATCGTCGAGCGCCTCGCCACGGCGGGCGTCGACAGCATCACGGCGCTGGGCTCGACCGGCAGCTACGCCTACCTCGACCGTGACGAGCGCCGCCAGGCCGTCGAGCTCGCGGTGGCCGCGGCCGGTGAGGTTCCCGTCCTCGCAGGCATCGGCCATGTGCGCACGCGCGAGGTGCTGCGCCACGCCGACGACGCGCAGGCCGCCGGTGCCGCCGCGCTGCTGCTCGCGCCGGTCACCTACCAGGCCCTGACCGACGACGAGGTCCTCACGCTCTTCGCCGACGTCTCGTCGGCCGTCTCGGTGCCCGTCGTCGTCTACGACAATCCCGGTACGACCCACGTGAGCTTCAGCGACGAGTTGCACGCCCGCATCAGCCGGCTCCCGCACGTCGAGGCGATCAAGATCCCACCGGTCACCGGGGGAGTGGACGTGGTCAGGGCGAGGGTGGGCTCCCTTCGCTCCGCGGTCGCGCCCGGGGTGGCCATCGGCATCAGTGGCGACGCCGTGGCCGCGGATGCGCTGGTCGCGGGCTGCGACGCCTGGTACAGCGTCCTCGCCGGCACCCTGCCGGGGCCCTGCCGCGCGATCGTCGACGCGACGTCCGCCGGTGACGCGCAGGAGGCCCAGCGGATCTCGGGGCAGCTCGACCCGCTGTGGCGACTCTTCGGTGCCCACGGCAGCTATCGGGTCGTCGCCGCGCTCGCAGAGGAGCTCGGGGCCGTGGCCCACCCCTGCCTGCCCCGTCCCGTCATGCCTCTCGACGAAGGGGGTCGCGCCGACGTCCGCGCGGCGCTCGCCACCCTTCGTGAGGAAGGGCTGGTCGAGCAGTGATCCTGCCCCCGGTCCGTGACCCGCGGATGATCACCGTCCGTCGTGGCGGGACCCTCACGGACGACCACCACCAGCTGCTCGCGCGCTGGGCCGCCGACTGCGCCGAGCACGTCCTGCCGCTCTTCGAGGACGTGGCGCCCGAGGACCATCGGCCACGTGAGGCGATCGAGGCAGCCAGGGCCTGGGCGAGGGGCGAGATGCCGATGATGACCGCACGGGCACTCGGGGGCCATGCCATGGGGGCGGCGCGACCGCTCACGGGGGCCGCGCGTTTCGCCGCCTACGCCGCCGGGCAGGCGGCCTGTGTCGGCCATGTCGCCGAGCACGACCTCGGGGCCGCCGCCTACGCGATCAAGGCGGTCGTGGCCGACGCGCCCCCGGGTGGGGGAGAGGAGACCCGGCTGGCCGAGTGCTCGTGGCAGCGCCAGCGACTCCCCGACGCGGTCCGCGATCTGGTGCTCGACGACATGACGCGGCGCAACGAGATCTGCTGGTCGGTCTTCGACGTGGACGGTGCCTGACGACCATGACACCCGTGGGTGGTGTCGCGCGTGACTGGCGCGAGAGGCGGCGGTACCGTGGTCGAGGAAGGGATGTGATCCAGATGACACCCGAGATCCACGACCTCGGCTCCGACGTCGAGACGCGTCTGAGCGAGGTGGCCCGCAGCCACGGACGCACGATGGAGGCCGAAGCTGCCGGCATCCTCACCGCCATCACCCAGGGTCGGACCCACGACCCGGAGGCCGTGATCAACCTCTACACGGCCGCGCGACGCAAGGTCTCCAAGGAGGCGCTGGCCCCGCCGACGCAGGTCGACTTCACGCCTGACGGCTACTGATCCTGCCTGGTGCACTCCTTCGACGACCTGGTCGCCGAAGCGGTCGGCGTCGACGTCACGGGCTGGGGTTTTGACTGGCTCGACGGTCGGGCGACCGAGGAGCGCCCGCCGTGGAGTTATGTCAAATTGATCGAGGCTGCACTCGCCGCTTCGGATTCGGCCCTCGACATCGACACCGGCGGGGGAGAGGTGATCGACGAGGCCGGCGACCTTCCGTCGCGCTGGTCGTCACCGAGGCCTGGCCGCCCAATGCGCTCCGGGCACGTGATCGGTTGGGGCCGCGTGGTGCCGTCATCGTGCAGCCACGGTTCGTGGAGTGAGCTCACGCAGGACGAGCCCAACCATGTCATCGACGAGACACGCGAGTGGATCGAGCCGCATGGCTTCTGGTGCTGGTCGACACGATGCCTAGAACACGCATCGGTATGCCGCGCGGAGTGCTGGCGCTGAGCGGCGTATAGAGGGAGTGGCGAGTCGTTGACCCCACGCGTGACAGCGGGCGCTTCCCGGCCGAATAGACCCGGAGGCGGCCGCCGCGACTGGGTTATCGGCGGGGGAGCCGCTTGGTGGCCGTGGAGAAGTCCAACCCGTCTACTCCCGCGGCTAGTAGAGCGCCGACGACCCTGTCTGTGGCGAGGTACACCGGCACTTGCCGACCCGCCTTCCAGGCCCCGGAGACGAGTTCACTATTGCCCGTGACGTCTGCCACGAGCCCGTGATACCCCTCGATTTCTTGGCCGGCGGAGTCCTTGATGGCCACAGGGTAGGTGGACCACCCTGCGACGTCGAGCTTGTGGAGTTCGCGGATGAACCGGCTGGAGACGATGCCGATCGGCAAGCCCCCGAGCCAGAGGATGTCCCCGCGCCGGGTGCCCTCGCAGTCGGGGGACTGCTCGAAACAGACGTCGTAGGGCAGCGAGTCGCAGTGCCCATCTGCGATGACGTCAACGACGCGCTGCCCGTCGCCGGTCACCCAAGGCCCCAGCTCGGGCTTGCCGCGCCACTGAGGCTCGACCCACAGGTCCTTCTTCTCGGAGCGGGCTCGTAGTTCTGTCCAGTCGCCGGCGCTGCGTCGCTTGGGGAAGATCACTTGCCGCACCCGTGGTACTTCCTGTACTTCAAATGCATCTGCGTCCTCTGACTCCGGGCGTGGCCGTCCACCAGCGACCGTACTTTGGGTCGTTGATATTGACGCCACTCGGCGAAGAACTATGTGTCAAACGCCGATAATCCACATTATGTCAGTTCAGTCGGAGCTGCTCGAGTGGCCCTGCCCCCCACGACCGTCGGCGCCCAGCTCGTGCCGGATGCGCCGCAGGTCCTCCATGAGCGAACCCACGAGCACCCACCGCATCCCCTGCGGTGCACTCGTGTCGAGCGGCTCGGTCAGCGCGGGCGCGGTGTCCTCCAGCGCGTCCGACGTCCGCGGCACGGCCAGGCGCAGCTTCAGCCGGGTGTCGTGCGCGGCCCGCTGCAGCTCCTCGGAGATGCCGAGGACCAGGGGTTCCTCCCGGACGCCCTCGTCGTAGTGGTCGACGTAGGCCCGGGTCATCCCCCGCACCTGGGTACCGACCCTGGTGAGCATGTCGAGCGTGTCGCGCAGCGCCCCGAGCTCTCCGCGGTAGCGAGCGGCGCGCGGGTTGAGCAGCAGCGAGTCCTCCGCCGCGTCGATGGCCTCCGTCGCCTCGTCGCGAAGGGGGTGCAGCCGTCGGGCGTCGTGGAGCAGGAGCAGGCGGCCAGGTCGCGTCTTGCGGGAGACGAGCGCATCGGCCAGACGTTCGAGGGCTTCTGCCGTCTCCTCCCCCAGCAGATCGAGCGCCGTACGCGCCGGCGCCAGCGCGACCGGAGGGACGAGCAGCAGGTGCACGACGATGCCGATGACGGCGCCGATCATCGTCTCGACGATGCGGATCGTGGCGTAGTCCGGTGTCGATGCTCCGAGGGTGAGGACGAGCAGCGCGGTGATCGCGATCTGGATCCCCGATCCGCTCGTCAGCCGCAGCGCCCACGACAGCACGAGTGCCGCGCTCACCGCGAGCAGCACCACCCACGACGACGTCCCGAGCACGACCCCCATGCCGGTCGCCAGGAAGACGCCGGCCACCACGCCGACGCTGCGCTCGACCCCCTTCGTCAGGGACTGGTTGAGACTCGGCTGCACGACGAGCATCGCGGCGATCGCCCCGAAGACCGGCGGTGGACCGTCGGTGATCAGCAGGTCGCAGACGATCCAGGCGACGATGGTCGCCAGGGCGGTCTTGGCGACCTGCAGGAGTGGGTCGCGTGCGGAGGCGCGCACGGCCGCGGTCAGGCGCATGGCCTCACCGTAGGCGGTCGGTGCGGGTCATCCGCGCTTGGCCACGAGCTCGACGGGCGTGCCAGCCCTGTCCGGCGGCCTCGTCGTCTCCGACATCGAGCACCCCACCGACCACTCGCCCGCCGACAACATCGACACGGCACGCACGACTGAGCGGGTCGGCTGCGACTACGCCCTGACCCATGTGCGCTACTTCGCCGCCTACGGCGCCGCCGTCCACCCCGGCCAGTGGCCGCCGCACATCCTCGCGAAGCTGGCCGCGACGGCCCAGTCCACCTCCGGCAACCGCCTGGCGCTCCGCACCGGCCTCATCGGCACGCCGGAGCAGGTGGCCGAGCGCATCGTCGAGCACAAGAAGGTCGGCATCGACCTCGTCCTCACGGGCTTCCTCCGCGTGCGCGAGGAGGTGGAGCGCTTCAGCCGTGAAGTCATCCCGCTGGTGCGAGAGCGCGAGCGCGACCTGCCGCTGGACCAGCGCACCGAGGGCCTCGTGCGGCTCGCGCGTGACCCGCACACCCGGTCGGAATGAGACCCTCGTGGGGTGAGCGAGCTGCGCGTGCCCCCCGGGCCCGGGATCCCCGCCGGCCTCGTCGTGCCCGCGGGCGACCTCACCGAGCAGTTCAGCAGGGCCGGCGGACCCGGCGGCCAAGGGGTCAACACGACCGATTCGCGCGTCCAGCTCTCCCTCGACCTCGCCACCACGAGCGCGCTGACCGACCGTCAGCGCGAGCGGGCGCTGGCGCGCCTGTCGACCCGTCTCGTGGGTACCACCCTCACCGTCGACGCGTCGGAGCACCGTGCGCAGCGACGCAACCGCAGTGCTGCACGTGAGCGGATGGCCGCGCTGCTGCGCGAGGCGCTGGCACCTCCTCCCCCTTCGCGTCGGGCCACGAAACCGACCCGAGGGTCGCAACGGCGGCGGCTGGCAGCCAAGACCCGGCGGGGCGAGATCAAGCGGGCCCGCTCACGACCGTCCGGCGACGACTGACGACACGCTGGGGACACCTTCCGTTTGACAGCGGGCCTCATCGGCTGTGGTGTGGATCACAGACGAAGCCGCCGCACCGGTGGCCGCTCACGAGGAAGGCCAAGGCATGTCCGTCGACACGACCGGACCGGAAGGCACACCAGCGGTCAACGAGGACTCCGAGCTCAAGCAAGGGGTCAGCGGTCGCCTCCTTTACTTCTACGTGCTCGGAGACGTCCTCGGATCCGGCATCTACGTCCTCATCGGCCTCGTCGCCGGCGCGGTGGGCGGCGCCTTCTGGGCCGCTTTCGCCGTCGGGGTCACGGTCGCCACGATCACCGGGCTCGCCTACGCGGAGCTGGTGACGAAGTACCCGCAGGCCGCAGGAGCCGCCCTCTACGTCAACAAGGCCTTCAAGAACAAGACCCTCACCTTTTTCATCACCTTCTGCATGTTGTCCGCGAGCTATGCGGCGGCTGGCTCCCTCGCTACCGGGTTCGCCCAGTACTTCGGCGAGGTGTGGGAGGCGGCGCCGGCGCTCGTCGTGGCCCTGGCCTTCATCGTCGCACTGGCGATCATCAACTTCATCGGCATCACCGAGTCGGTCGTCGCCAACATGATCATGACCTTCGTCGAGGTCACCGGCCTGATCATCGTGCTCGTCATCGGGGTCGTCGCGACCGCCCAGGGCAAGGTCGAGTTCGGGCGGATCACCGAGTTCTCGACCGACAGCAACCCTGCCCTCGGCCTGCTCGCGGGCGTGGCCCTGGCCTTCTTCGCGATGACGGGCTTCGAAAACGCGGCCAATCTCGCCGAGGAGACGCGCAACCCTCGCCGCGACTTCCCCCGAGCGCTCATCGGAGGCATGGCGACCGCCGGCGTCCTCTACGTCCTCATCGCCGTCACCGCCGCGGTCACCGTCCCCATCCAGCAGCTCGCCGAGTCCGACGCCGCGCTGCTCGAGGTCGTCAAGACGGGGATCCTGCCGCTCTCCGTGGCCGTGCTGACGATCATCTTCGCGATCATCGCGATGGTCGCGATCACCAACACCTGCCTCGTCTGCCTCGTGACGGAGTCCCGCATCCTCTACGGCATGGCGCGCGAGGACGTCGTCCCCGCCCCCTTCGCCACGGTGAGCAGTCGGCAGGTGCCGTGGCTGGCGATCCTCTTCTCCGTCGTCGTCATCGCCGCGCTGCTCGTCTCCGGAGCCGACCTGGCCCAGCTGGCCAATGTCACGGTCGTCTTCACGCTGCTGATCTACGCCCTCGTCATCGTCTCGGCGGTCAAGCTCGATCGTCATGACCGCACCGACGAGACTTTCAGGGCGCCACGGGTCCTGCTCGCGATCGGTGTCGTCGCCAACTTCCTCATCCTCGGCTACGTCATCTACGACGACCCCGGGTCGCTCCTGTACTGCGCGGCGCTGCTCGGCGTCGGCGTCGTCCTCTTCATCGCCGAGCGGCTGCTCGGCGGCGGCACCCCCACCACCGATCTGGAGAGCTGACATGCACGTGCTCATCGCCACCGACGGCTCCCGGCAGTCCCTACGGGCCGCCCGCCACTTCAAGTCCTTCGCGGACCCGGGCAAGGTCGAGCAGATCCTCGTCCTGGCGGTCACCAGGCCTCTGGCGAGCGTCTCCTTCGTCGACGAGATCTCGGCCGACGCCAAGGCCCCCAGGCAACTCACGGGGAGCTCCTTCAAGGCGGAGGCGGAGGCAGCGGTCGCGGTCATCGCCGGGGAGTTCGACGACTGGTCGGAGACGACCAGGGTGCGCACCCGGGTGCGCAGCGGCATGCCCTCCTCCGAGATCATCCGAGCGGCCAAGGTGTCGGGCATCGAGCTGATCGTCGTGGCCAGTGGCAGCCGCGGACTGACCGACAAGGTCTTCATCGGCAGCACGGCACAGCGGGTGCAGAGCACCGCTCCCTGCCCGGTGCTCGTCGTCCGCCCGGTCCCCCGACAGCGCCGCCGCACCAAGGCGTGAGTTCGGCTGGGGCACCGGTCGCTACTCGACGTGACCGGTGGCCCAGCCCTCGCTCAGGCCCCGAAGGTCGTCACGAGGACCGACGCGCTCGTCGGGGTCTTCCCTCCGAGCAACCCGGTGACCCGACCGGACCCGTTGCGGACGGTCAGGTCCGGGCCGAAGGAGTGCTCACCGCCGGGGTCGGCGGCATAGAAGCGCAGCGTGCTCTTCAGGGTGCGCGCCTTGCCCGAGCGCGCGGCGAAGGTCCCGCTCATGTTGGCCGAGCGACCCGTGCTCGAGACGTAGGCCGACGAGGCGGAGTTGCGCATCGGGGTCGTCGCCGCCAGCTCGCACCCGGCCGGGGCGGAACCCGTCGGGGGCACGGCGACCCCGCTGGCGCAGCGGAAGGACTCGATGTTGACGTAGTTCTGCTGGTTCTTGCCGAAGTCGGCGGTGGTGCCGCGCTTCATCAGCACGGACACCCGGTGGGTGGTGCCCGGGAAGCCGGCGAAGGCCCCGTCGTAGATGCCGACGTAGGTCATGGTCGACATCTGGGGCGGCGTCGAGGTGGTTTCGGCGGACACGGCGCTACCGGTCGCGACGGCGGCGGCAGCGATGGCGGACGAGAGGGCGATGGTGCGTCGGGACAGGCGCATGACAGGACTCCTGCGAAGAGAGGTGGGTGTGGCGGATCTGGCGCCCGATGTCACTCCCCCGGGCCCGTCGTCCGGCTGCAGTATGTCCCCCTTCGCGCTCCTGCACCAGAGGGTAGGTTGCGGGCATGGACGACCCCAGCAGCTCGACCCGCATCGCCGTCCTCATCGACTGCGACAACGTCTCCGCCAAGCACACCGCCGCGGTGCTCGAGGAGCTTGCGAAGTACGGCACCCCGACCGTCAAGCGGGCCTACGGCGACTGGACGACCTCGCAGCTCGGCGGGTGGAAGCCTGAGCTGCACCGCAATGCCATCCAGCCGGTCCAGCAGTTCGCCTACACCGTCGGCAAGAACTCCACCGACAGCGCGCTGATCATCGACGCGATGGACCTGCTGTGGCAGGGCAACGTCGAGGCCTTCGCGCTCGTCTCGTCCGACTCGGACTTCACCCGGCTGGCGACGCGACTGCGCGAGTCCGGCAAGCGGGTCTACGGACTCGGTCTGCGCAAGACCCCGGAGTCGCTGCGGCGTGCGGTCGACCAGTTCATCTTCCTTGAGCTGCTGCAGGAGCAGGCCCGTGACGACGACTCCGGCCAGGACGAAGGGAGGTCCCCCTCCCCTGCCGAGGACGGCGGCGAGCCCGAGACGACGATCAACCTTCAGTCCGCGCTGACCAAGGCGATCAACGCGACCTCGGGCGACGACGGCTGGAGCGCGCTCGGACTCGTCGGTCAGCACCTCAGCCGGGCGCACGCGGACTTCGACCCACGGACCTTCGGCCACCAGAAGCTCTCCAGCCTCGTCGAGGAGCAGCCCTACCTCGAGACCCGCGCCGAGGGCTCCCAGCGGCAGGTGCGTCTGCGCACCCGCGCCCGCAAGACCGCTCCCGCCAGCCGGTCGGCGAAGAAGGCGACGACCACGAAGACCACCTCGGGCAGGTCGGCGGCGTCCACCGACTGACCGCGAGCCCGCTCGACGAGGCCGCGGTCACGCGGACGTGTACGTGACGCCGCGGCGGGCCTAGGATGACCCGGGTCTGACCCTTCCCAGGAGAACTCATGCGATCTGGCATCCGCCGCCGCGGCGGCGCGACCAGCGCGGCCATCGCGCTGTGTCTGGCCACCGGTCTTGCCGCCTCGTCGGCGTCGGCCGAGCCTGTCGACCCCACGACTCCCGTGACCGAGACGGTCGAGCCGACCACGGCTCCCACGACCGAGCCCACCGACGACGGCACGGCCGCCGATCCCAGCACGGCCTGGTCGGTGGACGAGAGCTCTCCCGTGGGCGATGCCAACGACACCCCGCTCTCCTCCGGGGACCTCGAGGACCAGATCGCCGAGGCCGACCGCCTGACCGCCGACCTGGTCAAGAACAACAAGGACATCGCCGCTGCGGTGAAGTCGCTGAAGTCCTACTCGACCAAGGCCAACAGCCTGTTGCAGAAGAAGGCCAAGGCCCGCGACGAGTACACCGCCGCGAAGTCGGAGGCGGACACCGCGCAGCGCGAGCTCGACAAGTACCGCAACCGCCTGGCCAAGGGCCGCAAGGACCTGCGCAGCTGGGCCTTCGACACCTACACCCAGGCCGGGGGCTACAGCGACACGATGACGATGATCGGCACGCTGACCGACGGCTCGAAGACCTCGGGCGACTCGGCCGGTGACCTGAGCTATCTGACCGACGAGCGCATCCGCACCGTCGACCTGGTCCGCGAGGACACCGTCACCAAGGCGTCGTTGACGAAGAAGAAGGACAAGGCGCTCAAGAAGGCCGCGAGCGCCAAGCGACGTGCCGACCGGGCCAAGGAGCGCGCCGACGCGGTGCTCAAGGAGCGCAAGAGCGAGCTGGAGTCCCTGCGGCGCAAGCACGCCGAGGAGCTCAAGGAGGCCGGCCCGATCGTCAACGCCCTGATCAGCCAGCCCGACGACCGCGCCCAGGGGGCGAGCGACCGCCTGACCTCCGCGCTCAAGGAGCTTGGTCAGGACGTCAGCCAGTTCGAGGGGTCCAAGCCCTGCTCGACCAACATGGGCACCTACCCCAACGGCCAGATCCCCCCGAGCGGGCTGTGCCCGCTGCTCGGCGGGCCCGGCGAGTCGCTGCGCCCCGATGCCGCCGCGGCCTTCAACGCGATGAGCAAGGCCTACCAACGCGACACCGGCCACCTGCTGTGCATCACCGACAGCTACCGCTCCTACGCCGAGCAGGTCGTCACCAAGCAGCAGCGTGGCGGGTGGGCGGCCACACCGGGCAGGAGCAACCACGGTCTCGGCAAGGCGCTCGACCTGTGTGGTGGCGTCAACTCCTTCGGCCACCCCGCCCATGCGTGGATGCAGCAGAATGCGCCGCTCTACGGGTGGTTCCACCCGTCGTGGGCGGCCGCCGGCGGCTCGCTGCCCGAGCCCTGGCACTGGGAGTACGCCGGCTGATCAGGCCTGGTGCGAGCCGACCTGCTCCTGCGGGGTCTTGACCGGGATGAGCACTGCCAGGCCGGCCATGAGCACGACCGCGATCCCGAGGATCCCCCAGTACTGGGTGTTGTCGTCGCCGGTGATGACGGCACCGAGCCAGATGAAGAGGGCGAAGGCGGCCGGCGACAGGAAGGACACCACGCGCCCGGTCGTCGCGTAGAGGCCGAAGATCTCACCGGAGTGCCCCTCGGGGATGACCCGGGCGAGGAAGCTGCGGGAGGCCGCCTGGGCCGGACCGACGAAGGCGGTCATCGCCAGCCCGAGCGTCCAGAAGACCGTGGCCCCACCGTCGTGGAGCACGAAGATCGCCAGCCCGAGCCCGACGAGCGCCACGAGCGAGATGAGGATGACGCGCTTGGGCCCGAGGACGTCGTCGAGGAGGCCGAAGAGCATCGTGGCGACGCCGGCGACGATGTTGGCGGCGGCGCCGAAGATGATGACGTCCCCGGCAGACATACCGAAGGTCCCGGCGGCGAGCACGGCGCCGAAGGCGAAGACTCCCGCGAGGCCGTCGCGGAAGAGTGCCGAGGCACCGAGGAAGTAGACGGTGTGCGGCGAGCGAGCCCACAGGCTGCGAAGGGAGGCCCACACCAGTCGGTAGGACTCGGCGACCCCGACCCGCGGTGCCTTCTCCCGCGGCTTGTCCTTGAGCACGAAGAAGGTCGGCAGGGTGAAGAGCAGGATCCACAGGCCGCACACGACCATGGAGACCCGGATGTCCAGGCCGTCGGTGTCGGTGACGCCGAAGAGCCCGACCTCGGGCTGGATGAAGACGAAGTACAGCAGGAGCAGCACGAGGATGCCGCCGAGGTAGCCCATCCCCCAGCCGAAGCCGGAGACCCGACCCACGTTGCTCGGTGAGGCGACCTGCTCGATCGAGGCGTTGTAGTTGACGCTCGCGATCTCGGAGATGATCGAGCCGGCGCCCAGCAGGACCAGCCCGAGGACGAGGAAGCTCGGGTCCGGCTGGACGAGGAAGAGCGCGGCCGACACGGCCGCGAGCACCCAGGTCTGCACGCGCAGGTTGCGCACCGTCCGACCGGACCGGTCGGAGTTCTGCCCCAGGACCGGTGCCAGGAGCGCCACGAACAGCCCGGACAGGGCGGTCGCGATCGCCAGCGCCGTCGACGTGGTGTTGGTCGGACCGAAGCTCGAGCTGGTCAGGTAGACGGAGAAGACGAAAGTGGTGATGACGGTGTTGAAGGGCTGCGAGCCCCAGTCCCACATCGCCCAGCCGAGGATCCGGCCGAAGCCGCCCTGCGGCTCGGCTCGCAGCGCGGTCGTCGGCTCCACGGGGGGTGTCGTCACATCGGTCACGAGGCGAGGCTAACCGCCCCGAGCGCCTCGATGTGCGCGACACGGTGGGGAGGCGCTATCCTGTGGGGTCGCCCCAGGTTGCGCCGCGAGCCGACCGCCAGATCGGGCCCATCCGGAAGGCCCGCCGTGGGCCACGGCACCGCAACGACGCGAGCAGCCGGAACAGACGATGCTCATTGAGCGTTGTCATGTGACGAGGGGCCCGCGCGGCAGGGGCGCGGACATCGCGAGAGACACCAGGAGACTTGCAACATGGCAGAGCGCACGCTGCGCGGAACGCGCATGGTCAGCTTCAGCATGGAGACGACGGACAACGTCGTCCCGAGCGACCGTCAGATCACGACCTACGTCTGTGAGGACGGCCACCGCACCGAGCTGCCCTTCTCCGTCGAGGCCGACATCCCCGGCACCTGGGAGTGCCGCTGCGGCAAGCTCGGCAAGCTCCTCGACGGCCCCGAGCCGGAGCTCAAGCCGGCCAAGCACGTCCGCACCCACTGGGACATGCTGCTCGAGCGCCGCTCGATCCCCGAGCTCGAGGAGCTCCTCGAGGAGCGTCTGGAGCTCCTGCGAGCCTCCCGTGGCGAGAAGCCGCGCAAGCGCAGCGCCTGAGTCCCAGCACGACGAAGGCGCCGCACTGAGGAGCGAGCGCCAGCGAGCCTCGAAGGGGGCGGCCCACCGATCACGGTGGGCCGCCCCCTTCGTCATGTCGTGCGCACCCCTCAGTCGTCGACGATCTCGCCCTCGACGACGTCGTCGTCCCCACCGTCGTGGCGCCGCCGACGACGCACCCGCGCCTCCCCCGGGGCCACCGGCATCCCGGCGGCGAGCAGCCGCCGGGCGATGACGGCCTCGAGCCCGATGCGGGCCACCGGCCGGGTGAAGGGCAGCACGAGCACGAGGCCCAGCACGTCGGAGACGAAACCGGGCAGGGTGAGCAGCGCGCCCCCGAGGAAGACGAGGATCGCGTCGGCGATCTCGCGCGAGGGCATCTCGCCGCTGCGCAGGGCGACCCGCAGGGACTGCCAGGTCCGGCGCCCCTCGCGTCGCAGCAGCCACACGCCGAGCGCGGACAGCGCGACGAAGAGCAGGAGCGTCCAGCCGACGCCGATGAGTCGAGCGACGCCGTAGACCGCGAGCACCTCGACGACGAGCCACAGCACGATGGCCAGCGGCACCCAGGCCACCCGACGGCGGCGGCGCGGTGCGGGTCCGGGCCCCGTCGGCCCGGACCCGAAGATCACAACCGGTGCCATGTCGGCTCTCGATCGACCAGTCGGCGCAGCTGCTGGCACCGGTGGGCCAGGCCCCAGCGGGTGATCCGGGTCATCGACTCGCGCACGACGTCGCCGTCCATCTTGGAGTCGCCGATCTCTCGCTCGACGAAGGTGATCGGGACCTCGACCACGCGCAGCCCGGCACGCACCGTGCGGACCGTCAGGTCGGTCTGGAAGACGTAGCCGGCGCTCTCGACCTCGTCGAGGCCGATCGTGCGCAGGGTCTCGGCGCGGTAGACGCGGTAGCCGGCGGTCGCGTCGTTGACCGGCATGCCCAGGACGAGCTTGATGTACAGGTTGCCGGCCATCGAGATGGCCTTGCGGTCGGCGGGCCAGTTGACGATCTTGCCGCCGCGCACGTAGCGCGAGCCGATCACCAGGTCGGCGTCGGCCGCGACGTCGAGCATGTGCGACAGGTGCTCCGGGCGGTGGGAGCCGTCGGCGTCCATCTCGACGATGGCGTCGTAGCCGCGCTCGAGCGCCCACCGGAAGCCGGCGAGGTAGGCGGCACCGAGGCCCTCCTTGCCCTGGCGGTGGATCACCATGACCTGCGGGTCGGCTGCGGCCATGTCATCGGCGACCTCGCCGGTGCCGTCGGGAGAGTTGTCGTCGAGGACGACGACATCGGCGGCAGGCACCGACTCGCGGACCCGCTCGACGATGAGCGGCAGGTTGTCGCGCTCGTTGTAGGTCGGGATGAGCACCGCGACCCGCTCGATCGGCGGTCGCTGGGTGTGGGGCTGGTCAGGCACCGGTGGTGGCTTCCTCGGTCTGCTCGGTCGGGCTCGGGTCGGTCCGTGGCTCGCCTCCGACACTACCCGTCGCCCGGTGGCGCAGCCGCCACCCCACCGCGACGAGCAGGCCGAGGCCGCAGGCCCACTCCACCCACGGCCCGAGCCGGTCGGAGAGCGTCAAGCCGCTGCGCAGCACGACGTCGTCGACGGGCTGGGCGGCGGTGAAGAGCTCGGTGGTCGGCGTCGTGCTGCCGTCGGGGTTGACGAACCCGGAGACGCCGACGGTCGACACGTGGGCGACGCTGCGGCCGTGCTCGATGGCCCGGATCCGGGAGATCGCGTACTGCTGCGTGGACTCGGCCGTGTAGCCGAAGGTGGCGTTGTTGGTCTGCACGACGAGGAGGCTGGGGTCCCCCTTCGCCTCCGCGTCCTTGACGGCCGAACGCATCAGACCGTCGTAGGCCACCTCGAAGCAGATCGTCGGCACGGCGGAGAAGTCACCATCGCGGCCGGGGACGGTGAAGGCGGCGTTGCGGTCTCCCTTCGCGAAGCCGACCCGCACGAGGTCGACCTTGGAGCTGAAGAGCCGGTAGAAGTCGCGGTGGGGCACGTACTCGGCGAAGGGGACGGGGTGCTGCTTGACGTAGCGTTCCGGCTCCCCTCCCCCGGGCCGGTAGTACAGCGAGGCATTGGACACCGCCGGGGCCGGCTCGTCGAGGATCGCCCCGACGATGACCGGTACACCGGCCGCCTCGAGAGCCCGCTGCACCTGGGCTGCGGCGTCGGGGTTGCGCAGGGGGTCGATGTCGGAGGAGTTCTCCGGCCAGATGACCAGGTCGAGGTCGTCGTGCCGCTCGGCGAGGCGCTCGGTCCCGACGACGTGGTTGTCGAGGACCTTGCGACGCTCGGCGTTGAAGTCCAGGCCCGTCCGCGGCACGTTGCCCTGGACCAGCCCGACCCGGGCACTCGCGTCGCCGCTCGTCGGCACGGGCACGACGAAGGCGCCGGCCGTGGCCGCGACGGCCAGCCCGAGGGCCACCCACGGCGGGCGGCGGGTGACGACGACGAGGACGAGCGGTACCGCGACGAGGGCGACCGCGAGCGTGATGAGCGGCGCTCCCCCGACCGCGGCCCACCGGGCGAAGGGAGTGTCCGCCTGGCTGAAGGCGATGCGGGCCCACGGGAAGCCGCCGTAGGGCAGCGTGCCCCGCACCCACTCCTGGAGCACCCACATCACGGGGACGAGCAGCGCGGCCGGCAGCGGGTGCCCGCGGCGCAGCAGGGGCCGCTGCACCGCGGCGAGGACCGCGCCCATCGCGGCGACGTAGAGGGACTCGGTGACGGCCAGGGCCATCCACGGGAAGGTCCCGACGAAGATGCCCGACCAGCTGAGGGTGGGGACGAAGCAGCCGAGCCCCGCGACGAGCCCGAGCAGCGCACCCACGCGCGCGGTGACGTCCCACATGGCGATGCCGATGAGCGCCACCCCGACGACCGCCATGAGGGCCAGGTCGTGGTCCGGGAAGGAGAGCCACAGGCACAGGCCCCCGACGAGGGCCAGGGCCAGACGTACCGGGAGCCGCGAGATCACTCCCACGGCGTCGAGAGCACGACCGTCGTGCGGGTCGAGACGCCACCGCGGTTGCGGACCGTGGCCAGCAGCTCCTCGAGGTCCTGCGGGGTGCCCACCCGCACACGCAGGAGGTAGTTGGCGTCGCCGGCCACCGAGTAGCACGCGTCGATCTCGGGGATGTCGCGCAGGCGGTCGGGGATGTCGTCGGGCTCGCGCGGGTCGAGAGGCGTCACCGAGACGAAGGCGGTGAGCGGCGTGCCCACGGCGGAGGGGTCGACGACGGCCGCGTAGCCGGTGATGGCCCCGCGCTCCTCGAGGCGCCGCACCCGCTGGTGCACGGCAGAGGTCGACAACCCGATGGCCTTGCCCAGGTCGGTGTAGCTCATGCGTCCGTCCTCGCGCAGGAGGTCGATGATCCGTCGATCCGCCGCTTCCATGGATGAAGCATAAGCGAGAGCCGTAGGGTCAGGGCATGTCCGACTCGGCGCCCCGCCTGCTCCTGCTCGACTCCGCCTCCCTGTACTTCCGCGCCTTCTACGGCGTGCCGGCGAGGGCCGAGGTGCCGTCGGGCATCCCGACCAATGCCGTGGCCGGATTCCTCGACATGATCGCCACGCTCATCACCCGCTACCGCCCCACCCACGTCGTGGCGTGCTGGGACGACGACTGGCGGCCGCAGTGGCGGGTCGACGCGATCCCGACCTACAAGGCGCACCGCGTCGCCGACGACCCCGCGGAGGGCGAGGAGGTCCCCGACGAGCTCAGCCCGCAGGTGCCGGTCATCGCCGAGGCCCTCGCTGCCATTGGCATCCCCCGCATCGGCGCCGCCGGCTACGAGGCCGACGACGTCATCGGCACGCTCGCCATGGCGCACCGCGGGCAGATGCCGGTCGACGTCGTCACGGGCGACCGCGACCTCTTCCAGCTCGTCGACGACGCCTCGGGCACGCGGGTCATCTACACCGCCCGTGGTGGGGTGCGCGACCCCGACGTCGTGACCCAGACCTTCCTCGCGGACAAGTACGCCGTCGCCTCGGGTGACGCCTACGCCGACATGGCCGCGCTGCGCGGCGACACCAGCGACGGGCTGCCGGGGGTCAAGGGCATCGGCGACAAGACCGCGGCCGCGCTCATCGCGGACTTCGGATCTCTCGCCGGGGTGCGCGAGGCCGTCGCCTCCGGTGACCCCCGGATCAAGGGGGCGCGCCGCGCCAACCTCGAGGCCGCGAGCGACTACCTCGACGTCGCCCCGCTCGTGGTGCGGGTGGCCCACGACGTGCCGATCCCCGACGTCGACCTGCGCCTGCCGTCCGACATCGCCGACCCGGCCACGATGAGCCGGCTCGCGGTCGACCACGGCCTGACCTCCCCCTTCGACCGGATCGCGACCGCCCTGCGGGGCTGAGGCCGAAGGGGAGGTCAGTCCAGCCGGTCGGCGGCGACGACCCCGCGCATCACCTTGTCGACGGCCGTGCGGGCCACGCCCCGCAGGTGCGGCTCGGGCGCGGCGTCGGCCACCTGGTCGAGCAGGTCGACGACCTGCTTGCACCGCCGCACGAAGTCACCTGCGGTGAGGTCCGACCCCGACAGCACCTCGTCGAGCCGGCGCCCGCTGGCCCACCGGTGGACCGCCCAGGCCAATCCCCCGTCGGGCTCGCCGGTCGCGGGCAGGGCATTGGCCTGCTCGAGGTCCTCGAGCTCGCTCCAGCGGCGGACCATGTCCTGCCACGCGTCGGAGACGTTGTCCGTCGGCATCCTCGGGAAGGGGTCGTGCTCGTCGTGCCGGGGCTCGTGGACGAGCATCGAGACGACGGCCGCCAGCTCGGCGGGGTCGAGGCGCTTCCACGCTCCCCCGCGCAGGCACTCGGCCGCGAGCAGGTCCTTCTCCGTGTAGAGCCGGCGCAGACGGGTGCCGAGGTCGGTGACGCTCTCGCCGTCGTCGCCGAGGTAGCCCATGCGGGTCAGCACGACGCAGATCCGCTCGAAGGTCTGCGCCACGGAGTTGGTCCGGTGCTCGACCTTGCGCTGCAGGGCGGAGGTCTCCCGCTTGAGCTTCCACCAGCGCGCCGCCCAGCGGGCGTGCTCCTCGCGCTCCGGGCACTGGTGGCAGGGGTGCGACTTCAGCTCGCGGCGCAGCTGCTCGAGGCGCTCGTCCTCCCCCTTCGCGCTCTCGACGGCGTGCGCCCGCACACTCGGGGCGTCCTCGTGGGGCGCCTTGATCCGCAACGTGGCGGCGAGGTCGGACCGCTGCTTCGCCGACTTCGGGTTGAACCCCTTGGGGACGGCCAGACGCCCGAAGGGGGTGACCGGACCGTCGAGGTCGGCGGCGGTCAGCCGGCGGATCTGCTGGTGCTCGGTGAGCACGGTCGGTGCCGTCAGCTCGCCCTTGTAGGAGCGTGGCGGGGCGACGACGATCGCGATGCCCGACCGGCGGCCCCCGATGCGGACGATGTCGCCGACGGACAGGGCCTCGAGCGAGACGGCGATCTCGGCGCGACGGTTGGCATTGCGCTTGCGCGAGCCCTCCTTCTCGACGTCGGAGATGCGCCGCCGCAGCGCGGCGTACTCGCGGAAGTCGCCCAGGTGGCAGTGCATGGCCTCGCTGTAGGCCTCGAGCGACTCCTGCTGCTCGCGCACCTTGGTCGCCAGCCCGACGACGGCGCGGTCGGCCTGGAACTGCGCGAAGGAGGTCTCGAGCACCTCCTTGGCCGTCTGGCGGCCCACCTGGGCGACGAGGTTGACGGCCATGTTGTAGGTCGGCCGGAAGCTGGAGCGAAGGGGGTAGGTCCGGGTCGATGCCAGACCGGCCACGGACATCGGGTCCAGCCCCCGTGACCACACGACGAGGGCATGCCCCTCCACGTCGATGCCCCGCCGGCCGGCCCGCCCGGTGAGCTGGGTGTACTCGGCCGGGGTGATCTCGACGTGCGACTCGCCGTTGAACTTCACCAGCTTTTCCAGGACCACCGTGCGCGCGGGCATGTTGATCCCCAGGGCGAGCGTCTCCGTCGCGAAGACCGCCCGGATGCGTCCCGCGGTGAACAGCTCCTCGACGATCTCGCGGAAGAGCGGGAGCATGCCGGCGTGGTGGGCGGCGAAGCCGCGGGAGATGCCCGCGACGAACTGGTGGTACCCGAGGACGTCGAGGTCCTCCCCCTCGAGGACGGCAGCCCGCTCCTCGACCGTGCGTCGGTTGAGCTCGCCGTCGCGCTCACTCACCAGACGCACGTCGTTGCCCAGCAGCTGACCGACGGCGCCCTCGCACCCGGCCCGGCTGAAGATGAAGGTGATCGCCGGCAGCAGCCCGTCGCGATCGAGCTCCCGGATAACCTCGGTGCGCGAGGCGGCCCCGCCGAAGCGTCCGCCACCGCCACGTGGCCCCGGCCCGTGACCGCCCCTGCCCCGGCCGCCGTCCCGGCGGTGACCGCCGCGTCGGTCGCGGCCACCTCGCGGTCCGCCTCGCCCGCGCCCGTCGTCGTCGGTGCCACGGACCCGGGCCCGGATCGCGTCGAGCAGCTCGGGGTTGACCTTGGCCGGGGTGCCGGCGGACCCGTCGTCGACGAAGAGGTCGTGCACCTCGCGCCCCACCTGCATGTGCTGCCACAGCGGGACCGGACGCTCCTCCGAGACGATGATCTCGGTGCCGCCGCGCACCTCGGCGAGCCAGGCGCCGAACTCCTCGGCGTTGCTCACGGTCGCCGAGAGGGAGACGACCTGGACCGAGCGGGGCAGGTGGATGATGACCTCCTCCCACACAGCGCCTCGGAAGCGGTCGGCGAGGTAGTGCACCTCGTCCATGACGACGAAGGCCAGCGTGTCGAGGGTCGAGGAGCCGGCGTAGATCATGTTGCGCAGGACCTCGGTCGTCATGACGACGACCGGGGCCTCGCCGTTGACCGAGACGTCACCGGTGAGCAGACCGACCCGGTCGTAGCCGTGGCGGGCCGCGAGCTCGTGGTACTTCTGGTTGCTCAGGGCCTTGATCGGCGTCGTGTAGAAGGCCTTCTGCCCGCGCGAGAGCGCCAGGTGCACGGCGAACTCGCCGACGATCGTCTTGCCGGCGCCGGTGGGTGCCGCGACGAGCACGCCGTGACCGGCCTCGACGGCCTCGCAGGCCTCGCGCTGGAAGGTGTCGAGCTCGAACCCGACCCCCTCGGCGAAGTCGGTCAGCTCCCCTTCGCGACGGCGTCGGGAGGCGGCATAGCGTTCGGCGGGCGAGGACATGACCCCACGCTATGCCAGCGCGTCAGCGCACGATCGACAGCGCGCCGCGGGCCGCCTCGACGGTGGCCGGCAGGGGTGCGACGCGCTCGCCGTCGGCGTAGCTGACGATCCGCTCGGTCGCGATGCTCACCCGCGCGCCCCGCACGATCTCGACGGCCGGGTGCGTCGTGTGGGTACCGGAGAAGACCTTGGGGAAGACCGACAGGAAGGTCGGGATGGGGATGTCGTGGACGATGACGACGTCGAGCAGACCGTCGTCGATGTCGGCTGCCGGGGCGACCTTCATGCCGCCGCCGAAGGCCCGGCCGTTGGCGATGCACACGAGCATCCCGTCGACCTCGCGCTCGACACCGTCGATCGTCAGGTCGTAGTGGATGGCGCCGAAGACCGGGAGCTCGCGCAGGATCGCGAGGTTGTACCGCTGCGGACCCCGGGGCCAGGACATGCGGTTGGCCCGCTCGTTGACCACGGCATCGAAGCCGCAGGACAGGACGCCCAGGTAGTCGCGGATCGGCTCGCCGTCGGGGCCGCTCACCCGCCCCAGATCCATGCGCCGCACCGAGCCCTGGAGGATTCGCTGGACCGATGCCTCGACGTCCTGCACCGGCAGGCCGAGCTCGCGGGCGTTGTCGTTGCCGGTGCCGACCGCCACGATGCCGAGCGGGACGTCGGTGTCGGCGCAGATGTTGGCCCCGAGCCCGGCGGCCCCGTCGCCGCCGGCGACGACGAGCATGTCGATGTCGCCCGTGGCCACGGCTTGCCGCGCCTTGGCCTCGGCCCGGGAGGCGTCGAGACCGGTGAGGTCGACGACCTCGCGCCCGCCGGCCTCGAGGAGGTCGGCCACACGGGTGCCGATCTGCTCCCCGCGGTGCTTGCCGGCGGTGGGGTTGACGAGCAGGCCGATGCGTTCGGCGGTCACCCGGGTCATGGACCCGACCCTAGGTCAGCGGCGAGGCCTGGTCGTCCGGGAGGTCCGACCAGTCGGGCTCCTCGCCCCGCTCGATGCGCCGCTTGTCGATCCAGAGGCAGATCACGAGGGCGATGAAGTACAGGACGCACAGCGGCCCCGCGAGCAGGAACATCGTGAAGGGGTCCGGCGTCGGGGTGATGACGGCCGAGGCGATGAAGATCAGCAGGACCGCCATCCGCCAGGACTTCTTGAGGGTGCGGCCGGGCAGCACGCCGATGGCGCACAGGCCGACGAGGAAGACCGGCAGCAGCCAGGCCAGCCCGAAGGCGAGGATGAAGCGGGTGATGAAGGTGAAGTAGTCGCTCGCCTGCTGGATGTTGCTCGACTTGCCGTCGTCCGGGGTGAAGCCGAAGAGGATGAGCAGCGCCTTGGGCAGGGTCTGGTAGGCGAAGAAGCAGCCCGCGAGGAAGAGCGGCAGGGCCGTGCCGAAGACGCCGAGCGACAGGCGCTTCTCGCGCTTGGTGAGCCCCGGGAGGATGAAGGCCCAGATCTGCCAGAGCCAGATGGGGCTGGAGAGGATGACCCCGGTGAAGATCGACAGCCCGAGCTGGGTGGAGAAGGCCGACGTGGCATTGCCGAAGTTTAGCGTGACGACGCTCTCGGGGTTGGCCGCCTTGTACTCGTCGAAGGGATAGGTCAGCTGCTTCCACACCCCGCCGTACGTCCACGGCCCGATCTTCACGGGGTCGTAGATGATCCACCCGATGATCGCCCCGACGACGATCGCGGCGGCGGCAATCATCAGCCGGTTGCGGAACTCGAGGAGGTGCTCCTTGAGCGGCATCCGCCCTTCGGGGTCCTTGGGCGTGCGGAGGCTACGAGCCATGCGGGTGGCGGGCGAAGGGGGTGGGGTCAGGACACCGGGCCGGACTGGTTGTCCGTCCGGGGCTTGGCCTCGTCGATGACGGCGTTGCCGTCAGCGGTCGGAGTGCGGCCGGTGTCCCGGGCCTTCTTGGCCTCCTCGCGCTGCCGGTCCTCTTCCTTCATCTCGTTGACCTCGGACTTGAAGACGCGGGCCGACTTGCCGATGCTGCGGGCGGCATCAGGCAGCTTCTTGAAGCCGAAGAGCAGGAGGATGACGAGGGCGATGAGGATCCACTCAGCGCCGCCGGGCAGAAAGCCCATGACAGTTCCCTTCGATTGATCTCGCCGTTCCCCTCGAGCATACGCGCTGCGGTAGGACGGTCGGCGTCGGTCTCATGGCCTGCGGACGGGGCTCAGCCGACGTCGTAGGCGGCCAGAGCCTGCGTCGCGTGTGCCGTGACCGCGGTGCGCAGCGCCTCGGGCTCGACGACCTCGGCCGCGCCGCCCAGACGCAGCACGAGCCGGCGCAGGAAACCCTCGTTGCTCGTCGGCAGGGTGACGACGAGGTCTTCACCGGACGTTTCGCGAGATGTCACCGGGTAGTACTCCGCGACCCAGTGGGCGGACGGCGCCAGGCGCAGGGTGACGGGCAGGTCGCCCTCTCCACGCTGGTAGGCGCCCGCGCTCAGGTCGCGTCGCACGGCGTCGGCGGGTGGCTCGGACGGCACGTCGAGCACCTCGACCGACTCGATCCGGTCGGTGCGGAAGAGCCGCACGTCCTGCGCCCGGTGGCACCACCCCTCGAGGTACCAGTGCCCCTCGACCCGGGCCAGGCGCATCGGGTCGACGTCGCGCTCGTTGCGCTCGTCGCGGCTGGGCACGTGGTAGGTCAGGTGGAGTCGGCGACCGGCCGAGAGCGCGTCCTGGAGGACCGAGCGGGTGCGCCCGGCCTCGGTGTCGTCGTCGACGACCATGACGCGCTCGACGCCGGGGATCGAGCCGGCGACCTCCTCGAGCTTCGCCAGGGCCCGCTCGACGGCACCGGACTCCCCCGCCTCGAGGTCAGACAGTGAGCGCAGCCCGACGATGAGCGAGATCGCCTCGTCGACGCTCAGGCGCAGCGGCCGGGCGATGGTGTCGGCATTGCTGACGAAGACCCGTCCGCCCTCGTAGCTGACCTCGATGAGCTCGTCGGTCATCGGGCCGTAGCCGCACATGAAGAGCAGGTCGAGGTCCTTCTTCAGCTGGTCCTCGGTGATGCCGAGGCCCTCGGCCGCCCGGGAGATCTCGATGCCCTGGCGGCCGACGAGCCACGGGACCATGGTGAGCAGCCGCTCGACGCGGCTCGTCGCGGTCTCGACCTTGGGACGGCTCATCGGGCGCTCCCTTCGTGGGCTGTGGCGACGGCGCGCAGGCGAGCGACGACCGCCTCGCGCAGCTCGCTCGGCTCCTCGACGACCACATCGCCGCCGTGGCTGACGACCTCGCTGACGAAGCCGTCGAGGTCAGCACCCGGGACGTCGACACGGTCCCAGTCGTCGTCGATGCGCACGACCTCATGGGCCCGACGACGCAGACCGTGACCGGTACCGACACGCACGCGCAGGCGCGCCGGGACGGTCTCGGCGGGGCTCGGGTCGGTGGCGGCGATCATCCGGACCGGGTCGACGTCGTCCGGCACGGGCACGGTGAGCGCGTCACCCGTGGTCGTCACCGACGAGGTGATGCGGCTGAGCCGGAAGACGCGGGCGGCCTCACGGTCGAGGTCGTGCCCGACGAGGTACCAGCGGCCGTGCCAGGCCGTGAGGTACCACGGCTCGACGCGACGGGGCCGGGAGCCGCCTGTGCCGGGACGTGCGTAGTCGAAGCGGACGGCGGTCGACGACAGCACCGCGTCCTTGAGCGGCTCGAAGGCCGGCTCGGTCCCGCCGAGCTGCGGCTCCAGCCCGACGAAGGGGTCCTCCCCGACCTCGTCGCCCGCAGCCACCTTGCGCCAGGCGGTCGCGGCGGTGCCGGCCATCGTCGCGTGCGCCCACACGCGGCTGGCCAGCCCGACGACGGCACGCTCGTCGGCGGCCAGCTCCACGGGCGGCAGGGCGTAGTCGCGACGGTCGATGCGGTAGCCCTGCTCGTCCTCGAAGACCCCGATGTCCTCGGTGACCAGGGGGATGCCCATGGCCCGCAGGTCCTCCTTGTCACGCTCGAACATCCGGTCGAAGGCCTCGTCGGACTCGATCGCTTGGTAGGCCTCGACCATCTGCCGGATGCGCTGCTTGGGTGCCGGCATGCGCGCGTAGAGCAGGGTCATCGTGAGGTTGAGCAGTCGCTCCGTCTTGGCCGCGGGCGTGTTGGGTGCTGCCACGTCGCTCCCTTCGTCGTCCTGAGGCTAACCTGCCGCACATGATCCACTGGCGCAGCGGCGCGGTCCGCGAGATCGGCCGCGCCCGGCGTGGCGCGGTGCGCCTGACCGTCGAGGTCGACGGCGTCGACACACCCGCCCTCGCCCTGCCGGAGCTCGTGGGCACCCCCGAGGTCGGCGACACCGTCCTGCTCAACGTCTCCGCGCTGCGTCGCGGGCTGGGCACGGGCGGTCACGCGCTCGTCGTCGCCAATGCGACCCGTCTCCCGGCCGACCCTCCTCCGGCCCCCGGCCACATCGTCAAGGCCCGCTACACGCCGCTGCAGCAGATGGTGCTGGCGCTCGAGGAGCAGGAGTCGCCGCACCACGAGGCGATGCGCGAGCACCCCGCCGTCGCCGCCGGCGACCTCCAGGGGATGCCGGTCGTCGTCGCCGAGCTGCACTCGGCCCTGCCGGCGGTCCTCGCCGGCCTCCGGTCTGCCCGGCCGGGCGCACGCGTGGCCTACGTCATGACGGACACGGCAGCGCTCCCCTTCGCCCAGTCCGACCTCGTGGCCGGGGTCGTCGACGCCGCCTGGCTCGACACGACGATCACGGCGGGGCAGGCCTTCGGCGGGGAGCACGAGGCGATCACCGTGCATTCGGCCCTGCTCGCCGCGAGGCACGTGCTCGGCTGCGACGTCGCGGTCGTCGCGCAGGGCCCCGGCAATGCCGGCTCGTCGACGACGTGGGGCTGGTCGGGGCTGGCCACGGGTGACGTGCTCAACGCCGTGCACGTGCTGCGCGGTCGGGCCGTCGTCGTGCCGCGGGTGTCCGCCAGCGACCCGCGGGAACGCCACCTCGGACTCTCCCACCACACCACGACGGTCCTGTCACGGGTCCTGCTCGGCAGCGCCGACGTCGTCGTGCCCGACGACGCCACCGCACCGTGGCCGCAGGTGCGGGCCCAGCTCGACGCCGCCGTCACGGCCTCGAGCGGGACGCCGCGGGTCGTGGCGCTCCCGAGTGCGGGAGTCAGCGACGACCTTGCGACGAGCCCGGTGCCGCTGTCGAGCATGGGCCGGAGCGCGACGCAGGACGTCACCCCCTTCGCCACGGCTGCCCTGGCCGGCCGCCACGCCGCCGCCCTCCTGCCCTAGCCCACTCCCGTCCCCCTCCGGACGACGAGAACCCTGCATTGCCGTAGGGCAATGCAGGGTTCTCGGGTGGAGAAGTGGCGGGTCAGCCGACCTTGACGAGGTCGACGACGAAGATCAGCGTCTCGCCGCCCTTGATCGCGGCGCCGGCGCCGCGGTCGCCGTAGCCCAGGTGCGGCGGGATGACGATCTTGCGACGGCCACCCTCCTTCATGCCGAGCAGGCCGTCGTCCCAGCCCTTGATGACCTGGCCGATGCCAGCGGTGAAGGCCAGCGGTGCGCCGCGGTTCCACGAGGCGTCGAACTCCTCGCCCGTGGAGAAGGCGACACCGACGTAGTGCGCCTGGATCGGCGAGCCGGCGGTCACCTCGGCACCGTCACCGACGGTGATGTCCTCGACGACGAGTTCGGTGGGCGCCTCGCCCTCGGGGAAGTCGATCTCGGGCTTGGTCGTGGTGGGGTCGAAGGGCATGTGGGTCTCCTTGTCGTGGGGTGGGAGGTACAGCTCGTTCCCTGAGGAGCGAGGCCGTCAGCGGCCGAGCGTCTCGAAGCGGGTCAGGGTGCGCCGAGGACGTCGATGGTGAAGACGAGGGTCGAGTTGGGCTTGATCGACCCGTCGGGCGTGCCCTCCTTGCCGTAGCCCTGGTCCGGCGGGACCACGACGAGCAGGCGGTCGCCGACCTTGGCGCCCTCGACGGCCTTGTCCCAGCCGGGGATGACGCTCTGCTGGCCGACCGGGAAGGAGAAGGGACCGCGACCGTCCTTGAGGGAGGAGTCGAAGACCTTGCCGTCGTCCCAGGTGACGCCGGTGTAGCTGACGTAGACGGTGTCGCCCTTCTTGACGGTCTTGCCCTTGCCCTCGATGAGGGTCTCGGTGACGAGCTTCTTCGGCTTCGTCGCGCCCTTGGGGATCGTGATGTCGGCCGGCTTGCCCTCGTTGTACTTCACCTGGGGCAGGTCCTTGTCGACGGACTTCTGCTTGCCCTCTGCCTTGTCGGGGAGCTGGCCGCGCACGTCGTAGACGAGGACGAGGTTGTCCTTGCCGTCGACGCCGTACTCGGGCATGCCCTTGTCCCCGAAGAGGTCCTTGGGCGGCATGACGGAGACGCCGCTCGCGCCGACCTTCTGCCCCTGGATCGACTTGACGAGGCCCGGCAGCGCCTCGGCGTTGCCGAGGTCGAGCACGATCGGCGAGCTGGTGTAGGTCTCGGAGCCCTCGATGACCTTGCCGTCCTTGCCGGAGAACATCGCGAGGTCGACCTCGACGTAGGCGTCGTCGGACAGCTCCTTGCCGTCACCCTCCTCGCGAACGTCACGGGTGGTCTCGGAGACGCTCACCGGCTTGTCGGCAAGCGTGATCGAGGGGCCCTTCTTGCCCTTGGCCTCGGTGACCTCGATCGCCTCGACAGCCTTGGAGTCCTCCTCCTTGGGCTCGGCGAGGGTCACACCCGGCGAGGACGAGGCCGAGGACTTCTTGTCGTCCTGGCCGGAGTCCGACGAGTCGTCGGAGTCGCCTCCGCAGGCGCTCAGGGCGAGGACGGCAGCGGCTGATGCCGCGACGGCGGTGGTCAGGCGGGAAGCCTTCGGCACGGTCTACCTCAATGTGTCGGGGACAACGATCTGGCTCACCCTAACCACGGAGTCTGGGTGGTGCCTGACTCAGGGTCCGCTCGGCGTGGGCCGCGAGGAGAGGATCTCGATGAGCTTGTCGACGCGGGCGTCGACCGCTGAGAGGGGGTCCTTGCACAGCACGGTGCGCTGCGCCTCGTCGTTGATCTTCAGGTGCACCCAGTCGACGGTGACGTCGCGGCCGTGCTCGCGGGCGGCGCGCACGAAGTCGCCCCGCAGCTTGGCCCGGGTGGTCTGGGGCGGGGTGTCGACAGCCTCGGCGATGGCCTCGTTGCTCACCACGCGCGCGATGCGACCGGCCCGCTGGAGCAGGTGGTGGACTCCGCGCTGCGGGTTGATGTCGTGGTAGGCGAGGTCGAGCTGCGCCAGCCGAGGGTCGGAGATGTCGAGTCCGTGCTTGGCGGCGTAGGCGTCGAGGAGGCGGTACTTGATGACCCAGTCGATCTCGGTGGCCACGGCGGACAGGTCATCGCCCGCGATGGCGTCGAGGGTGCGCTGCCACAGGTCGAGCACCTGACGGCTCACCGGGTCGTCGACGCCTTCGCGGTCGGCGTACTCGAGGGCCCGGGCGAGGTACTCGCCCTGGATCTCCAGGGCGCTCATGCGTCGGCCGTCGGCGAGCTTCACCGGGGTCCGGCCGGTGCGGTCGAGGCTGATGTCGCGGATCGCCCGGATCGGGTTGTCGAGGGTCATGTCGGGCAGCGCGACGCCGTCCTCGAGCATGCGCAGCACGAGGTGGGCGGAGCCGACCTTGAGCAGCGTCGTCGTCTCGGTCATCGTCGAGTCGCCGACGATCACGTGCATGCGGCGGTAGTGCTCGGCGTCGGCGTGCGGCTCGTCGCGGGTGTTGATGATCGGGCGCGAGCGGGTCGTCGCGGAGGAGACCCCCTCCCAGATGTGGTCGGCGCGCTGGCTGACGGAGAACTGCGTGGTCCGGCCGGTCGACATCAGCTTGCCCGTGCCGGCGACGAGCTGGCGGGTGATGAGGAAGGGCAGCAGCCCGTCGGTCACGGCCGAGAAGTTGGAGGTGCGCGCGACGAGGAAGTTCTCGTGGCAGCCGTAGGAGCTGCCGGCGGAGTCGACGTTGTTCTTGAAGACGTAGATCTCCCCCGCCACCCCGTCCTCCTCGAGGCGCCCTTGGGCGTCGTCGACGAGGTCCTGGACGATGCGCTCCCCCGCCCGGTCGTGGGCGAGGAGGGTGGGCAGGTCGTCGCACTCGGCGGTCGCGTACTCCGGGTGGCTGCCGACGTCGAGGTAGAGCCGGGAGCCGTTGGGCAGGAAGACATTGCTGGAGCGGCCCCAGGTGACGACCTTGCGGAAGAGGTAGCGCGCCACCTCGTCGGGCGTCAGACGCCGCTGGCCGTCGGAGACGGCCGTGATGCCGAACTCGGTCTCGATCCCGAAGATGCGTCGCTCCACGTCTGCAGGCTAACCGTCGGCGCGAAGGGGGGCGCTCACCCGGCGGAAGCAGCGCCGCGTCGCGGTCCGCTCGAGCACCGCGATCTCGAGGGCGGCGTCGGGCAGGAGGTCTCCCCCTTCGTCCCGCAGCGACAGGACGTCGCGGGCCACGTCGAAGGCATCGTGCAGGTCCATGCCGGGCACCCAGCGGGAGCCGAGGGCGTCGTTGAGCCGCTCGCTGTCGCCGCCGATGGCGACCCAGCCGCGCTCGTCGGTCACCGAGCCGTCGTAGGCCAGCCGGTAGATCCGGTCGTCCGCGAGGAGCCGGCCCACCTCGGCGACGACGATCTCCACCTCGTAGGGCTTCTGGTCCTGGGTGAAGACGGTGCCCAGCGTCTGCGCGTAGGCATTGGCCAGGGCTCGGGCGGTGACGTCGGATCGGTCGTAGGAGTAGCCCCGCAAGTCGGCGTAGCGGATGCCGGCCACCCGCAGGTTTTCGAACTCGTTGTACTTGCCGACGGCGGCGAAGGCGATCCGGTCGTAGATCTCGCTGAGCTTGTTGAGTGAGCGGCTGCTCGGGTTGTCGGCGACGAGGAGGATGCCCTCGTCGTAGCCGAGGACGACGACCGAACGGCCGCGGGCGATGCCGGCGCGCGCGAACTCCGCCCGGTCGGCCATGACCTGCTCGGGCGAGACGTAGAAGGGAGGCTGGGTCATCGCGGGCCCGCCTGACCACGACGGTCGGCGAGGATCGTCTCGACGACCTGCTCGCTCTCGGCCTCGTCGACGAAGTCGACCCCGCCCGCGTCGACCACGCCGACGACCGGCCAGATCCGGCGGTGCACGTCGGGCCCGCCCGTCGCCGAGTCGTCGTCGGCTGCGTCGTAGAGGGCCTCGAGCGCGACCCGGACGGCCGCGGCGCGATCGAGGCCGGGCCGCCAGAGCTTCTTGAGCGCGCCACGGGCGAAGAAGGAGCCGGAGCCCACGCTGTGGTGCTCCTGCTCCTCGTAGCACCCACCGGTCACGTCGTAGGAGAAGATGCGCCCCTCGCGGCGCTCGGCGTCGAAGCCCCCGAGGACGGGGACGACGGACAGCCCCTGCATCGCCAGACCGAGGTTGCCACGCAGCATCGCGGCGAGGCGGTTGGCCTTGCCCTCGAGCGACATGACCACGCCCTCGATCTTTTCGTAGTGCTCGAGCTCGACCTGGAACAGGCGCACCATCTCCACGGCGACGCCGGCCGCACCGGCGATGCCCACGAGCGAGCGCTCGTCGGCGGCGAAGACCTTGCGCATGTCGCGGTTGGCGATGAGGCTGCCGAGCGTCGCACGGCGGTCACCCGCCATGACCACGCCGCCCTGCCAGGCGAGGGTGACGATCGTCGTGGCGTGCGGCGCCTCGAGGGGCTGCCCCGTCGTGGCGCCAGCGGCGCCGGCTCCGGGGAGCAGGCGCGGGTCGTGCTGGGCGACGAAGTCCGTGAAGGAGGACCCGCCGGCCGCCAGGTAAGCGGCGGGCAGGCGCCCCTGCGCGGCATCGCGGCTCACTGGCCGCCCTTCTGCACGAAGCCCTTGACGAACTCCTCGGCATTGGACTCGAGCACCCCGTCGATCTCGTCGAGCACCGAGTCGATGTCCTCGTCGCGGGCGGCGTTGGTCGCGCCCACCTGACCGAAGCCGTCGTCGGGCTGGGCGTCGTCGCCCCCGCCGCTGCTCTGGGGTCGGATCTGCTCCTGCGCCATCGTCTGCTCCTGTCGCGTCGGGTCGTGCCCCGAGCCTATGCCCCGAGACCGGCCACGAGGTCGTCCACGTCACCTGCTGACACGAGGTCTTCGGTGGCGGACCGGCCGTGCGCCAGCGGGTCGAGGAGCGGGACCCGGGCCACACGCCCCGCGCGGGGCAGACGCAGCACGAGCGAGTCCCACGACGCCGAGACCACCGCGTCGCCGAAGTGCTCGACGACCCGGCCCCGCAACCAAGCCCGCGTGTCCTCGGGCGGCTCCGCCACGGCCCGGCGCACCTCCTCGTCGGTCGTCAGGCGGGTGATCCGCCCCGCCGCCTCGAGCTTGTGGAAGATGCCCTTGGCCGGGCGAACGTCGGACCACTGGATGTCGATGGCCGCGAGCCGCGGGTCACCCCACTCCATGCCGTCGCGGTCGCGATAGCGCTGCAGGAGAGCGAGCTTGGCGACCCAGTCGATGTCCGCGGCCGCGTCCATCGGGTCGCCGGCAAGGAGCCCGAGCAGCCGCTCCCAGTGACCGAGCACCTCTGCGGTGGCCGGGTCGCTGCCCTCACGCTCGACGAAGGCGCTCGCCATCTCGAGGTACTCGGTGAGGATCTGCACCGCCGTGAGCTCGCGACCGTCCCGCAGGCGGACCGTGGCCCGGCACGTCGGGTCGTGGGAGATCGTGCGCAGCGCGGTGACCGGGTGGAGCAGCGCGAGGTCGCGGTCGATCGCGTCGGCCTCGATGAGCCGGAACACGAGGGAGGTCGAGCCGACCTTGACGAGGTTGGCCACGTCGGCCTGGTTGGCGTCGCCGATGATGACGTGCAGTCGGCGCCAGACGTCGGGGTCGGCGTGGGGTTCGTCCCGGGTGTTGATGATCGGCCGCTTGAAGGTCGTCTCCAGCCCCACCTCCGCCTCGAAGAAGTCGCTGCGGGAAGAGATCTGGTAGCCGGTGCGCTCGCTCTCCTGGCCGATGCCGACGCGCCCGGCGCCGCACATCACCTGGCGGGCGACGAAGAAGGGCGTCAGGCCGCCCACGATCCGGTCGAAGGGGGTCGCCCGGCTCACGAGGTAGTTCTCGTGGGTGCCGTAGGAGGCCCCCTTGCCGTCGGTGTTGTTCTTGTAGAGGTTGATGCCCGGCGGGCTGTCGGCGAGGCGCTCGACGACCTCACGCATGACGAGCTCGCCCGCCCGGTCCCAGACGACGACGTCCCGGGGGGAGGTGACCTCCGGCGAGGAGTACTCGGGGTGGGCGTGGTCGACGTAGAGCCGGGCGCCATTGGCGAGCACGACGTTGGCCAGGGTCGGGTCCTCGGCATCGGTCAGCTGGGAGATGTCGGCGCGGGCGCGTGGCATCTCGAAGCCGCGCGCGTCGATGAGGGGGTGCTCGTCGCTGTAGTCCCACGCCCCGTGTCCGGCCCGCAGCCCGTGGGCGCGGGCATAGGTGGTCACGACGACTCCCGAGGCGGTCATGGGGTTGGCCCAGGGCTGGCCCGGGACCGCGATGCCGTACTCCGTCTCGATGCCCATGATCCGCCGCACGCTCATGGGCCCACCCTAGGTCCGGTCCCTCGCGAGCAGCCCGAAGACCCACGAGTCGGAGACGACGCCCTCGACGACGCAGTCCTCCCGCAGCGTGCCCTCGTGGACGAAGCCCAGCTTGTGCAGGACGCGGCCGCAGGCGGTGTTGCGGGTGTCCGCCATGGCCTGGACCCGGTTGAGGTCGAGCACCTCGTAGGCCCAGTCGAGCAGGGCCGAGGCAGCCTCGGTCGCGTAGCCGTGGCCCCAGGAGGCCTCCCCGAAGCACAGGGTCAGCTCCGCGCTGCGGAAGGTCGGGTCCCAGCTGCTCACCCCGCACCACCCCAGGCGGGCACCGTCCGCCACCCTCTCGACCATGACCCGGGCGCCACTCCCTTCGGACGCAGCGCTCCGCGACTGGTCGACGAACCTCTGGGCCCGCGACGGATCGGTCCACGGCGGCTCGTCCCAGTAGCGCAGCACGAAGGGGGACGACATCAGCTCCCAGAGGAAGTCGCCGTCCTCGTCCTCCACCGGGCGCAGCCGCAGCCGCTCGGTCACCAGGGTCGGGGTGTGCAGGGTCGGGGTCGTCGGACTCATGACGGCCATGCTCGTGCAGCGGGCTCGGGGGCACCACCGACATTCGCCCGCGCGCCCGCGCTCCCCGGGGTGGCCGGGATGCCCGGAGATGACCGGGATCTCCGGTGATGACCGCGCAATTGCGCGGCCATCACCGGGTTTCCCGGCCATGCGCGGGTTTCCCGGTCATGAGCGCCTTTCCCGGCCAGTCGCGCCTCGACCACCGAGGGTGTTGGAATGGGGCCGTGAATTCGACGTGGATGCCGTGGCGGACGCGGGTGCTGGGCTGGTTGACGCGCAAGGGGGTCCCGGCCGAGGAGATGACGGCGGCGCAGCTGTCCCGGATGCGCGCCAACATCCCGATGCGGGCGCCCTACACGTGGTTCTTCGGTCGCCCCGAGCGCGGCGTGACCTCGCAGACCCGACGGATCAGCGCCCGTGATGGCCACCAGCTGAAGATCCGCGTCCACCGGCCCGAGGCCGACGACCCGCTGCCCCTGCTCATGCACTTCCACGGCGGCGGCTTCGTCCTCGGTCACATGGGGGTCTACGACCCGCTGTGCACGCGCATCGCCGCTCAGGCGCAGGTCGTCGTCGTCACGGTCGCCTACCGCATGGCCCCCGAGCACCGCGCTCCCCTGGCGGCGCACGACTGCCTCGACGCCACCCGCTGGGCGATCGAGCACGCCGCCGAGATCGGCGCGCGCACCGACGCCGTCGGGGTCACCGGCGACTCGGCCGGCGGCAACCTCGCCGCGGTCGTGGCCCAGTCCCTGCGCGACGAGGGCTTCACCGGCCTGCGGCACCAGGCCCTCGTCTACCCGGCGCCGGACCTCTCCGACCGCGAGACCGAGGACCTCCAGCTGCTCACCCAGCGCTACCCCGTCCTCACACCCGACATGATGCGCTCCTTCCGCAGCCTCTACCTCGGCGAGGAGGGTGACGACCGGGACCCGATCGTCTCCCCCGCCTTCGGCGACCTCACCGGGCTGCCGCCGGCTCTCGTCCAGACGGCGGAGGTCGATCCCCTTCGTCCCGACGGCGACGCCTACGCGCAGGCGCTGCGCGACGCCGGGGTCGAGGTCCGCCACACGACTTATCGCGGTGCGCCCCACGGCTACCAGACCTTCCCGGGGCTGGCTCCGGCCGCACAGCCGGCGCTCGAAGAGCTCATCGGCGAGGTCGCCCACCACCTGCACGAGGAGCGGCCATGAAGCGTCCCTACCCCGGCCTGCCCCCACTCGTCGCGGCCCTGACGACCTTCCTCGACAACATCGGTCGGGTCTCGATCGTCGACGCCACGCTCGAGGACATCCGGGACGCCCGCGCCAAGGTCTACCCGACGTCGGCCCCCTTCGCCTGGATCACCGGACGGGTGCACGCGGACGTGACCATCGACGACGGGAGCGCGCCGGTCCGCGACGGCGCGAGCATCCCCCTTCGCTGGTACACCCCGGCCGGCCGAAGGGAGGACCGCCCCCTCCTCGTCTACCTCCACGGTGGTGGCTGGGTGCAGGGGTCGACCCGGATGTACGACCCGCTGTGCACACACCTCGCGGCCGAGCTCGACGCCGTCGTCGTGAGCGTCGACTACCGGATGGCGCCCGAGCACCGGGCACCGACGGCGAGCCACGACGCGATCGACGTCGTCCGCTGGCTCCACGAGCACGCCGATCACGCGGTCGACCGCGACCGCATCGGCCTGTGCGGCGACTCCGCCGGGGGCAACCTGTCGGCGATCGTCGCCCAGGAGCTTCGTGATCTGCGGACGGAGTCGAAAGAGCCGGTGATCCGTCACCAGGCGCTGATCTACCCGGCCACCGACCTGACGATGGCCTCCCCGTCGATCCGTGAGCACTCCGAGGGCGCGATCCTCACCGAGGCCAAGATCATCGCCTTCCGCGCGCACTACGTCGGCGAGGCGGACGACGCCGTCGCCCACGACGACCCGATCGTCTCGCCGCTCTTCGGTGATGCCTCTGGGGTGGCGCCGGCCCTGGTCCAGACCGCCGACCTCGACCCGATCCGCGACGACGGGCTGCGCTACGCCGAGGCCCTGCGGGCTGCCGGGGTCGAGGTCCGGGTCACCAACTACCTCGGGCTGCCGCACGGCTTCGCAAGCTTCCCCGGGGTGGCACGCAGCGGCGCCCAGGCACGGCACGAGCTCGTCACCGAGATCCGTCGCCACCTCGTGGGGAGGAGCGCCGGTGCGTGAGCGTGACGAGCCCCTGATGTCGCCCGGTCGACGGACCGCACTCGCGGCCGGGCTGGACGCGCTCGTCGTCGCGGTCTTCACCCTCATCGGGCGACGCACCCACGACGAGCCCCTCGATCCTTCCGGGTGGTGGGACACCGCCTGGCCCTTCCTCGCTGGCCTGGCCGTCGGCTGGGTGGTCGTCGCCGCCTCGAGCCAGACCTGGCCGACCCGCTGGTGGCACGGCCTGACCGTCTGGATCGCCACGGTCTTCGGCGGGATGGCCCTGCGGGACATGGTCGGTCAGGGCACGGCCCTGCCCTTCGTCATCGTCGCCACGGTCTTCCTCGGCGTCACGCTCGTCGGGTGGCGGCTGGTGCTCTGGGCCGTGGACCGACGGCGACCCGAGCCGACGCGGAGGACTGATCCGCGCCGCGGGCGCGTCCGCCCGCCGGTCGAGCACACCCGGGTGGGTGACCCGCTCGGCCTCGAGGACCTGCACGGCCCGTCCGACCGGACACGGGGCCGCGGCGTCGTCCCGCCGGGCGACCGGGACCGGGTCGCCGAAGAGCTCGACATCCGGCAGCCGCGGACGCCCGAGGACCCTCGGCCGCAGGGCTAGGCTTCGCCTGGGTCGTCGCGCCCGACGCCAACGCCGGCGGTCAGTGCGAGGGGCTGGGCTTCGGATGCACCCTTACCCCGCAGGACTCCCTCGCACTCGTGGCCTTCTTCGCCGCCCCCGTCGGCGTCGGGACAGTCCTGCTGGGGACGGTCGTGGCGCTCGTCGTCGACCGGGCCCGCTGGCTGCCACGCCTCGGGGGCGCCGCGCTGGGCACCCTGTGCGCCCTCTGCGGTCTCGTGCTGGCCCTGGTATTCGCGGCGACGCTCGTCGCCCTGCCGTGACTAGAGGTACTGCCCCGTCCGCGAGCCGGTGTCGATCGAGCGGCCCGGCTCGGCGGCCCCGGACTTGCCGCCGATGAGCGTGCGGATGTAGACGATCCGCTCGCCCTTCTTGCCCGAGATCTTCGCCCAGTCGTCGGGGTTGGTCGTGTTGGGCAGGTCCTCGTTCTCCTTGAACTCCGCGATGCACGCGTCGAGCAGGTGCCCGACCCGCAGGCCCTCGGCGCCGGTGGTGATGAGGTCCTTGATCGCGGCCTTCTTGGCGCGGTCGACGATGTTCTGGATCATCGCGCCGGAGTTGAAGTCCTTGAAGTAGAGGATCTCCTTGTCGCCGCCCTGGTAGGTCACCTCGAGGAACTGGTTGTCGTCGCTCTCGGCGTACATGCGCTCGACGACCGCCTCGATCATCCCCTCGACGGTGGCCTGCCGGTCGCCGTCGTGCTCCTCGAGGTCCTCGGGGTGCAGCGGCAGGTCGGCGGTGAGGTACTTGCTGAAGATGTCGCGCGCGCCCTCGGCGTCGGGGCGCTCGATCTTGATCTTCACGTCGAGGCGGCCGGGCCGCAGGATGGCCGGGTCGATCATGTCCTCGCGGTTGGTCGCGCCGATGACGATGACGTTGTCGAGGCCCTCGACACCGTCGATCTCCGCGAGCAGCTGCGGGACGATCGTCGTCTCGACGTCGGAGGAGACGCCCGAGCCGCGGGTGCGGAAGAGGCTGTCCATCTCGTCGAAGAAGACGACCACCGGGGTGCCGTCACTCGACTTCTCGCGGGCCCGGTGGAAGATCAGCCGGATGTGGCGCTCGGTCTCGCCGACGTACTTGTTGAGCAGCTCGGGCCCCTTGATGTTGAGGAAGTAGGCCGTGGCGCTGTCCTGCCCGGTGCGCTCGGCGACCTTGCGGGCCAGCGAGGCCGCGACCGCCTTGGCGATCATCGTCTTGCCGTTGCCGGGCGGTCCGTAGAGGAGCACCCCCTTGGGTGCCTTGAGCTGGTGCCGCTCGTAAAGGTCGGCGTGCAGGTAGGGCAGCTCGACGGCATCGCGGATCGCCTCGATCTGCGTGCTCAGGCCACCGATGTCGTCGTAGTCGAGGTCGGGGACCTCCTCGAGGACGAGGTCGGCGACCTCGGCCCGCGGGATCCTCTCGACGGCGATGTTGCTGCGCTGGTCGACGAGCACGGCGTCGCCGACGCGCACCTGCTTGCCGGTGACCCGACCCCCGCTGCGCACGACCCGCTCCTCGTCCTGGCGCATGAGCACGAGCAGGCGGTCGTCCTCGAGGACCTCCTTGACGACGACGACCTCGCCGGCGACGTCCTCCGGGTGGACGGACACGATGTTCATCGCCTCGTTGAGCCGCACCTCCCGGCCGACCCCGAGCTCGGCCGGCTCGACGGCCGGCGAGACGGCCACGTGCATCTTGCGCCCGCCGGAGAGCACGTCGACGGTGTTGTCCTGCTCGTGGACGTCGACGACGACGGCATAGGACGACGGGGGCTGGGCGAGCCGCTCGATCTCCTCGCGGAGGGTGACGATCTGCTGCCGGGCGTCCTTGAGCGTGCGCACGAGGCGCTCGTTCTGCGAGGCGACGGTGGCCATCTGGGACTTCTGCTGGGTCAGCTTGTCCTGCAGGGCCCGCAGGTCCTGGGGCGTGAACTCGGTCGTCATCGTCGTGCTCCCTTCGGCCGGTCGTGTCGGCGCGGCTCCAGTCTCCCCTGTCGACTCACCGCGGCGAAGGGGGGACCACCCCTCGGGCGAGCTTGCGCATCTTCTTCTCCGACGCGACCCGCTCCCCCAGCGCCTCCGAGGTCCACTCGGCGTCGTCGGCGCCCGGCGGCACCTCGGCCGGCGTCGTCGTCTCGTCGCCCTCCTGGGCGGCGTAGCCCTTGCCCGGGCGGCGCTTGCGCATCGGCGGGGTCACCCCGGGGGCGAGCCGGCGGGTGGTGATGAGGAAGCCGGTGTGCCCGTGCATGCGGTGCTGCGGGCGCACGGCCAGTCCCTCGAGGTGCCAGCCGCGCACGAGCGACTCCCACGCCTCGGGCTCGGTGAAGTTGCCGAAGTCGCGCATCGCCTCGGCGACCTTGCTCAGCTGGGTGGCCGTCGCGACGTAGCAGATGAGCACGCCACCGGGCGCCAAGGCCTCGGCGACGACCTCGAGGCACTCCCAGGGCGCGAGCATGTCGAGCACGACCCGGTCGACGCTGCCCGGCTCGACGGCGCCCGGCAGCTCTTCGACGAGGTCGCCGACGCTCACGGTCCACGCCGGGTGGTCCTCGCCGAAGAAGGCGCGCGCATTGGCCCGGGCGATCTCGGCGAAGTCGGCCCGGCGCTCGAAGGAGTGCACCCGCCCGGTGTCGCCCACCGCGCGCAGCAGCGACATCGACAGGGCACCGGAGCCCACGCCCGCCTCGACGACGGTCGCGCCGGGGAAGACATCGGCCATCTGGACGATCTGGCCGGCGTCCTTGGGGTAGACGACGGCCGCGCCCCGCGGCATCGACATGACGTAGTCCGACAGCAGCGGCCGCAGCACGAGGTACTCGGTGCCAGCCGTGTTGGTGATCGTCGACCCGTCGGGCGCCCCGATGAGGTCGTCGTGCTTGACGTGCCCTCGGTGGGTGTGGAACTGCTTGCCCGGCGTCAGGGTGATCGTGTGCATCCGCCCCTTGGGGTCGGTCAGCTGCACGCGGTCACCCTCACGGAAGGGGCCGCGACGGTAGGCGGATCCGGTGGCGGTCATGGTGGGCGAGTCTAGTTGCGCGACAGGGCGGCGTTGACCCGCTCGACGCGCACGATGCCCCGGAGCACTCCCCCTTCGCTCACGGCGACGACCCGCGAGCGTGAGGACTGGAAGGCGTGGACGAGCTCGACGGCCTCGCGGCCCGGGGGCAGGTCGACCGCCCAGCCCTCCGGGGCCGTGGACACGACGGCGGAGACCGGGGTCGTCGCGACGGCTGCCGGCGGCACGGCCCGCAGCGCGTCGTGGTCGACGAGACCGATCGGCACCCCGTCGGGCGTGGTGACCACGGGCAGGGCACGAAGGGAGGTCAGCTCGGCCACCGACGCGTCGGCACGGATCGCGGCGGCCGGCTCGATCAACGCGGCGACGTCGAGGCCCGAGAGCTGGCCCAGCGCCCGGCCGTGGGCGATGGCGGAGCTGGCGCCGGACCACAGGAAGGCGGCGATGAGCATCGTCCAGACCATCGTCGACAGCGACGGCTGCTGCCCGCGCAGCAGCGGCAGACCCACGATCGCGACGACGATGACGATGACCATGGCCCGGCCGAGGAGACCCGCGGCGACCCGGGCCCGGCCCTGGTCACCGGTGACGCCCCACACGAGCGACTCGACGATCTGGCCGCCGTCGAGCGGCAGGCCGGGCAGCATGTTGAGCACGGCCAGGGCGGCGTTGACGAAGGCGATCCCGCCGAGGACGGACGCCACCAGCCCGGTGTCGAGGGCCGCCGAGGCGAGGAAGCACGCGAGGGCGAGCAGGGCATTGGCCAACGGACCGACCACGGCGACCGCCGCCTGGGTGGCCGGGGTCGCGCGCGAGGCCTCGAAGGCCGTGTGCCCGCCCCAAAGGTCGGCCACCACGCGGTGGACGGTGTGCCCGAAGGACCGCGCCGTCACGGCGTGGGCCGCCTCGTGGGCCAGCACGCTCAGCAGCAGCGACAGGGCGTAGACCACGGCGACGCCGTAGCCGGTGACCGGGCCATGGGTGCTGGCGACGCCCGGGCCGATGAGGAAGACGATGAGGCCACCGATGATCAGCCAGGACCACCCCAGGTAGACCGGGACACCACCGATCGTCGCCAGGCGGATCCCGCGGGGAGTGTCGTCGTGGGGGGCCGCCATGGACACGACCCTAGGCGAGAGGACCGGATGGGGATAATGGCAGGTCCACCCACCCCCTTCGGACAAGGATCTACCCGGTGACCGACACCGACCTGCGCCCCGACGCGACCACCGAGCTGCGGGAGGCGCTCACCGAGCGCGTCCTCATCATGGACGGCGCGATGGGGACGATGATCCAGCAGCAGGGGCTGTCGGAGGCCGAATTCCGCGGCGAGCGCTTCGCCGACTGGGGCAGCGACCTTCAGGGCAACAACGACCTGCTCGTGCTCACCCAGCCGGAGCTCATCGTCGACCTGCACCACCAGTACCTCGCCGCGGGCGCCGACCTCGTCGAGACCAACACCTTCAACGCGCAGCGCATCTCGCTGGCCGACTACGGCATGGCCGACCTCGCGCACGAGATCAACCTCGAGGCCGCGCGTCTGGCGCGCCGTGCCGCCGACGAGGCGATGGCCGCGGACCCGACGCGACCCCGGTGGGTCATGGGCGCCCTCGGCCCGACCAACCGCACCGCGTCGATCTCGCCCGACGTCAACGACCCCGGCCTGCGCAACATCACCTTCGACGAGCTCGTCGAGGCCTATCTCGAGCAGGCGAGCGGTCTCGTCGAGGGTGGGGTCGACCTGCTCATCGTCGAGACGATCTTCGACACGCTCAACGCCAAGGCGGCGATCTTCGCGCTCGAGACGCTCTTCGAGCAGCACGGCCGCCGCTGGCCGGTCATCATCTCCGGCACGATCACCGACGCCTCCGGGCGCACCCTCACCGGTCAGACCACCGAGGCCTTCTGGAACTCCGTGCGCCACGCGCAGCCGCTGGCCATCGGGCTCAACTGCGCCCTGGGCGCCGAGGAGCTGCGCCAGTACGTCGTCGAGCTCGGCCGGGTCGCCGACACCTTCGTCTCGGCCTACCCCAATGCCGGCCTGCCCAATGCCTTCGGCGAGTACGACCAGTCGCCCGAGTACATGGCCGAGCTCGTCGCGGAGTTCGCCACGTCGGGGTTGGTCAACCTCCTCGGCGGCTGCTGCGGCTCCTCCCCCGAGCACATCGCGGCCATCGCCCGCGGGGCCGCCGGTGCCACGCCGCACGTCCCTGCCCACGTCGAGCCGGCGCTGCGCCTGTCCGGTCTCGAACCCTTCAACGTCACGGCCGACTCGCTCTTCGTCAACGTCGGCGAGCGGACCAACGTCACCGGGTCGGCGAAGTTCCGCAAGCTCATCGAGGCGGCCGACTACCCCGCGGCGCTCGCCGTCGCGCAGCAGCAGGTCGAGAGCGGCGCCCAGGTCATCGACATCAACATGGACGAGGGCATGCTCGACGGCGTCGCCGCCATGGGCACCTTCGTCAACCTCGTCGGCTCCGAGCCCGACATCTCGCGCGTGCCGCTGATGATCGACTCCTCGAAGTGGGAGGTCATCGAGACCGGGCTCAAGCGCACCCAGGGCAAGCCCATCGTCAACTCGATCTCGATGAAGGAGGGTGTCGAGGCCTTCGTGGAGCAGGCGCGGCTGTGCCGCAAGTACGGCGCCGCGGTCGTCGTCATGGGCTTCGACGAGGACGGCCAGGCGGACAACCTCGAGCGTCGCAAGGAGATCGCGCAGCGGGCCTACACGATCCTCACCGAGGAGGTCGGCTTCCCTGCTGAGGACATCGTCTTCGACCCCAACATCTTCGCCCTGGCGACGGGCATCGAGGAGCACGCCGAGTACGGCACCGACTTCATCGAGGCGACCCGGTGGATCAAGGCCAACCTGCCGCACGCACTGGTCTCCGGCGGTGTCTCCAACGTCTCCTTCAGCTTCCGCGGCAACAACCCCGTGCGTGAGGCGATCCACGCGGTCTTCCTCTACCACGCCATCGAGGCGGGCATGGACATGGGCATCGTCAACGCCGGCGCCCTCGTCCCCTACGACACCCTCGACGCGCAGCTGCGTGAGCGGATCGAGGACGTCGTGCTCAACCGGCGCGAGGACTCGACCGAACGCCTCCTCGAGATCGCCGAGGAGCACCGCGGCACCGGCGCCAAGGCCGAGGAGGCGACGCTCGAGTGGCGCTCGCTCCCCCTTCGCGAGCGGATCACACACTCGCTGGTCAAGGGCATCGACGCCCACGTCGTCGAGGACACCGAGGCGCTGCGCGTCGAGATCGACGCCGAGGGTGGCCAGCCCCTCGAGGTCATCGAGGGGCCGCTCATGGACGGCATGGGCGTCGTCGGCGACCTCTTCGGCGAGGGCAAGATGTTCCTGCCGCAGGTGGTCAAGTCCGCCCGGGTGATGAAGAAGGCCGTCGCCCACCTCATCCCCTACATCGAGGCGTCCAAGAAGCCGGGCGATGCCTCGCGCTCCAAGGGTCTGATCGTCATGGCCACGGTCAAGGGCGATGTGCACGACATCGGCAAGAACATCGTCGGCGTGGTCCTGCAGTGCAACAACTACGACGTCATCGACCTCGGGGTGATGGTCCCGACGCAAAAGGTCCTCGAGACGGCCCGCGAGCACGACGCCGACGTCATCGGCCTGTCCGGCCTGATCACCCCCTCGCTCGACGAGATGGTCGGGGTCGCCTCCGAGATGCAGCGTCAGGGGTTCGACATCCCGCTCCTCCTCGGCGGGGCGACGACCTCCAAGGCGCACACGGCGGTCAAGGTCGACCAACAGTACGAAGGACCGGTCGTGTGGGTCAAGGACGCCTCGCGCTCGGTGCCCGTCGTCAGCCAGCTGCTCAGCGAGACCGGCAAGGACAAGCTCCTCGGCGAGATCGCTGCCGACTACGCCTCGCTGCGCGAGCGGCACGCCGCCAAGCAGGGTGACCGGCCGATGCTCTCCTACGACGAGGCGCTCGAGGCGCGCACCCCGATCGACTGGTCGGCCGAGCAGCCGCACCTGGCCGGGGTCACGCCGACGCGCCAGGTCTTCGCCGACTACGACCTGGCGGAGCTTCGGGAGTACTTCGACTGGCAGCCCTTCTTCAACGCCTGGGAGCTCAAGGGGTCCTTCCCCGACATCCTCAACAGCCCGTCGACGGGCGAGGTGGCGCGCAAGCTCTACGACGAGGCCCAGGAGATGCTCGACCGGATCATCGCCGAGCAGTGGCTGACGGCCAAGGGCGTCATCGGCCTCTTCCCGGCCAACTCCGTCGGCGACGACATCGAGATCTACACCGACGAGTCGCGATCCGAGGTCGCGCACACCCTGCACATGCTGCGACAGCAGGGCAAGCACCGGCCGGGGGTGCCCAACCGCTCGCTCGCCGACTTCGTCGCACCCCGCGACACCGGCATCAAGGACTGGATCGGTGCCTTCGCCGTGACCGGCGGGATCGGCGTCCAGGACCGCATCGCGCAGTTCAAGGCCGACAACGACGACTACAACGCGATCCTCCTCGAGGCCCTGGCAGATCGCTTCGCCGAGGCCTTCGCCGAGCGGATGCACGAGCGGATCCGCACCGAGATCTGGGGATACTCCCCCGACGAGGACCTCGACAACAAGCAGCTGATCAAGGAGCAGTACGACGGCATCCGGCCGGCACCGGGCTATCCCGCCTGCCCCGACCACACCGAGAAGCGCACCCTGTGGCAGCTGCTCGACGTCGACGAGATCGGCATCGAGCTCACCGAGGGCATGGCCATGTGGCCGGGCGCCTCGGTCTCCGGCTGGTACTTCGGTCACCCGGACAGCCAGTACTTCGTCGTGGGGCGCCTCGGCAAGGACCAGGTCGAGAGCTATGCCGGGCGCAAGGGCTGGACGATGGCCGAAGCCGAGCGCTGGCTCGGACCCAACCTCGGCTACGCCCCGGAGTGAGCCCGAGTCTCTCGCCGTCGCGCGCGGCCGACTTCAAGCAGTGCCCGCTGCTGTACCGCTTCCGGTCGATCGACCGGCTCGACGAGGCGCCCTCCCCGGCCGCCGCACGCGGCACGCTGGTGCACGCCGTCCTCGAAGAGCTCTTCGAGCTGCCGGCCGCCGAGCGCACCCCGCAGGCCGCGGTCGGGCTCGTGCCGGGGCGCTGGCAGGCTCTCGTCCAGGAGCGGCCCGAGCTCGCCGAGATGATCGCGGACGACGAGTCGCGCACCGAGGACTTGTGGTTTGCCGAGGCGGCCGCACTCATCGAGCGCTGGTTCACCCTCGAGGACCCGTCGAGACTCGAGCCGTCTCGACGTGAGGTCAAGGTCGAGGTCGAGCTCGAGGGGCTGACCCTGCGGGGCATCATCGACCGCGTCGATGTTGCACCTACCGGGGAGGTGCGCATCGTCGACTACAAGACCGGCCGCTCCCCCTCGGAGCGCTTCGAGGGCAAGGCCCTGTTCCAGATGAAGTTCTACGGCCTCGTCCACTGGCGCACCACGGGTCGGGTGCCGGACCTGCTCCAGCTGGTCTACCTGCGCGACGGCCAGGTGATCCGCTATGCCCCCGACGAGGCCGACCTGCTCGCGCTGGAGCGCAACGTGCGCGCCGTGTCCAGCGCCATCCAGCAGGCCAGTGCGACCGGGGACTTCCGGCCCAGCCCGTCGCGCCTGTGCAGCTGGTGCGACTTCAAGCCGCTGTGCCCGGCCTTCGGTGGGACACCGCCGCCCTATCCCCCTTCGGCACCACCCGAAGCCACGGCGAGCGATGGCCAGGACTCTGCATTGCCGTAGGGCAATGCAGGCTCAGGTGCGCGCGTGCTCCTCGGCGCCGGTGGTGAGCGGCACCAGGTCGAAGGGGGTCAGCCCCGCCAGGCTGTCGACGTGCACCGAGCCCTCGATGGCCGGGATCTCGACGATGTGCGGGACGGCGAGCGTCGGCACACCGGCGGCCGTCGCGGAGCGCACGCCGGTCGGCGAGTCCTCGATGGCGATGCAGGCGGCCGGGTGCACACCCAGCTGCGCGGCGGCGGTGAGATAGGGCTCGGGGTGGGGCTTGCCGTGGGTGACGACGTCCCCGGTGACCATGAGGCCGAAGGAGCCCGGCTCGGTGGCGTCGACGACGGCCCCGGCGAGTTCGGTCCACGACATCGTCACGAGCGCCTGGGGGATGTCGAGCTCACGGCAGGCCGCGAGCAGCTCACGAGCCCCGGGGCGCCAGGGCACCTCCTGCGCGATCTGCTCGACGACCCGGGACTGCAGGCGGTGGACGACCCCCTCGGCAGGCAGGTCGACGGGCGAGTTGTCGAGGATGAACTGCGCCGAGACGAGCAGCGGGTTGCCGACGAGCTGGACGGCCAGCTCGTGGGTCCACGTGCCGCCGAACTCCTCGACGAGCTCGTGCTCGGCGGTGATCCAGTAGGGCTCGGTGTCGACGAGCGTGCCGTCCATGTCCCACAGGACGGCGGCGGGCAGGGCAGCAGGCTCGGTGCTCACAGGGGCCAAGGCTACGCGTCGTAGGGTGGTGCTCGTGATCGAGATCGAGGACCTGCCGGAGCTGCACGACCCGGTGATGATCTGCGCCTTCGAGGGCTGGAACGACGCCGGCGAGGCCGCCTCCCGCGTCGTCGAGCACCTGGGCCTGCTCTGGGAGGCCGAGACGGTCGCGGCGATCGACCCCGAGGACTACTACGACTTCCAGGTGACCCGGCCCCGCGTGACCAACCAGGGCCAGGGGCGAGGCATCCACTGGAGCACCACGAGGGTCATGCTCGCCTCCCCCGACAGCCTGGGCCGTGACGTCCTGCTCGTCACCGGCATCGAGCCCTCCTTCCGATGGCGGGCCTTCACCACGGAGCTGCTCGACCTCGCTGCGGCCAACGGCGTGACGACCGTCATCACCCTCGGAGCCCTGCTCGCCGACGTGGCCCACTCCCGTCCGATCCCCGTCTTCTGCTCCAGCGAGGACGAGACGGTCGTCTACAAGCACGACCTCGAGCCCTCGAGCTACGAAGGCCCCACGGGGATCACCGGGGTCGTGGCCGACGGCGCCCACCAGGCCGAGATGGTCTCGATCTCGGCGTGGGCGAGCATCCCCCACTACGCCTCGCAGGTCCCCTGCCCCAAGGCCTCGCTCGCCCTGCTCGTCCAGCTCGAGGACCTCCTCGACACGGTCATCGACCACGGTGACCTCGAGGAGGAGGCGCGCGCCTGGGAGCGGGGTGTCGACGAGCTGGCGAGCACCGACGCGGACGTCGCCGAGTACGTCTCCGCGCTCGAGAGCGCCCAGGACACCTCGCAGCTGCCGGAGGCGAGCGGTGACGCGATCGCCAAGGAGTTCGAGCGCTACCTTCGCCGCCGCGGCGACGGCACCGACAACCCGGGCTGACCCCCCTTCGCCGGTCGGGTCAGAGACGGATCCCCAGGAGGGCGTCGATCGCCCGGGCCAGCTCACCAGGTGCGGAGCGCACGTCGCCGGTCGTCGCCAGCGACTGCTCGACCCACGTGTCGACGGCGCGCAGAGCGGCCGGGGTGTCGAGATCGTCGGCCACCGCGGCCCGGATCTGCGCGATCGTCCCCGTCGCATCGGGACCGCCGTCCGTCGACAGTCCACGACGCCAGCGCTCGAGCCGCTCCTGGGCCTGCGTGAGGTCCTGCGCCGTCCACTCCCACTCACCGCGGTAGTGGTGCGCCAGCAGGACGAGCCGGATCGCCATCGGGTCGACGCCTTCTGAGCGCAGGGTCGAGACCCGCACGAGGTTGCCCTTGGACTTGCTCATCTTCTCGCCGTCGTAGGCGACCATCGCCTGGTGCGCCGTGTGCCGGGCGAAGGGCCGCTCCCCCGTGATGGCCTCGGCCTGGACGACCGACATCTCGTGGTGCGGGAAGACGAGGTCGGTCCCGCCGCCCTGGACGTCGACGTGGTCGCCGAGGTGCTCCATGGCGATGGCCGTGCACTCGATGTGCCAACCGGGTCGGCCGCGCCCGAGCTCGCCTGCGTCCCAGGCCGGCTCGCCCTCGCGCTCGCCGCGCCAGAGCATCGGATCGAGCGGATCACGCTTGCCGGGGCGCTGCGGGTCGCCGCCCCGCTCGGCGGAGAAGGCGAGCATCGTCTCGCGGTCGAGGTGGCTGAGCTCGCCCAGTCCGCCGGCGGCGGTGAGGTCGAGGTAGGTGTCACGCACCCCGTCCTCGACGACCTCGTAGGTCACGTCGCGGTCCACGAGGCGCTGCACGGCCTCGATGATCTGGGGCATCGACTCCATGACGCCCATGAAGTGATCGGGCGGGATGACCCCGAGCGCCGTCATGTCCTCCAGGAAGAGCGCGATCTGCTCGCTGCCGAGATCGCGCCAGTCGACACCGTCGCGCGCGGCGCGCTCGAAGAGCGGGTCGTCGACGTCGGTGACGTTTTGCACGTAGGTCACCGGACGTCCGCCGTCACGCAGCGCACGCCCGACGAGGTCAAAGGTCACGTAGGTCGCCGCGTGGCCCATGTGGGTGGTGTCGTAGGGCGTCACACCGCACACGTAGAGGCGGGCCGCGCCCTCGGGCTCGACGGGAGCCACCTCGTCGCGTGCCACGTCGTGCAGGCGAAGGGAGATCGGCTCTCCGGGGACGACGGGCAGGTGGGGGGCAGGCCAGGCTCTCACGCGGACAGCCTACGAGGTGGCACTCACAGCGCCGGCCACGGGATCGGCGGCCAGTCACCGTGCGGCACGGGGTGGGTGCGCCTGGCCAGCAACCGGTTCACCCGGCGGCGGAGCGCGTCGAATTCGGTGGGCGTGATCAGCCCGGCCAGCTCGGCCTCGACCTCGGGTCGCGCCAGCTCGGCGTCGAGCCGGGCCAGACGCGCGAGATCGCCGTCGGGCAGGGGCTCACCGGCCCATCCCCACAGCACCGTGCGCAGCTTGGGCTCCTCGTGCAGGCTCACGCCGTGGTCGATGCCCCACAGGCGCCCACCGTGGTCGAGGACGTGACCGCCCTTGCGGTCGGAGTTGTTGAGGACCGCGTCGAGCACGGCCATCGAGCGCAGGCGCGGGTCGTCCGGGTGCGACAGCAGGACCGGTGCGCCCCCTTCGTCCTCGCCCTCGAGGACCACGAGGTTGCCGTCGGGCACCTCGTCGGGGCGCGTCACTGTGACGGGCGTCGGGCACAGGCTGGTGATCTCGCCGATCCACTGCTGCACGGCACCGGCGCCGGCCGGCCCGTCGCGCCAGACGGTCGGCGGCACCAGGTCGAAGCCGCCGAGCGCATCGATCCGCGACGCCGCGACCTCACGTGCGGCGAGGCTGCCGTCGGGGAAGTCCCACAGCGGTCGCTCGCCGTCCACCGGCTTGTAGGCGACGGCCACCGTGGGCTGGTCGGGGCCCCGCACCTCGGCGACGAAGACGGCATTGCTCGCGAGGGGGTGCCGGCCGAGGACGACCAGGTCCCCGCCGACGAGCGAAGGGGGCGCCGCCACCGTCAGCGCTTGTAGCCGTTGGCCCGCGGGCAGATGTGCCCGTCGGCGTCGACGGCGCCACCGCAGAAGGGGCAGGCGGGTCGACCGGCGCGCACGACGGTCTCGCAGCGGCGGGCGAAGGCTCGCGCCTGCGCGGGACCGAGGGAGACCCGCAGGCTGTTGAGCGCGGGGGTGGCCTCGCCCTCGTCGATCTCGTCCGGATCGTGGTCGTGGGCCTCGATGAGGACCACGTGACGCTCCCCGTCCCACGAGAGGGCCAGCGCCTGGACGCGGAAGTCCTCCGCGATGGGTGTGTCGAGCGGTGCGTTGTCGGCGGCCTCCGCAGCCGCCGCGACGGTCGCCTCGAGGCCGGCGACCTGATCGAGCAGCTCGCCGATGCGCTCGGCGAGGACCTGGGCGTGCAGCTTTTCGAGGGAGACCTGCACCCGACGGGTGGCATCGCTTGCCTGGAGGAAGAAGGTCCGCTGGCCCGCGGGGCCGACGGTGCCCAGGATGAAGCGCTCCGGGGGATCGAACTCGACGACGGTCATGGTGTCGACCCTAGTCCTGCGCCGCCGCCGACGGCCGCGTCGCCCGTCGCCGGGGTGTCCTGCGTCGGTTTCGGCGGACGCAGCACTGCGGAGCCGGTGTCGTTGGTGCGCAGCACCATCGGCCGCGTCGAGGTGTAGTGGACGACCGAGATGGAGGCGGGGTCGACGTGCAGCCGCTGGAAGTCGTCGAGCGGTGTGCCGACGGCATCGGCGAGCACCGCCTTGATGACGTCGCCGTGGCTCACCGCGGCCCACACGGCGTGCGCGCCGTGCTCCTCGGTCACCGCGGCGTCGATCTCGCGGACGGCGGCGACGGCACGGTCGGACATCGCCTGCATCGACTCCCCGGAGAAGTCCTCACCCGGGGGGAAGGTCGCCCGGCTCGGGGTGTCCTGGACGACCCGCCACAGCGGCTCGTCGGCGAGCTCCTTGAGCCTCCTGCCGGTCCACGCGCCGTAGCGGCACTCGCCCAGCCCGTCGTGCACCTGCGCCTCGAGCCCGTGGGCCTCGAGCAGTGGAGCGGCCGTCTCGCGGCAGCGCTGGAGCGGTGAGGTCGCCAGGTGGACGAAGGGGGTCTCCCCCAGCCGGTCGACGAGGCCCGAGGCTTGCCCCCGCCCGGTCTCGTCCAGGGCGACACCCGGGGTCCAGCCCGCGAGGATGCCCTGGCTGTTGGCGGTGGACCGCCCGTGCCGGATGAGGATGCAGTACGCCACGCCCACACCCTAGGGCCCGGCGCCCCCGGCCCTGAGACGATGCCCGGATGATCGTCGACCAGGCCCGCTACAGCGCAGGGCGCAGACTCCCGTGCACCGACATCGGAGCGACCCTCCACGAGATCCGGTCCGAGGCGAGCGAGGACTACCTCTGGATCGGCATGCGCGACCCGTCGGCCGAGACCTTCGACGAGGTGTCGGAGCAGCTCGGGCTGCATGCCCTGGCTATCGAGGACTCGGTCACGGGCGACCAGCGTCCCAAGATCGAGCGTTACGGCGACGGGCACTTCGTGGTCCTGCGGCCGCTGCGCTACGTCGAGGAGACCTCCGACGTCGAGTCCGGCGAGATCATGCTCTTCCTCGGGCCCGGCTACATCGTGACGATCCGCCGCGGTGAGGCCAGCCCCCTCGCCGGGCTGCGCAGCCAGCTCGAGGAGCACGACCACGAGGCCCTGCAGCACGGCCCGTGGGGTGTCTTCCACGCGATCATCGACTTCGTCGTCGACCAGTACCTCGACATCGAGGACGAGCTGCAGATCGACCTCGACGACATCGAGGCACGGGTCTTCTCACCCGACCGGGTCGTCGGCACCGAGGAGATCTACGCGCTCAAGCGCGAGGTGCTCGAGTTCAAGCGGGCCGCACTCCCCCTCGCCCGACCGCTCTCCCAGCTCGTCGGTCCGAGTACCCCGGTGCCGACGGAGGAGCTGCGCCTGCTCTTCCGCGACGTCTACGACCACGTCTCGCTCGTCGTCGACAACACCGAGTCCCAGGACCGGCTGCTGTCGGACGTGCTCAACGCCCATCTCGCCCAGGTCGGGGTGCAGCAGAACCAGGACATGCGCAAGATCTCTGCGTGGGCGGCGATGGCGGCCCTGCCGACGATGGTCGCCGGCATCTACGGCATGAACTTCGAGGGCATGCCCGAACTGTCGGCGAGTATCGAGGTCGCCGGGCGTGAGGTGTACTACGGCTACCCGCTGGCCCTGCTGGCGATGGTGCTCATCTGCCTCGGGCTCTACCGCCTCTTCAAGCGCTCCGGCTGGCTCTGAGGTCAGGCCTCGCCCGACGAGGTCTCAGGAGCGGTCGTCGGCGTCATAGTCCTCGTCGTCGAGCCCCGAGTAGGACTGGTCGTCCTCGTCGTCGTCGTAGTCATCGGACTCGTCGTCGTCATCGACCATGAACTGCTCGTCGACGACGACGAGCGGGGTCATCTCGCCGGTCGCGTCGTGGAGCGCGTCGTCGTAGGCCTCGAAGGCGTCGGCGAGGTCCTCGTAGGCGGCGACGACGGTCGGGTCGTCCTCGCCACGGCGCTGGGACGAGGCCTCGAGGTGGCGCTCGAAGGCGGCGATCAGCTGGTTCAGGGCGGGGCGCGGGTCGCTCATGGGCATGACGCTACCTTTCATGGGCGACAATGGCACCGATGCCCGAGTACGAGTTCCGCACGATCGTCTTCCCCCGCGGTGCCGCACGCTCCGCGATCCGCCAGGAGCTGGCCGACCATGCCGAGTACGGCAGGTGGGAGCTGCACCGCACCGTGGTTTACATGAGCGGCAAGCAGCGAGCGTGGTTGCGCCGCAAGATCATCCGCGTGCCGCGCCCGCCGGGGCTGCCGTCACTCTGACGGCGCCCCCGCCGTCGCCCGCCCCGCTCAGCAGTCCTCGACGAGCCGCCACAGCACGCGGGCACCGAACTCCAGCGACTCCAGCGGCACCCGCTCGTCGATCCCGTGGAACATCGGGGCGAAGGGCAGGTCCGCCGGCAGCTGCAGCGGCGCGAAGCCGTAGCCGGTGACCCCGAGCGTCTCGAGGGCCTTGTTGTCGGTGCCGCCCGAGAGGCAGTAGGGCAGGATCGTCGCCTCCGGGTCCTCGGCGAGCAGCGCGGCCCGCATGCGCTCGACGAGGTCGCCCTCGAAGGGCGAGTCCAGGGAGATGTCGCGGTGCTCGACGACGACGTCGACGTGCTCGCCGGCGAGGTCACGAATCGTGACCATGAGGTCCTCCTCGTGGCCCGGCAGGAAGCGGCAGTCCAGGGCCGCGGTCGCCGTCTGCGGGACGACGTTGTGCTTGTACCCCGCGTCGAGCATGGTGATGTTGGCCGTGTCCTGCAGGGCCCCGCGGACGAAGCCCGCGGCCGGACCGATGCGCTCGAGCAGCGCCTCGGCGTCTTCGTCGCTGTAGCCGACCCCGGTGATCTCGGACAGGCCGTCGAGCAGCCCACGGACGCTGGCGATGAACTCCCGGGGCCACTTGTGGGCGTTGATCCGGGCGATGGCCTCGGCGAGGTGGACGATCGGGTTGTCCGAGGTCGGGACCGACCCGTGCCCGGCCGTGCCCTTGGCCTCCAGCTTGAGCCAGGCGATGCCCTTCTCCGCGGTCTGGAGGAGGTAGGCCCGGCGGGGCTCTCCCTTCGCGTCGTCGACGGTGACGCTGTAGCCGCCGACCTCGCTGATCGCCTCGGTGACGCCGTCGAAGACCTCGCGGTGCTCCCGGACCATGAACTGGCTGCCGAGCACTCCCCCGGCCTCCTCGTCGGCGAAGAAGACGAAGAGCAGGTCGCGCGGCGGGACCGTCCCCGTGCGGGCGAGGTGGCGGACGCAGGCGAGCATCATCGCGACCATGTCCTTCATGTCGACCGCGCCGCGGCCCCAGAGGCACCCGTCACGCTCCACGGCGTCGAAGGGGGGAACGCTCCAGTCCTCGGCGTGCGCCGGAACGACGTCGAGGTGGCCGTGGATGCACAGCGCTCCGCGGTCGCGGTCGGCTCCGGCGATGCGCACGGAGACCGTCGTGCGGCCCGGCTCGGACTCGAAGACCTGCGGCTCGAGGCCCACCTCACGCAGCTGCGCGACGACGTAGTCCGCCGCCTCCCGCTCGCCCGGGCCGTCCTGGCCGGGACCGTAGTTGCTCGTGTCGATCCGCAGCAGGTCACGGCAGATCCGGACGACCTCCTGCTCGGGCGCGGTGGGGGCACCACCCTCAATCTCGCTCATGTCGCCACCCTACGTGCGGGCCTACGGCCCGGGTGCCGGGCACCGTGGCCTCAGGGGGCCAGGTACGGGTTGGGCGGCTCCTCGCCGAGGGTCCACCACTGCGCGTCGCCCCACTGCCGGGCCATCTCGCGGCCGGCCTCGAAGCCCTGCTCCCAGGCCACCGCCGGGTCGGGCAGGCACCCGGCATCGCGCAGCGCCTCCGCCACGGCCAGGCTCTCGTCGAGCCCGAGGAAGGTCACCTCGGCCACGGCACGCCGGACCACCTCAGCCGCGTGCTCGATGCGGGGGTCGGTCATCGTCACTCTCCCTTCGCGTGATCGTCCGTCCTACCAGAGCGGCCACACCACGGCGCGACGACACGACGACGGCCCCCCGCTCCGAAGAGCGAGGGGCCGATCCTGCCGCAGGTGCTCCTCGACGCCCCCCTGCCACAGTGCCCGGTCGAGAGCAGTGGACAGCCTCTGCGCGTCCTTCGCGTTTAGCCCGTCGCCAGTGGCCAGTACGCTCCCCTCGCTGGGGTCGACGGACGTCGAAATGCCGCCGGGAACCCGGACGGGACAGCATGGCGGACTCCGTCGCTACAGTCGCCGGGGCAAGGCACTCGTGTTCAATGCTCTCGAGCCGCTCTACGCGCCGAGCTTGGCGATCAGCGCGTCCGCGGTCGCGGCCGACGAGGCCGGGTTCTGCCCGGTGAGGAGCAGCCCGTCCTCGACGACGTACGGCGCCCAGTCGTCGGACTTGGAGTAGTCGGCGCCCAGGCGGACCAGCTCGTCCTCGACCAGGAACGGCACCACCTTGTCCAGCCCGACCCCGACCTCCTCGGAGTTCGTGAAGCCGGTGACCTTTTTGCCACTCACGAGGGGTGTGCCGTCCTCGTGGGTGGTGTGCCGCAGTACGCCGGGGGCGTGGCAGACCAGGGCCACCGGCTTCTCCGCCCGTAGTGCCGTCTCGATCAGGCGGATCGAATCCTGGTCCTCCGCGAGGTCCCAGAGCGGTCCGTGACCGCCGGCGTAGAACACCGTGTCGAAGTCGGCAGCCGAGACCGACGCGAGCCGAACCGTGCTCGCAAGCGCCGCGACGGCTTCGGAGTCGGCCTCGAAGCGCCGCGTGTCGTCGGTCTGGAACTCGGGCTCGTTGCTCTTCGGATCCAGCGGCGGCTCACCGCCGCCGGGGGAGGCGAGCGTGATGTCGTACCCGGCCTCCTTGAACCGGTAGTAGGGGGCGGCAAGCTCCTCCAGCCAGAAGCCGGTCTTCTTGCCGGTGTCGCCGAGCTGGTCGTGCGACGTCAGGACGATGAGCACCTTCATGATTCCTCCAGTAGACCGGTCGTCTCCTTGTGGCCCGCGCGGCCGGTCGTCCGCGCGAGAAGATCTTCATGCCGGGCGAAGCACCCGTTCTGTGTGCGCGAGCGCGTCATCCATGGGCGTCGGCTCACGATGGATCTTCGTCAGGACGCTCGCGCCGACCCAGAGGCCGTAGAGCGACTGCGCGACGGCCTTGGAGTCGCGGAAGGCGACGACCGAGCCGTCGATGGCCCCCGCCTCGAGCATCGCGGCGATCCGCTCGACGATCGCTCCCGTGCCCTGCTCGAGGGCGCGGCGCATCGGCTCGGAGAGGTCGGCGACCTCTGCTCCCAGCTTGACCGCCAGGCACTTCCCTTCACAGTCGTTCAGCGACTGCGTACGGCGCCAGCCCTGCCAGTAGTTCATCAGTCGGCCGACCGCCGTCTCGTCCTCATGCGCGAAGGTGGCGTCCATCTCGGCCAGGTAGGTCGCGAAGTAGGCCTGGAGCATCGCTTCACCGAAGGCGTCCTTGGAGGCGAACCAGTGGTAGAAGGATCCCTTGGGCACCCCGGCCGCGCCGAGGATCTCGGTCAGCCCCACGGCGGCCCACCCCTTGTGTGCGACGGCGCGCTGGCCGGCGTCGAGGATGTTCTCCCGGGCATCGAGCATGACTCGACCCTACCAAGTATTAGACCAGTCGTCTAGCCCCTACCGCAGAGCGACAGCAAGTCGACCGCCGATCCCGGCGATCGCGTCGGCATCACCGGGCACGCCGGGCTGCCACGGGATGGTCAACCCGTCCTTGTCCTTCGCGGAGGAGCGAGGGATCACGTGGAGGTGGAACCTCGGTCGCGGACCTGCTCGCCTACGAGGCCCGGCTCAACGACTTCGCCCCTCGGCACCCCCAGTCGATCCTGTGCCTCTACGACATAGACGCTGTGGGCACCGGCGTCGTCTTCGAGGCCATGAGGGTGCACCCCCGAATCTGGCTGTCCGGTCTCGTACTGGAGAACACCCTGCTCCTGGTGATGTCCATGCTGATGCTGGACCGTCACGACGTGGACGAGGTCATCGAAGTGCTGGCCCACGCGGTGGAGTCGGTGACCGGCTGCCAGCTGGTTCACGTCACGTTCCAACGACATCAGAAGTGGACCACCTGGCCCCCGGGCACCCGACGACGTCGAGCCTGGGGCCCGGGGAACGCGCGTTCATCGAGAATCACGGCGACCATTGGACGTGTACGACCGCCGTCGCGGCGTTGTCCGGCTCACCGGGTCAGCTGGTCCTGAGACACGCCACTGAGCCCGACGCCGAACAGATGTTCGTCATCGCACGGTTAGGCCACCTCCTCGGAGCGGCGCTCGTGGACGCGGAGCTGCACGAACGCGACCGCCGCCGCGCCCTCGAACTGGACGCGGCCAACACCGAGACGGCGCGCAGCGTGGCCGCCCTGAACCATCGGGAGGCGGTGCACGAGGAGTTCACCCGCCTCGCCGCGACGCGAACGGAGCTGGACGTGGCCACCTCATTGAGCCGATTCACAGATTCCACCGTCGTCCTGCATGACCGCTTCGCACACGAGACGACACGAACCACGGCGGCCGGTGAGTTACCCCCGGTCGGCGAGCGAGCCTCGCTCGAGGCGGTGATCGGCGGACGCCCAGAACTCGGCACGATCGAACTGGAGATGCGTGCGGGCCAAGGGCGAGACGACGCAACATTCGCTTTGCAGTACGCCAGCGTCGCTCTGGGGCTGCTGAGGGCCCATGCCGCAGCGATGAATGAGATGGAGAACCGACTGAGTCGAGACCTCCTCGACGACCTCCTCGAAGGGATCCCGGCCGACGTTGCCGCAGACCGAGCATCGGCCCAGGGCCACGACCTCGGCGTTCCACACGACCTGATCGTGTGTGCGTGGTCCTTCGACACGGGTCCCCGGTGTCACGACCGGGACGTCGATCATCTCCGGACGGCCATGCCTCATCAGCGGCTGCCCTGCTTGGTCGTCCGGAACCAGGGTCTGGTCGTGGTCCTCGCCCACCAAGGTGTCGACATCGGCCGCTTGTTCGACGACTTGTCGCGCGCGTACGGCGACACCAACGGTGTGATCGCCATGGGGGAGCCGACCAGCTCGCCGGAGGAGATCCCACGAGCCTATGAGCAAGCCCAACGAGCGCTCAGGGCTCGTCAGCAGTCCCGCGATCCGTACGGCTTCATCGCCTCTGCCGATCTGGGGGTGGACCGGCTCCTCGCCCTCGGCGGCAACGCCGATGAGGGCGAACGCGTCATCAGCGACTGGCTCGGCGACCTGCTGTGCTACGACGACAGCAAGGCACCGATCTCGCGCCCACGCTGGCGGCGCATCTCGATCATGGAGGCCAGTACGACGACACAGCAGCTACGCTCTCGATCCACCGCAACACACTGCGGTACCGGCTCAGCCGCATCACCGAGATCACGCCATCCGGCGAGACCAGCTCGAGACCGAACCGCTCGGCCCACTCGGACCACACCCCACGGCTTTCGCGCGAGACTGCGGTGCTCTATGCCGAGGTCGCTGACGTCATCGTGCACCCGGACGGCGAGTCGAGACGTTCCGAATGCCGATGACCTAGGTCGGGGCGAAGGTCGGAGGTACCTGGAAGTTCCGCTCGGGTCAGATCAACTGTCGAGGAACGGGTAGTCGGTGTAGCCCTCGGCGCCACCGCCGTAGAAGGTGTCGGGGTTCGGCTCGTTGAGCTCCGCGCCGGTGCGCCACCGGGCGGGCAGGTCCGGGTTGGCCAGGAAGGGTCGCCCGACTGCGACCGCGTCGGCGAGGCCCTTGTCCAAGATCTCCTGCGCCGACTCGCGCGTGGTGATCTTGCCGAAGCCGTCGTTGGCGACGACGACGCCGCCGAAGGAGCGGCGCAGCTCTTGGACCAGGTCCTGCTTCGGGTCGGCGAGAATGCTCAGGTAGGCCAGGCCGAGCGGAGCCAGGCCCGCGACCAGGAGCCGGTAGGTCGCGGCGACGTCGACGGGATTCTCCTCGGTGGCGCCCTGGATGTTGTGGGCCGGCGAGATGCGGACGCCGACCCGGTCAGCGCCGATCGCGTCGGCGACCGCACGCGTGACCTCGAGGGCGAAGCGAACCCGGTTCTCGGGCGATCCGCCGTACTGGTCGGTGCGATGGTTGGAGCCGGGCGCGAGGAACTGGTGGATGAGGTAGCCGTTGGCCCCGTGCACCTCGACGCCATCGAGCCCGGCGTCGATCGCGTTGCGGGCGGCCTGCACGTAGCCCTCGACGATTGAGGGGATCTCCTCGACGGTGATCTCTCGTGGGGTCGGGTACGGCTTCATCCCGTCGGCGGTGAACATCTCGTCGGGAGCCGCCACCGGGCTCGGCGCGATGATCTCCTCACCGCCAGTGTTGTCGGGGTGGGAGATGCGACCGACGTGCATCAGCTGTGCGACGATGCGGCCGCCGTTTGCGTGTACGCCGTCGGCCACTCGGCGCCACCCGGCCAGCTGCTCCTCGGTGTGGAAGCCGGGCGTGTTCAAGTAGCCCTAGCCCTCGGCGGTGGGCTGGCTGCCCTCGGTGATGATCAGGCCGGACGAGGCGCGCTGGGAGTAGTACTCCACCGCGAGGTCGCCCGGCACAGTGCCCTCGGCGCGGTTGCGGGTCAGCGGTGCCATCACGAGCCGGTTCGGGAGCGTCCAAGCGCCAACGGTCAGGGATTCGAAGAGATCAGCCATGTCTCCTACAGCACTCCCGCCTCCCATTATTGTTCCAACCGGCATAGGTGAGGAGCCTCACGCTTGATCTGGCAGCGGGCGAGCTCGCCGCTCGGAACGCGCGTTATTCGCGGACACGAGACTGCGCTTTCCACCGCAGCAGAGCGTGACCACAGCACGATGGCCAGCCGGTTGGTAGATGCATGGTCACGCATCGGGCTGAGGACGCGATCCGAGCCGGGACGGCCATGAGCTTGCGGCGGATCGTGGCGGTAATCGCGCGTGCGAGGCCTGGTCCGGCGAGGGTGGCGGCGGCGCGGGTGAGGTTGAACGCCATCACGGTGAGCACCAGCCACGCTGCGTTCGCGGTGAACTTCCCGGACGGCAGGCGTGCCAGCGCGGAGCTCTTGAGGTCGGCGTGGACCTGTTCGATCATCGCGTGGCCGCGGTGGGTCTTGTCCGCGGCCACGGTGTTGGCCACGCCCGGGTCGGTGGTGGTGAAGAACGCGTGGAAGCGCCAGGTGTCGAACAGCGTCTCCTGTCCGTCCTTGCCTGCCGGGTTGAGGTCCGGGATCCGGCGGACCACGAGCCGGCCACCGACCTGCTCGGCCTTCTTCCTCGAGGTGAACGCGGTGAAGGGAATCTCGGCGACCTCCGCCCAGGAGACCTCGACGTCAATCTGCGGACGGACGCGCCCGGCCGACCTACACCGTCATCTGAGACGACCCCTGAAACGTCTTCGACGACGACGGGACCGGCGAGGAGGAGGGCGCGGTGAGCTAGGTGAGCCAAAGGAATGGAGCTTGCTCGACTTCGACGCCGCCGCAAGCTCCGGTGAAGCGGTCGGTACTGGTCGGTCGTCGTCGGTCACCACCGGATGGCGGCGTCCCCCACGCTCGGCGTTTGCGCAGGTCAGCGGCTCGTTCGCCCAGTGGGCACATCAAGCGATAGACGCAAAGCCGACGTGATGAGGTCGTCGGTTCGATTCCCACAGGCGGCTCCGGTGAACAGCCCCTGACCTGCGGAAACGCAGGGCAGGGGCTGTTCGGGTCTGGTGGTCGCGCGATGCGCTGGCCTCATTGGCTCTGCCCGACACCGACGGCTACGGGAGCTTGGACGCGAGGACGTCTGCCGCCATGATCTCGGGTGCTGCGCCGAGGAGGTGCTGGTTGGCCGTCAGGTCCGAGCCGTGACCGTCTACGTCGACGACGCACGCATCCAGCCCCGTGCCGGCCGGGGGCCAGGTTCGGTGCGGATCCTCAGAAGGCGCTGGCGGCGGCTTCGGCGACGGCCTGGTCTTGGACGCCGGTTCCTCCGCTGACGCCGACGGCGCCGACGACCTGGCCGTCGCGCTCGAGCGGGATGCCACCGGCGAAGATCATCACCCGACCGTCGTTGGAGGCGTTGATGCCGTAGAACTGCTCACCGGGTTGGGCGAGGTCGGCGAGGTCTTTGGTGGCTGTGTCGAACGCTCGGGCCGTGAAAGCTTTGTTGATCGAGATGTCGATGCTGCCCAGCCACGCTCCGTCCATCCGTACGTGAGCGACGAGGTTGCCGCCGGCATCGACGACGGCGATGTTACTGGGCTGACCCTGCGTGCTGGATTCAGCTTCTGCTGCCGCGATGACACGTTTGGCGTCGTCCAACGACAATGTAGGAATAGATGGCATCAATTGCTCCTTCGAATGTGGCGTGCGCTTTGTGGCTCGAGCCGCTCCAGAGCCGCCCGTTGAGTTTGTGACCGACAGCGCTCGTGTTGTGTTCGCGTTGCGGACGTGCGTTGGCGGACTACGGGAGCTTGGACGCGAGGACGTCGGCCGCCATGATCTCGGGTGCTGCGCCGAGGAGGTGCTGATTGTCCGTCAGGGCTGCGACGATGGCGCCGTTGGCGTGGGCGTCGCGAGCGGCCTCGTCGGGGAATGCATCGAAGATCCAGAAAGTGTCGGCGTGGGTCCTGACCGCGAACCAGACAATCGTTCCTACTTCTTCGTTGGCGAGCGCGACAGCGCCGGCGAGCAGATCGGCGAGCGCGTCGTGCTGTCCATCGGCCGCGACGATCTTGGCGACGAAGGCATACGGAAGTGATGCGGGTGTGGACATGAGGGACTCTCCTTGAAATCGGGGTTCTTCGTGGGACGAGTTCAGCGTATGACGAGCGAGGGCCGATGGGGAGTGGCGTATACGGCAGTATTGCTATTGTTTGCGCCATGCGTATCGGACTCATCGCGGTCGACGGCTGCTTCGGTTCGGCTGTCGCGTCGGTCATCGACATCGTGCGGGTGGCCGACGGAGCCCGCGGCGATGTCGACCCGCGGATCGACCCGATCGAACTCGCCATCCTCGGACCGAAACGGACAGTGACCACGACGGCATCGATGACCCTGTCGGTGGACCACCCGCTGTCGGAGTCCGCAGAGTTCGACGTGGTCGTCGTCCCTGCGCTTGGAACCCTCACTGCCGCCGCTACCAACGACGCCCTACAGAGCCGAGATGTTCGTTCGGTCATCGCCTCGCTCGGGCGCCTCGACGACGCGACCACCCGGATCGCCGCGGCGTGCACCGGCGTGTTCGCCGTCGCCGAGACCGGACGGATGGATCATCGGCGGGCGACGACCAGCTGGTTCCTGGGGCCGGAGTTCCTGAAGCGCTATCCGACCGTCGCCCTCGATCTCGACACCATGGTCGTGGTCGACGGGAACCTCGTCACCGCCGGCGCCGCCTTCGCCCACATCGACCTCGCGCTCTCACTCGTGCGATCGATCAGCCCCGACCTGGCCCAACATGTCGCCAAGCTCCTCATCATCGACGAGCGCCCGTCGCAGGCGGCCTTCGTCGCCTACGAACATCTCCGGCACGAGGACCCGATCGTCGTCGAGTTCGAACGCTTCGTGCGCGCCCGCCTGGACGAACCGTTCAACGTCGCCTTCGTCGCGCAGTCACTTGGCACCAGCCGGCGCACCCTCGAACGACGAGTCCGTGCGGCGCTCAACCTCACTCCGCTCGGCTTCGTCCAACGGCTTCGCATCGAACGAGCTCGGCACCTCTCAGCAACCACGGACCTCACCCCCGCCGAGATCGCGCTACGAGTCGGCTACGCGAACGCCGAGACTCTGCGCTCCCTCCTGCGTAGGGAGCGACGCCGTTCCTGACCTATCGCCATGCCTGTAGCCGGTGTGCTAGTGCTCGACTGGAACCACCTCTCAGCACGTCGCGTCGACGCTCCTGCGTCGCCCCTGGAGGGCCCACTCGACACGCCCGCAGCACAGGCCATGTGACGTGTCTGGGACTGCTGCGCCGATAGGTGACATCTGATCTGTGGCGTCGAGGGGCGCTGCTGGAAGGATGGACACCGTGCCCAAGCCCTACCCCAAAGAGTTCCGCGATGACGTGGTTCGGGTCGCGAGGAATCGTCAGCCGGGTCAGCAGTTGACGCCGATCGCTGCTGACTTCGGGATCAGTCAGTCGTGCCTGACGAACTGGCTCAAGCGTGCCGATGTCGAGGACGGGAACGCGTCGGCTATCACAAGCGAGCAGGCGGGCGAGCTTCGTGAGCTCAAGCGCCGTAACCGGTTGCTGGAGCAAGAGAACGAGGTCCTGCGGCGCGCGGCGGCATACCTGTCGCAGGCGAACCTGCCCCCAAAATGATGTTCCCGCTCGTCCGCGAGCTGGCCGACAAGAGCGCCCGGATCCGGGTGCCTGTGTCGGTGACGTGCCGGGTACTGAAGTTGTTCAGCCCGGCCCAGGCCCGGACTGCCGGTGCACGATGACCGCCTCGCGGTCGAGGGCGAGGCGGGCCGCGTCCGCCACGACTTCACCAGCACGACGGCACCGAATCAGGTGTGGCTGACCGACATTCCGCCAAGCACTGCGTCCAGGGAGGTGCCCCCACTGAGCATTGGACTGGCGAGGGCAAGCTGTACCTGTGCGCGATCAAGGATGCCTGCTCCGGGCGAATCGTGGGCTACAGCATCGACTCACGCATGACGTCGCACCTGGCTGTCACCGCGCTGAACTCAGCCGTCTTACGCCGCGCCGCTGACGGCGCCGACGTGGCCGGGTGCATCGTGCACAGCGACCCAGGCGCGCAATGTCGAAGCCGCCGATACGTCCACCGCCTGGGCCACCACCAGCTCCTGGGGTCCATGGGTCGAGTCGGCGCCTGCGGCGACAACGCCGCCATGGAATCCTTCTTCGCGCTCCTGCAGAAGAACGTCCTGAACCAACGCCGCTGGGACACCCGCGACGAGTTGCGGATCGCGATCGTCACCTGGATCGAACGCACCTACCGCCGCCGACGACGACAAGACCGCCTTGGCCGATTGACGCCCATCGAATACGAGACAGCCATGACCACATCAGCCGACCGGGCTGCGTGACTACCCACTGTCACCTATCGGTGCAGCAGTCCCAAGCGGCCCTGACCACCCGGTCAGGGCCGCTTCGTCCTGCGCAGAGCTGGTCCCCAGCCAAATAGGTCCCTGAACCACGAATCCCCAGCCAGATTCTCAATCTGACTGGGGTTTCGTGAGGGAAGTTCGCGAGTTTGGCGAACCCCTCATCTGTGTCCGAGGGGGGACTTGAACCCCCATGCCCTAATACGGGCACTAGCACCTCAAGCTAGCGCGTCTGCCAATTCCGCCACCCGGACGAGTGGTGCATCCGGCGGTCTGGGAACCACCGGGGCAACGACGTGAAACTTTACACGCGGATGTCGTGAGTGCGAAATCCGCTCCGCCACGGCCTCGCCGACCACCGGTCAGCGGGTCAGACCGGGGTCTGGGCGGCCTCCTCGGGGGCGCCGACGTAGAGGCAGAAGGGGTGTCCGGCGGGATCGATGATGACCCGCACCTCCTCCTGGGGCTGGTGCTCCGACAGGCGCCCGCCGAGGCGCAGCGCGGCCGCGACCGCCGCCTCGAGATCACTCACCTCGATGTCGAGGTGGATCTGCATCTGCTGCTCGCCCTCGAGCGCCGGCCACTTCGGCTCGATGTGGTTGCGCTCCAGCTGGAAGCCCAGGTACACGTGGGCTCGCTCCGGCGCGATCGTCGCCCAGTCCTCTTCGTCGCTGTGGATCGTCCAGCCGAGGACCTCGGCGTAGAAGCGCGCGAGACCCCGGGGGTCCGGCGTACCGATCACGGTGCCGAGGTAGTCGTGGGGTGGGCGACGTCCTGAAAGCATGCCTTCCACCATTGCCTGAAGTCGGGCCGAGGGCAACCCGTGCATAGGCTTGGCCCGTGCTCGAGACCGTCACCGCCACCCGATTCGCGGTCCCCCTGCGCGAAGGGGGTTCCCTCCCCGGTCTCGTCGAGGCCGACGACCTCGGGATGTACGTCGTGAAGTTCCGCGGCGCCGGTCAGGGGCTCAAGGTCCTCGTGGCCGAGGTGCTCGTCGGCGGGATCGCCCGCGCCCTGGACATCCCGGTCCCCCGCCTGGCCGTCGTCGACCTGCCGCGTGACATCGCCCGCTACGAGGCCGACGAGGAGGTGCAGGACCTGCTCACCGCCTCCGTGGGCACCAACCTGGGCCTCGACTACCTGCCGGGCTCCTTCGGCTACGACGGCAGCCGTCCCGCGACGGCAGAGCAGGCCGCGCCGATCGTCTGGCTCGACGCCTACACCGCCAACATCGACCGCACGTGGGCCAACCCCAACCTGCTCGTCTGGGGCGGCCGCCCCTGGGTCATCGACCACGGCGCCGCGCTCTACTTCCACCACTCCTGGGCTCGCCGATCTCCCGACGCCGAGCGCTTCTCCGCCCAGCCCTTCGACGCGAGCGACCACGTGCTCGGCGACCTCGTCGGCGACCTGACGTCGGCCCACGAGACCCTCGCTGCCCTGCTGACCGACGAGGTGCTCACGGGCATCGTCGACCTCGTCCCGGACGCGTGGCTCGAGACCGGGGAGCACCTCCCTTCGCCGCAGTCCGTCCGCCAGGCCTACGTGGCCCACCTCATGGCCCGCCGCGACCACCCCGCTGCCTGGCTCCCCCGGAGGTGACCGGTGACCCGCGTCCCGTACCAGTACGTCGTCCTGCGCTGCGTCCCTCGCGCCGAGCGCGAGGAGTTCGTCAACGTCGGCATCGTCCTGCGCAGCCAGGCCGCCGAGCACCTCGAAGCCGCCTTCGCGGTCGACGCGGCCCGGGTGCGGGCCCTCGCCCCGGACCTCGACCTCGACGAGCTCGACGCCGCGCTGCAGACCGTCTGCGACGTCGCCTCCGGTCGCGAAGGGGGCGGCCTGCCCCGTCTCGGCGACGACGGCCGACGCTTCGGCTGGCTGAGCGCGCCCCGCTCGACCGTCGTGCGTCCCGGTCCCGTGCACAGCGGCCTCACGGACGACCCCGCGGCCGAAGTGCAGCGACTGCTCGACCGCCTCGTGCGCTGACGGTCGTCTTGACGCTGGCCCATGACGCCCTAGGGTCGGGTACATGGACCTCACGCGACCGACCGCACCGGCTCCCTACGACCTGCTCCCGCCCACCGCGACCTTCGAGGTGACGAGCGAGAGCTTCACCGACGGCGGCGACCTCCCCGAGGCCCAGGTCTTCGACGACTGGGGCTTTTCCGGCGGCAACCTCAGCCCCCAGCTCAGCTGGTCGGGTGCCCCGGAGGGGACCCAGGGCTACGCCGTCTCCTGCTTCGACCCGGATGCGCCGACCCCCGCCGGCTTCTGGCACTGGACCGTCGTCGGCCTCCCGGCCGACACCACCTCGCTGCCCGAGGGCGCGGGGGTCGAGGGCGGAGCACAGCTGCCCGAGGGTGCCTTCATGACCGCGACCGACTACGGGACCAAGGCCTTCGGCGGCGCGGCCCCGCCGCAGGGCGACATCGCCCACCGCTACGTCTTCGCCGTCCACGCGCTCGACACCGACGACCTGGGCATCGACGACTCCGTCTCGTGCACCGTGGCGGCCTTCAACTACCTCCAGCACACGATCGGGCGCGCCGTCATCACCGGCATGTACCGCAGCTGACGCTGCCGCACCCCACGCTGCGCGGCGGGTCGAGATGAATGCGACCGGATAGACGGTCGAGATCACCTCGACCCGTCCTCGGGGTAAGCCGGGCCGGTCGTCAGTCGCGGACCCTCAGCTCCCACGCGGCGACGGCACCCGCCGCCGCGACGTTGAGGGAGTCGACTCCCCCGGCCATCGGGATGGTCACGGTCACGTCCACGTGCCCGAGGGTACGCCGGGCCAGCCCGTCGCCCTCGGTGCCCAGCACGAGGACGAGTCGCTCCGGCGGGTCGGCGGACAGCTCGTCGAGCGAGACCGCGTCGTCGTCCAGGGCCAGCGCCGCGACGGTCCACCCAGCTTCCCGCAGGTCCGCGATGCCGGCAGGCCACGGCTCGATCCGGGTCCACGGCACCTGGAAGACCGTGCCCATGGAGACGCGGATCGCCCTGCGGTACAAGGGGTCGGCGCATCGTGGCGTGACGAGGACCGCGTCGGTCCCGAGGGCGGCCGCCGAGCGGAAGATCGCACCCACGTTGGTGTGGTCGACGACGTCCTCGATGATCAGCACCCGTCGGGCGCCGTCGAGCACCGACTCCACCGAGGGCACCGCGGGCCGGTGCATCGAGGCAAGAGCGCCCCGGTGCAGGTTGTAGCCGGTGATCCCCTCGATGACCTCGGCCGTCCCCGTGTAGACCGGCACGCCGTCGTCCTCGGCCTGCGCCACGACATCGGCCAGGTCGGTGAGCCACCGCTCCCCCATGAGCAGCGCCCGCGGCCGGTGGCCCGCGGCCAGCGCCCGGCGGATGACCTTTTCGCTCTCGGCGAGGTAGAGACCGCCGGCCGGCTCCAGGACACGGCGCAGCTTGACGTCGGTGAGCCCGACGAAGTCGCGCAACCGTTCGTCGGACGGATCGGTGATGGTGATCGGCACGGGAGCAGGCTAGATCAGGGCACGGGAGATGACCCCGATGCTCGCGATGACGCAGAAGACGAGCACGCCCCGGCGCACCGCCTGGGGCCGGATCCGCCGTCGCACCGGCCCCGCCAGCAGGTGCCCCACGAGCACGAAGGGAGCCCAGACCAGCCCGGCGAGCAGGTCCTCCCGGTCGACCTGCCCGCCGATGGCCAGACCGGTCATCCCGATGACCGTGCCGGCGAGGAAGAAGGCCGCCAGGGTCCCGCGGAGCAGCTCCGGACGCTCGTGCCGCAGGACGAGCGCGAAGAAGGGACCACCGATCGAGGCGGCGGTCCCCGAGACGCCGGTGATCGCGCCGGCGAGGGCCGAGTTGCGCGGGTCCAGCCGGATGTCCACGGCCCACACCGACGCGGCGACGGTCACGAGGATGAGCACGCCCACGGTGAGGGCGATGGCGTCTGCTGACGCCACCGCGACGAGGGCGACCCCGAGCGGTGTGGCGAGGACTCGGGCACCCAGAGCCCACCGCAGGTGGCGCCAGGCGATCTCCCGGTCACCACCGAGCAGCTGCAGCAGGGGAAGGAAGAAGACGCACACGATGAGCGAGGCCGGCATGAGATCGGGCCGGACCATGACGACGGCGGGGGCCGCGACCACCGCGATCCCGAAGCCGATCGTCGACTGCACCATCGCCCCGATGGCGACGACGATACCGAGGGCGAGGAGCGTGGGGTCCAGGAGCTCGGTCACGGGAAGAAGACGAACTTCACCAGGCCCGCAACGCCGACGACGACGATGACCGCCCGCAGGGCGTTGGGGGGCAGCCGCCGACCGTACCTCGCACCCAGCACGCCACCGGTGATCGCGCCGATGCCCACGAGGAGGGCGATACGCCAGTCGATGAGCTCGGGCGCGGTGATGATGAAGACGAGCGAGCCGACAGCGTTGACGAAGGTGCCGAGCACGTTCTTCAGACCGTTGAGGGACTGGAGCGGCTCGGTCGACAAGGCAGACAGCAGGCCGATGAGGATGACACCCTGTGCGGCGCCGAAGTAGCCGCCGTAGACGCCGGCCACGAGCACGCCCGCCATGAGCGCGACGAGGTGGCTGGTCGGCATCGAGCCGCCCTCCTCGTGCCGCGACTTCGTCCACGCCTGCAAGCGGGGGCCGAAGATGACGAGCAGGATCCCGATGCCGATGAGCACCGGCACGATCGCCTCGAAGGCCTCGGGCGGCAACCACAGCAGCAGCAGGGCGCCGGTGATCGCGCCGAGCACGGACATCGGCACGAGCTGGGCGACCCGTCGGCCCATGCCCTTGAGCTCGGGGAGGTATCCGATGGTGCCGCTCACTCCCCCGGCGACCAGGCCGATGGAGTTGGAGACGTTGGCCGTGACCGCTGGTGTCCCCAGCGCGAGCAGGACGGGGAAGGTCACGAGGGTCCCGGACCCGACGAGGGTGTTGATCGCTCCCGCCCACACCCCCGCGAGCACCACTGCACCCATCTCCAGCCACGACACCCGGCCAACCCTAGTGAGGGCGGACCGGGTGTCGTGGAGCGGGGTCGCAGTGTGGTCAGCGGGCCGCGTCGGGCCCCTCGTCGGGCTGGTCGGTCGCCTCCGGCTGCGGCTCGGCCGGGGCCGGGGCCGCCGTCGCCTCCGGCGGGTCGGTCGCCTCGGGCAGCCGCACACCCGGCCCCTTGGCCGGCTGCACCCGCGAGGCGGGCGTCGCGTGCTCGCTCGCCTCACGGCTGGCCTGGCCCGCCTGACCACGCGCCTGGGCGAGGGCCTCGCCCGGGTCCTCGAGCGCGGTCTGGTCGAAGACGTTGGTGGCCTCCGGACCGGGGTCGACCCACTCCTCCGCGTCGAGTCCACCCTTGGGCCCGTCACCGTCGCCGCCACCGAGGGCACCACCGATGCCCCGCAGGGCGTCGGTGAGCTCGCTCGGGATGATCCACATCTTGTTGGCGTCGCCCGTGGCGATCTGCGGCAGGACCTGCAGGTACTGGTAGGCGAGCAGCTTTTGCGTCGGCTTGCCGCGGTGGATCGCGTCGAAGACCTGCTTGATCGCGCGCGACTGGCCCTGGGCCTCGAGGACCGCGGCCTGGGCCGAGCCCTCGGCCCGCAGGATGGCCGACTGCTTCTCGCCCTCGGCGGTGAGGATCTGCGACTGCTTGACGCCCTCGGCGTTGAGGATGGCCGCACGACGGTCACGCTCGGCCTTCATCTGCTTTTCCATCGACTCCTGGATCGACATCGGCGGGTCGATCGCCTTGAGCTCGACGCGGTTGACGCGGATGCCCCAGCGGCCGGTCGCCTCGTCGAGCGCCCCACGCAGCTGGCCGTTGATCTGGTCGCGGCTGGTGAGCGTCTGCTCGAGGTCGAGGGAGCCGATGACGTTACGCAGGGTGGTGACGGTCAGCTGCTCGATGCCCTGGATGAAGTTGGCGATCTCGTAGACGGCCCGCTTGGAGTCGATGACCGTGTAGTAGATGACCGTGTCGATGTTGACGACGAGGTTGTCGGAGGTGATCACCGGCTGGGGCGGGAAGCTCACGACCTGCTCGCGCAGGTCGATGCTCGCCCGCACCTTGTCGACGAAGGGCACGAGGATGTGGATGCCGCCCTCGAGCGTGCGCGAGTAGCGGCCGAGCCGCTCGATGATCAGCGAGGTCTGCTGCGGGACGATGCGCACCGTCTTGAAGAGGATGACGAGCGCGAAGACCAGCAGTGCGACGAGGAAGATGAGGATACCGGCGCCTTCCATGGGCGGGGTCCTTTCAGACGGAGGGTCGGGTCAGGGGCTCTTGGTGACGATCGCCGTGGCGCCGTCGATGGAGACGACGCGCACCTCGTCGCCGGGCAGGCAGGACGCGGCGCCGTCGGGCACCCGCGCGCTCCACGTCTCACCGGCCAGCCGCACGCGGCCGTCGGTCTCGGTGACCGTCTCGAGGACCCGCGCGGTGCGCCCGGCCAGGGCCGCCGAGCCGATGTCGGCTGATGCCGCGGGGTCGCTGAACTGACGCTTGACGATCGGGCGCACCACCGCGATGAGCAGCAGGGCCACGGCGACGGCCAGGACGATCTGCAGCACCACGGGCGCGCCGACTGCGGCAGCCAGGGCTCCGACGAGGGCGCCGCCGAAGAGCATGACGAAGACGAAGTCGACCGTCGCCGCCTCGATCGCGATCAGCACGAAGGCCAGCCCCAGCCAGGCCAGCCAGAGGTTGTCGCCGAGCCATTCCATCGTCATGCCCCCGTCTCGTGTCTGGCCCCCATCATGTCAACCGCTCCTGACGAAGGGGGGTGGGACCCGCCCACCGTGACCGCAGCGTGTCCGAGCGGCCGGTGGGATCGGTCCCGGTCGAGCCCGGACGGCGGGCGTCAGGTGCGCGCCCGCGCCGACCACCGGTCACCGTGCTGCTCGAGCACGAGGTCGATACCGAAGGTCTGCGAGAGGTTGGCCTCGGTGAGCGTGATCTCGATCGGGCCCTGCGCGACGACCTGGCCCTCGCGCAGGAGGAGCACGTCGGTGAAGTGCGGGGGGATCTCCTCGACGTGGTGGGTCACCATGACGAGGGCGGGCGCCTCGAGGTCGCCCGCGATCTGACCGAGGCGACCGACGAGGTCCTCGCGTCCGCCGAGGTCGAGACCAGCGGCCGGCTCGTCGAGGAGCATCAGCTCGGGGTCGGTCATCAGGGCGCGGGCGATCTGCACGCGCTTGCGCTCGCCCTCGGAGAGCGTCCCGTAGGTCCGGTCGGCGAGGTGCCCGGCGCCCAGGGCCTCGAGCAGCTCGACCGCGCGGGCGTGGTCGAGTCCGTCGTAGGACTCGCGCCAACGACCGACGACACCCCACGAGGCGGTGACGACGACGTCGGACACCCGCTCGCGCGGCGGGATGCGCTCGGCCAGCGACGCGGAGGCCAGACCGATGCGCGGCCGCAGGTCGAAGACGTCGACCGCGCCGAGGACCTCGCCGAGGACACCGACGACACCTCGGGTGGGGTGCATGCGCGCGGCAGCCAGCTGCAGCAGCGTCGTCTTGCCCGCGCCGTTGGGCCCCAGGACGACCCAGCGCTGCCCCTCCTCGACCTCCCAGTCGATCTCCGAGAGCAGGGTCGACTCCCCGCGGACCACGGTGGCGCCGGCGAGGGCGAGGACATCACTCATGGTCCGACCCTAACCGTCGCGGATTACCATCTGTCAGATGCCCGAGCTGCCCGCCTCCGTCCGTGTCGCCGCGTGGGTCACGCACGCCTGGGCCGGTGGCGTGACCCTGACCCAGGCGGTCGAGCGGGCCCTGCCCGACATCGACCACACCGAGGGTCTCGTCGAGCAGCTGCGGCTGTGGCGCGACCTCGGCGAGGCAGCCGTCCTCGTCGCCCTCCCCGGCCCCGGTGACCTGGCCGGCCTGCCCCGCTGCGGACCGGTGGCCACCGACGCCGCCGTGGAGGCGGGTGAGGCCCTCTACGTCGCCGGCCTCGGTGGGCTGCTCGTGCCGTCGACGTCGACCTTCGGCTCCGAGGGCGCCCGGGGGGTGCGCATCGACTGGATGGCCCACGACGCCGATCCGATCCCTCCGCACCGCATCGAGGCGCTCGCGCCCTCCCAGCTCGAGCGACACCTGCGACGCACCCTCCTCGCCGCGATCGACGAGCTCGATGCCATCGGGGGCACCCCCTGGGCCGACGACCTGGCACGCGACCTCGCCGACGACCGGCTCGGGGCCGACTGGGCTCTCCCCGATGCCCTGCCCGAGCGCGCCCGCAAGGTCATCGGGTTGGCCGGCACCGTCTCCATCGCCACCGAGCTGGGGCTGCAGGCCTCGGGTGCGATCACGGCCGCCGGCGACGAGGCCCGCGCCACCGCCCTTCGTGCCCTGGGGCGCGAGAGCGAGCGCTGCCTCGCCGACGCGACCAATGCCGCGTGCGCCACGATGGCCGGCTGGGTCCCGAGCCGCTGATGCGGGTCCTGCGGACCGCTCGGCTGCGCCTCGACCCGGTCGGCCGCGAGCACCTCCCCTTCCTCGCCGACCTCGATGCCGACCCCGAGGTTCTGCGGCACATCATCGGCCGGGCCCGCACCCATGAGGAGGCACTGGAGTTCTGGACGCCGCTGGTCCCCGGCCCCATGTGGGTGGGGCACGTCGACGAGCGTCCCGTCGGGTGGTGGTCCCTGTGGCCGCGCGAAGGGGGCGTGGCCGAGCTCGGCTACCGCCTCGCCCGGTCGTGGTGGCGACAGGGCCTGGCGGTCGAGGGCGCGAGGGCCGTTGTCGCAGAGGGCTTCACCGACCCAGGGCTCGACGTCGTGCGCGCCGAGACGATGGTGGTCAACACCGGCTCCCGCGGCGTCATGCGGCGCCTGGGCATGCGGGAGGTGCGCATCGAGGTGCGTGAGTGGGAGGAGCCGCTGCCCGGCGCCGAGCTGGGCGAGGTCGTCGCCGAGCTGACCCGTCAGGACTGGGCGAGCACGCTCTCGTAGACCGCCATGGTCCGGTCGCCGATGCTCGTCCAGCTGAAGTGCTCGACCGCCCGCTCGCGGCCGGCGACCCCACGTGATCGCGCGCGCTCGGGGTCGGCCACGGCCTGCACGAGGGCCGCCGCGAGATCGGCCTCGAAGCGCGCGCTGTCGACGGGCGCCCCCGTGCCGTCGTCGACCTGCTCGATGGGGACGAGCCACCCGGTGACGCCGTCGTCCACGACCTCGGGAATGCCGCCGGTCGCCGTGGCCACCACGGGCAGCTCGCACGCCATCGCCTCGAGGTTGACGATGCCGAGCGGCTCGTAGACCGAGGGGCAGGCGAAGACCGTGCCGGCGGTGAGCAGCGCGATGACCTCGGCCCGCGGCAGCATCTGCGAGATCCACACGACCCCGTCACGGGTGGCTCGCAGCTCGGCGACGAGGTCCTCGACCTCGGCGAGGATCTCGGGGGTGTCGGGGGCTCCGGCGCACAGGACGAGCTGCACCTCCGGGGGCAGCTCGCGGGCGGCACGCAGCAGGTGGGGCAGTCCCTTCTGCCGGGTGATCCGCCCGACGAAGACGACCGACGGGCGGTCGGGGTCGACGCCGTGGCGTCGCACGACCTCCGGGTCGGGTGCCGGCTGCCACAGCCCGGCATCGATGCCGTTGTGGACGACGTGCACCCGCTCGGGGTCGATGGACGGGTAGCTGCGCAGGATGTCCGCGCGCATGCCGTGGCTGACGGCAATGACGCCGGCCGCCCCCTCGTAGGCGGTGCGCTCGACCCACGAGCTCAGGGCGTAGCCGCCGCCCAGCTGCTCGGCCTTCCACGGGCGCAGCGGCTCGAGGCTGTGCGCCGAGACGACGTGCGGCACCCCGTGCAGCAGTGCGGCGGTGTGGCCGGCGAAGTTGGCGTACCAGGTGTGGCTGTGGACCAGGTCGGCCCCAGCGCAGTCGGCCGCCATCGCCAGATCGACGCCCATCGTCGTCAGGGCGGGGTTGGCCCCCGCCAGACCCGGCGGATCCGGATAACCGGTGGTCCCCCCTTCGTCCCGGGGCTCGCCGAAGCACCGGACCCGCACGTCGGTGTCGCCCCGCTCGCGCAGCGCCCGCGTCAGCTCGGCGACGTGGACCCCGGCACCGCCGTAGACGGCCGGTGGGTACTCCTTGCTGAGGATGTCGACGCGCACGTGACCAGCCTAGGGCCGAAGGGGGGACGACCCGCCCCGTAGCCACTAGGTTTGGACCATGGTCCGCAGAGGTCAGCCCAGTGTCCTGGCGATCGTCCTCGCCGGTGGTGAGGGCAAACGGCTCATGCCGCTCACCGCCGACCGGGCCAAGCCCGCCGTCCCCTTCGGTGGGATCTACCGGCTCGTCGACTTCGCCCTGAGCAATGTCGTCAACTCGGGTTACGCCAAGGTCATCGTGCTGACGCAGTACAAGTCGCACAGCCTGGACCGGCACGTCAGCCAGGCCTGGCGCCTCGCCTCCCCGCTCGGGCACTACGTCGCCCCGATCCCCGCCCAGCAGCGACGCGGCAAGAGCTGGTACACGGGCAGCGCCGACGCGATCTACCAGTCGCTCAACGCGATCACCGACGAGCGCCCGGACATCGTCGTCGTGGTCGGTGCCGACCACGTCTACCGCATGGACTTCTCCGACATGGTCGAGCAGCACCTTGAGACGGGCGCCGACTGCACTGTCGCCGCGATCCGACAGCCGATCGCCATGGCCGACCAGTTCGGCGTCATGGAGGTCGCCGACGACGGCCGCCGCATCACCGCCTTCCGGGAGAAGCCGACGGATCCGGTCGGGCTGCCCGACGCGCCCCACGAGGTCTACGCGTCGATGGGCAACTACGTCTTCTCCGCCGACGCGCTCATGGACGCGGTCAACCGTGACGCCGACACCGAGAGCCGGCACGACATGGGTGGCGACATCGTCCCCGACCTCGTCTCCCGTGGCACGGCCTACGCCTACGACTTCGCCGACAACACCGTGCCGGGGTCGACCGACCGCGACCGCGGCTACTGGCGCGACGTCGGGACGATCGACAGCTACTTCGACGCACACCTCGACCTGACGTCGATCCACCCGGTCTTCAACCTCTACAACTACAGCTGGCCGATCAACACCCACCACGGGCCCTACCCGCCCGCGAAGTTCGTCCACGCCGACACCGAGCGAGCCGGCGGCGCGACCAACTCGGTCGTCTCACCCGGCGTCGTCGTCTCCGGCGGGCACGTCCACAACTCGGTGCTCTCCCCCGGGGTCTTCGTGCACAGCTACTCCGACGTCATCGACAGCGTCCTGCTCGACGGCGTCGACGTCGGGCGGCACGCCCAGCTGCACCGGGTGATCGTCGACAAGGGCGTGCGGCTGCCCGCCGGGATCCGGCTCGGCCACGACCGCGAACAGGACCTGGCGCGCGGCCTGCAGGTCACCGAGTCCGGCATCACCGTGGTCGGCAAGGGACACGTCTTCGACGAGACCTAGACTGCGCCGCATGACCTCCCGCCCCGGCACCGACTCCCCGTCGTCCGTCGAGCTGCCGGGCGAGGGCCCGCTCGCGCTCGTCATGGACGTCGACTCCACCCTGATCCGCGACGAGGTCATCGAGCTCATCGCCGAGCACGCGGGCACTCGTGACGAGGTCGCCGCCGTGACCGAGGCCGCGATGCGCGGCGAGCTCGACTTCGCCGGGAGCCTGCACGCGCGGGTGGCCACCCTCGCCGGGCTGCCGGTCGAGGTCCTCGACCGGGTGCGTGCGGCGGTGCGACTGACGCCGGGTGCGCGGACGCTGGTCACGACCCTCGTCGAGGCAGGGCACACCGTCGGTCTCGTCAGCGGTGGGTTCACCGAGGTCGTCGACGACCTGGCCCGAGAGCTCGGCATCCCCACGGCACGGGCCAACACCCTCGAGATCGTCGACGGGCACCTGACGGGCAAGGTCCTCGGCGAGGTCGTCGACCGTGCGGCCAAGGCAGACTTCCTCACCCGCCTCGCGGCCTCGGCGGGGATCGAGCGCGATCGCACGGTCGCGGTCGGCGACGGGGCCAACGACCTCGACATGATGGCCGCCGCCCAGCTCGGCATCGCCTTCTGCGCCAAGCCCGCCGTGCGTGAGCAGGCCGACGCCGCCATCGACGAGCCCGACCTCCGCCGGGTCCTCGGCCTCCTCGGCATCACCCCTCTCCCCCAGCCCGACGACGAGGGCGGCCACCCCCTCGCCTGACCGCGTGTCGGACTGCAGTTCGCGTCGGGAGCAGCGAGGTCCGGGGCCTCAGGTCCCCCCGAGGGCCTGAACTGCCGCGCGACACGCTGCGGGAGGTCGAAGGGGGATGTCGGCACACATCAAGCCGAAGTCGAGCACGACAACTCAGCCACACGACAACGAAGGACTTCGGCGGGTGCCGACGTCCCCCTTCGTCCGGAAGCCGACCCTTCGAGGCGGCCGCGGACGGCCTTCCTCAGGGACCGAAAGAGGGGGTCAGACCCCCATCGCGTGCACGCCACCGTCGACGTGCAGGATCTCGCCGGTCGTCGCGGGGAACCAGTCGGACAGCAGCATCGTGCAGGCCTTGGCCGTGGGCACCGGGTCGTTGACGTCCCAGCCGACGGGCGCCCGGTCGTCCCACGAGTTCTCGAAGGTCTCGAAGCCGGGGATCGACTTCGCCGCGGTCGTGCGGATCGGGCCGGCGGCGACGAGGTTGCAGCGGACCCCCTTCGGGCCGAGGTCACGGGCGAGGTAGCGGTTGGTCGACTCGAAGGCCGCCTTGGCCACGCCCATCCAGTCGTAGACCGGCCAGGCAAAGCTCGCGTCGAAGGTCAGACCCACGATCGACCCGCCCTCGGTCATCATCGGCAGCGCCGCGACGCCGAGCGCCTTGAGCGAGTAGGCCGAGACGTGGATCGCGGTGCTCACGTCCTCCCACGACGCGTCGAGGAAGGTGAAGGCGCCCTCGGGCGCGAAGCCGATCGAGTGGAGTACGCCGTCGAGGCGCTCGGTGTGCTCACCGATCCGGCCGGCCAGGGCGGCGAGGTCCTCCTCGCTCGTGACGTCGAGCTCGATGACCGGAGCCTCCTGCGGGAGACGCTTGGCGATCGTCCTGGTGATCTTCATCGTCCGGCCGAAGCTGGTGAGGATCACCTGCGCACCCTGCTCCTGGGCGAGCTTGGCGACGTGGAAGGCGATCGAGGACTCCATGAGGACGCCGGTGATGAGGAAGGTCTTGCCGGTGAGCATCTAGCTGCCTTTCGAAGGGGGTGCGAGGAGAGCGGTGGCGAAGCGCTCAGTGGCCCATGCCGAGGCCGCCGTCGACGGGGATGACCGCGCCGGAGATGTAGGACGCCTCGTCGGAGGCGAGGAAGGAGATCGCGGCGGCGACCTCGTCGGCCTGCCCGTAGCGGCGGGCGGGGATGGCGGCCTGGTACTCGGCCTTGGTCTTGTCGGGCAGCTCGGCCGTCATGTCGGTCTCGATGAACCCGGGCGCGACGACATTGGCGGTGATGCCGCGGGCACCGAGCTCGCGCGTCATCGAGCGGGCGATGCCGACGAGGCCGGACTTCGACGCGGCGTAGTTGGTCTGCCCGGGCGACCCGTAGAGGCCGACGACGCTGGAGAGCAGGATGACCCGGCCGAAGCGGGCCTTGACCATCGGCGTGGCCGCGCGGCGCACGCACCGGAAGGTCCCGTGGAGGTTGGTGTCCACGACTGACGAGAACTCCTCGTCGGTCATGCGCATGAGCAGGGTGTCCTTGGTGATGCCCGCGTTGGCGACGAGCACCTCGACGTCCCCCTCGAGCTTCTCCTTCGCCGCGGTGAAGGCGGCGTCGACCGACGCGGTGTCGGTGATCTCGCAGGCGACGACGTCCAGACCCTCGACCGGGTCGCCCGATCGCGACGTCACGACGACCCGGTGACCGTCGGCGACCAGCCGTCGCGCGATCGCCTCCCCGATGCCTCGGTTGCCTCCCGTGACGAGCACTCGCCGCGATGTCATGTCTCTCCTTCGTCGGTGGCCGCGTGTGGGTCAGATCACGCACCGTCGACGCTAGAGCACTACCGTCGGGTAGCCCGAACCGGTCCGCAGAACGTCCAGACTCGCGGCGTACCCTTGGGGGCGTGCCGCACGCGTCCGTTCCCTCGGTGACCACCGCACCGATCTCGCTCCAGGAGGAGCAGGCCGGTCGGATGCGCCAGTACCTCGCGACGATGGCGCTGCGCACGGCGTGCTTCGTCGGCGCCTACTTCTTCGAGGGGTGGCTGCGGTGGGTGTGCGTCGGTCTCGCCGTCGTCCTGCCCTACATCGCGGTCGTCCTCGTCAACGCCGTGCGCCCCCGCGTGGCCGACGAGGCCTTCCAGCCCGTGACCGACCACCGCCGGCAGCTGGACGCCTGATGCCGACCGACGAGCTGGTGTGCAGCCGCAAGGCCTGCCGCGACGCCGCGACCCGGGCCGTGCTGTGGCGCAACCCCCGCATCCACGACGAGTCGCGTCGCAAGGTCTGGCTCGCCTGCGCCGAGCACGAGGAGGTCCTGCGCGAGCACCTCGCCATCCGCGGCTTCCCGGTGACGACCTGCGCCCTCGACGAGATCCCGGACGACGCCGGCTGATGCTTCGTCTCGCCCTCACCCCGAGGTGGCTCGGGTGGTTCCTCCTCGTCGTCCTCGCGTCCCTGGCGTGCCTGTGGCTCGGCCAGTGGCAGTGGGGCCGCTACGAGGACAGGTCCGCGCGTGCCGAGCGGATCGAGAGCCACTACGAGGCGGACCCCGTGCCCGTCACCGAGGTCCTCACCGACGATCCGGTCGCCATCGACGACGAGTGGACCCGGGTGCGCGCGACCGGCACCTACGACACCGGTCACCAGGTCCTCGTCCGCAACCGTCCGCTCGACGGCACCTACGGCTACGAGGTGCTCCTCCCCCTTCGGCTCGAGGGCGGCGGCACCCTCCTCGTCGACCGCGGCTGGGTCCCCAACAGCCCGAAGGGGGCGGACGTCGCCCCCGAGGTCCCCGCCGCGCCCACCGGCGAGGTGACCGTCACCGGCTGGATCCGCCTGGGCGAGAAGAGCCTTGAGCGCGACATGCCGCGCGGGCAGGTCGCCAGCATCAACCTCGAGGAGGTCTCCGACGAGGTCGGCACCGACCTCCTCGGCGGCTACGTCTCGCTCCAGTCGGAGGACCCCCTCAGCGAGCGACCCGACCCCCTCGCCGTCCCCGACACCGACACCGGGCCCCACATGGCCTATGCGATCCAGTGGTGGCTGGTCATCCCGGCCGGCTGGGTCTTCGTCGTTCTCGCCCTGCGACGCGAGGCGCAGGAGGGCGTCAGCCGCGCCCCCCGGCCCAAGAAGGTGCGCATCTGGGACGAGGAGGACGGCTGAGGCCACCCCCGATGTCGGCATCGGCCGACGTCTCGTCACCCGACCTCGACCGGGTCGGCCTCCCCGTCGAACTGCGTGGCGTGGAGCATCGCGTACATCCCGCGGGCAGACAGCAGCTGCTCGTGGGTGCCGCGCTCGACGACCCGCCCACCGTCGACGACGAGGATCTGGTCGGCGACCCGGATCGTCGACAACCGGTGGGCGATGACGATCGCCGTCCGGCCCTCGAGGGCGGTGTCCAGGGCACGCTGCACGGCGACCTCCGACTCGCTGTCGAGGTGAGCGGTCGCCTCGTCGAGGATGAGCACGGCGGGCGACTTCAGCAGGAGGCGGGCGATGGCGAAGCGCTGCTTCTCTCCCCCGGACAGGCGGTGACCACGGTCGCCGACCACGGTGTCGAGACCGGCCGGCAGCGCCGCGACGAGGGCGTGGATCTGTGCCGCCCGCAGCGCCTGCCACATCTGCTCCTCGGTCGCCTCGGGCTTGGCGTAGGCGAGGTTGGCCCGGATCGTGTCGTGGAAGAGGTGGGCCTCCTGGGTCACCATGCCGACGGTCGAGCTCACCGACTCGATCGTGGCCTCGCGCAGGTCGCGCCCGCCGATGCGCACTGACCCGTTCGTGGGATCGTAGAAGCGGGTCACGAGCGAGGTGATCGTGCTCTTGCCGGCACCACTCGGCCCGACGAGCGCGATGAGCTGCCCCGGTTCGGCACGCAGGGTCACGCCCTGCAGCACCGGGCCACCCTGCTCGCGGTCGCCGGTCGTGGCGCCCTCGAGGGAGCGCAGCGAGATCGCGTCGGCACCGGGATAGGTGAAGTGGACGTCGTCGAGCTCGACGGACAGGGCCTCGCCCTCGGGCAGCGGCTGCGCGTCGGGTGCCTCGCGGATGCTCGAGGGCATGTCGAGCAGCTCGAAGAGCCGGGCGAAGGAGACGAGCGCCGTGAGGACGTCGACGTGGACGTTGGAGATCGCGGTGAGCGGCCCGTAGAGCCGGGCGAGCAGCGCCGCGAGCGCCAGCAGGGTGCCGACCGTCAGCGTGCCCTCGACGGCCATGAGGCCCCCCACCCCGTAGACCATCGCCGTGGCCAGCGAGGCGAGCGCGGTGAGCATGACGAAGAAGAAGCCCCGGTTGACGGCGATGCGCACCCCGATGTCGCGCACCCGTGCCGCCCGCACGTCGTACTGCTCGATCTCGCGCGCCGGCTGGCCGAAGATCTTGACGAGGAGCGCACCGGCGACGTTGAACCGCTCGGTCATCTGGTTGCCCAGGTCGGCGTTGAGGTTCATCTGCTCGGCGGACAGGCCGGCCAGGCGCCGACCCATCCACTTGGCCGGCAGGACGAAGAAGGGCACGAGGACCAGCGAGGCCAGCGTCAGCTGCCACGAGAGGGCGAACATCGCTCCGAGGATGAGCACCAGCGAGATGACATTGCTGACGACCGACGACAGCACGGTCGTGAAGGCCTGCTGGGCCCCGATGACATCGCTGTTGAGCCGGGTGACGAGCGCGCCGGTCTGCGCGCGGGTGAAGAAGGCGATCGGCTGGCGCAGCACGTGCGCGAAGACCTCGGTGCGCAGGTGGTGGATCAGCCCCTCCCCGATGCGCGCGGACATCCAGCGCTGCACGAGGCTGGTCACGGCCTCGACGACCGCGATGGCCGCGACGAGCAGGGCCAGCGTGATGACCACCCCACGGTCCTGCGGGGTGACGCCGTCGTCGATGAGCCGCTGGAGCAGCAGCGGCACCGCGACGACGGTCATCGAGCCGATGGCGACCAGCGTGAGGAAGGCCGCGATGGTGCCCTTGAAGGGTCTGGCATAGCCGAGGACGCGTCGGGCGGTGCCCTTGGGCAGGGGCGTCGAGCGCGCCTTGTCGCCCGAGCTCATGGACTGCATGAGCCCCCAGGCACTGTTGGTCATCATCGTCGTGGTCTCCTCGTCCTTCCGGGACGTCAACCACGGTGCCGCACACGGGATTCCCGTGCACGCAAAGTCGGCCGTCAGCCCAGGACGCGGTGCAGCACCAGCCGGGCCACGGCCTCGGTGTCCGCGAGTCCCCCCGGGACGAAGGGGGACCCCGTCGCCTCGGCGAGAGCCGCGACCTTGTCGTGGAGCACGCCCTCCGCGAGGGTCGCCGGCACGACGACCCGCCCGCTCGTCGCGCCGGCACGGGGTGCGGCGAGGGTCATGCTCAGCCACCCCGGCCGGGGGTGGGCGTCGAGGAGGGTGCGGATGCTCTGACCGGCCTGACCGGAGCTGGACCCGCCGGCGACGAGCAGGGTGGCGCTCCCTTCGTCGTGGCCCGCGGCGCGCAGCCGCTCGTCGACCGCGTCCAGGAGCAGCGGGTGACCGCCGAGCGCACCGACGACCTGTGCTCTCGCTCCGGTCACGCCGAGCGCCCGGACGGCAGCGGGCACGTCGACCCGCGCGTGGAAGGCCGGCGTGATGAGCATCGGGACGACGGTGACGTCGCCATCGAGCCGGGGCCCGAGCTCCTCCGGTCGTGGGTGGTCGTTCTCGATGTAGACGAGGTGGGTGCTCCCCCGGCCGGCCGCCGCCAAGGGCTCGGCGACCCGGGAGCGCAGCCGCTCCAGGGTCGCCGAGTGGCGCGCGTCGGGCGAACCGTGCGCGAGCAGGACCGTCGTCACGCGCTCACGTGTGCAGGCCGCACTCGACCTTGTCCGTGCCCGACCAGCGGCCGGCCCGGGCGTCCTCGCCCTCGGCGACGGGCCGGGTGCACGGGGCGCAGCCGATCGAGGCGTAGCCGCTCTGCCGCAGGGGGTTGAGGAAGACCGACTGCTCGGCTGCGTACTGGTCAACGTCGTCCTGGGTCCAGGCGGCGATCGGGTTGAGCTTGACCATGCCGCGACGCTCGTCCCAGCCGACGACGGTGATGTCGGTGCGGGTCGGGGCGTCCTCGCGGCGCATGCCGGTCACCCAGGCGTCGTGGTCCTCGAGGGCACGGTTGAGCGGCTCGACCTTGCGCATGGCGCAGCACAGGTTGGGGTCCCGGTCGTGCAGCCTGGGGCCGTGCTCGGCGTCCTGCTCGGCGACGGTGAGCCTGGGGTAGATGGTGCGCAGCCGGATCGGCAGCATCGCCTCGTAGGCGTCGCGCGTGCCGAGGGTCTCGGCGAAGTGGTAGCCGGTGTCGAGGAAGAAGACGTCGGCGCCCTCGAGGGTGGTGCCGACGAGGTGCACGAGCACCTCGTCGCCCATCGAGCTGGCGACCGTCAGGCCGTCACCGAAGGTCTCGTGCGCCCAGGCCAGGGCCCGTCGGCCGATCTCGACTCGGCCCTCGTGGGTGTCGCCCAGCTCGGCCTCGAGTGCGGTGAAGAGCTCCTCGCCCTCGCGGGCCAGGTCGCGCAGGCGGTCGGTCTCGAGGTGCGTGGTCATCGGATGTCCTCCTCATCGGCCCGGCGCACCCACAGGGCGAAGGACTCCCCTTCGTCACGCTGGGCGAGGTAGGTGCGCGCCAGGCGCTCGATGTAGTCGGGCAGGTCGTCGCCGACGACCTTGAGGGCGCGGGTCTTGCGAGCCAGCGCGGTCTCCTCGGCCAAGGCGCCGCCGAGGTGGACCTGGAAGACCTCCTGGTGGGTGCCGTCCTCGCGCTTGTCGAGCATGCCCTTGAGGCCCACGTCGGCGACCTGGCTGCGGGCGCAGCTGTTGGGGCAGCCGTTGAAGTGGATGCTGAAGGGGACGTCGATGGTCAGGCGCTTCTCGAGCTCCTCGACGGTCCACCGGGCGCGGTTCTTGGTGTCGGTCAGGGCCAGCTTGCAGAACTCCAGACCCGTGCACGCGAGGACATTGCGGCGCCACTCGCTGGGGTGGACGTCCAGGTCGATCTCCTTGAGGTCCGTGGCCAGCGCGTCGGCCCGGTCGGGCTCGACGTCGAGGACGAGGATCTTCTGGTGCGGCGTGAAGCGGATCCGCTGGGAGCCGGCCGCCTCGGCGAGATCCGCCAGACGGGTGAGCTTCGTGCCCGTCATGCGACCGGCGATCGGCGCGGCGCCGACCCACACGCGGCCGTCGACCTGCTCGTGGATGCCGACGTGGTCACGGCGACTCCCCTTCGGCGCGACGGCCTCGGGCCCGTCGACGAGACGGCGGCCGAGGTAGTCGTCCTCGAGGACCCGGCGGAACTTCTCCGCGCCCCAGTCGGCCATGAGGAACTTCAGGCGGGCCTTGTTGCGCAGGCGCCGGTAGCCGTGGTCGCGGAAGATCGACGTGACGCCGTGCCACACGGCCGGCACGTCCTCGACGGGCACCCACACGCCGAGCCGCTGGGCGAAGATCGGCTTGACGGACAGGCCGCCACCGACCCACACATCGAAGCCCGGCCCGTGCTCGGGGTGCTCCACGCCGACGAAGGAGATGTCGTTGATCTCGTGGGCGATGTCGAGGACCGGCGAGCCGGAGATCGCCGTCTTGTACTTGCGCGGCAGGTTGGAGAACTCGGGGCTGCCGATGTACTCGCGCTTGATGATCTCCATGGCCGGTGTGCCGTCGATGATCTCGGCCTTGTCGATGCCGGCGACCGGAGAGCCGAGCATCGTGCGCGGGCAGTCGCCGCAGGCCTCGGTGGTCGACAGGCCCACGGACTCGAGGCGGCGCCAGATCTCCGGCACGTCCTCGATGCGCACCCAGTGCAGCTGGATGTTCTGCCGGTCGGAGACGTCGGCGGTGTCGCGGGCGAACTCGGTGCTGATCCCCGCAACGGTGCGCAGCTGCTCGGTGCTCATCCGACCGCCGTCGCTGCGCACGCGCATCATGAAGTACTCGTCGTCGAGGCCGTCCTCGCCGGTGTGCGTGCCGTCGAGGCCCTGCTTGCGCTGGGTGTAGAGGCCCCACCAGCGGAAGCGACCGGACAGGTCGTCCGGGGCGATCGAGGCGAAGCCGCCCTGCGCGTAGACGTCCTCGATCCGGGCGCGCACGTTGAGCGCGTCGTCCTCCTGCTTGAACTCCTCGTTGTGGTTCAGCGGGGTCCGGTCGCCGTCTGCCCAGGCGCCGGTGGACTTCGTGCGGGTGGGGCGGGTCGTCACAGTCACCCGCCCATCCTACGAGCCACCTTATGGATTGCATAACCGCCTGTTATGCGTCTCACCTGCTGGAGCAGGCCGCACGAGGGCGATCAGGCGAGCGTCACCAGATCGCGGTAGTCCGCGCTGTAGAAGTCCTCCACACCGTCGGGCAGCAGCAGGATCCGCTCCGGCTGCAGGGCGTCGACGGCGCCCTCGTCGTGGGTGACGAGGACGACCGCGCCCTTGAAGGTCGACAGCGCCCCGAGGATCTCCTCGCGGCTGGCCGGGTCGAGGTTGTTGGTCGGCTCGTCGAGGAGCAGGACGTTGGCGCTGGAGACGACGAGGAGGGCGAGCGAGAGCCGGGTCTTCTCCCCGCCGGAGAGCACGCCGGCCGGCTTGTCGACGTCGTCGCCGGTGAAGAGGAAGGAGCCGAGCACCTTGCGCACCTCGGTCTCACCGAGGTCCGGCGCGGCCGACTTCATGTTGGCCAGGACCGACCGGTCGACGTCGAGATTTTCGTGCTCCTGGGCGTAGTAGCCGAGCTTGAGCCCGTGCCCCGGCTCGACCTGTCCGGTGTCCGGTGCGTCGACCCCGGCGAGCATCCGCAGCAGCGTCGTCTTGCCGGCACCGTTGAGCCCGAGGACGACGACCTTGCTCCCCCGGTCGATCGCGAGGTCGACGTCGGTGAAGATCTCGAGACTGCCGTAGGAGCGGGACAGGCCGGAGGCGCGAAGGGGGGTCCGCCCGCAGGGTGCGGGGTCGGGGAAGCGCAACTTGGCCACGCGGTCCTGGGTCCGCTCCCCCTCGACGCCGGCGAGCATGCGCTCGGCGCGCTTGATCATCTGCTGCGCCGCGGTGGCCTTGGTCGCCTTGGCCCGCATCTTCTCGGCCTGATCCAGCAGGGCGCCGGCCTTCTTCTGCGCGTTCTGCAGCTCGCGCTTGCGCCGCCGCTCGTCGGTCTCGCGCTGCTGGAGGTAGTTCTTCCAGCCCATGTTGTACTGATCGATCTCGCACCGGTTGGCATCGAGGTGGAAGACGCGGTTGACGACGACCTCGAGCAGGTCGACGTCGTGGCTGATGATGATCAGCCCGCCCTTGTAGTTCTTCAGGTGGTCGCGCAGCCAGGCGATCGAGTCGGCGTCGAGGTGGTTGGTCGGCTCGTCGAGCAGCAGGGTCTCGTTGCCGGAGAAGAGGATGCGGGCGAGCTCCACCCGACGGCGCTGACCACCCGAGAGGGTCTCGAGGCTCTGGTCGAGCCGGGCCTCGTCGATGCCGAGCGCCGAGGCGATGCTCGCGGCCTCGGACTCCGCGGCGTACCCACCCGCCGACTCGAACTCCTCCTGCAGACGGGCGAACCGCGCCATCGCCCGCTCGAGCGTCTCCGGGTCGGCGCTGGCCATCCGCTGCTCGGCCGTCCGGCGGTCGGTGACGATCCGGTCGAGCCCGCGTGCCGAGAGGATGCGCTGCCGGGCCGTGACGGTGAGGTCCCCGGTGCGTGGGTGTCCTGCGGCAGGTAGCCGATCCCGCCGCTCGCGGTGACGCTGCCGGCCGCCGGCTGACCCTGCCCTGCCAGGACCTTGGTCAGGGTGGTCTTGCCGGCGCCGTTGCGTCCCACGAGGCCGACCCGGTCGCCGGGGGCGACCCGGAAGTTCGCTCCCTCCAGGAGGATCCGGGACCCGGCGCGCAGCTCGATGCCGCTGGCTGTGATCACGGGTGGTTCTCCTGCACGTGCGAGGGCTCGGTCGGCGGCTAGTGTAAGTCGCGCGACCGCGCGTTCCCGCATCGGTTGGTCGCGGCGGTCCGGGCCCGCTCCTGATGGAGGTCAGTACATGAGCATCAACGACAACGCCTCGCTCGACACCTCGCGCATGGGCGGCGGGGGTGGCGGCGGGGGCCGTGGCCCGGTCATCGCCGGGGGTGGCGGCATCGTCGGTGTCATCGTCGTCATCGTCGCGCTGCTCATGGGCGCCAATCCCTCGGACCTCGGTGTCGGAGGCCAACCCCAGGAGAGCGCATCGGGCGAGGACACCTGGGTGCAGGACAACTGCAAGACCGGGGCCGACGCCAAGAAGGAGCGCCGCTGCCTGATGGTCCTCGGCGAGAACAGCCTCTACGACTTCTGGAGCGACCAGCCCGACCTGGCCAAGGCCCTCGACGACGCGGGTCAGGACTTCCGCGGGCCCAAGCAGACGGTCGTCTACCAGGGGCAGACGCAGTCCCAGTGCGGCACGGCGAGCAACCAGATCGGTCCCTTCTACTGCCCCCTGGACGAAAAGATCTTCATCGACACCGACTTCTTCGACATCATGGAGAGCCAGCTCGGCGCCGAGGACGGGACCCTCGCCGAGCTCTACGTCCTCGCCCATGAGTACGGCCACCACATCCAGAACGTCTACGGCGTCCTCGAGGAGTCGCAGAAGGACCCGCAGGGCGCCGACTCGGGCGCGGTGCGCGTCGAGCTCATGGCCGACTGCTTCGCGGGCATGTGGATGAAGCACGCGACGCAGACCAAGGACGCCAACGGCGAGGTCCTCATCACCGAGATCAGCGAGGCCGACGTGCGCAATGCCATGGGCGCGGCCAAGTCGGTGGGCGACGACGAGATCCAGAAGAAGTCCGGTGGCGGAGTCAACCCCGAGGGCTGGACCCACGGCTCGGCCAAGGCCCGTCAGGCCTGGCTGCTGCGCGGGATGAAGGCCGACTCGGTCGGCTCGTGCGACACCTTCGAGGTCGCCGACCCCAACAACATCTGAGCCTCCCGAGCTACTTCTTCCTGCCCTCCGACTTGCCGGCGCCCCACTGGCCCTCCGTCGGGGCGAAGACCCACACCGTCGTGCCCTTCGGGTAGTAGCGGTTGATGCTGAACTTCACGTAGCCGGTCGAGCTGGTCCGCGCCGACTTGATGTACTGCTGCGGCTCGCCGGGCTTCTTGACGAGCAGCCAGGTCTTGATGCCGCTGGCAGCCGGCCCCCCAATGCCCTGCTTGACCCGGGCGGAGACGCCCCCACCCGTGGCCCAGGTCTTCGGCCACGTGGCCCGCAGCTCGATCGGCGTCCGCCCGGTCGTCTCGGCGACGATGCCCGTCGAGTAGTCGGTCCAGTCGGTGTAGGAGCCGGTCATCCACATGACCGAGAAGGGCCCCACCGCACCCGCGGGCGCCGCAGGCGTGCGCTGCACGCCCCGCTGGAGGGCGATGGGCCGGGAGAGCCACGACGCGCCCCGGTCGCTCGTCGACAGCTCGGACAGCTGGGTCTCCTCGCCCGCGCGGGTGATGACGTAGGCCGTGTTGGCGTTTCGCGCGTCGAGCGTGATGCCCTCGGGGTACTCCTCCTGCCGCGCGACCGTCCGGGTGGTCCACGAGCCGCTCACGGTGGTCGCCCACTTGTAGGTGTAGCCGCTGCTCCCGGTGGTCCGGTCGGTCGTGGTGAAGGCGACCGTGGGATAGCCACCGGAGCGCAGTCCGAAGTCGTAGACGCGCACCCGACCGTCGAGGCTGCGTCCGTCGTAGATCTGGGTGCCCGAGCGCGGGTAGGCGGGGCGAGCGACGGCCGTGCCGTTGGTCCGACCCAGCTTCTTGGTCGCGGCGTCGTAGGTAAAGTGGTAGAGCGAGTTGTTGACGTCCTGGGCCGGGTGCCCGTCGCTCACGGCCAGATGCATCTGCTTCCAGCCCGAGGAGGCCGCCTCGAGGTAGGGCCAGGTGCGCAGCCCGCCCCCGGAGTTCTTGAAGAGCTGGACGGGAGCGGACCAGTTGACGAGGTCCTTGCTCGTCGAGACGACCCAGTTCTGGTCGGAGTAGCGACGGGTGAGCACGTGGTACTGGTTGCTCACGCCGCGCATCCGGAAGACCTGGACGTACGTCGACTTCGCATTTTCCATGCTCGAGCCCTTGAGCTTGCGCACCGCCGACATCTTCGTGACGTCACCCGCGGTGTTGCTCACGCGGTACTGCACCGGCGCCTTGCCGTGGCCTCCCCAGAAGGCCGCGATCCGCCCGTCAGCCGTCTCGACGAGGCCAGGGACGTTGTGGTCGTCGCGCAGCTGGTACTGGCTCAGCGTCGTCGTGGCCATCCGCTGGTCGGCCTTGCTCAGCGAGGTGAGCATGACCGAGCCCGCCCTGGTGACGTAGGCGAAGTAGGTGTAACGCGAGGTCTGCAGGACCCGCGGGTCGGAGTACCAGGTCCATGCGCCGTTGGAGGTCATCCGCACCGTGCGCGCCTCGAGCGAGTCGGCCGTGGCCGGCGCCGCCGCCACGGGCTGCGCCGGCTGCTCGGCGGTCTGGAGCGACTCGTCGGCCACCGAGTCGGCGACCCGCTGCTGCTGGGCCGTGGCGCGCTGGGTCATCGGCGTGCCCTTGGCGGCGGGCGGGACGGGGTCCGGCGGTGCCTGCTGCGCCTGCGGCGCGGTGGTCGCCGCTGGCGGTGGTGCCGCCACGGCGGCGGTCCCCGTCAGCAGGGCCGCCACGAGGGCGACGGTGGACATGACGGCAGTACGTGAAGAGCGCACGGTGCTTCCCCCGAAGGAATGTGGCAAGGCTCTCCCCGTCCTCGCCTACGCGCGCAGATTACACCCGCCGACGCGCTCCCCTGCGCAGGCTCAGTCGCTGATCTGCAGCCGCACGCACCGGGATCGTCGCGCGGCCTCCTGGAGCACCACAAGCCGCGGGTCGGGCAGGTCCCACAGGGTGCGCTGCGGCAGGTCGCGCAGGTGCGCCAGGCGCGGGTCCTCGAGCACCTGCTCGGCCATCCGCCGGTCGCCTCCGAGGACGAGGGCGTCGACCGCGTCCCGCCCCAGATGACGAAGGGAGATCTCCCGCACCTTGTCGAGCACCCCGTCGGCCTGGTTGCCGCGACGCCGGGCGTAGCGCTGCTGGCTCCACCCGCCCTTCTTCGTCCGGGACTGGACGTAGGCGGTGCCGCACGTGTGGGCGGTGAGGTCACCCCCTTCGTCACGGCCCACGGCGTACCCGCCGCGCCGCACGAGGACCAGACCGATCCGCTGGTGCTCGAAGCGCTCCCCCGTCGCCGTGGCGCCGTCACCGCCGGTGAGCACGACGGTGCCCGGCCCGTCGGCGCGCGTGACGCCGTCGTGCCGGGCACCGAAGCCCTCGACCCACCGGTCGAGCCGAGCCCGGTCGACCTCGACCGTGCGGGTCATCGTGAGGAGTGGCTCAGATGTTGAAGCCGAGCGCGCGCAGCTGCTCGCGACCGTCGTCGGTGATCTTGTCGGGGCCCCACGGCGGCATCCACACCCAGTTGATCCGGGCGTCGGCGACAATGTCCGACAGCGCCCCGTCGACCTGGTCCTCGATGACGTCGGTCAGCGGGCAGGCGGCGGAGGTGAGGGTCATGTCGATGACTGCGTGGTTCTGCGGGTCGACGGTGATGCCGTAGACGAGACCGAGGTCGACGACGTTGATGCCGAGCTCGGGGTCGACGACGTCGCGCAGGGCCTCCTCGACATCGGCGACATTGCTCGGGGTCGGTGCCTGGGCGGTCATGCGGACTCTCCTTCGGTCGTGCTGGGGACGTCGACGCCGGCCTGGGCCAGGGCGTCGGTGAGGGCCATCCAGCCGAGCAGCGCGCACTTGACGCGTGCCGGGTACTGGGCGACACCGGCCAGGGCGACACCGTCGCCGATGACCTCCTCGTCGCCCGGGTCCTGACCACGGCTGGTCAGCATGTGCCGCATCGCGGCGTGGACGTCCATGGCGTCATGGATCACCTCACCGGTGACCTCCTCGGCGAGGATCGAGGTGCTCGCCATGGAGATCGAGCAGCCCATGGCCTCGTAGGAGATGTCGGTGATGTGGGCGTCGGGGCCGGTGCCGTCGAGGTGGACGCGCAGCGTCACCTCGTCGCCACAGGTCGGGTTGACGTGGTGCACCTCGGCGACGTGCCCCTCACGCAGGCCATGGCCGACCTTGCGCTTGGAGTGGTCGAGGATGAGCTCCTGGTAGAGGTCCATCAGGCGGCCCCCCGATCGATGCCGAAGATCTCGGGCACCCGGTCGAGCGCCGCGACGAGCGCGTCGATCTCGGCGGGGGTGTTGTAGACGGCCAGCGAGGCGCGGGTGGTCGCCGCGACGCCGAAGCTGCGGTGCAGCGGCCACGCGCAGTGGTGGCCGACGCGCACGGCGACGCCCTGGTCGTCGAGGACCTGGCCGACGTCGTGGGCGTGCACCCCGTCGACGACGAAGGAGACGGCCGAGCCGCGGTGGTCGGTGTCGGCGGGGCCGACGAGACGCACCCACGGGCGCTGCGCGAGCGAGTCGAGCAGCCGCGCGGTGAGCGCCTGCTCGTGCTGGGCAATGCGCTCGACGCCGATGTCACGCATCCAGCGGACGGCGGCGCCCAGACCGATGGCCTGGCTGGTCATCGGCACACCGGCCTCGAAGCGCGTGGGCGGCGGGGCGTAGGTGCTGCCCTCCATGCGCACGATCTCGATCATCGAGCCGCCGGTGAGGAAGGCGGGCATCTGCTCGAGCAGGTCGTAGCGACCCCAGAGCACGCCGATGCCGCTCGGGCCGTACATCTTGTGGCCGGAGAAGGCGAGCAGGTCGACACCCAGCTCGGTGACGTCGACGGGCAGGTGCGGCACCGACTGGCACGCGTCGAGGACCGTGATGGCTCCGACGGCGCGGGCGGCGGCGACGACCCGCGGGACGTCGGTGATGGCGCCGAGGACGTTGGACGCGTGCGTGAAGGCCACGACCTTGGTCCGCTCGGTGACCATCTCGTCGAGCTGGTCGAGGTCGAGCCGGCCCTCGGTCGTCACGCCGATCCAGCGCAGGGTCGCGCCGGTGCGTCGGCACAGCTCCTGCCACGGGATGAGGTTGGCGTGGTGCTCGGCCTCGGTGATGAGCACTTCGTCGCCCTCACCGAGACGAAGGGGGGACCCCGCCTCGGCGTTGGAGAAGGCATAGGCGGCGAGGTTGAGCGCCTCGGTCGCGTTCTTGGTGAAGACCACCTCGCGCGGCTGGGCGCCGATGAGCCCGGCGATGTCGGCCCTGGCGCTCTCGTAGGCCTCGGTGGCCTCCTCGGACAGCGCGTGGGCACCACGGTGCGGCGCGGAGTTGGCGGTGACGAGGAAGTCGCGCTCGGCGTCGAGGACGGCGAGCGGCTTCTGCGAGGTCGCACCGGAGTCGAGGTAGACCAGCGGCTTGCCCCCGCGCACGGTGCGCTCGAGGATCGGGAACTGACCGCGGATCGCGGCCAGCTCGCCCTCGGGGATCAGCTGCGGCGTCATGGTCAGGCCCCTGCGGTCGTGGCGGGCTCCCCCGTCGCGATGAAGCGGTCGTAACCCTCGGCCTCGAGCTGGTCGGCCAGCTCCGGGCCGCCCTCCTCGGCGATCTTGCCGTCGACGAAGACGTGGACGAACTCGGGCTTGATGTAGCGGAGGATCCGCGTGTAGTGCGTGATGAGCAGGACACCGGCGTCGGTCGACTCCTTGGCGCGGTTGACGCCCTCGGAGACCACGCGCAGCGCGTCGACGTCGAGGCCGGAGTCGGTCTCGTCGAGGACGGCGAACTTCGGCTTGAGCAGCTCCATCTGGAGGATCTCGTGGCGCTTCTTCTCACCACCGGAGAAGCCCTCGTTGACGTTGCGGTCGGCGAAGGAGGAGTCCATGCGCAGCTCGTCCATCGTGCCGCGGACCTCCTTGACCCAGGTGCGCAACTTGGGGGCCTCGCCGTCGATGGCGGTCTTGGCGGTGCGCAGGAAGTTGCTCACCGTGACGCCCGGGACCTCGACGGGGTACTGCATCGCGAGGAAGAGGCCCGCGCGGGCGCGCTCGTCGACGGACATCGACAGCACGTCCTCGCCGTCGAGGGTGACCTCGCCGGAGGTGACGGTGTACTTGGGGTGGCCGGCGATCGAGTAGGCGAGCGTGGACTTGCCGGAGCCGTTGGGGCCCATGATCGCGTGGGTCTCGCCGGACCGGATGGTCAGGGTGACGCCCTTGAGGATCTCCTTGGGGCCGTCTTCTGTCTCGACGCTGACGTGCAGGTCGGTGATCTGGAGCGTTGCCATGTCGGTTCTTTCGGTCGAAGGGGGGGAGGTCAGTCGGCGAGGGCGACGAGCACGTCGCCGGCCTCGGTGACCTGGACGGTGTGGACGGCGACGGGCACGGTCGCCGGCAGGTGGCTGGGGGCGCCGGTGCGCAGGTCGAAGCGCGAGCCGTGCAGCCAGCACTCGATGGCGCAGCCGTCGACCTCGCCCTCGGAGAGCGAGACGTTGGCGTGGGTGCAGGTGTCGTCGACGGCGTGCACGGTGCCGTCGTCGGTGCGCACGATCGCCACGAGGCGGCCACCGATGTCGGCCTTGGCCGCCTCACCCGGGGTCAGCTCGTCGAGGCTGCAGACGCGGATGTAGTCGGGCTCGGCGACGGCACTCATGCCGCACCGCCCTCGAGCTCGACGTCGATCGCGGCCATGATCCGGTCGCTGATCTCCGCGTCACCGATGCGCGCGACGATGCTGTTGAAGAAGCCGCGCACGACGAGGCGACGGGCCTCGTCCTCGGGGATGCCGCGAGCCTGCAGGTAGAAGAGCTGCTGGTCGTCGAAACGCCCGGTCGTCGAGGCGTGCCCGGCGCCGACGATCTCGCCGGTCTCGATCTCGAGGTTGGGCACGGAGTCGGCCCGCGCGCCGTCGGTGAGGACGAGGTTGCGGTTGAGCTCGTAGGTCTCGGTGCCCTCGGCGGCCGCGCGGATCAGCACGTCGCCGACCCACACGGTGTGGGCTGTCTCGCCCTGCAGCGCGCCCTTGTACTCGACATTGCTCGAGCAGTGCGGCGCCTCGTGGTCGACGAAGAGCCGGTGCTCGAGGTGCTGGCCGGCGTCGGCGAAGTAGACGCCCAGGCCCTCGAAGGAGCCACCCGGACCGGCGTAGGTCGCGTTGGTGTTGAGGCGCACGATGCCACCGCCGATCGTCACGGCGATGTGCCGCACGCTCGCGTCACGACCGACGACCACGTCGTGCTGGCCCAGGTGCTGCGCGTCGTCCTCCCAGTCCTGGAGGGAGACGATCGTCAGCTGCGAGCCGTCGCCGGCGAGCACCGAGAGCAGCTCGGTGTAGTCGGCGGTGCCGGAGTGCTCGACGACGATCGTGCCCCGGGCGAAGTGCCCGACACGCACCACGTGGTGGGCGCGGACGGTGTCACCGCCGGTGCCGGTGAGCGAGATGCGCACCGGCTCGGTGAGCTCGGCCTCGGCCGGGATGTCGATGATCGTCACGTCACCACCGGCCGCGGCGACCGCCGCGGCGCGGTCACCGGGGGCCGGCGCACCGAGCGCGCGGGCCTCGTCGGCGGGGACGACCGAGCGGGTGACGCCCTCCGGCAGGTGGTGGGTCACGTCGAGCTCGGCGGACCCGCCGGCGTCCGCCAGCAGGTCGGTGAGGCGCCCGACGGGGGTGAAGCGCCAGTCCTCCTCGCGGCCGGTCGGCAGCTCGAAGTCAGCCACCGACCACGAGCGCGTGCGCTCGGCGCGGGACTGGTCGGGGACCAGGGTGTCGGCGGAGTGGGTGTGGGCCTTGGGGCCCGAGTCAGCCAGAAGGCTCATCAGCCGACGGCTCCTTCCATCTGGAGTTCGATGAGGCGGTTGAGTTCGAGGGCGTACTCCATCGGCAGCTCGCGCGCGATGGGCTCGACGAAGCCGCGCACGATCATCGCCATGGCCTCCTCCTCGCTCAGCCCGCGGGACATGAGGTAGAAGAGCTGGTCGGCCGAGACCTTGGAGACGGTCGCCTCGTGACCCATCTGCACGTCGTCCTCGCGGACGTCGACGTAGGGGTAGGTGTCGGACCGGCTGATCGTGTCGACGAGCAGGGCGTCGCAGACGACGTTGGACTTGCTGTTGGTCGCTCCCTCGAGCACCTGCACCAGGCCCCGGTAGGAGGTGCGACCGCCACCGCGGGCGACCGACTTGGAGACGATCGAGCTCGAGGTGTTGGGCGCCGCGTGCACCATCTTGGCCCCCGCGTCCTGGTGCTGGCCCTCGCCGGCGAAGGCGATCGACAGCGTCTCGCCCTTGGCGTGCTCGCCGAGGAGGAAGCACGCGGGGTACTTCATCGTCACCTTGGAGCCGATGTTGCCGTCGACCCACTCCATCGTGCCGCCCTCGGCGACCGTGGTGCGCTTGGTGACGAGGTTGTAGACGTTGTTGGACCAGTTCTGGATCGTCGTGTAGCGCACTCGCGCGTTCTTCTTCACGACGATCTCGACGACGGCGCTGTGCAGCGAGTCGGTCTTGTAGATCGGGGCGGTGCAGCCCTCGACGTAGTGCACGTAGGAGCCCTCGTCGGCGATGATCAGCGTCCGCTCGAACTGGCCCATGTTCTCGGTGTTGATCCGGAAGTAGGCCTGCAGCGGGATGTCGACGTGGACGCCCGGCGGGACGTAGATGAAGGAGCCACCGGACCAGACTGCGGTGTTGAGCGCGGAGAACTTGTTGTCACCGGCGGGGATGACGGTGCCGAAGTACTCGCGGAAGAGGTCCTCGTGCTCGCGCAGGCCGGTGTCGGTGTCGACGAAGATGACACCCTTCTCCTCCAGGTCCTCGCGGATCTGGTGGTAGACGACCTCCGACTCGTACTGCGCCGCGACACCGGCGACGAGGCGCTGCTTCTCCGCCTCGGGGATGCCGAGCTTGTCGTAGGTGTTCTTGATGTCCTCGGGCAGGTCCTCCCAGGAGGCCGCCTGCTTCTCGGTGGACTTCACGAAGTACTTGATGTTCTGGAAGTCGATGCCGGTGAGGTCGCTGCCCCAGCTGGGCATGGGCTTCTTGTCGAACAGCCGCAGCGACTTCAGGCGCAGGTCACGCATCCACTGCGGCTCGCCCTTGCGGTCGGAGATGTCGCTCACGACGGCCTCGTTGAGGCCACGCTTGGCGCTGGCACCGGCGGTGTCGGCATCGGCCCAGCCGAACTCGTACTTGCCGATGTCCTTGAGCCCTGGGTTGAGCTCTTCGATGTTGGTGCTCATCGGGTGGACCTCTCTGTGTGGGGACGCGCCCCCGCGGTGGGGACGAAGGTGGTGCAGACGTGATCGCCCTGGGCCAGGGTGGCCAGGCGCTGGACGTGGACGCCGAGGAGTCGGCTGAAGGCATCGGTCTCGGCCTCGCACAGCTCCGGGAACTGCGCGGCGACGTGCTGGACCGGGCAGTGGCCCTGGCACAGCTGGAGGCCGACGACGACGTCGTCGCCGACCGTGCGGGCGCTGGCAGCGTAGCCCTCGGAGCGAAGGGCGGTGACGAGGGCCTCGGTGCGAGCCCGGGGGTCGTCGCCCGCGGCCTTGACCTGTGCGGCGCAACGTGCCTCGAGCGCGCTCATGCGCTGGTCGGCGAAGGCGCGCACGCCGTCGGGTCCGATGCTCTCGCGCACGAAGCGGATCGCGTCGACGGCGATCTCGTCGTAGTCGGAGGGGAGTCGGTCGTGGCCGGTGTCGCCGACGACCCACTCGCGGGCGGGGCGCCCGCGGCCGCGCTTGCCGGTGTGGGGTGCGCGGCTGGTGACGGCGCCGGACTCGGCAAGCTGGTCGAGGTGTCGCCGCACGCCGGTGGCGGTCAGCCCGAGGTGGCTGGCCAAGTCGGCGGCGGTGATGGGACCGCGCTCGCTGATCGTCGCCAGGACACGGTCCCGGGTGCGGGCATCGCGGGTCGCCGCGTCGGTGTCCGACGCGCGCAGGTCCCGCGGAGCAATAACCACACATCCATGTTATGTAATTCGGCCGTGGACACAACAAAGGTATGCCTCACCCCACACCCGGGGTCCGGCTGCCTAGACTCCCCTCTCGTGGATCGTGCCGTCGTCGTGGAGGACCTGCGCCGCGTCTTCGGTGACACCGTCGCCCTGGACGGGGCCTCGTGGGGTGCCTCGACGGGGCAGATCACCTGCGTCCTCGGGCCCAACGGTGCCGGCAAGACGACGACCATCGAGTGCCTCGAAGGCCTCCAGCAGCCCGACGGCGGCCGCTGCCGCGTCCTCGGCACCGATCCTTGGCAGGCCTCCGCCGACCACCGTGCCCGCGTCGGCGTCATGCTCCAGGACGGCGGGCTGCCGCAGAGCGTCCCGGCCAGCCGCCTGCTCGCCCACCTCGGCCGGCTCTACCGGACCCACCGCGGTCCGGAGCTCGTCGAGAGACTCGACATCGCCCCCTTCGCCCGGACACCGGTCCGCCGCCTGAGCGGAGGCCAGCGCCAGCGGGTGGCCCTGGCCGCCGCCCTCCTCAGCGACCCCGAGGTCGCCTTCCTCGACGAGCCGACCGCCGGGCTCGACCCGCACGCTCGACTGGCCGTGTGGGACCTCCTGCGCGAGCGACGCGACGAGGGGGTCGCCCTCGTGGTGACGACGCACGGCTTCGAGGAGGCCGAGCGTCTGGCCGACCGGGTCGTCATCCTCGACCGCGGGCGGGTCGTCGCCGACGACACCCCGGCGGCGATCGCCGCCGGCGGACGGCTCGAGGACGCCTACTTCGCCCTGACCGGAGGCCTGCGTGGCAACTGAGTCCCTCTCCCCCGCAGAGCCGCGCGGCCGCCGGGTGCGCGCCCAGGCGCGCTTCGAGGCCGAGATCCTCGTGCGCAACGGCGAGCAGATCCTCGTCGCGCTCGTGCTGCCCGTGCTCGCCCTCCTCGCGCTCCTGGCGAGCCCCTACCCGGAGCTGCCCGCACCCCGCATCGCCCTCGTCGCCCCCGGCGTGCTCGCGCTCGCCGTGGTGTCGACGGCCTTCACCGGCCAGGCGATCCAGACCGGCTTCGACCGCCGCTACGGCGTGCTGCGAATGCTCGCGACCTCACCCGTCGGCACCGACGGCCTGCTCGCGGGCAAGGCCCTGGCGGTGGCCGGGGTCGTCGTCGGCCAGCTCCTCGTGCTCGGGTTGGTCGCCGCGGTCGCCGGCTGGCGGCCCGACCCGCTGGGCCTGCTGATCACCCCCGTGAGCGCGGCGCTGGGTGTGTGGGTCTTCGTCGCCCTCGCCCTGCTGCTGGCCGGGGTCCTGCGGGCCGAGGCCGTGCTGGCGGTGGCCAACCTCGTCTGGGTCCTGCTCGCCGGTGCCGGCGGCCTGCTCCTGCCGGGCGACACCGTCGGTCTCGACGCCGTGGTGCGGTGGCTTCCGTCGGGTGCCCTCGGCGACGCCTTCCGCGACGGTCTCACCGGTGCAGGCGTCCCGCTCGTGCCGTGGCTCGTGCTCGTCGCCTGGGGGGTCGTGCTGAGCCTCGCCGTCGTGCGCACCTTCCGCTGGCGGGACTGACCCCCTTCGGACCCTGTGGTCGGAGCACACCCGGCTACGACATACCGTAGTGGCGTGCCCGAGACCCTCTCCCAGACCGCCCGCACGTGGCTGCCGCGCCTGCTCCTGCTCAACCTGATCGTCGAGATCGGCATCGTCGTCACCGGCGGCCTGGTGCGGCTCACCGGCTCCGGGCTCGGCTGCCCGACCTGGCCCGAGTGCGTCCCCGGCTCCTACGTGCCGACGGTCGAGCAGGAGGAGGGCATCCACAAGCTCATCGAGTTCGGCAACCGCACGCTCACCGGGCTCCTCGGCTTCGTGGCGCTCGCGCTGCTCATCGCGCTCTACCGCTGGGCCCGTGACCGGCGCGAGCTGATCACCGGCACCTGGGTCGTCATGGTCGGCATCGCAGCCCAGGCGATCGTCGGGGGCATCACGGTCCGCACCGGGCTCAACCCCTGGATCGTCGCCTTCCACTTCCTGTGCTCGATGGTGCTCATCGCCGTCTCGGCTTGGCTCTACTGGCGCCAGCAGCAGCCCTCGGGCCGCACGCACTCGCTGCTCCACCCGCTCGTCACCCGACTGCAGTGGCTGCTCGTCGCCGTCGCCGTCGCGGTGCTCGCGCTCGGCACCGTCGTCACCGGCTCCGGCCCGCACTCCGGCGATGCCGAGACGCCGGCCCGCACCGGCTTCGACCCGCGCACCATCTCGTGGCTGCACGCGGACGCCGTGATGCTCTTCGTCGGCATCTGCGTCGCCGTCTGGCTCGGCGCGAAGCTCACCGAGCGGGCCGCCGGTCCCGCCCGCGCCTGGTGGGTCGTCCTGTGGGTCACCCTCGCCCAGGGCCTCGTCGGCTACGTCCAGTACCTGACGAAACTGCCCGAGGTCCTCGTGCTGGCCCACATGCTCGGCGCCAGCCTCCTCGTCGTCGCCATCACCCGCGCGATCGTCCTCTCCCGCACGACGGAGCCCCTGCCGGCCGACTGAGCGCAGGCGGGGAGAGGTATCCCCGACCGGCTCATCGACACGCGATCACCTCGACCCAGCTGACGAAGGGGTGGGTCGGCGCGACTCACGCCGAAGTCGAGCACGACAACTGGACCGCGCCACGACGAAGGACGTCGGCCAGTGCCGACCTGCTCCCTTCGTCAGCGACCAGAGCAGCACGACCCGACCACGCGGGTCGTGCGGGGCCAAGGGGGTCAGGAGAGGCCGGGCAGCGGCAGGTGCAGCAGGGGGTCGATCGCGACGCCGAGGAAGAGCAGTGTCACGTAGGTGATCGAGAAGTGGAAGAGCCGCATCGGCTTGAGCACCGACTGCTTGGCACCACGCCCGGCGGCCGCGAGCAGCCGGTGGGCCTCGGCGACGAAGAGCCCACCGGAGACGAGGGCGGCGACGAGATAGACCCAGCCCATGTCGGCGACCGGGACGAGGGCCAGCGAGGTGAGGACCATCACCCAGGAGTAGGCGACGATCTGGCGCGCGACGGTCGTCATCTGCTCGACGACGGGCAGCATCGGCACCCCGGCCTTGGCGTAGTCGTCGGTGAAGCTCATCGACAGCGGCCAGTAGTGCGGCGGGGTCCAGAAGAAGATGACGAGGAAGAGGATGATCGCCGGCCAGCCGACGGAGTTGGTCACGGCCGACCACCCGATGAGGGTCGGCATGCAGCCGGCGATGCCGCCCCACACGATGTTCTGCGGGGTGCGCCGCTTGAGGATCATCGTGTAGCCGACGGCGTAGAGCACGATCGCGGCGAGCGAGAGCATTGCCGAGAGAGGGTTGACGAGCAGCCACAGCCAGGCGGTGGACAGCGCGGTGAGCACCAGGCCGAAGACCAGCGCCGCCCGGGGCGTGACCTCGCCGGTGACGAGCGGCCGGTTCTGCGTGCGGCCCATCTGGGCGTCGATGTCACGGTCATAGACCATGTTGAAGGTGTTGGCCGCACCGGCGCTCAGGCTGCCGCCGACGAGGGTCAGCACGATGAGGGCGAGCGAGGGGACGCCACGCTCGGCGAGGAACATCACCGGGACCGTCGTCACGAGGAGCAGCTCGATGATGCGCGGCTTGGTGAGCGCCACGTAGGCGGCCACGGTGCGGCGCCAAGGACGGGTCGCCGGCGACAGCTCGCGCGTCGACTCGAGAGTGGTCACGGACTGCCTTTGCCGAAGGGGGTGGGACATGGTCGGGCGGGGCCGCGACCTCTGGGGAGTCTACCCGTGTCGAAGGGTGCTCCGGCCCCCGGGTTGCACTCGTCACCACCCCCCGGGACGGGACTAGTGTGGGCGACAGCACGCACGCTCCCGCAGCAGAAAGGTCATCCGTTGAGCACGGACACCGCCACCTCCCCCAAGGCTCCCGCACGGAAGGCAGCCGGTAGCGCTGCTCCGAAGGGCACCACCCGCACCGTGGCCTCGGCCAACCCCGACGGTCCGGCGGGCACGTCGTCCCGGTCGAAGGACCTCCCGTTGCCGGTGGCGAAGAAGGCGAAGTGGTCCGACCTCGACGTCCGCGCCGTCGACACCGGCCGACTCCTCGCCGCCGACGCGGTCCAGGAGTGTGGCAGCGGCCACCCCGGCACCGCGATGAGCCTCTCCCCCGTCGCCTACCTGCTCTACCAGCAGGTCATGACGCACGACCCGGCCGACCCGGCGTGGCTGGGCCGCGACCGCTTCGTCCTGTCGGTCGGGCACTCCTCGCTGACGCAGTACGTCCAGCTCTTCCTCTCCGGCTACGGGCTCGAGCTCAGCGACCTGAAGTCCCTGCGCACCTGGGGCTCCCTCACCCCGGGCCACCCTGAGGTCCACCACACCGCGGGCGTCGAGATCACCACCGGCCCCCTCGGGTCGGGGCTGGCCTCCGCCACGGGCATGGCGATGGCGCAGCGCCGCCAGCGCGGGCTCTTCGACCCCGATGCCAAGGCCGGGACCTCCCCCTTCGACCACACGATCTGGTGCCTCGCCTCCGACGGCGACATGCAGGAGGGCGTCTCCGCGGAGGCCGGCTCGCTCGCCGGCCACCAGGAGCTCGGCAACCTCAACGTCATCTACGACGCCAACCAGATCTCCATCGAGGACGACACCGACATCGCCTTCAGCGAGGACGTGGGTGCGCGCTACCGGGCCTACGGCTGGGAGGTCATCGACGTCGACTGGCGCAAGACCGGTGACGGCGCGACCTACGTCGAGGACATCGACGCCCTGCTCGCCGCGACCCAGCAGGCGAAGAAGAACACCAAGGCCCCGACGCTCATCGTGCTGCACACGATCATCGCCTGGCCCGCGCCGACCAAGCAGGACACCGGCGCCTCGCACGGCTCCGCGCTCGGTGAGGACGAGGTGGCCGCGACCAAGGAGCTCCTCGGCTTCGACCCGAAGAAGAGCTTCGCCGTCGAGAAGGCCGTCCTCGACCACACGCGCGAGGTCAAGAAGCGCGGCAAGGCGGCCCACAAGGAGTGGGACAAGAGCTTCGCCGCGTGGCGCAAGGCCAACCCCGAGCGGGCCGAGCTGCTCGACCGGGTCGTCGCCGGCAAGGTCCCGGCGGGCCTCGACAAGGCGCTGCCGACCTTCGAGGCCTCCGACAAGGGTCTGGCTACTCGCGCCGCCTCGGGCAAGGTGCTCACCGCCCTGGCCGACGTCATGCCCGAGCTGTGGGGCGGTTCCGCAGACCTCGCCGGCTCCAACAACACGACGATGGACGGTCAGCCCTCCTTCACGCCGAGGAGCAAGCAGACCGACACGTGGAAGGGCGACGAGTACGGCCGCACGCTCCACTTCGGCATCCGTGAGAACGGCATGGGCATGGCGATGAACGGCATCGCCCTCGAGGGCCTGACCCGCGTCTACGGCGGCACCTTCCTCGTCTTCTCCGACTACATGCGTCCGGCCGTCCGCCTGGCCGCGCTGCAGCAGCTGCCGGTCACCTACGTGTGGACGCACGACAGCATCGGCCTCGGCGAGGACGGCCCGACGCACCAGCCGATCGAGCACCTCGCCGCGCTGCGGGCCATGCCCGGCCTCGACGTCGTCCGCCCGGGCGACGCCAACGAGGTCAGCGTCTGCTGGGGCCAGGTGCTCAAGAACCGCTCCACCGCCGCGCTGGCGCTCTCCCGCCAGGGCACGCCGACCATCGACCGCAGCGAGTACGCCTCGGCGAAGGGAGCGGCCAAGGGCGCCTACGTCCTCGCCGAGTCGAGCACCGACGTCCCCGACGTCATCCTCGTCGCGACCGGCACCGAGGTCGCCGTCGCGATGGAGGCACGCACCACCCTCGAGAAGGCGAAGATCGGAACCCGCGTGGTCTCCATGCCGTGCCGCGAGTGGTTCGACGCCCAGACGAAGGCCTACCAGGACAAGGTCCTGCCGGCCACCGTCCGGGCCCGCGTCTCGGTCGAGGCCGCGACTCCCTTCGGCTGGCGCGAGATCGTCGGTGATGCCGGCGAGATCGTCGGCATCGACCACTTCGGCGCGTCGGCCGACGCGGCGACCCTCTACGACAAGTTCGGCATCACCCCGGCCGCCGTCGTCAAGGCGGCCAAGGCCTCCATCAAGAACGCGAAGGGATGACCGTCATGGCCAACCAGCTCCCCACCGCACCCGCTCCGATCGCCTCGCTGCGCGAGGCCGGGGTCTCCGTCTGGCTCGACGACCTCAGCCGTGAGCGGCTGCGCTCGGGCAACCTCCAGGAGCTCATCGACACCACCGGCATCGTCGGCGTGACGACCAATCCGTCGATCTTCCAGGCAGCGCTGGCCGACGGCGACGCCTACACCGAGCAGCTCAACGCCTTGGCGGCCGAGGGCAAGGATGTCGACGAGGTCGTCTTCGCGCTGACGACCGACGACGTGCGCGAGGCCTGCGACCTCTTCGCCCCGATCTTCGAGGCGACCGACGGTGTCGACGGCCGGGTGTCCCTCGAGGTCGACCCGCGACTGGCCCACGACCCCGAGGCCACCGCCACCTCCGCCCAGGAGCTCGCCGCGGCGGTCGACCGGCCGCAGGTGCACATCAAGATCCCGGCGACCGAGGCCGGCCTGCCGGCGATCACCCGCACCCTGGCCGAGGGGATCAGCGTCAACGTCACGCTGATCTTCAGCCTCGAGCGCTACCGCGCGGTGATGAACGCCTTCGTCGAGGGCCTCGAGCAGGCCCTGGCCGCCGGCAAGGACATCTCGAAGATCCACTCGGTGGCCTCCTTCTTCGTCTCCCGCGTCGACACCGAGATCGACGCACGGCTCGACGAGATCGGCACCGACGAGGCCAAGGCCCTGCGTGGCAAGGCGGCACTCGCCAACGCCCGTCTGGCCTACCAGGCCTACGAGGAGGTCTTCGCCACGCCGCGGTGGCAGCGCCTCGAGGCCGAAGGGGCGCGCCGTCAGCGCCCGCTGTGGGCGTCGACGGGGGTCAAGGACCCGGCCTACCCCGACACGCTCTACGTCACCGAGCTCGTCGCGGCCGACACGGTCAACACCATGCCGGAGAAGACGCTGGACGCGACGATCGACCACGCCGAGGTCACGGGCGACACCGTGACCGGCGGCTACGCGCAGGCCCAGGAGGTGCTCGACCGGCTCGAGGCCCTCGGCATCAGCTACACCGAGGTCACCGACAAGCTCGAGGTCGAGGGCGTCGACAAGTTCGAGAAGGCCTGGGGCGAGCTGCTCGACGGGGTCAGCGCCGAGCTGGCGAAGGCGACCTCGAAGTGACCAGCCTCTCCGTCGCAGCGGCCGGGGCGGCGGCCGACGCGGTCACCGCCCACGTCCCGTCCCTCGTCGCCGACGGCGTCGCGGGCCGCATCTTCGCGCAGGACGCCACGCTGTGGGGGCCTGCCGCCGAGGAGGAGGCCGGCAAGCGCCTGTCGTGGGTCGGCCTGGGACGCACCTCGCGCCACCTCGTCGGAGAGGTCTCGGCCCTGCGCGACGAGCTGCGCGAGCAGGGCGTCGACCGGGTCGTGCTCTGCGGCATGGGCGGCTCCTCGCTGGCGCCGGAGGTCATCTGCGCGACAGAGGGACTCCCCCTCGTGGTCCTCGACTCCAGCCACCCCGACGTCGTGCGCGCCGCGGTCAGCGAGCTCGAGCGCACCGTGGTCGTCGTGTCGAGCAAGTCCGGCTCCACGGTCGAGACCGACTCCCAGCGACGGGTCTTCGAGCAGGCCTTCACCGACGCTGGCATCGACCCGGCCGGCCGGGTCGTCGTCGTCACCGACCCGGGCAGCCCGCTCGACGAGCAGGCCCGCGAGGCCGGCTACCGGGTGGTGGGCGCCGATCCCGACGTCGGCGGCCGCTACTCGGCCCTCACTGCCTTCGGTCTCGTGCCCTCGGGCCTGGCCGGGGCCGACATCGAGGCCCTCCTCGACGACGCCGAGGCCGTCGCCGACCTGCTCGCCGAGGACGACGAGGCCAACCCCGCACTGCGGCTGGGGTCCGCGATCGGCGGGACCTCCCCCCTTCGCGACAAGCTCTACCTCGTCGACCACGGCACCGAGGCTCGTGGGCTGGGCGCCTGGGCCGAGCAGCTCATCGCCGAGTCCACCGGCAAGGACGGCACCGGGCTGCTGCCGGTCGTCCTCGCCCGCCCCGGCGGGAGCACCCCTCCCCCGGACGCGACGATCGTGCGGCTCGTGCCCGACGACGGCGACGACAGCGCCCCGGTCGCGGCGTCGACCGTCGACGTCGGGGGCTCCCTCGGCGCGCAGTTCCTCCTGTGGGAGGTCGCCACGGCCGTCGCCGGACGGCTCCTCGGGATCAACCCCTTCGACCAGCCCGACGTCGAGAGCGCCAAGCAGGCGGCCCGGGACCTGATGTCCGGCTCCGGCGGCGACGAGGTGAGCGATGACTTCGCCGACGGCCCGGTCAGCGTGCGCCACCTCGGTGGTGACTGGCTCGGTGACGCGACCGACGTCGACGCGGCGGTCGCCGCCCTCCTCGCCCAGGTCGACCCCGAGCACGGCTACGTCGCGGTCATGGCCTACCTCGACCGGGAGGGCGACGCCCCCTTCGCGCGGGTGGCCGACGCCCTGGCCGAGCGCGTCGGACGGCCGGTGACCTTCGGCTGGGGGCCGCGGTTCCTGCACTCGACCGGCCAGTACCACAAGGGTGGTCCGGCGACCGGCGTCTACCTGCAGGTCACCGACACCCCGCGGGAGGACCTGCCCGTGCCGGGCCGGGACTTCACGCTGGGCGAGTTCATCGCGGCCCAGGCCGGGGGTGACGCACAGGTCCTCGCCGACCACGGTCGTCCGGTGCTGGTCCTGCACCTCACCGACCACGACGCGGGTCTGGCACGGGTCACCCGGGCCCTCGCGGGGGGCCGCGCATGAGCCCGGCACGGGTCACGCCCGACAGCAACCCGCTGCGCGACCCCCGCGACAAGCGCCTGCCGCGCATCGCCGGGCCCTGCAGCCTGGTCCTCTTCGGCGTGACGGGCGACCTCGCCCGCAAGAAGCTCATGCCGGCGATCTACGACCTGGCCAACCGTGGTCTGCTGCCGCCGGGGTTCTCACTCGTGGGGTTCGCTCGCCGTGACTGGGCCGACCAGGACTTCGGCAAGGTCGTCTACGACGCGGTCCGCGAGCACGCACGCACCCCCTTCCGCGAGGAGGTCTGGCGCAGCCTGTCCGAGGGCTTCCGCTTCGTACCGGGCACCTTCGACGATCCGGCGGCCTTCGACCTGCTGGCGCAGACCGTGCACGAGCTCGACGAGGCCCGCGGCACGGGCGGCAACCACGCCTTCTACCTGTCGATCCCGCCGGGGTTCTTCTCCACGGTGTGCGAGCAGCTGCAGCGCTCCGGCCTGGCAACACCGACCGACGACTCGTGGCGACGCGTGGTCATCGAGAAGCCCTTCGGGCACGACCTCGAGAGCGCCCAGGAGCTCAACGCCATCGTCGAGCAGGTCTTCCCGCCCGACTCGATCTTCCGGATCGACCACTACCTGGGCAAGGAGACGGTGCAAAATCTGCTCGCACTGCGCTTCGCCAACCAGATGTTCGAGCCGGTGTGGAACAGCCACTACGTCGACCACGTGCAGATCACCATGGCCGAGGACATCGGCATCGGTGGCCGGGCCGGCTACTACGACGGCATCGGCGCCGCCCGCGACGTCATCCAGAACCACCTGCTCCAGCTGCTCGCGCTGACCGCCATGGAGGAGCCGACGAGCTTCAACGCCGCGGCCCTGCGCACCGAGAAGGAGAAGGTGCTCGCCGCCGTCCGCGTGCCCGACGACCTCGCGTCCGCGACCGTCCGCGGGCAGTACGCCGCGGGCTGGCAGGGCGGTGACAAGGTCATCGGCTACCTGCAGGAGGACGGCGTCGCCGCCGACTCGACGACCGAGACCTATGCCGCGATGCGACTCGACGTCGACACCCGTCGATGGGCCGGGGTGCCCTTCTACCTGCGCACCGGCAAGCGCCTGGGGCGTCGCGTCACCGAGATCGCCGTGGTCTTCAAGCGGGCGCCACACCTGCCCTTCACCGACACCGAGACCGAGGAGCTGGGCCAGAACGCTGTCGTCATCCGCGTCCAGCCCGACGAGGGCGTCACGATGCGCTTCGGCGCCAAGGTCCCGGGCAACCAGATGGAGGTGCGCGACGTGACGATGGACTTCGGCTACGGGCGCGCCTTCACCGAGTCCAGCCCGGAGGCCTACGAGCGGCTCATCCTCGACGTCCTGCTCGGCGACCCCCCGCTCTTCCCGCGCCACGAGGAGGTCGAGCTGTCGTGGAAGATCCTCGACCCGATCGAGCGCTTCTGGGCCAGGAGCAGGGCCACGGTCGAGCAGTACCCGGCCGGGACCTGGGGCCCGGCGGCCGCCGACGAGATGATGCAGCGTGACGGACGCACCTGGAGGATGCCGTGATCGTCGACCTGCCCAATGCCAGCACCTCGAAGATCAGCCAGCGGCTCATCGAGATCCGTGAGGACGTCGGCGCGATGGCGCTCAGCCGGGTGCTCACCCTCGTGGTCGTCGTCCCCGAGGACGACGCCGAGGAGGCCCTGGCGGTCGCCAACTCCGCGAGCCACCAGCACCCCGCGCGGATCATCTGCGTCATCCTCGCCAATGCCCGCGGCAAGGCACGGCTCGACGCGCAGATCCGGGTCGGCGGCGATGCCGGCGCCTCCGAGGTCGTCGTCCTGCGGCTCTTCGGCGAGCTGACCCGGCACGCGCGCAGCGTCGTCACGCCGCTGATGCTCCCCGACGCACCCGTCGTCGCGTGGTGGCCGACCGAGGCTCCCAAGGACGCCTCGCAGGACCCCGTGGGCGCGATGGCCCAGCGACGGATCACCGACTGCGCCGCCGCCGACAACACCTCGGCGACCCTCAAGCGACTGGCCAAGACCTACGCCCCCGGCGACACCGACCTGGCATGGAGCCGGATCACGCTGTGGCGGGGTCTGCTCGCCACGACGCTCGACCGTGCCCCCTTCGAGCAGGTGAGCGCAGCGACCGTGGTCGGTGGCACCGACTCGCCCTCCGCCGACCTTCTCGCGGGGTGGCTCCAGCACCGCCTGCGGTGCCCCGTGGCCATCGTGAGGTCCCGCACCGGCACCGGCATCGTCAGCGTGCGGCTGGAACGCGCCTCCGGCCCCATCGACCTCGTGCGTCCCCCTGCCGGTGACACCGCGACCCTCGACCAGGCCGGGCAGCCGCGTCGTGCGATCGCGCTCGCGCCCCGGTCGGACGCCGAGTGCCTGGCCGACGAGCTGCGTCGCCTCGACCCCGACGAGGTCTACGAGGACGCGCTCACGCGCGGCCTGCCCAAGGTGACCCGCCGCCGGATGACGATGACCGACGCGGTCGAGGACGGCATCGTGCCCTCCCCCAGCGATGCCCGCCGCACGGCGGAGCAGCTCGCCGAGGCCTCCCGCGACGCGATTCGCAGCGCGATGGTCGAGGCATCGCCCGAGGATGCCGACCGGAGCACCGAGGCGGTCAAGAGCGCGGTGCGCGACCGTCTCGAGGAGGAGCCGTCGTGACCGACTCCCTCGTCCTGGTCCACCCCGACGCCGAGACGACGGCCCAGATGATCGCGGGTCGGTTGCTGGCCGCGGTGCAGGAGGCCCTGGCCCTGCGCGGTACGGCGCACGTGGCGCTCACCGGCGGATCCATGGGCTCCGCCCTCGTCACCGCTCTCGCCGACCACCCGGCGGTCTCCGTCGTCGACTGGTCGCGCGTGCACCTGTGGTGGGGCGACGAGCGCTACCTGCCCTCGGGTGACGTCGACCGCAACGACACCCAGAACGCCGATGCCGGCCTCGCCCGGCTCCCGCTCGACCCGGCGAAGGTCCACCACGTGCCCGGGCCCGGCGACTCCGAGTCAGCCGAAGCGGCGGCAGCCGCCTACGAGCGGGCGCTGCGGGTCTCGGGCGGTGGTGCGTGGGACGTCGTCCTCCTCGGGGTCGGGCCCGACGGTCACGTGGCCTCGCTCTTCCCCGGTCACCCGGCGCAGCTGCGCGACGACGCCCTGGCCATCGCGGTCCACGACTCGCCCAAGCCGCCCTCGACCCGGGTCTCGCTCACGATGGGCTGCCTGTCGAGGTCGCGCGAGGTGTGGTTCGTCGTCTCGGGTGCGGACAAGGCCGAGGCCGTGGCGAAGGGGGTCGCCGGCGCCTCGCCTGCAGAGAGCAGCGCCGCCCAGGTCCACGGGCTCGAGCGCACGCTGTGGCTCGTCGACGATGCCGCCGCCTCCCAGCTCACCTGACGCCCGGACCCGCTGTCCAGTCGGACCGGAGCCACGTCAGACAGACCTGAATCCGCATTGCCGTAGGGCAATGCGGATTCAGGTCTGTCCGGTCGGGGGTGAGTCGGGGCCGTGGCTCAGCGAATCAGGCCGCGGTCGCGCAGCTCGCCGAGGCGCTCCTCGAGGATCGCCTCGCCCTCGCTGTCGGAGCGGCGCTCCTTGACGTAGGCCAGATGGGTCTTGTAGACCTCGGCGGTCGGCGGAGCCGGCGGGTTGTCCTTGTCCTTGCCCGCGGGGAGGCCGCAGCGCTTGCACTCCCACTGCTCGGGGATCTCCACGCCGTCCTCGACGGCGAAGGAGGGCGTCACCTCGTGGCCGTTGGCGCACCAGTAGGAGACGAAGGTCCGGGGGGCGGCCTCGCCGCGCTCGGCCTCGCCCATGGGACCGGCGCCGATGCGGCTGCCGCGGATCGCGTTTCCACCTGCCATGCGAAGCTCCTGTGGGTGCGTGACGCGTCAGGCGTCGAAGCGGTCGATGAGGCCGATGCCGACGACGGCCGTGAACCAGACGAGGCCGATGACGATCGTGAACCTCGTGAGGTTGCGCTCGGCGACGGACGAGCTGCCCAGCGACGCGGACATGCCGCCACCGAACATGTCGGACATGCCACCGCCCTTCCCCTTGTGCATGAGGATGAGCAGGGTGAGGATCAGGCCGGTGATCACGAGGATCACCTGCAGTCCGATGCGGACGGCGTTCACGCGATCAGGTCCTTGTCGGTCGGGTCTCGGGTGCGGCGTCACCGGCTGACGCCCGGGTCAGGATACCTCTGTCACATGGATGGTGGGCCAGGCCGGGGTGCGACACGCGGTCCCCCGCGCTTGGCCCCCTCGATCACGCGGTGAGGTGCTGCTGGTAGCGGCAGATCGAGGCGAACTCCTCGGCCTGGAGCGAAGCACCTCCGACGAGTGCACCGTCGACGTCCGCGCCGGCCATGATGCTCGCGACATTGCCCGACTTCACCGAGCCGCCGTAGAGGATGCGGACCCGGTCAGCGGTCTCGGCGGAATAGAGTTCGGCGAGCTTGCCGCGGATGGCCGCGCACACCTCCTGGGCGTCCTCGGGGGTGGCGACCTCGCCCGTGCCGATGGCCCAGACGGGCTCGTAGGCGATGACGAGCGTCGCGGCCTGCTCTGCGGTGACGCCGGTCAGGCTGCCCTCGACCTGCGCCAGGACGTGGGCCACGTGCTCGCCGGCCTGACGCACCTCGAGGCCTTCGCCGACGCAGACGATCGGAACGAGCCCGTGCCGGTAGGCGGCGACCGCCTTGCTCGCCACGACCTCGTCGGTCTCGCCGTGACCGTCGCGGCGCTCGCTGTGCCCGACGACCACGTAGGCGCAGCCGAGCTTCGCGAGGAAGGCCGCGGAGATGTCGCCGGTGTAGGCCCCGGAGTCGTGCGGGCTGACGTCCTGCGCCCCGTAGCGAAGGGCGAGCCGGTCACCCTCGACGAGCGTCTGGACCGAGCGCAGGTCGGTGAAGGGAGGGACCACGACGACCTCGACGGCGCCGAAGTCGTGCTTGGCGTCCCGCAGGGTCCAGTCGAGCTTCTGCACCAGGTGCGTACCCTGCAGGTGGTCAAGGTTCATCTTCCAGTTGCCCGCCATGAGCGGGGTCCGCGACGTGGCCATGTCAGCCCTCCTGGGCCTGGTCGAAGACGGCGAGGCCCGGCAGGCTCTTGCCCTCGAGGTACTCGAGGCTGGCGCCACCACCGGTGGAGATGTGCCCGAAGTCCTCGTCGGCGAAGCCGAGCTGACGCACCGCGGCAGCGGAGTCACCACCACCGACGACGGTGAGGGCTCCCCCCTTCGTCGCCTCGACCAGCGCCCGGGCCACGGCCTCGGTGCCGGCGGCGTAGGGCGCCATCTCGAAGGCCCCCATGGGGCCGTTCCAGAAGACGGTGCGGCAGTCGGCGAGCTTGTCGGCGAAGAGCCGCGCGGACTCGGGACCGATGTCCAGTCCCATCCGGTCAGCGGGAATCGCGTCGGCCGCGACGACCTCGTGGTCGGCGTCGGCGGAGAAGGCGGTGGCCGCGACGACGTCGGTCGGCAGCACGATCTCGACCCCGTCACGCTGCGCGCGCTCGAGGTACTCGCTCACCGTGGCCAGCTGGTCCTGCTCGAGCAGGCTCGTGCCGACCTCGCGGCCCTGGGCCTTGAGGAAGGTGAAGACCATGCCGCCACCGATCAGCAGCCGGTCCGCGGTGCCGAGGAGGTTGTCGATCACCCCGAGCTTGTCGCTCACCTTCGCGCCACCGAGGACGACCGCGTAGGGGCGCTCGGGGTCGCGGGTCAGTCGCTGCAGGACGTCGACCTCGGCCCGCACCAGACCGCCCATCGCCGCCGGCAGCCGGGTCGCGATGTCGTAGACCGAGGCCTGCGCCCGGTGGACCACGCCGAAGCCGTCGGACACGTAGGCGTCGGCCAGTGCGGCCAGCTCGTCGGCGAAGGCGCCGCGCTCGGCCTCGTCCTTGCTCGTCTCGCCCGCGTTGAACCGCAGGTTTTCGAGGAGGGCGACCTGACCGTCGGCCAGACCATCGACGACCGCGCGAGCCGACTCGCCGACCGTGTCGGTGGCGAAGGCCACCGGCGCCCCGAGGAGCTCGCCGAGCCGCGACGCCACCGGAGCCAGCGAGTACTGCGGGTCGGGCGCGCCCTTGGGGCGGCCGAGGTGGGCGCAGACGACGACCCGAGCGCCCGCGTCCGCCAGGGCGGAGATCGTCGGCAGGGAGGCACGGATGCGCCCGTCGTCGGTGATCGTCTCGCCGTCGAGCGGCACGTTGAGGTCGGATCGGACGAGGACGCGCTTGCCGCGCACGTCCCCGAGGTCAGCAGTGGTCTTCACGGTGGCCTTTCGGGCGATGCGGGTGGTGGTGTGGGGGCATCGTCTCAGAGCGAGCCGCCGACGTGGGCCGCGAGGTCCACGAGGCGGTTGGAGTAGCCCCACTCGTTGTCGTACCAGCCGACGACCTTGACCTGGGTGCCGAGGACCTTGGTCAGGCCGGAGTCGAAGATGCAGCTGGCCGGGTCGGTCTCGATGTCCTTGGAGACGATCGGGTCCTGCGTGTAGACCAGCTTGCCGGCGAGCGGTCCGGACTCGGCCGCCGCGCGCATGAGCTCGTTGACCTCCTCGACCGACGTCTCCCGGCTGGCCTGGAAGGTCAGGTCGGTCGCCGAGCCGGTCGGCGTCGGGACGCGAAGGGCGTAGCCGTCGAGCTTGCCCTTGAGCTCGGGCAGCACGAGCGAGACCGCCTTGGCGGCGCCGGTGGACGTCGGGACGATGTTGAGCGCGGCCGCCCGGGCGCGCCGGAGGTCCTTGTGCGGGCCGTCCTGGAGGTTCTGGTCGGCGGTGTAGGCGTGGATCGTCGTCATCAGCCCCCGCTCGATGCCCAGCCCGTCGTTGAGCACCTTGGCCATCGGCGCCAGGCAGTTGGTCGTGCACGAGGCATTGGAGATGATCGTGTGCTGCTCGGGGTCGTAGAGGCCGTCGTTGACCCCCATGACGATGGTGATGTCCTCGTGCTTGGCCGGGGCCGAGATGACGACCTTGCGAGCCCCGCCCTCGATGTGCGCGCGTGCCTGCGTCGCGTCGGTGAAGAAGCCGGTCGACTCGATGACGACGTCGACCCCGAGGTCACCCCAGGGCAGCGCGGCCGGGTCCCGCTCGGCCACCGAGGTCACGACCGTGCCGTCGACCTCGATGCCCCCGTCGACGACCGAGACACTCCCGTCGTAGCGTCCGAGGATCGAGTCGTAGGCGAGCAGGTGGGCTTGGGTCGCGTCGTCACCCAGGTCGTTGAAGGCCACGACCTCGATGTCCGCCCCGGAGGCCTTGGCGGCGCGGAAGAAGTTGCGGCCGATCCGGCCGAATCCGTTGATGCCAACTCGAACTGTCACGCTGGGTACCTCCACGTCAGTGGTGCGAGTGCAGTCGCCGGAGCGACCCGGTCAGCACCCACCCTATGGCCTGCGTCACACCGTCTCGTCGGTGGCCCCCCCCCCGGTCAGCTCCAGGCCTCAGCCGTCGAGCATGTCCGAGGTCAGCGACGCCTCGGTGCCGGGGATGCCCTCGTCCTCGGCGCGCTTGTCGGCCATGGCGAGGAGCCGGCGGATCCGCCCGGCCACGGCGTCCTTGGTCATCGGGGGGTCGGCCCGCTGGCCGAGCTCCTCCAGCGAGGCGCCGGTGTGCTCCAGTCGCAGCTGACCGGCCTCGCGCAGGTGGTCGGGGATGTCGTCGCCGAGGATCTCCATGGCCCGCTGGACGCGCGCCCCGGCGGCCACCGCCGCGCGCGCCGAGCGACGTAGGTTGGCGTCGTCGAAGTTGGCCAGCCGGTTGGCCGTGGCCCGCACCTCCCGACGCATCCGGCGCTCCTCCCAGGCCATGACCGCCTCGTGGGCGCCGAGCCTGGTGAGCATCGCGGAGATCGCATCACCGTCGCGGATGACCACGCGGTCGACGCCGCGGACCTCGCGGGCCTTGCTCGGGATGCCCAGCCGCCGTGCCGCGCCCACGAGCGCGAGGGCGGCCTCGGGGCCGGGGCAGGTGATCTCGAGGGACGAGCTGCGCCCGGGCTCGGTGAGGGAGCCGTGGGCGAGGAAGGCTCCGCGCCAGGCGGACTCGGCGTCGCACACCGAACCCCCGACGACCCGGGGTGGCAGGCCACGGACCGGACGCCCCTCGGCGTCGACGAGGCCGGTCTGCCGGGCGAGGGCCGGTCCGTGCTCGCCCACGGTGACGACATAGCGGCTGCCCTTGCGCAGGCCACCCGCCGCCAGCACCATCAGCTCCGACGGGTAGCCGTAGAGCTCGGCGATGTCCTTGCGCAGGCGGCGCGCTGCATGGGCCGTGTCCAGCTCGGCCTCGACGACGATCTTGCGGCTGACGATGTGCAGACCGCCGGCGAAACGCAGCAGGCTGGCGACCTCGGCCTTGCGACAGCAGGTCTTGGTCACCTCGAACCTGCTCAGCTCGTCCTTGACCTTGTCGGTCATCGCCATCGGTGGGTTCCTTCCGGTGTGCCTGTCGTGATCACGGGTGCGCGGTCACGAGAGGATGTCACGATAGGCGGCCGCGAGCCGCAGCGCATCGTGCTGCCCCGGGTGGTCGAGGCGAGCCAGGGGGGCGACGACCAGCTCGGCGCCGAGGCTCGCGCAGGCCCGGGTGAGACGGTCGCGGTCGTCGATCGTCTGCGGGTCCGCGAGGACGGCGTCGACCGTGAGGTCCGGCGCGGTCTCGTGCAGGGTCTCGATGTGCCGGGTGGCCGAGAAGCCGCGCGTCTCGGCCGTGTGCATCTCGAGGTTGAGGGTGAGGACCTTGCGCGCCCGCGCATGCACCAGCGCCTCCCGCAGCTGCGGGACGAGCAGGTGGGTGAGCACGGAGGTGTACCACGACCCGGGCCCGAGGATGATGTGGTCGGCCGCGTCGACGGCCGCGACGGACTCCGGCCGCGCGGGCGGGTTGTCGGGGACGAGCGCGATGGACTCGACGAGCCCGGTGGTGCGCGCGATCGCCACCTGACCGCGCACCGTCTCCAGCCGGGCGGGGTCCGTGGCGTCCAGACCGCTGACCTCGGCGACGAGCTCCAGGGGCACCGCCGCCATCGGCAGGACCCGGCCGCGGGCACTCAGCAGTCGCCCCACGAGGTCGAGGCCTGTCACGGGGTCATCGTGCAGCTGCCAGAGCGCGACGATGAGCAGGTTGCCCAAGGCGTGCCCGGCCAGGTCCCCGTCGCCGGTGAAGCGGTGCTGGAGCACATCGCTCCAGGTCTGTCCCCACTCGCCGTCGTCGCACAGCGCGGTCAGCGCCATCCGCAGGTCACCGGGCGGGAGCACGTCGAAGTCCTCGCGCAGTCGTCCGGAGGACCCGCCGTTGTCGGCGACGGTGACGATGGCCGTCACCCGCTCGCAGACGAGGCGAAGGGCGGACAGGCTCGCCGCGAGCCCGTGGCCGCCGCCGAGGGCGACGACATCGGCGGAGCGCAGGGGGTCGGCCACGCTCACTCCTGCCCCAGGTCGCGGTGGACGACGAAGGTCGCGACGTCGGAGGACGCCAACCGCGTCGCGAGCGCCTCGGCCACCGCCACCGAGCGGTGCTTGCCGCCGGTGCACCCGACGGCGAGCGTGACGTAGCGCCGGTTTTCGCGGAGGTACCCGGCGATGACGGGCGCGAGGAGGACGTCGACGCTCTCGATGAACTCCATGGCGCCCGGCTGCGACAGGACGTACTCCGAGACCTGGGTCTCACGGCCGGTGTGCGCCCGCAGCTCCGGGACCCAGTAGGGGTTGGGCAGGAAGCGCATGTCGAAGACGAAGTCGGCGTCCAGCGGCACGCCGTACTTGAAGCCGAAGGAGAGCACCGCCAGACGCAGCCGCTCGCTCGTCTCCCCCTGGAAGATCGGGCTGATCTTGCGGCTGAGCTGGTGGACGTTGAGGCCCGAGGTGTCGACGACCGTCTCGGCGGTGGCCCGCACGTCGGCGAGGACCTCCCGCTCCTTGACGATGGCGTCGAGGAGGCGGCCCGTGCCCTGGAGCGGGTGCGGGCGACGCACGCTCTCGAAGCGCCGCACGAGCGACTCGTTGGTCGCCTCGAGGAAGAGCAGGTGGGTGAGCCAGCCGCGATCGCGCAGCGTCGCGAGGGCCGCGGTCAGGGTGTCGAAGCCCTGGGCGCGCACATCGAGGACGATGCCGACCCGGACCGGCTGCCCGGAGGCGGCGAGGTCCTGGGCCCGCTCCGACGACAGCCGCAGCAGGTCCGGCAGGAGGGTGACCGGCAGGTTGTCGATGACGTACCAGCCGTGGTCCTCCATGACATTGCCCACCGTCGACCGCCCGGCACCGCTCATGCCCGTGACCACGACGACCTCTGGGGTGCCCCACCCCTGGCCCTGGGGTGGGATGCTGGCTGCTTCGCTCACGACTGCTGCTCTCCTTCGTCGAGGACCTCGCCCGTGGTGAGGTTGACGGCGGGCTCGGTCGTCCTCCCCGCCAACTCTGCCGCAATTCGCTGTGCGAGGGCAGGTCCGATCCCGGGGACCTCCGCAAGCTCGTCCGCCGTCGCGGCGCGCACCCGCTTGACCGAGCCGAAGCGTGCCAGCAGGGCCTTGCGTCGCGCCTCCCCCAGACCCGGGATGCCGTCGAGCGCGCTGCGGGTCATCGACTTGCTGCGCCGCTCGCGGTGGAAGGTGTTGGCGAAGCGGTGGGCCTCGTCGCGCAGCCGCTGCAGCAGGTAGAGCGCCTCGCTGTTGCGGGCGAGGATCACCGGGTGGTCGTCGCCGGGAACCCAGACCTCCTCGAGCCGCTTGGCCAGGCCGACGACCGCGACGTCGTCGACCCCCAGCTCGTCGAGCACCTGCTGCGCCGCCGCGACCTGCGGGGCACCGCCGTCGACGACGACGAGGTTGGGCGGGTAGGCGAAGCGCCGCGCCTCGCCCGTCTCGGGGTCGGTGGCATCGCGCTCGCGGTCCTTGAGGTGCCGCTGAAAGCGCCGGGTGAGCACCTCGTGCATCGCGGCGGTGTCGTCGGTGCGTCCGTCGACGTCACCGCGGACGATGAAGCGCCGGTACTCGGGCTTGCGCACGAGTCCGTCCTCGAAGACGACCATCGACCCGACGACATCGCTGCCCTGCACGTGGCTGATGTCGTAACCCTCGATGCGAAGGGGGGCATCGTCCAGCCCGAGAGCCTCCTGCAGCTCCTGGAGGGCCTGGCTGCGCGCGGTGAGGTCACCCGCTCGGGCGACCTTGTGCCGGGCCAGCGACTGCTCGGCATTGCGCGCCACGGTCTCCATGAGCGAGCGCTTGTCCCCGCGCTGCGGCACCCGCAGGCTGATCGCGCTCCCCCGGCGCTCGCCCAGCCATGCGGCCACGCCGTCGGCGTCGGCCGGCAGGACCGGGACGAGGACCTCGCGGGGGACGCCTTCACCCCCTTCGCCGCCGTAGACCTGCTGGAGCAGGTGCTCGACGAGCTCGGGCAGGTCCTCGGCGTCCTTCTCCGCGACCCACCCCCGCTGGCCGCGGATGCGGCCACCGCGCACGTGGAAGACCTGGATGGCCACCTCCAGCTCGTCGTCGGCGAGCGCGAAGACGTCGGCATCGGTGCCGTCGGGCAGGACGACGGCCGACTTCTCCAGGGCCTTGGTCAGGGCGGCGACGTCGTCGCGCAGGCGGGCGGCCTGCTCGAAGTCGAGGTTCGCGGCAGCCGCCTTCATCTGCCGCTCCAGCCGGCGCACGAAGCGGGCGGTGTCACCGGCGAGGAAGTCGCACAGCTCTTGGGCGATGGCGCGGTGCTCGTCGGCGCTCACCCGGCCGACGCAGGGGGCGGAGCACTTGTCGATGTAGCCGAGCAGGCAGGGGCGGCCGGACTGCTCGGCCCGACGGAAGACGCCCTTGCTGCAGGTGCGCACGGGGAAGACCCGCAGCAGCAGGTCGAGGGTCTCGCGGATCGCCCAGGCGTGGGTGTAGGGGCCGAAGTAGCGCGTCCCCTTGCGCTTGGCCCCACGCAGCACCTGGGCGCGCGGGTAGTCCTCGCCCATGGTCACCGCGAGGTAGGGGTAGGACTTGTCGTCGCGGTACTTGACGTTGAAGCGCGGGTCGAACTCCTTGATCCACGCGTACTCCAGCTGCAGCGCCTCGACCTCGGTCGCGACGACGGTCCACTCGACGCTGGCCCCGGTGCGCACCATCCGCGAGGTGCGCGGGTGCAGGGCCGAGATGTCCTGGAAGTAGGAGGACAGCCGCGAGCGCAGCGACTTGGCCTTGCCCACGTAGATGACCCGCCCGTGCTCGTCACGGAAGCGGTAGACGCCGGGGTCGGTCGGGATCGACCCGGGAGCGGGGCGGTAGGTCGAGGGGTCTGCCACCCCCCGACCCTACGAGACGGTGACCTGGTCGCCGTCGACGGTCGCGGTCCTGGCGGTGAGCCCCTCCGTGGCCGGCCCCTTGAGGACCGACCCGTCGGTGAGGTCGAACTCGCTGCCGTGGCAGGGGCAGAAGATCGCCTCGGTCGTCACCCGGGTCACCGCGCAGCCCTGGTGCGGGCAGGTGCCGTCGAAGGCCTTGAACTCCCCCGCGCTCGGCTGGGTGACGACGACCTGGCCCTCGACGAGACCGCCGCCCTCGGGGACGTCGGCGGCCGCGACGCTCACGCTGTCGCCGGACGATGCCGAGCCTCCTGCGCCACTGCCGCCGCTCCCCCCTTCGTCCCCGCCGCAGGCCGAGAGGGCCACGGTGCCGCCTGCTGCGGCGATGGTCAGTGCGGTGCGTCGCGTCGTCGTCATGTCGGGCCTCGAGTCGAAGGGGTGAACGGAACCTGATCGTCCCACCGCCACCTGTGCATGCACCATGCATGACCCGCCGGTAACCCGTCTGGGCGACCACTTGGTAACGAGCAGGACACGGCTGCCCCCAATGTGGGTCAGAACACAGTCAGACCGGATTACTGTCCCTCCACAGCCCGCGACACCCAGGTCGCCGGCCGCGGCCCAAGGGCCACACTTCTTCATCAGGAGGACACGTGATCAGGCGTTCCGTCATCTCAACGGGGGCGACCATGCTCGTCGCCACCATGGCCCTGTCCGCATGCGGGACCCGCGGCGGTGACAGCGGCGGTTCCGGAGACGGCGACGGCGGGGGCGACAAGAAGGTCGTGAAGATCGGCGTCATCTCGCCGCTCTCGGGCGACCTGTCCGCTCTCGGTCTCGGCATCCAGCACTCGGTCGAGCTCGCGGCCGAGCAGGCCAACGAGTCCGGTGACCTCGGTGACTGGGAGATCGAGGTCGTCGCCCAGGACGACGAGGGCAAGCCCGAGGTCGGCAAGAACGCCGCCTCCCAGCTGGCCTCGGACGACGAGGTCATCGGTGTCGTCGGCACCCTCAACAGCTCGGTGGCCGGCCCGGTCCAGCCGATCCTCGACAAGGCGAAGATCACCATGGTCTCGCCGGCCAACACCAACCCGACCCTCACCCGGGGCGCCAAGCCGGACGACTCGCCCGAGCGCGTCTACGCCAGCTACTACCGCGTGTGCACGACCGACACCGTCCAGGGCCCCTTCGCCGCTCGCTACCTCTACAACGAGGCCGGCATCAAGGAGCTGGCGACGGTCCACGACAAGAAGACCTACGGCCAGGGCCTCGTCGACGCCTTCACCAAGGAGTACAAGAAGCTCGGGGGCAAGGTCGTCGCCGCCGAGACGATCAACCCCGACGAGGACAAGTACGACGCCGTCGTCTCCTCACTCAAGGCCAAGGACCCCAAGGCCGTCTACTACGGCGGTGAGTACCCGCAGGCCGCCCCGCTGAGCCAGCAGCTCAAGGCCGGTGGCCTCAAGGTGCCGCTCATGGGTGGCGACGGCATCTTCTCGCCCGAGTTCATCAAGCTCGCGGGCGACGGGTCCGACGGCGACCTGGCCACCTCGGTCGGCGCTCCCACGGAGAGCCTGGACGCCGGCAAGAAGTTCCTCGAGGACTACGAGGCTGCCGGCTACAGCGACCCGGCCGAGGCCTACGGTGCCTACGCCTACGACGCCGGCCAGTCCATCATCGAGGCGATGAAGGTCTCGCTCAAGGACGCCGACACCGTCGAGGACGCTCGTCAGGCGACGATCGACGCGATGGCCGACGTCGAGTTCGACGGAGTCACCGGCAAGGTCTCCTTCGACGAGTACGGCGACAACACCACGCGAGTCCTCACCGCCTACGAGGTCAAGGACGGCGAGTGGACGGACGTCCTCACGGAGGAGTTCAAGTGATCGATGCGGTCATGACCTGCACGGTCTGACCGCAGGTGGGGCGGGGTGTTGACGCACCCCGCCCCACCCCTGCCAGCCCCCTTCGCCATCCGTCGCCCACCCCTCGACGCCCCGTGGTGGCCGCACGACCTGCGGCCACGCCCAGGAGGACACGTGGAACAAGTCGCCCAGCAGATCGTCAACGGTCTGACCATCGGGTCTTTGTACGCACTCATCGCCGTCGGCTACACCGTCGTCTACGGCATCATCCAGCTCATCAACTTCGCGCACGGCGAGATCTTCATGATCGGCGCCTTCGGCGCCCTGTCGACCTCGCTGATCCTCTTCCCGGGCACCACCGCCCTGTGGACGCTGCCGCTCATCCTCATCGGGGCCGTCGCCGCCTCGGTCACCGTGGCCGTCGTCATGGAACGCGTCGCCTACCGTCCGCTGCGCAGCGCGCCACGACTGGCCCCGCTCATCACGGCCATCGGCATCTCCGTCTTCCTGCAGGAGCTGGTCCGGGTCGGCTACAACGACCCGACCCTCTTCGTCTCCGACGTCAACCCCTTCGACTTCCCGTCGGCGAAGCAGAAGGTCGTCTTCCCCCGGGTCGACGGGATCTCCGGTGAGGCCTTCAACCTCGGCGGGGTCACGCTCCAGCGGCCGGCGCTCTTCACCATCGCCTGCCTGGCGATCTGCGCCGTCGGCCTCTGGTACTACATCAACCGCACCCGCACGGGCCGCGCGATGCAGGCCGTCTCCCAGGATCCCGACACCGCTCGCCTCATGGGCATCAACGTCGACCGGATGATCGTCACGGCCTTCGCCGTGGGCGCCGCGCTGGCCGCGATCGCCGGCGTCGCCTACGGCCTGCAGACGACCAACATCAACTTCAAGATGGGCTTCATCTACGGCCTCAAGGCCTTCACCGCCGCCGTCCTCGGCGGCATCGGCAACATCCAGGGCGCCGTCGTCGGCGGCCTCGTCCTCGGTGTCCTCGAGGCCATGGCCATCCAGTACCTGCCCGGCGGCTCGCCGTGGAAGGACATCTGGGCCTTCTCCATCCTCATCCTCGTCCTCGTCTTCCGACCGCAGGGCATCATGGGCGCAAAGGTGGTGGACCGCGCATGACGACGCTGTCTCGCAATCCCCGGCTCGGCGGCATCCTCGCCGTCGTCGGTTCAGTCCTGCTCATCGTCTCCGGGCTGCTCTCGTGGAGCTACGAGCCCATCTTCGGCGACATCTCCATCCGCTTCTGGCCGGTCACGCTGCAGGTCTACGCGATGCTCCTGGGCGCCCTGGCGCTCCTGCTCGCGCTCGTGGCCGCCGGGCCGCTCAGCAGCTGGTCGGAGTACATCGACCCCGCGCGCGGCCTGCGCACGCTCGGCATCACCGGCGTCGCCTTCTCCGCCGTGTCCCTGCTGGCCATCACCATCGAGACCTCCGGCCTGATCAATGCCAACGAAGGGGTCTGGGTCGCACTGGTCGCCTCGCTCCTCATCACCGCGGGCGGCTACCTGCGCGCGGAGACCAAGGTCCTCGACCCGGCCGTCGTCGAGCTGCCGGCTTGGCTCGAGATCATCATCATCGCGCTGCTCCTCGGTGCCGCCCTCTACGTCGCCCAGTACGCCCTCAAGCGTCCTGAGCCGTGGGTCCTGCTGCTGCTCGTCCTGGCCCTCATCGGCGCCACCCTGACGATCACCCGCTCCAACCTCGGGGCATGGCTCGGCGGGGTCACCGGGCGGCACCGCCGGGTCTTCACCTTGGCAACCTTCGTCGTGGCGCTCGCCTTCCCCTTCACCCAAGGCGGCTCCGAGGCCAACCTGACGATCGCCGGCAATGTCCTGATCTTCGCGGCCACCGCGTTGGGTCTGAACATCGTCGTCGGCCTGGCCGGCCTGCTCGACCTGGGCTACATCGCCTTCCTCGGTGCCGGTGCCTACGTCGGGGCCTCGATGTCGATGTCGGCCTTCGCGACGATCGGCTGGAAGCCACCCTTCCTCGTCGTCATGATCATCGGTGGGCTCGTCTCGAGCATCCTCGGCCTGATCATCGGCTCCCCGACGCTGCGGGTCTCGGGCGACTACCTCGCCATCGTCACCCTCGCCTTCGGTGAGATTTTCCGGTTGGCGATGTTCAACCTCGACGGCACGTCGGGCCCGATGATCACCCGTGGGTCCAACGGCATCAACGCCATCCCCGACCTGAACTTCTTCGGGTTCAACTTCGGCGACACGCACACGTTCTTCGGCATCGACATCCCGCGGGCGGGCAACTACTACTTCGTGCTCATCGCGCTCATCGTCTTCGTCATCGTCGTCTTCTCCCACCTCAACAACTCGCGCATCGGTCGTGGGTGGGTGGCCATCCGTGAGGACGAGCGGGCCGCCGAGGCCATGGGCGTCAACGTCTTCGGGCTCAAGCTGCTCGCCTTCGCCGGTGGTGCCTCGCTCGCGGGCATGGCCGGCACGGTCAAGGCCCACATGGACCAGGCGGTCTCACCGGACAGCTACATCTTCCTCGAGTCCGCCTTCCTGCTCGCCGCCGTCGTCCTCGGCGGCATGGGCACGGTCGGTGGCGTCCTCATCGGCGCGGCGATCCTGAAGTTCCTGCCCGAGAAGATGCGTGACCTCGACGAGTACCGGCTGCTGATGTTCGGGCTCGTGCTCGTCATCATGATGCGGTTCCGCCCGGAGGGGCTCATCGCGAACAAGCGTCGACAGCTGGAGTTCCACGACGACGACGAGGAGCTGGCCGGGACACTGGTCATCGACGAGCTGGAGGCAGCCAAGTGAGCACCGCAACCGACACCCCGACCGCTCCGCCGGCGAAGGGGGACGCCGGGGTCATCCTCGATGCCCGCAACGTCACCATGCGCTTCGGTGGTCTCGTGGCCGTGGGCGACGTGTCGATGGAGGTCCGCGAGGGCGAGATCGTCGGCCTCATCGGCCCCAACGGCGCCGGCAAGACGACCTTCTTCAACTGCCTCACGGGCATGTACAAGCCCACCGAGGGTCAGGTCTCGCTCTTCGGCACCCAGATCCCGCCGAAGCCTCGGGCCGTGGTCCGGGCCGGCATGGCGCGTACCTTCCAGAACATCCGTCTCTTCGGCAACATGACCGCCCTCGAGAACGTCATGGTCGGGCGCTTCTGCCGCACCTCGTCCGGAGCCTTCACCTCGATCATCCGGGGTCCGAAGTTCCGCCGCGAGGAGCGGGAGACGACCGAGAAGGCGCACGAGCTGCTCAAGTACGTCGGCCTGGGCAGCAGCGCTCACCTGCTCGCTCGCAACATGCCCTACGGCGACCAGCGCCGCCTCGAGATCGCCCGCGCCCTCGCGACCGATCCCAAGGTGCTGCTGCTCGACGAGCCGACCGCCGGCATGAACCCGCGCGAGACCGAGCAGGCCATGGAGCTGATCTTCAAGATCCGCGACTCCGGCCTGGCGGTCGTCGTCATCGAGCACGACATGCGCTTCATCTTCAACCTCTGCGACCGCGTGCTCTGCCTGGTGCGGGGTGAGGTCCTCGTCCAGGGCACCCCCGGTGAGGTCCAGTCAGACCCACGGGTCATCGAGGCCTACATCGGTGGGGCCGAGGACGAGGACGAAGAGGTCGCCCCTCTCGAGGTCGAGACGACCTTCAGCGCGGCCACGGACGAGGAGGAGGGCCGATGAGCGCAATGCTCGAGGTCAAGGACCTGGAGGTCTCCTACGGCAAGATCGTCGCCGTCAAGGGCATCTCATTCAGCGTCGACGAGGGCGAGGTCGTCACCCTCATCGGCACCAACGGCGCCGGCAAGACGACGACGCTGCGCACGATCTCCGGGCTGCTCCGGCCGAGCGGTGGCGAGATCCTCTTCCGCGGGGAGCGCATCGACAACACCGCCGCGCACCAGATCGTGGGCATGGGCCTGGCCCACTCCCCCGAGGGTCGACGGATCTTCCCTCGGATGACCGTTGAGGAGAATTTGCGTCTGGGTGCCTTCGGTCGCCGGGACAAGGAGGTGGGCAAGGACATCCAGGCCGCCTACGAGCTCTTCCCGATCCTCGGAGAACGTCGGGACCAGCCGGCCGGCACGTTCTCCGGTGGCGAGCAGCAGATGCTCGCCATGGGCCGCGCGATGCTCTCGCGTCCCAAGCTCCTCATGCTCGACGAGCCCTCCATGGGTCTCTCGCCGATCATGATGAAGCGGATCATGGCGACGGTGAAGACCCTGCAGTCCCAGGGCACGACGATCCTGCTCGTCGAGCAAAATGCCCGTGCGGCACTCAAGCTCGCGACCAAGGGCTATGTGCTCGAGGTGGGCAAGATCGTCACCCAGGGCACCGGCCACGAGCTGCTCCACTCCGACGAGGTGCGCAAGGCCTACCTCGGCGAGGACTGATCCTCTTCCCTCCTCGCCGCTCCCTTGGCTGGGGCGGCGAGGAGGGGGTCGGCGCCCGCCGAAGTCCCTTCGTTCCCCCGCAGGCGCGGGTTGACGTGCCGGACTTCGGCTTGATGTGCGCCGACCCCCTCCTCACCTTCCCGCTCTGTCAGCCGGCCTTCTTGGCGCGGCGGGCTGCTGCGGTCGCCTTGCTCGAGACCGTCGCCTTCTTGGCCGCCGGCGTCTTCGCTGGGGTCTTCGCCGCGGCTGCCTTCTTCTTGGTCGCTGTGGCCTTCTTCGCAGCGCTCTTCTTCTTGGCCGTCGCCTTCTTGGTGGGGGGCGGAGTGCCCTCGACGAGCTCGCCGACGATCGGCTGCGTGGCGCTCTTGGCGAGGACCGGGGCGAGGAACTGCCCCGTGAAGGACGCAGGGACGGCGGCCACCTGCTCGGGGGTGCCGGTGGCGACGACGGTGCCTCCCCCGGAGCCTCCCTCGGGGCCCATGTCGACGATCCAGTCGGCGCACTTGATGACGTCGAGGTTGTGCTCGATGACCAGGACGGTGTTGCCCTTGTCGACGAGCCCCTGGAGGACGAGCAGCAGCTTGCGGATGTCCTCGAAGTGCAGACCGGTCGTCGGCTCGTCGAGCACGTAGATCGTTCGGCCGTTGGAGCGCTTCTGCAGCTCGGCGGCCAGCTTGACGCGCTGTGCCTCACCACCGGAGAGCGTGGTCGCCGGCTGGCCGAGGCGGACGTAGCCGAGGCCCACGGCGTTGAGCGTCTTCATGTGCCGCGCGATGGCCGGGACCGCGGCGAAGAAGTCCTCGGCCTCCTCGATCGGCATGTCGAGCACCTCGGCGATGTTCTTGCCCTTGAAGTGCACCTCGAGCGTCTCGCGGTTGTAGCGCGCACCGTGGCAGACCTCGCACGGCACGTAGACGTCCGGCAGGAAGTTCATCTCGATCTTCAGGGTGCCGTCACCGGAGCAGGCGTCGCAGCGACCGCCCTTGACGTTGAAGGAGAAGCGACCGGGCTGGTAGCCACGAACCTTGGCCTCGCTCGTGGCGGCGAAGAGCTTGCGCACGTGGTCGAAGACCCCTGTGTAGGTCGCGGGGTTGGACCGCGGTGTGCGCCCGATGGGGCTCTGGTCGACGTGCACGACCTTGTCGAGCTGCTCCAGACCGGTGACCGTCTTGTGCCGGCCCGGGACCCGCCGGGCGCCATTGAGCTTGTTGGCCAGGACGTTGTAGAGGATGTCGTTGACGAGCGTCGACTTGCCGGAGCCCGAGACGCCCGTGACGGCGATGAAGTTGCCGAGCGGGAAGTCGACCTCGACCCCGGCGAGGTTGTGCTCGCGGGCGCCCTTGACCGTCAGCTCACGGCCGGGTTGCTGGGGCCGGCGTACCTCGGGGACCGGGATCTCCAGCTCGCCCGCGAGGTAACGGCCGGTGACCGAGCGCTCGCTCGTCAACAGCTCCGCGAGTGGGCCCGAGTGCACGACGTGCCCCCCGTGCTCACCGGCGCCCGGACCGATGTCGACGACCCAGTCGGAGGCCGCGATGGTGTCCTCGTCGTGCTCGACGACGATGAGTGTGTTGCCGAGGTCACGCAACCGGGTCAGCGTCTCGATGAGTCGGTGGTTGTCCCGCTGGTGCAGACCGATGCTCGGCTCGTCGAGCACGTAGAGCACGCCGACGAGGCCCGACCCGATCTGCGTGGCCAGACGGATGCGCTGGGCCTCGCCGCCCGACAGCGTGCCGGCCGCGCGCGACAGGGAGAGGTACTCCAGACCCACGTCGAGCAGGAACCCGAGTCGGGCGTTGATCTCCTTGATCACCTGCTCGGCGATCTGCCGCTCACGGTCGGAGAAGTCGACGGTGTCGAGGAAGCCTGCGGCCTCACGGATCGACAGCGACGAGACGTCGGCGATGCTGCGGCCACCGACGAGGACGGCGAGCGACTCGGGCTTCAGGCGAGTACCGGCGCACGTCGGGCACGGGATCTCCCGCATGTAGCCCTCGTACTTCTCCCGGCTCCAGTCCGACTCGGTCTCGGTGTGGCGGCGCTTGATGAAGGGGATGACCCCCTCGAAGCCCGTGCTGTAGGAGCGCTCCCGGCCGAAGCGGTTGCGGTACTTGACGTGCACCTTGTGGTTGCGCCCCTCGAGGAGCGCCGTGCGGGCGCGGCTCGGAAGAGCCCGCCACGGGGTGTCCATGTCGAAGCCCAAGTCGTCGCCCAGCGCGGCCATGGTCCGCTGGAAGTACTGCGCCGACTGCGTGCCCTGGGCCCACGGGGCGATGGCGCCCTCGGCCAGCGTCAGGTCGTCGTCGGGCACGACGAGCTCCGGGTCGACCTCGAGCTCGGTGCCCAGACCGGTGCACTTGGGGCAGGCGCCGAAGGGAGAGTTGAAGGAGAAGGAGCGCGGCTCGATCTCGTCGATGTTCAGCGGGTGGTCGTTGGGGCAGGCCATCGTCTCGGAGTAACGGCGCTGCCGCTGCGGGTCGTCCTCGTCGAGGTCGACGAAGTCGATGACGAGGACGCCCCCGGCGAGCCCGAGCGCGGTCTCCACCGAGTCGGTGACCCGCTGCTTGGCAGCCCGGTCCTCGGGCCCCTTGGACACGAGGCGGTCGACGACGACGTCGATGGTGTGCTTAACCTGCTTTTCGAGGGTGGGGGGCTCGGCGAGCGAGACCACCTCGCCGTCGACCAGGGCCCGGCTGTAGCCCTTGGTCCGCAGCTCCGCGAAGAGGTCGACGAACTCGCCCTTGCGAGCGCGGACCACCGGCGCGAGGACCTGGAAGCGGGTGCGCTCCGGCAGCTCAAGCAGCCGGTCGACGATCTGCTGCGGACTCTGCCGGGTGATCGGCTCGCCGCAGACCGGGCAGTGCGGCCGCCCGACGCGCGCGAAGAGCAGACGCAGGTAGTCGTGGACCTCGGTGATCGTCCCGACCGTCGACCGCGGGTTGCGGTTGGTCGACTTCTGGTCGATGGAGACCGCCGGCGACAGGCCCTCGATGAAGTCGACGTCCGGCTTGTCCATCTGGCCGAGGAACTGCCGGGCATAGGCCGACAACGACTCGACATAGCGGCGTTGACCCTCGGCGAAGATCGTGTCGAAGGCCAGCGACGACTTGCCCGAGCCGGACAGACCGGTGAAGACGACGAGCGAGTCGCGCGGGATGTCGACGTGGATGTCTTTCAGGTTGTGCTCACGGGCCCCCTGGACGACGATCCGGTCGTGCAGGCGGGAGCCAGAAGCCTTGGCAGCAGTCACGCCCTCCACCCTAAGTGGCGCCACCGACAACGCCGCCAGGCCTCCGGCGAGGCGGCCGCCACAGGGCCTAGCCTGTCCGGATGAGTACCCCGATCGAGGACTACGCCGCCATCGGTGACACCGAGACCGCCGCCCTGGTGTCGAAGGGGGGATCCGTCGACTGGCTCTGCCTCCCCCGTTTCGACTCCTCCTCCTGCTTCACCGCGCTCCTCGGCACCCCCGAGCACGGTCGGTGGCTCATCGGGCCGGTCGGCAAGGCGACGACGACCCGCTCCTACCGCGGCGACTCCTTCATCCTCGAGACGGTCCACCGCACGGCGACCGGCACCGTGCGGGTAACCGACCTCATGCCGCTGGGCGACGGCCGGGCCGACCTCGTGCGCGTCGTCGAAGGACTCGAGGGCGAGGTGGAGATGGAGCACGAGTGGGTCGTGCGCTTCGGCTACGGCCGCATCCGGCCCTGGGTCGCGCACTCCCCCGGCCACGAGCTCGACGACGAGGTCATCACCGCCATCGCCGGCAACGACATGCTCGTCCTGCGTGGCTCCCGCCTGCCGCGCCCCGACGGCCACCACCACCGCGACCGCTGGACCGTGCGCGCCGGCGAGCACTACAACTTCTCCACGACGTGGTTCGCCTCCTACAAGGCCATCCCGCCGCCGCTCGACATCAGCTCCCGCATCGGGGCCACCCACGAGCGCTCGTCGCAGTGGGCCTCCCGCTGCACCTACGAGGGCCCCTACCGGGCCGAGGTGGTCCGGTCGCTGCTCACCCTTCGCCTGCTCACCGACACCCGCCGGGGCGGCATCGTCGCGGCCGCGACCACCAGCCTTCCGGAGGACTTCGGCGGCGTGCGCAACTGGGACTACCGCTACTGCTGGCTGCGCGATGCATCGCTCACGCTCGAGGCCCTGCTGAAGTCCGGCTACGTCGGCACGACCAAGCTCTGGCGTGACTGGCTCGTCCGGGCGATCGCCGGGGACCCCGAGGACATGCAGATCATGTACGCCGTCGACGGCGGACGCGAGCTGCCCGAGCACGAGCTCGACCATCTGCCCGGCTACGCCGACAGCCGCCCCGTCCGCATCGGCAACGGCGCCGTCGACCAGAAGCAGACCGACGTCCTCGGCGAGGTGATGATCGCCCTCGAGGACGCTCGGGCCCAGGGTCTGCAGGAGTCGCCCCAGTCGTGGGCCGTGCAGCGCTCGCTCGTCAACAACCTCGCCGAGCACTGGGACCAGGCCGACAATGGCCTGTGGGAGATCCGTGGTCCGCTGCGCCACTTCACCCACTCCCGGGTCATGGTCTGGGCCGCCTTCGACCGGGCCATCCGGGCGGTGGAGGTCCACGGCTACGAGGGCGAGGTCGAGCTCTGGCGCGACCTGCGTGAGCGGGTTCGCGCCGACGTCCTCGAGCGTGGCTGGAACGACGCCAAGCAGACCTTCACCCAGCACTACGACACCGACGAGGTCGACGCCTCCCTCCTGCTCATCCCGATGGTGGGATTCCTCCCGCCCGACGACCCTCGGGTCCTCGGCACCGTCGCCGCGGTCGAGCGCGACCTCATGCGCGACGGGTTCCTCCTGCGCTACCGCACGGAGAGCGGTGTCGACGGGCTCGCCGGCGACGAGCACCCCTTCCTCGCCTGCTCGTGGTGGCTCGTCAGCGCCTATGCCCTCACCGGACAGCTCGACAAGGGCCACGCGCTGATGCAGCGCCTGTGCGGCCTGCTCAACGACGTGGGCCTCGTCGCCGAGGAGTACGACGTCGAGGGCGACCGCCAGGCCGGCAACTTCCCGCAGGCCTTCAGCCACCTGACCCTCATCGGCGCTGCCTATGCCCTGCGCGACGCCGAGGCCGCCGCGGCCGCCACCCCCGACGAAGGAGACCCCGCATGAGCACCCCCACCGACGCCTACGACCCGGACGTCCAGCCGGGCGGCCCGTGGTCGACCCGCGAGCTGGCCCACCTGACGATCCGCAAGATGGCCGTCTCGCAGATGCACAACAACGTCTACCTCCTCACCTGCCGCGCCACCGGCGAGCAGCTGCTCGTCGACGCCGCGGACGAAGGGGAGCGCATCCGTGAGCTCGTCGCCGCCGGTGGGTCGGGCCTCGCCCAGCTGGTGACGACGCACCAGCACTGGGACCACGTGCGTGCCCTCGAGGAGACCGCTCAGACCTTCTCCCCCACGACCCAGGCGGGCGAGGACGACGCCGACGCCCTGCCGCTCGCGCCCGACGTGCGACTGCAGCACGGCGACGCCGTGCGCTTCGGTGAGATCACCCTCGACGTCGTCCACCTGCGCGGGCACACCCCGGGCTCGGTGGCCCTGGCCTACGACGATCCGCAGGGGCACACGCACCTCTTCACCGGGGACAGCCTCTTCCCCGGCGGTGTGGGCAACACCAAGATGGAGGGGCAGAGCTTCGACGCGCTCTTCGCCGACGTCACCCAGCGGGTCTTCGACGTCTACGACGACGACACCTGGGTCTACCCCGGCCATGGCTCCGACACCACCCTCGGCGCCGAGCGCCCGCACCTCGACGAGTGGCGCGAGCGCGGCTGGTGAGGGTCAGTGGGTCGTGGCGACCTTGGCGCTGAAGCCGATCATCGCCGCGCCCATGCCCCCTTCGATCCGTCGACGCACCCGCGGGGCGGACAGGAAGGACCGGGCCCGGTCGGCGAGCAGCACGACCGTCGACAGGTAGAGCGACCCGAGGGCCACGAGGCTCAGGGCGTAGAGCGCGAGGACGGGCAGACCGGCGCGGTCACCGACGAACTGCGGCAGCACGGCGAGGTTGAAGGCCAGCACCTTGGGGTTGGTGATGTTGCACAGGAAGCCCTGGGCGAAGAGCCGACCCCGACCGCCACGCCCGCGCGACTCCGGCTCCCGGGCGGCCTCCGCCGAGACGTCCCCGCGCCAGGCCGTCCACAGTGCGTGGCCACCCAGCCACAGGAGATAGGCCGCACCTACCCACTTGACCGTGAGGAAGAGCGGCTCACTGGCGACGATGATCGCGCCCAGCCCACCGGCTGCGAGCAGGCCCTGCACGGCGCCCGCACAGCTCACTCCGACCATGGTCAGCAGCCCGGCACCACGCCCGCGGACGAGCGCGGCACGCAGGGTGAGTGCGGTGTCCGGACCCGGGGCGATCGTGATGACGAGGACCAGGGCGAGGAAGGACAGATAGGTCGCCATGGGGCGAAGACTAGGGTGACGCCGTGAGACGTGTCGATGCCGTTCCAGCCCCGCTCCTCGTGCTCGCCGGAGTGGTGTCTGTCCAGTTCGGCGGTGCCCTCGCCGCGACCCTCGTCCCGCAGATCGGCGCCGCCGGATCCGTCGTCCTCCGGCTGCTCATCGCGACCGCGCTGCTGCTGCTCTTCGCCCGACCGAGATGGCGCGGTCACCGCCCCCGGGACTGGGCCACCGTGGGCTGCTTCGGGCTCGCGCTCGGCCTGATGAACTTCGCCTTCTACGCCTCGCTCGGGCACCTGCCGATCGGCGTCGCGGTGACCATCGAGTTCATCGGACCGCTGACGCTCGCGGCCGTGCTCTCCCGCCGCCCCCGCGACCTCCTCGCGGTCGCCGCGGCCGGCGTCGGGGTCGTGCTCATCTCGCAGGCCCTGAGCCTCCCCTTCGCCGACCTCGAGCGCACCGGCATCGTGCTGGCGCTCCTCGCGGGTGCCTGCTGGGCCGCCTACATCGTCTTCTCCGGTCGCACCGGCGCTGCCTTCCCGCAGCTGGAGGGGCTGGCGCTGGCCATGGTCGTGGCGACCGCCGTCGTCCTGCCCTTCGGCATCTGGGACGTGAGCGTCCACGGCACCTCGGCCTGGGACGGCACCGTCCTGCTCAAGGGACTGGGGATCGCCGTGCTCTCCTCGGTGCTGCCGTACTCCCTCGAGCTGCTCGCGCTGCGGCGGCTGGCCCCCGCCGTCTTCGGGATCCTGCTCAGCCTGGAGCCCGCGGTCGCCGCGCTCGCGGGTCTGCTGGTCCTCGGCCAGCGGCTCGACCCCGTCCAGCTCACCGGGATGGCCCTCGTCGTGCTCGCCAGCTTCCTCGTCCTCGGTCTGGGCGCCGGCAGGAGGCGCCAGCCGGACCTGCCCGCCTGAGCGGCCCTCCGTGACGGCAGCACGAAGGGGGTGGCCCACCTCGCGGTGAGCCACCCCCTTCGAGGTGCGGTCGGGCGTGCGGTCAGTGACTGGAGTCGATGCCCTGCTTGGCGTCCCTGTTGGACTTCCAGAGGCTGGCCACGGTCGTCACGCCGAGGATGAGGACGATCGCGCCGAGCGAGACGGTGATCGGGATCTCCGGGACGCCCACGTGCTCGCCGCCGTTGATGAAGGGCAGCGTGTTCTCGTGGAGGGCGTGCAGGATGAGCTTGACGCCGATGAAGGCGAGCAGGACCGACAGACCCAGGCTCATGTAGACGAGCTTCTTCAGCAGACCACCGATGAGGAAGTACAGCTGCCGCAGACCCATGAGGGCGAAGAGGTTGGCCGTCAGCACGATGTAGGGCTCCTTGGTGAGGCCGTAGATCGCCGGGATGGAATCGAGCGCGAACAGCAGGTCGGTCATGCCCAGGGCGATGACGACGATGAAGATCGGGGTCGCGACGCGCTTGCCGTTCTCCTTCGTGAAGAGCTTGGAGGACCACTCGGTCGTGCTCGGCACGGTGCGCTGGAACCACTTGATGATGCCGTTGGGCTCCCAGTCGTCCTCCTCGTCGTGGCTCTCGGTCGCGAGCTTGACGGCGGTGTAGATGAGGAAAGCGCCGAAGATGTAGAACACCCAGGCAAACTGGTTGATCGCGGCCGCGCCGACGAAGATGAAGATCGTCCGCAGGACGATGGCGATGATGATGCCCCAGAGCAGCGCGGTCTGCTGGAAGCGTCCGGGGACCCCGAACTTCGCCATGATGATGATGAAGATGAAGAGGTTGTCGATCGAGAGCGAGTACTCGGTCAACCAGCCGGCGAAGAACTCGGTGCCGCGCTCACCACCCTCGGCGTACCAGAGGCCGATCCCGAAGAGGACGGCCGCCGAGACGTAGATCCCGAGGACGGTCGCGACCTCGCGCGTGGAGGGCACGTGCGGGTTGCGGGCGACGTGGATGACGTCGAAGGTGAGCACCGCCGCCGCGACAGCGAGCGTGAGCAGCCACGCCCAGGTCGGCACGTCCATGGTGCCGCCGCTGATGATCGCGGGTTGGAGAGTGGAGATGGTGGACAAGGGGAACCTTCCGGACAGGGGTCATGCGTCCGGAGGTCTCTCCCACCCGTGTGGGCCGATGCCCCGGGTCGGCGGACCGACCGTGCTGACGAGACATCGCTGGGGGATACTCCCCTCCGCTGGCTTCTCGAAGTCTCTCACGTCACACCACGCGATGCGGGTAACGCGAGCCATCTGGGACCGGGACCCGTGGTGACACCCTAGCGGGTCGCGGCCGTCATCTGCCGCAGCTCCTTCTTCAGGTCGCCGATCTCGTCGCGCAGCCGGGCTGCGAGCTCGAAGTGCAGGTCGGTCGCCGCCTGGTGCATCTGGTCGGTGAGCTCCTGGATGAGTCTGGCCAGCTCGCTCGCCGGCAGGTCGCGCTCGCGCCGCGCCGCGCTCTCGTCCGCAGCCGCAGCACTCTTGCCCTTGCCGCGGCTCTGGCTGCGCCCCGAGCCGAGCAGCGCATCGGTGTCGGCGTCCTCGCGCTGCAGCATGTCGGTGATGTCGGCGATCTTCTTGCGCAGGGGCTGCGGGTCGATGCCCCGCTCGCGGTTGTAGGCGATCTGCTTGTCGCGGCGGCGCTGGGTCTCGTCGAGCGCCTCCTGCATCGAGGGGGTCACCTTGTCGGCGTACATGTGGACCTGGCCGGACACGTTGCGCGCTGCACGACCGATCGTCTGGATGAGCGAGCGGGCACTGCGCAAGAAGCCCTCCTTGTCGGCGTCGAGGATGCTCACGAGCGAGACCTCGGGCAGGTCGAGCCCCTCGCGCAGGAGGTTGATGCCGACGAGGACGTCGAATTCGCCCAGCCGCAGCTCGCGCAGCAGCTCGACCCGACGCAGGGTGTCGATGTCGGAGTGCAGATAGCGCACCCGCACGCCCTTGTCGAGGAGGTAGTCGGTGAGGTCCTCCGCCATCTTCTTGGTCAGGGTGGTCACGAGCACCCGCTCGTCACGCTCGGCACGCTCGCGGATCTCGTGGAGCAGGTCGTCGATCTGACCCTTGGTCGGCTTGAGCACCACCTCCGGGTCGATGAGGCCGGTCGGGCGGATCACCTGCTCGACGTGTCCGTCGGCCTTGGCCAACTCGTAGTCGCCCGGCGTGGCCGAGAGGTAGACCGTCTGGCCGATGCGCTCGAGGAACTCCTCCCAAGTGAGCGGGCGGTTGTCCATCGCGCTCGGCAGGCGGAAGCCGTGGTCGACGAGGGTGCGCTTGCGGGAGGCGTCACCCTCGTACATCGCGCCGATCTGCGGCACGGTCTGGTGCGACTCGTCGATGACGAGGAGGAAGTCCTCGGGGAAGTAGTCGAGCAGGCAGTTGGGGGCCGAGCCGGGAGAGCGCCCGTCGATGTGCATCGAGTAGTTTTCGATGCCCGCGCAGCTGCCGACCTGGCGCATCATCTCGATGTCGTAAGTCGTGCGCATGCGCAGCCGCTGGGCCTCGAGCATCTTGCCCTGACGCTCGAGCGTGGCCAGCTGCTCCTCGAGCTCACGCTCGATGCCGGTGATGGCCCGCTCCATGCGCTCGGGGCCGGCGACGTAGTGGGTCGCCGGGAAGACGTGCACAGTCTCCTCCTCGCGGACCACCTCCCCCGTCAGCGGGTGGAGGGTGTGGATGGCCTCGATCTCGTCGCCGAAGAACTCGATCCGGACGGCGAGCTCCTCGTAGACCGGGATGATCTCGACCGTGTCGCCGCGCACCCTGAAGGTGCCGCGGGTGAAGGCCAGGTCGTTGCGGGTGTACTGCATCGTGACGAACTGCCGCAGCAGCTCGTCACGGTCGATCTCGTCACCGACGCGCAGGTTGACCATGCGGTCGACGTACTCCTGCGGGGTGCCGAGGCCGTAGATGCACGACACGGAGGCGACGACGACGACGTCGCGACGGGTCAGCAGGCTGTTGGTGGCGCTGTGCCGCAGCCGCTCGACCTCCTCGTTGATCGAGCTGTCCTTCTCGATGTAGGTGTCGGTCTGCGGGACGTAGGCCTCGGGCTGGAAGTAGTCGTAGTAGCTGACGAAGTACTCGACGGCGTTGTTGGGGAGCAGCTCGCGGAACTCGTTGGCCAGCTGGGCAGCCAGCGTCTTGTTGGGCGCCATGACGAGCGTCGGCCGCTGGACCTCCTCGATGAGCCAGGCCGTCGTCGCCGACTTGCCCGTGCCCGTCGCACCGAGCAGGACGATGTCCTCCTCGCCCGCGCGCACCCGCCGTGCCAGCTCGGCGATCGCGGTCGGCTGGTCGCCGGCCGGCTCGTACTCGGAGATGACCTCGAAGGGAGCCACCGTGCGTTGCAGATCGGTCACCGGGCGCATGGTGTCCACCGTAGGCCACGCCCCCGACAGCCCTCAGAAGTCGACCGCGTGCTCCTCGACCCCGTCCCGCGAGTCACCGCTGCGGATCGTGCGCCAGTGCCCACCGGGTCCCCGCCGCAGCGTCCACCGCCCCAGGGAGGCGACGGGCGCCAGCGAGACGACGAGCGCCCGCACGGCGCCCTCGGCCTCGTCGTCCTCGGCGGCGTCGTGGCTGCCGGTGACGAGGAACCTCAGGTGGATCTGCGGCTGACCCCGGACGAGCTCGACCGAGCGGTCCTCGACCCGGTGCCCCACGGCGAGCAGCTCCTCCGCCCGCGGCAGCAGGTCCTCCGGCGCGTAACCCGGCACCACGCCGTGCACGTCGATCGCCACCCGGTACGAGGGCATCAGCGCCCCTCCGGGGTCCACCCGGTCTCGCGCGCCCAGACCTCGAGCCGCTCGTGGATCCCGTCGAACCACGGCTCCTTGGCCTCGGCGTAGTCCTCCATCGACAGCCGCCGCGCCTCGACCCCCCGCTTGACCGCGGCGTACTCCTCGCGCGCAGCCGGCTCGGTGCGCAGCCAGTCGCGGAAGAGCAGGGCCCACCGCCAGCCCGGAGAGCCCACCTCACGCACATGCAGGTGCACCGCGACGCCCGGTTCGCAGTTGCCGTGGAACCGCTTGGGCCACTCCTGCGGCTCCCGTCCGTCGACGCGCGGCGTGTCCGCCACGTAGCCCGCGACCCGCGGGTACCCCGCCGCCGTGAGGGCCGCGACGAAGTCCGGCTCGTCGGCATCGGCCAGCGAGGAGACCCCTACCTGCAGGTCGAGGACGTCCTTGGCCACGAAGCCGGGCACCGCGGTGGAGCCGATGTGGTCGAGCGTCACGGCCCGCTCCCCGAGCGCGTGCCGGATCCTCGCCAGGTGGCGCCCGGCCTGCTCCGGCCACGTCGGGTCCGGATCGGAGAGGGTGATGACCGGCTCGCGCTCGCGTCGACGCCCGGCGGCGAGGTTGTCGGCGAAGGGGGTCAGCCGCTCCTGCCAGAGCCGGTCGACCTGCGCCACGAGCTCCTCGGGCGTGCCGTTGTTGTCCAGCAGCACGTCTGCGGCGGCGCGACGTTGCTCGTCGGTGGCCTGGGCGGCGATCCGCGAACGGGCCTCCTCCGGCGGCATCCCCCGCAGCTCGACGAGGCGCTGCAGCCGGACCTCCTCGTCGGTGTCGACGACGAGGACGAGGTGGTACTCCCCCGCCATCGCCTTCTCGACGAGCAAGGGCATGTCATGGACACCGATCGGCGTGCCGGCCTCCTCGGCCTGCGCGAAGTACTCCGCCGTCCGGCGCCAGATCGCCGGATGGGTGATGCCCTCGAGCGCGGCGAGCGACGCCGGGTCGCCGAAGACGACCCGGCCCAGGGCGGGGCGGTCCAGGGCCCCGTCGGGCCCGAAGACCCGCTCCCCGAAGCGCTCCCGGATCTGCTCGAGTGCCGGCTCCCCCGGCTCGACGACCTCACGGGCGATCTTGTCGGCGTCGACGACGACCGCCCCGAGCTCGGCGAGCCTCGCCGACACCGTCGACTTCCCCGACCCGATCCCGCCTGTCAGTCCGATGCGCAGCATGCGCCCGATCCTAGGCCGGGCCGCCGGCCCGCACGTCGTCCTCCATCGGTAGCGTCAGTGCGTGGACACACAGACCTTGGTCAACCTCCTGCTCGTCCTGCTCTTCGTCCTCGTCGGGGGTGTCTTCGCCGCGACCGAGATGGCCATCGTCACCCTGCGCGAGGGGCAGGTGCGCGCCCTCGAGGCCGGCGGTGAGCGCGGGCGCCGTCTCGCCGATCTCGTGCGCAACCCCAACCAGTTCCTGTCCGCCGTGCAGATCGGTGTGACGGTCGCCGGCTTCTTCTCCTCGGCCTACGGCGGCTCCACCATCGCGCCCGACCTCGTCCCGGGTCTGGTCGCCATCGGCATTCCCGAGGGAGCCGCGGCGACGGTCGCGCTGGTGGCCATGACGCTGCTCATCGCCTATCTCTCACTCGTTCTGGGTGAGCTGGTCCCCAAACGACTGGCCATGCAGCGCAACCTCGCCTTCACCCGGGTCCTCGGCCCTCCCCTCGGCGTCTTCGCGATGCTCGTGCGACCGGTGATCTGGCTGCTGTCGGTCTCGACCAACGCCGTGATGCGCCTCGTGGGCGGTTCCACCTCCGCCGAGGAGGAGGAGATGACGCCCGAGGAGATCCGTGACCTCATCGAGGGTCATCAGGGTCTGCACCCCTACCCGCGGCGGATCCTCACCGACGTCTTCCGCGCGGGTGACCGGGCCCTGGCACGGGTCCTGCGCCCCCGGACCGACATCGAGTTCCTCGCCGGCGACCTGAGCGTCGAGGAGGCCATCGCACAGGTGGTGCACTCCTCCCACTCCCGCTTCCCCGTCACGGGCCGCGACGTCGACGACGTCACGGGCTTCGTCCACATCCGTGACCTCATGCGCGCTGACCCGGCCTCGCGTGCGACGACGCAGGTCAGCGATCTGGCCCGGCCCATCCTCGCGCTGCCCGACAGCCTCGACGTCCTGCCTGCGCTGGCCAGGCTGCGCGGCGACAAGCAGTCCCTCGCCCTCGTGGTCGACGAGTACGGCGGCACCGCCGGCATGGTGACGATGGAGGACCTCGTCGAGGAGGTGGTCGGCGAGATCTACGACGAGTACGACACCGGCACCGACCCCGAGGACGCCACGCGCCACCGCGGGGAGGCCGTCGTCGTCGACGGTTCGCTCAACGTCGAGGAGCTGTCCGAGCTCATCGGGACTGACCTCTCCGGCGAGGACGTCGACACCGCCGGTGGCCTGGTCATGGCTCGACTGGGCCGCGTGGCCAGGGTCGGTGACGTCGTCGAGGTCGCCGGCCACCACCTCGAGGTCATCGGGGTCGACGGTCGTCGCGTCGCGCGCCTACGGATGACACCCGCCGAGGACTGAGGCGTCGACGCATGACGAAGGGGGCGCCGCACCGGATGGTGCGACGCCCCCTTCGAGAAGCCTGGGGTCAGTTGCCCGTGAGCTTCTCGCGGAGCGCGGCCAGGGCCTCGTCGGAGGCCAGCGTGCCCTCGCTCGCCGGGGCGGCCGGGGCGCCGGCGCTCGGGGCGGGGGTGCTGTCCGAGCTGTACGACGTGGCGGCGACGGAGTCGGCACCGCCCTCGGCGGCAGCGGCGTCGTCGGCCGCGGCCTTCTCGATCTGGGCGCGGTGGGCCTCCCAGCGGGCGTGGGCGTCGGCGTACTGCTTCTCCCAGGCCTCGCGCTGGGCGTCGTAGCCCTCGAGCCACTCGTTGGTCTCCGGGTCGAAGCCCTCGGGGTACTTGTAGTTGCCCTGCTCGTCGTACTCGGCGGCCATGCCGTAGAGCGTCGGGTCGAACTCGGTGAGGTTGGCACCGTCCTCGTTGGCCTGCTTGAGGCTCAGCGAGATGCGGCGACGCTCGAGGTCGATGTCGATGACCTTGACGAAGATCTCCTGGCCGACGTTGACGACCTGCTCCGGCAGCTCCACGTGGCGCTCGGCCAGCTCGGAGATGTGGACCAGACCTTCGATGCCGTCCTCGACGCGCACGAAGGCACCGAAGGGAACGAGCTTGGTGACCTTGCCCGGGACGACCTGACCGATCGCGTGGGTCCGGGCGAAGTGCTGCCACGGGTCCTCCTGCGTCGCCTTGAGCGACAGGGAGACACGCTCGCGGTCCATGTCGACGTCCAGGACCTCGACGGTGACCTCGTCGCCGACCTCGACGACCTCGGACGGGTGGTCGATGTGCTTCCAGGACAGCTCGGAGACGTGGACGAGACCGTCGACGCCACCCAGGTCCACGAAGGCACCGAAGTTGACGATCGAGGAGACGACGCCGGAGCGGACCTGCCCCTTCTGGAGCTCCTTGAGGAAGGTCGTGCGGACCTCGGACTGCGTCTGCTCGAGCCAGGCACGGCGCGACAGGACCACGTTGTTGCGGTTCTTGTCGAGCTCGATGATCTTGGCCTCGATCTCCTTGCCGACGTAGGGCTGGAGGTCGCGGACGCGACGCATCTCGACGAGGGAGGCGGGGAGGAAGCCACGCAGGCCGATGTCGAGGATGAGACCACCCTTGACGACCTCGATGACGGTGCCGGTGACGACGCCGTCCTCTTCCTTGATCTTCTCGATGGTGCCCCAGGCGCGCTCGTACTGCGCACGCTTCTTGGACAGGATGAGTCGGCCTTCCTTGTCCTCCTTCTGGAGGACGAGGGCCTCGACGCTGTCACCGACGGTGACGATCTCCGAGGGGTCGACGTCGTGCTTGATGCTCAGCTCGCGCGAGGGGATGACACCCTCGGTCTTGTAGCCGATGTCGAGGAGCACCTCGTCGCGGTCCACCTTGACGATGTGACCCTCGACGATGTCGCCGTCGTTGAAGTCCTTGATCGTGGCGTCGATCGCGGCGAGAAGATCTTCCTCAGTGCCGATGTCGTTGACGGCGATCTGAGGGGCGGTCGTGTCGACCGTGCTGGCAGTCATGTAGTAGGAACTCCGATTGTGGACAGTTGATCTCGATGGACGGGTGCTGCAGCACCCGGATGCCCGGGTGGGCACACAAAGCGCTTGCCCATCGTAGTGCTATCGGGGCGAAGGGAGCAAAACCGCCCGTCGACTAGCGTCCACCCCATGGATGAGGGCTTCACGACGACCGGTCCGGCCACGCCGGACGACGTCCTGCGGCGCGAGAGCGCACAGGAGGAGACGGTCACCGCCAACCGCGGGTGGTGGGACCGTGAGGCGGACGACTACCTCGCCGAGCACGGTCGCTTCCTCGGCGACGCCGACCTCGTGTGGGGCCCCGAGGGCTGGACCGAGGAGGACCTGCACGTCCTCGGCCCGGTCGAGTCCCTCGCCGACCTGACCATCCTGGAGTTCGGCGGCGGCGGGGCGCAGGGCGCCCGCTGGTGCGCCGCGCACGGCGCCCGGGTCGTCTCGACCGACCTGTCCGCCGGCATGCTCGCCACCGCAGCGACGCTCAGCGCCCGCTCCCCCGGCCCGGCGCCACTGCTCGCCCAAGCCGACGCAACCCGACTCCCCTTCGCCGACGGCAGCTTCGACCTCGTCTTCTCGGCGTACGGCGCGACCCCCTTCGTCGCCGACTCCGCCGCGCTCATGGCCGAGCTGGCCCGCGTGCTGCGACCGGGCGGGCGCCTGGCCTTCTCGACCTCGCACCCGATCCGGTGGGCCTTCCCGGACGTTCCCGGGCCGGAGGGCCTCACCGCATCCGGCTCGTACTTCGACGAGACGCCCTACGTCGAGTCCACCGACGGCCGCGCCACCTACGTGGAGCACCACCGCACGACGGGCCACCGGATCGCCGAGATCGTCGACGCCGGCCTCGTCCTCGAGGCCCTGCTCGAGCCGGAGTGGCCGCCGGACAACACCGAGACCTGGGGCGGCTGGTCACCACTGCGCGGTGCGCACCTGCCCGGGACGGCGATCTTCGTCGCCCGTCGCCCCGGCTGAGAGGTCGGGGCCCGGCACGCCGCAGCGCCCCCGCCCCGGGCCGGGGACGGGGACGCTGCGATCGCGAGCGTCAGTTGCCGTGCAGGTCGCTGCGGCGAACCGTCGTCTCGTCGGGGCCGGAGTTGCCGAAGACCGGGTCGGGGCCGCGGTCGACGTAGGCCGGCTGCTCGTCGAGGCGGCTGCGGCGGCCGATGAGCACCGACAGCAGCAGACCGGTCAGCAGCAGCAGGACACCCAGGATCGCGAAGACGATCGGGAAGGTGCTGTGGACCATGCCGAGCAGCGAGGACTTCGACTTGTAGTCCTCGACGTTCTTGTCGACGGTCTCCTTGGTGAACTTGGAGGTCGTCTCGAGCGCGGTGAGGGTCTTGCCGTTGTGGCGGAACTCCTGGTTCTGCTCCTCGACGCGGTCGATGACCACGCCGGTCACCGGGTCGACCCAGAAGGTGCGCTTGTTGGAGTAGTAGCGGTCGGCGTTGACGGCACCGGAGCTGTCCGAGCCGCCGAAGAGGTTGCCGGGGAGCTCACGCGTGGCGTACTTGGTCTCGGGGACCTCCTGGGTGAACTTGTAGACGTTCATCCCCTGCAGGTCTTCCTCGCCCTCGAACTGCACGGGGAAGGACTTGCCGACCGTGCTGTCCCACCAGCTGTAGGAGCCGTCCTTCTGGGTGTCGAAGGGGAACTTCACGAGCAGGCCGTCGCGCTTGACCTCCTCGCCGTTCTTCGACTCGCCGCAGCAGTTGACGGCCTCACCGGTGTGCCGGTCGAAGACGTAGACCTCGGTGCTGCCGTCCATCGGGATGTTGTCGCCGTTGTTGTCGCTGATCTGGCCGCTGTTCCACACGGCCAGGTCGCGACCCGACTCCTCGGAGGCGGCCTCGGCGGCCTGCGGGTCCCCGATGATGCGCGCCGTCGTCGTCAGCTCGCCCTCGGCGGGACGCACGTTGTCGGCGTCGAAGAACTTCGCATTGGGGTCCTGGACGATCTGCGTGGTGTTCTGGTCGTTGGGGACCACCGCCAGCTTGGGGTAGGCATAGAACCGGAAGAGCAGCCCCATGGTGAGAATGAATGCACCGACGCCCATGATGATCGCCGGCAACAGGTACTTGCGCACGAGTTGACCCTCCTTGGCCCTATGAAACTTACCGGACAGTAGCACTTTGCTGGCGCCTGAGCAGCCGCGCGACAGCCTAGGGGACGTGGCCTTCGCCACGCTGCACGACACTCCCCCGGACCGACGGCGCGAGAAGGCGGGCGACCTCGGCGAGATCGCGTGCCGCCGAGACCTGCTCGGTCCGCATCCCGAGACCCGCCGCCGGCTCGAGGTCGCTCGGCATGTCCCCCACCATGACGCAGCGCTCGGCCCGCGCCCACGGCGCCCTCGAGAGGGCCTCCCGGAAGAGCCCGTCGAGCGGCTTGCGACAGCGGCAGGCCCCCTGCTCGTGGGGACAGACGACGACGGCGTCCAACCTCCCGCCCGCCGGCGCCAAGAGCGCGTCCAGGTGCCGGTGGACCGCCACCAGCCCCTCCCGCGACAGCAGACCTCGAGCCACGCCTCGCTGGTTGGTCACCAGGACCGTCCGGCACCCGGCGCGCGTCAGCCGGGCCACTCCGTCGGCCGCCCCGGGCAGCAGGAGGAGCTCCTCCGGCCGGGTGACGTAGCCGTCAGGGATGCGCACGTTGATCGTGCCGTCACGGTCGAGCAGCACGAGGTCGAAGGGGGCTCCGTCGCCGGGAGGAGCGAGCTCCTGCGGGCCGAACCACCACGGCTGCGGGGTCAGCCCGACTCCTGCATCGACAGGTCGACGGCCTCGCACCAGGCGTGCGCCCACAGCATGTGGACCTCCTGGATCCGCGGCGTCTCCTGCGAGGGGACGACGAGCAGGTGGTCGGCCAGGTCGGCCTGGCCGGCCCCCTTGGCCCCCACCATGAAGATCGTCGTGACCCCGCGGCGCCGGGCCTCGGCGAGGGCCGCGACGACATTGGGGCTGGTCCCTGACGTGGACATCGCGAGCAGCACGTCCCCGGGACGACCGAAGGCCTGCACGCCACGGAGGAAGACCTGGTCGAAGCCGTAGTCGTTGCCGATCGCCGTGAGCGAGGAGTGCGACTCGGCGAGGCTGATCGCCGGCAGCGGGTGCCGGTCGTGCACGCACTTGCCGAGGAACTCCGCGGCGACGTGGCTCGCGATCGCCGCCGACCCGCCGTTGCCGGCGACGAGGAGGGTGCCGCCGGCGTGCAGGGCGTCGACGACGTCGCGCCCGGCCGCCTCGACCGCGGCGACCAGCCCGGGCTCGCCGATCTCGTGGGCGAGCTGCGCCCACGCGGCGATGCCCGCGCCGAGCTGTCGGGTCACCAACGAGTGGTGGGCCTCGGTGGCCGTCATTGCTGTCCCTTCCACGTGGTCACGCCGTGCTTGGTGAAGGTGAACTCCGAGACGGTCAGACCGAGCCGGATGAGCTCGTCGGCGACGACGTGCCGCTTCTCGAACTCGCAGATGAAGATCATGTGGCCGCCACCGCCGGCGCCGGTCACCTTGCCGCCGAGCGCGCCGTGCGCGAGCGCGTGCTCGACGGCCTCGGAGATCAGCGGGGTGGTGATCCGCGAGGACATCCGCTGCTTCTGCTGCCAGGCCTGGCCGAGGAGGTGACCGATCTCGTCGACGCGACCCCGCAGCAGGGCCACGCGCATCGCGTCGGCGAGGTCGCGCTGCGCCCGCAGACCGGCGATGGCGTCCTCGTTGCCCGTCTCGTAGCGGGAGACCTGGTCGGCGATGATGTGGTCGCTCACCCGCGTGCGGCCGGTGTAGGCGAGCAGCATGTTGTGCTCGAGCTCGTGCACCGTGTCGGGGCGCACCCGCAGAGGGTTGACGACGACCTGGCCGTCGGTCCGGAACTCCATGTAGTTGAATCCGCCGAAGGCTGCGGCGTACTGGTCCTGGTAGCCACCGGGGATCGCCAGGTCCTCGCGCTCGAGCCGATAGGCCAGCTCGGCCGTCTCGTGCGGGCCGAGGTCGAGACCGCAGTGGCGGGCGACGAGCTGGATGACGGCGACCATCACGGCACTCGAGCTGCCCAGGCCGGAGCCGGGTGGGGCGTTGGTGTGCAGGAAGAGGTCGAACCCCTCGGAGGGCATCGCTCCCACGAGCGCCATGATGCGGGCGATCGCCGCCTTCGGCAGGTCCAGCTCCCCGCCGAGCTCGAAGGGGGTACCGACGTCGTAGCCGATGCTCGTCCCGTAGTCGTGGGACTCGACCGTGATGTGCCCGTCGGTGCGCGGACGCAGGGTCGCGTAGGCGTAGCTGCCGATCGTGGCGCTCAGGACGGCGCCGCCCTCGCGCTCGGTGAAGGGTGCGACGTCCGTGCCACCCCCGGCGAAGCTCACCCGCAAGGGTGCACGGGCCCGCAGGACAGGGCGCAGGGTCATCGCGGTCCTCTCGAGCAGGCAGAATGGGCAAGCGTTACCGAATGGTAGGTGAAGGCATCGACACACGACAGGCTCCCCCGATGAGCGCCACGTCACGCCTGCTCGGCCTGGACGCCCTCCGGGCCGTCGCGGCCTGGCTGGTGCTGCTGTCGCACGTGGCCTTCTGGACCGGTGCCGGCGCCGAGGGCGTCGTCGGCGGGCTCGCGGTCCGGGGCGAGCTCGGCGTGGCGGTCTTCTTCGCCCTCTCCGCCTTTCTGCTGTCGACCCCCTTCGTCCGGCGGGCGCTCGGCGAGGACGTCCCGTGGACCGCCGGTCGCTACCTCCTCCGTCGTGCGGCACGGATCCTGCCCGGTTACCTCCTGGCACTGGTCGCCGTCGTCGCCGTGGCCGCCTGGCTCGGCGGGGCTGCCGCTGCCGTCCTCGACCTGCCCACCGTGCTCGTCCACCTGGTCATCGGGCAGGGCTGGACCGGCCGGACCTTCCAGGCCTTCACGCAGACCTGGAGCCTGACGAGCGAGGTGACCTTCTACCTCCTGCTGCCCGTGGTCGCGGCGGCGTGCGCCCCCGTTGTCCGGCACGAGGTCCCCGCGATCGCGGCACGCCGGGTGCTCTTGCTCTGCGCCGCCATCGCGATCGGCGGCCTGGCCCTGCAGACGCTCGCCGCACTCCCCGACGGTCAGTGGGGAGCCGTGCTCGCGACCAGTGCCTTCGGGCACGCGGCGTGGTTCGCCGTCGGGGTGGCCGTGGCCGTGCTCGTGTGCGCCGACCGGGCGGGGGTGGTCCTCACCGAGCGCCCCGGCCTCACGGTGCTGCGGACCAGTCCCGGCACCCTCGTGGCCCTCGCCGCGGTGCTCTGGCTCGTCGCCTCCACCCCGGTCGCCGGACCCCGTGGCATCGACGCGTCGTCGGCGCCGGAGGCGCTGGCCGCCGAGGTGCTCTACGGCCTCGTCGCGGCCTGCCTCCTCCTCGCGGGCACCACCCGGGGCCTGTCGGAGACGATCAGCACCTCGCCGCTCGCGGGCACGGCACGCTGGCTCGGCGACACCTCCTACGGCGTCTTCCTCTGGCACGTGCTCGTCCTGCAGGTGGTCTTCGCCGTGCTCGACCTACGGCTCTTCGCGGCCCCCTTCGCCGCGACCCTGCTCCTCGTGACGATCGTCAGCGTGGGTCTGGCCCATCTGTCGTGGCTGGTCCTGGAGCGCCCGGTCCTGCGTCGGGCCCACCGCTCGACGGCCGCACCAGAGCGGCAGCCAGCACCCCGAGCGTGATCGTCCCCAGCACCTGCGAGACGAGCGCGCCGGCGGACTGACGCTCGGCCACCCCGAGCACGGCGAGCGCGAGGCCGGCCGCGGTGAGCACGACCGCGACCGCGAGGGCGCGTGAGCGGATCGGGACGAGCGCGGCGAGCGCTCCGGCGAGCAGACCCCACCACCCGGCGACGAGCAGGCCGACGAGCCCACCGAGCAGCACGGCCACCAGGAGGGGTGCCGGGTGCGCCCGAGCAGCACCTTCCGCTGGCTCCTCCGGCAGCTTCTCCTGCGCGGCGCCGAAGGCCCACCGCGCACGACGGAGCACCCACAGCTCGACGGCGCCCCACAGGACCAGCAGCACGACGGCCAGCGCACCGAGGAGCAGCGCCAGGCGGTGCTGCGCGTTGGGCGCGAAGTCGACGGTCACGGTCTGCGCACCGCCGGCCGGGACGACGACGGCCTGCCGCCAGCCGTCGACGGTCGTCATCTCGAGCGCTCTCCCCCGCTCGTCGGTCGCACGCCACCCGTCGTTGGCCCCCTGCGAGAGCACGAGCAAGGACTCCTCGCCGGCCCCGACCTCGAAGGTCCAGCGGCCGGTGTGCTCGCGCGTGCTCGTGACACTGCGCCGCGGGGTGACCTCGGTGGCCGTCCAGTCCGTCGGCACCAGGGTGAGCGTCTCGGGGAGCAGGGCCGCGGTCGCGCTGGCCGACACGACACCGGTCCCCGCGGGCAGGCTGCCGCAGGACGTGGCGGGGACGGCATCGCCGGCGACGAGAGCGGGCCGGGGTGCGGTGAGCGCCAGCCCGATCCGCCCGCTCTCGCGCCCCACGGCCCCCGCCTCGCTGCACTCGAGGCTCACCTCGCTGCTCGGTCCGTCGACCCCGTCCAGGGTCACCTCGGGCGCCGACCAGGACGCTCGGGTCTGCGGCCGGCTGAAGGTCAGCGTGAGGTGTCGGGTCTGCTGGGGCGGGATGCGCAGGCTCGTACCGCTCGGCAGGACGTAGCGGGCCGACTCGGTGGCGACCGTCACCGGGCCGGCTGCACGATCGAGCGTGATCGTCTCGACGCTGCGGCGCTCGCCGAGGTCGAAGGTCAGCACCGGGTCCGGTCCCGGGGCCGGGCGCCACCGGGTCGTGGGGTCGGCGTCGATCGCGGCCACCGGCCATCGCGACAGGTCCGAGGCACCCTCGCTGCTCGTCGGCTGGGTGCTCCCGGTAAGACTCCACGGCGCGGTCACGACGTCCTGGGCCTCCTCGCCGGGCCGCAGTCGCACGGTCGCCGACACCCGGGTCTCCGGCAGCCGGCCGACGTCCCGCACGAGGTCCTGCGGGTCCTCGCCGGCCATCGGGTCGGCCGCGCCCCTGGGATCGCGGGTGACGAGCACCGCGCCGTCGCCCTCGGGCAGGGTCAGACCCGTGGTGGCCCGCGGACCACCCTCGAGCTCGACCTCGCGGATGCCGACGGGGGCCTGCGCGGCGGTCGGGTCGTCCCCGGAGCGCCGCAGCTCGAGGGTCACGCGGTCACGCGCGCGGCCGTCGAGCGGGACGCGCCAGGTCTCCGTGCCCTCACGCTTGACGCCGTCGCTGCCGCCGACCTCGACCGCCTCGAGGTCGGCGATGTCGCCGCCCCACGCCTCGTGGACGAGCACACCCGTCGGGCGCGAACCCTCCGGCAGCCGCAGCGTCACCCGCTGGACCGGCTCGCCGTCCCCGCTGAGCCATGCCGTGCGGGCGTCGCCGTCGAGCATTGCCGCCGGCCCCGACCCGGCGCTGCGCCAGTAGCGCGCGAAGGGAGCAGCAGCACTCGAGGAGGTCGTCACGCCGGTGATCCCGTCGTGGAACCGCGTCGTCCGCCCCATGGTCTGCCCGCCCGGCGCGAGGTCTCGGGTCCCGACGACCTGTGGTCGTGGGTCCTCCGCCGGCAGGGTCGGCCCGTGACCGCGGCTCGACGGGCGACCGGAGTTGAGCGCCTGCCAGCGAAGGGAGTCGGTGCGCACCTCGGCTCCATCTCCAGCCGTGGTGGTCACCGCGTCGGGGTCGAGCAGCCCGGTCGCGACCAGCGAGAACCATGCCTCGGGTGCGCCCGCGACCTCCACGAGGCCGGAGGTGGGCACGAGGGTCGCGGGTCGGGCAGGAGAGTCGAGGCGCCAGATGCTCACCTGCTCCGAGCCGTCACCCTCGGTCCAGACCCGGGTGAGTCCCGGCGAGGCCGCGAGGGTGGCTGCCACCCGCTGCGGGTCGACGGCCCCGACGTCGGCGGACAGGCCCCCGCGGACGACGACCCGCGAGACGCCCAACCGCTGCAACCCGGCGGCGAGCTGCGGCTGGCGGTGTCCGCCGGCGGTCATCTCGTCGAGGTGGTCGAGGACCCGCGTGGCGCCCGGGTGGCCCAGCGGGGCCGCGGCCCGCGCCAGCACCGGCGACTCGGCGAGGGCGGTGAGCGGCTCGTCGGTCGTGCGGCCCCAGGTGAAGTCAGCGCTGCGGGCCCCCGGCAGCACGAGGGTCGTGCCCCCGTCGCGTGCCGCGAGATCGTCGACCTCGGCCGCCGCCCGGTGCCAGGTCTGCGGCACGCCGGTCGTCGCCCAGGCATCGCCGGCCCGGCCCACCCAGAGCGGCGCCAGGGACCCCAGGAGCGCGAGCACGGTCGATACGACGACGACCTGGCGGACGATCGGACCGGCTCCGCGCTCGACGCGGGTGGCCCAGTGGGCGAGCAGGCCGACGCCCAGTGCGACGGGGAACCGCACGAGCAGATCGGCCTTGTGGACGTTGCGGAGGGGAGCGAGCGGCCCGTCGAGCCACTGCTGGACGGTGGTGGCGAGCGGTCCGGAGGCGGACCCGGTGCGGCCGACCGCCATCGCCACGACACCGAGGAGCACGAGGAGCAGGGCCCAGCGCGTCAGGTGGGCTCCAGGGTCGGGCGCGGGCCGGCCTGCGGCGGCCTCGTGTCGCCGCCGGACCAGACCTGCGAGCCCGAGCCCGGCGAGCGCCGTCGTCGCGATGATCGCCCCGACCGACTGGGCCAGCAGCCACCCGCTCTGCCACGTCGGGTGGTCGCCCGAGGTGAGGATGTAGGCGATCCAGTGGTTGGCCCCACGCAGGACATTGGTCACCGAGGCCACGGCCGTGGTCGTCGAGGCGAGCTCGATGTGGTCGAGGAAGGGGTAGGAGTACCGGCCGAGCACGAGGAGCGGTCCCAGCCACCACGCGGCACCGGCGACTGCGCCGAGCAGCCACCACCCGAGGGCCCGCCACCGGCCGCGACCGGCCGGGGCGAGGACGACCCATGCGGCCGCGGGGACGAGCGCGACGAGGGAGACCGTCGCGTTGACCCCACCGAGGCAGGCCGCGAGCACCCCGGTGGTGACGGCCATCCGCCGACGGGTGGCGGGGACGGCACCCGGGGCCACCCCCTTCGCCGCGGCCAAGAGCAACCACGGGGCCACCGCTTGCGGCCAGACCTCCACGGAGATCTCCGACAGAACGGTGAGCACGCGGGGCGAGAGCGCGAAGGCCGCGCCGACGACCAGCGCGGGGACCGTCGGGAGCCCGGCGAGACGTGCGGCCACGCGCTCGGCACCGACGAAGGCGACGACGAGTAGGAGCATCCACCACAGGCGCTGCACGGCCCAGTCGGGCAGACCGGCGGCCTCCCCGGCGAGGAAGACCGGCCCCATCGGGAAGAGGTATCCGTAGGCCTGGTTCTGCAGCTCGCCGATGCCGGTGTGGTCGTTCCACGCCCACAGGGCCCGCCCGAGGTAGCGCCCCGGCGACAGCACCAGGTCGGTCTTGGTGTCCGGCTGGACCAGGCCCGGGGCGACGAGCCACGGGAGCACGGCGACGAGCAGGGTCGCGACGACGCGCTGCAGCCGCTGCCGAGCCTCCTCGACGCTGCGGCCCGGGGCGTTCCGCTCCGGGTGGGCCGTCATCGGCGACGCAGCAGCAGCAGGAGGTTCCACGTGACGACCTCGCGCAGACCGGCGACCCGCAGGACCACTCGGGCCGCGTCGGGCAGGTAGCGCGGTCGGGCGGCGAGGACGTCGGCGTCGGCACCGGCCGCCCACTCCAGGCCCTGGCGCACGCTGACGCGGTGCAGCGTCTCGCCCACGCGGTTCTTGGGCGGGTGACCGTGCCTGCGCTCGTAGCGCGCGATGGCCCGCTCTCCCCCCAGCCAGTGCCACGGTGAGGTCTCGTGGCCGCCCCAGGGCGAGAGCCAGTTGGTGTAGGAGAGGAAGACCAGACCGCCCGGGCGGGTGACCCGCAGCAGCTCGTCGGCCACCGCCTCCGGGTCGGGCACGTGCTCCCACATGTTGCTCGAGAAGACGATGTCGACGCTGCCGTCCGCCAGCGGCAGGCGCAGGGCGTCTCCGACGACACCCCCGTCGCGCACCGACGCGACCGTGGGGTCGTGGTCGACGGGCACGTAGTGGGCCCCCGCGGCGCGGAAGGCGCGCGCGAACTCGCTCGGACCGGCACCGACGTCGAGGACGGTGCGCCCGGCGAGCTCGGTGTGCTCACGCAGCAGCTCGATCGAGTCGTCGGCGAGCGTCGAGTAGAAGCGCTCCGGCTCGGTCTGCTCGACGAGGAAGGAACGGAAGAGGCGCACCGAGCGGCGCAGCCCACGGCGCTGCGGGTGGGCGGGGGTCATCGGCACCCCACCATCATGGACGACGCGCCAGCAGCTGCAGCGTGGGCCGGCTGCGCGGCGAGAGCAGCCGCTGCCCGAGGACGAGGGGGACGCTGGCGAGGGCGGCCGCGAGGACGGGGCGGGACCCGAGGACACCCCGGGGCCGGTCCCCCGGACGCACCGCCCGGGCCAGACTCGCGGCGTCGACGCTCAGGCTGTCGAGCAGCAGACGACGGACCTCGATGTCGACGAAGCCGGCGGCCGCGGCCGCCCGGGCGAGCGAGTCCGCCGTGAAGAAGCGGATGTGCGTCGGGTCCTCGAGCATCCACCAGGCCGCGCCGTAGCGCTCGACCCCGGAGCTGTCACCGGCGGGGGTGAGGAAGCTCGCCCGGCCGCCGGGGCGCAGCAGCTCGAGGGACGAGCGCAGCGCCGCGTGCGGGTCGGCCACGTGTTCGAGCACGTGGATGCCGTAGACGAGATCCTGCTCCCCCGGCAGATCACGGACGTCCTCGATGCCGCCGGTGCGCAGATCACCCCGGGCCCGCACGACCTCGTCGACGTCGACGCCGAGCTGATCGGGGTCGACGCCCGCGACCTCGGCACCGTCGTCGAGGAAGCGCCGCAGCATCGAGCCGGCGCCGAAGCCGACCTCGAAGACCCGCCCGGGCACACCATCACGCACGAGCTCCCGGTAGGTGAGGTCGAGACGGATGCGGTCGAGCGTCGGCTCGCCGCCGTAGGCGAGGTCGCGGTGGTCGGCGGGGCATCGCTGAAGATCGCGCTCGAGATGACCGCAGCGCTCGCACGCGTCGACCACGCAGCCGCCGCGCAGCGCCAGGCCACGAACCGCGGAGCCGCACATCTCACACTCCCGGACGCGCCGTTCGCCTACCGTTGGGTAACTCACACCGTTAGCCTATCCGTCGGCGCTGCGAGCTCCGCGACGCCGACAAGGAGTGATGATGACCCAGAGCACGACCTCCCCGAAGCAGCGGCTGCGGGTGCTCTACCTGTCGTGGCGTGACCGTGAGAACCCCGAGGCGGGCGGTGCGGAGACCTTCACCGAGCGCACCTCGGAGGTGCTCACCCAGCAGGGTCACGACGTCACCATCTTCACCGCCTCCTTCCCCGGCGCCAGCCCGCGCACCCGGCACGGCGACGTCCGGGTGCTGCGGCGCGGGTCGAAGTTCAGCGTCTACCTCCACGGGATGCTGCACGTGCTGCGGCACCGCGACGACTACGACGTCGTCCTCGACGTGCAGAACGGCGTCCCCTTCTGGGCCCCGCTCGTCGCCGGGGACCTGCCGGTCATCAACATCGTCCACCACGTCCACCGCGACCAGTGGTCCGCGGTCTTCGGGCCCAAGGTGGCCCGCCTCGGCTGGCTGCTCGAGTCGCGGCTGGCTCCCTTCGTCTACCGGCGCAGTCGCTACGTCACGGTCTCGAAGTCGACCCGCAGCGATCTCGAGGAGCTCGGCGTCGACCCCGGTCGCGTCGATCTCGTCTACTCGGGCAACGACCGCCCGGAGGACCTCGACGCCTACTCCCGGCTGGAGCGCACCGAGGCGCCCACGATGCTCTTCCTCGGCCGGCTCGTCCCGCACAAACACGTCGAGCAGGCCGTCGACATCCTCGCCTCGCGGGCCATGTCGCACCCCGACCTCGAGCTGCACGTCGTCGGCGGCGGCTACTGGGAGGACGCGATCGCCGAGCACGCCCGGGCCCGCGGCGTCGCCGACCGCGTCCACCTCCAGGGCTTCGTCGAGGAGAGCCGCAAGCACGAGCTCCTCGCCCGCGCCTGGGTCGTCGTCATGCCCTCCCACAAGGAGGGCTGGGGGCTGACGATCGTCGAGGCCGGCCTGCACGGCACCCCGGCCGTCGCCTACGAGTTCGCCGGCGGCCCGAGCGAGTCGATCGTCCACGGCCGTACCGGGCTGCTCGCTGACTCCGTGAGCGAGTTCGAGGACCACGTGATCCGGCTCGTCGACGACCACGCCATGCGCCGCGACCTCGGGCGCACCGCCCGGCTCTACGCGAGCTCCTTCGACTGGGTGCGCGCCGGCCGGCGCCTCGAGTCGGTCATCGGCTCGGTCCTGGGTCTCACCGACCGCTACCGCGACGACGTCATCGACCTCGACGCGCTCATCGCCACCCGGCCCGAGCCGCGCCGCACCGAGCTGGAGGTCGTCGCCTCCTGACCTGCGGGCACGACGAAGGGGGCCGTCCGCTCGACTCGAGCGGACGGCCCCCTTCGTCAGTGGGTCTGGTGGGCCGCTCAGCTGTTGTAGTTGATGACCTGCTGGTTTTCCTGCGGCATCGACGGGTTCTGCGACTGCACGATCCCGAAGATGGCAGCGGCCGCGAGCAGTGCGCCGAGCACGGTGCCGCCGACGTTGTAGGCGACCTTCTTGGAGCCGTCGTTCATGAGCATCCTTCGTGAGCGGGTGTCGATTCGTCAGCCACTCTATACCGGGCGGTCACTTCAGGCGAGCCCGTCGCCGTGTCGGCCACGTCTCACCCCGTCGGGTCCCGAGCAGGAGCAGGAGCGAACCGACCACCGCGGCCCCTGTCCCGGCGAGCCCCAGCCACCGAGCCGAGCCGGGCGGTGCCTGGCTCGTCGTCACCGGACCGAGGTCGTGGACGACCAGGTCACCGACCCGTCGTGACGACGTGCCGGACAGCTCGGGCACGCTGCCGGCCGGTGCCGGCTGGTCGGTGGCCACGACGACCCAGCGCACGCCGTGCCGGCGCAGGAGGTCGGTGACGTCGCCCCCTTCGGCCAGGGCGGTGGTGACGGCCGCCGCGGTCGGGTCCTCACCCGCCACCGACTCCCCCTGCCGCAGGGACAGGCGGTCGTCGCCGACGACGGTCTGGGGCAGCAGCCGGTTCCACGGGTCGAGGACGACCCGGTCGTCGGCCCAGGCGTAGCGCCGGTAGGTCGACCACGGGAAGACCGCCACCGGCTCGCCCTCGGCTCGCAGGTCGGCCGCCACCGCGCGGACGTCGTCGGGGTAGTCGACGCTCCCCCACGTCCCGGAGTGACCCCAGGCGAGTGTGGGCAGGGTGGCCACCGGCCACACGACGGCGACGACGAGCGCCACCACGGGCAGCCGACGCTCGTGCAGGCGGTCGACGACGACGGCCGTGGCGACGGTGAGCAGCAGGACCCACAGCACGGCGAACTTCTGGCCGTCACGCAGCAGTCCGGCCCCCGGCACGCTCGTCACGACCCACGTGAGCAGGCCGTGACCACCCGGGAGCGCGGCGATCGCCCCCAGCCCGAGACCGGCCACCCCGGCAGCACTCGCGGCCCGCGTCACCGGGTCGCGCCACCACCGCCGGGTGCGCACCGCCCCGACGAGCAGCACGAGCACCGCGGTCATGGCCAGGGCGGCGACGGGCCAGCCGGTCCGCTCGACGAACCACGTGCGGTCGTGCCACAGCCCACCGCCGAGGACGAGGGAGCCGACGATGCCGAAGGGGGTGTCCGCCCCGGCCGCGAAGGCTGTCGTGCCGGCGGGGTCGGCGGCCCGGGAGGCGGCCCGCAGGAAGGGCCACCACCACGCGGCGTTGGCGAGGAGCGCGACGCCTGCGACCAGGGCGAGATCACGCGCGAGGAGACGCAGAGGGCCGCCGAGGCAGAGGACGGTGACGAGGGCCAGCAGCGTGGCCAGCACCCCCGGCGTGGAGCCCCAGAGGCAGGCGGCGGTCAGGGTGGCCACGAGCGCGGCGACACCACGTGGGCCGCTCCGCACGCGGGTGGCGGCGACGAGGACCCACGGCAGGAGCGCGGCTCCGACGACGTAGCCCCAGTGGCCGATGCCCAGACGCTCGCCGAGCCAAGGGTTCCACGACCACAGCACGGCCGCCGCGACGGCACCGGGGACCGTCCGGGCGAGGCGCCCGGCACCCGCTCCCCCGACGACGAAGGCGCCGAGCAGGAGCAGCTTCTGCACGACCCAGCCGGGCAGGACGGTGCCGAGCAGCGCGACGACGAGGTCATTGGGCACGGCCCGGGGCACGCTGCCGTCGGTGCCCAGGGTGCGCGCCGACAGGGGCAGGTCCGGGACGAAGACGAGGTCGTAGTGCAGCGTGTAGCCCGGGGCGAGGGCCGGCCCGAGCACGGCGATCCCGGCGAGGGCACCCGTCAGGGCCCCGGCGACGCCGGGGCGGACGGGCCCTCGCTGAGCACTCATCTCGCGTGCAGCGCCTCGATCTCGGCGAAGGCCGCGCCCATGGCGACGCACTGGGTGGCGAGGTCGTGGTGGGCGACGACGTGGTCTCGGTTGGCCGCACCCACCGCGGCCCGGTGCGCGGGGTCGCGCAAGAAGGCCAGAAGGGCCTCGGCGAGTGCCTCGACGTCGTCGTCGACGAGGGAGTTGGGCGGCTGCACCGCCTCGTCGTTGGTGCCGCACCTCGTGGTGACGACCGGCAGGCCGCACGCCTGTGCCTCGAGGTAGGCCAGACCGAGCTGCTCGGTCCACTTCCAGGTGGGGCGCGGGGCGGTCGTGAAGACCGCCGCCGAACGCATGAGGTCCGCGACGCCGGCCGTGTCGAGCGAGCCGACGAGCTCGACGCCCGAGGACGGGTCGTCAGCGGCGGCGCGCACGAGGTGCTCGAGCGGGCCGCGACCGGCGACGCGCAAACGGGCCTCGGGGATCTCCCGGCGCACGATCGTCATGGCGTCGAGGACCCGGTCGATGCCCTTGTTGTCGGCGAGGGGTGAGGCGAAGACGACGACCGGCTCCTCGACGGATCGCTCGGCCGGGTGGAAGACCTCGGTGTCGACGCCGGGCTTGACCACGCGGATGAGCTCGTCGTCGAAGTCGTTGGCCAGGAGGTGGTCGCGAGCGGCATCGACCATGCACAGGAGGAGGTCGGCGTCGCGGCAGGAGTTGAGCGCCTGGCGATAGGGCGGGACCTTGTACAGCGGCTGATCGGGCAGATTTTCCCAGGTGATCACGGCCTGGAGCGGCCGTCGCGCCCCCGAGGCACGGGCCGCTCGACGCCACCGCGACGCCTGACCGGTGACGAGCGAGCACAGCTCGAGCGAGGTCACCCAGTCGAACTCCTGCGGTGGCTGCTCGTCGAGACCCCGCACCCAGGCCAGGGCGCCCGCCTCGACGAAGCGGGTGATGGGCCGGCGGTAGGTACTCGGGACCCACTCGATGTCACCCACCGGCTCCTGCCGGGCCATCGCCCGCACGCGGGTGCCGGGCATCCGGGACATCCAGTAAAGCTCACGGCGGGCCCGCTGGTCGGGCAGCGAGACCCAGAGCATGCGGCGCTCGGCCGTGCTCACGACGCGGCCCGGTCCTTGCGTCCGCGACGGGCCCCGAGCGCGTAGCCGCCCGCCTCCATGGCCCGCAGCGCGACCATGCCGGCAGCGTGGGCCGGGTCCTGGAGGAGCCGGCGGTGGTTGCGCACGTAGGCCCGCAGCACGGCCCGACCCTGCTGGCCCACGGCACCCTCGTGCTCGCGGGCGAAGGCCGGGATGCTGCGGCCGTAGTAGTAGCGCTTGCTCGTGACGTCGGAGACGGTGAGGCGGCCCTCGTCGTGGTCGATGATGATCGGGGCCAGCTCGATGCCGGCACCGGAGGCGCGCATCTTCATCCGCAGGTCGGCGTCCTCGGGCCCGGACATGTCGGTGTGGAAGGCCCCCTCGCCGAGGAGGTAGTCACGCCGCACCAGCCGGGGGTTGTGCAGCCACGGGTCGTCGAGGTAGCACTCGCGCTCGAGCGCCCGGCAGGCGGTCCAGAACCCCTCGCCGATCGTCCGCTCGGGCAGGGCGATGCCGGTGGCCCCGGTGGCCTCGGCGGTCTCGAGGGCGAGGGCGATGGTGCGCGGGGGCAGGATCATGTCGCTGTCGAGCCACAGGACCCACTCCCCGCGTGCCGCCTCGATGCCGGTGTTGCGCTGGGCGGATCGCTCGGGCCCGGCGGTGATGACGCGGTCGGCGAGTCGACGGGCCACCTCGGGGGTGCCGTCGGTGCTGTGGTTGTCGACCACGACGAGCTCCACGTCGGGGTGCGTCTGCTCGACGACCGAGCGCAGGCAGGCCTCGATGGTGCGGATGTTGTTGCGCGTCGGGACGACGACGGTGACGGATGCCGTCGTGTCCTGCTGGGGGCGATCGCTCACGGGTCGAGCTCCTCCGGTGGGTCGGGTCGCAGGTAGGTGCCGATGATGGCGAGGACGAGGCCGGCACCGGCGATGTGGTGCGGCACGAGGGCGGACTTGACCGAGTCGGCGCTCACCGAGCCGAGGGTGCCGTCGACCCAGGCGAGCTGGGCCACGAAGGCGAGGGCGGCGACGACGAGGAGGCCGGCGCCGACCCCGATGAGCAGGCCGGCGCGAGGGCCACGCAGCCGGACGACGAGCATCGCGGCCAGGGCGGCGAGCGCGCCACCGACGCCGGTCAGCGCGCCGGCGCCCACGACGACGGCGGCCTCGATGGCGAGTCGGCGTGCCCCGGAGCGCCCGGCGAGGACCTCGCCCAGCCCGCGGAAGCGCAGCGAGCCGCGTGGCGGCGCGTGCTCGTCCTCGTCGCCGCCGGTCACGTCGTCGGTCACGGGACTCGTCTCGGTGCGCGGGGCGACGTCGGCCACGGGGCTCGCTGCGGTCGCGGTCGCCGTGCCACGGCGAGGAGCCTCGACGAGCGCGAGCTCGTCGTCCCACTCGGAGGCGGGAGCCGGATCGGCGGGGGCCGGATCGGCGGGGGTCTCCCACTCGGACTCACGCGAGGCCCGGACCTGCGCGGCGCGACGTCGGGCCAGCGGGAGGAAGAAGACGACCAGGGCGACGAGCAGGCCCAGGCCGGAGAGGACCAGACCGATGTCGGCGCGGGTCTGTGGCCCGTAGCGCACGGTGATCTGCTGGGCGTCGAGGTCGTCGATGTACCACCCGGCGGCGTAGCCGTCGACGACGACGGGGTCACCGAGGTCGGTGCCGTCCTCGCGGGTGGCCCGCCATCGTGGGTCGTGGCCCTGACCGATGCTCAGGAAGTAGGGGCTGCTCGACTCCCCGACGTCGATGGTCATCGAGGAGGAGATCGCACTCCGGTCGACCTCGACGACCGGGGCCGGCACCGGCTCGTGACGCGAGCGCTGGGTGTCCTCGAAGGACATCCCGTCGAGCTGCACGTCGTCGACGGGCCGCAGGCGGTGCTCGCCCCAGGACACGTCGAGCGGACCGCACCCCTCCCAGGCGGTCGCCGGCCCGGATCGGCCGTTGATGACCTCGGGGTCCTCGGGACGCATCTGCACCGGCGAACCGTCGAGGGTCGCCACGGTGATGCACGGGCGCTCCTCGTCACCGGCCTCCATGCGAACCCCGGTGTCGATCTGGGTGAAGCGCGGCGGCCGCTCGCCGTCGGAGTCGTCGGCCTCGTCGATCTGCAGGCGGACCGTGCGGCCGCTCGTGCCCTCGGGCAGCGCAATCGTGGCGGTGCCGCGGCGCAGCTCGCCTTCGGCAACCTCCTCGCCGTCGACGAGGACCGTGGCCCGGGTCGCCCAGGCGGTGTCGTCCTCGTCACCGGGACCGGCAGCCTGCGTGACCGTCACCTCGGACAGGTCACGCTCGGGGCCCGTCAGCTGCCACCACGACTGCGTCAGTCGGCCACCGGGCACCCACGCGCTCTCGTCGTCACCGTCGGCGGCGCCGGACGCACGGTGGGCCATCGAGTCGAAGTAGGTGTAGCTCGACCTGGCGCGGTAGGTCGTGTCGAGCCCCGAGAGCTCGTCGGCGAGCTCCTCACGCTGGCCCTTGACGCGCACCCGCGCGCTCGTGTCGAAGGTGCGGTCGTCGGGAAGGGTGAAGTTGCGCCGCAGGCCCTGCTCGGTGTCGTCAGCCGTGTCGCCGGTGTTGGTCACCCGGGTGAGGAAGACGTCCAGCGGGGTGTCGGCGAAGGCCGACCGCTCCTGCGTGGGCAGCTCGCCGTAGAGGTCGCTGAGCGTGGAGGGGAGCCGGGTCGTGCGCGTGGCGGTGAGGTCGTCATCGCCGAGGTCGATCTCGGAGATCCCCACGAGGGAGAACCCCTCGCCCCGGATGCCCTCGACCGTCAGGGTGATCTCGTCGGCGCGGACCCCGCCCAGGTCGGCCGTCGCCGTGCCGTCCTCGTCGACCTCGGCGCTCGTGTGCTCCCCGTCGACCTCGACGTCGAAGCCGGAGATCGTCACGTCGCCGAGCGCAGTGGTGTCGATGGACAGCTCGTCGAGGGTGCGGGGCTCGGGCAGGTCGAGAGTCAGGGTCGTGCCCGGGGCACGGCGGAAGTCACCGAAGAGCCAAGAGGTCGAGCGGTCGCCGTCGATGGCATTTTCGGCGACGCCGTGGGGCAGGTCGAAGAAGGCGCCGCCGCTGTCGGACGCCGTGACCCGGACGCCGTCGCGCACCAGCGTGCTCTGGTCCCTCGGGTCGTCGCCGAGCGTGCGGCTGACGCCGGGGTCCTCATCGGCCGCGAGCACCGCTCCCTGGTTGGAGCGCAACCGGTTGGTGATCGCCGAGCGACGCTGGTTGGTGTCGGTGAGGACCAGTCGGCCGTCTCGACGCAGCAGCTCCTGCAGCTCCTCGCCCGACAGGTCCTGCGCGTAGCGGATCGCCGGGGTGTCGTCGAGCAGCCCGGCTCGGTCCATGGCCGGCACGGCCCAGGCATCGCCCGCGACGACGAGGGTCCCGTCGGCCGGGGTCGCCCGCACCGCAGCCGGGGCGTCGTCGACCGCGTAGAGCTGCAGCGGCGACAGCACCGCCTCCTCCTGCGACTGCGGTGGCGTCGCTCGGGTGAACATGTTGGTCCCGGGATCGCCGAAGTTGTCCAGACCGCGCAGCCCGGGATCGTCCGCGAGAGCCCGCGCCGTGTCCCCCGGCCGGGCACCGCCGTCGCCCTCCCACTCGACGTCGTGCCGGAGCAGGACGTTGTCGACGCCGAGGTAGCGGGCGAAGGGAGAGATGTCGTTGCTGCCGGAGGTGCCCGACTGGAGCGTGTCGTCGAGGGCGGCAAGGAAGTTGCCGCCGTCGGCCGAGGTGTTGGGCAGGGTCTCGGGGATGACGGCGTCGCGGTGGAAGAGCGAGTTGGGCAGGTCGTCGGGCCGCTCCAGGCTCCAGCGGTAGCTCGAGCGGGTCTGCCCCGGCAGGAGCAGCACCCGCTTGTCGGGGTCACCCTTGTCGACCGCGGCGGCGGCCTCCTCCCAGTAGTCGGGCACGTCGACGGGCGAGACGTAAAGGTTGCCGGTGACGGCGGGAGCCACGAGGGCGACGACGACGGCCGCGCCGGCGGCACCCACCGCGGGTGCGACTGCTCGTCGGCGCAGCAGGCGTGGAGCAGCGTGGATGACCGCCCAGCCGATGACCAGGGCGAAGGCGAGCGCCAGCCCGGCACCGATCTTGTTGGTCGTGCGGAAGGCGACGAGCGGGCCGATGTGCTCGAGCAGGAGTCGCAGGAGAGCAGCGAAGGGAGAGCCCCCGTAACCGCCCGGGTAGAGGCCGACCATGATCACCGCGGCGATGCCCGCCGCGGCGGCGGCGAGTCGGGCCAACCGGGCGGGCACGACCTTGAGCGACATGAGCGCGGCAGCGGGCCAGAGCATCGTCAGCAGGATGATGACGCCGCTGGTGAAGTACACGGCGTACTGCGGCAGCCAGGGGCCGGCGTCGGAGGCGCCGTAGTAGGACCACAGGCCGAGACCGCGCAGGACCTCGACGAAGGAGCTCGTGCGGGCGATCCCGTCGAGCGACTCGGAGCTCTCGGCGATCTGGCCGCCGGTCTCGCTCGCGGCGGCACCCGGGATGAGCCAGTAGAGCGAGACGACGACGACGAAGAGCGCGCACTTGCCGACGGCGATCGCGACGTCACGCCAGGGCAGACCGCGCTCGGCCCGCACGAAGAGGGCCAGCGGGATGACGAGCAGCAGCTGGTAGACCGGCACGACGCCGACATTCATGCCGCTCATCCCGAAGAAGACCAGACCGACGGCCGCCGGCCAGCTCCAGCCCGACGCGTCGCGCAGGGCCCGGGTCATCGCCACGAGCAGCCAGGGCAGCAGGGCCATCGGCAGCGCGATGGCCAGCGTGCCGCCCCCGGCGACCGCGTAGGGGTTGGCGATGTAGGCGACACCGGCCACGAGACCGGCCCAGGCCCCCGCGGTGGGTACGAGGGTGCGCAGCAACCGGTTGGCCCCCCAGGCCGCCAGGCCCCAGAGGAGGAGGTGGTAGACCTTGAAGGCCATCTCCGGGTCGAGGCCGACCGCGCGCAGCAGGGCGGTCACGACGAGCACCGGGACGAGGCCGACGTTGAAGTTGGGCGAGCCCAGGTAGGGCGAGGAGGTCCACGCCGACAGGTAGCGCGGCAGCATCTCCCCCGGCGCGAGGTAGACCTCGGGCTTGATGTCGGTCTGGAAGACACCCCAGCTGTTGGCGAAGACGACGACCGCGAGCAGCGCGAGCAGGAGCAGCGAGACCGCGCGCACCGAGATCGACCGCGGCCGCCCGGGTCGTGGGTGCCGCGACCGGGGGCCGACCCGAGGGAGGCGGGCACGAGGGAGGCGGGCACGAGGGAACCGGAACCGGCTGCGCACCGGGGCGACTCCTCTCGTCGTGGTCAGGGATGACGCACCTGCAGCACGCCGGACCAGCCGATCCTAACCGACGGACACCCGTGCGCTACCGGGGCGTAACATCGTGGCGGTCACATCCACCCCCTTCGTCCACCCCCTCGTCAGGAGCGCCATGTCGCCGCGTGCACGACGCGCTCTGCCGGTCGCCGGACTCTCCCTCGGCGTGGCGATGGGGCTCGCCAATGTCATGAGCTATGTCTTCGTGGCGCTGGTCTCGGCGACCCTCGGCCCGGCCGACTTCGGGGGCTTCTCCGCGCTCAACACCTATGGCGTGCTGCTCGCCATGCCCGCGGGCGCCTTCCAGGTCGTCGTGGCCCGGCGGCAGACGACCACCGACCGCGAGCGGGGCACCCAGGTGACCGGGGTCTGGCCGGCCCTGGCCGTGGGGTCCGCCCTCGCGGCCGGCACGATCGCGTGCGCCCCCCTGATCCGCGACGGGCTGCGGCTGGACACGTCGTGGTCGATCGTGTGGATGGCGCTGATGCTGCCGCCGATGACCGTCACCGGTGCGCTCCAGGGGGTGCTGCTCGGCCGTGAGTCCTACGGCCGCCTGTCCGTCGTCTACCTCGTGACCGCAGGCACACGGGTGCTCGCGGCGCTCGCCGCCACCGGACTCGACTTCTCGGTGGCGCAGGTCTTCGCCGCGACCTTCGCCGCCTCGCTCGTCACGCTGCTCGTGGCGCTGCTCCTCGCAGCGCCGGCTCTCGACACAGGGGGCCGGGCGCCCCGAGCCCTCGCGCTGCTCGGCGACCTCGTGCGCAGCAACATCGCCCTGGCCGGGCTCATGGCGCTCTCCAGCCTCGACGTCGTGCTCGCCCGCTCCGTGCTCACCGACCACGACAGCGGCGCCTACGCACTCGCGGCGCTCTTCGGCAAGGTCGTCTTCTGGGGCACCCAGTTCGTCGCCCTCGCCGTCGTACCGTCGGTGGCCGACTCGGCCGAAGGGGGGCGGGTACGGGCCACGCTGCACCGCTCGGCCCTCGGCGTGCTGGCCATCGGGCTGGTCGTGGCCCTGGGGTGCGCGCTCGTCCCCGGCCCGCTCGTCGCGATCTCCGGCGGCAGCGCCTTCGTCGACGCCGAGCCGCTCCTCGTGTGGTTCGCCCTGATCGGCACCCTCTGGGCGGTGATCCAGGTGTGGCTCTTCGCCGGGATGAGCCGCGGCGACCACGTCATGACCGCCGTCGTGTGGGCGGCGGCGGGGGTGCAGAGCGCCCTGGTGCTGCTGTGGTTCGACCACTCGCCCACCGAGGTGCTGACCGCGGTGGGCGCGACGGCCGCGGTGGTCGCGCTCATCGGGCTGCTGCGCGTGCCGCGCAGCGAGATGACCCCCGGGCCGGACTCGGCCGAGACGACGGAGGCGCTCGGCCTGACCCGCGAGTGATCACGGGCCGGCCGGGGTCACCCGCGCGTCAGTCGATCGAGCTGGCCTTCTTCGACGGGTAGAGCTTCTTCGCCAGCGGGATGAGCTCCGGGAAGCGGTGGATGGCCGTCCACGCCGCCTTCTGACCGGGGCCGAGCGAGGAGAGGTAGGCCAGCCGGCGCCAGCGCACGTCCCACGGCTCGTCCGCGCCGCGTGCGGTCGCCTCGTCACGGCGGAAGCTCAGGGCGTGCAGGCCGTTGGCCCAGCGGGGGTCGTTGTTGCTCGACGCGTCCCAGCGCCGCTCGAGGCGCCACTGGGGGTGCTTGGCGAGGAAGGCGTCGTGCGCGTCGCTGACCATCGGGTAGGTGGCGTCGTCGACGAGGATGACCGCCTCGTCGGCCAGCCACGGCTCGATGATGCCCAGGGCGAGGTAGTGCGACAGGCCGGTGTGCTCGCCGTCGTAGAAGTAGACGCCGATCGGACGGTCGACGACCCCCGGGCGGTGCAGCAGCGAGAAGCAGTTACCTTCCAGGAGGCGCACGTCGACGTCCTGGGCGTGGGTCGCGAGGTTGTGGTCGAGCTCCTCGCGGGCCTGCTGCCCCTGCATGCCGAACTCGAGGTAGTTCTCCACGATGTAGAAGGTCTTGTCGGTGATGCCCTGCACCGCGGCCGACATCGACCGGCCCTTGTAGCTGCCGACCTCGAGGTAGCACTCGTCGTCGGGCAGCACCCGGGCCGCGGCGTTGAGCACCGCGAGCTCGTTGACCGCGGTGTAGCCGTTGACGGTCGCCGCGATGTGCGCGAAGACGGGGTCGATCGGGTCGCTCGTCTGCGGGTCACCAGCGAAGGAGCGCTCGACCTCGGCGAGGAAGTCCTCGACCCGCATCAGCGCCAGCCGTCCGAGGACCAGTCGTCGTCACGCCGGCGCGAGCGCGAGTCGAGGTCGTCGTCACGGCGGCTGCGTCGGGCCTCGTCGCGCCGCGGGGCACGCGGCTCGTCGGCATCGAGGTCGAGGTCCTCGTCCTCGTCGCGCCGACGCGAGCGCGAGTCGGCGTCGGCGCGGCGCTCACGGCGGGCCCCGCGCAGGGGCTCGTCACCGCCCCGGCGCTCGTCGGCGTCGGTGCGCAGGTCGATCTCGTCGGAGCGACGACGGGGCCGCTCGTCGTCCCACTCGTCGTCGTCGCGACGCTGACCGCGCAGGAGCCACACCGACCCGAGGGCGACAAGCCCCGCACCCGAGAGGCCGGAGTAGATGGCCTTGTTGCGCTCGGTCTTCTCCGGCTGGGCGCAGACGTTGTCGGCGTCGCTGTTGGGCGAGCTGGGCGAACCACACTTGAAGATGCCCTGGTCCCCGCCGGTGACAAGGGTGACCGGGGTGGTGTAGAAGAAGATCGCCGCGAAGATCAGCGGGATGCCCAGGATGATGGCCAGTGGCGCGAACTGTCGTGTGGGAGAGCTCGCCTCGGTGTGCTCGGTCATGGCCGTCATATTACCCACGAGTTGGGTCATAATGAGCCGCCCCCTTCGGAAGCAGGACATGTCCAGAGCAACCCAGCACACCTCCCTGCCCTACCGACCGGCGATCGACGGTCTGCGGGCGCTCGCGGTGGTGTCCGTCATCGCCTACCACGTCTACCCGCGGTCGGCGCCGGGCGGCTGGTTCGGCGTCGACATCTTCTTCGTCATCTCCGGCTTCCTCATCACCTCGCTGCTCCTCGCGCAGTACCGCGGCAACCGCGGTCGCATCGACCTCGTCGACTTCTGGCTGGCCCGCGCACGACGCCTGCTGCCCGCGCTCTTCGTCGTGCTCGCCGCAGTCATCGTCGCCGCGGTCTTCCTCACCCTGCCGGGGCGACGGGCGAGCGTCGCCGGGGACGCCCTGGCGACGCTCTTCTACGTCGCCAACTGGCGCTTCGTCCTCGGCGACGAGGCCTACTTCGGTCAGGTGGCCTCCCCTTCGCCCCTGCGGCACGCCTGGTCACTGGCGGTCGAGGAGCAGTTCTACATCGTCTACCCGCTGCTGCTCGTCGCCCTGCTGGCCCTCGTACGGCGCCGCACGACCCTCGTGTGGACCCTGGCCGGCCTCGCCGCCGTGTCCGCCGTCCTGATGGCCGCGCTCCACCAGCCCGGGCTGGATCCCAGCCGCGTCTACTACGGCACGGACACCCGTGCCCACCAGCTCCTCGTAGGGGCGGCGGTCGCCGCCTTCATCAGCGGGGGCCCGGGGTCGATCCCCCGCGACGTCGTGCGCACGCTCGACCTGTGGTGCCGACGGCTGGCGCTGCCGGCCCTGCTCGTCGTCGTCTCGACCTTCTGGTGGGCCGACCGCGGGCAGAGCCTGATCCTCGAGGGTGTGGCCGTGCCGCTCTCCGTGCTCGTCTGCGTCGTCCTCGTCGCGGCCACCAGCCCCGCGGAGTCCCTCGTCCAGCGGACACTCGCGCTCGAGCCGCTGCGTCGCATCGGCATGATCTCCTACGGCCTCTACCTCTGGCACTGGCCGATCGTCGTCTTCCTCAACGACCAGATCGTGCCGTGGCCGACCGCGGCCCGGGCAGCCCTGCAGGTGGCCCTGACGGTCGCGCTCGCCGCCCTGTCCTACCGCTTCGTCGAGCGCCCTGTCCGGCGTGAGGGGGTCCAGGCCCTGGTGCCCCGTCTTCCCCGGGCGAGCGCAGTCGTGTGCTGGGCCAGCGCACCGCTGCTCGTCATGGGGGCCCTTGCCCTGCCCGCGGCAGCGGACCGGGTCGCGCCCACCGCGATCGGCGCGTCCGGCAAGGTCGAGGTCGGTGAGGACTCCTACCGACCGGGCAGCCGGATGACCCGGGTGACGCTCGTCGGCAACTCGATCCCCGAGAGTCTGGCGACCACCTTCCGCGCGTCGGCCCACCCGGACCTGCGTGTCGACACCCTCACCGACGTCGGATGCGACCCGCTCGACGTCCCGCGCTACAGCGACGGCAAGACCCAGGACGACTCGCAGGCTTGCCGTGACTGGCGCTCGTCCTGGCGCTCGTCGATCGCCCAGGACCAGCCCGACGTCGTCGTCTACTTCGTCGCCCAGACCCTGGTGACCGACCGCATGGTCGACGGCAAGGTCGTGCGCTTCGGCTCCCCGGAGTGGGTCGACCTCATCGAGGACAACCTCGACGAGGCCCACGAGGCCGCCGGGGACAGCCGGTTCGCGCTGATGAACCTCGCCTGCCACTCGATGCCGACCTTCAACCTCGAGGAGGTCGAGCGGATCAACGACACCGAGTACGTCACCACCCTCAACCGCACGGTCGCCTCCTGGGCCACGGAGCACGACGTGCCGGTCATCGACCAGTACTCGCTGCTCTGCGCCGACGACGAGGTGCACGACACGATCAACGACGTCCCGCTCTACGAGGACTCGATCCACTTCACGAGCGAGTCCGGCCCGATCTTCTGGCGCTGGCTGGCCCCGCAGGTGCAGGCGATCGCCCGCGGCGAGGAGCGGCGCTGACCACCCCGGCAGCGGTGATCCTCGCCGGCGGGGTCGGCAGCCGGATGCGACCACTCACCGACGACTGCCCCAAGCCGCTCCTGCCCGTCGGCCCGTGGACCCTGGTCGAGCACCAGCTGAGTGCGCTCGAGCGCGCCGGCGTGCGCCGGGTCGTGCTGTCCACCGGCTACCGGCACGAGGACTTCGAGCCGCTCGTCGAGCGCTGCCGGGCGAAGGGGGTGGACCTCACGTGTGTCGTCGAGGCCACCCCGCTCGGGACCGGCGGTGGCCTGCGGGAGGCGCTGGGCCCCCTTCGTGACGCCGACGTCGTGGTCGTCGTCAACGGCGACCTGCTCACCGGGCACGACCTCGGGGCCCAGGTGTCGGCCCTCACCGCCGCCGATGCCGGGGTCCTCGCCTGCGTGCACGTGCGCGAGGTCGACGACGCCCGCGCCTACGGGAGCGTCGTGGTCGGCGACCGGGGGCGGGTCGTGGCCTTCGTCGAGAAGTCGCCGGCTCCCCCGTCGACGACGGTCAACGCCGGCACCTATGTCGTGCGCCCGCACCTCCTCGACGAGATCCCCCCGGCCGGCTCGGTGTCCCTCGAGCGCGAGGTCTTCCCCGCACTCGTGGCCGATACACGCCTCGTCGCCCACCGGGAGGACGCCTACTTCCTCGACGTCGGCACCCCGGCGGCGCTCGTCGCCGCGAACCGCGACCTGCTGCGCGCACCGTGGCCCGGGGCGGCGCCGACCCCACGCGGCGAGTCACTGGTCATCGACGGTGCCCGGGTCTCGCCGTCGGCCCGGCTCGGTGGCGGCAGCGTCGTCCACCCCGGGGCCTCCGTCGCCGACGGTGCCCTCCTCGACGGGGCGCTGGTCCTGCCCGGCGGAAGGGTCGGGTCCGGCGCCCGGATCACCCGCAGCGTCGTCGGGCGCGACGCCGTCGTCCCGGAGGGGCGGCACCTGACCGACGGCGTGCTGGGCACCGGCGAGGTCGCCGCCCACTGACCCGGGTCAGTGGGCGGCGTCGTGCCAGCTGCGACCCAGCCCCACGGAGACGTCGAGGGGCACGTCCATGTCGACGGCGCCGCCCATCTGCTCGCGCACGAGCTGCTCGACGGGCTCGGCCTCACCTGCCGCGATCTCGAGGACGAGCTCGTCGTGGACCTGGAGCAGGACCCGGGAGCGCAGGTCGCTCTCGGCCAGTGCCCGGTCGACGCGCAGCATCGCGACCTTCATGATGTCGGCGGCCGAGCCCTGGATCGGCGCGTTGAGAGCCATCCGCTCGGCCATCTGACGGCGCTGGCGGTTGTCGCTCGTGAGGTCGGGCAGGTAGCGCCGACGACCGAGCATCGTCTCGGTGTAGCCGGTCGCTCGCGCGCGGTCGACGACCTCCTCGAGGTAGTCGCGCACGCCTCCAAACCGCACGAAGTACTCGTCCATGAGGTCGGTAGCCTCGCCGGTGGAGATGCCCAGCTGCTTGCTCAGCCCGAAGGCACTCAACCCGTAGGCCAGGCCGTAGGACATCGCCTTGACCTTGCTGCGCATCTCGGCGGTGACACCCTCGGGCTCGACGCCGAAGACCCGCGCCCCGACGAAGCGGTGCAGGTCCTCACCGGTCCGGAAGGCCTCGATGAGCCCCTCGTCGCCGGACAGGTGCGCCATGACGCGCATCTCGATCTGGCTGTAGTCGGCGGACATGAGCGACTCGTGGCCGGGCCCGACGACGAAGACCTCGCGGATGCGCCGGCCCTCCTCGGTGCGGATCGGGATGTTCTGCAGGTTGGGATCGGTCGAGGAGAGCCGACCGGTGGCAGCGATCGTCTGCTGGTAGGTCGTGTGGATGCGACCGTCGTCGGCCACCGACTTGATCAGGCCCTCGACGGTCACCCGCAGCCGGGTGGCGTCGCGGTGGCGCAGCAGCGCCTCGAGGAAGGGGTGCTCGGTCTTGGCGTAGAGATCGGCGAGCGCGTCCGCGTCGGTCGTGTAGCCGGTCTTGGTCCGCCGGGTCTTGGGCAACCCGAGGGTCTCGAAGAGCACCGTCTGCAGCTGCTTGGGCGAGCCGAGGTTGATCTGCTCGTCCCCGATCGCGGCCCACGCGTCGGCCTGGGCGGTCGCGACCTTGTCGGCGAAGTCGGCCTCGAGGCCGGTGAGCGCGTCGCCGTCGACGGCGATGCCCGCTGCCTCCATGGTGGCGAGGACCCCGACGACGGGCAGCTCGACCTCACGCATGAGGTGGGTGCCGCCGGTCTCCTCGACGAGCTCCTCGAGGACGGGCGCCAGCTCCACCGCCGCCGCGGCGCGGACCATGGACGAGCGACCGGCCTCGGAGTCGTCGGCGGAGAAGTCGAGCATGCCCTGGTCGGACTCCTCCTCACCTGCGGTGAGGTCGCGGCCGAGGTGGCGCACGGCGAGATCGGCGAGGTCGTAGGAGCGCTGGTCGGGGCGCACGAGGTAGGCGGCGATGGCCGTGTCGACGGTCAGTCCGTCCAGCGGCAGGCCGGAGGCGGCGAGGGCGAGCATCGGGCCCTTGGCGTCGTGCATGACCTTGGGTCGCTCGGCGTCGGCGAGCCAGCTGCGCAGGGCGGCCTCGTCGTCGGGGGCGAGGTCGGTGACCGGCACGTGGGCGGCCTCGCCCTCGGCCGTGGCCAGCCCCAGCCCGAGCACCTCGCCGCCGCCCCGGCCCCACTCACCGACGGCGTCGACGCCGAGCCGGTCGGTGCCGTGCTCCTCGAGCCAGGGGCCGACCTCGCCGGCACCCAGCACCCGGCCGTCGACCTCGACCCCACCGGTGACCTCCGACTCCTGGGTGTCGAAGGTCGCGAAGAGCCGGTCGCGCAGGACCCGGAACTCGAGGCTGTCGAAGAGGGTGTGGACCTGCTCGCGGTCCCACTCGCGCCGGGCGACGTCGTCGACGCCGACCGGCAGGTCGACGTCGCGCAGCAGGGCGTTGAGCCGACGGTTGCGCAGGACCTGGTCGAGGTGGTCGCGCAGCGACTGGCCGGCCTTGCCGCCGATCTGGTCGACCGAGGCGACGATGCCCTGCAGGTCGCCGTGGGCGTTGATCCACTTCGCCGCCGTCTTGGGGCCGACGCCGGGAACCCCGGGCAGGTTGTCGCTCGCCTCGCCGACGAGCGCGGCGAGATCGCTGTAACGATCGGGCCCGACCCCGTACTTGTCGGCGACCGCCTCGGGCGTCATCCGCACGAGGTCGGAGACACCCTTGCGCGGGTAGAGGACCGTCGTGTGCTCGTCGACGAGCTGGAGCGTGTCGCGGTCACCGGAGCAGATGAGCACGTCCATGGCGGCCTCGCGCCCCTGGGTGGCCAGCGTCGCGATGATGTCGTCTGCCTCGAAGCCCTCGAGCTCGACGTGCGTGATGTTGAGCGCGTCGAGCACCTCCTTGAGCAGCGGGATCTGCCCCGAGAAGGCATCGGGGGTCGCACTGCGGCCGGCCTTGTACTCCGCGTACTGCTCGTTGCGGAAGGTCGCCCGGGAGACGTCGAAGGCGACGGCGACGTGGGTGGGCTCCTCGTCGCGCAGGACGTTGATGAGCATGGCGACGAAGCCGTAGACGGCGTTGGTGTGCTGACCCGTGCTCGTCGAGAAGTTCTCAGCGGGGAGGGCGAAGAAGGCCCGGTAGGCCAAGGAGTGTCCGTCCAGCAGCAGTAGTCGACTCACACGTCACACCCTAGGCGCTTGCACCGACGGCCCCGGCCCGTGGCAGGCTGGGCGCAGCCCCGAGGACCGACCCAGGAGACCCCCGATGAACGAGACCCCCGCCCCCACCGTCGCGCCGACGCTCGAGGGTGACCAGCTGCAGACCCACCGAGGGGCGCTGGCCGAGCGGATGGGGATCGAGATCCTCGAGGCGGCGGCCGACAAGATCGTCGCCCGGATGCCCGTCGAGGGCAACACCCAGCCCTACGGGATCCTCCACGGCGGCGCCAGCGTCGTCCTGGCCGAGACCTTGGGGTCCATCGGCTCGGCGCTCCACGCCCACACGCTCGGCAAGATCGCCGTGGGGCTCGACATCAATGCCACGCACCACCGCGCGGCGCGCGAGGGCTGGGTCACCGGCACCGCGGTCCCGGTGACGCTCGGCGGCAGTGTGGCCTGCTACGAGGTGACGATCGTCGACGACTCCGGCCGGCGCACCTGCACCTCGCGCATCACGTGCATCCTGCGCCCCGCGGCGCCGGGCGCCTGACGCTTGGGACGCCCTCGACGCACCAGGCCGCGGCCCTTCCCCCTTCGGCGTCTGACCGACCTCCGGTACCGGCTCGACCCTCGCGGCTGGACGACGAGCGAGGCCCTGGTCGCCGTTGCGCTGCTGGCCGTCGTCATCGGCCCGATCGCCGCCGCCGTCCAGGCCATCGCCCACGGCTGGCAGCCCAGCGGAGACGACGCCACCGTCGCCCTGCGCACCGCCGGGATCCTCGACGGCCACCTTCCGGTGACGGGCATGCGCAGCACCTCCGGCGACGGCGGCCACCAGGACCTGGCGACACACCACCTGGGTCCGCTGCAGTTCTACCTGCTGGCCCTCCCCCTCGCCCTGACCGGCGGGTCCGCCGCCGGACTGGCGGTCGGCGGCGCCCTCGTCGCCGCCGCCGCATCGGTGCTGAGCGTCGTGTGGGCCCGTCGCCTCGGCGGCACCCTCGGGGTCGTGGTCTTCACGGCCGGGGTCCTGCTCACCCAGTGGGCCATCGGTGGCGAGGCGATGTTCCGCCCCTTCAACCCCTACGCCCCGCTCCTGCCGACCTTCCTCGCGCTGCTGCTGCTCTGGGGGCTGGCACGTGGCGACCGCCGGGCGTTGCCCCCCTTCGTCGTCGCGGTCTCGCTCATCGCCCAGTCCAACCTGGCCTTCCTGCCGCTCGCAGTGGCCCTCGCCGCGCTGGCCACCGGCCTCGTGCTGCGGCCACGGCTCACCCGCACCCGTCGACGACGGCACCCGGACGACCGTCCGGCGCACCGGTGGGCGCTCGGGCTCGGCGTCCTCGTGTGGCTCCCGAGCATCGTCGAGCTGGTCGTCCACCAGCCCAACAACCTCACCCAGATCGTCCGCTGGGCCACCTCCGGCACCGGAGACCCGATCGGCCTCACGGCCGGCATCGGGCACCTCGACCTCATCGCCCCCGGCCCCGGAGGCTTCCGCCGCAACTCCCCCGACCTGCTCACCCAGGGGGGCGAGCTCGCCACGGTCGTCGGCATCGGGATCATCGTGCTGCTCGCGGCGATCGCCACCGGCTACCGCGTGCCGCAGGGGCGCGCGAGCAGCGCCTGGCCGGCGCGGGTGGCGCTCGTGGCCAACCTCGGGATGCTCGCGACGGCATCTCGCCTGCCGGAGTGGCCGCTGGCCCCCTACTGGGTCATCACGTGGCTGCCGGTGGCCGCCTTCACGTGGTGTGCCCTCGTCTGGCGCGGGCTGGCCTACCTCGACTCCGCGACACCGCACCTCCCGGTGCGGATTGCTCGCCCGCTCGGGGCGGCGCTGGTGGCCGGCGGCGTGGCGGCCACGGTCCTCGCCCTGCCGCCGGCATGGGCCGAGTACGACTCGATGACCCGCGTGGCGCGAGCGGCCGGTGACGACCTGGGTGCCGGCGAAGGCCGTCACCTGCGCATCAGCGGACTGGGCTTCGTCCCCACGCTCGGCGCCTCACCGGCCGTCGCCTGGCAGGCCCACCGGCAGGGCTGGCAGCCGCACTACCTCACGCCCTGGCCCTTCCCCGAGGACGCCGACCACCTGTGGGCCGGGACCGGCCCCGAGGACGCCGACACGATCTACCTCACCGACAGCGCCGAGGCCGAGCTGGCCAAGAACGTCCCGGCGACCGCCCGGGAGGTCGCCGTCCTGCGGATGACGCACCGTGAGGGAGACATCGGCGTCTATCGTGACCCCGGCAGCTGAGCGAAGGGGGCCGACGTGGACTTCATCGGTGCGGGCACCGTCATCAACGTGCTCGCGGTCGTCGCCGGCGCACTCGCCGGGATGGCCGTGGGCGGACGCCTGCCCGCCCGCACCCGCGAGGTCGTCACCGACTGCCTCGGTCTGGTCACCCTGCTCATGGCGGGCCTGTCGGCCGTGGACGTCACCTCGCCGGCGCTGGCCGACGCCGTCGGCACCGGGGCGCCGGTACTCATCGTGCTGGGCTCGTTGCTCATCGGCAGCATCGTCGGCTCGCTCCTGCGCATCGAGGAGCGGCTCGGTCGCCTCGCCGGGCGGGTTCAGGCCGTCGTCGGGGCGCGGCGCGACGACAGCGAGGGCCGTGAGCGCTTCGTCGAGGGGTGGCTCACCGCGAGCCTGCTCTTCTGCGTCGGCCCGCTGACGATCCTCGGCACCCTCGACGACGGGCTCGGTCGCGGCATCGACAAGCTGGCGCTGAAGTCCGTGCTCGACGCCTTCGCCGCCCTGGCCTTCGCCTCGACCTTCGGTGTGGGTGTGCTGATGTCGGCCGTGAGCGTCGGGGTCGTCCAGGGCTCGCTGACGCTCGTGGGAGTCGCCCTGGGCGCGGTCCTGCCGGAGGCACACATCGCCGCCCTCACCGCCACCGGCGGCCTGGTGCTCGTCGGGATCTCGTTGCGACTGCTGCAGATCCGGCAGATCCCCGTCGGGGACATGCTGCCGGCGCTGGTCGTCGCTCCCCTGCTCACCCAGCTCGTCGTCGCGCTGGGCTGAGCCCTCAGGCCCGGCTCAGGCCTTGTCCATCCCGGCGACGACGGCGTCGGCGACCTCACGCATCCCCAGACGGCGGTCCATGGCCGTCTTCTGGATCCACCGGAAGGCCTCGGCCTCGCTGATCTTGAGCTTCTTCATCAGCACGCCCTTGGCCTTCTCGACGGCCTTGCGCGTCTCGAGCCGCTCGCCGAGGTCGGCGACCTCGGACTCCAGCGCCTTCAGCTCCGCCCAGCGCGAGGTGGCGACCTCGATGGCCGGCGTGACGTCGGAGACCGTGAAGGGCTTGACGATGTAGGCCATGACGCCGGCGTCGCGGGCACGCTCGACGAGCTCCTTCTGGGAGAAGGCGGTGAGCATGATGACCGGGCAGATGCGCTTCTCACCGATGGTCTCGGCAGCCTGGAGCCCGTCCATCACCGGCATCTTGACGTCCATGATGATCAGGTCCGGCTGGAGCGACTCCGCCAGCGAGACGGCCTCCTCGCCGTTGCTCGCCTGGCCGACGACGTCGTAGCCGGCGTCGGTGAGCATCTCGGCGAGGTCGAGGCGGATCAGTGCCTCGTCCTCGGCGAGCAGCACTCGCTGCCCCTGGGAGGACTCCGTCTGCGCGGTCATGCTGGACCCTTCGTCGTAGGTTGTGCTCTGGTGCCGAGGGCGGGACTTGAACCCGCACGCCCTTGCGGGCAAAGCATTTTGAGTGCTCCGTGTCTGCCATTCCACCACCCCGGCCGGGGCGTGGTCAGCATACCGACCGGATCAGGTGGTGCCCGACTCAGCCCATGCCGCCGGGCAGCGCCCCAGCGGGCGGCTCGGAGTCGTCACGGTAGGCGATGGTCGTCTTGTTGCGAGCATCGCCGATGCGGTGCACCCGCAGGGCATTGGTCGAGCCGGGGACACCGGGCGGCGAGCCGGCGACGATGACCACCCGGTCGCCCTCCGTCACCCACCCGAGGTCGAGCAGCTGCTCGTCGACCATGAGTGCGTACTGGTCGGTGTGGGTCACCGGCGGGGTGAGGAAGGTCTGCATGCCCCACACGAGCGACAGCTGGGAGCGGGTGTCCTGCACCGGGGAGAAGGCGAGCATCGGCAGGCCGCTGCGGACCTGCGCCAGCCGGCGTGCGGAGCCACCGAGCTGGGTGAAGGCGATGAGGTACTTCACCCCGAGCGCTTCTCCGGTCTCGGCAGCCGCCGCAGCGATGACGCCACCCTGGGTCGTCGGCGGGGCCATGAGGTCGCGCATGCGGCTCAGACCCTGCTCCTCGGTCGTCTCGATGATCTTCGACATCGTCTTGACGACCTCGATGGGGAACTTGCCGACCGCGGTCTCCCCCGACAGCATCAGCGCGTCCGCGCCGTCGAGGACCGCATTGGCCGCGTCCGAGGCCTCGGCGCGGGTGGGGCGGCTGTTGTCGATCATCGACTCCAGGACCTGGGTGGCCACGATGACCGGCTTGGCCTTCTGCCGGCACAGCTCGACGGCGCGCTTCTGCACGAGCGGCACCTGCTCGAGGGGCAGCTCCACCCCGAGGTCTCCGCGGGCGACCATGATGCCGTCGAAGGCGTCGATGATCTCCTCGAGGGCGTCGACGGCCTGCGGCTTCTCGATCTTGGCGATGACGGGCAGGCGCACGCCGACCTCGTCCATGATCTCGTGGACCCTCGTGATGTCGTCGGCAGAGCGCACGAAGCTCAGGGCGATGTAGTCGGCCCGCAGACCGAGCGCCCAGCGCAGGTCCTGCTCGTCCTTGTCGGACAACGCCGGCGCGCTCACCGCGGCACCCGGCAGGTTGATCCCCTTGTTGTCCGACAGCGGGCCGCCGTAGACGACGACACAACGCACGTCGGTCTCGTCGACGTCGTGGACCGCGAGGGTGATCTTGCCGTCGTCGACGAGGATCGTGTCGCCCGCGCTCACGTCACCGGCGAGGCCTGCATAGGTCGTGCCGACGATCTCCCGGTCGCCGGGCACGTCGCGGGTGGTGATGGTGAAGTGGTCGCCGGCGGCGAGGGTGATCGGACCGTCGGCGAATCGCCCGGTGCGGATCTTGGGCCCCTGCAGGTCGACGAGCACACCCACGGCGTGGCCGGTCGCGTCGCTCGCCTCGCGCACGCTGCGGTAGTTGGCCTCGTGGACGGCGTACTCGCCGTGCGAGAGGTTGAGCCGGGCGACGTCCATGCCGGCCGAGACCAGCTCACGGATGCGCTCGGGGGTGGATGTCGAGGGACCGAGGGTGGACACGATCTTGGCGCGACGCATGTCACCACCCTATGACCGTGACGCCACCACGGACGAAGGGGGATGACCGCCGAGACGGTCATCCCCCTTCGTCGGGCCGTGCCGGCTCAGACGACGAGCGGACGGTCCGTGGGGTTGATCGGGCGCGGCAGCTGCGAGCGGCCCATGAGATAGGTGTCCACACCGTTGGCTGCGGCGCGGCCCTCGGCGATCGCCCACACGATGAGCGACTGCCCGCGGCCGGCGTCACCGGCGACGAAGACGCCCGGGACACCGGTCTGGTAGTCCTTGCCGCGCACGATGTTGGAGCGCTCGTCGGTCTCGAGCCCGAGCTGCGCCACGACACCCTCGGGGTCGGGGCCGAGGAAGCCCATGGCGAGCAGGACGAGCTGGGCCGGCAGGACCCGCTCGGTGCCCTCGACCGGCTCGAAGCCCTGGTCCGTGCGCTCGACCTCGGTCAGGCGCAGGCCGGAGACCTTGCCCTCGTCGTCGCCGATGATCTCGGTCGTCGACACGGCGTAGACCCGGTCGCCGCCCTCCTCGTGCGCCGAGGCGACGCGGAAGAGCATCGGGTAGGTCGGCCACGGCTGGCTGCCCGGACGCTCCGTGCCCGGCTGCGGCATGATCTCCAGGCTCGTCACGGACTTCGCGCCCTGACGGATGGAGGTGCCGATGCAGTCGGCGCCGGTGTCGCCGCCACCGATGATGATGACGTCCTTGCCCTCGGCGGTGACCTGGCCCTCGACCTCCTCGCCGAGCGCGACCCGGTTGGCCGGCGGGAGGAAGTCCATCGCCTGGACGACACCGTCGAGTTCCCGGCCCGGGACCGGCAGGTCGCGGGGCACGGTCGCACCGATCGCGAGGACGACGGCGTCGTAGCGGTCCCGCAGCTGCTGGCCGGTGATCTCGTTGCCGATGTCGACACCGGAGCGGAATCGGGTGCCCTCGGAGGTCATCTGCTGGATGCGCCGGTCGAGGACCCGCTTCTCCATCTTGAACTCCGGGATGCCGTAGCGCAGCAGGCCGCCCGGGGCGTCCGCGCGCTCGTAGACGGCCACCGTGTGACCGGCGCGGGTCAGCTGCTGGGCCGCGGCCAGGCCGGCCGGGCCCGAGCCGACGACCGCAACGGTCTTGCCGGTGAGCCGGTCGGGGATATGCGGGGGCACGTCGCCGCGGCCGAAGGCCTCCTCGATCGTGCGCACCTCGATCTGCTTGATCGTCACGGCCGGCTGGTTGATGCCGAGCACGCAGGCGGTCTCGCAGGGCGCCGGGCACAGGCGACCGGTGAACTCCGGGAAGTTGTTGGTCGCGTGCAGCCGCTCGATGGCGTCGTGCCAGTCGCCGCGCCACGCGAGGTCGTTCCACTCCGGAATGAGGTTGCCCAGCGGGCAGCCCGAGTGGCAGAAGGGGATGCCGCAGTCCATGCAGCGGCCGGCCTGGCGCTGCAGCTGGCCACGTTCCTGCTCCTCATAGACCTCCTTCCAGTCCTTGATGCGCACGTCGACGGGACGACGCTGCGGGAGCTCGCGCTCGCGGGTGTTCAGGAATCCATGCGGGTCAGCCACGGGAAGCCTCCATGATCCGGTCCCAGACGACGGAGCCGTCGACGTCGAGGCCCTCGGCCTCGGCGTCCGCCCGCACGTCGAGGACGCGCTGGTAGTCGCGGGGCAGGACGAGCTTGATGCGGTCCAGGCCCGCACCACCCTCGTCGAGCAGACGCTGGGCGACGGCGGAGCCGGTGCGCTCGAGGTGCTGCTGGAGCAGACCACTCACGACCTCCCGGTCGCCCTCGCGAAGGGGGGTGACATCGACGAGCTCGGGGTTGACGAGGGACTCGTCGAGATCGAGCACGAAGGCATTGCCCCCGGACATGCCGGCCGCGAAGTTGCGGCCGGTCGGCCCGAGGACGAGGACCGTGCCACCGGTCATGTACTCGCAGCCGTGGTCGCCGACGCCCTCGACGACGGCGGTGGCGCCGGAGTTGCGGACGCAGAAGCGCTCGCCGACGACACCACGGAGGAAGATCTCGCCCGAGGTGGCGCCGTAACCGATGACGTTGCCGGCGATGACGTTGTCCTCGGCGACGTACTTCGCGTCCTCCGGGGGCCGCACGATGATGCGACCACCGGACAGGCCCTTGCCGACGTAGTCGTTGGCATCGCCGACCATCGTCACGGTGATGCCTGCGGGCAGGAAGGCGCCGAGGCTCTGACCGGCCGAGCCGGTGAGGGTCAGCTCGATCGTGCCGTCGGGCAGGCCCTCCGGGTGCCGCTTGGTCACCTCGTGGCCGAGCATCGTCCCGAGCGTGCGGTTGACGTTGCGCACCGCGAACTCCGCCGCGACGTGCTCGCCACCCTCGAGGGCCGGCTGCGCCGCCGCGATGAGCTCGTGGTCCAGCGCCTTGTCGAGGCCGTGGTCCTGGGCCCGCGCGTGGCGCACGCCCGAGCCGTCGAAGGAGCTGACCTTGGCGAAGATCGGGCCCAGGTCGAGACCCGAGGCCTTCCAGTGCTCGACCGCCTTGCGGGTGTCGAGCAGGTCGACCCGGCCGATGGCCTCGTCGAGGGTGCGGAAGCCGAGCTCGGCGAGCAGCTCACGCACCTCCTCGGCGATGTACTCGAAGAAGGTCTCGACGAACTCCGGCTTGCCCGAGTAGCGCTCGCGCAGCTCGGGGTTCTGCGTCGCGATGCCCACCGGGCAGGTGTCGAGGTGGCACACCCGCATGAGGATGCAGCCACTGACGACGAGCGGGGCGGTGGCGAAGCCGAACTCCTCCGCGCCGAGCAGGGCACCGATGATCACGTCACGGCCGGTCTTGATCTGCCCGTCGACCTGCACCGCGATGCGGTCGCGCAGGCCGTTGAGCACGAGGGTCTGCTGGGTCGACGCGAGGCCGAGCTCCCACGGACCACCGGCGTGCTTGAGGGAGGTGAGCGGCGAGGCACCGGTGCCGCCGTCGTGACCCGAGATGAGCACGACGTCGGCGTGCGCCTTGCTCACGCCCGCCGCGACCGTCCCGACACCGATCTCGCTGACGAGCTTGACGTGCACGCGCGCCTGCGGGTTGGCGTTCTTCAGATCGTGGATCAGCTGCGCCAGGTCCTCGATCGAGTAGATGTCGTGGTGCGGCGGCGGGCTGATCAGGCCGACACCCGGGGTCGAGTGACGGGTGCTCGCGACCCACGGGTAGACCTTGTGGCCCGGGAGCTGCCCCCCTTCGCCCGGCTTGGCGCCCTGCGCCATCTTGATCTGGATGTCGTCGCTGTTGGTCAGGTAGGCCGACGTGACGCCGAAGCGACCCGAAGCGACCTGCTTGATCGAGCTGCGACGCTCGGGGTCCATGAGGCGCTCGAGGTCCTCGCCCCCCTCACCCGTGTTGGAGCGGGCACCGAGGCGGTTCATCGCGACCGCGAGGGTCTCGTGGGCCTCGCGGCTGATCGAGCCGTAGCTCATCGCACCGGTGGAGAAGCGCTTGACGATCTCGCTGACCGGCTCGACCTCGTCGATGGGGATCGACGGGCGGTCGTCGGCGAGGGCGAAGAGCCCACGCAGGGTCATCAGCCGCTCGGACTGCTCGTTGACCCGGTCGGTGTACTGCTTGAAGATGTCGTAGCGCCGCGCCCTGGTGGAGTGCTGGAGGCGGAAGACCGTCTCCGGGTCGAAGAGGTGCGGCTCGCCCTCGCGACGCCACTTGTACTCGCCACCGACCTCGAGGACCCGGTGCGGCGGGCGCATGCCCTCCGGCGGGTAGGCCCGCGCGTGCCGGGCCGCGGTCTCGGCCGCGATGACGTCGAGACCGATGCCGCCGAGCTGGCTGACCGTGCCGGTGAAGTACTCGTCGACGAGCTCCTGGCTCAGGCCGAGCGCCTCGAAGACCTGGGCGCCGCGATAGGAGGCCACGGTGGAGATGCCCATCTTCGACATCACCTTGAGCACGCCCTTGCCGAGCGCCTTGATGAGGTTGCGGACCGCCGTCTCCTCGTCGACCGCGGTGATGACCCCGCGACGGACCATGTCCTCGACGGACTCCATGGCCAGGTAGGGGTTGACCGCGGCGGCGCCATAGCCGATGAGCAGCGCGACGTGGTGCACCTCGCGGACGTCACCGGTCTCGACGATCAGGCCGACCTGGGTGCGCGTGCGCTCCCGGATGAGGTGGTGGTGCACGGCCGACGTGAGCAGCAGCGACGGGATCGGCGCGAGGTCACGACCGGAGTCGCGGTCGGACAGCACGATGAACCGGGCGCCCTCGGCGATCGCGTCGGAGACCTCGGCGCAGATGCGGGTCAGGGTGGCGCGCAGCGCCTCCTCTCCCCCGGTCACGTCGTAGAGACCGTGCACGACGTGCGTCACCTTGCCGGGCAGCTCGCCGTCGGCGTCGATGTGGACGATCTTGGCCAGCTCGTCGTTGTCGATGACGGGGAAGGGCAGGACGAGCTGGCGGGCGTGGTCGGGGTCGGCGTCGAGGACATTGCCCTCCGGGCCGATCGCCGTGCCGAGCGCCGTGACGAGCTCCTCGCGGATCGCGTCGAGCGGCGGGTTGGTCACCTGGGCGAACATCTGGGTGAAGTAGTCGAAGATCAGCCGTGGCCTCTCCGACAGGACCGCCACCGGGGTGTCGGTGCCCATCGAGCCGAGCGCCTCCATGGACTTCTCCGCCATGGGCATGAGCAGGATCTTCAGCTCCTCCTGCGTGTAGCCGAAGGTCTGCTGGCGGCGGGCGACGGACGCCGGCGTGTGCATGATGTGCTCGCGCGGGGGCAGGTCGCCGAGCATGATCCGGCCCTCGTCCAGCCACTGCCCGTAGGGGCGCTCGGCGGCAAGCTGGCCCTTGATCTCCTCGTCCTCGATGATCCGGCCGGCGGCGGTGTCGACGAGGAACATGCGGCCCGGCGTCAGGCGCCCCTTCTGCACGACGTGCTCGGGCTCGAGGTCGAGCACCCCCGACTCGGAGGCGAGGACGACCAGGCCGTCGTCGGTGACCCAGTAACGACCGGGACGCAGGCCGTTGCGGTCGAGGACCGCGCCGACGAGGCTGCCGTCGGTGAAGGTCACGCAGGCCGGGCCGTCCCAGGGCTCCATGAACATGGAGTGGAACTCGTAGAAGTCCTTGAGCTCCTGCGGCATGGTCGCGTGGTTCTCCCACGCCTCGGGGATCATCATCAGCACGGCGTGCGGCAGCGAGCGGCCACCGAGGTGGAGCAGCTCGAGCACCTCGTCGAAGGACGCCGAGTCCGACGCCTCCGGGGCGCAGATCGGCATGATCCGCTGCAGGTCACCGGGGATGATGTCGCTGCTCAGCAGGGACTCGCGCGCCCGCATCCAGTTGCGGTTGCCCTTGACCGTGTTGATCTCGCCGTTGTGCGCGATGAACCGGAAGGGGTGGCTGAGCGGCCAGCTCGGGAAGGTGTTGGTCGAGAAGCGCTGGTGGACGAGTGCGAGCTCGCTCTCGAAGCGCTCGTCGGACAGGTCGGGGTAGAAGGGCTCGAGCTGCGCGGTGGTCAGCATCCCCTTGTAGGTGATGGTGCGGGCCGACAGCGAGGAGAAGTAGACGCCGGTCTCGCGCTCGGCGCGCTTGCGGGCGACGAAGGCCAGCCGCTCGAGGGTCAAGCCGGAGACCTCGCCGCCGGGTGCGGCGACGAAGAGCTGCCAGAAGTCGGGCATGCAGTCGCGGGCCATCTGGCCGACGATGTCGCGCTGGACGGGCACATGGCGCCAGCCGAGGACCGTCAGGCCTTCCTCGTGGACGATCTCGTCGATGCGCTGGGTCATCGTCTCGCGCTCGCCCGCGTCCGTCGGGACGTAGGCGATGCCGACGGCGTAGTGGCCGGCCTCGGGCAGCTCGAAGTCGACGACCTCACGGAGGAACCGGTCGGGGACCTGGCTGAGGATGCCGGCGCCGTCCCCGACGAGCGGGTCGGCACCGGTGGCGCCGCGGTGGTCGAGGTTGGCCAGGGCGAGCAGGGCGTGGTCGATGATGTCGTGACCGGCGTGGCCACGCATCGTGGCGACCATGGCGACGCCGCAAGCGTCCTTCTCGGTGTCACGACGGTAGAGACCGGTGTCGGGCGGCAGGGCGGACCAGCGGTCATAAGGGGAGAAGGACACATCGGTCACGTCGGTCACCGTCCTCGGGTGCAAAGGTTCGGACAGGTACCCGTGACACCGGAGCCGGGTCGACGGGGTACCTGTTTCAGGGGGGGCATCCGCGGACGTCGACGGCCACGGCGAGTGGAAGTGTAACAGCGCCTGTCTTACCTACTGAGAGGCACTGTCTCACTGTCTGAGATGTTGATCTCCTCGCCCGAGCGTGCGCGTCGGCCGAGGACGATGTACAGAACCACACCGAGGACAAAGACGGCGAGGCTCGTCCAGATGTTGACGCGCAGTCCCAGGATCGTGTTCGCGGCGTCGGTGCGCAGCAGCTCGATGAAGAAGCGCCCCACGGGGTAGCCCGCGATGTAGAGGGCCATGACCTGCCCCGGCGCCAGCCGCAGCCGCCGGTCGAGCACGAGGAGCGCGACCGCGAGGACGAGCAGGAAGAGCGACTCGTAGAGGAAGGTCGGGTGGAAGGTCCCGAGGACGACGGGGTCACCAGCCGCGTCGACCGCGGCCCGCCCCGTGGCGCCGTCCCAACGGTGGATCTCGAGCCCCCAGGGCAGGTCCGTGGCCGGACCGTAGATCTCGTTGTTGAACCAGTTGCCCCACCGCCCGATGGCCTGCGCCACGAGGATCCCGGGCACGACGGCGTCGGCGAAGGTGAGAAATGACACCCGGAGCTGGCGACAGCCGATCCAGGCGCCGACGGCGCCGAGCGCGACGGCACCCCAGATGCCGAGCCCACCCTCCCAGATCTTCAGGGCGTCGATCGGGTGGCCGCCCTCGCCGAAGTAGGGCTGGGGGGTGGTGATGACGTGGTAGATCCGGCCGCCGACGATGCCGAAGGGCACCGCCCACATGGCCACGTCGAGCACGACGCCCGCCTCGCCACCGCGGTCACGCAGGCGGCGGTCGCCGATCCAGATGGCCGCAGCGATGCCGGCGAGGATGCACAGGGCGTAGGCGTGGATCGTCAGCGGTCCGAGCTCGAGGACCCCGACGGTGGGCGAAGGGAGGGCCGCCGGACTCATCGGGTGACCCTCAGGTCCCGGGGCACCGTGGCGCTGGTGAGCACCTGCTGGAGGCGCTCGGTGTCGGCCCGGCCGGTCTTCTCGTCGATGAGCGCTCCCCAGTTGAGCTTGGTCCCGCCGACGGAGATCGCCGGCGTGCCGGTGATGCCGTCCTTGACCGTCTGGTCGTCGACGCTCTTGACGTAGTCGACGTAGGTGTCCTTGTTGACGCAGTCCTCCCACGAGGCGAGGGATTCACCGGAGAGCCCGGCCTCCTCCGCGGCCTCGGTGTAGGACCCGTAGGGGAAGCCGTCTCGGGTCTCCTGCGCCGGCTGCAGCGCGAAGAGCGCGGAGTGGTACTCCTCCCACCGGCCCTGGTCGGCGGCGCACACCGCGGTCGACCCGGCGACGGCGGACGAGTTGCCACCGGTGTTGGTGTCGATGACCGTCTTGAGGTGGACTCGCAGCCTGATCCTGCCGTCCTGGGCGAGCTCGTTGATCGACCCACCCATCTTCTGCTCGAAGACCTGGCAGATCGGGCACCGGAAGTCCTCGTAGACGTCGACGACCGGGGCGTCCTTGGCCGGCTTCGCCGCGGCGAAGGGCTCGATGGGCTCGCCCTTGGTCACTCCGTCGGGGAGCTGGGTGGAGCCACCCGCGCTCCCCCCGTCGTCGCGGCTTGCCCAGATGACGCCGCCGATGATCAGGGCCATCGCGAGGACGATGACGATGCCGGCGACGAGGATGACGTTGGCACCACCCCCGCTCCGGCGGACGGCCGCCTGGGCCTTGGCCTTGCGATCGTTGGCGTTCACACGCTCTCCTTGTCACCGAAGAGGAGCCGATCGAGGCTCCAGGTCGAACCGGGCCGGGCGACCAGCCAGGCGCCGCACACGGCGAGCGCCAGGTCGCGGACGATCTCGCGACCGTACTTCGTCTCCTCGGGAGACACCTGACCGCCGCCTCCGAAGCAGCCGCAGTCGATGGTCAGCCCGCGGGCCCACGCCTGCGCGATGCCGATGACGAAGGCGAGCATGAGCAGGGTCCCGATGACCGCGGACACCCTGGTGAAGAGCCCGAGGACGAGCAGCACGCCGACGACGATCTCGACCCATGGCAGGGCGTAGCCGATCCAGCGTGCCAGCTCGAAGGGCATGACGTCGTAGGCCTGGACGGCGCGGGCAGCGCCGAGCGGGTTGCCGATCTTGAGCGCACCGGCGACGACGAGCACGACCCCGAGGACGAGGCGGGCGAGGAGCCCGGTGTGGTCTCGGAGCGCGGCAGCGCTCACGCCCGGCCCCGCACGCCCTCGGCGAGCTCGGCCGTCAGGTCGCGCAGGGCCGCCAGCCCCTCCTCGCGGCCCCGGTCGAGCAGCGTCGCCACGAGCGCGCTGCCGACGATGACGCCGTCGGCGAAGGTGGCGACCTCGGCCGCCTGGGCACCGTTGCTCACGCCGAGCCCGACGCACAGCGGGAGGTCGGTCGCCTCACGGACCCGGGCGACGAGCTGCGGGGCGCTGCTGCCCACGCTGCCGCGGGTGCCGGTCACACCCATCGTCGACGCGGTGTAGACGAAGCCGCTGCAGGCCGCTGTGACGGTCGCGATGCGCTCGGGGGTCGAGCTGGGGGCGACGAGGAAGATCCGGTCGAGGCCGTGGCGCTCACTCGCCTCGGTCCACTCCCCGGCCTCCTCGGGGATCAGGTCGGGCGTGATGATGCCGGCTCCACCGGCGGCGGCGAGGTCGGCCGCGTAGCGGTCGACCCCGCGGCGCAGGACGAGGTTCCAGTAGGACATGACGACGGGCACCGCGCCCGCGTCACGCACCGCGGCGGTGGCCCGGAAGACGTCGTCGACGTGCACCCCCTGGGCCAGCGCCTCGGTCGCGGCTCGCTGGATGACGGGACCGTCCATGACCGGGTCGCTGTAGGGCATCCCGACCTCGACGATGTCGGCACCGGCCTCGGCGAGGGCCCGCACCGCGGCGATCGACCCCTCGACGTCGGGGAAGCCGACGGGCAGGTAACCGATGAGCGCCGCGCGCCCCTCGGCCCGGCAGCGGGCGAAGACCTCGTCCAGGGCGCTCACGCCTGCTCCTCCGACCCGTCGACGTAGCCGAAGTACTCGGCGGCGGTGTGCATGTCCTTGTCCCCGCGACCGGAGAGGTTGACGAGGAGCAGGCCGTCGGGGCCGAGCTCCTGTCCGACCTCGAGTGCCGTCGCCAGGGCGTGCGAGGACTCCAGGGCCGGGATGATGCCCTCGGTGCGGCAGAGCAGCCGGAAGGCGTGCATCACCTGCTCGTCGGTCGCGTAGCGGTACTCGGCCCGCCCGGAGTCGCGCAGGTGCGAGTGCTCGGGCCCCACGCTCGGGTAGTCGAGGCCGGCGGAGATCGAGTGCGTCTCGAGCGTCTGCCCCTCGTCGTCCTGCATGAGGTAGCTCATCGCCCCGTGGAGGACGCCGGGCTCGGCCGTGGCGAAGCGCGCCGCGTGGCGGCCGGACTCGATGCCCTCTCCCCCGGCCTCGACGCCGATGAGGCGGACCCCCTCGTCACCGACGAAGCGGTGGAAGATGCCCATGGCATTGGACCCGCCGCCGACGCAGGCGATGACCGCGTCGGGCAGGCGGCCGGTGAGCTCGAGGACCTGCTCGCGGGCCTCCTCACCGATGATCTTGTGGAAGTCGCGGACCATCTCGGGGAAGGGGTGCGGGCCGGTGACCGTGCCGAGGACGTAGTGCGTGTGCTCGACATGGGTCACCCAGTCGCGCATGGCCTCGTTGATCGCGTCCTTGAGCGTGGCGCTGCCGTGCTCGACGGCGACGACCTCGGCACCGAGGATGCGCATGCGCGCGACGTTGAGGGCCTGGCGCTCGGTGTCGACCTTGCCCATGTAGACGGTGCACTCCAGGCCCATGAGGGCCGCTGCCGTCGCGGTGGCGACGCCGTGCTGGCCGGCGCCGGTCTCGGCGATGACCCGCCGCTTGCCCATGCGCTTGGTGAGCAGCGCCTGGGCCAGGACGTTGTTGATCTTGTGGCTGCCGGTGTGGTTGAGGTCCTCGCGCTTGAGGACGATGCGGGCGCCACCGGCGTGCTCGGCGAAGCGGGGCACCTCGGTGATGATGCTCGGCCGGCCCGTGTAGGTGCGGTGCAGCCGGGCCAGCTCGTCAACGAAGTCGGGGTCGACGAGTGCCTTCTGCCGGGCCTCGTCGAGCTCCTCGAGCGCCGGGATGAGCGCCTCGGGCACGTAGCGCCCGCCGAAGCGGCCGAAGCGGCCGGGCACGGGCTCGGGGGTGGTCTGGTCGGTCACTGGTCCTCCGGTCGTCACTGCAGGCCCGCCGCGATCATCGAGCGCACCCCACCCGCGGGGTCTCCGCCGATGACGAGCGCCTCGCCGACGAGGATCGCGTCGGCTCCGGCTCGGGCGAAGAGGGCGGCCTCGTCGGGCCCGCGGACGCCGGACTCGGCGATCCGGACGCACGAAGGGGGGATGAGCGGGGCGAGACGGGCAAAGGTGTCGGTGTCGACGTCGAGTGTCTTGAGGTTGCGGTTGTTGACGCCGATGACCGTGGCGCCGAGGTCGACCGCGCGGGTGGCCTCGGCCTCGTCGTGGACCTCGACGAGCGCCGTCATGCCGAGCGACCCGGTCATGGCGAGCAGGTCGGCGAGCCGACGGTCGTCGAGGGCGGCGACGATGAGCAGGATGATGTCGGCCCCGTGGGCCCGCGCCTCCCAGATCTGGTACTCGCTGACCATGAAGTCCTTGCGCAGCACCGGCAGTTCGACCGCGGCGCGCACGGCGTCGAGGTCGGCGAGGCTGCCGTCGAAGCGGCGCTCCTCGGTGAGGACCGAGATCGCCGACGCGCCGCCCTCGGCGTAGGCGCTGGCGAGCGCCGAGGGGTCGGGGATGTCGGACAGGGCACCCTTGCTCGGGCTGGACCGCTTGACCTCGGCGATGACGCCGAGACCGGGCCGACGCAGGATCGCCTCGGCGTCGCGGGGTGCGGGCAGTCCGTCGCACTGGCGCTGGAGACGCTCGAGAGGCGTCTGGGCCTCTCGACCCGCCAGATCCTCACGGACGCCGTCGATGATCTGGTCGAGGACGCTGGGCATGCCGACAGGCTAGTCGACGCTCGGGTCGTCCCCGAGGGTGACCCGGTCCCAGTCGGACCCGACCCGCTCACCACGGGCGCCGCTCACCTGACCGCTGTCGGGATCGGTGCCGGGCCGCTCGTACTTGCGCCCGAGCCCGCCCCACCGTCGCCCACCGACGATGCCCCCGACGCACGAGACGGCGAGGAGCACCGCGGCCACGACCGCGACCCACGGCCAGGCCGTGGCCGACCCCTCGGCCTCGAGCGCCCCGGTCCCGCCCGAGTGCGTGGCGGCCACCGAGCCGAGCACGGCGGGTGCGTCGAGCACCGCCCGCAGCGACAGGGCGATGACGCCGGCGGAGACCAGGCCCAGCACGGCGAGGCAGATCCAGCGGGCGATGCGTCCCGAGGTCGTCGCGGCGATCGACGCCGCCATCGCGACGAGGGCCAGCCCGGCGAGCCCGGGGGCGGCCTCGGTGCCCACCGCGCTGCTGCGGACCGGACCGGCGACGCCGTCGACGGTGCCGGTGATCCAGTCGGCCCGGCCGGCGGCGAGCAGGACGATGCCCGCGGCGACCGCCAGCAGGACGACGACCGGCTTGCGCGTGAGGAGGCTCACGAGGCGCCTCCCACGGGTCGGCCGGCTCGGGCTGCGGCCACCGCCGCGAGCGCGGCGCCCGCCTTGTGGACCGTCTCCTCCTGCTCGAGGCTCGCCACCGAGTCGGCCACGATGCCGGCACCGGCCTGCACGTGCGCCGTGCCGTCCTTGACCAGGGCCGTGCGGATCGCGATCGCCATGTCCATGTCGCCGTGGAAGTCGAGGTAGCCGACCACCCCGCCGTAGACCCCGCGACGGCTGCGCTCGTAGTGCTCGATGAGCTGCAGGGCGCGCGGCTTGGGGGCGCCCGAGAGGGTGCCGGCGGGGAAGGTGGCGACGAGCACGTCGAAGGCGTTGACCCCCTTCGCCATGTCGCCGACGACGGTCGACTCGAGGTGGATGACGTGGCTGTAGCGCCGCAGCGTCATGAACTCGACGCAGTCGACGGTGCCCGCATCGCACACCCGCTGCAGGTCGTTGCGGCCGAGGTCGACGAGCATGAGGTGCTCGGCCCGCTCCTTGGGGTCGCCGACGAGGTCCTCCTCGAGCTGCAGGTCGTGCTCGGGGTTCTTGCCACGGGGGCGGGTGCCGGCGATCGGGTGGGTGATGGCCCGCCGACCCGAGACCTTGACGAGGGCCTCGGGCGAGGAGCCGACGACCTCGTAGACGGATCCGTCGGGGTGCGGCAGCCGCACGAAGTACATGTAGGGGCTGGGGTTGGACCGGCGCAGGGCGCGGTAGACCTCGAGCGCGTCGACCGGGCAGGGCGTGGAGAAGCGCTGCGAGAGCACGACCTGGAAGACCTCGCCGGCGCGGATGTCCTCCTTGGCCTCCTCGACGATCTCCTCAAAGCGCTCGACGGTGACGTCGCTCTCGACCTCGGTGCGCGCCTGCGCCGCCACGTCGGGGTCGACGGTGGCGACCGTGCTGGGTGCCGGGGCCGCGAGACGCTCGGTCATCGCGTCGAGACGGTCGACGGCGTCCTGCCACGCCTCCTCGACCCGCTCGTCGGTGTCGTCGTAGTTGATGGCATTGGCCACCAGGAGAAGCGATCCGTCGCTGTGGTCGAGCACCGCCACGTCGGTGGCCAGGACCATGCCGAGCTCGGGGACGCCGAGGACGTCGGGCAGCTCGCTCGGCACCCGCTCCCACCGCCGCACCGCGTCGTAGGTGATCGCCCCGACCATGCCGCCGGTGAGGGGCGGCAGGCCCTCGACCGGGTCGGTCGCCAGCGCCTCGAGGGTCGCCCGCAGGGCGGCGGTCGGGTCCCCGTCGGTCGGGACGCCGACCGGCGGCTCGCCGATCCAGTGGGCCTGCCCGTCACGCTCGGTGAGGGTCGCGCGGCTCTGGGCGCCGATGATCGACCAGCGCGACCAGACCCCGCCGTGCTCCGCCGACTCGAGCAGGAAGGTGCCGGGCGCATCCCCCGCCAGCTTGCGGTAGACGCCGACCGGGGTCTCGCCGTCGGCGACGAGCCGACGCACGACCGGCACGATCCGCCGGTCACGGGCCAGGACGGTGAAGGTGTCGAGCTCGGGCCAGGTGCGGCCCGGCGTGAGGTCGGGCACGTGGGTGCGGGGTGCGCTCACGCGACCTCCCCCACCGTCGCGCCGAGGTCACCGGCGTCGAAGCAGGTGCGCTCGCCCGTGTGGCACGCCGCACCCACCTGGTCGACCTGCACGAGCAGGGCGTCACCGTCGCAGTCGAGGGCCACCGAGCGCACGTGCTGGACGTGGCCCGAGGTGTCGCCCTTGCGCCAGTACTCCTCACGGCTGCGCGACCAGAAGGTCACCCGCCCGCTCGTCAGGGTGCGGTGCAGCGCCTCGTCGTCCATCCAGCCGAGCATGAGCACCTCGCGGGTGTCGTGCTGCTGGACGATGGCCGCGACGAGACCGGCCGGGTCCCGGCGAAGGCGTGCGGCGAGGTCGGCGGGCAGGGGTGAGGTCGTCGGGGTGGGCACCCCCGTATTCTGGCACCCGCTCGCATCGCGCCGTGCGTCTGCCCGGGGTTACCCTGCCACGTCAGCAGCACGAACCCGCCCGCCGAGGAGGCCCACATGACCCGCTACGCCCACGCCGAGCGCGGCGCCCTGTGCGACACCCTCCTCGAGGTCGGCCCCGACGTGCCCACGCTGTGCGGCAGCTGGACCAGCGCCGAGCTGCTCGCCCACCTCATCGTCCGTGAGGGCCGGCCCGACCTGGCGGCGGGCATCTTCGCCGCGCCCTTGGCCGGCCGGACCGAGAGCGCCATGACGCGCCTCCTCGCGGAGCACGACTTCGTCGACCTGGTGGAGCGGCTGCGGCAGGGGCCACCGAAGCTGCACCCGGCTCGCGTGCCCCTCGTCGACGAGCAGATGAACCTCGTCGAGATGTTCATCCACCACGAGGACGTCCTGCGGGCCCAGCTGGGTGCGCCGCGACGCACGATCAGCAGCGAGATGACCTCGGCCCTCGGTGACCGCCTCAACATCATGGCCCGGATGCTCTTCCGCAGCGCGAAGGGGGTCGACCTCGCCCTGGTCACCGCCAAGCGGCGTACCAAGGTCGGCTCGGGCAACGGCCCGGTCGTCGAGATCCACGGCCGACCCGGCGAGATCCTGCTCTTCGGCTTCGGGCGGCAGGCGGTCGCCGAGGTCGAGCTGATCGGCCCGCCCGACGCGGTCGAGACGGTCCGCACCGGGAGCTACGAGGTCTGAGCAGGTCGGTCGGCGCAGCTCAGTCGGCGCGACCGCGCCGCACCGGGTGACCGGCTGCCGCCAGCGCGTCCTTGGCCTGCCCGATGCTCACCTCGCCGAAGTGGAAGATGCTCGCCGCCAGCACCGCGTCGGCACCGGCGTCGACGGCCGGCGGCATGTGCTCGGCGGCCCCCGCTCCCCCACTGGCGATGACGGGGACGCCCACCTCCGCACGCACGGCCCGGATCAGCTCGAGGTCGAAGCCCACCTTGGTCCCGTCGGCGTCCATCGAGTTGAGCAGGATCTCCCCCGCCCCGAGCTCCGCGGCCCGGGCGCACCACTCGATCGCGTCGATACCCGTACGGGTGCGACCACCGTGGGTCGTCACCTCGAACCCGCCTGCGGCGCAGCCGTCCTCGCGGGTGCGGCGGCGCACGTCGGCCGACAGCACGAGCACCTGGGCCCCGAAGCGCTCGGCGACCTCGCTGATCAACTCGGGTCGGTTGATCGCGGCGGTGTTGACGCCCACCTTGTCGGCCCCGCACCGCAGCAGCCGGTCGACGTCGTCGACCGTGCGGACGCCACCACCGACGGTCAGCGGGATGAAGACCTCCTCGGCCGTGCGGGTCACGACGTCGTAGGTCGTCGCCCGGTCGGAGCTGCTCGCGGTGACGTCGAGGAAGGTCAGCTCGTCGGCGCCCTCCCGGCCATAGCGGCGGGCCAGCTCGACGGGGTCACCCGCATCGCGCAGGTTCTCGAAGTTGACGCCCTTGACGACGCGGCCGGCGTCGACGTCGAGACAGGGGATGACACGTACGGCGAGGGACACGCGGGCAGCCTACCCAGCAGCGCGAAGGGGGCACCGCCGCCGGTCACGTGGTGGGCCCGGTGGGCGGCTACGCTCCGTGCGGTGTCCGCCCTTCGCCAGGTCCTCGACCACGCCGCCACGGCACCGCCCTCGTGCGGCCGGGTCCACGTCGTCGCGATCGACGGGCGCAGCGGCTCGGGCAAGACCTCGCTCGCCCGTGAGGTGACGAGCGCCTGGGGCGCGCCGCTCGTGTCGATGGACTCGATCTACCCCGGGTGGTCCGGCCTGGCCGCCGCCACCGACCTGCTCGTCGAGCACGTCCTGCGGCCCCTCTCCCGGGGCGAGCAGCCGATCGTGCCCACCTGGGACTGGCTCGCCGACCGCCCCGGTCCTCGCATCCCGCTCGCCGTGACCGACCGTCTCGTCGTCGAGGGCTGCGGCAGCACGGTCGGCGAGGCGGCGGACTTCGCCGGCACGCGCGTGTGGCTCGACGGCCCGGCCGACCTGCGTCGGGCCCGCGCCATCGCCCGGGACGGCGCGATCTTCGAGGCCCACTGGGAGATGTGGGCCGCGCAGGAGGAGAGGGTCTTCGGGGCCGACGGCACCCGTTCGCGGGCCCACGTGGTCCTGGAGTCGGTCGGGCCGACCTGACCGCCGGCCGAGGTGACCGCGGGTCAGCGACCGACGAGGTCCGCCAGGCGCTGGGCCTCGTCGACCGAGACCGGGCCGTCGGAGCGCTGGATCGCCATGACGGCCATGTCGAGCCCGTCGGCGAGGTCGATCCGCGGCCACGGCATCCCCTGGGAGAAGCGCACCGCGGTGATCTGCTCCCACGGCACGAGCTCCCCCGGCCCGAGGTTGCGGACGTAGAGCCCCTCGGACGTGGGCCGGGCGTGGATCGTCGCGTAGCGCGACATGAGGACGGCGACGCCGGCCCCGATGCCGATGCAGGTCAGCTGGTCCATGACCCCGAAGCGCTCGGGCAGGCCCAGGGCGAGCAGCACCGAGCCGACAAGCGTCGCCACGCCGAGGACCGTGGAGACCCAGCGTCCCCGCGTCGGGCGGAAGACGGCTGCGGTGGCACGGTCCGGGACGGTCACAGTCGGCACGCCGTGATCTCGGTGACGAGGATGGCCCGGGCGCCGAGGTCGTAGAGCTCGTCCATGATCCGGTTGGTCCGACCGCGCGGCACCATCGAGCGCACCGCGCACCAGGTCTCGTCGTGCAGCGTGCTCACCGTGGGCGACTCCAGGCCCGGCGTCAGCTGCACCGCCTGCTCGACGATGGCCGCCGGGCAGTCGTAGTCGAGCAGGACGTACTCGCGGGCGGTGACGACGCCGGTGAGACGACGGTGGAGGACGTCGATGCCCCCTTCGCTCGCGTCGGCCCGGCGGATGAGCACGGCCTCGCTGCGCAGGATCGGCTCGCCGAAGACCTCCAGTCCCTGCTGGCGCAGGGTCGTGCCGGTCTCGACGACGTCGGCGATCGCGTCGGCGACGCCGAGGGTGATGGCCGTCTCGACGGCGCCGTCGAGACGCACGACGTCGGCGGTCACCCCCTTCGCCTCGAGGTGGGAGCGCACGAGGCCGGCGTAGGAGGTGGCCACGCGACGACCGTCGAGGTCGGCCGCGCTGCTCGCCTCGCCGGGCCGGCCGGCGAAGCGGAAGGTCGAGCCGCCGAAGCCCAGGCCCATGACCTCGGTCGCGGTGGAGCCGGAGTCCAGGAGCAGGTCACGGCCGGTGATGCCGGCGTCGACCTGACCCTTGCCGACGTAGAGGGCGACGTCACGGGGACGCAGGTAGAAGAACTCGACGTCGTTGTCCTGGTCCGCGACGATCAGCTCCTTGCTGTCGCGGCGGACCCGGTAGCCCGCCTCGCGGAGCATCTCGACGGTCGGCTCGGACAGCGAGCCCTTGTTGGGTACGGCGATGCGCACAGGAGTCCTCTCAGAGGTGGGTGTAGACGTCCTCGACGGTGAGCCCACCGTCGATCATGAGGACCTGCAGGTGGTAGAGCAGCTGGCTGATCTCCTCGGCCAGCTCCTCCTTGCTCTGGTACTCGGCGGCCATCCACACCTCGGCGGCCTCCTCGACGACCTTCTTGCCGATGGCATGGGTCCCCGCGTCGAGCTGGGCCACGGTGCCCGAGCCCTCGGGCCGCTCGGCGGCCTTGCGGGAGAGTTCGTCGAAGAGGGTCTCGAAGGTCTTCACGGGGCCCCAGACTAGTTGGCGACCGGTGCGCGCCCGTCCACGGGCTCACCGTCCGGACGCTCGGCGCGCGAGGCGCGCAGCCACACGACGAAGCCGTAGAGGACGAACGCGGCGTAGAAGGCGTAGAGGACGGCCGTGGGGATGTAACCGCTCGTCCACAGCAGCGGCACGCCGACGAGGTCGACCCCGATCCAGATGAGCCAGAACTCGTTCCACCCGCGCGCCATCGCATAGGTCGCGAGGAGCGAGCCCATGAAGATCCAGGCGTCCGCGACGTGGTACCAGCGCGGGGCGGGCCAGCCGGCGCCGAGCATCGTGAAGACCTGCTGGGCGACGGCGATGCCGAGCACCATGGTGAGGGCCAGCCCGGCCCGCTCCCCCCACGTGGCCCACCGCGGGGTGATCGCGTGGGCGTCCCCGCTGTGGTCGGCGAGCTTGACCTGGCGCCAGCGCCACCAGCCGTAGAGCGAGGTGATGATGAAGAAGATCTGACGGGCCGACTGGCCGAAGAGCGGCGCCTTGTCGTCGACGCCCAGCGTGATGCCGATGTAGACGAAGAAGAGGATGACGTTGCCGACGATGCCGATCGGCCAGGCCCAGACCTTGCGGAGCATCCCACCGACCGCCGAGGCCAGCCCGAAGCCGATCCCGATGACCTCCATCAGGGAGAGCCGGTAGTCGGCGATGTCGACCCCGGCCGAGTAGATCCATTCGATGATGGACATGCGTGATCCGATCCGCGCGCGCCGCTCTCGTCCGGACTGTCACCGTCGGCCCCGGGGTTCTTGACCGGAGTTCACCGCCTGCCGCAGCAGTCGGGTCGCGGGCTCTCACCGCCGGTGCGGAGTTTCACCGCGTCACGTGGCACGTGCCCACCCATTGTCCGAAGGGAGGTCCTGCTCGGCAATTCGGTGGCCCCGTGATCCGGGCCACGAGCCCGACTCAGTGCCGGTGACCCCGGGCCAGCTCGCGCAGCTCGTCCACGGCCGCCGCGGCCGACTCGGCCCCGTATACGGCCGACCCGGCGACGAAGACGTCGGCGCCCGCCTCGGCGCACTGCTCGATGGTCCTGGCCGAGACGCCGCCGTCGACCTGGACCCAGATGTCGCCGCCGTGCCTCTTCACGGCCTCGCGCACCTGCTGGACCTTGGGCATCTGGTCGGCCATGAAGGACTGTCCGCCGAAGCCGGGCTCGACCGTCATGACGAGCACCATGTCGAGCTCGGGCAGCAGGTCCTCGTAGGGCCCGAAGGGGGTCCCCGGCTTGATCGCCATCGACGCCCGGGCTCCCTGGGCCCGGATGTCGCGCGCGAGGGTCACCGGGTCGGAGGCGGCCTCGATGTGGAAGGTGACGCTCTGGGCGCCCGCCTCGGCGTAAGGCGGTGCCCAGCGGTCGGGGTCCTCGATCATCAGGTGGCAGTCGATCGGGATCGGGCTGACCTTGAGCAGGGACTCGACGATCGGGAGGCCGAGCGTGAGGTTGGGCACGAAGTGCGCGTCCATGACGTCGACGTGCGCCCAGTCGGCGTTGGCGATCGCGCCGAGCTCGGACTCGAGGTTGGCGAAGTCGGCGGAGAGGATGCTCGGGGAGATCTGCACGGGAGTCCTTGCGGGAGAGGCGGGTTCGGGTCGACGGGAGATCAGGCGGTGTGGATCGACAGGATGTTGCCGACGGTGTCCTCGATCTGGAAGTGCAGACCGATGGCGTCCTTGGTCAGCTCCTCGCGGAAGACGAGGCCGCCGAGCTCCTTGAGCCGGCGGTACTCCGTCTCGGCATCGGGCACCCCGAGCATGAGCGCGGTCAGCCCCTCGCGCAGCTGGTGCTCGCAGTAGCGCCGGGTGAGCTCGTCGGGGATCGGCTCGAGGTTGATCTGGCAGCCCTGCTCCCAGCCGGTGCTCGGCCCGAGGATGTAGAGCTCCTTGTCCGGCACGACGAGCACGTCGCGGAAGCCGAGCACCTCGGTGTAGAAGTCGTAGGCGCGGTGGGTGTCCGTGACGTGCAGCCCGGTGACGATGACGCGCATCTGGTCATCCCTTCTTGCGCAGGAGTGCGAGGAACATGCCGTCGGTGCCGTGCAGGTGCGGCCACAGCTGGGCGTGCGGCCCCTCACCGAGCCCGGTGAGCTCGGCGACGGCAGCGCCCGCGAGCAGCTCCCGGGCGTCGATCGCCTCGACGTCGTCGCGCTTCTTGAGCACGTCGCGCACGACGAAGGTCGTCTCCGACAGGTGCGGGCTGCACGTGGCGTAGGCGATGACCCCACCGGGGCGGGTCGCGTCGATGGCCGAGGCGAGCAGCTCGCGCTGCAGCGGACCGAGGCCGACGAGGTCGCCCGGCTGACGGCGCCAGCGGGCCTCGGGCCGGCGCCGCAGCGCCCCCAGCCCGGTGCACGGTGCGTCGACGAGGACCCGGTCGTAGGCCTCGGGCTCCTCCTGCCCCGTCTCGCGACCGTCGCCGGTGCGCACGACGATCTCGCGGCCGGCCTCACCGGCCGCGGTGAGCGCGGGGCGCAGGCTCTGCCGGACGAGATCGGTGCGGTGCTCGCTCACCTCGTTGGCCACGAGGTCGGCGTCCTGCTGCAGCGCGAGGGCGGCGAGGAGGCCCGCCTTGCCTCCGGGGCCGGCGCACAGGTCGAGCCACCGCTCGGGCGCACCGTCGCTGCGCGGGGTGACCGGCGCGGCGGCGAGTGCGAGGGCGAGCAGCTGGCTCCCTTCGTCCTGGACGGCGGCGCGGCTGTCGCGGACGGCCTCGAGGTCTCCAGGGGCACCGGACTCGAGCTCCACGGCGAAGGGAGACCACCGCCCGGGCTGCGCACCGGCGGCGAGCAGCTCGTCGACCGTGGCCAGACCGGGGCGGGCGACGAGGGTGACGTCGGCGGGCACGTTGTGGGCGGCCAGCAGGTCCTCGAGCACCGTGTCCGCGGACTCCGCGGTCGCCACCCCGTGACCGATGAGGGCCTGCCGCAGCGCCTTGACGACCCACACGGGGTGGGACTGCGCGACGGAGAGGCGCTCGACGACGGGCTCGGTGGGCACGACCGCCTCGAGCCACTCCTCGCGCGAGCGCTCTCCGATGCGGCGCATCACGGCGTTGACGAGACCGGCAGCGCCCTGCCCCGCGACGGAGCGGGCGAGCGCGACGGACTGGTCGGCGGCGGCGTGCTCGGGCACTCTCATGCCGAGCACCTGGTGGGCGCCCATGCGCAGCACGTCGAGGACTCCCCCGTCGAGCTTCGAGACCGGGCGCTGGGCGGCCTCGGCGATGATCGCGTCGTAGAGGCCCTGCATCCGCAGGGTCCCGTAGGTCAGCTCGGTGGCGAAGCCGGCGTCCCGGCCGCTGAGCCGCGCCCGGCGCAGCGCCTTGGGCAGCTCGAGGTTGGCGTAGGCGCCCTCGTGCGAGACCGCCCGCAGCACCCGCAGCGCGGTGCTGCGCGGCAGGTCGCCCTGACGGGAGCGGGCCGAGGGTGCCGTGCGTGACTTATGGCGTGGACCACGGTGTCCTCCCCGGGCCCCGCCCGGACCGCCGCCGCCCTGACGTCGCTGGTCGCTCATGCCGTCTCCTCCCCGAGCCGCTCGTCGGCGTCGATGCGCACGCCCCGGGCCCAGTCGGCGGCCGGCATGGGCTTCTTGCCGAGGGGGGTGACCTCGCCCAGGCGCACGGCGTGGTCCGCCGTGCCGACGAGCACCTCCCGCTTGCGGGCGTCGACGACGCCGGCGGGCAGCTGCTCGTCGGTGATCGCCACGGGCCCGATCTTGAGCCGCTCGCCGCGGAAGGTCGTCCAGGCACCCGGCGCCGGGGTGCACCCGCGCACGAGCCGGTCGACGGCCAGGGCCGGGTGGGTGAAGTCGATCCGGGCGTCGTCGACCGTGAGCTTCGCGGCGTGGCTGACGCCCTCGCCCGGCTGCGCCTGCGGCTCGAGGTCGCCGGAGGCGATGCCGTCCATCGTCGCGACGAGCAGCGGTGCGCCGGCCTCGGCGAGCCGGTCGAGCAGCGTCCCGGAGGTGTCGTCGGGTCGAATCCGCTCGGTCATCGTCCCGAAGACGGGCCCGGTGTCGAGCCCGGTCTCGATGAGGAAGGTGCTCGCGCCCGTGATCTCGTCGCCGGCGATGAGCGCCCGCTGGGCGGGAGCGGCGCCACGCCAGGCGGGCAGCAGCGAGAAGTGCAGGTTGACCCAGCCGTGCGTCGGGATGTCGAGGACCCCGGCGGGCAGCAGGGCGCCGTAGGCGACGACCGGACAGCAGTCGGGCGCGAGCTCGGTGAGCCGGGCGACGAAGTCCTCGTCCGTCGGCCGCATCGGCGTGAGCACCTCGACCCCGGCCTCCAGCGCCGCGGCCTTGACCGGCGAGGGCTCGAGCCGACGGCCGCGCCCGACCCGGGCATCGGGTCGGGTGACGACGGCGACGACCTCGTGGTCGGAGTCGAGCAGGGCACGAAGGGAGGGGACGGCGACCTCGGGGGTCCCGGCAAAGATCAGTCGCACCCGGCGCAGTCTAGATGCCTCGCGGGCACCGCCGGTGCCCCCAGGTCACCCGACGGTGAGGTGCCCGACCTTGACCGAGGTGAGGTCCGCGGCCTTGCGGGCGCTCTCCCCTGCCCGCACGTCCTTGAGCGCGGCGGCCACGAGCGGCCCGTCGGCGAAGGGGGCGGTGACGACGAGTCGGCGCTTGTCCTGCGAGCCCGTGACGGGCAGCGGTCCGAGCAGCTGGGCGTCGGGCGCGGCTGCCCGCACCGCGTGCTCGATCGGCTCGACGCGCCTGCGGTCGGCGACCACCTCGGCGGTCCACGTCGTGGGCGGCAGCGACAGCTCGGCCCGCTCGGCGAGCTCGCGCGCCGCAAACCACTGGGGGTCCCAGCGCACGAGCGCCTCGACCGCGGGGATCGTCACGTGCGAGGGCGCTCCGCAGAGGACGACCACTCCCCCGTTGCTCCACGGCCTGGCCAGTCCCGCCGCCAGGACCCAGCGCCGCACGGCCTCCTCGGCCGCCCGCAGGTCCGGCCGGTCCAGGCTCGCCCACGCGTCGAGCAGCAGCACGGCGGCGTAGCCTCCCGCGGCGACCGGCTCGGCCCCCGGGGTCGAGACGACGATGGCCGGCTCGCTCCCGACCTCCTCGTGGACCTCGCCTGCCCCGGAGGTGATGACGCGCGTGCCCGGGAAGGAGCGCCCGATCTCCTCGGCCGTGCGCCGCGCACCGATGATCCCGGCGCGCAGCCGGGTGCCGTCGCAGTGCGGGCACTCGAAGCCGCGCGGGCTCGTGCCGCACCAGCCGCAGCGGGGCGCCTGGTCGGGCGCCGGCAGGGCGAGCGGCCCCCGGCACTCGGGGCACCGGGCCGGCGCCCGACAGGTGGCGCAGGACATCGCGGGCAGGTAGCCCCGCCGCGGCACCTGCAGCAGGACCGGCCCCTGCTGCAGCGCCGCCGACGCGGCCCGGTGGGCAGAGGAGGGGATGTGGGCACGGGCGCCGGGACCGTCGCGCTCCTCGTCGACCCCCTCACCCGCCACGAGGACGCGTGGCGCCTCGCGTCGGGAGGTCGAGCCGCCGACGAGATGGACCCGACCGGCGTCGACGAGCGCGGCCACGTCTGTCGACATGGCCAGGCCGCCGACGAGCAGGGCGCAGTCCTCGACGTCGGCCCGCGTCGTCAGGACCTCCCGCACGTGGGCGTAGGGCGCGCGGGGCTCCTCGTGGAGGTCGTCGCCGTCGTCCCACCAGGCGACGAGCCCGAGATCGCGCACGGGCGCGTAGGCCGCGGCGCGCGTGCCGACGACGACCCGGACGTGGCCGCGCAGCACCTTGAGCCACGCGGTGTAGCGGGCCTGCGGCCCCTGGTCGGCCGTCAGCCGCACGTGCTGGTCCCGGCCGAGCACCTCGGTCAGGGCGGCGTCGACACGCGCCACGTCGCGCTGGTCGGGCACGACGACGACGCTGCCCCGGCCCGAGAGCAACGCGGCTCGCGCCGCCTCGGCAAGGGCGCGCGGCCAGTCGCTCGCGGCCGAGCGCGAGGGCCCGGCCAGCCAGGCTGCGCGGGGCGACTCCCCTGCCGCGACCCGGGACCACCACGCGGCACCGGCTCGGTAGCCGGCCCACACCTCGGGCGCTGGTACAGGCGAAGGGGGGTCCTCCCCTTCGACCTGCTGGTCCGCAGCCTCGGCCTGCTGGTCCGCGGCCGGCTCGTCGGTCGCGGACTCGTCGTCGGCCAGCGCCGGCGGCTCGACGGGCAGTGCCTTCTCCGCCCGGGCGTGCCGCGGCGGGATCGCCAGCCGCAGCACGTCCATCACGGTGCCGGCCTGGTGCCGGGAGACCCGGTGCGCCAGCTCGAGGACCTGCGGCGTGAGCACCTGCTCCGACGAGACGACGGTGCGGATCGGCGCCAGTCGCCCGGTGTGCTCGGCGACGTCGCTGCGCTCGACGACGTAGCCGGCGAGGTCACGCCCCGCGAAGCGGGCCTTGACCCGCACGCCCGGCTGGGCGGCCTCGTCGAGCTCCTCGGGCACGAGGTACTCGAAGGGCCGGTCGAGATGGACCAGCCCCGAGTCGACGAGGACCTGGGCGACGCGCACGGGGACAAACGTAACCGGGTGGGGTGTCAGCGACGCCCCACCCGGTCAGCGAGCGTCGGTCAGCGGACCGCGGCCTGCAGGGCCTCGACCTTGGTCGTCTGCTCCCACGGGAAGGGGTTGTCGTAGCCGGCGGCCTCGGTGCGGCCGAAGTGGCCGTAGGCCGCCGTCGGGGCGTAGATCGGGCGGAGCAGGTCGAGCTCCTCGACGATCGCCAGCGGGCGCAGGTCGAAGACGGAGCTGACCGCGGCCTGGATCTTGTCGACCGGGACCTGCTCGGTCCCGAAGGTCTCGATGTAGAGGCCGACCGGCTGCGCCGCGCCGATCGCGTAGGCGACCTGGACCTCGCAGCGACCGGCGAGCCCGGCCGCGACGACGTTCTTGGCGACCCAGCGCATGGCGTAGGCGGCCGAGCGGTCGACCTTCGACGGGTCCTTGCCGGAGAAGGCACCGCCACCGTGACGGGCCATGCCGCCGTAGGTGTCGACGATGATCTTGCGGCCGGTCAGGCCGGCGTCGCCCATGGGCCCGCCGATGACGAACTTGCCGGTGGGGTTGATCAGCGTGCGGTAGTCGGAGGTGTCGAGCTCGACACCGGAGTCCTTGAGTGCCGCCATGACCGGCTCGAAGACGTGCGCCCTGATGTCGGCCGGGAGCTGGCGCTCGTGGTCGATCTCGGCGGAGTGCTGCGTCGACAGCACGACGGTGTCGAGGCGAACGGCCCGGTCACCGTCGTAGTCGATGGTCACCTGGGTCTTGCCGTCCGGGCGCAGGTACTCCAGCTCGCCCGACTTGCGCACCTCGGTGAGGCGCTGGGAGAGCCGGTGCGCCAGGAAGATCGGCAGCGGCATGAGCTCGGGCGTGTCCTCGCAGGCGTAGCCGAACATCAGACCCTGGTCGCCGGCACCCTGCTTGTCCTTGGGGTCGATGCCCCCGGTCCGGTTTTCGTAGGCGGTGTCGACCCCCTGCGCGATGTCGGGGCTCTGCGCGCCGATCGACACCGAGACGCCGCACGAGCGGCCGTCGAAGCCCTTGTCCGACGAGTCGTAGCCGACGCCCTCGGCGATGACCCTGCGCACCAGCTGCGGGATCTCGACGTAGGACTCGGTCGAGACCTCACCGGCGATGTGCACCAGCCCGGTCGTGACCATCGTCTCGACGGCCACCCGACTGCGGGGGTCCTGCTCGAGCATCGCGTCGAGGATCGAGTCGGAGATCTGGTCGCAGATCTTGTCGGGGTGACCCTCGGTCACCGACTCCGAGGTGAAGAGACGTCCGGACACGCAAGACTCCCAAGGTCGTGGGTGGACGGCCGTCGTGACCGCCCGGTACGGGCCGGCCCAGTCTAAGCACCCGGGGTCAGCGGATGAGCGCCGATCCCACGACGACGTCCCAGATGCCGTGCGAGACGACCGACTTGCTCGCCGGTCCGATGTCGACGACGTCGTCGCTGCCCCGGGTCAGCACGTGCACGCTCGTCTCGTCGGCACCGAAGGTCTTGTCGGTGCCGACCTCGTTGACGACGAGCAGGTCGCAGCCCTTGCGCGCGAGCTTGGCCCGCCCGAGGTCGAGCACGGAGCCGGTCGCGTCGCCGGTCTCGGCGGCGAAGCCGACGATGACCGGGGCGCTCGCCGCACCGCGGTCGGCGACGAGCCCGGCGAGGATGTCGGGGTTGCGCACGAGCCGGATCGTCGGGGCCGCGTCGGGGTCGGCCGGGTCGTGCGTCTTCTTGATCTTGCTCTCGGTGTACTCCGCCGGCCGGAAGTCGGCCACCGCCGCCACCATGACGACGACGTCGTGCTCGCCCGCGCGGCCGGAGATCTCGGCCTGCAGCTCCAGGGCCGTCTGGACCGGCACGACGGTGATGCCCTCGGACACCGGCAGGGCGAGGTTGGCCGCGACGAGCGTCACCTGCGCCCCTCGGACGGCCGCGGCCTCGGCCAGGGCCAGACCCTGCTTGCCGGAGGACCGGTTGCCCAGGTAGCGCACCGGGTCGAGCGGCTCACGGGTGCCGCCGGTGCTGACGAGCACCCGACGCCCCTCGAGGTCGCGCACGTGGCCGGACTGCGTGCCGGCTGCTCCCCCGTCGTCGCCAGCGACCACGGCCATCGCGGCCGCGTGGATCGCCTCGGGCTCGGGCAGGCGGCCCGGGCCGGTATCGGCTCCGGTCAGCCGGCCGGAGTCGGGCTCGACGACGGTGACCCCGCGCTCGCGCAGGGTCGCGACGTTTGCGCGGGTCGCGGCGTGCTCCCACATCTCGGTGTGCATGGCCGGGGCGAGCACCACGGGGCAGCGCGCGGTGAGCAGCACATTGGTCAGCAGGTCACCGGCGAGACCGTGCGCGGCCTTGGCGAGGAGGTCGGCCGTCGTCGGGGCGACGACGACGAGGTCGGCCTCCTGGCCGATGCGCACGTGCGGGACGTCGGTGATGTTGCTCCAGACGTCGGCCTGGACGGGTCGACCCGACAGGGCCTCCCAGGTCGGTGCCCCGACGAAGCGCAGGGCCGCGTCGGTCGGCACGACCGTCACCTCGTGACCGCCCTCGGTGAACAGGCGCAGCAGCAGGGCTGCCTTGTAGGCGGCGATGCCGCCACCGACACCGAGGACGATACGCACGAAGGGGGTCCGCTCAGGCCTCGTCGACCGGCGTCTCGGCGACCGGTGCGGCGGGCGCGGTGCCTTCCTCGGGGGTGGCCTCCTTGGTGAGCAGGCCCTCGTTGATCTCGCGCAGCGCGATCGACAGGGGCTTGTCGTGGACCTGTGCGTCGACGAGGGGGCCGATGTACTCGAGCAGCCCCTCCTGGAGCTGGGAGTAGTAGGCGTTGATCTGACGGGCGCGCTTGGCGCCGTAGATGACGAGGGCGTACTTGGAGTCAGCCTTGGTCAGGAGGTCGTCGATCGGCGGGTTGGTGATGCCGATGGGGTTGGCCTGGGTGCCGGACACGTCGAGGTGGTCCTTGTCGTCGGGGTCAGTGGGATCCCATCAATGATACGAGTTCCTCGGCCGCACGACGAATGTCGTCGTTGACGATCACGTGATCGAACTCGCCCTGGGCGGCCAGCTCGACCTTGGCGGTCTCCAGCCGGACGGCACGCTCGTCCGCCGTCTCGGTGCCGCGGCCCTCGAGCCGGCCGACGAGCTCCTCCCACGACGGGGGCGCGAGGAAGACGAAGCGGGCGTCCGGCATGGAGGCCCGGACCTGGCGAGCGCCCTGCAGGTCGATCTCGAGCAGCGGCAGCCTCCCGGCCGCGAGCGCGTCGTCGACGGGCCCGCGCGGGGTGCCGTAGGAGGCGCGCCCGTGCACGACGGCCCACTCGAGCATCTCGCCGCGGGTGACCATCTCGGCGAACTCGTCGCCGGACATGAAGCAGTAGTGGACGCCGTCGACCTCCCCCGGTCGCGGCGGACGGGTCGTCGCCGACACCGAGAGCCACACCTCGGGGTGGTGCTCGCGGACCCAGGCGGCCACCGTCCCCTTGCCGACGGCTGTCGGTCCGGCGAGGACGGTCAGGCGGGGGCTGCTCATGTGAACCTCTCGATGAGTGCGGCACGCTGGTGCGGGCCCAGCCCGCGCAGCCGTCGGGAGTCGGCGATGTCGAGCTCGGCCATGACCCGGCGGGCCCGGGCGGGCCCGATGCCGGGCAGGGACTCGAGCACGGTGACCACCCGCATCCGGGCGATCACCTGGTCGGTGTCGGCGGAGCGGAGCGTCTCGGCAAGAGTCGTGCGGCCGTGCTTGAGCCGGTCCCGCAGGAGCGAACGCTCCCGGCGGGCCTGCGCGGCCTGCTCCAGCGCCCGGGCGCGCTGCTGCGCGCTGAGGGTCGGGACGGGCACGGCTCCTCCAGGTCGACCGGGGACGGGTCCGGTCACCTTCTCACGAGGCGGTGATGGCGGCCACCTCGGTCGCGACCTCCCGGGCACGAGCACGAAGGGAGGTCACGTCCGGCCCGGCACGGAGCACGTCGCGGCTGCTGCTGGCGAGCACCTGCGGCAGTGCCCCGGAGAAGACCGAGCGCACGTCGGCGGCGGTCGCGCCCTGGGCGCCCAGTCCCGGGGCGAGGATCGGTCCGGCCATGCCCGGAAGGTCGACACCGAGGTCGCGCACCGCCGAGCCGACGGTCGCGCCGACCACGAGTCCGACGCTGCCGAGCTCTCCGCGCCGGCGGGCCTCGGCGTTGTCCGCGGCTGCGTCGTCGGCGACCGCACCGGCGACGGAGCGCCCGTCGGCGAGCCGGGCGTGCTGGACGCTCGCGCCCTCGGGGTTGGAGGTCAGCGCGAGGACGAAGACGCCGCGGCCGGTCGCGTGTGCCAGGTCGATGGCCGGGCGCAGCGACCCGTAGCCGAGATAGGGGCTGAGGGTGATCGCGTCGGCTGCCGCCGGCGCGTCCTTGCCGAGGAAGGCCTCGCCGTAGGCGTCGACGGTCGTGCCGATGTCGCCGCGCTTGACGTCGAGGACGGTGAGGGTGCCGGCGGCACGCAGCTCGGTGAGGGCCCGCTCGAGGAGCGCCACCCCCTTCGCCCCGAAGACCTCGAAGAAAGCCGACTGGGGCTTGACCGCAGCCACCGACCCGCCGAAGGCCTCGACGCAGGTCATCGTGAAGCGCTCCACCCCGGCGAGGTCGTAGGTCAGGCCCCACGACTCGACGAGCCCGCGGTGCGGGTCAATCCCGGCGCAGAGCGGCCCGTGCTCGGTCATCGCGGCCTGCAGGCGCTCCCCAAATGTTCCCTGGGGTGCGACGGAGGAGCCTCGACGGGTGCTGCTCATGGCATGAACCTCTCGTGGGCGATGCCGACGACGTCAGCCAGTCGGTCGAATCCCCGCTCGGCGACGAGCTGCTCGAGCTCACGGCCGACCCGCTCGGGTGCCGTGGGGTCGTTGAAGGCGGCGGTGCCCACCTGGATCGCGCTCGCGCCGGCTGCGACGAGCTCGAGGGCGTCGCGCCCGCTGCGCACTCCCCCGACGCCGACGATGGGCGCGGTCTTGATCCGCCCGGCGCGCATCGCACCGGCGACCTGCCACACCGCGCGCACGGCCATCGGGCGGATCGCCGGGCCGGAGAGCCCTCCGGTCGCGGCGATGAGGTGCGGCCGCAACCGGTCGACGTCGATGGCCACCCCGAGGGTGGTGTTGATCATCGTCAGGCCGTGGGCGCCGGCCTTGAGGACCGTGTCGGCGATCTCGACGATGTCGGTGACGTCGGGGCTGAGCTTCGCGAGCATCGGCAGGCCACGCGGGACCTCCTCGCGCACGAGGGTCATGACCTTGTGGGAGCTCGCCGGGTCGCAGGCGAAGACGAGGCCGCGGTTGGCGACGTTGGGGCACGAGATGTTGACCTCGATGGCGGCCACCGCGCTCGCGTAGCGGCTGCGCACGACGGCGCGGGCGACGCCCGCGAACTCCGAGGCGGTGTTGCCGGCGATCGAGACGACGACGCGGGCACCGATCGAGTGCAGCCAGGCGAGGTCCTCGTCGACGAAGGCCTGCACCCCCGGACCCTGCAGACCGATCGAGTTGAGCATCCCGGAGGGCGTCTCGGCCATGCGGGGCGTGCCGCGCCCGGAGACCGGCTGGGCCTTGACCGACTTGGTGACGAAGGCACCCAGCTGGGCGACGTCGATGAAGCGGTGCATCTCCCGGCCGTTGGCCGCGCACCCGCTGGCCGTCATCATCGGGTTGGGCAGGCGGACCCCGGCGAGGTCGACGGACATGTCCACGGTCGAAGGGGGTGTCGCTCCGGTGGTCATCGGACCTCCTTGGGGGCGCCGACGGCGTCGGCGGGGACACGGCACAGGCCGTCCTCGAAGGCATCCCAGCGCACGCGGTCACCGCGGAAGACCGGGCCCTCGAGGCAGCTGCGGACCATCTTGGTCGTGCCCTGGGCGTCGCTCACCGGCATGACGCAGGTCATGCAGATGCCGACACCGCAGGCCATGGCCTCCTCGACCGCCACCTGGGCGACGATGCCGTGCTCGGCGGCGATCCCGCTCATCGAGCGGAGCATGCCCATGGGGCCGCAGCCGTAGAGCACCCCGGCGCCGGTGCGCGCGATGAGGTCGGGCAGCACGTCGGAGACCCAGCCCTGGGTGCCGGCCGACCCGTCGTCGGTCGTCACGGTGACGCCGTCGGCGACCCGCCGGGCCTCGACGACCCCGAAGAGCCGGTCGGCGGACGCGGCGCCGAGGACGATCTCGACCGGGCAGCCACGCTCGCGCAGCTGCTCGGCGAGCCAGAAGAGCGGTGCCGACCCGTAGCCACCGCCGACGAGGATGCACGGCACCGCCTGGGAGGGCAGCGGGAAGCCCCGGCCCAGCGGGCCGACGACGCTCACGCTCTCCCCCGGCTCGAGGGCGGTGAGCACCTGCGTGCCCGGCCCGTGGGCGGCGACGACGATCTCGGTCGTGCCCCCGTAGGTGCCGGCCGGGCTCACCCGGTGGATGGAGAAGGAGCGCCGCAGCAGCATCGAGCTCGTGCCGTCACCGACGGCCAGGGCGACGAACTGACCCGGTCGCGCCAGCTCGGCGAGGCCGGGCGTGACGAGCGTCAGGTGCCGGTAGGCCCCGACGGCGACATTGCCCAGGACCTCGGCGTCGACCTGGACGACGCCCGCACCCTCGCGGGCCGCGACGGTGCGGGCGGTCACCGCCCGACCCCGTAGAGGTCGAGGTCGCGGGCGTGCTCCTGCAGCGGCTTGACCCGCAGCTCGCCGTGCATGCGGGCCTCGATGGCCTGGACCGCGGCGGTCAGCTGCTGCACGGTCGTGACGATCGGCTTGTCCATCGCCGTCGTCGCCGCGCGGATCGCATAGCCGTCGGCCCGGGCGTGCTGCCCCGACGGGGTGTTGAAGACGATGTCGACCTCGCCGGCGAGGATCCGGTCGACGACGCTGGCCTCCCCTTCGCCGCGCTCGGAGTGCTTGACGACGACCTCGCACTCGACGGCATTGCGACGCAGCACGTCGGCGGTGCCCTCGGTCGCGAGGATCGTGAAGCCGAGGTCGGCCAGGCGCTTGATCGGGAAGATCATCGCGCGCTTGTCCCGGTTGGCGACGGACACGAAGACATTGCCGCTCGTCGGCAGACCCGAGGCGAGCGACCCGAGCTGGCTCTTGGCGAAGGCGGCGCCGAAGTCGGCGTCGATGCCCATGACCTCGCCGGTGGAGCGCATCTCGGGACCGAGGAGGGAGTCGACGACGTCGCCCTCCTTGGTGCGGAAGCGCTTGAAGGGCAGGACGGCCTCCTTGACCGACATCGGCGCGTGCGCCGGCATCGAGCCGCCGTCCGCGTCGCGCGGCAGCATGCCCTCGTCCTTGAGCTCGGCGATGGTGGCGCCGAGCATGACGCGGGCCGCGGCCTTGGCCAGCGGGACACCGGTGGCCTTGGCGACGAAGGGGACGGTCCGCGAGGCCCGCGGGTTGGCCTCGAGGACGTAGAGCACGTCCTGCGCCAGGGCGAACTGGACGTTCATCAGGCCGCGCACCCCGATGCCCTCGGCGAGGGCGAGCGTGGCCTCGCGCACCCGCTGCAGCTCGGAGGTGCCGAGCGTCGCCGGCGGGAGGGTGCAGCTGGAGTCACCGGAGTGGATGCCGGCCTCCTCGATGTGCTCCATGATCCCGCCGAGGTACATCTCGGTGCCGTCGTAGAGCGCGTCGACGTCGATCTCGATCGCGTCGTCGAGGAAGCGGTCGACGAGGATCGGGTGCTCGGGGCTGGCGATGGCCGCCCGGGTGACGTACTCGGAGAGGGTCTGGTCGTCGTAGACGATCTCCATGCCGCGCCCACCGAGGACGTAGGAGGGACGCACGAGGACCGGGTAGCCGATCTCGCGGGCGATCTCGACGGCCTCCTCGGCGCTGAAGGCGGTGCCGTGCTTGGGCGCGTTGAGACCGGCCTCGTGGAGCACCCGCCCGAAGTGGCCGCGGTCCTCGGCAAGGTCGATCGCCTCGGGCGAGGTGCCGACGATCGGCACACCCTCGGCCTTGAGCCGGTCGGCCAGACCGAGCGGCGTCTGACCACCGAGCTGGACGATGACACCCGCGACCGGACCGGCCTGGGTCTCGGCGTGGATGACCTCGAGCGCGTCCTCGAGGGTCAGCGGCTCGAAGTACAGGCGGCTGCTCGTGTCGTAGTCGGTCGAGACCGTCTCGGGGTTGCAGTTGACCATGACCGTGTCGTAGCCGGCGTCGCGCAGGGCGAAGCTCGCGTGGACGCAGGAGTAGTCGAACTCGACGCCCTGACCGATCCGGTTGGGACCGGAGCCGAGGATGATGACGGCCGGGCGCTCGCGCGGCTCGACCTCGGTCTCCTCGTCGTAGGAGCTGTAGTGGTAGGGCGTGCGGGCAGCGAACTCCGCGGCGCAGGTGTCGACGGTCTTGAAGACCGGGCGCACCCCGAGGGCGTGCCGCACGCCGCGCACGACGGCCTCGTCCATCCGGCGCAGCCGGGCGATCTGTGCGTCGGAGAAGCCGTGCCGCTTGGCCAGGCGCAGCACCTGCGGGTTGAGCTCGTCGGCGTCGTGGACCTGCTGGGCCACGTCGTTGATCAGCTCCATCTGGTCGAGGTACCAGGGGTCGATCTTCGTGGCCTCGAAGACCTCCTCGACCGACAGTCCGGCGCGCATCGCCTGCTGGACCTGGACGATCCGCCCGTCGGTCGGGGTCTTCGCCGCCTCGAGCAGCTCGCGTCCCTGCTCGAGGGTCGGCTGGTCGCCGTCCCAGTGGAAGGCCGCGCCACTGCGCTCGGCAGAGCGCAGGGCCTTCTGCAGCGCCTCGGTGAAGTTGCGGCCGATGGCCATCGCCTCGCCGACGGACTTCATCGTCGTCGTGAGGGTCGGGTCGGCGGCGGGGAACTTCTCGAAGGCGAAGCGCGGCACCTTGACGACGACGTAGTCGAGGGTCGGCTCGAAGGCCGCCGGGGTCTCCTCGGTGATGTCGTTGGGGACCTCGTCGAGGGTGTAGCCGATGGCCATCTTGGCGGCGATCTTGGCGATCGGGAAGCCGGTGGCCTTGGACGCCAGCGCGGACGAGCGCGAGACGCGGGGGTTCATCTCGATGACGATCATCCGGCCGTCGTCGGGGTTGATCGCGAACTGGATGTTGCAGCCACCGGTCTCGACCCCGACCTCGCGGATGACCGCGATGCCGACGTCGCGCATGCGCTGGTACTCGCGGTCGGTGAGCGTCAGCGCGGGCGCGACGGTGATCGAGTCACCGGTGTGCACGCCGACCGGGTCGAAGTTCTCGATCGAGCAGACGACCACGACGTTGTCCGCCGTGTCGCGCATGACCTCGAGCTCGTACTCCTTCCAACCGAGGATCGACTCCTCGAGGAGCACCTCGGTCGTCGGGCTGTACTGCAGGCCGGCGCCGGCGATGCGGCGCAGGTCGGCCTCGTCGTAGGCGAAGCCGGAGCCCAGGCCGCCCATGGTGAAGGAGGGCCGCACGACGACCGGGTAGCTCAGCTCGTCGGCGGCCGCGAGGCACTCGTCCATCGTGTGGCAGATGACCGACCGGGCCGACTCGGCGCCGCAGCGCTCGACGACGCCCTTGAAGCGCTCGCGGTCCTCGCCGAGCTCGATCGCCTCGACGCTCGCACCGATGAGCGGGCAGCCGTAGCGCTCGAGCACCCCGGCCTCGTGGAGCGAGATCGCGGTGTTGAGGGCGGTCTGACCACCCAGGGTCGCGAGCACGGCGTCGGGGCGCTCGCGCTCGATGATCTTCTCGACGACCTCGGGGGTGATCGGCTCGATGTAGGTCGCGTCGGCGAACTCCGGGTCGGTCATGATCGTCGCCGGGTTGGAGTTGACGAGGATGACCCGGATGCCCTCCTCGCGCAGGACGCGGCACGCCTGGGTGCCGGAGTAGTCGAACTCGCAGGCCTGCCCGATGACGATCGGCCCGGAGCCGATGACGAGGACGCTGGAGATGTCGTCGCGCTTGGGCATCAGGCCTGCGCCTCCTTGGTGCCGGCGCTCGCCAGCAGGTCGGTGAATCGGTCGAAGAGGTAGGCGGCGTCGTGCGGGCCGGCCGCGGCCTCGGGGTGGTACTGGACGGAGAAGCCGAGCAGCCGGCCGTCGTCGGCGTGCAGCTCCAGACCCTCGACGACGTCGTCGTTGAGGCACACGTGGCTCACGGTGGCCGTGCCGAAGGGGGTCTGCGTCGCCCTGTCGAGCGGCGCGTCGACGGCGAAGCCGTGGTTGTGCGCGGTCACCTCGACCTTGTCGGTCGTGCGGTCGAAGACCGGCTGGTTGATGCCGCGGTGGCCGTACTTGAGCTTGTAGGTGCCGAAGCCCAGCGCCCGGCCGAAGAGCTGGTTGCCGAAGCAGATGCCGAAGTAGGGCAGCCCGTCGCGCAGCGCCTCCTGGAGCAGCGCGACCTGGTCGCCCGCTGTGGCCGGGTCGCCCGGGCCGTTGCTGAAGAAGAGACCATCGGGCGAGACGGCGCGCACGTCGTCGATCGTCGCGGTCGCCGGCAGGACGTGAACCTCGATCCCGCGCTCGGCGAGGCGGGTCGGGGTCATCGTCTTGATGCCCAGGTCGAGGGCCGCGACGGTGAAGCGCTTGTCCCCCTTCGCCGCGACGACGTAGGGCTCGCTCGTGCTCACCTGGGCGGCCAGCGCGGAGCCGGCCATCTCGGGGGCGGCCTGCACCCGCTGGAGCATCGCGGTCTCGTCGGTGACGGCGTCGCCGGAGAAGATGCCCACGCGCATGGCGCCCCGCTCACGCAGGTGCCGGGTGAGAGCCCGGGTGTCGACACCGGCGATGCCGACGACGCCCTGGGCGCGCAGCTCGTCCTCGAGGGTGCGCTGCGAGCGCCAGTTGCTCGGCCGCAGCGCGGGGTCGCGCACGACGTAGCCGGCGACGTGGATCCGCGAGGACTCGTCGTCCTCGTCGTTCCAGCCGGTGTTGCCGACGTGCGGCGCGGTCATGACGACGACCTGACCGCGGTAGCTCGGGTCGGTGAGGGTCTCCTGGTAGCCGGTCATGCCGGTGTTGAAGACGGCCTCGCCGACCGTCTCACCGACGGCACCGTAGGCGGTGCCGGCGAAGGTGCGTCCGTCCTCGAGGACGAGGACGGCCGGTGCGGGGGCGCCGGTGCTGCTGTGCGTGCTCAATTGCGGACCTCTCCGTCGGCGGCCGTGACGCGGCCGCGCAGGATCGTCGTGCGGACACGCCCGGTGAGGGTGTGCCCGGCGAAGGGGGTGTTGCGGGACAGGGAGTGCGACGTGGCCGGGTCGACGGTGATCCGGTCGGTCGGGTCGACGAGGACGAGGTGGGCGGGGGCGCCCGCCTCGATCGCGCGGCCGTGGTCGGTGAGGCCGGCGATGCGTGCCGGGGCGTGCGACATGCGCTCGGCGAGCGTCGCCAGGTCGATCCGCCCCGAGTCCACCATGACGTCGTGGACGACGGCGAAGGCGGTCTCCAGCCCGAGCATGCCGAAGGCCGCGTCGGGGAAGGCGTGCTCCTTGTCGTGGCGGGCGTGCGGGGCGTGGTCGGTCGCGACGGCGTCGATGGTGCCGTCGGCCAGCGCCTCGCGCAGGGCCTCGACGTCCTCGGCCGGGCGCAGCGGCGGGTTGACCTTGTAGACCGGGTCGTAACCGGTGAGCAGGTCGGTCGTCAGGACGAGGTGGTGGGGCGTGACCTCGGCGGTGATCCGGGCCCCGCGGCGCTTGGCCCAGCGCACCGCCTCGACGCCCTCGGCGGTCGAGACGTGCGCGACGTGCACGCGCGACCCGGTGTGCAGCGCGAGCTCGGCGTCGCGGGCGATGATGCTCGACTCGGCGACCGCGGGCCAGCCGGTGAGGCCCAGTCGGCCGCTCAGCTCGCCCTCGTGGCAGCAGGCCGAGGGCCCGGCGAGGGTGGGGTCCTGGCTGTGCTGCGAGATCACCCCGTCGAAGGCGCGCACGTACTCCAGCGCCCGACGCATGACGCGTGCGTCGTGCACGCACCGACCGTCGTCGGAGAAGACGCGCACCCGGGCGCGCGAGCGGTGCATCAGCCCGAGCTCGGCGAGCTCGGCACCCTCGAGCCCCTTGGTCACCGCGCCGATCGGCTGCACGTCGCAGTGGCCGGCCGCGACGCCGAGGTCGAGCACCCGCTCGGCGGCCTCCGCGGTGTCGGTCACGGGGCTGGTGTTGGCCATGGCGAGCACGGCGGTGAAGCCGCCCGCGGCGGCGGCCGCGGACCCGGTGCGCACGGTCTCGGCGTCCTCGCGCCCCGGCTCGCGCAGGTGGGTGTGCAGGTCGACGAACCCGGGCAGCAGCACGAGGCCGTCGCCGTCGACGCGCGGGGTCCCGGCGGCCGCATCGGTGGCGGCGTCCGGGCCGACGGCCGCGATGACGCCCTCGCGGACGAGGACGTCGGCGCTCGTGCGGCCGAGCAGCGAGGCGCCGGTGATCAGCAGATCGCTCGGCTCGGTGGCGGGGCGACTCATGCCGCGTCTCCCGTCGTGGTCGGGGCGTCGGTGGGCCCCGACGCCAGCAGGTGGTAGAGGACGCTCATCCGCACGGCGACACCGGCGCTCACCTGGTCGAGGACCAGGCTGCTCGCGGCGTCGGCCGCGTCGGCAGCGATCTCGAGGCCGCGGTTCATCGGGCCGGGGTGGCAGATGACCGCCTCGGGATTGGCTGCGGTCAGCGCGGCGAGCCGGTCGCGGGTCAGGCCGTAGCCGACCGTGTACTCGCGGGCCGTGGGGAAGAACCCACCCGACATCCGCTCGCGCTGGACCCGCAGCATCATCAGGGCGTCGACGCCGGACGCGATGACCTCGTCGAGGTCGTCGGCCAGGGCGAAGCCCTCGGCCCGTGCCCACGCGGCGGCCCCGCTCGGCATGAGGGTCGGCGGGGCCACGACGGTCACCTCGGCGCCCAGGCGCGGCAGCGCCAGGACGTTGGAGCGGAAGACCCGGCTGTGGGTGACGTCTCCGACGATCGCGACCCGCTTGCCCTCGAGGGAGCCGAGCCGGCGCTCGATGGTGTAGGCGTCGAGCAGCGCCTGCGTCGGGTGCTCGTGGGTGCCGTCACCGGCGTTGACCACGCTCGTCGGCGTGCCCGTCTCGTCGAACCAGCGGGCGACCTGGTGTGCTGCCCCGGAGGCCTGGTGGCGCATGACGATGGCGTCGACCCCCATGGCCGCGATGGTGCGCACCGTGTCGCGGAGGGACTCCCCCTTCGACGTGCTCGACCCCTTGCCGGTGATGTTGATCGTGTCGGCGCTCATCCACTTGCCCGCGATCTCGAAGGAGGAGCGGGTGCGGGTGGAGTCCTCGAAGAAGAGGTTGATGACGGTGCGACCACGCAGGGTGGGCAGCTTCTTGACCTGGCGGTGCTGGACCTCGTGCATCTCGGCCGCGGTGTCCAGGACCGCCCGCAGGGCGTCGTCGTCGAGGTCCGCGACGGAGAGGAGGTGGCGCGTCATCGGGCCTCGCCCCCGGAGATCGACACGGCGTCGTCGACGCCGTCGTGACCGCTGAGGCGCACGGTGACCCGCTCGGCCTGCGAGGTCGGGAGGTTCTTGCCGACGTGGTCGGCGCGGATCGGCAGCTCGCGGTGACCCCGATCGACGAGCACCGCTAGGCGCACGGCGCGGGGCCGGCCGTAGTCGGCGAGGGCGTCGAGGGCGGCGCGCACGGTCCGGCCGGAGTAGAGCACGTCGTCGACGAGGACGACGACGCGGTCGTCGACCCCCGAGGCGGGGAACTGGGTCTGCTGCGGCGAGCGCGTCGGACGACCGCGCAGGTCGTCGCGGTACATCGTCACGTCGAGGGAGCCGACGGGCACGGTGGCGCCCTCGATCTCGGTGATCAGCGCGCCGAGGCGCTGGGCGAGCTCGACGCCGCGACTGGGGATGCCGAGCAGGACGACGTCCTGGGCCCCCTTGTTGCGCTCGACGATCTCGTGCGCGATGCGGCGCAGGCCGCGCGCGACGTCGGAGGTGCTCATGACCTCGCGGGCGGGTGGCTGAGGGATGACCTCGGGGGGCGTCTCCGGACACATGGGTGTCTCAAGACCTCCTTCTCTGCCTCACGGGACAGTGGTTAAAGGATGTCGATCGGCGTTGACTCTACCCGCGTCCGCCCCCGCGACCGAACCCGTCACCAACTCTGCAGTGCCCTACGGCCATGCAGAGTCGAGTGGCCCCGAACCTCGACTCTGCATTGCCGTAGGGCACTGCAGGGTGACGCAGGCGTTTTGCTTATGCGTTCCATAACTTTCTATTACCTTCCGGTGTCGATCCCCCGCGGCTCCATCCACGGCATCTTCGGCCGCTCCGGCGCCGGCAAGTCGACCTTCATCCGCTGCCTCACCGGGCTCGAGGAGCCGACGGCCGGCACCGTCGACCTCGACGGCACCGACATCCCTGCCCTCCGCGGCGCCGACCTGCGGGCCGTCCGGCGCCGCTTCGGCATGGTCTTCCAGCACGCCAACCTGCTCGACTCCCGCTCGGCCGCCGACAACATCGCCCTCCCCCTAGAGATCGCCGGGTGGTCGGCGCAGGACCGCCGTGCCCGGGTCGCCGAGCTGCTCGACGTCGTCGGCCTCACCGACCGCGCCGACAACCACCCCGGGCAGCTCTCCGGCGGTCAGCAGCAGCGCGTCGGAATTGCCCGTGCCCTGGCCACGCGCCCCGACATCCTGCTGTGCGACGAGCCGACCTCGGCGCTCGACGCCGGCACCACGCGCCAGATCCTCGGCCTGCTGCGCGACCTGCGCGAGCGCCTCGGGATCACCGTCGTCATCATCACCCACGAGCCCTCGGTCGTCCGCGAGGTCTGCGACACCGTGACCCTCCTGGCCGACGGACGCGTCGTCGAGACCGGCCCGATCGGCGAGGTCGTCACCGCCGCCGCCACCCAGCTGCACCGCGACCTCATCCCGCTGCCCCCGCTCCCCCTCGAGCACGCCGGCGGCTACGTCGAGGTCTCGCTCGGCGACCCCCGCTCCGGCACGACGAGCGTCGACGCCGTGCTCAGCCTCCTGCGCGAGGGCGGGGTGCCGGCCGAGGTCGCCGCCGCCACCCTCGAGACGATCGCCGGCCGACGCGTCGGTCGGATCCAGCTCGAGGTCGACCCGGGGCACGCTGCCGAGGCCGTCCGGCTCCTCGAGGCCGCCCACCTGTCGCCGGAGGTGGCCGCATGAGCGCCCTGATCGCGATTCCCGCTGACCAGTGGTTCGACAACCCGGTCATCCGGGAGATCGTCCCGACCGCGGTGCTCGAGACCCTGGGCATGACCGCCGTCGCCGGGCTCATCACGGCCCTGCTCGGCATCCCCCTCGGGGTGCTGCTCTTCACCACCTCGCCCGACGGCACCTCCCCCAGCCCGGTGACCCACCGTCTCGTCGGCGCGCTGGTCAACCTCGGCCGCTCCCTGCCCTTCCTCATCCTGATGATCGTGATCATCCCGGTCACCCGGCTGATCGTCGGCACCTCGATCGGTTGGCAGGCCGCGGTCGTGCCCCTCACCGTCGGCGCCATCCCCTTCTACGCCCGACTCGTCGAGACCTCCCTGCGCGAGGTGCCGAGCGGCAAGGTCGAGGCCGTGACGATGATGGGCGCCACGCGGCGCGAGATCACCCGCAAGGTGCTGCTGCCCGAGGCCAGGTCGGGCCTCGTCGCCGGCCTGACGACGACCCTCATCGCCCTCATCGGCTACACGGCGATGGCCGACGCGGTCGGTGGAGGCGGCCTCGGGGCCGTGGCCATGAGCTACGGCTACAACCGGTTCGAGACCGACGTCATGGTCGTGTGCGTCGCGCTGCTCGTCGTCATCGTCACCGCCGTGCAGGTCATCGGTGACCTCGTCGCCCGTCGACTCGACCGCCGCTGACCGAGCCCGGCACCACGCCCGCGTCCCACTCCCTTCGTCCCACCCCGGCCGACCGGCCACCACAGAGAGGAACCCCCATGTCCCCCGCCCGCACCGCCACCCGCGCCGCCGCGGTCCTGTCCGTCTCCGCCCTGGCCCTCACGGGGTGCGGTCTGATGCAGGACGACGCCGAGGGTCCCGCTGCCGACGGTGACGGCGTCACGAAGATCACCGTCGGCGCCTCCCCCACGCCGCACGCCAAGATCCTCGTGTACGTCGACAAGGAGCTCGCCGCCGACGCCGGCCTCGACCTCGAGATCAAGACCTGCGACGACTACGTGCAGCCCAACGTCCAGCTCTCCGGGGGCACGCTCGACGCCAACTACTTCCAGCACCTGCCCTACTACGAGGAGCAGGTCGAGGACCGCGGCTACGACTTCGCCCACTACGACGGCATCCACATCGAGCCCTTCGCGCTCTACGCCGACTCGATCGACGACATCAAGGACCTGCCCAAGGGCGGGACGATCGGGATCAACAACGACCCGTCCAACCAGGGCCGGGCGCTGCAGCTGCTCGCCGACCACGACGTCATCACCCTGGGGGACGGCGTCGACGCGACCAACGCGACGATCCTCGATGTCGAGGACAACCCCAAGGACCTGGAGTTCAAGGAGACCGACGCGGCGCAGCTGGCCCGCTCCCTGCAGGACCTGGACGCGGCCGTCATCAACGGCAACTACGCCATCGAGGCCGCCTGTCGGTCGACGACGCCCTGGTCGTCGAGGAGGGCAAGGACAACCCCTACGCCAACTTCCTCGCCGTCCAGTCCGCCAACGAGGACAACGAGGGCCTGCAGAAGCTCGACGAGCTGCTCCACTCCCCGGAGGTGAAGAAGTACATCGAGCAGACCTGGCCCGACGGCGAGGTCCTGCCCGCCTTCTGAGCCCGCTCAGCCCTGCGGCGCCACGTCGGTGGCCCGCGGGCGCGACCCCGGCCGGTCGTCACGGACACACGTGATGACCGGCCGCAGTCGTGTCACGGCCGCGACGGTGCCCAGGTCGAGCAGCTCCTGGAGGATGACGCGGGTCGGGGTCATCAGGCGCACGCTCCCGTCGCGGCCGGCGGCGAGCAGGTCGGCGACGGCCTCCCAGCGCGAGTCGACCGCCTCGCTCGTGAGGTGCGCCGGCTGACACGCCGACGCGTGCGGGACCGGCAGGACGTAGAAGGAGACGTCGAAGCGCTTCGGCGGGCCCTCCGGCGTCACCCAGCGGTCCCACGGCAGCAGCGCCTCGGACTCGGCGACGAGGCCGGTCTCCTCGACCAGCTCCCGCAGCCCGGTGGCGACGAGGGTGCGGGCGTCGACGGCGCGGTCCCCGTCGACGGGCACGAGTCGCCACCTGTGGACGTGGTCGGCCACGGTCGCGGACGACAGGGCGAGGTCGGCCCCCTTCGCCACGTCGTCGGGGTCGCACCGTCCGCCGGGGAAGACCACGGCACCGGCGGCGAAGTCCATCGTCTGCTGACGGTGCTGGACGAAGACCTCCGGGCCCCGCGCCCCGTCCCGCAGCGGGATGACGCTGACGGCCGGACGCGGGAGGACGCTCACTCGGTGACCGCGGCGTCCTGCTCGACCTCGGCGACGTCGGAGCCCTCCTCGGTCTCGGACTCGGCCTCGTCGGCGGTGATCTCACCGGCCCGCAGGGCCACCTGCTCGCTGAGGTAGCGCAGGACGACGGCGCCCACGGCGGCCACGGGGACCGCGAGGAAGGCCCCGACGATGCCGAAGACGGTGCCCCCGATGGTGACGGCGAGCAGGATGATCCCGGCGTGCAGCTGCATCGAGCGGCCCTGGAGGAAGGGCTGGAGGACATTGCCCTCGATCTGCTGCACCGCGATGATCAGCGCCAGCACCAGCAGGGCCGTCAACGGCCCCTCGGCGACGAGGGCCACGAGGACCGACAGGAAGCCGACCGCGAAGGCACCGACGATCGGGATGAAGCCACCGAAGAAGGTCAGCACGGCCAGGGCGAAGGCGAGCGGCACCCCGAGCACGACGAGACCGATGCCGATGAGCACGGCGTCGACGGCCGAGACGACCGCCTGGGTGCGGATGAAGCCACCGAGGGTGGCCCACGAGCGGGTGGCGACCTCGGTGAGGTGGGCGCCGGCCCGCGGTCCGCTGACGCGACGGACGAAGGGGAGGAACGCCGGCCCGTCCTTGAGGAAGAAGAAGACGAGCACCAGCACGAGCACGAGCGTGACGACACCCGAACCCACCGCCGAGGCTCCCGCGAGAGCGCCGGTGGCGATCTGACCGCCCCGGTCCTGCAGCCAGGTGCGGGCGGTGCTGACGGCGTCGTTGATCGTCTGGTTGTCGAGGTTGAAGGGCGGCTTGGCCGCCCGCTGCTGCAGCTCCGACAGACCCTTGGCGGCGGAGTCGGCCAGGTCGCCCGACTGGCTGATGAGCGACGGGGTGATCGCCCCCAGCACGCCAAAGAAGACGACGAGGGCACCGAGGATCACGAGCACCGCGGCGAGCGCGTCGGGCAGCCCCTTGGACCGCAGCCACCGCGTCGGCGGCCACAGGACGGTCGCGACGATCAGGGCGAGCAGGACGGGGAAGACCCCGACCCACAGCTTGCCGAGGATCCACCACAGGATGGCGGCGCCGGCGGACACGAGCAGCAGGCGCCACGACCAGCGCGCCAGCCACGTGAAGCCCTCACCGATGACGGTGCCTCGATCGACGGTGGTCGCCGGCACCTGCGCCGGGTCGTGCGCTGTGCTCAATGTCTCTCCTCAGACGAGGGTGGGCTTGACCTCGACGATGCGCGCCAGGAGGCCGTTGACGAACTTCGGCGACTCGTCCGTGCTCAGCTCGGTGGCCAGGGCGACCGCCTCGCTCACGGCGACGCCGTCGGGCACCTCGTCGTTGAAGAGGATCTCCCACGCGCCCAGCCGCAGGATCGCGCGGTCGACGTCGGGCATGCGGTCCAGGCTCCACCCCTGGCTGTACGTCGTCAGTGCGTCGTCGATGTCGCCCCAGTGGGCGACGACTCCCTGGACCGCGCTGATCGTGTAGTCGTTGAGCGGCGCGGGGGTCACGGGCGACTCGGCACGCTCCCGGGCGAGCTCACCGGCGTTGAGCCCTCGGGACTCCGCCTCGAAGAGCAGGTCGATCGCGCGGCGCCGCGCCTTGGTCCGGGCTCCCACTCAGTTCACGCGACCGAGGTAGGACCCGTCGCGGGTGTCGACCTTGACCTTGGTGCCCTGCTCGAGGAAGAGCGGCACGGAGATCTCGGCACCCGTCTCGAGGGTCGCGGGCTTGGTGCCACCGGTGGAGCGGTCGCCCTGCAGGCCCGGCTCGGTGTAGGTGATCTCGAGGACGACCGACGCCGGCAGCTCGACGAAGAGGACGTTGCCGTCGTGGCGGGCGACGACCGCTTCCTGGTTCTCGAGCATGTACTTCGCCGCGTCACCGACGACCTCCGGCGCGACCGGGATCTGGTCGTAGGTGTCGGGGTCCATGAAGACGAAGTCGGTGCCGTCGTTGTAGAGGTACTGCATCGTGCGCTTGTCGACGTTGGACGTCTCGACCTTGGTGCCGGCGTTGAAGGTCTTGTCGACGGTCTTGCCGCTCGTGACGTTCTTGAGCTTGGTCCGCACGAAGGCCGGGCCCTTGCCGGGCTTGACGTGCTGGAACTCCACGACACTCCAGAGCTGCCCCTCGAGGTTGAGGACCATGCCGTTCTTGAGGTCATTCGTCGTTGCCACGGGTGTGCTCGCCTTCGCGTCGTCGTCAGATGTGCCTGCCACTGCAGCGCCGAGGGCGCGCGGGCCGCCCAGCATCCTAACCGGCGAAGACCCGATCCACCCACGCGCGCACCCGCGGCTCCCCCTCGGTGAGGACCGAGATGTGGTCGGCCCCGGTGACCCGTTCGTACTCCAGGTCCGCGCCCTGCTCCTCGTACTGCTCGGCAAGCCGGTCGCTCAGGAGCACCGGGACGGTCGTGTCCAGGTCGCCGTGGACGAGCAGGACCGGCACCTGCGGTAGCACCTCGGCCGCGTCGTTGGTCCCGACCGTCCTTCGGATCCGGGAGAGGTCGGCGTCCCCGCGGACGAAGTCGGTGAGCTGCATCCCGCCGAAGGAGTCGTCACGGAAGAGCTCGGCGATGCACCGCTGCTCCAGCTGAGGCAGCAACCGCCGCCCCTGGGGGCTCACGACCTGCTCGACCGGGACGTCCGCGGTGCGCGCCGCCGCGACGACGAGCGGGCCGAGGAAGCCCGCGTCCTGCCCTTCGGCCGCCGCCGCCTCGTCGGCCGAGGTCCCTGCCGGTGCCCCACCGTCGGCCATCTCGACGACGACGCCGAGCTGGCTCGGCGGGGCGATGGCGACGATGCCGACGAGGTCGAGACCGGGCGTGTAGGCATCGGTGAAGCGCGCGGTGAAGATCGCCGCCTGCGCCCCCTGCGAGTGCCCCATCGCGACCCATCGGGAGGACAGGTCGGGGGTGAGCTCGTGCGCGGCGAGCACGATGTCGCTCATCGCCGCCCCGGCGGACTGGCCCATGAGGTAGGGGTGCGGCCCGGGCGTGCCCAGCCCCTCGTAGTCGGTGCGCACGACGGCGAAGCCGTCGGCAACCAGATCGGCCGTCGCCCGGTCCATCGAGGCCGCGTAGACGCCGGTCTGCTCGTCCACGAGGGACCGGGACGGCGCGCACCGGTCTGCGGTACCGGTCGTCCCGTGGCCCCAGCTGATGACTGGCCACCCGCCCGCCGGCGGTTCGCCCTCGGGGACGGAGACCACGCCGGACACGGCAACGGGCTCTCCCTTCGCACTGGTCGAGCGGTACATGACGAGGTGGGTCGTCCCGCCGATCGTCGGCCCGTCGACCACGCGGCGTGACCAGATGATCGTGCCGTGCCGGCCGGCGGCCAGCTGCTCGGCGGTGGTCTCGTAGAAGGCCTCTCCCGACGGCCCGGTCACCAGCTCGTCGCCGTCGCCCCGCGTCCGCCACAGGAGCGCCGCGACGACGACCGCCACGACGAGGAGCGCGGCAAGTCCTACGATCCCGCGTCGTCGCCGTCCCCCGATCGCCATGTCATGCATCCTCGCAGACCGGTTCCGGACGAGGCAGGATGGCGGACATGAAGTCCACCGCCCTGCTCGCCGCCGTCGCTGCCGGGACCGCTGGTCTCGCCGCCCGGGACCTCCTGCAGAAGCAGCACTCCCTCAAGCGCAACTTCCCCGTCGTGGCCAATGCCCGCTACCTGCTCGAGCGGATCGGGCCGGAGCTGCGGCAGTACATCGTCACGAGCAACGACGAGGAGCGGCCCTTCAGCCGCGACCAGCGGGCCTGGGTCTACGCCTCGTCGAAGAAGGAGAACAACTACGTCGGCTTCGGCACCGACAACGACGTCGAGCGGGTCGAGGGCTACCCGGTCCTCAAGCACCGCACCTTCTCGTCCGTCGCCCCCGCGACGAGCGCGCACGCCGGCGAGGACACCCCCCTGCCCTGCGCCAAGGTCCTCGGCGCCGCGCGCGGGCGGCGCCACGCCTTCCGCCCCCAGTCGGTCGTCAACATCTCCTCGATGAGCTTCGGCTCGCTGTCGGGCAATGCCGTCCACGCGCTCAACGAGGGAGCCCGTCTGGCCGGCGCCATGCACTGCACGGGCGAGGGCTCGCTCTCCCCCTACCACCGCCAGGGCGGCGACCTGATCTTCCAGATCGGCACCGCCTACTTCGGCTGTCGCGACGAGCAGGGCCGCTTCGACCTCGACAGGCTCGCCTCGGTCGTCGCGTCGGCGCCGGTGCGGGCGATCGAGATCAAGCTCAGCCAGGGCGCCAAGCCGGGCCTGGGCGGCATGCTGCCCGCCGCCAAGATCTCGGCCGAGATCGCCGAGACCCGAGGCATCCCGCAGGGCGAGGACTGCGCCAGCCCGTCGCGGCACACGGAGTTCGACGACGTGGACTCGATGCTCGACTTCGTCGAGCGGGTCGCGGAGGTCACCGGCCTGCCGGTCGGCATCAAGTCGGCGGTCGGCGACTCGACCTTCTGGGAGGAGCTCGCCGCCGCGATGGCCGACGGCACCCGCGGCGTCGACTTCATCACCATCGACGGCGGCGAGGGCGGGACCGGCGCGGCGCCGCTCGTCTTCAGCGATGCCGTCGCCCTGCCCTTCCGTCTGGCCTTCACCCGTGTCTACGGCATCTTCGCCCGGGCCGGCCTGACCGACCGGGTCGTCTGGGTCGGTTCGGGCAAGCTCGGCCTCCCCGAAAATGCGCTCGTCGCCTTCGCCCTGGGCGTCGACATGGTCCACGTGGCCCGCGAGCCGATGCTCGCCCTCGGGTGCATCCAGGCCCAGAAGTGCCACACCGACCACTGCCCGACCGGTGTCGCCACGCAAAATCCCTGGCTCTCCCGGGGCCTCGACCCGACCCTCAAGGCGCACCGGGTCGACAACTACCTGCGCACCCTGCGCCGCGACCTGCTCAAGGTCTCGGAGGCCTGCGGGGTCTGGCACCCGGGCCTGCTCACCGTCGACGACGTCGAGCTGCTCCTCGGCAACCGCAAGGCGACCCCGCTCGGCGAGGTCTACGACTACGAGCCCGGCTGGGGCACCTCGGCGAGGAGGACGCGGCCCGCGATCATCGAGATCATGTCGCAGGCCGCGCCCTCCAGCGAGGACGAGGAGGTCCCGGCTACTTGATCTCCCGGGTGAGCACCCGGTAGGTCCCGATCGCCAGGGGCACTCCCACCCAGACCAGGCCACCGGTCGCCAGGTGACCCCAGTCCGAGCCGGTCATCGTCCCCTCGACGAGCGGCCCGGTGACGATGTTGAGGTCGAGCCACTGTGCGATGTCGCTCATCCGCTCGCTCATCGACGTGAGCATCGTCCACACGGTCGGCAGCGCCAGGCTGGTGACGATCGCGAGCGGGGTGTTGAGCAGGGCCGCCCCGAAGGCCACGCCCTGCAGGGTGAAGATCAGCGCGGTGAGGACCAGCCCGGGCACGGAGAGCCCCTCCAGCGCGAAGTCCCCTCCGGAGACGAGCGTGGACAGCGCCGCCGCCAGGGCCGCGACGACGAGCAGCCCGAGGGCGAGCACGAGCGAGGCGACGACCTTGGCGGAGAGCACCCGACCGCGCCGGGGCACGAGGGTGAAGGTCGCCAGACCGGTGCGCTGGCTCCACTCCTGGGTCGCCGACATGATCCCCATGATCGGCAGCAGGACGAGCATCGGCATGGTGATGAAGCCGAGGAAGGTCGCCATCGAGATGTCATCGCCCTCCCCGACGGCGATGAGCACCCCGCACACGACGAAGCTGATCGCCGCCATGGTGATGAGCATCCACATCCCGGCGCGGGTGTCGACCATCTTGCGCACCTCGACCCCCACGAGCCGGGCGAAGGGGATGAGGTCGCCGTCGAGGTCGATCGGTGCCGGGGCGGGGGTCGGGTCGGTGGTCGTGGACGGTGCGGTCGTAGTGCTCATGCTGCATCAGCTCCTCGGGAGTCAGCGGCGGTCAGGGTGAGGAAGAGCTCCTCGAGTCCACCGGCGGAGCCGGCAGCGAGGTCGGTGAGGACGATGCGGGCGTCCAGGGCGACGCGGCCGACGGCTGCCGCCGGGGCCTGGGCGACCAGACCCGCGGGCGTCAGGGCGACGTCGATGTTGGCCGCGCGCAGGGCGACCTCGAGTGCGTCGTCGTCGAGCGAGCGCACCCGCGTGCCCTGCTGCTCGAGCAGCTGCGTGGTCGTGCCCTCGGCGACGATCCGCCCGTTGCCGATGATCACGAGCTCGTCGGCGATGATCTGCACCTCGCTCAGCAGGTGTGAGGACAGAAGCACGGTGCCCCCGGCATCGGCGAAGTCACGCAGCAGGCCGCGCATCCAGTGGATGCCCTGCGGGTCGAGACCGTTGGCCGGCTCGTCGAGGACGAGCACCTGCGGGTCGCCGAGCAGGGCGGTCGCCAGACCGAGTCGCTGGCGCATGCCGAGCGAGTAGTTGCGCACCCGGCGCCCGGCCTCCTTGTCGGTGAGCCCGACGCGGGCGAGCCCACGGGTCACGGCGTCGGAGCCGACGCCCATGGTCCGGGCAGCAAGCGTGAGGACCTCGCGCCCGGTCCGCCCCGGGTGCTGCGCCGAGGCATCGAGCATGACGCCGACGTGACGCCCGGGGTTGCGCAGGTCCGCGTAGCGGTGGCCGAGGACGGTCGTCTCCCCGGAGGTCGGCGGGGTCAGGCCGGTCATCATCCGCATGGCGGTCGACTTGCCCGCGCCGTTGGGCCCGAGGAAGCCGGTGACGCTGCCCGGCCTCGCGGTGAAGGTGATGTCGTCGACGGCGGTGAAGTCGCCGTAACGCTTGGTCAGGTGGGTGGCGGTGATCATGACGACCACGATCCGCCCCGACAGGGGGTCGGCACATCGCCCGCAGGTCGCGACCGCGACTACGACTTCCGAAGGGGGGTGTCCCCCCTTCGTCATGGACCGACGGCGGATGTCCGGCCGGGTCGTCACCACCTACGGTGGGCCCGTGACGAGCACTGCGGCACCCGACGAGCGCCATCCCGACCGCCTGACCTGGTGGGACACGACCTGGCGGGTCGGCGCCGCCCTGCTGCTCGGGCTGACCTTCTGGTTCTTCACCATCGCCCTGCTCTACCCGGGCGACGCCGACATCCCCGACTCCTGGCGTGCCGCGTGGCTCGTCCTCGTCGACCCGGTCATCGGCCTGGTGGCCGCGGCGTTGGTGCCGTGGCGCCGGCGCTGGCCGGTGCCGATCACGCTCGTCACCACCGTCCTCAGCGCGGTGTCCACGGTGGCGGCCGGTGCCCAGACCGTCGCCTTCGTCTCGCTCGCGACCCGCCAGCGCTGGCCCGAGATCGCGCCGATGGTCCTGCTCACGACCCTCGCGGGGGTCTTCAGCACCCGCGTGGTCTACCCCGACCCCCGAGGCCCTCCCCCTGTGGGGTGAGCTGCTGGTCAACCTGCTCGTCATCGCCGTCATCGTCGCCATCGGCTACTCGATCGGCTCGCGGCGGGCCCTCGTGCGCTCCTGGGTCGAACGGGCGCAGACGGCCGAGGCGGAGCAGCGGGCCCGGGTCGCCCGGGCCCAGACGGCCGAGCGCGCCCGCATCGCCCGGGAGATGCACGACGTGCTCGCGCACCGCATCTCGCTCGTGACCATGCACTCGGGTGTCCTCAGCTATCGCCACGACCTGCCCGAGGAGGAGCGGCGGGCGGCGATCGCGGCGATCGACGGCAACGCGCGCGCTGCCCTCACCGACCTGCGCGAGGTGCTCGGGGTGCTGCGCGCCGACGAGGAGGGGACCTCCCTTCGTCCGCAGAGCACGCTCGTCCACCTGCCCGAGCTCCTCGACGAGGCACGAGCCGGCGGCACGCGGGTGATCGTCGACGCCGACCTCGACGTCGCGGACCTGCCCGAGTCGACGAGCCGCACCGCCTACCGGGTCGTCCAGGAGGGCCTGACCAATGCCCGCAAGCACGCGCCCGGAGCCGGGGTCGAGGTGCGCCTCACCGGCGCGCCGGGGGCCGGTCTCGACATCAGCGTGACCAACCCCCGCTCCGTCCAGACGGCCCACGCCGAGGTGCCCGGGACGGGCACCGGGCTGCTGGGGCTCTCCGAACGCGTCGACCTCGCCGGTGGCCGCATCGAGCACGGCTGGACCCCCGAGGGACGGCACCGCCTCGCGGTGTGGCTACCGTGGCCGACGTGAGCGACTCGAGCAGGGCACCGATCTCCGTCGTCCTCGTGGACGACGACCCCATGGTCCGCACGGCGCTGGCGATGATCCTCGGCGGCGCCCCGGAGATCACCGTCGTCGCGCAGGCCGAGGACGGGCGCCAGGGGGTGTCCGTCGTGGCCGAGCGCTCCCCAGACGTGGTGCTCATGGACATCCGCATGCCGCGCCTCGACGGGCTGGCGGCGACCGACGAGCTCGTGCGCAGCGGATCGCCGAGCAAGGTCATCGTCCTCACGACCTTCGACGCCGACGACGACGTCATGCGCGCGCTGCGGCACGGCGCCGACGGCTTCCTGCTCAAGGACACCCCGCCGGACCGGATCGTCGAGGCGGTCCGTCTCGTCGCGGCCGGCCAGTCGATCCTCTCCCCCAGCGTCACCGCCCAGGTGCTCGAGTCGGTGCGCACCGCTTCCGTCGGCCGCGCCCACGTCGCCCGCGACGACGCCCGCGCCCGCCTGACCGCGCTCACCGAGCGTGAGCTCGACGTGGCCAAGGCGGTCGGTGCCGGCCTGTCCAATGCCGAGATCTCGGCCCGTCTCTACCTGAGCGTCGCGACGGTCAAGGCGCACGTGGGCCGGATCCTCGACAAGCTCGACGCCGACAACCGCGTGCAGGTCGCCATCACGGTCCACGAGGCCGAGCTCGACGACCGCGTCTGACCCTGCTGGCCCGGATCAGGCGAGGGCCACGTAGGCCTCGCGCAGCAGGCTCTCGTCGGGGCCCACGAGGCGGGTGGGCTCGGCCAGGGCGTCGAGGACGACGAAGCGCAGCGTGGCCCCTCGGGTCTTCTTGTCGCGCCGCAGGGCCGTGAGCAGCTCGTCGAAGCTCGCGCCGGAGTAGCTCGTCGGCAGCCCGAGCAACCCCAGGACGTAGCGGTGCCGCTCGAGGAGGGCGGTGTCGATGTGGCCGGTGCGGTGGGCCAGCTCCGCGGCGTAGACCATGCCGATCGCGACGGCCTCGCCGTGCCGCATCCGGTAGCCCTCGTGGTGCTCGATGGCGTGCCCGAGGGTGTGGCCGTAGTTGAGGATCTCGCGCAGGTTCGACTCGCGCAGGTCGGCGGCGACGACCCGGGCCTTGATGGCGATCTTGCGCTCGATGACCTCGCGCAGTGCCGTCGAGCCGGGGTCCTGCACGCTCGACTCGTCGGCCTCGACGACCTCGAGGATGCGCGGGTCGGCGATGAAGCCGCCCTTGACGACCTCGGCCAGGCCCGCGGACAGGTCGGCCGGGGGCAGGGTCGCGAGGTGGTCGAGGTCGCACAGCACGGCGGCCGGGGTGTGGAAGGCGCCGACGAGGTTCTTGCCCTCGGCGGTGTTGATCCCCGTCTTGCCACCGACGGCCGCGTCGACCATGCCGAGCACCGTCGTCGGGACGTGCACGACGGCCACGCCCCGCAGCCAGGCGGCTGCCGCCCAGCCGGCCAGGTCGGTGACGCTGCCGCCACCGACCGCGACGACCGCGTCGGTGCGGGTGAAGCCGGCCTGTCCCATGACACCCCACAGCCCGGCGGCGACCTCGACGGTCTTGGCCGCCTCGGCATCGGGCACCGGGGCGACGTGGACCTCGAGCCCGGCGTCGCGCAGGGCGGTGGTCACCGGCTCGGCGAGTCGGGTCAGCGGAGCACCGTGGACGACGAGGGCCCGGGCCACGCCCTCGGGCAGCACCTCGGCGACCCGCGCCGAGACCCCGTGGCCGACGAGCACCTCGTAGTCGTCACCGACGGGGATGGTCGTCACGTCGCTCATGCGCTCACCTCGAGCAGGGCCAGGGCCTCGGCGACGACGGCCTCGACGTCGCGTCCGGCGGTGTCGACGCGGTGGTCGGCCAGCGACTCGTAGGTCGGGCGGCGCGCCTCCATCGTCTTGATCCAGCTCTGCCGCGGGTTGACCGACAGCAGCGGTCGGCTCTTGTCGAAGCCGATCCGCTTGGCGGCATCGGCGATACCGACGTCGAGGAAGAGCACGCGGTGCGCGGCCAGCGCCTCGGTGACCGCGGGGATCATCGGCGCTCCCCCACCGAGGGCGAGCACCGTGCCGTCATCGGTCAGGGAGTCGAGCACGGCGCGCTCCTCGGCGGCCCGGAAGTAGTCCTCGCCCTCGTCGACGAAGAGGTCGGAGATCGTGCGCCCCTCGCGCTCCTCGACGAGGGCATCGGTGTCGACGAGGCGACGACCCAGTCGCTGCGCCAGGGCGGCGGCGACGGTCGACTTGCCGACCCCGGGCGGACCGATGACGACGACGAAGGGAGCCCCGCTCACGCCTCCCACGTCCGCATGAGCTCGGGGATCGCGTCGAGGTAGGCCCGGTGGTTGCGGGCGGTCTCGGCGACCGAGTCGCCACCGAACTTCTCGACGCACGCCTCGGCGAGCACGAGCGCGACCATCGCCTGGGCGACGACGCCCGCGGCGGGGACGGCACACACGTCGGAGCGCTGGTGGATCGCGGTCGCCGGGTCGGTGCCGGCGACGTCGATCGTCTCGAGCGCCCGCGGGACGGTGCTGATCGGCTTCATCGCGGCGCGCACGCGCAGCACGTCACCGGTGCTCATGCCCCCTTCGGTGCCCCCGGCGCGGCCGGTGCGGCGGTGGATCGTGCCGTCAGCGTCGCGCTCCATCTCGTCGTGGGCCGCGGAGCCACGGCGGCGGGCGGTGGTGAAGCCGTCGCCGACCTCGACGCCCTTGATCGCCTGGATGCCCATGAGCGCCCCGGCCAGACGCGCGTCGAGCCGGCGGTCCCAGTGGACGTGGCTGCCCAGGCCCGGCGGCAGGCCGTAGGCGAGGACCTCGACGACGCCGCCGAGGGTGTCGCCGTCCTTCTTGGCCGCCTCGATCTCGGCGACCATCGCGTCGGTGCCCTCGCGGGTCATCGCGCGCACGGGGTTGGCGTCGAGGGTGGCGGTGTCGTCGGGCGTCGGCAGCGGACCGTCGGCAGGGGCCTCCCCTTCGCCGATCGCGACGGTGTGCGCGACGAGCCGGATGCCATAGGCCTGCTCGAGGAAGCGCTCGGCGATCTCGCCGAGGGCCACGCGGGCGGCGGTCTCGCGGGCCGAGGCGCGCTCGAGGACGGGACGCGCCTCGTCGAAGCCGTACTTCTGCATGCCGACGAGGTCGGCGTGCCCGGGCCGCGGGCGGGTCAGCGGGCGGTTGCGGGCGATCTCCTTGTCGGCGTTGACGTCGTCGGAGGCGGCGAAGGCGGCGGCGTCGACGGGGTCGGCGCTCATGACCGTCTCCCACTTGGGCCACTCGGTGTTGCCGATCATCACGGCGAGCGGGGAGCCGAGGGTGCTGCCGTGGCGCACTCCGCCGAGGAAGGTCACCTGGTCCTGCTCGAACTTCATCCGGGCACCGCGCCCGTAGCCGAGACGACGACGGGCGAGCGCACCCGCGACGTCCGAGGTCGTGACCTCGACCCCGGCCGGCAGCCCCTCGAGGGTCGCCACGAGGGCCTGGCCGTGCGACTCACCAGCAGTCAACCAACGCAACATGTCCGGCATCTTCCCATCCCGCGGGCGCGACCCCGTCAGGCGTCCGGGGGTGTGGCCGAGGGCCGCCCGGCCCGCGGCCTGCATCGCGGCCACCGGCGCCGGCTCTCCGGTGAAGAGCTCGAACTGCCGCGCCGCCTGGTGGACGAGCATCTCGAGCCCGGAGACCACGGTGGCGCCACGCTCCCTCGCGGCGCGAGCCAGTGGTGTCGGCCAGTCGGCGTAGACGACGTCGAGCAGGACGACCCCCTCGAGGTCGGCTCCGTCGACCGTGGCCGCCACGGCCTCGTTGGCCGCGCCGCCCGGCACGGTGCTCACGACGACCTGCGGACCGGTCGAGGTCCACGAGCGAAGCGGGCCGGTCCCACCGGTGATCACGCCCGGCACGGCGTCAGCGAGGGCGGCGGCCTTGGCCTCGTCGCGGGCGGCGATGCCGACCTGCTCGGCGTCGAGCTCGTGCAGCGCGAGCGCCGCCGAGCGAGCCGTCGCGCCGGAGCCGAGCACGAGGGTCCTCGCGGGCGCGGTCACCCCCGCCTCGCGCAGCGCGGCCCGGAGCCCGTAGACGTCGGTGTTGTCCGCGGTCCAGCCGGCGTCGGTGCGCACGAGGGTGTTGATCGCCCCGGCCCGGCGGGCCAGCTCGCTCACCTCGTCGGCCACGTCGAAGGCCGCGACCTTGAGCGGCATCGTCAGGCTCAGGCCGCGCCACATGACGTCGAGGCCGGCGACGAAGGGGGCCAGTCCCCCTTCGTCGACCTCGTGGGGCGTGTAGTCCCAGTCGGCGAGGCCGGCCGCCTCGTAGCCGGCCACGTGGAGGGTCGGCGAGAGGGAGTGCCGGATCGGGCTGCCGAGGACGCCCGCGTGCCGGGTCGTCTCGCTCGTCAGCACCGGTCCTGGTTGTCCGCGCACCACTGCTCGAACTCCTTGACGTTGTTGTCGTGCTCGCGCTGCGTCTCGGCGAACTTCGTCTCGCCGGTGTCGGGGTCGACGGTGACGAAGAAGAGCCAGTCCCCCTCGTCGGGGTTGCCGGCAGCCTTGATCGCCTCGGCCCCGGGGTTGTTGATCGGCCCCGGAGGCAGACCGGTGTGCTTGTAGGTGTTGTAGGGGCTGTCCGAGTTGCGCATCTCGTCGGTCGTGCCGGCCTTGCCGCGCTCCTGGAAGACGTAGTGGACCGTGCTGTCCATGTTGAGCATGCCGACCGTCGGTCCACCCACGTCCTTGAGCCGGTTCTCGATGACCCGCGCGACCTTGCCGCGGTCGGCGGCCCCTGCCTCGCCCTCGACGATGGAGGCGATGGTGAGGGTGCGCTCCCAGTCGGCCCGCTCGACGCCGGCCTTCTCCAGCTCCTTGGTCGTCATCGAGATCATCTCGTTGAGCTGCTCGACGGCGGTGGCGTCCTTGTCGAACTCGTAGGTCGACGGGAAGAGCCACCCCTCGAGGTCGCCCTCGGCCTCGTCGGGCAGCTTCAGCTGCGCCGACTTCTCGGCCTTCTCGTAGTCGGCGACGGGCACGTCGGTGCCCTCGGAGAGCTTTGTGTAGATCTCCGAGCGCCACAGCCCCTCGGGGATCGTGATGCCCTTGGCCACGCGGTTCTTGGGGTCGAGCAGTCGGTCGAAGGCGTCGGCGGCCTTCATCTCCTTGAGCATCGCGTAGGTGCCCGGCTGGATCGACGCCGCCTTGTCGGGCTGCGTCGCGGCGACCTCGGTGAAGCTGCTCGTCGACTTGATGACTCCCGCCTCGACGAGCGTCTCACCGATCTCGGAGCCGGCCTGGCCGGAGGCGACCTCGACCTCGACCTTGCCGTGGCCCGGGCCCTCGAAGTCCTTGTCCTCGGAGCCGCCGGGGATCATCGAACGCAGCGACCCGAAGGCGAAGAAGACGGCACCGACGACCACGGCGGCCGCGATGACCATCGCCAGGCATCCGGCGCCGCCACTGCGGCTGGAGCGCGCCTCCTTGGACCGGCGCTGACGGCGGGTGTGGCCGTGCTCGCGCGGCCCGTCGTCGAAGATGTCGTCGTCGAGCTGGTTCATGCCTTCTTGCCCTTCCGCGGTGTGCGTCGGCGCGGCCGACCTACCCGTTCCCCAGGGGGTCTACCGGTTGCGCGCTCCGTGTCCAGCGCAGTCTGCAGGATGAGCACCGCTGCCGCTTGGTCCACCACGTCCCGATGGCGACGACCGGCAACACCGCTCTCCCGCAGGCCCCGATGAGCATCCACTGTCGTGAGGCGTTCGTCCACGAGGCGGATCGGCGTGTTCCCGATCGGTGCCTCGGACAGCGCCTGACCCAGCGATCTGGCCCAGGATCGGGCCTTGTCGGCTGCCGGCCCCTCGCTCCCGTCGAGGGAGCGCGGCAGGCCGACGACGACCTCGAGGGCCTGCGCCTCCGAGACGATCTGGACCACCCGGTCGATGTCGGTGGCGTGCTCGAGATCACGCGCCACCGTCTCGACCGGCGTGGCGAGGAGCCCGTGGGGGTCGCTCATCGCGACCCCCACGCGGGCCTCGCCCACGTCGATGCCGATGCGGACCCCGCGGCGCGGGGTCTGCTCGGCCGTGCCCTTCTCAGGCACCGAGCTCCCGCTCGATCGCGGCCAGGGCGTCCTCGACCTTGGTGGCGTCCTGACCGCCGCCCTGGGCGAGGTCGTCCTTGCCGCCGCCCCCGCCGCCGAGGACCTGGGCGGCGACCCGCACGAGGGCCCCCGCCTTGACCCCCTTCGCCCGGGCTGCGCCGTTGGTGGCCACGACGACGACGGGCTTGCCGGGGCCGTCACCCGTGAGGGCGACGACCGTCGGCCGCTCCTCGCCGAGCTGGGCGCGGGTGTCGGTCACCATCTGCCGCAGGTCGTCGGGTGCACCGCCGGAGATGTGCTGGCCGATGTAGGTGACACCTCCGACGTCGCTGGCCGCGTCGGTGAGCGAGCCGGCCGAGGCCGCGACCTGCTCACGGCGGACCTTCTCCAGCTCCTTCTCGACCTCACGCAGCCGGGCGACGAGCTCACCGACCCGCTCGGGCAGGTCGGCGGCCGGCGCCTTGACGATGGTCGACAGCTCTGCGACGAGCGCGCGCTCGGTCGCCAGGTGCTGCAGGGCGTTCATGCCGACGAAGGCCTCGAGGCGGCGCACGCCGGAGCCGACGGAGGACTCGCCGGTGAGGGTGAGCGCGCCGATCTGGCTGGAGTGGCGCACGTGGGTGCCACCGCAGAGCTCGCGCGACCACTCACCACCGATCTCGATGACGCGCACCTGCTCGTCGTAGGTCTCGCCGAAGAGGGCCAGCGCGCCGCGCTCACGCGCCTCGGGCAGGGTCATCCAGTCGGCGGAGACCGGCAGGTCGTCGCGGACCGCAAGGTTGGCGACGTGCTCGATCTCGGCGCGCGCGTCGGCGGACAGGGACTGGTTCCACGCGAAGTCCAGACGCAGGTAGCCGGGCTTGTTGTAGGAGCCGGACTGCAGGGCCGAGGGGCCGAGCACCTGACGCAGGGCCGCGTGCACGACGTGGGTGCCCGAGTGCGCCTGACAGGCGTCGATGCGCCACTGCGGGTCGACCTCGGCGGAGGACTCCTGCCCAACCCGCACCGGGCCGTCGGCGACCTCGACCGTGTGGACGACCAGGCCCTTGACCGGGCGCTGCACGTCGCGCACGAGCAGGCGCGCGCCGTCGACGACGATGGTGCCGGAGTCGGCGATCTGGCCACCGGACTCGGCGTAGAAGCTCGTCCGGTCGAGCACCACCTGACCGGTCTGGCCCGGCTCGAGCTCGTCGACGCGAGCACCGTCGCGGACCAGACCCACCACGGACCCCTGGGTCGTCAGCTCCTCGTAGGCGCGCCAGTCGGTCGCGCCGAGCGCCCGCAGGTCCTTCCAGACCTCGGTGTTGGCGTGGCCGCCCTTCTTCGCCTTGGCGTCGGCCTTGGCGCGCTGGCGCTGCTCGTCCATGAGGCGGACGAATCCGTCACGGTCGACCTTGAGCCCCTGCTCGGCCGCCATCTCGAGGGTGAGGTCGATGGGGAACCCGTACGTGTCGTGCAGGGCGAAGGCCTGCTCGCCGGCGAGGGTGTCGCCGCCGCTCTCCTTGGTCCGGCTCACCGCGGTGTCGAGGATCGTCGTGCCCTGCGCGAGGGTGCGACGGAAGGCCTGCTCCTCGGCGTAGGCGATCTGCGCGATCCGGTCGAAGCCGGTGCGCAGCTCGGGGTAGGACGCGCTCATCCGCTCCATCGAGACGGGCAGCAGGTGCGGCAGGGCCGGGTCCTCGTAGCCGAGCAGGCGCATCGCACGCACAGCGCGGCGCAGCATGCGGCGCAGGACGTAGCCGCGGCCCTCGTTGCCCGGGGTGACGCCGTCACCGATGAGCATGAGCGAGGAGCGGACGTGGTCGGCGACGACGCGCAGGTGGACGTCATCGGGGTGCGAGTCACCCGCGGTCTGCCCGGACGAGGCGCCGTAGGTGCGGCCGGTCATCTCCGCGGCCTGCTCCAGCACCGGGTAGACCTCGTCGATCTCGTACATGTTGTCGACGCCCTGGAGGATGCTCGCGATCCGCTCCAGGCCCATGCCCGTGTCGACGTTCTGCGCCGGCAGCGGACCGGCGACGTCGAAGTCCGCCTTCGACCGCACGGCCGAGAGCTCGTACTGCATGAAGACGAGGTTCCAGATCTCCATGTACCGGTCCTCGTCGACCTCGGGCCCGCCCTCGCGGCCGTACTCCTCGCCGCGGTCGTAGAAGATCTCGCTGCACGGCCCGCCGGGGCCGGGCACGCCCATCGACCAGTAGTTGTCGGCCTCGGCGCGACGCACGATCCGCTCCTGGGGGATCGTGGTCAGCTCCAGCCACAGCTGCTCGGCCTCGTCGTCGTCGGTGTAGACCGTCGCCCACAGGCGCTCGGGGTCGAGGCCGTAGCCCCCTTCGGGCTGGGGGGTGGTGAGCAGCTCCCAGGCGAAGGCGATGGCGTCACGCTTGAAGTAGTCGCCGAAGGAGAAGTTGCCGTTCATCTGGAAGAAGGTGCCGTGGCGGGAGGTCTTGCCGACCTCGTCGATGTCACCGGTGCGCACGCACTTCTGCACGCTCGTGGCGCGCGTCCAGGCCGGGGTCTCCTGCCCGAGGAAGTAGGGCTTGAAGGGGACCATGCCGGCGTTGACGAAGAGGAGGTTGGGGTCCTCGTGGATCAGCGGGGCGGAGGGGACGACCGCGTGTCCCTTGCCCTCGAAGAAGGTGAGCCAACGGCGCCGGATCTCGGCAGTTTCCATGGGTGTTCGCGTCCAATCAGTGATGCAGTGGGGTTCTCGGGGCAGGAGCGAAGGGGGCGACCGGCGCGTCAGGCGCGGGCCGACCCCGAGATAGCTCGCCGCGCGGTGATCCGGCGCGGCCGTCCGAGAGGCACGGTCATGGCCCCTACCTTACCCACCGGTCGGTGCCCGACCTCAGCACAGCGCGGTGCCGACGGCCTCGTGGCCGCCCTGGTCATCGGGGACGAGCAGCGTTCGGACGCCGAGGTCGGCCGCAGCGTGCACGGCGGCGTCGACCATGCGCTGACGAGCATCGTGCGGTGCGTCCTCGGAGAGCTCGAGCACCTCGGTGCACGCCACGTCCTGTTCCGGGCAGGTCACGACGGCGCACTGCCCAGCGGGCCCCTCAGCGAGGTCCTCGCCCAGCAGCTGCAGCCAGACGAGGAGGCGTCCCTCTGCGCGGATGGCGCGCACCCGGCCAGGGTCGAGGCCGGCACCTGCCAACCAGCTCCCGTCACTCGCTCCGTCACCTGCCTCGGCCTCGGTGTCGACGTCGGCCAGCCACCCGAAGGAGAAGGACCGTCCACGCAGGACCGCCAGCAGCATGCCAGGGGCCACCCTGAGGCGCGTGCGCCATGGCAACCGCACCCCGCGCCCCGGGTGCCAGCTGACCTCGGGTGCGTACTGCGGGACATCACTGACCCACAGCCCGTCCTCGTCCTCGATCGTCGTCGACGGAGAGGACAGCACGATCTCCGCCCCCACCCGACGCCGCGTGGCCCGGGCGAGCAGGCCGGTGTCGAGCTCCTCCATGAGCCAGAACTGCACGTCTTCGCACCACGCCTCCACGGGGTCCTGGCCCTCAGGCCAGGCCTCGTGGTCGCTGTACGGCCCCTGGAGGTCCCGGCCGAACCGCACGACGAAGGTGTGCGGGTTGCGCCGCCACCTGAAGACGACGGCGACCTCGTCCCCCTTCGTCGCTTCGGTGCCGCCCTCGGCGCGCACGTCGACGAGACGGAAGCCGTAGGTCGGCGGGTGCAACGTCAGGTGGTGATGCAGCGCCTTCGCGTGCTCGGCGATCGGGTGCTCGGACATGTCGGCAGTCTGACGGCCCGAGGTCGCCCCGTGCCACGGAGTTCCTCGGCCGATGTGGGCCCTACCCCACCCGAGGGCACCCGCCCCGTCTGACGCTCACCCTGTGTCGAGCAGCTCGATGGTTGCGGCGGGTCTGAGCACGTCGGGTCTGAGCACATCGACACGGCGTCGTCGCCGGGCCGTCCTGTCGCGGCCCGGGAGCATCGACAGCACCCGGGCCTCCGCGGTGGAAGGGTCCGGCAGGGAAGGCTTCGGCGGGCGCTCGAGGACCGGCGGCACGGGACTGCGATAGCGGTGCCCCGTCGGGGTCAGGGTGACGACGTCGGGCACGGTGCTCGCAGCCGTGCCGTCGGCTCCCGCACGCGCGTCGACGGTTGCGGAGCGCCACCCGGGTCGCGCCTTGGTGAGGTTGTGACGCGCGCACAGCCCCTGGCCGTTGTGCGCGGTCGTGGCGCCGCCGAGGGCCACGGACACCACGTGGTCGTCGTGCCTGATCGGGGCATCGCAGAAGGGGAACCGGCACACCCCGTCGCGCACACGCAGCAGCCGCCGCAGCGATGAAGGGAAGGGACGTCGGCGCGGATCGGTGGCGACGACGCGATCGGCGTCGTCGGTGAAGATGCGCCGCAACCAGGCACGGCCAGGCAGCTCCTCGTCACCGGCGCCGTCATCACCCGCACCCTCGACCCCGAGGACGAGATCGCGGGCCAGTCCGGCCGGGAGCGCACCGTGCCCGGGCAGCGAGGCCGGCACGTCGTCGAGGCCGAGCAGGGTGCCAGGAGACATGACGAGCTGGACCTCGACCGGGACCGCGTCGGCGGCGGTCTGTCCGGTGAGGCGCTCGACGAAGAGGTCGGCCATGAGCTGCCCGATGCCGCGCTCGTCGCCGGCAGCCTTGGCGGCCTCGGCATCGCGCCGCAGGGAGGCCCACGCGGCCACGCCCTGCTCGACAGGGAGCAGCCCGGTGACCGCGGCCATCGTGTCGGGCTGCGGACGGATCGACACACGCCGGTCCGCCGTGGCCCGCGCTCGCCGACGGGCCATGGCTCGGGAGTCGAGCGCCAGGGCCATCGCCCGGGCTGCCCGCTCGATCTGCCGCGGTGTCATGGTCGCCAGCCGGTCGGCGAGCTCGGCATCGACCCGCCGTCGGTCGTCGGGGTCCAGGACCGCCGTCTCCTTGGCCAGAAGCGTCGCGCCCCACTCGCTCACCGTCCCCGCGGTGAGGTGCGCCAGGGTGCAGGGCAGCTCGTCGACGAGCGCGCGGGCCAGACCGAGGTGTCGGGAGCCGAGGGTCGCGCTCTCACGGCGCGCCAGGCCGATCTCGTCCCCCAACCCGCGGCCCCGCTCCGTGGCGGGCACCCCGGCATCCATCTCGCGCGTCACGCGGCCCTCACGCAGGGCTGCGGTGACCCTGGCCTGGGCGGCCGCGGCAGCGGACTTCAGCCGCTCCAGCGCTGCGATCTCGTCGATCGCCTCCGCCTCGTCGACCGGACCGCCGAGCTCCCGCAGACGCTCGATCATCCCCGTGACGCCGGTGGCGTCGAGGGTGTCGAGGGGTGCGGTGAGGTCCATGACTGAACACTACGGGCGAGCACCGACAACGCACCCGGACCCGCGACCTGCTGGGATGGGGTCATGGATCTCCAGCTCGGTCTCGACACCTTCGGCGACATCGCCCTCGACGTCGACGGGCAGCCGCTGCCGGCGGCCACCGTCGTCCGCGAGGTTCTCGCGGAAGGTCAGCTCGCCGACTCCCTCGGCATCGACGTCTTCGGGGTCGGCGAGCACCACCGCCCCGACTACGCGGTCTCCGCACCCGACACCCTCCTCGCCGGCCTGGCGACGACGACCGAGCGGATCCGCCTGGGCACGTCGGTCACCGTGCTGAGCTCCGACGACCCGATCCGGGTCTTCGAGCGCTTCTCGACCGTCGACGCCCTCTCCCACGGGCGCGCCGAGATCACCGTCGGGCGCGGCTCCTTCGTCGAGTCCTTCCCGCTCTTCGGCCTCGACCTGCAGGACTACGAAGTCCTCTTCTCCGACAAGCTCGACCTCCTCGCGCACGTGCTGCGCGAGGAGCCGGTCCGCTGGCAGGGCAGCACCCGACCGCCGGTCGAGGTCGACCGGATCATGCCGCCGACCGAGTCCGGTCACCTGCCGACGTGGGTGGGGGTGGGCGGCACGCCCGCGTCGGTCGTCCGCGCGGCCCGCTACGGCATGCCGATCGTCATCGCGATCATCGGTGGGGCGACGGCGCAGTTCGCGCCGCTCGCCGACCTCTACCGTCGCGCCTGCGAGGAGGCCGGCCACCCGGGCCTTCCGGTCGCGGTCCACTCCCCCGGCCACGTCGCCGAGACGGACGAGCAGGCGGCGCAGGAGTACCTGCCGTACTTCGTCGAGCAGATGCGCAAGCTCGGCGCCGAGCGCGGCTGGTCGCCCATGACCGAGGCCCAGGCCCGTCAGCAGCTCACCCCGCAGGGTGCGGTCTACTGCGGCTCCCCCGAGACCGTGGCGCGCAAGATCGCGACGACGCTGCGCACGCTGGGCGCGACCCGCTTCCAGCTCAAGTACAGCAACGGCCGCCTGCCCCACGACCTGCGGATGTCCTCGATTCGCCTCTACGGCGAGCAGGTCGTCCCGCGGGTCCGTGAGCTCATGGGCGAGGCCTGACTCCTCAGCCCTTGCCGCGCAACCGCCCCCGCAACCACGCCCACCGCTCCTGCAGCCGCGCCTCGAAGCCGCGATCGGTCGGGCGGTAGTACGACCGATCGGCCAGCTCGGCGTGCAGGTCGTCGGGCAGGTACTGCTGGGCCGCAACGGCATCGGGCTGGTCGTGGGCGTAGACATAGCCCTCGACCTTGGCGCCGCCGACGGCACCCTTCGCCCGGTCCGACGCCTGGGTGTAGCCGGACCCGCGCAGGTGCGGCGGGACCGCCTGGACCTTGCCGGCGCGCACGTCGGCGACGGCTTCGTTGATGCCCGTGTACGCCGCATTGGACTTCGGCGCGAGCGTGTTGTGGACCACCGCCTGGGCGAGGATGATCCGTGCCTCCGGCATGCCGATCTGGGCGACGGCGTGCATCGCCGCGACCGCGGTCTGCAGCGCCGTGGGGTCGCCCATGCCGACGTCCTCCGAGGCCGAGATGACGATCCGCCGGGCGATGAAGCGCGGGTCCTCCCCCGCCTCGAGCTGCCGGGCGAGGTAGTGCAGAGCCGCGTCGACGTCGGACCCGCGCATCGACTTGATGAAGGCCGAGGCGACGTCGTAGTGCTGGTCGCCGGTGCGGTCGTAGCGCACCGCGGCCCGGGCCACCGCCTGCTCGACGTGCGCCAGCGTGAGCGGGATCCCGTCCTTCGGGACCTCACGGCCGAAGGGGTGATCGCCGTCAGCAACCCCGGCCGAGGCCTCGAGTGAGGTGAGGGCCCGTCGTGCGTCGCCGCCGGCGATCGCCACGAGGTGCTCCCGGGCCTCGTCGGCGAGGTCGTAGCCGCCGGCCAGCCCGCGTTCGTCGGTCAGGGCCGCGTCGATGACCTCGCCGACCTCCTCGCGGGTCAGCGACTCGAGCGTCACGAGGATCGAGCGGGACAGCAGGGGCGCGATGACCGAGAAGGAGGGATTTTCGGTCGTGGCCGCGACGAGGACCACCTCGCGGTTCTCGACGCCGGGCAGGAGGGCGTCCTGCTGGGCCTTGCTGAAGCGGTGGATCTCGTCGAGGAAGAGCACCGTCTGCCGGCCGTACATCGACCGATTGGTCGCGGCACGCTCCATGACCGCACGCACGTCCTTGACCCCTGCCGTCACCGCCGACAGCTGGACGAAGTCGCGGTCCGCGGCCGTCGCCACGAGGTGGGCCAGGGTGGTCTTGCCGGTGCCGGGCGGGCCCCAGATGATCGCCGACATCGGCCCGGCGACGGCATTGGCGCTGCCCTCCACGAGCCGTCGCAGCGGCGACCCGGGGCGCAGCACCTCGCCCTGGCCGCGCACCTCGTCGAGGGTGCGCGGGCGCATCCGCACGGCCAGCGGCGCGTTGAGGTCGGCGCCGGTGGGTTCCGTGTCGTCCTGGGCGGAGGCGAAGAGATCGTCGGGAACCACAGGTGGCACGCTATCCCGGTGAGCAGACACCCCGCCCCGACGACCCCCACCGAGGTCCCGATGGACCGGCTGCTCCACTTCACCGACGACGACCCGGCGGTGCGTGCCGAGGCCACCCCGAGCGTGGAGCCGGCCGCCCTCGGGCTGCGCCGTGACGGCCGCTGGGCCGTCGCCTTCGTGCGCCCCACCCACACGCATGGGATCTCGCTCATGCTCCGTGGCGACGACGTCCTTCTCCGCGAGCTCGTGGGGTCCGCCCCCTTCGCCTCGTGGTCGGACCGGGCGCGGGCGAAGGGAGCGAACGCCGTCACCCTGCCGCGCACGGCCGAGGACCTCGGGCTCCTCGCCACCACGCCCTCACGCTGGGAGTTCATGTCGACGACCGACGTCGTCCCCGTGGTCGCCCCCCGCGGGCTCGTCGACCTGCCCGTCGCCGACCGTGACGAGGTGCAGGCACTGCTCGACGAGCACAACCCCGGGACCGACGGTCAGCCCTTCGCCCGCCCCGGGCAGCGGTGGGTCGGGGTCCGCGACAAGGGCGGCGACCTCCTCGCGGTCGGCTGCTGCGAGCCGGAGTCCTCGGGTGCCCCCGTCCTGGCCGGCATCACCGTCGTCCCCACCGCGCGCGGGCTCGGCCTCGGCCGGGCCGTGACCGCCGACCTGACCCGGGTCGCGGTGGCCGAGCACGGGTGGTGCACCCTCGGCATGTACTCGCACAACGACCGGGCGCGCGGGATCTACCGTTCACTGGGATACGTCGTGCACGCCGAGTGGAGCAGCGGGAGGTTGACCTGATGGCCGGTGTCGTCAGCGAGTACCTGCGCCCGCTCGTCAGCTGGAACCCCGGACCGCAGCGCCGGTGGGTCGCCGGACGGGCAGCGATCGCCGTGGCCCTGCCGCTCATCGGCTTCACGATCACCGGTCACGCCCAGCAGGGCTTCCTCGCCGGCATGGGCGTCTTCGCCGTCCTGTACGGCGCCTCGGCTCCCGTCCGACGTCGCTTCGTCATCACCCCGCTCGCGGGCCTGGGCCTGCTGGCCTCGATGGCCCTCGGCATCGCCCTCGCCGGTCACGCCGTCCTCGCGATCATCGCGATGGCGCTGGCCGCCACGGTGGCCGCGATGCTCACCTACACGCTCCAGATCGGCCCACCCGGAGGCTTCTTCTTCGCCCTCGTGTGCGGCATCGGCAACCTCGCGGCCACCGGTGGCACCCCGGCCACGACCCTCCTCGGCATCGCGGGCACCGGTGTCCTGTCCGCGATCGTCGTGGGCACCTCCGACTTCTGGCTCCGGGCCCACGGCATCGAGGACGCGGCGGTGACCCACGCCGAGCAGGTCGTCGGCGCCTACCTCGACGAAGGCGACCCGGGCCGGGTCCCCGCTGCTCGCCGCGCCGCGGCCCGGGCACTCAACGACGCCTGGACCGCGGTGACCGACGGTGGCTCCGACGACCGCTTCGGGGGCCGGCTGCAGCGCGTGCACAGCCGCTATGCCAGCGCCGTCTCCCGAGCCGTCGACGGCCCCGATGCCGAGGTCACCGCAGAGCTGGCCCTGCACGAGGCAGCGCGGGTGCGTCAGGTCTCGCTGGGCCGCCCTCGCGCCTCGTGGTCCCTGCGGCAGGCCCTGCGCTGGCCCAGCGAGGACCTCCTCGTCGCCGCCCGCGTCGCCGCCGCAACCCTGATCGCCGGCTGCATCGCCCTCGCCCTGGACAACGCCCACGCCTACTGGGCCGCGGCCTTCGCCGTCCTCGTCGTGCACACCGGCGGCACCCGCTCCATGCAGTTCCACCGGGCCTTCCAGCGCACCGTCGGCACCGCGGCGGGTCTGCTCGTCTTCGCCCTCCTGCTGCGGCTCGACCCCACGCACTGGTGGATCATCGCGATCATCATCGGCTTCCAGTTCGTCGTCGAGCTGCTGATCACGCGCAACTACGCCCTGGCCGTCATCTTCCTCACCCCCCTCGCCCTGCTGATCTCCGAGTCGGTGACCGGCATGGACCCCGACACGATCGTCTTCGACCGCGCGGTCGACACCCTCATCGGCGTCGGCGCGGCCGTCCTCGTGCTCGTCGTCTCGAGCCGCCTCGGCCGGCCAGAGCTGCTGCTGCGCGCCCACGCCCGTCGGGTGGTGCTCGCCCTCGACGACGTCCTCGCCGACCTCGGCGAGCGCCGCACGCGCACCGACGAAGGCATGGCCGCTCACCTCGACCACTGCAAGCAGCTCTACGTCGAGCTGCTCGAGTCCGACCGGGTCGCCGCCCGGGCCCACGCCGACGCCCCCGACGCCGTCGCGCCCTACCGGCGCATGGAGCAGGTGCTCGCGGCGATCGGCTACCAGGTCCTCGGCGCCACCTGGAACCCCCGGGTCCGCGGCCAGAGCGAGGTCATGGCCCGGGCGCGCGAGGCCCTCTCCGGCCTGACGGTCCACCCCGTGACCCGCCACCGGTCGGCCGACGAGATCACCGCCGACCTGCGGCGGGTCCAGACGATCCTCGCCGAGGCCTGACGTGCCGCGCACGAGTGCCGGGCTCCTCCCCTTTGTCCGCGTGGAGGGTGCGACCCGGGTATGGCTGGGGCACATGGGCGGGCCGCTGTGGGCCCGGCGGCCCCGCGGTTGGACGATCGTCAAGGGCGAGGTCAAGCCCGGCGAGGACCTGCTCGCGGCGGCCGAGCGTGAGTTCGCCGAGGAGACCGGCGCTCCAGCCCCCGCCGGGCCGCGCCTGCCCTTGGGTCAGGTGCGGCAGTCCGGCGGCAAGGTCGTCCACGCGTGGGCGATCGAGGTGACGAAGGGGGTCGACGTCACCCTCGTCGAGAGCAGCACCTTCGAGATGGAGTGGCCGCCCAGGTCCGGGCGCCGGCAGGCCTTCCCCGAGCTCGACCGTGGGCAGTGGCACGACCTCGACGCCGCGCGAGAGCTCGTCGTCGCCGCCCAGGCGGACTTCCTCGACCGCCTCGAGGCCGCATTTCCTTAAGGTCGTGCGCCCGGCCTGTCCCAGGGCCGCATTTCCTTAAGGTCGTGCGCCCAGGTGGGCCAGGGCCGGCACGAGCGGGGTGAGGTCCTCGACCAGCCCCTCGGCGCCGGATGCCGGGTCGTGGAGCACGGCGCGGATGCCCACCGATCGCGCCGCCTCGACGTTGGCCGCGACGTCGTCGACGAACCCGACCTGCTCCCCCGGCAGGCCGAGGTCGTCGAGGACCCGCTCGAAGAAGACCCGGTCCGGCTTCATCGCGCCGATCTCGCTGGAGTAGTAGGAGCCGTCGACGAGGTCGTCGTAGCCACGGACCTCGCGCATGTGCTGCACGCGGTGGTCCTGCTGGTTGGTCGCGAGCATGCAGGGTACGCCGAGGTCGCGCACGGCCGTGAGCACGGCGATCGCCTCGGGATTGAGGTCGAACTGCTCCCAGATCGACAGCAGGTCCTCGACCGTGATCGGCACGTGGTCTGACTGCTCCTGCTCCAGCCGGAGCAGCTCCTCGAGCACCTCACGCAGCGGCCGCTCGCCCCGCAGGGCCGGCAGCTCGGCCTCGAAGACCCTCCGGGCGAAGCCCGGCCGGACTGCACCATCGAGCCGAGACCGCCAGTCGAAGCGCCCGTGCTGCAGGACGCCGTCGCAGTCCCACAGGAGCACCTCGACCGGCTGGCTCATCGGATCAGGCGCCCGCCCGGTCGCCCGCGGCCTGGGCCGCCTCGGCGTCCTCGTCACGCTTGGGTGTGGCGTCGATGCCGGCCTCCTTGCGCTGCTCCGGGGTGATCGGCGCCGGCGCGTCGGTGAGCGGGTCGTAGCCGCCGCCGGACTTGGGGAAGGCGATGACGTCACGGATCGAGTCGGCACCGAGCAGGAGCATGCAGATGCGGTCCCAGCCGAAGGCGATGCCGCCGTGCGGCGGGGCGCCGTACTTGAAGGCCTCGAGGAGGAAGCCGAACTTCTCCTGCGCGGACTCCTCGTCCAGGCCCATGACCTTGAAGACGCGCTCCTGCACGTCCTTGCGGTGGATACGGATCGAGCCGCCGCCGATCTCGTTGCCGTTGCAGACCATGTCGTAGGCGTAGGCGAGGGCCGGCCCGGGGTCGGTGTCGAAGGAGTCGAGGAACTCCTCCTTGGGGCTGGTGAAGGCGTGGTGGACCGCGGTCCACGCACCCGCACCGACCGCCACGTCACCGGCGGCGACGGCATCGCCGGCCGGCTCGAAGAGCGGGGCGTCGACGACCCAGAGGAAGGACCACGCGGTCTCGTCGATGAGCTCGCACCGCTGGGCGATCTCCTGACGGGCCGCGCCGAGGAGCGCCCGCGCGGCCTTGGCCTTGTCGGCGGCGAAGAAGATGCAGTCGCCGGGGGCCGCACCGACGTGGGCGGCCAGGTTGGCCTTCTCCTCGTCGGAGATGTTCTTGGCGACCGGGCCACCGAGCTCGCCGTCCTCGCCGACGGTGACATAGGCCAGGCCCTTGGCGCCGCGCTGCTTGGCCCACTCCTGCCAGGCGTCGAACTGGCGCCGCGGCTGGCTGGCGCCACCCGGCATGACGACCGCGCCGACGTAGTCGTTCTTGAAGACGCGGAAGGGGGTGTCGGCGAAGTACTCGGTGCAGTCGACGAGCTCGACCCCGAAGCGCAGGTCCGGCTTGTCGGAGCCATAGCGCTCCATGGCCTCGGCATAGGTCATGCGCGGGAAGGGCGTCGGCAGGTCGACCCCGATGGTCGCCCACACGGCCTTGGCGATGGCCTCGCCGAGCTCGATGACGTCGTCCTGCTCGACGAAGGACATCTCGATGTCGAGCTGGGTGAACTCGGGCTGCCGGTCGGCGCGGAAGTCCTCGTCGCGGTAGCAGCGGGCGATCTGGTAGTAGCGCTCCATGCCGGCGACCATGAGCAGCTGCTTGAACAGCTGCGGGCTCTGCGGCAGGGCGTACCACGCGCCCGGCGCCAGGCGCGCAGGCACGAGGAAGTCGCGGGCGCCCTCGGGCGTGGAACGGGTGAGCGTCGGGGTCTCGATCTCGACGAAGTCGCGCTCGGCGAGCACCGTGCGGGCCGCGGCGTTGACCTTGCTGCGCAGGCGCAGGCCGGCGCCGGCGCTCGTGGCGCCCGGGCGGCGCAGGTCGAGGTAGCGGTGCTTGAGGCGGGCCTCCTCGCCGACGCTCACGCGCTCGTCGATCTGGAAGGGCAGCGGTGCGGCCTCGGAGAGCACCTCGATGGAGCTGGCGACGACGTCGATCTCGCCGGTCGCGACGTTGGGGTTGACGTCCTTGGGGTCGCGCGGGGTGACCTCGCCGACGACCTTGATGACGTACTCGTTGCGCAGGTCGTGGGCCGCACCGGTGAGGACCTCGTCACGGGCGACGACCTGGGCGACGCCGGACGCGTCGCGCAGGTCGAGGAAGGCCACGCCCCCGTGATCACGACGACGACCCACCCAGCCGGTGAGCGTGACGGTCTGGCCGGAGTGCTCGGCACGCAGGGTGCCGGCGTCGTGGGTGCGGAGCACGGGGTGTTCTTCCTTGTCCTTCGGGTCGCCCGGCGGGTCGCGCGGGCCGGTCCATCCTACGGAGCCCGGCGGGTGCCGGGCCAACGGGTTGATCAGCCGGTCGGGCCGTCCCTGCGGCCGGGGTGCTCGGGCCACGGGCTGTCGGCAGGACGAAGGGAGGTCCAGCCGCCCTCTCGGGACGCCCGGGCCGTCATCGTCGCGATGACGAGGGTGGAGTTGTGCAGGTCCCCGGCGAGGACCGCCGCAGCGACCTCGTCGAGGGGCACGCGCCGCTGGAGCAGGTGCGCCTCCTCCCCTTCGCGCTGGTGCCGCTCGCCCTTGGGCACGGGACGCAGCCCCCGCGCGAGGTAGACGCGGATCGCCTCGTCCATGCCACCGGGCGAGGTGAAGTAGTCCACGAGGACCGCCCACTCGTCGGCCGTGACGTCGGCCTCCTCGGCCAGCTCGCGCTGCGCGCCGACGAGCGGGTCCTCACCCGCGATGTCGAGCAGGCCGGCGGGGATCTCCCACTCGTTGGCCGAGACGGGGTGACGGTACTGCCGGATGAGCAGCACGCGGTCCTGCTCGTCGAGGGCCAGGACGGCGACGGCGCCCGGGTGGTCGACGACCTCGCGCACCAGGGTCTCGCCCTCGAGCTCGAAGGTGTCACGACGCACATCCCAGACCGCGCCCTCGAAGACCACCTCGCTGGAGGTCACCGAGCGGGTGAGCAGCTCGTCGCGCAGCGGCACCGTCTCGTCGGTCATCAGGCCTCGACGTCCACGGTCGCCGGCTCGGCCGACTCCTCCGGCGGGTCGACCTCGACGAGGCGCGAGTCGCGCTGCGCCTGGACCGCGGCACCGATGAGGCCAGCGAAGAGCGGGTGGGCCTTGTCCGGGCGCGACTTGAACTCGGGGTGCGCCTGGGTCGAGACGTAGTAGGGGTGCACCTCGCGCGGGAGCTCGACGAACTCGACGAGCCCGAGCTGCGGGTGGGTGCCGCTCACGACGAGGCCGGCCTGCTCGAGCTGGTCGCGGTAGGTGTTGTTGACCTCGTAGCGGTGGCGGTGCCGCTCGGTGACCTGGGTGGAGCCGTAGGCGGTCGCGGCGACCGAGCCCTCACGCAGGTCGGCCGGGTAGGAGCCCAGACGCATCGTCCCACCGAGGTCACCGGCACCGTCGACGAAGGACTTCTGCTCCTCCATCGTGGCGATGACCGGCGCGCTCGACGCCGGGTCGAACTCCGTGGAGCTGGCGCCCTCGATGCCGGCGACGTTGCGCGCGTACTCGATGACCATGCACTGCAGGCCCAGGCAGATGCCGAGCGTGGGCACCTGCTGCTCGCGCGCCCAGCGCAGCGCACCGAGCTTGCCCTCGATGCCCCGCACGCCGAAGCCGCCCGGCACGAGCACCGCGTCGACCCCGCCGAGCGCCTTGCTCGCCCCGGCCGGCGTGTCGCAGTCGTCGGAGGGCACCCAGCGGATGCGCACCTTGGCGTCGTTGTGGAAGCCACCCGCGCGCAGGGCCTCGGTGACCGAGAGGTAGGCGTCGGGCAGGTCGATGTACTTGCCGACGAGCGCGACCTCGATCTCGTGGCGCGGCTGGTGGACCCGGCGCAGCAGGGTGTCCCAGCTCCCCCAGTCGACGTCGGTGAAGTTGAGGCCGAGACGGCGGATGACGAAGGTGTCGAGGTGCTCGCGGTGCAGCACCTTGGGGATGTCGTAGATGCTCGGGGCGTCGACGCACGCGGCCACGCCGTCCTTGTCGACGTCGCACGACATCGAGATCTTGCGCTTGATGTCGGCGGGGATCTCGCGGTCGGCGCGCAGCACGAGCGCGTCGGGCTGGATGCCGACCTGGCGCAGCGCGGCGACGGAGTGCTGGGTCGGCTTGGTCTTCATCTCGCCGCTCGGCGCGATGTAGGGCACGAGCGAGACGTGCAGGAAGAAGCAGTTGTCGCGACCGAGCTCGTGACGCACCTGTCGGGCGGCCTCGAGGAAGGGCAGCGACTCGATGTCGCCGACGGTGCCACCGATCTCGGTGATGATCACGTCGGGCGCGGCGGCGTCGTCGACGCCGGGGCTGCCGGCGGCGGGTGCACGCATCCGCGAGGTGATCTCGTTGGTGATGTGCGGGATGACCTGGACGGTGTCGCCGAGGTACTCGCCCTTGCGCTCCCGCGCGATGACCCGGCTGTAGACCTGCCCGGTCGTGACATTGGCGGAGCCGTCGTGGTTGGTGTCGAGGAAACGCTCGTAGTGCCCGATGTCGAGGTCGGTCTCGGCGCCGTCCTCGGTGACGAAGACCTCACCGTGCTGGAAGGGGTTCATCGTCCCCGGGTCGACGTTGAGGTAGGGATCCAGCTTCTGCATCGTGACCTTGAGGCCACGCGCTCGAAGCAGGTGCCCGAGGCTCGAGGCCGTCAGTCCCTTGCCGAGTGAGGAGACGACTCCTCCGGTCACGAAGATGTGTTTCGTCAGTGCCACCACGGGGTTCCAATCTACGTCACGTGGGCGAGTGCTCGGTAACGCTGCACCCAGCGAGTTGCGCTGTCGTCGAGCCCGTCCCAGCCCCGCGCCCGCTCCCGGGCGGCCAGCGCGGCGTGCGCAGCCCGGTCCGGGTGGTCGAGGACCGCCGCCACGGCACGGGCGAGCGGACCGGCCGACGCCTCCTGGGGCCCGTCGACGAGCAGGCCGACACCGTCGAGCAGGTCGGGCAGGCCACCGACGCGTCGGGCGACGACGGGGGTCCCGGCGGCCATGGCCTCCTGCACGACGAGCGCGCGGGCCTCCCACTCGCTCGGCACGACGAGCACGTCGCCCGCCAGCAGCCACGGGGTGGCGTCGGCGGTCTCGCCGAGCAGGTACAGGGGTCCGTCCGCTGCCAGGTCCTGCTGACCCGGCCCGACGAGCCCCCACTGCCCGGGGGCACCGGCGGCGGCCTCGGCGAGGACGTCGATGCCCTTCTGCGGGGCGACCCTCGCGATCGTCAGGACGAAGGGGGTCTCCCCCGCCAGGTCGTGCCGCGCCAGCAGCGCGTCACGGTGCGCCGCCCGCCATCCTGCGCGGTCGGTGGCCAGGAGCGTCGGGACGCGCGGGGAGGGCACCTCGGCGAGCTCGGCCCGCCGAGCGCCGAGCGCCCGGGCGTCGGCGACGAGATCGCTGCTCGCCCCGGTGACGAGCGCGGCCCGACGCACCACTGCGCGCGCAGCCACCTCGCCGGCAAGGCGACGCGGCGAGGACCCTGCGCCCCGGATCGGGTTGTGCAGGCTGACGACGACCGGCACGCCTGCGCCGAAGGGAGCGAGCGTCGCCATCGCCGTCGTGGCGACGAGCCCGGCCCGGAACCCGTGGGCGTGGACGACGTCGGCTCCCCGACCGAACGCCCGCACCTCGCCGACGGTGAGCATCGACTCTCCCGGCAGGTCGAAGCGCGCCCGCGTCGCCGGGTCGGTCGCGACGTGCACGTCGTGGCCGGCCGCGGACAGCGACCGGGAGAGGTCGGCCACGTGCGTGCCGATCCCTCCGGCGGCCGAGGCGAGGCACAGCAGGATCCTCATCGGGTGACCCGCCGCCCGGGCAGACGTGAGCGCAGCGTCGGGTCGAGCCCCAGCCCGCCGAGCAGCACCCCGCCGGCGACGACGAGCGCCACGACAGCACCCGCAAGCGTGGCCGTCACGGCGTCGTCCGGCCAGCGCTCGCGCAGGCCGACGTGCACCGCCAGGCCGAGGGCGAGCGCGGCGGCGGCGAGGAGCAGGACCCGGGGCAGACCGGCGAGCGCGCCGCGCCCCCAGTCGCGCCGGACCCGCACGAGCAGCCCCACACCGGCGACGGTCATCCCGAGTGACGAGGCGAGCCCGAGGCCCACGAGGGTGCGTCGGGCGCCACCCGTCCCGGCGAGCAGCAGCAGCGGCAGGAGCGCGGCGACGAGCCACCCCGCGGCCATGATCGTGCCGGCGACGAGCGCACGGCCTCGGGCGTAGAGCGCCCGCAGCGCCACGGCGGCGATGCTGAAGCCGAGGAGTCCGGGGGCCATCGCGACGAGGGCCTCCGGCATCGCGGCGAGCGCGGCCGCGCCCTCGGCGCTGCGGTCGATCGCGGTGAAGACCAGCCCCACCGCGCCGGCCGCGGCGACCAGCCCGGCGGCGGCCGACGCGGCGAGGACGACGACGGCACGCAGCGACGCGGCGAGCGTCTCGGCGACGGAGGTCTGGCTCCCTTCGTCCGCAGCGGCCGCGAGGACCGGGAAGACCGCCGTGGCGACCGGCACCGCGAGGACCGCATAGGGCAGCAGGTAGAGAGCCTGGACGTAGTTCTGCACGACGAGGGTGCCGTCGCCCCCGGCCCGGTTGGCCACGGTGAGCGTGGCGAGCACGGTGGCCTGCTGGGCCAGCAGCGCGACGACCCCGGCGGCAGCGAGGGTCCGGGCCCGCGCCGCCGTCTCGGGCGCGAGGCGCCAGCGTGGCCGCAGCCGGATCCCCGCCCGCTCGGCCACGACGAGGAGCGGCAGCGACAGCGCGACGACTCCGAGGGTCGTGCCACCACCGAGGAGGAGCAGCTCACCCGAGGTCACGCCGGCCGGCGTCGTGCCGGCGGGCACGACGAGGGCCCACAGCACGTAGGTGACGATGACGACGAGGCTCGAGAGCAGCGGGGCGATCGCCGCCGCGAGGAAGCGCCGGTGCGCCTGCAGCACTCCGGAGACGACGATGCCCAGTCCGTAGAGCACCACTTGCGGGCTGAAGACGACGAGCAGCCGGGTACCGAGCGGCACGGCCCCGTCGACCTCGAGGTCACCCAGGAGCATCCGGCTGACGAAGGGGGCGACCCCCGCCACGAGCAGGGCGAGCGGCAGCAGCACCACGAGGGTGCGGGTGAGGAGGGCAGAGGCGACGTCGTCGGCGCTCTCGGCGCCGCCGGCACCGACGCGGGCCGCGACGAGCGGGACGACCACAGCGGCCAGGACGCCCCCGGCGGCGATCTCGTAGACGATGTTGGGCACCGTGTTGACGCTCTGGTAGACGGTGCCGACGCCGGTCGCGCCCACCGCCCAGGCGAAGACGAGCCAGCGCACGAGGCCGACGACCCTCGCCACGGCCGTGACCACCGCGACGGTGCCGGCGTCCCGGGCCACCCGGCTCACCGTGGTCGGCCCCAGGCGTCGAGCTCGCGCAGCACGGGGGTCGACTCGATGACCCGGGTGAAGCTCACCCGCTCCGACAGCAGCGTCAGGCCGGTGACCACCCCGGCGACGGCGACACGTCCCCGGGGGCCGAGACCACGGACGAGGGCCAGCCCGACGAGCGCACCGAGCGCGTTGGCCCCGCAGTCGCCGAGCATCGTCTCGCCCGCGAGGTCCTCGGGCAGGGCGCCGAGGCCGACCCCGACGAGGGTCACCCCCAGCGGTCGCGCTGATCGGGGCACGCTGAGCAGAGCCCCTGCCGTGGTGGTCACCTTGAGCGCCCGCCCGGGGCGCAGGTCGAGCAGGTTGACGAGGTTGGCGGTGCCGGCGACGACGACGGCGTCGACGGCGGTCCCGGCGACGCTCTGCCCCACCCCCTGTCGGGTGCTGCCTCGTGTCTCGAGGTGCGCAGCGAGGACAGCAGTGGCGCCCAGGCCGAGGATCTTGAGCGCGCCCGTCGTCACGCGACCACGCCGCAGTGCACCGAGGTGCCCGTGCAGCCCCTTGGTCGTGCCGTCGCCGACGAGGTCGTCGAGCCCGCCGAGCAGGCCGGGTGCCAGCACGACGAGGGCCGTGCCGGCATCGCGGGCCCCCGTCGTGGCTGTGGCCGCTGCCGCGAGCACGACGACGGGTCCCTCGAGGAGGGTCACCGGCACGCCGGCGTGGTTGCGTCGGGCCCACGGGGCGCGTGCGGCCTCGGGCAGTCGGCGGCCGAGCCCGGTGAGCGCTCGGGTCAGGCCGATCCCGGCGAGGCCGGTGACGACGACGCTCATGTGCCCTCGGGCACCGGGGCATCCGCTCCGGCTCCGATGCCGTAGTGGCCGGAGCCGCCGTCGAGCTGCTCGTCGAGAGCCAGGACGATGGCCGCCCGGCCCATGGGCAGGTCAGGGTCGTCGACCGTCGACACCCCCTCGGCGAGTGAGCCCTGCGTGCGCGCCATGGTCACGGGCGAGGCGTCGGCGGACCCCTCCTCGGCCTCGGGCGCGGCGAGCACGGTTCCGTCGGCGTGGTTCTGCACGAGGTGGGTCAGGGCCACCCAGGTGGCGGCGGTCGCCTCGGCGGCGCGGTCGACGGACCCCGAGGTGTCGTCAGCCGACTCGGCCGCGACCGGTCCTCCGACGACCACGACGAGGTCGGCGGCAGCCGGGGCCTGTGCGGGACCCTCGACGAGCCCGGCGTCGCGCAACCGCGTCCAGGCGGCGTCCCGTGCCGAGCGCTCGACCCGCTCGGTCGACCCCGCCCGCTCCCGACCGGTGACGACGACCGCGAGGGCCTGGTCGACGGTCTGCGCCCCGTCGGGGACCTCGGCATCCACGCCGAGGTCGCGCAGGGCGCCGTCGCCGGTGCGATCCCGCTCGTCCGCGGACGCGTCTCCCGCGGCCGCCCAGTCGGCGTCGACCTCCACGGTGTCGGCGACGCTCGCCCCCGACTCCTCGAGGACGTCGCGCGCCTCCTGCACGTCGTCGTCGGCCGCCTCGGGCAGCACGACGACCGTGGCGGTGCGCTCGACGAGCCGGTCGCCGGACCCCGGGCAGGGTCTGCTCGTCGTAGGCGTCGCGCGCCTCGAGGCCACGCTGATCCTCCTTGGCCTGGCGGCGCAGCTCCTCCTTCTCCTGGCGCAGCTTGGTGACCTCGCCCGACAGGGTGCTGCCGATGTTGTCGTTGAGCGGCCCGGCCCCGAGCACGATCCCGATCGACAGGGCGATGAGCACGGCCCGCGAGGGAGACGAGGTGGTACCTGAAGTCGATCACGTGAGGAGTCCTTCGACGAGGGCCCACAGGTCGTCCCAACGGGCCCCGAGCAGTTGCAGTGCAGCCTGGCCGGTGGGTGTCGCCCAGAGGGCGACGAAGAGCGAGAAGAGGCAGACCAGGGCCAGCCCGAGCAGCCACCACGAGGAGATGCGCGTGCGGTAGAGCCGGCTGACCCCCTTCGCGTCGATGAGCTTGCTGCCCACCCGCAGCCGGGTGAGGAAGGTGCTCGACATGCCCGCCCGGCCCTTGTCGAGGAACTCGACGAGCGTCGCGTGCGTCCCGACCGCGACGATGAGCTGGGCTCCCTTGTCGTCCGCGAGGAGCATGGCGATGTCCTCGCTCGTGCCCGTCGCCGGGAAGACCACGGGCGTCACGCCCAGCGCCTCGACCCGGGCCACGCCTGGTGCCTCACCGGTGCGGTAGGCGTGCACGACGACCTCCGCCCCGCAGCCGAGCACCGTGTCCGAGACGGAGTCCATGTCACCGACGATGAGGTCGGGCCGGTGGCCCGCCTCGACGAGCGCGTCGGCGCCCCCGTCGACCCCGATGAGGACCGGCTTGTACTCGCGGATGTAGTGACGAAGGGCGGCGAGGTCCTCCTTGTAGTGGTACCCACGCACGACGATGAGCGCGTGGCGGCCCCGCAGGTCCGTCGCGATCTCGGGGACGCCGACCCCGTCGAAGAGCAGGTCGCGCTCGCGGTTGAGGTACTCCATGGTGTTGGCGGCGAAGGCCTCGAGCTGGGTGCCGAGCCCGGCGCGCGCGGAGTCCATGGCGGCCGCGATCTGGTCGCTGTCCCACCGGCTGCCGGTGATGCTCTCGCGGGCCAGGTGGATGGTGTCCCCGTCGACGCTGGCCGTCGCGCCGTCCTTGAGGCGGTCGAGCAGCTCCTCGTCGTCGACATCGAGGAGCGGGATGCCCGCGTCGACGATGATCTGCGGGCCGACGTTGGGGTAGCGACCGCTGATCGAGCGCCCGGCGTTGACCACGGCGATCGGCTGGCACGCGACGAGGGCCTCGCCGCTCACCCGGTCGATGTCGGAGTGGTCGATGACGGCGATCTCACCGGGACGCAGTCGCTTGGTCAGGCTCTTGGTCCGCCGGTCGATCCGCAGACGCCCGCGGACACCGGGCAGCGCCTGGTGGCGGGCGGAATCGCGCGTGCGTCGAAGGGCCATCCGGTGCATCGTCCCACGAAGCCGTCGCGGCTCAGCGGCGACACTGCTCGAGCAGCTCGTGGGCGTGCCGCAGGCCCACGCTCGAGTCGTCGCCACCCATCATCCGGGAGAGCTCTCCGAGTCGCTCGTCGCCCTCGACGGGGCGCACCCCGCTCGCGGTCACCTGGTCGCCGTGGGCCTTGTGCACGACGAGGTGACGGTCGGCGTGGGCCGCCACCTGCGCCAAGTGCGTCACGACGATGACCTGACTGGTGCAGGCCAGCGCCGCGAGCCGGGCCCCGACGTCGAGGGCCGCGCGGCCACCGACACCGGCGTCCACCTCGTCGAAGACGAAGGTGGGGACCTGGCTGCCGGTCGACCCGGCGGTCGCGACCTCGATGGCCAGCATGATCCGGCTCAGCTCACCCCCGGACGCGGCCTTGGCGACCGAACGGGGCGGGGCGCCACGGTTGGCGGCGACCCGGACCTCGACGACATCGGCCCCATCGGGTCCGACCCGCCGGGTGGTCCCGTCAGCCGACGTCACCTCGAGCGCCGACTCGTCGCCGCGGGGCTCGACGGCCACCTCGACCCGGGCCTTGTCCATGCCCAGGTGGGCGAGCTCGTCCTCGACGGCGCGGGAGAGCCCGGCCGCGGCAGCGGTCCGGGCCTCGGTGAGTCGGGTGGCCGCCTCGGCGAGCTGTTGCTCCGCCTCGGCGACCTGCGCGGTGAGCGCCTCGATCCGCTCGTCGGCCCCGAGCAGGCCCTGCAGTCGCTCTCGGGAGGCATCGCGGTGACGCAGCACGGCCGCGACGTCGTCGCCGTAGCGCCGGGTGAGCTCGTGCAGGGCGGCCCGCCGCTCCTCGACGGCCCCCAGGCGTGCCGGGTCGGCCTCGATGTCCGCGGCGTAGCCCGACAGCTCGGTCGCCAGCTCGGCGGCGAGCACGCCGACCTCGGCCAGGCGACGGTGCAGGTCGGACAGCTGCGGGTCGTGGTCGGCGAGCCGCTCCAGCTCGCCGGCTGCCCGGGCCACCCGACCGACGACGTCGTCGCCGTCGAAGCTGTCGGGGTCGGACAGCAGCCGGTGGGCGGTGTCGGCCCCGGTGCGCAGCTCCTCGGCGTGGCCGAGGCGCTCGGCCTCGCGGGCGAGCTCGACGTCCTCGCCGGGCTGCGGCTCGACGCCGTCGATCTGCTCGAGCTGGTGGGTGAGCAGCTCGACCTCCTGCAGGCGGGTGCGCTCCCCCTCGACCAGGCGGTCCAGCTCCCCCTTCGCCTCGTGCCAGGTGCGGTGCGCCTGCGCGACCTGCGCCGCCGGATCGGCGACCTCGTCGCCCCCGAAGGCATCGAGAAGGGCACGGTGCTGCGAGGGACGCTTCAGGCGCCACTGGTCGGCCTGCCCGTGGACGGCGACGAGGCCCTCGCCGAGGTCGGCGAGGGTGCCGACCGGTGCCCGGCGACCGCCCACGTGGGCGCGGCTGCGGCCGGCGGAGGAGACCGTGCGCGACAGGAGCAGCTCGGGCTCGTCGGCGACGCCACCGACGTCCTCGGCGACCGCTCGGGCCGGGTGGTCGTCGGCCAGCTCGAGCTCGGCCTCGACGACCGCCTCGTCGCTCCCGGTGCGCACGAGGGCCGCATCGGCGCGGCCCCCGAGCACCAGCCCCAGGCCGGTGACGACCATGGTCTTGCCCGCTCCGGTCTCGCCGGTGACGACGGTCAGGCCGGGATCGAGGGTGAGGGTGGCGTCCTCGATCACCCCGAGGTCGCGGATCCGCAGCTCGCGCAGCACGTCAGGCCCCCGAGCGGTTGCGGCCGCGCCAGCCGTGGACGGACAGGTCGAACTTCGCGACGAGCCGGTCGGTGAAGGGCGAGCTGCTCAGCCGGGCCAGTCGCACCGGCTCCTCCGAGCGGCTGACCTCGATGCGCGCCCCCGGCGGCAGGTCGACCGCCCGCCGGCCGTCGCACCACAGCACGCCGTGGCCCTCGGTGCCGGGGACGAGGTCGACGGCCAGCGCCGACGTGGGTGCGACGACGAGGGGGCGGGCGAAGAGGGCGTGGGCGCTGATCGGCACGACGAGCATCGCCTCGACCCCCGGCCAGACGACGGGGCCGCCCGCGGAGAAGGCATAGGCCGTCGAGCCGGTCGGGGTGGCCATGACGACGCCGTCGCACCCCCACGTGGAGAGGGGCCGGCCGTCGATCTCGACGGTGAGCACGAGCATCCGCTCGCGGGAGGCCTTTTCGACGGTGACCTCGTTGAGTGCCCAGCTGCGGGCGATCTCCTGCCCGTCGAGGGTCGCGACGACGTCGAGGGCCATCCGCTCCTCGACCTCGTACATGCGCTCGACGATGTGCTCGACGGTCGCGTCGACGTCCTCGCGCTCGGCCTCGGCGAGGAAGCCGACGTGCCCGAGGTTGACGCCCAGCAGCGGGACTCCACTGCCGCGGGCCGCCTCGGCACCGCGCAGGATCGTCCCGTCACCACCGAGCACCACGACGAGCTCGACACCGTCGGCCGGCCGGTCTCCGTCGTGGACCACGACGCCAGGGTGCTGGCCGAGCAGGCTCTCGCCGAGCTCGCCCGCGGGCAGGCGCACCTCGATGTCGGCCTGGGCGAGCTTGTCGGCAACGCCCATCGCGACCTCGAGGGCCTCGGGCCGGCTCGGGTGCGCCATGAGCAGCACACGCCGCTGGGTCATCGGGCCTCCTCCTGGACCAGCTCGTGGGCGATGTCGGTCTGAGCCTGCCACGTCAGGCCGACACCCGTGCGCCGGGTCAGGTGGACGAGGTACTCGTGGTTGCCCTCTCCCCCACGCACCGGGCTGCGGGCGATGCCCAGGACCGCGAGCCGCACCTCGGCGGCACGCTCGAGCACCCCGGTGATGGCTGCACGTCGGGCGGCGGGGTCGGTGACCACGCCCTTGCGCCCGAGCCGGTCCCGGCCCACCTCGAACTGCGGCTTGATCAGGAGCACCGCGTAACCGTCGTCGGTGAGCAGGTCCGCGATCTCGGCGAGCACGAGACGAAGGGAGATGAAGCTCAGGTCCCCGACGGCCAGGGGGACCGGGCCCCCGATGTCGTGCGGGGCGAGGCCTCGGATCGTCGTGCCGCTGCGGTCGGTCACCCGCGGGTCGGCGGCCAGCTCCGGCGCGAGCTGGTCGTGCCCGACGTCGAGGGCGATGACGTGGTCGGCACCGTGCTCGAGGAGGACCTGGGTGAACCCGCCGGTGCAGGCGCCGATGTCGAGTGCCCGACGGCCTTGGACCTCGAGCTCGAAGGCGTCGAGAGCCCCGAGCAGCTTGCCGGCCGCTCGACCGACCCACCGATCGGCGTCACCGGCGACCTCGACGGGGGCGTCCGGCGTGACCTGCTGCGAGGACTTGGTGGCCACTTGCCCGGCCACGCGCACCTGGCCCGACTCGACGAGCTCGCGCGCCCGGGTGCGGCTGCGCGCCAGGCCGCGCTCGACGAGGGCGAGGTCCAGTCGGGTCGTCTCGGGCACCCGTCAGGTCCCGAGGTCGGACAGGCGCGAGGTCAGGGTGCCGTGCACCGACTCCCCCGCATTCAGCACCGTGTCGAGGTCCTCGGGGTCGACGACGGCGAGGTCACGCAACGCCGCGTCGACGACGAGGTCGCCCGTCTCCGGGGTGCCCTCGGGCATCGGCTCGGGAGCTCTGGGGGCGAGGTCGCCCGGAGTGGGCCGCGGGGCCTCCGGCACGGGTGTGGCCTCCTCAGGCATCGGGGAGCACGGGCTGGGTCGAGGCCGGCGAGGCGGTCTTGGCGGTCGTCGCCTTCTTCGCAGACGCCTTCTTCGCAGTGGCCTTCTTCGCAGTGGCCCTCTTCGCCGGCACAGACTTCTTGGCCGCAGCCTTCCTCGCAGTGGCCTTCGCCGGCGCCGCAGACGTCTTGGTGGCCGCCTTCTTCGCCGCCGTCGACGTCGAGCGCCGGGCAGGCGCCTTGCGCGCCGGGCGCTTCGTGGCCGGCGTGGATGCCGTCGGTCCGGTCACCGGTGCAGTCGAAACCTCGTCGGCCACGACGCGCTCGCGCAGCGCCGTGCTCAGCGCGTCGAGGTCGCCCTGCTCCTCCTGGGGCCAGGTCGGCGTGCTGTCGGTGCGCTCACGCACGGGCGGCACCGCGCTCGAGACGAGCATGGTGTCGACCAGACGCACGACGGCGAGCACCCGGTCGAGAGTCGCCTCGGTCGTCTTCAGGCCCAGATGGATCAGTCCACGTACGGGGTCCACGTCACTCCTCGGGTCGGGGCGTCCCACGCTACCGGCTGAAGACGAGCCGGCTCGCGTCTGCCGGCGTGATCAACCCCGCGTCGACGGCCGACCACAGTGCGTCCAGGCGCGCCCGGTCTGCGTCGATGCCACCGCCCTCGACCTCGAGGCGCCCGTCGACCACCCGAGCGCGGGACCGGTCACGCACGGCCCAGCCATCGTGCTGCTCGGCCGGTGGGTACGGGGCGGCGAGACCTCGCAGGTCCTCGAGGACGTGGGTCGGGCGCCGCTGGACGGGTGCCGCGGCCGCGTCCCCGATCCCGTGCACGCCGGTGAGGACGAGTGCACCGTCCATCCCGGTGGCCACCGCGCCCTCGATGTCGGTCTCCAGCCGGTCCCCGACCGCCAGCACCCGGTCGGTCGCCACGCCAAGTCGTCGGGCGGCCAGCTGGTACATCGGCGGGTGCGGCTTCCCGATGACCTCCGGGTCGACATCGACGCAGTTGCGCACCGCTGCGACGAGCGACCCGTTGCCCGGCAAGGGCCCCCGGTCCGTCGGCAGGGTCAGGTCGGTGTTCGTCGCCACCCACCGGGCTCCCCCGCGGATGACGCAGGCGGCCTCCCCGAGGTCCGATGCCGTCACGTGCGGTCCGTACCCCTGGAGCACGGCCACCGGCGCCCCCTTCGTCCCGGGTGCCACCGGCAGCAGACCGACAGCGCGAAGGGAGGCCCCGACCCCGGCACCACCGACCGCCAGCACCTCGCTCCCCGGCGGATACCGATCGGCGAGGACCCGCGCTGCTGCCAGCGAGCTGGTGAGCACGTCCCCCTCGGTGAGCGGGACACCCAGAGCCGCCACGTGCTCGGCCACCTGCGCCGGGGTGCGCGAGGCGTTGTTGGTGGCGAAGACCACCGGCACCTCGAGAGCACCGAGGGCCTCGACCGCATGAGGCACAGCCGATACTCCGGCCACGACGACGCCGTCGATGTCGCAGATGATCGCGTCGTAGGCCGCGGCCAGCTGGTCACCCGCCGCCGGCGGGGTCACGGCGTCGACGTCGTGTCGTCGCCTTCGCCCTCGGGCACCGCCTGGACGTCGCTGTCGGGCACCTCCTGGAGGTGCACCCCGTCGAGCTCCTCGACGCGCTCGATCGCGTCCGTCTCGCCGTCCTGGTCGGCCACAGCCGCCTTGGCAAACCACGACCGCGCGTCGGCCTCACGACCGACCTCGAGCAGGGCGTCGGCGTAGGCGTACCAGACGCGGGCAGCCCACGGCTTGTTCTTGACCTTGTCGACCTGGCCCTGCAGGGCGAGGACAGCGGCCTGCGGCTGACCCATATCGCGACGGATGCCGGAGCCCACGATGAGCAGCTCGACCTGCTCCTCCTGGCCCAGCTGACGCGCCTCAGGCGAACCGAGCAGCTCGAGCGCCCGCGCCGGACGACCGAGGCCCCGCTCGCAGTCGACCATGAGCGGCAGCAGGTGCGAGGACCCACTCAGTCGCCGGACCGTGCGGAACTCGGTGAGCGCCCGGGCGAAGTCGCCCATGCGGTAGGCGACGAAGCCGAGCGCCTCGCGAGCGGCCGGCACCCGACCAGCCCGTCGCACCGCCGTCTCCGCGTGCGCCACGGCACCGTCGAGGTCCTCGGCCTCCAGCAGGGCGGCGACCATGACGAGGTGCTGGGCCACGCCGTCCGCATTCTCCTTGCTCAGGGTGCGCAGCTGCTGGCGCACGCTGCGATCCAGCTCGGCCCCGGTGACGTCCGGCGCGATCGCCGGCTCCGGCTTGCGGCCCTCCTTGGGCACCAGCCGCGACCCACCGCGGTTGTCGGCGTCAGCCTCCCGCGGTGCTCCGCGACGATCGGAACGACCACCTCGCTCCGGGCGTGCCTGACGGTCACCGCGCTCGGGTCGCCCGGAAGATCCACGCCGCTCCGGCCGGCCACCGCGGCCTCCTCCGGAACCACCGCGGGGACCCTGGCCCCCGCGCCCCGCGGACCCGCCACGACCACGATCCGGCCTGCTCGACCTTTCGTCCACGACATCAACCTCTCTTGACCTGTTTTCTCGGGCCAGACTCTCCCGACCTGGGCACATGACGCAACACCATGGCGTGATGGTCGGCAATCGGGTCTGGAATGGCGAAAGCCCCCCAGCGTGGTGGCTGGGGGGCTTTCGTGAATGTTTGTCCGGCTGCGTCCTACTCTCCCACACCGTCACCAGTGCAGTACCATCGGCGCTGAAGGGCTTAGCTTCCGGGTTCGGAATGGGACCGGGCGTTTCCCCTTCGCTATAACAGCCGTAACTCTATGGAAATACCGTGGACAATCATCGTGTCCCGACCGTATCTCGGGAACTGCACAGTGGACGCGAACAATCTTTGTTCTTCTTTAACGCAACAAGGTTGTGTTGTGTATCAAGTTATCGGCTTATTAGTACCAGTCAGCTCCATGCATTGCTGCACTTCCACATCTGGCCTATCAACCCAGTAGTCTACTGGGAGCCTCTCGAACCGTAGTTCATGGAAACCTCATCTTGAGACATGCTTCCCGCTTAGATGCTTTCAGCGGTTATCACTCCCGAACGTAGCTAATGAGCGGTGCCCTTGGCAGAACAACTCACACACCAGAGGTTCGTCCAACCCGGTCCTCTCGTACTAAGGTCAGCCTCTCTCAAGTTTCCTACGCGCACAGCGGATAGGGACCGAACTGTCTCACGACGTTCTAAACCCAGCTCGCGTGCCGCTTTAATGGGCGAACAGCCCAACCCTTGGGAGCTACTCCACCCCCAGGATGCGACGAGCCGACATCGAGGTGCCAAACCATCCCGTCGATATGGACTCTTGGGGAAGATCAGCCTGTTATCCCCGGGGTACCTTTTATCCGTTGAGCGACGGCGCTTCCACAAGCCACCGTCGGGTCACTAGTTCCGACTTTCGTCCCTGCTCGACATGTCTGTCTCGCAGTCAAGCTCCCTTGTACACTTGCACTCGCCACCTGATTGCCAACCAGGCTGAGGGAACCTTTGAGCGCCTCCGTTACATTTTAGGAGGCAACCGCCCCAGTTAAACTACCCACCAGGCAATGTCCCTGATCCGGATCACGGACCGAGGTTAGATAACCAGAACGACCAGAGTGGTATTTCAACGATGACTCCACACACACTGGCGTGCATGCTTCACAGTCTCCCACCTATCCTACACAAGCCGTCCCGATCACCAATACCAAGCTATAGTGAAGGTCCCGGGGTCTTTCCGTCCTGCTGCGCGTAACGAGCATCTTTACTCGTAGTGCAATTTCGCCGAGTTCGCGGTTGAGACAGTGGAGAAGTCGTTACGCCATTCGTGCAGGTCGGAACTTACCCGACAAGGAATTTCGCTACCTTAGGATGGTTATAGTTACCACCGCCGTTTACTGGGGCTTAAATTCTCAGCTTCGCCCAAAGGGCTAACCGGTCCTCTTAACCTTCCAGCACCGGGCAGGCGTCAGTCCGTATACATCGTCTTGCGACTTCGCACGGACCTGTGTTTTTAGTAAACAGTCGCTTCTCCCTGGTCTCTGCGGCCCTTTCCCCTAGCCCGTAAAGAGCTTCAGGGTCCAGGCCCCCCTTCTCCCGAAGTTACGGGGGCATTTTGCCGAATTCCTTAACCACGATTCACTCGATCGCCTTGGTATTCTCTACCTAACCACCTGAGTCGGTTTGGGGTACGGGCGGCTCGAACCTCGCTAGAGGATTTTCTCGGCAGCATAGGATCACCCTGCTTCCCGCTAAAGCGGTCACCATCAGGTCTCAGGATACGTGCCAGGCGGATTTGCCTACCTGACTCCCTACACCCTTGGACGTGGACAACCATCGCCACGCGGAGGCTACCTTCCTGCGTCTCCCCATCACTTGACTACTACCAGCTCGGGTCACGCGTTCCACCCACCAGCGACACCCCGAAGGGCATCTAACGGTGAGCTTCAGGCGCTTAGCATCACTGGATTCATCATGGGCGGTTCTTCGCCGGTTCCGGAATATCAACCGGATGTCCATCGACTACGCCTGTCGGCCTCGCCTTAGGTCCCGACTTACCCAGGGCAGATAGCTTGACCCTGGAACCCTTGGTTATTCGGCGGACGGGTTTCTCACCCGTCATTCGCTACTCATGCCTGCATTCTCACTCGTGTGGCATCCACGACTGGATCACTCCGCCGCTTCACTCGCCACACGACGCTCCCCTACCCATCAACACGCCTGGACACCACAAAGGTGCCGAGCAGTGTGTCAATGCCACAGCTTCGGTGGTGTGCTTGAGCCCCGCTACATTGTCGGCGCGGAATCACTTGACCAGTGAGCTATTACGCACTCTTTAAAGGGTGGCTGCTTCTAAGCCAACCTCCTGGTTGTCACGGCAACTCCACATCCTTTTCCACTTAGCACACGCTTAGGGACCTTAGCTGGTGATCTGGGCTGTTTCCCTCTCGACTACGGAGCTTATCCCCCGCAGTCTCACTGCCACGCTCTCACTTACCGGCATTCGGAGTTTGGCTAACGTCAGTAACCTGGTGAGGCCCATCGGCTATCCAGTAGCTCTACCTCCGGCAAGAAACACGTGACGCTGCACCTAAATGCATTTCGGGGAGAACCAGCTATCACGGAGTTTGATTGGCCTTTCACCCCTACCCACAGCTCATCCCCTCAGTTTTCAACCTAAGTGGGTTCGGTCCTCCACGACGTCTTACCGTCGCTTCAACCTGGCCATGGGTAGATCACTCCGCTTCGGGTCTAGACCCAGCGACTCATTCGCCCTATTCGGACTCGCTTTCGCTACGGCTTCCCCACACGGGTTAACCTCGCCACTGAGCACTAACTCGCAGGCTCATTCTTCAAAAGGCACGCCGTCACCCCACAAGGAGGCTCCGACGGATTGTAAGCGCACGGTTTCAGGATCTATTTCACTCCCCTCCCGGGGTACTTTTCACCTTTCCCTCACGGTACTTGTCCGCTATCGGTCACCAGGGAATATTTAGGCTTAGCGGGTGGTCCCGCCAGATTCACACGAGATTTCACGGGCCCCGTGCTACTTGGGAACAATCATCCGGAGTCCACACCATTTCGTCTACGGGGGTCGCACCCTCTATGCCGAGCCATTCAAGACTCTTCGACTATGACATGAATTTCTCACTCCAGCCCAGAATGTCAGTCCTGGAACAAAAAGCCCCACAACCCCGAACCTGCAACGCCTGACAGCTATCACACAGACCCGGTTTGGCCTCATCCGCTTTCGCTCGCCACTACTCACGGAATCACTATTGTTTTCTCTTCCTGCGGGTACTGAGATGTTTCACTTCCCCGCGTTCCCTCTACCTGCCCTATATATTCAGACAGGAGTGACTGGACTTGCCTCCAGCCGGGTTTCCCCATTCGGAAATCCTCGGATCAAAGTCTGGTTATCGACTCCCCGAGGCTTATCGCAGATTCCTACGTCCTTCTTCGGTTCCTGGTGCCAAGGCATCCACCGTGCGCCCTTAAAAACTTGAGCCACAAAGATAAAGATGCTCGCGTCCACTGTGTAGTTCTCAACATACGGGCGGCAACCCCACCAACCAGCCACACCCACCCCCACAACCGGGAAGCAGTATGCAGACCAGGCAAGGCCCACAACCCAACCCCAACAACCGAAACCGTCGGGGTCGTGGTCCATGAAGCTTCACTCGCGTGAACCCTCAGGACCCAACAACGTGTCAGACACCCCACCCCCAAGCCAGCCACTTTCCACCACCACACACCCACCAGCACAAAACCAGCAGATGCCCGGCAGGTACTCGACCACCAGAAGCACAATGCCAAATAATCGATGTTCCACCCATGAGCACCTACCGCCGAACACTCGCCGGCGACATAGGTCCTGGACCACCCAACGGTGGCCAGAGCTCCTTAGAAAGGAGGTGATCCAGCCGCACCTTCCGGTACGGCTACCTTGTTACGACTTAGTCCCAATCGCCAGTCCCACCTTCGACGGCTCCCCCCACAAGGGTTGGGCCACCGGCTTCGGGTGTTACCGACTTTCGTGACTTGACGGGCGGTGTGTACAAGGCCCGGGAACGTATTCACCGCAGCGTTGCTGATCTGCGATTACTAGCGACTCCGACTTCATGGGGTCGAGTTGCAGACCCCAATCCGAACTGAGACCGGTTTTTTGGGATTCGCTCCACCTTACGGCATCGCAGCCCTTTGTACCGGCCATTGTAGCATGCGTGAAGCCCAAGACATAAGGGGCATGATGATTTGACGTCATCCCCACCTTCCTCCGAGTTGACCCCGGCAGTCTTCCATGAGTCCCCACCATCACGTGCTGGCAACATAGAACGAGGGTTGCGCTCGTTGCGGGACTTAACCCAACATCTCACGACACGAGCTGACGACAACCATGCACCACCTGTATACCGACCCAAAGGGGGCAACCATCTCTGGAAGTTTCCGGTATATGTCAAGCCTTGGTAAGGTTCTTCGCGTTGCATCGAATTAATCCGCATGCTCCGCCGCTTGTGCGGGCCCCCGTCAATTCCTTTGAGTTTTAGCCTTGCGGCCGTACTCCCCAGGCGGGGCGCTTAATGCGTTAGCTGCGGCACGGAACTCGTGGAATGAGTCCCACACCTAGCGCCCAACGTTTACGGCATGGACTACCAGGGTATCTAATCCTGTTCGCTCCCCATGCTTTCGCTTCTCAGCGTCAGTAGTGGCCCAGAGACCTGCCTTCGCCATCGGTGTTCCTCCTGATATCTGCGCATTTCACCGCTACACCAGGAATTCCAGTCTCCCCTACCACACTCTAGTCTGCCCGTACCCACTGCAAGTCCGGGGTTGAGCCCCGGATTTTCACAGCAGACGCGACAAACCGCCTACAAGCTCTTTACGCCCAATAATTCCGGACAACGCTCGCACCCTACGTATTACCGCGGCTGCTGGCACGTAGTTAGCCGGTGCTTCTTCTGCAGGTACCGTCACTTTCGCTTCTTCCCTGCTGAAAGAGGTTTACAACCCGAAGGCCGTCATCCCTCACGCGGCGTCGCTGCATCAGGCTTTCGCCCATTGTGCAATATTCCCCACTGCTGCCTCCCGTAGGAGTCTGGGCCGTGTCTCAGTCCCAGTGTGGCCGGTCGCCCTCTCAGGCCGGCTACCCGTCGTCGCCTTGGTGAGCCATTACCTCACCAACAAGCTGATAGGCCGCGAGCCCATCCCCAACCGAGAAACTTTCCAGAAAGTGCCCATGCGGACCCTTCTCATATCCAGTATTAGACGCCGTTTCCAGCGCTTATTCCAGAGTCAGGGGCAGGTTGCTCACGTGTTACTCACCCGTTCGCCACTGATCCACTCCAGCAAGCTGGAGCTTCACCGTTCGACTTGCATGTGTTAAGCACGCCGCCAGCGTTCGTCCTGAGCCAGGATCAAACTCTCCGTTGATGATCAACACCCCAACACCCACCACAAAAGCAGCAAGCACCAGGGCCAATCAATAACCCAACAAAGGGCTGAACCATGACTGAGCAAGAACAACCAGCGCAATCGCTGTGTTCATTCATTCTCAACCAAAGGAAAAAAATCATCCGACCAACCACACCCACACCCACAAAAGGCGAGGGCACAATCAGCCAAGACGAGGTATTGGCATCGATTTTTGACACGCTGTTGAGTTCTCAAGATTCACACGCACACCCATCACCACCAACCAACCGGCCAGTACTTCAAGGGGCAACTTCTTCAAGTTACTACTGTGATGGCCTCAGGGTCAAACTCGCTGATCCGGTGGATCTTGCGGTGCTTGTCGCCTGCGGCGATCTCCCACTCTAGCAGCCTGGCTGCCTCGCTCCAACTCGCTTCGCAGTGGCACCGAAGTGCTTCGCGTGACTCGCTGGGAGTGGTGTCAGCTCGCGGGACCGGCCTGCTTGGTGCGACCCTGCAAGGGCCGCCGCGTGGTGTCCGTTCCTCCCTCTCGGGCTGACGTCGAGAACATTAGATCACCGATCCCGACTTCACCAAATCGGGGTCGGATCCCCCGAGTTTCCGGGCGATCCGACCCCGAGGGGTGTCGTTGCAGGTCAGCGTTGCCGGGCCGCCGCGAGGTTCTTGCGACCCCGTCGCAGGACGGCCACCCGCCCGTGCAGGTAGTCCCCCGGCCCGAGGACGAATTGCTCGTCGGACACCTTGGTGCCGTTGACCGAGACCGCGCCGTCCGAGATCGCGCGACGCGCGGCCTTCTTGGAGTCGACGAGCCCGGTCGCCACGAGGGCATCGAGCAGCCCCGTGCCCACGGGGACATCGGCGCCGGGCAGCTCGGCCGTCGCGTCGAGCAGCGTGCCGGCGTCCAGTTCCGTGAGATCGCCCTTGCCGAAGAGGGCTTCCGAGGCCGCCTGGACCGAGATCGTGGCGGCCTCGCCGTGGACGAGCGTCGTCATGTCGGACGCCAAGGCTCGCTGGGCCGCACGACGGTGGGGCTCGTCCTTGACCAGCCGCTCGAGCTCGTCGATCTCCTCGCGGCCTCGGTCGGTGAAGACCTTGAGCAGCTTGACCACGGAGGCGTCCTCGACGTTGAGGAAGTACTGGTAGAAGGCGTAGGGACTGGTCATGTCGGCGGACAACCAGATGGCATTGCCCTCGGACTTGCCGTACTTGACCCCGTGGGAGTCGGTGAGCAGCGGCGAGGTCAGAGCATGGACCGACCCGCCCTCCGCACGGTGGATGAGGTCGACCCCCGCAGTGAGGTTGCCCCACTGGTCGGACCCGCCGAGCTGGAGCGTGCAGTCGTACTGGCGGTAGAGCTCGAGGTAGTCCAACGCCTGGAGGAGCTGGTAGCTGAACTCCGTGTAGGAGATGCCCTCTTGGCTCTCGAGCCGGGCCGAGATCGCGTCCTTGCGGATCATCTGGTTGACCCGGAAGTGCTTGCCGATGTCCCGCAGGAAGTCGAGCGCGGTCATCGGTGCGGTCCAGTCGAGGTTGTCGACGAGGATCGCCGGGTGCGCGACGCCGCTGCTCCCGTCGAAGTCGAGGAAGGGGCGCACGAGCTCCTTGATCCGGGAGACGTTGTGCGCCGTGTGCTCCTTGGTCCGCAGCTGGCGCTCACTCGTCGGCTTGGGGTCACCGATGAGCCCGGTGGACCCGCCGACGAGGCAGATCACCTTGTGGCCGGCGCGCTGGAACCGTCGCAGGGCGACGAGCTGCACGAAGTTGCCGAAGTGCAGAGAGGGCGCGGTCGGGTCGAAGCCGCAATACACCGAGATCGGTCCGTCGGCGAGGGCCTGTCGCAGGGCGGCCTCGTCGGTGGTCTGCGCCACCGCTCCGCGCCACTGCAGCTCGTCGAGGATGTCGGTCACGGTCGTCTCGGTCCTTCCGGGAGGTTGCCGGGCACGCGGTCGCATGCCCTGAGACAGCCTGCCACGGACCGGGGCGACTGCCGTCAGGCGCACCGGTGGGCGAGAGTCGATCCGCCATGTGGAACACCGGGTGACGAACCCTCCCTTCGTCGGGTTAAGGTATGCCTCACCTCACCAAAGACGAAGGGAGATGGGCCGTGATCGTCTGTCACTGCGCCGTGGTCGGCGATCGTCAGATCGCCGAAGCCGCCGCCGCCGGCGCGATAACCCTCTCCCGGGTCTGCGCCAGCACCGGCGCGGGTCGTGATTGTGGTGCCTGTGTCTTCTCAGTGCGGCGCATCCTCTGCGAGAGTGTGGGAGGTGAGGTCGACAGCGGCCTCTTCCCATCTCCCGCGGAGGTAGACCGTGCAGCCAGCTGACCCCCGAGTCGTCACCCTCCTCAACGAAGCGCTCACCCTCGAGCTGACCGTCGTCAACGGCTATTTCCTCCACGCGCGGATGCTCGACAACTGGGGCCTGCCCCGCCTGGGCAAGGTCTTCTACGACCTGTCCATCGGTGAGATGAAGGATGCCGACGAGCTCATCGAGCGCATCCTGATGTTCGACGGCCACCCCAACGTCCAGAAGCTGAACAACATCCAGATCGGCGAGGACGCCAAGGAGATGCTCGAGCTGGCCCTCGCCAGCGAGATCGTCGCGGTCAAGCAGTTCAACTCCGCCGCGCAGGAGTGCCACGACCTGGGTGACCACGCGACCGCAGCGGTCTTCGAGGAGATGGCGCGCGACGAGGAGGGTCACGCCGACTGGTTCGAGGCGCAGCTCGACGCCATCGTCCGCGTCGGCGTCGAGAACTACCTGGCCCAGCAGGTCGACGTGGGCGTCAACCCCGCCTGACCCGCGGCTTGCCCGGCCGATAGGCCGAGACCGTCGGTTCCCCGTCGAGCCAGAAGCGCCACGGGTAGTCGGCTCCGTCTCCCCCGGGTCCCGAGACCCCCACCCGCGGCCCGGTACGGATGCGCTGGGGGTCGACGGGCTCGTCGGGCGCGACGAGGGCGATGGGAGCGCGGCTCCCGACCAGCGCGCTGCCGTCGTGCTCGCCGGTCAGCCCCAGGGCGCGGGTCAGTCGACCCGGCCCACGGGCCAGGTCTCGCGCACGCACGTCGCCGCGGCGGTCTCGAGCGGTCTCCTCCCCCCGGACCACCTCACCGGCCCGAAGGAGGACCGCAGCGCACTCCCCCTTCGATCCCACGACGACGTTGGCGCACCAGTGGATGCCGTAGGAGCGGTAGACGTAGAGATGCCCGGCCGGACCGAACATCACCTCGGTGCGTGGGGTCATCCCCCGGTAGCCGTGCGAGCCCGGGTCGTTGCCGCCCCAGTAGGCCTCGACCTCGGTCAGGCGGAGCGTGACGTCGCCGGCCACCAGCCGGGTCCCGAGCAGCATGGGTGCGACGGACAGGGGGTCGCCCGCCAGGTCGGACCCGGTCAGGCGACGCCCCGTCGTGGTCACGTCAGCGGGCTTCGATGCGGCTCGCGGCGAACGCGGACAGCTCCTCGAGCAGGGCCGTGGCGTCGGCGAGCTGCTCGCGGACCCGGGCGGGGGCGGTGCCGCCCTGGGCGTCGCGGGAGGCGAGCGAGCCTTCCACCGACAGGACCTCGCGGACCCCCGGCGTCAGGTGCTCACTGATCCCGGCGAGGTCCTCGTCGGTGAGGTCCCACAGCTCGATGTCACGCTCCTCGCAGACCCGCACGCACGCCCCGGCGACCTCGTGGGCGACTCGGAAGGGCACGCCCTGGCGCACGAGCCACTCGGCGATGTCGGTGGCGAGCGAGAAGCCCTGCGGCGCGAGGGCGGCCATTCGCTCTCCGTGGTAGGTCATCGTCGCCATCATCCCGGCGAAGGCGGGCAGCAGGACCTCGAGGGTGTCGACGGCGTCGAAGACCGGCTCCTTGTCCTCCTGGAGGTCGCGGTTGTAGGCCAGCGGCAGCGCCTTGAGGGTGGTCATGAGGCCGGCGAGGTCACCGACGAGACGACCGGCCTTGCCCCGGGCCAGCTCGGCCACATCGGGGTTCTTCTTCTGCGGCATGATGCTCGACCCGGTGGAGAAGGCGTCGTCGAGGGTGACGAAGGAGAACTCCTTGGTCGCCCAGAGGATGACCTCCTCGGCCAGCCGCGAGATGTCGACCGCCGTCATCGCCGCGACGAAGCAGAATTCCGCGACGAAGTCGCGCGAGGCCGTGCCGTCGATCGAGTTGGCGGTCGCCCCGGCGAAGCCCAGGTCCGCCGCGACCGCTTCGGGGTCCAGACCGAGGGACGAGCCGGCGAGCGCACCGGACCCGTAGGGGCTGAGCGAGGTGCGCTCGTCCCAGTCGACGAAGCGCTGCACGTCGCGCAGCAGCGGCCACGCGTGCGCGAGCAGGTGGTGGCTGAGCAGGACCGGCTGGGCGTGCTGCAGGTGGGTGCGCCCCGGCATCGCCACGTCGATGTTGTCGCGGGCCTGGTCCACGAGCGCCCGCACGACGTCGAGGACGAGGCCGGAGACGATGCGGGCGTGGTCGCGCAGGTACATCCGGAAGAGGGTGGCCACCTGGTCGTTGCGCGAGCGCCCGGCGCGCAGTCGGCCACCGACATCGGCACCGGCGCGCTCGATGAGACCGCGCTCGAGGGCGGTGTGCACGTCCTCGTCGTCGAGCGCGGGCTCGAAGGCGCCGCTCGCCACATCGTCGGCGAGTCGTCGCAGGGCCTCGAGCATCGCCTCGAGCGTCGCGTCGTCGAGCAGGCCGGCACCGTGGAGGACGCGCGCGTGGGCCCTCGACCCGGCGATGTCGTAGGGGGCCAGACGCCAGTCGAAGTGCGTCGACTTGCTCAGGGCGGCGAGAGCATCGCTCGGCCCCCCGGCGAAGCGGCCACCCCACAGGCTCACCCGCTCGGCGGTCGTCGCGGTCTCGTCCTGGGTCACGGTGCCTCCTGGCTGTCGGTGGTCTGGGCCAGGCCCAGCAGCTGTGCGGTGACGGCGGCACCCTCGTCGGGGCCGCCGGTGATGATCATGATCGTGTCATCCCCCGCGATCGTCCCCAGCACTCCCGTGAGACGTGCGTGGTCGATCGCCGAGGCGAGGTAGTTGGCGGCACCGGGGGGTGTGCGCACGACGACGAGCTGAGCGCTCGCCCTGGCCGTGACGAGGAGCTCCTCGCACAGCCGGCGCAACCGGTCGTCGTACTCCGCCGGGTCGACGGCCGCGCGCGGGGTGCGGTCGCCCCCTTCGCCGGGGATGGCGTAGACGAGATCGCGGCCCACCCGCACCTTTTCGGCGCGCAGCTCGAGCAGGTCCCGGGACAGCGTCGCCTGGGTGATCTCGATGCCGTCGGCAGAGAGCAGCTCGAGCAGCTCCGGCTGGCTGCGCACGGCGTGCTCCCGCAGGAGCTCGATGATCCGTGCCTGCCGGCCCGGTCGGGTCGCGGGGATCATGACGAGGCGCGCAGCAGGAAGGTGAGCAGGGCCTTCTGCGCGTGCAGCCGGTTTTCGGCCTCGTCCCAGACGACCGACTGCGGGCCGTCGATGACGTCGGCAGCGATCTCCAGCCCTCGGTAGGCGGGCAGGCAGTGCAGGACGATCGCATCCGCGGCGGCGTGGTCGAGCAGCTGCGTCGTCACGGCGAAGGGGGCGAAGGGCGAGGTCTGTCCGGTACGGTCGCCCTTCTCGCTCTCCATGCCCATCGACACCCAGGTGTCGGTGGCGACGACGTCGGCGCCCGCCACCGCGGCCGTGGGGTCGTCCGTGACGAGGATCGAGCCGCCCTGCTCGCCGGCGATGCGCTCGGCCCTGGCCAGGACGTCGGCCGAGGGCTGGTGGCTCGCCGGGGTGCCGATGCGCACGTGCATGCCGGCGAGGGCGCAGGCAAGCAGGTAGGAGTGCGCCATGTTGTTGGCCCCGTCGCCGACGTAGGCGATGGTGCGTCCGGCGGTGCCACCCTTGTGCTCGCGGATCGTCAGCAGGTCGGCGAGCAGCTGGCAAGGGTGGTAGTCGTCGGTGAGCGCGTTGACCACCGGTACGTCGACGTGGTCGGCCATCTCCTGCAGCCGGTCCTGACCGTGCGTGCGCCAGACGATGGCGCTCACCTGGCGCCCCACGACCCGGGCGACGTCGGGGATCGACTCGCGGGTGCCGATCTGGGCGAGGTTGCCGTCGACGACCATCGGGTAGCCGCCGAGCTCGGCGACGCCGGTGGTGAAGGACAGCTGGGTGCGCAGCGTCGGCTTGTCGAAGATGATCGCGACCGACCGGGGCCCGGCGAGCGGCTGCTCGGCGTGCCGGTCGGCCTTGAGGGCGGCCGCCAGGTCGAGAACCGCGGACTGCTCCTCGGCGGTGAGGTCGTCGTCGGCGAGGAGGTGGCGGACGGTCATGCGGACTCCTTGGCGGCCTCGTCGACGATCGCCGGCAGGGCGTCGACGAAGCTCGTGAGCTGGTCGGTGGTGATGGTGAGAGGTGGCGCCAGGCGCAGCGCCTCGGGCGCGACCGGGTTGATGATGAACCCGTGACGGCGGGCCGCGAGCGCCGCCGCAGGGGCGATCGGCTCGGTCAGGGCGATGGCGCGGAGCAGCCCCGCCCCGCGCACGCCGCCGACTCGCGGGTGACCCAGTGCCGCGACCCGCTCGACGAGCAGGTCTCCGGCGGTGACCGCGTGCTCGACCAGACCCTCGGACTCGATGGTCGACATCACTGCGAGGGCTGCGCTGCAGGCGAGCGGGTTGCCGCCGAAGGTCGAGCCGTGCTGGCCGGCCGTGAGCAGCCCGGTGTTCTCCGGGCCGAAGGTCACCAGGGCACCGATCGGCACTCCCCCGCCGAGACCCTTGGCGACGGTGATCGCGTCGGGCACGACGCCGTCGAGTTGGTGGGCGAACCACGCCCCGGTGCGCCCGATGCCCGTCTGGATCTCGTCGAGGACGAGGAGGGCGCCGGCCTCACGGGTGATCTCGCGGGCTGCGGCGAGATACCCCTGCGGCGGCGTCACCACGCCGGCCTCACCCTGGATCGGCTCGAGGAGGACCATCGCGGTGTCGGGTCCGACGGCTGCGCGGAGGGCGTCGACGTCGCCGGGCGCGATGTGCGTGACGCCGGGCAGGAGGGGCTCGAAGGGGGCCCGGTAGGCCTCCTTGTGGGTCAGGCTCACCGCTCCGGTGGTCCGGCCGTGGAAGGCGCCGCCGACGGCGACGATGCCGCTGCGGCCGGTGCGCCGGGAGAGCTTGATCGCCGTCTCGACGGCCTCGGAGCCGCTGTTGCAGAAGAAGACGCCCGACCCCTGGGGCGCCTGCGCGACGCGCAGCAGCGCCTCGGCCGCCTCGATCTGCGCGGGGGTCGTGAAGAAGTTGCTCACGTGGACGAGCTCACCGGCCTGCTTGGAGATCGCCGCGACGAGCTCGGGGTGACCGTGACCGAGCGCGTTGACGGCGATGCCCCCGAGGAGGTCGAGGTAGCGGGTGCCGTCGACGTCCCACACCCAGGCGCCCTCACCGCGGGCGAGGACGAGGCCGGGAAGGCCGAAGACCCCGATGTGGCTGGCGCGATAGCGCTCGAGCAGAGCCTGGTGATGCTCGCTGGGGGTGCTCATGAGGGGCTGCCCTCCCCTTCATCGTCGGTGTCGTCGAGGTCCGGCAGGATCATCGTGCCGAAGCCCTCGTTGGTGAAGAGCTCGAGGAGCATCGAGTGCGGCTGGCGGCCGTCGACGACGTGCGCCTGGGGCACGCCGTGCTCGACGGCCCGGATGCAGGCCTCGAGCTTGGGGATCATCCCGGAGTCGACCGTGGCGAGCAGGTCGCGCGCGCCCGAGGCGGTGAGGTGCGACAGCAGCGAGTCGCGGTCGGGCCAGTCGGCGTAGACCCCGTCGACGTCGGTGAGGACGACGAGCTTGTGTGCCCGCAGGGCGACGGCCAGTGCTGCGGCGGCGGTGTCGGCGTTGACGTTGAGCACCTGACCGTCGACGTCGAGGTCGGGTGCGATCGTCGAGACGACCGGGATCCGACCGGCGTCGAGGATGTCGAGGACGGCCGCCGGGTCCACGGACTCGACGTCGCCGACGAGGCCGATGTCGACCGGCTCACCGTCGACGACGACGCCCTTGCGGCGGCCGCCGAAGAGACTCGCGTCCTCGCCGGACAGGCCGACGGCCACCGGGCCGTGCTGGTTGAGCAGGCCCACGAGCTCGCGGCCGACCTGGCCGGTGAGGACCATGCGCACGACCTCCATGACCTCGGGGGTCGTCACCCGCAGGCCGCCCTTGAACTCGCTCTGGAGTCCGAGCCGGTCGAGCATCGCCTGGATCTGCGGGCCGCCGCCGTGGACGACGACCGGGCGCAGGCCGGCATAGCGCAGGAAGACGATGTCCTCGGCGAAGGCCGCCTTGAGCGCGTCGTCGGTCATGGCATTGCCGCCGTACTTGATGACGACGAGTGCCCCGCGGAAGCGCTCGAGCCAGGGCAGGGCCTCGACGAGGGTGCTCGCCTTGGTCTGGGCGACCCGCAGTGCGGCCGCGTCGATGGCACCGCGAAGGGTGGATTCAGCAGGCATGCCGGTCATTCCGTTCACGTGGAGTAGGCGGAGTTCTCGTGGACGTAGTCGTGGGTCAGGTCGTTGGTCCAGACCGTCACCTCGTCGTCACCGGCGTGCAGGTCGACCTCGACGCGCACCTCGCGGGCCTCGAGGTCCACGAGCGTGCGGTCCTCACCGACCCCGCCGGCACGGCAGACCTGCACGCCGTTGATCGACACGTCGAGCCGTGCGGGCTCGAAGACGGCCGAGGTCGTGCCGACCGCGGCCAGCACGCGACCCCAGTTGGGGTCCTTGCCGAAGATCGCGCACTTGAAGAGGTTGTTGCGGGCGATGCTGCGCGCGACCTCGAGGCCGTCGGCCTCGCTCGCGGCCCGCTGCACGACGATCTCGATGTCGTGGTGGGCGCCCTCGGCGTCACCGATGAGCTGGCGGGCCAGGTCGGCGCAGACCTCACGCACCGCCTCCGTGAGCTCGTCGCGGGAGACGGTGGTCCCGGATGCGCCGGAGGCCATGGCGAGGACGGTGTCGTTGGTCGACATGCACCCGTCGGAGTCGATCCGGTCGAAGGTCGTGCGGGTCGCCTCGCGCAGGGCCGCGTCGAGGTCGGCGGCACTCGTCACCGCGTCGGTGGTGACGACGACGAGCATCGTGGCCAGCGCGGGGGCGAGCATCCCGGCCCCCTTGGCCATGCCACCCACGCTCCACCCATCGCGGACGGCCGCAGCGGTCTTGGGCACGGTGTCGGTCGTCATGATCGCCTCGGCCGCGGCGGCTCCCCCTTCGGCGGTGAGGGAGCCGGCGGCAGCGGTGACGCCCGCGGTGAGCTTGGCCATCGGCAGCAGCTCACCGATGAGGCCGGTGCTGCAGACGACGACGTCGCCCGCCGAGACGCCGAGCGCCTCGGCCGTGTGCTCGGCGGTGGCGTGCGTGTCCTGGAAGCCCTGCGCCCCGGTGCACGCGTTGGCGCCGCCGGAGTTGAGCACCACTGCGTCGGCACGACCGTCGACGAGGGACTGGCGTGACCAGGTGACCGGGGCAGCCTCGACCCGGTTGGTGGTGAAGACCGCCGCCGCGTGCCGGTCGGGGCCGTCGTTGACGACGAGGGCCACATCGGGTCGGCCGCTCGCCTTGAGGCCGGCGGTGACGCCGGCGGCGCGGAATCCTGCAGGGGTCGTCGTGCTCACGGCGCCACTCCCGTCGTCGGCAGCCCGGTGGTCTCGGGGAGACCCAGGGCGAGGTTCATGGACTGCACGGCGGCGCCGGCCGTCCCCTTCGTCAGGTTGTCCTCGGCCGCGATCGCGACGACCCGGCCGCTCCGCTCGTCGAGGACGACCTGGACGTGGACGAGGTTGGAGCCGACGATGCTGCCCGTGTGCGGCCACTGCCCCTCGGGCAGCAGGTGGACGAAGGGCTCGTCGGCGTAGGCCCGCTCCCACGCGGCGCGGACGGTCGTCACTGTGGCGCCGGCAGCGGCGCGGGCCGTGACGGTGGCCAGGATGCCCCGCGGCATCGGCGCGAGGGTCGGCGTGAAGGAGACCGTCGCGTCCTGCCCGGCGGCCCGGGAGAGGTTGCGCTCGATCTCCGGCGTGTGCCGGTGGACCCCACCGACGCCGTAGGGGCTCATCGCGCCCATGACCTCGGACCCGATGAGGTGCGGCTTGGTCGAGCGGCCGGCGCCGGAGGTGCCGGAGGCGGCGACGACGACCACGTCGCCGGGCTCGACGACGCCCGCGGCCAGGCCCGGTGCGAGGGCGAGGCTGGCGGCCGTCGGGTAGCACCCCGGGACGGCGATCCGCCGCGCGCCGGCGAGGTCGTCACGGTGCTTGGTGCCGTCGGCCCGCACGAGCTCGGGGAGCCCGTAGGGCCAGGTCCCGGCGAAGGGGGTGTCGTAGTAGTCCGTCCAGTCCTGCTCGTCGTCGAGCCGGAAGTCGGCCCCGCAGTCGACGACCGTCACGTCGTCAGGCAGCTGCTCGGCGATCGCCGCGGAGTGCCCGTGCGGCAGGGCGAGGAAGACCACGTCGTGGCCGGCGAGCGTGTCGGCGGACGTCGGCTCGAGGACGCGGTCGGCGAGCGGCTGCAGGTGCGGCGCGAGGTCACCGAAGCGGACCCCGGCATTGCCCGACGCGGTGAGTGCGCCGATCTCGACGTCTGGGTGGCCGAGCAGGAGCCGAGCGATCTCGGCTCCTGCGTAGCCGCTGGCTCCGGCAATGGCTGCGGTGATCACCTGCATGACCATACGCAGACGCATGGTTTCATGCAAACGCGTGCCACAGGGCTCGCCGGGGTCAGCGCTGCTGGGCCCCCGTCGCCGAAGCCGCCGAGGCCACTGCCCGGTCGCGCAGCGCACTGACCTCGTCGGTCGTGAGCGTGCGACCGGAGCGGAAGGTCAGGCGGTAGGCGAGCGACTTGCGCCCCTCGCCCACCTGGTCACCCCGGTAGACGTCGAAGAGCGTCAGCGACTCGAGGTCGTCACCCGCACCCGAGCGCAGCGCAGCGGCGACGACCGCGGCGGGCACGCCCTCGTCGACGACGAGCGCGACGTCGGTGTTGGCGACCGGCTGGGTGGACAGCTGGGCGGGCTTGACCGGCTCACCGGAGGCAGCGACGATCGCGTCGAGGTCGACCTCGGCCGCGACCGTGCGCTCGGGCAGCTCCAGGCGCGAGCAGACCTTGGGGTGCAGCTCACCCGCGTGGCCGACGACCGCGCCACCGGGCACGGAGACCGCGACGCAGCGCCCCGGGTGGAAGGGCTCCCGCTGCGCGGCCTCGACGCCCAGCTCGACGCCGATCGAGTCACCGATCGCCCGCACCCACCCGACGACGTCGGTCGGGTCAACGGACCGCGCGGGCCCGTGGGGTCCGGCGGCCAGCGCCGCCCCGGCCGCGGCGATGGCCACGTGCCGCGGCTGCGGGGGCACGCCGTCGATGATCTGCTGGAGGGTCGGCGCGGCGGGCAGCACCCCACCGGGCGGCAGCGGGAGGGGGGTGATCCCGCCCGCCGTCACGAGGCCGATCTCGTAGAGCCCGACGTCGCGGTGACCCCGGGAGACATTGCGCCGCAGGGTGTCGAGGAGCGTGTCGAGGATCGAGGTGCGCATGATCGGCGCCTCGTCCTGCAGCGGGTTGGCCAGCCGCACCGTCGTGCGTCGCGGGTCGTCCGCGCTGTAGCCGAAGGCATCGTGGCGCTCGCTCGAGGTGAAGGGGTAGGAGAGCACCTCGACCAGACCGGTGGCCGCGAGCGTGCGGGCGACCGTGCGCCGCGCCCGCTGGCCGTGGGTCAGACCACGCCCGGCCGTGGCCCGGGGCACGACGGAGGGGATCTGGTCGTAGCCACGCACCCGCGCGACCTCCTCGACGAGGTCCGGGCCGTCACCGAGGTCGGGGCGCCAGGTGGGCGGCGTGACGAGGAGGGACTCCCCTGAGTCCACCACGGTGCACCCGATCGTGGTGAGGGTCTCGACGACCTCATCGCGCGGGTAGTCGAGCCCGATGTAGCGGCTCGGCAGCGCGGGGTCGAAGGGGATGGCCGCGGGCTCGGCGACGGACCCGATGTCGGTCGCCGCGTCATCGGCCGTACCCCCGCCGTGCTCGACGAGCAGGTCGACGGCCAGCTGGGCGGCCGCAGCCGTCACGGCAGGGTCGACACCCCGTTCGAAGCGCTTGGACGCCTCGGTCGTCAGCCGGTGCCGACGCGAGGAGCGGGCCACGGTGACGGAGTCGAAGTGCGCCGCCTCGACGAGCACATCGGTCGTCGTCTCGTCGACCTCGCTCGTCGCGCCACCCATGACGCCGGCGATGGCGAGCGGTGTCGTGCCGCCGTCGGTGATGAGCAGGTCAGCGGGGTCGAGGGTGCGCTCGACGTCGTCGAGGGTCATGAGGGTCTCTCCCGCCCGGGCGCGACGCACCTCGATGGCTCCCCCGAGCTTGGCCAGGTCGTAGGCGTGCAGCGGCTGACCGAGCAGCATCATCACGTAGTTGGTGACGTCGACGGCCAGCGAGATCGGCCGCATGCCGACCTCGGTCAGGCGGCGGCGCATCCACGTGGGTGAGGGTGCCGACGCGTCGATCCCGCGCACGACGCGGGCGACGAAGCGGTCACAGCCCGGCACACCGTCGACCGGCGCCTCGTCGACGAGCCGCACCTCGTGCCCGGGCCCGGTGGCCGGCGCGACGACGATGTCCGCGGGGTCGACGAAGGGGGTGCCCTCGGACAGCGCGTACTCCCGCGCGATGCCGCGCATGGACAAGCAGTACCCGCGGTCGGGCGTGACGTTGACCTCGACCGTCTCGGCGTCGAGGCCGAGCACGGGGATGAGGTCGTCACCGGGGGTGAGGGCCGCCAACACCTCCGGGCGGTCGGCGAGGTACTCGGTGAGCACGATGATGCCGTCGTGGTCCTCGCCGAGGCCCAGCTCGAGCGCGGAGCAGATCATGCCGGCGCTCACGTGCCCGTAGGTCTTGCGCGCGGAGATCTCGAAGTTCCCCGGCAGCACACCGCCGGGCAGGATCACCGCGACGAGGTCACCCACGTCGAAGTTGTGCGCGCCGCACACGATGCCCTGCGGCTCGCCGGTGCCGTTGGCGGCACCCACGTCGACCTGGCACCAGTTGATCGTCTTGCCGTTCTTCTGCTCCTCGGGCGTGCGCTCGAGGACCTTGCCCACGACGAGCGGGCCGGTGACCTCGCCACCGAGGATGTCCTCCTCCTCGAGACCCACCCGCACGAGGGTGGCGGCGACGTCCGCCCCCTTCGCCTGCGGGTCGACCTCGGTCAGCTCTCGGAGCCACTCGATCGGTGCCCGCATCAGATCTCCATCCCGAACGCCGCCGAGAAGCGGACGTCTCCCTCGATGATGTCGCGCATGTCGGCGACGCCGTGGCGCAGCATGAGCGAGCGCTCGATGCCCAGGCCGAAGGCGAAGCCGGTGTACTCGTCCGGGTCGACGCCCGCGGCCGCGAGCACGCGACGGTTGACCATGCCGGAGCCGCCGAGCTCGATCCAGCCGGTGCCGCCGCAGGTGCGGCAGGAGGAGTCGGCACCACGGCAGACCCAGCACTGGCAGTCGATCTCGGCGCTCGGCTCGGTGAAGGGGAAGTAGTTGGGCCGCAGCCGCGTGACGATGCCCTCGCCGAAGAGCCCCTGGACGAAGGCGTCGAGAGCCCCGCGCAGGTGGGCCATCGTGATGCCCTTGTCGACGACGAGCCCCTCGAACTGGTGGAAGACCGGGGTGTGGGTCGCGTCGAGGTCGTCGGTGCGGAAGACCTTGCCGGGGCACAGCACGTAGATCGGCGGCTCGCGGTCGAGCATCGTGCGGATCTGCACCGGCGAGGTGTGCGTGCGCAGCACGACGCCGGCGTCGGCCGGCTCGACGAAGAAGGTGTCCTGCTCGCCGCGGGCCGGGTGGTCGGGCCCGATGTTGAGCGCGTCGAAGGTCAGCCACTCGGACTCGATCTCCGGCCCCTCGGCGATCTCCCAGCCCATGCCGACGAAGATGTCCTCGACCCGCTCGGTCACGAGGCTGATCGGGTGCCGCGCCCCGAGGCGCTGGTGCGGGCTGGGCACGGTCAGGTCGAGGGTCTCCTCGACGAGGATCCGCTCGTCGCGCTCGGCCTCGAGCTCGGCCTGCCGGGCCGCGAAGGCCTGAGCGACGCGGCCTCGGGCCTGGCCGACGCGCTTGCCGGCCTCGGCCTTGGCGCTCGGCGGCAGCGCACCGATCTCGCGGTTGGCGAGGGCGAGCGGGCTCTTGTCGCCCTGGTGGGCCCCGCGGATCCGCTTGAGCTCGTCGAGGGTCGTGGCGCCCGCGGCGGCGTCGAGTGCGGCCTGAACGGCCTCGTCGATCACCTGCGGGTCGAGCGCGGCGACCTCGACCGGGTCGTAGTTGGTGTTGGGTCCTGACACGAGGCCCGAGTCTACGGGCCCCTCGTCAGTCCAGATCGTGCACGGTCAGCCGGTCGCGCGGGTGCAGCCGGCCGAGGACGAGGTTCATCACCGGCTCGGGTCCGCGCTGGTGGCGCGAGTAGGCGGTGGCACCGGACTCGTAGAGCTGGTGCAGCCGCCCGTCGACGACGACCGAGCCCTCGGCCATGGGCGGCAGCAGGGTGTTGCGTCCGGTCAGGGGTGTCCACCCTCCGTCCCGGCGGAAGTCCCCCGCGTCCACCCGGGTGAGTGTCGACGGCGCGGTGCGCCCCCAGCTGCGCGAGAACCACACGGCCCGATCCTCGTCGAAGGCCATCCCCTGGGTGCGCGGCGGGACGACGAGCTCCTCACCGCTCCACTGCGGACGTCCCTCGTCGTCGAGGACGTAGCGGTAGGTGCGCCCCGGTCCGTCGACGACGAACCGGGTGACCCACAGCTCGCCGTCGTGGGCGGTGACGGTCGAGCTGGCCTGGACCTTGACCGTGAGCACCGGGTCGGCGATGCCCTCGCGCAGCCGGGCCGTCTCGTGGACCTGCAGCCGCCCCCGACCACTCACGTAGGTCCGGTCACCGAGGACGGTCACACCCCCGTAGTGGTCGAGTCCGGTGAGCTCGACGCGGGCCGTGGCCTCCCCCTTCGCATCGGCGATGACGAGGAGGCCGTCCCGGGGGTTGCGGGCGTCGTAGAAGGTGTAGAGCCACTCGTCGTGCTCCGCGTCGTGGGCCAGCCCCTGGGGCACCTCCGTGCCGCCGGGGACGAAGGGGATGACCGCACCGGCCTCGACCTCGCCCGGTCCGCGTCGCCGCCACCTGATCCACTGCCGCAGGGTCCGCCACCACTTCATGGCACGGCACCCTAGCCGCGCCCCTTTTTTTGACTCGTTCAAGTTCTGGTGGGACTCTGGAAGCGATGAGCACGATGATCGACACCGACGTGGCGGCAGGCCTCCTGCGCGAGCACTCCCTGCGCGTCACCGCCCCCCGGGTGGCGGTGCTGCGGGAGCTGTCCGCGCACCCCCACGCCGACGTCGACACGATCACCCGCGCCACCCGCGAGCGGCTGGGCTCGGTGAGCACCCAGGCCGTCTACGACATCCTCGGCGCCCTCGCCGCACAGGGCATGGTCCGCAAGTTCGAGCCCGCCGGGCACCCCGCCCGCTACGAGCTCGAGCTCGGCGACAACCACCACCACCTCGTGTGCCGCACCTGCGGCACGATGGTCGACGTCGAGTGCGCCCCGGGCAAGGCCCCGTGCCTCGACGCCGCCGACGACCACGGCTTCGCCATCGACGAGGCCGAGGTCATCTACTGGGGCATCTGCCCCGGCTGCGCGCAGACCGCAGCACCCTGACCCGCACTACTCCCCACCCCGCAGAGAAAGAGGAGCAGCAGATGTCATCCACCCCCTCCACCCCCGCCCCGCGCTCGGACGCCAACGGCACGCTCGACGTGTCGGGACGTTCGACGCAGGTCAACGGCGCCCCCGCCGTCAGCGACCGCAACAGCCTCTCGGTCGGCAGCAACGGACCGCTGCTGCTCCACGACACCCACCTGGTCGACACGCTCGCCCACTTCAACCGGGAAAACATCCCCGAGCGCAAGCCGCACGCCAAGGGCTCCGGTGCCTTCGGGCACTTCGAGGCGACCGCTGACGTCTCGCAGTACACCAAGGCGGCGCTCTTCCAGCAGGGCACGACGACGCGGATGCTCGCCCGATTTTCCACCGTCGCCGGTGAGCTCGGCTCCCCCGACACCTGGCGCGATGTGCGCGGCTTCGCGCTGCGCTTCTACACGAGCGAGGGCAACTTCGACCTCGTCGGCAACAACACGCCGATCTTCTTCCTGCGCGACCCGCTGAAGTTCCCCCACTTCATCCGCAGCCAGAAGCGCCTGCCCGACTCCGGCCTGCGCGACAACACGATGCAGTGGGACTTCTGGACCAACAACCCCGAGTCGGCGCACCAGGTCACCTACCTCATGGGCGACCGCGGTCTGCCCCGCTCGTGGCGGCACATGAACGGCTACGGCAGCCACACCTACATGTGGGTCAACGCCTCGGGCGAGAAGTTCTGGGTCAAGTACCACTTCCACACCCAGCAGGGCGTCGAGGGCCTGACCAACGACGCGGCCGGTCGCCTGGCCGGCGAGGACGCGGAGTTCCACCGGCGTGACCTCTTCGACGCCATCGCCCGCGGCGAGCACCCCCAGTGGAAGCTGTCGGTGCAGGTCATGCCCTACGAGGAGGCCAAGACCTACCGCTTCAACCCCTTCGACCTGACGAAGACCTGGTCGCACGAGGACTACCCGCTCATCGAGGTCGGCACGATGACCCTCGACGAGAACCCGGTCAACTTCTTCGCGCAGATCGACCAGGCGGCCTTCGCCCCGAGCAACACCGTGCCGGGCATCGGCTTCTCCCCGGACAAGATGCTGCTCGGCCGGGTCTTCGCCTACGCCGACGCCCACCGCGCCCGGATCGGTCCGAACTTCCACCAGCTGCCGGTCAACCGACCGGCGGTCGCCGCAGAGAACCACTTCTCCTTCGACGGCCCGATGCGCTACGAGCACTCCGGTGCCGCCCCCGTCTACCAGCCCAACAGCTTCGGTCGGCCCCACGCCGACACCCAGGGCCCGGTCGACGACGGGTGGGAGGCCGACGGCGAGATCGTCCGCTCGGCCTACGAGCTGCACGCCGAGGACGACGACTTCGGGCAGGCCGGCACCCTCGTGCGCGAGGTCTTCGACGACGCCCAGCGCGACCGGCTCGTCGAGACCGTCGTCGGGGCGCTCGCCGGGGTGCAGGAGCCGGTCCTCGGTCAGGCCCTGCAGTACTGGAAGAACATCGACGCCGAGATCGGCCAGCGCATCGCCGCGGGCAAGCAGGCGGCCGACGAGGCGCCGAGCGACCCGGGCGAGATCCTGCGCGGCCAGGAGACCCACGCCCGCGCCGGCGCGGACGCCTGACCGGTCCCACCACGACGAAGGGCGCCGCTCCCCGCACCGGGGGCGGCGCCCTTCGTCGTGTCAGGCTCGCTGCTGGCGCGCCGAGGCATAGAGGCAGATCGTCGTCGCCATCGCGAGGTTGAGCGACTCGGCGTGCCCGTGGATCGGCACCCGCACGGCCTCGTCGCAGGCGGCGAGGGTCGCCTCCTCCAGACCCCAGGCCTCGTTGCCCATGACCCACACGTGGGGGCCGGCGAGGTCGGTGTCGTCGATCGTCCCCGCTCCCCCGCCGTCGGCGGCCAGACGCCGCACCCCGCCCTCCCCGAGGGTCGCCAGGGTCGGTTCGATCGCCAGACCGGTGACCACCGGCAGGTGGAAGAGCGAGCCGGCCGTGGAGCGCACCACCTTGGGCGAGGTGACGTCCACGGAGGCGTCGCTGACGAGCACGGCGTCGGCCCCGACCGCATCGGCACCACGGATCACCGTGCCGAGGTTGCCGGGGTCGCGGACATGGGTGAGCAGGACGAGCAGCCGCGGGTCGCCGGCGAGGACGCCCTCCAGCGAACTGGGTGACCAGTCGACGACGGCGACCGTCCCCTGCGGGGTGTCGGCATCGCACATCGCGGCGAGGACCTCGTCGGTGACCTCGTGGACGAAGATCCCGCGCTCACGGGCCGGCTCGACGAACTCGGCGTAGCGCTCGGCGGCCTCGGCCGTCGCGTAGAGGTCGACGACCCTCTCCGGCGTGAAGCGCACCGCCTCACGCACCCCCTGGGGTCCCTCGACGAGGACACGGCCGGTGCGTCGACGCGCAGAACGCCGGGAGAGCCCGCGCACCGACCGCACCCGCTCCGAGGCGGGGTTGGTCAGTGGTGGGCGCTCCCGGCGTCCGGTGTGGTCGCTCAGGCCTCGACCTTGGCGTCGGTGGTCGCCGGCACGTTGGCCTTGGCGATCTCGACGAGCGCGGCGAAGGCGGCCTCGTCGTTGACGGCGAGCTCGGCGAGCATGCGACGGTCGACCTCGATCTCCGCGGCGCGCAGGCCCTGGATGAAGCGGTTGTAGGTCATGCCGTTGGCGCGGGCGCCGGCGTTGATGCGCTGGATCCACAGGCGACGGAAGTCGCCCTTCTTGGCGCGACGGTCACGGTAGCTGTAGACCGCGCTGTGGGTGACCTGCTCCTTGGCCTTGCGGTACAGGCGGGACCGCTGGCCCCGGTAGCCGCTGGCGCGCTCGAGGACGACCCGGCGCTTCTTGTGGGCGTTGACCGCCCGCTTCACGCGTGCCACGTGATGACTCCTTAGATGTGTGGGGACAAGAGGCTCAGGTCAGCGACCGAGCAGCTTCTTGATCTTCTTCTCGTCGGCCTTGGAAACCAGGACGTCGTTGGCGAGACGACGCGCGTGCTGCGGGGTCTTCTCGTGGAACTTGTGGACGTGGTTGGCGCGCTCGCGCATGATCTTGCCCGAGCCGGTGACCCGGAAGCGCTTCTTCGCACCGGAGTGCGTCTTGTTCTTCGGCATGGCGCCGATCTCCTTCTCGTTGCTGTGCTGGTCTGGGGCCGGCTCAGGACTCGGCCGGGGCCTCGGTGGTCTCGGCCTCGGTCGTCTCGGCCGACTCCGCCGGGGCGGCAGCGGCCGCGGTGGCCGCCTTCTGCTCGTCCTTCTTGCGTCGCGCCTCGGCGCGGGCCTCGGACTTCTTCCTCGTCGGGGCGAGCACCATGACCATGTTGCGGCCGTCCTGCTTGGGGGCCGACTCGACGGTGCCGAGCTCCACGACGTCCTCCGCGAGACGCTGCAGCAGTCGGAAGCCCAGCTCGGGGCGGGACTGCTCGCGGCCACGGAACATGATCGTCACCTTGACCTTGTCGCCGGCACCCAGGAAGCGCTCGACGTGGCCCTTCTTCGTGCCGTAGTCGTGGCTGTCGATCTTCGGTCGGAGCTTGATCTCCTTGATGACCGTGTTGACCTGGTTCTTGCGCGCTTCACGCGCCTTCATGGCGGCTTCGTACTTGTACTTGCCGAAGTCCATGAGCTTGGCGACGGGGGGCTTGGCCATCGGAGCGACCTCCACGAGGTCGAGGTCCGCCTCTGCGGCGAGACGAAGGGCGTCCTCCACGCGGACGATGCCGACCTGCTCCCCGTTGGGGCCGACCAACCGCACCTCCGGGACGCGGATACGGTCATTGATGCGAGGCTCGCTGATGTGCTGCTCCTTAGCTCGGTGTGTCACTCCCGCCACCGACGAAGAAAGGCTCCTCGCCGATCGCGAGGAGCCTCACCAGAGCACGACACCACACCCGGACGAAGGGAGCGACGGTGCCACTCCCGCGGTCGGGACCGCGTCGAGACCTGTGACCCGGCAACCGAGTGGTCCATGCGAACCTGTGGTCGACGCGGGTGGAAGCGAGGCTCCTCTTGCGTCACCGCCGCGAGGACGGTGACCGGTCGTGGCACAACGATACCAGCGGACCCCGCAGAGTCGAAATCGCCGCCGACTCAGACGACCGCGAAGGACAGCCCGTCGACCCGCGCGCGCAGCTCACCGTCGGTGGCCAGCTGCTCGGCCACACCGGTGACGAGCGAGCGCACCTGCTCCTCGCCGAGCCCCGGCACGAGGGTGAGCGTGATCTGCAGGACCCCCTGACCGTCGGGGACGCCGGCCCCCAGGGCGTGCTCGGTGATCTCCTCACGGGTGGCGACGACCCGCGCCACCGACTCGGCGACGAAGGGGTCCTCGTGGGCGGGCAGCCAGGCCCGCTGCTGGGCCAGGGCCCAGACCATGGAGGACCGCACCTCGAAGGCGTGCTCGCTGGCGCAGTCGAGCACCATGAGGTCGGCCTGCTCGCTCACGGCAGCCTGGGCAGCCCGGGCGGCCTCGACGGGCACCGGCCGCACGGACCCGTCGAAGGCCGCGAGATCGGCCATGGAGGAGAAGACCGGGAGCGCCGTGCGCCCGTCGGGGTGCTCGAGCAGCACGACCGCCATGTCGGCCTCCTTGTCGGCCACGACCCCGTGCTCGCCCTCGGCGGTCTCGCCGGCGACGGCCTTGACCGGCACGAGCAGCCGGGCGCCCGCCAGCCGGTCGACGACCTCGGCCTCGCCCCCGGTCGTCAGGGCCCGCAGCAGGGCCGGGTCGGCCTCGCCCGTGTCCCCGCCGAAGCCGCCGGTGGGCAGCTCGCGGCCCTGCCACGGGATGCCGGCGGAGTCGCCGGTGGTCACGGCCGCCCCGCAGCGTCGAGTGCCTCGGCCAGGGTGACCGTGCCCTTGTAGAGCGCGGAGCCGATGATCGCGCCCTCGACGCCCTCGGCGACGAGCCCGCGCAGGGCGATGACGTCGTCGCGGGTCGTCACGCCACCGCTGGCGACGACCGCGGCGTCGGTCGCGGCGCACACGTCCTTCAGGAGCTGGAGGTTGGGACCGGCGAGCATGCCGTCCTTGGCGACGTCGGTGACGACGTAGCGCGCGCACCCCTCGCGGTCGAGTCGGGCGAGCGTCTCCCAGAGGTCACCGCCCTCCTGGGTCCACCCGCGGGCGGCGAGGGTCGTGCCCCGCACGTCGAGACCGACGGCGATGCGGTCGCCGTGCTCGGCGATGGCCTGCGCGGTCCACTCCGGGTTCTCGAGTGCGGCCGTGCCGAGGTTGACCCGCGCGCAGCCGGAGTCGAGGGCTGCGGTCAGCGACTCCTCGTCGCGGATCCCGCCGCTCAGCTCGACCTTGATGTCGAGACCGCCGACGATGCCCGCGAGCAGGTCACGGTTGCTCCCGGTGCCGAAGGCGGCGTCGAGGTCGACCAGGTGGATCCACTCGGCGCCCTGCTCCTGCCAGGCCCGGGCGGCCTGCAGCGGGTCGCCGAAGTCCCAGCCCGACCCGGCCACGCCCTGCTGCAGCTGCACGGCCCGCCCTTCGCGCACGTCGACGGCGGGCAGGAGCTCCAGGCGGGGGCTCTCGGTCGTGGTCACAGTGACATCACCCAGTTCTTCAGGAGGTGCAGCCCGGCGTCCCCGGATTTTTCGGGGTGGAACTGCGTGGCGGACAAGGCGCCGTTCTCGACGGCGGCGACGAAGGGGGACCCGTGCTCGCTCCACGTGACCAGGGGCGCTGCGGCCGAGAGCGCACCATCGGGTCGGGGCAGGTCCCAGGTGGGCACCCCGTAGGAGTGCACGAAGTAGAACCGCTCGTCCTCGACACCGGCGAAGAGCCGTGTGCCGGTGGGCACCTCGAGGGTCGACCAGCCCATGTGCGGCACGACGGGCGCGTCGAGACGGGCGACGGTCCCGGGCCACTGCTGCAGTCCCTGCTGCGGTGGCTGGGCACCGGCCGGCTCGTCGGACCCGTCGAACATCACCTGCATGCCGACGCAGACGCCGAGCACGGGACGACCACCGGCGAGCCGGGTGTCGACGAGCGACGGACCGTCGACCGCGCGCAGACCGGCCATGCAGGCGTGGAAGTTGCCCACCCCGGGCACGAGCAGCCCGTCAGCGGCGAGCACCGCCTCGCGGTCGGCGGTCAGCTCGACGCGGGCTCCGACGTGGGCGAGCGCCCGGACGGCGGAGTGGACGTTGCCGGAACCGTGGTCGAGGACGACGACGTGGGGGCTGGTGCTCATTGGTGCACATCCTTGACGACGGACTCGAAGGCGCGCACAGCGCTCTCGTCGGGCGAGATGACCGGCCCCAGGGCCCCGTCGCTGCCGTCGAGTGCCCGCCCACCGGGGAGCCCGAGCACCGTGACGACCTCGACGAGCCACTCCAGGTGGGTCAGGTCGGTCCGGCCCCAGAGGGCACGGACCTCACGGATCGGCACCTCCCGCGCGCCGGAGTTGCCGGCGAGGGTGCGGTGCAGGTCCTCGGGGGTGAGCGCGGGCAGCCGGGGACCGCGCACGATCTCACGGTCGGCCGCACGCAGGGCCCACCGGGCCGGGCTGCGGCCGGCCCGGGCGGTGACCACGGCCGTGTCGTCCATGGCGAACAGGCCGATCGCGGGGGTCAGCCGAGGGCCCACGTGCCGCGAGGCGAGAAGCGCGAGGGCGTCGTCGTAGGGGGCCGCGGTGACGCTCGCCCGCGTTGCCGGCACGACGATCGACCACGCGCTGTGCTCGAGCACGTGGCACGGCACGACACCACGACGTACCCACTCCACCGCGCTCGCGGACGAGGCGGCGAGGAGCACCACTCCCCTGCCCTGCTGGGTCATCGCATCCTCTACAGGGCGCCCTTGGCGCTGGGGATGCCGACGACGCGCGGGTCGGGCTGGACGGCTGCGCGCAAGGCCCGTGCCAGCGCCTTGAACTGCGCCTCGACGATGTGGTGCGGGTCGCGGCCGGCGAGCACGCGCACGTGCAGGGCGATGCCGGCGTTGTAGGCGAAGGACTCGAGGACGTGTCGCGTGAGGGACCCGACGAAGTTGCCGCCGATGATGACGTACTCCTGGCCGGCCGGCTCACCCGAGTGCACGACGTAGGGGCGACCGGCGACGTCGACGACCGCATGGACGAGGGCCTCGTCGAGCGGGACCGTCGCGTCACCGAAGCGGCTGATGCCCGACTTGTCGCCGAGCGCCTCGCGCACGGCCTGCCCGAGGACGATCGCGACGTCCTCGACCGTGTGGTGGGCGTCGACGTCGACGTCGCCGTCGGCCCGGACCGTGAGGTCGATGAGGCTGTGCTTGGCGAGCGAGAGCAGCATGTGGTCGTAGAAGCGCACGCCCGTGGAGACGTCACCCTTGCCGGTGCCGTCGAGGTCGACGCTCACCTCGACGCGGCTCTCCGACGTGCCCCGGGTGACGGTGGCGGTGCGGGACGGTGTGCTCACGAGGCCTCCTGGCTCGATGCGTGGGTGGTGACGAGCTCGGTCATCGCCGCGAGGAAGCGACCGGTCTCCTCGGGGGTGCCGGCGGTGACCCGCAGGTGGTGCGGGATACCGACGTCACGGACGAGGACCCCCCGGTCGAGCAGAGCCTGCCACGTCGCCGGCGCGTCGGCGAGCCCGCCGAAGAGGACGAAGTTGGCATCGCTCGGCACGGGCCGCAGGCCCATCGCGGTCAGCTCGGCGACGAGCCGGTCGCGCTGCTCCTTGATCGCGTCGACGGTCTCGAGCAGCCGGTCGGCGTGCTCGAGCGAGACGCGGGCGATCGTCTGCGTGGGGGCCGACAGGTGGTAGGGCAGGCGGACCAGCCGCAGCGCATCGACGACCTGCGGGTCGGCCGCGAGATACCCCAGGCGGCCACCGGCGAGGGCGAAGGCCTTGCTCATGGTCCGGGTGACGACCAGGCGCGGGTGGGCGGCCAGCAGCGACAGTGCGCTCGGCGTGCCGGGCCGGGCGAACTCGGCGTAGGCCTCGTCGACGACGACGACCGCCCGCGGAGCCGCCTCGAGCATCGCCTCGATGACGTCGAAGGGCAGCGCCGTGCCCGTCGGGTTGTTGGGCGAGCAGAGGAAGACCAGGTGCGGGTCGACCCGCCGGGCCTGCTCGACGGCGGACTCGACGGTCAGGTCGAAGGAGTCACGGTCGCGCTGGCCGTCGACCCACGTCGTGCCGAGCGTCTCGCTGATGATCGGGTGCATCGAGTAGGCAGGCGTGAAGCCGAGCGCCGTGCGGTCCGGTCCGCCGAAGGCCTGGACGAGGTGCGAGAGGACTTCGTTGCTGCCGTTGCCGGCCCACACCTGCTCGGGACGAAGGGAGACCCCGCTGCGGTCCTCGAGATAGGCGACGAGCGCCGTGCGCAGGTCGGTGAACTCCCGGTCCGGGTAGCGGTTGAGCCCCCCGAGCTGCTCCTCGAGCTCGGCGACGATGGCCGCGACGACCTCGGGCGGCACCGGGTAGGAGGACTCGTTGGTGTTGAGCTGGACGTCGACGTCGAGCTGCGGGGCGCCGTAGGGAGTGCGTCCGCGCAGGGCGGGGCGCAGCAGCTGCTCGATCTCGCTCATCGCAGGGCCTCCCCGGTGCGCGCGCTGATGGCCTCGCCGTGGGCCGGCAGGTCCTCGGCCTCGGACAGCGCGAGGACGTGCGGGGCGACCTCGGCCAGCGCCTGCTCGGAGTACTCGACGACGTGGATCCCGCGCAGGAAGGACTGGACCGACAGCCCGCTGCTGTGGGCGGCGCTGCCGCCCGTGGGGAGCACGTGGTTGGACCCCGCGACATAGTCGCCGAGGCTCACCGGCGAGTGCGCCCCGACGAAGATCGCCCCGGCGCTGCGCACCCGGGCGGCGACCGCGGGCGCGTCGGCGGTGATGACCTCGAGGTGCTCGGCGGCGTAGGCGTCGACGACCCGCAGGCCGGCGTCGAGGTCGTCGACGAGCACGATCGCCGACTGCCGGCCGGAGAGGGCCTCGGCGACGCGCTCGCTGTGCTTCGTCGCGGCGGCCCGTCGCTCGACCGCGCCGGCGACGGCGTCGGCGAGCTCGGTGGAGTCGGTGACGAGGACCGACCCGGCCATGGGGTCGTGCTCGGCCTGGCTGATGAGGTCGGCCGCGACGTGCTCCGGGTCGGCGGTGGCGTCGGCGAGGACCGCGATCTCGGTGGGGCCGGCCTCGGCGTCGATGCCGACGATCCCCTTGAGCAGGCGCTTGGCGGCGGCCACGTAGATGTTGCCCGGGCCGGTCACGAGGCTCACCGGGAGGCACTCGCCGCGCTCCCCCGAGGCCTCGTCCTCGAAGCCGTGGGCGAATCCCGCCACCGCCTGGGCGCCGCCCATGGCCCACACCTCGTCGACGCCGAGCAGGGCGCAGGCGGCGAGGATCGTCGGGTGCGGGTAGCCGGCGAAGACGCCGACGTTCTCCTTCTGCGGCGGGCTGGCGACGGCGAGCGAGCCGACCCCGGCGATCTGCGCGGGCACGACGTTCATCACGACGGACGACGGGTAGACCGCCCGGCCGCCGGGGACGTAGAGGCCGACGCGCTCGACGGGGACCCATCGCTCGGTGACGGTGCCGCCGCCACCGAGGTCGGTCGTGGTGTCGGTGCGCCGCTGGTCGGCGTGCACCGCCCGGGTGCGCTCGATGGCCACCTCGAGGGCCGTGCGCACGGCCGGGTCGAGGGTGTCGACGGCGGCCTCGAGGACCTCCTGCGGGACGCGAAGGGAGGACGGCCGCACCCCGTCGAAGCGCTCGGCGAGGTCGTAGAGGGCTGCGGCCCCACGGTCATGGACGTCGTCGCTGATCGGCCGGACCGCGTCCAGGGCGGCCTCGACGTCGTACTCGGCCCGCGGCAGGACGGCACGCAGCTGCCGGGCGCCGAGGGGCTGTGAGCGCAGGTCGATCGTCGCGAGCATGCCCCAAGTCTAGGTATGTCCGCGCCGGCTCCTGACCGGCGTCTCATGCGTCGGGGTCAGACCCCGCCGTAGAAGATCCGGTCGACCACCTGGCGGGCGTGGCGTGCGGTGCGGCGGTAGGACTCGGCGAGGGCCAGCCCCGACTGCGGCGCCATGCCGACGATGCGCCCGACGCCGTCGGCCTCGCGCAGGTTGGACGGCACCGAGTCGACGGGTCGCCCGCGGAAGAGCATGCCGGCATTGCGCAGCAGCGAGGCCATCGACCAGGCCTCGCGCAGGACCACGGCGTCCTCGCCCCCGACGAGCCCGACCTCGACGGCCGCCCCGAGCGCCGGCAGGGTCCGGGTCGTGCGCAGCTCCTCGTGGTCGTGCGCGTGCTGCAGCTGGAGCAGCTGGACGGTCCACTCGACGTCGGAGAGACCGCCCATGCCGAGCTTGAAGTGCGCCTTGCGGTCCGCGCCGCGCGGCAGCCGCTCGGCCTCCATGCGCGCCTTGAGTCGGCGCACCTCGCGCACCTGGGTCGCGTCGAGCCCCTCGGCGGGCCAGCGGATGGGGTCGATGAGGGCGGTGAAGCGCTCCCCCAGCCCGGGGTCGCCCGCCACCGGACGAGCGCGCAGCAGGGCCTGGGCCTCCCAGGTCTCGGACCAGCGCTCGTAGTAGGTCGCGTAGGACGCCAGCGAGCGCACCATCGGCCCGCTCTTGCCCTCGGGCCGCAGGTCGGCGTCGAGACCGAGCGGCGGGTCGGACCCCGGGGCGCCGAGCAGGCGTCGCAGCTCACCGACGACGGCGAGTGCGGCCTCCTGGGCTGCCTGGTCGTCCGTGCCCTCGTGGGGCTCGTGCACGTAGAGGACGTCGGCATCGGAGGAGTAGCCCATCTCGCTGCCACCGAGGCGCCCCATGCCGACGATGAGCAGGTCGGTGCCGACCGGCGCCCCTCGATCGGCCTCGACCGCGCGCACGACAACCTCGAGGGAGGCCTGGATGACCGCCTCGCTGATGTCGGTGAGCGCGTCGCCCACCTGCTCGAGGTTGATCCGCCCCTGCAGGTCGGCGACCGCGACGCGGAAGATCTCGGCCCGCCGGATCGCGCGGATGGACGCGACGGCCGCATCGGCCTCGTCCCGACGGCTCGCGGCAGCCCGCATCCGCTTGAGGATCTCCTCCCGCTCGCGCGGGCGCAGTCCGTCGGGGTCGCCGAGCATCTGCACCGCCTCGGGGCTGGCCAGCAGCAGGTCCCCGGCAAATCGACTCGCCCCCAGGGTGTGGGCGAGGATCTGGGCGGCCTCGCCCTCGTCACGCAGCAGGCGCAGGTACCAGTGGGTCGTGCCGAGCTCCTCGCTCACCTTGAGGAAGGCGAGCAGACCGGCGTCGGGGTCGGCCATCTCGGCGAACCACTCGAGCATGACGGGCAGCAGCTGCCGCTGGATGGCCGCCGTGCGGTTGACCCCGTCGGTGAGGACCTCGAGGTGGCGCAGGGCACCGGCCGGGTCGCGGTAGCCGAGCGCGCTCAGCCGCGCGCGGGCCGCGTCGGGGGTCAGCCGCGCCTCGTCGGGGCTGAGCTTGGCGACCGCCGACAGCAGGGGGCGGTAGAAGAGCCGCTGGTGGAGACGCCGCACCTCGCGGGAGTGCTCGGTGCGCAGCTGGACGACCTGCTTGTCGGGCTGGTCCCACAGGTGCAGGGCCCGTCCGAGCCGCCGCAGGTCGGCCTCGGCGGTCGGCATGAGGTGGGTGCGCCGCAGCCGGTGGAGCTGGATGCGGTGCTCGAGGGTGCGCAGGACCTTGTAGGCGTCGGCGAGCACGGCGGTGTCCGCTCGCCCCACGTAGCCACCGGCCGACAGCGCGGCGAGGGCGTCGAGCGTGGTGCCCGAGTGCAGGCTCTCGTCGGTGCGGCCGTGGACCAGCTGGAGCAGCTGGACGGAGAACTCCACGTCGCGCAGACCACCGGGACCGAGCTTGAGCTGGCGGGAGGCCTCGGCGGCGGGGATGTGCTCCTCGACGCGACGGCGCATCGCCTGCACGTCGTCGACGAAGTCCTCCCGGGAGGCCGCCTCCCAGACCATCGGCTGCACCGCGGCGAGGTACTCCGCCCCCAGCGTGGCGTCGCCGGCCAGGTGACGCGCTTTGAGCAGGGCCTGGAACTCCCACGTCTTGGCCCAGCGCTCGTAGTAGGCACGGTGGCTGGCCACGGTGCGCACAAGAGGGCCCTGCTTGCCCTCCGGCCGCAGCGCCGGGTCGACCGGCCACAGGCTGCCGTGGGCGGTCGCGTCGGAGCACGCGTGCATCATCCGGGTCGCCACCCGCGTGGCGACGTCGAGCGCGGCGGCCTCGTCGGCGCCCTCGACCGGCTCCGCGACGAAGATGACGTCGACGTCGGAGACGTAGTTGAGCTCGCGACCGCCGGCCTTGCCCATGCCGATGACGGCGAAGCGGCAGGTCTGCCCCTCGTCACCCAGCTCGTCGATCGCGATCCGGACCGCGCCCTCGAGCGCCGAGCCAGCGAGGTCGGCCAGGGCGCGCCCGACCTGGGGCAGGAACTCCACGGGGTCCTCGGCCGTCGTGTCGCGGGCGGCGATGCCGAGCAGCTGGCGCCGGTAGCCGACCCGCAGGGCGTCCTGCGGCTCGAGGTCGCCGGGGTCGGCGATCTCGGCGAGCAGGGCTTCGGTCCGCTCCTCCGGCGTCATCTCCCGGGCGTCGACGGCATCACGCCACTGCTCGGGGTGGGCGACGAGATGGTCGACGAGCGCCGTCGAGACGCCCATCGCCCCGATGATCCGGGCCCGCGCCTCCGCGTCGTCCCGCAGGGCGGCGAGCAGCGCCTCGACCTCGTCGCCAGCCGACTCGACGACCCGGACGAGCCCGAGCAGCGCGCTGTCGGGGTCGGCGGCTCGTGTCAGGGCCGCGACGAGGTCGTCACGGACCTCGGCGAGCGGCGCGAGTGCGGGGTCGGCCAGCAGGGACTCGGCCCGACGGGTGTCGTCGAAGCCTCGTCGGGAGATGCTGGGTCCGGGTCGGGCGGGTGGTGTCACGCGGTCCTCACAGTCGCGGCAGCAGACTTTCCAGCTCGAAGGGGGTGACCTGGTTGCGGTAGTCGGCCCACTCCTGCCGTTTGTTGCGCAGGAAGAAGTCGAAGACGTGCTCGCCCAGGGTCTCGGCGACGAGCTCGCTCTCCTCCATCGCCTCGATGGCCTCGGAGAGGCTCGAGGGCAGCGGCTTGATGCCCATCGCCTTGCGCTCGCGGTCGGTGAGGCTCCACACGTCGTCCTCGGTCTCCGCCGGGAGCTCGTAGCCCTCCTCGATGCCCTTGAGCCCCGCGGCGAGGGTGACGGCGAAGGCGAGGTAGGGGTTGCACGCCGCGTCGAGGCTGCGCAGCTCGACCCGGCTGGAGTTGCTCTTGTTGGGCTTGTACATCGGCACCCGGACCATCGCCGAGCGGTTGTTGTGGCCCCACGTCAGGTGCGCCGGCGCCTCGCCGCCGCCCCACAGGCGCTTGTAGCTGTTGACCCACTGGTTGGTCACGGCCGTGAACTCGCGACCGTGGTGGAGCAGGCCGGCGATGAACTGACGGCCGACCTTGCTCAGCCGGTAGGGGGCACCGGCCTCGTAGAAGGCATTGGTGTCGCCCTCGAAGAGCGAGAGGTGGGTGTGCATCCCGCTGCCGGGGTGCTCGGCGAAGACCTTGGGCATGAAGGTCGCGTAGACACCCTGCTCGAGCGCCACCTCCTTGATCACTGTGCGGAAGGTCATGATGTTGTCCGCCATCGACAGCGCGTCGGCGTAGCGCAGGTCGATCTCGTTCTGCCCCGGGGCGCCCTCGTGGTGGCTGAACTCCACGGAGATGCCGACCGACTCGAGCATGGTGATGGCGGCACGACGGAAGTCGTGGGCCTCCCCCTTCGGCACGTGGTCGAAGTAGCCGCCGTCGTCGACCGGCTCGGGCCGCTCGCCCCGCGGCGTGCCCTGCTGGAGCAGGAAGAACTCGATCTCGGGGTGGGTGTAGAAGCTGAAGCCCATGTCGGCGGCCTTGCCCAGCGTGCGGCGCAGGACGTAGCGCGCATCGGCCAGGGCGGGGCTGCCGTCGGGCAGCTGGATGTCGCAGAACATGCGCGCGGTGCCCGGGTGCTCACCGCGCCACGGCAGCACCTGGAAGGTCGAGGGATCGGGACGCGCGAGCATGTCGGCCTCGTAGACCCGGGTGAAGCCCTCGATGGCCGACCCGTCGAAGCCGATGCCCTCGCTGAAGGCGCCCTCGAGCTCGGCGGGGGCGATGGCGACCGACTTGAGCGTGCCGAGGACATCGGTGAACCACAACCGGACGAACCGGATGTCCCGCTCCTCGATGGTGCGGAGGACGAACTCCTGCTGACGATCCATGCGCCCATCCTGCCCTAGGCGGGCGGCACAGATCGTGCAGGGCACGACGAGGCCCGCCTCACCCCCTTCGGTCGAAGGGGGTGAGGCGGGCCCGGCGATCGCCTGCGGTGCTCAGCAGGTGGGTGCGATCACTTCCCGGACTGGATCCGGAGGGACATCTCGTCCTTCTTCTCCTTCAGGACGGTGATCTTCGTGCCGGATCCGGCGACCTTGGTCGAGCTCCACGGGTTGTCGGCCGACCAGTAGCGGTTGGGGTCGGAGTCGTCGAACGTGCGGATGCCCGGAGTCGAGGGGACCGTCTGCGGGATGCCTGCGTTGTGGAAGGTCACCTCGTCGGTGCGCTGGGTGCCGAAGGTGGCGTCGAAGGGCTGACGGCGGTTGCCGAGCAGCTTGCCGTTGGAGAACTTCACCGGCGCCGGGCGGGCGTCGACGGGCAGGACCTGGCCGTAGCCGGGGTGCACGCTGGTGTTGTTGTCCGAGTAGGCGTTGTTGATGTACCAGACGAGCAGGCCGTCCTGGTACGGGAAGCGCTCGACCCAGTCGGGGCGCTCGGGGTCACCGAAGTTGTACGGACCGGTCTTGAGGTTCTTGTCGTAGCCCGAGTACACGCGGTTCTCCGCGAGGTAGTAGCTCTGGACCGTCTCCGACGTGGAGCCCGACATCCGGGTGAAGCCGTCTGCGGTCCAGCCGTTGTCGCCGGACTCCACGTCGTCGGTGAGGACCGCGGTCCCGTCGACCGTGATGGTGATGTCGTCGATGAAGGCCCCGGGCTCGGAGACACCACCGTCCGACTGGTAACGCCAGCGGAACTGGACCTTCTGGCCCGCGTAGGCGCTCAGGTCGGTCGTGACCTCGTTCCACGACAGGTCGCCGCCGTCGGTGGCGGACAGCTCCTCCCACGTGGACCCACCGTCGGCGCTGACCTCCGTGTAGAGGAAGTCGTAGCCGGCCTCGATCTGGGTGGCCAGCTGCGCCGAGACCGACGCCGAGGTCGCCCCGGTGAGGTCGATCTCGCGGGTCAGGGTGTTGTTGAGGTTGTCGGCGGAGCCGGACCACCACTCGTAGCTGCCGGAGTGGGGGGTGTTGTAGTCGGTCGTCACGGTCTCCTCGGGCAGGAGGACCGCAGCGGCCTGGGGCAGCTTGGCGTGGTCGCGGTCGGCGGGGCCCAGGGCGAGGTTGACGTTCTGACCCGGCTTGACCGTCTCGGCGTCGAGCCAGCCGAGCTGCAGCTTTTCCCAGGCACCCATGTAGCCCGGGCTGGAGCCGATGTCGACGGTGCCGTCGTTGAGCCACGAGCCGCCGGACATCAGGGTCCAGAAGCCGGTGCCGTTGTCGCCGCCGGCGGTGTCGTAGAGGTCGGGCAGACCGAGGTCGTGACCGAACTCGTGGGTGAAGACACCCAGGCCGCCGTTCTCCGGCTCGGTCGTGTAGTCACCGATCCAGATGCCGGAGTCGCCGAGCGGGACACCGCCGAGCTTGTTCTGCTCCGGGCCGTCCTTGCCGATGTTGTTGGAGAAGGCGTACCAGCGGTGGCTCCAGATGGCGTCCTCGCCCTGCTCGCCGCCACCGGCCTCCTCGCCCTCACCGGCGTGGATCGCCTGGAAGTGGTCGATGTAGCCGTCGGGCTCGTTGAAGTCGCCGTCACCGTCGAAGTCGTAGCGGTCCCAGACGTCGAACTGCGCGAGGTACTCCTTGATCTCCGCGTCGGACGTGCCTTGGGCCTTCTGGTCCTCGTACCAGGCGGTGGCGGTGTCCTTGACGTAGTTCCAGTAGCCCTCGGCCTCGGAGGTGCCGTCACCCGCGACCGGGTTGTGGCCGTAACGGGCCTCGTTGAAGGGCACCGTCACCCAGTCGCTCACGTCGCCCTTGGTGAGGAAGCGGCCCTGCGACTGCTTGAGGTAGAAGTCGCGGAAGGACTCCTGCTCCTTCTTCTTGCCCTTGCCCTTGCCCTTGCCCTTGGTCTCGGCGTCGGACCCGAACATCAGCTCGGTGTAGTGGTCGCGGCTGAAGTCCTCGTCCCAGATGGTCGAGTTGTTGACCGACCGGTCCGGCTCGGGGATCTCGTTGTGGACCGGACCGGCCTCGCCGCCCTGGGCGGGCTTGGTCTGGTCACCGAAGTCGGTGAGGATCGTGAAGACGCTCGCCTCCCGGTCGACGTCGTACTGGACGTACTTGGTGCGCTTGCCCTTGCCCTTGCCCTTGGCGGCGGTCGTGTTGTCCTGGTGGCCCTTGGCCTTGGCGTGGGTCTCGGCGGCGTCATCGCTGGTGATCTCGATGACCTGCGTGCCGTTCTTGGTGACCACGCGGGCCTCGCCGCGCATCAGCTTGTCGACGGCGTCCTCGCGCAGCTCGCGCTGGGCGTCACCCAGGGGGTTGGGCAGGTCGTCGTGCCGGGCCGACGAAGCGGCCTTGTCCTCGGGTGCCACCGCGGCACTCGTCCCTGCACTCGCGGCCATCGGCGCGAGGGTCAGGACGAGGGCGGAAGCCGCGAGGCCGGACACGACATGGGTGTGGCGTCTCTTCACGGGTCCTCCAAAAAGATGTTGTGGCTCGAACCACAGGGGGTGAGCGCACTCAACCAAGATTTGCCGGCCTCCGGGAGTCACCACAGGAGTTTCTGAAGGAATCCTTACTCTTGACCCGGCGACCCTGCGGGTTTTCCCTCTATCCTCCGGCGCATCGTGCGGTCAGGCCTAGGGTGGCCCCATGAGCGAGACGACCGCCCCCTACGGATCCGGGAGCACCCCTCCCCCTTCGGCGCCCAAGCGGGTGCGCATCCCCCACCTGCAGGCGATGACCGATCGTGGCGAGCGCTGGGCCATGCTCACCGCCTACGACATGTACGCCGCACAGGTCTTCGACCGCGCGGGCATCCCGGTGCTGCTCGTCGGCGACTCGGCCGGCAACAACGTCTACGGCCACGAGACGACCGTGCCCGTGACGCTCGACGAGATGATCCCGCTGACCCGCGCCGTCGCCGGTGCCGCGGCGAGCGCCCTCGTCGTGGCCGACCTCCCCTTCGGCACCTACCAGGCCTCCCCCGAGCAGGGCTACCTCTCGGCGGCCCGCCTGATGAAGGAGGGTCTGGCGCACGCCGTCAAGCTCGAGGGCGGCGCAGAGATGGCGCCGACGATCGAGCGGATGACCCAGGGGGGCATCCCCGTCATGGCGCACATCGGCTTCACTCCGCAGAGCGAGCACACTCTTGGCGGCTACCGCGTCCAGGGGCGCGGCGAGGCCGCGGGCAAGCTGCTCGAGGACGCCCGGGCGGTCCAGGACGCCGGCGCCTTCGCGGTCGTCCTGGAGATGGTGCCCGCGCCGGCCGCGGCCGAGGTGACGCGCGAGCTGAGCATCCCGACCATCGGCATCGGCGCCGGCCCCGACTGCGACGCGCAGGTCCTCGTGTGGCAGGACATGGCCGGGCTGCGCACGGGCAAGGCTCCCCGCTTCGTCAAGCGCTACGCCGACGTCGGCACCGTCCTCGAGGACGCGGCGCGCGCCTATGCCGCGGACGTCGCGGCCGGCACCTTCCCGGCGTCCGAGCACTCCTTCGAGAGCTGACGATGGCCCCCGACGACCTGCCCGAGATCCGCACGCGGTGGTCGGAGGTGTCCGGCGGCATCGACGCCGCGCACGCCTACCAGCGACGCTTCGACGAGCTGGCGAGCGGCGGTGCCGACCTCGACGGCGAGGCGCGCTTCGTCCACGGCCTGCACGAGGCACCGGTGCGCGTCCTCGACGCCGGGTGCGGCACCGGGCGGGTCGCGACCGAGCTGACCCGGCTCGGCCACGACGTCGTCGGGGTCGACGCCGACGCGGCGATGATCGAGGTGGCCCGCGAGCGCGACGACGTGACCCGCTTCGTCCACGCCGACCTGGCCACGCTGTCCCTCACGACGCAGGCCTTCGACGTCGTGCTCCTCGCGGGCAATGTCGTGCCCTTCCTCGCCGACGGCACGCTCGTCGAGGTCCTGCGCCGACTGCGGGCACACCTCACGGGTGACGGGCTGCTCGTCGCCGGGTGGTCCCTGCCGGGCCACCAGCCCGACGGGGCCGCCGCGGTTTCGCCCGAGGACTACGAGCGGGCGGCCTTCGCCGCCGACCTGTCCCTCGTCACGCGCTACGCGACGTGGGAGGCGCAGCGCTGGCCCGGTGACGGCTCCTATGCCCTGACCGTGCACCGGCCGCGCTGACCGTCAGGCCCCGGCGTCGCCGGTCTGCCACTCGCGCTCCTTGCGGTCCTCCTCGTCCCAGGCTTCTGTCTTGGCGCGCGCGGTGGCGAGCGCGGCGGCGGCCTCGGCCTCGGTCTCGTAGGGGCCCATGACGTCCTCGCCCTGGGAGCGGTTGTCGTCGGTCTCGACCTGCTGGGTCTCGATGTTGAACCAGTACGCCATCGTCGTGCCGTCCTTCCTCGCGGTGACCCGCGGACCGGGGCGCATCGGTCACGCCCTCGTTGCCTAGACTTCACCGCATGCCTGCCGCTGCCGCAACCGTGACACCCGGTGAGGTCTCCCCCCGCCGCGCCGTCCCTGCCGCCATCGCGCGGCCCGAGTACGTCGACCGGCCGGCGCCGACCCCCTTCGACGGCAGCGAGATCAAGGACGCCGCGACGATCGAGCGGATGCGGCACGCCTCGCGGATCGCCGCGCAGGCGCTCGCCGCGGCCGGTGCGGCCGTGGCTCCCGGCGTGACGACCGACGAAGTCGACCGGATCGGCCACGAGTTCCTGCTCGACCACAGCGCCTACCCCTCGACCCTGGGCTACCGCGGCTTCCCCAAGTCGCTGTGCACCTCGGTCAACGAGGTCGTCTGCCACGGCATCCCCGACTCGCGGGCGATCGAGGAGGGCGACATCGTCAACATCGACATCACCGCCTTCGTCGGTGGCGTGCACGGCGACACCAATGCGACCTTCTGCGCCGGCGAGGTCGACGAGGAGTCCCGCCTGCTCGTCGAGCGCACGCACGAGGCGATGATGCGTGGCATCAAGGCGGCGCTGCCCGGACGGCAGATCAACATCATCGGTCGGGTCATCGAGCGCTACGCCGCCCGCTTCGGCTACGGCGTGGTGCGCGACTACACCGGCCACGGCATCGGGACGAGCTTCCACTCCGGGCTCGTCGTGCCCCACTTCGACGCCGCCCCCGGTCACGACACCGTCATCGAGCCGGGCATGACCTTCACGATCGAGCCGATGCTCAACCCCGGCACGCCCGACTGGGAGATGTGGGACGACGGGTGGACCGTCGTGACCGCAGACCGTCGGCGGTCCGCGCAGTTCGAGCACACGATCCTCATCACCGACGACGGCAACGAGATCCTCACCCTCCCCTGAAGGCAGGTAGCGATGAGCAAGAAGCCCCACGCCCTGGGCATCGACATCGGCGGCAGCGGCATCAAGGGTGCCCCGGTCGACCTCGACAAGGGCAGCTTCACCGACGACCGGCTGCGGATCGCCACCCCCGAGGAGTCGACCCCAGAGGCCGTGTGCGACGTCGTGGCGCAGATCGTGGACCACTTCTCGGTGAAGAAGGACCTGCCGCTGGGCATCACGATCCCGGCCGTCGTCATGCACGGCGTGGTCCAGACCGCGGCCAACATCGACAAGGCGTGGATCGGGGTCGACGCCGACGAGCTCTTCAGCGACCGTCTCGGGCGTGAGGTCCACCTCGTCAACGACGCCGACGCCGCAGGGGTCGCCGAGCGGCACCACGGAGCGGCGAAGGGAGCCAAGGGCACCGTCGTCCTCACCACCCTCGGCACCGGCATCGGCACGGCCGTGCTCGTCGACGGGCACCTCGTGCCCAACACCGAGCTCGGGCACATCGAGATCGACGGGCACGACGCCGAGACCCGCGCCGCGGAGTCCGTGCGTGAGCGCGAGGGCCTGTCGACGCAGGAGTGGGTGGAGCGCCTGCAGACCTACTACTCGCGCCTCGAGGCGCTGCTGTGGCCCGATCTCTTCGTCGTCGGCGGCGGGGTCAGCAAGCAGGCCGACACCTTCCTGCCCCTGCTCGACCTGCGGACGCCGATCGTCGCGGCGAAGCTGAAGAACAAGGCCGGCATCATCGGTGCCGCCCATCTCGCGGCCAAGGGCTCCTGACCACGATCCGGTCTCGGCTCGTGGTGTCGGGCCCGGCCCGACCCGTCGCATGCGGCAGGCTGGGGCCATGACGACCTCGCGGGGAGCGGGCCATCCGGCCCTCTCACGTCGGCTCGGCCTGACCGACGCCGTCGGGATCGGGCTTGCCTCGATGCTCGGGGCCGGGGTCTTCGTCGTCTTCGCCCCGGCGGCGGCCCGGGCCGGCTCGCTGCTGCTGCTCGCCGTCGTCCTCGCCGGGGCGCTCGCCGTCGTCAACGCCACCTCGACCGCACGGCTGGCGACCCGATATCCCAGGGCAGGCGGTGCCTACGTCTACGGGCGTGAGCGGCTGGGCATGCCCTGGGGGCACCTGGCCGGGTGGGCCTTCATCAGCGGCAAGATCGCCTCGTGCGCGGCCATGGCACTGACGATCGGTGTCCACGTGCTCCCCGGCTGGTCCGAGGCCGTGGCGATCCTCGTCGTGCTGGTGGTGCTCGCACTCAACCTCCAGAGCATCGAGCGACCGGCACGGGTCGCGCGGGCGATCGCGCTCGCCGTGCTCGTCGTGGTGCTCACCTTCGTCGTCGTGCTCCTGATGAGCCCACCGGTCACCGCCGACGCTCCCCCGCCGACCCCGCCCGGGTCCGGCGGCTGGTGGGGCGTCGCGCAGGCCGCGGGCTTCATGTTCTTCGCCTTCGCCGGGTACGCCCGGGTCGCGACCCTCGGCGAGGAGGTCTTCGAGCCGCGGCGCACCATCCCGCGCGCCGTCGCGATCTGCCTGGGCGTCGTGCTGGGCCTCTACGTGCTCATCACCGTGGCCCTGGGACGCACCCTGGGTGCCGGGTGGGTCGCCGCGCGCGAGGCGCCGCTCGCCGAGGCGGCCGAGATCTCCGCCTGGCCCTGGCTGGGCCCCATGCTGCGCATCGCGGCCGTGCTCGCGGCCGGCGGCGCGCTGCTCGCCCTGACACTGGGCGTCTCCCGGACCGTCCTGGCCATGGCGCGCGACCGGCACCTGCCACCGGTGCTCGCGCGGCTCGAGGGGCCGCACCGGGTCCCCCGCCGGGCCGAGATCGTCGTCGCCGGCTTCGTCATCGTGATGATCGTGCTCGTCGACCTGCGCGGGGTGATCGGCTTCTCGAGCTTCTGCGTGCTCGTCTACTACGCCATCGCCAATGCCAGCGCATGGACCCTCGACGACGGCTGGCTCGGGCGCGCGGTCGCGGCGGTCGGGTTCATCGGCTGCCTCCTCGTGGCCGTGCTGCTGCCGTGGGAGTCGGTCCTCGCCGGGGCGGTGGTCCTGGCGATCGGTGCCTTCATCGGATGGGTGCGGCACACGACGCGCGAGTGACCCCCTTCGGCACGTGGCGCGAAGGGAGGGGGATGAGTCGGCCTGTAAGCCGGGTTCTGTCCCCCGGGCCGGTTGCCCGGACCGGGGTGACGGCCATCCATCTCGGGTCGCCGTTGCCGACGACCTCCAGCGTCCTACCCGTGTGCTCGGGCGGGCCGCCCTCGGACGCACACTGTCTGGACTTGCTCCGGGTGGGGTTTACCGAGCCGATCCGGTCACCCGGATCGCTGGTGGTCTCTTGCACCACCGTTTCACCCTTACCGCGACGACCGAGGTCGTCGTGGCGGTCTGCTTTCTGTGGCACTGTCCCGCGGGTCACCCCGGGTGGCTGTTGGCCACCACCCTGCCCTGTGGAGCCCGGACTTTCCTCGACACCGCCGAGGCGGTGACGCAGCCGTCCGGCCGACTCATCCGACGAGCATTCTACGGTGCGGCGCAGGTCAGCCCAGCCACCCCGCGCCCTCGGCGATCAGGACCAGTCCGAAGATCGCGAAGGCGGCTGCCGCCCCGTACTTGATGACCCTCTCGGGCAGCTTGCGCCCGAGCAGGGCGCCGACGCCGATGGCGAGCGCATCGGCCGCGACCATGCCCACGGTCGAGCCGATCCAGGTGCCGAACCAGTTCTCGCGCACCGCGAGGGTGATCGTCGCCAGCATCGTCTTGTCGCCGAGCTCGGCGAGGAAGAAGGCCAGGCCGACGGCCAGCAGGGCCGACCCCTTCGCCTTGCGCGCCTTCTGCGCCTCCTCGTCGGTCAGCTCGTCGCCGCGCAGGGTCCAGGCTGCGAAGCCGAGGAAGGCGATGCCGGCAGCGATGACGATCGGCCCCTGGTAGCGCTCGAAGCTCGCGCCGATGAAGTAGCCGATGCCGACCGAGGCCAGGTGCACGACGGCCGTCGCGGCGGTGATGCCGAGGATGACGTCGCGGGCCCGGTAGCGGGTCGCGAAGGTCATCGCCATGAGCTGGCTCTTGTCGCCGAGCTCGGCGACGAAGATGACCACGGTGCTGAGCACCAGTGCTGAGAACATGAAAAAACTCCTCGTCCAGCCCGGACGAGGAGTCTGCGTGCGACGAGCCTCGACCGGGACGTCGTATGACAAACCGGTCGAAAGTCTCGTCCGCCAGTGGTGCTGGCCCGATGTGCCGGAGCCGGGGCCAAAACCTCAGGCTCAGTGTGTCGACACACCTGTTGGGGACTACTCCCTTTCGCTGGCCCCACCCTAGCCCACGGACGAAGGGAGCAAAAACCACCCGTCGCACGCGGGGCTCACACCACGGTGAGCTCGACCCTGCCCTGCGCCAGGTCGACGCTCTCGAGCCGCACGGTGACCTCGGCGCCGAGCTCCGCGGCACCCGATGCCCTGGCCATCACGGGCGGGTCCACGAGCTGGATCTGGACGCGCCCCGTGCCGTCGTCGCCCTCCGGGACGTCGACGACCACCGCGTCGAAGGACTGCCCCACCCGGTCGGCCAGGGTCGCGGCCTCCACGGCGTCCGTCGTGGCCCGCTCGACGGCGCCCGCCCGCCGGTCGGAGGCCTCCATGAGCTCCGGCAGGAGCGGGAGCGCCTCGCGCACCCACCCGGGCACCTCCGCGCCCGCACTCACCGCGGCGCACAGCGCCAGCCCGAAGCGGTCGACGAGACGACGCAGGGGTGCCGTCACGTGGGCATAGGGAGCAGCGATGGCCGCCTGCTCGACGACCTCGGGGGGCTCGCCGTCGAAGGCCGTGTAGCCAGCCCCGCGGAAGAGCACGGTCGACTCGTGGATCAGCGCGAGGTGCTTCGGGTCGGTCCCGTCGAGGGACCGCAGGAAGGTCCCGTGCTCGGTGCCCTCGGCCCACTCGACGCCGAGGGCTCGGGCGATCCGGCGCAGCTGCTGCACGTCGCGTTCCTCGGGTTCGGGCATGGTGCGCAGGATCCCCATTCCGGCCTCGAGCATCATCTCGGCCGCGACGATGCCGGTGAGCAGCGAGATCTGGGCGTTCCAGTCCTCCGCGGGCACGAGCGGTCGCAGATGGAGTCGGAAGCCTCCGTCCACCTCCTCGACCTGCTGGTCCGGCATCGGCAGCGAGGCGCCGCCGCGCTCCTGCTCGAGCGCGATCCGCAGCTCGCCGATCTCCTTGAGCAGCACCAGTCGCTCGTCGTCGGACCCTGCGTCGACGGCCGCCTGGACGGCCGTGTACTCCAGCCGCTCGGCGCTGCGCACCAGCGCCGGGTAGAGCTCGGCCGAGGTGTGGGCGCCCGTCGCGTCGAGCCGGATGTCCCAGACGTAGGCGGGGCGGACCTCCTCCGGCAGGAGGCTGGCCGCACCCTCGCTGAGCACCGGCGGGTGCAGCGGCGTGCGCTCGTCGGGCGCGTAGATCGTCTGCCCGCGACGACGAGCCTCTGCGTCGATGGCCCCACCCGGCTCGACGAAGGACTCGAGGTGCGCAATCGCGTAGCGCACCCGGTAGCCGTCGCCCTCCCGCGACAGGTGCATGGCCTGGTCAAGGTCCATCGAGCCGGGCGGATCGATGGTGACAAAGGGGAGGTCGCTCTCGTCGCGCTCCGGTTGCGAGAGCGGCTGGGCCGCAACGCGCTCGGCCTCGGCCAGCACGTCCGCGGGGAACTCGTCGGGCACCTCCTGCTCGGCCCGGATCGCGTCGAAGCGCTCCGTGAGCCCCGCGGCGGCGACCACCTCCCCGGACTGGGGGTCGCTCGGGCGCAGGGTGACGGTTCGCTGTGCGGCTGCCATGCCAGCCACCCTAGATGGCTGACGTATCGTCCGAGGGGTGCTCGTGCTGCTGCCCCCTTCGGAGTCCAAGACCGGCCGCTCGCGCGGCACGCCCCTCGACCTGGGGCGGCTGTCCTTCCCCACACTCACCGCGCACCGGCAGCAGGTGCTCGACGCGCTCGCCGCGGCGAGCGCTGCCCACGACGCCCACGAGGTCCTCGGCGTCAGCCCCAACCTCGTCGACGAGGTCGCCCGCAACACCGCCCTGATGAGCACTCCCGCTCCCCCGGCCGCGCAGGTCTACACCGGCGTCCTCTACGACGCCCTCGACCTCGGCGACCTCACCCCCGGGCAGCGCCGGCGGGCCAACCGCTGGATCGTCGTCGTGTCGGCCCTCTTCGGTGCCGTGCGCCCCCCCGACCGCATCCCGCCCTACCGGCTCTCGATGGCCGTCAACCTCCCGGGGGTGGGCCCCCTCGCGGGTCACTGGCGGCCCGTCCTCGACGACGAGCTGACCGCCGCGGCGGGGACCGGGCTCGTCGTCGACTGCCGGTCGAGCACCTATGTCGCCGCGTGGACGCCGAGCGGCGACGTGTCGCGCCGGTGGGTGCAGATCCGGGTGCCCGGCGCCACCCACATGGCCAAGCACACCCGCGGTCTGGTGACCCGGCACCTGCTCGGGGTCGACCGGGAGCCGCGGACGCCCGCGGCGCTCGCCCGCGCGCTCGAGCCGGCCTTCGAGGTCGGCCTCACCGAGCCGGCCCGACCGGGCCAGCCCTGGGTGCTCGACACCACCGTGAGGTGAGCACCGCCGAGGCCGCCGAGGTCCTCGCCCGGACCCTTCCGGTCATGGCCTTCCTGGTGGCCATCACCGTCGTCGCCGAGATCGCCGACCTCGCGGGCGTCTTCGACGTCGCGGGTCACGCCACGGCCCGCCTGGCCGGTCACCGCACCGTCGTGCTGTGGCTGCTGCTCGCCGCGCTGGCGGTCCTCGTCACGGCCTTCCTCGGGCTCGACACGACCGCAGTGCTGCTCACGCCGGTCGCGCTCACGGTGGCTCGGCAGGTCGGGGTGGGGGCAGCCCCCTTCGCGCTGACGACGCTCTTCCTGGCCAACACCGCCTCGCTCTTCCTCCCCGTCTCCAACCTCACCAACCTGCTCGCCGTGCAGCACCTCGCGACGCTGGGCGCAGGCCACGGCGACTTCGTGCGGCTGACCCTGCTGCCCGGTCTCGCCGCGGTCGCGGGCACCCTGCTCGTCATCGGGCTCGTGCACCGTCGGGCGCTGACCGGGCGCTACGCCGTCGAGCCCCCGGCAGCGCCCCACGACCGTGTCCTGCTGCGGATCGCGGCGCTCACATGTCTCGTGAGCGCGCCGCTCTTCGCCGTGGGTCTGCAGCCGTGGCTCGTCGCGTCCGTGGCCGCCCTCGTCCTCCTCGTCGCGATGGCGTGGCGTGCCCCCTTCCTGCTGCGCCAGGTCCGTCCGCCGTGGGGCATGGCCCTCGTCGTCGCCGGTCTCTTCGTGCTCGTGCAGCTGCTGCTCGACGCGGGCGCGGGAGCCGTGCTGGCCGACCTGTCGGGTTCGGGCGAGGGCGTGGGGGACCTCGCCCGCGTCGCCGGCCTCGGCGCGCTGGCGGCCAACCTGCTCAACAACCTGCCGGGCTATCTCGCCCTCGAGGCGGCTGCCGGGACGACACCCACGCGGCTCGTGGCGCTGCTCGTCGGCACCAACGTCGCGCCGATCGTCACCCCGTGGGGGTCGCTCGCCACGCTCCTGTGGCTGCACCGGGTGCGCGCGGCCGGACTGCGGGTCGCCCCGCTGCACCTCGTCGCCCAGGGACTCGCGGTGGCGCTCGTCGCCGGCGGCGCCGCCGTCCTCGCCCTCGGGGCCTGACCGCCCGTGGGTTGTGTGTTGAAGTGGTAGCCCAGCCTGCCGGCGAACCCCACCAGAGGCTTCCGGCACGCAGGACTACCGGTTCAACACACAACCGTGGTCAGAGGCCCAGCAACCCGGAGGAGCCAGGTGCCGACCGGACGCCGCGAGGTGCAGTCGTCGCCAGAGCGGCCACGGTGGTGCACCGCCTGACCGGTCGCGGGGGTCAGCCCAGCGCGCGCCTCAGGTCGGCCATGAGGTCCTCGGCGGCCTCGAGACCCACCGAGATGCGCAGGGTGGCGTCGGTGATGCCGATCGCGGCCCGTGCCTCCTCGCCCATGCGGCGGTGGGTCGTCGTCGCCGGGTGGGTGATGAGCGACTTGGAGTCGCCGAGGTTGTTGGAGATGTCGACGGTGCGCAGCGAGTTCATCACCGCGAAGGCCTCAGCCTTGCCCCCCTCGATGTCGAAGGTGACGACCGTGCCACCCCCGGTCATCTGCCGCCGAGCCAGCTCGTGCTGGGGGTGCTCCGGGAGCCACGGGTGGATGACCCGGGCCACCTTGGGGTGCTCCTGCAGGGCCCGGGCGACCGCGAGCGAGGACTCGGCCATGCGTCGCACTCTCAGGTCCATCGTCTCCAGGCCCTTGAGCAGCACCCAGGCGTTGAAGGGCGACAGCGACGGACCGGTGTGCCGGATGAGGTTGCGGACGGGGCCGTCGATGTAGTCCTGCGGCCCGAGGATCGCGCCGCCGAGCACGCGGCCCTGGCCGTCGATGTGCTTGGTCGCCGAGTAGACGACGATGTCGGCGCCGTGCTCGAGCGGCCGGGAGAAGACGGGCGTGCCGAAGACGTTGTCGACGACGACCTGCGCGCCCGCGGCGTGCGCGAGCTCGCTCACCGCGCCGATGTCGACGAGCTCCTGCATCGGGTTGCTCGGCGTCTCGAAGAACACCGCGGTCGTCGGCTCGGACAGCGCCTCGCGCCACTGGTCGAGGTCAGGCCCGTCGACGAAGACGGTCTCGACACCCCACCGCGGCAGGATCTCGTCGAGGATGACGAAGCAGCTGCCGAAGAGGCCACGGGAGGAGACGACCCGGTCCCCCCGTGCCAGGAGCGCCGCGAGGGCGGTGAAGACGGCAGACATGCCCGATGCCGTCGCGTAGGCCGCCTCGGCTCCCTCGAGCAGCCGCAGCCGCTCCTCGAGCATCGCCACGGTCGGGTTGCCGTAGCGCGAGTACACGAACTTCTCCACCTCGTCGGTGAAGGCCGCCTCGGCCTCCTCGGCGCTGCCGTAGACGAAGCCGGAGGTCAGGTAGAGCGCCTCGGAGGTCTCGTCGAAGGTCGACCTGGCCTGCCCGCCCCGCACCGCGAGGGTCTGCGGGGACAGCCCCTCGGGATCGAGGTAGGGACGAGGGTTGCCCGGGCCGAAGGGAGTCGCGCTCACCCCTGCCTCCACGGCAGGCCGGCCTGCTTCCAGCCGTTGACGGCGCGGTGTCCCTGCGCGTCGAGTTCTCCCTCGAAGCCCTCGGTGACGTTGACCGCACCGGTGTACCCAGCGGCAGATGCCGTGGCCGTCGCCGCAGCGGAGCGAGCGCCCGAACGGCACAGGAAGAGCACGGGTGCGTCCTCGCTCGGCAGCGCGGTGCGCAGCTGGTCGAGGAAGTGCGGGTTGGGAGCGCCCTCGGGGAAGGTCGTCCACTCGACGGGGACGACCCGTTTGCCGATCGACGTCAGGTCGGGCAGCCCGACGAAGGACCACTCGGCCTGCGTGCGCACGTCGACGAGCACCGCGTGGGGGTCGCTCTCGAGGCGCTCCCACGCCTCCTGGGGGGTGAGGTCTGCGTGCTGACTCATGGCGTCAGGCTAGTCACCGCTCCCCCACACGCCCCGCTCGGGTCAGCACCCGAGACGTCGGCGGGTGCGGGCGTCAGTGCCCCAGGGAGACGCCGTGGCTGACCAGCCACGATGTCGCGAGGAAGCGGGCGAGGCAGCCGATCGTCGTCACGGCGAGGAAGGTGACCGCGCTGACCCGCTTGATCCCGGCGGCGACGGTGACGACGGCCAGCGGCGGGAAGCCGATGCCTGAGCTGGCGAGCATGACGAGCGGCCCGAGACGCGGGCGGTCGAGGACGTCGATCATCGCCTTGCTCCACCGGGTGAGGCGCTCGCGGACCGGACCGACGGTGCGGCGCTGGTCGGCCGCCTCCTGCGCCTCGCGGGCCTCCTTGGCCTCGCGTCGCCGGGTGTAGGCCTCGGCCCCCTTGGCGGCGGCCACGAAGTGGGTCATCTTGCCCGCGACGAGTCCGGCGGTCATGGCCGCCACGTGCAGCGCCCAGGTCTCGGGGAAGATCACCGGGGCGGCGATGGCGTAGATCTCGGCGTTGAGCGGCGGGAAGTAGGCGGAGAGCAGCCCGAAGAGCACGGCCCCGACGAGGCCGGAGGCCGTGAGCCAGGTGGGCAGGTCGTCGATGTCGGCGCCTCTCAGGTGCGGTTGGTGAAGGCGACGACGGCCTGCCCGTCGGGCCAGGCCTCGATGCCGGTGAGGGACCCGGGTGACCCCGCGATCCGCCACATGGACTCGTGCGGGAGAGCCAGGACCAGACCGAGCACCGCGAGGATGGGCTTGCGGTGACTCGCGACGACGACCGTGCCCCCGCGCGCGACCACCCGCTCCCACGCACCGAGCACCCGCTCGAGCATCTCGTCGTGGCTCTCTCCCCCGGGCCGGGCGTAACCCCGGTCGTCGCGCAGCGCCCGGAACTCCTCGGCAGCGTCTTTGACGAGGTCACGCACCGCGGCGCCGTCCCAGTCGCCGAAGGACTGCTCGTCCCAGTCCCGATCGACCTCGATCGCGGTCCCGAGCCGCTCGGCAATCACCGCTCCGGTCTGCCGCGCCCTGGCCAGGTCCGACGTGACGACCTGCACGGGGTCGTCTCCGACGAGCCCTGCGACGAGCTCGGCCGCTCGCTGCGCCTGGCGCCGGCCGGCGTCGGTGAGGTCCGGGTCGGACCCACCTCGCCCGTCGAGGCGCCCCTGCTCGGTGAACGCGGTGACCCCGTGGCGCACGAGCACCACGCGCGTTGGGGTGCCCCGGCCGCTCCATGGTCGAGCCGGCTCCTGCTCGCCGTCACGGGACGGCGCAAGGTCGTCGCGCTCCTGCTCGTCGGCGTGCCAGTCCTCGACCTCGTCACCGTCCATGCCCCGGTTGGACAGGGCATCGGCCGCGGAGTTGTCCGCTCGTGGCACCCACACGAAGTCGACACTGCCACCGGCGTCGACGATGCGGGCGACGAGGTCGCGGCCCTGCTGCGCGAGGGCGCGCATGTCGGGGTGCTTGACCTTCCAGCGACCGGACATCTGCTCGACGACGAGCTGGGAGTCCATGGCGACGACGACCTCGGCGTCGGCGCTGATCCGATGTGCCGCCGCCAGCCCGGCGAGCATGCCTCGGTACTCGGCGACGTTGTTGCACGCGGTGCCGATGGGGGCGGCGAGCTCGACGAGGACGGTCCCGGCCTCGTCACGCACGAGTGCGCCGTACCCGGCCACGCCGGGGTTGCCGCGGGACCCACCGTCGGCCTCGACGCGGAGCGTGCGCCCCATCAGCTCTCGGTATGGGTGCGCACGAGGATGCGGCCGCACTCCTCGCACCGCACGACCTCGTCGCTCGCGGCCCGCTCGATGGCCGAGACGTCGACCGGGTTGAGCTCCAGCCGGCAGCCGCCGCAGCGGCCGTGCGTGAACTCCGCCGCCCCGAGACCGCCCGAGCTGTCACGGATGCGGTCGTAGAGGGCGAGGAGCTTGTCGTCGATGCCGCCGACGAGGTCGGCTCGCGGCCGCTCGACCTCGACCCGCTCGGCGTCGAGGTCACCCACGGCGGTGTCCCGCTCGGCCGTGAGTCGGTCGACCTCGGCCTGGGCCGCGTCGCGCTCGGTGGTCAGCTCGGTGAGCCGGGCCTCGGCGCCCTCCTGGCGCTCCATGACCTCGATCTCGACGTCCTCGAGCTCGGCCTGACGACGCGCGAGGGTCTGCAGCTCGTGCTGGAGCGAGGTGAGGTCCTTGGAGGTCATGCCGGTGCCGGCCTCGAGCCGCGCCTGGTCGCGGGCCGCCCGGTCGCGCACCTGCTGCACGTCGGTCTCGGCCCGCTCGACCTCGCGACGGATGTCCGACAGACCCGTCTCGACACGCACCACGTCGTCGCTCACCTGCTGCAGCCGGGCCCGCGCCTCCGCGAGCGCGGCGATCTGCGGCACCCGGGTGCGCGCGTGGTCGATCTGCTGCAGCCTCGTGTCGAGAGCCTGCAGCTCGAGGAGTCGTGCCTGGACGAAGGGGTCTGCCTTCACTGCGGGTCTCCTTGGAGGGGTCGGGCGCCGACGGTGAAGGTCCACGGGTCGGTGCAGATGGTGCTCACGTGGGTGTCCAAGCCCATCACATCGTGGCCCGCCGCGGCGAGCGACCCCACGAGACGCTCGAGCATCTCGTGCAGCCACAGCGACTCGGTGGCCCAGTGACCGGCGTCGACGACGAAGGGGGTGCCGGCCCGGCTCGTGGCCTCCTCGCGGGCCTCGAGCACCGGGTGGTGGCGCAGGTCGGAGGTGACGTAGACGTCCGCACCGGCCGCGGCCGCCGCGTCGAGCAGCCCGTCGCCGGCCCCGCCGAGCAGGGCCACGCGGCGCACCTGCGCGTCGGGCGGGCCGGACACCCGCACCCCCGCCGGTGCCGAAGGGAGCGCCGCCGCCAGGCCCGACGCGAAGTCCGCGAGGGTCACCGGCTCGTCGAGGTCACCGACGCGTCCCATGGGGCGGCCCTCCTCGACGCTCAGCGGCTCGCTCGTCGTCAGGCCGCACGCGGTGGCCAGGGCGGTGTTGACGCCCGGCTCGGCGACGTCGGCGTTGGTGTGCGCGACGTAGAGGGCGACGTCTCCGACGACGAGCGAGGTGACGGCCGCTCCCTTCGCGCTCGTCGTGGCGACCGAGTGCACGCCGCGCAGGAGCAACGGGTGGTGCGTGACGAGCAGGTCCGCTCCGGCCTCGCGGGCCTCCTCGATGACGGCGAGGGTCGGGTCGACCGCGGCGTGGATGCGCCGCACGGGCTGCTCGGGGTCGCCGGTCACGAGGCCGACGCGGTCCCACGACTGCGCCGAGTCGAGCGGGAAGGTCTGCTCGAGGACCGCCAGGACGTCCTGGAGGCGAAGGTGGCTCATGTGGGCCCGGCCGGGCTCGAACCGACGACACCCGCGGTGTAAACGCGGTGCTCTACCAACTGAGCTACAGGCCCCGGACGCCCCGAGGGGGCGCCGGCGTCATTGTGTCAGGCCGCGACCCGACCTCAGACGCGCCGCGCGTCCTCGATGAGGTTGATCTCGTAGAGGACGAGGTCGAGGGCATCGGCCGCGCTGATCGGCGAGAAGAGCTGCGGGGTCGCCTCGGTGACCGTCGACACGAGCGGGCTGAGGACCGTCCACGGCGTCGGGTGGGTGAACTGCACGACGGAGTAGCGGTCGCCCTCCTGGCCGGGGGCCGCGACGACCCGGTGGATGCCGGGCTCGATGACGCCGTTGGTCACGACCTCGAGCATGAGACCGGTGTTGATGATCGCGCCGCCGTCGGGGGCGATCGCGTCGATCCACTCGCCACTGTCCTTGAGGCGCACCTGCAGACCGGCCGCGGTCGCCCGCGGCAGGGCGGTGATGAGGTTGATGTCGGCGTGCTCCGCGGCCCACACGTGGGGCGCCTCGGGCGCGGACTCCATCGCCGGGTAGTGGATTGCGCGGGAGAGGGTCGGCCCGTCGACGAGCATCTTCTCGAAGTAGTCGGGGTGGGCACCGACACCGGTCGCGATGATGCGCAGCACCCGCCGCTGCAGGTCGGCGACCGAGCGGTGGAAGGTCGTCAGCGTCTCGGTGATGCCCGGCACGGCCGACTCGGGAAGCACCGGGTCGTGGTAGCGGTGCGGGTAGCGGGTGCGCAGCGGGTGCCCGGCAGGGATCGCGGGGCCCCAGTTGAGCATCTCCTTCCAGTCCGCGACGTCGGCGGTCGCGGCGGTCTCGACGAGCAGCCCCGTGTAGCCGGTCTGCCCGTGGGTGCCCGGCGCGACGAACTGCTCCTTGACCTCGCGTTCGGCGGTGAAGAACTCCTCGAGCATCCCGTAGGCGCTGTCGATGAGGTCCTCCGACAGGTCGTGCTTGACGTAGACGAAGCCGGTCTCCAGCGACGTCATCAGGCCGTCGACGACGGCCCGCTCGCGCTCAGCGTCCCCGGACTCGAAGGCCAGCAGGTCCACCTCGAGGATGTCATCGCTCATGAGGGCGAAGACTACCCGTCGTGCAGGCCCGTCAGGGACCGCCGAGCTGCGCGAGCGCCTCGTGGTAGCCGGTGAAGTCACGCGCCTGCCCCGTGGGGTTGACGAGCGACCAGGCCACGCGTCCGGCGGGGTCGACGAGGAAGGTCCCTCGCCGGGCCATCCCGCGCTCGTCGTCGAGGACGCCGTAGGCCCGAGCCACCTGCCCGTGCGGCCAGAAGTCGGACAGCAGGGGGAAGAAGTAGCCCTCCTGGTCGGCCCAGGCCCGCAGGCTGAACATCGGGTCGCACGAGATCGCCACGGTCGTCACCTGCTCGGACTCGAAGCGCCCGAGGTCGTCGCGGATCTCCCCGAGCTCGCCGGTGCAGATGCCCGAGAAGGCGAAGGGGTAGAAGACCAGGAGCACGGCCCGGTCGGCACGCAGCTCGGCGAGCGAGACGTCACGGCCGTTCTGGTCGCGCAGGGTGAAGTCGGGAGCGTGCTGCCCGACAGACAGGCTCAGCGCGCGCCCTTGGGCGCGGCCAGCCGGGTGGCCACCCACTCCTCGGAGCACATGACCGACCCGGAGGTGTGCAGGCCCGCGGTCGTCGCCGCCTCGTCGACCTCGCTGGGGTCGACCTCCTCCGCCTGACCGGGACGGGGCGTGAGGAGCACGATCGAGGAGCCCTCCGCGAGGGTGCCGAGGGTGTCGACGAGCGCGTCGGTCAGGTCACCGTCGCCGTCGCGCCACCACAGGATCACCGCGTCGACGACGCCGGTGTAGTCCTCGTCCTCGAGCTCCTCGCCGATGACGTCCTGGACCGCCGCCCGCAGGTCCTCGTCGACGTCGTCGTCCCAGCCGTACTCCTGCACGATCTGCCCGGTGGTGAAGCCGAGCTTCTCCACCGCGGCCTCGGCAAGATCCGCTCCCGCGGACCGGGGCTCCCCCGTCACGACACTGGTCCCTTCTGCTGCTCGCTGATCACTCATCCCTCATAGTCCACCGTGTCCGGCCCGCGGTTGCAAGCAGGTCCACCGTCTTCCTCGCGTCGCGCGGGGCTCGCGTGCGCCTCGACGAGCCCGCGCAGCGCCTCGGCGCGCGCCCGGTCGAGGTGGCAGACCTCGGGGCTCACCGGCCCGACCGTGCTCACCACCGCGACGCTCGCGAGGTCGAGACGGCGCGACACGGGCCCCTGGCTCACCGTGAGCGACTGGACCCGGTGCCACGGCACGACCTGCAGGCTGCGGTCGAGCCAGCCGCGTCGCAGGACCAGGGCCCGGCGCCCGGCCAGGTAGCCGATGTGGCGGTGGGCGAAGGGGTGGACCCACCGGGCGCGTCGCGGCTGGCCGACGAACCCGTCGGGGGTGGCCCCCACGAGCGACCCGACCTCAGCGGTGGTCTCGGGGTCGTCGGTGACGACGGCGAGCAGCCGCAGCACCTCGTCGGTGGTCGCGACGGGGACGAGGACGGCGTCGGACGCCGCCTCGGACGCCGAGCCGATCTCGGCGCCGGCGACGTTGACCTTGAGCGACCACCATCCGGGACGGCGCCACAGCCAGGGCTGCTCGATCGCGACGGCCTGCACACGGTTGATCGGCACGGACGAGGTACGGGTGTCGGTCAGGCCGCGCTGGCTGGTCAGGGTGCCCCCGCGCAGCCCGATGACCAGGCCCCACCAGCGGGTGAGGCGCAGCAGCGCGCGGCCGCCGGCCACGACGACGACGGGGAAGAACCCGGTGACGGCCGGGGCGAGGCCGACGAGCGCGAGGACGACCGCGATGACGCCGATGCCGGCGAGGAAGATCGCCTCGCCGCTCAGCAGCACCGAGGCGACGATCCGTCCCGGCGGCACGCTCAACAGCCGCTCCTCCGGGCGGTCACCTGCGCGGCGATCGGGCCCGAGCCCGCCCTCCTCGGGAGACCCGGCGGTCTCGGGCGGGCCGGCCGCCGCCCGATGGGCCAGGCCCAGCAGACGCTCTCGGACCGACTCGGCGTCGGCGGCTCGCAGGTAGGCGATCGACAGGTGCGAGTCGCCGCCGCCCGCCGACTCGACGCGCACCTCCGACAGGCCGCACAGGCGGGCGAGCAGCGGCCGCACGACGTCAACGGCCTGGATGCGGTCGTAGCGCACCTGACGGTGCTGGCGGAAGAGGGCGCCCGTGCGCATCTCGATGCTGTCCTCGCCGATCCGGTAACGCGTGAACCACCAGGACACGAGGCCGAGGAGGATCGCGCCGAGGACGACGAGTGCGACCGCGCCGACCTGCAGCAGCGTCGCGACACCCGGCACAGCGCCCGCGGGCCCTCCCCGGCCCGAGCCGCCGTCACCACCACCGAAGGCCGCGGCGAGGGTGTCGATCTGCTGGCTCACGAGGTAGCCGAGCACGCCGAGGACGACGAGCCCGCCGCGGATGAAGGGCGAGATCGGGTGGACCCGGGCGAACCCGTCGGCGTCGGCTCCGGTCACAGTCCTGCTCGCTGCGCCTCGCCACGTGCGGCCAGACGCACACGCAGCTCCTCGGCCACGTCGGCCGGCAGGCCGCAGATCGTCCCGCTGCTCGCCGGCGAGGCGGTGTTGACGGTGATCTCGGCCAGCCCGGCGCGTCGCATGTAGGGACCGGAGCTGAGGTCGACGTACTGGATGCGGCCGTAGGGCACGGTGACCAGGCGCCGCCACATGCGACCCCGGCGGATGGCCAGCTCCTCGGGCAGCTCGGCCCAGCTCATCGCCCGCACCTGGACCCCGATGAGCCACATGAGCCAGGCCCAGATGACGACGACCAGCGCGGAGCCGACCGCCAGCCAGGGCCACAACAGCGCCGCGGCCACGCCGAGGGCCAGCGCCACCGGCAGGAGCACCGCGCTCGTGCTCACCCGGCGCACGCGGGCGAGCGCGGGCGAGACGGGCCGCCAGTCCGCGCCACCGTCACCGTGCAGCGGGAGCACGTGCGGGACCGAAGGGGGCGGGGTCGGCTGCTCGTCCACGGCACCATCACACCAGACCACGGTCCGTAGGCTGGACGCGTGGTGGACGAGCGACGTGCAAGCGAGCAAGGAGGTGCCCGATGGGTCGGGTGACGCAGCGGCTCAAGGTGGAGCGACGTGACGGACGCACCCTGCGTCGCATCGAGTCGGTCGCCGTCGAGGAGCCGCTCGAGATCCGGGTCGCGGCCCTGCCCGACGGCGGCGTGCCTGCCGGGAGCTCCCCCCTTCGTCCGCCGTCGACGACGGTCACGACGACGATGCGCCTGCCCGGCGATGACTTCGACCTCGCCCTCGGGCACCTCGTCGCGGAGGGACTCGTCGCGGGGGCCGAGGACGTCGCGACGATGATGCACTGCACCGACACCGCGCCGGACGGCTCGCCGACCTTCAACGTCGTCGAGGTGACCCTCGCGGCCGGGGTCTCCCTGCGGCGACCGGTCACCGAGCGGACCGAGGTCGCGACGAGCGCCTGTGGGGTGTGCGGGTCGGCGTCCGTGGACGACCTGCTCGCCGTCCTGCCGCACCGCCCCTCGGATGACGACGTCCGGGTGCCGCTCGCGGCGATCCACGCGGGCATGGCCGCGATGCGCGAGCGGCAGAAGGTCTTCGAGGCCACCGGCGGGGTCCATGCCGCGGCGCTCCTCGGGCCCGACGGGACCGTGCTCGCCGTCCGCGAGGACATCGGCCGGCACAACGCGGTGGACAAGGTCCTCGGGTGGGCTGCGCGCGAAGGGGGTCTCCCCCTTCGTGGGCACGTGCTCCTCGTCTCCTCCCGGGCCGGCTTCGAGATCGCCCAGAAGGCGGCGGTCGCCGGCGTGCCCGTCCTCGCCTGCGTCTCCGCCGCGACGACGCTGGCCGTCGAGGTGGCCGACCGCGCGGGCCTGACCCTCCTCGGCTTCGTCCGGGAGCCGCGGGCGACCGCCCTCAGCCACCCGGAGCGGATCACGGACTGAGCCGGGTTTGTGACCCGCACCACCACCGGGGAAGATGGATGTGTCCTCCGACACCCCCGGAGGAATGGTCTTGGAAAGGACGACGACGTGCCCGGATCGGCAGATCACCTCAGCGACGGACCCATCCTCAACGGGATTCCGACCCACTTGCCGGACATCAACTCGGAGGAGACGGCGGAGTGGCTCGAGTCCATCGATGCGCTCATCGACGAGTCCGGCCGCTCGCGGGCCCGCTACGTGATGCTGCGTCTGCTGGAGCGCGCGCGGATGAAGCGCGTGGGCGTGCCGTCGCTGACGACGACCGACTACGTCAACACGATCTCGCCGTCCAACGAGCCCTGGTACCCCGGTGACGAGGAGGTCGAGCGCCAGTACCGCGCCTGGATCCGCTGGAACGCCGCGATCCAGGTCCACCGCGCCCAGCGTCCCGGGCTCGGCGTGGGCGGTCACATCTCCTCGTATGCCTCCGCGGCGACGATGTACGAGGTGGGCTTCAACCACTTCTGGCGCGGCAAGGACCACCCCGGCGGCGGCGACCAGATCTTCATCCAGGGCCATGCCTCCCCCGGCATGTATGCCCGGGCCTTCCTCGAGGGGAGGCTCGACGAGCAGGAGATGGACGGCTTCCGCCAGGAGGCCGCGCACCTCGCCGGCCAGGCCGACTCGGGCCTGCCGTCCTATCCCCACCCGCGGCTCATGCAGGACTTCTGGGAGTTCCCGACGGTGTCGATGGGCATCGGCCCGATGAACGCGATCTACCAGGCGCAGTTCAACAAGTACCTGCACAACCGGGGCATCAAGGACACCTCCCAGCAGCACGTGTGGGCCTTCCTCGGCGACGGCGAGATGGACGAGCCGGAGAGCCGTGGCCTGCTGCAGACCGCGGCCTTCGAGGAGCTGGACAACCTCACCTTCGTCGTCAACTGCAACCTCCAGCGGCTCGACGGCCCGGTCCGTGGCAACGGCAAGATCATCCAGGAGCTCGAGGCCTACTTCCGCGGAGCCGGGTGGAATGTCATCAAGGTCGTCTGGGGCCGGGGGTGGGACCCGCTCCTCGCCGCCGACCGGCACGGGGCGCTCGTCAACCTCATGAACCAGACGCCGGACGGCGACTACCAGACCTTCCGCGCCAACGACGGCGCCTACGTGCGGGACAACTTCTTCAACCGCGACCCCCGGACCCGCAAGCTCGTCGAGGACTGGTCCGACGCCGACATCTGGTGGAAGCTCAAGCGCGGTGGCCACGACTACAACAAGGTCTACGCCGCCTACCGCGCCGCGATGGAGCACACCGGTCAGCCGACGGTGATCCTCGCGAAGACGATCAAGGGGTACGGCCTCGGCTCGAGCTTCGCCGGGCGCAACGCGACCCACCAGATGAAGAAGCTGACGATCGAGGACCTCAAGGGCCTGCGGGACGGGCTGAAGATCCCGATCTCGGACGAGGAGCTCGAGAAGGACCCCTACCTGCCGCCCTACTACCACCCGGGCGAGGACGACGAGGCGATCCAGTACCTCAAGGAGCGCCGGACGAAGCTCGGAGGCGGTCTGCCCTCGCGGCGGGTGCAGTACGCCGCCCCGCCCCTCCCGGGCGACAAGGCCTACAGCCAGATGGCGAAGGGTTCCGGCAAGCAGGAGATCGCCACGACGATGGCCTGGGTCCGGCTCATCAAGGACCTCATGCGGGAGCAGGGCTTCGGCGATCGGATCGTGCCGATCATCCCCGACGAGGCGCGGACCTTCGGGATGGACTCCTTCTTCCCGAACAAGAAGATCTACAACCCCCACGGGCAGAACTACACCTCGGTCGACGCGGACCTCATGCTCGCCTACAAGGAGTCCGAGCAGGGGCAGATCCTCCACACCGGCATCAACGAGGCGGGGTCGGTGGCTGCCTTCACCGCTGCGGCGACGAGCTATGCCACGCACGGCGAGCCGATGATCCCGGTCTACATCTTCTACTCGATGTTCGGCTTCCAGCGGACCGGCGACGGGATCTGGGCGGCCGCCGACCAGATGTCCCGCGGCTTCATGCTCGGCGCGACCGCCGGGCGGACCACGCTCACGGGTGAGGGTCTCCAGCACGCCGACGGCCACTCGCCGCTGCTCGCCGCGACCAACCCCGCTGTCGTGGCCTGGGACCCGGCCTACGGCTTCGAGATCGCGCACATCATGCGTGACGGCCTCGAGCGGATGTACGGAGGGGACGCCCCTCAGGCCGACCCGAGCCGCAACCTCATCTACTACCTCACCCTCTACAACGAGCCGATCGTCCAGCCGGCCGAGCCCGAGGGGCTCGACGTCGACGGGCTCCTCAAGGGCATCTACCGCTACTCCGCGGGTGACGACTCCGGGCTCGGCGACACCCCGCCGCGCTGCCAGCTCCTCGGGAGCGGCGTCGGCATGCCGTGGGCGCTCGAGGCCCAGGAGCTGCTGCGCGAGGACTGGGGCGTCGTCGCCGACGTCTGGTCGGTCACGAGCTGGAGCGAGCTGCGCCGTGAGGCGATGGCCTGCGACGAGCACCGCTTCCTCCACCCCGAGGAGGAGCGCCGCACGCCGTACGTCACGCAGGCGCTCGAGGGGTCGATCGGCCCGATCGTCGCCGTCTCGGACTACATGAAGCAGGTCCAGGACCAGATCCGCCCGTGGGTCCCCGAGGAGTACTCCGCGCTGGGCACGGACGGGTTCGGCTTCTCCGACACCCGGGCTGCCGCGCGCCGCTACTTCCACGTCGACGGCCCGTCGATGGCGGTCCGCGCCCTCCAGATGCTCGCCGACCGGGGCTGGGTCGCCGAGGACGTGCCGGCGAAGGCCGCCGAGAAGTACCGGCTGCTCGACGTCACCGCCGGGACGTCCGGCAACGCCGGGGGCGACGCCTGACCCGGCGCAGGTCACGGCTCAGCGCACACCCTCCCGGAGGCCACGGACTCGCTCGACGAGTCTCGTGGCCTCCGGGCTGTCGAGGCGGATGCCGAGCAGGGGCAGGAGCTCGGGCAGCTCCTCCACCGCGTACGGACGCTGCCGCGAGGGCTCCCCTGCCCTCCGCTCGGTGATCGTGTCCGTGGACACCGACACCTGGACCGGGGTGCCGTCGGCGGCCACCCCGTGGCGAGCGAGCGTGAGCGAGCGGCGGAAGTGCGAGCGCGGCGACGTGGACGTCCAGTGGTGGCCCATCGCGACATCGACCTCCCGCACCTGCAGCTCGTCCATCGTGTGCATGTGCTCCCAGCCCCCGGAGCGCACCCGCCACAGCTGCCAGGCCGCGCCGGCGCTCCCTTCGTCGACCCGGCGGATCTCGTGCGGCCAGATCCCGCCCTCGACGCGGGCACCGTCGCGCAGCTCGATCGGCGCCGTCGGCGGCACCCCGATGCCGGGGTCGCACAGGTGGCGAACGCCGTCGATCGTCACGACCACCGCGAGGTGGGTCCGTGGGGCCGTGGCCGGGTCACCGACGCGCCCGAGGAGCAGGCGGGCGTCGTAGCCGAGGGCGAGGAGCACCGCATGGAAGAGGGTCGCGTGCTCGAAGCAGTACCCGCCCCGGTGGTGGTCGAGGAACTTCGCCCCGACCGTGTCGAGGTCCACGCCCCGGTGCTGGCCGAGGAGCACGTCGACGGTGTCGAAGGGGAAGGTCGTCACGTGGGCGTGGAGTAGCCGGGTCAGCGCCGCGAGGGACAGAGTCTCCTCCGCAGCGCCCGTGCGCCCGAGGTATGCGGCCAGGTCGATGTCGGTCATGGGCCGAGTCTGTGACCTGAAGTCCGGTTGAGGTCAAGACCACCACGGACCGAGCAGCTCACCCCCGCGGCATGCACCGCCATGATGCTCGTGAGCGCCTCGACCGCCTCGCACCCGCACCGGACACGCTGCGGGAAGGCCACCCTGATGTCGCGCTGGTAGGTGCCCATGTGCTCACGGAGCACGATGCCCCGCTCGTCGGCGTGGACCGGACGGACCACCGCGACCGGCTGCACCTCGTGGGCCACGAGATCACGCAGGTCGTCGCGGTGGTGCTGATCGAGGTGGGCCATCCAGCCGTCCTGCCAGCCGCCGAGGGCGTCGATGTCCGCGAGGGCGTAGTCCCCGGCGTCGACGTCGACGGGCGACCGGTCGGAGCGGCCCCGCTCGACGGTCCATTCGAGCGTGACGGTGTCCGGGACGAGGCGGCCGACGAGCCCGTCCTCGGCCAGACCGAGGTGCTCGCGGAGGTCGTCGGTGACGGGCTCCGTCATGACCTCGGCCGGGCCGGAGAGTCGCACCAGCCCGCGCAGGCGCCCCGGGTGCGCCACCGACGAGACGTCGTACGCGACCGCGTCGACGACCGGTCCGGGCTCACCCGGGACCGCCAGGTGGACGCAGTCGGGAGCGGCCTCCGCCAGGGCGAAGAACACCGCTCCGGAGCCGTCGGTGGCGTGCCGGCTGACGGGAGCACGGCTGCCCATCAGTCCCACCTCGAGGCAGCTCGCTGTCGCGACCACCGTCCTGGCCAGCTGTGCGTCCTGTGCCACTGGGGCCTCCTCCACGTCGAATGAAGGTAAGCCTAACCTCATGACGAAGGGAGGGTGCGCCGGGCGCGCCCTCCCTTCGTCCTGCCGGTCGGCTCAGTCCTGCTCGAGGAAGTCCGCGCGCGCCTCGACGCAGACATCGGGCTGATCGCAGAAGGCGCCGTCGATGCCGACCTCGAAGAAGCGGGTCACCTCGTCCTTGGCCCGGCCGTGCGTCGCCGGGTCGGTGCCGATGCGGTAGTCGACCGGCAGGAAGGAGTTTTCCGAGCGGAAGGTCCACGGCGTGACCTTGAGCCCCGCGGCGTGGGCGTCCTCGACGAAGCTCGTCGGCTCACCCAGGCTGCCGTCGGCGTTGCGCGCGATGACGGCGTTCTTCTCCGGGCCGAAGCCGTCGATCCACTGCGACAGGTCTTGCATCGACGCGGCGGTGGTCAGCTCGGCATAGGTCGTCCCCTGCTCGTGCAGGTCGTAGGGGCCGCCCTTGACCGTCGTGAGGAAGGTGCTCTTGCCCTTGTAGCCGTGCTCGTCACGCAGGTCCTTGAGCGCGGTGAGCTCGAAGGACTGCACCCACAGCGGCGCCTTGGGGTGGTTGAGGTGGTACTCGGTGACCAGACGGGCGACCTCGGCCTCGGGGTCGAAGCCCTCGTCGTGGAGGTAGGTGGAGTGCTTGATCTCCGGGATGATGCCGATGACGCGACCGGTCTTGCGGGACAGGGCCTCTCGCGTGGCGAGCACCTCCTCGAAGGTGGGCACCTCGAACTGCCCGTCGTAGCTCGCAGACTCTGGACGCATGCTGCCCAGGCGCTCCTTGGCGCGCAGGGTCTTCAGCTCGGCGAGCGTGAAGTCGTCGACGAACCACCCCGTCACGGGCTTGCCGTCGAGGTTCTTGGTCGTCTTGCGGTCGGCGAACTCCGGGTGGTCGGCGACGTCGGTCGTCCCCGAGATCTCCGGCTCGTGGCGGTCGACGAGCACGCCGTCCTTGGTCATCACCAGGTCGGGCTCGATGTAGTCGGCACCCTGCTCGACGGCCAGGTCGTAGGCGGCCAGCGTGTGCTCCGGGCGGTAGCCGGAGGCACCGCGGTGGGCGAGGACGAGGGGGTCGGCCATGTTCTTCTCCCGGTATCCCGGGTTACCGGAGGACTGGGACTTCTCCGGCGAGGCGGCCGGCGTGGCGGTCGCGGTCGCGGCCGGCACGACGAGTGCCGCGGCGGCGACGAGGGCGGTGGCGATCTTGGTGGCGTTCATGGGCGCGACGCTAGGCGGGCCGGCCGCACCCCCGGCCGACGCCGCCGTGTCGGCTCCGTGACCACTGGGTGAACGCGTGGGGCTCCTCCCTTCGCCGCGCTGATGGACCGGTGGAGCCCGCGCGGACGGGGAGGACCTAGGCTGTGTGGCGTGTCCAAGGTACTGACTTCTCTTCCTGCAGGTGAACGTGTCGGCATCGCCTTCTCCGGCGGTCTCGACACCTCGGTGGCCGTCGCGTGGATGCGCGAGAAGGGGGCGGTGCCGTGCACCTACACCGCCGACCTCGGCCAGTACGACGAGGACGACATCGAGTCGATCCCGGGCCGCGCCGGCCAGTACGGCGCGGAGCTGTCGCGACTGGTCGACTGCAAGGGCCCGCTGGTCGAGGAGGGCCTGTCCGCCATCGCGTGCGGCGCCTTCCACATCCGCAGCGGCGGACGCACCTACTTCAACACCACTCCCCTGGGCCGGGCCGTCACCGGCACCCTCCTCGTGCGCGCCATGAAGGAGGACGGCGTCTCGATCTGGGGCGACGGCTCGACCTTCAAGGGCAACGACATCGAGCGCTTCTACCGCTACGGCCTCATGGCCAACCCCGGGCTGCGCATCTACAAGCCCTGGCTCGACGCCGACTTCGTCACCGAGCTCGGCGGCCGCCAGGAGATGTCCGAGTGGCTCACCGCCCGCGACCTGCCCTACCGCGACAGCGCGGAGAAGGCCTACTCCACCGACGCCAACATCTGGGGCGCCACCCACGAGGCCAAGACCCTCGAGCACCTCGACGTCTCGCTCGAGACGGTCGAGCCGATCATGGGCGTGCGCTTCTGGGACCCGCAGGTCGCCATCGAGGCCGAGGACGTCACCGTGCGCTTCGAGCGCGGGCGCCCGGTCGCGATCAACGGTGACGACTTCGGCGGCGACGCCGTCGCGCTCGTCATGGCGGCCAACACCATCGGTGGTCGCCACGGCCTGGGCATGTCCGACCAGATCGAGAACCGCATCATCGAGGCGAAGTCCCGCGGCATCTACGAGGGCCCGGCGATGGCCCTGCTGCACCTGACCTACGAGCGCCTGCTCAACGCGATCCACAACGAGGACACCATCGCGAGCTACCACGCCGAGGGCCGCCGCCTCGGCCGGCTGCTCTACGAGGGCCGCTGGTTCGACCCGCAGGCGCTCATGCTCCGCGAGTCGCTGCAGCGCTGGGTCGCCTCCGTCGTCACCGGCGAGGTCACCGTGCGCCTGCGCCGCGGCGAGGACTGGACGATCGTCAACACCGTCGGCGAGCACTTCAGCTACCACCCCGACAAGCTGTCGATGGAGCGCACCGAGAATGCCGCCTTCGGCCCGGTCGACCGCATCGGCCAGCTGACGATGCGCAACCTCGACATCGCCGACAGCCGCAGCAAGCTCGAGGTCTACGCCGCGCAGGACCAGCTCTCCGGTGGCTACCTGGAGATCATGGGCGAGCTCGAGGCCGGCGGCGGCGACCAGATCGCCTCCAACCCGGCCGCGGCCAACGTCGACGACGAGGACGACGCCCTCGACCGCGCCGCCATGGAGTTCGGCACCGACTGAGCACTTGTGGTCTTCGCACATAGGATGACGGGGTGTCGCGCCGTGGCCTTGTCTCCCTCACCACCCGTCGGCAGGTGCGCCGCAACGGCGGCGACCTGGCCCGGGCGGCGACCCGGCGACTCGAGGCGCAGCACGACTGGTACGCCAGGCTCACTGCCCAGGAGCGCTCGTGGGTCGGGCTCGTCGCGCAGGCCGGCATCGCCAACTTCATCCAGTGGCTCGACGGCGAGGAGTCGGCCGACACCCGCACGACCTTCGGTGCCGCGCCCCGGGAGCTGACCCGCACGATCAGCCTCGCCCAGACCCTCGAGCTGGCTCGCTCGGTCGTCGAGGTCGTCGAGGAGCACGTGGAGGAGCTCGCCAAGCCGGCAGACGTCACCGACCTGCGCATCGCCGTCCTGCGCTACTCGCGCGAGATCGCCTTCGGCGCCGCGCAGGTCTACGCCCACGCCGCCGAGCAGCGGGGCGCCTGGGACGCCCGGCTCGAGTCGCTCGTCATCGACGCCGTCATGCGCGGCGAGGTCGACGAGTCGATCCGCACCCGCGCCGCCGCCCTCGGCTGGGGTGATGTCACCGATCTCGTTGTGCTGGTGGGCGATTCGCCCCGCAGCAGCGATGACGACGACCCCGCCCTCGCGGTCGGGCAGGTGCACCGCACAGCCCAGCGGCTCGATCTCCCCGTGCTCGCCGGCGTCCAGGGCGCCCGCCTCGTGGCGGTCGTCGGCTCGGTGCAGGACCCGGCCGCGACGGCTGCCGGGTTCGCCGAGTGCTTCGCCGACGGAGACCTCGTGCACGGACCGCTCGTCACCGACCTCACGGAGGGAGCTGTGTCGGCGCACGCCGCCGTCGCCGGGCACGTCGCCGCTCCCGGCTGGCCCGCGCGCCCTCGCCCCGTCGCCGCCGACGACCTGCTCGGCGAGCGGGCCATCGCCGGCGACGACCTCGCCCGCGCCACGCTCGTCGAGCAGGTGCAGCTGCCCCTCGAGGAGCACCCGAGCCTCCTCGACACCGCGCGCACACATCTGGAGTCCCCGGGTCTCGAGGCGACCGCACGCACCCTCATCGTCCACGTCAACACCGTCCGCTACCGGCTGGGCCGGATCAGCGAGGTCATCGGCTACGACCTCACCGTGCCGCACGAGGCCTTCACCGTCCGCGTCGCGCTGACCCTCGGGGCGATCTTGGAGGATCCCTCCAACATCGCGGGGTGATTCTCTGGCGAGGTCGACCTCGCCCATCTCCCCCCTCGACCGCGACTCTGGATGGGTGCTCGCCATCACCTGCCCCGGACAGGGCTCCCAGTCCCCCGGCTTCCTCAACCCCTGGCTCGAGCTGCCCGGCGTGGCCGACCGCCTGCACTGGCTCTCGGCCGTGGCCGGCATCGACCTCGCCGCGCACGGCACGACGAGCGACGAGGAGACGATCAAGGACACCGCGATCGCGCAGCCGCTCATCGTCGCCGCGGGCCTGCTCTCGCTGCTGGCCCTCTTCGAGCACCCGGCCGACGGCTTCCGCGTGGTCGGCGCCGGTGCCGGCCACAGCGTCGGCGAGATCACCGCGGCCAGCGCCGCAGGCGTCATCTCTGCCGAGCAGGCCATGGTCCTCGTCCGCGAGCGCGGTCGCGGCATGGCCGCCGCGGCACAGGCCACCCCCACCGGGATGAGCGCCGTCCTCGGCGGCGACCCCGACGAGGTGCTCGCGACCATCGCCCGGCACGGCCTCACCCCCGCCAACATCAACGGCGCCGGCCAGGTCGTGGCCGCCGGCACGATCGAGCAGCTGGCCGCCCTCGCCGAGGCCCCGCCGGCCAAGGCGCGGGTCATGCCGCTCAAGGTCGCCGGCGCCTTCCACACCGAGCACATGTCCCCCGCCGTCGCCGAGATGGGCCGGCTGGCCCGCGCCGTCTCGACCCACGACGCCCGGGTCCCGCTCGTCTCCAACGTCGACGGTGCCGTCATCCACTCCGGTCGCGAGGTGCTCTCGCGCATCGTCAGCCAGGTGCGCAACCCCGTGCGCTGGGACCTGTGCATGGGGACCCTCAAGGACCTCGGCGTCACCGGGGTCATCGAGATCCCGCCGGCCGGTGCTCTCACCGGTCTGGCCAAGCGCGGCCTCAAGGGAGTCGAGGTGCTCGCCCTCAAGACGCCCGACGACCTCGAGGCCGCCTACCGCATGGTGCGCGAGCACGGCTCGGCTCGGTCGGCCTCGCAGCCGACGTGGCGTCTGGTCACCGCACCGGTCAAGGGCACCGTCGAGGTCGGCTCGGCCGGCCCCGGCGCGGCCGTCACCCCGGGCGACGTCGTGGCCCGCATCTCCTCCCTCCGCGACACCCTCGAGGTGCGGGCCGACCACGGCGGCACCGTCGTCGAGTGGCTCGTCGAGGACGGCGACCCGGTCTCCCCCGGCCAGCCCCTGCTGCGCCTGCACCCCGAGGGGTCGATCGCGTGAGCACCTCGACCCTGGGCGTCCCCGACGTCCTGCACCATGCCCGGATCACCGGGGTGGGCGCCTACCGCCCCGAGCGCGTGGTCCCCAACAGCGAGATCATCGAGGCGATCGACTCCTCCGACGAGTGGATCCGCGAGCGGTCCGGCATCGCCTCGCGCCACAAGGCGGCCGAGGACGAGAGCGTCGTCGACATGGCCGAGCGCGCCTCGCGCGCAGCCCTCGCCTACGCCGGTCTGCGGGCCGAGCAGGTCGGCGCCGTCCTCGTCGCGACGGTGACCCACCCCTACCAGACGCCCGCGGCCGCCCCGATCCTCGCGGCCCGACTCGGGTCCGGCGCGGCCGCCTTCGACATCTCCGCCGCCTGCGCGGGCTACTGCCACGCGATCTCCGTGGCCAACGACATGGTGCGGGTCGGCACCGCCGAGCACGTCCTCGTCGTCGGGGTCGAAAAGCTGCTGGACTTCACCGACCCGCAGGACCGCGGCTCCGCCTTCATCTTCGGCGACGGCGCCGGGGCGGCCATCGTCTCCCGGAGCGAGACGCCGGGTATCGGGCCCACCGTGTGGGGCAGCGACGGCGACAAGCACCGCTTCATCACCCAGCGCGACGCGTGGACGCAGCTGCGCGACGACCGCGACCTGCGCTGGCCGGCGATCATCATGGAAGGCCCGAGCGTCTTCCGCTGGGCCGTGTGGTCGATGGCCAAGGAGGCCCAGCGCGCCCTCGACGCCGCTGGGGTGCGTGCCGACGAGCTCGCCGCCTTCATCCCCCACCAGGCCAACGTGCGGATCATCGACCAGATGGCCAAGACCCTGGGCCTGCCCCCGGACCTGCCGATCGCCCGTGACATCGTCACCACCGCCAACACCTCGGCCGCCTCGGTCCCCCTCGCCATGGAGCGCATGCTCCGCGAGGGCGAGGTCGAGCCCGGCGGTCTGGCACTGCAGATCGGCTTCGGCGCCGGTCTCGTCTGGGCCGCGCAGGTCGTGACCCTCCCCTAGTTCACCCGTCGGTCCGACGGGTCATCGGGCCAGCACACCGCCCCAACCGCACACACAAGGAGCAGTTCCATGGCATTCAGCGACCAGGAGATCCTCGACGGCCTCGCCGAGATCGTCTCGGAGGAGACCGGTGTCGACGCGTCCGAGGTGACCGCCGACAAGACCTTCACCGACGACCTCGACGTCGACTCGCTGTCGATGATGACGATCGCCGTCACCGCCGAGGAGAAGTTCGGGGCCAAGATCCCCGACGAGGAGGTCAAGAACCTCAAGACCGTCGGCGACGCCGTCAACTTCATCAAGGCCAACCAGGCGGCCTGACCACGGTGACGTTCCCCCCTTCGTCATGAGCGAAGGGGGGAGCCGCCCGGTCCTCGTCCACCGACCCACAGGAGCCCCGCATGTCCTCTCCCCGACCCACCGTCGTCGTCACCGGCCTCGGCGCCACGACCCCGCTCGGCGGGACCGCCGAGGAGACCTGGCAGTCCGTCCTCGCCGGTCGTTCCGGCGCGAGCACGCTCGATGCCTCCTGGGTCGAGGAGTACGAGCTCCCGGTGACCTTCGCCGCCCAGCTCGCCGTCCCGGTGACCGAGGTGCTCAAGAAGGTCGAGACCAAGCGCCTCGACCCCTTCGCCCAGTACGCGCTCGTCGCCGCACGTGAGGCCTGGGCCGATGCCGGCTCGCCCGAGGTCGAGCCGGAGCGCCTCGCCAGTGCCGTCGGCACCGGCATCGGTGGCGTGCAGACCCTGCTCACCGCGTGGGAGGCGCTGCGCACCAAGGGTCCTCGCCGGGTCTACCCGCTGTCGATCCCCATGCTCATGCCCAACTCCGCGTCGGGCACGGTCTCGCTCGAGTTCGGTGCCCGGGCCGGCGCCCACACCCTCGTCTCGGCCTGCTCCTCAGGCGCCGAGTCGATCGGCTACGGCGCCCACCTCATCCGCGAGGGACTGGCCGACGTCGTCATCGCCGGCGGCTCCGAGGCCTCGATCCACCCGCTGCCCATCGCCGGCTTCGCCGCGATGCAGGCCCTCTCGACGCGCAACGACTCCCCCCGGACCGCCTCGCGGCCCTATGACACCGACCGCGACGGCTTCCTCCTCGGTGAGGGCGGGGCGATCCTCGTCCTCGAGTCGGAGGAGCACGCCCGGGCACGCGGCGCCAACATCATCTGCACCCTCGCCGGCTTCGGCGTGAGCGCCGACTCGCACCACATCGCCGCGCCCGAGCCCGAGGGCGCCGGGGCCTCCCGCGCCATGGCCGACGCGGTGCTCGACGCCGGCGCGACGCCTTCCGACGTGTGCCACATCAATGCCCACGCGACGTCGACCCCCGTCGGCGACGTCGCCGAGGTCGCGGCGATCCGCCGGGCCTTCGGCAAGGACGCCGACCACATGGCCATCAGCGGGACGAAGTCGATGACCGGTCACCTGCTCGGCGCTGCCGGCGCCCTCGAGGCCGTCTTCGCCGCCCAGGCCGTGCGCGACCGGCTCGCTCCCCCGACGATCAACATCGACAACCTCGACCCGGCGGTCGACCTCGACATCGTGCGCGACACACCGCGCCCGCTGGGTGACGGCGACCTGCTCGTCCTCGACAACAGCTTCGGCTTCGGCGGGCACAACGTCGCCCTGGCCTTCGGGACGCACTCGTGACGCGCCAGCCCAATGCGGCCTCCGCATCGGTGTCGACGCGGACCAAGGTCCCGCGCGAGCAGGACCCGCGCAACCCCAACCACCGCATCGCTGACTTCCTCGACGACGGGTCGGTCGAGCTGATCACGGCCGACGACGACTCGGGCATGCTCGCCGCCACGGGCACCGTCGGCGGTCAGCCCATCGTCGTCTTCGCCTCCGACGCGACGATCATGGGCGGCGCGATGGGCGTCGCCGGGTGCAGGGTCGTCGTGGCAGCCTACGAGCGGGCCCTCGCCGACGAGGTCCCGGTCGTCGGCCTGTGGCACTCCGGTGGCGCCCGCCTGCCCGAGGGTGTCGTCTCGCTGCACGCCGTCGGCGAGGTCTTCGCGATCATGACCCGCGCCTCGGGCAAGATCCCCCAGATCTCGGTCGTCATCGGTGCCGCCGCCGGCGGTGCCGCCTACGGCCCGGCCCTGACCGACATCGTCATCCTCGCCCCGGAGGGGCGCATCTTCGTCACCGGTCCCGACGTCGTCCGCTCGGTCACGGGTGAGGACGTCGACGCCCTTCGCCTCGGTGGACCCGAGCCGCACGGTCGCCGCTCCGGCGTGGTCCACGTGCTCGCCGAGTCGATCGACGACGCCTACGGTCGGGCCGGCACGCTGTGCCGGCTGCTGAGCAGCCAGGGCGACTTCGACCTCGACGCGGTGACCGACGTCGACCTCGCCGAGCAGCTGCCCGAGTCGGCCAAGCGCGCCTATGACGTGCACCCGCTCGTCGAGCAGCTCCTCGACAGCGGCGAGGTGCAGGAGCTCCACGGCCGCTGGGCACCCAACATCGTCACCACCCTCGGCCGCATGGGGGGACGCACCGTCGGCGTCATCGCCAACAACCCCATGCGCCTGGGCGGCTGCCTCGACTCCTCCTCCGCGGAGAAGGCGGCGCGCTTCGTGCGCATGTGCGATGCCTTTGGTGTCCCGCTCGTCGTGCTCGTCGACGTGCCCGGGTACCTGCCCGGCGTCGGCCAGGAGTGGGACGGCGTCGTGCGCCGCGGGGCCAAGCTGCTGCACGCCTTCGCCGAGGCCGTCGTGCCGCGGGTGACGGTCGTGACGCGCAAGACCTACGGCGGCGCCTACATCGCGATGAACTCGCGCTCGCTCGGCGCGACAAAGGTCTTCGCCTGGCCCGACGCCCACGTCGCGGTCATGGGGTCGGTCGCGGCGATCCGGATCCTCCACCGCCGCCGGCTCGCGGAGGTCGACGAGGCCGAGGTCGCCGAGGTCGAGCAGCAGCTCGCCGACGAGCACGACCGCCTGTCGGGTGGGCTGCCGCGCGCGGTCGAGATCGGTGTCGTCGACGAGATCGTCGAGCCGAGGCTGACGCGCTCGACCGTGGCGTCCGCCCTGGCGCAGGCTCCCGCTCGACGGGGTGAGCATGGGAACATTCCCCTGTGAGCTTCGAACCGCCGCAGTCGCTGTCGACCGCCCAGTGCTGGGACCTGCTCGCCGCCCACGAGTTCGGGCGGCTCGCCTTCCCCCTCGTCGGCGACGTGCAGATCACCCCCCTCAACTACGCCGTCGACGGTGATCGACTGCTCTTCCGCACCGCCGAGGGCAACAAGCTGCTCGGCGTGGTCATGCATGCGCGTGTCGCGCTCGAGATCGACGAGCTGACGCAGGAGAGCGCATGGTCGGTCGTCGTGCGGGGGTCCGCGCGGGTGCTCGAGGGCGCCGAGGCCGATCGTGCCGAGCAGGTGCCGTTGCGGCCCTGGGTCGGCGACGACAAGCACCACGTCGTCGAGATCGCCCCCGACGAGGTGAGCGGTCGCCGCTTCCACCTGCACAAGCCGTGGGAGCACATGCGCGCCACCGACTGACGCATCGGCGCCCGACAGGCGCCGGTTGTGTCTCGCTCCGGTCACACTCGCCGTTCCCGCGTCCCCTGACACTTGCGGGCCAGTAGGTTCTGCGTCATGCCGAGCGACACCACCACCCACGAGCCCCTCGTCGTGCTCACCGACGTCAACAAGCACTTCGGGCAGCTGCACGTGCTCCAGGACATCAACCTGACCGTCGGCCGCGGCGAGGTCGTCGTCGTCATCGGCCCGTCGGGCTCGGGCAAGTCGACGCTGTGCCGCACGATCAACCGGCTCGAGACCTACGAGTCCGGCAGCATCACCATCGACGGCCAGCCGCTGCCCGAGGAGGGCAAGGAGCTGGCCCGGCTGCGCGCCGACGTCGGCATGGTCTTCCAGTCCTTCAACCTCTTCGCCCACAAGACGATCCTCGACAACGTCACCCTCGGGCCGATGAAGGTGCGCAAGAAGTCGAAGGCGGACGCACAGCAGCGGGCCCGCGAGCTGCTCACCCGGGTCGGCGTCGAGGCCCAGGCGGACAAGTACCCGGCCCAGCTCTCCGGTGGCCAGCAGCAGCGCGTGGCGATCGCCCGCTCCCTCGCGATGGACCCCAAGGTCATGCTCTTCGACGAGCCGACCTCGGCCCTCGACCCCGAGATGATCAACGAGGTCCTCGACGTCATGGCGCAGCTGGCGCAGACCGGCATGACGATGATCGTCGTCACCCACGAGATGGGCTTCGCCCGGCGGGCGGCCGACCGCGTCGTCTTCATGTCCGACGGGCAGATCGTCGAGACCGCCACCCCCGAGGAGTTCTTCACCAACCCGCGCAGCGACCGCGCCAAGGACTTCCTCGGCAAGATCCTCAGCCACTGACCAGCACGACAGCTCGACCGCGGCGCACAGGGTGTGGGTCGTGACAACCAGGAGGAGAACACCATGACCATGCGACGTCTCGGCGCAGCCTCAGCCGCACTCGTCCTCACCCTCGGTCTCGCCGCGTGCGGCAGCGACGACGGCGGCGGTGACGGCGGGTCCGGCGGTGACGGCGGCGACAGCATCAAGATCGGCATCAAGTTCGACCAGCCCGGCCTGGGGCTGAAGGAGGGCAACACCTACACCGGCTTCGACGTCGACGTGGCCAACTACGTCGCCAAGGAGATGGGCAAGACCGACGTGCAGTTCGTCCAGGCCCCGAGCAAGCAGCGCGAGGACCTCATCGCCACCGGCCAGGTGGACCTGATCTTCGCGACCTACTCGATCACCGACGAGCGCAAAGAAAAGGTCTCCTTCGCCGGCCCCTACTTCATCGCCGGCCAGGACCTCCTCGTCGCCACCGACGCCAAGATCACCGGGCCCAAGGACCTCGACGGCAAGAAGCTGTGCTCGGTCACCGGCTCCACCTCCGCGGACAACGTCAAGAAGGAGGTCCCGGGCGTCAACCTCCAGGAGTTCGACACCTACTCCAAGTGCGCGGAGGCGGTCTCCAAGGGCCAGCTCGACGCGCTGACGACCGACGACACGATCCTCGCCGGCTACGCGGCCCAGGACCAGTACAAGGGCAAGCTCAAGGTCGTCGGTGCGCCCTTCTCCGAGGAGCGCTACGGCGTCGGCCTGAAGAAGGGCGACACCGAGCTGTGCGAGCAGGTCAACGAGGCGCTGACCAAGATGGTCGACGACGGCGAGTGGGACAAGGCGGTGGAGAAGAACTTCGGGCCCGCCGGCTTCGAGGTCGACTCCGAGACCAACCCGCCGAAGCTCGACACCTGCTCCTGACCGACGAGGACGAAGGGGGCCGGCCCACCTGCGCGTGGCGGGCGTCGGCCCCCTTCGTCCCGCCGCTGACGCCATCGACAAGGAGTAGTGGATGAGCGAGCTCTTCCAGCAGTTCGACGTGTGGGGCGCCTTCTGCCTCACCATCAAGCTGGCGGTGTTCTCCCTCGCGGGAGCACTCGTGCTCGGCACGATCATCGCGATCATGCGGGTCTCGCCGGTCGCGGTCTTCCGCTTCGCCGGGAGCGCCTACGTCAACATCGTGCGCAACACCCCGCTGACCCTGATCCTCACCTTCACGATCATGGTCATGCTCTACGACCTGGGCATCAACCTCGCCGACGAGAACAGCCCGACCTCGATCACCGACAACGGTGTGCGCTGGGCGATCGTCGGCCTGGCCGTCTACCACGCAGCCTTCGTCTGCGAGGCGATCCGCAGCGGGATCAACACCGTGCCGCCCGGACAGGCAGAGGCGGCGCGCTCGATCGGCCTGGGCTTCACCCAGAACCTGCGCCACGTCGTGCTCCCCCAGGCGATCCGCGGTGCCATCGCCCCGCTCGCCTCGGTGACCATCGCCCTGATCAAGAACACGACTGTCGCTGCGGCCATCGGCGTCGCCGAGACCGCCGCCCTCATGAGCGAGGCGATCGAGCTGCGTGCCGACCTCAACTACGTGACCTTCGCCCTCGTGGCCGGGTTCTTCCTGCTCCTCACCCTGCCGATCGGCATCGGGCTGACGAGCCTGTCGCGGCGGATGGCGGTCAAGCGATGAGCACCCAGACCGTCCTCTTCGACAACCCCGGCCCCCGGGCGCGGATGCGCTACCGCATCATCGCCGCGCTCGGTCTGCTCGTCGCCGCGGCGCTCGCATGGGTCGTCGTCGGCAAGCTGAACGAGTACGAGGAGTTCTCCGGCGCGAAGTGGTCGCCGATGGCGACCTGGGAGACCTGGCGCTACTACCTGCTCATCGGCCTGTGGAACACCGTCAAGGCGGCTGCCCTGTCGGTCGTCGGCGCGAGCATCTTCGGCTTCGTCTTCGGCGCGGGCCGGCTCTCCGGCAACCGGGTCGTCCGCTGGGTCAGCGGTGCGGTCGTCGAGTTCTTCCGCGCGATCCCGGTGCTAATCATGATGATCTTCTTCTTCGGGATCTACGCCTACAACGGCGTCTTCTCCGCCGACCTCAACCCGCTCGCCGCGGTCGTCACTGCACTCACCCTCTACAACGGGTCGGTCATGGCCGAGCTGCTGCGCTCGGGCGTGCACTCCCTGCCGAGCGGCCAGAGCGAGGCCGGGCTGTCGGTCGGGCTCGCCCCCGGCCAGGTCCTGCGCTCGATCCAGATCCCGCAGGCGGTCACCGCGATGCTGCCGGCCCTGGTCAGCCAGCTCGTCGTGATCCTCAAGGACACGGCGCTCGGCACGGTCATCACCTACCCGGAGCTGCTGCAGCAGGGGCAGAACCTCTCCTCGCTGCACTCCAACATCTTCGCGGCGCTGGTCGTCGTGGCGATCGTCTTCATCATCGTCAACTGGACGTTGACCTCGCTGGCCGGGCTGCTCGAGCGGCGGCTCAACCGGCGTGGTCGCACCGCGGGTGACGCCATCGCCGCCGCCCCGACGGTGGTCGGTGCCGAGGCAGACAAGCCCTGACGAACCCCTGTCGACCTGGCGTGGGTCCGGTGCCCCGCTCAGGTGCGCGCGTCGCCCCGAACGCCCCCCGGAGCCGGCAGGTCCAGCACTTTCGATCGATTCAGCCGATGGACGAGGAAGGCGGTGCCGAGCCGGGTGCGCCCGAACCCGTGCAAGGGATCGAATCCGATCTCGGCCCGGATGGTGTCGACGCGGGCCTGAAGCGTGCTGTGGTGCACGTTCAGGACGCGTGCGGCCTCGCGCACGGTCTGCGTGGTGACGAGGGCGGCGACGGTCTCGAGGGCCCACGGATGGTGCGCGACCCCGCGCAGCGTGTCGGTCTGGCCGCGCTGGGCGTCGTCGGTCTCGGCCAGGAGCTCGATCAGTCCGCCGTAGGCCTCTGCCTCGACGAGCGGCTCTCCCGGCGGGTCGCACAGACGCAGCGCAACGAGGGCACTGCGGAAGGAACGATCGAGCTCGTGTGCGGGGACGGCCACGCCCACTCCGCACGGCGACGCCATGAAGGACTCGTGGGACTCCCGGACGACGATGGTGTGGATGGGACCGAAGCGGGTGGCGATGACGTCCTCGGGTCCGGGCGGTCGTTCGTCCCAGACGGCGAAGAGGGGCGCAGCGAGGATCCGGTACTGCCCCGATGACACCAGCCCGATGGCTGCGGCTGCCTCCAACCGTTCCTCGGGCGTGCTGCTCCGCTCGGTGAGGACGCCGAGGTGGCGGCGGTTGTCCATCGCGCGCCGCCCGTCGCCCTGCCGAATCTGAACGGCCAGGGCGAGCCGTTCCAAGATGATGGCGTCGTTGGCCCAGGGGTCGTCGTCTCGTTCGAGCCACACGGACATCTCGTCGCCGACGGACGCCGTGAGGTCCTCACGGACCGAAGGTGTCGGCCCCTCGGCGACCTGCCCCTTCGCCGTGATCCGCAGCGATCGCCCGGAGTCGGGATGGGCGAACCCAGCCGTGCACCCGGCCAGGGACGCAGCGGCAGCAAGCAGGGCACGGGTGTTGACGTTGCCCACGACCAGCTCGTCGAAGCACGCGATGACACGAAGCCCCAGGCTCGCGCTGGGGTCGAGCCGAGCGATCCGCCCCAGGAGTTCCTGCATCACCGTCTCCCTTTCGACGTCACCCCCGCACCGGTGACCCTAGTCCCCGAGGATCTTCTCGACCCATGCGTTGCGGGTCCGGATCATCGAGCGACCGACGCTGGTGTGTGGGGCAAAGATGTCACAGGCGTGGAAGGCGCCCGACCACACGTGCAGCTCGGCATCTCCGCCGGCCTGCCAGATCCGGTCCGCGTAGGCGATCGCCTCGTCCCGGAAGATCTCCGCGGCGCCGACGTCGATGAAGGCCGGCGGCAACCCGCCCAGGTGCCGAGCCCGCGCGGGGGCGGCGTACGGCGAGACGGAGTCGCCGCCGCGCCGGTCTCCGAGCAAGGCGTGCCACCCGGTCTCGTTGCTGATCCGGTCCCAGACGCCGACACCGTCGAACTGGTTCGTCGAGGCAGTGACCAGCCGGTCGTCGAGCATCGGGTAGTCCAGGACCTGGCCACACAGCCGGGGTCCACCGCGATCGCGGGCAGCGAGGGCGATGCCCGCGGCGAGGCCACCCCCGGCACTCGCGCCCGCCACCATGATCCGGTCACGGCGAATGCCGAGGTCCTCGACGTGTGCTGCCACCCACTCCACCGCGGCGTACATGTCCTCCAGCGGATACGGGTCGGGAAATTCCGGCGCCAACCGGTAGTCGACGGTGATCAAGGTGGCGCCCAGCTCGGTGACCCAGTCCAGCACCAGGTCCAGCCCGCTGAACTTGTCGCCGAACATCAGCCCGCCCGAATGGGCGTAGACCACGGCGGGGCGGGCTCCGCCGACCCCCATCGGGCGAAGCACCGCGGCCGTGAGGTCAGCGCCCTGGTACCCGGGGATCACCACGTCCTGGACGGAGACGCCGCGCTCCCTGAACGCCTCCGCCATGGGCGGCGAGGCGTACGAGACCCGCATGAAGTCGACGAGCTCAGGGGTGATCGTCGGTGGAAACATCCCCCCGACCACCGCCAGACCGGCTCGCAGCTCGGCATCGAAGGGCGGTCGAGGCATCCCATCCGTCGACATGGCGCTCTCCTCCAATCGGAACGCAGGGTGTGGCGTCCGCCTTCCTCGAAGCCTATTCGGGCGCTCCGCCCGGGTCTCCCGCCATGTGGCGGGGCACGGGTGGTGAATTGCGCCGTCGCGTCGGTTGTAGTGCTCACCACACGGCCGGGAGAGTGGAGGTCCTGACGAAAGGAACACCCATGAACGACAAGCTGACAGCCGCAGTGGACGCCGTCGTCCAGTCCGCGTCACAGGGACCCGCCTCCGGCGAGGAGCGGGTTCCGGGGGTCGTGGCCGGCGTCACCGATCGCCACGAGGACGTGTACCTCGGCGTCTCCGGCATGCGTGACCTGTCCGGCGACACCGCCATGACCACGGACACGGTCTTCAACATCTGGTCCACGACCAAGGCGATCACCGGCACCGCCTGCCTTCAGCTGGTCGAGTCGGGTGACCTCGACCTGCACGCTCCGGCCAAGGAGTACGCCCCTGCCATCGGCGAGCTCCAGGTCATCGACGGATTCGACGGCGACGGCCAGCCCATCCTGCGGGCGCCCACCAGTGATGTCACCACCCATCACCTGCTGACCCACACCGCCGGGTTCGGTTACGACTTCTTCAACGAGAAGTACAAGCGGCTCGCCGAGGAGCACGGCCAGCCCAGCGTCGCCACCGCCAGCCGCGCCGCCCTCCGGACCCCGCTGCTCTTCGACCCCGGTACGCAGTGGGAGTACGGCAGCAACATCGACTTGGCGGGTCAGGTGGTCGAGGGCATCACCGGCAAGAGGCTCGGCGAGGTCTTCGCCGAGAAGATCTTCGCGCCGTTGGGCATGGACTCCTCGACCTTCGCCCCGTCCGAGGAGATGCTCGCCCGCAAGGCGCGACACCACCAGCGTGAGGAGGACGGCACGCTCACCCCGAGCGACTTTGAGACACCCCCGGTCCCGGAGGTCGACTTCGGTGGCCACGGGCTGTTCTCGACGGTGCCCGACTACCTCAAGTTCATCCGCATGTGGCTCAACGAAGGACGCAGTGCGACGGGTGAGCAGGTGCTCTCGCCGGCTTCGGTCGACCTCGGCTTCACCAACCAGCTTCCCGACCACCTGCAGGTGAAGCTGCTACCCGGGGTCATCCCTACGCTGTCCAACGACGCCGAGTTCTTCCCCGGCCTCAAGAAGACCTGGTCCTACACCTTCCAGTACGGCGAGGAGCCGTTCCCGACGGGACGTCCCGCAGGCGCCATCGGCTGGGCCGGCCTGGCGAACCTGTACTACTGGATCGACCGCGACAACGGAATCGGTGGCTACTGGGCCACGCAGATCCTGCCCTTCGCGGACGCCACGTGCTTCACCCGCTTCGTCGAGTTCGAGGCCGCCGCCTACCAGGCCCTCACCACCAGCTGAGGGCACGACCGAAGGGGGCTGCGCCAAGGAGGGTGCGCAGCCCCCTTCGTGCATGGGGCGGTGGTGGGTGCCGGTCAGCCGACCTTGTGCAACCAGCGGACGGGGGCACCGTCGCCGGCGTGCCTGAAGGGCTCGAGCTCGGCATCCCAGGCGTCGCCGAGGAGCTCGCCGAGCATGTCCTCGACGGCCTCGCCGGCACCCTGGGCGAGGGTCATGACCTCACGCAGGCGGTTTTCGTGGAGGACGACGTCGCCGGACGCGCTGATCGTGGCGTGGTGGATGCCGAGCGTGGGCGTGTGGCTCCAGCGGGAGCCGTCGAGGCCCGGCGTCGGCTCTTCGGTGACCTCGTAGCGCACGTTGTCCCAGCCGCGCATGGCGGAGGCGAGCTTGGCGCCGGTGCCGGGCTCTCCGGTCCAGGAGAACTCGGCACGCTTGAGCGACCGGCCGAGCTGCTGCTCGGTCCAGTCGAGGGTGACGGACTGCCCCAGCACGGACTCGAGCGCCCACGTGATGTGGGGGCACAGAGCCGTCGGGGTGCTGTGGATGAACACCACACCTCGAGTGGTGACGCGCTTTCCTGCAGACATCCTGATCCTCCTTGAGTGCGATGGACGTCTTCCCCAACGCCAGGCACTTCCGTGGGACCGAACGGCTGCTGCGCGATGACTCTGCGGCGTGCTGCTCGAGCGATATGTGCACGCGTACGTGCTTGTGCGGCCATTGTGCCCCAACTACCACAGGAGCACCAGCCCTCACCGTGGCCACTTCCTCATCACCCGCCGCTCGTGCAGTCCGGCCTCTGCCGGTCGACGTCATGATTTGCACAGAGCATCGGACCACGCGGCCGCGCGCTGGGCCCCCAGCGACTCGCCGGGTGTGCGCTCCGGCACCATCCCGCTGTCGTGCGGCGTTGATCCGACGGGGTAACCTCACGCCGTCGCCCTCGGGCGAAGGGGCTATAGCTCAGTCGGTCAGAGCAGCGGACTCATAATCCGTCGGTCCTGGGTTCAAGCCCCAGTGGCCCCACCCTGCCGCCAACGAACCGTTCGGCGACAGCCTCTCGCGTGACCCCACTCCCGGGAGGATCCTAGGTGGATCGCGGCGACACCGGAGCCGCCGCCCGATCAGGGGATGTGGGCACCATGAGCAGGACCATGAAGGCGCGGCTTGCGGCCGCGACGTGTGCGGCGGCGATGACGGTCGCGGGAGGTGCCTTGGCGAGCGCGCCCGCCCAGGGATCGACCGGCGCCGCTGCGGCAGGCACCGCCTGCGCGACGGACTGGGGTTCGGGCGCCAAGAGCGCACCGACGATGTCGTGGTCGCAGATCACCAACGCGCGGGCGGGGCGGCACACGTGCTACGACCGCTTCGTCGTCGATCTGCGGGGCACGCTGCGGGGCTACGACGTGCGCTACGCCCCCGTCTACACCGAGGGGCAGGGCAAGCGGGTCTGGCTCAAGGGTGGAGCCGATCTGCGCGTCATCGTGCGCGGCCCGGCCTACGACAGCCGGGGACGAGCCACCTACAACCCCCGCTCGAAGCTCAACGCGGTCGACGTCACCGGCTTCCGAACCTTCCGCCAGATCGCCTTCGCGGGCAGCTTCGAGGGGCAGAGCACCTTCGGTGTCGGCACCCGTGCGCGCCTGCCGATGCGGGTCTTCATCATCAAGACCACGGGCGGGTCGCGCCTCGTCGTCGACGTCGCACACACCTGGTGACGCCGAGGGGTGACCGGGCTCTGGTGGTTGTCGGAGCCCGGCCCTAGTCTTCTCCTCGGTCGGGGGGCTGCCCCGCCACACTCCCTTCGCTCACCCGAGGTCATCCACCCATGCTCAAGCGCGTCGCGGCTGCCGCCGCTCTCTCCCTCGTCCCCGTCGCGGTCACCGCGGTGCCCGCCCAGGCGGCGTACTCGTGCTCGGTCTCCACCCCGAGCAAGGTCTCGATCACCAGCCCCTACAAGGCCATCACGGCGAAGTTCAGCAGCGGCTGCCTGCGCTACGCCGATTGGGCCTCGTGGAGCGTCATCCACCCGACCCAGGGTTCCTTCGAGTACCTCTACTTCGACGGCTCCACCTCGAGCGACACGATGGACTGGTACGACTGGAACCCCATGGGGACCTACACCGTCCGACCGGAGGGCGCGTACGACTACAACTACAACGCCATGACGCAGAACTCCCGGAAGATGACGGTCAAGCTCGGCGCCCGCCAGAGCATCAGCACCAGCCGTTCCGGCCGCTACGTCACGGTCAAGGGCACCTCGACGCGCTACTCGCGCACCTCCTACCCCAGTGGCTTCCGCGCCTGGCCGGGCACCAAGGTCGCCCTCCGGCAGAAGACCTGCTCCTCCTGCTCGTGGAAGTGGGTCAAGTCCGGCACCACCGACCGCTACGGCCGGGTCACGCTCAAGGCCTACGCCTCGACCACCCGCTACTGGCAGCTCGCGACGGTCGACAGCAGCACGACGTGGGGCCGCGCCTCGACGTCCGCGCGCCGCTGACCCGGGCGACCGGACCCTCAGTCCTCGTCGTCGTGGGGGCTGAGGGTCAGGTCGACCATGATCTCGGTGGCCAAGCGCTCGAGGTCACCCTGCAGGGCGTCGAGGTCGGCGCCGGCCGGCACCGTGACGACCGCGATCGCCTCGAAAAGCCGTCCGCCCGCCATGGGCGCGTCGCTCGTGGTGCTCACCAGCTCGGCGACGCTCAGCCCGTGCTGTGCGAGCACACCGGAGACGGCACCGACGATGCCGGGCCGGTCGTTGCCGAGCAGCTCGACGCGCACCTCCTGGCCGCTCTCGACGAGGTCCTCGACGGCCGTCGCGTCGTGCACCGCGACGTCGAGCAGTCCGTGGAGCGGCTCAAGTGCCGCACGCAGGCCGTCCGCCCGCTCACCCGGCACCGTGACGACGACGATGCCGGCGAACTTGCCGGCGAGCTCGCTCAGGTGGCTGCGCTCCCAGTTGCCGCCCTCCTGCTCGATGACGTCGGCCAGTGCCTTGACGAGGCCGGCGCGGTCGTTGCCGATGACGGAGAGGACGAGTGTCGTGGTCACGATGCCAGCCTAGCCACGCTGACCATCCCCCGTCAGGGACGGTCACCGGGCGTCGTTCGTGATGACCAGCCACCACCCGGAGCCACTTCCCACCCGGTCGGCGTCGCGCTCGGTGTGCAGGTAGAGCCGGCGTCCGACGCGCGCGTCGGCGACGGTGAGCATCGTGCGAGCAGAGCCCCCGGACGCACCGGCCGTGAGTCCGCGCCCGGCGGCAGCCTCGTCCGGGGTGACGATGATGGCGACCACCGGGTCGTAGGTGTGGGTCACGGTGATCCGGCCCTGACCATCGACCGATGCTCCCGTGAACCCGGCGCAGCCGCTCCCCTCCCGGCGATCGAGCACGGGCGCGCTGCCGTCCCACCCGACGTGACACGCGAGGACCCCGGTCTCCTCCGGCGCGAGTTCGTGCATGCGAGGCGCGAGCGTGGCGTAGGCGGTCGATGCTCCGGCGAGCACACCAGCTCCGGCCAGGGCCGCGGTGACGAAGGTCGCCCGCCTCACGACGCGGCCTTCACCGAGCCGAACCAGATGTTCGACGAGGAGCCCGCGGCGCGTCGGTAGTCGGTGGTCCGCGAGAGGTTGAGTCGGCGCTCGAGCTTGGCGTCGTAGAGGGTCATCGTCGCGTAGCTCGAGGTCCCGTCGACGCCGACCTGGATGCCGCGCCCGGCCAGCGTCTCGTCGGCCCCCGCGCTCAGCCCCACGACATCGGACGCCGCCGTGTAGCGCACACGCAGCCGGCCCATCGACGTGACATCGACGCTGCGGACGCCCACGCAGGTGTGCGTGGAGTTGGCGTGCAACTCCGGCCCCGCGGTGTAGAGCCGGATGACGCAGCCACCGACACTCACCGACGATTGCGTCGGTGCGAGCTGCGGCGTCGCAACCCTCGCGGAGTTCGCCGCAGCTCCTCCGATGGTTCCCACCAGCAGCGCTGCGGTCACGACCGCAGCCCTCGTCGTCATCCCCATGATGTTCCTCCCGTGCTTCCGGTCGCCGTGCTGACACGACACAGGCAACCGCTCCCGGATGAAGTATGGATGAGACCGCGATGAAAGTGGCCTCATCCATGCACCCGTCTTGGCGGACACCCCCCTTCGCCGTCGACCGCGGGCTGCGAGGATGGAGCCGTCCGACGAAGGGGGACGACGTGCACCCGGTCCGAGCGCTGGCTGCCGCCGCCGTGGGGGCTGCCCTGCTCGCCGGGTGCGTTCGGCCGGTCGACGTCGCGCCCAGCACCACCGCCGAGCCGGCCGTGACCTCGACGGTCGCGCCCTCGGGCACCGCGTCCGCGTCGTCGCGCACGAGCCCGCACCGGACCGACCTGCCGCGCACCCTGCGGGTGGCGGTGTCCTTCGACCAGCCGGGCATCGGTCTGCGACAAGGGAACTCGTACACGGGGCTGGACGTCGACGTGGCCGAGCACATCGCGCGCTACCTCGGGATCCCACGCATCAGCTTCGTCGAGGCAGTGACCGACCAGCGGCGCACGCTGCTGGAGACCGGCCAGGTCGACCTCGTGCTCGCCGCCTACTCGATGACGCCCGAGCGGGCCGACGACGTGACCTTCGCCGGCCCCTACCTGACCACCGGGCAGGACCTGCTGGTCCCGGCACGCAGCCGGATCCGCTCCGTCGGACAGCTGCAGGGGGCCACCCTGTGCAGCGTGCAGGGGTCTCGCTCGACCGACGAGCTCGTCGACGACCACCCGGGGCTGCACCTGACCGTCGAACCCAAGATCTCCGACTGTGTCGCCCTGCTGCGCGAGGGCACGGTCGACGCGGTGACGTCCGACGCGGCGGTGCTGCTCCCCTTCGTCCGTGGATCGTCGGGCGCTGACCGGCTGCGGCTGGTCGGCCGGCCCTTCACCCGGGAGCGGTGGGGCGTGGCGATGCGCCCCGAGGACACGGCCCTGTGCGAGGACGTCAGCGACGCCCTGGCGGACATGGTCGAGACCGGCGCGTGGAAGCGCGCGGTCACTGACAACCTCGGCCCCGCCCGCAGCCTGCCGCGGGGCACCGCCACTCCCCCGCCGCTCGTCGATTGCCCGGCCCCACGCAGCCCGAGCACACGCACCACCGGGCCCTCTTCGGCCTCGAGCTGAGCCCGGGCAGACCGGAGGCCCAGGTCCGTGCGGACGCTGGGCCTCTCGTGGTGGCTCCCCCGGTTGGACTCGAACCAACAACCCTCCGGTTAACAGCCGAATGCTCTGCCAATTGAGCTACAGGGGATCGCGCCGAAGCGCTGCGCCACCATAGCAAGAAGGTGGCCGGGATACGAAAACGGGGCGGCGGTCAGCCGGCGCCGCCCACGAGGTCGGCGTGATGGCGGGCCGCGACGTCCGGGTGGGCCCGCAGCCGTGCCTTGAGCAGGTTGTCCCCGTAGCGCGCCGAGATGACGTTGGCGGCGTCCTGGGTGACCCCTCGCGCTCGCTCCGCGTACTCCGGACGAAGGGGGACGACCGGCGCCTCCGCGTCGAGAGCGGGGTTGAAGAAGAAGGGGATCGACAGCCGCTCCGAGCCCACGGCCGGCGCCGTCACCCGGTGCGAGGTGGCCCGCAGGTAGCCGTCGGTGACCGCCTCCATGAGCTCGCCGATGTTGACGACGAAGCAGTCATCCGTCGGCGGGACGTCGATCCACCCGCCGTCGGTTTGGACCTGCAGGCCGGACTTGCCCGGCTCGATGAGCAGCAGGGTGAGGAAGCCGGGGTCCTTGTGGTCACCGACCCCCTGGGAGGTCTGCTCCGTCCCCGGGTAGCGCACGATCTTCAGCAGCGTCGACGCGTCGTCGAAGGTCGAGGTGAAGTGGTCTGCGGAAGCGCCGAGCGACAGCGCCCACTGCGCCATGAGGTCGCGGCCGATGGCCCCGAGGCGGTCGGTCCACGCCTCGATGACCGTGCGCAGCTGCGGCAGGGCCGCGGGCCACTGGTTGGGTCCGTCGAGCCGCAGGTAGGGCGGGTCGACGTCGTCCCGCAGCGGCCTCTCCGGTCCGATGTCGATCTGCTCGCGGTAGTCGGCCTGGCCCCGGGTGAGCTCGCCGCCCAGTCGAGTCCAGCCGCGGAACTGCGCGCTGTTGGTCATCTCGATGGCGCGCTTGTCCTCCTCAGGGAGGGCGAAGAAGGCTCGAGCGGTCGCGAAGAGCTCGTCGATGACGGCCCGCTCGATGCCGTGCCGCAGGTGGAAGAAGCCGACCTCGTGGGTCGCGACCCGCAGCTGCTCGCGGAAACGCTCGACGGCCTCGGGGCCGGCGTAGAGATCAGCCAGGTCGAGCACGGGCAGGGCGTCGTGGGACATCAGGCCTCCCTCCCGACCTGCTCGGCGAGTCGCTGCGCGACGGCCTCGGTCGCAGCGACGAGCTCGTGGTCGTCGGGGTCGCACCCGCGACCGACGATCGTCTGGGCGATCACCCGGTCGCTCGTGAGGTCCTTGCGCAGCACGACCCGGGCCCGTCGAGCACGGTCGAGGGTGACCTCCTCGACGAGCACGACGCTCGCCTGCACCCGCTCGTGGAAGGCGTCGGGGACGCCGCCGGGCTCGCTCAGGGTCCACGTGCCGGCCGGGCCGCCGTCGACCCAGGTCACGGTGAGCACATCGGTCTCGGGGTCCCACCGGCCGCGGTCGACGAGGTGCCACGGCCGCCCCTCGGCCAGCTCGCCGCCGGGCACGACGAGTCGGTGCGAGGTGATGACGACGACCTCGTCGCCGGCTGCCGCCGTCGCGAGGACCCGCTCACCGCGAGCGAGCTCGACGCCGTCTGGGACGGGCACCGCGCGTGCGCGCTGGCGCCGGGACCACATGGGGCTCACTGGGCCTCCTCACGCAGGGCAGCCCGCTGCCGCTGCAGGTCGTAGAGCGCCTGTCCCAGCTGACGGCGCTGGTCAGGGTCGGACTGCGGGTCGGTGTCGAGCTGCCGCAGGCGCGAGGTGGCCTCGGCGATCCGATGCTGCAGGGCCACCTCGCGGACCCGCACGAGGAGCGAGCGGGTGTAGTGCGGCGGCGGCAGGCCGGTCGAGGAGTCGTGGACGACGGGCAGGGGTGCCACCGACAGCTCGGCGAGCAGCGCCGACGCCGCCAGAGGGGTCGCCTCGTCGACCCGCGCGTGCCATGCCGTCTGCGTCAACCCCTCGACGAGTGGGCCCACGGAGCGGATCGCGTCGAAGACCGCCCGGTGCGCGGGCGCGGAGAAACCCTGCGGGTCGACCTCGTCGAGGTCCTGCGAGGTGAAGAGCGAGGGGTGCTGGAGCATCGACTGCAGAAGCTGGCGCTCGGTGAGCACCACCGGGTCGCGCAGGTCGGGGGCGGGCACCCCGCCGGCCGCCTCGGCCGCCGTCGGCTCCGGGGCGTCGACCTGGGTGCGGTGCTCCCCCTTCGCCTCGTCGCGCGCCTGGACCCGCCCGGCACGGGTCACGGCCTCACGCATCTGCTCGACCTCGACCCCGACCCAGCCGGCGACGGTGCGCACGTACTCCGGGCGCAGGGCGCTGTCGCGGATGCTGTTGATGATCGGCGCGACCGCGCCCATCCCCCGCACCCGCCCCTCGGCGGTGTCGAGGTCGAAGCGGCCCAGCGTGGTGCGGACGGCGAACTCGAACATCGGCACCGCGTCGGCGACGAGCTCGCGCACGGCGAGGTCACCCTCACGCAGTCGCAGGTCGCAGGGGTCCATGCCGTCCTTGGCCACGGCGACGTAGCTCTGGCTGGCCCACTTGTCGTCCTGGGCGTAGGCCTTCATCGCGGCCTCCTGGCCCGCCTTGTCTCCGTCGAAGGTGAAGACGACCTTGGCCGGGGCCTGGTCGGCCTCGTCGCGCACGATGCGCCGCAGCACCTTGATGTGGTCGGCGCCGAAGGCCGTGCCGCACGTCGCGACCGCGCCCTCGACCCCGGAGAGGTGGGCGGCCATGACGTCGGTGTAGCCCTCGACGACGACGGCCAGGCGCTCGTCGCGGATCGACTTCTTGGCCAGGTCGAGGCCGTAGAGGACGCTCGACTTCTTGTAGATCGGCGTCTCGGTGGTGTTGAGGTACTTGGCGCCGATGCGGTCGTTGTCCCACAGGCGGCGGGCACCGAAGCCGATGGTGTCGCCGGTGATGTCGCGGATCGGCCAGACGAGCCGGCCGCGGAAGCGGTCGTAGAGGCCCCGCGAGCCCTTGCCGCACAGGCCACCGATGGTCAGCTCGTCGTCGGTGAAGCCCTTCGCGCGCAGGTGCCGGGCCAGCTCCTCGCCACCGCGGGGCGCGTAGCCGATGCCGAAGAGCTTGGCCTCGGGCGAGGCAAAGCCCCTCTCCCGCAGGAAGTCCCGCCCGATGCGCGCCTCGGGCGAGCCGAGCAACCGCTCGTGGTAGAACTCCGCGGCGGCTCTGTGCGCCTCGAGCAGACGACCCCGCTTGCCCAGCCCCACGCCGTCGCGGGGGCCGCCGCCCTCCTCGTAGCGCAGCTCCATGCCGAGCTTGCCGGCGAGTCGCTCGACGGCCTCGGCGAAGGTCAGGTGGTCGAGCTTTTGCACGAAGGAGATGACGTCGCCGCCCTCGCCGCAGCCGAAGCAGTGGTAGGCACCGACGGTCTCGCGCACGGTGAAGCTCGGCGTCTTTTCGTCGTGGAAGGGGCACAGACCCTTCATCGAGCCGATGCCGGCCGGCCGCAGGCTCACGTGCTCGCGGACGATGTCGGTGATCGACGAGCGCTCCTTGACCGCCTGCACGTCCTCGGCGCGGATCCGTCCCGCCACTGGCCACCTCGCTCCCACGTCGATCGTGGTCCCGAGTCTAGGTCGCGCCACCGACGCCGGCGGCCCCGGTCACCAGGGGATCGGCCGCAGCCCCTCGACGAAGGGGGTGAAGCCGGCGGTGACGCGGGTGGCCGCCTCCTCCTCGTGGGCCCACGACCACACCGACCCCGGGGCATTCCCCGCGACCGCGAGGCAGACGAGGTCACCGGCGTCGTTGGTGCCGATGGGCGTCAGGTCGTCCGGGACCCGGCCGGCGTAGACCTCGCGCGAGCGGCGCAGGTCGAGCTCGGCGTGCTCGACGCCCAGCCCGAAGAAGATCGTCACCACCGGGTGGGTGGCCTCGTCGACGTCGAGGTCGTCGGTGCCGTACTTGAGGTCGTCCTCCGTGACGCCACCACCGTTGGCGCGCAGCCACTCCCGGTAGTCGGCGGGCAGGGGCGAACCGATCTGCGACTCGAGGGCCGCGAGCGCGGCGTCGTCGGGTGCGGCGTAGCGGGTGCGGAAGTCCATCAATCGCTCGTCTCGGCTCCGTTGTGCTTGTGCAGTGACCGTCCCCCAGCATGCTTGACCGCGGCGTGCAGGTCACGCGGGATGAGGATCAGCTCACCGCGCCCGGTCTCGGGGTCGTAGGCGTGGGTGTGGTGCCACACCCAGTCCTCCTGCAGCTCCTTGGCCGTGTCCTTGTCGATGCCCGCGGCCTCGTAGGCCAGGCGGATGTCCTTGCTCGACGTCGTGGTCAGCTCGATGAGCACCGGCGGGTACTCCGTGCTGGCATAGGGGTAGAAGTCGGGGAAGCCGAACTCGTCGATCTCGACGCCGTCGGGGTAGGCCCCCTGCAGCTCCTCGCTCCACTGCGGCCCGTGCTCCTCGGCCGTCTCCTCGCTCCAGCCCGGCCCGCCGTAGGTCTTCCCTGCGAAGTCGCCATTGGGCACCCCGCGGTCGTTGATGACCGCCGTGCCGTCCTCGGGGTCGACGTCCCACGCCGGGTTGACGCCGTCGGTGTGCTCCTCGCGCCACCGCTCCGCCGCGTCCCGGGTCATCGCCCCCGTCTCGGGGTCGACGTCGGCGAGCGCCTCGCGCGGCGCCGGGTTGGTGTCCTCGGCGACCTTGAGCGGCGTCGTCGAGGACGCGAGGACGAAGGGGGCGGCCCCTCCCCCTTCGCCGGAGGCCGCCTCCTGGTCGTCGGCCTGACGCAGCAGGCCCGCGCTCGCCTCCTCGAGCGCCGTCCCGGCGCCGACGAGCGCGGGGGTCAGATCCGCCCACGAGCGCAGCAGGTGCTCGGCATCACCGCCCCACCAGACCTCCGCGAGGAGGCCTGCGTTGGCCGTCCCCGCGGCGCGGACCTCGTCCAACTCGCGGGCGCAGCCGCGCAGCGCCTGCGCGACCGCGCGGACCCGCGCCGTGTCCATCCCCTGCATGACCGTCACGCGCCCGACCGTGGCAGGACCCGGCGGGCCGCGGGAATGGGGAGGACTCCCCTGTCACCGGGAGTTCACCCGTCAGCCGCAGTGCGCCGCGTGCAGGGCGAGGGCCCGCACGTCGGTCAGGCTCGCCACCTGGTCGACGACGACCCGCAGCCGGGCCGAGTCGTCCTGCGCCGCAGCGAGATCGGGGCGCAGGTCGGCGTCGACCCGCGCCTCGGGGTCCGCGGCGAACCATCGGGCGAGGTCGGCGACGACCGCGCGCTGGTGCGCGTACTCGTCGTCACGCTCGCCGGAGAACATGACGAAGTGCGCGGCCACGGCCTTGAGCACCGCGACCTCGGCACGCGAGTCGTCGGGGACGACGAGGCGGGCGTCGTAGCGCCCGAGGTCGCCGGGCCCGTGCACGGCGCGGGTCGCCTGCTCGGCGGCGTGGACGAAGCGTCCGATGATCCGTGAGGTCATGTCCTTGAGCCCCGCGAGGCCGGCGCGCGAACCGTCGTAGTGCTCGGGCACGGCACCGGTGGCGAGGATCCGCTCGAGCCCCTCGCCGACGGCGTCCCGACCGAGGTCGGCGGCGAAGAAGCGCACCGCCATGTCGAGCACCGCCTCGGTGTCCTCCGCGTCGCGCAGCCGGCGCAGGTCCAGCCGGCCGGAGGCGACGGCGTCCTCGACGTCGTGGACCGAGTAGGCGACGTCGTCGGACCAGTCCATGACGTCGGCCTCCAGGCAGCGCACGAGGCCACCGGGGCTCCCTTCGCGCATCCAGTCGAAGACGGGCAGGTCGTCCTCGTAGACGCCGAACTTCGGTGTGGGAGCGGGGCCGCGACCCCGCCGCCACGGGTACTTCGTGGCCGCGTCGAGGCTCGCGCGGGTGAGGTTGAGGCCGGCGGGCCGCCCGTCGGGGTGGACCCGCTTGGGCTCGAGCCGGGTGAGGATGCGCAGCGTCTGCGCATTGCCCTCGAAGCCGCCGATGTCGGCCGCGACCTCGTCGAGCGCCGTCTCGCCGTTGTGACCGAAGGGGGGATGCCCCAGGTCGTGCGCGAGGCAGGCGACCTCGACGACATCGGCCGCGCAGCCGAGCGCACCGCCGAACTCGCGGCCGATCTGGGCCACCTCGAGGCTGTGCGTCAGCCGGTTGCGCACGAAGTCGTCGCTGCCCGGGCCGAGCACCTGGGTCTTGGCCGAGAGGCGTCGCAGAGCCGCGGAGTGGATGAGCCGCCCGCGGTCGCGCGCGAAGTCGTCACGGTCGGCGCGCTTGTGCACCGGGTCCTCGGAGACCCACCGCTCCCGGTCGCTGCTCTCGCTCACGCGGGTGAGCCTACGTCGGCCGGGGCGGACCCAGCTTGCGGAACACCCCCTGCGCCGGGAGCGGCATCGCGACTAGCGTTGGCACGACCCATGGCCGACACACCCCGGAGGCTCCCATGTTCCGCAAGATCCTCGTCGCCAACCGAGGCGAGATCGCCATCCGCGCCTTCCGCGCGGCCACCGAGGTCGACGCGACGACCGTCGCCGTCTACCCGGTCGAGGACCGCCTCTCCGAGCACCGGATGAAGGCCGACGAGGCCTACGTCATCGGCGAGGAGGGCCACCCGGTCCGCGCCTACCTCGACCCCGAGGAGATCGTGCGGGTGGCCCGCGAGGCCGACGTCGACGCGATCTACCCGGGCTACGGGTTCCTCTCCGAGAACCCGCAGCTCGCCGAGGAGTGCGCGCGCCACGGCATCACCTTCATCGGTCCCCCGGCCGAGGTCCTCGAGCTCACCGGCAACAAGGCCCGCGCGATCGCCGCGGCGAAGGAGGCCGGCCTGCCGACCCTCGACGGCGCCGAGGCGACGACCGACCTCGACGCCCTCGAGCGCGCCGCGGAGGAGATCGGGTTCCCCGTCTTCGTCAAGGCGGTGAGCGGCGGCGGTGGCCGCGGCATGCGGCGCGTCGAGCGCCGCGAGGACCTGCGCGGGGCCCTCGAGGCCGCCCAGCGCGAGGCCGAGTCGGCCTTCGGCGACCCGACCCTCTACCTCGAGGAGGCGGTCGTCAACCCGCGGCACATCGAGGTCCAGGTCGTCGGTGACGCCAGCGGTGAGGTCCTCCACTTCTTCGAGCGGGACTGCTCGGTGCAGCGGCGCCACCAGAAGGTCGTCGAGATCGCCCCGGCGCCCAACCTCGACCCCGACCTGCGCGAGCGGATGTGCGCCGACGCGGTGCGTTTCGCGAAGTCCATCGGCTACGTCAACGCCGGCACCGTCGAGTTCCTCCTCGGAGAGGACGGCCGCTACGTCTTCATCGAGATGAACCCGCGCATCCAGGTCGAGCACACCGTGACCGAGGAGGTCACCGAGGTCGACCTCGTCGTCATGCAGCTGCGGATCGCGGCCGGCGCGACCCTCGCCGAGCTCGGCATGCGCCAGGAGGACATCGGCACGCACGGCTTCGCCCTGCAGTGCCGGATCACGACCGAGGACCCGGCCAACGGGTTCCGCCCCGACTCGGGCACGATCTCCGCCTACCGCTCCGCCGGCGGCTCCGGGGTGCGCCTCGACGGCGGCACGACCTTCGTCGGGGCCGAGGTGAGCGCCCACTTCGACTCGATGCTCGTCAAGCTCACCTGCCGCGCCCGCACCTTCCCGCTCGCGGTCCGCCGGGCCCGACGGGCGCTCGCCGAGTTCCGCGTCCGCGGGGTCGCGACCAACCTCCCCTTCCTCGAGGCGGTGCTCGCCGACCCCGACTTCCAGGCCGGCCGGGTCACGACGAGCTTCATCGACGAGCGCCCCGAGCTGCTCGAGGCCCCGACGGGCAAGGACCGGGCGACCAAGCTGCTCACCTACCTCGCCGACGTCACGGTCAACCAGCCGCACGGCCCGCGCACGAGCGACCTGCGCCCGAAGACCAAGCTGCGGCAGCTGCCGCAGGGCGAGCGCCCCGAGGGCAGCCGTGACCGCCTCCTGCGGCTCGGCCCCGCCGGCTTCGCCGCCGACCTGCGCTCCCGCACCGACGTCCCGGTGACCGACACGACCTTCCGCGACGCCCACCAGTCGCTGCTCGCCACCCGCGTGCGCACCCGCGACCTGCTCCACGTCGCCGAGCACGTCTCCCGGCTCACCCCGCAGCTGCTGTCCGTCGAGGCCTGGGGCGGCGCGACCTACGACGTCGCCCTGCGCTTCCTCCACGAGGACCCGTGGGAGCGGCTCTCGGCCCTGCACGAGGCGATGCCCAACGTCGCCCTCCAGATGCTCCTGCGCGGGCGCAACACCGTCGGCTACACGCCCTACCCGACGAGCGTCACCGACGCCTTCGTGGCCGAGGCTGCCCGCAGCGGCCTGTCGATCTTCCGCATCTTCGACGCGCTCAACGACGTCGACCAGATGCGCCCCGCGATCGAGTCGGTGCTCGCGACCGACACCGCGGTCGCCGAGGTCGCCCTGTGCTACACCGGCAACCTCCTCGACCCGGGCGAGGAGATCTACACGCTCGACTACTACCTGCGCCTCGCCGAACGGATCGTCGACGCCGGCGCGCACGTCCTGGCGATCAAGGACATGGCCGGGCTGCTGCGCGCCCCCGCGGCGGCCCGCCTGGTGACCGCGCTGCGCGAGCGGTTCGACCTCCCGGTGCACCTGCACACCCACGACACCGCGGGCGGCCAGATCGGCACCCTCCTCGCGGCGATCGGGGCCGGCGTCGACGCCGTCGACGCGGCGAGCGCGACGATGGCCGGCACCACCTCGCAGCCCTCGCTGTCCGCCCTCGTCGCGGCGACCGACGGTACCGACCGGCCGACCGGCCTGGACATCGAACAGGTCTTCGCGCTCGAGCCCTACTGGGAGGGCGTGCGGCGCCTCTACGCGCCCTTCGAGTCCGGGCTGGCCTCCCCCACCGGCCGCGTCTACCGGCACGAGATTCCCGGCGGGCAGCTGTCCAACCTGCGCCAGCAGGCGATCGCCCTCGGCCTCGGCGAGCGCTTCGAGGAGGTCGAGGACATGTACGCGGCCGCCGACGCGATGCTCGGCCACATCGTCAAGGTGACGCCGAGCAGCAAGGTCGTCGGCGACCTCGCGCTCTCCCTCGTCGGCCTGGGCGCGGACCCGGCGCAGTTCGAGGCCGACCCGGCCCGCTTCGACATCCCCGACTCGGTCATCGGCTTCCTCCGCGGCGACCTCGGCGACCCGCCCGGCGGGTGGCCCGAGCCCTTCCGCAGCAAGGCGCTCGAGGGCCGCCGCGAGCACCCGCCGACCGCCGATCTCACCCCCGAGCAGGAGCAGGCCCTGCGCGACGCCCCGCGCGAGACGCTCAACGAGCTGCTCTTCCCCGGCCCGACCCAGGAGATGCGCACCGCCCGGGCGAGCTTCGGCGACACCTCGGTGCTCGACACCGGCCTCTTCCTCCACGGCCTGGAGCAAGGGCGCGACGACGAGGTCGAGATCGAGCCGGGCAAGACCCTGACGATCGGCCTGAGCTCGGTGAGCGAGCCCGACGAGCACGGCATGCGCACCGTCATGGGGACGGTCAACGGTCAGCTGCGCCCCGTCCAGGTCCGCGACCGCGGCGTCGACGCGGAGGTCGTCGCGGCCGAGAAGGCCGACCCGGGCGCCTCCGGTCAGGTCGCGGCCCCCTTCGCCGGGGTCGTCACGGTCCAGGTCGCCGAGGGCGACGAGGTCGAGGCGGGCGCCACCGTCGCGACGATCGAGGCGATGAAGATGGAGGCCGGCATCACGACCCCCGTCGCGGGCACGGTGCGCCGGCTCGCGGTCGGCGCGCGCCAGCAGGTCGAAGGGGGCGACCTGCTCGTCGTCGTGGAGTGAGGGTCAGCCGCCGTCGGCGACGGACTGCTCGGCGGCGGCGACCTGCGCCCGCTGGTCCTCGTCGAGCTCGCGGGAGGCGAGCCAGTTCTCCGGCAGCGCCACGACGCGCGAGGACCCGGCCCGACCACGCTGACCCTCGGCGGCAGCGCCGGGCCACGGGCTCGTCGGGTCCATCGTCTCGATGAGCCGGTCGAGGGCGGCGAGCGAGTCGACGAGCGCGAGCTGGTTGCGCACCGTCGACCCGGCGGGGAAGCCCTTGAGGTACCAGGCGATGTGCTTGCGGATGTCGCGGCAGGCGCGCAGCTCGTCGCCGGCGTAGAAGTCGGTGAGCAGCTCGGCGTGCCGGCGCAGCGTGGCCGTCACCTCACCCAGCGTCGGTGTCACGCGCACTTCGGCCCCGGCGAAGGCGGCCGCGAGGTCGGCGAACAGCCACGGCCGACCGAGGCAGCCGCGACCGACGACGACGCCGTCGCAGCCGGTCTGCTCGACCATCGCGAGGGCGTCCTCGGCCGACCAGATGTCGCCGTTGCCGAGCACCGGCACCGAGGTGATCGTCTCCTTGAGCAGCTTGATCGCCGACCAGTCGGCCTGGCCCGAGTAGGCCTGGCTCGCTGTGCGGCCGTGCAGGGCGACCGCGGCGACCCCCTCCTCGACCGCGGCCTGCGCCGCCTCGAGATAGGTCAGGTGCCCGTCGTCGATGCCCTTGCGCATCTTCACGGTGACCGGCACGTCGGCCCGAGCGGCCTCGGTGACGGCGGCCGAGACGATCCGGCGGAAGAGGTCGCGCTTCCACGGCAGCGCCGCTCCCCCGCCCTTGCGGGTCACCTTGGGCACCGGGCAGCCGAAGTTGAGGTCGATGTGGTCGGCGCGGTCCTCGGTGACGAGCATCCGCACGGCGGCGGCGGTCGTCGCCGGGTCGACGCTGTAGAGCTGCACGCTGCGCGGCCGCTCGTCCTCGTCGTGCTCGATGAGTCGCATCGACTCCGGCGTGCGCTCGACGAGCGCGCGCGAGGTGACCATCTCGTTGACGTAGAGGCTGCTCGCGCCGGTCAGCCCGCTCGCGGCGAGCCCGGCGTCGCCAGCCTCGCGGCACAGGCGACGGAAGGCGCGGTTGGTGATGCCGGCCATGGGCGCGAGGACGACCGGTGAGTCGATGACGTGCCGGCCGATGCGAAGGGGAGGCAGCACGCGCTCCCCCGTGGTCGCCGGGGTGGTGGGGGCAAGGGTGGAGGTCGTCATCGCGCCTCCCAGTGTCGCACCGGCTGGGCCGGCAGGGACAATCGTGGGCGTGACCACCCGAGCCTCCTCATCGCGCAGCAGTCTGGAGAGGTTCGCGTGGCTGTCGATCGCCGCGGCCCTCGCGACGATCGCGCTGAAGACCGGCGCGTGGTGGGTGACCGACTCGGTCGGCCTGCTCGCCGACGCCGCCGAGTCGATCGTCAACCTCGTCGCGGCCGTGGCCGCGCTCGTCGCCCTGCGGGTCGCGGCGCGCTCCGCCGATGACAACCACCACTTCGGCCACAGCAAGGCGGAGTACTTCTCCGCGGCGATCGAGGGCGGGATGATCTTCGTCGCCGCGAGCTTCATCATCTGGCAGTCGATCGGTCGCTTGCTCGACCCGCAGCCCATCGAGCAGGCCGGCATCGGCCTAGCGATCTCGGTCATCGCGTCGGTCATCAACGGCGCGGTGGCGTGGGTGCTTCTGCGCGCCGGCCGCCGCCACCGCTCGATCACACTGCGGGCCGACGGCCAGCACCTGCTCACCGACGTGTGGACCTCCGTCGGGGTCGTCGTCGGCGTGCTCCTCGTCGTCATCACCGGCATCGACCGGCTCGACCCGGTCGTCGCCCTGCTCGTCGGGGCCAACATCATCTGGACCGGGTGGAAGCTCGTCAGCGAGTCCGGCCGCGGCCTCATGGACGAGGCGCTCGACCCGGAGACCAATGCCCGCATCGCCGACGCGCTCTCCCGGCACCGTACCGACGAGGTCGACATCCACGGCCTGCGCACCCGGGGTGCCGGCCACCTGTCCTTCGCCGAGATGCACGTCCTCGTCCCCGGCACCTGGTCCGTGCGCCGCGCCCACGACATCGTCGAGGAGATCGAGCGCGCGCTCGAGGCCGAGTTCGACGACCTCACGGTGACGACCCACATCGAGCCGCGCGAGGACCCGCGCGCCTACGACGACTTCGGTGACTACGAGGTCCCGATCCAGACCCTGCCCCACGACCCCGAGGAGCCCGCATGACCGCCCTCATCACCGCCGACGACCTGCTGCACGAGATCGACGAGGAGGACCTGCTCGTCCTCGACGTCCAGTACACGCTCACCGGCGACGGCCCCCGCCTGTACTCCGAGGGCCACGTGCCGGGCGCTCCCTTCGTCGACCTCGACACGGTCCTCGCCGGCCCCGCGGGCGAAGGGGGGCGGCACCCCCTGCCCGACGTGGAGACGCTGCAGGCCGGCCTGCGCGCGGCCGGTCTCGACGACGACTCGCGCGTCGTCGTCTACGACCAGGGCACCTCGCTCGGCGCCGCCCGGGCGTGGTGGGTCCTGCGGTGGGCCGGGGTCGAGGACGTGCGCGTCCTCGACGGCGGGCTGCCCGCGTGGCGTGCCGCCGGCGGCACCGTGGTCACCGAGCCGGTGAGCCCGGAGCCGGGCGCGGTCCACCTCGAGGCCGACCAGCTCGTGGCGCTCGACGCCGAGGACGCCGTCGCCACGGCCAAGCTCGGGGTGCTCGTCGACGCCCGCTCGCCGGAGCGCTATCGCGGCGAGGAGGAGCCGATCGACCCGGTCGCGGGCCACATCCCCGGCGCCGTCAACGTGCCGATGAGCGACCTCCTGCAGCCCGACGGGCGACTGCGGCCGGCGCGCGAGCTGCGCGAGCGCTTCGCCCGCGAGGACATCGACGAGGTGACCATCGTCGGCACCTACTGCGGCTCGGGCATCACCGCGGCCCACAGCGCCCTCGCCCTGCACGAGGCGGGCGTCGACGCCGACGTCTACGTCGGCAGCTGGAGCGAGTGGATCACCGACCCGAGCCGCCCGGTGGCGACGGGCGAGTAAACGCCGATCAGGCCGGCAGGCCCGAGACGAACTCCGCGATCGCGCGGGCCACGGGCGCCGGGTGGGTCATCGGGGCGAAGTGCGTGGCTCCGGGCACGTGGACGATCTCGAGGTCCTGACGCAGGCGACGGGCCCTCCCTTCGCCCACCCGGAACTGGTCGAACTCACCGTTGATCGCGAGGATCGGCACGTCGACCTCGGTGAGCGAGCGCAGGTCGACCTCGTCGATGACGGCATCCCAGGCGTCGGGGATCGCCGCAAGGCCGGGGCCGCGCTCGAGCACCGCGTTGGCCGTGCGCTCACCGATGATGCGGCGCAGCGACGCCGCATCGGTCTCGCGGAGCTGCGAGGCCCGACGCTCGTCACCGAGCCCGGCCCGCAGCGCGGACCCCATCGCCCGGTAGACGCGTGCGAGCCGAGAGCTCGGCTGGGCCGTCGAGCCCATGAGCACGAGACCGGACAGGACCATGTGGTGCTGTGCCGCCCACTCCATCGCCACGTAGCCGCCGAGGCTGTGGCCGGCGAGCACGACCCGGTGCCGACCGGGGTCGAGCTCGGCCACGCCGGCGCTCACGGCCTCGAGCGCACCCTCCATCGTGAAGGGCAGCTCGGTCGCGAGTCCGTGCCCGGGCAGGTCGACGTGGTGGCAGACGATCCGCCCGAGGAGGGCCTCCTCGAGGGGGATCCAGGACGCGGAGTTGAGCCGGCTGCCGTGGACGAGCAGCAGCCGGATCGGCGCCCCGCCCGGGTCATGACGTCAGGACCCGAGCAGCCTCGGCGCGAGCCACGCCTCGACCTGGTCGATCGAGACCCGCTCCTGCGCCATGGTGTCGCGCTCGCGGATCGTCACCGCATTGTCCTCGAGGGTGTCGAAGTCGACGGTGATGCAGTATGGCGTGCCGATCTCGTCCTGGCGGCGGTAGCGCTTGCCGATGGCCTGCGAGTCGTCGAAGTCGACGTTCCAGCTCTTGCGCAGCTGCGCCGCCAGGTCGCGCGCCTTGGGCGACAGGTCGGCATTGCGCGACAGCGGCAGCACGGCCGCCTTGACCGGCGCGAGCCGGTGGTCGAGGCGCAGGACGGTCCGCTTGTCGACGCCGCCCTTGGCGTTGGGCGCCTCGTCCTCGGCGTAGGCGTCGACGAGGAAGGTCATGATCGAGCGGGACAGGCCGGCCGCAGGCTCGATGACGTAGGGGGTGTAGCGCTCGTTGTTGGCCTGGTCGTAGAAGACGAGGTCGGTGCCCGAGTGCTTGCTGTGGCTCGTCAGGTCGTAGTCGGTGCGGTTGGCGATGCCCTCGAGCTCGCCCCACTCGCTGCCCGCGAAGTTGAACCGGTACTCGATGTCGACGGTGCGCTTGGAGTAGTGGCTCAGCTTGTCCTGCGGGTGCTCGAAGTGGCGCAGGTTGTCGGGGTTGATGCCCAGATCGGTGTACCAGCGGGTGCGCTCGTCGATCCAGTACTGGTGCCAGTCCTCGTCCTCGCCCGGCTTGACGAAGAACTCCATCTCCATCTGCTCGAACTCGCGGGTGCGGAAGATGAAGTTGCCCGGCGTGATCTCGTTGCGGAAGGACTTGCCGGTCTGCGCGATGCCGAAGGGCGGCTTCTTGCGCGAGGTCTGCAGGACGTTGTTGAAGTTGATGAAGATGCCCTGCGCGGTCTCCGGGCGCAGGTAGTGCAGACCGGACTCGTCCTCGATGACGCCGAGATAGGTCTTGAGCATCATGTTGAACTCGCGGGCCTCGGTCCACTGGCCGCGCGTGCCGCAGTCCGGGCAGACGATTTCGCTCATCGGGATGCTGTCGGGGTCGATCTCCTGACCCTTCTTCGCCGCCTTGTCGGCCACGGCCTCCTGCAGGTGGTCCTGGCGGTGGCGCTTGTGGCAGTTGAGGCACTCGGTGAGCGGGTCGGTGAAGGTACCGACGTGCCCCGAGGCGACCCAGGTCTCCCGGGGCAGGATGATCGAGGAGTCGAGGCCGACGACGTCGTCGCGGCCGGTGACCATCGAGCGCCACCACTGACGCTTGATGTTCTCCTTCAGCTCGACACCGAGCGGCCCGTAGTCCCACGCGGAGCGGGTACCGCCGTAGATCTCACCGCACGGGAAGACGAAGCCCCTGCGCTTGCAGAGGTTGACGACGGTGTCCACGGTGGAGGTCTGCTTGGCCATGTGGGAGAGGTTATCCGGCGCCGTGCCGAGCAGCCGCATCGGCCCGCTTACCCTGTGGGGGTGTCCAGCAGCTCCTCCCGCCGCCCCGAGCCCGTCGCGACCAATGCCTTCGAGCGCGCGAGCCTGCCGCTGACCCGTGTCATCGCGGGCCTGCCGCCGGCCGTGCCGATCGTCGCCGTCTTCGCCCTCGTGCTCGTCGGCGCCTTCCTCGGTCCGTGGGGAGCGATCCCGCTCGGCATCGTCGTGCTCTTCCTCGCGTGGATGCTCGCCCTGAGCTGGCCGCGGCTGACGTCGAGCGAGCGCCTCATGCGCGTCGCCGTGATCCTTCTGGTCGTGGGCGTGACGGCCGTGCGGCTCTTCCCCCGGTAGCTCGCCCGTGGTTTGACAACGGTTCTCATTTCATCTGAGAATCGTTCTCATGCCGATGCGCCACCGTCTCCCCCTCGCCGTCTCCGCCCTCGTCCTCGCCCTCACCGGGTGCGGTTCCGCCGACGGTGGCGAAGGGGGTTCCGCCGACGGCGACGCCTCGCTGACCGTCGCCACCTCCTTCTACCCGCTCCAGCACGCGGCCGAGCAGGTCGGCGGCGACCACGTCGCCGTCACCAACCTCACCAAGCCCGGCGCCGAGCCGCACGACCTCGAGCTGACGCCCAAGCAGGTCCTCGAGGCCACCCGCGCCGACGCCCTCGTCTACCTGGGGGACTTCCAGCCGTCGGTCGACGACGCGGCCAAGGAGGCCGGAGACAGCGCGATGGACGTCTCCCCCTTCGCCCGTCTGGACATCGAGACCGGCGAGCACGAGGGGCACGACCACGAGGAAGGCGAGGAGGGCCACGCCGGACATGATCACGGCGGCACCGACCCGCACTTCTGGCTCGACCCGACGCGCTACGCCGACGTCGTCGAGGCCCTCGGCGAGCGCTTCGCCGAGGCCGACCCCGACCACGCCGCCGACTACCGCGCCAACGCCAAGGAGTTCGCCGGCGAGCTCACGGCTCTGGACGAGGACCTCACGGCCGGGCTCGACGACTGCACGAGCACCGACCTGGTGACCGGGCACTCCGCCTTCGCGTACTTCGCCGACCGCTACGGCTTCCACCAGGAGTCGGTGAGCGGGCTGACCCCCGGCGCCGAGCCGAGCCCGACGGCCCTCGCCGACCTCGTCGAGCACATCGAGGATGAGAAGATCACGACCGTGTACGCCGAGACGCTCGTCCCCCAGGACACCGCCGACACCATCGCCCGCGAGACGGGCGCCGAGGTCGCCGTGCTCGACCCGATCGAGGGGCTGACCGACGCGTCCGCCGGCGACGACTACGTCTCGGTCATGCGCAGCAACCTCGAGACCGTGCGTGAGGGGCAGGGCTGCTCATGACCGGAGCGACCCCCGTCATCGAGCTCGAGGGCGCCGCCTTCGGCTACGAGGACCGCACGATCGTCAGCGACCTCGACCTCACCGTCCGCCGCGGTGAGGTCGTCGCCGTGCTCGGCCCCAACGGTTCCGGCAAGTCGACCCTGGTCAAGGGGCTGCTCGGCCTGTCCGAGCTGCACGCCGGCAGCGCGCGGGTCCTCGGTCACGAGGTCGGCTCCCCCGGCGCGCGCGCCGGGATCGGTTACGTGCCCCAGCGACACACCCTCGCCTCGGCCGTGCGGGCCACCGCCGCCGAGATCGTCACCATGGGCCGTACCGTGCGCACCCCGTGGTGGGCGCCGTGGCGCATCCGCGACGCGGCGGGACGAGACCTCGTCCACCAATCCTTGTCGGTCGTCGGCCTCGCCGACCTGGCCACGCACGACGTCGCCACGCTCTCGGGTGGCCAGCAACGCCGGGTCCTCATCGCTCGGGCACTGGCCAGCCGGGCCGACGTCTTCCTCATGGACGAGCCGACTGCCGGCGTCGACCGCGGGCACCAGGCGGTGCTCGTGGCCGTCATGCGCCGTCTCGTCGAGCGCGGCGCGACCCTGATCATCGTCACCCACGAGCTCGACGCCCTCGCCGAGATCGTCACCCGCACGATCGTCGTGCGCGGCGGTGGCATCCGGCAGGACTGCGCGCCGGGTGAGCTGGCCGCCGGCGAGGAGGCCCACACCCACCACTCCGGCGAGGAGGCACCACCCCCTTCGACCGTGCCGACCACGATCATCACGTCCGCGGGAGGGCACCGCTGATGGACCTGCTGGCCCTGGACTTCATGCGCAACTCGCTCATCGCCGCCCTGCTCGTGGGGGCGTCGGCGCCGCTCGTGGGTGTCTTCCTCGTGCAGCGGGGCATGTCGCTCGTCGGCGACGGCATGGGGCACGTCGCCCTCGCCGGCGTCGGCATCGGGGTGCTCACGAGCACCTCCCCCGTGCTCACCGCCCTCGTCGTCGTCGTCCTCGCGGCGGTCGCCATCGAGCTACTGCGCCACCTCGGCCGCACCGGTGGTGACCTCGCGCTCGCCGTGATGTTCTACGGCGGCCTCGCCGCCGGTGTGGTCATCATCGCCAAGGCCCCCGCCGGGTCGGCCAACAACCTGCAGGGCTACCTCTTCGGAGCCCTGACGACCGTCTCGCCCAGCGACCTCGTCCAGTTCGCCGTGCTCGCGGCGGCCGTGGTCGTCACGGTGATCGTCCTGCGCGAGCGGCTCTTCGCCGTCGCCCAGGACGACGAGTACGCCCGCGCCTCGGGCCTGCCCGTTCTCGCCACCAACATCCTGCTCGCCGTGCTCACCGGCGTCACCGTCGTCATCTCGATGCGGGTCATCGGGCTGCTGCTCATCAGCGCCCTGATGATCCTGCCCAATGCCACCGGCCAGTACCTCGGACGATCCTTCCGCGGGAGCCTGGTCTGGGCGGTTCTCGTTGGCACGCTGACGAGCGTCGGCGGCGTCGTCACGAGCTTCTACGTCGACACCCCCTCGGGCGCGACGATCGTCCTGCTGGCCATCGCCGTCTTCGTCGTCGCCGCTGCGGGCATGACGCTCGTGCGGGCCCTCGGCCACCGACGACACCGCACCGCCGAGGCGCACGAGCACGTGCACTGGGAGGACTGCGGTCACGAGGTCGTCCTGCACGGCGACCACGTCGACTACCTGCACGACGGGCGCCGGCACGCCCGCCACGGCGACCACTGGGACGAGCACACCCCCGACCCCGCAGGCCCCACCCTCGAAGGGAGCCCCCGATGACCGACACCCGCACCCGCCGCCCCACCCGCCAGCGCACGGCGATCGAGGCCGACGTCGACCGGTCCGACGAGTTCCGCTCGGCGCAGGAGGTCCACGCGAGCCTCGCCGCCGGCGGCGACAAGATCGGTCTGGCGACCGTCTACCGGACCCTGCAGGCCATGGTCGACGAGGAGGCGCTGGACTCCCTTCGCACCGACGACGGGGAGATCGTCTACCGCCGCTGCAGCACCGGGCACCACCACCACCTCGTCTGCCGCGACTGCGGCCGCACCGTCGAGGTCGAGGGCCCGGCGGTCGAGCGGTGGGCCGACAAGGTGAGCGCCGAGCACGGCTTCACCGACGTGTCGCACACCCTCGAGCTCTTCGGCCGCTGCGTGGACTGTGGCTAGGCGAACCGGCTACGGCGCGGCGGGCAGGGCGAGCCCGCGGACCGACCGGGTGATGCGGCCGTCCTCCTGCTTGGCGAGGAACATCATCGAGCCGTACTCCAGCGGCAGCCAGCCCTCGCCGTCCTCGGTGAGGGGCTCGGAGGCGAAGACGGCCGCGGTGGCGTCCTCCTCGGTGCACTCCTCGAAGCCGTAGGTCCCCTCAGCCTGCTCGAAGTTGCGTCCCAGCAGCAGGTACATCGGCTCGAGGAGCATCCCGAGGTCGAAGTCGTCGCTGCCTGCGGGAGCCTTGCGCAGCTCGCGCCAGTCTCCCGGCGGGTCCACCTCGCCGTGGTGCCCGAGACCCCAGTTGATCCCGATGATGCGTCCCGGCGAGACCAGGGCCATCTTGAGTTTGGTCAGGCCCGGGAGCTGCAGGGTCTCCATGGCATCGGCCACGAGTCGGACCAGTCGCTCGACGGCACGCTGGACGTCCTCGTCGCTCTCACCCTCGAGCAAGGACAGCAGGAGCACGGCGAGGAACTCGGTGTCGGTCGTGCCGCGCATCTGCTGGAGGTACTCGTCCGTGCAGTGCTGCAGCAGCTCGCGCTGCAGGATCTGCCAGCTCGGCAGGTAGCCGTTCTGCGCGACGAGCCACGGCGCGCCCTCGAAGAAGAAGGGGTGGCAGTTCTCGTCGGCCAGGACGACCTGGGAGTCGTAGGCCGCCGCCCGCACGTGCGCGAGGAGGGTGTTGGCCTGGAGGCTGGGGATGATACTTGCGGCATTGTCGTCGTAGAAGGCCGCCATCGGCCGGCGGTAGACGAGTGGCTCGTCGGGCTTGAGCAGGTGGTCACCCCAGGCGCCGAAGCCCCACCCCGCGAGCTGCAGCTCGGGGTGACGCTCCGGGTCGAGCGCCTGGTTGATCAGGCTGTTGTCCGGCGTGAGCAGCAGGCTCTCCAGCGGGGTCTCCGGCCCGATGTAGGCAAGGACTCGACACATGTGCGACCTCTCCGTGACGGCTCACCGTGCGTCGGTGCACGGTCTCGCCAGCGTAGGTGACGCTCAGACGATCCCCGGGGTGGGGGCGTCCACCGCTCCGCCGTACCGGCGCTCGCGCCGGGCATACGTCTCGATGGCCTCCCACAGGTGGCGGCGGTCGTAGTCGGGCCACAGGGTGTCCTGGAAGACCATCTCGGCGTAGGCCGACTGCCACAGCAGGAAGTTGCTCGTGCGCTGCTCCCCCGAGCTGCGCAGGAAGAGGTCGACGTCGGGCATCGTCGGCTCGGTGAGGTAGCGCGCGATGGTGCGCTCGTCGATGCCCGAGCCCTTGAGCCGGCCGGCCTTCACGTCGTCGGCGATGCGCCGCACCCCGTCGACGATCTCGGGCGCGGCCGCCGTAGTTGACGCAGAAGTACAGCGTCATCGCGTCGTTGTCGCGGGTCATCTCCTGGGCGATCTCGAGCTCCTTGATGACCGAGCTCCACAGCCGCGGCCGGCGGCCGACCCAGCGCATGCGCACACCCCACGCGTGCAGCTGGTCGCGGCGGCGCCGGATGACGTCGCGGTTGAAGCCCATGAGGAAGCGGACCTCCTCGGGCGAGCGCCGCCAGTTTTCCGTCGAGAAGGCATAGGTCGACAGGTGCTTGACGCCGATGTCGAGCGCGCCGGCGACGACGTCGAGCAGCGCACCCTCGCCGGCCTCGTGCCCCTTGGTCCGCGGCAGGCCGCGCTGGTTGGCCCAGCGGCCGTTGCCGTCCATGACGATCGCGACGTGCCCGGGGACCAGGTCGGCGGGCACCGGCGGCGGCGTCGCTCCGCTCGGGTGGGCGAAGGGGGTCTCGTAGCGGCTCATCCGGTCCTCTGCGATGGGGTGGGGTGGCTGGTGGTGCGGTCGACGTGACGAAGGGAGAGCACCCCGCGCTCGAGGTGCCACTGGAGGTAGGCGGCGGTCAGGCCGGACCCCTCACGTCGATGGCGTGGGTCGGAGGCGTCGGCGACGACCCAGTCACCGACGAGCAGCGCAGCGAGGAGCTCGAGGGTCTCGGTCGCGGGAGCCGACGAGCCCGGGACCCGACAGCTGCGGCACAGGACCCCGCCGTGGGCGACGTGGAAGGCGCGGTGCGGCCCCGGCTCGCCGCACTGGGCGCAGTCGTGGAAGCTCGGTGCCCACCCCGCGACGGCCAGCGCCCGCAGGAGGTAGGCGTCGAGGACGAGCTCGGCGGCGTGGTCGCCCTGGGCCAGGGTCCGCAGGGCTCCGGCGAGCAGGAGGTACTGCTGCACCGAGGGCTCGTGCTCCTCGCTGAGGCGGTCAGCCGTCTCGAGGATCGCCGTGCCTGCGGTCCAGCGCGAGTAGTCGCGCGCGATCTGGTCGCCCCACGGGTCGAGCGACTCGGCCTGCGTCACGGTGTCGAGGTTGCGGCCCTCGTAGCACTGGAGGTCGACGTGCATGCCCGGCTCGAGGCGGGCGCCGAACTTGGACTTGGTGCGGCGCACCCCCTTGGCCACCGTGCGAATCTTGCCCCGGCCCCGTGTGAGCACGGTGATGATCCGGTCGGCCTCACCCAGCTTGTGGGTGCGCAGCACGACTCCGGAGTCGCGGTAGAGGGGCATGGCTCCATTGTCTCCCTTCGCCCTGACAGCGCGCCGACCCCACGCCGCGCCCGCACGACCTGTCGAACAGTTGTTCGACCCACTGCTATGGTCTCAACATGCAGGCGCTCCAGTCCTCGCTCTTCGACACCGCCGACTCCCCCACGCTCGGTGATCTCGGGCGGCGCCATCGGCGCTACCTCGACGGCACGGCGTGGGTCGACCTGCTGCCAGGCTGGGCGTGCGGCAGCGACGAGGTCCTCGACGCCCTGCTCCACGACGTCCCGTGGCGGGCCGAGCGCCGTCGGATGTACGACTCGGTCGTCGACGTCCCTCGTCTGACCTGCTTCTACGCCGCAGGCGAGAGCCTTCCCCACCCGCTGCTGACCGACATGCGTGAGCAGCTCTCGGCGCACTACGCGACGGAGCTGGGTGAACCCTTCGTCACCGCCGGGCTGTGCCTCTACCGCGACGGCCAGGACTCCGTCGCCTGGCACGGCGACCGCATCGGCCGCAGCCGCGAGCAGGACACGATGATCGCCATCGTCTCCCTCGGCTCCGCGCGGCACCTCTGCCTGCGCCCACGCGAGGGCGGACCCTCGCAGCGGGTCGCGCTCGGCCACGGCGACCTCGTCGTCATGGGCGGCGCCTGCCAGCGCACCTGGGAGCACGCCGTGCCCAAGACGAGCGCCCGGGTCGGGCCCCGGGTGTCCATCCAGTTCCGCGTGGCCGGGGTGCGCTGACAGCGCCTCAGGCCTGAGCGACCATGTCCCGCTCCGCGCGGTTGACCGCCGAGAGGATCGCGCGCAGCGAGGCCTTGACGATCGAGTCGTGCAAGCCGACGCCCCACAGGACACGGTCACCGACGGCGCACTCGACGTAGGCAGCCGCGCGGGCGTCGCCACCGGCCGACAGGGCGTGCTCGGCGTAGTCGAGGACCCGCACGTCGACACCCAGCGGAGCCAGCGCGTCGAGGAAGGCCGCGATCGGGCCGTTGCCGCTGCCGGAGATCTCGACCTCCTGGCCGGCGTCGAGGATGTGCCCCTCGATGCGGTCCAGGCCGGAGTCCTCACCGGTGAGCGTCGAGCGCACCGGCTGGAAGCGACCCCAGCCGTCCTTGTCCTCGCTGTGCAGGTACTCGTCGTTGAAGACCTGCCACAGGGCCAGCCCGCTCATCTCGCCACCGTCGCTGTCGGTCTTGTGCTGGACGACCGCGGAGAACTCCATCTGCAGTCGACGCGGCAGGTCGAGGCCGTGCTCGGACTTCAGCAGGTAGGCGACGCCGCCCTTGCCGGACTGGGAGTTGACTCGGACGACGGCCTCGTAGGAGCGGCCGATGTCGTGCGGGTCGATGGGCAGGTAGGGCACGCCCCAGTCGATGCCGTTGACGTCGGTGCCGGCCTCCTTGGCCCGCACCTCCATGTCCTCGAAGCCCTTCTTGATCGCATCCTGGTGCGAGCCCGAGAAGGCGGTGTACACGAGGTCGCCACCCCACGGGTGACGCGGGTGGACCGGCAGCTGGGTGCAGTGCTCGACGGTGCGACGGATCTCGTCCATCTGCGAGAAGTCGACCTGCGGGTCGATGCCCTGGCTGAAGAGGTTCATCCCCAGCGTCACCAGGTCGACATTGCCGGTGCGCTCGCCGTTGCCGAAGAGGCAGCCCTCGATGCGGTCGGCACCGGCGAGATAGCCCAGCTCGGCGGCAGCCACGCCCTCGCCGCGGTCGTTGTGCGGGTGGAGCGACAGCACGACCGACTCGCGACGCTCGAGGTTGCGGCTCATCCACTCGATCGAGTCGGCATAGACATTGGGCGTGGCCATCTCCACCGTCGCCGGCAGGTTGATGATCATCTTGTGGTCCGGCGTCGGGTCGATGATGTCGATGACCTCGTTGCAGATGCGCGCCGCGAAGTCGAGCTCGGTGCCCGTGTAGGACTCCGGCGAGTACTGGTAGTAGACGTCGGTGTCGGGGATGGTCTCCTCGAGCTTCTTGCACAGCCGCGCACCCTGCAGGGCGATGTCGACGATGCCGTCCTGGTCGGAGTTGAAGACCACCCGACGCTGCAGGACCGACGTCGAGTTGTAGAAGTGGACGATCGCCGTCTTGCTGCCGGCGATGGCGTCGAAGGTCTTTTCGATGAGGTGGTCACGGCACTGCGTGAGCACCTGGATGGTGACGTCGTCGGGGATGTGACCGCCATCGATGAGCTGGCGGCAGAAGTTGTAGTCGGTCTCGCTCGCACTGGGGAAGCCGACCTCGATCTCCTTGTAGCCCATCCTGACGAGCAGCTGGAACATCTGCAGTTTGCGCTCGGCGTCCATGGGGTCGATGAGGGCCTGGTTGCCGTCGCGCAGGTCGACCGCGCACCAGCGCGGGGCCCGGGTCATGACGCGGTCGGGCCAGGTGCGGTCGGGCAGCTCGACGGCGATCTGCTCCTGGAAGGGGACGTACTTGCGCACCGGCATCGCGGTGGGCCGCTGGGGGTGGATCATGCTCTGTCCTTCGTCACGTGGGGTGGGGGCTGGCCGGCACCACGAACTCCGCGACGAGGTGGCCGTCTGTCAGGCCTCGCCGCGGCAGAGAAGGAGGAGGTCCGTCCGCATGCCCAGCACCTTACTCCTCACCCCGGAGGGTCATGACGGCGGTCACCATGCGGACGAAACACGATCGTTTCCCGGAAACAGTCCTGCATTCCGAGTGAAACCACTCCGAAACGGGCCGCCCGTGTACTTGCCGCATGGCCCCGAACCCGACACCGAACCCCGACCGCGTCTCCACTCGTGTCGACATCGCGATCCTCGGCGTCCGTAGCGACGCACCGGTCCGCCGTGCGGGCGGTGCGGGCCCGAGCGATGACGGACATTTTGCCATCGATGGCCTCGGAGCCGCACTCCGGCTCGACAGCAGCAGCCCCTACGTCGTCGATCCGGCCGGCCGTCTGACGCTTGACGGCGCGGACCTGGGCCTCGACATCTCCCCCGTCGCCCGCCCCCGCTTCTACGACCTGTCGACGGCGGACGGCGTCGCCTACGACAAGATCGCCAAGCTCCACGGAACCAACGTGCTCGCCACCACCGTCGTGCAGACGTGCGTGCGGTATGCGGAGAGCGAGCGCTGTCGCTTCTGCGCGATCGAGGCCTCCCTCGACGCCGGCTCGACGATCGCCGTCAAGACCCCGGCGATGCTCGCCGAGGTCGCCGAGGCGGCGGTCCGCCTGGACGGCGTGACGAGCATGGTGATGACCACCGGGACGTCAAACGGGTGGGACCGCGGCGCCAAGCACCTGGCCCGATGCGTCCGGGCGGTCAACGACGCGGTGCCCTCGCTGGAGATCCAGGTCCAGTGCGAGCCACCCGCGGACCTGCAGGCGATCACCGACCTCTACGACGCCGGCGCCCGATCCATCGGCATCCACGTCGAATCGATGGACGACGCCGTACGGTCCCGCTGGATGCCGGGCAAGTCACGCGTGACCATGGCCGAGTACCGCACTGCCTGGCGGGAGGCGGTGCGGGTCTTCGGCCGGAACCAGGTCTCGACCTATCTGCTCGTCGGGCTCGGGGAGGACCCGGACGAGCTCGTCGAGGGAGCACGGGAGCTCGTCGACATGGGCGTCTACCCCTTCGTCGTCCCCTTCCGCCCGCTCGCTGGGACCCTCGCGACCGACGTCGACCACGTCCCGGCCCCCGACCGACAGGTCGTCAACGACGTCACGGCCCGCGTGGCGACACTGCTGCGGGACGCCGGGATGCGCGGCGCCGACCAGCGAGCAGGGTGCGCCGCCTGCGGCGCCTGCAGCGCCCTGCAGACGGCAGGTGCCTGATGCGGCTCGAGATCCCCTCGCTCATGGGGCCGACGGTGGCCCCCGACACGGGAGCCTGGACCATCGGCCGTGCCGACCCGCGCGAGACGGCGGACTACCGGGCCCTGCGCCGCGAGGTCTTCGTCGCCGAGCAACGCGTCCTCGACGTCGACCACGACGATCTCGACGACGACCCGCGCACGATCGTCCTCGTCGCCCGCGGCGCGGACGGCCGAGTGCTCGGCGGCGTCAGGCTGGCCCCCGCCACCCCGGGGCGCGACATCGGCTGGTGGACGGGCAGCCGGCTCGTGGTCCGTCGGGTCGCTCGCCAGTCCGGTGGCATCGGGCCCGCCCTCGTCCGCGAGGCCTGCGCCACCGCGTTGCGCATGGGCGTGCTGCGCTTCGAGGCGACCGTCCAGGAGCCCAACGAGGTCCTCTTCCGCAGACTCGGGTGGACGGCCTGGGGGGCGACGCGCATCCAGGGCACGCCGCACGTGCGGATGCGCTGGCCCATCACCCGGATCCGCGACCTCGTGGCGTCCACCAAGAGCGAGCTGGGCTCTCTCGTCGGCGACCTGCGGCAGGACAGCCCGTTCGCCCTCGGCGGGGCCGAGTTCCTCGGCGACGACGGAGCCCCTGTCCCCGGCACCGACGTCGTCGCCGCCTGCGACGCGATCCTCCCGGCCCTCGTCGACCGGGACCCCGAGTGGGCTGGCTGGTGCGCCGTGCTCGTCAACGTCAACGACCTCGCCGCGATGGGCGCCTCGCCGGTCGGCCTCCTCGACGCGATCGGCGCCCCCTCCCCCGAGATCGCCCGGCGCGTCGTCGGTGGCATCCGCAGCGCCGCACAGGCATGGGGTGTGCCCGTCCTGGGCGGCCACACCCAGATCGGTGTGCCCTCCGCGCTCACCGTCACCGCCCTCGGCCGGACGGACGCCCCGGTCCCCGGTGGTGGCGCGCGCCGTGGGGACGACATCTCGCTCACCGTCGACCTGCACGGTCGCTGGCGTCCCGGATTCGAGGGCCGTCAGTGGGACAGCACCTCCACCCGCACCGGCGCCGACCTGCGCGCACTGGGGTCGCTCGTCGCGGGTGCTCGTCCCGCAGCGGCCAAGGACGTCAGCATGGCCGGCATCGTCGGCACGGCCGCGATGCTCGCCGAGGCGTCGGCGATCGGGGCAACCCTCGAACCGGACTCGATCCCCGCACCGGACGGCGTCCCCTTCGGCGACTGGCTCACCTGCTTCCCCGGCTTCGCCATGCTCACCGCCGACCGCCCCGGGCAGGGGCGGATGACCTCCCCGATCGCGCGGACCGCGCGCATCGGCACCGCCACCGCCGAGCCCGGCGTGCGCCTCCTCTGGCCGGACGGCGTCGAGACCGACGCCGTCGGTCCCACAGCCACCGGGCTCCTGCCCGGTTGACCACCCACCGCACCCCCACGAAAGGCACCACCGTGACCAACGACATCGACGCCCAGATCGCCGACAACATCGCCAAGTCGCTCGGCGAGATCCCCCACCCCGCCCTGCCCAAGGGCAGCAACGTGTACGGCTCGACGAAGATCTTCCCCGACTATCAGGCCGAGGACGGGGAGAGCTACTTCACCCTCATCCACGGGATCCCGCACGAGTCGTCGGTGAGCTTCGTCGCCGTCCTCCAGGCCACCCGCGCCCTGCGCAAGGGCTTCGAGTCCGCGATCTACCTCTACGGACCGGGCACCCTGGCGGCCACCGCGAACCGCGGGTTCCCGACCTCGGGTGACTCGGGCTTCCCGGGTGAGCTCAACATGAACGACTCGCTCGAGACCTTCATCAAGGAGGGCGGCACGGTCTACTGCTGTCGCTTCGGGCTCGCGCTCCACGGCATCCGCGAGGAGGACCTCATCGAAGGCGTCATCCCCGCGCACCCCCTGGACGTGCAGGACGCCCTCATCCACTACGCCCGCAAGGGCGCCATCATCAACTCCACCTACAACCTCTGAGGCCTGCGATGACCATCAAAGTCGCGTCCGTGTCCGCGAACTTCACCCGGGACCTGGAGCAGAACTACGCCCTCATCGCCCAGCTGCTCGACGACGCCCGCGCCGAGGGGGTCTCCTTCGTCGCCTTCCCCGAGGCCGCGATCGGCGGCTACCTCTCGTCGCTCGGCAACCACGGGGACACCCTGCAGACGACCAGCAGGTCCCTGCCGCCGGCGATCCGGCTGGACGGACCGGAGATCCGACGCGTGCAGGAGCTCGCGGGTGACATCGTGCTGACGATCGGCTTCTGCGAGCTCGCCGACGACGGGAGCACCCGCTACAACGCCGCGGTGTGTCTCGACGGCAGCACGATCTACGGCTCCTACCGCAAGGTGCACCAGCCGCTCGGCGAGAACATGTCCTACTCCGCGGGTGACAGCTACCGCGCGTTCGACACCCCGGTCGGCCGCGTCGGCATGCAGATCTGCTACGACAAGGCCTTCCCCGAGGCCGCCCGCATGCTCGCCCTCGACGGTGCCGAGATCGTCGTGAGCATGTCCGCGTGGCCCGCCGCCCGGACCGCGACGGCGGACAACCTGCAGGAGGACCGCTGGACCTACCGGTTCAACCAGTTCGACATCGCGCGTGCCCTGGACAACCAGGTCTTCTGGATGGCGTCGAACCAGTCCGGCACCTTCGGCTCGCTGCGCTACGTCGGCAACGCCAAGGTCGTCGACCCGGGCGGCAACATCCTCGCCACCACCCTGCTCGGGACCGGGCTGGCGATCGCGGAGATCGACGTCGACGCGACCTTCCGGACCATGCGTGCCGGGATGTTCCACCTGCGCGACCGGTGCCCGCACGTGTACGGCCCGGTGGCCGCGGTCTCGGCGCCGCACGTCGACCGGTGGCGGGAGCTCGCCCATGCCTGAGATGACCTTCTCCGTGCGCTGGCCGGACGGCGCCGAGACCTCGCACTACTCCCCCAGCCTGGTGATGCACGACCACCTCGAGGCGGGTGCCCGGTACCCGCTTGCGGACTTCGTCGCCCGGACGGGCGCGGCCCTGGGCGAGGCCAGCGAGCGCGTGCGCGCGAAGTACGGCATGGCCTGCACCTCGGCCATGCAGTCGCAGCAGACGATCGCGGCCACGGCCGCCCACTACCCAGCCGACGTCCACCCGACGGCCGAGGTCGAGGTGCTCACCATGGAACCGCAGCTCGAGAGGACCGGATCATGATCCCGACCCCAGTCGTCGCAGGTGACCACTTCGACGCCGTCATCGTGGGAGGTGGGCAGGCCGGCGTCTCGCTCAGCCACCACCTCGTCGAGAGGGACATCCGGCACATCGTCATCGAGCGTGACGAGGTCGCCCACGAGTGGCGCGACGGCCGGTGGGACGCCTTCACGCTCGTCACGCCGAACTGGCACTGCCGGCTCCCGGGATACGCGTACGACGGCCCGGACCCCGACGGGTTCATGACGCGCGACGAGGTCCACGCCTGGGTGCGGGCGTATGCCGACACCTTCGACGCTCCCGTCGCGCAGGGCGTCGAGGTCGTCCGGGTCGAGCAGCGGCCGGAGGGCGGCTTCACCGTCGTCACCTCGGCCGGGGTGATCACCGCCGACACCGTCACCTCCGCCACCGGTGGGTACCACGAGCCCGTGGTGCCCGACTGGGCGAAGGACGTCCCGGCGTCGGTCACGCATGTGCACTCGCACGAGTACCGCAACGCGCGCCAGCTGCCGGAGGGGCCGGTGCTCGTCGTCGGCACCGGGCAGTCGGGCACCCAGATCGCCGAGGACCTGCACATCGAGGGCCGCAACGTGCACCTCGCCGTGGGCCGGGCACCCCGTGTCGCCCGGTTCTACCGGGGCAGGGACTGCATGACCTGGCTCGCCGAGATGGGACTGTACGACGTGCCGGTCACGACGCGCGGCCTCACCAAGCGGGAGTCCACCAACCACTACGTCACGGGGCGCGACGGCGGCCGCGACATCGATCTGCGGCAGTTCGCCGTCGGCGGCATGACGTTGCACGGCCGGGCGCTCGCGGTCGTCGACGGGGCAGTCCACTTCGACGACTCCCTGGCGAGCAACCTCGACCACGCCGACTCGGTCGCCGAGTCCATCAAGGACGACATCGACCGGTACATCGAGCGGGAAGGGATCGACGCCCCGGTGGAGGCACGCCACGCCCCCGTGTGGCAACCACGGCCCGGGGGCAGCAGCCTGGACCTCCGCGACATCGGCAGCATCGTCTGGGCCGTCGGCTTCCGGGCGGACTGGGGCTGGCTCGGCGAGCTCCGCGTCCTCGACGAGGACGGCCACCCGAGGCACGAGCGCGGTGCCACGTCCGTGCCCGGCTTCCACTTCCTCGGTTTGCCGTGGCTCCACACATGGGGCTCCGGGCGGTTCCACGCGATCGCCCGCGACGCGGAGCACGTGGCATCGCTCGTCGCCGAGGGCGCGGCCGCCCGCGCGGCCTGACACGTCCCTAGTCTGGGCCGATGAGCACCGTGACGATGGCGGCCGTGGCCGCACACTTCGGACGCGACGTCGAGCGCACCCTCACCAAGCTGTCCGGCATCGTCCAGCAGGCCCGCGAGCGCGGCGTCGATCTGCTCGTCCTCCCGGATGCCACGATCGGCGGTTACCTCGGCGATCTGAGGCATCCGGGAGGTACGGGGGCCGACCTGCCTCCGGCCATCGCGCTCGACGGGCCCGAGGTCGCCGCCGTCGTGTCGCTGGCGGGCGGGATGACGGTCTGCTTCGGCCTCACGGAGCGCGCCGTCGTCGACGGCGAGGAGGTGCGCTTCAACACCGCGGCCTGCGTGAGCGGCGACGGCCTGCTCGGCGTGCACCGCAAGGTGCACCTACCGCTCGGCGAGGCCGAGGCCTATCGCTCCGGCGACAGTTTCCGGGCCTTCGACACCCCGGTCGGACGGATCGGCATGCTCATCGACTTCGACAAGACCTTCCCCGAGGCCGCCCGCACGCTGGCCCTCGACGGCGCCGAGGTGGTGACCTGCCTCAGCGCGTGGCCCGCCAGCGTCACAGACCGGTCGGACCGGATCCGCAACGACCGCCAGGCCCACCTCTTCGACCTCTACGACTGCGCCCGGGCCGCCGAGAACCAGGTGTACCTCGTGTCGTCGAACCAGACCGGGGTGCTCGGGGGCCTGCGCTTTCTCGGTCAGGCCAAGGTCGTCGACCCCGCCGGCGAGATCGTCGCCAAGACCTGGGCGAAGGGGGGACTGGCCGTCGCCGGGGCCGATGTCAGCACTGCCGTGGCGCGGGCCCGCCGCTCCCTCGACCACATCCACCAGCGGGTGGAGCACGCCTACCGACTCACCACCACCAGCGCCTGACCGTCACCGGCGGCGCACGATCGGACCACCCATGCGTATCGCCCAGCTCACCTACTCCACCAAGCCCCGTGGCGGGGTCGTCCACACGCTCGCCCTGTCAGAGGCACTCGCGGCCCGCGGGCACGACATCGAGATCTGGACCCTGGGACGGGGCGGTGACCGCGCCTTCTTCCGGGACCTCGACCCGCGCGTGCAGGTGCGGGTCGTCCCCTTCGTCTCCCGCGAGGACGAGAGCGTCGGTGACCGCATCGAGCGGTCCATCGCGGCTCTGGCCGCGGCCTTCGACACCGGCGCGGACGTCGTGCACGCGCAGGACTGCATCTCGGCCAATGCCGTGCTCGACGCCGGCGTCGCGCCCATCCGCACCATCCACCACCTGGACGCCTTCACGACACCTCGTCTGGTCTCCTGCCACGAGCGCGCCATCCACGCCCCGGCCGCGCGCATCTGCGTCTCGCGGGCGGTTGCCGACGAGGTCGAGGCCGCCTACGGCTACCGCGCGGCGGTGATTCCCAACGGGGTCGACGCGGGCCGGTTCGCCCGCGCTGCCGGCCCCGCGGGTGCGCCCGCCCGCGACGCCTGGACCGCCCGGCTGGGCGGCTACGTCCTGGCGCTCGGTGGCATCGAGCCACGCAAGGGCACGATCGACCTGATCGAGGCCTTCGCCCGGCTCGACCGCCGCGATCTGCAGCTCGTCATCGGTGGTGGGGAGACGCTCTTCGACTACCGCGACTACCGCGCCCGATGTGACGCCCGCGCCCGCGAGCTCGGCGTCAGCCCGCTCGTGCTGGGGCCGGTCGAGGACGACGAGCTGCCAGCACTCGTCGCCGGCGCACAGGTGCTCGGCTTCCCCTCGACGAAGGAGGGGTTCGGACTCGCGGCGATGGAAGCACTCGCCGCCGGGGTCCCTGTCGTCGCCCGTGACCTGCCGGTGCTGCAGGAGGTCTTCGGGGACACCGTGCGCTACGGCAGCGACGTCGACGGTCTGGCGGCGGCGCTCGACGCTGCGCTGTCCGACCCCTCTGGCCACGCCGAGTCCGGGCGGGAGCTGGCGGCCGGCTACACCTGGGCCGCGGCGGCCTCCGCGCACGAGGACTTCTACGTCCGCCACCTCGACGCGACGACGGCCCGAGCGGTCCTCCCTTCGCGCTGAGCAAGAGAAACCCCGGCTTCGCAGGAGTACCAAACCCTTGCGAAGCCGGGGTTCATCGGGTGACCCGAGAATCGGGTGACGGGTGGGACGAGGCGCCGTCAGCCCTTGCGCGCGACGATCGCCTCGGCGATCTGCACGGCGTTGAGGGCGGCGCCCTTGCGCAGGTTGTCGCCGACGACGAAGAGCGTCAGGCCCTTGCCGTCCGCGACCGACTGGTCGGCGCGGATGCGACCGACGAAGACCTCGTCCTTGCCGGTGGCCTCGAGGGGGTTGGGCACGGCCGTCACGACGACGCCGTCGGCCGACTCGAGGATCTCGGTGGCCCGCTCGGGGCTGATCTCGCGCTCGAACTCGGCGTGGATCGCCAGCGAGTGGCCGCTGAAGACGGGCACGCGCACGCAGGTGCCGGAGACGCGCAGGTCGGGGATGTGCAGGATCTTGCGCGACTCGTTGCGCAGCTTCTGCTCCTCGTCGGTCTCGAGGGTGCCGTCGTCCTGGACGGACCCGGCGATCGCGACGACGTTGAAGCCGACGGGCACCTCGTAGACCTGCGGAGCCGGCAGCGTCAGGGCGCCACCGTCGCGGGCGAGGTCCTTGGGGTCACCGGAGGCGTAGCCGCCGCGCAGCTGGCTGTCGAGCTCGGTCAGGCCGGCGCCGCCGGAGCCGGAGACGGCCTGGTAAGTGGCGACGCGAAGGGCGACCAGGCCCGCCTCGTCGTGCAGCGGCTTGAGGACCGGCATTGCGGCCATGGTCGTGCAGTTGGGGTTGGCGATGATGCCCTTGGGCAGGTCGTCGAGGTCGCCCGAGTTGACCTCGGAGACGACGAGCGGGACCTGGGGGTCCTTGCGCCAGGCGCTCGAGTTGTCGACCACGGTGGCGCCGGCGGCCGCGACCTTGGGCGCCCACTCCTTGCTCGTGGACCCGCCGTTGGAAAACAGCGCGATGTCGAGACCGGAGAAGTCGGCGGTCGCGGTGTCCTCGACGGTCACCTCCTCGCCCTTCCACGGCAGGGTCGACCCGGCGGACCGGGCAGAGGCGAAGTAGCGGATCGAGGTGACGGGGAAGTCCCGCTCCTCGAGCAGCGTGCGCATGACCTGTCCGACCTGGCCGGTGGCTCCAAAGACTCCGATGTGCATGGGCCAAGGATAGGCGTCGGGGCCTGAACACCCACATCGGTGTTCAGGCCCCGGACGGTGGAGCGGGTCAGCCCTGGGGCTGCTCGGGCTCCCCGGACTCCGCGGAGCCGTCGGCGGTGACGTCCGGCGCCTCCTCGGGCCGCTTGGGCGTCCTGGACTCGGGCACGACGGCCGCGACCTTGTCGCGGTCGATGCCCTCGCCCGGCTCGGCGTGGTCGATCGACAGGACGAAGTCGTCGCCGTGCTCCGTGACCCCCGCGACGACGGCCTGCTTGAGGGCCTCGCGGGCGTAGGCGCGGCGCACCGCCATCGGGTCGGTCTGCAGGTCCTTGACCAGTGCGACCGCCATGCCGATCATGATCAGCACGAAGGGCAGGGCCGCGATGATCGTGATCTGCTGCAGACCGGTCAGCGAGTCCTCGCCTCCGATCGTGAGCATGATCGCCGCGGCCGCACCCGTGGCGACACCCCAGAAGACGACCGTGAACTTGTTGGGCTCGAGCGTGCCGCGCTCGCTCAGCGAGCCCATGACGATCGAGGCCGCGTCGGCACCCGAGACGAAGAAGATCGCCACGAGGACCATGACGAGGATCGAGGTGGCCCCCGCCCAGGGCATCGAGTCGAGGAGCGCGAAGAGGGTGCTCTCCTCACCGTCACCGAACTTGTCGAGCGTCGCGCCCATCTCCTGCGCCTTGATGGCGGCGCCACCGAAGATCGCGAACCAGATGAGGCTCACCGTGCTCGGGACGAGCAGGACGCCGGTGACGAACTCACGGATGGTGCGGCCGCGGGAGATGCGGGCGATGAACATGCCGACGAAGGGGGTCCAGCTGACCCACCAGGCCCAGTAGAAGATCGTCCATCCGGACAGCCACGACTTGATGCCGTGCTCGCCCTGAGCGTTGGTGCGCGCGGAGTACTCCATCATGTGGTGGAGGTAGGTGCCGAGCGAGGTCGGGACAAGGTTGAGGATGAAGATCGTCGGGCCGAGGACGAAGACGAAGAGCGCCAGGACGAAGGCCAGCACCATGTTGGTGTTGGACAGCCACTGGATGCCCTTCTCGACGCCGGACACAGCGGAGAAGATGAAGCAGATGGTCAGCACCACGATGATCAGCACGAGCACCGTGTTGGTCACGTCGTCGGCCCAGCCGACGATCTTGGCACCGGAGGCGATCTGCAGAGCGCCCAGGCCCAGCGAGGTCGCCGAGCCGAAGAGCGTGGCGAAGATCGCGAAGATGTCGATGACCTTGCCCACCGGGCCGTTGACCTGGCGCTTGCCGATGAGCGGCTCGAAGACCGCGCTGATCGTCAGGCCGCGGCCCTTGCGGAAGACGCCGTAACCGATGGCCAGACCGGCCACCGTGTAGATCGCCCACGGGTGCAGGGTCCAGTGGAAGAGCGTGGTCGCCATCGCGGTGCGGGTCGAGCTGTCGTTGCCCGCCTCACCGGTGCCGGGCGGCGGGGTGATGTAGTGGGCCAGCGGCTCGGCCGCACCCCAGAACATCAGGCCGATGCCCATGCCGGCGGAGAACATCATCGCGATCCACGAGATGGTGCGGAACTCCGGCTCCTCGCCGTCGGCGCCGAGCGGGATGTTGCCGTACTTGCTCGCCGCGAGCCAGATGACGAAGAAGACGAAGCCGGTGGACGCGAGGGCGAAGAGCCAGCCCGTGTTGGTCACGACCCAGTCCAGGCCGCTGGCCGAGGCATCGGACAGCGACGAGGTGCTGATGACGCCCCAGAGCACGAAGGCGAGGGACAGCACGGCGGTGATGCCGAAGACGATCCAGTCGATCCCGAGCTTGTCCTGCTTGCGGATGATCCGCGGCTCGAGAGCCGGGTGGTCCACCCGGCGGGTGTCACGCGGCGGGGCGTTCTTGCCAGAGGCTGGTGGTTGCGCGGTGTCTGTCACGTTATGTATGGCCCGGTGGACAAGGCCTCCGGGGCCACTCCTCCCGAAATCGAGTTGGTGGCGGTCTCTGGGCAGCATGCTGCCAACCACCCACTTTGACCCACGGGCGCACGGCCGCCCAAATGGTCGTGACCGACTCGTGACCTGGGGTCGGGTGATCCGACCCGGTCAGAAGCCCAGACGCTGCAGCTGCTTGGGGTCGCGCTGCCAGTCCTTGGCCACCTTGACGTGCAGGTCGAGGAAGACCTTGTGGTCGAGCAGCCTTTCGATGCCCGCCCGCGCCGTCGTGCCGACCTCGCGCAGCCGTGACCCGCCTCGTCCGATGATGATCGCCTTCTGGCTGTCACGCTCGACGTAGACGTTGACCCGCACGTCGAGCATCGGGTCGTCGGCCGGGCGCCCCTCGCGCGGGACGATCTCCTCGACGACGACGGCCAGGCTGTGCGGCAGCTCGTCGCGCACCCCCTCGAGGGCCGCCTCGCGGACGAGCTCGGCGATCATCCGCTCGTCGTCCTCGTCGCTCAGCTGGTCCTCGGGGTAGAGCGGCGCCGGCGACGGCGGCAGGTGCTCGGCCAGGACGCGCAGCACGTCGTCGACCTGGTCGCCGCGCACCGCGGAGCAGGGCACGATCGCGGCCCAGTCGCCCAACTGGTCGATGGCGATGAGGTGCTCGGCCAGCCGGTCGCGGTCGACGGCGTCGCTCTTGGTCGCGATCGCGACGACGGGCACGCGCTTGGCCCGCTGCAGCTCCGCGAGGTCCTTGGCGATGAAGGTGTCGCCCGGACCGATCTTCTGGTCGGCCGGCAGGCAGAAGCCGATGACGTCGACCTCGAGGAGAGTCTCGCGTACGAGGTCGTTGAGCCGCTCCCCCAGCAGGGTGCGGGGCTTGTGGAGGCCGGGGGTGTCGACGAGCACGACCTGCTGGTGGTCGCGTGTGACGATGCCGCGGATCGTGTGCCGCGTCGTCTGCGGCTTGCTCGAGGTGATGGCGACCTTGTCGCCGACGAGGGCATTGGTCAGGGTCGACTTGCCGGCATTGGGCCGGCCGACGAGGCAGGCGAACCCGGCGCGCCACTCGGTCTGCGTCTCGTCCATCGTCATGCCCCGATCTCCTCGTGCTCGCTCTGCCGGCTGTCGACGGGCTCGACCCGCTCGACGATGACCGTCGCGATGCGGTGCTGTCGTCCGGACATCTTCTCAGCCGTGAGGGAGAGGCCGGCGACCTCGCAGTGGGCCCCGACGATGGGGACGCGCCCGGAGATCTTGCCGATGAGGCCACCGACGGTGTCGACCTCCTCCTCGTCGATCGTCACGCCGAAGTGCTCGGCGAGGTCGTCGACGTGCAACCCCGCGGGCACCCGCGTGCGTCCGTCGTCGAGCTCCTCGATGCCCGGCCCCTCGCGGTCGTACTCGTCGGTGATCTCGCCGACGATCTCCTCGAGGATGTCCTCGATCGTCACCAGGCCGGCCGTGCCGCCGTATTCGTCGACGACGATCGCCGCGTGGATCTGGTCGCGCTGCATGTCGCGCAGCAGCTGGTCGACGGGCTTGCTCTCGGGGACGAAGGGGGCCGGCCGCATGAAGTCCGCGACGGGCAGGTCGCGTCCCTCCTCGTCGGCGAGCAGGCGCCGCACGACGTCCTTGAGGTAGAGCAGGCCGACGATGTCGTCGCTGGACTCCCCCACGACCGGCACCCGCGAGAAGCCGGACCGGATGAAGAGGTTGAGCGCCTTGCGCGCCGGCTTGTCCGACTCGATGGTGATCATGTCGGTGCGGGGCACCATGACCTCGCGCGCCAGGGTGTCGCCCAGCTCGAAGACGGAGTGGAGCATGTCGCGCTCCTCGTCCTCGATGATCGACGACTCCCCCGCGAGGTCGAGCAGGTCACGCAGCTCGGCCTCGGAGCGGAAGGGCCCGTCGCGGTAGCCGCGCCCCGGCGTCACGGCATTGCCGAAGGTGACGAGCAGCCGCGCCACCGGCCCGAGGACGCGCCGGACCCCGACGACGAAGGGGGCGGACGCCAGGGCGATCGCGGTGCTGTGCTGCCGCCCGAGGGTCCGCGGGGAGACCCCGACGAGCACGAAGGTCACGACGACCATGATGGCGGCGGAGATGAGCAGGGCCACCCAGGTGCGCTCGGCCTGCTCCACGACGACGAGCGTGATGAGCACCGCCGCGGTCGCCTCGGCGATGGCCCGGAGGAAGGCCAGGACGGAGATCGGGCCCGCGCTGTCGGCGAGGATCGTCCGCAGCGCGCTGGCCCCGCGGCGTCCCTCAGCCTCGGCCTCGTCGGCGGCCACCCGGGAGGCGGATCCGATCGCCGCGTCGACGAGTGTGAGGACGAAGGCGGCGACGATCGAGACGACCGCGCCGATGATCAGCGTCGTCACGCGCCGCTCTCCCGGCCCCGCCCGGCGAGGAAGGTGAGCAGGAGCTGGCGCTGCAGCTCGAACATCTCACGCTCCTCCTCGGGCTCGGCGTGGTCGTAGCCGAGCAGGTGGAGGATGCCGTGCGTGGTGAGCAGCAGCATCTCCTCGATCGGGGCGTGCCCGGCCGTCGCGGCCTGGCGTTCGGCGACCGAGGGGCACAGCACGATGTCTCCGAGGACGCCCTCGAGCGGGGCCTCCCCCTCGCGCCCCGGTCGCAGCTCGTCCATGGGGAAGCTCATGACGTCGGTCGGGCCGGCGAGGTCCATCCACTGCTCGTGCAGCACCGTCATCGTCGCCTCGTCGACGAAGCGGATGCACAGCTCGGCCTGCGGGTGCACGCGCATCTGCGCCAGCACGTAGCGGCTGATCTCGACGAACTCGGCCTCGTCGACGACGTGGTCGGTCTCGTTGAGCACGTCGATGCTCATCGGCGGGCCCCCTTCGTCGCGTCGTAGCGGTCGTAGGCGCTCACGATCTCCCCGACGAGCCGGTGCCGGACGACGTCGGCGGCGTCGAGGTGGGCGAAGTGCACACCGTCGACGTCGGTGAGGATCCGTTGGACCACCTTGAGGCCGGACTCGATGCCGCCGGGCAGGTCGACCTGACTGGTGTCGCCGGTGACGACCATCTTGGAGCCGAACCCCAAGCGGGTGAGGAACATCTTCATCTGCTCGGGCGAGGTGTTCTGCGCCTCGTCGAGGATGATGAAGGAGTCGTTGAGCGTGCGCCCGCGCATGAAGGCCAGGGGCGCGACCTCGATGGTGCCGGCGGCCATGAGCCGCGGGATCGACTCGGGGTCGATCATGTCGTGCAGCGCGTCGTAGAGCGGTCGCAGGTAGGGGTCGATCTTGTCGTTGAGCGTCCCGGGCAGGAAGCCGAGCTTCTCCCCCGCCTCGACGGCCGGGCGGGTGAGGATGATCCGGTTGACCTGCTTGGCCTGCAGGGCGGCGACCGCCTTGGCCATCGCGAGGTAGGTCTTGCCAGTGCCGGCGGGCCCGATGCCGAAGACGACGGTGTTGTCGCCGATGGCGTCGACGTAGTGCTTCTGCCCGAGCGTCTTGGGGCGGATCGTGCGACCGCGGTTGGAGACGATGTTGGTCGTCAGCACGTCGGCGGGGCGCTCGCGGGTCTGGCCGCGCAGCATGGTGATCGAGCGCTCGACGGCATCCTTGTTGAGCGGCTGCCCGGCCTCGAGGATCTCGAGCAGCTCGTCGAGCAGCCGGTCGAGGACCTCGAGGTCGCCGGCCGGCCCGTGGAGGCGGAACTCATTGCCCCGGACGAGGATCTCGGTGCGCGGGAAGGCCCGCTCCATGGTCCGCAGCAGCTCGTCGGTCGGGCCGAGCAGGCTGACCATCGGGATGTTGTCGGGCAGGACGATCGTCTGCTGCACCCGGGGCGCCGGGCCGGACGCGGCCGCCCGCGGGTCGTCGGAGATCGCGTCGAGGGCGCGCAGGTCGGGGTGGTCTGATGGAGGCATCGTGCTCCCGATTCTACGGGCGCGAGCGCGGTCCCACTCCCAGAGGCGGATCGGTGGTCGACCGCGGGGCCACGAGCGGGGGGTGGGCCACGCTCCACGTCGGGGTGATCGCGCGGTGGGCCAGGACGTCCTGGGCCAGACCGGTCGCGGCCGTCAGGCCCTGCCCAAGCATCGCCTGCTCCAGCGCCGCGAGGAAGGCGCGGCGGTTGCGCGCCCCCAGCAGGTACCAGCCGAAGACCGATCGGCCGGGGTCCGGTGCTCCCGCCACGTTGGCCGACAGCATCGATCGCTGCCATCCGTTGACCACGACCATGGGCCCGGCGGTGCCGCGCGTCGCGCCCGCAGGAGCCGCCACATTCCGGGTGAGGAAGAGCGCTCGGGACACGTAGACCCGCCCCGGGTCGATGGTCTCCAGCGGGATCGCTGTCTGGCCCCGGAAGCCCAGGACCAGGGCCCGCTCGTGGACCCTGATGCGGTCCAACGCCCCGGCGACGACGAAGATCGCCGCAGCACCGAGGCCGATCGCCAGCGGGACCACCGCGATGGCGGGGTCGGGCGCGATCACGGCCGCGAGAACCGCGACGAGGACGAAGGGCAGGACGAGTGCCGTGAGGAAGCCCGCGGTGGGGCGGGCACGGAAGGTCGCCAGCTCGCGACCGGGGTCGGCCTGCGCCGCGGCGACGAGCTGCTCGAGGTGCGCCTGGGCCGCTGGGCTGCCGTCGTGGTGGAAGAGAGGTCGCACGTGGGGAGCAGCCGGTCCGGTCACGACGCGGCGCCCTCGCTCCACTGCGTCCACAGGTCGATGACGGCCGACTGGGCCACGGGCGTGTAGGTCACGGAATCTGCCCCGGGCTCGGCCACGTAGAGCTCCGACGGAGAGGCGTGGACGACCTTGAGGTCACCCGCCTCGCCCAGCTGCCGCGCCAAGGTCGTCACGTGGGTGATCCCCGCGAGGAAGTCCAGCCGCTCACCACTGGCCAGGTCCGACTCCCCGACGGAGCGGGGCTCGCCACTCGAGGCAGAAGTCTCGGAGACCCCGAGAAAGCGCAGGAACTCGGCCATCTCGTCGGCATCGGACCGGGTCAGCACGAAGGCGTGGTACCCCTGCGGGCTCACGACCTCTCGCAGGAGCACGCCGTCGCCGGCGGGCCGATAGCTCAGCCACGACTGGCCGTCCTCGGTCATCCGCTGCGCGACGAGCGAGGCGTCGACGCGTCGCAGGTGCAGAGCGGCCAGGAGGGACTCGGCCACCTCGTACTCGTTGTCGCCGTCCTCGCGCTCGGCCACGAGCGCAAAAGCGTCGAAGGTCGTCAGGGTCCGCAGAGCGGCCGACTGGGCGAGCTGCTTGTCCTCGGGCGACAAGCCGCGGTACCACTCACCGAGAGGGCCCGCGAGCTGTGCATCGCCGACGAGCGCCACCATGGCCTCGTCGGGCAGCGCACCGAGGGTGAGTCGCGCGTCGCCGCCCAGCGCCGCGAGCGCCTGCGCGGCTGCCTGCTCCGCTGCGGGTGAGTCGATGATTCCGGGTGTCTTGAGCTCAGGCACTTAGAACAGGCCTCCGATGGCGCCGACAGGGTCAGACAGGACACTACCAACGCCGTCGGCAACTGCCTTGGCTCCGTCGGCCACCGCACCGGCGCCGTCCGCGATCGCCCCACCGACGGCCTTGGCGCCGTCGACGATGGCGCCGCCTGCGTCGGAGAGCGCCCCCGAGATGGCATCCCAGTTCTGGTAGATCGCGATGCCCGCAGCGGCGATGCCGGCCACGGCCATGACGCCGATCCCCACCGGGCCCAGCGCGACACCGAAGGCCGCCGCCGTGGCCAGGCCACCGCTCAGGGCTCCCAGACCGCCGCCCGCTGCCCTCAGGTAGTCACCCTCGCGGATGCCCTGCACGAGGTCGATGCCGCCGGTGATGACGCCCAGCGGCCCGAGGACCTTGCCGAGGGTCGGCCCGGTCGCCCGCAGCAGGCCACCCAGCTTGGAGCTGATCTTGGCCGGGATCGTGCCGCGGAAGAGATCGTCCATCTGACTCGCCGTCGCACCGAGCATGCTCTGCAGGCGAGCCTCCGGCATCAGTGCCTGGTACATCTTGAAGGTGTTGCCGGTGAGGGCGGCGAGCAGGCGCGGGCCCTTGGTCACCAGTGCTGCGATACCCGACCCCAGCGGGCCGAGCGCGGCCAGGTCGTCGAACCCGAAGCCGTCGTCCCCTCCGCCGCCTCCGGGGGCACCCGACCCTCCCGGGCCACCGGGCTGGCCCCCGCCACCGGGTGCACCTCCCCCGCCCTGAGAGGCCTGGTCCTGGTCGGACGCCTGCTGCTGCAGGCCCTTGCCCAGCGCCTGCACCGTCTGGCTGGCCGCGGCGAGGGACTTCTCCGCACCTCCCCACGAGCCGCTGAAGCTCTCGAGATCCGGACCCTCCCACGCACCCGACAGGACGGACAGCTGACCGCGCCCCTGGCTGCCGATGTTGCTCAGCGTCTCGCCGTTGCGCAGCAGATCGCTCGCGATCTGCCGGACGCGCTCGACGTCCATGCCCTCCTGCACGCTCATCCGTGGCCCTCCTGCTCGATGGTCCTGTCTCGACCCCCGAGCCTAGGCACCATTCGTGGATCGTGACATGGGGAGCACTCCCCTCAGCGCCACCGATCCCGTGCGCTGAGCACGGAGACGGCCGCCGGACCGGCCGTCGAGGCCCGCAGCACCTGGGTGCCGAGGCGGACCGGGACACCGCCGGCGGCCACGAAGCGCTCCAGCTCCTGCGGCGAGATCCCACCCTCGGGACCGACGACCAGGAGGACCTCCCCCCCGTCGGGCAGGTCGGCCGTGGCCAACGGCGTCGTGGCGTCCTCGTGCAGGACGAAGGGGGTCGCCCCGGCGAAGCGCTCGGCGAGGGTCTGGCTCGTGGCCAGACCCTCGAGCTGCGGCCACCGGCCGCGGCGGGACTGCTTGGCCGCCCGCTCGATCACGTTGGCCCACTTGCGCAGGCCCTTGTCGACCTTGGGTCCCTTCCACCGCACGATCGAGCGGTCGGCCTGCCAAGGGACGACCCCGTCGACGCCGAGCTCGGTGGCCGCCTCGACGGCGTCCTCGTCGCGGCCGTCCTTGGACAGGGCCTGTACGAGCGTCAGGCGAAGGGAGGGCTCCGGCTCGTCGGCGCGCTGCCGCACCCGCAGCCGCACGAGGTCACGGCCGACCTCGGCCGCCTCGGTGAGCACACGCGCACCCTGCCCGTCGGCGACGAGCACCTCCTCCCCCACCTCGAGCCGCACGACGGTGGCGGCGTGGTGGGCCTCCGGCCCGGTGAGGTCGACGACGTCGTCCGCGGCGAGACCGTCCAGGTCACCGGGGTCGACGAGGAAGAGCGGCGCGGTCATGCGCCCATCCTGCCTCGCGTCAACTCCGCCAGAGCGGCGGGTCGTACGGCGCGCGGCGCGGGTAAGCCTCACGTCCGGTCGGGACGTCGGCGCGGTGCCGCGTCAGGTGGTCGGCGAGACCCCGCACGGGGTAGCCGTCGGCGGCCATCGCGGCCTCCAGATCACGGACGAAGCCGCCGACGTCGCGCGGCCCGAGCACCCACCAGACGAAGGGGGTGTCCAGCCGGGGAGCGGTGGAGAGCGGGTCGTACTTGGTGCCCAGCCCCCGCCAGTCCTCGACCGCGTCAGGGCCGTCGGTGCCGTTGAGCAGGAGGCACTCCCCGCCGGCGACCCGACGGCGCCGGTTGAGCGTCACGACCGACCGAGCGGCGCGCGCCGAGGTCGCCCACACCATGCGGCCGGGGTCCATCGTCGCGTAGGGCACGGGGCGCGAGGCGACGAGCAGGCCGTGCTCACGCACCTCGATGGTCCGGCTGCCGCGGGTGGCGAGCATCGCCGGGAGCAGGAGCGCCGCGACGACCACGCCGACGCCGAGGGGGCAGAGCACCGCGACCAGAGGAATGGCCCCGACCGCGGCCAGCACGCCCATGACGACGACCAGTCCCACGAGGAGCAGCGCCACGAGTCCGAGGAGGACCGCGACGGGGCGGGAGGCCGCGGGCACCGTGTGGCGCGTCCGGACCTGGCCGAGGTGCTCGGGTCCGAGGCGCAGCCAGGCGTCGAGGTCCGCCGCCGAGCGGGCGGAACCGTCGAGGCGGACGAAGCCCCGGGTCACCAGGCGCCGCGCCAGGCCCGGTAGCGCTCGAGGACGTCCTGCGGCGCGGTGCCGGCGTAGACGAGCCCGTCGCCCTCGACGGTGCCGACGGTCGTCCCGCCCTGCTCGTCCACGGCGACGACGCACGCCTCGGGCTCCGCGTCCTCCCCCGGCGGCACGAGGGCCAGCTGGGTGACGTTTCGCTGGCGGGCGAGGAAGGTCGTGACCTCGCCCGGCGCCGGCGCCCCGCCACCCGGCTGGCGCAGCCCGTCGACGGACGACGCGGTGGCGTGGTCGAGCAGGCCGAGGATGCCGCGGAAGAAGAGCTCCTCGTCGTCGTCGAGCCGCACGAGGTCGAAGGCGTGGAAGCCCTGGGCGGTGACGACCTCGCGCAGCCAGAGGTCACCCGGCCCTCCGCAGGACGTACCAGGACGGCCCCTGCCGGGTCATCGACTGCGCCGAGAGCCCGACCGGCTCGAAGCGCATCCGCAGCAGGGCCATGAGGCGACGGGAGACGCGGGCGCTGAGGTCGCCCTCGGCGTCCTGGGTGACGATGACCTCCTCGCGGGAGGTCAGCGAGCGCAGGGCCGTGGCGCGGCTGACCCGCTGGGGGTGCTCACCGAGCCCCGGGTACCACTGCCCCACCGGCTCGACGGCCTCGATGCCACCCATGAGGACGACGAGCTCCTCGTCGGTCAGCGACCCGAGGTGGCTGGTGTCCGCAGACTCCGCGTACTGGGCCAGCACCTCATGCACGGCCTGCGCCGCGTCGTCGGAGGCGATGATCGGTCGCAGGTCCGGCAGGTCGTCGGGCGCGGGGGGCGCATCGGTCGGCATCGTCGTCATGGGTCAACCTCACCACAGTCGGGGCATCGGGATGCCCGGGAAGGACGGCTTGGGCAGGCCCGGGATCCCCGGCAGGCTCGGAACGCCGGGCAGGGTCGGGAGGCCCGGCAGGCTCGGGAAGCTCGGCGTGGGGATCCCCGGCAGACTCGGGACGGGCAGCGGCGGGATCGTCGGCGTGGGCGCTCCCGGCCAGTCCGGTAGCCCAGGGCCGGGGATCGTCGGCGGCGGGAACTGCGGCAGGGGCAGCGGCAACCCGGGCAGCGGGCTGTTGGGGTTGAGCGGGCCACCGATGAGCCCGTTGTCCCAGGCCCACTTCGCCGCGGCGTCGATCTCGTCGTCGAACTCGCGGTAGATGCCGATGCCGATCGAGATCCCACCGAAGACGAGCGCCAACCCCCCGAGCACGAGCCCGGCCGGCGCCCCGAGGATCGTGCCGGTCGCAAAGAGGGCCGCGATGCCCAGGCCACCGGCGATCGTGCCGGTGAGCCCCTGGAAGAACTGCAGCACCGAGTCCTTGGAGAAGCCCTCGGTGAACCAGCGGTAGATCGACTCGCCCATGTCCCACAGCCCGAGGATCGCCCCGAGGAAGGGGGTGACCTTGCCGAGGAGCTTGAGCGGAAGGGAGAGCCACTTGAGCCACTTGAGGTTCTTCAGCGCGTTGAAGGTCTCGTCGGCCCAGCCCAGGAGGTCCGAGAAGAAGGCCGGGATGGAGTAGGCGAAGCTGCGCAGGAAGTCCCACGCCCCCTTGAGCAGGTCGCCGATGACACCGAAGATGTCGGGGAAGGACGGCAGCTTCGGGAGGCCGGGCAAGCCCGGGAAGTCCGGGAGGCCCGGCAGCTTGGGCAGCTGTGGGCCCCCGGGACCGATGCCCGAGCCCTCGGAGGCACGGTCCTGGTCCTCGGCCTGGCGCGCGAGCTCCTCCCCCATGTCCCGCACCAGCTGCTCGGCGCGATCGAGCTGCGGCCGGGCACTGCCCCACTCGCGCGCGAACTGCTCGACGTCGGGCCCCTGCCAGACGTCCTCGAGCACGCTCATCATCGCGCTGCCGCGCGCGGCGACGTCGCCGATCACGGAGCCCTGCGACCTGAGCTGGTCGGCGATCGACCGGGCCCTGCCGGTCTCCATCCCCTCTGCGACGCTCACTGGTCGGTCCTCCACGTGGTCCAGACGGCCCGCAGTTCGTCGGTGCTCGCCCCGGTGAAGTGCACCGAGCCGTCCTCCGCCGGGCGGCCGAGGGTCAGCGCACCATCGGCACCCACCGCCACGACGAGCCCGGTGGTCTCCCCTTCGGCACTGGTGAGCGTCACCTGCGCGACGTGCTCCTGCGCAGCGAGGACCTCGCGCACCGCGGCCGGGGCTTCGCCGTCGGCCGGCTGGACGAGGTCGACATCGCTCGGGGCGGCCCCGGCGCCCACAACCAGCGCGGCCGCGAAGGTGTTGATCTCCGTGTCGTCGAGCTCGAGCAGGTCGAAGGAGTGGAAGCCGTCCGCGCTCACGAGCTCACGCATCCACCCTGCTGAACCCTGGCGCAGGACGTAGAAGGCGGGGCCGGAGCCGACGACGGACTCGACGACGAGGCGAGCCGGCTCGAGGCGCAGGCGCAGCAGCCCCAGCAGTCGCTGCCCCACCCGGGGCGCGACCGTGCCCTCCTCGTCGGGGGCGAAGACGACCTCCCCACGAGAGGTCAGGGAGCGCAGCGCCGATGCCCGGACCGTCTGGGCCGTGGCGTCGTCGAGTCCGCTGAACCACCGGCCGAGCGGTGCCGCGGTCTCGACGTCGCCGAGGGCGGCCACCAGCTCCTCGTCGGTGAGCGACCCCAGGCGCATCGCCCCGGGCTCGGTCCGGCGGGCGGTGACGGCAGCCGCCGCCTCCCCCGCAGCCTCGGCCATGAGAGCGGACCTCAGGTCGGGCAGCTCCACGGCATCCTGGGCGGTGGTCGTGTCGGTCATGACTGGCTACCTCGTCAGTTCTCGGGGAAGGGACGCTCGGGGAAGGGACGGTCCAGCGGGTGCGCGAAGGGACCACCCGGTGAGAAGGGGTCCGGGTCGAGCGGGTAGGGCATGGGGTCGACCGGGATCGGCGTCGGCACCGGGTTGTAAGGCCCCTTGGGGAAGTCCTCCGGCCACGGCATCGGCTCCGGCATCGGCACCGGGTTGAACGGCCCCTCCGGAAAGTCCTCCGGGAACGGCATGGGCATCGGCTCCGGCATCGGCACCGGGTTGAACGGCCCCTCCGGAAAGTCCTCCGGCCACGGCATGGGCAACGGCTCCGGCATAGGGACCGGGTTGTACGGCCCCTTGGGGAAGTCCTCCGGGATGGACGGCGGCGTGGGCAGCGGATCGGCCACCATGGTCGACGCGAAGGGCGAGGTGGCCATGATCGGCGGGACCGGCGGCGGCAGTTTCGGGCCGTCGTCGCCCCCGCCATCGGGGACGCGCGGGATGCGCGGCTCCGGGAGCGGCGGGACGGGCACGGGGCACCGCGGGATGGGCGGGAAGGGCCACGGCGGCAGCGGCAGCCGCGGGATCCGCGGGAAGGGCGGGATCGGCGGCACCGGGAAGGGCCACGGCGGCAGCGGCAGTCGGGGCAGCTTGGGCCACCGCGGCAGCGGCGGGAGCGGAGGGAGCGGGATCGGGAAGGGCAGGCGAGGCAGCCGCGGGCCGCCCTCACCCTCGGAGGCGCCCTCCTGGTCCTCGGCCTGCACCGCCAGGCCCTCGGCCATCTGGGAGAGCATCTGGCTGGCCCGCTCGATGGCCGGGCGCAGTCCGTCCCACGCCCGGGAGAACTGCTCCGTGTCGGAGCCCTCCCACGCGCCGTCGAGCACACGCATCAGCGCCGTGCCCTTGCCTCCCACGTCGCCGAGCGCCGAGCTCTGCGCCCGCAGCGCTCCCGCGACCTGCCGGACCCGGCCGGCATCCATTCCCTCGCTGATCATCGCCTACTCCCCTGGACGGTCTGTGTTGCGACGAACCTAGCGACGCAGCCGGGGTGACGACATGGGGAGGACTCCCCCCTCCGGTCAGCGCTTGAAGGCGTGCCGCAGCCGACCGACGAAGCCGGAGTCGACGTCGTCGAGCTCGCCATCGGGCTGCTCCTCGTCGCGCACGGCCGCGAGCTCCCGCAGCAGACGCTCCTGCTCCGCGTCGAGCTTGGTCGGGGTGCGCACGTCGACGTGGATGACGAGGTCACCGCGGCCCTCGCGCCGCAGGTGCGTGACGCCGAGGCCGGGCAGGACGATCGTGTCGCCGGGCTGGGTGCCCCGCTTGATGGTGATCTCCTGCTCGCCGTCGAGGGTGGCGAAGCTCATCGTCACCCCGAGCGCCGCCGCGGTCATCGGCACCGCGACGGACGCGTGCAGGTCGTCACCGCGCCGGGTGAAGGTCTCGTGGTCACGCACCCGCAGCTCGACGTAGAGGTCACCGGCCGGCCCGCCACCGGGACCGACCTCCCCTTCGCCCTCGAGGTGGATGCGGGTGCCGCTGTCGACGCCGGCGGGGATGCGCACGGTCATCGTGCGGCGGTTGCGCACCCGGCCCTGGCCGGAGCACTCGTGGCAGGGGTTGGGGATGACCTCGCCGAAGCCCTGGCAGGTCGGGCACGGGCGGCTGGTCATCACCTGACCCAGGAAGGAGCGCTGCACCTGCTGGACCTCGCCGCGGCCGGCGCAGGTCTCGCACGTGCGGCGGCCGGTGCCCGGCTGGGCGCCGTCGCCGGAGCAGGTGCCGCAGACGACGGCGGTGTCGATGGTCAGCTCCTCCTGACCGCCGAAGACCGCGGTCGCGAGGTCGAGCTCGAGCCCCACGAGACCGTCCTGCCCGCGCGCCGAGCGCGAGCGGGGGCCGCGGCCGGCGCCGCCGGCCGCCTGCCCGAAGAACTGCTCCATGATGTCGCTGAAGGTGAAGCCGGCGCCGAAGCCGTCGTGGGCACCGTAGGGGTCGCCGCCCATGTCGTACTGGCGGCGCTTCGTCTCGTCGGAGAGGACGTCGTAGGCCTGCGAGACCCGCTTGAACTGCTCCTCGGCCTCGGGGCCCCGGGGTTGACGTCGGGGTGCAGGGTGCGGGCGAGCTTGCGGTAGGCCCGCTTGATCTCCTCGGGCGTCGCCTCACGGCTGACGCCCAGGTCCTCGTAGTAGTCGTTCACGCGTGACGTCCTCGTGGGTCGTGGGTCGGTCTGGTCAGGTGCGGAGCGGACGCCGGTCAGGCATCCACGATCCGCGAGAGATAGGTGGCGACGGCACGCACCTGTGCCATCGTCGCCGGGTAGTCCATGCGGGTCGGGCCGAGCACGCCGACGGCACCGACCTGCTCGTCGCCCGCGCCGTAGCCGGAGGTGACGAGCGAGGTCCCCTGCAGCCCGGTCACGGGATTTTCGGAGCCGATGCGCACGGACACGCCGGGCGCCTCCTGATCGGCCTCGACGCTGAGCAGCTTGAGCAGCACGACGTGCTGCTCGAGGGCGTCGAGCACCGGCTCGAGGGTCATCGGGAAGTCGCTCGAGCTGCGCGCGAGGTTGGCCGTGCCGGCCAGGGTGACCTTGGTCGCCCGCTCCTCGGCCAGTGCCGCCTCGACGACACCGATGACCCCGGCGGTGAGGGCGTCCTCGGTCTCGACGTCCTCGTCGTGCAGGGTGCGCAGCGACTCCAGCGCCTCGGCGAGGCGGCGGTCGCGGGTGGCGGCGTTGACCCGGCCGCGTGCGCTGGCCAGGGCATCGGCGCCCTGGGGAGCCAGGTAGTCGACCCCCGTGGGCACCACGCGCTGCTCGACGCGGCCGGTGCCCATGATGACGACGACCATGAGCCGGGTCTCGCTCATCGGCACCAGCTCGATGTGCTTGACCGTGCTGCGGGTGAGCGAGGGGTACTGCACGACCGCGACCTGCCGGGTCAGCGTCGACAGCAGACGGACCGTGCGGTCGAGGACGACGTCGAGGTCGTCGGCACCCTCGAGGTAGTCGGTGATCGCCGCGCGCTCCCCCCGGGACATGGGGCGGATCGCCTGCAGCCGGTCGACGAAGAGCCGGTAGCCGGCATCGGTCGGGATGCGCCCCGCAGAGGTGTGTGGGGCGATGATGAGCCCCTCGTCCTCGAGCGCGGCCATGTCGTTGCGCACGGTCGCGGCCGAGACGTTGAGCTGGTGGCGGTCGAGCAGCGCCTTGGAGCCGACCGGCTCCGACGTCTGGACGTAGTCCTCGACGATGGCGCTGAGCACGGCCATGCGGCGCTCCTGGCTCATGCTGACCTCCTTCGACACCCACGAACGGGACCGCTGGCACTCGGTCCACCTGAGTGCCAAGTCTACGACCGGGGCGGCCATTCCCCGGAATCCGGCGTGCCGACGCCGCGAGTGACCTCCCTTCGGCCTACCGTCCGTGCCGTGAGCGATCGATACGGCATGGACGTCCTCTCCGGCGACTGGAAGTCGAAGGGCCGGCTGGCCCGACCGACCTCGCGGGCGATGGAGGCCGCGCCGGGCACCGTCGTCGAGGACGTCGAGACCGGCTGGGTCGGCGCCGTGGTCGCCGTGGAGAAGGCGGGCGGCGTCCACGTCGTCCACCTCGAGGACCGGCGGGGCAAGGTCAAGGCCTTCCCGCTCGGTCCGGGCTTCCTCGTCGACGGCGCCCCGGTCTCGCTCACCGCGCCGAAGGGGGCCCAGCGCGCGGCCCTCGCAGCCGCCGAGAAGCAGGCCTCCCGCACTACGAGCGGGTCCGTCGCCGTGCACGACGCCAAGGCCCGGGTCGCCATCGGGTCCCGGATCTTCGTCGAGGGCCGCCACGACGCCGAGCTCGTCGAAAAGGTCTGGGGCCACGACCTGCGGGTCGAGGGCGTCGTCGTCGAGATGCTCGACGGCGTCGACGACCTCGCGGCCGCGATCCGCGACTTCGCCCCCGGCCGCGGTCGGCGGATGGGGGTCCTCGTCGACCACCTCGTGCCGGGCAGCAAGGAGTCGCGCATCGTCGCCGAGGCCAACAAGGTCGCGCCCGAGCACGTGCTCGTCCTCGGGCACCCCTACGTCGACGTGTGGCAGTCGGTGCGCCCGCAGCGCCTCGGCATGGAGGTCTGGCCGACGATCCCCCGCTCGATGGAGTGGAAGCGCGGGATCTGCGCCCACCTCGGCTGGCCCCACGACTCCCAGGCCGACATCGCCCGCGCCTGGAAGCAGATCCTGGGCACCGTCCGCAGCTATGCCGACCTCGAGCCCGCCCTCCTCGGGCGCGTCGAGGAGCTCATCGACTTCGTCACGGCGCCCGAGGGCTGATCCTCCCCGCTCCCTGAGGAGGTCGCCCGCGGCCGTCTCGAAGGGTTGCCCCGACGCCCGTCCGGCCGGACCGATTGACCGGGAAGATCGGATCCGGCCGGGAAAGCTGCTGGTGACCGCGAAATTGCGCGGTCACCTGCAGCTTTCCCGGCCACGAGCGGATTTCCCGGCCACGGGCTGAGCGCGTCGGCACCGGACCGCAGGCGAAGGGGGATGCCGGCGCAGATCCAGCCGACGTCACGCACGACGACGGCCGCCGAGGGGTCAGTCCTTCGGGCCGCCTGCGACGTAGATGACCTGGCCGGACACGAAGCCGGCCTCCTCGGACAGGAGGAAGGACGCGGTGGCGGCGATGTCCTCGGGCTGGCCGACGCGGCCGACCGGGGTCTCCTTGGCCGCGTGGGCGAGGAAGTCCTCGAAGGGCACACCGATGCGCTCTGCGGTCGCGGCCGTCATGTCGGTCTGGATGAAGCCGGGGGCGATCGCATTGGCCGTCACGCCGAACTTGCCGAGCTCGATCGCCAGGGTCTTGGTGAAGCCCTGCATGCCGGCCTTGGCGGCCGAGTAGTTGGTCTGGCCGCGGTTGCCCAGGGCAGAGGTCGAGCTGAGGTTGACGATGCGGCCGTACTTTTCCGCGGTCATGTGCGCCTGGGCGGCCTTGGTCATGAGGAAGGCGCCCCGCAGGTGGACCGCCATGACCGAGTCCCAGTCGTCGACGCTCATCTTGAAGAGCATGTTGTCGCGGATGATGCCGGCGTTGTTGACGAGCAGCGTCGGGGCACCGAGCTCCTCGGCCACGCGAGCGACGCCCGCCTCGACCTGCTCGGCGTCGGAGACGTCGACGCCCACGGCCAGGGCGGTCCCGCCCCCTTCGGTGATCTCGTCGACGACCGCCTGGCAAGCGGACTCGTCGAGGTCGAGCACGGCGACGTGGTGGCCGTCGGTGGCGAGGCGAAGGGCGATGGCCCGGCCGATCCCGCGGGCGGCTCCGGTGACGATGGCGGTGCGAGTCGTGGTCATGCGGCCCATCGTGCGCCATCGGGTAAGCGCTCGCACACCTGAGTCCGCGGAGCGGTCATCGAGGCCCGGGTCAGCGGCGGTGCACCCGGCTCGGGCGCCACGTCGCCTCGGTCGGCAGCATCCACCCACGCCGTCGAGCGAGGTCGCACACGCCGCCGCCGATGAGCAGTGCGCCCAACGAGGCGAGCGGATCAGCGGTCACCAGCTCGAGCAGGACGAAGGAGGCGCCGCCGGCGAAGGCCGCGGTCGCGTAGAGCTCGGAGCGCTGCAGGATCGCGGGCACGCTGCCGAGCATGACGTCGCGCACGACTCCTCCCCCGCACGCGGTGAGCACGCCGAGCAGGATCGCCGGGAGCCAGTGGATGTCGAGCAGCAGCGCCTTCTGGGTGCCGACGACGGCCCAGGTGCCGAGCGCCACGGCGTCCACCCAGGGGAAGACCTGCCGCCAGCGGCGCCCTTCGAGCGGGACGAGGAAGGCGATGCCCGCCGCGACGAGGGCCACGGTGAGGTAGCGCAGGTCGGTCAGCGCGACGGGCTGGACGTCGAGGAGCACGTCACGGATCGCGCCGCCCCCCAAAGCGGAGATGATCGCCAGCACCGAGAATCCGACCGGGTCGAGCTGGTGGCGGCGGGCGACGGCCCCACCCAGCAGACCGTTGGCGAAGACGCCGAGCAGATCGAAGGCCGCGATGAGGTCAGGGATCTGCGGGACGTCAGGCACCGGCGCTCCCCACGAGGTGGTGGACGACGGTGTCCGCGAGCAGCCGACCCCGGCGGGTGAGGACGACCCGACCGCGCACTGCCTCGCGGCCGTCGACGAGCCCGTCGGCGACGAGGCCGGCGACCGCCCGGCGGCCCTGCGGCTCAAGGCGATCGGTCGGCAGCCCCTCGCGCAGGCGCACCCCGAGGAGGACCTCTTCGTCAGCGCGCTGCTCGGCCGTCAGGGCCTCACGCTCGGCGGCCGGGTCGCCCTCGGCCAGCGACCTGGCCCAGGTCGCGGGGTGCTTGAGGTTCCACCAGCGCTCGCCGTCGACGTGGCTGTGGGCGCCGGGGCCGACGCCCCACCAGTCGTGGCTGCGCCAGTAGGCCTCGTTGTGCCGGCAGCGGTCGGCGGTGGTGCGCGCCCAGTTGCTGATCTCGTACCAGTCGTAGCCGGCGGCGGTCAGCAGCTCGTCGGCGAGCTCGTACTTGTCGGCCTCGTCGTCACCCGTCGGCATCGGCAGCTCGCCGCGGCGCACCCGGGCCGCCATCTTGGTCCCGTCCTCGACGGTCAGGGCGTAGGCCGACAGGTGGTCGGGCTCGAGGGCGAGCGCGGTCTCGAGCGAGGTGCGCCACTGCTCGAGGGACTCCCCCGGCGTGCCGTAGATGAGGTCGAGGCTCACCGCGAGCTCCGCGGCCCGGGCCGCGGTCAGGGCGCGGGCGACATTGGCCGGGTCGTGGGTGCGGTCGAGCGTCGCGAGGACCTGCGGTACGGCCGACTGCATGCCGATGCTCACCCGGGTGAACCCACCGTCGGCGAGCATGCGCAGCGACTCCTCGGTGACGCTGTCCGGGTTGGCCTCGGTGGTCACCTCGACGTCGTCGGCCAGCCCCCACCGCTCGCGCACCGCGTCGAGGAAGCGCACGAGGTCCTGCGGCGGCAGCAGGGTCGGCGTGCCGCCGCCGACGAAGACCGTCGAGACCGGGCGATCGGTGCCCACGGACCGCAGCGCCAGGTCGAGCTCGCTGATCGCGGCGTCGACGAAGGTGGCGACGCTCGCCCCCTTCGCCCCGCCGGCGGGACCCAGCTCGGTGGCCGTGTAGGTGTTGAAGTCGCAGTACCCGCAGCGGACCGTGCAGAAGGGCACGTGCAGGTAGATGCCGAAGGGGGGACGCACCGGCCCATCCTCCCACCGATAGCGTGGTCGCCATGACCCGGTGGATCGAGCTCGACGGCGTCGTCAACATGCGGGACCTCGGCGGGCTGCCCACCCGCGACGGCCGCACCACCCGCGAGGGTCGGCTGATCCGCAGCGACAACCTCCAGGCCCTGAGCGAAGGGGACGTCCGTCACCTCGTCGAGGAGCTCGGGGTGACCGACGTCGTCGACCTGCGCAGCCACGTGGAGCACGAGGTCACCGGCGCCGGGCCGCTGCGGTCCACGCCGCTCACCCACCACCACCACAGCCTGCTGCGCGAGGATCTCGATGCCGGCGAGACGGTCGCGGAGGCGCTCGCGGTGCGGTGGGGTCGGGAGGACCCCGCCCCGCGGGACGGGACCTTCTGGGCGCGTCACTACACGGGCTACCTCACGAGGCGTCCCGACTCCGTGGCCGCCGCGCTCGCCGCGGTCCGGGACAGCGCCGGGGGCACCGTCGTCCACTGCGCCGCGGGCAAGGACCGCACGGGCACGGTCGTCGGCATGGCCCTGGCCGTCGCCGGGGTGCCCGAGGAGGAGATCATCGCCGACTACGTCCTGACCGCCGAGCGACTCGAGCGGATCATCGGGCGCCTGATCGAGGTGGAGCCCTACCGCAGGTCGCTGCCGACCCACACGCTCGAGGAGCAGCTACCCCGCGCGGAGTCGATGGCCGCGGTGCTCTCGCACCTCGACGCGGAGCACGGCGGGACGGTCGGCTGGCTCGAGGCCGCCGGGTGGTCCCAGGAGGAGGTCACGCGGCTGCGCGACCGGCTCGCGGGGTGAGGCTCAGGCCTTCTTCGGCTTGGCGGTGACGTAGACGGGGATGACGCCCTCGACGACGACGACGCCGTCGGTGCGCACCGCCTTGACCCGGATGTCGACGTCGTAGGGAGCCTCGCCCGTCCACTGCTCGGGATCGGTCTCGGCGACGCACAGCAGATCGGTCGTCGACTTGGCCAGGTAACTCACCTGCAGGCCGCGCGGCAGCCACCGATGGTCGCTCGGGCAGGTCGCCTCGGCGAGCAGGCCCATGGCGGCTTCGAGGCCGTTGCACACGGCGATCGCGTGGAGGGTGCCGATGTGGTTGTGCACCCGCTTGCGGTTGCGGATCGACAGCTCGGCGTGGTGGGCGCGGACCTCGCGCACCTGGGGGCGCACCGTCGCGAAGTAGGGCGCCTTGACGGCGTAGAGCAGGGAGAAGATCCGCTTACCCGCCGGGAGACTCGTGATGCGCTGGTACAGGTCGAAGGTCTGCTGGGCCATGCCCGACACACTAAGCGCGCGCTTGGTTCCCCGGAAGGGGAGGCCGCGTCGGCTGCGTCACGTCATCCGGCGTAGGTGCCGAAGCTCCAGGAGTTGCCCTCGGGGTCGAGGATGCTGAACCCGCGCGAGCCGTAGTCCTCCTCCTTCATCGGCCGGGAAGCTCGCCCCCAGCGCCTCGGCGTGCGCGTGCACCGCGTCGGGGTCGTCGGTGACGACGTAGAGGTTCGCGCTGCCGGCCGGCGTCGTGAAGTGCGGGTCGTCCGGCCGGGCGCTCGCGATCATCACCCGGCCGCCCTCGGGCCAGAGCATCTCGCTGTGCCGCACGAGGTCCCCCTCCTCGACGAGGACGCCCTCGGTGAAGCCGAGCGTGACGAGCCCAGGCGCGCAGGGCGTGCGGGTCGCGGGCGGTCAGGCCGGGCCAGATGCTGTGGTCGGTGGTCGTGTCCATGCCCTCAGCCTCGGGCGTGGGGGCCGCCGGCGTCTTGGACGAATGCGATCTCGTCCTCGCGCAGCCAGCGGGTCGGGGAGGCACCCGCGAGGGCGACCCAGTCGCGGGTCAGGTGCGACTGGTCCGAGTAGCCGCAGACGGCCGCGACGTCCGCGAGCGGCCTCCCCGCCCCGACGAGGCGGTGGCTGCGCTGGAATCGCAGGACCCGCGCGGTCGTCTTGGGCGCGTGGCCGTACTCGGCCCGGAAGCGTGCGGCCAAGTGTCGCGTGGACCAGCCCACCTCGCGGGCCACCTCGTGGACCGGGGCCCGCCCGGCGGTGCGCTGCAGGAGTCGCCAGGCGTGCTCGACCTCGGGCTGCGGCCGTCGGCGCGGCTCGCGCCGGGCGAAGAGGGCGTCGGTCACCAGCGCGAAGCGGCCCTCCCAGCCGTCGGTCTCCGACAGGCGCTCGTGCAGCCGCGCGGCATCCGGGCCGACGAGCGCGGCGAGGTCGACGGCCGTCCCCGCGAGCTCCGCGGCCGGACCGCCGAGCAGCAGCGACGCACCGGCCGGGGTCAGGTCGAGCTGGACACCGTGCTGGCTGCCGTCATGCCGGATGAGGGCGGGGCGGTCGTGCAGCCCGGCGACGACCGCGTCGAAGCGACCCTCGCGGCCGTCCGGCCCGACCAGGTCGAGCGGGGCGTCGAGGGAGAGGACGAGCGTGACCGTCCCGGACGGCATCCCGACGTGCGTCCCCGGGGACGCGCCGGTGATGCGATAGCCGACCATCGCCTCGACGAAGGGGGTGAGGTGCCGGGGCAGCGCGGCCGTGACGGCGTCGGTCATCCACCCACGCTAGTGGGATGGGCTACTTCTTGGCCTTGTCCACCGCGGAGTCGTCGGAGGAGAGTGCGGCGATGAAGGCCTCCTGCGGCACCTCGACGGTGCCGATGTTCTTCATCCGCTTCTTGCCCTCCTTCTGCTTCTCCAGGAGCTTGCGCTTGCGGGAGATGTCACCGCCGTAGCACTTGGCGAGCACGTCCTTGCGGATGGCACGGATGTTTTCGCGGGCGATGATCCGGGCGCCGATGGCGGCCTGGATCGGCACCTCGAACTGCTGCCGCGGGATGAGCTCCTTGAGCTTGCCGGCCATCATCGTGCCGTAGGCATAGGCCTTGTCCTTGTGGACCACGGCGCTGAAGGCATCGACGGTCTCGCCCTGCAGGAGAATGTCGACCTTGACGAGGTCGGCCGCCTGGTCGCCGGCCTCCTGGTAGTCGAGCGAGGCGTAGCCGCGGGTCTTGGACTTCAGCTGGTCGAAGAAGTCGAAGACGATCTCGGCGAGCGGCAGCGTGTAGCGCATCTCGACACGGTCCTCGGAGAGGTAGTCCATGCCGCCGAGCTGGCCGCGCTTGGACTGGCACAGCTCCATGATCGCGCCGATGAACTCGCTCGGTGCGAGGATCGTCGCGTTGACGACCGGCTCGCGGACCTCGGCCACCTTGCCGTAGGGAAACTCGCTCGGGTTGGTCACCGTGATGAGCGACCCGTCGTCCATCGTCACCTCGTAGACGACATTGGGCTGGGTCGAGATGAGGTCGAGGTCGAACTCGCGCTCGAGCCGCTCGCGCACGATCTCGAGGTGGAGCAGTCCGAGGAAGCCGCAGCGGAACCCGAAGCCGAGCGCCGCGGAGGTCTCCGGCTCGTAGACGAGCGCAGCGTCGTTGAGCTTGAGCTTGTCGAGCGCATCGCGCAGCGTCGGGTAGTCACTGCCGTCGATCGGGTAGAGCCCGGAGAAGACCATCGGGTTGGGGTCCTTGTAGCCCCCGATCGCCTCCGTGGCCGGCGCCCCCGCATTGGTCACCGTGTCACCCACCTTGGACTGGCGCACGTCCTTGACGCCGGTGATGAGGTAGCCGACCTCGCCGACGCCAAGGCCCTTGCTCGGCAGCATCTCCGGGGAGATCACCCCGATCTCGAGCAGCTCGTGGGTCGCCTTGGTCGACATCATCGCGATCTTCTCGCGCGGGTGGAGGGCACCGTCGACGACGCGGACGTAGGTGACGACCCCCCGGTAGTTGTCGTAGACGGAGTCGAAGATCATCGCCCGGGCGGGCGCGTCCGCGTCGCCCTCCGGCGGGGGCAGCTTGGCGACGATCTCGTCGAGGAGCTCCTCGACCCCTTCGCCCGTCTTGCCGCTGACCTTGAGCACGTCGGCGGGGTCGCAGCCGATGAGGCCGGCGATCTCCTCGGCGTATTTGTCCGGCTGCGCGGCCGGCAGGTCGATCTTGTTGAGCACCGGGATGATCGTCAGGTCGTTTTCCATCGCCAGGTAGAGGTTGGCGAGGGTCTGGGCCTCGATGCCCTGCGCGGCGTCGACGAGCAGGATCGCGCCCTCGCACGCGGCGAGCGAGCGGGAGACCTCGTAGGTGAAGTCGACGTGGCCCGGGGTGTCGATCATGTTGAGGCAGAAGACCTCGCCCTGCTGCTCCCACGGCATGCGCACGGCCTGCGACTTGATGGTGATGCCGCGCTCGCGCTCGATGTCCATCCGGTCGAGGTACTGCGCGCGCATCTGGCGAGCCTCGACGACACCGGTGATCTGCAGCATCCGGTCGGCCAGGGTCGACTTGCCGTGGTCGATGTGGGCGATGATGCAGAAGTTGCGGATCTGCGCGGGCGGCGTCGCGTTCGGCGGGAGGGCCTGACTGGCCTGGGGTGACACGGGTGACGGACCTCGGGTTCGACGGGACAGGGCTCGGCCCCCCATCCTCCCACGGACGAGGGGCCGGGCCGGCACACGGCGCGGGTCAGAGGCGGGAGACCCCGTCGTAGCCGCCGGGCAGGGACGGCAGGTCGAAGACCGCACCGACGGTCGCCGCCACGTCGACGGTGTGCGCGGTCGCGGTCCGGGTGCCGGGCCGCACGAGCGATGAGCCTCCTGCGACGACGAAGGGGATGGGCGCCGTGACCGGGTGGCCGTGGTTGCCCGGGATCGGGTTGTTGAAGATCGTCGGGTCGGAGAAGCGCCAGCCCTGCTTGCAGTAGGCGATGAGGTCACCGGCCACCGGGCTCAGCCGCAGCTGGGCCGGCGTGTGGACCGACAGCACCCCCGGCTGGCGCAGCACGAGCTCGCGCAGCCGGGCGATGCCGGCGGCCTTCTCCCCCGCCGGGCCGGTCCAGTAGAAGCCGTCGGCGCCCCCGTTCTGCGCGATCTCGACCTTGTCCCGCAGGGTGGTGTCGAACCAGATCGGTGCGCCGAGGGAGATGACCCGATGGGTCATCGACCAGTCCATCGAGTGGTCGGCGAGGACGATGACGACCGACTGCTCCCACACCCCCTTCGCCTTGAGGTGCTCGACGAAGTTGCCGACGAGGCGGTCGGTGTTGGCGAGCGCGGCGTACCGCATCGCCGGCAGGTTGATGGTGCCGCCGAGGTCGGCGTGACCGACGCGGTCGATGTCGCCGAAGTTGGCGAAGACCAGGTGCGGGTCGGCCTCGTCGACCATCTTGACCAGGGCGTCGTAGGTGTAGCCGTCGGGCGCGTGGTCGGTGATCGGCATGAGCGGCTTGGGCTCCCACCGGTAGGTGGCCCGGTCGCCGAAGATCCCGTAGAGGTAGTCCTTCGACAGCACGGTGCCGGTCGTGAGGCCCCGCGCGTTGAGGCGCTCGATAACGGTCGGCACCTTGATGTCGCTCGGTTGGTCCATGTCGCGGACCTCGCCGAGGCCACGGTCGTAGATCTTGTTGGCCGGCACGCCGCTGCGGTCGGGCCGCACGCCGGTCATCATCATCACGTGGTTGGGGATGGTCTCCATGATCGGCAGCGACCGGGCATTGGGGTACCAGGTGCCACCGCTGCGCAGGGCGTGGAGGTGGGGGGTGCAGTCGGCGGTGATCTCGTCGGGGCGCAGGCCGTCGGTGACGAGCACGTAGACGCGGCGCGAGCTCTTGCGGGACTTCGCGGACGCCCAGGGGGCACCGAGCACCCCCGAGATCGCCACGCTCGTGCCGCCGGCCGCGGCGAAGCGCAGCAGGGTCCGGCGGGAGGGCTGGGTCTGGTCGGTCATCGTCTCTCCGGTGGTGTCAGCTGGCTGGGTACCAGACGCGGCGGGTGCGCTGCGTGCCGGGCAGGGTCTCGAAGCCCGCGCTCCACCGAGCGGCGGAGTCCGGGTCGGTGCGGTCGGCGAGGACGTACCAGTCCATCTGCGCCCGCGCCGGGGTGAGGGTGAGCACGCTGTAGCCGTGCCGGTCGAAGTCGAGGTAGCGCACGTGCGGGTTGGCCGTGCGGATCGCGCCCTCGACGCTCAGCGACACCGTGCGCGGCGCGACCTTGAGGATGTCGTCGAGGTTGTTGGACGTCACCGACGTGCCGACCCACTCCACGGCGACGCTCTTGCTGAAGGGGTAGGTGCCGACGTTCTTCGGCACGTCGCACGCCCACGCGGAGTGGATGTCGCCCGTGAGGAAGACCGTGTTGGTGATCGCGTGGTCGGCGAGGTGGTCGATGAGCTCGCGCCGGTCGGCGGTGTAGCCGTCCCACTGGTCGACGTTGTAGGGGATCCCCTCGGGCGGGAGGATCCCGCCCATGTCGTGCAGCGCCTGCCCGACCTCGACGTCCACGGCGCCGAAGGTCACCGGCGAGATCATCGCGGGGTTGCCGACGAGCTTCCACGTGGCCGACGAGTCGCTCAGCGACTGCTTGAGCCAGGCCATCTGCCCGTCTCCGAGGATTGTGCGGTCGGCGTCGCCGACCGCACCGAGCGCGGCGGGCGACGCCTGCTCGCTGCGGTAGGAGCGCAGGTCGAGCATCCGCAGGTCGGCCAGGGTGCCGAAGGAGAGCTGCCGGTAGACCTGGCTCCCGTCACCGAGGGCGGAGGTCCCCGACAGGCGGATCGGCATCCACTCGTCGTAGGCCCGGCGGGCGGCAGCAGCGCGGTCGGCCCAGGACCCCTCGCTCTCCGGCTGGTGGTTCTCGGCCCCGTCGATCCACGCGTCGTTGGCGCTCTCGTGGTCGTCCCACGTGGTCACCCAGGGCGCGGCGGCGTGCAGCCGTTGCAGGTCGGGGTCGGTCTTGTAGTGGCCGTGCCTCACGCGGTAGTCGGCGAGGGTGACGATCTCGTGGGCCGGCTCGCTGGCGCGCACCGCTCCCTTCGCCGCGCCGTACTCGCCGGTGGGGTACTCGTAGAGGTAGTCCCCCAGGTGCAGCACGACGTCGAGGTCGCCGCGGTCGGCCAGGTGCCGGTAGGCGGCGAAGTAGCCCGCCTCCCAGTTGGAGCAGGACACGACGCCGAGGCGCAGCCGGGAGGGCGTCGCCGAGGCCGCCGGGGCGGTCCGGGTCCAGCCCACCGGCGAGACGTGACCGCGGCTGCGGAAGCGGTAGGCGTAGCGCGTCCCGGGCTTCAGTCCGGTCGCGTCGACCTTGACCGTGTGGTCGCGCTCGGTGCCGGTCGCCATCGAGCCGCGCCGCACCACCTTGACGAAGCTCGCGTCCGTCGCGACCTCCCAGGCGACGGACACGCGGCTCCCGCGGCCCGATCCGGGCGTCGCGTCGCCGGTCGGGGTCACGCGCGTCCACAGGACGACGGACGTGGGCAGGGGGTCGCCGGAGGCGACTCCGTGGAGGAAGCCGGTGGTCGGTGCGGCGTGCGCCGGCGACGTGGCGAAGGGGGCGAGCGTCGCCGTGGTGACGACGGCCCCGGCGGCGGCCCCGCGCACGACATCGCGTCGGGCGGGTCCGGGCAGGGGTGACTGGGGTGTGGCGTCCGAGGGCATGGCGGCAAGGCTTGCGGGCGGAGGTGGACGGCCGGTTACCTCGTGGGTAACTTTCCCGGCGGACAGTTCGTGAGGATGCTCACGGGCGCCGGCACTAGCGTGGGCTGCCATGAGCAACTACCCCGGCGACTTCACCGGCACGCCGACGATGCACTGGGCCCCGACCCCCGACGACCCGACGCCCTCCCCCGGCGAAGTCGTGTGGGCGTGGGTGCCCTACGAGGAGGACCACGCCCAGGGCAAGGACCGCCCGGTGCTCCTCGTCGGCCGCGACGGCGGCTGGCTCCTCGGTCTGCAGCTGACCAGTCAGGACCACGACCTCGACGCCGAGCGGGAGGCGGCCGCCGGTCGACGCTGGATCGACATCGGCGCCGGCGCCTGGGACCGCGGCGGTCGCCGCAGCGAGGCCCGGGTCAACCGGGTGCTGCGGATCGACCCCGGCTCGGTCCGACGCGACGGAGCCGTCCTCGACGAGCAGGTCTTCGCGGCGGTGACCGAGGCCGTCCGTGCCGTGGCCGCCGGCCGCGACTACGACGACGACCCGGTCTAGCGCCTGGCCTGGAGGTCGTGCGCACGACGAAGGGGGCCGGTCACCTCGCGGTGACCGGCCCCCTTCGTCAGGTTGTCAGCTCAGAGGGAGTTGACGCGCTTGGCCAGGGCCGACTTCTTGTTGGCGGCCTGGTTGGCGTGGATGACACCCTTGCTCACGGCCTTGTCGAGCTTCTTGCTGGCGGTGACGAGAGCGGCCTGGGCAGCCTCGGCGTCGCCGGCGTCGGCGGCCGTGCGGACCTTGCGGATCCACGTGCGCAGCTCGGACTTGTAGGCGCGGTTGCGCTCGGTCCGGGCGGCGTTCGTCTTGACGCGCTTGATCTGGGACTTGATGTTTGCCACGAGGTTTCTTTCTGCTTGGTCGAAGATTGCCGTTAGAGGGCGGCAAGACGTCTCGGGACCGGCGTGGGGACACCGTGGGAGAGACGCCCTGGGTACTGCTGCGGTGCGCGCACGACCATGCGCGCACGCAAGCGACAAATCTATCAGCGGCGCTGGTCGCGGCCAAACTCGCTGGTGATCGACAGGATCGCCTTCTCGACGGCGTAGACGGGGTCGCGACCACCGCCCTTGACCTCGAAGTCGGCGGCCGCGACGGCCTGGATGCTGCGGCCGAGTCCTGGCCCGGTCCACCCCCGCAGCGCGCGGCGCGCCTTGTCGACCTGCCAGGGCGCCATGCCCAGGTCACGGGCGAGGTCGGCGCTGCGGCCGCGGCCCGCTCCCCCGACCTTGGCCAGCTGGCGCAGCTGCTGGGCCAGGACGGCGACGATCGGCACCGGGTCGACACCGACGTTGACCGCGTGGCGCAGCAGCCGCAGCGCCTCGCCGGTCTGCCCGGCGACCGCGGCGTCGGCGACCTTGAACCCGGTCGCCTCGACCCGACCCCCGTGGTAGCGCTCGACGACGTCGGCGTCGATCGTGCCGGTCGTGTCGTCGACGAGCTGCTGGCAGGCTGAGGCGAGCTCGCGCACGTCCTTGCCGACGGCCTCGACGAGGGCCTGGACGGCCTCGCTCGTCGCCTTGCGGCGCTGCCGGCGGAACTCGTTGGTCACGAAGTCGGCCTTGTCGCGGTCGCTCTTGATCGCCGGGGCCTCGAGCACGAGCGCCTTGGCCTTCTTGAGTGTGTCGAGGACCTTTTTGCCCCTGTTGCCCGAGGCGTGGGTGACGACGAGGGCCACCGAGTCCTCGGGGTCGGCGAGGTAGGCGAGCAGGTCGACCTGCAGCGCGTCGGGCGCCTGGTGCAGGTCGCGCACGACGATGAGTTTGTCCTCGCCGAAGAGCGACGGGCTGGCCTGGACGGTGAGCGCGCCCTCCTCGTAGCCCTCGGCCCGCAGGGTGACGACCTCGAGCTCGGGTGAGGTCACCCGCACGTCGGCGATGACCTGCTCGACGGCGCGGTCTGCCAGGACGGTCTCGGGTCCCTGGACGAGGACGAGGGGGGGTGCGCTCAAAACAGGGCCACCCGCGGCACCGTCGGGAAGATCTCGTCGAGCTCGGCCTCGTCGTCGGGGGTCGGCACCCAGGAGACGGCCGCGGCGTTGGCCGCGATCTGCTCGGGACGGGTCGCGCCGGCGATGACGCTCGTGACGGCCGGGCGCGAGGCGAGCCACGAGAAGGCCACCTCGAGCTCGGTGAGGTCACGGGCTCGGGCGTAGTCGCCGAAGGCACGCAGCTGGTCGAGGTCGGCCTCCTCGAGCAGGAACTGGCGCGAGTGGGTCAGCCGGCTGCCCTCGGGCGCGGAGCCCGATGAGTACTTGCCGGTGAGCAGCCCGCTGGCGAGGGGGAAGTAGGGCAGCACGCCGAGCCCGAAGTGCTCGGCCGCCGGGGTCACCTCGAGCTCGGCCCGGCGGTCGAGGAGGTTGTAGTGGCTCTGGCTCGAGACGAAGCGCGCTCCCCCGCGGGCGCGCGCGGTGTGCTCGGCGTCGGCGATCTGCCAGCCGGCGAGGTTGGAGTGGCCGATGTAGCGCACCTTGCCCGCGCGCACGAGGTCGTCGAGCGCGTCGAGCGTCTCCTCGACGGGCGTCAGCGGGTCGGGCGTGTGCAACTGGTAGAGGTCGATGCGGTCCGTGCCGAGCCGACGAAGGGAGGCCTCGACGGCGGTCGTGATGTAGCGCCGCGACCCGCGGGCACCGAAGTCGGGGCCGTTGGCCCCGCGCACGTCCATGCCGAACTTCGTCGCGAGGACGACCTCGTCGCGGTGGGCTCCGAGCGCGGCACCGAGGCGGGTCTCGGACAGGCCGGGCTCGGCACCGTAGGTGTCGGCGACGTCGAAGAGCGTGATGCCCGCGTCGAGCGCCGCGTGGACGACGGCGTCGGTGCCCGCCTGGCTCTCGGTGGCGGTGCCGGGGCGGCCGAGGTTGTTGCACCCGAGCCCGACCACGGAGACGGTGAGTCCGGAGGAGCCGAGTCGACGAAGTTCCATGGCGACAGGCTAACCGCGGGGTGGGACAACCAGGCCGAGCGTCTCGGCCCGGGCCGCGACGGCGCCCTCGTCGCGGTCGAGGGACTCGGCGAGCTCCGTGAGCGGCAGCCCGAGGTCGACCCCGTCGCGCAGCTCGTCGTCGTCCTGGGCGGACCACCCCTCGCCACGGACGACGGCCGTGCGAGCTCCGTCGGCCGGACCGGGATCGGCGACCGGCGCGCTCACCCGGCTGGTCATGCCGCGCCGGGCCGGCTCGGCGACCGGCTGCGGAGGGGGCGCGACCTGGTCGAGCCGACGCAGGGCCCCGAGGACGAGCTCGCGGTCGGTCGTCGGCCAGAAGGGCGGCAGCGAGCGCTGGAGGAAGCCGGCGTAGCGCGCCTTGATCATCCGGTGGTCGAGGAAAACGACCACCCCGCGGTCGTCACCGCGCCGGATCAGCCGGCCGGCCCCCTGGGCCAGGCGCAGCGCCGCGTGGGTCGCCGAGACCGCCATGAAGCCGTTGCCCCCGCGTCGGGCGATCTCCTGGGTGCGCGCCGACGAGAGCGGGTCATCGGGACGAGGGAAGGGGATGCGGTCGATGAGCACGAGCTGGCAGCTGCTGCCCGGCACGTCGACGCCCTGCCACAGGGTGAGCGTGCCGAAGAGGATGGTGCGCGGCTCGCGGGCGAACTCGCGCACGAGCGTGCCGATCATCTCCTCGCCCTGGCAGAGCACGGCGAAGTCGTCACCCAGCCGCTCACGCATCGCCTCGGTGGCCTCCTTGGCCGCGCGCATCGAGGAGAAGAGGCCGAGCGTGCGTCCGCCGGCGGCGCGCACGAGGGCCTCGATCTCGTCGAGCGTCTGCGGCGCCAGCCCGTCGCGGCCGGGAGCGGGGAGGTGCTCGGCGACGTAGGCGATGCCCTGCTGGGCGTAGTCGAAGGGGGACCCGACGTCGAGCCCGGTCCACTCGGGAGAGCCCTGACCGCGCAGCCCGAGGGTGCCGGCGACGGCGTCGAAGGTGCCGCCGAGCTCGAGGGTCGCGGAGGTGAGCACCACGGTGCGGTCGCGCACCGACTCGTCGTCGTCGCTGGCCCCGGCACCGAAGATCCGCTCGCGCATGCGCATGGCCACGCTCATCGGTGCGACCCTCAGCAGCGGACCGCGCCGCAGGTCGCGGCTGACCCAGATGACGTCGAGCTCGTGCTCCTCGAGCATCCGTGCGGCGGTGTCGTGGACCTCCTCGACGGCGACGAGCGCGACCTGGCGGGTGCCGTCGACCTGCTCGCCCTTGGGCGGCTTCATCTCCGTGAGGAGAGAGCGGGCGACGTCACGGCAGCGGCCGAGCACCCCGGCGAGCGCGTCGGGGATGCCGGTGGCCAGCCGTCCCTCGGGGGCCTCCTCGAGGACCGCCTCGAGGTCGGTCGCGAGGTCGTCGAGCACCTCGGACGACTCGGCGAACTTGCGGGCCCGCTTGGCCGCTGCCCTCACTCCTCCGGGGGCGAGCTCGTCGGTGACGGTCGAGGTCACCCGGTCGACGAGCTCGTGCGCCTCGTCGATGACGAGCACGTCGTGGTCGGGCAGCATCGGCCGGCCCTCGAAGGCGTCGATGGCCATGAAGGAGTGGTTGGTGACGATGACGTCGACGTCCTTGGCCGCCTCGCGGGATAGCTCCACGAAGCACTCGGCGACCATGGGGCACTTCGAGCCGAGGCACTCCTGGGCGGACACGGAGACCTGCCGCCACGCCTTCTCGGAGACGCCGGGGACGAGCTCGTCGCGGTCGCCCGACTCGGTCTCGGCAGCCCACTCACGGACCCGCACGACCTCCTTGCCCAGCCAGCCGGCCTGCGCGTCGGCCTCGCCGACGTCGAAGAGCCCGTCCTCGTCGTCGGGGAAGCCGCCCTCGATCTTGTGCTTGCAGACGTAGTTGCGGCGGCCCTTGACGATCGCGTAGGTCGGGCGGCGCCGCAGGTGCGGAGTCAGGGCATCAGCCAGACGCGGCATGTCGCGGTCGACGATCTGCCCCTGGAGCGCGAGCGTCGCGGTCGCGACGACCGCGGGCTTGCCCACCCGCTGGGCGTGCTCGACGGCCGGCACGAGGTAGGCCAGCGACTTGCCCGTACCGGTGCCGGCCTGCACGAGCAGGTGCTCCTCGGTGTCGATGGCGCGGGCGACGGCCAGGGCCATCTCGACCTGCCCGGGCCGGGTCGAACCACCCACTCCCCCGACGGCGGCGGCGAGCAGGGACTCCACGGACGAGGACACCGCCCCACCCTATGTGGTGGGTCCGACTGCCCCTCCCGTCATCCACAGCCCTGTTCCCCGCGCCCGACGAGGACCCGCGCCGACCTCCCCGTCCGTCACCGTCTGAGGCCGGCCCTCTGATCTCTGCATTGCCCTACGGCAATGCAGCCTCCAGGCCCAACCAGGCTGCATTGCCGTAGGGCAATGCAGATTCAGGGGTCGTGGTGGCAGGCGCGGGCCTGCGCCGACCTGCTTCGTCGTCCGCTCGCTGGTGCGTCGCCCATCCATCGAAAGGTTGATCGCAGGACCAACCTCGTGCGCGATGTGGCGGGACCCCCTTCGCCGGTGGACTGGATGGCATGTCGACCTCCCTGCGCCCCGCACCCCAGAAGAACCCACCCAGGATCACCACGTCCCCCTTCGTCCAGCGCATCCTCGGCCGGCGGGGGGCGCCGGTCGTGCTCGTCCTCGCCGTGCTCGTCGTCGGGCTGGCGAGCGCCCTCCTCGGGTCGGCGGAGGCCCCGCCGCGCGGGGAGGCGTACCCGGCGACGGCCGAGTCGGCGGTCGTCGCCGACCAGCTCGAGAGTTTCCCGGGCAGCGACGAGGCGCCGGTCCTCCTCGTCGCGACGAAGGGGGGCGCGCCCCTCTCCCCGGCCGACACCACGGGTCTCACGCGGCTGGCGACCGACCTCGGCGCGCAGCGCGCCCAGGCACAGGTCAGCGACGACGGGCAGGCCGCGACGGTCACCGTGCCCGTTGCGACCAGCGCGGACTCCGACGCCCAGGTGCGGACGATCAAGGACCTGCGCGCCGAGGTCGCCGACCACGCCCCTGACGGACTGGACGTGCAGGTCACCGGTGGGCCGGCCTTCGGCGCCGACATCGCCTCGGCCTTCGACAGCGCCGACTTCACCCTCCTCGCGGTGACCATCGGTGTCGTCGCGCTGCTGCTCCTGCTCACCTACCGCTCACCCGTCCTGTGGCTCGTCCCGCTCACCGTCGTCGGCATCGCCGACCAGGTGGCCGGGCGGGTGACCGCTGCCGTCGGGGAGGCGAGCGGCCTCCCCTTCGACGCGGGCATCGTCTCCGTCCTCGTCTTCGGCGCCGGGGCCAACTACGCCCTCCTGCTCATCTCGCGCTACCGCGAGGAGCTCCACGAGCACGGCGACCACCGCGTCGCGCTGCGCGCCGCGTGGCGGGCCACCGTGCCGGCGATCGTCGCGAGCAATGCGACCGTCGTCCTCGCCCTGGGCACCCTCCTGCTCGCCGCCGTCCCGGGCACGCGCGGGCTCGGCCTGGCCTCCGCCGTCGGCCTGCTCATCGCCCTCGCCGCGGTCGTCGTCGTCCTGCCCGCCGCTCTGGCGCTCGTCGGTCGCCGCGTCTTCTGGCCCTTCGTCCCGCACCCCGGCGACGAGATCTCCCACGAGGGCGTCTGGGGCCGAGTCGCCCGGGTGGTCGTACGGCGTCCGGCCGCCTTCCTCGTCGGGGGGCTCGTCGTCCTGGCAGTGCTCGCCTCGGGGCTGCTCGGCGCCCGGGTCGGGCTGAGCCAGGCCGACTCCTTCCGCACCGCCTCTGAGTCGGCCGACGGTCTCGTGACGGTCGGCGAGCACTTCCCCGCCGGGTCCGCCGCCCCGTTCGTCGTCACGACGGACGAGGACTCCACCGCCGCGACGACCGCTGCCCTGCGCTCGGTGCCGGGCGTGACGACCGTCGCCCCGTCCGGCACCGACGGCGCAGGCCGCGCCCGGCTCACCGTCGTCGGCGAGCCGTCCCCCGGCACGCCCGCGAGCCTCGAGCTCGCCACCGACCTACGGTCTGCAGCCCACGGGGTGCCGGGCGCCCGGGCCCTCGTCGGCGGTGGGTCCGCGGAGCTGCTCGACGCCCGGGCCGCCGCCGAGGCGGACCTGCGCACCGTGGCCCCGCTCGTGCTCCTCGTCAGCCTGGCCGTGCTCGTCGTGCTGCTGCGCGCACTCGTCGGGCCGCTCGTCCTGCTCACCCTCAACGCCCTGAGCGCTCTCGCCGCCCTCGGTCTGGGCGCCTGGCTCGACGAGCACCTCCTCGGCCACCCGGCACTCGACGTGCAGACCCCGCTCGTGGCCTTCCTCTTCCTCGTGGCGCTCGGCATCGACTACACGATCTTCCTCATGCACCGGGCCCGGCACGAGGCGGTCGGCCGCGGCACCCGCGAGGGTGTCTCCCGAGCCGTCGCGCGCACCGGCGCCGTCATCACGAGTGCGGGGATCGTCCTGGCCGCGGTCTTCGCCGCGCTCGGCGTGCTGCCGCTCGTCGTCCTCGGTCAGCTCGGCCTGGCCGTCGGCCTCGGGGTCCTGCTCGACACCCTGCTCGTGCGCACCCTCGTCGTCCCGGCGGCGACCGCCCTGCTGGGTGAGCGCTTCTGGTGGCCGGGCCGGGTAGCGTCGCGCTCGTGAGCAGCACGAGCGACCCGACGGGCACGAGCCGCTGGCTGCGGCTGGGCCAGCACGCGCTCCTCGCGGTGCTCGCCGTCGTGTGCGCCGTGCGGGCGATCGCCGACGGCACCCACCCGGCGGCCGAGCTCGCCGCGCTCGCGCTCTTCGCCGGCTGGTACGCCCTCGGCCCGCGGGTCGCGCGCGCCGGCCGCGACGGCACCGGCTGGTTCGTCGGGCTCGTGCTCCTGTGGGGGCTGCTCGTACTCGTCTCCCCCGAAAACGTCTGGCTCGCCTTCCCCCTGTGGCTCCTCGCCGGGCACGTGCTGCCGCTGCTGCCCGCGGTGCCCACCTCGCTCGCGGTCCTCGTCGTCGTCGCGCTCGAGCCGGTGCGGCACAGCGGCGAGGTCTCCTACGCCGCCATCATCGGGCCGTGCATCGGCATGGTCGTCGCGCTCGGGGTCGCCCGGGCGCAGCGGGCCCTGGTCCGCGACGGCATCGAGCGCCAGCGCCTCATCGCCTCGCTCTACGCCGCGCAGGAGGAGAGTGCCGCCCTCACCGACGAGCTGGCCCGGGTGCAGCGGGCCCAGGGCGTGACGAGCGAGCGGACCCGCCTCTCGCGTGACATCCACGACGGCATCGCCCAGGGATTTTCTTCCCTGCTCCTGCTCTCCCGGGCCGCCCGCGCCGAGTCCGACGCCCAGCGGCGGGCGCAGCTGCTCGAGCACATCGAGTCCGGTGCCGCCCAGGGGCTGGAGGAGTCGCGCCGGATCGTGGGCGCGCTCGCCCCGACCGACCTCGACGAAGGGAGCCTGGCCGCAGCGATCCGCCGGGTCGCCGACCGCTTCGCCGCCGAGAGCGGGGTGCGGGCGACGGTCACCGCCTCGCCGGACCTGCCGCCGGTCCCGACGACGGTCGAGGTGGCGCTGCTGCGCCTCGTCCAGGGCGCGCTGGCCAATGTCCGCACCCACGCCGGGGCCGAGACCGTCGGGGTGAGCCTCGAGGAGGCCGGCACGACGGTCCGTGTCGACGTCGTCGACGACGGGGTGGGCTTCGACCCGACCGATTGGTGGCAGCGCCCCTCCCCGACCTCGGGCGAAGGGGGCTACGGCCTGCGTGCCACCCGCGCCCGCCTGCGCGAGCTGGGTGGCGGCCTCAGCGTCGAGTCCGCCCCCGGTGAGGGCACGGCCGTCTCCGGATGGGTGGAGGTCGGGCGATGAGCACGACGAGCGCGGTGCGGGTGGTCGTCGTCGAGGACCACCCGGTGACCCGGATGGGTGTCGTGGCCCTGCTCGGGCAGGACGAGCGGATCGAGGTCGTCGGCGAGGCAGGCGCCGGCGAGGACGCGCTCGGAGTCGTCGCGCGCGAGCATCCCGACGTGGTCGTCACCGACCTTCGGCTGGGCGACGGGCTCGACGGTGTGGGCGTGACGAGCGCGGTCCGCGGGACCCGCCCCGCACCAGCGGTCCTCGTCCTGACGACCTACGACACCGACCGCGACATCGTGCGCGCGGTCGAGGCGGGCGCAGCGGGCTACCTCCTCAAGGACGCCGACCCGGCCCGGATCACCGACGCCGTGATCCGCGCGGCCGCCGGTGGGACGGTCCTCTCCCCCGACCTCGCCCAGCGGGTCGTCGCGCGCATCTCCCGCCCGCAGGCTGACCTGTCGGCCCGCGAGGTCGAGATCCTCGCCGCCGTCGCCCGTGGCCTGTCCAACCGCGAGATCGCCCGCGCCCTCGTCATCTCCGAGGCGACGGTCAAGACGCACCTCGTGCACGTCTTCACCAAGCTCGACGTCGACTCGCGCACGGCGGCCGTGGCGCGAGCGCGCGAGGACGGCCTCATCCCCTGAGCCGGTAGCCCACGCCCCGCACGGTGAGGATCCGCTCGGCGCCGATCTTGCCCCGCAGGGAGCGGACGAAGACGTCGACGACATTCGACCCGGGGTCGAAGTCCATGTCCCAGACCATGCCGAGGAGCTGCTCGCGCGAGAGGACCTGCTCGGCGTGCTCGACGAAGGCCTCGAGCAGGGAGAACTCCCGGGCGGTCAGCTCGACCTCGCGCCCGCCCACGAGGGCGGTCCGGCGTCGGATGTCGAGGCTGAGGTCACCGGCGGTCAGGGTGCCGTCGTCGGCAGGTGCGGCACCCCCTTCGCGCAGTCGCAGTCGGACCCGGGCGAGCAGCTCGGCGAACTGGAAAGGCTTGGTCATGTAGTCGTTGGCCCCGCCCTCGAGCCCGGCGACCGTGTCGTCGACGCCGTCACGCGCGGTGAGGATGATGACCGGGACGTCGACACCGTCGCCCCGCAGGCGGCGCAGCACCTCGAAGCCGTCGAGCCCGGGCAGTCCGACGTCGAGGACGAGCAGGTCGAAGGCACCGGTCGAGGCGAGAGCCCAGGCCTGCCGGCCATCGCCGACGATCGTCGTGCGGTAGCCGCTCGCCCGCAGCCCCTTGTCGACGAAGCTGGCGATCTCGTCGTGGTCCTCGGCGATGAGGATGGCGCTCATGGCTTCTCCGTGTCGGTCGGGTCGGGCAGGGGGGTGTCGACGGGCAGCACGAGGGTGAAGACGGCGCCCTGACCGGGCTCGCCCCCCCACGTCGACGCGGCCGTCGTGGCCCTCGGCGATGGCGCGCACGATGGCCAGGCCGAGGCCGGCGCCGCTGTGGCGTCGACCGTCGGGCGGCTCGCCGTGGCTGAACCGCTCGAAGATGTGCTCCCGCTCCGCGTGCGGGACGCCCGGCCCGGTGTCCTCGACGCTGATCGTCAGCGCGCGCCCGAGCTCGGGGTCGTCGACGATGTCGGAGGCGAGGGTGATGGCGTCGCCGTCGCGGGTGTGCTGCACGGCGTTCTGCGCGAGCTGGAGCACCGCCTGGGTGATCCGCTGGGCATCGAGCCGGGCGGTGCCCTCGGCGATCCGGGCCACGCGCCAGCGGCGGTCGGCGAGGGCCGAGATCTTCGCCTCGAGGGCCACCGTGAGCATCGAGGTGTCGACGTCCTCGCTCGCCCGGACGAAGTCGGGCCGGTCGGCCTTGGCCAGGGCGAGCAGGTCGGTGACGATCCGCCCCATGCGGTCCAGCTCGGTGGTGACGATGCGCAGCGTCGCCTGACGCGACTCGGGGTCGTCGTCCATGAGCTCGAGGTGTCCGCGGATCACCGTGATCGGGGTGCGCAGCTCGTGCCCGGCGTCGTCGACGAAGCGCTGCTCCGCGCGGAAGGCCTCCTCGAGGCGGTCGAGCATCCGGTTGAAGGTCGAGGCCAGACCCGACACGTCGTCGTCGCCGACGTCGATGCGACGGGTGAGGTCGTGCTCGGTGATCTCCTCCGCGGCCTCCTGCACCTGGCGCACCGGGCGCAGGATGCGGCCGGCGACGAGCCAGGAGACGACGCCAGCGAAGAGGAGGGCTCCCAGGGAGACGAAGGTCAGGGTGCCCACGGTCCGGTCGGCGTCCGCGCGGGCCGGGTCGGTGAAGACCGCGACGACGAGCACGGCGTCCTGGCCCCCGCGCACGTCGACCCCCGCGCGGGCCCACCTCATCTCCCCGGCGGGAGTCTCGCGCGTCCCCGACGACGCCCGTCCGGCCTCGGCGAGCAGCTCTCGATCACGCGTGAGGTCGTACTCCTCGGGCTCGGGCGCGCCAGGCCCCCGGACCGGCAGGACCTGACCGGTGTCGCCGACGTAGCCGACGATGATCTCGTCGTTGCCCGGTCGCTGCCGCGACAGGTAGACCTCGAGCAGCCGGTCGGCCGTGGTGAAGGGCTTCGAGGTCTCGGGGTCGGTCCCGTCCTCGGTGAAGGTCCGGAACTCGTCGATCTCCTGGGCGACATCGGAATTGGCGCGCTCGGTCACCGACAGGTGCAGGCTCTCGCGCACGACGATGACGACACTCAGCAGGCTGACGAAGAGGACGAGCACCATCCAGCCGACGATCGTGTCGCGGGCCAGCCTCGGCCGCGGGCGGTCAGCGGCCATCAGTCGTCATCGTCGTCGTCCCACTCGTCGTCATCGTCGTCCCAGTCGTCGTCATCATCGTCGTCATCGTCGTAGCGCGGCGCCGGCGCCTGGGTCTGCGAGGTCCATGTCGGCGTGGGCGTCCAGGTCGGTCGCGGCGTCGTGCTCGGCGCCGACGTCCTCGTGGGCGCCGAGGTCCTCGTGGGCTTCGAGGTCGTCGTGCTCGTGGGCTTCGAGGTCGTCGTGCTCGTGGGCTTCGAGGTCGTCGTGCTCGTGGGCTTCGGGGTCCGCGACGTGCTGCTCGACGACGAGCTGCTGGACGTCGAGGACGTCGGCGACGACGTCGGGTCGGTCGTCAGCTGCAGGGGGCGCTCCTGCACCGGCGGCGGGTCAGCGGGCGCGGCCGCCACCCGGAAGCCGAGCAGCACGAGCAGCGGGACGCAGAGCATCGCCGCGAGGAGCATGCCGTCGCGGCCGAGCCGACGTCGAGGGGCTGGGGTCATGACGGCGAGGCTACGAAGGGGGCATGAGTCACGGATGAGGGTCGGATGAAGAAGCCTTCATCAGCGGGTCGGGCACGGCCCGGGTCACGAGGTTGATGCCGCGCATGAGGTGGAAGCCGCCCAGCGCGGCGGCGGTCCCGAGGGCGATGCCGGCGAACTCCAGGTCACCGATGGTCCAGGTGAAGTCGGCGATGCCGATGATCAGGGCCACGGCGGCGGTCATGAGGTTGATCGGGTTGCCGAAGTCGACCCGCGACTCGACCCAGATCTTGGCCCCGAGCAGGCCGATCATGCCGTAGAGGACCACTCCGGCGCCGCCGAGGACGCCCTTAGGCACGGTGGCGATGGCCTCGCCGAACTTCGGCGAGAAGGACAGCAGCAGCGCGACGACCGCGGCGACCCAGTAGGCGGCCGTCGAGTAGACCCGGGTGGCGGCCATGACGCCGATGTTCTCGGCGTAGGTCGTCGTGCCCGACCCGCCGCCGGCCCCGGCCAGCGTCGTCGCCAGCCCGTCGGCGATGAGCGCCCGGCCGGTCACCGGGTCGAGGTCCTCCCCGGTCATCGAGGCGACCGAGCGGATGTGGCCCACGTTTTCGGCGACGAGGACGAGCACGGCGGGGATGAAGAGGCCGGCGACGGCGAGGTCGAGGCTGGGCGCGTGGAAGTCCGGAGCCCCGAACCAGTCGGCCTCGTGCATCCGGGCGAAGGTGACCTCGCCCCGCACCAGGGCGGTGCCGTAGCCGGCGGCCACGCCGACGAGGATCGCGATGCGCGACAGCAGGGTCCGGGTGGCGACCGTGACGAGCAGGATGACGACGACCGTGACGAGCGCCGTGACCGGCGACTTCATGAAGTTGGCCTTGGCGCTCGGTGCGAGGTTGAGCCCGATGAGCGCGACGATCGCACCGGTGACGACCGGCGGCATGAGCGCCCGCAGCCAGCGGTCGCCGGCCACCTGCACGACGACGCCGATGGCGGCGAGGGTCAGGCCGGCCATGACGACGCCACCGAGAGCGGTGGGCATGTCGTGGCTCTTGGACGCGGCGGCCAGCGGGGCGATGAAGGCGAAGGAGCTGCCGAGGTAGCTCGGCACGCGACCGGCGGTGATGACCAGGAAGAGCATCGTGCCGATGCCGCTGAAGAAGAGGGTCGTGGCCGGCGGGAGGCCGGTGATGAGCGGCACGAGGAAGGTCGCGCCGAACATCGCGACGACGTGCTGCGCGCCGAGCCCCATCGTGCGCGGCCAGGACAGCCGCTCCCCGGGCAGTACCACCTCGCCGGGCCGCACACCTCGACCGTCGCCGTGGACGGTCCACCCGAGACCGAAGGGGGGTCGCGTCGCCTGGTCGTGCTCGGTCTCGGTCATGGCCGGAATGCTAGGTCAGCGGTCGGTCGGCGGTGACCACGGCCACCACCAGCGCCGCTGGCGCGTCGGCATCGGCTCGGGCGGGGGCGGTCCCTCGTCGACGTCGTCGAAGAGGAGGGCGTGCCCCGGGACCTCGCCGCCGAGGGTCATCGGGTCGACGCTCCAGCCGTGCGCGACGGCCAGGACGGTGTCCTCGGTGACGGCGAGGACGACCTGGAAGCGCGCCTCGTCGTCGGTGATCTCCTCGAGGGCGGGGAGCCCGAGACCGGTCTCGGTGGGCGTGGGCGCCCCGGTCCAGGCGACGAGCTCACCGCTGTCGCCGAGGACCTCGACGTGCCGCAGCAGTCGCCCCCGCTCGGCCGCGAGCCAGCGGTGCGCCTCGGCGACACGGTGCGTCGCGTAGGCCTGCACCCGGGTGTCGAGCAGCGCCGCGAGCGAGGCGAGCCGAGTGGGCGAGATGTCCGAGAGCTCGAAGCTGACGGCCAGCGTCCACCGACCGTCGACCCCCGGCACCGGCGGCAGGATCCCGACCTCACCGAAGGCCTCGGCAGCCTCGGCGCCCGGGACAGTGCGCCCGCCGGTCAGCCCGAGGGCCTCGGCGACCTGGGCCTGGGAGCGGTCCAGGACCGCGAGCCAGGCCGTCTTCGGGCCGAAGGGCTCGAGGTGGGTCACAAGGACCTCGCCATGATCACGCCGTCGCGGTCGTCGCCCGGGGCGACCCGGACGCCGCCCGGGACGCGACCGACCTCGGTGTAGCCGAAGCGGGTGTAGAACTCGCCCAGACCGGTGCCACCGCGGTAGTCGAGCGTCACCAGCTCGACGCCTCGCTCGCGCGCCGCGCGGTGCATCCCGGCCATGAGCAGGGCCCCGTGGTTGGTCCCCCGGCGGGCCGGGTCGGTCATGATCCGCTCGAGATTGGCGGTGTGCGCCACGGTCGCGCCCGAGGGGCGGACGACGAAGCCGAAGCCGAGCAGGTCCCCGTGCGGGGAGTTGAGCGCCACGAGCGAGGTGTCCCCGCGCTCCAGCCGCGCGGCGTACCCGTCGAGGACCGCCGCGACCTCCCCTTCGTCGGCGCCGGGCAGGAAGCCGACCGCTCCCCCGGCCTCGTTGACCTCGACCCACATCCGCAGCATCGCCTCACGTGCCCGGGCCGGGATCTTGTCGGCGACCCGCACCCACGGCAGCTCGAGGACCTGCCAGTCGTCCCCGCCGACGGTGTGGTCGAGGTCGGGCGCGTGGACCATGCCCGCGAACTCGGCGACGAAGCGGGTCGCGAGGTCCTCGGGCGCCACCCGCAGGCGCAGCGGCAGGTCGGGCAGCCACTCGAGGGCGTGCGCGACGACCAGCCGCATGGCCGGCCCGGCGAGGTCCTCCTCGCCCTGCCCCTCGAGCGTGCGGATGGTCACCCGGATGAAGTCGTCGTGCGCCCGCAGGCCGACGAAGCCGACGCGCCGCCCCGAGGCGTCGGTGGCGATCCAGGTGCCGTAGCCGTGCTCGTCCCAGTGCTCTCGCCAGCCGCGGACGATCTCTGCCGGTCGCTCGGCGTCCTCGGGCACGCCCATGAGCTCGGCGACGAGGGCGGCGTCCTGCTCTTCGGGTGGCTGCAGCGAGACGAGGTCGGTCGTGATGGTGCGTGGTGCGGTCACGGACCCCATCGTGACACCCGAGTCACCACGCTGGGACGATGGGCGGATGACAGATCCGCTCTCCGTGCCCGTCGGCACCGGTCCCGACGAGCTCTTCGAGCGGTTCTCCGCCTGGACGGCCGATCGTGGCCTGGCGCTCTACCCGCACCAGGAGGAGGCGCTGCTCGCCCTCCTCGGCGACGACCACGTCGTCCTCGCCACCCCCACCGGGTCCGGCAAGTCGCTCGTCGCGACCGGGGCGATCGCCCACGCCATGGCCAAGGACCAGGTCGCCTTCTACACCGCGCCGATCAAGGCGCTCGTCTCGGAGAAGTTCTTCGACCTCTGCGCGATCTTCGGCGCCGACAACGTCGGCATGCTCACCGGCGACGCGTCGGTCAACGCCGACGCTCCCGTCATCGTCTGCACCGCAGAGGTGCTCGCCAACCTCGCCCTGCGCGAGGGTCGCGAGGCCGACGTCGGTCTCGTCGTCATGGACGAGTTCCACTACTACGCCGAGCCGGAGCGCGGCTGGGCCTGGCAGGTCCCGCTGCTCGAGCTGCCGCAGGCGCAGATGCTCCTCATGTCGGCCACCCTCGGCGACACCCGGGCCATCGAGGACGACCTCGCCGAGCGCACCGGGCGCGACGTCGTGGTGGTCAAGGACGCCGAGCGACCCGTCCCGCTGACCTTCCGCTGGGCCCTCACCCCGCTGCAGGAGACGATCGAGGAGATCCTCGAGTGGCGCCGGGCCCCCGTCTACGTCGTCCACCAGACCCAGGCCAATGCCGCCGAGCACGCGCGCCTGGTCCAGACGCTCAAGCTGCTCGACAAGGACGAGAAGCAGGCCATCGCCGACCGGCTCGCCGGCTTCCGCTTCTCCGCCGGCTTCGGCCGCACCCTCGGCGGCATGCTGCGTCGCGGCGTCGGCGTGCACCACGCCGGCATGCTCCCCCGCTACCGCCGGCTCGTCGAGCAGCTCGCCCAGGAGGGCCTGCTCAAGGTCATCTGCGGCACCGACACCCTCGGTGTCGGCATCAACGTCCCGATCCGCACCGTGCTCTTCACCTCGCTGACGAAGTTCGACGGCACCCGCCACCGGGTGCTGCGGGTGCGCGAGTTCCTCCAGATCGCGGGGCGGGCCGGCCGCGCCGGCTACGACACCGAGGGCTACGTCGTCGTGCAGGCACCCGAGCACGTCATCGACAACCACCGCGCGCTGCTCAAGGCGGGCGACGACGAGAAGAAGCGCAAGAAGGTCCAGCGCAAGAAGCCGCCCGAGGGCTTCGTCGTGTGGACCGAGGACACCTTCACCAAGCTGACGAGCAATGCGCCCGAGACCCTGCGGTCGCGGATGAAGGTCGACAACTCGATGATCCTCAACGTCGTCGCCCGGCCCGGTGACCCGGTGACCGCCCTGTCGCGCCTCACGAGGGACAACCACGAGGACGCGAAGGGGAGGGCTCGCCTCGCCCGACGGGCCATCCGTCTGGGGCGCAGCCTGCTCGACTCCGGTGTGCTCGAGCGTCTCCCGGAGCCGGACGGGACCGGACGGACCGTGGCCCTCACCCTCGACCTGCCCCCGGACTTCGCGCTCAACCAGCCGCTCGCCCCCTTCGCGCTGGCGGCGCTCGACCTGCTCGACCCCGACTCCCCGACCCACGCCCTCGACGTCGTCTCGACGATCGAGGCGGTCCTCGAGGCGCCGATGGCGGTCCTCGTCGCCCAGCAGCACGCCGCCCGCGGCGAGGCGGTCGCCGAGATGAAGGCCGACGGCATCGAGTACGAGGAGCGGATGCGCCTGCTCGACGAAGTCACCTGGCCGCGGCCGCTCGCCGAGGAGCTCGCGGCCGCCTTCGAGACCTACCGCCAGACCCACCCGTGGCTGCCCGAGGAGGCCCTCGTCCCCAAGTCGGTCGTGCGCCTCATGTGGGAAGAGGGCATGTCCTTCGCCGACTTCGTGCGCCGCTTCACCCTCGGCCCGCGCGAGGGACTCGTGCTGCGCTACCTCACCGACGCCTACCGCACCCTGACCCGCACCGTGCCCGAGGCGCACTCCTCGCCGCAGCTGCGCGAGATCGTCGAGTGGCTCGGCGAGACCGTGCGGCAGACCGACTCCTCGCTCCTCGACGAGTGGGAGGCACTCACGGACCCCGATGCGGCCACCCGGCTGGCCGAGGGCCGCGAGGCCACGGCACCGCCGCGCCCGCTGTCCGCCCGCACCGGCCCCTTCCGGACCATGGTGCGCGGTGCCCTGTGGCAGCGTGTCGAGCGCGCAGCGCGCGACGACCTGTCGGCGCTGTCGGCCCTCGAGGCCGCGGCGGCCGAGCTCGCCGACGACGGCCGCGCGCCACTGATGCGCCACGACGACTGGGACGTCGCCCTCGGCGACTACTGGGAGGAGCACGACCGCATCGGGACCGACCAGGACGCGCGCGGTCCGCACCACCTGCACATCGCGGAGGTCCGTGGCCCGGCACCGGGGCTCGACCCCGACGTGACCCCGGACGCGCGGCTGTGGGAGGTGCGCCAGACCCTCGCCGACCCCGAGGGCGACGGCGACTGGGTCGTCGAGGCCACCGTCGACCTCGACGCGTCCGACCGCGTCGGCGAGGCGGTCGTGCTCGCCACCGCCCTGCGGCGGTTGTGAGCCCGGACATATCCTGACGACCTGATGACCACGCTCCCCCGGCGTCTCGCCCACCTCCTGCTCGCGCTCGCCGTCGCCCTCGGCCCGGCGCTGCTGTCCGCGCCCGCCGCGCAGGCCGCGCCCACGACCCCCGACGCAGCGTCTGCGCAGGTCCCCGACCCCCTTCGGGTCGGGACCGAAGGGGTGTACGCCCCCTTCTCGATCAAGCAGGGCGACGACTTCACCGGCTTCGACGTCGAGGTGATGAAGGCCGTCGGCGAGCGTCTCGGGGTCGAGGTCGAGTTCGTCGCGACGCCGTGGGACTCGATGTTCGCCGCCCTGGCCGCAGGGCGCTTCGACGTCGTCGCCAACCAGGTCAACGTCAACCCCGAGCGGGAGAAGCTCTACGACCTCTCCGACCCCTACGTCGACACCGCCGGCGTCCTCGTCGTCGCCGAGGACAACCCCGAGGGGATCGAGGAGCTCTCCGACCTCAAGGGCAAGCGCGCCGCCGAAAACCTCACGAGCAGCTGGGCCGAGGTGGCCAAGGACCACGGCGCCGAGATCGTCGGCGTCGACGGGATGAACGAGGCGATGTCGAGCCTCAAGGAGGGTCGCGTCGACGCGATCGTCAACGACAAGCTCGCCGTGCGCAACTACATCGCGACCAGCCCCGACCCCGGGGTCAAGATCGTCGCGGAGACGGACGACCAGGCCCAGTCGGTCTTCGCCGCGAAGAAGGGCACCGGCTACATGCCGGAGATCAACCAGGCCCTCGCCGAGATGGAGGAGGACGGCACCACCCCAGGCGATCTACGACAAGTACTTCTCGGCCGACAACGCAGCCCCGAGTGCCTGGGACCTCGTCAAGGACAATGCCTGGCCCATGGCCTGGGCGACGATCAAGGTGACGATCCCACTCACCGCGATCTCCTTCGCCATCGGCCTCGTGCTCGCCCTCGTCACCGCCATCGGCCGGATGTCGACCTCCGCCGTGCCACGGGCCATCGCGCGCGCCTACATCTCGATCATCCGGGGCACCCCGCTGCTCGTGCAGCTCTTCCTCATCTTCTACGCGCTGCCCGAGATCGGCATCGACCTGCCGCCCTTCGTCGCCGCCGTCATCGCCCTGTCGCTCAACGTCGGCGGCTACGCGGCCGAGGTGATCCGCTCGGCCATCGAGTCGATCCCCAAGGGCCAGTGGGAGGCGGCGCAGACGATCGGCATGGGGCCACGGACGGCACTGCGGCGGATCATCCTGCCGCAGGCGGCCGCACGGCGATCCCGCCGCTGTCCAACACCCTCGTCTCCCTGCTCAAGGACACCTCGCTCACCTCGATCATCCTCGTCGTCGAGCTGACCCAGACCGCCCGGTTCGCCGCGGCACCGACCTTCCAGTACATGCCGATGTTCGCGCTCGCCGCCCTCTACTACTGGATCATCTGCACGATCCTGTCCGTCCTCCAGGACCGCGCCGAGGAGAGGTTCAGCCGCTATGTCGCAGCCTGAGGTGGTCGTCTCCGCGGCCCACGTCCGCAAGAGCTTCGGTGACAAGGAGGTCCTGCGCGACATCTCCTTCGAGGTCGGCTCCGGCGAGGTGACGGTCGTCCTCGGACCCTCGGGCTCGGGCAAGACCACCCTGCTGCGCGCCCTCGGCGGGCTCGAGCGCCCCGACGCCGGCGTCATCACGGTCGGCGACGCGAGCCTCGACTTCGGCGAGCTGACGCCCGGCCGTCACGACCGGCTCCCCCGGGGTCAGCGCGAGCAGCTGACCGCGCTGGGTCGGCAGAGTGGCTTCGTCTTCCAGGGCCACAACCTCTTCGCCCACAAGAGCGCCCTCGACAACATCACCGAGGGGCCGGTCGTCGTGCAGGGCGAGGACCCGCAGGCCGCCCGCGAGCGGGCCCTGGCCCTGCTCGACCAGGTCGGCCTGTCCGAGCACGCCGACAAGTACCCCTTCCAGCTCTCCGGCGGCCAGCAGCAGCGGGTCGGCATCGCCCGAGCCCTCGCCCTGCGCCCGTCGGTCGTGCTCTTCGACGAGCCGACCTCCGCGCTCGACCCCGAGACGGTCGGCGAGGTGCTGCAGGTCATGCGCGACCTCGCCGAGCAGCACTGGACGATGGTCGTCGTCACCCACGAGATCCGCTTCGCCCGGCAGGTCGCCGACGAGGTGCTCTTCATCGACGGCGGCGTCGTCGTCGAGCGCGGGGCACCCGAGCAGGTGATCCTCGACCCGCAGGCCGAGCGGACCCGCTCCTTCCTCCAGCGGATCCTCGACCCGCTGTGACGGTGCAGGTGCCGCTGCGATGATCCTCGTCGACCCGCCCACGTGGCCCGGCTGGGGCCGCACGTGGAGCCACCTGGTCTCGGACTCCTCCCTGGCGGAGCTGCACGAGTTCGCCCAGCACGTCGGGCTGCCGCGGCGGCTCTTCGACGAGGACCACTACGACGTGCCCGTCGAGCGCTACGACGAGGTCGTGGCGGCGGGGGCCACCGAGGTCAGCGGGAGCGACCTGATCCGCCGGCTCATCGCCAGCGGCCTGCGCGTCAGCGCGGCGAAGCGCCGCTGAGCCGGTCGAGCTCGCGTCGCAGGTTGACCCGCGCGCGCCCGGTCCACCGCTCGTGCGCGTGGTCGGTGAGGTAGAGACGGTCGCGCTCGACGAAGGGAGCGAGCACCGCACTCCTGCCCCGCGCGAAGTCCTCGTCGCCGACCATGCCGTACTCGATCCGGACCTGGTGGCAGTAGGCGTCGAATCGCTCGGTCGGTGCCGCGAGGATCCACAGGTCGGCGTCGTGGAAGGCACGAGCCGCAGGGCCCGGCGAGCTCATCTCGTGGGTGGCCGACTCCCGGACCAGCCGGGCGACGAGGGCGAGATCCGAGGGGCCGAGGCCCAGGTCAGCGAGGCGCTGCTGCGCCAGCTCCGCAGACGCCTGCTCGTTGGCGCCGGCGGCGGCGTGGGTCTCGTAGACCGCGTCGTGGTACCACGCGGCCAGTCCGGCAAGGTGACGATCCCGCGCGGGGAGGTCACCCCCTTCGGCCAGCTCGTCGAGGGCCGCGAGGACCTCCGCGAGGTGCACGACGTCGTGGTAGGAGCGGTGGTCCTCGAGCCACCGGTCGAGGAGGTCGGTGACCTCCGCCGCGGCCCGCTCGTGGGGTGCGTCGGGGCACAGAGCGGTCACATCGGCGTGCCATCGGCTGCGCAACGTGTCCACCGTGCAATTCTGCCGGAATGAGCGCTGACTCCCCGCGGAGCGACACCCTCGAGTCCGTCCGGCGTGCGGGCGTCGAGACCACCGGCATCGAGATCATCGACGAGGCCGACCGGACCGCCCGCCCGGCCGACCTCTTCTGGCCGTGGTTCGCGGCCAACGTCTCCGTCTTCGGCATCTCCTACGGCAGCTTCGTCCTCGACTTCGGGATCTCCTTCGGTCAGGCCCTCCTCGTCTCGGTCATCGGCATCGTCGTCTCCTTCCTGCTGTGCGGGCTCGTCGCCGTGGCGGGCAAGCGCGGCTCGGCACCGACGATGGTCATCTCGCGCGCCGCCTTCGGCGTCCGGGGGCAGAAGCTGCCCGGGGTCGTCTCGTGGGTCGTCTCGATCGGGTGGGAGACCTTCCTGGCGATCATGGCCACGCTCGCGACGGCAACCGTCATGCGCGAGCTCGGCTGGGGCGGTGGCACGCCGACCAAGGTCGTCGCCATGCTCGTCGTCGCGGCCCTCATCGTCGGCGCCTCGGTCGCGGGCTACCACCTGATCATGCGGATGCAGTCGTGGCTGACCTGGCTGACCGGTCTGGCGACGATCGTCTACGTGGGCCTGACCGTGGGCCACATCGAGTGGTCGACCCTGACCTCCCTCGAGGGCGGGTCCTTCCAGCAGGTGCTCGGCGCGCTCATCATGGTGATGACCGGCTTCGGTCTCGGGTGGATCAACATCGCCGCCGACTGGTCGCGCTACCAGAGCCGCGAGGCCTCCTCCGGCGCGATCGTCGCGTGGAACACCCTCGGTGGCGCCCTGGCGCCCGCGCTCCTCGTCGCCTACGGCATCGGTCTGGCCGGCTCCGACGAGACCCTGCGCGCCGGCATCGTCGCCGACCCGGTCGGCACCCTCGCGACGATCCTGCCGACCTGGTACCTCGTGATCTTCGGTGTCGCGGCCGTGCTCGCGCTCGTCTCGGGCGCGGTCCTGGGCATCTATTCCTCGGGCCTGACCCTGCTGAGCCTCGGGGTGCGCATCCCCCGCCCGGCGGCTGCCGGCCTCGACGGCCTGCTGCTCACGCTCGGCACGATCTACGTCGTCTTCTTCGCCGAGAACTTCCTCGGCCCCTTCCAGTCCTTCCTCATCACCCTCGGCGTGCCGCTGGCCGCCTGGGCGGGCATCTTCCTGTCGGACCTCGCGCTGCGCCGGCGTGACTACGACGAGGAGGCGCTCTTCGACGCCCGTGGGCGCTACGGCTCGGTCGACTGGATCTCCATCGGCACGATGGTCCTCGCCTCAGTCATCGGCTGGGGTCTGGTGACCAATGCGATGCCTGACTCGACGTGGAACAACTGGCAGGGCTACCTGCTCAAGGCCTTCCTCGGCGCCGAGCTCGTCGAGGACCCCGCCGGCAACTACTGGGCCGGCGACTGGTCCTACGCCAACCTCGGCGTCATCGTCGCCCTCGGGCTCGCCTTCGTCATCACCCTGGTCGCGCGACGGGGCATCGTGCGGCGGCAGGAGGAGCGATGACCGAGCTGCCCCCGCTCGACGACGCCTGGCTGGTGGTCATCGACCCCCAGCGGATCTTCGCCGACCCCACCTCGGAGTGGGGCTCGCCGATGTTCGACGACGCGCTCGCGCCGATCAAGTCGCTGCGCTCGAGCTTCGGTGCCGGGCGCACGATCGTCACCCGGTGGGTCCCCGGCTCGGAGCGACCCGGCTCGTGGGGGCCCTACTTCGAGCGCTGGTCCTTCGCCGATCGCCCCGCGACCGACCCGGTCTTCGACCTCGTCACCCCGGCCGCGGGCTGGAGCAACCGCGGGTCGGTGGACTGCTCGACCTTCGGCAAGTGGGGTGAGCCGCTGACCCGCATCACCGGCCCCACCCCCACGGTCGTGCTCGCCGGTGTCTCGACCGACTGCTGCGTCATCTCGACGGCGCTGCCGGCCGCCGACGACGGCGCCACCGTCGTGGTGGCCGCCGACGCCTGTGCGGGCTCGACCCAGGACAACCACGAGGCCGCTCTGCAGGTCATGGCGCTGTACTCGCCGCAGATCGAGGTCTCGACGAGCGTGGCGGTGCTCAGCTCACGGTGATGTTGACCATCCACGGGATGCCGTAGCGGTCGGTGAAGGAGCCGTACTCGTCGCCCCACATCTGCACCTCGAGGGGCACCTCGACCTGGGCCCCGGCCGTCAGGCCGGCCCAGTAGCTGCGCAGCAGCTCGGTCTCGTCGCCGCTGATGCTGATCGTCACCGACGTGCCCAGGGTGCGGGTCATGCCGGGCGGGGTGTCGCTGGCGAAGATCGTGTAGCCCGCCTCGGTGACGAGGCTGGCGTGCATCACCTGGTCCGCGTGGGGCGAACGGGCCGCAGCGCCCGAGCCGCCTCGTGCACCGCCTCGCCGAGCCGCTCGATCCGCGCGGTGCGCAGCGTCCACGCCTGCCAGTACAGCGGGACGTCGCGGTGCTCCCGCTGACGCAGCAGCACCAGCCGGCCGGTGTCGAGGTCATCGCCCACCTGGGCCTCCGGGAGCATGGCCCACCCCAGCCCGGCCCGCACTGCCGCGGCGAAGCCCTCCGAGGAGGGCACCTGCGAGGTCGGCGGGACCACGTCGACCCCGAGGTCGCGCAGCACCCCGTGCTGCAGGTCGTCCTTGGCGTTGAAGCGCAGGACCGGCATGCGCTCCCAGTCGTGCCCACGGCCCTTCGCGAACTCCTCCGCCAGCGGTGCCGCTGCCACCGGCAGGTAGCGCATCGACCCGAGCGGTTCGGTGCGGCAGCCCGCGACCGGGGTCGGGTCGGCGGTCACGGCCCCCACGACCGCACCCCGCCGCAGGTGGTCGGCGCTGTACTCCTCGTCCTCGACCTCGAGGTGCAGCAGGGTGTCGGGCCACCCGGCCGCGGTCGCGAGCACCGGCTCGAACCACGTCGCGAGGGAGTCGGCGTTGACGGCGACCGGGAGCTCGACGGGAGCGGACCCCCCTTCGCCCAGGTCGGCGCGGAGCTGGTCGGCGAGCAGGACCATCTGCCGAGCCGTGCGCGCGACCGCCGTGCCGGCGGCGGTGGCCCGCACGGGAGCGCTGCGCTCGACGAGCACCCGGCCGGCCGCGGCCTCGAGCGCCTTGATCCGCTGGCTGACGGCGGAGGGGGTGATGCCCAGCGCACCGGCCGCCGCCTCGAAGGTTCCCTCGTCGACGACGGCGAGCAGGGCGCGGAGCTGATCGATCTGCATGAAGCAATGCTAATGACACTGCAGACTCTTTCGCTGGCCTTCAGGTGGACCCGACGCCTACCGTCAGCCCGTGATCGTCTCCGCCGTCGCTGGCCTGCTCACCGGCCTCACCCTCATCGTCGCCATCGGCGCGCAAAATGCCTTCGTGCTGCGCCAAGGGATCCGGCGTGAGCACCTGGCCCCCGTCGTGCTCATCTGCATCGCCGCCGACACCCTGCTCATCATGCTCGGCACGGCGGGTGTGGGCGCACTCGTCAGCGACCACCCGACCGCGGTGCGCGTCGTCACCTGGCTCGGCGCGGCCTACCTCGTGGGTTACGGCCTGCTCGCCCTGCGCCGGGCCGCGTCGCCGGAGGGCCTCGAGGCCACCGCTCTTGCCGGCCGCGGGTCGGTCATCGCGAGCACGCTCGCCATCACCTTCCTCAACCCGCACGTCTACCTCGACACCGTGCTCATGCTCGGGTCGATCGCCAACGGGCACGGCGAGCAGCGGTGGGCCTTCGCGACGGGGGCGGCGCTCGGCAGCATCGTGTGGTTCACCGGCCTCGGCCTCGGGGCCCGGGCGCTCGCCGGCCCGCTGGGCCGCCCGGGGACGTGGCGCGTCCTCGACGGCCTCATCGGCCTGACGATGATCGGGCTGGCGGTCCTGCTCGTCAGCCGTTGACCGCGACGGTCAGCCGGCCGCCGACGTCGTGGCGAAGGGGGTCAGCTCGGCCGCGAGGTCACCGTGCACCCGGGCGACGACGAGCGTGCCCTGGCCCAGGTGCTCCTCGGAGAGGATCTCGGCCTCGTCGTGCAGCCGGCTGACGAGGTCGCCGCGCGAGTAGGGCAGGAGGACCTCGACGTCGATGTCGGGCTTGGGCAGCTCGTCGGCGACGAGCTGGAGCAGCTCCTCGACCCCGGCGCCGGTGCGCGCCGACACGGCGATCGAGTGGCGCTCGTGCCGCAGGATCCGGTCGACGACCTCGGGGTCGGCGGCGTCAGCCTTGTTGACGACCACGACCTCCTTGACGTCGGTCGCGTCGACGTCGGCCAGCACCGCGCGCACGGCCGAGATCTGGCCCTCGGGGTCGGGGTGCGAGCCGTCGACGACGTGCAGGAGCAGGTCGGCGTCGGCGACCTCCTCGAGCGTGGAGCGGAAGGCCTCGACGAGCTGGTGCGGCAGCGCCCGGACGAAGCCGACGGTGTCGGTGAGCGTGTACTCGCGCCCGTCGGGCGTTTCGGCGCGACGCACGGTGGTGTCGAGAGTCGCGAAGAGCTGGTTGTCGACGAGGACGCCCGCGTGGGTGAGGCGGTTGAGCAGGGTCGACTTGCCGGCGTTGGTGTAGCCGGCGATGGCCACGGCCGGCACCTCGTGGTGCGCGCGGGCCGCGCGACGGGTGTCGCGGTGGGTCTTCATGCCGGCGAGCTCGCGCTTGAGCTTGGCGATGCGGGAGTTGATCCGGCGGCGGTCGAGCTCGATCTTGGTCTCACCCGGACCACGCGAGCCCATGCCCTGACCGCCGGCGGCCTGACCACCGGCCTGCCGGGACATCGACTCGCCCCAGCCACGCAGGCGCGGCAGGAGGTACTGCAGCTGGGCCAACTCGACCTGCGCCTTGCCCTCACGGGACTTGGCGTGCTGGGCGAAGATGTCGAGGATCAGGGCGGTGCGGTCGATGACCTTGACCTTGACGACGTCCTCGAGGGCACGCCGCTGGCTCGGTGCCAGCTCGGTGTCGCAGACCACGGTGTCGGCGCCCTCGGCGACGACGATCTCCTTGAGCTCCTGGGCCTTGCCCGAGCCGAGATAGGTGCTGGGGTCAGGGGTCTGGCGCCGCTGCAGGACACCGGCGAGCACCTCGGAGCCGGCCGTCTCGGCCAGGGCCGCCAGCTCACGCAGGGAGTTCTCCGCGTCGGCAACGGTCCCGTCGCTCCAGACCGCCGCGAGGACGACGCGCTCCAGACGCAGCTGCCGGTACTCGACCTCGGTGATGTCCTCGAGCTCGGTCGACAGGCCCTGCACACGGCGCAGGGCGGAGCGCTCCTCGCGGTCGAACTGGTCGCCGTCGTAGTCGATGTCGCCAGCCGGCTCGAGGAAGCCGTCGCGGTCGGCCAGCGCCTGGGCGCGGCGGGAGAGCACCCGGTCGATGATCGGGCTGGGGGTGGTGTCGTCGTCGGCGTCGTCGTGGGCGCTGTGCAGTGGTTCGGTCATGTTCTCCTCAGGATCTCACCCTGCAACGCCGCAGGGCCAACCATTAGTCCCGGCCGTCCCCCATGACGGCATTGAAGGCCTGCCCGAAGGCGCCCGCGACGAGGATCTCGATGCCCTCCTCTCCCTGATGGGTGACGACGCTGGTCGACCCGTCGGCAGCGCGGTGGTAGGCGTGTGGTGTCACCGGCCCGGGCTGGGACTCCAAGGCACCAGAACCCGTAGACCTGCCCGTCAGCGGCCTCGAGGTAGCCGGCGTCGATCGTCGTCTCGACCCCTCGTGAGGCGAGATGCTGTCGAGCGAGCGCCATGAGCCGGTCGGCCGCGCCCTGCTCCAGCGTCGGCAGGACGGAGTCGTGGCCCCCGGGCGGCGGTGGTGACGGCCGACGGCGACGGCTGAAGATCCCCATACCCGCATCGTGCCACCGGTACCGCGTCGCCCGGGGCGAGAGCGTAGGGTCTCCAGCCGTGTCCGACTCCCCCGCCACCGTCCCCGAGCACGAGCACCTCGACCGCGGGCTCAACCCCCGCCACGTGCAGTTCATCGCGCTCGGCACCGCCATCGGCACCGGCCTATTCTACGGCTCCTCCGAGACGATCCAGGCCGCCGGCCCGGCCGTCCTCGTTGCCTACGCCGTGGCCGGCTTCATGGTCTACATCGTCATGCGCGCCCTCGGTGAGATGGCGGTCCGCCATCCCGTGGCCGGGTCCTTCGCGCAGTACGCCGGCTCCTTCCTCGGCCCCTACGCCGGCTTCATCGTCGGCTGGGTCTTCTGGCTCGAGCTCGCGGTCGTCGCGATCGCCGACATGACCGCCGTCGCGACCTACATGGGGCTGTGGTTCCCCGGCGTCCCCGGCTGGGTGTGGATGGCCGCGGCGATCGCCCTCATCGGCGCCCTCAACCTCATGGCGGTGCGGGTCTTCGGGGAGTTGGAGTTCTGGTTCTCCCTCATCAAGGTGACGGCGATCATCGCCCTCGTCGTCGGTGGACTGGCGCTCATCCTCTGGGGGCGCGAGGTCGGCGGCACGACACCGGACGTCGCCCACCTGTGGAGCCACGACGGCTTCGCCCCCTTCGGCCTGTGGGGCATCATCATGAGCTTCAGCGTCGTCGTCTTCTCCTTCGGCGGCATCGAGACGCTCGGGATGACGGCCGGCGAGGCCGACGACCCCGAGCACTCCATCGCACGCGCGGTCAACACCGTGCCCTTCCGCATCCTGCTCTTCTACGTGGCGGCGCTCGCGGTGATCATGTCGATCATCCCGTGGGACGAGGTCACCGGCGAGTCCTCCCCCTTCGTCGAGGTCTTCGCCGCGCTCCAGGTCCCCGCGGCGCAGCACGTGATGAACTTCGTCGTCCTCACCGCTGCCCTGTCGGCGATGAACGCGATCTTCTACGCCTGCTCACGCACGATGTACGGCCTCGCCGAGCAGGGTCACGCGCCGCGCTCCTTCCTCCACCTGTCGCCGCGGGCGCACATCCCGATCTACCCGGTGCTGTGCATGTTCGGTGCGGGTGCGGTGGGCCTCGTGCTCTTCCTCGTCATCGAGGACCGGCTCTTCTTCTTCGTCGCCGCGATCGCGTCCTTCGCGACGGTCTTCACCTGGCTGATGATCCTGCTCGCGCACTGGCGGATGCGGGCCGGCATGGCCCGCGCGGGCGTGGCACCCACCGGCTTCGCGATGCCCTTCTTCCCGATCCTCAACGTCATCGCGATGGCCTTCATGGTCGGCGTCATCGTGCTGCTGGCGACGACCGAGTCCGGCCGCGACGCCTTCTTCGTCGGTGCCGGCGCCCTCGTGCTCATCACGATCGCATGGTTCACCCTCGTGCGGGACGAAGGGAGGGCCCCGATCGTCCTCGAGGACGCGGCTCACCTCTCCGGTGACAGCTCCCGGGTGTAGAGCACGCCGCCGCGGGCATCGCGCAGGGTGACGGTCAGCGTGCCGTCGTCGGCGATGTCGGCGTGGCCGAAGAACTGGTTGCCCCCGCGCGGCGACTGGTTGGGGTAGTCGGCACTCTTGACGAAGTCGACCCGCGGGCCGAAGGTCGCGTCCATCTCGTTGGGCCCGAAGGTGCCGGCGTTGATCGGACCGGCGACGAACTCCCAGAAGGGCCGGAAGTCGGTGAAGGCCGCTCGCTCCGGGCTGTAGTGGTGGGCCGCGCAGTAGTGCACGTCGGCGGTGATCCACACGACGCCGGGCACGTCCTTGATCTCGCGCAGCAGCCACGCCAGCTCGATCTCCTTGCCGAGCGGGGCACCCGGGTCCCGATTGGCCAGCGACTCCTGGGCGTCGCCGTCCGGGACGACGATCCCGATCGGCAGGTCGGCCGAGATGACCTTCCAGGTGGCCTTCGACGCCTTGAGCTCGGCCGCCAGCCAGCGCACCTGCTCGTCGCCGATGAGCGAGGTCCGATGCCCTTCGAGCCCAGCGGTGTTGGGGTCCTTGTAGGTGCGCATGTCGAGGCAGAAGACGTCGAGGTGCCTGCCCCGGGAGACCTTGCGGTGGATGCGCTGCCCGTCCCGACGGTCCTGGCCGTTGCTGATCGGCTGCCACTCCCACCACGCCTGCTTGGCCCAGCGGGCGAGGACGTCGACACGCTGCTCACGGTCGTAGGCGGGGTCGGTGAGGATCTCGCCGGGGTACCAGTTGTTGGTCGTCTCGTGGTCGTCCCACTGGGCCAGCACCGGCACGTCCGCGGACATCGCCCGTAGGTTGTCGTCGAGGTGGTTGTAGCGGTGCCGCCCACGGAACTCCGCGAGGCTCTGCGCCCGCTCCTCCACCTCGGGGATGACGAGGTTGCGCCAGACCTGCCCGTCGGGCTCGGTGACGCGGGCCTCGATCGGCCCGTCGGCGTAGATGGTGTCACCGCAGTGCACGAAGAAGTCGGGACGGGTCTCGTGCATCGTCCGGTAGGCCGTGTACCCGCCGAGTTCGGGGTTGATCCCCCACCCCTGACCCGCCGTGTCCCCGGTCCACACGAAGGACTGGCCGGACCGGCCACGCGGTGCCGTCGTGAAGGTCAGGTCCGCGGCCTGCCCCCTTCGCCCCTCCTCGTCCTCGAAGGCGACCTCGATCTCGTGCCGCCGCCCCGGGGCGAGTTGCCGCAGGTCGATCCTGCCCGGGCCCAGATCACCGCCGAGTTGGTCGTGACGTCGCCCGAGGCGACGCCGGAGGGCAGCAGGGGCCGGCTGCGGTGCACCTGGAAGGGGGCGGCGACGGCCGACGGCTGGAGGGCCGCCGCACCGGCAGCGGCGACGGTGGTGGACAGGACGACGCGACGGGAGATCTTGTGCATGGGTCGAGGCTCCCGCGCCCGGGTGGCGACGACGTGGGCACCAGGTGGCCGGCACGTGACCGGCAGGTCAGCCCTTGGCCAGAACCCGGATGTCGGTCGCCTCGGTGCGCTCGGCGTCGGCCCGCTCGTCCTCGGTCAGCTGCTGGCTCTCGATCTCGGCCCGCACGCGGCGCAGGTAGTGGTCGATCTCGGAGGTCGTGCGTTCCTCGTCCCAGCCGAGCTCGGCCGCGAGGATCCGCGCGGCCGGCTCGGCGGCCTCGACGCCGCGGTCGGGTGTCTCGATGGAGATGCGCATCCGGCGGGTGAGCAGGTCGTTGAGGTGGAGCGTCGCCTCGTGGCGGGCCGCGTAGACGACCTCGACCCGCAGGTACTCCTCGGCACCGGCGAGTGGCTCTGCGAGAGAACGGTCCTCGTCGATCATGGCGAAGAGGTCGACGGCCATCGAGCCGTAGCGGTCGAGCAGGTGGGTCACCCGCCAGACCGGCAGGTCGTGCCGTCGGCTCAGGGTGTCGAGCTGGTTGACGAGCGCCTGGTACCCCTCGGCGCCGACGAGCGGGATGTGGGCGGTGACGCTCTCGGGGACGCCGGGCGAGAGGTCCTCGCGGGCGGCGTCGACGGCGTCGGCGGCCATGACCCGGTAGGTCGTGTACTTGCCGCCGGCGATCGAGATCAGCCCCGGCTGGGGGCGAGCCACCGCGTGCTCTCGGCTCAGCTGCGAGGACTCCTCCGACTCTCCGGCGAGCAGGGGGCGCAGCCCGGCGTAGACGCCCTGGATGTCGTCGCGGGTGAGCGGGGTGAGGAGCACGCCGTTGATCTGCTCGAGGATGTAGTCGATGTCCGCCGAGGTGGCGGCGGGGTGGGCCCGGGAGAGGTTCCAGTCGGTGTCGGTCGTGCCGATGATCCAGTGGGTGCCCCAGGGGATGCAGAAGAGCACCGACTTCTCGGTGCGCAGGATCAGGCCGGTCTCGGAGTTGACCCGGTCGCGGGCGACGACGATGTGCACGCCCTTGCTCGCCCGCACGTGGAAGCGTCCTCGCCCACCGGCCATGGTCTGGATGTCGTCGGTCCACACGCCGGTGCAGTTGATGACCACCGAGGCGTTGACCTCGACCTCGTCGCCGGTCTCGACGTCGAGCACCCGGGCGCCCACGACGCGCTCACCGGCGTGGAGCAGGCCGGTGACCTTGGCGGAGTTGAGCACGGTGGCGCCGTAGGAGGCGGCGGTGCGCACGACGGTGAGGGTATGGCGGGCGTCGTCGCACTGGGCGTCGTGGTAGAGCAGGCCGCCGTGGTGCGCGGAGGGCTTGAGCCCGGGCGCGATCCGGCGCACTCCCCCCTTCGTCATCTGCTTGGTGCGCGGGACGGACCGGCCGCCGCCCATCGTGTCGTAGAGGGTCAGGCCGGCGGTGACGTAGGGCCGCTCCCAGACCGGGTGCGACAGCGGGTAGAGGAAGCTCACCGGCTTGACCAGGTGCGGGGCGATGCGGGTGAGCATGAGCTCACGCTCCTGGAGGGCCTCGCGCACGAGCGCGAAGTTGAGCTGCTCGAGATAGCGGACCCCGCCGTGGAAGAGCTTGGAGGACCGGGAGGAGGTGCCGGAGGCGAAGTCGCGCTGCTCGACGAGGGCGACCTTGAGGCCACGGGTGGCCGCGTCGAGCGCGACGCCCGCGCCGGTCACTCCCCCACCGACGACGAGGACGTCGAGGTCCTCCTCGGCGATGCGACGCCAGGCCGCGTCGCGCTGCTGGTGATCGAGCGGTGTGGGATTCGGCATGGCACAACGGTAGTCGGCAACCTGCCCGCCGAGGAACCCGACCTGACAGGATGCCAACATGAGTGCACCGACCACGTACGTGCTGTCCATCGACCAAGGGACGACGAGCACCCGGGCCATGGTCTTCGGCCGCGACGGGGCAGTCATCGCTACCGATCAGATCGAGCACGAGCAGATGTTCCCGCGGGCCGGCTGGGTCGAGCACGACGCCCTGGAGATCTGGGGCAACACCCGCCGCGTCATCGGCGGCGCCCTCGGCAAGGCCAACCTCAACAGCGGCCACATCGACGCGGTGGGCATCACCAACCAGCGCGAGACGACCGTCGTGTGGGAGAAGGCGACCGGGCAGCCGATCCACAACGCCATCGTCTGGCAGGACACGCGGACCCAGGCGCTGGTCGACGAGCTCGCGTCCGATGGCGGGCTCGACCGCTTCAAGGAGGTCTGCGGGCTGCCGCTCGCCACGTACTTCGCCGGGCCCAAGATCGCCTGGATCCTCGACCACGTCGAGGGAGCCCGGGAGCGCGCCGAGGCCGGCGAGCTGCTCGCCGGCACGATGGACACCTGGGTGCTGTGGAACCTCACCGGTGGCGGGGAGAACGACGGCGTCCACGTCACCGACGTCACCAATGCCTCGCGCACGATGCTCATGGACCTGCGCACCCTGCAGTGGGACGAGGCCACGTGCGAGGCCATCGGGGTGCCGGTGCAGGTGCTGCCCGAGATCCGCTCGTCCTCGGAGGTCTACGGCGAGTGCAAGCCGGGCGTCCTCAACGGCACGCCGATCGCGGGGATCCTCGGCGACCAGCAGTCGGCCACCTTCGGTCAGGCGTGCCTGACGCCGGGCACCGCCAAGAACACCTACGGCACCGGCAACTTCATGCTGCTCAACACCGGCACCGAGATCGTCTCCAGCGACAACGGCCTGCTGACGACGGTCTGCTACCAGCTGGGCGAGCAGGACGCGGTCTACGCCCTGGAGGGGTCGATCGCCGTGACCGGGTCGCTGATCCAGTGGCTGCGCGACAACCTCGGCTTCATCAAGGAGGCGCCCGAGGTCGAAGCGCTCGCCTGCAGCGTCGAGGACAACGGCGGGGTGTACTTCGTGCCGGCCTTCTCCGGGCTCTTCGCCCCGCACTGGCGGCCCGACGCACGCGGCGCGATCCTCGGGCTGACCCGCTACGCCACCAAGGCCCACATCGCCCGTGCGGCGCTGGAGTCGACGGCCTACCAGACACGTGACGTGCTCGACGCGATGCAGGCCGACGCCGAGCGGGCCGGCGGGCGGCTGACCGAGCTCAAGGTCGACGGGGGGATGGTCGCCAACGACACGCTCATGCAGTTCCAGGCGGACATGCTCGGCGTCGACGTCGTGCGGCCGCAGATCGCCGAGACCACGGCCCTGGGTGCCGCCTACGCCGCCGGCCTGGCCGTCGGCTACTGGGAGTCGACGGACGAGATCGTCGACAACTGGTCCGAGGGGAAGCGATGGTCGCCGTCGATGGACGAGGACGAGGTCGAGCGGCTGCACCGCAACTGGACCAAGGCCATCTCCAAGACCCTCGACTGGGTGGACGAGGACGTCGAATGATCAGGCGGCGAAGAGCTCACCGAGGCGCACCTCGAGGGGCGACCACAGCACGTCCGGGTGCGACACCTCCATCGGACCTGCAGGCACCGGACCCGTAGACACCTGCCCGATCGCCCCACGGCCGTGACCGAGGGGTGGTGGGGCCAGGCTGCGGGACTCGACGCCGGTCGGGGTGCTGAGGACCACCTCGTGGGGCCTCCCCCCGCCCGGATCGAGCCCGCTCGCGAGCACCTCGGCGCTCCAGCCGGGCTGTTCCTTGTCGAGGTTGTGCCGCTGGCAGACGCCCAGACCGTTGGCCGCTGAGGTCTCGCCGCCCCGGGCGAAGGCCTCGACGTGGTCCACCTGGCGCGCGGGTGCATCGCACCACGGCACCCGGCAGCCTTGGTCGCGCAGCTCGACGAAGCGCCTCAGCCCGCCGTGGAAGAGCCGACGCGTGGAGTCCATGGCGACGAGCTCGTGCCCACCGGGCGAGGTCCACAGGCGACGCAGCCACACCCCGGACGACGCGGCGTCGTCTGCGTCGGCGCCGTCGAGCAGACGCAGGACCATCTCGCGCGCCGTCTCCGGGGGCATCGCCCCGAAGCCCGGCACCTCGACCTGCTCGCCGCCGGCCGGGGCGACGCTGGTCTGGGCGACGCTGGCCGGGGCGACGCTGGCCGGGCCGTCGCTGGCCGGGGCGACACCGGGCAGGAGGGCCGCCTCGCTCATGACGAGCGCGACCTCGACCGGCTGTGGCTGCCCCTCGGCCCGACCGGAGAGCAGCTCGAGAGCCGTGTCGGCGAGCCAGGCACCCTCGCCACGCTCATCGGCTGCCCGCTCCGCATCGACCCGCGCGTCTCCGGTGGCAACATGGCGGCCCCGCTCGGCAGACCGCAGGGCCGCGTAGGCGCCGACGACCTCGGCGACCGGACCGAGCACGCTCAGCCAGGCCATGCCGTCGGGCGCGGGGCGCACGCCGACCCGGCGTGATGCCGCGGCCCGCCGGCGGCGCTCGACCAGTGCCGCCTGGTCGAGGTCGGCGCAGACCCGGTGGGCCGCCCGAGACAGGCCCTGGTCACCGAGTGTCGTCAGGCACCCGGACAGCCGACGATCGGCCTCGAGCCGGTCGGCCGCCGCCAGGCATGCGGTCTCGCGGACGACGATCGTCGCCCGCCACTCGCTGATCTGCCCCGCCGTCAGGGCCGCCATCGTGCACGGCAGCTCGTGGACGAGCGCCCGTGCCACGCCCACGTGCCGATCGGCCTGCCCGGGTGAGACCCGCCGGGCCAGCGCCACCTCGGACCGAGCGGCCCGCCGCTGCAGCGACGCCTGCCGGTCGGACAGCTCCTCACGGGCGACTGCGGCAGACACCAGCCCGTCGCGCTGCTCGACGAAGCGCTCGGTGGCCCGCGCCTGCAGGGCCGACGCCGCGCCCTTGGTCGACTCGAGGAGGGCGACGACCTCGAGGAGCTCGGCCTCGCCGAGGCCGTCGACCGATGCCGCCCCCAGGGCCGCCAGCGACGCCGCCAGTGCGTCGGGCAAGCGCGCCTCACTGCTGGCGTCGCACTCGCCACTGCCCCGCACCGTCGTCTCGGTCATCGCGCCTCCCCTCGCTCCCATCATTATAGAACACCTGTTCGATAGATTCACGAGGGCGGGCCAAGAAATGTCCCGGTGCAACCGCCCCCGCCGAAGCACCCCCTTCGACAGCATCAGCCTGTCACCCACCACCGACAGCGCACCTAGGGTTGTCCCGTGACCGACCACTACTTCACCGACTCCCCTGCCGCGACCGATGCCGAGCGACGCCCGCTGGATGTCACGCTCGCCGGCCGAGAGGTCACGGTGGAGACCGCAGGTGGCACCTTCTCCCCCACCGGTCTCGACAAGGCGACGGCGATCCTGCTCGACACGGTGCCCCAACCCCCTTCTGCCGCAGACCTGCTCGACATCGGCTGCGGCTGGGGCCCGATCGCCCTCACCCTCGCGCTCCGGGCCCCCGAGGCCACGGTCTGGGCCGTCGACGTCACGGAGCGGGCGCTCGACCTCACCCGCCGCAATGCGGCCGCCCTCGGGCTGACCAACGTGCGGACCGCCCGTCCGGACGAGGTGCCGGCGAATCTCCCCTTCGCCGCCATCTGGTCCAACCCGCCGATCCGCATCGGCAAGCCCGCCGTCCACGAGCTGCTGCGCACCTGGCTCCCCCGCCTCGCGCCGGGAGCCGACGCTCACCTCGTCATCGGCAAGAACCTCGGCGCCGACGGCTACCAGCGCTGGATCAGCACCGACCTCGGTCTGCCGACCGAGCGCGTCGGGTCGAGCAAGGGCTTCAGGGTCCTGCGGACCAGCCGGCCCGCGGCGGGTTGACCAGGTCGCCCTCCCAGGTGAGGTCGCTCCCCTCCTCGACCTCGAAGGCCTCGAACCGGCCGTCGGCGAGCACCGCGTCGACGAGTGCCCGGGAGCCGGCCACGATCGTGCTGTCCCAGTCGATCTCGCTGGCGACCACCCAGGCGTGGTCCGCAGGCCAGACGAGCTGCGGGAGCGGCCCGTCGAAGACCGACGTCCACCCGATGCCCGCCCGGTGCGGCCACGTCTCGTCGGCCAGCTCGTCGCAGTCGGTCGCCAACAGCACGTACTCGCGACCGGGAAGCACCAGGAGCGGGCCGCGTCGCACCGCCGCAGCGACGTCGGGCGCGACCGAGGTCCGCTGCTCCTCGAGATGCAGCCGCATCCGTGCGTCGGCCTCCGCCTCGGCGTCCGTCTCCTTGCCACCGTCGTCCTCGCCCGCATAGACCACGGTCGAGCCCGTCAGCTCGCCCCACCCCGCCCAGATGCCCACGACGAGCTGCTCGGGCGAGCGCGTGGCCTCCCGCAGGTGCCTGGTCAGCCCGGCGAGCAGATCGACGTCCAGGGCCCCGTCGCGCGACTGCCCGACCCGCCAGCCGTCGGCGAAGTCGACCCCCTGGTGGAGGTCCGCCAGCCGGTTCCACTGGACGAGCGGGTGCATCGTCAGCCCCTGTCGGGCCGCCACGCGCGACCACCGCCAGCGCCCCTCCTCCAGCACCGGGTGCATGCCCCACCGGTCGGCGACCGTGAGGTCCTCACGGTGCACCGGCACCGGGTGCAGGATGCGCGCGTAGGCCTCGAAGCCCGCGCCCGCAGTCCCACCGACCCGGCCCCAGCCACCGATCCGCTCACGCAGCCAGTCGCCGCAGGACACCTCCGTGATCAGCTCCATCCGGGGAGCCTACGGCGAGCGTCAGCGCTGCTGCCCCACCGTCACTCGTCCTCGTCGACGACCATCGCCGACCCGCCACCGGCACGCGTCGGCTCGGCCGCGGCCTCGAGGTCGTCGAGCCCGTGGACCCGGATCCCCGTGGCATTGCCGATCCGGTCGACCTTCTTGGTCGTGTGGCCAAGCGAACGCAGGTAGTCACCGACGTCGCCGTCCGCGAGCGCCGGCTCGAGCTCGGTCGCCGAGCCGTTGCGCGAGGAGACCCGTGGCGCGGCGAGCGCGTCGCCGATGGCCAGGTCGCGGTCGACGACCCCGCCGACGAGCTGGGCGACGGTCGTGATGATCGTCGCGCCGCCCGGGCTACCGGCGGTCATCCACGGCGTGCCGTCCTCGAGGACGATGGTCGGGGCCATCGACGAGCGCGGCCGCTTGCCCGGGCCGGGCAGGTTGGGGTCGGGGACCCCGTCGGTCACCGGCGTGAAGTTGAAGTCGGTCAGCTCGTTGTTGAGCAGGAAGCCGTAGCCCGGGACGACCATGCCGCTGCCGCCGTACTGCTCGATCGTCAGCGTGTAGGTCACGGTGTTGCCGTCCTTGTCGACCGCGGTCAGCGAGGTCGTGTGCTGGTCCTCGGACCCGACGGCGGTGGTCTCGGTCGAGGCCTGGCAGTCGTCGTAGGAGCCGTCCGGCTGCCCGAAGGGGACGGGGCGGGTCATCGCCGAGTCCTCACCGAAGAGGCACGAGCGCTCGTCGGCGAAATCCTGCGAGAGCAGCTCCTGCGTCGGCACGTCGGGCACGTCGCCCACCCAGCGGTTGCGGTCGGCGAAGGCCGTGGCGGAGGCCTCGGCGAACCAGTGCGCCCACTCCCCCTCGCTGAGGTCCTGCGTGCGCTTGCCGGTGCGCTCCTCGTAGGACTCGAGCAGGTTGAGGATCTCGCCGACGGCGATGCCACCCGAGCTCGGCGCTGCCATGCCGTAGATGTCGAGGCCACGGTGCTCGCTGTGGGTGGGCGCCTTGACCTTGGCCTCGTAGGCGCGCATGTCCGAGCGGGTCATCTGCCCCGAGGGGACGGTGACCCCGGGCGCCGTGCGGGGGTTGCGCGCGGTGTCGACGACCGCCTCTCCCATGGCACCGCGCTGCATGGCCGCTGACCCATGGGTGCGCAGCTGTCGGTAGGCCTTGGCCAGGTCGGGGTTGCGCAGGACGGCACCGACCTTGATCGGCTCACCGCCGGGCAGGTAGATCTTCGCCGTGTCGGGGAACATCGCGAAACGCTCGGCGTTGTCGGCGGTCGCGTCATGGAAGGTCTGGTCGACGACGAAGCCCTTGCGTGCGGTCTCCTCGGCCGGCTTGAGCAGCTTGTTGAGCGACATCGTCCCGTAGCGCTCGGCAGCCATCTCCCAGGTCGCGGGCGTGCCCGGGACACCTACGGAGAGACCGGAGTTGACCACCGTGTCGAAGTCCATCGCCTTGCCGTCGGCACCGACGAAGACCTTGTCGTGAAAGCTCGCCGGAGCGGTCTCCCGGCCGTCGATGGTCTCGACCTTGCCGGTGTCGGCGTCGTAGTGGACGAAGAAGCCGCCGCCCCCGATACCGGAGCTGTAGGGCTCGACGACGCCGACGGCGGCGGCCATCGCGACAGCCGCGTCGGCGGCATTGCCGCCTCGCTCGAGCACGTCGATGCCGATCTGGCTGACGATGGGGTCGACGGACGCGACGGCCCCGCCGGCGCCGCGCATCACGGGGACCTTGGGCAGATCGTGTCCGACGGGTGGCGGCCCGGGGTCGGCGGTTGCGGCGCCCCCGGTGGCGGCGGTCAGGGCCAGGGCCCCGGCCGCGAGAGTGCTGATCAAGGTCGGTGTGGCGCGTCCCATGCATCCACGCTAGGTGTGATCGGCCTCACGCGCAGCGCGAGCGGACACCACGGCCGCCCCGGGACGAAGGGGGGTCACACGAGCGTCGTCGTCCCGTCGGCCACGAGCACGGCCGGCCCGGCGAGCTCCACCTCGCGCCCGGGCAGCAGCCGCACCCGCAGCGTGCCTCCGGGAACCTCGACCGTGTACTCGCTCGGGGCGTCGACGTCTCCCGACCAGAAGGCCGTGCCGATCGCCGCGGCGCACACGCCGGTGCCACAGGAGCGGGTCTCACCGACGCCGCGCTCGTGGACGCGCATCGAGATCCGGCCGGGCCCCAGGACCCGCACGAACTCGACGTTGCTGCCCTCCGGCGGCACGGGGTTGACCGCCGGCGGGCGGCGCAGGCGCAGGCCGTTGAGGTTGACGTTGGGCGGCAGCGCCACGACCGTGTGCGGGTTGCCGAGGTCGAGCGAGAGCGCCGAGTAGGGCTCGGTGATCTCCTCGGCCTCCTCGACGTGGACGAGCGCGTCGAAACCCTGCGCCTGGGCCTTCGCCTCGTCGACGAAGCGCCACTGCCCCATGTGCGTCACGACCTGCTCCCCCTCGAAGCGGATCCCCTTGAGACCGGCGCGGGTGGCGATCGAGAACTCGTCGCCGACGAGTCCCTCGCGCCGCAGCCAGGTCGCGAAGACCCGCGTGCCGTTGCCGCACATCTGGGCCAGCGAGCCGTCGTGGTTGCGGTAGTCCATGAACCACTCGGCCTCGCCGGCGAGCGCCCGGACCTCCTCCTCGGCCGCGTCGGCGGTGCGCACGATCCGGATGACGCCGTCGCCACCGATGCCGGCCTGGCGGTCGGCGAGCAGGGCGACCTGCGACGGGGTCAGGTCGAGCTCGGCGTCGAGGTCGGGCACGAGGACGAAGTCGTTTTCGGTCCCGTGGCCCTTGGTGAATCGCAGCGTCATGGGGTCCATTGTGCCGGTCGGGTCGCCAGGCCCACGGCGCTCTCCCGCAGCCCGGGCGCGGCCGCGTCGAGCCACTGCACCCGGGGGTCGGGCCGCAGCCAGGACTCCTGCCGGCGGGCGTAGCGCCGCGTCGCACGCGCGGTGTCGGCGATGGCCTCCTCACGGCCCCAGAGCCCGTCGAGCTCGCCCAGCGCCTGCGCGTAGCCGATCGCCCGTGAGGCGGTGCGCCCGTCGCGCAGCCCGGCAGCGTCGAGACGCCGGACCTCGTCGAGCAGGCCCGCCTCCCACATGGCGCGGGTGCGCCGGTCGATCCGGTCGGTCAGGGCGTCCCAGTCGTCGCGCAGGGCGATGACGAGCGAAGGGCGTCGGTACCGCTTCGTGGGTGCCGTCGCCGAGAAGGGCCGCCCGGTGATCTCGACGACCTCGAGGGCCCGGATGATCCGCCGGATGTTGTTGGGTTCGATGGCGTCTGCGGCTGCCGGGTCGACCTCCCGCAGTCGACGACGAAGGGCGGCGCGCCCCCCTTCGTCCTGCGCCTGCTCCTCGAGCCGGGCCCGCACGGCGGGGTCGGTGGGCGGGATGTCGAGGTGGTCGAGTGCGGCCCGGACGTAGAGCCCGGAGCCACCGGCGAGGACCGGCACGCGTCCACGCCCGAGGATGTCGACGATCGCGGTCTCGGCCCGGGCCTGGAAGTCGGCCAGCGTGGCCTCGTCGGTCACCTCGAGGACGTCGAGGAGGTGGTGCGGGACCCCGCGACGCTGGGCGACGGGCAGCTTGTTGGTCCCGATGTCCATGCCCCGGTAGAGCTGCATGGCGTCGGCGTTGACCACCTCGCCGCCGAGCTCCTCGGCGAGGTCGAGCGCGAGGTCGGACTTGCCGGTGGCGGTGGCCCCGACGACGGCGACGACCTCGGGGCGGTGCAGCCCGCTCACTCCTCGTCGTCGTGCCCGAAGGGGTCGGGCCCCTCGCCGGGCAGCCAGGTGTTGCCGGGCACGCCCCAGCCCTCGGCCTTGATCGCCTTGCGCGCCTTCTTCTTCCACTTGTCACCCAGCCGGTCGACGTAGAGGAAGCCGTTGAGGTGGTCGTACTCGTGCTGCATGCAGCGGGCGAACCACCCGGTGGCCGAGAAGGCGATCTCCTTGCCGTCCCAGTCGTAGCCGGTCACCTCGGCGCGCTCACCCCGACGAAGGGGGAAGGAGTAGCCGGGGACGGACAGGCAGCCCTCGGACTCGTGGTCGCGGTCCGGTTCACCGACCGCCGGCTTGCTCGCCTTGACGTAGGGGTTGATGACGTGGCCGAGGGAGGGCACGCCGTCCTCGTTGGCCATGCTCCACGTGTAGATCCGCAGACCGATCCCGATCTGCGGGGCGGCGAGGCCAACACCGTGGGCGGCCTCCTGGGTGGCGTACATGTCCTCGACGAGGGTGCGCAGCTCGGCGTCGAAGTCGGCGACCGGCTGGGCGCGGGTGTGCAGCACCGGCTCGCCGCAGATGGTGATGGGGTGGATCGTCATGGTCGGCATCGTATGTCGCCACGGCGCGCGGTCGGCACCTGCACGCAGGACGACGCCGGGACCGGACAGGGGGTTCCGGCCCCGGCGTCGCGGGGTGTGTCCGGCGTCAGTGCTGCCGGACGGTCTGGGGGCCTCAGGCCTGCTTGATGGCCGAGAGGTCGAGGGTGAGAGTGACCTTCTTCGAGACGAGGACGCCACCGGTCTCGAGCGCGGCGTTCCAGGTGAGGCCGAAGTCCTCACGGTCGACGTCGGTACGGGCGGTGAAGCCGGCGCGGATGTTGCCGAAGGGGTCCTGGGCGGTGCCCTCGTACTCGGCGGCGAGCTCGACCTGGCGGGTGACGCCCTTGATCGTCAGGTCGCCGACGAGGGTGAACTCCTCGCCCTTGACGTCCTTGATGCCCGTGCTGGCGAAGGTGATGACCGGGTTGTTCTCGACGTCGAAGAAGTCGGCCGACTTCAGGTGGCCGTCGCGGTCGGCGGAGCCGGAGTCGATCGAGGCGACCTGCATCGTGGCGGTCGCCGTCGAAGCGGCGAAGTCGTCGGCGACGGTGATCGTGCCCTCGAGCTCGCGGAAGTAGCCGCGGACCTTGGTGACCATCGCGTGGCGGGCGACGAAGCCGACCTCGGAGTGGCTGGCGTCGAGGACGTAGGTACCGGCGGCCAGGTCGGCGAGGGGGGTGATGGCGGCGGACTCGGTCATGAGGTGCTCCTTGCGATGTGGGGTGGTGTCTGGGTGCACACATGACAGTAGACCTGCTTTGTTGTCGTGTCAACTATTGGATTTTCAACGACATGTACATGCTACGTCCCCAGCGGTTGAAGCGCGCGGGATGACGTGTTTGGCTGGTGGCACGGCCCGTCACCGGGCAACCCGACACGAAGGAGAACACCATGGGCTTCGACGATCTGAAGGGCAAGGCGACCGACGCGCTGGGCGACAACAGCGACAAGGTCGAGCAGGTGAGCGACCAGGGCCTCGACAAGGCCGGCGAGTTCGCTGAGGGCAAGGGTGCCAGCTCCGAACACGCCGACAAGGGCAAGGACTTCCTCGACGGCAAGATCGGCGAGTGAGGCTGCCTCACTGACAGCACGAAGGGGGCTGGTCACCGTGGGCGGATTCATGGGGTGTTCGCAACACCGTGTGGATTTCGGCCTGGGTGGTTAGGCCTCTTGGAGTAGATCACGAAGACGCTCGGCTGGGGTTGCCCAGTCGAGCGTCTTTCGTGGTCTGGCGTTGAGTTCTTGGGCGACGTACTCCAGCTCTTCGGGGCCGTGGACGCTCAGGTCGGTGCCTTTGGGGAAGTACTGGCGCAGCAGCCCGTTGGTGTTCTCGTTCGAGCCGCGCTGCCAGGGCGATGCCGGGTCGCAGAAGTAGACGGGCATGTCGGTCGCGGTGGTGAACGAGGCGTGCGCGGCCATCTCGGCGCCTTGGTCCCAGGTCAGCGACCCGCGCAGGTGCTGCGGCAGGCGATGCATCGCGGCGACCAGTTGGTTACGCACCGTGATCGCGTCGTGGGTGCCCGGCAGGTGCAGCAGCATCACGTACCGGGTCGAGCGCTCCACGAGCGTCCCGATCGCTGAGCCGTTGTTCTTGCCGGTGATCAGATCGCCTTCCCAATGGCCCGGGACGGCGCGGTCCTCAACCGCGGCGGGCCGGTCGCTGATCATGATCATCTCGTCGACGAACCGCGGCCGCCGCACCCCGTGGGCTTGGGGTTTGCGGATCGTACGACCGGTGCGCAACGCGGTCTGGACCTCACGTTTGAGGCCGCCACGAGCCTGGAAGTACAGGGCCTGGTAGATCGTCTCGTGGCTCACACGCATGCTCTCGTCGTCGGGGTGATCGACCTTGAGCCTGTTACTGATCTGCTCCGGTGACAACTTCCGTGACAACCCGTCCACGACGTACTCGCGTAGCGCTCCCGGCCGCGCCAGCTTTGATGCCTTCGGCCGGGCCCGGGTATCCGCGGCGTCACGATGCGCCCGGTGGGGCGCGTACCGGCCCTGCTCATCGCGGTGGGCGGCGACCTCACGTGTGACCGTCGAGGTCGGCCGGCCCAGCCGGCAGCGATCGAACGCATCGACTCCCGGTTGATCAGCCCGTCGGCGATCACCAGACGATCCTGCAATGACAGCAACCTGCCCGTACCCACGACCTCGATCATGGGCCTGTTCCTAGCCGCTCGCTTGGCCGGCGGGCCCGTGACGCGCCCATCGGGATAGATCGTGCGGCCATGACTCTTACGCACGCCCCGCATCCAATACCGGCCCGTGTCGAGCGTGACCCCAACCCGACGAGCGGCCACGGCGTTGTGGACCCCGGACGCGATCAGCTCGTCAAACTCGGCCCGCTGACGCGGCTTGCCCAACGGCATCGGCTCGGCCTGCACCAACCCCGCCCGAACCAGATGCCGACGAGCTGTGGAGTGAGCACATCCAGCCGCCCTGGCTGCGGCACCAATCGATCCTTCCCGTTCGAAGGCAGCCACCATCACAGCAACTACCTCCGCAGAGACCTCAACACGACGCCGCTTTTGGCTCGAAATGACCATGGTCCTCGCAACTCCTCAGATCGAGGTGTTGCGAGGACCATGTGAACCGAAGGTGTCGGTGACCCGCCCCCTTCGTCGTGCTCGGGTGGTGCGGGCGAGGCCTCAGGCCCCGCAGGCCGGACCGGTGGTCGCCACCGGTGCCGGAGCGCCGATGCTCGGCATGCCCAGGCTGACACCGGGCTTGGCCACCGCGCCCTCGGCACCCTTGTCCTGCAGCGCCGCCCACGCGTCGCCGCCGCGCGTGCGCCGCACCGCGAAGGCCCCGCCCTCGAGCGCCGAGTCGGCGACGAGGTGGTGCGGGGCGCCATAGGTGACGCCGACGGTCACCATGTCGCCGGGGCGCGGACGCTCCGCCTCGGGCAGGTCCTCCGGCAGGGCGAAGTGGACGAGCCGGTTGTCGGGCGCGCGGCCGCTGAGGCGCGCGGTCTCGCGGTCCTTGCGCCCCTCCCCCGTCGCGACGAGGACCTCGAGCTCACGACCCTCCTGCTCGCGGTTGCCGACCCAGGAGATCTCGTCCTGCAGTGCGACGAGCCGCTCGTAGCGCTGCTGGACGACCGCCTTGGGCACCTGGTCGGGCATCGTCGCCGCCGGCGTGCCGGGCCGGATCGAGTACTGGAAGGTGAAGGCGGAGCTGAAGCGCGACTCGCGCACGACCCGCAGCGTCTCCTCGAAGTCGTCGTCCGTCTCCCCGGGGAAGCCGACGATGATGTCGGTCGTGATCGCCGCGTCGGGGATGCGGTCGCGGACGCGCTCGATGATCCCGAGGAAGCGCTCGGAGCGGTAGCTGCGACGCATGGCCTTCAGGACCCGGTCGGAGCCGGACTGGAGGGGCATGTGCAGGCTCGGCATGACAGTGGGCGTCTCGGCCATCGCGTCGATGACGTCGTCGGTGAATGCGGCGGGGTGCGGGCTGGTGAAGCGCACCCGCTCCAGGCCGTCGATGTCGCCGCAGGCCCGCAGCAGCTTGCCGAAGGCGAGCCGGTCGCCGAACTCGACGCCGTAGCTGTTGACGTTCTGGCCCAGGAGGGTGACCTCGACGACGCCCTGCGCGACGAGCGCCTCCACCTCGGCGAGGATCTCGCCGGGACGGCGGTCCTTCTCCTTGCCCCGCAGCGCCGGGACGATGCAGAAGGTGCAGGTGTTGTTGCACCCGACGGAGATCGAGGTCCAGCCCGAGTAGGCCGAGTCACGGCGGGTCGGCAGGGTCGAGGGGAAGGTCTCGAGGGCCTCGAGGATCTCGACCTGCGCCTCCTCGTTGTGGCGGGCCCGGTCGAGCAGCGCCGGCAGCGAGCCGATGTTGTGGGTGCCGAAGACGACGTCGACCCAGGGGGCGCGCTCGACGATCGTGTCGCGGTCCTTCTGCGCCATGCAGCCACCGACGGCGATCTGCAGGTCGGGGTGGCGCTGCTTGAGCGGACGCAGCTGCCCGAGGTTGCCGTAGAGCTTGTTGTCGGCATTTTCGCGGACGGCGCAGGTGTTGAAGACGACGACGTCGGCGACCTCCCCGCGCTCGTCGGCGGGCAGGCTCGCGCGGTCGACGTAGCCGGCGGTCTCGAGGAGGCCAGCGAGTCGCTCGGAGTCGTGAACGTTCATCTGGCACCCGTGGGTGCGCACGTCGTAGGTCTTGGATGCAGCACTCATGTCAGTCGAAGGGTAGTCGCCCGCCAGAGCAAGCAGTAACGCAAAACCCTCAACACTAGCGTCCAGGTGACGTTGCTCAGATAACATGCTGACACCATGAGCACCGCAGACCAGGACCAGGACCCCGCCGATCTGGTCGTGCTGCTTGCCGACGACGCGCGGCCCGTGGGGACCGCCCCTCGGGCCGACGTGCACACAGACCGCACGCCGCTCCACCTCGCCTTCTCGTGCCACGTCACCGACGGCACCGGCCGCCTCCTCCTCACCCGACGCGCCCTCAGCAAGCGGACCTGGCCGGGGGTCTGGACGAACGCCTTCTGCGGGCACCCTCGCCCGGGCGAGGACCCCCTGGACGCGGTACACCGCTACGCCGAGCACGAGCTCGGGCTCCGGCTGGACCACCTCGAGCCCCTGCTCCCAGATTTCCGTTACCGAGCGGTCGACGCCTCGGGCATCGTCGAGCACGAGGTGTGTCCTGTCTGGCTCGCCCATACGACATCGGACCCGAGCCTCAACCGAGACGAGGCCGTCGAGGCCCGATGGGTGACGCCGCACGAGCTGAGGACGACGGCCGAGGTCGCGCCGTGGGCGCTCAGCCCGTGGCTCGTCCTCCAGCTCGACGAGCTGCCTGCTGGCCGAAGCGCCCTCGACCAGGTCGGCCAGGCCGTATGACGTCGGCACCCCGTCACGCCGAGCCCACCTCTGTGACCGCATCGCCGGCAGCGGCCGTGTCGGCGGATGAGCTCAGCGACGCTCAGGTCCTGCGGGACGCCTTGGCCGCGGCAGGCAGCGGCGGCAAGCGCTTCCGCCCTCGTCTCGTCCGTTCGGTCCACGACCTGCTCGGCGGTGACGCCGGCCCGGCCGTCGACCAGGTCGCCGACGCCGTGGAGATGCTGCACACCGCCTTCATCGTCCACGACGACGTCATCGACGGCGACGACCTCCGACGGGGTGCGCCGAGCACGCCTGGCCGCTTCCACGCCGACGCGCTCAGAGTCGGCGCCCCGGCGGCTGCGGCCCGCTCCTACGCCACCGCCGGCGCGATCCTCACCGGGGACCTGGCGCTCGGCGCGGCCATGCGGGCCGTGGCCTCGGCGCCCGTGCCACGTGAGCGGATGCTCCAGCTTCTCGACCTCTTCGACCACACCCTGGCGGTCTCGGCCGCAGGAGAGCTGGCGGACGTCCGCCTCTCGCTCGGTTCCGAGGAACCGACGCTGCAGGAAGCGCTGAGCGTCGCCGAGCAAAAGACCGCGGTGTACTCCTTCAGCCTGCCGATGCAGTGCGGCGCCGTGCTCGCCGGCTCCCCGGACCGGCTCGTCGACGGCCTCGGCCGCATCGGGCGGCACCTCGGCCTGGCCTACCAGCTGGTCGACGACCTCACCGCCGTCTTCGGCACGCCGGCCCAGACCGGCAGGCCCGGCATCGCCGGTGACCTGCGCGAGGGCAAGCGCACACCGCTCGTCGTCCACGCACGCACCACCTCGGCATGGCCTGTCCTGGAGCGCCATCTCGGTGATCCCGACCTCGACGAGCAGGGCGTCGAGCACGTCCGGTCCGCCCTCACGACTGCCGGATCACGCTCCTTCGTCGACGACCTCGCCACGCAGCAGCTGCGCGAGGCGACCACGCTCGCCGAGGACCTGAGCCTCCCACCCGAGCTCGTGACGTGGGTGGGCGAGGTCGCGGGCTCCCTCGAGGGCGGCGTGGCATGACACCGGCCCGACATCAGCGCGACGAGGCCCCACCCCACGTCCGCTACGACGCGACCGCCCAGGCCGCGGCCGAGCTCGTCATCGCCCGGTACTCGACCTCCTTCGGTGCGGCGAGCAGGCTGCTCGCCGAGCCCGTCCGGGCGCGCGTGCGCAGCATCTACGCCCTCGTCCGGGTCGCCGACGAGATCGTCGATGCTCCCCGCCCCGACGTGGCCACCGACGAGCAGCGCGCTGTGCTCGACCATCTCGAGCGCGAGGTGAGCGTCGCGCTCGACCGCGGCCTGAGCTCTGACCTCGTCGTCCATGCCTTCGCCCGGACAGCGCGAGCATGCGGGATCGGCATGGACCTCATCGAGCCCTTCTTCGCCTCGATGCGCACCGACCTCACTCGCACCACCCACGACGAGGAAAGCTTCGCGAGGTACGTCTACGGCTCGGCCGAGGTCGTGGGTCTCATGTGCCTGCGCGTCTTCCTCGCCGACGAGCCCGACGCCCAGGCCAGCTACGACCGGCTCGCCCCGGGGGCTCGATGCCTCGGGGCCGCCTTCCAAAAGGTGAACTTCCTGCGAGACATCGCCGCCGACCGCGACAAGCTCGGTCGCCGCTACTTCCCGGGCGTCGACCCGCACCGCATCGACGACGCCGACCGTGACCGGCTCCTCGACGACCTCGACAACGACCTCGCCCTCGCTGCAGCCGCCGTCGATCAGCTGCCGGCGAGCAGCCGACGTGCGGTCCGGGTGGCGCACCGGCTCTTCGCCGAGCTGTCTGGCCGACTGCGCGAGACACCCGTGGAGCGGCTGCGCCACGAGCGGGTCAGGGTCCCGGGCCCCCGCAAGGCCGCGATCGTGCTCGACAGCGTCGTTCGAGGCCGACGATGAGGCACCTGCCTTGGACCGGTCGGACCAGCCAGCCGCGCGAGCCCGGGACCGCCTGCGTCATCGGTGGCGGTGTGAGCGGGCTGGCCACCGCAGCGCTGCTCGCCGCCGACGGCTGGCAGGTGGATCTCGTCGAGCGCTCGGAGCGGCCCGGCGGCCGGGCGGGGCTGTGGGAGCAGGACGGCTACCGCTTCGATACCGGGCCGTCGTGGTACCTCATGCCCGAGGTCTTCGCCCACTTCTTCGAGATGCTCGGCACCTCCGTCGACGCCGAGCTCGACCTCGTCCGGCTCGACCCGGGCTACCGGGTCTTCTTCGAGCATGGCGACGAGCCCGTCGACGTGCGGGCGACCCGTGCGGCCAACGAGACGCTGTTCGAGTCCCTCGAGCCCGGTGCTGGGTCGGCACTGTCGGACTACCTCGACTCCGCGCGCCACGTGTACGAGCTCGCCGTCGACCGCTTCCTCTACACGAGCTTCGACTCCAGCGGCTCGCTGCTCAACACCGACGTGCTGCGCAACGGGCCCCGCCTCTCGAGCCTGCTGACTCGTTCACTCGAGTCCCACATCGCCACCCGCTTCGACGACGCACGGCTGCGTCAGATCCTCGGCTACCCCGCTGTCTTCCTCGGCACCTCGCCAGACCGCGCCCCGAGCATGTACCACCTCATGAGCTGGATGGACCTCGCCGAGGGCGTGCTCTACCCGGCAGGGGGCTTCACGACAATCGTCGACGCCCTCGTGCGGGTGGCCGAGCGCCACGGCGTCCGGCTGAGGACGAGCACGACCGCGACTGCCATCCGCACGACTGCCGCGCGCGGTCGGCGTGCCCGAGTGATCGGCGTCGACGTCACCGGCCCGGACGGGGAGACCCAGGAGATCCCGTGCGATGCCGTGATCGGGGCGGCCGACCTGCACCACGTCGAGACCGCGCTGCTCCCCGAGCACCTCCAGACCTACCCGCAGTCGTGGTGGGAGCAGGTCGACCCCGGGCCCGGGGGTGTGCTCGCGATGCTCGGCGTCGACGGCGAGCTGCCGCAGCTCGCCCACCACTCGCTCTTCTTCACCACCGACTGGCGGCGCAACTTCGACGACATCCTCGGCCTTGAGCCCCGGGTGCCCGACCCGGCCTCGATCTACGTGTGCCGGCCGTCGGCGAGCGACAGTACCGTCGCCCCCGCCAGCAAGGAGAACCTCTTCGTCCTCGTCCCTGTCCCCGCCGACCCCACGATCGGCCGGGGCGGCACGGACGGCGCCGGTGACCCCGGGGTGGAGCGAACCGTGGACGCGGCCATTGATCAGATCGCTGCGTGGGCGGGCGTGCCGGACCTTGCCGAGCGCGTCGAGGTCCGGCGCACCGTCGGGCCGGAGGACTTCGTGCGGGACCTGTCGTCCTTCTCCGGGAGCATGCTCGGACCGGGACATGTCCTGCGCCAGAGCGCCTTCTTCCGCGCTGACAACGTCTCGAAGAAGGTCGACGGGCTCTACTACGCGGGCTACTCGACCCGCCCCGGCATCGGGCTGCCGATGTGTCTCATCAGCGCCGAGCTCGTGCTCAAGCGGCTGCGGGGCGATACCTCGAGCGGGCCGAGCGTCACCCCGACCGCCGATGCCGAGGTGGGCTGAGTGGGTCTGCTCTACCTCGGCTTCGTCGTGGTCTCCACGGTCTGCATGGGTCTCGTCGACCACCGGTGGCGCCTCGCCCTCTTCGACCGGCCCGCCCGCACCCTCGCCGTCGTCGCAGCAGGCTCATCGCTCTTCCTCGTGTGGGACCTCGTGGCGATCGAGTCGGGCATGTACGTGCGTGGCGAGTCGCCCGCGATGACCGGCATCGAGCTGCTGCCCGAGCTCCCCGTCGAGGAGATCTTCTTCATCGTCTTCCTCAGCTACCTCACGTGCGTGCTCCACGGGCTCTTCTCGAGCCTGATCCCCCGCGGCGAGGTGACCTCATGACCTACGCCGGCCTGGCCGTCTGCTTCCTCGCCGCCTCGGCGCTCGTCCTCGTCGCAGCCGCCGTGCTGCGCCGACCCGACCGGCGCTGGTGGCTCGCGACCGCTGCGACGGCACTGGCGCTCGTCCTGCTCACCGTGATCTTCGACAACCTCATGATCGCCGCCGACCTCTTCCGCTTCGACGAGGCCCAGCTCTCCGGCATCCGCATCGGCCTCGCACCGCTCGAGGACCTCGCGTGGCCGGTCGCGGCCGCTGCCATCCTGCCCGCGCTCACGCTCCTGCTCGATCTCGACCACCCACGAGCCACCCGCGGAGCCCAGCGATGAGTGCCGCAGCGCAGCATCGGTCGGCTCAGTCCTCTCCCTTCGCCCACGTCCTCGCGTCCTCCCGGCCGCTGTCGTGGATCAACACGGCCTACCCCTTCGCCGTCGCCTACCTGCTCGCCGGAGGACGGGTGGACCTCGCCTGGGTCGTCGGGACGCTGTGGTGCCTCGTGCCCTACAACCTGCTCATGTACGGGGTGAACGATGTCTTCGACTACGAGTCGGACATCCGCAACCCCCGCAAGGGAGGAGTCGAAGGGGTCGTCCTCGATCGTGGCCTGCACCGGGCCACCCTGTTGTCGGTGGTGGTGTCGAACCTCCCCTTCGTCGTCGCGCTTGTCCTCCTCGGCGATCTCCGCTCGACCCTCGTCCTCACGGTGAGCGTCTTCGCACTCGTCGCGTACTCAGTCCCAGGGCTGCGTTTCAAGGAGCGGCCCTTCCTCGACTCGCTGACGTCGAGCACCCACTTCGTCAGCCCTGCCGTCCTCGGCATCGCGCTGGCCGGTGGCACCTTCGACCCGGTCACCCTCGCCGCGCTCACCGGGTTCTTCGCCTGGGGGGTCGGGTCGCACGCCTTCGGCGCGGTGCAGGACATCGAGGCCGACCGGGCAGGCGGCATCGCTTCGATCGGTACCGTCCTGGGGGCGCGGCGCACGACCGGCTTCGCCCTGCTCGCCTACCTCGTCAGCGGGCTGCTCCTGCTGGACCTGCCCTGGCCAAGCACGCTCGCTGCGGCCCTCGTCCTGCCCTACATCGCCAACGTCGTGCCGTACCTACGGCTCGACGAGGCCGAGTGCGAGCGCGCGCACGCAGGCTGGCGACGCTTCCTCTGGCTCAACTATCTCACCGGCTTCCTGCTCATCCAGCTGATCATCGACGCGACGATCGGCCTGCCCGGTCGCTGACCTCGAGACGCGCCCGCTCGATGCGGTCGCGCCACCGCAGCCACGGCGGGTGCACCTGCCAGTTGAGCTCGAGGGTCCGCGCAGCCCGTGCGAAGCGCCGACGCACCTGCGCGGCCCCACGCAGCGACCGGGCCGAGACCCCGACGTGCAGGCCGCGCGCCAGCCGCACCCTTCGGCCCGGCCCGAGGACGAAGGCGAGGTCCATGTCGTCGTGCACCTCGGGATCCTCGCGGTGCACCTCGTGGCGGACGGCGAGCCAGGTGCTGCGGCGAACGGCCATGCTCGAGCCCCACAGCGCGGTCTGGCCGAGCGCGAGGTGGCTCAGGACGTAGTACGCACCGAGGTACAGCGCAGCCACCGGCGGCCCGAGTGGGCGGGGCAGGTCGTAGAAGGTGCCGGTGCCGGTCACGGCGCTCACCGCAGGATCGGCCATGGCCCGGGCGACCCCCTCGACCCAGCCCGGGCCGGGACGGGAGTCGGCGTCGAGACGGGCGATCACCTCGCCGCGGGCAGCGTCGTAGCCAGTTGCCGCAGCAGGGGGGATTCCGACCCGTGGCTCGTGCATCACCGTCGCTCCGTGCGCCCGTGCGACTGCTGCCGTGTCGTCGCGGGAGCCGTTGTCGACGACGACGACCTCGAGCGGCGGCACGTGCTGGCGGGCGAGCAAGGTCAGACAGGTGCGCAGGGCCACGGCGTCGTCGCGAGCCGGGATGACGACGGAGACGCTCGGCAGGCCGTGCCCAGCGGGTGCTCTCATCCTGACCCCTCGGGCTCAGGTCTACTCAGGGCGAGCAGGACCGCGGCGACGACCGCCCCGACCACCCCGGCCCCGAGATCGCCGAGCGTGTCCTCGTACCCCACCTGGATGCGGTCGTCGAGGACGGTGTGCCCGAACCACTCACCCATCTCCCAGAGGAGGGCGAGGGTCGTGGCCAGGGTGCTGCTCACGACGACGACCCCCAGCCGAGTCATGCCCTCACCGAAGAGCCCGAGCTGCTCGAGCGCGGCGTAGCCGATCGCGCCGACGAGGCCGGTCAGTGCGGCATGCACGACGACATCGAGCCAGCTGACGGCGAGGTACCAGTCGAGCATCGCGGCCCAGGCGCCGACGAGGATCGTCGCGCAATAGGAGAGATCGAGCGGCGCGGGGGTCCCCAGGGCGCGGGGGATCATCGAGCCTCCGAGCACGAGCATGAAGAGCGCGAAGCCGATGAATCCCCAGCCGAGCGTGCCGAGCACCACGCTCAGGGCCGCCGCGAGGCGCAGGAGATCCGTGGCGACCGGGCGGAGTGAGTCCCGCTGGCTCTGCCGTCGCGGCGCAGTCAGGGGCAACCCGCCGACCCTCAGCTGACCCGGGTGAAGGTGATCTCGACGTCGAGCTCGGAGAGCTCGGGTCCGGCGTACATCCCCCGGAAGGGCGCGACGTCGTCGTAGTCGCGGCCGCGGCCGACGACGACGTGGTCGAGCCCCACGGGCGCGAGGTTCGTCGGGTCGTAGGGCATCCACGCGCCGTCCCAGATCTCGATCCAGGCGTGCGACTCGCCGGGGCAGGACTGGCCGCGCTCGAGGTCAGGCTCGCTCGCGACGTAGCCGGAGACGTACCGAGAGGGGATGCCGATGCAGCGCAGCGCCGCGAGGGTGATGTGCGCGAAGTCCTGGCACACGCCCTGCCCCTTGGCCCAGGCGTCCTCGGCGGTGTCGGAGACCTCGGTAACCCCCTTCGCGTAGCTCATCCGCTCGTGGACCTGCGTCGAGATCGCCTGGGCAGCAGCCCGTGGGGTCGGCTCGTCACGAGCCGCTTGCGCGATCTTCGTCAGCTCCTCGGTCGTCGTCGTGCGCGGGGTCGCGGTGATGAGCTCGCTCAGCAGGTCGCCGGTCTGCTCGTTGGCCAGCGCATCCCAGCCGGTGCCGCTCACCTCCGCGACTGTCTCCGCGCGCTCGACGGTCGACATCGCCTCGATCTCGAGGGTGTCGTGCGCGCCCTGGGACTCGACCGCCATGACCTGGGTGCCCCAGTGGTCGGTGTAGACGTTGCTCCACGAGTGCGGGCGTACCCGGATCCGCGCCTCGAGCGTGGTCTGCCCGGGCTCGCTCAGCGGCGTCATCCGCAGCTCGTTGTGCGAGGCGACGACGTCGTCGTCGTAGCGCATGACCGTCCGGTGCACGATGCGGTGCCGTCGGGTACTCACAGGATCTCCCCCGTCCACTCCTGGACCGGGCCCGACATGAAGTAGCGGGCCCCGATCGCGTCCGATGCCTGGGTGACCGACTCCTGGACCAGACCCATCATCGCGGGCAGGTCGTCCAGGACGTCGTCCGGGTCGGCGTACTCGAGCTGGGTGCGGGTCTGGCCGAGGATGCGGCGGGCCTCGTCGGAGAAGCCCACGCGGTCGGTGTCCGGCGAGAGGGTCGTCAGCCGGTCCTCGGCCTCACGCAGGGACGCGAGGACCGAGCGCGGGAAGCGACGGTCCAGCGAGAGGAAGGCCGCAGCGGTGCGGTCGGTGATGACACCCCGCATGGTGCGCAGCATCGCCTGCTGGGCACCGCAGCTCGCGAGGACGACGCCCCAGTTGGGGCCGCCGTCGATCGCGCCGGTCGCCACGATCCGAGCCGTCATGTCGGCACGCTCGAGCGACCGCCCGAGGCTGAGGAAGTCCCACGCCTCGTCGTGGCTCATCGTCGAGTCGGCGATGCCGGCGACGAGGGCGGCGCGCTCGGTGACCCAGCCGAGGTGCTGCTGGGTCGCGGTCTGCGCCCCGAGGCCGTTCCACCGGTGCCAGGAGGTGTTGATGACCTCCCACAGCTCGGTAGAGAGGGTCTCCCGGGCCCGGCGGGCATTCTCCCGCGCGGCCAGCCACGAGCCGGAGATGGCGCTCGGGTTGTCCGCGTCGAAGACGAGCCGGCTGGCCACGTCGGCGTAGGTGACATCGGGGCTGACGTCGTCGAGCCCCATGATCCCGCCGAGAAGCATCCACGAGGTGTAGTTCACGTCCTGCCCCGGGTCCTCGATGAGCGAGAGCCGCAGCACGTCGACCATGCGCGCGGTGCCGTCGGCGCGCTCGATGTACCGGCCGATCCAGAAGAGCGAGTCCGCGATCCGGCTGAGCATCAGGCCTCCTCCCCTGCCGTCGAGTCATGGTCCGGGCCCGCCTGCGGTGGCGAGGTGTCCCCCGGCTCGGTCTCGGAGTCGAGCAGCTCGGTGGGCGGCGCGCTGTCGTCGCTCGGCATCGGACGGTTCGTGCCGAGGAGGATGACCTCATCGCCACTCGTCGGGACCTTGGCGTAGCGGCCGGCGAGCACCCACGTGTCCTTCGAGCCACCGCCTTGGCTGGAGTTGACGACGAGTTGCCCCTCGGGCAGCGCGACGCGGGTCAGCCCGCCGGGCAGCACCGTCACCTGGTCCCCGTCGTTGACGGCGAAGGGGCGCAGGTCGACGTGCCGAGGGCGCAGCTGCCCGTCGATGAGCGTCGGCACGGTGGAGAGCTGGACGACGGGCTGGGCGATCCAGCCCCGCGGGTCCCGCTCGAGGTTGGCGCGCAACTCGTCGAGCTCCTCGCCGCTCGCCTTCGGGCCGATGATCAGTCCCTTGCCGCCTGAGCCGTCGACCGGCTTGACGACCATCTCGTCGAGGCGGGAGAGGACCTCCTGGAGGGCCTCGGGCTCGTTGCAGCGGTAGGTGTCGACACCGTGGAGGATCGGCTCCTCGTCGAGGTAGTAGCGGATGAGGTCAGGCACGTACGAGTAGACGAGCTTGTCGTCGGCGACGCCGTTGCCGATGGCGTTGGCCAGGGTGACCCGACCCGCCCGGACGGCGGAGATGAGACCGGTCACCCCGAGCATCGAGTCGCGACGGAAGTGCACCGGGTCGAGGAAGTCGTCGTCCACCCGCCGGTAGATGACGTCGACCCGCTCCTCGCCGCGCGTCGTGCGCATCCGGACCTCGCCGCCGCGGACGACAAGGTCACGACCCTCGACGAGCTCGACACCCATCATCCGCGCGAGGAGCGTGTGCTCGAAGTACGCGCTGTTGTAGACGCCGGGGGTGAGCACCACGACGGTCGGGTCGGTGCGGCCCTCGGGAGCAGCCGCACGGAGCGCGTCGAGCAGGATGCGCGGGTAGTGGTGGACCGGGCGGATCCGCATCGTCGCGAAGGCCTCGGGGAAGACGTTGGCCATGGCCCGCCGGTTTGCGATGACGTAGGAGACGCCGGACGGCACCCGGACGTTGTCCTCGAGGACGCGGAAGTCGCCCTGCTCGTCGCGGATGAGGTCGATGCCCGAGACATGGGCCCGGACGCCGTTGGCGGGGCGCAGACCGGCCACGGCGCGGTGGAAGTGGCTCGAGGTCGCGATGAGCCGCCACGGGATGATGCCGTCCTCGACGGCACGTGGCATAGCCCCTTCGCGTGAGTAGATGTCGTCGAGGAAGGACTCGAGGGCGAGCACCCGCTGGGCGACTCCCCGCTCGACGGTCTGCCAGCTCTCCGCGTCGATGACGCGCGGCACGGCGTCGAGCGGGAAAGGGCGCTCCTCCCCGGCGTGGTCGAAGGTCACGCCCTGGTCGAGGAACATCCGGGCGAGCGCATCGGCGCGCTCCTCAAGGCTCTCCGGGTCCATCGCGCGCAGCGTGTGGTGGATCGGCTTGTACGGAGCGCGGGGCTCTCCCGATCCATGGTCGAACATCTCGTCCCACGCGTCCCCGGTCGGGTAGTCGTCGAACATGCTCGGCCCCTCGGCGGTCGCGGGGTTCCCCCGGCCCTGGGACTGTCGTTGTACCTGGGTCACCCCCACACCATAGGGCCCCGACGTTGCCGCGATGTTTCCCCCCGGAGGCCTCTTTCGGCAGGCCTCTGCGACGAAGTCGCTGTGGTGACAACGCGGACCTCGGCGAAGGCTTCGGCCGGTGGGCCCTGACAGACGACGAGGGCCTGCTCGACGTCGTGACGAGCGCCAACGTCGCGCGTCTCCTACCGCGATCTCGCGGGCTTCGGCCGTCGCTTCATCGACGTCGGCCCGGCCGAGCTGACGGCGGAGGTCGTCTATCAGGTGGGCGCCCCTACGCGCCTTCGCCGAGGCTGTCGGGGCCCGCGTCGCCTACGTCAAGCCGCACGGTGCGCTCTACAACGCGGTCGTCCACCACGAGGGGCAGACTGCCGCTCTCGTCGAGGCCGTGCGGCCGCTCGGCGACGACCTCGTCGCGCTCGGGCTGCGGGATCGGCTTGGCTGCGTCGTGCCGAGGACGCCCGCGCCGTGCGGGGCGCACCGTCCTCGTCACCCTCGACCCACGCGTGACGACGACGGCGGTAGCCGCTCCCCTGCGCTCAGCCGCCGGCACGCTTGGCCGGCCCACCGGGGGCCCGACGAGCCGGGCCCACGAGATCTCCGTCGTCTACGACGGCGCCGACCTCGCCGTCGTCGTCGAAGCCTGCAATACGTCTGTCGAGGCGGTCGTCGAGCGAGATGTCCGGACGAGGTGGGAGGTCACCTTCCCCGGGCTTCACCTATCTCGCCGGCGCACGCTCACGAGCGCGGAGTGGTCGGTGACGGCAGACGTCGACCGGGTCGGGCGCGGCTGCAGGGACCCACCCTCGCGCGAGCCGTCACCGACGAGCTGCCGAGCGAGGAGGTGGTCCGCGGATCGGTCCAGGTGAGCAGCGACGGGCAGCCGACGCTCTTCCTCAGCGACCACCTGGTGACCGGGGCCTACCCCGTCATCGCCGTGCTCACCGCGGAGTCGTGCGACCGTGCGGCCCAGCTCGTGCCGGGTGCTCGCGTGCGGCTCAGTCGCGCTGGTGCTCCGGCTCGGCGTCGAGCGCCTCGGTGATGACCACTCTCACGACGTCGTGGCCGTAGCCCTTGCGGGCGAGCATGCCGGCCAGCCGACGGGTCTGGACGGCGCGGTCCAGGCCGTGCATCGAGCGCAGCTTTTTGGCGACGAGCTCGTGCGCGCGAGCCCGCTCGTCCTCCGGGTCGACCTCGTCGAGGAGTGACTGCGCAAGCTCGTCGTCGACGCCCTTGGCCCGCAGCTCGTGCGAGATCGCCCGTCGAGCCAGCCCACGGCCGGCCTGCTTGGACCGGATGAAGGCTTGCGCGTAGGCCTCGTCGTCGACGAGCCCGACCTCCTCGAAGCGGTCGAGCACCTCGCGGGCGACCTCGGGCGGGCAGCCCTTGCGGGTCAGCGCCTCCTGCAGCTGCTTGCGGCTCTTGGGCGCACCGGTCAGCTGACGCAGGACGACCGCTCGGGCGACTGCGTGCGGGTCGGCGTCGGAATCGCCCTGCGGGCCCTGTGGGTCGGGGCGGGGCGGCTCACCTGCCCGCTCCTCGATGGCGGAGACCGCCGCGCGCAAGCCCTCGAGTCGCTCGTGGGTGCGCGCGGCGGTCGGCCGGTCGTGCTCGCTCATGGAAGGGGACCTGATCAGAAGTCGACCGGGACCTCGGCCGGCGTCTCCTCCTCGGCCTCGGGCTGGACCCCGATGCCGAGCTTGGTCTTGATCTTGGTCTCGATCTCCTCGCCGAGCTGCGGGTTGTCCTTGAGGAACTTGCGGGCATTTTCCTTGCCCTGGCCCAGCTGGTCGCCCTCGTAGGTGTACCAGGCACCGGCCTTGCGGATGAAGCCGTGCTCGACACCCATGTCGATGAGGCCGCCCTCGCGAGAGATGCCCTGCCCGTAGAGGATGTCGAACTCGGCCTGCTTGAAGGGCGGCGAGACCTTGTTCTTGACGACCTTGACGCGGGTGCGGTTGCCGACCGGGTCGGTGCCGTCCTTGAGCGTCTCGATGCGTCGCACGTCGAGCCGGACCGAGGCGTAGAACTTCAGCGCCTTGCCACCGGTGGTCGTCTCGGGCGAGCCGAACATGACGCCGATCTTTTCGCGGAGCTGGTTGATGAAGATCGCCGTCGTACCGGAGCTGTTGAGCGCACCGGTGATCTTGCGCAGCGCCTGGCTCATCAGCCGGGCCTGCAGACCCACGTGGCTGTCACCCATCTCGCCCTCGATCTCGGCGCGCGGCACGAGCGCCGCGACAGAGTCGATGACGATGATGTCGAGCGCACCCGAGCGGATGAGCATGTCGGCGATCTCGAGCGCCTGCTCACCGGTGTCGGGCTGGCTGACGAGGAGGGCGTCGGTGTCGACACCGAGCTTCTTGGCGTACTCGGGGTCGAGCGCGTGCTCGGCGTCGATGAAGGCCGCGATGCCGCCGGCGCGCTGGGCGTTGGCCACGGCGTGCAGGGCCACGGTCGTCTTGCCGGAGGACTCCGGGCCGTAGACCTCGACGACCCGGCCGCGGGGCAGGCCGCCGATGCCGAGGGCCACGTCGAGCGCGATCGCACCGGTCGGGATGACCGCGATGGGCGGGCGCACGTCGTCGCCCAGGCGCATCACCGCGCCCTTGCCGTGCTGCTTCTCGATCTGGCCCATGACGTTGTCGAGGGACTTGAGCTTTTGCTCGTGGAGCTTGCTGTCGATGGCGGTGACCTCAGCCATGCCACACCTTCCTTGTCGTCGTGTCGGGCGCGTCCACCGGCGACCAGGTCCACACGGTCGGACGTGTCGTGCGCTCTGGTCAGACGCTAGGGGCCGCCACCGACAACGGTCCGCAGCTGCCGTGGGGCTGTGGACACCGGTGCTGTCGATCGGGCACCTGTGGACAACCGTAGCCGAACACGTGTTCGAGGTCGGGAGCGACGCGCCGACACGCCGCACTCCCCCTTCGGACTACGAACGCAGGAGGGTCTCGATCCGTCGCGCGGTCGCCCAGACACCGACCGCGCCGAGCGCGACGAGGTAGCCGACGTGCCACAGCAGGCCCCACCCGACCTCGCCGAGCATGAGCCCACGCTCCAGCGCCACCCCGTGGTAGAGCGGCGTCGCCTGAACGATCGGCTGCGCCCACCCCGGGTAGGTCCCGAGGGGGAAGAAGGTCGCCGACAGCAGGAAGAGTGGCTGGATGACGAGCATGACCCAGTCGAAGTCCACCCACGAGCGCATGAAGGTCGTCGCGAACATGCCCACGGCCGAGAAGGCCAGCCCGATGAAGACCGCCGCCGGCACGGCGAGGAGCGACCACCACGACTCGACAACGCCGACCGCGAGGGCCACGAGGTAGAAGACGAGCGCGTAGACCCCGCCCCGGATGAGCGACCAGACGACCTCGCCGACGGCGATGTCGCGCGGGCCCAGCGGGGTCGCGAGCATCGCGTCGTAGATCCGCGCGTAGCGCAGCTTGAAGAAGACGTTGAAGGTCGAGTCCATGATCGCGCCGTTCATCGCCGACGCGGCGAGCATGGCCGGCGCGACGAAGGCCGCGTACCCGACCTCCTGCCCGCCGTCGGTCACGACGACGGGCACGAGCGACCCGACCCCGATGCCCAGGGAGAGCAGATAGAAGACCGGCTCGGCGAAGCCGGTGACGAAGGCGGCCCACTGGCGCCGGAAGCCGACGACATTGCGCTCGACGACCGAGCGCCACATCGCCAGGCCGGGCGTGAGGACACCGGTGGTCACGAGACGAGCCTGCGCGTCATGCCGGTGCGGGCATAGAGCCAGCCGGCGCCGACGAAGAGCACGAGCACCGCCAGGTGCACGAGGTCGAAGGGGGCGAAGCTCCCGTGGGCGGCAGCCCGGCACAGCTCCACGCCGTGCCACAGCGGGGTCACCCAGGCGAGCACCTCGAGGACGATCGGCAGGCGCTCGACGGGGAAGAAGGCGCCGGAGAAGAGCATGAGGGGCGTGATGACGAGGCGGTAGACGACGTTGAAGGAGGAGTCCCCCTTCGCCCGGGCCGTGAAGCCGAAGAGCGGCACCGCGAAGGCGAGCGTCACGAGCACACCGATCGGCACCGCGAGCAGCACCCACCACGACGTGAAGCTGCCGAAGAGCGCGGCCACGAGCACGAAGGCGGCCGCGGCGAACCCGCCCTGGGCGGCGATGACGGCGAGGTGACCCAGGAGGAGATCGCTCACCGTGAGCGGGGTGGCGAGCATCGAGTGGTACATGCGGTTCCACGTGAAGAGCCCGTAGACCGGGTAGGTCGACTCGCTCACCGCCGTCATCATCGCCTGGACCGCGATCATCGCCGGGGCCACGAAAAGCAGGTAGGGCACGCCGTCGACCCCGCCGGACGCGTCGTCGACGAGCGAGCCGAGCCCGATCCCCATGGCCAGCAGGAAGAGCAGCGGCATGACGAAGCGGCTGAAGACCGACCCCATCCAGGTGCGCCGGTAGACGAGTCCGAAGTAGGCGGCCACGGCCCCCACCCGCTCCGCCGGACGAAGGGGGGACCGCTCGCCGTGGACGTGGCGCGAGGTGGGACTCTGCAGCTGGACGGTCGCCATCAGTCGACGAGCGTCCGTCCGGTGAGGTGCAGGAAGACGTCCTCGAGGCTCGACCGGCGCACGATCGAGGAGACGGGCTGCAGGCCGCGCGCGTGCACCGCCTCGAGGGTGCCGTCGCCGTGGTCGGTGTAGACGAGCAGGCGGTCGGGCAGGGCCTCGACGCGCTCACCGATGCCCTCGACGAGGTCGGCCGCGTGGAGGTGGTCGTCGACCGGCAGGCGCAGCTCGAGCACCTCTCTCGTGGAGTGGGTCTGGATGAGCGAGCGGGGTGAGCCCTCGGCGACGATCCGACCGTGGTCCATGACGACGAGCCGGTCGCACAGCTGCTCGGCCTCGTCCATGTAGTGCGTCGTGATGATCAGCGTGACGCCCTGGCGCTTGAGCCGGAAGAGGCGGTCCCACAGCACGTGCCGGGCCTGCGGGTCCAGGCCGGTCGTCGGCTCGTCGAGCAGGAGGATCTCGGGGTTGTTGATCAGGGAGCGGGCGATCGTCAGGCGGCGCTTCATGCCGCCGGACAGGGGCTCGACCTTGTCCTTGCGGCGCTCGGTGAGCTGGGCGAAGTCGAGCAGCTCGTCGGTGCGCTCGCGGATGACCTTGCGCGGCAGGCCGAAGTAGCGGCCGTAGACGTGCAGATTTTCCTCGACGGTGATCTCCTCGTCGAGGTTGTCCTGCTGGGGGCAGTTGCCCAGGCGGGCGCGCACGGCCGCGCCGTCGGTCACCGGGTCGAGGCCGAAGATGCGCAGGTCTCCCCCGGTCGGGGGCGAGGTCGCGGCGACCATCTTCATCGTCGAGGACTTGCCGGCACCGTTGGGCCCGAGGAAGCCGAAGGACTCGCCACGGGTCACCTGCACGTCGATGCCGTCGACCGCGGTGAAGTCGCCGAAGGTCTTGGTCAGACCCGAGGCGCTCAGCAGGACGTCGTTCACTCCGGCACCTCGTTGGCGATCTTGGGCGGGACGGGCATCGGCTCGCGGTCGACCCCGAGCCGCCGGTGCGGCGGGATGTCGAGGTCCTCGCACAGGGCCTCCCACACCAGGCGCGGGGACTCCCCTTCGTCCAGGGCGGTGGCGACCGTGCGGTCACCGAGCGCCTGGACCACGTGGCCACGCGCCAGCGTGTGGGCATAGGCCGCCCCGAACTCGTCCTCCATGAGGGTCCAGAAGTGGCTCAGCCGCATCCGGCGAGTGTAGGTGCCCGCCGGCAGGCATACTGCAGCCACGACGAGAGGACAGGAGGGCGCCGGATGGCTGGCCCGACGACCCCCTGGCGGATGCCCGCCGAGTGGACCCCGCACGAGCGCACGTGGATGGCCTGGCCGAGCAACGGCTACACGCTCGGCGACACCCCCGAGGAGATCGACTCCGCGCGCAGCACGTGGGCCGCGGTGGCCCGGGCGGTCGCCCGCTTCGAGCCGGTGACCATGGTCGTCGCGCCGAGCGACATCCACCGCTGCCGCGAGTACCTGCGCAACGACACCGCCCACCCCATCGACATCGTCATCGCCGACCTCGACGACGCGTGGATGCGTGACATCGGGCCGACCTTCGTGCTCTCCCCCACCGGGGAGCTCGGTGGCGTCGACTGGATCTTCAACGGCTGGGGGGCGCAGGAGTGGGCCACCTGGGACCTCGACGCGCGCATCGCCTCGCGGGTGGCCGACGCGGCGGGGGCCCACCACCTGCCGTCGTCGATCGTCAACGAGGGCGGCGGGATCCACGTCGACGGCGAGGGCACGGTCCTGCTCACCGAGACCGTCCAGCTCGACCCCGGTCGCAACCCCTCGGCGACGAAGGGGGACATCGAGGCCGAGATCGGCCGACAGCTGGGGGTCGACACCTTCGTCTGGCTGCCGCGCGGGCTGACCCGGGACTACGACGAGTTCGGCACCCGCGGGCACGTCGACATCGTCGCGACCTTCACCGCGCCCGGCCGCGTGCTGCTGCACTGGCAGGGGGACGAGTCGCACCCCGACCACGCTGTGAGCCGTGAGATCGAGGCGGTGCTGCTCGCGGCCCGCGACTCGGCAGGTCGCCCGCTCGAGGTGACGCGCATCCCGGCACCGCAGACCCTCACCGACGACGAGGGCCCGGTTGACTGGTCCTACGTCAACCACCTCGTGTGCAACGGCGGCGTCGTGGCCTGCGTCTTCGACGACCCCCACGACGAGCGCGCCCTCGAGGTGCTCCGCTCGGTCTACCCGGGCCGCGAGGTCGTCGGCGTCGACGCCCGACCGCTCTTCGACCGGGGTGGAGGCATCCACTGCATCACCCAGCAACAGCCAGAGTCCGCATGAGCTTCTCGTCCTTCATCCGTTCGCGCGCGGACCTCCTCGCCTACGTCCCGCTCGCGGTCGCGACGACCGCCGCCGACGTCCTCGGTCGTGACCGCACGCACGCGGCGACCAAGGTGGCGCTGGCCCCGACGCTCGCCGCCGGGGTGCTCGCCACCCGCTCGCAGCGCTGTCCCAAGCGCACCGGGGCCCTCCTGGCCGCACTCGTGGGCTCGACCGTCGGCGACTGGTTCATGTACCGCTCGAGCCGGACCGAGGGCGACAGCTCTCGTGCCCACATGCGGCTGGGCGCCAGCGCCTTCGGCGTGCAGCAGGTCGGGCTCGTCGGGCTGCTGCTGCACGACGGGGCGCGGCCGCAGCCGGTGCCGTCGGCCGTCGCCGCGACCACCCTCGCCGGCCTGGCCGTCCTCGACTCCGACGGCGGCGCTCCCGACCCGGTGCTCACCGGCTACGGCCTGCTGCTCGGGTCGATGTCCGCGTTGGCCATGGGTGACGGTAAGCGTCCGCGCCACGGACGGGCCGTCGCGCTCGGTGGAGCGCTCTTCCTCGTGTCCGACGCGGCGATCATCGTCGGGCAGCAGTACGCCAAGACCCCTCGCGCACAGGCGATCTCGTCCGTCGTGATCCTCTCGACCTACACGGCGGCGCTCGGCCTGCTCGTCCACGGGCTGCGCGACGAGGGCTGAGGGGTCGCGGCTGGCCCCCTTCGTCGTTACTGTCGGGTAATGCCCCTCTCACCCCGCCCGAAGTACACCCCGGCCCTGCGTGGCCGTCGCGTCCTCATCACGGGTGCGGCGCGCGGCATCGGTGCCGGCCTCGCCGACCTGCTCACCGCCCACGGTGCCCGCGTGGCACTGGCCGGGTTGGAGCCCGAGCTGCTCGCCGAGGTGGCGCAGCGCAACCACGCGCCGTGGCGCGAGTGCGACGTCTCCGACCCCGATGCCGTCGACCGTGCCGTCGAGGAGCTGGTGACCGAGCTCGGCGGTCTCGACGTCGTCGTCGCCAATGCCGGCATCGCCAAGCAGCTGCCGATCATCGGTGGCCAGCCCGACGTGATGGAGGCCCACCTGCGGGTCAACACCCTGGGCGTCTTCTACACGCTGCGTGCCGCCGGGCCGCACATCACCCACCCGGGCGGCTACGCCCTGGCCACCGCCTCGCTCGCCGCAGCGGTGCACCTGCCGCTCCTCGGGGCCTACAGCGCGAGCAAGGCGGCCGTCGAGGCCATCGGCAACACCTTCCGTCAGGAGATCAAGCCGACTGGCGCCAAGGTGGGCGTCGCCTACTACTCCGAGCTCGCGACCGACATGACCAGCCGCGGCTTCGACACCGTCGCCGGCAAGAAGCTCACCGGCGGCGGCACCGTCAGCGGTGTCGCGCCCGTCGAAGCGGGTCTGCGCGCCCTCGAGCGAGGCATTGCCAAGCGGTCGCGGCGCATCGCCGCGCCGGGCTGGGTGCCGCCGGTCGTCCCCCTTCGTCACGTGGCCCAGCGGGTCATCGAGCTCAAGCCGACGCCCGAGCTCGAGGAGTCGCTCGACATCGCCCGCACCGAGCAGGTCGACTACACGACCGCCCAGCCCACGACGTCGAGGAAGGCCCTGTGACCGCCCGGATCGCGCCGGGCAACCTGCGCGAGCTGGGACCGGTGCGGTGGGGCTTCGCCCGTGCCGCCGGACGGGTCACCGGCACCGAACCGCCGGCCATCTTCACCACGCTCGGGCGGACCAAGGGGCTGTTCACCGGCTGGCTGCACTTCGCCGGTCGCCTCATGCCCTTCGGTTCTCTCGAGCGAAGGGAGTCCGAGCTGGTGATCCTCACCGTCGCCACCGCACGCGGCTGCGAGTACGAGCGGGAGCACCACCGCCTGCTCGGGCAGCGTGCGGGCCTGACCTCGGCCGAGATCGAGGGGATCCTCGCCGACGAGGTCGTCGCGTCACTCAGCCCCCGCGAGCGGGTGCTGCGCGAGAGCGCCCAGGCGCTCGTCGCGACCAAGGACCTCGACGACGAGCAGTGGCGGCGACTTCGGTCGGTGGCGAGCGAGCGGGAGTCCATCGAGCTGCTCCTGCTCGTCGGCCACTACGACATGCTCGCCACGACCCTCACGACCCTGCGACTGCAGCCCGACAAGCACCGCTGAGAGTTGTCCACAGATGTGTGACGGGCCCTCGGTGTGTCGGTCGAAGGCGCGTATCGTCGAGGGATGACGGCGATGGATCTCGAGCGCAAGGTGCGGCAGCACGACAACGACATCTCGGCGCTCTACACGATGATCGCCGACATCCAGAACACGCAGCGGCGCCACTCCAACCGCTTCGACGAGCTGACCGAGGACGTCGGGGCCCTCGCTGACCGGATGGGCTCGCTGGAGAGCAGGTTCGGTTCCCTGGAGACCAAGGTGGGCTCGCTCGAGACCAAGGTGGGCTCGCTCGAGACCAAGGTGGGCTCGCTCGAGACAACGGTCGGATCTCTGGAGACCAAGGTGGGCTCGCTCGAGACCAAGGTGGGCTCCCTCGAGACAACGGTCGGATCTCTGGAGACGAAGGTCGACTCCCTGGAGACGAAGGTCGACTCTCTCGGGACCAAGATGGACCAGGTGCTCGACCTCCTGCAGCGCTGACCTGTCGGTGGTGGGTGGCAGGCTGTCCCCTACCATGACCGACGACGTCCTCGACCGCTTCTCCCCTGCCACCGCGACGTGGTTCCGCGACAGCTTCGCCGAGCCCACGCAGGCGCAGGTCGGTGCCTGGAGCGCGATCAGCGCTGGCAGCCACGCGCTCGTCGTCGCCCCGACCGGCTCGGGCAAGACCCTCTCGGCCTTCCTCTGGGCGCTCGACCGACTCGCGTCGACACCGCGACCACAGGACCCGCTGGCTCGCTGCCGCGTCCTCTACATCTCGCCCCTCAAGGCGCTGGCCGTCGACGTCGAGCGCAACCTGCGCGCCCCGCTCGTCGGTATCGGGCACGCCGCTGACCGGCTCGGGCTGCCGGCGCCCGAGGTCTCGGTCTCCGTCCGCTCGGGAGACACCCCGGCCGCCGAGCGCCGGGCCTTCGCCAAGACGCCGTCCGACGTCCTCATCACGACGCCCGAGTCGCTCTTCCTCATGCTCACCTCGGGCGTGCGCGATGCCCTGCGCGGGGTCGAGACGATCATCATCGACGAGATCCACGCCCTCGCCGGCACCAAGCGCGGGGCCCACCTGGCGCTCTCGCTCGAGCGCCTCGACGCCCTGCTCGAGCAGCCCGCCCAGCGCATCGGGCTGTCGGCCACGGTGCGCCCGGTCGACGAGGTCGCGCGCTTCCTCGCCAGCGGTCGACCCGTCGAGATCGTCCAGCCCGAGTCGACGAAGCAGTGGCAGCTCGACGTCGTCGTCCCCGTCGCCGACCTCACCGAGCTCGGCGAGCCGACGGGCGACCTCTCCGGCGCCGCGGCGGGCGAGGAGCGACGGGCGTCGATCTGGCCGCACGTCGAGGAGCGGGTCGTCGACCTCGTCGAACAGCACCGCTCGACGCTCGTCTTCGTCAACAGCCGCCGGCTCGGCGAGCGGCTGACCGGCCGGCTCAACGAGATCCACGCCGAGCGCGTCGCTCCTCCCGAGGCCGCCGAGGCGCCCCTCCCCAGCCGGCCACCCGCCGAGGTCATGGCCCAGTCCGGCGCCTCCGCGGGAGCACCACCCGTCCTGGCCCGGGCACACCACGGCTCGGTGAGCAAGGAGCAGCGGGCCCTCATCGAGGAAGACCTCAAGGCCGGCCGTCTCCCCTGCGTCGTCGCGACGAGCAGCCTCGAGCTCGGCATCGACATGGGCGCGATCGACCTCGTCGTCCAGATCGAGTCGCCGCCGTCGGTCGCCTCGGGCCTGCAGCGGGTCGGTCGTGCCGGCCACCAGGTCGGCGCGGTCAGCCACGGCGTCGTCCTGCCGAAGTTCCGCGGCGACCTCGTCCAGTCGGCCGTGGTCGTCGAACGCATGCGGGCCGGGCAGATCGAAGCCCTCCACATCCCGGCCAACCCGCTCGACGTCCTCGCCCAGCAGGTCGTCGCGATGTGCGCGCTCGACGACTGGCAGGTCACCGACCTGGAGGAACTCGTGCGGCGAGCCGCCCCCTTCGCCTCGCTGCCCTCGACCCTGTTGCACGCGACGCTCGACATGCTCGCCGGGCGCTATCCCTCGGAGGACTTCGCCGAGCTGCGCCCGCGCATCACCTGGGACCGGGTCGCCGGTACCGTCGCCGGCCGCCGCGGCGCCCAGCGTCTCGCAGTGACGAGCGGCGGCACGATCCCCGACCGGGGTCTCTACGGCGTCTTCCTCGCCTCCGGCGACGGTCCCGGCCGTCGGGTCGGCGAGCTCGACGAGGAGATGGTCTACGAGTCGCGGGTCGGCGACGTCTTCACCCTCGGCACGAGCAGCTGGCGCATCGAGGACATCACCCATGACCAGGTCCTCGTCACGCCCGCGCCCGGGCAGCCCGGCAGGCTGCCCTTCTGGCACGGCGACCAGCTGGGCCGGCCGGCGGAGCTCGGGAGCGCCGTCGGTGCCTTCGTGCGCGAGGTCGGCGGTCTCGACGCCCAGGGGGCCAGGGCTCGCCTTGCGGAGGCCGGCCTGGACGAGTGGGCCCGGGACAACCTGCTCGCCTACCTCGAGGAGCAACGCGCCGCCACCGGTCACCTACCCGACGACCGCACGATCGTCGTCGAGCGCTTCCGGGACGAGATCGGCGACTGGCGACTGGCGCTCCACTCCCCCTTCGGTGCCCAGGTGCACGCCCCGTGGGCGCTGGCGATCGCCGGGCGCATGCGAGAGCGCTTCGGCGTGGACGTGCAGGCGATGCACGGCGACGACGGGATCGTCCTGCGTCTGCCCGATCTCGAGCTCGACACGCAGGGCTTCGCCGAGGTGCTCGACCTCATCACCCTCGACCCGAGCGACGTCGAGCGCGCGGTCACCGACGAGATCGGTGGCTCGGCCCTCTTCGCGGCCCGCTTCCGTGAGTGTGCCGCGCGGGCCCTGCTCCTGCCGCGCCGCCGACCGGACCGCCGACAACCCCTGTGGCAGCAGCGCCAGCGTGCCGCCGCCCTCCTCGAGGTCGCCAGCGGCCACGCCGACTTCCCGATCGTCCTCGAGGCCGTGCGCGAGTGCCTCCAGGACGTCTTCGACGTCCCGGCCCTGACCGAGCTCATGAGGCACATCGCCGGGCGCCGGATCACGCTGGTCGACGTCGAGAGCCCGCGCCCCTCCCCCTTCGCCGCGTCGTTGATGTTCGGCTACGTGGCGCAGTTCCTCTACGAGGGAGACTCCCCGCTCGCCGAGCGTCGCGCCGCGGCGCTGACCCTCGACCCCACCCTGCTCGCGGACCTGCTCGGCCGCGGTGAGCAGCTCTCGCTGGCCGACCTGCTCGACCCGGCGGCCGTCGAGCGCACCGCCGCCGAGCTGCAGTGCCTCACTCCCGAGCGAGCCGCCCGTGACGGCGAGGACCTGCTGGACCTGCTGCGCGTCCTGGGGCCGCTGTCGCTCCAGGCGCTCGGCGCCCGCAGCCGCCTCGGCACCGAGGCGGTCCGCACCGCGCTCGCGGAGCTCGAGGACAGCCGCCAGGTCATCGCGGTGCGCGTCGCCGGCGAGGACCGCTGGGCCAGCACCGAGGACGCCGCGCGCCTGCGCGACGCGCTCGGCGTCAGCCTGCCCCCCGGGCTCGCCGAGTCGCTGCTGCAGCCGGCCGCAGACCCCCTCGGGGACCTCGTCACCCGCTACGCCCGCACGCACGTCCCCTTCGCCTCAGCCGACCTCGCCGCCCACTACGGCCTCGGCCGAGCCGTGGCGACCGACGCCCTGCGACGCCTGGTGCAGACCGGCCGGCTCGTCGAGGGCGATCTCCTGCCGGTCGAGTGCGGCGGCCGCGGTGGTGAGTTCTGCGACGCCGAGGTCCTGCGGGTGCTGCGCCGGCGCTCCCTCGCGGCGCTGCGTCACGAGGTCGAGCCGGTCGAGCCGAGGCAGTACGCCCGCTTCCTGCCCGGGTGGCAGGGCGTGGGGCGCCGCATGCGCGGACGCGACGGCGTGCTGCGGTCCGTCGAGCAGCTGAGCGGCGTGGCGGTGCCGGCCAGCGCCCTCGAGTCGCTCGTCCTGCCCTCCCGGGTCGACGACGCCATCGCCCCCGTGCTCGACGACCTCATGGCGACGGGCGAGGTGCTCTGGGCCGGGCACGGCAGTCTGCCCGGTGACGACGCATGGATCAGCCTGCACCTCGCCGACGGTGCGGCGACGACCCTCCCGCTCCCCGACACCGCCGACCTCGGCGCGATCGAGTCCCGCGTGCACGAGGCCCTGGCCGGAGGTGGCGCCTACTTCTTCCGCGACCTCTCCGACGCACTCGCCCGCGAGCGGACCGAGGGCGAGGAGCGGGTCGACGACGAGGAGCTCGCCGACGTGCTGTGGTCGCTCGCGCACCGGGGGCTGGTCACCGGCGACACCCTCGCGCCCGTACGTGGACTGCTCGCCGGTGGCCGCAGCGCCCACAAGCCGCAGCGTCGTCCCGCGACCCGTGGCCGCTACGGCGGTCGGCCTCGGCTGGGCCGACCCACGGTCCCGCAGCGCAGCGGCCCGCCTCGTGCCGCCGGGCGCTGGTCGGCGCTGCCCGTGGCCGAGAGCGACCCGACGCTGCGCATCCACGCGGCCGCCGAGGGGCTGCTCGACCGCCACGGCGTCGTGACCCGCGGCGCCGTCGTCGCCGAAGAGGTCGAGGGCGGGTTCGCCGCGATCCACCGCGTGCTCGGCGCCGCCGAGGAGGCCGGTCAGGTGCGACGCGGCTACTTCATCGAGGGCCTGGGCGCCTCGCAGTTCGCGGTGCCCGGCGCGGTCGACGAGGTCCGCTCGGCCGCGGCGCCCGACGGGGCCGTCGTGCTCGCCGCCACCGACCCCGCCAACCCCTGGGGTGCGGCCCTGCGCTGGCCCGAGCGCGACGCGGGCGGGCACCAGCCCGGACGCAAGGCGGGAGCGCTCGTCGTCGCCGTCGACGGACGGCTGGTGCTCTACGTCGAGCGCGGCGGCCGCACCCTGCTGTCGTGGCCGAGCGACGACGAGACCCTCGAGGCCGCGGCGCGTGGCCTGGCCGACGCGGTGCAGCGCGGGGCCCTGGGTCGGCTCACCGTGCAGCGCGCCGACGGGGCGGCCGTGCTCGGCTCGCAGGAGCCACTGGCCCGCGCCCTCACGGGCGCGGGGTTCACGATGACCCCCCGAGGGCTGCGACTGCGCCCGGGCGGGCGAGGCTGACCGTGCCCGAGGGCGACACCGTCTGGCGGACGGCTCAGCGACTGCACGCGGCCCTCGCCGGCACGCCCGCAGCGCTCGTCGACCTGCGGTGGGGCGAGGCCGACGAGGCGCCGTTGGTGGGGGCGGTCGTCGACGAGGTCGTGCCCCGCGGCAAGCACCTGCTCCACCGGTTCACCACCGGGTGGACCCTGCACACGCACCTGCGCATGGAGGGCTCCTGGCGGGTCGAAGCTGCCGGCTCCGAGGCCGCGCGGCGCTCCCTTCGCCGGTCCGACCTGCGCGCGGCGATCGGCAACGACCAGTGGACGACGCTGGGCCTGCGTCTCGGGGAGCTCGACGTCGTGCCGCGCACCGAGGAGCACCGACTCATCGGGCACCTGGGTCCCGACGTGCTCGGTGACGACTGGGACCCCGACCTCGTCGCCCGTCGCCTGACCGGCCAACCGGCCGGCACCTCGATCGCGGCGGCGCTCCTCGACCAGCGGGTGCTCGCGGGGGTCGGGACCTTCTGGGCCAGCGAGGCACTCTTCGCCCAGCGCCTGCACCCGTGGCGAGACGCCGGCGGTCTGCCCGCAGAGACGATCGCCGCGCTCGTGACCCGGGTGCACGAGCTGATGGACCGGGGCAAGGAGCACGCTGTGCAGTCCTCGACCGGGGTGCTGCGCGCCGACCGCCGGTCGTGGGTCCACGGACGCTCCGGGCTCCCCTGCCGACGCTGCGGCACGACGGTTCGGGTGGCACCGCTCGGCCGTGCGGGCCCGGATCGGGTCTTCTTCTCCTGCCCGAGCTGTCAGGGTGGGCTCGCTCCGACCGACGACGGGCGAGTGCAGGGGCCGCTGGGGTCCGGTCGCCGAACCCGGCGCTGAGGCGGCGGGAGCGTCAGGCCGCGGAGACGACGTCGTCGTCGCGCGCTGCCACCGGCAGGGTGACCGGCGCGCTGGAGCGCTCGGCGCGGTCGGCCCGCTGGGCGATCTCGGTGAAGACGTGCGACATCGGCATCTCGAGGGCCGCGCAGATCGAGGCGAGCAGCTCGGAGCTGGCCTCCTTTTCGCCGCGCTCGATCTCGCTCAGGTAGCCGAGGGAGACCGACGCCTTGGCCGAGATGTCACGCAGGGTGCGCCCCTGGGAGCGGCGGGCATCACGCAGCACGTCACCGAGCTCCTCGCGCAGCAGCACCACCATGGGGGTCACCTCCTCGACATCTACTACGTCTGGGTCCACCGTACCCCGGCCGGCCCTCAACGCTCAGGTGTGCCCCCGTCAACGGTCAGCACGACGTCACGGGCCAAGTCGAGCGCGGCGGCGACCGCGCCCGCGCGCACGGCGGCACGCCCTCCGGTCAACGCCAGACGTCGCGTGCGTAGTCCCCCCGGCCAGGCGCAGGCCAGCCACACGGTGCCCGCCGGGTGGCCCTCGCTCGGGCCGGGGCCGGCGACACCGGTCGTCGCGAGGGCGACGTCGACGCCCAGGGCGCGGCAGGCCCCCTTCGCCATCTGGGTCGCCACCTGCTGGTCGACGGTGCCGACCCGGCCAATGAGAGCGGGGTCGACCTGCAGGAGCGAGATCTTGACCGCCGGGTCGTAGGCGACGACGGAACCGGCAAAGGTGGCCGACGCCCCCGGGACCTCGACCACCGTCGCCGCGAGCAGCCCGCCGGTCAGGGACTCGGCGGTGCCCAGCGACCAGCCACGCGCCCCGAGGGCCGCGAGGAGATCTGCTGCGTCAGCGTCCACCTGCGGCCTTGCGCTCCCGCTTCATCCGCGCACGGTCACTCGTCGACCGCAGGGTGAGCGCCTTCATGACGTAGTCGACGGCCGTCGCGACCGTGACAACCAGCGCCGCGATGAGGATGACCCACGCCAGACCCCGCCAGAGCTGTTCGAGGGGGAAGGCCGCGAGCGGCAGGACGAAGAGTCCGATGGCCAGGGCCTGCAGGAAGGTCTTGAGCTTGCCGCCGCGGCTGGCCGGCATGACCCCGTGCCGGATCACCCAGAAGCGCATGAGCGTGATGCCGAGCTCGCGGGCGAGGATGACGACGGTGATCCACCACGGGATCTCGCCGATCATCGACAGCGTGATGAAGCCGGCACCGGTGAGCGCCTTGTCGGCGATCGGGTCGGCCACCTTGCCGAAGTCGGTGACCAGGCCCTTGGCGCGGGCGAGGTCCCCGTCGATGCGGTCGGTGATGATGGCGACGGCGAAGACGCCCCAGGCCCACCACCGCGTGCCGGTGTCGTCGCCGCCGTGGCGCAGCACCAGCCAGACGAAGACCGGCACGAGCAGGATGCGCATGACCGTCAGGGCATTGGGGAGGTTCCACGGGCTGGGGGCCGGGGTCGTGCTCTCGGTGCTCATGCGCGTACCTCCGCCATGAGGTCGATGCCCTCGGTGCCCACGACCTCGGCGGTGACGAGCGCGCCGACGACCAGGTCGTCGACCTCGCCGGTGAGCAGGGTGACGCCGTCGACGTCGGGGCCCTGGTGGGCCGCACGACCGACGACCTCGCCGCTCTCCTCGTCGACCTCCTCGACGAGCACGGTGACCTGCTCGCCGATGCGCTCCTCGGCGCGCTGGGCGGTCAGCTCCTCGACGAGCCGGGTGAGTCGGTCGACCCGCTCGGCGATGACCTCGGGATCGACCTTGTCGGTGAGCAGCTCACCCTCGGTGCCGTCCTCGTCGGAGTAGCCGAAGACCCCGACGACGTCGAGGCGCGCCGCGACGAGGAAGCGCTCGAGCTCGGCGACGTCCTCCTCGGTCTCGCCGGGGAAACCGACGATGACGTTGGAGCGGATGCCGGCCTCGGGCTGATTCTCACGGATGCCCTCGATCAGGCCGAGGAATGAGTCGGTGTCACCGAAGCGCCGCATGCGCCGCAACAGGGGCCCGGCAGCGTGCTGGAAGGAGATGTCGTACCAGGGCACGACGCCCGGGGTGCTCGCCATGGCGCGCAGGAGGCCGGGGCGGATCTCGGCCGGCTGCAGGTAGGACACGCGCATCCGCTCGATGCCCTCGATGGCGACGAGCTCGGGGAGCAGCTGCTCGAGCAGGTCGAGGTCGCCGAGGTCCTTGCCGTAGGACGTGGAGTTTTCGCTGACGAGGAAGAGCTCGCGCACCCCCTGGGAGGCGAGCCACCTCCCTTCGGCCACGACGTCGTTGGGCCGGCGCGAGACGAAGGCGCCCCGGAAGGTCGGGATCGCGCAGAAGGCACACCGACGGTCGCAGCCGGACGCGATCTTGAGCGGGGCCCACGGGCGGTCGTCGAGCCGGGCACGGGGCAGGTCGGCGGCGTTGTGCCCCGGGAGGGCGAGGTCGCTGGCATCGCGGTCGACCGGGGAGATCGGCAGCAGCTTGCGGCGGTCACCGGGGACATGGGCCTCGGGGGCGTGCCCGTCGAGCACCGCCCTCAGGTGGGCGCTCATGTCGGTGTAGGAGTCGAAGCCGAGCACCGCGTCGGCCTCGGGCAGCTCGTCGGCCAGCTCCTTGCCGTAGCGCTCGGCGAGGCAGCCGACGGCCACGACCTTTTGGGTGCGACCGTGCTCGCGCAGGTCATTGGCCTCCAGGATCGCGTCGATGGAGTCCTTCTTGGCCTGCTCGATGAACCCGCAGGTGTTGACCACCGCGACATCGGCCTGAGCGGCGTCGTCGACGAGGGTCCACCCCTCTGCGGACAGCCGGCCGGCGAGCTCCTCGGAGTCGACGTCGTTGCGGGTGCATCCCAGGGTGACCAGGGCGACGCTGCGGGTGGAGACGGACATGCCCCACACTCTAGGTGGCCCGGGGGCCGTCGGCCGACACGACGCGACCGGCCGGGCAACCTCAGGGCGTCAGCTGCGCGCCCGGCTCACCGTCAGGGCCACGAGCCGGGAGATCACCATCGCGACGTAGAGCACACCGCCCAGCTGCTCGACGATCGTCGCGGCCCGCGCATGGGGCTCGATGGCCACGACGTCCGACAGGCCGACGCTCGTGAGGTTGGCCGCCGAGAAGTAGAGCAGCTCGAGGAAGGACTTCGGCCCGATGCCCGTGTGCCCGTCGAAGGACCCCGGTTCGAGCGTCTGGATCGCGACGAAGAGATAGGTGAAGCCGAAGAGCAGCACGGTGAAGGCGGCGCCGACGGCGAAGAGCTCGTCCTTGGTCACCCAGGTGTCGGCGAACATGTAGGCCACGAGCCCGTAGGCGACGTACATGTAGAAGATCGCGAGCAGCAGGTGCGCGGCAAAGGTGACCGGCACGTTGCTCCGGTCGACCACCGACCACACCTCGAGGACGAAGGCCGGGAAGCCGATGCCCAGCGCCAGCCAGGTGAGGGCCGGGGTGGAGCGCACGACCCAGATGCCGAAGGTCACCGCGAAGAGCGACAGCGAGGTGATGACCGCCCGGCCCCAGTTCTCCGACTCCACCCAGGGCAGCAGCACGATCGCGAAGAGCTGGATGCCGACGAGGATTGCCGAGGGCTGCTTGCGCACGACGGCGGCCCAGTAACGGACCCCCGTCGGCCGCCTGTCGAGCTCGTACCAGACCTTCGTCATGGGGCAACCTTAGACTCGCGCTGTGCTCGTCGCCCCATTGCTGCTGCCGCCGCTCGTCGCCGCCCTCCTGCTGGTCGTGAGCGGGGTCGCCAAGGTCCGTCACCCCGAGGAGACGCGCAGCGCATTCGGCGAGCTGCGCCTGCCGCGGGCCGTCACCCGCTCCCCCGCCCCGGTCCTGCTGCCGTGGGCCGAGATCGTGCTCGCGGTGGCGATCGTCGTCACGCCGCCCCCCTTCGCGCTGGCCGTCTCGGTCGTGGTGTTGGCGCTCTTCGTCGCCTACCTGGTGGTGATCGTGCGTGCGCTGGGGTTCGGCTACCCGGTGACCTGCAGCTGCTTCGGCCGGCTCGGGCTGGGTGAGGTCACGCGCCGGACCGCGCTGCGCAATGTGCTGCTCGTCGTCGTCGCCGCCCTCGGCGTGTGGTCGGCCACGGCCGACAACTCTGTCGCGGCCCGCCTCCTCGATGCCTCGGCACAGACCTGGGTCTGGCTGGGTCTGGTCGTGCTGACCGTTGCCGTGGTCGTCGTCACCTTCGGCGGGGCGAAGGGGGGTCCGCTCACCCGCGAGCCGGTCACCGCTGACAGCGCGGACTCCGGAGAGGAGGCTGACTACGAGCGCCAGCCGATCCCCTTCGCCGTGCTGGAGACCGAGGACGGGCAGACGGTGACGATGCACGAGCTGACCAGCTCGGGGGCGGTGCTCCTGCTCTTCCTCTCCCCGTCGTGCGGCTCCTGCCTGCCGGTCATCGAGCGGTTGCCGGAGTGGGACGCCGGGCTCGGGCCGGTCTCCCTGCGGGCCGTGGTGTGGTCTCCCCTCGACGAGGCCGTGGCCGCCCAGCCCCACCTCGCCGGTCGCGTCCTGCGCGACCCCGACGCGATCACTGCCCGGATCTTCCGGGTCGGCACCCCGGGCGCGGTGCTGCTGGGTGCCGACGGAGCGCTCGCTGGCGGGCCGGTGCAGGGCGCCGAGGTCCTCGACTTCTACGAGGACGTGCGGGCCGAGCTCGTCGAGGCGGGCGTCGTGGATGACGGGCCCGTCGCCCCGGACGGGTCCGCCACGACGGACGAGTCGGTCAGCGACGGTCGGTGAGCGACCAGGCGTCCTCGTCGTCGTCCTCGGTCCACTCCTCGACGACCTCGGTCCCGATCGGGTCCGCCGCGTAGCGGTCGTGCGTGGCGGCCGGTGAGCCCTCGCGCAGGTCGATGACGTCGGTGTCGGTCGAGACGCCTTGGGCGGCGGGAGCCGCGTCGTCCTCGTCGGCATCCACCTCGGCGACCGGCTCCTCCGCGGCCGGCGGCTCCTCGCCCTTCATCAGGGCCAGGGTCGTCGGCAGGTCCTCGGGCGTGATGAGCACGTCGCGGGCCTTGGAGCCCTCGGAGGGGCCGACGACGCCGCGCGACTCGAGCAGGTCCATGAGCCGGCCGGCCTTGGCGAAGCCGACCCGCAGCTTGCGCTGGAGCATCGACGTCGAGCCGAACTGGGTCGTGACGACGAGCTCGGTCGCCTGGAGCAGCACGTCCAGGTCGTCGCCGATGTCCTCGTCGATCTGCTTCTTGGGCGTCTCGGGCGCGACGTCCTCGCGGTAGGTCGGCTTGAGCTGGCCGGTGACGTGACCGACGACCTGCTCGATCTCCGACTCGGTGACCCAGGCGCCCTGGACACGCATCGGCTTCGACTTGCCCATGGGTAGGAAGAGCGCGTCACCCTGACCCAGCAGCTTTTCGGCGCCGGGCTGGTCGAGCACGACGCGGGAGTCGGCGAGCGACGAGGTGGCGAAGGCCATGCGCGAGGGGACGTTGGCCTTGATCAGACCGGTGACGACGTCGACCGAGGGGCGTTGGGTCGCGAGCACCAGGTGGATGCCGGCCGCACGTGCCAGCTGGGTGATGCGCACGATGGAGTCCTCGACGTCGCGGGGCGCGACCATCATCAGGTCGGCGAGCTCGTCAACGATGACGAGGAGGTAGGGGTAGGGCTGGATGACCCGCTCGCTGCCGGGGATCGGCTCGACCTTGCCCGCCTTGACGGCCTTGTTGTAGTCGTCGACGTGCTTGTAGCCGAAGGTCGCCAGGTCGTCGTAGCGCATATCCATCTCGCGCACGACCCACTGCAGGGCCTCGGCCGCCTTCTTGGCGTTGGTGATGATCGGGGTGATGAGGTGCGGGATGCCCTCGTAGGCCGTCAGCTCCACCCGCTTGGGGTCGACGAGCACCATGCGCACCTCGTCGGGCGTGGCCCGCATGAGGATCGAGGTGATCATCGAGTTGACGAAGGACGACTTGCCGGAGCCCGTGGCGCCGGCGACGAGGATGTGCGGCATCTTCGCGAGGTTGGCGATGACGTAGCCGCCCTCGACGTCCTTGCCGACACCCATGACCATCGGGTGCTCGTTGTTGCGGGCGACGTCGGAGCGCAGGACGTCGCCGAGGCAGACCATCTCCTTGTCGGCATTGGGGATCTCGATGCCGATGGCCGACTTGCCGGGGATGGGGCTGAGGATGCGTACGTCGGCCGAGGCGACGGCGTAGGCGATGTTCTTCGACAGCGCGGTGACCCGCTCGACCTTGACACCGGGCCCGAGCTCGACGACGTAGCGGGTGACGGTCGGGCCGCGGTGGAAGCCGGTGACCTGGGCGTCGATGCCGAACTCGTCGAGGACGCCCGTGAGCGACTCGACGACCTTGTCGTTGGCCGCGGAGCGCTCCTTGTGCGGTGCGCCGGGCTTGAGGTACTGGCTGTCGGGCAGCGTGTAGGTGACGTCGCCGGCGAGGGCGAGCTGCTCGACACGCTGCGGCAGCTGGGTCGTCGGCGGCGGCTGCAGCTCGGTCTTGCCGCTGGGGACCGGCGCGACGGCCGGATTCTTCGTCGGGCGCTTCTCGCCCGGGCGCGGCCCGCCGGCCTCGGGCTGCGGGGTCTCGGTCGTCTCCTCGACGTCGGCGGCGGGTGCCGCCGACTTCTTGCGACGGCCCTTGCCGACCGGCTGCACGACGGCGGCCTGGTCGTAGGCGGTGTCGCCGTCTCGCTCCCCGGACTGCTCCTCGTCGGGGTCGATGGCGCGTCGGCGCCGGGCGCGGGTGACCGCCGCCTTGGCCGCATCGTGGCGGGCGTCGACGTCGGCTGCGGTGACGTGGCTCGGCACCTCACCGGTGAAGGCGGCGCGCACGTAGGCCAGCCGCTGCGGCACCTCGTGCAGCGGGGTGCCGGTGAGCAGCAGGAGGGCGAAGAGCCCCAGCAGGACGAGCAGGATCGTCGCCGGCCACTCGGTCACGGCCGTCGACAGCGGGTCGGAGGCGAGGAAGCCGACGATGCCCCCGGCGTCACGCATCGGGCCCGCGCCGTCGGGCGGCTGCGGGATGTCCTTGGCGATGTGCGTCAGGCCCGAGGCCGCGAAGAGCAGCATGACGCTGCCGAAGCCCAGCCGGGCGTCGGAGGCGGGCTCGCTCGCCGAGCGCAGCAGACGCACGCCGAGCAGGAGCAGGACGATCGGCAGCGCGTAGGCGACCCGGCCGAAGGTGCCCGCAGCCACCGCGTGCACGACGTCGCCGAAGGCGCCGCTGAGGCCCCACCACTCGCGCACGGCGACGACGAGCGCCAGCGCCAGCGCCAGGAAGCCCCAGCCGTCTCGGCGGTGCTCGGGCTCGATCTGGCTCGCGCTGGTGCCGATGCGGCGCACCCCGGAGCCGGTCGCGTGGGCGACACCCATCCAGGTGCGCTGGACCGCGGCGACGGGCAGGGGCAGACCCCCACCGGACGCGGGCTTGCGGGAGGAGGTCCTCCCCTTCGCGCTGCTCTTGGCGGGTGCCTTGCGACCCGACGGGCGGGTGGAGCCCTTGGGTCGGGAGCTGGCGCCCTTGCTGCGCGAGGTGGTCGACGGACGAGTGGCCATGTTCCGCAGGGTAGGCGAAAGCACCCTCTGACACACGCGTCACACGCGCACCACCGGCCACGGATCACAGCGGATAACCTCGCCCCGTGGACACCCGGACCCTCGTCGTCGTGCTCGCCGCGACCGTGTTCGGCACCCTCGCGTGGCGGTGGCTGCGCGCCGGCCACTACCGCCGCGATGACGAAGGGGGTCCCCTCCCCCGCCATCTCTGGGTCCCGGCGCTCGCTCCCTTCGTCGGGCTGGTCGTCGCGCTCGGCCTCGCCGACCGGCACTGGACGACGCTGCTGGCGCCGCTCGCCCTCGCCGCGGCCGGGCTCGTGCTCGCCGCGATCGACGCCGACGTGCACCGCCTGCCCAATGCCATCACCCTGCCGCTCGTGCCGGTCCAGGGGGTGCTCCTCACCGTCGCGTCGGCCGTGACCGGCGACTGGGGCGCCCTCTCCCGCGCGGGTCTCGCCGCCGTCCTCGTCGGGGGCGGGACCGTGCTGCTCGCCTTCGTCCTCTTCGGACGCTCGATCGGGATGGGCGATGCCAAGCTCATGGTCTCGATCGCCCCGACGCTCGCCTGGCTCGGCTGGAGCCAGCTGGTCGTGGGTATCTGGCTCGGCTTCGTCATCGGCGGGATCGCCGCTCTCGCACTGCTGCTCACGCGCAAGGCATCGCGCACGACGCAGCTCGCCTTCGGCCCCTACCTCGTGGCCGGCGCGGTCCTCGCGCTCGCCCTGGCCTGACGTCCACGAACCGAGACACGGCCGGCCGGGGCTCGACAGCGGCCTCCGGACGTGGGCTATGGTCTTGACCCAAGGTCACGAGTACCAGCGACAAGCCCCGGCTAGCTGGTCGGCAACCCTCCTCCGCGGTGGGGTGCTCCGGGTGACGACCTGGCCGGCGACAGACCGTCGCCCGGCAAGCGCGGACTCACGGTCGCCACCTGGGTCCCCGAAGGACCAGGAGCACCGTCATGACCATCTCCGACCTGCACCGCACGACCACCGCCCTGCCGCAGCTCGTCTCCGAGGGGCTGAGCTACCGCGACGAGGACGGCTCGAGCGTCGAGTACGCCCACCTCGACCACGGCGCGACGACGCCCGCCTTCCGGGCGGTCGCCGACGAGGTCGCCGCCGCGGCCGTCACCTACTCCTCGGTGCACCGGGGCGCCGGCTTCGCCTCCCGCGTGACCAGCTCGCGCTACGAGGCCGCTCGCGAAGCCGTCGCAGCCTTCGTCTGCGCCCGCACCGACGACCACGTCGTCTTCACCCGCAACACGACCGACTCCTTCAACCTGCTCGCGCGGGCGCTGCCCGCGGGCACCAAGGTCTTCGTCTTCGCCTCCGAGCACCACGCGGCACTGCTGCCGTGGGGTGACGCGCTGCGCCTGCCGGTGCCGCACAGCCACGACGAGGCCGTCGCCCTGCTCGAGCAGGCCCTGCGCAACCACCCGGCCGAGCACCGGCTCGTCGTCGCCACGGGCGCGTCCAACGTCACCGGCGAGCACTGGCCGATCGAGCGCCTCGCGGCGCTGGCCCACGAGCACGACGCGCGCTTCGCCCTCGACGCCGCGCAGGTCGTCCCGCACCGCCGGGTCGACATCGACGCCCTGGGCATCGACTACGTGGCCTTCTCCGGGCACAAGATCTACGCCCCCTTCGGTGCCGGCGTGCTCGTCGGGCGCAGCGACTGGCTCGACGCCGCGACCCCCTACCTCGCCGGAGGCGGGGCCACCGCCCGCGTCGGCCTGGACGAGACCGAGTGGACCTGTGGCCCCGCGCGCCACGAGGCCGGCTCCCCCAATGTCCTGGGCGCCGTCGCCCTGGCCACGGCCTGCGAGATCATCACCGAGCACGAGCAGGCGATCGTCGACCACGAGCAGGCGCTGCGCATCCGCCTGCTCGCCGGACTGCAGCAGATCCCCGGTGTGCACGTGCACTCGCTCTTCGGTGGTGGCGACGCCGCGCCCGTCGCCACGATCACCGTCGACGGCCACGACAGCAGCGAGGTCGCCCGCGTCCTCGGCGACGACCACGGCATCGGCGTGCGCGACGGCAAGTTCTGCGCGCACCTGCTCGTCGACGACCTCCTCGCGGAGCACGAGCAGGACACCGCCGTGCGGATCAGCGCCGGTCTGGGCACCACGACCGAGCACATCGACCGACTCCTCGGCGTCCTGCGCGCCCTGTGACCCTCCTCGGGTAGGGCGAAGGGGGACCCGGCAGGCCCCCTTCGCCCCGGCGTCCTCAGGCCTCGACGACCACCGGGATGATCATCGGGCGTCGGCGGATCTTGCCGCCGACCCAGCCACCGACGGCACGGCGCACGACCTGCTGCAGCTGGTGGGTGTCGGTCGTGCCCTTGCGGGCCGCCTCGTCGAGCGCCGCGATGATCTTGGGCTCGACCTGGGTGAAGATCTCGTCGTCCTCGGCGAAGCCGCGGGCGGTGATCTCCGGACCGGCGATGACCTTGCCGGTCGAGGAGTCGACGACGACCATGACGGAGATGAAGCCCTCGTCGCGCAGGATGCGACGGTCCTTGAGCAGCTCCTCGGTCGCACCCCCGACGCTCGAACCGTCGACGTAGACGTAGCCGCAGGGCACTGCCCCGGTGATGCGCGCGCGACCGTCGACGAGATCGACGACGACGCCGTCCTCGGCCAGCACGACGTGGTCGGGGTCGACGCCCGTCTGGATCGCCAGGTCGGCGTTGGCGACGAGGTGCCGCCACTCGCCGTGGACCGGCATGACATTGCGCGGCTTGACGATGTTGTAGCAATAGAGCAGCTCGCCCGCGCTGGCGTGACCGGAGACGTGCACCTTGGCGTTGCCCTTGTGCACGACGTCGGCGCCCAGCCGCATGAGGCCGTTGATGACCCGGTAGACGGCATTTTCGTTGCCGGGGATCAGGCTCGAGGCGAGCAGCACCGTGTCGCCGTCGCCGACGTCGATGCGGTGGTCGCGGTTGGCCATGCGCGACAGAGCGGCCATGGGCTCGCCCTGGCTGCCCGTGCAGATGAGCACGACCTCGTCGTCGGGGTAGTTGTCGAGCTTCTTGACGTCGACGAGGACCCGGTCGGGCACCTTGAGGTAGCCCAGGTCGGCGGCGATGCCCATGTTGCGCACCATCGAGCGACCGACCATCGCGACCTTGCGGCCATTGCGCTCGGCGGCGTCGAGGACCTGCTGGACGCGGTGCACGTGGCTGGAGAAGCAGGCGACGATGATCCGACGCTGGGCATTGCGGAAGACGGTGTCGATCGCCGGCCCGATCTCGCGCTCGGGGGTGGTGAAGCCGGGGACCTCGGCATTGGTCGAGTCGGTGAGGAAGAGGTCGACCCCCTCCTCGCCGACCCGGGCGAAGGCCCGCAGGTCGGTCAGCCGACGGTCGAGCGGCAGCTGGTCCATCTTGAAGTCGCCCGTGTGCAGCAGGGTGCCGCCCTCGGTGCGCACGAAGACCGCCAGCGCGTCGGGGATCGAGTGGTTGACCGCGATGAACTCGCAGTCGAAGACGCCGAAGCTCTCGCGCCCGCCCTCCTTGACCCCGAGGGTGAAGGGCTTGATCCGGTGCTCCTTGAGCTTGGCCTCGATGAGGGCGAGCGTGAGCATCGAGCCGACGAGCGGGATGTCGGGCTTGTGCTTGAGCAGGTAGGGCACGGCGCCGATGTGGTCCTCGTGGCCGTGGGTGAGGACGATCGCCTGCACGTCGTCGAGCCGGTCGAGGATGTACTCGAAGTCGGGCAGGATCAGGTCGACGCCCGGCTGATGGTCCTCGGGGAAGAGCACGCCGCAGTCGATGATGAGCAGCTGCCCCTGGTGCTCGACGACGGCCATGTTTCGGCCGACCTCGCCGAGACCGCCGAGCGCGACGACGCGCAGGGCTCCGTCGGCGAGCGGTGGCGGCAGCTCGAGGTCGGGGTGCGGGTGGCTCATGCGGCACCTCCGATCCCGGACGCGGCCAGACCGGCGCGGACGATCTCGAGGTGCTCGGCCGGCCCCTCGACGTAGGGCAGACGCACGGTGGCGTGGGAGATGACCCCGAGCTCGACGAGCGCGGCCTTGGCCATGATGGCGCCTTGCGACGTCGACATCAGGGCATTGGTCACGGGGATCAGGCGGTGGTGGATCTCGCGGGCGGTCGCCAGGTCACCGGCGTCGACGGCGGCGATCATGTCGGCGTAGTCGCGGCCGGCGACGTGGCCGACGACCGAGACGATGCCGTGGGCGCCCTGGGCGAGGTGGGCGAGGTTGTGCTCGTCGGCACCGGAGTACCAGAGCAGGTCGGTCGCGGCCATGACCTCGGAGGCGGCCCACAGGTCGCCCTTGGCGTCCTTGACGCCGAGGATCCGGTCGTGGTCGGCGAGCGCGATGAGCGTCTCCACGGCGAAGGGGGTCGCGGTGCGCCCGGGGATGTCGTAGAGGAGGATCGGCAGCTTCGCCGCGTCGGCGATGGCGCGCGTGTGGGCCAGCAGCCCGGCCTGGGTCGGCTTGTTGTAGTAGGGCGAGACGACGAGCAGCGCGTCGGCGCCGGCACGGGTCGCCGCGGCCGCCATCTCGATGGCGTGGGCGGTGTTGTTGGACCCGACACCCGCGGTCACCGCGAGCCGGTCACCCGCGGCGCGCTTGACGGTCTCGACCATCGCGATGCTCTCGGCGGAGCTGAGCGTCGGGGACTCGCCCGTGGTGCCGTTGACGACGACACCGTCGTGTCCGGTGGCGATGAGGTGCTCGACGACGGCGGCGACGCCCTGTGCGTCCACCGCGCCGTCTGGGGTCATGGGCGTCACCATCGCGGTGACCACCCGTCCGAAGGGGGAAGTCGTCATGCGGTCAGCGTAGCCGTCGGTGGTGGCGTCTATCGTGGCGCCATGCGTCAGTACCTCGACCTCCTCGAGCACGTCCGGGACCACGGCGTGGACAAGTCCGACCGCACCGGCACGGGCACCCGGAGCGTCTTCGGCCACCAGATGCGCTTCGACCTGTCGGAGGGCTTCCCGGTCCTCACGACGAAGAAGCTGCACCTGCGCTCGATCATCGGTGAGCTGCTGTGGTTCCTGCGCGGCGACACCAACGTGCGCTGGCTCCAGGAGCGCGGCATCAGCATCTGGGACGAGTGGGCCGACGAGCAGGGTGAGCTCGGCCCGGTCTACGGGCACCAGTGGCGCTCCTGGCCGACCCCCGACGGCGGCACGATCGACCAGATCGAGCGGGTCGTCGAGGGGCTGCGGACCAACCCCGACAGCCGACGGCACATCGTCTCGGCGTGGAACGTCGCCGAGATCGACTCGATGGCGCTGCCGCCGTGCCACACGATGTTCCAGTTCTACGTCACCCCGGCGGGCGAAGGGGGCCGCCCCCGGCTGTCGTGCCAGCTCTACCAGCGCAGCGCCGACATCTTCCTGGGCGTCCCCTTCAACATCGCCTCCTACGCCCTGCTGACGATGATGGTCGCCCAGCAGGTCGACATGGACCCGGGCGAGTTCGTCCACACGCTCGGCGACGCCCACCTCTACAGCAACCATCTCGACCAGGCCGACGAGCAGCTGACCCGATCCCCCGGGCCGCTGCCGCGGATGGAGATCACCCGGCGCGACTCGATCGACGCCTACGAGCTCGAGGACTTCACCCTCGTCGGCTACGAGGCTGCGCCGTCGATCAAGGCACCGATCGCCGTATGAGCCTCGCCCGACGCGTCCCCGACGAGCTGCGCGGCCGGGTCCCGCTCATCGCCGCGGCCTACGCCGTGATGACCCGCGAGGGCGCCTCGGGCACCGAGGTGCTCCTCCAGCTGCGGCAGGGCACCGGGTTCATGGACGGCTGGTGGGCCTGCGGGGCGGCCGGGCACGTCGAGGACGCGAGCGCCCCGAGCGAGGCCCTGCGCCTCGAGGTCCTCGAGGAGCTCGGTGTGCACGTCGGGGCCGCGACGCCCCTCACGATGCTCCAGCGCACGAGCGCAGCGGGCCGGCTCGAGCAGCGGGCCGACTTCTTCTTCCACGTCACCGACTGGTCGGGCGAGCCGACCGTGCAGGAGCCCGACAAGGCGGCCGACCTGCGGTGGTGGCCGCTGGCCCGGCTGCCCGAGCAGGTCGTCCCCCACGAGCGGGTCGTGCTGGAGGGCCTGCGCGACGGGAGGCTTCCCCCCTTCGTCGAGCTGGGGCACGACCAGCGCCTGGTGCTCGTCGCGGCGCTGGGGGCCAACCGCGCCATCGGGGTCGACGGCGGCATGCCGTGGCACCTGCCCGAGGACCTGGCGCACTTCAAGGCCCTGACGATGGGCGGCACGATGATCATGGGGCGACACACCTGGGACTCCATCGGCCGTGCGCTCCCCGGCCGCACCACGGTCGTCATCACCTCCGACCACGCGTGGTCGGCTCCCGGCGCCGTCGCCGTCCACTCCCTGGCGGAGGCGCTGACCGTCGCCGGACCGGGCGAGGTCTTCGTCGTCGGAGGTGGCGAGATCTACCGCCAGACGATCGGCCTGGCCTCGCGGCTGGAGCTGACCGAGATCGCCGCCTCGCCGCAGGCCGAGGTCTTCTTCCCCGAGGTCGACGACGGGTGGCGCGAGGTGCAGCGGACCCCCCGCGAGGGCTTCGACTTCGTCACCTACGAGCGTGAACCTCACCGGATCACCTCGACCTAAGTCGACCGCATTGGTTTATTTTGAGGCCAGTTAACCTATGATGTTCACATGACTGCGGTCGCCACCCTCATCGGAGACGTCGTCGGCTCTCGCTCCGTCGCCGACCGACACGCCCTGCACGCGCGCCTCGAGGAGGTCCTGGCCGATGTCAACACCCGCACCGAGCCGCTGCAGGCCCTGCGGCTGACCGTGGGCGACGAGTTCCAGGGGGCCTGGCGCCGCCGCGGCGAGGCTGCTCACGCTGCACTCCTGCTGCGGGTCGGGCTGCTGCCCGAGGTCGAGACCCGCTACGGCCTCGGCCGCGGCGAGGTGACCGCACTCAGCGACGACGGGAACATCCAGGACGGCCCCGGCTGGTGGCAGGCACGAGAGGCGATCTCCCTGGCCAAGGCCGACGAGGAGCGTGCTCGCGGCGACGCCCGGGTCGTGCGCACCCGGTGGGTGGAGGACTCCCCCACCGGGCTGGCCCTCGACGCAGCCCTGCGGCACCGCGACCTGCTCCTCGCCGACCTCGACGAGCGGTCCAGACGCCTGCTGCGCGGCCTGCTCGCCGGGTCCACCCAGCGCGCCCTCGCCGAGGCCGAGGGCATCAGCCCGACCGCCGTCTCCCGACGCGTGCGCCGTGACGGCCTCGACCAGGTCGTCACCCTCGACGCCGAGCTGGCGGCCCTCGCATGAGCGTCCTCGCCGCCCTCCTCGTCGCGGTCGGGGCCACCGACCTGCTCCGCAGCCTCGGACCGCACCCGGCACGACCCCGCGAGACCCGGGGCGTCCCCGCAGCCGGGCTGCTCCTGCTCGCCCTCGTCGCCGCAGGTGCAGGGCTTCTCGCGACGTGGGGCGGTGTCGCGCTCACCGCTCTGGCGGCCGTCGGGCTGCTCGCGTGGACGGTGACGGCGGAGCGGGCCGACGCCGGTCACGGGCACGGGCTGGCTCTCACGACCTTCGTCGTGGCCGTCGCCGTCCAGCTCGCCGCCTCGGGCTGGGCCCCGCCGGTCAGTGGGTGGCTCGCCGACTGGCTCACGTGGAGCGCACTGCCGTGGCAGCCCTCCCCGGACCGCGCCCTGCTGCTCGCCGGGCTCGTGCTCGTGCAGCTGGCCACGGGCAACCGGTTGGTCCGGCTCGTCCTGGTCACCACCGGCGCCCTGCCGCCTGTGCCCGTGGCGGGTGCGGTCGAGGGACAGCTGCGCGGTGGCCGTCTGCTCGGGCCGCTCGAGCGACTCTTCATCCTCGGGCTGGGGCTGGCCGGGGAGCTCACCGCGGCCGGTCTGGTCATCGCGGCCAAGGGTCTGATCCGCTGGCCCGAGCTGAAGTCCCACGCCCGCAGCGACGACGAGCGTCGCGTCTCCGACATCGACCGGGTGACCGAGTACTTCCTCGTCGGCAGCTTCGTCAGCTGGCTCGTCGCGCTCGGCGCGCTGCTGCTCGCCGCCTGAGCGCGAGCGCGGCCGACAGGATGAGTGCCTCCTGGCTCACCGTGGTGGTGACCACCCGGCACTCGGTCTACCCGACGGCCGGCGTGCACGTCGTCGACGCCGCGTAGGTCCGCGAGCCCCCTGACAGGCATGGGTGTGATGGGCGTGTGGGAGGACGTCACCCGCGCCAGATCCCTTGTCCTGCAGACCCCTACGGGTTGCTGCTGTCCCTGCCTTCGACCGTAGCAATGGCCGGCGGGTCCTGCAGGACGAAGGGGGCTCGGCTCCCCCTTCGCGCCCTCCGTATGCTGACGCCGTGCCCATCCTCAGCGAGACCCACGACGCCGTCACCACCCTGACGATCGATCGCCCGCACCGCCGCAACGCGCTCGACCTGGCCACGCTCGAGGAGCTGCACTCGGCCGTCGTCGCGGCGGTCGACGGCGGGGCCCGTGCGCTCGTCCTCACCGGGGCCGAGGGGCACTTCTGCGCGGGTGCCGACCTCACCGAGCTCGAGGACGTCTCCTTCACCGTGCGGCTGGCCGAGGTCCTTCAGCACCTCGCCGCCGTGCCGATCACGACCATCGCCGCGATCTCCGGGTCGTGCATGGGGCTGGGCATGCAGCTCGCGGTCGCCTGCGACCTGCGGGTGGTCGGCGAGCGGGCCCGCTTCGCCGTGCCCGTCGCCAAGCTCGGCCTCATGGTCGACCAGTGGACGCTCGACCGGGTGGCCCGCTTCTGGGGCGAGGGTGCCGCGCGGCACATGGTGCTCACCGCGGCCGTGCTCGACGGCGACGACGCGTGGCGGCTCGGCTTCGCCCAGCTCCGCGGTGACCTCGACGCCGCTCTCGACCTGGCCCGGTCGGCCGTGCCCCTCGCGCCGCTGTCGCAGGCCGGGTCCAAGATCGGCATGAAATCCAGCCCCGCTCCCGACGAGGCCTACTCCGCGGCCTTCTCCCGGGCCTGGGCCAGCTCCGACCTCGCGGAGGGGCAGCGCGCCTTCGGCGAGCGCCGCACGCCGCGCTTCGAGGGACGCTGATGGTGGCCGCCGACGCGAGCGTGCGCACCGCCGGGCCCGACGACGCCCCGGCCGTCGGCCGGGTCCAGGCACTCGTCTGGCAGCAGGCCTACGACGGCGTCGTCCCGCCGCAGGTGCACGCGAGCTTCGACCCACGCGCCTTCGAGTCCGCGTGGCAGGAGTCCCTGCGCACCCCACCGTCCGGCGTCTACCGGCTGCTCGTGGCGTGCGCCGGTGACGAGGTCGTCGGCTTCGCCTCCATCGGCCCGAGCCAGGACCCCGACGCCGGCCAGACCACCGGCGAGATCTCCGCGCTCGGGATCCACCCCGGCCACCGGCGCCAGGGCCACGGCTCGCGGCTGGTCAACGCCGCGGTCGACCTGCTGCGCGAGGCCGGTGCGGAGCACGTGGCGACGTGGTGCCTCGTCGAGCACGAGGACCTGCGGGGGTTCCTCACCGGCGCCGGCCTCGTCCCCGACGGCGCCTTCCGCGACCGCGTCGTCTCCCCCGACGGCCACACCGCGCGGGAGGTGCGGCTCGTCGCGGCACTGACGGACTCGCCGTCGTGAGCGCGACCCCCTTCGCCGCGGAGCAGGCAGCCGCCCGCCGGCAGGGCATCTCGGTCGGTCTCGCCACCGGTGTCTACGGGGTGAGCTTCGGCGCCCTCGGCATCGCCGCCGGGCTCGACGTCTGGCAGACCGTCGCGCTCTCGCTCCTGCTCTTCACCGGCGGGTCGCAGTTTGCCCTCGTGGGCATCATCGCCTCCGGCGGCAGCCCGATCACGGCCGTGGCGACCTCCACCCTCCTCGGGATCCGCAACGGCCTCTACGGTCTCCAGCTCGCCCGCGTCCTGCGCCTCACGGGATGGCGAAGGGCGGGCGCCGCGCACCTGACGATCGACGAGTCGACGGCGGTCGCGCTGGCCCAGGAGGAGCCGGAGGTGCAGCGCACCGGCTTCTGGGCCGCAGGTCTGGGCGTCTACGTCTTCTGGAACCTGTCGACCCTCGTCGGCGCCCTCGTCGGCAATGCCATCGGCGACCCGCGGGTGTGGGGTCTCGACGCCGCCGCCGCGGCGGCCTTCGTGGCGCTCATCTGGCCGCGCCTGAGGGATCGCACCGGTCAGGTCACCGCGGCTCTAGCCGCCCTGATCGCGCTGATCAGCTTCGCCCCGATGCCTGCGGGCGTCCCGGTGCTGCTCGCGGCCGTGGCGGCCGTCGTGGTCGGCCTCGCCTCCGCCGGGCCGAGCAGCGCCCACGACATCGAGCAGCCCGAGGGGGACCTGCTGTGAGCGCCACGGCCCTGTGGGTCTGCGTCCTGGCCGCGTGCATCCTCGGCTACGCCACGAAGTTCGTCGGCTACCTCGTGCCGGAATCGCTCGTCGACGGACGGCGCCGGTCCAAGGTCATCGGGCTGCTGCCCGTCGCCCTCCTGGCGGGACTCGTCGTCACGCAGACCGCCGGCGGTGACGACGGGATCGTCATCGATGCCCGACTCGCCGCCGTGGCCCTGGCGGTCGTGCTGCTGTGGCTGCGGGCCAACTTCGTCGTCGTGATCTTCGCCGCCGCTGCACTCGCCGCGGGCCTGCGCGCCCTCGGCTGGGGCTGACCGGCGCAGACCCGTCGGGACGGCTCACGGTCAGGCAGCGGGCGGTCAGAGACCGAGGACGTGCTCCAGGCCCACGGTCACACCCGGGTGCTTGCCGACCTCACGCACACCGGTGAGGACCCCGGGCATGAAGGAGACCCGGTCGAAGGAGTCGTGACGGATCGTCAGCATCTCGCCCTCGTTGCCGAGCAGCACCTCCTGGTGGGCCACCAGACCGCGCAGGCGCACCGCGTGGACCGGGACGCCCTCGACGCTCGCGCCACGGGCACCGTCGGGGTCCTCGGTCGTCGCGTCGGGGACCGGCCCCAGCCCGGCCTCGGCGCGCGAGGCGGCGATCAGCTCCGCCGTGCGGGTGGCCGTGCCGCTCGGTGCGTCGACCTTGCGCGGGTGGTGCAGCTCCACCACCTCGACCGACTCGTAGAAGCGCGCCGCCTGCTTGGCGAACTGCATCATCAGCACGGCACCGATGGCGAAGTTGGGGGCGATGAGCACGCCCACTCCCCCCTTCGCCTCGACCTCGGTGCGCAGCTGGGTGGCCCGGTCATCGGTCCAACCGGAGGTGCCGACGACGACGTGGACACCCCGCTCGACGCAGTGGCGCACATTGCGCTCGCTCGCGGCCAAAACGGTGAACTCGACGACGACGTCGGCACCGCCGAGGTCGCCGAGGTCGTCGCCCTCGTCGAAGCGCCCGACCAGCTCGAGGTCCGACGCGCCGTCGACCGCCTCGCAGGCCGTCACACCCATGCGCCCCTTGGCGCCGATCACTGCCACCTTCATCGTCATGGGGGTCAGCCTACGAAGACGCCCGATCAGCGGCTCACCCGGCGCGTCGTTCACCTTGTGTTCACCTTGGTGTTAGTGTCGTAGGTGAACAGAACATGAACAGGAGGTGTCCGACATGACCGTGACGACCATCAAGAGCACCCGCACCGCCCCGAAGCTGATCTGCACCTGGGTCGCCGTGCGCGGCAAGGACGGCCGGACCCGCATGGAGATGCGCTGGATCGACGAGACCCGTCGCACCGCGCGCCACGCGGCCTGACCGAGCGACCGCTCCCCCACGCCGGGAAGCCCCCGCCACCGCACGGTGCCGGGGGCTTCCTCATGCCCGACCAACCCACTCAGCGGGGGAATTCGAGGACCCTCTCCCCGTCGCTGCCGATGACCGAGGGCGCCCCCGAGTCGGGGATGAGGATGGCAGCCGACAGCAGGTAGTGCTCGTCGTAGACCAGGTCACGGTGATGGGGACCGTGGATCTTGCGCTCGCGCGTTGCCTGCTTCCACTCGAATCCCTGCTCGAGGTACAGGTTGCGCTCCCACTGCTTGTTCGTGATGACGAGCAGACCCTGCTTGACACGCAGCACTCGCACCGGGCCGTCCTGCTCCGTGCGCCCATCGGCACGGCCGCCCCAGGGGCTCACCGAGTGGTCGCCCGGCGACGTCGAGCAACTGCGGACCGGAGACGATGACCGGCTTGGCGTCGGGCACTGCCTCGGGCTCACCGCCCCAGGTGTCGTCCGGTCCGAGCAGAACGGTGACCGTCGCGCCGGCGATGACGAGCAGCACCGCGATGAATCCGACGAGCAGGCGTAGCGGCTTCAGGGTTCCCCCCTGGGGTGTGGCGTGAGTTCGGCGCCGTCGCAACGACGTTCGCCCCACGGTATGAGCGACGCGCCGGTTGTGCGCGTCGCTTGTCCACAGGCGAGGCCGCGTGGGTGATGATGGACCCCCACCAGAGAGACACCCAGGGAGATGGCGCATGAGCACCGGTCGATCCACGACATCGCCGCTCGTCGGCGTCTCCGTCGTCGTGACGATCGCGCTCCTGGCGGCCTGGCTGGGGTGGTTGGGATACCAGGCGGCCACCCGCCCCGACCCCCGCCCCCTGACCTTCGCCGAGCAGGTCGAGGCGATCCCGGGGGTCAGCGAGGTCGAGGTCGACAGCAACCCGGTGCCCGGCAGCGGGCGCATCCGGACCGTGACGTCGGAGGTGGTCTTCGACCAGGCCATCCTCGACACCCCGTCCGCGTCGGCGACCCGCCTGGCCAACGTCTCCCACGGCTGGAGCGGCTCCGACTGGTCGATCCGCGGTCTCGACTCGACCGCCGACGTGCACTACCTGGCGCCCGTGGACAAGGCACCCATCGCCTGGTGGCTCGAGGGGGTCGCGCTGCTGCGCGAGCAGCACCCGGGCTCCACCCTCGACTGCACGATCCGCTCCGGCTCGCTCGACTGCAAGGTCAGGGGCGGCAATGCGCCCGCCGCACGAGAGGCCCTGCAGAGCATCGACACCGAGGCCGTCGACCGGTGGGTCGAGAACTCCCACCCCTCGGGTGGCCAGCCACGCGGCTTCACCCTGCGCTGAGCCGGAGCCACGCGCTCGCCCCGTGCCGCGCCCTCATCCGCGAGCACGACGAAGGGGGCCGACCCTCCAGCTGGAGGATCGGCCCCCTTCGTCAGGAACCGTGCGGTCAGTCGTCCTGCGACTCGCCCGCGTCGGCCGACTCGGTCTCGGCGGACTCGCCGGAGTCGTTGTCGCCACGGCGGCGACGACGGCGACCGCCGTCACGGCCACCCTCACGGCGACCACCGCGGCCACCCTCGTCATCGCCCTTGGAGCCGGCGGCCAGCTCGGCCTCCTGCTCCGGGGTGAGGACGGCGGCGAGGCTCAGCTTGCCGCGGGGGTCGATCTCCTTGAGCTCGACCTGGACCTTCTGGCCCACACCGAGGATGTCCTCGACGGCGTCGATCCGCTTGCCACCGACGAGCTTGCGCACCTCGGAGATGTGCAGCAGGCCGTCCTTGCCCGGCGTCAGCGAGACGAAGGCGCCGAAGGTCGTCGTCTTGACGACGGTGCCGAGGAAGCGCTCGCCGACCTCGGGCATCTGCGGGTTGGCGATGGCGTTGATCGCGTTGCGCGCAGCATCGGCCGACGGGCCGTCGACCGCACCGATGAAGACGGTGCCGTCGTCCTCGATGCTGATGTCGGCGCCGGTGTCGTCCTGGATCTGGTTGATCATCTTGCCCTTGGGCCCGATGACCTCACCGATCTTGTCGACCGGGACCTGGACGGTGATGATCCGCGGCGCGGTCGGCGCCATCTCGTCGGGCGCGTCGATGGCCTCGTTCATGACGTCGAGGATGTGCATCCGCGCGTCACGGGCCTGGGTCAGCGCACCGGCGAGGACGGAGGCCGGGATGCCGTCGAGCTTGGTGTCCAGCTGGATGGCCGTGACGAACTCGCGGGTACCGGCGACCTTGAAGTCCATGTCGCCGAAGGCGTCCTCGGCACCGAGGATGTCGGTGAGCGCCGCGTAGCGGGTCTCACCGTCGACCTCGTCGGAGACCAGACCCATGGCGATGCCGGCCACGGCGGCGCGCAGCGGCACACCGGCGTTGAGCAGCGACATCGTCGAGGCGCAGACCGAGCCCATCGACGTCGAGCCGTTGGACCCGAGGGCCTCGGAGACCTGGCGGATCGCGTAGGGGAACTCCTCGCGCGGGGGCAGCACCGGCAGGAGCGCACGCTCGGCGAGCGCGCCGTGGCCGATCTCGCGACGCTTCGGGCTGCCGACCCGGCCGGTCTCACCGGTCGAGTAGGGCGGGAAGTTGTAGTTGTGCATGTAGCGCTTCTTGGTGACCGGCCCGAGCGAGTCGATCTGCTGCTCCATCTTGAGCATGTTGAGCGTGGTGACACCCAAGATCTGGGTCTCGCCGCGCTCGAAGAGCGCCGAGCCGTGCACGCGCGGCAGGACCTCGACCTCTGCGCCCAGGGCGCGGATGTCGGCGAGGCCACGGCCGTCGATGCGGACCTTGTCGCGCAGGATGCGCTGGCGCACCTGCGCCTTCTGCACCGAGCGGTAGGCCGCCGAGAGCTCCTTGTCGCGCCCGAAGAACTCGCCGGGAGCCTCCTCAGTGCCCGCGAGCGAGGCCTTCATGGCCTCCTTGATCTCGTCGAGGCGCTCCTCGCGCTCGGCCTTGCCGGCGATCGTCAGCGCGGTCGCGAGGTCGGCCGAGGTGACCTGCTCGACGGCGGCGTAGGCGTCGTCCTGGTAGTCGAGGAAGATCGGGAAGTCCTCGACCGGCTTGGCGGCCGCCCGGGCCAGCTCGGCCTGGGCGTCGCACAGGACCTTGATGAAGGTCTTGCTGGCCTCGAGCCCCTCGGCGACGACCTCCTCGGTCGGCGCGGTCTTGGCCTCGTTCTTCACGAGGTTCCACGTCGACTCGGTGGACTCGGCCTCGACCATCATGATCGCGACGTCGTCACCGACGACGCGGCCGGCGACGACCATGTCGAAGGTCGAGCGCTCGATGTCGCTGAAGTTGGGGAAGGCAACCCACTGGCCGTCGATGAGCGAGACGCGGACGGCACCGATCGGGCCCGAGAAGGGCAGGCCGGAGATCTGCGTCGACGCCGAGGCGGCGTTGATCGCCAGGACGTCGTACTGGTGGTCCGGGTGGACCGACAGCACGGTGATGACGACCTGGACCTCGTTGCGCAGACCCTTCTTGAAGGTCGGGCGCAGCGGGCGGTCGATGAGGCGGCAGGTGAGGATGGCGTCCGTGCCCGGACGACCCTCGCGGCGGAAGAAGCTGCCGGGGATGCGACCGGCGGCGTACATCCGCTCCTCGACGTCCACCGTCAGCGGGAAGAAGTCGAAGTGGTCCTTGGGGGTCTTGCCGGCCGTCGTGGTCGACAGGAGCATGGTCTCGCCGTCGAGGTAGGCGCTGACCGCGCCTCCAGCCTGCTTGGCGAGGCGACCGGTCTCGAACCGGATGGTGCGGGTGCCGAACGAGCCGTTGTCGATGGTGGCTTCGGCGGCGGTGATCTCAGGACCCTCCATCGGGTCCTCCTTTTCTCTCTGCGAACCGGGAGCATCGTCGTTGTGCCCCGGTAGGTCTTCTGCTGTGACGATCTTCAGTTGTGGGTCTCTTCAGTTGTGCCGAAGGGAGATTCCCCCCGGATACGCGAAGAAGCGGCCCCCTTGGCGGGAACCGCTCTCCACGAAGCTGTTATCGGCGAAGGCCGAGGCGCTTGATCAGCGCACGGTAGCGCTCGATGTCGGTGCTCTCCAGGTAACGCAGGAGGCGGCGACGACGACCGACGAGCAGCAGCAGGCCGCGGCGGCTGTGGTGGTCGTGCTTGTGCTCGCGGGAGTGCTCGGTGAGGTCCTTGATGCGCTGGGTGAGCAGCGCGACCTGCACCTCGGGGGAGCCGGTGTCGCCCTCGACGGTGGCGTACTCGGCCATGATCTGCTTCTTGACGTCAGCGGTCAGCGGCATGCTGCGACACTGCTCCTTCTCTGGGGTTGTTGCGCGGCGCGCCCGGGCTGGTTCACCGGGGCTCTGTGGATCCGCGGCCGATTCTCACGGCAACCGTTGAAGATTAGCAGCGAGTTCCGCCGGGGCCCTAATCCGCAAGAACCGACGCTGCGCCCCTAGCGTGGCTGTCACGTCCCCGAGGGAGAGGTTGACCATGAGCTCATCGACGACGGCGACACCCGGCGCGTACCACACGGCGAGGGTCATCCAGCTCGCCCTGGTCGCAGCCCTCGGCGGCTTCCTCTTCGGCTTCGACACCGCCGTGATCAACGGGGCGGTCGGGGCCATGCGCGAGGACTTCGGCATGCCCTCGGCCCTCACCGGGTTCGTCGTCTCCTCGGCGTTGCTGGGCTGCATGCTCGGCGCCTACCTCGCCGGGCGGATCGCCGACCGGATCGGCCGCATCCGGATCATGGTCATCGCCTCCGTGCTCTTCACCCTCTCCGCGATCGGATCGGGCCTGGCCTTCGGGCCCGTGGACATGATCTTCTGGCGGGTCGTCGGCGGCGTCGGCGTCGGCGCCGCCTCGGTCATCGCCCCCGCCTACATCGCCGAGATCTCCCCCGCCGCGATCCGGGGTCGGATGGGGTCGCTGCAGCAGCTGGCCATCGTCACGGGCATCTTCGTCGCGCTGCTCTCCGACTTCGCCATCGCCGCGGCGGCCGGCGGCTCCAACGAGCCGATGGCCTTCGGGCTCGACGCGTGGCGCTGGATGTTCCTCGCCGAGGCCCTGCCGGCGGTGGCCTACGGCGTCCTGGCCGTGACGATCCCGGAGTCGCCGCGCTTCCTCATCAGGGTCGGGGACGAGCAGCGCGCCCGGGACGTCCTGGGCCAGGTCCTCGTCGACGGCATCGACACCCGGATCAGCGAGATCAAGCGGACCATCGTCCGCGAGGCCCGCTCCTCGTTCGCCGACCTGAGGAAGCCCGGTGGCGGGCTGCTGCCGATCGTCTGGATCGGCATCGCCCTATCGGTCTTCCAGCAGTTCGTCGGGATCAACGTCATCTTCTACTACTCGTCGACGCTGTGGCAGTCCGTCGGCTTCACCGAGGACGACGCGCTCAAGCAGACCGTCATCACGTCGGTCACCAACATCGTCGTCACCCTCGTCGCCATCGCGCTCATCGACAAGATCGGCCGCCGCCTGCTGCTGCTCATCGGCTCGACCGGGATGACGGCCAGCCTGGGGGTCATGGCGTGGATCTTCAGCCAGGCCCGGCTCGTGGACGGGCAGCCCAACCTGACCGACGACGCCGCGCTCATCGCGCTCGTCGCCGCCAACGCGTTCGTCGTCTTCTTCGGGGTCTCGTGGGGGCCGGTCGTCTGGGTGCTGCTCGGCGAGATGTTCAACAACACCATCCGTGGCCTCGCGCTCGGGATCGCCGCGGCCGCCCAGTGGCTGGCCAACTTCGTCATCTCGACGACCTTCCCCTCGATGGCCGACGTGGGGTTGTGGTTCGCCTACGGCTTCTACACCGTCTTCGCGCTGCTCTCCCTCCTCTTCGTCCTGCGCTTCGTGCCGGAGACGAAGGGGGTCGAGCTGGAGGACATGGCCTGAGCCGCCTCCCCGGGCACCGCCTCCCCGGGCACGACGAGGGGCCCCGGGATCCGTCCCGGGGCCCCTCGTCGCGTGGGTCAGAGGTTGATCATGTGCCCCGCGATGCCCTCGACGGCCTCCTTGACCGCCTCGGACAGGGTCGGGTGGGCGAAGACGTTGCGGGCGACCTCGTCGGCGGTGAGGTCCCACTTCTGCGCGAGCGTGAGGACCGGCAGCAGCTCGGTGACGTCGGGGCCGATCATGTGGGCGCCGATGATCTCGTTGTGCTCGGCGTCGGCGACGACCTTGACGAAGCCGACCGCGTCGCCCAGGCCCATGGCCTTGCCGTTGGCGGTGAAGGGGAAGGTCGCCGTCTTGACGTCGAAGCCCTTCTCCTTGGCCTGCTCCTCGCTGTAGCCGAAGGACCCGATCTGCGGGTGGCAGTAAGTCGCGCGCGGGATGAAGTCGTAGTCGACCGGCATCGTCTCGGCGCCGTTCATGTGCTCGGCGGCGACGACGCCCTGGGCCTCGGCGACGTGGGCGAGCATGAGCTTGGCCGTGCAGTCACCGATGGCGTAGACGTTGTCGACGTTGGTGCGGCAGTACTCGTCGATCTCGATGGCGCCGCGCTCGGTGAGCTGGACACCGATCGACTCCAGGCCGTAGCCCTGCGTGCGCGGGGCGAAGCCGATCGCCGACAGGAGGCGGTCGGCCTCGAGGACCTGCACGTCGCCGCCCTTCGCCGGGGTGACGGTGACCTTGACGCCGGAGCCGGTGTCCTCGACGGACTCGACCTTGGTGCTCGTCATGACCTTGACGCCGAGCTTCTTGTAGTGCTTGGCCAGCTCCTTGGACACGTCGGCGTCCTCGGTGGGGACCATCCGGTCGAGGAACTCGACGATCGTGACGTCGACGCCGAAGTTCTTGAGCACGTAGGCGAACTCGACGCCGATGGCGCCCGAGCCGGCGATGATGATCGAGCCCGGCAGGTCTTCGTCGAGGATCTGCTCCTCGTAGGTGACGACGTTCTTGCTCACCTCGACGCCGGGGAGCATGCGGGTGGTGGCGCCGGCGGCGATGATCAGCTTGTCGAAGGAGACGGTCTTGGTCTCGCCGTCGTTGAGGGCGACGTCGACGGTGTTGCCGGAGGTGATCGTGCCCCAGCCGTCGATCTCGGTGATCTTGTTCTTCTTCATGAGGAAGTGGACGCCCTTGACGATGCCGGCGCTCACCTGGCGGGAGCGCGCGTGCGTCGGGCCGAAGGACATCGTGGCGTCGCCCTCGATGCCGAACTTCTTCTTGTCATGGGTCAGGGTGTGCGCGAGCTCGGCGTTCTTGATGAGCGCCTTGCTCGGGATGCAGCCCACGTTGAGGCAGACACCGCCCCAGTACTTCTTCTCGATCACCGCGACCTTGTTGCCGAGCTGCGCGGCGCGGATCGCCGCCACATAGCCACCGGGTCCAGCACCGAGCACAACGACGTCGAAATCAGCCATGTCCGACAGCCTAGCCATGACTGCGTTACCTTCGGCACACAGCCCTGATCACGACGACGTGGACGAAGGAAAGGATGAGCGAGCGCAGCGCATCGAGCACCGTCATGGACGAACGGGACGGCGTCACGACGGTCCGCACCGACCCCGGTCGTCCCCCCGTCGCCGTCCGCACGCCACACACGGTGAGCGGAAGGGAGAAGCTCGTCTTCGCGCTCATCGCCCTGCTCGGGGCGGTCGGCTGGACGATGATCGCCGTGGTCCGGGGCGAGCACGTCAACGCCGTCTGGTTCGTCTTCGCCGCAGTGTGCACCTACATCATCGGCTTCCGCTTCTACGCCCGGCTCGTCGAGTACAAGGTGCTCAAGCCGCGCGACGAGCGCGCCACTCCCGCAGAGGAGTTCGAAAACGGCAAGGACTTCATGCCGACGGACCGGCGGGTGCTCTTCGGGCACCACTTCGCCGCGATCGCCGGTGCCGGGCCGCTCGTCGGCCCCGTGCTCGCCGCCCAGATGGGCTACCTGCCGGGCACCCTGTGGATCGTCGTCGGCGTGGTCTTCGCCGGAGCGGTGCAGGACTACATGGTCCTGCACCTGTCGATCCGACGCGGCGGACGCAGCCTCGGGCAGATGGCCCGCGACGAGCTCGGACGGGTCGGGGGCACCGCCGCGATCGTCGGCGTGCTCGCCATCATGCTCATCCTCATCGCCGTCCTGGGCATCGTCGTCATCGGCGCCCTGGCCCACTCCCCCTGGGGTGTCTTCTCCATCGCGATGACGATCCCCATCGCGCTCTTCATGGGCCTGTACCTGCGCTACCTGCGGCCCGGCGCGGTCGGCGAGGTCTCGCTCATCGGCGTGGCCCTGCTCGTCGCGGCCATCATCGGTGGCGGCTGGGTCGCCGAGCACCCGACGCTGTCGCAGACCTTCACCCTCGAGCCGATCACGCTGGCCTGGCTGCTCATCGGCTACGGCTTCGCCGCGTCGGTGCTCCCGGTCTGGCTGCTCCTCGCCCCCCGTGACTACCTGTCGACCTACATGAAGGTCGGCACGATCGCGCTGCTCGCGATCGGCATCCTCGTCGCGCGCCCCGAGGTGAAGATGCCGGCGGTCACCGAGTTCGCGTCGACGGGCACCGGTCCCGCCTTCGCCGGGTCGCTCTTCCCCTTCCTCTTCATCACCATCGCCTGCGGCGCCCTCTCCGGCTTCCACGCGCTGATCTCCTCGGGCACCACCCCCAAGCTCATCGAGAAGGAGAGCCAGGCCCGCTTCATCGGTTACGGCTCCATGCTCACCGAGTCCTTCGTCGCCGTGATGGCGATGGTCGCGGCCGTGAGCATCGACCAGCACATCTACTTCGCGATGAACGCCCCGGTCGCGCTCACCGGTGGCGAGCCGGGCAGCGCCGCCGACTACGTCAACGGCCTGCCGCTCAGCACCCCGTCGGGTGGGCCCGTGCCACCGGTCGACGCGGCCACCCTCCAGCAGGCCGCGGACAGCGTCGGCGAGGAGACGATCATCTCCCGCACCGGCGGCGCCCCGACGCTCGCCTTCGGCATGAGCGAGGTCATGAGCGTCTTCGGTGGCGAGTCGCTGAAGTCCTTCTGGTACCACTTCGCGGTGATGTTCGAGGCGCTCTTCATCCTCACCACGGTCGACGCCGGCACTCGCGTCGCGCGCTTCATGTTCTCCGACGCCCTGGGCAATGTCCCCGGCATGGCCCGCTTCAAGGACCCGTCGTGGCGCCCGGGCGCCTGGCTGTGCAGCCTCATCGTCGTCGCCGGGTGGGGGTCGATCCTCGTCATGGGCATCCTCGACCCGCTCGGCGGTATCTACACCCTCTTCCCGCTCTTCGGCATCGCCAACCAGCTCCTGGCGGCGATCGCGCTGGCGGTCGTCACGACGATCATCGTCAAGCAGGGCAACCTGCGCTGGGCGTGGATCCCGGGCATCGCGCTCGTGTGGGACCTGCTCATCACCCTGTGGGCATCCGCTCTGAAGATCTTCAGCAGCAACCCCAAAGATCGGCTACTTCGCGCAGCGTGACGCCTTCGTGGAGGCGCGCGACAAGGGCGAGCTGCTCACCGGCGCCGCGTCCCCGGCCGACATGGACAAGATCATCTTCAACTCGCTCGTCCAGGGCACCCTGTCGATCGTCTTCGCCGTGCTCGTCATCATCGTCGTCGCCGCGGCCGTCGTCGTCCTGGTGCGCGCCGTGCGCAACGGCGGGCTACCGACGAGCGAGACCGAGGGCGTCCCGTCGCGGATCTTCGCGCCCTCGGGCCCGATGGCCACCCCCGAGGAGAAGCAGGTCCTCGCCGAGTGGCGGGAGGCGGGCCTGGAGCCCTCGCCCGCCGCCAAGGGCGGCCACTGATGAGCGCGGCGACGGCCACCCCCTTCGACGTGGTGCGGCGGATCGGCCGCTTCGTGTCGGGGGTGACCGGGGCCGACCGCTACGAGCGCTACGTCGAGCACCTGCGCCGGGTGCACCCGGAGCGGCCGGTGCCGGCACGGGCCGACTTCTGGCGGGCCCACTACGCGGAGCAGGAGCGCAACCCCGGCACGCGTTGCTGCTGAGTCACTCCTCGACGCCCGCGAGCTCCTCGTGGATCTCGCGGGCGATCGGCGCGGCGGTCGCACCACCGGTGCCGCCCTGCGAAACGACGACCGCGACGACATAACGCGGTCTGGTGGTCGGGGCGTACGAGACGAACCACGCCGTGTCCTCCTTGCCGTAGACCTCGGCCGTCCCGGTCTTGCCCGCGACGGGCCACTGCCGCAGGGGGAACCCGGAGAAGGCCGACCGGGCGGTGCCGCCGGGGCGGCTCACGACATCGGCCAGCGCGGTGCGCAACAGCTCACCGGACTCCCCCGGGAGATCGACCTCACGGGTGGCCGGGGCGTCGACGCCGGTGCGCGTACCGTCCGACGCGATCGTCGCCCGCACCAGGTGGGGGCTGGGCTCGGTGCCGTCGGTCGCGATCGTGCCGTAGACCTGCGCCATCTGCAGCAGGGTGGCGGTGACGTCGCCCTGACCGATCGACAGGTTGGCCTCGTCGCCGGGACGGAACTGGTAGCCGCTGTCGCAGTTCTCCTGCGCGAGGGCGGTCAGGTAGTCGCGACGAGAGCGATCGGAGATCTCGGGGTGGCCCCGCCGGGCCTCGGCGCAGGAGGCGTCCTTGGTGCTCTCCCACCACTCACGCTTCCACGCCCGACCGGGGATGCGGCCGGCCGACTCGGCCGGCAGGTCGATGCCGGTCGTCTCCCCCAGCCCGAGGTCGCGGGCGGTGTCGATGAGGGCATCGCCGTCGTCGTCCCGCGCCGAGAGACCGCCCTGGTCACGCCAGACGTCCTCGGCGACCCGGTAGAACACCGTGTCGCACGAGACCTTGATCGCCTCGCGCCAGGTGATCCAGCCATAGGCGCGCGACTCGAAGTTGTTGAAGGTCCGGTCCCCGATGCGGTGCGAGGCGGTGCAGTTGACCTCGTCGTCGAGGTCGGCCCCGGCCGCGACCGCTCCCGGGAGCGTCACCGCCTTGAAGGTGGATGCCGGAGGCTGCGCCACGCCGGTGACCCGGTCGATGAGCGGGCTGCGGTCGCCCGTCGTCAGCCGCTCGTACTCCCCCTGCGAGACGCCCTCGGACCACACGGAGGGGTCGTAGGTCGGCACGCTCGCGGAGGCGACGACCCCGCCGTCGCGCAGGTCGAGGACGACCGCGGCCGCTGTGTCCGCCCGGTGCCCTCGGTCCCGCGCCTGCCGTACGCCGTCGGCGAGAGCCCTCTCGGTGGACTTCTGGACGGGCAGATCGAGGGTGGTCACCAGGTCCGCCCCGGGGACGGGGTCGGTGCGGGAGAGCTCCTCGACGGCGACGCCTCGGGCATCGACGCGCACGACCCGATCGCCCGGCGTGCCACGCAGCTGCGCGTCGTACTGCCGCTCCAGGCCGGTGGCCCCCACGAGGTCGTCCGCGGTGATCGCCCCATCGGATGCCTCGACCGTCTCGGCGTCGGGCCTGGCGAGGTACCCGGTGGTCTGCGGCGCGCCGCCCCCCGCGGCCCTCGGGTAGGCCCGCACGGGTTGGCTCGTCACGGCCACCCCCGGGTAGAGCTCGGGTCGCTCGGTGACCGCCGCGGCATCTCGCGCGCTGACGTCCTCGGCAATCGGCACCGGCACGAGGGCCGAGCCGGACCAGCACGACGGCGGGTCGGCGGCCCCCGGCGCCCCGCAGAGGGTCGTGCGGCCCCACAGCCGGTCGAAGGGGAGGTCCAGCGCCTCGGCGAGACGTCGCACCGTGGCCCGCCCGCCGTCCTCGGCGTCGGCCAGGGTCCGGCGGTCGATGGTGATGTCGGTGCGCGCCGCGTTGTCGACGAGCGGGCGACCGTCGCGGTCGAGGATGCGCCCGCGCAGGGCGGGCAGGTGCACCGTCGGCGTGCCCGGCCCGGCAAGGGTGGCGTCCCCGGCCGGGTGGTCGGTCAGCTGGAGCTGCCCGAGGCGCCCCAGCAGGACCCCGGCCAGCAGGGTGAGGACGGCCAGCGAGGCGAGCATCCGCAGCTGGAGGCGAGGGCCGCGACGGGGCGTCCGGACGCGGCTGACCGACCGGCCCCCGCGCCTCACGCCCACCGCCGGGTGACGAGGGCGGCTTCGAGCCGCTCGACGAGGCCGACGAGCACGAGCCCGAGGGTGGCGGTCGCGAGGACCTGCCAGGCCAGCGCTGCCCACGCGACCGGCCGCGCGCTGCCGAGGTCGACGAGCACGGGGGCGATGCGGGTGACGACGAGTGCGAGGGCGACCACGGGCACCGGCCACCACCACGGGTGCCCGGAGCGGCGCCGCGCGAGTCCGGCCACCCAGCCGGCCGCGGCGTAGCCGAGGGCGGTGAGCCCGAGCGGCGCGGCGACCGGGGGCGCGAGGTCGAGCAGCCAGCCGCCGAGCAGCCCGACGAGGGCCCCGGAGCTCGACCCCGCCGACAGCGCCACCCCGACGACGACGATGACGACGAGGTCCGGTGGCGCGAGGACGCCGCGCGCGCCGAGCGCCAGCACGACGACGAGCGCCAGCCCGAGGAGGACGAGGCGCACGGGCCAGCGCAGACCCGTCACGGGGTTCGTCCGCTCGTGCGGCCGGGACCGGTGACGACGGCGACGACGTCGATGGTCGCCAGGTCGACGGCGGGGCGCACCACCGCGGTGTCGGTGAGCCGGCCGGGAGCCCGCTCGACGCGGGTGACCTCGCCGACCGCGATGCCCGGAGGGTAGGGGCGCGAGCCCGGGCTGCCGAGCGTGGTCACCGCGTCGCCGGCACGCACCCGGTCACGGGTCAGCTGGCTGATGACGAGCTCGTCCGCGCGGTGCGCGGTCGTCGGGTCCGACCCCGACAGGGTGCCGATGACCCCCTTCGCGCCGGTGCGCACGCCCACGCCGGACCCGGGGGACCCGATGACGCTCACGTCGGCGCTCCACTCCCCGACCGAGACGACCCGGCCCACGAGCCCGTCGGGTGCCACGACGGCGGAGTCGGTCCGCACTCCGTCGCGACGGCCCACGTCGAGGGTGATCCGCTCCGGCCCGGAGGTGCCGGCGCGGTCCAGCGCGACGACGCGGGCGGTGACAGAGGGCAGCTCGCCGGTGTCGAGCTCGGCCACCTGGTCGCTCGTGCGCTCGCGGTCGCGCAGGCGGCGCACCTCCTCGGCCAGCCGGACGTTGTCGGCTCGGACCCGGTCGGTCTCGTCGGCCCGCGGGGCCACGAGCCGCTCGACGGGCCCGAGCACCGCGTCGCCGATGCCGCGCACGGGGCCGAGCGGTGCGCCGGCGAGGTCGGCCAGGAGGACGAGGACGGTGAGCGCCAGCAGGGCCGGCAGGACGCGGCGACGCATCAGAAGCGGTAACCGTCGACGAGCACGGGCTGCAGCGCGGCGAAGTCGTCGACGCAGCGTCCGGCTCCGCGCACGACGGCCCGAAGGGGGGCCTCGGCCACCGTGACCGGGACCCCGAGCTCGTGGCGCAATCGCGCGTCGAGACCGCGCAGCAGTGCTCCGCCGCCGGTGAGGGTCACGCCGCGCTCGAGGACGTCGCCGGCGAGCTCGGGCGGGCACCGGTCGAGGACGTCGCGCACGAGGCCGACGATCTCGCCGACCGGGCCGGCGATGGCCCGGCGGACCTCGGCCGAGCCGACGTCGACGGTCTTGGGCAGGCCGGTCACGAGGTCGCGCCCGCGCACCCGGGTGCTCACCTCGCGGGCCAGGGGGAAGGCCGAGCCGACCTCGATCTTGATGTGCTCGGCGCTGCGCTCGCCGAGCAGCAGGGAGAGGTTGCGGCGCACGTGCTCGACGATCGCGTCGTCGATGGCGTCGCCGGCGGTCCGGGTGCTGCGCGAGGCGACGATGCCGCCGAGGGCGATGACGGCGACGTCGGTCGAGCCGCCACCGATGTCGACGACCATCGAGGCCTCGGTGTCGGTGACGGGCAGACCCGCGCCGATGGCCGCGACCATCGGCTCCTCGACGAGGAAGACCCGCCGGGCCCCGACCCGCAGGGCGGCCTCCTCGACCGCACGGCGCTCGACGCCGGTGATGTCGCTCGGGATGCACACGACGACCCGGGGACGGAAGACGCTCGACATGCCCACCCGGTCGGTGAACCACCGCAGCATCTGCTCGGCGGCGTCGGGCTCGCTGATGACCCCGGCACGGAGCGGACGCACGGCCCGCACGGCGCCGGGGGTGCGGCCGAGCATCTCCTTGGCCCGGGTTCCGGCTGCCACGAGGCCGCCGGTCTCGGCGCTCACGGCGACGACGCTCGGCTCGTCGAGCACGACGCCGCGCCCCTGCTGGTGGATCAGGGTGTTGGCGGTCCCGAGGTCGATCGCCAGGTCGCGCGAGAAGCGCAGGCGCGCCCCTCGCGCAGGCCCGGCCACTGTCAGAGGCTCGGGAACCAGATGCCGATCTCGCGGGCGGCCGACTCCGGGGAGTCGGAGCCGTGGACGATGTTCTCGTCCACGGTGCCCGCCCACTTGCGACCGAGGTCGCCGCGGATGGTGCCGGGGGCGGCCTCCGTCGGCTTGGTGGCGCCGGCGAGCGAGCGGAAGCCCTTGATGCACTCCTGGCCCTCGATGACGACGGCCGCGACCGGTCCGGAGGACATGAACTCGAGCAGGGGCTCGTAGAAGGGCTTGCCCTCGTGCTCGGCGTAGTGCGCCGCGAGCTGGTCGCGGGTCGGGGTGACCACCGCGAGCGCGGCGAGGGTGTACCCCTTCGCCTCGATCCGGCGGATCACCTCGCCGGTGAGGCCACGGCGAAAGCCGTCGGGCTTGACGAGGATGAGGGAGCGTTCGGTCTGTGCAGTCTCGGTCACGGGGCCCAGCGTAGTCACGCGGAGATCGTGCCCGTACCGAGCAGGGCGAACAGGCCGAGCGCCAGGAGGATCCGGTAGATCATGAAGGGCGTGAAGGTGTGCGTCTCGATGAACCTCATGAACCACGCGATGACGGCGTAGCCGACGATGAAGGCGATGATCGTCGCGGCGATGATCGGGCCCCAGCCGGTCTCACCGGTGCCCTCGCCGCCGGCGACCTTGACGACCTGCAGGCCGCCGGAGGCGACGACCGCGGGGATGGCCAGCAGGAAGCTGTAGCGGGCGGCCGTCTTGCGGGTGTAGCCCATGAAGAGGCCACCGGCGATCGTGCCGCCGCTGCGGGAGACGCCGGGGATGAGCGCCAGTGCCTGCCAGAGGCCGTACATGATGCCGTGCTTCCAGGTCAGGTCGGTGAGCTCGCGGCGCTGGGTGCCGACGCGCTCGGCGGCCATGATGACCAGGGCGAAGACGAGCAGCATCGTCGCGGTGATCCACAGGCTGCGCAGGGTCGACTCGATCTGGTCCTGGAAGAGGAGACCGAGCAGGCCGATGGGGATCGTGCCGATGATGACGAGCCACCCCATGCGCACGTCGGGGTCGTCCTGGGCGACCTTGCCCGCGAGGGCGAGGAACCACTTGCGGATGATCGTCGTGATGTCGTTCCAGAAGTAGATGACGACGGCCAACTCGGTACCCAGCTGGGTGATCGCGGTGAAGGCCGCGCCGGGGTCCTCCTGCCCGAGCAGCTGGCCGACGATGGAGACGTGGGCACTGGAGCTGATCGGCAGGAACTCGGTCAGGCCCTGGACGAGGCCCAGGATGATCGCGGTCAGGTAGTCCACGGGGGTCAGCTCTCCTGCTCGGTGAGGGCGCGGGCGGCCTGCTCGCGCTCGATGCGTCGGCCCAGGCGCTGGCAGTAGCCGTAGAGCACCGCGAAGATCGCGCCGACGAGGAACATCATGGGCACGAAGACTCCGGACAGGATGGACAGCACCTGCACGACCCATCCGAGCGCGGGCCCGAAGGATCGTCGCATCAGCCCGGCCGCGAGCAGCGCGAGGACGGCCAGTGCACACAGCAGGACGAAGGGGGTCAGCCCCGCCACCACCGGCGCCTGGTCCGGGTCGAGGCCGCGGCTGGTCAGCGCGCCGAAGAAGATGACGAGTGCCTGACCGCCCACGACGGTGGCGAGCATCCGCCACGTGAACTTGCCTGCGGGGCGCGGCTGCTGGTCGGGAGTCACGGTCGACAAGGGTAGGTCAGTCCTCGTCCTCCACCTCGACGGGCACCTCGACCGGCGGCGCGACGGGGCGCTCGACGTCGGTGACCCCGAGCAGGAGACGGACCTCGCCGACGGTGACGATCGACCCGGTGGCCACGACACCGCCGGCCACTCCCCCGTCATCGGCCAGCTGGGCCGCCCGGTCGAGCGCATCGGGCAGCTCCTCGACCACGGTGACGCGGTGGTCGCCGAAGACCTCGGCGGCGATCTCACCCAACCGGTCGGGCCGCATCGCCCGGGGCGAGGTCGAGCGGGTGACGACGATCTCGTCGAGCGCGGGCTCCAGGGCCTCGAGGATCCCGACGACGTCCTTGTCCTTGAAGATCGAGACGACACCCACCAGATGTGTGAAGGTGAAGGAGTCCTTGAGCGCGGCGGCGAGCACCCTGGCCCCGTGCGGGTTGTGGGCCGCGTCGACGAGGACCGTCGGGCTGCGCCGGACGATCTCCATCCGCCCTGGCGAGGTGGCCGCGGCCAGGCCCGCCGCGAGGACCTCTTCGCCCAGGGGCTGCTCTCCCCCGCCGACGAAGGCCTCGACGGCGGCGACCGCGAGGGCGGCATTGCCGGCCTGGTGCTCGCCGTGGAGGTTGAGCAGCAGGTCCGGGTGGTCACCGGCGATGCCGCGCAGCGAGATCATCTGACCGCCGACGGCGACCTCGCGGGTGAGGACACCGAAGTCCAGGCCCTCGACGAGCAGCCGGGCGCCGACCTCGTCGGCCCGGTCGCGCAGGATCGTCAGGACCTCTTCCTCCTGCGGGGCGCTGACGACGATGGCGTCCGGGTGGATGATCCCCGCCTTTTCGGTCGCGATCTCCTCGATGGTGTCGCCGAGGAAGTGCTGGTGGTCGATGCCGACGGGCGTGATGACCGCGACGTCGGCCTCGACCACATTGGTCGCGTCCCAGGAGCCGCCCATGCCGACCTCGACGATGGCCACGTCCACCGGCGCGTCCGCGAAGGCCGTGTAGGCGAGCGCGACGAGCACCTCGAAGTAGGTCATCCGCGGCCCACCGTCGGAGACCGACCGGGTGTCGACCGCGTCGACGAAGGGAGCGATGTCGGCCCACGCGTCGAGGAAGGCCTCGCGGGAGATCAGCTCGCCGCCGATGGTGATCCGCTCGCGGATGTCCTGCAGGTGCGGCGAGGTGAAGCGCCCCGTCTTCAGGCCCGACTCCCGCAGCACCGACTCGATGATCCGCGCCGTCGAGGTCTTGCCGTTGGTCCCGGTGACGTGGATGACGGGGAAGGTGCGCTGCGGCTCGCCGAGCAGGTCCATGACCGCGCGGATCCGGTCGAGGCTCGGTTCGAGGTCGTGCTCGGGAGCGCGGGCGAGGATGCCGTCCTCGACCTCGCGCATGCGCTTGCGCAGCTCGAGGGAGGCGGCGGCCTGCCGCTGGGCGGCGTCGGGGGCGGGACTCATGCGCCCGATTGTCGCACCCGTCAGCCCTCCCTCCGGGCACGCAGGACGACGTCGTGGACGTGGTGCGTCGAGACGGCGCCGGCGGGGCGCTCCCTTCGCTCGTGGGTCTCGATGACCCAGCCCGATGCCTCGGCCAGGGCGGTGGCGAAGGCCTCGACGTCGACATAGGCCTCGTGGTCGAAGGGCCGGGTCTGCTCGGGGTCGGCCGCGGCGGCTCCCATGTCCTGCGGGTCGTGGGCGATGACGAGCAGCGTGCCGCCCGGGGCGACCGCGTCGAGCAGGTGGGCCACGCCGCGATCATCGGGGGTGCGCGGGATCGAGGCATAGGCGGCGGTGACGAGGTCGTAGCGCGTCCCGGCGAAGGGAGCGGCCGCGTTGGCGTCGGCCTGCAGGAGGGTGACGTCGAGGCCGCGCTCGGTCGCGGCCGACCGGACCCGCTCGAGGGCGAGGGCCGAGATGTCGTTGGCCGTCACCCGCCAGCCGTGCTCCGCGAGCCAGAGGGCGTCACCCCCTTCGCCGGCGCCGACGTCGAGTGCGCTGCCGGGGGTCAGGTCGGCGACCTCGGCGACGAGCGAGCCGTTGGGGTTGCCGCTCCACTGCAGGTCACCGCTGTAGCGGCCGTCCCAGTCCGCGGCGTGCGCACTCGGCCGGGCCGCCCGCTCGAGGTCCTCGTGCGCCAGGTCGAAGCTGACCATGGAGCCCACGCGGCTGCCGGCGGCCGCGGTCGGGAGCACCTGGAGCATCGGCTCGGCGAGGGTGCCGGCGGCGTAGAGGCCGGGCACGGCTGTGGCCCCGGTCATCGGGTCCGCCTCGACGTGCGTCGCGACGCCGCTGGGGTGCGCGGCCGCCTCCAGGCCGACTCCGGCGAAGGGGGCGACCCGGGCGTGCAGGCGGGTGCCGACGAGGATCGTGTCGGCCGCGATCTCGGACCCGTCGGAGAGCCGGATGCCGCGCAGACCACCGGCCGCATCGCTGACGACGGCCGCAGCCGGCTGGACGACGACGGTTACGCCGGCGTCGCGCAGGGTCTGCAGCTGCGGCTCGTCGGCGTCGACACCCGCGTGGATGAGCACCGTGAGGTCGGCGGTGAGCTGGCGCAGCAGCGGGAGCGGGTGCAGCCCCATCGGCGAGGTGACGAGCGCGACGATGCGTCCGTCGCGTGCCTCGTAGCCGTGGCAGAAGGGGCAGTGGATGACCGCGCCGCCCCAGTGCTCGGCGAGGCCGGGCACGTCGGGCAGCTCGTCGGTCAGGCCGGTCGCGGCGACGACCCGTCGCGCGTGGACGACGTGCCCGCCGGTGAGCTCGAGGCGGAAGCCGTCGTCCTCGCGCGTGACGTCGAGGACCCGTCCGGTGAGGACCTCGGCCCCGTAGGAGCGCACCTCCTCGCGCGCGATCCGCAGGAAGTCCGCCGGCGGCCGCCCCTCGTGCCCGAGGTAGCTGTGCATGTGGGCGGCCGGCGCATTGCGCGGCTCGCCGGAGTCGACGACGAGCACCGAGCGTCGCTGCCGGGACAGCTGCAGGGTCGCCGCGAGGCCGGCGGCGGACCCGCCGACGACGGCGACGTCGACGTGCCGCTCGATGACGGGGTGGCTGTGGGCGGCGGAGTCGTGGACGGCGGGGTGCGGGGGCAGTGCGCTCATGACGCCCACGCTAGGCGCGCCTGACGCATAGTGCATACTTTCTTGCAGAATACGCAAGAACGAACCAGCACCCGAGGAGCCCCGTGAGCGAGATCGAGCAGACCGTCCGCACCCGCCTGCGCGGGCTGCGGCGCGCGCAGTCCCTCTCCCTCGACGACCTCGCCGAGCGCTCCCACCTCAGCCCCTCGACGATCAGTCGCATCGAGACCGGCAAGCGGGCGATCAGCCTCGACGTCCTGCTCCCCCTGGCCCGCGCCCTGCGCACCGACGTCGAGACGCTCCTCGCCGAGGACGACGACGAGGACGTCGTCATCCGCCCCACCCCGACCCGCGAGCACGGGCGCACCACGTGGGTGCTCACCAAGGCCACGGCGACGACGACGGCGATGAAGGTGCGCCTCGAGCCCGGCCCCCGCCCGCAGCCGCGGGTGCACCCCGGGCACGACTGGTTCTTCGTCCTCGAGGGCAGCGTCGAGCTGACCCTCGGCGAGCGCATCGTGCGCGTCGAGGCCGGTGAGGCGGCGCAGTTCGAGACGATGACGCCGCACGCCTTCGTCGCGGTCGACGGGCCGGCCGAGGTCGTCATGATCTTCGACCCGGACGGGCACCGGGTCCATCGGCGGGACGGCGCCACGGACTGACCCCTCGCGTCGCGGCAGGGGAGGTTAGGTTAGGGTCTCCTAACGTTCACACCGGTCACCGGACCGGCTTCCCCTTCGCAAGGAACGACGATGCCCCTGACCCGCCTGCGCGCCACCGGTGCCGCCACCCTCCTGACCGCAGCCCTGGCCCTGAGCGCCTGCGGTTCCGACTCCGGCTCGGACGCCGACGCGACGTCCGGCGGGGACGGCGCCTTCCCCGTGTCGATCAAGAGCTCGCTCGGCACTGCCGAGATCACCGAGAAGCCCGAGAAGGTCGTCACCCTCGGCCAGGGCTCCACCGAGACCTCCATCGCCCTCGGCACGATCCCCGTCGGCATGGAGGAGTACGCCTGGGCCGCCGACAAGACCGGCTACACCCCGTGGGTCAACGAGGCCGTCAAGGACGAAGGGGGCGAGCTGCCCGAGTTCGTCGGCGCCGGCGAAGAGCTCGACATGGAGAAGATCGTCGAGCTCGAGCCCGACGTCATCCTCGCCCCGTGGTCGGGCATCACCCAGGAGCAGTACGACTCGCTGAGCGAGATCGCACCGACCGTCGCCTACCCCGACCAGGCGTGGAGCATCGACTGGGACGAGCAGATCGAGATCATCGGCCAGGCGCTCGGCCAGGAGGGCGACGCGGCGAAGCTCGTCACGGACCTCGAGAAGCAGCTCGCCGACGAGGCGAAGAAGCACCCGGACTGGAAGAACTACACCTTCAGCTACGTCTACACCACGCCCGACACCCTGGGCGTCTTCAAGCCCACCGAGCAGCGCGCCGACATGGTCCGCAAGCTCGGGCTCAAGAGCGACCCGGCGGTCGACAAGATGAAGGAGACCGAGGGCACCGACTCCGCCGTCATCGGGTACGAGAACGCCGACAAGCTCAACGGCAGCGACCTGATCTTCACCTTCTACAGCGACCCCAAGGCCAAGAAGCAGGCGATGAGCAACAAGCTCTACGCCTCGATCCCCGCGATCAAGGCCGGCGCGGTCGTCTCGAGCGACGACAACTCCTTCGTCACCGCCTCGTCGATGATCAACCCGCTCACGGTCCCCTACGCCCTGGAGACCTACCCGGAGATGATCGACGCGGCCATCGCCAAGGCCGACACGAAGTAGCCTCCGCCGGGTGACTGCTGGCTCGACCTCTCGACGCACCCCACGGACCGTCCTGGTCCTCGTGGGGTGCGTCGTCGTGCTCGCCCTCGTCTGCCTGCTCTCGCTGGCCGTCGGGTCGAAGCCGACGTCGCTGCCCCAGGTGGTCGACGCCCTCACCGGACGCCCCGACGCCTACCTCGCGACGGTGCTCGACGCCCGCATCGAGCGCACCCTCCTGGCGGTCGGGGTCGGCGCGGCGCTGGCCGTCTCCGGGGCCCTGATGCAGGGGGTGACGGTCAACCCCCTCGCCGACCCGGGGCTGCTCGGCATCAACGCCGGCGCCGCGGCCGCGATGGTGAGCGCCAGCGTGTGGCTCGGCGTCTCCACGGGGACCGTCGCCTCGGCCTGGGTGGCCCTGCTCGGCGGCGGCATCGCCGCCCTCGTCGTCCACACGATCGGCACGGCCGGGGACACCGGCGCGAGCATGGTCCGGCTCGTGCTCGCCGGCGCGGTCGTCGCGGCGGTGCTCAACGCCTACGTCCAGGCCATCGCGCTCTCCCTGCCCCGGCACTTCGACAACTACCGCTTCTGGGTCGTCGGGTCGCTCGGCGACGGCGGGCTCGACCAACTGCGGGCGGTCGCCCCCTTCGTCGTCGTGGGGCTGGTCCTCGCGCTGCTGTGCGCGAGCAGCCTCAACGCGCTGGTCCTGGGCGCCGAGGCCGCGGCGGGCCTCGGGGTCAACACGACGCTGGTGCGCACCGCTGCCCTCGGCGCGGCGACGCTGCTGTGCGCCGCCGCGACCGCTGCCGTCGGGCCGATCGCCTTCGTCGGCCTCGCCGTGCCGCACATCGTGCGGGCCCTCGTCGGGCTCGACATGCGCCGCCAGCTGCTCGGGTGCCTCCTCGTCGGCCCGATCGTCCTGCTCGGCGCCGACGTCGTCGGCCGGGTCGTGCTGCGGCCGCAGGAGCTGATGGTCGGCGTCGTCACCGCCTTCGTCGGTGCGCCGATCCTGCTGCTCGCCGTGCGTCGCCTCGGGCGGAAGGCCCAGGCATGAGCGCCCTGGCCCCGGCCCGTCGACGCGCGAGCCTCCTCGGGCTCACCCTGCTCGCCCTCGTCGTCGCCACGGCCCTGGCCACGCTGACCATGGGTGGCCTCGGGGTGGCCCTACCCGACCTGCCGGCGGGCATGATCGACGTCGCCCGGGGCGAGGCGACGGGCAAGGCCAACTTCGTCCTCGGCCACCTGCGTGGCCCTCGTCTGCTCGTCGCCCTCGGGGCCGGGGCCGCCCTCGGGGCGTCGGGCGCGCTCTTCCAGTCGGTGACGCGCAACCCCCTCGGCTCCCCCGACGTCATCGGCGTGAGCGCCGGGGCGGGCGCGGGGGCCGCCTTCGTCGGGTTGCTCATGCCGAGCGCGACGTCGATCGTCCTCGGCTCGGTCCTCGGCGCAGCCCTGGCCGTGGGGCTCGTCGCGGTGAGCACCGGCACTGGGCTGAGCAACCCCATGCGCATGGTCCTCGCCGGCATCGGCGTCTCGGCGATGGCCTATGCCTTCACGCAGTACGTCGTCTACGTCGTCGCCCGCGACAAGGCGACGGTCCTGTCGGCCTATCTCAACGGCAGCCTCAACGCGCGCGGCTGGGACCACGTCGCGACGATCTGGGTCGTGCTCGCCCTGGCCGTCGTGCCGCTCGCCCTCCTCTCGATCCCCCTCGGTCTGACCGAGATGGGTGACGAGGTGGCTGCCTCGCTCGGCGTGCACTCCGGTGCCGTCCGACGACGCGCGGTCCTCCTGTCCGTGCTGCTGGCCGGCGGCGCGGTGGCGGTCGCCGGGCCGATCGCCTTCGTCGCGCTCACGGCGCCGCACATCACCCGGCGCCTGGCCCGCAGCGCCCGTCCGCTGCTCGGGCTGTCCGCCGTGACCGGCGCCCTCCTGCTCTCGGCCGCGGACCTGGCCACCCAGCAGGTCCCGGTCTTCGACGGGCTGCCCGTCGGCATCCTCACGCTCGCGATCGGCGGCGTCTACCTCGGTGCGCTGCTCGTCTCCGAATGGAAGAAGGCGACATGACTCCCCCTTCGCTCGTCCGCGCCCACCAGGTCACCGTCGGCTACGGCGGGGAGCCGGTCATCCGCGGGCTCGACCTGACGATCGAGCACGGTCAGTTCGCCGTCGTCGTCGGACCCAACGGCTGCGGCAAGTCGACCCTGCTCAAGACGCTGTGCCGGGTCAACCGGCCCTCCGGCGGGCGGGTCGAGCTCGACGGCGAGGACCTGCACCGGATGCCCGGCCGCGCCGTGGCCCGGCGGATCTCGCTGCTGCCGCAGAGCGCGACGGCCCCGGAGGGGATCACCGTCGCCGAGCTGGTGACCCGCGGGCGGCACCCCCACCACAGCCTGCTGCGGCAGTGGTCACCGGACGACGACCGGGCGATCGCGGCGGCGCTGGAACGCACCCACCTGACCGACCTCGCGGACACGCCGGTGGCGACCCTGTCAGGCGGGCAGCGGCAGCGAGCCTGGGTCGCGATGGTGCTCGCGCAGGACACCGAGGTGATCCTGCTCGACGAGCCGACGACCTTTCTCGACATCGCGCACCAGTACGAGCTGCTCGAGCTCTTCGCCGGCCTCAACCGCGAGGGCCGCACGATCGTCGCGGTGCTCCACGACCTCAACCAGGCAGCGCGCTTCGCCTCGCGTCTGATCGTCATGCACGAAGGGGGTGTCGCCGGCGACGGCCCTCCCGAGCGGGTGCTCACGGGTGACCTGGTGCGCGAGGTCTTCGGGCTGGGCGCCGAGGTCGTCGACGACCCGCAGTCGGGCACGCCGATGGTCGTGCCGCACGTGCAGCCGGTCACCCGCTAGGCGGGAGCGGCCGCCGGGTCGAGCATGACCAGCTGGACGACGGCATCGGTGACCCCCCGCACCTCGTGGGGCACCCGCGCGTCGAGGTTGGCGACGGCTCCGGGACCGAGGGTCACCACCTGCTCCCCCGCGGCGAACTCCACGGTGCCGGAGAGGCACTGGACGAGGATCGGGAAGGCCGCCGTGTGCTCCGCGAGCACCTGGCCGGGCGCGAAGCGAAACATCACCACCCGGCACCCGTGACCGACGAGCGCCTTCTTCACACCGGGGCGACCCCCTTCGCTCGTCGGCGCGAGGTCGAGGAGTCCGGAGGCGGAGTGCAGGGTCGTGTCCATGTCTCATACCTTAGGCCTTCATAGGTGACCATTTTGCACGCACGACCTCACCGCCGACGACGGCTGAGCAGGTGGCCGGCAGCCCCGACCCGAGCAACGAAGGGGGCGGCGGCTGGCCCTGGGTGCTCTCCGGCATCAAGACCGTCCTCGAGACGGGCGCGCCGATGGAGCCGGCGGCCGCCGACGGCGCCGCCTGACCCCGGACGTGCAGGCGGGGGAGGGAGCAAGCGGCGCGTCGCCGCGGCGGCGACCTCCCCCCTTCGTCCGCATTGCCCTACGGCAATGCAACCTCTCGACATCAAGACTCTGCATTGCCGTAGGGCAATGCAGAGTCAGAGGAGGGCGATGACGAGCGGCACGAGCACGCTCGTCAGCAGGGCGGTGAGACCCATCGCGAGTCCCGCGAAGGCCCCCTCCGTGAGGTGGTCGTGCAGCGAGCGCGAGGTGCCGACGCCGTGGGAGGCCGCGCCCATGGCCAGGCCACGAACTCGCCTGTCCTGCACGCCCATCCGGTCCAGCAGCCACGGTCCGAAGACCGCGCCGAGCATGCCGGCGAGCATCGTGAAGGCGGCGACGAGCGCCGGCACTCCCCCGATGTGGTCGGCGATGGCGATGGCGACGGGAGTCGTCGCGGCCTTGGGCGCGATCGTGTGCTCGAGCCCTTCGGACCCGCCGAGGGCGCGCACCGTGAGCACGGCCGAGCCGATCGAGACGAGGGCGCCGGCCGGCAGGGCGACCACCAGTGGCAACGCCATCTCACGCAGATGGTGCGCCTGCCGGTGCAGCGGCACCGCGAGCGCCACGGTCGCCGGGCCGAGGACGAGGTGGATGAGCGAGCCACCGGTCATGTAGGTGTCGTAGTCGATGCCGAGGACGGCGAGCAGCGTGATGAGCAGCGACGCGGCGACGAGCACCGGCTGCGCGAGCGGGTGACCGCCGGTGCGGTCGCGCACCCACACACCGGCCCGGTACGCGAGCAGGGTGAGGAAGACCCACGTGAGCGGGGAGTCGCGCAGCCAGTCGATCGCCTCAGTCATGCGAGCGCACCCGCACTCCCCGGCGCCCCTGCAGCCACGAGGCCAGCCCGGCCACGGTCACCAGGCCCAGCAGCCATGACAGGACGAGGCCACCCGTCACCGGCATCCACTGCCGCCCCAGCTGCGACGCGTGCACCATGATCCCGACCGTCACCGGGACGAAGAAGAGCTGCAGGTGGCGCAGCAGGCCGTCGGAGAAGCGCAGCGTGCCCGAGACCTCCCCCGGCCGGCGCACGGACAGCACCACGAAGAGCAGCACCATCCCCACGACCGGCCCGGGGATCGACAGGCCGAGGCTCCGGACGAAGACCTCCCCGACGAGCTGGCAGCCGAGGACCCACAGGATCCCGTTGATCATCGGCGGCTCACAGGCGCGTGACCTTGACCCGGACCCTCTCGCTGCCGGAGAGCTCGGTCTCGACGGCGCCGTCGCCGAGCGGCAGCGCCTCGAGGTTGGGAGCGGAGCCGAACTGACCGGCGAGGGTCTCGTCGACGATGAGGCCCTGGTGGGCGACGGTCGCCTGCCACACCTGCTGCGAGCCGGTGATCGTCAGGCTGATCCGGTCGGAGACCTCGAGTCCGGCCTGCTTGCGCGCCTCCTGGACGGCCCGGATGACGTCGCGGGCCAGCCCCTCGGCCGCCAGCTCGTCGGTGACCTCGGTGTCGAGCACGATGAAGCCGCCCACAGAGCCCGGGAGCATCGCGGTGGCGCGGTGGCTCCCTTCGTCATCGGCGGCGACGGTCTCGAGTGTGAACTCGCCCTCGACCAGTTCGATGCCACCCGAGGTGACCGTGCCGTCGTCGGCGACGGACCAGTCGCCCGTCTTGGAGCCCTTGATCGCGATCTGCACCTGCTTGCCCAGGCGCGGGCCGGCCGCGCGGGCGTTGACGGTGAGCTTCTGGCTCACGCCGAAGTCCGCCGCCGCCGGGTCGGTGATGTCGAGCAGGCTCACCTGGCGCACGTTGACCTCGTCGGCGACGATCGCGCCGAAGTCCGCGAGCTTCGCCGCGTCGGGCACGACGACCGTGAGGTCTCGCAGCGGCAGGCGGTTGCGCAGCTTGTTGGCCTTGCGCAGGGCACTGGCCGAGCTGCAGACCGCGCGGGCGGTGTCCATGGCGACGACGAGGTCGTGGTCGGCGGGCAGCTCCTCGACCTTCGGCCAGTCGGCCAGGTGCACCGACCGCTCTCCCGTGAGCCCGCGCCAGACCTCTTCGGTCATGAGGGGCAGAAGGGGGGCGGCGACGCGGCAGAGCACCTCGAGTGCCGTGTAGAGGGTGTCGCAGGCCTCCCTCGCGTTGGACATGGTGTCGGCGTCCGCTGCTTCTGTGGCCCAGAAGCGCTCCCGGCTGCGCCGGATGTACCAGTTGGTGAGCACGTCGGTGAAGCTGCGGGTGCTGTCGCAGGCGCCGGCGATGTCGTAGGCGTCCATCCGCGCGGTGGTGTCCTCGACGAACTCGCGCAGCTTGGCCAGCAGGTAGCGGTCGAGCGGGTCGGTGGAGCCGGTCGACCACTTCGCCTCGTAGCCAACCGCACCGTTGACGCGCGCGGCGTTGGCATAGAGCGCGAAGAAGGAGTAGCTGTTCCACAGCGGGATGAGCACCTGCCGCACACCCTCGCGGATGCCCTGCTCGGTGACGACGAGGTTGCCGCCGCGCAGGATCGGGCTGCTCATGAGGAACCAGCGCATCGCGTCGGCGCCGTCGCGGTCGAAGACCTCGGAGACGTCGGGGTAGTTGCGCAGCGACTTGGACATCTTCTGCCCGTCATTGCCCAGGACGATGCCGTGGCTGATGACCGACTTGAAGGCCGGCTTGTCGAAGAGCGCGGTCGCGAGGATGTGCAGCGTGTAGAACCAGCCGCGGGTCTGCCCGATGTACTCGACGATGAAGTCGGCCGGGAAGTGCTGCTCGAACCACTCCGCGTTGTCGAAGGGGTAGTGCACCTGCGCGTAGCTCATCGAGCCCGAGTCGAACCACACGTCGAGCACGTCCTCGACACGGCGCATCGTGCTCTTGCCGGTCGGGTCGTCGGGGTTGGGCCGGGTCAGCTCGTCGACGAAGGGACGGTGGAGGTCCGGCTGGCCGTCGGCGCCGAGCGGCAGCCGCCCGAAGTCGCGCTCGATCTCCTCGAAGGAACCGTAGACGTCGATGCGCGGGTAGGCCGGGTCGTCGGACTTCCACACCGGCACCGGGCTGCCCCAGAAGCGGTTGCGGGTGATCGACCAGTCACGGGCATTCTCCAGCCACTTGCCGAACTGGCCGTGCTTGACGTGGTCGGGCGTCCAGGTGATCTGCTCGTTGTTGGCGAGCATCTTGTCCTTGATCGCCGTGACCTCGACGAACCACGACTCGACGCCCTTGTAGATCAGCGGCTGCCGACAGCGCCAGCAGTGCGGGTAGGAGTGCTCGTAGGACTCGCGGCGCAGCAGGATCGTGCCCTCGCTGACCGAGTCGGCCCGCTCGCCCCGGGTCGTCGCCTTGAGCGCGTCGATGATCGGGCCGTTGGCGTCGAAGACGAGCATGCCCTCGTAGTCGGTGACCGGCGCGGTGAAGCGACCATCCTTGGCCACCGGCATGACGGCGGCGATGCCCTCGCGGTCGGTGACCTCCTTGTCGATCTCACCGAAGGCGCCGGCGGTGTGGACGAGACCCGAGCCGTCGGTCGTCGTCACCGCCTCGTCCGCGGCGACGACGCGGAAGGCGCCCTCGTGGTCGGCGTAGTAGGACATCGGCGGGGTGTAGGTGCGGCCGAGCAGCTGGGCTCCGGTGTAGCGGCCGAGGACCGCCGGCTGGTCGCCGAGCTCGCGGGCATAGTGGCCCAGGCGCGCCTCGGCAAGGACGTACTTCGCCGTGGCCCCCTCGACACCGGGGACCGGCGCCTCGACGACGACGTAGTCGATCTCGGAGCCGACCATGACGGCCAGGTGGCTCGGCAGGGTCCACGGGGTCGTCGTCCACACGAGCAGGTGGGCACCGTCGAGCACCGGGTCCTCGCCGGTGGTGTCCATCCGCAGGCCGACGGTGACGGCCGGGTCCTGCCGCATCTGGTAGACGTCGTCGTCCATGCGCAGCTCGTGGTTCGACAGCGGCGTCTCGTCCTGCCAGCAGTAGGGCAGCACGCGGAAGCCCTCGTAGATCAGGCCCTGGTCGTACATCGACTTGAAGGCCCAGATGACCGACTCCATGAAGGTCGGGTTGAGCGTCTTGTAGTCGTTGTCGAAGTCGACCCAGCGCGCCTGGCGGGTGACGTAGTCGCGCCACTCGCCGGTGTACTTCAGGACCGACTCGCGGCAGGCGGCGTTGAACTTCTCGATGCCGAGCTCACGGACCTCGTCGGTCGTCTTCAGCCCGAGCTGGCGCATCGCCTCGAGCTCGGCGGGCAGTCCGTGGGTGTCCCAGCCGAAGCGCCGCTCGACCCGCTTGCCGCGCATCGTCTGGTAGCGCGGGACGACGTCCTTGACGTAGCCGGTGAGCAGGTGGCCGTAGTGCGGCAGACCGTTGGCGAAGGGGGGTCCGTCGTAGAACACGAACTCGTTGCTGCCGTCCGTGCCGGCGTCACGGGCGTCGATGGAGGCCTGGAAGGTCCCGTCCGCCTCCCAGTAGTTCAGCACGTGCTTCTCGATGTCGGGGAAGCTCGGGGAGGAGGCGACGGTGGTCGCGTCGGTGGTGGAGACCTTGGGATAGGTCATCGCGGCGGCTCCGGGGTACTCGGCGGGTCAACTCGTCAACTGCCACGAGGACGACGGCCATCCGGCCACCGCGGTACCACCCCGCTTGTCCACCCCCTGCGTCACGAAGGGAGTGGACCGCTCCTTGGTCCACCGGTCGTGACGTGACCACCCGTCCGGGTCTAGTGAGGAGCTGCCGCTCCCGTTCTGCCGGAGGCTCGCCGCTGATGACGGCTCAGACGCCTGTGGCACCAGTGTAGGACTCACCGACGGAGGCTCGAAACCGCGTGCGAGGATGGCGCCATGCCGACCGACCTCGACCGTCAGGAAGCGTGGCTCAGCCGCGAGGAGCTCGACAACGTGCGCGGTCGCGTGCCGATCCTCTACGTCGCGGCGGTGCCCGTGCGGGTCGCCGACAACGGCGACGTCACGGCGGTCGGGCTGCTGCTGCGCGCCTCCGACACCGGCACGATGGAGCGCGAGCTCATCGCCGGCCGGGTCAACTACCACGAGCGGGTGCGCGACGCCCTCGTGCGCCACCTCGAGAAGGACCTCGGTCCGATGGCGCTCCCGTCGGTGCCGGCCTCCCCGGCGCCCTTCACCGTCGCCGAGTTCTTCCCCACGCCGGGGGTCACCCCCTTCCACGACCCGCGCCAGCACGCCGTGGCCTTGAGCTTCATCGTGCCGGTGCGCGGCGACTGCGCGCCCCAGCACGATGCCCTCGACCTGGCCTGGCTCACGCCCGAGGAGGCCGGCGAGACCGGGCTGCTCGCGGAGATGTCGGGTGGCCACGGGGCGCTGCTGCGGCAGGCCCTGGCCCACCTGGGGCACAGCTCGGTCTGACTCAGTCCAGCCCCTGCTCGAGGGTCGTCAGCGCGTCGGCGAGCGCCGCGCGCTGCTCGGCACTGAGCGCTCCCATCTGGTCACCGACGCTGCGTCGGCGGGCCTCGTGCACGGCGGCGCGCACCGCACGCCCGGCGTCGGTGACGACGACGACGCTCGCCCGGCGGTCGTGCGGGTCCGGCTCGCGGCTGACATACCCCTTGCCCTCGAGGGCGTCGACGACGTCGGTCACCGACCGCGGGGCGATGCGAAGGGAGTCGGCCAGGTCGCGCAGCCGCGGCGCCTCCGCGCGGTCCGCCGCCACGCGCAGGGCGCGGGCCTCGTGGGGTGACAGGTCGTGCTCCGACAGGTCGACCATCCACGCCCGGCGCAGGCCACGGGCCACCCGCAGCAGCTGCTCGCCGAGGTCCTCCGAGGCCGACCCGGCCACCCGCTTCGTCATGACGACCACGGTAGCCGAGTTGCCCCCTTCCCTCATAGTGAGGTAACCTCAGCATCACGAACTGAGACGAATGAAAGGGGCCGCGTGGACACCCCGACGACATCCCCCACGACCGGTGGCGGGCACGGACCCCGCCGCATCGACCCGCGCGACCGCGCCCAGCTCGCCGAGAGCCCCGTGAGCGCGCGGCGGGTCATCGCCTACTTCCGCCCCTACCGCTGGCAGGTCGCCGCGGTGGTGGCGCTCATCGTGGCCAGCTCGCTGATCTCGATGGCCTCCCCCTTCCTCCTGCGCACCGTCATCGACGATGCGCTCCCCCACCAGGACGTGCGCCTGCTCCTGCTCGCCGTCGGCGGCATGCTGCTCGTCACCATCGCCACCGCACTCATCGGCGTGCAGCAGACGTGGATCTCCACGCGCGTCGGCCAGGCCGTCATGCACCGGCTGCGCACCGACGTCTTCACCCACCTGCAGCGGCAGTCGATGAGCTTCTTCACCCGTACCCGCTCCGGCGAGATCACCTCGCGCATCACCCAGGACATCGGTGGCATGCAGTCGATCGTGACGAGCACGGCCGTCTCGATCGCCTCCAACCTCACGACCGCGGTCGCCACCGCCGTCGCCATGGCCGCCCTGAGCTGGCGGCTGTCGCTCCTCTCGCTCCTCGTCCTGCCGCCGGCGATCTGGACCACCCGCAAGGTGGCGCTGGCCCGGCGCGAGATCACCTCCCAGCGGCAGCGCCGGCTGTCCGACCTGCAGGCCCAGGTCACCGAGGAGCTGTCGGTGAGCGGCGCGCTGCTGTCCAAGACGCTGGGCACGTCCGGGCGCGGAGCACGCGAGTTCACCCAGACCTCGACCGACCTCGTCGGCCTCGAGGTGCGCAGCGAGCTCGCCGGCCGCTGGCGGATGGCGACGATGTCGATCGTCTTCGCCGCGATCCCGGCCCTGATCTACCTCGCTGCCGGCTTCCCCGCGACGAGCGGCGGCATGACCATCGGCACGATCATCGCCTTCACGACGCTGCAGTCGGGCATCTTCCGGCCGATCATGGGCCTGCTCAACGTCGGTGCCTCGTGGGTGGCCTCGATGGCGCTCTTCAGCCGGGTCTTCGGTTACCTCGACCTCGAGCCCGAGGTCACTCCCCCGGCCGCTCCGGTCGACCTCGACCCGACGACGGTGCGCGGCGACGTGCGCATCGAGGGCGTCGGCTACCGCTACCCCGACGGCGACCGGCTCGCCCTCGACGGCATCGACGCCGTCATCCCCGCCGGCTCCCACCTCGCGCTCGTCGGCGCCACCGGCAGCGGCAAGTCGACCCTCGCCTCGCTGCTCGTCCGGCTCGCCGACCCGACGAGCGGGCGGATCACCGTCGACGGGGTGGACCTGCGCGACATCGACCCCCAGACCCTCACCCAGGTCATCGGCATCGTCACCCAGGAGACCTACCTCGCCCACGACACGGTGCGCGCCAACCTCCTGCTCGCCGACCCCGAGGCCACCGAGGCTCGGCTGTGGCAGGCCCTCGCGACCGCCCAGGCCGCCGACCTCGTCGCAGCGCTGCCCGAGGGGCTCGACACGGTCGTCGGCGCACGCGGGCACCGCTTCTCCGGCGGAGAGCAGCAGCGCATCGCCATCGCCCGCACCCTGCTGCGCGACCCGGCGGTCCTCGTCCTCGACGAGGCGACGAGCGCCCTGGACAACGACACCGAGCGCGAGCTGCAGACGGCCCTCGATGCCCTGGCCCGCGGCCGCACGACGATCACCATCGCCCACCGGCTGAGCACCATCGAGGCCGCCGACGAGATCCTCGTCCTCTCGGGCGGGCGGGTCGTCGAGCGGGGCGAGCACCTGGCCCTGCTGCGGCGGGGCGGAGCCTACGCACGGCTCGCCGGAGAGGATCTGGCCCTCACCGCGTGAGGTGCGCGGCTCCCCCTTCGCCCGTCAGTCCTTGGTGAACTGGTCCTTGGTGCGGGTCATGTCCTTGTGGTCCTTGGCCCAGGCGTCCTCGTAGGTGGGGGCCGTGCCGCCGAGACGGGCCGGGTGGAAGCGCAGCTCGTCACCGGTGAGGGTCGGGTAGGCCGCGATGGTCTCGTCGAGGAGCTGCTTCATGACCTCGCGCAGCCGCTCGGTGACCTCGTTGACGTCGTCGTCGGGCCCGACGGGGATCGGGTCGCCGATGGTGATGTGGATCGGGAAGTTGGTGCGCCCCAGACGCTTGGGGACGTCCTTGGTCCAGATCCGGTGCGCTCCCCACACGATCGTCGGCAGGATCGGCACGCCCGCCTCCTGTGCCATGCGGGCGGTGCCGCTCTTGAGCTCCTTGATCTCGAAGGAGCGCGACATCGTCGCCTCGGGGTAGACCCCGACGACCTCGCCCTCCTTGAGCTTGGCCACGGCCTCCTTGAAGGCCGCCCCACCGGCGTGCCGGTCGACCGGGATGTGCTTCAGCCCCCGCATGAAGAACCCGGCGACCTTGTGCTGCCAGATCGACTTCTTCGCCATGAAGCGCACCCACCGGTTGCTGCGCCGTGCTCCCAGGCCGGCCAGCACGAAGTCGATGTACCCGGTGTGGTTGATCGCCATGACGGCGCCGCCACGCTTGGGGACGTTGCGGTCGCCCCTGATGGTGAAGCGGTAGCCGTTGATGAGGAAGATGGTCCGCGCGACGATGATGATCGCGCGGTACAGGGGCTCGGGTCGGCGCATGACTGCAGCCTACGGTCTCGTAGGTCGCCGGAGCAGGCACGGACCGATTGGTCCGCGCCACACCGGTGATGGGAAGATCCACCCCATGACCGAGCACTCCCCCGCCCCCGACGCAGCCCGCATCCCGGACCGTCCCTCGCTGGACGGCCTCGAGGACAAGTGGGGCGCCGTATGGCGTGAGCAGGACACCTACGCCTTCGACCGCGAGGGTGCCCGGGAGCAGGTCTTCTCCATCGACACCCCGCCGCCGACCGCCAGCGGGTCGCTGCACATGGGGCACGTCTTCAGCTACACGCACACCGACTGCATGGCCCGCTACAAGCGCATGCGCGGGCTCAACGTCTTCTACCCGATCGGCTGGGACGACAACGGCCTGCCGACCGAGAAGCGGGTGCAGAACTACTACGGCGTGCGCGGCGACTCCTCGCTGCCCTACGACCCGGACTTCACGCCCCCCTTCGAGGGCACGACGAAGACCATCAAGGCCGCCGACCAGGTACCGATCAGCCGGCAGAACTTCATCGAGCTGTGCGACGAGCTGACGGTCAAGGACGAGGAGGCCTTCGAGTCCCTCTTCCGCCGCCTCGGCTTCAGCCTCGACTGGACGATCCAGTACCGGACCATCGACGACCGCTCCCGCGCGACGGCCCAGACCGCCTTTCTGCGCAACCTCGCCCGCGGCGAGGCCTACACGGCCGAGGCCCCCGGACTGTGGGACGTCACCTTCCAGACCGCCGTCGCGCAGGCCGAGCTCGAGGCCCGCGACTACCCGGGCGCCTACCACCGCGTCGCCTTCCACGGCGCCGACGGTCCCGTCCACATCGAGACGACCCGACCGGAGCTGCTGCCGGCCTGCGTCGCGCTCATCGCCCACCCCGACGACGAGCGCTACCAGGGGCTCTTCGGCTCCACGGTGACCTCCCCGCTCTTCGGGGTCGAGGTGCCCGTCGTCGCCCACCCCTCCGCCGAGATGGACAAGGGTGCCGGCATCGCGATGTGCTGCACCTTCGGTGACCTCACCGACGTCATCTGGTGGCGCGAGCTGCAGCTGCCGACCCGCTCCGTCGTCACCCGGGCCGGCCGGATCCTCGGCGAGACCCCCGACTGGATCCAGAGCGAAGGGGGCGCCGCCACCTTCGCGGAGATGTCCGGCAAGACCGTGCACTCCGCCCGCGAGGTCGTCGTCGAGGCGCTGCGCGCCTCGGGTGACCTCGACGGCGAGCCCCAGAAGACCCAGCGCAAGGCCAACTTCTACGAGCGGGGCGAGAAGCCGCTCGAGATCGTCACCTCGCGCCAGTGGTACATCCGCAACGGCGGTCGCGATGCCGATCTCAACCAGGCGCTGCAGGCCCGTGGCGACGAGATCGACTTCCATCCCGACTTCATGAAGTCGCGCTACAAGAACTGGGTGGCCGGGCTCAACGGCGACTGGCTGATCTCCCGCCAGCGCTTCTTCGGCATCCCGATCCCTGTCTGGTACGCCCTCGACGGCGACGGCCAGCCGCAGTACGAGAGCCCGCTCGTGCCGACCGAGGAGCAGCTGCCCATCGACCCGATGGCGCAGGTGCCCACCGGCTACACCGAGGACCAGCGCGACCAGCCCGGCGGCTTCACCGGCGACCCCGACGTCATGGACACCTGGGCGACCAGTTCGCTCACCCCGCAGATCGCCGGCGACTGGCTCGCGGGCGAGCGCGGCGAGAGCGACCTCTTCGGCAAGGTCTTCCCGATGGACGTGCGCCCGCAGGGCCACGACATCATCCGCACCTGGCTCTTCGCGACCGTCGTGCGCGCGCACTTCGAGCACGGCAGCGCCCCGTGGAAGAACGCCGCGATCTCCGGGTGGATCCTCGACCCCGACCGCAAGAAGATGAGCAAGTCCAAGGGCAATGTCGTCACGCCCGAGGACGTCGTCGTCGAGCACAGCGCCGACGCCGTGCGCTACTGGGCGGCGTCCGGTCGCCTGGGCACCGACGCGGCCTACGACACCGGTCAGATGAAGATCGGCCGCCGGCTGGCGATCAAGCTGCTCAACGCCAGCAAGTTCGCCCTCGGTTTCGGCGAGCCCGAGCTCGACGAGCGCCAGGGTCTGTCCTCGGTCGTCACCGAGCCGCTCGACAGGGCGATGATCGCGGCCCTGCAGCAGGTCGTGGGCGATGCGACCACCGGCTTCGAGGCGTGGGACTACACCCGCTCGCTCGACGTCACCGAGACCTTCTTCTGGACCTTCTGCGACGACTACATCGAGCTCGTCAAGGACCGCGCCCACGGCGGTGACCCATCGGCGCGCGCCGCGCTGCGGCTCGCCCTGTCGGTCCTGCTGCGACTGCTCGCGCCCTTCCTCCCCTACGCGACCGAGGAGGTCTGGTCGTGGTGGCAGGAGGGCTCGGTGCACCGCGCGACCTGGCCCGAGGCGAGCGAGCTGGCCCTCGCCGACGCCGGTGACCCGCACGTCCTCGCGGCCGTCGGCACGGCTCTGAGCCAGGTGCGCAAGGCCAAGTCCGACGCCAAGGTCGGCATGCGCAGCGAGATCACCTCGGCGACGCTCGTCGCCCCGGTCGCAACCGCCGAGCGGGTGCGCGCCGGCGAGGCCGACCTGCGGGCCGCCGGGCGCCTCACGGGCAGCTTCGACTACGCCGAGGGTGACGAGGTCGCGCTGCGCGACGTCGAGCTCATCCCCTTCGTCAAGCCGCCGAAGAACTAGCGTCCGGCCTCGCGCAGCAGGTCGGGCTCGGGAGACAGCCGCGGCACCCGCCACGCGCTCGGCGCCGGCGCGGCGTCGTGCACCCGGCGGTGCCCGGTCGGCTGCACGAGGATCCAGGGCACCGACCAGCCACCGAGGCGCAGCCTCCGGTGGGCGAAGGCCTCCTCGTCGAGCACCTGGACCGTGCCGCTCGCCGGCTCGTAGACGTCGAGCACGTCCGGCCGCTCCCCCGGGAGCACGAGCGTGACGTGCCGGGGCAGCAGGCGGTTGCCGACGTAGAGCACCGCCGGCTCGCCGTCGACGACGAGGTCGAGCAGACGACGGTAGCGGGCACGCAGCGACTCCTCGGAGTGGGCGCGGACCGACATCACCCGGTAGCGCGTGCCAACACGGGCGGCACCGTGCTCGAGCTCGTGCTTGAGCCCCCACGGTGGCGTGCCCAGGGCGTGCGGCCAGGCGAGGACGAAGCCGCCCCCGGGAGCGCGCCAGCCGTTGGTCCGGGCGTGCACGACCCGCTCCCACGCGGCGAAGCGCTCGGCGGTCGTCGAGCCCTCGGCGCCGGGCACCGGGCTGCCCTCACCCGCGACGATCCACCGGGCGAAGGAGGCGTCGACGAGCATCCGCGAGACCGTCGCACAGGCCGACCCGCAGGTCGTCGGGCTCTGCTGGCGCGGACCGGAAGACCCCTGCACGAGACGGAAGGGCGCGTTCACACCCACATCCTGTCAGGCTCGTCGGCCAGCGCGGTCGCGTCAGGCGGAGCGCTTGTGCTTGCGCTTGCCGCTCTCTTCGTGCCGCACGATCGTCGGCAGGACGTTGTCGCGCACGACCTCTGCGCTGACGACGATCCGCTTGATGCCGTCATCGCTCGGGGTGTCGAACATGACGGGCAGGAGGACCTCCTCCATGATCGCGCGCAGCCCACGGGCACCCGTGCCGCGCGCGATCGCCGAGTCGGCGATCGCCTCGAGTGCGTCGTCGGTGAACTCCAGCTCGACCCCGTCGATCTCGAACATCTTGCGGTACTGCTTGACGAGGGCATTTTTGGGCTCGGCGAGGATCTGCACCAGGGCCTCGCGGTCGAGCGGGGTGACCGTGGTGATGATCGGCAGGCGACCGATGAACTCGGGGATGAGGCCGAACTTCATCAGGTCCTCGGGCATGACGTCGGTGATCGCCTCGGCGAGGTCGGTCGCCTTGTGCAGCTCGGAGCCGAAGCCCAAGCCCTTCTTGCCGACGCGCGACTCGATGATCTTCTCGAGACCGGCGAAGGCACCGCCGACGATGAAGAGCACATTGGTCGTGTCGATCTGGATGAACTCCTGGTGCGGGTGCTTGCGCCCACCCTGGGGCGGCACCGACGCCGTCGTGCCCTCGAGGATCTTCAGCAGGGCCTGCTGCACGCCCTCGCCGGAGACGTCGCGCGTGATCGACGGATTTTCGGACTTGCGGGCGACCTTGTCGATCTCGTCGATGTAGATGATCCCCTGCTCGGCCTTCTTGGTGTCGTAGTCGGCAGCCTGGATGAGCTTGAGGAGGATGTTTTCGACGTCTTCACCGACGTAGCCGGCCTCGGTGAGAGCGGTGGCGTCGGCGATGGCGAAGGGGACGTTGAGCATGCGGGCGAGGGTCTGGGCGAGGTAGGTCTTGCCGCAGCCGGTGGGCCCGATGAGCAGGATGTTGGACTTGGCGATGTCGACGTGGTCCTCGTCGCGCTTGACGACCGCGCCCTCGTCGGCCTGGATCCGCTTGTAGTGGTTGTAGACGGCGACGGCGAGCGCCTTCTTCGCCTTGTCCTGACCGATGATGTAGGTCTCGAGGAAGTCGTAGATCTCGCGCGGCTTGGGCAGCTCGTCGAGACCGAGGTCACCCGAGTCGGTGAGCTCCTCCTCGATGATCTCGTTGCACAGGTCGATGCACTCGTCGCAGATGTAGACGCCCGGGCCGGCGATGAGCTTCTTCACCTGCTTCTGGGACTTGCCGCAGAAGGAGCACTTGAGCAGGTCGCCGCTCTCTCCGACTCGTGCCACGTCAGGGTGTCCTCTCACTCGCCTCGACCGATCTGGTCGCGTGCCACCGACCGTACCCAACGGGCTGCGGCCGCCATCCCATTGGACACCCCTTCGCCACGGCGCGTCGCCCTTGTCCGCTGACAGCGGAACGACCGGTCAGCCGGCGCGGCGCCCGGGTCCCCGGCGCACGAGCGCGACGACGAGCGCGACGAGCAGCACCGCGAGGAGGAGGCCGGCGACACCTCCCGCCAGGGTCCACCACCCCCGGTCGTCGGCGGCCCGCGACTCCCCCGGCTCGTCAGCAGCAGGCCTCGTCGTCGGTGTCGTCCCCGCACCGAGTCGCGCCTCGACGTCGGCGACCGTGACCGTGCCCTGGGGGGTGCCCGAGGCGAGGACCGTCGTCCCGCCGCACAGCTCGACCCGCCAAGCGTCGCCCGCAGGCGTACCTAGCAGCAGGTACTCCCGCCCGACGGCGAGTCGCACGCCGCAGGAGGCCGAGTCGTCGCGGCTGACGACGGCGACCCGCTGCTGCCCGGGCCCCTTCCACTCCCTTCGCACGACGACGTCGTAGCGCGAGCCAGCCATCCCGTCGGCGCTCGTGTGCTCGTCGCGGGCGGCGACCTCGACCTGCGCGACGAGAGCCGCGCGATCGACGAGACGTGCCGGGCTGCTCACGGCGCACGAGCAGGCCTGAGCCGCGGGCGCGGTGAGGACCACGACCGGGAGGGCGAGCAAGGCCGCCAGGAGCGGCAGGAGCAGGCGTCGCATGGTCCTTGGACGTCACGACCGGCCCGCCGGTTCCGCCGTCATGCGTTCGGGTCCCCGAGTACGACGCAGGGCCCCGGACTGGTCCGGGGCCCTGCGTCGTGGTGGCTCGGTCACCGCGTGTGGCTCAGTCCTCGAGCGAGGCCTTGCGCGGGGTGAGCACCTCGTCGATGAGGCCGTAGTCCTTGGCCTCCTGGGCCGACAGGATCTTGTCGCGCTCGATGTCCTCGCGGACCTCCTCGGCGGTCTTGCCCGAGTGCTTGGCCCAGGTCTCCTCGAGCCAGGTGCGCATGCGCAGCACCTCGTTGGCCTGGATCTCGATGTCGGAGGCCTGACCGTACTCACCGCCGGCGAGCGCCGGCTGGTGGATGAGGATGCGGCTGTTGGGCAGGGCGAAGCGCTTGCCCGGCGCGCCGGCACCGAGGAGCACCGCCGCCGCCGACGCGGCCTGACCGATGACGAAGGTCTGGATGTCGGGGCGGATGTACTGCATGGTGTCGTAGATCGCCGTCATGGCGGTGAAGGAACCGCCGGGGCTGTTGATGTACATGAGGATGTCGCGCTCGGGCTCCATCGACTCGAGCACCAGCAGCTGGGCGATGATGTCGTCCGCGGAGGCGTCGTCGACCTGCACGCCGAGGAAGATGATCCGGTCCTCGAAGAGCTTGGTGTACGGGTCCATCCGCTTCATGCCGTAGGAGGTGCGCTCCTCGAAGTTGGGCAGGATGTAGCGGCTGGACGGCCCGGGGCGAAGGGGGGCCGAGCCCGGCTGGTGGGTGCGCAGCTGTGCGTCGAAGTTCATGGTGTCTCCTGGAAGGCTCGCGGGTCGGGGCTCAGTCGCTGACGGGGTTGTTGCCCTGACCGGCCTGGTCGGAGCGCTCGAAGACGTGGTCGACGAAGCCGTACTCCTTGGCCTCCTGGGCGCCGAACCAGCGGTCGCGGTCGGAGTCCCGGTGGATCTGCTCCACGGTCTGGCCGGTGTGCTCGGCGATGAGCTCGGCCATCTGCGTCTTGACGAAGAGCATCTGCTCGGCCTGGATCTTGATGTCCGAGGCGGTACCGCCGATGCCGCCCGAGGGCTGGTGCATCATGACGCGGGCGTGGGGGGTCGCGTAGCGCTTGCCCTTGGTCCCCGCCGAGAGCAGGAACTGGCCCATCGAGGCGGCCAGCCCCATGGCGACGGTCGCCACGTCGTTGGGGATCCACTTCATGGTGTCGAAGATCGCCATGCCGGCCGAGATCGAGCCACCGGGGCTGTTGATGTAGAGCCAGATGTCCTTTTCGGGGTCCTCGGCCGCGAGGAGCAGCATCTGGGCGGCGATGGCGTTGGCGTTGTCGTCACGCACATCGGACCCGAGGAAGATGATGCGCTCCTTGAGGAGGCGCTGGTAGATGTGGTCGTCGAGACCCATCCCGCCCTGCGGGCCGGCTGCGACGATCTCGCTGCTGTTGCTCACGCTCACTCGCTTCTCCGCCGTGTCGGCGGTTGCTCTCGTGTTCACGACTTTCACTGACCCTAACGCCCACTCCCCGCGCATGTTTCCCGCCCTCCGCACGTGTTCGCCCTGAGCGCAACACCATGACGAAGGGGGGTGCTCACCCCTTCGGCGGCGTCACCAGGAGCGAGAGGCCGGCAAAACCGTCGAGCTCGACGTGGAAGCCGTGGAGCTGGTCGACCTCACCGACGGCCGAGCCGTCGCCCATGTCCATCAGCCGTGCGCCGGGCTCGAGGTGCTCGCTGATGACGGTGCCGCTGATGGGGTCGCCGGAGAAGTTGAGCACGGTCACCTGCAGCTGCCCGGGCACCTGCTCGTACTCGTGGACCATGACGAGCATCGAGCGGTGGGCGACATCGGGCACGTCGACCTGGCGGGTCGTCGCGATGGCGAAGTAGCCGCGCAGGTGCAGCAGGTCCTTGAGCCGGGAGACGAAGGAGCGCGGGTCCGCCAGCTGCGCGTCGATCGGACCGTAGAGCGCGCGTGCCCGCGGCATGCCGGAGGCGGACCCGCTCGCCCCGGGGGGCGACGTCGAGCAGGTCGTAGGCCGGGCGGTGGACCCAGCGGGTGTCCCCCTCGCGCAGCAGCGGCTCGATCTCCTCGGGCGGGATCGGCAGCGCGCCGACGAGGTCCCACCCCGACAGGGCGAAGACTCCCGGCTGCAGGGCGTTGAACATCACGAGCAGCAGGTGGGCCCGCGTCACCCGCTCGATGTCCTCGTCGGTGAGCGCGTCGAGGTCGCGCAGCCCGAGCGCCGCGGTGATGACCGAGGCGGTCGTCGACGCGATGCCGTTGGTGGTGAAGACGAGGTTGTAGGGCGCCGCCTCCCCGGTCAGGGCGTCCGTCAGCTCTTGCCGTACCGTCGCGGCGAGTTCCTCGCCGGTGACCTCCTCGCCCCGGAAGTGGTAGCCGTCCTCGCGGTGCCGGCTGGCGAAGTGGACGAGCTCGTAGGTCATCTCGTCGTGGTTCTGCATGGCGTGGACCAGCCCGGCGGCGTCGACCCCGAGATCGTGCGCCTCGCGCAGCGTCAGCCGCAGGAACTCGGTGTCACCGGTGGCCAGCGCGTGGTGGTAGGCGGGCCGGTTGACGAAGTCGTAGGACAGGTCGGCCCCACCCGCCGCGGTGTCGCGGATGTCCTCGATCGACAGGTTGAGCTCCTGGAAGGTGAAGCCGCCGACCTTGCGCACCATCGACCCGATGAGCTGGTTGGCCGCCTGCGACAGCGGGTGCCCCTCGGACCACGCCGGCCCGACGTCGAGCGTCTTCTCGACCCCGAGGAAGCCGTTGGCGTCCAGCCGCAGCCCTCCGGAGCCGAGGTCGCCGAGGCTGTGCAGCGCGTCGCCGATGACCAGACGCATGCCGGCGAACGTGGGATCGAGCCAGTTGATCGAGGGCTGCCCCTCCTTGAAGTAGTGCAGGTAGACCCAGCGTCGGGTCACTCCGTCGGGCCCGGTGACGGGGGCGGTGACCGACCAGTTGGTGTCCTTGAGGCCCGGCACGTGGAAGATCACCCGCTGCATCTCGCCGACGATGTGCCCGGCGTCGGCGAGCGCCGCCTCGGCCGCCTCGTCGAGGTTGACCGAGTCACGCCCCTCGGGCACGTCGGGCAGCAGGTGCCACTCCTCCGCTGGGATCGCGACCATGTGGTAGATCCCCGGGTAGTCGTCGACCCCCAGCTCGGCCAGCCGGAAGTCGGCGCCCTTGCCCGTGTGTCCGGGGACGATGTCGTCGATGACGGTGCCCTCGTGGTCGGCGGCGACCCGGCACATCTCGCGGTAGTCCTCCTCGCTGCCGAAGAGCTCGTCGATGTGCGTGGCCACCCGGTCGAAGTGCCCGTCGACGCTCGGCGTGGGGCTCCACCCCGAGAGCCCACCGGCCCGCTTGACCGGCCCGGTGTGCAGGGCGTGGATGCCGATCTGCTGGAAGGTCTGCCACAGCCGCGGGTCGGCGAGGGAGGCGAGGAAGGAGGTGCCCGGCCGGGTGATCATCGAGATCGGGTAGGCGGTGAACCACACGGACGCGGTCTGCACGGCCGCCCGCGGGTCCGGCTGGGCGAAGGGGTTCTGCCACATCGACCCGAGGCCGGTGAACTGCGCGGCGATCTCCTTCGCGTCCTGGAGCATCGACTGCCCGCGCAACCAGTCGACGTAGACCGGGTTGGACCCGAGCGGCTCGCCCGAGCGCACCTGCGCGGCCGAGGGTGCCCCCTGGGGGCGCAACCTGGCCCGGGGCCGCAGCGCCTTGGGTCGCGCCGGGAAGAAGACCTGGGCGAAGTTGGGTGCGCCGTCCTCCTCGACCTCGAGGGCCTCGGGCTGGTCGGCGGGCGGGTCGAACTCGCTCATGTCGCCCCACGTTACGGCGTGGGCGAGACCCCCGTCTCCCCGGCCGGCGGGGCGAAGTCCCCGGCGTCACCGGTCGGGGTACCGAGGTGCTCCCGGGCCCATCGGGGGACGATGAAGAGCGCCTCGGCCTCGGCGGTCACCTCGCCCTGCGGGTCGACGATCTCGCCGCTGGCGAAGATCTTCCACCCGTCGACCCGGTCGATGCGGCCGCGGCAGACGAGGTCGGTCCCGAGCAGCGTGGGGCGCCGGTAGGTCGTGTTGAGGTAGGCCGTGAGCCCCGGGACCCCGCGCCGGGCCGCCGCCGTCCCGAGGACCTGGTCGAGGACCGCCGCCACGAGGCCGCCGTGGACGCACCCGGGCGGTCCCTCGTAGGCGGCTCCGAGCGAAAAGGTGCACGTCACTCCCCCTTCGTCGTCGGTCATGACCAGGGGTGGGGCGATGGGGTTGCGCATCCCGAGCATCGGGTTGGCATGGTCGCGCAGGCGGCCGTCGCTGCTCGTCTCGATGCCGAGAGGACCCTCCTGCGCCTGCTCGAGCAGCCGGTCGACGAGCGTGTCGACCCGGGCGGTCACCTCGTCGAGCACCGGCCCCTCGTGGCGGGTGCGCACGGTCGCGTCGACGAGCCGGCCCACCGCGCGGGCGAGATCGCCCTGCGCCCGCTCGAGCTCGGCCAAGGCCTGCGGGTCCTCGACGGGGTACGGCGAGACGAAGGTGCCGTCGGTCATGCGTCCTCCTCGTGACGGGCGGTTGAACACGCGTTCAATGTCCGCATCACCCTAAGGTAATGCGGATTCAGGTCGGCGGGGCCGTCCGTGGTCGGTTCCGGGAGGCACCGCGCTCTCGCACGGCGGGCACGGCCAGGACCGCTGGCACGGCGAGCAGGCCGACGAGGAGCAGCGAGCGGAGCACGCCGACGTGGTCGCCGAGGAGTCCCAGCAGCGGCGGCCCGACGATGAAGGCGAGGTAGCCGATCGTCGAGACCACGGACAGGCGGGCCGCGGCCCGCTGCGGGTCGTCGGCCGCCGCGCTCATGCCCGTCGGGAAGCCCAGGCTGGCTCCCACGCCCCACAGCACGACGCCGACGAAGGCCGCCAGGGTGTCGCCGAGGACGACGAGCAGCGAGCCCACCGCGGCCAGGCCGAAGAGCACCCGCAGCACCGGCACCCGGCCGTGGCGGTCCAGCAGCCGGGCCCCGAGGAGGCGACCGGCGGTCATCGCGGCGAGGAAGGTCGCGAAGGCGAGCACCCCGATCTCCTCGGGCTGGTCGTGCCCCTCGGTGACCGCGAGCGCGATCCAGTCGTTGGCGGTGCCCTCGGTGAGGGCCGCGACGAGGACGACGAGACCGATGGCCAGGGTGCGCGGCTCGCGCCAGGCGCTGGCGGGCCGGTCGGCGACGCTCCCGTCGCCCTCGGCCACCTCGAGCCCGCGGGGCAGGAACCGTCGGGGCACCCACAGCCCGACGAGCAGCACGACGAGCGCCGCGCCGGCGAGGTGACCGAGGACGGGCACGCCCAGGCGCACCAGGCCGGCGGCGGCGAGCGCCCCGAGGACGGTCCCGCCGGAGAAGCAGGCGTGGAAGACCGGCATGACCGTGCGGGCGAGTCGCTGCTCGACCGCGGCGCCCTCGTGGTTCATCGCGACGTCCCACAGGGAGATCCCGACGGCGATGACGAAGATCGCGGCGGCGGTGGCCCACACGTCGGCGAGGACGTCGACGGCCGCGCCCAGGCCGAGCAGACCCGCCGCCACGACGATGACACCGATGGCCACGGTGCGTGCGGCGCCGACGCCCGTGATGACACGGCCGGCGAAAGGCAGCGCGAGGACGGACCCGAGCGCGCCCACGAGGAGCGTGCAGCCGAGCTCGCCGGGCGTCAGGTCGAGCTGGGCGCGGATCGCCGGGATCCGCGAGGCCCACGAGGCGAAGCCGAGCCCGTTGACCGCAAAGGTCGCGAGCACGGCATTGCGGGCGCCGGTCGTCATCGGGTCTCCCCTTTCGGGACAGGGCGAAGGGGGGTCACCGCGCCGTGGCGGGGACCCCCCTTCGTCGGGGTGCTGGAGGCTCAGGCCTGCTCGTCGGTGCCCTCGGCCTCGACGGTCTCGGCCTCGTCGTCGGCGAGCTCCTCGACGTCACCGGTGCGCTCGCCCTCGGGGACGATGTCGTCGAGGTTGATGGCATTGCCGTCGGCGTCGACGATCTTGGCCTTGTCGAGGGCCGCGGCCAGCGCCTTGCGGCGGGCGACCTCGGAGACCATGGACTCGACCTGACCCTGCTGGTCGAGCAGCTGGGCGAACTGGTTGGGGTCCATGCCGTACTGCTGCGACTGCATGATGAGGTACTCGACGAGCTCGGGCTGGCCGACCTCGATCTCCTCGGCCTTGGCCAGGGCGTCGAGCAGGAACTGCGTCTTGAGCGTCGAGCGGGTCGACTCGTCGACCTCGGCGCGGTGCTCGTCGTCCTCGAGGCGACCCTCCTGCTCGAGGTGCTGGTTGACCTCGGCCTCGATGATGCCCTCGGGCAGCGGGATCTCGGTGTTGGACAGCAGGTGGTCGAGGACCTTGTCGCGGGCCTGGATGCCCTGCTCGAACTTCTTGGACTGCTCGGCCTGCTTGGCCAGGTCGGCGCGCAGCTCCTCGGCGGTGTCGAACTCGCTGGCCATCTGGGCGAAGTCGTCGTCGACCTCGGGCAGCTCGCGCTCCTTGACCGACTGGACGGTCACGGTGCAGTCGGCGGACTGGCCGGCCTTGTCGCCACCGGCGAGGGGGGCGGAGAAGTCCTTGGTCTCGCCCGTGGACATGCCGACGAGCGCGTCGTCGAGACCCTCGAGCATGTTGCCGGAGCCGATCTCGTAGGAGACGCCCTCGACCGCGTCGACGTCCTCGCCGTCGATGGTGGCCTTGAGGTCGATGGAGACGAAGTCGCCGGTGGCGGCGGGGCGGTCGACGCCCACGAGGGTGCCGAAGCGCTCGCGCAGCTCGGTGAGCTTGGCCTCGACGTCTTCGTCGGTGACCTCGAGGTTGTCGACGGAGATCTCGACACCGTCGTAGTCGGGCAGGGTGACCTCGGGGCGCACGTCGACCTCGACGGTGAACTTCAGCTCCTCGCCGTCGGTCATCGGCACCTCGGTGATGTCGACCTCGGGCTGGCCGATCGGCTCGACACCGGTCTCGTCGACGGCCTTGCCGAAGAACTCGGGCAGGGCCTCGTTGACCGCCTCCTGGATGACCGCGCCCTTGCCGACGCGCTGCTCGATGATGCGGGCCGGGACCTTGCCGGCGCGGAAGCCGGGGACCTGGATCTGGCTCCCGATGGACTTCAGGGCCGCGTCGACGTGCGGCTGGAGCTCCTCGCTCGGGACCTCGACGGTCAGCTTGACCCGGGTCGGGCTGAGGTTCTCGACGGCACTCTTCACTGGGGGCACTCCACACGATCTGGACGACGAAGGGGGTTGCGGCGCAAGCTGTCGGGTCCGCTGGACGGCCCTCGGGCGCGCACGCACCGTCCCGGAGGTCCGGGACACAAGCAGCCACTCTATCCGTTGGCCGCCCGCAGGCCGAATGCGCCGCTACGTTGGGTCCATGACCAACGCTCAGGGGACCACCCAGCAGCGTCTGCAGGCCGTACGCATCCTCTCGGGGGCGCTCATCGGGGGCCTCGTGATCTTCGCGGTCGTGGCCGTCGTCGCCCTCGGGACAGGCGAGTACCCCTCGCCCGTCGAGGCGGCCGCGCTCTTCGGGATCAACGTCCTCGCCTTCGTCGTCGCCGAGGTCGTCGGCTACCGGACCGAGGCGGTCCGCCCCGACGCCGACCCGGAGTCGGCCCTCAAGACCGGTCTCGAGGCCCTCCAGCAGACGACGATCCTGCGCTTCGCGATCACCGAGGCCCCGGCGATCCTCGCCCTCGCGTGGGCCTTCTCGACCGGGTCGGCGTGGCCGTACCTCATCGGCGCCTTCTGGTCCTTGCTCTGCATGGCCTGGCACGTGTGGCCCAGCCGCCGCGTGGCGACCCGGCTCGAGCGCAGCCTCGACCGCGAGGGCGGCCGCTCCGGGCTCGTCGCGGCCCTCAGCGGCTCGACCGGCCCCAGCACCCCCGGCTACCAGCAGTTCTGACCATGGCCGACGACGGGCTCGAGGACTTCACGCGCACGTCCTTCCGCCACGACGGCACCGACCACCCGGTGCTGCGCTCGGGCACCGGGCCGGCCGTCGTCGTCATCGCCGAGTTCCCCGGCATCACCCCACAGGTCGCGGGCTTCGCCCGACGGGTGCGCGATCTGGGCTGCACCGTCGTGCTGCCCGTCCTCTTCGGGGTCCCCGGGCGGGACGCCCTCGCGGGGTCCTCCCGGCGCGTCGCGGCCGGTGGCGTCCGCACGGCGGCGCAGGTGTGCATCAGCCGGGAGTTCTCGCTCTTCGCGCTCGGGCGCACCTCACCGGTCATCCCGTGGCTGCGCGCCCTCGCCCGGGCCGAGCACGCCCGCTGCGGTGGCCCGGGGGTCGGCGCCGTGGGCATGTGCCTGACCGGCGGCTTCGCCCTGGCCATGGCCACCGACGAGAGCGTCCTCGCCCCGGTGCTGTCCCAGCCCTCGCTGCCCCTCCCCCTCGGCCGCAGGCGAAGGGAGACCACGGACATCAGCGAGGCGGACCTGGCGGTCGTCGAGCAGCGTTGCGCCACAGGGCTGCAGGTGCTCGGAGTGCGCTTCAAGGGCGACCGGCTCTCGCCGGGCACGCGCTTCGCGACGCTGCGGCGCCGGCTGGGCGATGCCTTCGTCGCCATCGAGCTGCCGGACGCGGCCGCCAACCCCGACGGCTTCGGCGCCCCGCACTCGGTCCTCACGACGCACCTGGTCGATCGCGAGGGCGAGCCGACGAGGGAGGCGCTCGACGAGGTCCTCGGCCTCTTCCGCGAGCGGCTGCTCGTCGGAGCGTGACAGGTGGTCGGGGTAGCCGGATTCGAACCGACGGCCTTCCGCTCCCAAAGCGGACGCGCTACCAAGCTGCGCCATACCCCGCGCGGCCCCGATTGTGATCGGGGCGCGAGCGGGCACTAGGCTAACCCTGCTCTTCCACGCGTTGCGCCGCAGGCCGACTCGAGGGCGAGCGCGCGGGCGTAGCTCAATGGTAGAGCCCCAGTCTTCCAAACTGGCTACGCGGGTTCGATTCCCGTCGCCCGCTCCATTGCCCTCCGAGGCAACCTTCCGCCCCCTTCGCACGTCTGTGCTCACGACGCGGGGCAACGACGCCCCCGTCGGACCCAAGGGGGGAACACCATCATGACGACGACCACCAGCGTGCGGATCGGGGTCGGCCTGACCGCGGCCGCCGCGGCACTCCTGCTCACCGCCCCGGCGGCTGCACCGGCCACCTCGGGCAGCACCGCCTGCAGCACCTCGTGGGGGTCGCTGGCCAAGGCCAACGACCGGCACTACAGCCTCGGCACGCTCACCGACGTCCGCTCCGGGCGGCACGCGTGCTTCGACCGGCTCGTCGTCGACGTCGACCGGCCGCGCCACTCGCTCTCCTACGACGTCCGCTACGTCCCGACCTTCCGCGAGGACGGCAGCGGCACGGTCATCCCGCTGCGCGGGGGCGCCAAGCTGCAGGTCGTCGTCCGCACGCCGGCCTACGACGACGACTTCGACCCGACCTACTCGCCGGCCAACCGCAAGGAGCTGGTTGACACCACGGGCTACCGCACTCTCCGCCAGGTGGCCTGGGGCGGCAGCTGGGAGGGCCAGTCCACGATGGGCATCGGCACGCGGGCCCGCCTGCCCTTCAAGGTCACCGAGCTCGACGGGCCCGGAGACCGGTCGCGCCTGGTCATCGACGTCGCCCACACCTGGTGACGCGGTCGGGCCCTCGTCGGCCCGACCGTCGGGTCAGCCTCGCTCGGTGACCCGGAACTCGTGGATCGCCCGGCCGGCGGCGCGACCCTTGTCCTCGAAGCCCGCGGACGGGCGCCACGCGGGGCGCTCCCCCTCGACGACGGCCACCCGGGGGTGCTGGGCGAGCTGCTCGCGCACGTGCTCCGCATAGGCCGCGTGGTCGGTCGCCACGAGCAGGTGACCGCCCGGGCGCAGGCGCTCGAGGACCAGGTCGAGGGTGTCCTGCTGGACGAAGCGTCGCTTGGCGTGGCGGGCCTTGGGCCACGGGTCGGGGAAGAAGAGGTGCACGGCCTCGAGCTGACCGCGGCCGACGCACTCGACGAGGTACTCGAGGGCGTCCCCGCGGAAGGTGCGCAGGTTGTCCAGGCCCTCCCGCTCGGCCTTCTCCATCAGGGTCGCCACGCCGGGCACGTGGACCTCGGCCGCGATGATCCCGTGCTCGGGGTGCTCCCGGGCATAGGCCACCGCCGCCTCGCCGTAGCCCGACCCGACCTCGAGCACGACGGGCACGTCACGGCCGAAGACCGCCGACGGGTCCAGGGGCCCGCTCGGGACCGCGTAGCGCGGCAGGAGCCGCTCCATGAGCTCCTCGACCCGCGGCGACATCCGCCAGCGTGGGGTGAAGGTGCGCACCGTCGCCCGATACCGGCCGTCCGCGGTGCGCGGGGTGTCCGTCAGGGGCAGCTTGTGCGGATCGGGCTCGGAGGTCACGGCCGCAAGGATACGGCGCGATGGCACCCGGCCCCGACCGCTCGACAAACGAAGGGGGTCAGTCGCGCCAGAGGAGGACGGCCGCGCGGTCGTCCTCGACCCCGGCCCGACCACCGGCGACGAGCCGCTTGGCCAGGCCCGAGAAACCCTGCGAGACACGGGCCTCGGCCTGGCCGAGCATCCAGTCGATGCCGTCGTCGAGGTCGCGCACCCGCGACTCGATGATGCCGTCGGTGTAGACGAGCAGGGCATCGCCCCGCTGGAGGACCGTGCGCGACGAGGGGTAGCTGGCACCCGGCAGGAGCCCGAGGGCCGGGCCACGCTGGTCGTCGAGGGCGCGCCAGCGGCCGCACCCGGCGTCGTAGTGCATGGCCGGCGGGTGACCCGCGGAGTGGACGAGGGCCTCGCCGGTCACGAGGTCGAGGTGGACGTGGACCGCGGTCGCAAAGCCTTCGTCCCAGCCGTCGCGCTCGACGAACTCGTTGGCCATGGGCAGCACGTCCTGCGGGGCCGTGCCGCCGATGACGCCGCCGAGCGCTCCGGCGAGGACGAGCGCGCGCGTCCCGGCCTCCTGTCCCTTGCCGCTGACGTCGACGAGGACCATCTCGAGGGTGTTGCCGCAGCGGCTGGTCGTCGAGACGTTGAAGTCGCCGGCGAAGGCGCTGCCGTGGGCGGTGGCGAAGGACCGCTCGGCGTGCCAGCCGCGCGGGAGCGTGGGAATGGCACCCATGCCGTGCAGCCGTGAGCGGAGGTCGCCGAGCATCCGGTCACCGGCGAAGGCCGCGGCACCGTGGCTGGAGCGGGACGCGGCGATGGCGTACATCAGGCCGAGCGAGACGAGCAGCGGGAGGTGACGGGCCATCCCTTCGTCGGACATGACGAGCGACCACAGGACGACGGCGAGGACGAGGCCGAAGACGATGCGGACCTCGCGGATCGGGCACAGCGTGCTCGCGAGGAGGCACGGGGGGACGAGCGCGACGAGGGGGACCGACTGCGGCCAGACGAGGTGGGCCGCGAGGACGAGCGCCAGCAGGGCGACGACGGCGACCAGGAGGGGGGTCCCGCGCAGCGACGACAGGGCCCAGGTCGGCTGGCGTCGCTCGGACCACAGGGTCCGGCTGGGCAGTATGGCGGACAAACGTGCTCTCCCCGGTCGTTCGTCACGGCCCCGTCCGGGACCGTTGCCCGCACCTTAAGCGGGGATTCGCCTCTGTGGGAAGGGTCGTAACCGATCAGAGACCCGCCGCACACACCGTGCGACGGGTCTCTGGTGCTATGGGGAGGAGGACATCAGGGCAGCGGCGGGACCGTGCCGTCGGCCTCGAAGGCGCTCACCATGTCGATGCGGCGCTGGTGCCTCTCCTCGCCGGAGAAGTCGGTGCCGAGGAAGACCCGGACCATCTCCTTGGACTCGTCGACGGACTGCATGCGCCCACCCATCGACAGCACCTGGGCGTCGTTGTGCTCGCGGGCCAGCCGGGCCAGCTCGGCGTTGTAGCACAGGGCTGCTCGGATGCCGGCGACCTTGTTGGCCGCCATCTGCTCGCCGTTGCCGGAGCCACCGAGGACGATGCCGCGACTGCCCGGGTCGGCGGCCACGGCCTGCGCGGCACGGATGACGAAGACCGGGTAGTCGTCGAGGGCGTCGTACTCGAAGGGGCCGTGGTCGGTGACCTCGTGACCCTCGTCGGCGAGGAAGGTCAGCAGCTCCTGGTGGAGCTCGAAGGCGGCGTGGTCGCCGCCGATGTGGACGCGCAAGGAAGTGCCTCTCAGTCGAAGATCGGGTCGCGGGTGCGCGAGCGCTTGAGCTCGAAGAAGCCGTCGGTGCCCGCGACGAGGACGCAGCCGTCCCAGAGGCGGCCGGCAGCCTCGCCCTTGGGTGCCGGGGAGACGACCGGGCCGAAGAAGGCGGTGTCCTCCACGGAGATCACCGGGGTACCGACGTCGTCACCGACGAGGGCGATGGCACGGTGGTGGCTCTCGCGCAGGAAGGCGTCGTGCTCGTCGGTGTCGGCGGCCTCGATGAGCTCGGCCGGCAGCCCGACCTCGGCGAGCGCGGCGGCGGTGGCGGTGACGAAGTCGCGCTCGCCGCCGAGGTGCAGGCGGGTCCCGATGGCGTCGTACAGCGGCTTGGTCACCTCGTCGCCGTGCGCCTTGCGGGCGGCCGCGATGACCCGGACCGGGGCCCAGCCACGGTCCATCATCTCGCGGTACTCGTCGGGGAGGTCACGCCCTTCGTTGAGGACCGACAGGCTCATCTGCGACCAGGTGACCTCGAGGTCGCGCACCTGCTCGACCTCCATGAGCCACCGGCTCGTCATCCAGGCCCAGGGGCACAGCGGGTCGAACCACATCTCCACGGTCTGCGTCATGACGCCATCGTCTCAGACGCGCCGCGGCGCTGTGACAGCATGAGCGAAAAGTCGTACGCCAAAGGAGCAGCACGTGCCCGGGAAGAACCTCACCCGTGAGGAGGCCGCCGAGCGGGCCTCGCTGGTCACGGTCGACCGTCACGAGATCACCCTCGACCTGACGACGTCGGAGACGACCTTCGCCACGACCAGCACGATCCGCTTCGCGGCGAGGGGGGGCGCCGCCACCTTCGTCGACTTCATCGGGGAGTCCGTGGAGTCCGTGGAGCTCAACGGCACCGCGCTCGACCCGGCCGTCGTCTACGCCGACCACCGCATCCGTCTCGACGACCTCGCCGAGGACAACGTCGTGACGATCGCGGCGACCGGTCGCTACATGAACACCGGTGAGGGCCTGCACCGCTTCGTCGACCCGGTCGACGGCGAGGTCTACCTCTACACGCAGTTCGAGGTGCCCGACAGCCGCCGCATGTACCCGGTCTTCGAGCAGCCGGACCTCAAGGCGAGCTTCACCCTGACCGTCACCGCACCGGCGCACTGGCAGGTCATCGGCAACTCGCCGACCCCCGAGCCGACGCCCGTCGAGGGTCAGGAGGGCGCGGCGACCTGGGCCTTCGCCCCGACCGAGCGGATGAGCAGCTACATCACCGCGCTCGTCGCCGGCCCCTACGACGTCGTGCGCGACTCGCTCACCTCGCGCGACAAGGAGGTGCCTCTGGGCATCTTCTGCCGCAAGTCGCTCACCCAGTACCTCGACGCCGACAACCTCTTCGCCCTCACCAAGGCGGGCTTCGCCTTCTTCGAGGAGGAGTTCGACCGCGCCTACCCCTTCACCAAGTACGACCAGGTCTTCACGCCGGAGTACAACATGGGCGCGATGGAAAATGCGGGCTGCGTGACCTTCCACGAGATGTACGTCTTCCGCTCCAAGGTGCCCGACGCGCTCGTCGAGCGCCGCGCCCTCACCGTGCTGCACGAGCTCGCCCACATGTGGTTCGGCAACCTCGTGACGATGCGCTGGTGGAACGACCTGTGGCTCAACGAGTCCTTCGCCGAGTGGGCCTCGACGACCTGCCAGGCCGAGGCCACCGAGTGGACCGACGCGTGGACGACCTTCTGCACCCACGAGAAGGCCTGGGCCTACCGCCAGGACCAGCTGAGCTCGACCCACCCGATCGTCGCCCCGATCCGCGACCTCGCCGACGTCGAGGTCAACTTCGACGGCATCACCTACGCCAAGGGCGCGTCGGTGCTCAAGCAGCTCGTCGCCTACGTCGGGCGTGAGCCCTTCCGCGACGGGCTGCGCGCCTACTTCGCCAAGCACGCGTGGGGCAACACCACGCTCGACGACCTCCTCGACGAGCTCGAGGCCACCTCGGGTCGCGATCTGCGGTCCTGGTCGAAGCTGTGGCTCGAGACGGCCGGCGTCAACACCCTTCGTCCGCTGGTCGAGGTCGATGACCGCGGGCACTACGTCGACGCGGTCATCGAGCAGACCTTCGCCGCGGGCTTCGAGACGCTGCGCCCCCACCGTCTCGCCGTGGGGCTCTACGACCTCGTCGACGGCACCCTGCAGCGTCGCGAGCGCTTCGAGGTCGACGTCGACGGCGAGCGCACCCCGCTCCCCCAGCTCGTCGGTCAGCGCCAGCCCGACCTGCTGCTGCTCAACGACGACGACCTGACCTACGCCAAGCTGCGGCTCGACGAGCGCTCCCTCGCCACCCTGCTGGCCAACCCCACCGCCTTCGAGGACTCGCTGCCGGCCTCGCTGGCGCTGGCCTCCGCCTGGGACATGACCCGTGACGCCGAGATGCCGGCGCGCGACTACGTCGAGCTCGTCCTGCCGGTCCTCGACGGGCTGGCCGACTCGACCCTGCTGCGCACCCTGCTGGGCCAGGTGAGCACCGCGATCCTCACCTACTCGGCCCCGGCCCACCGTGAGCAGCTGCGCCGGCAGGTCGTGTCGCACCTGGCCGACCTGGCCCGTGCGGCGACCCCCGGCAGCGATGCCCAGCTGCAGCTCGTCACCGCCCACGCCAACCTCCTGGCCCCCGGCGACGACACCACGTGGGTCGCCGGCCTGCTCGACGGCAGCACCACGCTCGAGGGCCTGGCGGTCGACACCGACATGCGGTGGACCCTGCTCACCGGCCTGGCCGCGGCCGGGGTCGCCGACGCAGATGCCGTGGCCACGGAGGCCCAGGGGGACAACACCGCCACCGGTCGCGAGCGCGCGGCCCGGGCCGCGGCGAGCCTCCCCACGGCCGAGGCCAAGGAGGCCGCGTGGCAGGCCGGCGTCGTCGCCACCGACACGCCCAACTCCGTCGTCGACGCGCACGCGCTCGGCTTCGGCCGCACCGGCGACACGGCGCTGCTCACCCCCTTCGTAGAGCGCTACCACGAGGTGCTGGAGCAGGTCTGGGCCGAGCGCACCCACGCCATCGCCGAGGGCATCGTCATCGGCTTCTACCCGATGGCGCTCGCGGGGCCCGAGCTGCTCGCCACGACGCAGACCTGGCTCGACGAGCACCCGGATGCGCCGGCCGGCCTGCGGCGCACCGTCGCGGAGAGCCGCGACACGGTGGCGCGTGCAGTTGCTGCTCAGGAGCGTGACGCAGACTCCGTCGGATGATCGACGTGCCCCGCCTGCTTGCCATCGACCTCACCTGGGAGTCCACCCTCGACTGGGTCCTCGGTGCGCCCCTACAGATCCTCGTCGCGGTCGTCGTCGGCTTCGTCGCCCGCTGGCTCGCGCACCGGGCGATCACCAAGGCGGTCGACGCGTCGATCGTCCGCAGCGAGGCCAGTCGGGCCAAGCGAGAGCGCAACAGCGGGATCCCGGCCTCGGCGGCCAAGGAGCGCTATCGCCAGCGCACGCTGACGATGGGCTCGCTGCTGCGCAGCATCGCCACCTTCGCCATCGCCGTCATCACCGTGCTCACCGTGATGTCGCTCCTCGGGATCCCGCTCGCGCCGCTGCTCGCCTCGGCCGGTGTCGGCGGCGTCGCCCTCGGCTTCGGCGCGCAGGCCCTCGTCAAGGACTTCCTCTCCGGGATCTTCATGATCCTCGAGGACCAGTACGGCGTGGGCGACCTCATCGACACCGGCGAGGCCGTCGGCACCGTCGAGGAGGTCACCCTGAGGGTCACCCGACTCCGCGACCCCGACGGGGTCGTCTGGTACGTCCGCAACGGCGAGATCATCCGGATCGGCAACCGCAGCCAGGGCTGGTCGACGGTCATGGTCGACATCCCCTTCAGCTACCGCGAGGACATCGAGCGGGTCCTGGGGATCATCCGGTCCACCGTCGAGCAGATCGACGACGACCCGCACTGGCACGAGGTGCTGCGCGAGGACCTGCAGGTGCTGGGCGTCGAGTCGATCACCGGGGGCACCGTCACCGTGCGGGTCCTGGCGCGCTGCGCCCCGGACGAGAACTGGGGCATCCAGCGCGAGATCCGGCGTCGGGTCAAGGAGACCTTCGACCGCGAGGGCATCGCAGGCCCCCCGATCCCGATGTCCGGTGGCGGGCACCAGATCTGAGTAGGGTCGTCACCAACGACGAAGGGGGAGATCATGACCACGTGCTACTCGTGCGGTCGACGCATCCAGGGCAAGGTCCACCGGTCCACGATCGGCAAGCCCGCGTGCCGAGGCTGTAGCAACCTGCAGGTCGGTGCCGTCGTCGGTGGCGCCTCCGGCGCCTCGACGGGCGAGACCCTCGGCCTCATCCACATCCTCAACTCCTGGCGCACCGGGACGAGGAAGAGCACGGCCCGCGACGAGGCCGACACCCGGCCGCTCGTCGAGATGCCGAGGAAGCGTCCCCGCCGCAAGGTCGGGGGCGACGCCTGACAGACTGGCGGGCATGTTCGCCCAGCCCGGAGACAGCTTCTACGAGCAGGTCGGGGGGCACGAGACCTTCGTGCGCCTCGTGCGTGCCTTCTACGAGGGCGTCGCGCAGGACGAGCCGCTGCGGGCGCTGTACCCCGAGGAGGACCTCGGCCCGGCCGAGGTGCGGCTGCGGATGTTCCTCGAGCAGTACTTCGGTGGGCCGCACACCTACAGCGAGCAGCGCGGGCACCCGCGACTACGCATGCGGCACGTGCCCTACGCCGTGACGCCCGACATGCGCGACCGGTGGATGCGGCACATGCTCGCCGCGATGGACACGCTCGACCTGCCCGAGGCGCACGACGCCGCGATGCGCCAGTACTTCACCCGGGCCGCGGACATGATGATCAACGCCGACGACGAGGGGCAGCGCCTGTGACGACCGGACCGACCCCCTTCGACCACTCCGTGGGGCTGCACGACCCGGACCCGGCAGACGCCCCGTGGTGGCGCGATGCCGTCATCTACCAGGTGTACCCACGCTCGTGGGCCGACGCCTCGGGCGACGGTGTCGGTGACCTGCCGGGCATCACCTCGCGGCTGGAGCACCTGCGCGACCTGGGCGTCGATGCCGTGTGGCTCTCCCCCTTCTACCGCTCGCCGCAGCGCGACGCCGGCTACGACGTCGCCGACCACCGTGACGTCGACCCGCTCTTCGGGACCCTCGACGACGCCGACGCGATGATCGCCCGGGCCCACGACCTCGGCCTGCGGGTCGTCGTCGACCTCGTGCCCAACCACACCTCCTCCGACCACGCCTGGTTCCAGGCGGCGCTGGGCGCCGGGCCGGGCAGCCCCGAGCGCGAGCGCTACGTCTTCCGCGACGGTCTCGGCGATGACGGGTCGCAGCCGCCGACCAACTGGCTGGCCAACTTCGGGGGTGGCGCCTGGACCCGCGTCACCGAGCCCGACGGCACGCCCGGTCAGTGGTACCTCCACCTCTTCGACCCGAGCCAGCCGGACCTCAACTGGACCAACCCGCAGGTGCGCGAGGACTTCGAGACGACGCTGCGCTTCTGGCTCGACCGGGGCGTCGACGGCTTCCGTGTCGACGTCGCCCACGGCCTGGTCAAGGACCCGACCTTCCCTCCCTTCGACAAGCACCCGGGTGGGCTGATGGAGGTGACCCACGAGGCGCCCTACTGGGACCAGGACGGCGTCCACGAGATCTACCGCGCATGGCGCGAGCTGCTCGACTCCTACGGCGAGCCGGTGCGCATCATGTGCGCCGAGGCGTGGGTCAACCCCGCCGACCGACTGGCCCGCTACGTGCGCGAGGACGAGTTCCACCAAGCCTTCAACTTCGACTTCCTCGAGACGCCCTGGCGCGCCGAGGCGCTGCGTGCCGGCGTGCGCCGCTCGCTGGCCGCCAACGACTCCGTCGGCGCCCCGTCGACGTGGGTGCTGAGCAACCACGACGTGCTGCGCCACGCCAGTCGCTTCGGCCTGCCCGACGACCGTCCGCGACCCAACGGCATCGGCGCCGACGACCCACAGCCGGACGCCGAGCTCGGGCTGCGCCGGGCCCGTGCCGCGACGACCCTGATGCTCGCGCTGCCCGGTGGGGCCTACGTCTACCAGGGCGAGGAGCTCGGGCTGCCCGAGCACACCGCCCTGCCCGACGAGGTGCGTCAGGACCCGACCTTCGCCCGGACCGAGGGGCTCGAGCTCGGTCGCGACGGGTGCCGGGTGCCGATGGCCTGGGAGCAGGGGGCGCCCGCCCTGGGCTTCTCCTCCACCGGTGCCGCGTGGCTGCCGCAGCCGCCCGCCTACTCCGACCTCGCCGTCGACGCGCAGACGGGGGTCGAGGGCTCGACCCTCGAGCTCTACCGACGACTGCTCGCGCTGCGCCGCGAGCGGCGGCTCGGGCTCGCCGGTCTCGAGGAGGTCGAGGGCCTGGGCGATGACGTCGTGGGCTACGTCGCGACCTCACCCGACGGCACCCGCACCCTCGTCGTGGCCAACCTCGGCGCCCAGCCCGTAACCCTGCCCGAGGGGGCCGTCGTGCTCGTCGCCTCCGGCGACCTCGTCGACGGGCGCGTGCCGACCGACACGGCCGTCTGGGCCGAGCTGGCCTGATGGCCCACGTCCTGCTGCTCCACTCGGCACTCGGGCTGCGGCCCGGCGTGCACGCCTTCGCCGACCGGTTGCGCGAGCACGACCACGAGGTCGTCGTGCCCGACTACTACGAGGGGCACGTCTTCGACGAGGAGGCGCCGGGCATCGCGCACCGCGACGCCCACCCCGAGTACTTCGAGTCGGTCCGTGAGCTCGCGGCCTCCCTGCCACCCGAGACGGTGCTCGCCGGCTTCTCGCTCGGGGCGTGGTTCGCCCAGCGTCTCGCGGCGCGCCGGCCACGCGCCCGGGCCGCGATCCTGCTGCACTCGGTCGCCGCGCCCCGCCACGAGTGGTCCGGCGTGCCCGTGCAGGTGCACCGGCACGAGGACGACCCGTGGATCTCGCCTGCCGACGTGCCCTCGCTGGGCGCGGCGGTCGAGGCGAGTGGCGCTCCCTTCGAGGACCACGTGACGCCCGGCCGGGGGCACCTCTTCACCGACCCCGAGCTGCCCGGCTACGACGAAGCGGTCACGTCCGCGACCATCGAGCGGATCGACGTTTTCCTCCGCTGAGGAGGCTCCCGCTCGGGGCGGTGCGCGCCGGCGGGCCGGACTGCGTCGCGGGCCACTGCCGGGCGCGTACGGTGAGCGCGTGAGGCCCGCGCGCGACTACCCCTACTTCGACCACCCCACTCCCCTGGCGCTCGCCCATCGCGGCGGCTCGACCTACGAGCCCAACCTCGGCCGGGAAAACACCGTCCACGCCTTCCGCGAGGCGGTCGGCATGGGCTACCGCTATCTCGAGACGGACGTGCACGCGACGGCCGACGGTCGGCTGGTCGCCTTCCACGACGAGCTCCTCGACCGGGTGACGGACGCGCGAGGAGCCATCTCCGGGCTGCCGTGGGCGCAGGTGTCGCAGGCTCGGATCCACGGGATCGACGCGGTGCCCCTGATGGACGAGCTCTTCGAGACCTTCCCCGAGGCGCGCTTCAACATCGACGTCAAGGCCGATGGCGCGGTCGCCCCGCTCGTCGAGATGATCCGGCGACACGACGCCGTCGATCGGGTGTGCATCGGGTCCTTCAGCGACGCGCGGCTGCGCCGGGTGCGCCGCGCGCTCGGCCCGGACCTCGCGACGTCTGCGGGCCCGGTCGGCGTCGCCTCGCTCCGGCTGCTCCCGGGGTTGCTCTCCCGGCTGGTCCACTCCCCCGCCCAGGCGCTGCAGATCCCGGTCAGCCACGCCGTCGGTCCGAGGTCGGTGACGCTCGTCGTGCCCCGGCTGGTCGAGGTGGCGCACCGCCTCGGCAAGCAGGTGCACGTGTGGACGATCGACGAGGCCGACGAGATGCATCGCCTGCTCGACCTCGGCGTCGACGGCATCGTCACCGACCGGATCGACACCCTGCGGGACGTGCTCGCGGACCGGGGTCACCCCCTTCGCCCGTCGTCGCGGTAGGTCAGGACTGCAGCGCGGCGAGGACCTGCTCGACGGCGGTGGGGCGCCCGGCGACGCTCCACACGTGCCCGCGGACCTCGACCTGCTCGGTCCGGCCGCCGGCCGCAGTGACGAGCGCCGCGCCGGGCAGCCAGTCCCACTCCGGCACCGCCTGCTGGGCCCACACGCCGATGCGCCCCGCGGCGACCGCGGCCAGGTCGCACGAGCCGGAGCCGAACATGCGGACCGTCGCCGCACCCTCGATCGCGGTCAGCCAGGGCTCGCGCAGGGTGGCGTCGGGCAGGCGCGCGGGGTGGAGATAGGTCGCCATCGCGACCTCGGCCAGGGGCAGGTCGGCGAGGTCACCGACGGGTGAGTCGTTGAGCGTCGTCGGCAGGTCGCGACCACCGAGCCAGGCCTCGTCGACGGCAGGTTGGTGCACGGCCCCGAGGACCAGCCCGGCCCGGTCGCGCAGGGCGAGGGCGCTGCACCAGGTGCCCAGGCCGGAGAGGAAGTTGTAGGTCCCGTCGACGGGGTCGATGACCCACGTGCGACCGGAGCGGCTCTCGGCCTCGGCACCCTCCTCGCCGACGATCCCGTCGTCGGGACGCAACCGGGCGAGCGTGCCGGCGACGAGCTCCTCGGCAGCGTGGTCGGCCGCCGTGACGGCGTCGGAGATCGACGTCTTGTGCTGTGCCTGCAGCCCCTCGGCGCGCATGCGAGCGGCGAGCCGCGCCGCGTCCCGGGTCAGCGTTGCCGCGAGCGCGGCGTCGTCGAGGTCGGCGAGGTGGTCGTCCACGCGGTCCACCCTACGGATCAGCGGGCGAGGACGAAGCCTCGGTCCGTCGCCACCCGAGTCCACGGGCCCACCGTGTGGATCTGGGCCCGGGCGTCGGCGTCGGGTCGCAGGAAGCCCAGGGCGTGCAGCCCGAAGGCCGTCCCGGCCGGCACCGGCGGGATGGTCGACGTGGAGCGGCCCCAGACCCGCGAGCGCAGGTCGGCGACGGCCGAAGCACCGGACCCCTCGGGGGCACCCTCGGCGACCTCGGCGATCCCGGCCCGGGCGGCGGCGAGCAGCTCGGCGTCGGCGACCACGCCGACCGGCTCCCAGCCGGACCGCGGCGGGGTGAGGGCGCGCCACGTCGGCTGCGAGGTCACCGGCGGCTGCTCGATCTGGGTGCCTCCGCGGGCGAGGCGGTCGGTCACGGCCGACAGCGGGACCGTCGTGTCCATCGAGCTCGCCTCGGCCAGGGCGTAGGTCCGCAGCCCGAGGACGAGACCGGTGCTGCCCAGGCCACGCCCCGGGAGCACGCAGGTCCAGGCGGCCAGCACGGAGCCGACTGCCTGCAGGCGCACGTCGCCCCCTTCGTCCAGGCGCTTGGCCCGGGTGAGATAGGTCGTGAGGTCCGCGGCGCTCTCGGCGTCGGCGAGGCGTAGGGGGGTCATCGCCGGCGCCGCATCGGAACCGGACCGCCCTGCCGGGCGGTGAGCGCGGCACGCTCCTCGTCGGTGAGCCGGCGGGCCCCTTGCGCCGCGATGTCGAAGGCGACGAGCGTGGACTCGGCACGCGCGAAGACCACCTCCTCGTCGCGGATCGTGTAGCCCATGTCCCAGCTGGCGCCACCGAGCGCGGTGACCCACATGTCGATGAGGATCGGCTCCGGGCGGTAGACGAGCTGCTCGAGGTACTCGATCTCCTGCCGGGCAAGGAGCACGCCCGAGCGCAGCATGCGCTCTCCCCCGCTGGAGTGGAACCACTCGGCGAAGGCCCGGATGCGGGCCTCCTCGAGCAGGCGGTGGTACTGGACGTTGTTGACGTGGCCGTAGGCGTCCATGTCGCCCCAGCGCAGGCCGATCTCGGCCGTGAGGGCCGCCGGCTCGGTGGTCTCGCTCGTCATGTCCACATCCTCCCACCGACCGTCGCGGTCATCCCCATCCCCCGTCGGCGGCCGGCTCGTCGTCGGTGGGCTGACCTACGGTTGACCACGATGACCACACAGACCAGCTCCCTCCACGACGACGCGACCGCTGTCCTGCGGCAGCTCGTCGGCCGCGACGACGTCACCTTCCGCGACGGACAGCGCGAGGCGATCGAGGCCCTCGTCGGGGGTGGGCGGCGGGTGCTCGTCGTCCAGCGCACCGGGTGGGGCAAGTCCGCGGTCTACTTCGTCGCCTCGCGCCTGCAGCGGGCGAAGGGAGCCGGCCCGGCACTCATCGTCTCGCCGCTGCTCGCGCTCATGCGCGACCAGATCGCCGCCGCCGAGCGGGCTGGCGTGCGCGCCGTGTCGATGAACTCGGCCAACGCCCAGGAGTGGGACGAGGTCCGGGGCCGGCTCGCCCGCGACGAGGTCGACGTCCTGCTCGTCAGCCCCGAGCGGCTCAACAACCCCCGGTTCCGCGCCGAGCAGCTGCCCGACCTCACCCGGCGGTGCGGTCTGCTCGTCGTCGACGAGGCGCACTGCGTCAGCGACTGGGGCCATGACTTCCGCCCCGACTACCGCCGGATCAAGGACCTGCTGGGCGAGCTCCCCGCGGGCACCCCGGTGCTCGCGACGACCGCGACGGCCAACGAGCGCGTCGTCCACGACGTCGCCGAGCAGCTGGCAGCCGGCACCGAGGGCGAGGTCCTCACCGTCCGCGGGCCGCTCGCCCGCGACAGCCTCCGGCTGGCCGTCCTCCCACGGTCCGGGATGGACCGCCACCTCGCCTGGCTCACCACCCACCTCGGCCGGCTCGAGGGCAGCGGCATCATCTACACCCTGACGGTGAGCGCTGCCGAGGACGTCGCCGCCGCGCTGCAGGCCGCCGGCCACGAGGTCGCCGCCTACACCGGCCGGTCCGACGCGGAGGAGCGGGCGTCGATGGAGGAGGCCCTGCGCCACAACCGGGTCAAGGCCCTCGTCGCGACGAGCGCCCTCGGCATGGGCTTCGACAAGCCCGACCTCGGGTTCGTCGTCCACCTCGGTGCCCCCTCGTCGCCCGTCGCCTACTACCAGCAGGTCGGTCGCGCCGGCCGCGCCACGGAGCGGGCCGACGTGGTCCTGCTGCCCGGGCACGACGACGTGTCGATCTGGAAGCACTTCGCCTCCTCCTCCATGCCCCGCGAGGACCAGGCCGCGGCCGTCATCACCGCGCTCGCCGAGGCCGGCCGTCCCCTGTCGACGGCCGCCCTCGAAACGATCGTCGACATCCGGCGCACGCGGCTGGAGCTGCTGCTCAAGGTGCTCGACGTCGACGGCGCGGTCGAGCGGGTGAGCGGTGGCTGGATCGGCACCGGCCAGCCCTGGGTCTACGACGCGGAGCGCTACGAGCGGGTCGCCGCCGCCCGTGAGGCCGAGCAGCAGCACATGCTCGACTACATCGACACCACCGGCTGCCGGATGGCCTTCCTCCAGCGCACCCTCGACGACGCGAGCGCACGGGACTGCGGCCGCTGCGACCGCTGCGCCGGCCCGTGGATCGACGCCGAGGTCGCCGACGACGCACTCGGCTCGGCCCGCTCCACGCTCGATCGGGCCGGTGTCGACCTCGACCCGCGGGCCCAGTGGCCGAGCGGCATGGACCGTCTCGGGGTCCCGGTCAAGGGACGCATCCCCGCCGACGAGGCCATGTCGCCCGGTCGCGCTCTGGCGCGCGTCACCGACCTCGGCTGGGGCCCACGGCTGCGCGAGCTCCTCTCCGAGGACCAGCCGGTACCGGACCAGGTGGTCCGCGCCGTCGTCCGGGTGCTCGCCGAGTGGGGGTGGCAGACCCGCCCCGCCGGCATCGTCGTCGTCCCCTCGCGGTCTCGCCCGACGCTCGTCACCTCGCTCGCCGATCAGCTCGGGCAGATCGGCCGGCTGCCGGTGCTCGGTGCGCTCACCCCCGTCGACGGCGGACCCGTGGGCGAGCCGGGCGGCAACTCCGCCTACCGCCTCGCCGGGGTGTGGGAGCGGCTGACCGTCGACCCCGAGCTCGCCCACCAGCTCCCGGGCCTCACCGGACCGGTCCTCCTCGTCGACGACGTCGTCCACTCCCGGTGGACGATGACCACGGCGGCTCGGGCCCTGCGTCGGGCCGGATCACAGGAGGTCCTCCCCTTCGCCCTCGCCGTCGACGGGTGAGCCCGCGCGGTCCGCACGGCAGACCGATGCTGACCCCGGGCACCCCTCTCGCCTAGGCTCGGTCCGTTGACCACGTGACACCGAGGAGCACCATGGCCGAAGACTCCGTCGAGCAGGCACAGCGCATCAACCTGAGCACCGCTCTGGCGACGCTCGAGCTCCAGGAGGTCGGTCACGCGACCATCCGCGTCGAGGGGGCCGACGGGGTGGGCGAGCTCGGCGCGAGCTCGGCCGACGTCTTCGAGGGCGAGAGCATCGCCATGCCGCACGGGCGGGTCTTCGGCGGTCAGGTGCTCGCGCAGGCGCTCATGGCGGCCGGGCGCACCGTCCTCCCCGAGATGCCGCACCGGATGCCGCACTCCCTGCACGCCTACTTCATGCGGCCCGGGGACTCCGACCTGCCGATCCGCTTCGCCGTCGAGCGGATGCGCGACGGCCGCTCCTTCTCGACCCGACGCGTCCACGCGCTGCAGCACGGACGCCCGATCCTGTCGATGACCGCGTCCTTCCAGGACCCCTCCGACGGCCTCGACCACCAGGTCGCCGCACCCGACGTGCCCTCCCCCGACGACCTCGAGTCCATCGGCGACAGCTACAGCGCCATCGACCACCCGCGCGCCAAGTATGTCGCCACCCGGCCCGTCGACCACCGCTACGTCGACGGCGACATCATGATGGCGCCGGCCCCCGAGCAGGACGGTCACCAGCGGGTGTGGTTCCGGACCATCGCCCAGCTCCCCCACGACCAGCTGACCCGGTGTGCCGTCCTCGCCTTCGCCTCGGACTACACGCCGATCGACAGCATGCTGCGGGCCCACGGCCTGACCTGGTCCGAGCCCGGGCTGACGCCGGCGACCATCGACCACACCATCTGGTTCCACCGCCCCGTCGACCCGGGTGCCTGGCTGCTCTACGACCAGGAGTCGCCCTCGACCCGCTCCGGTCGCGGGCTGATGGTCGGCAAGGTCTTCACCGAGGAGGGTGTCCTCGTCGCGACCATCGCCCAAGAGGCCATGGTGCGGATCAAGCCCGTGGGCTGAGCGTCGGGCGCACGCCGCGACGAGACCGGGCAGCGACCCGCAGCAGTGGTGAACTACCGTCAGGACATGGGCCTTCCACCGCTCGTTGCCCCCGGACCGGCGCTGACCGGGGAGCAGGTGAGCCGTTACTCGCGCCACCTCCTCATGCCGACCATCGGCGAAGAGGGCCAGCGTCGCCTCCTCGCAGCCCGCGTCGCGGTCATCGGGGCCGGTGGTCTCGGCTCCCCCTCGCTGCTCTACCTGGCCGCGGCCGGCGTCGGTCGGATCACCGTCGTCGACGACGACGACGTCGACGAGACCAACCTACAGCGGCAGGTCATCCACTCGAGCGCGGACGTGGGTCGGCCCAAGGTCGACAGCGCCCTCGAGCGGGTGCGAGCCCTCAACCCCGAGGTCGAGATCGTCGGGGTCACCGACCACCTCACTGCCGACAATGCCGCCGCGATGCTCGCCGACCACGACGTCGTGCTCGACGGCAGCGACAACTTCGAGACCCGCTACGCGGTGGCCGACGCCTGCGACGAGCTCGGTGTCCCTCTCGTCTGGGCAGCCGTCTACCGCACCGAGGCCCATCTCACCGTCTTCTGGACCGCGGCGCCGGAGGGCCACCCCGCCCCGGGGCTGCGCGACCTCTTCCCACGGCCGCCGGCCCCCGGGTCGGTGCCCGCCTGCGGTGACGCCGGCGTCGTCGGACCACTCGTCGGCCAGGTCGGCTCGATGATGGCGACCGAGGCGATCAAGCTCATCACCGGTGTCGGTGCGCCCCTCGTCGGCCGGTTGCTCTTCATCGACGTGCTCGCCGCCACCCAGCGCGAGCTGCCCCTCGTCGCACGCGGGCCACGCACCCGCCCCCCGGCGGTCCTGCCCACCCCGGTCGCGGACACCGAGCCCGGCGGTGCCACGCTCGTCTCCCCAGCCGACCTGGCCGACCAGCTCTCCGGGGCGCACGCCCCCTTCGTCCTCGACGTGCGAGACGCCTACGAGCTGGCGTCCGGCAGCGTCCCGGGCGCCGTCCACATCCCCGTGCCGACCCTCACGGGTGACCCGGCCTCCAGCGACGCGCTGCCGACCGACCGCGACATCGTCCTCGTGTGCCACTCCGGGGCGCGGGCCCGACTCGCGGCGACCACGCTGCGTGCCCGCGGCTTCGAGCAGCTGCATGTCCTCGACGGCGGCATGCTCGCCTGGCCCGACCCGGTCCCGCTCGCTGAGGAGTCCCCCGCATGACCAGCCCCACCGCCCGCGCCCTGCTGACCGTCGACGAGTACCGCGAGGAGCTGCTCACCGACCTGCTCGCCGGCAGCGGGCCACTCACAGACACCGAGCAGGTCCCCCTGGCGCAGGCCCTCGGCCGGGTCCTCGCCGAGCCGGTGCGGGCCCGCGGTGATGTGCCCGCCTTCGCCAACTCGGGCATGGACGGCTACGCCGTGCGGCACGCCGACCTCACCGCTGGGCCGGGCACGCTGCGCGTCGTCGGAGCGGTCGCCGCCGGGTCCTCGCGCGACCCCGCCCTCGCCGCCGGCGAGTGCGTGCGCATCATGACCGGCGCGCCCGTGCCCACGGCCGCCGACACGATCGTCCCGGTCGAGCTCACCGACGGCGGCCACGAAATCGTGACCATCACCGGGACCGTCGAGCCCGGACAGCACCTGCGCGGCGCCGGTGAGGACGTGCGGGCCGATGACGTCGTCGCCGACGCCGGGGTGACGATCACCGCACGCGTGCTCGGCACGCTCGCAGCCGCGGGCACCGCCACCGTCTCCGTGCGACGCCGCCCGGTCGTCGCCGTCGCGGCCACCGGTGACGAGCTCGTCGCCCCCGGTGGGGCCCTGGAGCGGGGCCAGATCTTCGAGTCCAACGGCACGCACCTCGCCGCCACCCTCACCGAGCTCGGGGTCGAGGTGCGCGGACCCGTCGTCCTCGCGGACGAGCGCGCGGCCTTCACCTCGGGCCTCGACGAGCTCGCACGGGGCAGCGACCTGATCATCCTCACCGGCGGGGTCAGCGTGGGCGACTTCGACGTCTCCCGCATCGTCCTGCAGGACTCCGCCGACGGGGTCTTCCGCCACGTGCGCATGCAACCCGGCAAGCCGCAGGGCTGGGCCCGGTGGCACGGCGTGCCCGTGCTGGCCTTCCCCGGCAACCCGGTGAGCACGGCGATCTCCTTCGAGGTCTTCGGCCGGCCCGTCGTCGACCGCCTGCTCGGCCGCGAGGCACCCGGCGGTGCGACGCTCGCGGTCGCCGGTACCGGCTGGCGCTCCCCCCAGGGACGCCGGCAGTTCGTCCCCGTACGCCTCACGAGCGATGACCGGGGACGCCTCGTCGCCACCCCGGCCCACCGGCGGGGATCCGCCTCGCACATGGCCACCTCGGTCGGCGGCGCCCACGCGCTGGCCGTCGTCGACGAGGAGACCGACACCGTCGAGCCCGGCGACCTCGTCGGGGTCAGGAGCCTGTAGATGGACCACCCGCTGACCCACCTCGACACCGCGGGCCACGCCCGCATGGTCGATGTCACCGACAAGCAGCCAACGATCCGATCGGCCACCGCCGCAGGCCGCGTGGTGACCTCCGCCGAGACCGTCGCGCTCCTGCGGGACGGCACCGTGCCGAAGGGGGATGTCCTCGCCGTCGCACGCATCGCCGGGATCCAGGCAGCGAAGAAGACCCCCGAGCTGCTGCCGCTGGCCCACGTCATCGGCGTGCACGGTGCCGTCGTCGACCTGACGATCACCGACACGGGTGTCGACATCACCGCGACGGTGCGCACAGCGGACCGCACCGGCGTCGAGATGGAGGCCCTGACGAGCGTCAGCGTCGCCGCCCTCGCCGTCGTCGACATGGTCAAGGGGCGCGACCGCAGCGCCCACATCACCGACATCCGGCTGCTGGAGAAGACCGGCGGCCGCAGCGGCACCTGGACCCGGGAGGACTCATGAACGACCCCGCCCCCTTCGACGCCGTCATCCTCGCCGGCGGCACGGGCTCGCGCCTCGGCGGTGCGAGCAAGGCCGACCTCGAGCTCGACGGGCAGCGCCTGCTCGACCGCGTGCTCGTCGCCGTGGCCGACGCCGACGCTATCGCCGTCGTCGGTGACGTCGCGGTCCCCGACGGCGTCCACCGCACCCTCGAGGACCCACCTCGGGGCGGGCCGGTGGCCGGGCTCGCCGCCGGGCTGTCCGAGCTCGACGCCGGCGGCTCGAGCGCCGAGTGGACCCTGCTCGCCTCGTGCGACCTCGCCAACCCTCTCCCGGCACTCGGGCGGCTGCTGGCGGCCTGGTCCTTTGCGGTCCGCAGCGAGGAGGTCACGACCGACGAGCACGACGGCTGGTGCCTGGCCGACGCGGACGACCGCCCCCAGTGGTTGCTCGGCATCCACCGCACGAGCACGCTGCGCCGGGCGCTCGAGCGGCTCGGGTCACCACGTGACCGCTCGCTGCGCGAGCTCTTCGCGGAGGCGACGCTCGTCACCCTGCCGGCGAGCCGTGACGACGTCGCCGACATCGACACCTGGGCCGAGCTGGCCCGGTGGGCCGAGCGACTGGAGCATCCGCAGGACGCTCCGTCGGAGTCCGCGCAGCAGGAGGAGCGATGAGCCACCCGACTGATGACGGTCAGGCCGAGGAGCGCTGGGCCGACTGGATCGAGCACGCTTGCGCCGCACTGGGGCTCGACCCCGAGGCCGTCGACGTGCGCAGCATCCTCGCGATGACCAAGACCATCGCCCACGACTTCGAGCGACCTATGGCGCCGGTCGGTGCCTACATCCTCGGCCTGGCCGTGGGGCGCCTGCAGGAGCAGGGCCGCCCGGTCGACCTGGAGTCCCTACGATCGCACCTCGAGTCGACGCTGCCCCCGGCGTCGAGGACGGAGCAGGCATGAGCAGCACGACGATCCGGTACTTCGCCGGCGCCGCCGAGGCGGCCGGCACCGACGAGGAGCAGCTCGACGGCGCCACCGTCGGCGAGGTGCTCGCGGCTGCCCGTCGGGCGCACGGGGACCGGCTGAGCGAGGTCCTCGAGCGGTGCTCCGTGCTGCACGCCGGCCGCTACGTCGACGACGACTCCACACCGGTCACCGCCGGAGCGACGATCGACGTGCTGCCCCCCTTCGCCGGGGGGTGAGTCACCCGCCGATCGCGCTCATCGGACGCGGCGGTTGGAGGAAGCCGGGCTCGTTGATCCCGTGGCCGGGCAGCTTGAGGGCCAAGCACTCGTGCACGAGAGCATGGATCTCCTCCTCCGTCGCGCCGGAACGCAGCGGCCCGCGCAGGTCCGTCTCGCCGTTGGCGAAGAGGCAGTTGCGCAGCTGGCCGTCGGCCGTGAGGCGCAGCCGGTCGCACGACCCGCAGAAGGGCATCGTCACCGAGGCGACGACACCCACCGTCGCCGGGCCGCCGTCGATGAGGAAGCGCTCGGCCGGTGCGGCACCTCGCCCGGGGAGCTCCTCGAGGTCGAGCTCGGCACGCAGCGACGCGAGGATCTCGTGCCCGGTGATCATCTCCGTGCGCTCCCAGCTGTGCTGGGCGTCCAACGGCATCTGCTCGATGAAGCGCAGCTCGTAGCCGCGCTCGACCGCCCACCGGGTGAGGTCGACGACCTCGTCGTCGTTGATGCCGCGCTGGAGCACCGAGTTGACCTTGACCGGTCGCAGCCCGGCCTCGTGGGCGGCCGCCATGCCGGCGACGACGTCGTCGAAGCGGTCACGACGCGTGATCTCGTGGAAACGCTCCGGGTGCAGCGTGTCGAGGCTGACGTTGACCCGGGCCAGGCCGGCCTCCTTGAGTGCCGGCGCGATCTTGGCCAGGCCCAGGCCATTGGTCGTCATCGACACCTCGGGACGGCCCTGCGGGCCCTCCATCGCCGCGATGCCCGCGACGATCTCGACGACGTCGGGGCGCACGAGCGGCTCGCCACCGGTGAGACGCACCTCGGTGATGCCTGCCGTGACCGCCGCCTCGACGAGGGTGAGCAGCTCGGGGGTCGTGAGCAGCTCGTCCTTGGGCAGCCAGGGCAGGCCCTCGGCCGGCATGCAGTAGGTGCAGCGCAGGTTGCACTTGTCGGTCAGCGAGACCCGCAGGTCGCGGTGGACGCGACCGTGGGGATCGATCAGGGGGCGAGTCATCAGCAGCTCAGCCCCGACCATGCGTGCGAGCCGTCGGCCTCGAACTGCTGCTTCCACACCGGCAGCTCGTGCTTGACCGCCTCGACGACCGCACGGCAGAGGGTGAAGGCCAGGTCACGGTGGGCGCTGCCCACGGTGACGACGAGCGCGAGGTCACCGACGTCGAGGTCACCGATGCGGTGCGTCGCCGCCACGTCGGCCTCGCCCGCCGGGTCGTGCTCGGCGACGGTCCGCGCGACGATCTGCTCGATGAGGGCGGGCGCGTCGGGGTGACAGGTGTAGCGCAGGGCGACGACCCGGCCACTCGCCTCGGGGTCGTGGTCGCGCACCTGCCCGACGAAGCTCGCGACGGCTCCGTGAGTTGGCCCGCTCACGCTCGCGAGCATGTCCGTCAGGTCGATCGGGTCGGTGGCGATCCACGCGGTGTGTGCCATCAGTGGTCACCTCCAGCGATCTGGTCGAGGACGTGCTCGACGAGGGGCAGGAGCACGTCCAGGCCCTCACGGACCCCCTTGGGGCTGCCGGGGAGATTGACGACGAGGGCACCCGGGTGGTCGGGCGAGGCGTCCACGACACCGACCAGGCCACGGGAGATCGCGGCGAAGGGGGTGTGCCGCGAGCCCTCGGCACGCAGCAGCTCGGCGAGACCGGGGACCTCCCGGTCCAGGACCGGGGCCGTGCCCTCCGGCGTCCGGTCGGTGGGCGTCACGCCGGTACCACCGCTGGTGATGACCAGGCGGTACCCCGCCGCGATGGAGGCGCGCAGGACGGACTCGACCTCGTCCGCGCCGTCCGGGACGACGCTCGTCGTCGTCTCGAGGCCGGCCGCCTCCAGAAGCTCGACCGCGGTGCGACCCGACAGGTCCTCCCGCTCGCCGGCGCTCACCCGGTTCGAGACCGTGATGACGTGCGCTGTGGTGCTCACCGGGCTTCCTTCCCCTCGCTGGTCTCCCAGTGTCTCAAATCACGCAGGGAAGACGAAGGCAGGCCCACCCCGTCTCACGGGGTGGGCCTGCCGTGCGGCGCTAGCCCGGTGTCACAGGCCCACTCTTGGGGCCCGCTCCGCCGACTCCGCGCAGCCGCAGGCTCCTTCGTCGCCCACGACCTCGCATGCGTCTGGCGTCACAGGCCCAGGTCGCGGCCGATGAGCTCCTTCATGATCTCGTTGGTGCCCGCCCAGATCTTGTTGATCCGGGCATCGCGCCAGGCGCGGGCCACGCGGTACTCGTTCATGTAGCCGTAGCCGCCGTGCAGCTGCACGCACTCGTCCAGGACCTTGCTCTGGGTCTCGGCGGCCCACCACTTCGCCTTGGCGGCGTCGACGGCGGAGAGCTTGCCCTCGGCGTGCGCCGCGACGCAGTCGTCGACGTAGGCCTGGGCGACCTCGATGCTCGTGACGAGCTCGGCGATCTTGAACTTGTTGTGCTGGAAGGAGCCGATCGGCTGACCGAAGGCCTTGCGCTCCTTGGTGTACTCGATCGTCTCGCCGAGGATCTGGGCGGCGTGCGCGACGCAGCCGACGGCATTGCCGAGACGCTCCTGCGGGAGCTTCTGCATCATCGAGATGAAGCCCATGCCCTCGGGGCCGAGGAGACGGTCCGCGGGGACGCGCACGTTGTCGAAGAAGAGCTCGGAGGTGTCGGACTCGGGCTGGCCGACCTTGTCGAGGGGCTTGCCCTTGGTGAAGCCCTCGTCCTCCTTCTCGAGGACGAAGAGCGAGATGCCCTTGGGGCCCTTGCTCGGGTCGGTGCGGATCGCGACCACCGCGAGGTCGCACTGGTGACCGTTGGTGATGAAGGTCTTGGAGCCGTTGATGATCCAGTCGCCGGAACCGTCGTCGGCCTTGACCGCGGTGGACTTCAGGGCGGCGAGGTCCGAGCCACCGTTGGGCTCGGTCATGCCGATGGACAGGATCTTCTCGCCGGTGGCGACCTGCGGGAGCCAGCGCTGCTTCTGCTCCTCGGTCCCGAGGGCGACGATGTAGGGCGCGGTGATGTCGGCGTGGATGCCGAAGCAGGAGGAGACCGCGACGTTGAACTTCGCCAGCTCCTCGGCGAGGACCGCGTTGAAGCGGTAGTCGTCGATGCCCGCCCCGCCGAACTCCTCGGGGATGGTCAGACCGAAGAAGCCCTGCTTGCCGGCCTCGAGCCACACCTCACGCGGGATGGAGTGCTCGGCGATCATCGACTCGGCGCGCGGGACGAGGGTGCGGTCGACGAACTCCTTGACGGAGCTGCGGAAGGCCTCGTGGTCCTCGTCGTAGATGTTGCGGGGCATGTGTCCACCTCTTCTGGGACGTGACGTGCAGAACGGACTAAGCGCTTGCTTAGTCTCGCCTCCGGCGGGCATGCTGTCAACCGTGACGACGCCGACACCCTCCCTGCCCGAGCACAGCAACCCGACGGTCGTGCGCCTCTTCGAGGCGGCCGCGGATGCCTTTGCCGACAAGGGATTCCACGCGACCACCACGCGCGACATCGCCTCCCGCGCGGGGCTGTCGCCAGCCGGCGTCTACGTCCACTTCACGAGCAAGGAGGACCTGCTCTTCCAGCTCAGCCGGGTCGGCCACGAGGCAGCCCGCGACGACCTGGCCGCCGCGGCGGCAGCGGCCGACTCGCCGCCCCATGCCCTCGCCGAGGTCATCTCGGCCTTCGCCCGCTGGCACGCCGAGCAGCACCAGGTCGCGCGGATCGTGCAGTACGAGTTCCGCCACCTCTCCCCCGACCACCAGCGCGAGGTGCTCACCCTGCGTCGCGAGATCGACGGCGTCGTCGAGCGGATCATCGCCGAGGGCGTCGCCTCCAGTGACTTCCACGTCACCGACACCCGGGCCACCGCACTGGCCGCGCTCTCCCTCGTCGTCGACGTCGCCCGCTGGTACCACCCGGGCATCAAGCGCACCACGCCCGAGCAGATCGGTCGCACCTACGCGACCCTCGCGCTGCGTCTCGTCGGGGCGCGCGAGGACTGAGCAGGCGTCCGGACTCGGTCAGGAGTCCATCCGGACTTCGTCAGGTCGGCGGGCACCCCCCTTCGGTGCGCCCTAGCGTGCGACGTGAGCCACACCACATCGCCCCCCGAGCAGCCCGGCATGCACGTGTCCCGTCCGCTCGCCACCACGGCCATCGCCCTGACCATCGCCGCACTGTCGGCACCGGCCTCCGCACAGGCCGCTCCGGGCGACGAGTACGTCGCCCTCGGCGACTCCTACTCCTCGGGCACGGGGACCCGTCAGTACCTCGACGACGGCACCTCGTGCCTGCGCTCGACGCTCGCCTACCCCTCGCTCACGGCGGCGGCCGGTGGGCTGGACCTCGACCTGCGCGCCTGCTCCGGCGCCACGACCGCCGATGTCACCGCGACGCAGCTGGCGGCGCTCAGCACCTCGACGGACCGGGTGAGCATCTCGGTCGGCGGCAACGATGCGGGCTTCGCCCACGTGCTCACCGAGTGCGCGATGCCCGGCTGGGCCAGTGACTGCAATGGCGCGATCGACAACGCCGAGACCTTCATCGATGGCACCCTCCCGGGGCGGCTGGGGACGCTCTACGGCTCGATCCGCAGCAAGGCGCCCAACGCCGGGGTCGTGGTCGTCGGCTACCCGCGGGTCTTCATGGGCGAGGACTGCAATGCCCTCACGTGGTTCAGCCCCGAGGAGCAGACCCGGCTCAACGCCACCGCCGACCTGCTCAACTCCCGGCTGCGCTCGGCCGCGCAGTCCGCGGGCTTCACCTTCGTCAACCCGACCTCTGCCTTCACCGGTCACGCGGTCTGCGACGACCCCGAGTGGCTCAACGGGCTGTCCGACCCGATTGTCGAGAGCTACCACCCCAATGTCGCCGGTCACCGCGACGGCTACACCCCGCTCGTCTCGTCCTCGATCAGCGGGTCCGCGGTCGCGGTCACCCAGGAGGTCGAGCGGCGGGCGGAGGCCGGCGGGGACGCGCAGGCCACGCGCCAGCGCGCACGGGCCGACCTCGACTCCACGATCAAGCCCAAGACGGTGCGGCTGCCTGACCTCGACTCTCCGCGGGTGCGCCGCGCCGCCGCGAGGGCCGGGGTGGACCTGGAATCCCCGGCGAGCATCACCGCCGCAGACCGGGTCTGGTCGGCCCGCCAGGCGGCCGAGCACCGCTGAGCCAGCCCCGGCCTCAGCCGACGACGACGCCGAAGGGGGCGAGGAGACCGAGCGCGCCGACCGCGTCGACCCGCAGCCCGGCAACCCGCGCATCGCCCACGTCGATCACGTAGTCGCGGGCGGTGCGCAGGTCGGCTTCGCGCAGGTCGGCCCGCACGAAGCGGGCCCCCGCCAGCGAGCAGTCGTCGAGGACGGCCTCGCGCAGGACGGCCTCGTCGAAGTCGGCGTCGGTGAGCACGCACCGCTCGAAGCGCGCGCCGCTCAGGTCGAGCCCGCCGAAGCTGCCCATGGCCAGCTGGCACTCGACCCAGGTCGACGGGTCCGGAGCCAGGACCGGGGCCCGCTGCATCGACCACGAGGTCGCGAGCGCCTTGCACCCGGTGAAGGTGCAGCCGTCGACGACCGCGTCGGGCAGGCGCACGCGCGAGAGGTCGACCCGCTCGAGGGCGCAGCCCTCCAGTCGGACGCCGGCGAGCGTGGCTCCGGCCAGCTGGGCGTCGCGCAGGGTGCACCCGACCAGCTCGACCCCCGAGAGGACCTCGCCCTCCCCCATCGACCCGGTGAGGACCTCGTCGACGATGCTCGTGCGTCCGTCGACCTGCTCGGCGAGTGTGGGCATGACGGCACGCTACCGACGTGGGGCGACAGCGAGACCCGACCCAGCCCGAAACTCGCTGGCGTCGCGCCCGTCCCCGGGGCGACCATCGGGGCATGGCCCACATCGCGATGTTCGGCGTCGACGCCGTCAGCCACACCCTGCCCAGCCTGGAGATCCTGCGCGAGCTCGTTGCCCGCGGGCACCGGGTGAGCGTCGTCAACGACCCGCACCAGCGCGAGCTGGTCGAGGACACGGGGGCGCAGCTCGTGCCGTGCACCTCGACCCTGCCCGAGGGCGACTGGCCGGACGACCCGATCGCCGCCATGCGGATCTTCCTCGAGGACGCCGTGCAGGGTCTGGAGCAGGTCCGCGAGCACTTCACCGCCGACCCCGCCGACCTCTACCTCGCCGACATCGGTGGCTACGGAGGGCGCGTGCTCGCCGAGGCGCAGGGGGCTCCCTTCGTCCAGCTGTCACCGACCTATGTCGCCTGGGAGGGCTACGCGCAGGAGGTCGGCGACCAGATCATGGCGCTGCCCGGCGCCGCGGAGTACCGGGCGGACTTCGCCACCTGGCTCGAGAGGTCGGGGGCCACGACGCACGACCCGGACGCCTTCGCCGGCACCCCTCCCCGGGCGCTGGCCCTGGTCCCCCGGGCGATGCAACCACACGCCGACCGGGTCGACGAGCGGCGGACCTCCTTCGTCGGTCCCTGCATCGGCGAGCGCGCCGACCAGGGGTCGTGGCAGCGCCCGGACGGCGCCGAGGTCGTCGTGCTCGTCTCGCTCGGCTCCAGCTACACCGATCAGCCGGACTTCTACCGGGAGTGCGTGGCCGCCTTCGGCGGTCGCCCCGGCTGGCACCTCGTGCTGCAGGTCGGGCGACGGGTCGACATCGACGTGCTGGGTGCGCTCCCCGACGGCGTCGAGGTCCACCGGTGGGTGCCCCAGCTGGCGATCCTGCGCGAGGCCGACCTCTTCGTCACCCATGCCGGGATGGGCGGCTCCGGTGAGGGCCTGCTCACCGCGACCCCGATGATCGCCGTCCCGCAGGACGTCGACCAGTTCGCCAATGCCGACACCCTCGTCGGGCTCGGCGTGGCGCGGCGGATCGACACCGCCGACGCGACGGCCGAGGCCCTGCGTACCGCGGGCGACGAGCTCCTCGCGGACCGCGACGTCGCCGCTCGGCTGGCCGAGCTGGCACACCAGACACGGGCCGAGGGGGGCACCTCACGGGCGGCCGACCTCGTCGAGGCCGAGCTGCGGTAGCCCAACGCGACGGGCGCCCGCCCCCGGCAGGGGTGAGCGCCCGTCGTCGTGCGGCGAGACCTCAGTCGCGGGTCAGGCGGCGGTGCGTCACGCGGTGCGGACGCGCCGCCTCCTCGCCGAGGCGCTCGATCTTGTTGGCCTCGTAGCCCTCGAAGTTGCCCTCGAACCAGTACCAGCTCGCCGGGTTCTCCTCGGTGCCCTCGTAGGCGAGGATGTGCGTCGCGACGCGGTCGAGGAACCACCGGTCGTGGGAGATGACCACGGCACAGCCCGGGAAGTCGAGCAGCGCATTTTCGAGCGAACCCAGGGTCTCGACGTCGAGGTCGTTGGTCGGCTCGTCGAGGAGCAGGACGTTGCCGCCCTGCTTGAGCGTCAGCGCCAGGTTGAGACGGTTGCGCTCACCACCGGAGAGCACGCCCGACTTCTTCTGCTGGTCCGGACCCTTGAAGCCGAACTGGCTGACGTAGGCACGCGAGGGGATCTCGACCTGGCCGACCTGGATGTGGTCGAGCCCGTCGGAGACGACCTCCCAGACGTTCTTCTCCGGGTCGATGCCGCCGCGGTTCTGGTCGACGTAGGAGAGCTTGACCGTGTCGCCGATGTCGACGACGCCCGCGTCCGGCTCCTCGATGCCGACGATGGTCTTGAAGAGCGTGGTCTTGCCGACGCCGTTGGGACCGATGATGCCGACGATGCCGTTGCGCGGCAGGGAGAAGGACAGGTCCTCGATGAGCACGCGGTCGTCGAAGCCCTTCTTCAGGCCCTTGACCTCGATGACCTTGCTGCCCAGGCGCGGGCCCGGCGGGATCTGGATCTCCTCGAAGTCGAGCTTGCGGGTCCGGTCGGCCTCGGCCGCCATCTCCTCGTAGCGCTCGAGACGCGCCTTGTTCTTCGTCTGGCGGGCCTTGGGGTTGGAACGCACCCACTCGAGCTCGTTCTTCAGCCGCTTGGCGAGTTTGGCGTCCTTCTTGCCCTGGATCTGCAGGCGCTCCTGCTTCTTCTCCAGGTAGGTCGAGTAGTTGCCCTCGTAGGGGTAGAGCCGGCCGCGGTCGACCTCGGCGATCCACTGCGCGACGTTGTCCATGAAGTAGCGGTCGTGCGTCACGGCGACGACGGCGCCCGGGTAGGACGCGAGGTGCTGCTCGAGCCAGAGCACGGACTCGGCGTCGAGGTGGTTGGTCGGCTCGTCGAGCAGGAGCAGGTCGGGCTTCTGCAGGAGCAGCTTGCACAGCGCGACGCGGCGGCGCTCACCACCGGAGAGCACGGTGACGTCGGCGTCCGGCGGCGGGCAGCGCAGCGCGTCCATCGCCTGCTCGAGCTGGGAGTCGAGGTCCCAGGCATCGGCGTGGTCGATGTCCTCCTGGAGCTTGCCCATCTCGTCCATGAGCGCGTCGAAGTCGGCGTCGGGCTCGGTCATCAGCTCGGAGATCTCGTTGTAGCGGTCGAGCTTGGCCTTGATCTCGCCCGCGCCCTCCTCGACATTGCCCAGGACGGTCTTGTCCTCGTTGAGCGGCGGCTCCTGCAGCAGGATGCCCACGGTCGCGCCCGGCTTGAGCTGCGCCTCGCCGTTGCTCGGCTGGTCGAGCCCGGCCATGATCTTGAGAATGGTCGACTTTCCGGCCCCGTTGGGCCCGACCATCCCGATCTTGGCTCCGGGGAAGAAGGACATCGAGACGTCATCGAGGATGACCTTCTCGTTGTGCGCCTTGCGCGCACGGACCATGGTGTAGATGTAGTCGGCCATGGGGGCAGGCTATCCACTCCTGCCCCCTCGCCCGAATCCTCCCCGGCTCCGCGCCCCGACCGACCGGTCAGGCCGGCACGGCGACGGGCGTGTCCTCCCCTTCGCCCTCGCCGGCGGAGGTCTCACCGTCCGGCGTGGTCGACGGTGCCGGGCCGCCCCACGCAGGGCCCTCGCCCTGCTCGTAGCGCTCGGTCATCCGGTCCAGGCCGTGCGCGCCGGCCTCCTGCGCGAGGCTGTCGACGACACCCCGGGCGGCCTTGGCGTACTCGGTGGTGCCGAAGGTCAGGTCGTGCCCGACGCTCACCGCCTCGATGTCGGCCGAGCTGCCCCAGGAGTCGTCGGCCCGCTGCCACGAGTTGATGGTCAACCGACCGTGGACGACGACGGGGTCGCCCTTGCGCAGCGAGCCGTGCGAGTTCATCCCCAGCGAGCGGAAGGCCGCGACGTTGTAGAAGCTCGTCGACACGTCGACGAAGACCCCCTCGCGGTTGCGCCGACGCACCGTCGAGGCGATGCGGAAGGTCGTGAAGGTCCGCCCCTGACCGGTCTCCCGGTGCTCCGGGTCGGCGACGACTCGGCCGGCGACGGTGATCTCGACTTCGTTCATGATCTGTCCTCTCTCCCCACCCACCGCGGTCGGCGGGTCCGTGCACCCAGACTCACCGAGACGAAGGGGGCGCGGCCTCGCGCGACGCAGGTTGTGGACGACCGGGGTCTACCGCTCAGGACTGGGGACGAGGAAGATCGTGGGCATGGACCGGACCCGCCTCTGGGCGCTCATCCACGAGGAGCGAGCGGCGATGGCCGCCACCCTCGAGAGCCTGACCCCCGAGGAGTGGGAGCACCCGTCGCTGTGCGCGGGCTGGAGCGTCAAGGACGTCGCCGCCCATGTCATCTCCAACCCGCAGATCGGCTGGGCGCAGCTGCCCGGGATGCTCGGGCGCAACCTCGGTCGTGGCTACAACTCGATGATCCGGCGCGAGGTCCAGCGCCTCGGTGCGACGCGCACGCCCGAGCAGGTGCTCGCCGACTTCGCCACCTACGCCGACTCGACCCGGCACGTCCCCGTGACGACGGCCGTCGAGCCGCTGGTGGACGCGCTCGTGCACCATCAGGACGTGCTGCGTCCGCTGGGGCGCTCGCACGACCCCGACCCCGAGGCCGCCGCCGTCGCCGCTGACCGGTGCCGTCTGCTCAGCTCGCTCCTCGGCGGATGGCGACTCGTGCGCGGCGTGCACATGGTCGCCACAGACGTCGACTGGGTCCGCGGTGACGGGCCAGAGCTGACCGGTCCGGTCCTCGAGCTGCTCATGGTCTGCGCCGGCCGGGCCCGCGCCGCCCACGGGCTCACCGGTGAGGGCACAGCCCTGCTCCCGTCGGGCTGAGCCCCACGGCGCCGGGTGTCCTCACCCCAGGGCGCGCTCGATGCCCGCGCGGGTCCGGTCGTGCTGGGAGAGCACCTGCTCGACCGGCTCGACGACGCGGGCATCGCCTACCTCGCCGATCGCCCGACGCAACCGCTTGTCGACCGTCGCGGCCCGCTTGCGGGCACCGATCGCGGCCAGCCAGCGCGCGATCGCCGCGAGCAGCAGTCCGGCGAGCAGGCCGCCGACGAGCAGCAGGAAGGGCATCGCGAAGGGTCCGATGTCGGCGGTCGGGACGTCGGGTAGCTGCAGCCACCCCGCGAGCGCGATGACGACGAGCCACACGAGCCCGGCCAGCGCCGCGAGCGCGAGCACGACCTGCAGCGGGCCGAGGACCGCCCACCAGAGCGGCTTGCGACCCCGCAGCGAGGTGCGCAGCACCGCCTGGTCGAGCTCGTCGGCGAGGTCGGCGTCGGCAGGGCGCGCAGCGTCGGCGACCGCGTCGGCCCACCGCGTCGGCAGCCCCTCGCCGGCACTGGTACCGATGCGCCGGGCGGCGAGGTCGACCGCGGCTCGGGCCGCCGGCGCCGGCGACGGAATCGAGGAACGACCGAGCACGGCACGTACGTCCTGCTCGGTGATGTCCGGTGACCCCGCGACATCGCGGTCGAGCCGCAGCCGCTTGAGCGGTGCCGGGCGGACGGCGCGCACCCAGCGGGTGAAGGGCCACCCGGTGCGGGCCCACGACTCCATCCGGAAGTCGCGGGCGACGGCGTCGACGACGGTCGGGACCCCGGCGCTGCGGGCGAGCGCGTCGACGAGCTCGTCGCGGGCGCGGTCGGGCACCCCGGCGCCGCTCTCCCCCACCGAGTCGAGCAGGCCGCCGGCCGCGGTGCGCAGGTCGGCGCCCAGCCGGTGGCGGGCGGCGTCGGATTGCTCGACGGCGTCGTGCAGCCGTGAGCGAAGTGCGTCGAGGCCGACCCCGGTGCGGGTCGAGGTGCCGATGACCTCGTGCTGCTGGAGCCCGTCACGCTCGAGCAGGCGCGCCAGGTCGGCGGCGATCTGCTCCTCGCCACCGGCCGGCAGCCGGTCGACCTGGTTGAGCACGACGATCGTCACGGCCCCGTAGTCGCGCAGCACGGCGACGTAGTCGTCGTGGAGCACCGCATCGGCGTACTTCTGCGGGTCGGTCACCCACACGAAGACGTCGACGAGCTCGAGGATCCGCTGCGCCTCCTCGCGGTGGGCCGACTCGCGCGAGTCGAAGTCGGGGAGGTCCACCAGGACCAGACCGTCGAGGTCGCCGGGCTCGGGGACGTGGTGTCGGGTGCCCACGGAGAGCCAGTCGAGCAGCGCTCCTGCCGGCTCGGTCCCCCACACCGCGGCGGTCGGCGTCGACGTCGTGGGACGCCGCTGCCCGACCCGGGCGATGTCCGCCCCGACGAGGGCATTGAAGAGCGAGGACTTGCCCGACCCGGTCGCCCCGGCGAGCGCGACGACGGTGTGGCCGCCGACGAGGGAGTTGCGCTCGCGCACCTTGTCGACGACGGCCGTCGCCCGTTGCGCCGCCTCACGCTCCAACCGCTCGCCGCCCGTCTCGACGGCGCCGGCCAGGGCATCGGCGCGGGCGCTCAGCTCGTCGACCGTCAGGGCCTGCGGGGTGTCACCACGGCGAAGGGGATTGCGCGGGCTCATCGGGTCTCCTCCCCGACCGCGGCAGCCGCCTGCTCGAGCCGGCGGATCTGGGCCTCGCTGACGCTGAGGTCACCGACCACCGCGGTGTAGCGGTCGCGCTCGGCGGCGTAGAGCTCGACGACCCGGTCGAGGAGCAGCTGGCGCGCCTTGCGGGCCATGTCGCGCACGGCCTGGTCACCGAAGATCGCCTCGAGGACCTTTTGTGCGAGGGCGGTCGTGCCGCCGGCGATGGCCACCTCGGGGGCGACGAGCACGCCGCCGGTGTGGGCGAAGGAGACGAGCATGAGGAACAGGCCGATGCCGTTGACCCCGTAGGCCGCGATGCGGGCATTGGTGCGGCGGTTGCCGCCCTCGGCCCGCACGATGTCGAGGACGTCGCCCTGCCAGTCACGCACGAGCCGCTCGACGTCGCTCTCGAGGCCGCGCGACGAGTGGCCGAGCTCGGGGTGGTCGTCGAGGACGACGGGGCCGGCCTCGGTGCCACGCCAGGTCCGGGCGATGGTCGCCGCGGCGGTGTCGGCCTCGGCGAGGATCAGGGCGCTGACCCCGGTGTGCAGGGCCTGGTCGAGCTCGGCGGCCGGTGGCGGCCCGCCGGAGACGGCCGAGGTGACCCGGTCGCGCAGGCGTGAGACGCCCTTCTCGACCTTGCGGAAGAACTCGCCCGTCCCGACGAACTCCTGCCACCGGGCGAGCACCTCGCCGCGCAGCAGCTGGCCGTCCTGCATGCCGTCGCTCACGCCCTGCTCGGCGGTGTCGTAGGCGTCGTAGGCGACCTGGGTCAGCGAGGTGGTCTGCTCGCGCTGGGACCGCGCCGCGTCGATGACCGCGGCCGCCCGCCCGTCGAGCGAGCGCAGGGCCCCCTGCAGGGTCTGCCGGATGACGATCGTGCGGGCCCGCTGGTCGCCGGCCAGGGCGGTGAGCCAGCCGCGCACGCGCTCGATGTCGGGCTCGGGGATCAGGCCCTGCGGATCCAGCTCGGTCTCGGGCACCGCGAAGACCGGCGCCGTCTCGAGCCCCTGCTCGCGCAGCATCTCGATGAGGTGGGAGCGCACGTCGGTCATCGCGGGACGGTCGACGCGGTCGAGGACGATCGCGACGGCGGTCCCCCGGTCGGAGGCCTGCCGCAGCAGCTGCCACGGGATCGCGTCGGCGTAGCGCGCGGCCGTCGTGACGAAGAGCCACAGGTCGGCAGCGGACAGCAGCTGCGCCGCCAGCTCGCGGTTGGCCGAGACGACCGAGTCGATGTCGGGTGCGTCGAGGATCGCCATGCCCGGCGGCAGCGTCGTCGACGGGGTGAGCCGGACGGTGCCGGGCTGCGGCTCGGCGTCGCCCCCGGTGACCCGGGCGAGCGAAGGGAGGACCCGCGCGTCGCGGAACCACCGCTCGTCGTCGGGGTGGTGGATGAGCACGGGACTCGTCGTCGTCGGGCGCAGCACGCCCGAACGGCTCACCTCACGGCGCAGGATGGAGTTGACGAGGGTGGACTTGCCCGACCCCGTCGACCCACCGACGACGGCGAGCAGCGGGGCGTCCATCGACTGGAGTCTGGGGATCACGTAGTCGTCGAGCTGGTCGAGCAGCGCCTGCCGCTCGGACTGCGCCTGCCGGGTGCTCGGCAGATCGAGCGTCAGCCGGCTTCGTTCGACCTCGTCACGCAGCGCCGTCACCCGGGTCAGGAGGCTGCTGTCGTCCTGTCCCCTCGGCATCTCACCCATGCGGCACACCCTATCCAGCGAAGGGGGTCGGCTCGACGTGGACGCGCACCCGTGCGCGCGTCGGGCCCGGACCGATGATGGGGCGAGGTACTCACCCCCTTCGCCCCTCGCCGCGGGAGGATCGGGCCATGACCGGCGCGGACCGCTTCGAGGCGATGGGCACCTCCCACCTGGCGATGATCGGGATCTGCCTCGTGGGGCTCCCGCTGATGGTGCTGCTGGGTCGCCTCGCCCGTGCGCACCCCCAGCCGGTCGCCCGAGGATTCGCGCTCGTCCTCGTCGCGGCGGTGCTGCCGCTGCAGGTCCTCGACCATCTGCCGGGCAACTTCCAGCTCGGGGTCAGCCTGCCGCTGCAGCTGTGCGACCTGGCGGCGCTCGTCGCCGTCATCGCCCTGTGGACCCGCAACCACACCGCGATCTGCGTGACCTACCTGTGGGGACTGCTCCTCACGCCGCAGGCACTCGTCACCCCGGCGCTGGCCGCCGACTTCCCCGACCCGCGGTTCGTCGTCTTCTGGGCCATGCACATCCTCGTCGTCTGGGCCGCCGTCTTCCTCACCTTCGGGCTGGGTCACCGGCCGGACTGGTCGGGCTACCGCCGCACGGTGGCGCTCACCGCGACCTGGATGCTCGTGCTCTACCCGCTCAACCTGCTGCTCGGTACCAACTACGGCTTCGTCAACGGCAAGCCGGGCACGGGATCGCTGCTCGACCTCCTCGGCCCGTGGCCGGTCTACCTCGCCGTGGAGGTCGTCATCGTCGCCCTCGTGTGGGCCCTGATGACCTGGCCGTGGACCCGCCAGCACCGGTGACGACGACCGGCTGACGGGCGGCAGCGGCGTCGACGAGATCGGCGCCGAGGAGGTCGGCGCCCCCGGCAGGACTCGAACCTGCGACCTAGGGATTAGAAGGCCCTTGCTCTGTCCAGCTGAGCTACGGAGGCATGCCCGGGTGAACGGACGTGTCCACGACCCGGGCGGCTTCAGTGTAATGAGCGGGACGACCTGCCATCATCGGCACCATGTCCGTCCGGATCGTGGTGCGCGAGAGGGGAGTCACCGACTCCCCCGACGACCTGGCGATCCTCGACGACGGCGAGCGGGCGCGGGCCGGGCGCAAACGGGAGGCAGCTCCCTTCGTCACGGGTCATGCCCTGGTGCGCCGGGTGCTCGGCGAGCTCCTCGACCGCGACCCCGCCGGGTTGGCCTTCGCCCGCCGCTGCACCACCTGCGGCAGCGAGCAGCACGGCAAGCCGAGCCTGCGCGACGTCCCCGACTGGCACTTCTCGCTCTCCTACACCAGTGCGAGCGCGATCGTCGCCGTCGCCGAGGGGGTCGAGGTCGGGGTCGACATCGAGGACCTCACCGACGCCGACTTCGAGGGCTTCGCCGCGGCGACCCTGGCCCGCGACGAGGTGGCCGGCTTCGACGGACTCGACGGGCACGACCTGCTCGTCGCACGCGCCCGGGTGTGGGCCCGCAAGGAGGCCGTGCTCAAGGCCACCGGTCGTGGCCTGGTTGTCGACCCCTCCGAGGTTCTCGTGTCCGCTCCGCGCGACCCGGCGCGGCTCGTCGATTGGCGCGCCGGCGAGCCCCGCCCACCGATGATCGCCCTCGCCGACGTCGACCCGACGACGCCCGACCACCGGGCGGCCGTCGCCGCCCTCACCGAGGACGACCTGCGGGTCGAGGCGGTCTGACCCGCCCCGACCCGCATCGGCCGGGCTGCTCCCGCCGGCACGGTCAGGCTCCGGCGAACTCCCGTCGCCGGGCCGTCATCGAGTCCAGGAGCACCCGCTCCTTGTGCAGCGACTCGTGGTCCGCCTCGTGGCGCAACGTCCGGAAGCGCAGCAGCGCGAGCTCGGAGGCGGTGTCCTGGAAGGAGCGCATCGACTGCACGGCACTGCTGCCACCACGTGCCCGGGCCCAGCGGCGGGCCACCCGCCGTTCCTTCATCGACGCGAGCATCGAGACCTCGTCGCGCGAGATCCACCCGGAGTCGGCGTAGGGCAGCAGGTGCTGACCGATGACCTTGCCCTCACGCTGGCGGGTCCACACGACGAAGGCCACGAAGACGACGAAGACCACGAAGCCGAAGGAGAGGTTGACGACGAGCCCGGTGACGCCGGCGGAGGCGCCGAGGTTCCACAGGCCGTGGAGCAGCACCGCCGCGCACCACCCGACGAAGGGAGCGATGATCTTCACCGGGGTCTGGCGCGACAGCGAGGCCATGCCGACCCCGATGCCCGTCATGGCGGTGAACATCGGGTGGCAGAAGGGGCTGACGAGCCCGCGGAGGGCGAAGGTGCCGAGCAGTGCCTCGGTGCCGCCCTGGTCGAGGGCCCGCCCGAGGTAGAGGATGTTCTCGGTGAAGGCGAAGCCCGCGGCGACGATGCCGGCGTAGACGATGCCGTCGGTCAGGCCGTTGAACTCCTTGCGCATGAACCACCACATGACGAGCAGGAAGAGCCCCTTGAAGGTCTCCTCCGTGAGCGGTGCGATGAAGACCGCGCTCAGCACGTTGGCGGACTCCGCGTCGGTGTAGCCCATCAGGACGAACCCACCGAGGGAGTTGAGGACGAGCGCCGCGAGGGTCGACCCGAAGGCGCCGTAGAGGAAGGCCGTGGCGAGGTAACGCCACGGCTCGGCCTCGAAGCGGTCGAGCCACAGGAAGAGGGGCAGCACGAAGACGAGGGGGATGAGGGCGAAGAGCAGGCCGACCAGGGTCGCCAGCACGCCCGACTCCGCCCCGATGATCAGTGCCATGAGCCCGGCACCGATGAGGGAGAGCACGATGACGATCCCGCTGAGGATCCACGTGCGCAGCCTCGGCCGGGGCGTCGGATTGGCCTGTGCCTGCGCCGTGACGTAGTGGGCCGAGTAGCTCTGCTGCTGCAGCCAGGCCGCCTGCTGTGCCTGCTGGTAGGCGAGCGCGGCCTGGGCCTGCTGATGCGCGCCACCCGGGTGGGCGTAGGCCTGCTGGGCCTGCTGCTGCGCCTGGGCCTGCTGGGCCAGACGCTGCTGCTCCTCGTAGGCACGCTGCTGCTCGAGCACCTCGGCCCGGGAGTCGGTCCGAGCCTCCTCCTCGGCCAGCAGCACCGACCGGGTCGCCGTGCGGTACCACTCGGGCTCGTCCGGCACCGTACGTCGCAGCAGCCGCCGGCTGAGGGTGTCCTCGGACGGTTGGGACGGTGGCGCGGGCTGGCCCGGAGGCGGCGGGGGCTGCTGCCCGGTCGGAGACGGCGGGGGCTGCTGACCCACGGGCGGCGGTGGCGGCGTCGCCGTCCGGGGGGCGGCGGCCGGAGGGGGCGGCGGAGGCCCGGCGGGAGCCGGAGGCTGCCCGGAGGGCGGAGGAGGTGGCGTCGTCATGGCTTACACGCTAGTGCGCCAACTCCCTTGCGTCGGTGGGGAGGACTACCCACGTGCCCCGGTGGATATGGTGGCGGACGTGACTTCATCGACTTCGAACTCGTCCGAGCGCATCGTGTGGATCGACTGCGAGATGACCGGGCTCTCCCTCGAGCACGACGCCCTCATCGAGGTCGCGGCGCTGATCACCGACTACGAGCTCAACCAGCTCGACGAGGGCATCGACATCATCATCCGCCCGCCGGAGGCCGCGCTGACGCAGATGAACGACTTCGTCCGGGAGATGCACACGACCTCGGGACTGCTCGACGTCCTGGCCGAGGGGACCACCCTGGCCGAGGCGGAGGAGGCGGTCCTGGCGCACATCCGTCAGGTCGTCCCCGACGCGGGCAAGGCGCCCCTGGGAGGCAACAGCGTCGCCACCGACCGGGCCTTCCTCGTGCGTGACATGCCCGGTCTCGAGGCGCACCTGCACTACCGGATGATCGACGTCTCCTCGATCAAGGAGCTCTCCCGACGGTGGTACCCGCGGGCCTACTTCGCCGCCCCGGACAAGAACGGTGGCCACCGCGCCCTCGCCGACATCACCGAGTCGATCGCCGAGCTGCGCTACTACCGCGAGGCGGTCTTCCGTCCGCAGCCGGGGCTGGAGACCGCGGAGCTCAAGGAGATCGCCGCGCGCCACCAGGTGGGCTGACGGGCGGTCCTACGACCGCCGGTCGCGGCGCCGGCACCAGGCGGCGAAGAGGGCGCCCGAGACGTTGTGCCAGACGGAGAAGACGGCACCCGGCAGGGCCGAGAGCGGGTCCATGTACTGCGCCGCCAGGCCGGCGGCGAGTCCGGAGTTCTGCATGCCGACCTCGATGCCCGTGGTGCGACGGGCCGCGACGGGCAGCCGCGCCAGCGTGGCAGCGCCGTAGCCCAGCGCCATGCCGAGCAGGTTGTGTGCGATGACCGCCACGAGGACGAGGGCACCGGCCGAGAGCATGGCGTCGGCGCTGCCCGAGACGACGATCGCGACGATGATCGAGATCGCGGCCACCGACAGCCACGGCAGGACCGGCAGCAGGGCCTCGGCGAGCGGCGCGAGCAGCAGGCGCACGATGATCCCGGCGATGACGGGCAGCAGGACGATCGTCACGATGGTGCGGGCCATCCCCGCACCGTCGAGCGGCATGTAGCGCCCGGCCAGCCACAGCGTGAGCAGCGGCGTGAGGAGCGGGGCGAGGAGCGTCGAGACCGAGGTCATCGCCACGGACAGAGCCACGTCACCACGCGCCAGATAGGACACGACGTTGGAGGCGGTGCCGCCCGGGGCGCACCCGACGAGGATCACGCCCGCGGCCAGCTCGGAGGGCAGGCCCAGCAGACTCACCACGAGCACCGCGCACAACGGCATCATGACGTACTGGGCGATCACCCCGAGGACGACCGGCAGCGGACGTCGCACGACGAGCGCGAAGTCGGCCGGCCGCAGGGTCAGACCCATCGTGAACATCACGAGCCCGAGCAGCGGGTTGACGAAGGGGGCCGCCCCGGAGACGGTGTCAGCGGCCAGGTAGCCGATCACTCCCCCGGCGGCGATGAGCAGGTGGAAGACCAGGACGGCGATGTAGCCGCTGCGCTCCTCGGTGGCCGTGGCGACGGCAGGCTGCGAACTCACGGTCGGTCGCCGCACACACGCGGCGTCGCGGGCGCCCGCCGACGGACGTCGATCAGGCGGCGTTGACGAGCGACGGCGCCGGCTCGCTCTCCTTGGTCGTCACCACGGCACCGCCGACCCGGCCGCCGCGCTGACCGGTGGCCCAGCCGCCGATGACGATGGCGAGGTAGCCGATGAGCACGCCCGCGAGGTTGTCGAGCACGTAGTGCCAGCCGAAGTAGATCGTCGCGACGAAGGTCAGGCCGAAGAAGGTCCACGCGGCGATCCGCAGCGAGCGCGACTGGCCGGTGCGCTGGAGGAAGAGCGCGAGCGCGAAGGTCACCGAGACGTGCAGGGAGGCGAAGGCCGCGACACCCTGGATCGCGTCGCTCGCGATCGGGTCGGCGAGGAACTCGAGGCGGTTGCTCAACAGGGCTTGTTGCAGGTCGCTCACCCCGGTGTCGGGCAGCGTCGAGAAGAGGTCGGGCCGGGTGTAGATGGGCCCGAGCGCCGGCAGGACGTAGTAGCTCATCGCACCGAGGACCCAGTTGAGGCTGAGCGCGGTGGCGTACCAGGCGCCGACGGCCAGGTCACGGCACAGGACGAGCACGGCCATGAGGCTCATCGGCACGAGGGGCAGGTAGAGCAGGTAGACGAAGGAGAGCACGCCCGCCGTCAGGTCGACACCGAAGATCGCGTGCAGGATCACGGCCGGGTCGGTGCCACCGAAGAGCCACTTGTCGACCTCGAGCAGCTGGCGGTCGTAGAGGACGCCTTCGCGGTAGACAGGCAGGACGCTCTTGAGGTTGCGGTACCCGACGTAGCAGACGTAGAAGGTGAGCAGGCCGGTCGCGATGTAGATGATGCGGCCCAGGCTCCACTCGTAGCGGGCCACCTCGACCATGCCCTGCCGCAGCTGTCGCCAGCCGCGTCGGCGGGCGCCGGCGATGACCAGGCCGATGCCGAAGAGGAGGAGCGCCAGGAGGGGCAGCCGCACGTATGCGGGGCCGAGGAAGCCCTCGGGGTCCTTGATCGGGATCCCGAGAGAGTAGGTGCCGACGACTGCGGCCACCCCGACGAGCATCGAGACGACCACAGCAACGGTGTAGGGCCAGCTGCGTACGGTCTGCATCCGAACAATAATGGCCTGAAATCGTCGCAAAGGTTAACTCGACGTGCCGAAATGTGTCGTATTGGTGCCCTGCCGATGCGCCGGACGGCCCTGGTTCATCGGGAGTTCACGCCGATCGCGCACCTGATCCCGTGACCAAGAACACGCGATCCCGGGGCCGCTCGACGCCCCCGGACATGCGAACGGCCCCGGTTGCCCGGGGCCGTTCGACTGCTGGGGTGAGTAACGGGACTTGAACCCGCGACACCCGCGACCACAACGCGGTGCTCTACCAGCTGAGCTATACCCACCATGTACCGCCTGTCTCAGGCAGCGCGGACCATCGTACCTGCTCTCGGAGGGTGCTCATGACCACCCACCTCCAGCGACCGCGCAGGCACATCGGGCACGATGGGTCAGGTGACGACGACACCCCGGACCGCACCCCCCTTCGCCCGTGGCACGACCGCGATCCTCGCTCTCGCAGCGATGCTCGCGACGATGGTCACTCTCGCTTCCCCCGCCGCGGCGCACGCGCGGCTGGAGGCCTCGAGCCCCAAGGACGGTTCGACGCTCACGGCCACGCCGCCGGAGATCATGCTGCGCTTCAACGAGCCGATCAAGGACGGGCTCAACCAGGTGAGCGTCAAGAGCGGGTCGACCGACGTCACCGACGGGGACCTCGAGATCGAGGGCAACACCGTCTACCAGCCGATCAAGTCCTCGCTGAAGTCCGGCTCCTACACCGTCACCTACAAGGTCGTGAGCGCCGACGGGCACCCCATCAGCGGGTCCCTCTCCTTCACCTACGCCCCGCCCGGTGGTGACACCGGCGCCGGGGACGACGGCTCCAGCGAGACCACGACCTCGGGTGGGGGCGCGACGAGCGACTCCCCCAGCTCGAGCGCGACCACCCCGCCGCCCCCGAGCGAGTCCACGACGTCGGCTCCGACGAGCACGAGCGCCCCGAGCTCCTCGACGAGCGAGCCGTCGTCGACGAGCACCTCGAGTTCCAGCAGCTCCTCGAGCACCTCCGGTGACGGCGAGACCGAGCCGAGCGGTGAGGGCTCGAGCACGTCCAGCGACACCGCGGCGCCCGTCGAGGGCGACGACACCTCGAGCAGCGACGGCTTCCCCGCCTGGGGCTGGGCCGCGATCATCGGTGCCGTCCTCGTGGTCCTCGCGGGCATCGGGCTGGCCCTGCGCGGCCGGCGCGACACCGAGGAGGACGAGCAGGTCGACCTCGAGGAGTGGCGCGGCTGACCCGCTCCCGGCCGACACGACGCAGGGCCCCACCGCATCGCGGTGGGGCCCTGCGTCGTCGACGGGACAACCGGTCCCGGACATGCAAAAGGCCCGGAAAACCGGGCCTTCGACACTGTGCGCCAACAGGGACTCGAACCCCGAACCCGCTGATTAAGAGTCAGCTGCTCTGCCAATTGAGCTATTGGCGCGCGAGGAGAAACATTAGCACCACGATGACGCAGGGACGAAATCGACTCCGCGACAGGGCTGCCGGGGCCTGACGAGGCGCCCGGCCCGGTATGGCGAAGGGGGCCGCACCCGCCGGTGCGACCCCCTTCGAGGCGGTGCAGAGCTCACCAGGAGCGCTTGGCGCGCTGGCGCTCCCACTTCTTGTGCTTGCGGCTGGTGGAGATCGCCTTGAGCACGACGAGACCGACGACTGCGGCGGCCGCGATGGCCACGCGGTCCATGCGCAACTCACCGGACTCGGTCCGGGTCGCCTGGGCGAAGAAGGCCTTGGCCTGCGCCTTCTGCCGGGCGACGACGTTCTTGGGCGCCGCGCGGACCGTCAGCTCGTCGATCGTCTGGGCCAGTCGGTCTCGGGTCGTGATGATGTCGTTCTCGAGCTTGGTCATGCTCGGGTTGTCATTGCTCACGTGGGGTCCTGTCCTACTCGATGCCGAGGTCGCGGCGGATGCGGGCCACGTGGCCCGTCGCCTTGACGTTGTACTGGGCGTGGGTGACCACGCCATCGGGTCCGACGACGATCGTCGAGCGAATCACTCCCTCGACGACCTTGCCGTACAACTTCTTCTCACCATAAGCGCCCCAGGCCGTCATCACCGACTTGTCCGCGTCGGACAGGAGGGTGATGGTCAGCCCGTCGCGCTCGCGGAAGCGGGCCAGCTTGTCGGGACTGTCGGGCGAGATGCCGACGACCTCGGTGTCGGCGGCCCGGAGCGCCTCGAGGGAGTCGCTGAAGTCGCAGGCCTGCTTGGTGCACCCGGGGGTCATCGCCGCCGGGTAGAAGTAGACGATGACGCGCTTGCCGCGCAGGTCGCTCAGCGTGACCTGCGCGCCGGTGTCGTCGGGGAGGGTGAAGTCGGGGGCTGCATCGCCCGGGGTGAGTCTCTCGCCCACGGATCGCATCTCCTGTCTCGGCGGAATGCAGTATGGTCTCCCCAACCTATCCTCCCAGGGGCAGAGTCACGTAGGAGTGACCTATGCACGTGCCCGATGCTTTCCTCGATGCTCCGACCTCCCTCGCCACGGGGGGTGTGGCGATCGCGGGGGTGGCCCTAGCGCTGCGACGAACCCCGAGCGATCTCGACGACCGGGTGGCCCCGCTCGCCGGTCTCGTCGCCACCTTCGTCTTCGCCGCCCAGATGCTGAATTTCCCCGTCGCCGGCGGCACCTCCGGCCACCTCTTCGGCGGTGCACTCGCGGCAGTCCTCGTGGGACCGTGGACCGCCACCCTGTGCATCACCGTCGTCCTGCTCGTCCAGGCGCTCGTCTTCGCTGACGGCGGCCTCACCGCCCTCGGAACCAACGTCACACTCATGGCGCTCGTCGGCGTGTGGGTCGGCTGGGTCGTCTTCGTCCTCGCGCGACGCCTCCTGCCGGCGCGGCCGGCCAGCATCCCCGTGGCCGCCGCGATCGGCGCCTTTGCGTCCGTGCCCTGCGCCGCGGTCGTCTTCGCCGGGCTCTTCATGGTCGGCGGCACCGCGCCCGTCGACGGAGGCGCCCTCCTCACCGCCATGGTGAGCTGGCACCTGCTCATCGGCATCGGGGAGGCGGTCATCACCGGCCTCGTCGTCTCGGCCGTCGTGGGGGTGCGACCCGATCTCGTGCGCGGCGCCGAGCACCTGACCCGGGGTGGCGCGGACGTCGAGGCGGTGGTCGTCCGATGAGATCGTGCATCTCGACCCGCACCCTCGTCGTCGGCGGTCTCGTGGTCTGCCTGCTCCTCGCTGCCGTGGTGAGCACCTGGGCCTCCGGGCACCCCGACGGCCTCGAGCACGTCGCCGAGACCCTTGGTTTCGCCGACGCCGCCGGTGACCACGGCGCGGCCGGCTCCCCCTTCGCCGACTACGAGACGAAGGGGGTGGGCGGCGCCCTGTCGGGTCCGGTCGCGGGCATCGTGGGCGTCGCGCTCACCGGCGCCGTCATGTGGCTCGTGCTGCGGCTGGTCCGCCGCCGCGACTGACGTGGGCGGACCGCACGGCCACGCGCTGACCACCCACGGGCGCACGCGGCTGCACGCGCTGCCGGCGCACGTCAAGATCGTCGCGACCCTCGCCTATGTCGTCGCGGTCGTGCTCACCCCCCGAGAGGCGGTCTGGGCCCTGGGGGTGCAGGCACTGCTCCTGCTGGGTGCCGTCCTCGCCAGCCGGGTCCCGCTGCGGCACCTGGCCCCGCGACTGCTCGTCGAGGTGCCCTTCGTCGTCTTCGCGCTGCTCATGCCGTTCGTCGCGACGGGGCCGCGGGTCGACGTCGGGCCGCTGTCGCTGTCGGAGGCGGGGCTGTGGGGCGCGTGGAACCTCTTGGCCAAGGGCACGCTCGGCGTCGGCGCCTCGCTGCTGCTCGCCGCGACGACCGAGCCGGCCGACATCGTCACGGGGCTGGCACGGCTGCGGCTGCCCGGTCAGCTCGTGCTCATCCTCGGCTTCATGGTTCGCTACGCCGACATCGTCACCGGGCAGCTGCGGGCGATGCGGGTGGCCCGGGAGTCGCGGGGCTTCAGCGGTCGCGGGCTTCGGGCGTGGCCGGCGCTCGCGAGCACCGCGGGCTCGCTCTTCGTCCGCAGCTATGAGCGGGGCGAGCGGGTGCACCTCGCGATGCTCGCGCGCGGGTTCGACGGGCGGACCCACGTCGAGCGGACACCCGTGCCCGGCGCCACGTGGGCAGTGGCGATGCTGCTGCCCCTCGGCGCGGCGATCGTGCTCGCGTTTGCGAGGCTGGGCGCATGAGCATCCCGGTCATCGACCTGCGCGGCCTGCGCCACCTCTACCCCGACGGGCACCGGGCGCTCGACGGGGTCGACCTGCACATCCACCCCGGTGAGCGGGTCGCCCTGCTCGGACCCAACGGCGCCGGCAAGACGACGCTCGTGCTCCACCTCAACGGGATCCTCACCCCGTCCAGCGGCTCGGTCTCCGTCTCTGGGCTGCCCGTCGAGCGCGATCACCTGCTCGAGGTACGACGCCGGGTCGGGGTGGTCTTCCAGGACCCCGACGACCAGCTCTTCCTGACGACCGTGGCGCAGGACGTGGCCTTCGGCCCGCGCAACCTCGGGCTCTCTGCGGACGAGGTCGACGCCCGGGTCGAGGAGGCCCTCACGGCCGTCGGCATGCTCGACGTCGCCGACCGTCCCCCGCACCACCTGTCCTTCGGGCAGAAGCGGCGCGTCGCGGTCGCGACCGTGCTCGCGATGCGACCGGAGATCCTCGTGCTCGACGAGCCGAGCAGCAACCTCGACCCGGCCTCGCGTCGCGAGCTCGCCGAGATCGTCGACGGCCTCGACATCACGGTGCTCATGGTGACGCACGACCTGCCGTACGCCCTCCAGCTGTGCGAGCGCTCGGTCGTGCTCTCCGAAGGGAGGATGGTCGCCGACGCCGCGACGCGCGAGGTGCTCTCGGACGGCGAGCTCATGGCGGCCCATCGGCTGGAGCTGCCCTACGGCTTCGACCCGCGGTCGGTGCCGGGGCGAAAGCGCGGCTGACGGCCGGCTCGACCCGGTCAGGTGGTCGCTTGGTGCGGCATGCCAACGGGCATGGTGCACGAGGTGACCACCTGATGCCGGTCCGGCTCCCGATCGCTCGGGATCAGGCGAGCCCGACGAAGGTCGGCTCGAGGACGATCTCGCTGCGCAGGCTCTGCGCGATGAAGCACTCCCGGTGGGCGACCTCGACGAGCCGCTCGACCTTGGCGCGAGGGGCCGGGCTGCCGAGGGTGATGTGCGGGCGCAGGACGATCCGGGTCACCCACATCGGCCGCTCACTCTCGGGCATCTCCCCCACGGCCTCGTCCCGGTAGTCGACGACGTCGAGGCGGGCCCGCGCGGCGACGGCGAGGAAGGAGAGCATCTGGCAGCTGCTCGCCGCCGCGACGAGGAGCTGCTCGGGGTTGGGCAGGGATGCATCGCCCCGGAAGGCGACGTCGCTGCTCGCCCGCGTCGCCGTCGACGCCATCGTCAGCTCGTGCTCGCGGGAGTAGTCGTCGTAGCCGACGCCCGTCGAGCCCGACCACGCGAGGGTCGTGGTGAAGGAGTGGTCTCTGACCGGGCACCTCCCTGAGCGAGAATCGTTGTCGGTGGTCAACTCTAGAGTTCATTCATGGGGAGGAAGTACACAAAGGAACTGCTGGAAGAGGCTGCTGCCAACTCGACTTCGGTCGCGGGGATTCTCAGATACCTGGGGTTGAGACAAGCCGGAGGCACCCAGGCGCACATAGGTCGCATGCTGAAGAAGCTCGAAGTGGACACGTCTCACTTCACGCAACGTGGTCGGCCTCCCACGAGACCTCCACTGACGGCGGCACAGATCCTCGTCCGGAAGCCTCGCGACGCAAACCGGACCACGCCTGAGCAACTCCGACGTGCGCTCAACGAGATCGGTCGGCCATACGAGTGCGAGATGTGCGGGTGCGATGGAAACTGGCAAGGCCACGCCATCTCGTTGCATGTTGATCACATCGACGGCGACATGACGAACAACGTGCCTGAGAACGTTCGCTACCTATGTCCGAACTGCCATTCCACAACCGAAACGTTCGCCGGCCGACAGACGGGTCGCTACACCAGCGCCTAGACTGCACGACCGAGCCGAAGTGGCGGAATTGGCAGACGCGCGGCACTTAGGATGCCGTGTCCACGGGCGTGCGGGTTCAAGTCCCGCCTTCGGCACAAGAATTTGAGCGGAGGACTGGACCGTGTCAGAGCAACCGGAGATCGTGTGCATCTGCGGTTCGATGCGGTTCGCAGATGACCTGCGTAGGGCCCACCGGGACCTGACCGTCTCGGGACTGATCGCCCTCATGCCCGCCGAGATAGACGGGGAGGTCACGAGCGACCAGAAGGCCATGCTGGACGCACTCCACCTGCGGAAGATCGACCTTGCCGACAGGGTGCTCGTGGTCAACCCGGGCGGGTACATCGGTGAGTCCACTCGTTCAGAGATTGCCTACGCTCACGCCACCGACACGCCTGTCTCGTTCACCGACCCCCTCTGAATGGTCAGGTCCTTGCGTGGGCACGCTCCCAGATCGGCCCTCGGCCGCGCTTGAGGCAGGACGCGGGTCCGGGCAGGTTTCGAGGCTCGGCCGCGGGCGGCCTCCTCAGGGAGCGAGCTGCTCGCGCAGCAGCGGGACCATGGCACGGAAGGCGCGGCCGCGGTGGCTGATCGCGTTCTTTTCCACGTCGGTGTACTGCGCCAGGGTGCGGGTGTCTCCGTCGGGGACGAAGATCGGGTCGTAACCAAACCCGTTGTCCCCCACCGGCTCCCGCACGACGACGCCGGGGACCTCCCCTTCGCTCGTCACGGTGGTGCCGCCGGGGATCGCGAGGACCGCCGCGCAACGGAAGGCCGCCCGACGGTGCTCGTCGGGCACGTCCGCGAGCTGGTCGAGCAGGAGCTGCAGATTGCGACGGTCCTTGTCGGCCCGCGACAGGTCCGCACCCTCGTGCAGACCCGACCACCGCGCGGAGAAGATGCCGGGACTGCCACCGAGAACCTCGACGGCCAGGCCGGAGTCGTCCGCGAGCGCGGGAAGGGAGGTCCGCTGCGCCACGTGCTCCGCCTTGAGCCGGGCATTGCCGACGAAGGTCACCTCGGTCTCCGCGATCTCCCCGACCTCCGGGAAGGCGGCCATCGACACGATCTCGAGGTCGAGATCGGCACCGCCGAGGATCTGCTGCAACTCGTGGACCTTGTGCTCGTTGTGCGTCGCGAGCACGACACTCCGGGTCACTGCACGCGCTCGCGCGGGGTCTCGGCCAGGGCCGCCTGCTGCCGCGTGGTGAGCTCGGCGCAGCCGGTGGTCGCGAGGTCGAGCAGCTCGCCGAGGAGCGCCCGGTCGAAGGGGGCGCCTTCCGCCGTGCCCTGCACCTCGACGAACTCGCCGGTGCCGGTCATGACGACATTCATGTCCGTCTCGGCGGTCGAGTCCTCCGGGTAGTCGAGGTCGCAGACGGCGCGGCCGTCGACGACGCCGACCGAGACGGCGGCGATGGAGCCGGTGAGCGGCTCGGCCTTGGCCGCGATCAGGCCGCGGGTCCGGGCGTCCGCGATGGCGTCGGCGAGCGCGACGTACGCGCCGGTGATCGCGGCCGTGCGGGTGCCGCCGTCGGCCTGGAGGACGTCGCAGTCGAGGACGATCGTGTTCTCCCCCAACGCCTTGGTGTCGATGACGGCGCGCAGGCTGCGGCCGATGAGCCGGGAGATCTCGTGGGTGCGGCCGCCGACCTTGCCCTTGCGCGACTCGCGGCCGCTGCGGGTGTTGGTGCTGCGCGGGAGCATCTCGTACTCGGCGGTGACCCAGCCGGTGCCCTGCCCCTTGAGCCAGCGCGGCACACCGGCCTCGAAGGAGGCGGCGACGAGGACGCGCGTCCGGCCGAACTCGACGAGCACCGAGCCCTCGGCGTGGTCGAGCCAGTTGCGGGTGATGCGCACCTCGCGCAGCTGCTCGGGGGTGCGTCCGTCGTGGCGGGGGGTGTCAGACATGTCCTCAAGGCTAACGATCGGCCGACCCCTTACGCTCACTGCCGTGGAGAAGCACCGCGAGATCACCCTGCCCGGCGGCGGGACCACCGTCCTGCACGGCACCCGCGCCGCGGGCGACGACGCCCCGGTCGCGCTGCTGCTGCCCGCGATGGGCGTGCCGGCGGGGTACTACGGGCCCTTCGTCGACGAGCTGGCCCGGGCCGGTGTCAGCGCCGCCGTGGCCGACTACCCGGGTCAGGGCGAGTCACGCCCGCGATCCGGCCGGGGCCGGGACCTCGGGTACGACGCGCTGGCACACGCGTGGCTGCCCGCCGTGGTCCACGAGCTGCGAAGGGAGCATCCCGGCCCGGTCGTCGCCATCGGCCACTCCCTCGGTGGGCACGTGCTCGCGGCCCACCTCTCCGCGGACGAGGCCGACGTCGACGCCGTCGTCCTCATCGGCTCGGGTACGCCCTACTGGCGTGACCAGCAGGGGATCAAGACGCTGGTCCAGACCCAGTTCATCGGCCTCGTCAGCCGGGCGCTGGGCTACTGGCCGGGCACGCGCTTCGGCTTCGGTGGCACGCAGTCGAAGACCCTCATGGTCGAGTGGGCGGCCTTCGGCCGGACCGGCCGGCTCGCCCCCGGCGGTCGCGACATCGCGCCGGGGCTGGCGCATCGCGACCTGCCGCTGCTCGTGGTCGACCTCGACAACGACACCCTCGCTCCCCCTTCGGCCGTCGACGGACTGGTCGCGATGTTCGCCGGCGCGGACGTCGACCGCTGCGCCTTCGCCAAGCAGCCCGACGACCTGGGCAAGCCGGTCGACCACTACTCCTTCGCCCGCTCCCCCGAGATCATCGGTGAGCGCATCGCCACCTGGGCGCTGGACCGTGTCAGTGAGCGACGCCCTTCTGCCTGAAGGGGATCAGCGCAGCCGCTTGACGAGGTGCACCACGGCGTAGCCGGCGGGTGTCTGCTCCCGCCCCGTCTCCTCGTACCCGTGGCGGGCGTACAGCCGAAGGTTGGCCGGGCTCCGCTCGCCGGTGAAGAGGCGCACCCCGACAACTCTCGCCGGCAGGTGATCGTCGACCACGTCCAGCAGCCGCCCGCCCAGGCCGCGCCCCTGGAGGTCGGGCGCCACCATGAGCCTGCCCAGCTCCGCCCAGCCCTCCCCCGTCCGCAGCGTCAACCGGACCGATGCCACGAGTCGGGCGGTGGTGTCGCGGATCCCGAGGGTCGTCACGGCCGGGTCGGTCAGCGCCGACCGGAGGTCGTCGAGCGTCTCGACGAGAGGTGGCAGCCGCGGGTCGTCGTGCGCCTGCGCCTCGGTGACGTACGCGCCGCGCTGCAGCGTGAGCAGCTCACCTGCGTCTGACTCGGTGAGTGCGACGACATCGTTCATCCCTGCACCTCGCCAGACCAGGGATCCACGAGCTCGACACCCACGCCGACGAAGTCCTTGGTGTTGCGCGTAGCCAGGACTGCCCCGTACGAGCGGCACGTCGCCGCGACGAGTGCATCCATGGGGCCCATCGGCATGCCAACACGGTCCCGTGCCGTCTTGACGTGTGCGTACTCCGCAGCCCCGCGAGCATCCAGGGGCAGGACGCGATCATCGCCGAGACGCCCGAAGAAGGCATCGAGAGCTCGCTCGAGACGATCCCGCCGGGCCCCGTCCGGGAGTCGATCGAGTCCGCGCAGCAACTCAGCTGCCACGATGGCGGGCACGGCCAGATCGGCGGGGTCCACCTCACCGGCCCAGGTGATCACCTCAGGGTCGGGCTGGACCTTCATCAGCTCCGACACGACGTTGGTGTCGACCGCGATCATCCGAACTCGGCTCCGCTGAAGTCGACTCGAGGCTGCTCCGCCTCCCCCCGTGGCTCCACGAACTCCGCCTCGGCCTCGACTCCACCCCGCCCGGCCCAGTAGAGATCCATGAGCGCGTTGGGCCGATGCCGTCTCTGACTGACTGCCGCGGTCAGGATCGACCGGACCTCGGCCTCCATCGAGTGGCCGTGGCTCGCCGCACGCAGGCGGAGCTCGTCTCGTACCTCGTCGTCCAGATTGCGTACCGTAATCGCTGCCATTGCCATCACTCCCTGATGGCAATGCTAGCAGTCACCGTCCGCGGGTCAGGTCCTGCGTGATCCGCTGGACGCCGACGCCGACCTCCACCTCCGCAGTGGCACCGAGGACGAGCGGCATCATCGGCTGCTGGTGCCCGAAGTCCACGTCGACCACGACCGGGACGTCCAGCTCGCCGAGGGCGTCACGGACGGCGTCGTGCTGGGTCAGGGTCTCGGCGTCCGGCGCCGAGGTCCGTCCGACGAGCACGCCCGCACAGCGGTCGAACCACCCCGCCAGCCGCATCCCGTGGAGGCACCGCGCCACCTCGAAGGCATTCCCCTCCGCCGCCTCGAGAAGGACGATCGGCGCCTTGTCCTGCTCCTGAGCCCAGCCGCGCACGTCGCCGAAGGGAGTCCCCGCCAGCGGCGAGAGCACCTCGATGCACCCGCCGACGAGCGGCCCAGCGAAGCTCGCCGACTCCCCCTCGAGCAGGGACCACGCCGTCGGCTCGGTGAGCGTCATCTCGTCGACGCCGGGGTCCCCGACGTAGTCGTCCCAACCGTTCGCCCGCCTGTGGCTGGCCGCGGACTGGGTGAGCGCTCCCCCTTCACTCGCGGCGACGTCGAGCCAGTGCAGGTGACCGGTCGCCGGCGCGTATGGCGAGTCCATGAGGTTCATCCCGTGGAGGGTCGCCCACCCCGAGCGCAGGGTCAGCGGCAGCATCGTCGTCGTAGTGTCGGAGAAGCCGACGTACCAGCACGGTTCGCACTCGGCGAGGAGGTCGAGATCGAGGTAGGGCAGGACGTCGATGCCGGTCTCACCACCCCACGGCGGGATGACGGCGGCGATGTCGGGATCCACGAGCAGGGCCATGAGCTCGTCGGCCCGGGCCTCCTTGGAGGCGCTCACGTGGTGGTCGTCGGCATCGCGCAGGCAGACCCCCTCGATGACCTCGAAGCCACGCCGCCGCAGGTGGGCGATCGCCACATCGAGGCGCGGCCAGAGCGCGGGACCCACGCCCGAGCTCGGTGCAGTCACGGCGATCGTGTCACCGGGGCGAAGGGGGGCGGGCAGTCGCGCGTCCATGGGTCCAGCCAAGCAGCCGCAGGGCACTGCGTCGAACGGCACCGCGTGTCGTACTGCAGTTCGGCGTCCGAACCCGTCAGGCCGCTGACGCCTCACCGGTACTGAGGTGAACTGCAGTACGACGCGCGACGACACGCCCCGCGACCGGCTCGACGAGCAGCACCGTCACCATGGCGAGCAGGACCGCGGTTGCGGCGATCGGCCCGGGCGCGGCCAGGGCACCAGCCGCGCCCGTCGCGAGGGCGGCCACCGGCCGCAGCCAGGTCATCGGTCCGAGCACGAGTGCCATCGCGAGGTAACGCCAGCGCCAGCCGAGGGTGACGAGCACGAGCACCGCCAGCAGGGTCGGCAGGCTGAGCCAGGCCGACCACAGCACTCCCGCACGGGCGATCGCCTCGCGCTCGGGTCCGGTCGTCACCACGGCACCGACGACCACGGGCACCACGAGGAGGGCGACAGCCACAGCCAGTCCGAGAGCGTTGGCTGCCAGGTCCCGCCGCCACGACGGCAACCGACCGGTGCGGCCCTGCGCCGCGCGGTACCCGCTGAAGGCACCGTCGAACGCAACGACGACCCCGAGCAGGACCACCCAGCCCATCAGGCCCCCTTCGTCCCGATGACCGGTCGCACGACGTGCCGCACGCTCTGACCGGCCATGCACTGGGCGGCGTAACCTGGCGCGCCCTCGGCGACGGCGGCCAGGAGGACGGCCGCGGGGTGCGCGCGCCGAGCGGAGAGGTTGCCGTCGTGCCGGGACAGGGCCACGCGCATCCGTGCCCGGTGGAAGACCCAGGCGCCCAGGCGCGTCACCGGCCCTGGCTCCGGGTCGTCGTGGGCGAAGGCCGCGACACCGGCCTCGTGGTGGGGGCGAAGAATCCCGGCAGGTGGGTGGCCGGGATGTGGTGGAGCACGCCGGACGAGATGACGACGGTCGCCTCCGGGTCGTCGATCGCGAGCCCGGGTTCGAAGGCGTCGCCGACGACGAACCGCGCCCGGCAGCCGTCGGCACGCGCCAGCTCACCGGCCCAGGCCATGAGCCCGGGGTCGTGGTCGACGCCGACGAGCTCGACCCCGGCGAGGATCGGGTCGTGGCTGAGCCAGCGCAGGACGTAACCGCTGCCGCAGCCCAAGTCCACGACACGGCGAAGGGGGCGACCCGTCCGTCCTCGCAGGCGGCCGAGCTCCTCGCTGATCCGGTGCGGCATCTCCATCTCCTCACCGAACCGCTGCAGCTCGGCGTGCACGCGCCGCATGAGCGCCTCGACGTGCCCGGCGTCGAGGACGTCGTCCGTGGCCGGCAGTCGCTCGACGAGCCGCGCTGCCCGCTCCTGCCCCGAGGCACGCAGCCGCGCAGCCGCCTCGGACCGCCGGGCCGGGCCGGGTGTGATGAGGTCGCTGATCTCCAGCGGCGGGAGGCTCACACCTCGTAGGTGGCGTCCGGCCGGGCGAGCTCGACCTCACCGGGCCACACCTGTGCGGCCTCGGCGCGACAGGCCTGCGGGTCGTTCCACGCGGGGATGTGCGTGAGCATGAGGCGCTGGACGCCACCGGCGGCGACGGCGGCCTCGGCGGCCCGTCGTCCCGTGAGGTGGATGCCGCGCACCTCGTCGCGCCCCTCGACGAAGGCCGAGTCGACGAGCACGAGGTCGGCGTCGGCGAAGAGCGGCGACAGCGCGTCGCACGAGTCGGTGTCACCGCTGTAGGCGAGCACCCTGCCGTCCGCCTCGACGCGGAAGCCGTACGCCTCGACCGGGTGGTTCACGAGGAAGGGCCGCACGACGAAGGGTCCGATGTGCGTCGGCACGCTCGTGGAGATGCGACGGAAGTCCAAGACCCCGGTCATGCCGGCCTCGTCGATGCCCTCGTAGGCCGCGGCGAGGCGCTCGGCCGCGCCTGCGGGGCCGTAGACCGGCAGGCGCTCGGTGAGCGCACCCTCGGGCCGGTAGGTGCGGGTGACGTACATGCCGGTGAGGTCGATGCAGTGGTCGGGGTGCAGGTGGCTGAGCACGACGGCGTCGAGGTCGGCGGGGTCGGCGTGCCGCTGCAGGGCGCCGAGCGCGCCGTTGCCGAGGTCGAGCACGATGCGCCAGGTGCGCCCCTCGTGCTCGGCCGTCACGAGATAGCAGGAAGCCGGCGACTCGGGGCCCGCGAAGGACCCGGAGCACCCGACGACGGTGAGCCTCACGACTCTTCCCCCATGTTGCCGAAGACGTCCGCCACCTCGGGGCCGAGGAAGCGGCGGGCCAGCGACCGGAAGCGATCCGGGTCTCCCGTGGTGGTGAAGCCGTGCCCCGGAGCCGGCAGCGACTCGGGACGCAGCAGGTCGTGGTCCGCAAGGACACGGTAGACGTCCTTGGCCGTTTCCTCGGCCGATGAGACGAGGGTGACACCCTCGCCCATGACATAGGACAAGGCACCGGTGAGCAGCGGGTAGTGCGTGCAGCCGAGGACGAGCGTGTCCACCTCCGCCTCACGAAGGGGGGCGAGGTAGCCGCGTGCCACCTCCAGCACTTCCGGCCCGGACGTCGTCCCGGCCTCCACGAGCTCGACGAAGCGCGGGCAGGGCTGGGAGACGACCTGTGCGGTCGGCGCGGCGGCGAATGCGTCGAGGTAGGCGCGGGAGCGGTGCGTGCCCTCGGTCGAGATGACCCCGATGCGGTGGTTGCGGGTCGCGAGCGCCGCGCGGCGCACCGCCGGTCGGATCACCTCGATGACCGGCACGTCGTACCGCTCGCGGGCGTCGTGCAGGACGGCGGCGCTGGCGGTGTTGCACGCGATGACGAGGACCTTGACGCCGTGCTCGACGAGCCGGTCGAGGCACTCGAGCGCGTACTCACGGGTCTGCGCGATCGGCCTGGGGCCATAGGGCGCTCGCGCCGTGTCACCGAGATAGGCGACCGACTCGTGCGGCAGCTGGTCGATGACGGCGCGCGCGACCGTCAGCCCGCCGAAGCCGGAGTCGAAGATGCCGATGGGCTGGGCGGCCGTGGCCGGCCCGCTCACTCCTCGTCCTCGCCGGTGAGCGCGCGGGTCAGCGACTCCTGCAGCCACGTGAGGAAGTCGTAGACGCCGAGGGCGAAGACCGCCGGGTCGTCGGCGTCGAGCGTCTCGATGAGCTCCTCGAGCCGGGTCGCGTCCTCGTCGGTGCGCAGCCCGAGCCGCTCGCCCATGACGAGGCGCACGTCGGTGAGGGCGACGAGCACCTGCGGCGCCTGCGCGCGGGTGACGACCCACCGGTCCTCGTCGACCGACTCGAGGGTGCGCACCGTGGTCGCGAGGCCGTCGTGCTTGCGCTGGCGCAGCCCCTGCTCGGTGAAGCGACGGAACTCCGCGGCCTCCTGCTCGTCCTCCCGGTTGCCCGTGGGGAAGAGCCGGTCGAGCGCCGGGTCGCGGTCCTCGCCGAGGCCGAAGGCCCGGTCCGGGACCTCGACGCCCGCAGCCCCGTGCTCGGTGTCCGTCGACAGGTCACCCAGCCCGGCGACGATCGCCTCGAAGGGGTCGGCGTGCTCCCCCTTCGTCACGGAGGCGGGGGCGACGAGGTCCATGACCTGCAGGCACAGGCCGGCCACGACGGCCCGCTCGTTGTCGTCCATGATCGCGACGAGGTCTTCCCCGTCCGCGGCAAAGGCGTGGGCCATCAGGCGTCCTTCTGGAAGGTCGCCCACAGGCCGTAGCCCTGCAGCGCCTCCGTGTCGGCTTCCATCTGCTCCTTGGGGCCGTGAGCCACGACGGCGCGGCCCTTGAGGTGCACGTCCATCATGAGCTTCTCCGCCTGCTGCTTCGGGTAGCCGAAGTGCGTCTGGAAGACCCAGGTGACGTAGGACATGAGGTTGACCGGGTCGTTCCACACCAGCGTGATCCACGGGGTGTCGACGGCCTCGACGACGTCGGGCTCGGACGTCTGCTGCTCGGCTGGGGCGATGGACACGCCCTCCACCCTAGAGTGGCCGGCGTGACGATCCGACCCAGCACCGCCCTGCTCACCGATCACTACGAGCTGACGATGCTCCAGGCCGCCCTGCGCAGCGGCGCGGCCTCGCGTCGGTGCGTCTTCGAGACCTTCGCGCGGCGGCTGCCGAGCGGGCGCCGCTACGGCGTCCTCGCCGGCACCGGTCGGGTGCTCGACGCCATCGAGGACTTCCGCTTCGGCCCCGAGGAGCTGCGCGACCTGCGCGAGCGCCGGGTCGTCGACGAGGACACCCTCGGGTTCCTCGCCGACTACCGCTTCGACGGCGACATCTGGGGCTATGCCGAGGGCGAGACCTACTTCCCCTACTCCCCCGTGCTCGTCGTCGAGTCCGACTTCGCGCACGGCGTGATCCTCGAGACGGTGATCCTGTCGATCCTCAACCACGACTCCGCCGTGGCCTCTGCCGCGTCGCGGATGACCGGTGCCGCCGGGTCGCGGCCGGTCATCGAGATGGGCAGCCGCCGCACCCACGACGAGGCGGCGGTCGCGGCGGCGCGGGCGGCCTACATCGCCGGGTTCTCGTCCACGTCCAACCTCGAGGCCGGTCGGCGGCACGGCGTGCCGACCGGTGGCACCGCGGCCCACGCCTTCACCCTGCTGCACGAGAGCGAGCGCGAGGCCTTCGAGGCGCAGGTGGCGTCCCTGGGAGCCGACACCACCCTGCTCGTGGACACCTACGACGTGACCGAAGGGGTGAGGACGGCTGTCGAGGTCGCCGGCACCTCGCTCGGTGGCGTGCGTCTCGACTCGGGTGACCTCGTGGTCCAGGCGAGCGAGGTCCGAGAGCAGCTCGACGCGCTGGGCGCGACCGAGACCCAGATCGTCGTCACCTCCGACCTCGACGAGTACGCCATCGCGGCCCTCGCGGCCGCCCCCGTCGACACCTATGGCGTCGGCACCCGGGTGGTCACCGGGTCGGGCCACCCGACCGCGTCGATGGTCTACAAGCTCGTCGCCCGCGAGGACGACGAAGGGCGGATGATCGGCGTCGCCAAGAAGAGCAAGGACAAGCAGTCGGTTGGCGGGCGCAAGTACGCATTGCGTCGACGCAACCCGCTGGGTGTCGTCGAGGCCGAGGTGCTCGGCATCGGCGAGCAGCCCGTCGGCGACGCCGACGACCGCGACCTGCTCGTGCGGCTCGTCGAGGGCGGCGAGGTCGTCGGGCGCGAGCACGCGAGCCTCGAGGCCGCCCGCGCCCGGCACGAGGCGTCCGTGGCCGAGCTGCCGCGCTCGGCGCACCAGCTGAGCCAGGGCCAGCCCGCGGTCGAGACGGTCTTCCTCACCGACACCCCCTAGGACGTCCCTCACAGCGCCCCGCTCCCGGATGTGCGGGCAGGGTAACGCGGCCTTTACGTACTCAGACCGGGCGCGAAACACGGTCTTGCAAGCCTCCCGGCATGACCACGACGCTGCCCACCAGCACCGCTGACGCCACCACCCCCGCCGGTCCCGTCCGTCGGGCCGGACGCTGGATCGACCACTGGGACCCGGAGGACACGGCCTTCTGGGAGGGCGGCGGCCGGGCGGTCGCCCGCCACAACCTGGGCTGGTCGGTGCTCGCCGAGTTCCTCGGCTTCTGCGTGTGGGCGCTGTGGAGCGTCGTCGTCCCGCAGCTGAACGGCGTCGGCTTCGCGCTCACCCTGGACCAGCAGTTCTGGCTCATCGCGGTGCCGAGCCTCGTCGGTGCCTTCCTGCGCGTCCCCTACACCTTCATGGTCCCGCTGGTCGGCGGGCGCAACTGGACGATCATCTCGGCGCTGCTGCTCCTGCTGCCCACCCTCGCCCTGGCCTGGGTCGTGGGCCGGCCGGAGACCCCCTTCGCGCTGCTCCTCGGCATCGCCGCACTCGCCGGCTTCGGCGGGGGCAACTTCGCGTCGTCGATGACCAACATCTCCTTCTTCTTCCCCGAGGCGGAAAAGGGGAAGGCGCTGGGGCTCAACGCAGCCGGCGGCAACCTCGGCACCGGCATCGTGCAGCTCGTCGTCCCCGCCGTCATCGCGATCGGCGCCGGGATCGAGCGGGCCGGCCTGCTCTTCGTGCCGCTCGTGCTGCTCGCCGCGCTCGGCGCCTGGCGCGGCATGGACAACCTCAGCACCGCGCGGTCCGACCACCGCAGCTGGGCGAAGGCCGCCACCCACCCCCACACCTGGATCATCTCCTTCCTCTACATCGGCACCTTCGGCTCCTTCATCGGCTACTCGGCGGCCTTCCCGACGCTGCTTACGAGCCAGTTCCCCGAAGGTGACGACGTCGATCGCCTTCGTCGGCGCGGTCCTCGGCGCCGCGAGCCGACCGCTCGGCGGGACCATCGCCGACCGGCTGGGCGGCGCGCGGGTGACCATCGCGGCCTTCGTCGTCATGGGGCTCGCCGCGGGGCTGGCGATCCTCGCCCTCTCCGCGCACTCCTTCGTCCTCTTCCTCCTCGCCTTCCTCGTGCTCTTCACCGGGGCCGGCATCGGCAACGGCGCGACCTATCGGATGATCCCGGCCGTCTTCCGGGCCGGGGTGCGTGACGGCGAGGAGCTCGCCATCGCACGCCGCAGTGCCGCCGGCTGCATCGGGATCGCCGGCGCCGTGGGTGCCGTCGGCGGCTTCCTCGTGCCGCGCGGCTTCGCGATGTCGACGACGAGCTTCGGCTCCCTCGTTCCCGCGATCGGGGTCTTCATCGCGGCCTACGTCCTCATGGCCGCGCTCACCTGGGCGGTCTACGTCCGCCGCGGCTCGCGTCTGGCCGGCGAGGGCATCTGATGGTCGACAGCCACTGCCCCTACTGCGCGCTGCAGTGCGCGATGACGATGGAGCCGGTGGGTCTCGGGACGGCAGATCTCGAGGGTCGGCCGCGGACGGCCTCCCACCGCCCACGCGGAACGTGGGACCCAGACCAGCGAATTGAGGTGGAGGGCCGCGACTTCCCGACCAACCGGGGCGGCATGTGCCGCAAGGGGTGGACCTCGGCCGAGGTGCTGCGCGCCCCCGACCGGCTCACCACTCCCCTGGTGCGCGGCGCCGACGGGGAGCTGCACCCGACGGGCTGGGACGAGGTGCTCGGCCTCCTCGCCGACCGGCTCCGGGCGATCGCGGACGAGCACGGGCCCGACGCGGTGGCCGTCTTCGGCGGTGGTGGGCTGACGAACGAGAAGGCCTACCAGCTCGGCAAGTTCGCCCGGATCGCGTTGCGCACCAAGCACATCGACTACAACGGCCGCTTCTGCATGGCCTCCGCCGCGGCCGCCGCCAACCGGTCGCTCGGGATGGACCGGGGCCTGCCCTTCCCCGTCACCGACCTCGACACCTCCGGCGCGATCCTGCTGCTCGGCAGCAATGTCGCCGAGACGATGCCTCCCTTCGTCGGGCACCTGGCGGGAGCTCGCGCGGCCGGTGGGCTCGTCGTCGTCGACCCGCGCCGCTCGGCCACGGCCGACCTCACCGACGACGGGCAGGGCGTCCACCTGCAGCCCGTCCCCGGGACCGACCTCGTCGTGCTCCAGGCGCTGCTGCACGTCGTCCTGGCCGAGTCGCTCGCCGACGAGGCCTACCTCGCCGAGCGGACGAGCGGGCTCGACGACGTCGCCCGCTCCGTCGCCGCGTGGTGGCCCGAGCGGGCCGAGCAGGTCTGCGGGGTGCCCGCTGACGACCTGCGGGCGACCGCTCGGCTGCTCGCGGCGGCCAGCCCCGCACGGGGAGGCGCGGGCGTCCACGTCCTCACCGGGCGCGGCGTCGAGCAGTCCACCCAGGGCACCGCGACGGTCACCGCCGCGATCAACCTCGCCCTCGCGCTCGGCCTCGTCGGACGCGAAGGGAGCGGCTACGGCGCCCTCACGGGTCAGGGCAACGGCCAGGGTGGGCGCGAGCACGGGCAGAAGGCGGACCAGCTGCCCGGCTACCGGATGATCGCCGACCCGGCCGCCCGCGAGCACGTCGCCGCGGTCTGGGGCGTCGACGCCGACGACCTGCCCGGCCCGGGCCTGCCGGCCGTCGAGCTGCTGCGCTCCCTCGGCACCCCCGGCGGACCCCGGGCACTTCTCGTCCATGGGGCCAACCCCGTCGTGAGCGCACCCCGCGCCGATGCCGTCGCCGATCGACTGCGCGCACTCGACCTGCTCGTCGTCTGCGACGTCGTCCCCTCCGAGACCGTGGCCCTCGCCGACATCGTCCTGCCGGTCACGCAGTGGGCCGAGGAGGAGGGCACGATGACCAACCTCGAGGGCCGGATCATCCGTCGCCGCAAGGCGATCGATCCGCCCGAGGGAGTCGTCTCGGAGCTGTGGGTGTGGTCGCAGCTCGCCGCTCGCCTCGATGCCCCGGGCACGTGGTCGACGGTCCCGTCAGAGGTCTTCGACGAGCTGGCCAGGGCGAGCGTCGGCGGCCGCGCCGACTACTCCGGGCTGAGCCACGCCCGCCTCGACCGCGAGAGCGACCTGCACTGGCCCTGCCCGGCCAGCGGCGAAGGGGAGGCCCCGCACCCGGGCACCCCGCGCGCCTTCCTCGAAGACTTCCCCACGCCCGACGGCCGTGCCCGGCTCGTGCCCGTCGACCACGTCGGACCGGCCGAGGACCTGCGGCGCGATGCCCCGCTCTTCCTCATCACCGGGCGCGTCCTCGAGCACTACCAGTCGGGGGCACAGACCCGCCGGGTGGCAGCGCTCCTCGCGGCGCAACCGACCCCCTTCGTCGAGGTGCATCCACTCCTCGCCCACCGCCTGGGCATCGAGGAGGGCGACCAGCTCGACCTGCGCACCGCGCGGGCCACGGTCAGCGCGCCCGCGCGGATCACCGACCGGGTCCGGCCGGACACGGTCTTCATGCCCTTCCACTTCGCCGGTGCCGGGAGCGTCAACCGGGCGACCAACGACGCGGTCGACCCGATCTCGTCGATGCCGGAGTTCAAGGTGTGCGCCGTCGACGTCGCCGCCAGCACGGCCGATCACGTCCCCGAGCCGCTGGAGGTCAGCGCATGAGCCACATCGTCGTCATCGGCTACGGGATGGTCGGGTCCCGATTCGTCGAGGACCTCACGGCCGCCGACCACGCCGGCGAACACCTCGTCACGGTGCTCGGCGACGAGGCCTGCGAGCCCTACAACCGGGTGCTGCTCAGCGACGTCGTCGCGGGCACGCGCGGGCTCTCGGCGATCGCCCTCCCCGCGCCCGACCACCCGCGCGTCACGGTGCAGCGCGGCGTCGCGGTGCGGGCGATCGACCGCGAGCGCCGCGACGTCCTGCTCGCCGACGACACGCGGGTCCCCTACGACGAGCTCGTCATCGCCACCGGGGCGGCCGCCCGGGTCCCGAGGGTCCCGGGTCTCGGTAACGGTCCCGGTCCGGGTGACCTGCCGACCGGGGTGCACGTGCTGCGCTCCATCGACGACGCCCGCGAGATCATCGCGGCGACCCTCAACGCCCGCCGCGCCATCGTCCTCGGCGGCGGCGTGCTCGGCCTCGAGGCCGCGAGCGGGCTCGCCCGACGCGACCTCGCCGTCACCGTCGTCCACCCCTCCCCTGCCCTCATGGAGCGCCAGCTCGACGAGGCCGCCAGCCGGGTCGTCGAGTCGACCCTGCGCCGGAACGGTGTCGACCAGCGGGTCGGCGTCGGGGCGCAGGAGATCGTCGTCGAGGAGGGCCGGCTGCGACGGGTGCACCTGACGAACGGCGAGGTGCTCGCCGCCGACCTGCTCGTGCTGTCGACCGGCACCGTGCCCAGCACCCAGCTGGCCGAGGCGGCCGGGATCGACGTCGACCGCGGCGTCCTCGTCGACGCCGACCTGACGACGAGCGACCCGCACGTGCACGCCATCGGTGATTGCGCCCAGCCTCCCGGTGGCGCCAGTGGTCTCGTCGCCCAGGGGTGGGAGCAGGCCCGCCGTCTCGCCGACCTGCTCACCGGCCGCGACCCCGAGACCGTGACCACCGGCGTCGGCGACGTCGTCAAGCCCAAGACCCACGGCGTCGACATCGTGACGATGGGCGTGTGCGGCAGCGGCCGGGCCGACGACCCCGGACTGCGCGTGGTGCGGCTCAGCGACCCCTCTGCCGGCCGGCACCTCGAGATCGTCGTGCGCGACGGCCTGCTCCTGGGCGCCACGACCGTCGGCGCGGGTCGCGTCGGCACCGACCTGATCACCACCTACACCCGCCGCACGCCCCTGCCGGCCGACCCGGCGCACCTGCTGCTGCCGGCGGTCGCGCCTGCGGCCACGACGACGCGACGGGACTCCCCTTCGCTCATCCCGGACCGGGCAACGATCTGCCGCTGCAACGGCGTGACGAAGGGGGACATCCGCACCGAGTTCGCCTCCGGCGCAACGACGCTGGAGCAGGTGGCCGCGAGCACGCGGGCGACGACCGGCTGCGGCGGCTGCACCGACGCCGTGTGCGGGATCCTCGACTGGCTCGGCGCCGACGCAGGCCCCTCACAGCCCCCGACCACGCCTGGTGAGGACGGGTTCACACCGGGGAAACACGACCAAGACCGAGCCGAAACGAGGGCTTCCTAAGTTGAGCACCATGCCAGAGACCACCACCCCCACCACCGGGCCGCAGCAGCTCGTGATCGTCGGCGGCGGCATGGTCGCGCGCTGGCTCGTCGACGCGCTCCGTGCCCGTGACGATGCCGGCCGATGGGCCGTCACGCTGCTGTGCGAGGAGCCGCGTGCGCCGTACGACCGCGTCGCGCTCACCTCCTACTTCACCGGGCGCCACCCCGAGGACCTCGCCCTCGGCGGGCAGGAGCTGTGGGACGACCCGCTCGTCACGCTGCGCCGCGGTGTCCGGGCCGAGAACATCGACCGTGACGCGCGGACGGTGACGACGAGCACCGGCCAGGTCCTGCCCTACGACTCCCTCGTCCTCGCGACCGGCTCCTACGCCGCCGTGCCGCCTGTGCCCGGCAAGGACCTGCGCGGGGCCTTCGTCTACCGCACGATCGACGACGTCGCCGACCTGCGCGAGTTCGTCGAGACCCGCCGCGAGGAACTCGACCGGCCGGTGCGCGGCGCGGTCGTCGGCGGCGGCCTGCTCGGCCTCGAGGCGGCCGGTGCCCTGCGGGCGCTCGAGGTCGAGACGACGGTCGTGGAGTTCGCGCCGCGCCTCATGCCGCTGCAGGTCGACGAGGGAGGCGGCGAAGGCCTCAAGCGGCTCATCGAGGGTCTCGGCGTCTCGGTGCGCACCTCGACCGCGACGTCGAAGATCGTCGGCGAGCGCGGAGCCGTCTCCCGGATGAGGTTCAGCGACGGTCCCTCGCTCGACGTCGACGTCGTCGTCTTCGCCGTGGGTGTCCGTCCGCGCGACGAACTGGCCCGCGAGGCCGGTCTCGAGATCGGCGAGCGCGGCGGAGTCGTCGTCGACGACGCCTGTGCCACAGCCGATCCCGCGATCCACGCGATCGGTGAGGTCGCCTGCATCGGCGGTCGTTGCCTCGGTCTGGTCGCCCCCGGCTACACGATGGCCGAGATCGTCGCCGACCGGCTGCTCGGCGGCGCGGGGACCTTCCCCGGGGCCGACCTGTCGACCAAGCTCAAGCTCCTCGGTGTCGACGTCGCGAGCTTCGGCGATGCCTTCGCGCAGGAGCCCGGCTCGCTCGAGGTCGTCATCTCCGACCCCGTCGCGGGCGTCTACAAGAAGCTCGTCATGAGTGACGACGCCCGCACCCTGCGCGGCGGCATCCTCGTCGGCGACGCCAGCGCCTACTCCTCCCTTCGCCCGATGGTCGGCCGTGAGCTCGGCGGAGACCCCGCGGCCTACCTCCTGCCCGAGGGGGCCGCCGCGGCACCCGCCGGGGACCTGCCGGACGAGGCCGCGGTCTGCTCCTGCAACAACGTCACCGCAGGTGAGATCCGCTGTGCCGTGGGCGAAGGTGGCTGCACCGACCTCGCGGGGGTCAAGGCGTGCACCCTCGCGGGCACGAGCTGCGGCTCCTGCCTGCCGCTGGTCAAGAAGCTCGTGACGAGCGAGCTCGCCGCCGCCGGCGTCGAGGTGAGCAGTGCGCTGTGCGAGCACTTCGAGCAGTCGCGTGCCCAGCTCTTCGACATCGTCCGGGTCCAGGGGTTGCGGACCTTCAGCGAGATCATCGAGCGCCACGGGACCGGCCGCGGCTGCGACATCTGCAAGCCGGTCATCGGCTCGATCCTCGCCTCGCTCGGCACCGGGCACATCCTCGACGGCGAGCAGGCGACCCTCCAGGACACCAACGACCACGTCATGGCCAACCTGCAGAAGGACGGCTCCTACTCGGTTGTCCCGCGCATCCCGGGCGGCGAGGTGACGCCCGAGGGGCTCATCGCCATCGGCGAGGTGGCCCGGGAGTTCGGCCTCTACACGAAGATCACCGGCGGCCAGCGGATCGACCTCTTCGGTGCCCGGATGGACCAGCTGCCCGGCATCTGGCGGCGGCTGGTCGACGCCGGCTTCGAGTCGGGTCACGCCTACGGCAAGTCGCTGCGCACGGTGAAGTCCTGCGTCGGCTCGACGTGGTGCCGCTTCGGCGTGCAGGACTCCGTCGGCCTCGCGATCGACCTCGAGCTGCGCTACCGGGGCCTCCGCTCACCGCACAAGATCAAGCTCGGCGTCTCCGGGTGCGCCCGTGAGTGCGCCGAGGCCCGCGGCAAGGACGTCGGCATCATCGCCACCGACAAGGGGTGGAACCTCTACGTCGGCGGCAACGGCGGCTTCACCCCCAAGCACGCCCGCCTGCTCGCCGAGGACCTCGACACCGAGACGCTCGTGCGCACCATCGACCGCTTCCTCATGTACTACGTGCGCACCGCCGACCGCCTGCAGCGCACCGCCCCCTGGGTCGAGGAGCACGAAGGGGGTCTGGACGCGATCCGTGCCGTCGTCATGGACGACAGCCTCGGCATCGCCGACGACCTCGACGCCGCGATGGCCGCGCACGTCGGCAACTACCGCGACGAGTGGGCGGCCACGCTCGCCGACCCCGACAAGCTGGCCCGCTTCGCGTCCTTCGTCAACGCCCCGGACGCCGTCGACGACTCGCTCGCCTACGTCGGCGAGCGCGGCCAGGCCCGCCCCGCCACCCCGCAGGAACGCTCGGACGCGTCCGTCCTCATCGCCGGCACGACCCTGGAGGTCCGCTCATGACCACTGCTCCCCCGCAGACCCGGGTGCGTCTGTGCGCCCTCACCGATCTCGTCCCCGAGCGTGGCGCCGTCGCCCTCGTAGACGGACTGCAGGTCGCGCTCGTCCGCACCCACGACGACGTCGTTCACGGCATCGACAACCTCGACCCCTACAGCGGCGCCCACGTCATCGCCCGCGGGCTCGTCGGCACGCGGGGCGGGGTCCCGACGGTCATCTCACCGATGTACAAGCAGGTGTGGGACCTGCGCACGGGCGCCTGCCTCGACGGTGCCGGCAGCGACCCGGTCGACCTGCGGACCTGGCCCGTGGCGGTCGTCGACGGCGAGGTCTGGATCGAGCCGTCCAGCGACGAGGTGACGGGCTCCCCCTTCGACCGTGGCGTCACGTGAGCCTGCCGCAGCTGCTCGCCGGGTGCGTCGTCCTCGTCACCGGGGACCGGCGAGCCGGTGACCTGCGCGCCGCCCTCGAGCGGCGCGGTGCCCGGGTCGTGCACACCCCGGCGCTGACGATCGTGCCGCACACCGCCGACGCGGAGCTCGTGGAGCGGACCCGGGCACTGCTCGCCGCAACGCCCGACGTCGTCGTCGTGACGACGGCGATCGGGTTCCGCGGGTGGGTCGAGGCGGCCGACGCCGCCGGACTCGGCGAGGAGCTGCACGACGTGCTCGACGCCACCCGGATCATCGCCCGCGGGCCCAAGGCCCGGGGTGCGATCCAGGCCGCCGGGCACGACGCCGACTGGGTCGCCGAGTCGGAGACCTCCGCCGAGATCCGCGACTTCCTCATCACCGAGGGCGTTGCCGGACAACGGATCGCGGTCCAGCACCATGGCGCCGGGTGCGAGGAGCTCGACGTCGACCTCGCCGCCGCCGGTGCCTCGGTGACTCCCCTCGTCGTCTACCGGTGGGGCCCACCACCGGACGCCGACGCGGTGACCTGCGGCGTGCAGCAGGCGGCGGTCGGCGACGTCGACGTCGTCGTCTTCACCTCCGCCCCCGCCGCCGCAGCCTGGCTCGACGCCGCGCAGGACGCCGGCGTCCTGCCGTCGATCATCGGCCGGGCCAGCACCGGGCGCCTCGTCGTCGCCGCCGTCGGGCCGGTCACCGCACGTCCGCTCGAGCACGTCGGCATCGCCCCGCTGCTCCCGGAGCGGGCGCGGCTGGGGTCGCTCGTGCGCGCCGTCGTCGGTCACTACGAGGCGGTGATGGCCACCGCCGTCGAGACCGTCGCCGGACCGCTGCAGCTGCGCAGCACCGCCGCCGTCCTGGGTGATCGCGTGCTCGCCGTCTCCCCGAGCGGCATGTCCGTGCTCCACCTGCTCGTCGACGCGAAGGGGGACGTCGTCACCCGCGCCGACGTCCTCGAGGTGCTGCCGGGCGACTCCGCCAGCGGTCACGCCGTCGAGGTGGCCGTCGGCCGGCTGCGCGAGGCCATCGGGGACCGCCGCGTCGTCGAGACCGTCGTCAAGCGGGGCTACCGCCTGGCCACGGCCTGAGGCAATCCGCTTGCGGCGACGGACCACCGGGTGCTCTTCATCGAGGTGCCCGGCCCGACTCCGGCAAGAACAAGATGCACTTCGACCCGCGGCGACCGACGCCACGCAGGACGAGGAGGCCGAGCGGCTGCTCTTCCGTGCGAAGGGAGCCACCCCTCCCTTCGCCGCGCCCGGGCAGATCCGTGCCACGGTGGAGCAATGCGTGCACTCGAGGACCTCACCCGCACCCTCGACCGGCTGCTGGGCGCCGGCGACCTCGCGGGCTGGGCGGTCGGCGTGGCCGATCCCGACGGAGCGAGCGTGCGCGTGGGCGGGGCCCGCTCCCCCGGCGGAGTGCCGATGACGCCGGACACCCAGGTCGCCCTCAGCTCGAGCACCAAGCCGATCGGGGGCGTGCTCGCGCTCCGTCTGGTCGAGCTCGGAGCGCTCACCCTGGACGAGCCGGTCGCGCCCTGGCTGCCCGAGCTCGACGAGCCGCGCGTCCTCGTCGGTCCCGAGGCCGACCTCACCGCCACCGTCCCCGCCGAGCGACCGATCACGCTGCGCCACCTGTTGACGATGACCCCGGGCTTCGGGTGGGTGAGCGAACCGGGCCCGCTTGCCGACGCCCTCGCCCGTGAGCAGGTCGCCCCCGGCCCCTTCTGCCCACCCATGTCACCCGACGACTTCATGCGCCGGCTCGGCAGCCTGCCGCTGGCCGACCAGCCGGGCACGGCCTGGCGCTACCACACGAGCAGCGATGTCCTCGGGGTGCTGCTCGCCCGGGCCACGGGGACGAGCGTCCCCGAGCTGCTCACCGAGCACGTGCTGCAGCCGCTCGGGATGACCGAGACCGGCTACACCGCCACCCGCCTGGCCCCACCGCTGGCACCCGAGGAGGGAGGGCCCGGGCCCGTCGAGCTCCCGGCAGGCACCTTCGTGGCCCCACCTCCCTTCGCTTCGCTCGCCACCGGGCTCGTGTCGACCCTGCCCGACCAGCTGGCCTTCCTGCGCTCGCTCGTCGGCGGGCCCGCCGTCCTCTCGCCCGAGTCCCTCGCGGCCCTGCGCACCGGCACGCTCACCGACGAGCAGCGCCGCACCGCAGCGGGGTTCATCGAGCCGGGCTGCGACTGGGGCCTCACCGTCAGGTCCGTCCAGGCGGGCAGGTGGGCTGGGCCGGCGGCCTGGGCACCATCGGCTACGCCGACCCGGCCACTGGGCGGGCCGCCTTCCTCGCAACGGCGGTCACCGTCGACTCCCCCGCGACGATCACGGCCTTCGACAGCTTCTGGGGCCTTTTCGACTGAGCGACATGGCATCCTTCACAGGCATGGGCCGCGCACTCGTCCTCGTCGACATCCAAAACGACTTCTGCGAAGGGGGCTCCCTCGCCGTCACCGGTGGAGCCGCGGTCGCCGCACGGGCGGTTGAGCGCGTGCTCGACGACTGGCAGGGGCACGACCTCGGGCACCGCGACTACACCGCCGTCGTGGCCACCGCCGACTGGCACCACGACCCGGGCGAGCACTGGGCGGTCGACGGCGAGCCCGACTACGCGACGACCTGGCCGGTGCACTGCGCCGCCGACACCCCGGGCGCGGAGTTCCACCCCGCGCTCGAGCCGGCTCTGGCGCACCTCGACGAGGTCTTCCGCAAGGGGATGACGGACGCCGCCTACAGCGGCTTCGAGGGGGTCGCCGCCGGCGACGGGCACACCGGGCTCGCCGGCTGGTTGCGCCACCACGGCATCACCGACCTCGACGTCGCTGGCATCGCCACCGACCACTGCGTGCGCGCCACGGTCCTCGACGGGCTCCGCGAGGGCTTCGCCGTGCGCCTGCTCACCGACTCGATCGCCGGGGTCGCTCCCGCGACCACCGAGGCCGCCCTCACCGAGATGATCTCCGCCGGCGCCACGACGGACGCCTCGTGAGCGCACCCCTGCCCCCGGTCATGGCCGGGCGCACCGTCCTGATCACCGCCGACCGCCGCAGCGAGGACCTCGCCGACGCCTTCGCCCGCCGCGGCGCCGCGATCCGTCACGCGCCCGCCATGACGATCGTCCACCACAGCGACGACGAGCAGCTCGTCGACGACACCCGCGCCCTGGTCGCCGACCCGCCCGACGCGCTCGTCATCACGACGGGGGCCGGCCTGCGGGGGTGGATGGAGGCCGCCGAGGTCGCCGGTCTCGACGACGCGCTGCGCGCGGCCCTCGCCGACGCCTACATCGTCGCGCGCGGCCCCAAGGCCAAGGGAGCGCTCATCTCCCGTGGTCTGCGCGCCGACTGGGTCGCCGAGTCCGAGACCGCCGCCGAGATCATCGAGCACCTGCTCGACCGCGGTGTCGAGGGCACGACGGTCGCCGTGCAGCACCACGGCAACGGCTCCGACGGCATCGACGACGCGCTCGCGCAGGCCGGGGCGAGGGTCGCTCCCTTCGTCGTCTACCGCTGGGGTCCCGCGCCGGACCCCGCAGCGGTGACCGCATCCACCCGAGAGGCGGCTGCCGGCGAGATCGACGTCGTCGTCTTCACCTCGGCTCCTGCCGTGGCCTCGTGGTGGACCGCCGCCGAGGAGGCCGGGGTCGCCGACGAGATCGTACGCCGCTCCCGCGACGACCTGCTCGTCGCCGCCGTCGGACCGGTCACCGCGGCACCGCTACGGGCGAAGGGGGTCGAGCCGCTCGTCCCCGAGCGCAGCCGGATGGGCGCGCTGATCCGCGCGGTTCTGCTCCACTTCGGCGACGCCGTCGACTGAGCGCGTCCGTCAGCGCTGCTGACGGCCCCGGACGACCTGGGTGCCGGCGATCTTGTCGTGCAGCGCCTGACGTCGCGGGTCCTTGGCCGGCCAGATGAGGTCGGCGAGGGTGACGAAGAAGACGAGATAGCTGACCAGCGGGATGAGGGAGAAGACCCCGACCGACAGCGGCAGCAGCATCCGCATGAAGGCAGTGCCCGCGCTGATCCGCCCCGGTCGTTCGACCTTGCGGACCGAGATGCCGAGCAGCATCTTGCCCGGCGTCGCGCTGCGGGTGCTCAGGAAGCCGACGTGGTAGACGGCCTGAAGGAGCAGCGAGAGCCCCGCGGCGATGAAGAAGTACTGCCAGTCGAACATGCCGGTCAGCTCGGCGGGGGTGAGGTCGTTGACGGCGTCCTGGTTGCCGTCGAGGGCCGCGCCGTAGACGAAGTCCCAGTAGTCGGCCATCCACAGCCACCACGCCCAGCCGGTGACGAGCAGGTTGAGCACCGCGACGACGAGTCCGTCGATGAGGTAGGCGCCCGCACGGGCGCCGTAGCTCGCGAGGGGTTGCCCGTCCTCGGTCGTCGGCTCGGGGGCTGCTGCGTACCCGGAGTAACCCGAGTGGCCGGGGTGGCCGTGCGCTGTCGGCTGCTGCCACTGGGGCGCGCTCGGCTGTTGGGTCTGGCGACCGAAGACATCGGTGCCGGGAGCTGCGTGCCCGGGGACGTCACCGGCGGGCGAACCGCCCCCGACGCCGGCGGCCGGGTCGGCCGGTACCCGGGCCACCCGCGTGCTCTTGGGCTCGGTGCGGTCGCTCCAGATGATGCCGTCGAAGTACCGCAGCCGGGAGTCGTCGTCAGGATCGTCGTACCAGCCGGCGCGGTCGGGGGTGCTCATGCCCTCACGATCTCACGGCCCCCGCGTCGCCTCTGACATCCCTCGGTCCGTGCCGTCGACCACCGAGGGCGCCGGGCGCCGCGCGCGCCGCCGGTGCACCACCACGATGGTGACGACCACGGCGACGAGGGCCACGGCGGCGAGGGTGGCGCCGACCGGAGAGCGGGCCGCGGCCGCGAGCCACGCACGCGCGGCTGCCAGCCCGACGGTCGCGTAGATCGTGGCCCACACGATCGAGCCGAGGGTCACTGCCGGCAGGTATCTGCGGAGCGGCATCCGGGTCACCCCGGCGGTCGCGTTGACCGCGGTCTGGATGCCGACGGTGAAGAAGCACAGGACCACGGCGATCGGCCCCCACCGGTTGACGAGGTCGCGGGCACGCTGCCAGGCGGGTGAGCCATCCCCTTCGACCTTGCGCCATCGGCGGCTCCCGGCGGCGGCCCCGCGGCCCAGCCAGTAGGTCGCATTGGCCCGGAGCATGACGATGACGAAGAGCGCCGCGAAGGCCGCGAGGAACTGGGACCAGGTCACGCAGGCCCGCCGGCGGCTGCCTGCTCGGAGGCACGCGCCGCGCCGAGGTCGGCGAAGACCCGCCGGTTGAGCTCGAAGCTGTCGACCGCCGCGTCGAGGACCCGGCGTCGCGTGGCCTCGTCGAGCACCAGCGAGTCCAGGGTGGCCCGGTAGGAGTCCTTGTAGGGCTTCGGCTTGGGGATCTCCTCGAAGTGGTAGAACCTCAGACCCGCCGGGTCGATGCCGTAGTGCCGTTGCACCATCCGCGCGTTGATCTGCCCGCCGGACAGGTCGGGCACGATGTGGATGTCCCCGTCGGCGAGACGGCCGTCGACGTCACCGCCGCACAGACAGGCCATGTCCTGCTCGACGAAGGCCGAGCCCTCGGCGTCGTCGTGGGCCGAGGCCGTCTCGGCGCGCAGGGCGAGCGACAACGGCTGGTTCATGGGTGCTCCAGATGAGGTGAGGGTTACCTCATCCTAACTGGCGGACGCTGCCGCACGACAGGGGCGAGAAGCGCTGTCGTCCGCTCCTCGCCCCTGTCCCGACGTGGTGACGTCAGAGGTTGCCGCGCTTGTCCTGCTCGCGCTCGATCGACTCGAAGAGCGCCTTGAAGTTGCCCTTGCCGAAGCCGAGCGACCCGTGCCGCTCGATGATCTCGAAGAAGACCGTCGGCCGGTCACCCAGGGGCTTGGTGAAGATCTGCAGCAGGTAGCCGTCCTCGTCGCGGTCGACGAGGATCTTGCGCTTCTTCAGCTCCTCGATCGGCACCCGGACCTGCCCGATCCGCGCCCGCATCTCGGGGTCGTCGTAGTAGGCGTCGGGGGTGTCGAGGAACTCGACGCCCTCCGTGCGCAGCTCGTCGACGGTGCGCAGGATGTCGTTGGTCGCGAGCGCCAGGTGCTGGGCGCCGGGCCCGGTGTAGAACTCGAGGTACTCGTCGATCTGCGATTTCTTCTTCGCGATCGCCGGCTCGTTGAGCGGGAACTTCACGCGGTGGTTGCCGTTGGCGACGACCTTGGACATCAGCGCGGAGTACTCCGTCGCGATGTCGTCCCCGACGAACTCGGCCATGTTGACGAAGCCCATGACCCGGTTGTAAAAGCCGACCCACTCGTCCATCTTGCCCAGCTCGACGTTGCCGACGATGTGGTCGAGCGCCTGGAAGAGCCGCTTGGGCGCGCCCTCGCGCTTGACGAAGGCGGAGCTGCGAGCGACGTAACCCGGCAGGTAGACGCCGCCGTAGGTCTGGCCGTCGACGGTCCGCTGCACGAGCGTGTGGCGGGTCTCGCCGTAGGTCGCGATCGCGGCGGTGCGCACCGAGCCGTGCTCGTCGCTCACCGTCTCGGGCTCCTGCAGCACCGTGGCACCGGCCGCCTTGGCCCGGGCGATGCACTTGTCGACGTCGGGGACCTCGAGCGAGATGTCGACGACGCCGTCCCCGTGCGCGGTGTGGTGGGCGATGAGCGGGCTGTCCGGGCTGACCGCGCCCTTGACGACGAAGCGGATCGAGCCGGACTTGAGGACGAAGGCCTTGTGGTCGCGGTTGCCGTGCTCCGGCCCCGAGTAGCCGACGAGCTCCATGCCCCAGGCGCTCTGGTAGTAGTGCGCCGTCTGGGTCGCGTTGCCGACGACGAAGACGATGGCGTCCCAGCCCGTCACCGGGAAGGGATCACGCTCCTCGTCGTAGTCGACGAGCCCGACGAGCTGCTTGAGCTGGTCGAGGTCGAGCTCGGCCTCGCGCTCCTGCCTGGTGAGTTCAACCGCGGTGTTGGACATGGCGTCAGGATGCCGCCGCGCTCCCGGCTGTGCAACGGACCCCACGAAGGGTGCACACGCTGCGCAATCTGTTGCCGTCACGTCGGTGACACGGAGACAATGTGACCATGAGCACCGTCCCCACGCCGTCCAAGGTCGTCGACGACCTCGACGCCCGCCTCCTCGCCCTGCTCTCGACGAGCCCGACGATCGGGGTCCTCGGAGCCTCACGAGAGCTGGGCGTGGCCCGCGGCACCGTCCAGGCGCGCCTCGACCGCCTGAGGACGAAGGGAGTGATCCGCACCCTGGCCCCGACGATCGACCCGGCGGCCCTGGGCTACCCGGTCACGGCCCTGTGCACCCTCGAGATCCGCCAGCGGCTCGGGCACCAGGCCGTCGTCGACCACCTCACCGCGATCCCGGAGGTCCTCGAGATCCACAGCACGACGGGCGTCGGCGACCTGATCATCCGGATCGTCGCGACGGACAATGCCGACCTCGGCCGGGTCATCGACGCGATCATCGACGACGTGCACGTCGTGCGGGCGAGCACGTCGATCTGCCTCGTGACCCACCTCGAGATGCGCACCGGTCCCCTCGTCGAGGCGGCCGCGCGTCGGCAGTGACCGCCCGGCCGGGCGCCTCGCGTCTAGATCTTGTCGGCGAGCAGCAGCCAGGCGAAGATGATCGTCCCGATCGTCACCCCGAAGTGGGCGACCTGCGACAACCAGGGCCCGCGCGTCCACGAGTCGCCCTCGAAGGCCTCGGAGTGCCGCGACCCCGTCCGCCGCCACCGGCCGAGGAAACTCAGCCCGATGAGCGAGGCGATGACCATGCAGATGATGGCCAACCACGTCGCGCCCGTCGACGAGTGCACGTCGAGCAGCCGGAGCGAGATCAGCCCCAGCCCGACGAAGAGCGTGATCGAGTGGGCGTTGAGCGCCCACCCGGAGAAGTCGGTCATCCCACGCTCGCCCTTGGACCGCCGCAGTCGGAGCGGAGTCAGGACGAGCACGAGGACACCCAGGCCCACGAGGATCCACGCGAAGACGGTCATGGACCCATGATGCCCACACCGTCCGCCCGATAGGGGGAGGGCGGGGCGCTCAGAAGGTCACCGACGCCCGACGAACCAGCGCCGGATCCGCTCGATCCGCTCGGTCACCTGCTCGCTCGTCGCCTGGGCGAGCTCGGGCCCGCCGCAGGCGCGCCGCAGGTCCATGTGGATGTTGGCGTGCGGTGCACCGGTCTTGGTCGCATAGGCGGCGACGAGCTTGTTGAGCTCCTTGCGCTGCGAGGCCAGGGCCCGGTGGGCCGCGATCGGCGCGTCGTCGTCCTGGCGGGTGCGGCCCGTCTTCTTCGACTGCTTGGTCTGCCGCTCGCTGAGCAGCGCGTGCACCTGGTCGGGCTCGAGCAGCCCGGGCAGGCCGAGGTAGTCCTGCTCGTCCTCGGAGCCGACCTCGGCGTGCAGACCGAACTGCTGCTTGTCGTAGAGCACGTGGTCGAAGTGCGCGTCGGACTCAAGCGCCTCGAAGGACCCGAGCAGGTCGTCGCTCGCGCCGTCGGCGCGGTTGGCGGCGGCGAGCATGCCCTCCTCCTCCGACCACAGGGGCGCCTCGTCCTCGGCGGCCTCGGGCCGGTCGAGGGCGTGGTCACGCTGCTCCTCGAGGGTGCCGGCGTGGGCGAGGATCACCGGGACGCTCGGCAGGAAGACGCTCGCGGTCTCACCGCGACCACGGGCCCGCACGAAGCGCCCCACGGCCTGGGCGAAGAAGAGCGGGGTCGACGTCGACGTCGCGTAGACGCCGACGCACAGGCGGGGCACGTCGACCCCTTCGCTCACCATGCGCACCGCGACGAGCCAGCGCGACGTGCTCGCGGAGTAGTCCTCGATCTTCTGCGAGGCGCCGTTGTCGTCGGACAGGACGACGGTGGGCTTCTCGCCGGTGAGCTCGGTGAGGATCCGCGCGTAGGCACGGGCCTGGGTCTGGTTGGTCGCGATGACCATCGCGCCGGCGTCGGGCACACCGCGACGCACCTCGGTCAGCCGCTTGTCGGCGGCGGCGAGGACCGACGGGATCCACTCCCCCTTCGGGTCCAGCGCGGTGCGCCAGGCCTGGGCCACGAGGTCCTTGGTCATCGGCTCGCCGAGCCGCGCGGCCACCTCGTCGCCGGCGCGGGTGCGCCAGCGCATCGCCCCGCCGTAGGCCATGAAGAGCACCGGCCGGACCACGCCGTCGCGCAGGGCCTCGGAGTAGCCGTAGGTGTAGTCGCTGCTCGACCGGAGGATCCCGTCGTCGCCGTACTCGTAGCCGACGAAGGGGATGGGGTTGGTGTCGGAGCGGAAGGGGGTCCCGGTGAGCGAGAGCCGCCGGACCGCGGGCTCGAAGGCCTGGCGGATGCCGTCACCCCACGACTTGTTGTCACCGCCGTGGTGGATCTCGTCGAGGATGACGAGGGTCCGCTCGGCCCTGGTGCGGCTCTCATGGACCGAAGGGCGGGACGCCACCTGGGCGTAGGTGACGGCCACCCCGTCGTAGTCGCTCGAGGTCACCGCGGTCGTGTTGGAGAACTTGGGGTCGAGGTGGATGCCGACCCGCGCCGCGGCGTCGGCCCACTGGGTCTTGAGGTGCTCCGTCGGCGCGACGACGGTCACGCCGGTGACCTCACCCGCGCTGAGCAGCTCGGCCGCCACCCGCAGCGCGAAGGTCGTCTTGCCGGCCCCCGGGGTCGCGACGGCGAGGAAGTCGGTGCGACCGGACTGCAGGTAGAGCTTGAGGGCCTCGGCCTGCCAGGCACGCAGGGCTCCGGCGGTACCCCACGCCGCCCGTCTCGGGAAGGCGGGTGACAGGTGGGACGCAGCAGACTGACTCATCGCAGGGTCACCTTAGATCGCCGAGGTGACGTCCTCCCAAACGGTCCGTCAGGACCGCGCGTCCTGGGCGACCATCGTCTGCAGGCCGGTGCCGATCTCACCGTGACGGTCGGCGAGCGTCGTGCGGACCGTGCCGTCGCGGGTCGACGGTCATGGTGATCCCGCCGCCCGAGTCGGCGAGCACGAGCGTGCGCTCCCACGGGCTCGGCTCCTCGTCGGGCAGCAGCGGGACGAGCTGGCGCCCCCACGCGGTCGCGGTGCCGCCGGTACCGACCCCACCCTCGACGAAGCGCCATTCGATGACCGCCACGTAGCCGTCGGCGTGCATGCCCGGCAGCTCCAAGCGCGACGAGGTGTCGGTGGCACCGGGCACCGCACCGATGCCCTCGGCGCGTCGCCGGTGAGGCGCGGGAAGTCCTCGTGCGCCCGCGTGATCCGCCAGGCTCGGGCGTGCGCGGCGTCTTGCGAGGCCTCGGCGTCCCGGGCGTGGTCGAGCGTCGACCGCAGGTCGCCGCGGGAGTCGAAGGTGGTCTCGTCGAGCTGACGGTAGAAGGACTCCACTCCGGCGGTCAGTCCTCTCCGTCCTGCGGGTCGCGCAGACCGTCGTAGATCTCCTTGCAGATGGGGCAGACGGGGAACTTCTCCGGGTCGCGACCGGGGACCCACGTCTTGCCGCACAGCGCCTTGACCGGCTCCCCCGAGAGAGCGCTCTCGAGGATCTTCTCCTTGCGCACGTAGTGGCTGAAGCGCTCGTGGTCGCCCGGCTCGGCCAGCTGCGGCGTGGGCTCCGTCCGCTCGAGGACCGAGGTCGACGTCGAGGGACCGCCGGGGTCGGCGATCGGGCCTCCGGGCTGGCTGGGGTCGGCAGGCGTGCTCATGCCTCCATCGTAGGACGCGGCCCGCTTCCCTTCCCCCGCGAGGGCGCCCCTGCCACCCGACTGCCCGAGTGGGTCTCCCCGGTCAGCCTGACGGCGTTGGTGTCACCCGGTCCCCCTTCTCCGGGCAACCGGGTGGCGCCAACGCCGACAGGTGACAGCAACGCTGCCAGCCGCCCGCGCGAGGTCAGTTGAGGTCCGGGTCGACCGGGTAGGTCGACACCCATCCGAGCGAGCCGCCCTGGCGCCGCAGCACCCGCCGCCACAGGGTCGTCGGGTCCTCGTCGAAGACGTCACCGATCTCGGCGTCGACGACATACCAGCCGCCTCGGGCGCGCTCCCCCGCCAGCTGCTCGGCGCTCCAGCCGGAGTAGCCGGCGAAGATCCGCAGGGCGCTCACCTGGGGCCAGATGATCTCCTGCGGCGAGTCGAGGTCGACGAGCGAGATCGCGCCGAAGAGCCGCTTGATCCCCGGCGGGGGCTCCTGGTCACCCGGCAGCCCGGCGATGCCGATGGCCGAGTCCAGCTGGACAGGACCACCCTGGAAGACCAGCTGCGGGGCGCTGGCACCCGACTGCCAGCCGGGCAGGACGTCGTCGACCGGGGTGTCGAGCGGACGGTTGAGGATGACGCCCTCGGCGGTCTCGTCGTCGTGCTGCAGCACGAGCACGACGCTGCGGGCGAAGAGGTCGTCCGTCAGGTCGGGCGTCGCCACGAGCAGCTTGCCGGCGAGCGAGGTGTCCATGCTCCGACCCTAGTCGCGCGGGCGACCCCGGTAACCGCCCTGTCGCCCGCCACGGCCGCCGCCACCGCCGGCACCGCGACCACCACGACCGCCGCCGCGGTGCTCCCGGGCTCCGCGCGGTCCGCGGGTGCCGGAGTGTCGGCGGGCCGGTCGGGGGTCGACGAGCTTGCGGAAGTCCGCGTCGGAGATCGGCTCCCCGCTCGGCTCGGTGGCGCCCATGGCCGTGAGGACCTCGTCGTCGAGCGCGGTCTTCGTCGGACGCGCCTCGATGCCGGCCTGGTCGGCCATCCGGGTGACCTCCTTGCGCTGGTGCGGCAGGACGAGCGTGACGACGACGCCTGCCTCGCCGGCGCGCGCCGTGCGGCCCGCCCGGTGCAGGTAGTCCTTGTGGTCGCCCGGGGGGTCGACCTGCATGACGAGCGAGACGTTGTCGACGTGGATGCCGCGCGCGGCGACGTCAGTGGCGACGAGCACCGGCAGGGTGCCGCTGCGGAAGGCGCCGATCGTCTTGTTGCGGGCGGACTGGGTCAGCCCGCCGTGCAGCGGCGCGGCCGCCACACCCGCGTCACGCAGCTCGCCGGCGATCCGCTCGCAGCCGAGCTTGGTGCGGGCGAAGATCACGGTGCGGCCGGGGCGCGAGGCGATCCGGGCGGTGATCTGCTTCTTGATGTTGGGCTCGATGAGCAGCAGGTGGTGGTCCATCGTCGAAACGCTCGCGGCGGCCTCGTCGGTGCTGTGGGTCACCGGGTCGCTCATGTAGCGGTCGACGAGGTCACCGACCCCGCGGTCGAGCGTCGCGGAGAAGAGCAGTCGCTGCCCGCCGTCGGCGCAGTCGTCGAGGATGCGGGTGACGTCGGGCAGGAAGCCCATGTCGGCCATGTGGTCGGCCTCGTCGAGGACGGCGACCTCGACCTCGTCGAGCGTCAGGGCGCCCCGGTCGAGCAGATCGACCAGGCGTCCCGGCGTCGCGATGAGGACGTCCACGCCCTTGTCGAGAGCCGCGGTCTGACCCGTGTAGGACAGTCCACCGGCGACGAGCTTGATCCGCAGGCCGCTCACGTGCACGAGCGGCTCGAGCGAGTCGCTCACCTGCATGGCCAGCTCACGGGTCGGCACGAGGACCAGACCGCGCGGCTTGCGGCTGCGCGCCCGGCCGCCGGCGAGGCGGGCGAGCATCGGCAGGCCGAAGGCGAGCGTCTTGCCCGACCCGGTCTGACCGCGGCCGAGCACGTCCTTGCCCGCAGAGGGCGTCGGGGATCGCGGCGGCATGGATGGCGAAGGGGGTGGTGATGGCATCGCGGGCGAGCCGCTCCACGAGGACCTCGGGCAGCCCGAGGGCGGCGAAGCCGTTGTCCTCGGCGACCTCGACGGGGCCGGTCAGTGAGGTGCGGGCGGACGACGTCCAGGTGTCCGCCTCCTGACGCAGCACGTCCGGGTCCTCGACCTGCTCGGTCCGAGGGGCGCAGCCGCGCTGCTGCTGCTCGCGCTCGAAGCGCGGCTTCGCGCCACGGCGACGGTCACCGCGGTCGTCGCGGCGCTGGAAGCCACGGTCGTCCCGCTCGCGACGCTGGTACCCGCCGCGGTCGTCCCGGCGCTGGTAGCCACCCCGGTCGTCGGAGCGGTCGTCGCGGCGCGGTCGCCCGCCGCGGTCCTCACGCCGCTCCCAGGTCCGCTGGCCGCGGTCCTCGGTCCCGTCGCGTCGCACGCGCTTGGGGCGGTCGCCGGCGGGCACGTCGTCGCGGTCGCGCCAGCGGTCCTTGCCCCGAGGGGCCTCGGTCGGGGCCTGGCCGCGGTGATAGGGCTTCTTCGGACCCTTGGTCACGGCCTTCTTCTTGGCGGCGTTCTTCTGGGCGGTGGTCCAGCGGGCTTTTTTCTTCGCAGGCACGGGTCGACTCTCTCGGTCTGTGTGTGATGGGTAAACCCGCAACTCCGGCGCGGGTCGACACAGCAGAGGTCGAGGCGATCGTGCGAGCTTCTATGGCCGGCGACGTCGTGGGCGCCGAACCACAAATAGTACCCCTATTGCGGCCATCGCGGTCCCGGCGAGGTCGGCGGCGACGTCCCACGGGTCGCCCGAGCGCTGCGCGAGGGCGGTGTGCTGGATGATCTCGCTCACAGGGGCGTGGACGGCGCAGAGCGCCACGACAACGGGCCACCACCCCCTTCGCCCGAGACCTGCGACGAGGACCGGCAGGGCGAAGACCATCGCGTGAACCGCCTTGTCCCCGTGCGGTATCGGGGATGGCGGGCCGGGCGCCTCGGGTGCGTAGAGCACGACGGCCTGCACCACGACGGCCAGCGCCACCGCTGCGGTGACGAGATGTCGCCGAGGTGTCGAGGGGGTCACCGTGACAGCACAGCACACCACCGGCACCACCCCCAGGGCCGGTCCGGCCTACAGTTGAGGTCATGAGCAAGATCACCGAACTCGATCTCGAGAGCTTCCGCTCCGCCGTCACCGGCGAGGGAACGGTCATCGTCGACTTCTGGGCGAGCTGGTGCGGCCCGTGCCGTCAGTTCGCCCCGGTCTTCGAGGCTGCGGCGGACGCCCGGGACGACATCACCTTCGGCAAGGTCGACATCGACGACAACCCGGAGCTGGCGTCGATGGCCAATGTCTCGTCCGTGCCGACCCTCATGGCCTTCCGCGACGGCATCCTGCTGCACCAGAGCGCCGGGGCGCTGCCCAAGGCGCAGTTCGACCAGCTCCTCGATGCCGTCCAGGACGTCGACATGGACGAAGTCAAGGCGCAGGTCGCCGCCAACGAGACCTCGCAGGGCTGAGCGCAGGCGCACCCGACCTTAGGCAGCAGACCGAAGGGGGTGGCGCGCACCCGGATCCTGTGGTTGCGTGGAGGACCACCCACCACATCAGGAGGATTCATGGGCATCGGCGACAAGATCGACAACGCCAAGGACCAGCTCGTCGGCAAGGCCAAGGGCGCGGCCGGCGACGCCACCGACAACGAGGACCTGCAGGCCGAGGGCCAGGTCCAGGAGACCAAGGGCGACCTCAAGGCCGCCGGCGAAAAGGTCAAGGACGCCTTCAAGTGACCCGCTGACCACGGACATGACGAAGGGCGGGACCGCGATGGTCCCGCCCTTCGTCATGCGCCGTCCCTGAGGGCGGCTTCCCAACGTTCCCTGAGGAGCTTGCTCTGCAAGCGTCTTGAAGGGGTGCGTGACGTGGCCCAGATGGTGGAGGTGGCGGGAATCGAACCCGCGTCCACTGGCAGACAATCAGGGCTTCTCCGGGTGCAGTGCGCTATGGATTTTCTCGGCCCCGGGGCTCGCGCGCACACGTTCCCCGACAGGCCCAGTCGCGTAGGAGTCCCGCAGTGCCCCGCGACATGGCACTGCAGCAAGATCTCTAGCTGACGCTGGGATCTAGGTCGAGATCACACCTAGGCCAACGGACTTCGGGCTCGCTCAGGCGGCGAGGGCGAAGTCGGTGCGCTTGGAATTGGCACCTATTGGGTTTGCACGGGGCGTTGACGAGATGACCGTGCATCCTCGACCCGCTTCCCCTGAAGGACCGGCCAGTGTCGAAACCGATCACCCCCATGGGATGGACACGTCACGCTGTTCAGTTGTGGTCACTCAGTATGGACTCAACGGCGGCCGGGGCCAAACACATTCCCGTCTCGCTGGTGGAGGTGCGAGCGCCCCCAACCCGCTGGTGGAGGTGCGAGCGCCCCCACCCCGCTGGTGGAGGTGCGAGCGCCAGCGAGCCTTGACACCCAGGTCTCGAGGCTCCTTCGTCGCTCCTCGACCCACGTCGCGGGTCAGCGCCGCCGCTTGAACTGGTCGGACATCGCCCGCTCGGCCTCGCGCCGGTCCTGCCGCTCGCGCAGCGTGTGCCGCTTGTCGTAGGCCTTCTTGCCCGTCGCCAGGGCGATCTCGACCTTGACCCGGCCGTTCTTGAAGTACAGCGACAGCGGCACGATGGTCCGACCGCTCCCCTGCGCCTTGACCATGATCTTGTCGAGCTCGGCGCGGTGCAGCAGCAGCTTGCGACGTCGGCGCGGCGTGTGGTTGGTCCACGTGCCCTGGACGTACTCGGGGATGTGCACGCCCTCGAGCCACAGCTCGTCGCCGTAGAAGATCGCGTAGCCGTCGATCAGGCTGGCCCGCCCCATGCGCAGCGCCTTGACCTCGGTGCCCATGAGCGCGAGGCCGGCCTCGTAGGTGTCCTCGATGATGTAGTCGTGACGCGCCTTGCGGTTGCGTGCGACGACGAGCTCACCCGTCTCGGTCTTCTTGGCCATGGGTCTCCCCCTTCGCTGCTCGTGGTGGTCGAGGGGTCACGGTACCCCGACGGGACAACCGGATCGCCACCGGTTTTGTGCCCGAAGGGAGGTCAGAGCCAGCCGCGGGGGTCGACCGGGGTGCCGTTGGCCCGGGTCTCGAAGTGCAGGTGGCAGCCGGTCGACGTGCCGGTCGTGCCGACGTAGCCGATGACCTGACCGCGACTGACGTGACCGCTGCGGACCGCGAAGGACTGCAGGTGGTTGTAGGTCGTCGCGAGCGAGGAGCCGCGCTTGATGCCGTGGTCGATGACGATCTGGTTGCCGTAGCCACCGGTCGAGCTCGGCGGGTTGGCCGCGATGACCGTGCCGTCCGTCGCGGCGTAGACCGGGGACCCGCAGGCGCCGGCGTAGTCGCGCCCGGCGTGCAGCCGCCACGTCTGGTGGATCGGGTGGAAGCGCAGGCCGAACTCGGAGCTGACCGGCGCATTGCTGGGGGCCTGCAGGACGCCGCTGCTCGTCGGGGCCGGCGGGTTGGGGTCGGCCGGCGCGGCCGACCCGGTGTCGTCGCTCGAGGTCGACTGCTGGGCGCGACGCCGGGCGTCGGCCTCGCGGGCCGCCTGCTCCTCGCGCGCCTTGCGGATCTCGGCCTCGCGGATGCGCGCCTTGCGAGCCCGCTCCTCGAGGATCTTGGTCAGCTTGTCGGACTCGGCCTGCAGCCCGTCGACCTTCTTCTGGTCCTCGCGCTTGGCCGCGCGCAGGTCGGCGGCCTGGGTCGTCTGGTCGCTCTCGAGGGTCTCGAGGCTGCGTTGGGTGCGGTCGGCCTTGTCGCTGGCGGTGCGGGCCGCGGCGAGCTTGGTCTCCTTGGTCGCCTTGGCGTCGCTGGTCTTCTTGCGCAGGGCGCTCAGCTTGTCGCCCGTGGAGACGAGGTTGGCCCGCGAGGTGCTCAGCTCCTCGAGCGCCGAGCTCTGCGAGTCGCCGACCGACTCGGCCATGATCATCTTGTCGACGAAGGCGCCCGGGTCCTCGCTGCCGACGGCCACGGACATGCTGCCCATGCCCTGCTGCTGGTAGACCTGCCCGGCGAAGCTGGCCACGGCTCGGCGCGAGGTCGTGATCTTCGAGCTCGTCGACTTCAGGTCCCGCTCGGCCTTGTCCTCGTTGGCCTTGGCCAGGTCGTAGGCCGCGACCGCGTCGTCGTACTCGCCCTTGGCCGTCGTCTCCGCCTGCTCGGCCGACTTCGCCGCGCTGCGGGCGCCGGGGAGCTTCGAGCGGGTGGACTTGAGCTTGGTGTAGGCGTCGAGCAGGTCCTTGGACGTCTCGTGCAGGTCGCCCTGGGCGTCGGAGAGCTGGCCGTCGACGCGGTCCTTCTCCTGCTGCGGGTCGGGGTCGGCGGCGAAGGCGTAACCCGCTCCGGTGAGCAGGCACACCGACAGGGCCGCACCGGTGAGGGCACGGGCGCGTCGGGTGGCGAGGGGACGGGCTGGGCGGGGCATCGCGCTCAACGGTAGACCCGAAGGGGGCCGGTGAACAGGACCCTGCGCCGCTCGGCGTGGCCGCGCATCACACCCGCAGGTAGCGCCACAGGGTCACCGTCGAGGTCCCGATGGCGAGCACGACGACGCCGACGAGCAGGAAGGGTGCGATGACCCACACGTCGTTGGACGAGATGAAGGCCGTTCCCGAGTTCTCCTGCAGGAGATATCTGTCGAAGAGCGCCCAGGCGGACACCCACAGCAGGCCGATCGCCATCAGCGCCCCGATCAGCCCGGAGGCGACCGTCTCGATGATGAAGGGGGTGCGAATCGTGCGGTTGGACGCGCCGACGAGCTTCATGATCGCGATCTCACGGCGGCGGGTGAAGGCCGCCTGCCGGATCGTCGTCGCCATGAGCAGCACCGCCGAGACGAGGGTGAGCGCGGCCAGCCCGACCATCACCGCGGTGATGATGTTGATCGCGCGGAAGAGCGGGGAGAAGACCTCGCGCAGGTTGGGCACGCTGGCGACGCCCGGCGCTCCCTCGAAGGCGGAGGCGACGGTCTCGAACTCCTCCGGGTCGGACAGCTGCACGCGATAGCTCGGCGGGATGTCCCCGACCCGGATGTGCCCGGCGAGCGGGGAGTTCTTGTAGTCCTGCTTGAAGCGCGAGTACGCCTCCTCCTCGGACTCCCAGTAGACGTCCTTGACGAGCGGCTCCATCTCCTCGAGCTGGGCGGCCACGGACTCGCGCTGGTCCTGCGTTGCCGCCCCCGTGGAGCAGTTGGGCTGCGCCGAGGTGTCGGTGCACATGTAGATCGAGACCTGGACGCGGTCGTACCAGTAGCCCTTCATCTGGTCGACCTGGCGCTGCGCGAGCAGACCGACGCCGAGCAGGTAGAGCGAGATCATCGTCACGAGGATGACCGAGACGGCGATCGACTTGTTGCGCCGCAGGCCCTCCCAGGCGTCGGCGAAGACAGACGGCTTCATCGCAGCAGGTCCTCCGCGTCGTCGTCCCAGTCGTCCAGTGCGTGCACCTCGCCGATCGGTCGGTCCTCCTGGGGCGGCAGCGCCCCGTCGTCGTGGTCGTCGTCGTGGTCGTCGTGGGCCCGGTCGGCCTCGCGCTCGTCGCGGTCGCGGGAGTCGACGGCCTTGGGCACGTAGCTGCCGCCCTCCTCGTCGCGGATGATCACGCCGTCCTCGAGCTCGACGACGCGCTTGCGCATCTCGTCGACGATGACGTTGTCGTGGGTGGCCATGACGATCGTCGTGCCGGAGTCGTGGATGCGGCGCAGCAGCTGGACGATGTCCAGACTCGTGGCCGGGTCGAGGTTGCCGGTGGGCTCGTCGGCGAGGAGCACCGGCGGCTTGTTGACGACCGCGCGGGCGATGGCCACGCGCTGCTGCTCACCGCCGGAGAGCTCGTGGGGCATCCGCTTCTCCATGCCCGCGAGGCCGACGAGCTCGAGGGTCTCGGGCACGAGCGCCCGGATCGCGCGGCGGGGCCGGCCGATGACCTGCAGCGCGTAGGCGACGTTTTGCTGGACCGTCTTGTTGGGCAGCAGCCGGAAGTCCTGGAAGATCGTGCCGACCTGGCGACGCAGCTGCGGCACCTTGCGCTGCGGCATCTTGCGCAGGTCATGACCGCCGACGAGCAGCCGCCCGGAGCTGACGACCTCCTCGCGGATTGTCAGGCGCACCAGGGTGGACTTGCCGGAGCCGCTGGCGCCGACGATGAAGACGAACTCACCGCGGTCGATGTTGAGGTCGATCCCGTCGAGAGCGGGGTGGCTCTGGTTGGGATATCTCTTGGTGACGTTCTCAAAACGGATCATCAGGTGCTCGGGGCCTTACGCGGACGAAGGGGGTGAACGGCCGCCTGCAGGATATGTCGCTTCGCTGCGAGGCCGTGACACCCGCGTGACCTCGGCGCGTTAGGTGGCCGCCCTCAGCCGGTCTACCCGGGTGACGGGTCAGCGGTGCCCGGCCCAGGCGGGCTCAGCAGGCCGGCGACCCGTCTCAAGTCGCAGACCGTCGACGACCCGGTGAGGTGCGAGTGCATGAGGTCAGGCTATGACCGTCACGGCGCGCCTCCAGGTCCGCGACATCTCACGCGGCGACCCGGGTGCACGTCCAGTGTGGCCGGCGACCCTCTGTGTCGCTGACCAGCCGGAGCGAGCGCGTGGCAAGCCGCAGCCGCTCCCCGGTGTCGTAGGCGACGAGGATGGTCTCGCCGACGGCCGTGGACGCAAGATCTGCCCCCGGGGCAAGGACTCGGCCACGGCCCAACGCGTGGACCAGAGCGCCACCGCGGTAGCGGATCGAGTCGGCGTCCGTCCGGACCGTGAGCACCTTCCCTCCGGTCGCACCGAGGACGCGCCCCTACGAGCGCGTCGATCATCTCGACCGACGGCGTCTCGGCGACCGGCGACTCGTGGAAGTCCCAGAAGTCCAGGTGGAAGCCCGACATCATCACGTCAGCGAGCGCTGGCTAATCGCGCTCCAGATCCATGCCCTGCGACGTCACAGGGCGTCACGCTGAGCGAGCCGTTCCGATCCTTCAGCCGTGATGTCGAACCACGCGACGTCGCCGACGCCCACGATCACATCGTCAGCCCCCAACCATGCCTGGGCGACGCGGTGCGCGTGGTCCCGGGAGACGCCGGTCCATGGGACAAATCCTTCCGCGGTGAGATCGCCCGGCACCAGCCAACCCGCATGCAGGGCCTCAACCGTGAGACCGATGGCCAGAGCCCTGGTCGCGACGGGGTCATCGAGGCCGGCCGACAACGCCAGCGAGTACACCCCCGCCGCCGACTGCCAGTCCTCCTCGCATGCGGTCAGAAGGTCGATGTGGAACTGGCTGAAATGGTCGGCCACGTCAGTCCTCGATTCGTGATGACAACCGTCTGATGCGTCCGTCAGAGAGTCCGACGGGCTTCGAGAGCAGCCTTCGCCTTCGTGACCGTCTCGCGCACGTCCCCTTCCGAAGGGGAATCACGGGACCTGAGCTCCGGGTCGGACTCGTACTCCTCCATGACGTAGAAGACCTTTTGGAGGATGCCGTACAGGGCCAGATCGTCGACTCGCTTGTCCTCGCTGTATGCAGACCAATAGCTGGCAAACATGTCAGCCGTTCCGCAGCGCCCTTCCAAGAATGCCGTGAAGATGTCGATGTACGTCTCGTCGTCGACCGGGCTCACAGTCCCCCCTTCTCGGTGTGGTTGCTTTCCCAGTCGTCGGGTCGGTGCTTGAGGTCGTGGGCAGCCTTGGCCACGATGTCCCGGAAGGTGCCCTCGTCGATCTCGTCGTCATCGCGCTCTTCGCCGTCGGGAAGATCCGCATCCAGCACGAGATCCTCGAGGCCGAAGAAGACCCGTTGGAGGATGGCGTAGCGGACGTGGTCCCCGAGGCGAGCGTCCGATGTCATGGTCGCGTGGAACTGCGACCGAAAGGCCGCAGCCTCGACGGCACCGCTGAGGAAGGCGTCGAAGAGCGCTGCGTACGTCTCGTCCAAGACTCCGAGTTCGTCATTCATGGCATCTGGCCCCATCCCGCTAGGCGTTCGGTTCGTACATCACCACGGTGGGCCCGTACTGCTCGATGACTTCGACGACGATGTTGCGGTCAGGGAAGTCGGCGGCTGCCCTCGCCCGCCAGCACGCGGCGACGAACTCAGCGGCCATGTTGTCACTGTCGTCAGGGCCCTCCCCTTCCACCTCGAGCTCGTCCCAGACGACGAAGTGGTTCACCACACGGGACAAGGCCGCTCGATCGTCTCCAAGACGCTCACGCCAGTCATCGAGTGTCTTCTGGGAGAAACCGGAATATCGAGCCTTGATGAGCACCAGCCCGTCGACTTCAATGAGCTCCGGGAAGGCGATGTCTGCGACAGCGACGAGGCCAGCCACGCCCACCTTGTACTTAACGTACAAGCCCACGTTCCCGGGCGGCTCGAGTCCGTTGACCCAAGCTGCCACCGTGGGGTCCTCCATGGCATCGAATCGCCTCACCGGTTGTCCGCCTCCCTTCGCAGTAGCCCGTGTCCCGCGGCCTGCCGGATCTCGAAGGACGGCTCCGGCGCGTTCGGGCCCGCTGGCGTGAAGATCCGCACCCGCGCCGTGGCAATGCTGATCCCGCCGTTGCTCTCCCCCGCCCACAGCACGTGCTGGCCGATCGCGAGACGTGCCTGCTCGACATCGGTGAGACCACCTCCCCCAGACGCAGAGCACATCATCCCGGAGGTGAAAACGACCACCGCGTCACCGACGACCACGCCCACCGGCGGGCCCTCCACGACCGAGCTGACCTGCTGGCCCACGAGCTCCGAATACGGAGCGACCGGGGCGACCGTGCGCTCCAGCGCCCGCTCGGCGACCATCTCGAGGAACTCCCGAGCCGTCTGTCCGTGGGCCTCGTACGCGTACCCGTTGTGCAGGGCAGCAAGTGCCTCGTCGAGCGCCGCCCCTTCGTTGGTCGAGACCAGTTGGTCGACCTCCCGAGGCACCCGCGCGCAGAACACCGGGTCCGCCGTGTACATGGCGAGGACGTCCTCCGCATCACCGAAGATGTCTTCATAGTCCTGGTTGAAGCCGCCTGACAGCAGGTCGGCCAGCGCCGGGTACTCGAGCTTGAGATCCACGCGTCGCTCCTTCAGGCGAGAGGGCCGCCTCCCCGCTACCGGCACTCCTGATCAAGTGGACTGGCTGCCTTCCCAGTCGTCGGGTCGATGCTTGAGATCATGAGCGGCGTTGGCCTGACGCGGCTGGCTGCAGGACATCCGGGTCAGGTCCAGCCATCGACGAAGCCGACACGCACGTGCGCCCCAGCACTTCAGGCTGAAGGAGACGAAACGGCGGCCATCGCACCGATGACCCGCACCTGGGCTGTGGCCAGCCAAGCTTGGTCGTCTTCCACGAAGGCCGCAAGGATCTCGTGGCCAACCAGACCATCGATGCTGGGCTCTCCATCTGCTGGAACGTCGTAGTAGTCAACTCCGTTATCGACACTCACTTCTCCCTCGAACACGACTTCCGAACTGGCAGTCCGGATACTGATCGGCGCCGACCACAGCACCTGCGTGACGTCACGTCCCACCAGCGCGCTGATCTCGTCAGTCGTCGGAGCCTCGGCCCGGACCTGTGCCACCACGGCAGCGAGCCAGTCTCCTCCGGTCAGGCCGTCCTTGGCATAGTCGTAGCAGTTACCCATCTCTTGCAGGGCATCGTCCAATGCCTCGCCCTCGAATTGAGCCACAAGCCGATCCACCTCGCCGGGGATCCGAGCGCAAAATATCGGCTCAGGGGTGAAGGCGCTGACTACTGCTTGGGGTGACCCATCGAGCTCCCAAAAGTCCTGATTGAAGCCAGCGCTCATCAAGTTGTGCAACGCCGGGAAACTGAGCTCAAGCGACATGCTCATCAGCCTACCTAGGGAATCGGGTGGGACGTAAGGATTCGGTACCCCTTCGGCATCTTCGGGTCGGGCACGATGACGACTCTGCTACCAGTTACGTCGGAAGCGCTCGTCCCGCCCTTCGGAACGTGCCGTCCAGTGGGGTAGTCGTGCTGGGAGTCGAACGATTTCGACTCATTCGGCTTCGCATTCTTCAGCCACTTCTGAATCTGCTTCTCGTGTTCATTCACGTTGTCCGCGATTGCACGCTCGGCGCGAGCATTCGACGGGTAACTCGAAGTCGGCACTGGCTTGTCCCCGTTCGCCCGATTGATCATGTCTTGATCCGATTTGCCGACGTGGTCCCGTTGGACGTGCCCCGGTCCCCGCTTCGACCCCTCAGTCGTGCGCCCTTCGTGTACGTCGAGGCCACCTCCAAGGTCCTTCTTGTTGCGCCTGGCTGATGCCCAGTCCAAGAACTCGTCGTACTTTCGACGGATGGCGCCCTCCGCGTCGTCCCACTTCTTCTTACCCCAGGCCGCAACGTCGTCCCACTTCCTCTTCTGAACCGCACTGGGTTGGTTGGAGTCTCCATCGTTTGGAAACGAGGATGTACTCATGCCGAAGGACACCACCCCGGGGAAGCCGACCACGCGTCGCTACAGCCCCGACGAGAAGGCCGCTGCGGTGCGGATGGTCAGGACTCTGCGCGCAGAGCTAGGCACAGAGCACGGCACGGTCCAGCGCGTCGCCCAGCAGTTGGGGTACGGCACCGAGTCGGTGCGGTCCTGGGTCCGTCAAGCTGATATCGACGAGGGCCACGTCGCGGGCATCAGTACCAGTGACGCGGCGAAGATGAAGGCTCTGGAGCAGGAGAACCGTGAGCTCAAGCGCGCCAACGAAATCTTGAAGAGGGCCGCCAGTTTCTTCGGGGCGGAGCTCGACCGCCAGCACAAGAAGTAGCCGCGTTCATCGACGCCAACCGCGACGACGTCGTCGCGGGTCGGCGGCTGGGGGTCGAGCTCATCTGCAGCGTGCTGCAGGTGGCCCCCAGCAGCTACTACCAGGTCAAGAGCCGGCAGCCATCGGCCCGTGCCCGACGTGACGCGGTGATGGGCCCGGTGGTGCGGCAGCTGTGGGAAGCCAACTACCGGGTCTACGGGGCACGGAAGATCTGGAAGGCCGCGCGACGCTCTGGTCACGACATCGGCCGCGACCAGGTCGCCCGGCTGATGCGCGCCGAGGGTATCGAGGGCGTGCGGCGCACCAAGCGGGTGCGCACCACCACGCCAGACCCGGGCATGCCGCGGCACCCGGACCTGGTGGGCCGCGACTTCACCGCCACCGCGCCGAACCAGTTGTGGGTCACAGATCTGACCTTCGTGCCGACCTGGGCCGGCGTCGCCTACGTCTGCTTCATCATCGACGCCTACTCCCGCACGATCGTCGGGTGGCGAGTCGCCTCGCACATGAGGACCACGATGGTCCTCGACGCCATCGAGATGGCCAGGTGGTCACGCGGCACCCAGCTCGACGGGCTGCGGTGTCACAGCGACGCGGGCAGCCAATTCACGTCGATTCGCTACGGAGAACGACTGGCTGAGATCGGTGCGGTGCCCTCGATCGGCACCGTCGGGGATTCGTACGATAACGCCCTTGCCGAGACCGTGAACGGCTACTACAAGGCCGAGCTAATCCGCGGCCCCGCACGCCAGGGACGGCCCTGGAAGAGTATCGAGGATGTCGAGCTCGCCACCCTGTCCTGGGTCCACTGGCACAACCACGACCGCCTCCACGGCTACCTGGGCGACGTCCCGCCAGCAGAGTTCGAGGAAGCGTTCTACGCTACGCAACGGTCCGACCACCCCTTGGTCGGAATCCAATAGCCCGAGCCTCCATCAGACCCAGTGCGGTTCATTCAGCCAGGGAGCGGCGTTTTCGAAGAGCTCCTTGAGCGGCTTGCGGAAGCGCTGCAAGACCTTGCCGATACCCCAGGGCAGCGCGCCGACGACCAACCAGATCAGGTCGTCCAGAGCGGCGAGAGGGTCGTTCAGGAATTTCTCGATCGCCGCCTTCGGGTCACGCAGGAACTCGGCGATCTCGTCGAGAAGGTCGAGGACAGTCATGATCGCCCCGACGATCATCGCAATCGTGCCGAGCGCCGCCACGATCGCGGCGACCTCGAGGCCGACGAAGAAGAGGACGACAGCGATGACGATCACCGCCACGACCCCGATGATCAGCTGACCCCACCACGGGATGTCGTCCCATCAGTCACCGATGCCCTCGAGCAGGTCGAGGAAGCCGTCCCAGAAGTCGCTGAGCATCTTGCCCAGATCGATGTCCGGCCAGTCGATGTCCGGCAGGTCCCAGTCCCACCCGTCGAAGGGGGTTGAGGTCCGGGAAGTCGAAGTCCGGCAGGTCCCAGTCGGGCCAACCCCAGCCGCCGCCACCGCCGCCGCGACTCCCTTCGCCATCGCTGGCACGGACCTGGTCCTCAGCCTGACGACGCAGCTCAGCCCCCGCGGCACGCAGCGTCTCGGCCGCCTGCGCCACCTGCGGTCCGGCCTCCGACCACCCGCTCTCGAAGGTCCCAAGGTCGGGCCCCTCCCACACCGCGGCCAGGACCTTGAGCATCGCGTTGCCGTCGTCCTGGATGCCCGAGACCTGCTTGCCCAAGGACTCGATGCGCTCACCGGCCGCACGAACAGCCTTGGGCTCCAGCCCTTCCTGCACGCTCATGAGTCCTCCCCGAAGTACTCCGCGACCGCCTCGATGTCCGCGACGTCTCCGGCCACCAGCCGGCGCACCTCGTCGGCAAGATCGCCCGGTTCGACACCCAGCATCCGCACTCCCCCGACGTCCGCGCGCACGGCGACCAGTCCCTCGTCCGTGACCACCCACTGGCGCAGCGCGAGCCCACCCAGCATCTGCATGATGCCTTCCGCCGAGCGAGCCTCACGGCGCCCCGGACTACGCAGCACGACCACCTCGGTCTCCGGTTCCCGCAGCATCTCGGCCAGCCTCGGGTCCACGCCCGGGACGGAGGCCAGCGCGTCCGCAGACTCGTCAGCAGTCGGCTCGTCGGACATCTCGCCGAGCAGAGCGGCGAAGGCCCGCACCATCGCCTCGTCCGGCCGCAGGTCGTCGCCCTGGTGGCCCTCGGTCAGCTCCGCCGGGGACAGCCAGCCCCCGTCACCCGTCGGCGCGCCGACACCGGCCGTCGCGCCCACCGGGCCCGGATCACGCTGGTCAAGTGAGACCGCCTCCCCGCCGAAGGGGAGGTCCGTCGCCGGGACCGGGACACCGACCTCGTCAGCCACCCGGTCATCGGCCCGCAGCGCGTCGACCGGTGGCAAGACCCGCGCCACCGCGTCGAAGACCGCCTCGGGCCGCACGATCTGCACGAGGACCCGCGGCTCCCGGGTGACCCCACCCTCGCCGATCACTCGCTCGCGAGACGTCTCCAGCAGGCAGAGGTTGCCCATCACCGACAGGGTGGTGCGAAACCGCATCGCGCCCGAACGGGCGAGCACCTCCAGCCGGGCGTCGGCGCGCGACAGGCCCGCCACGACGTCTCTCCACAGCGGGGTGAGCTCTCTCCCCTTCGCCATGCCCCGCTCACCGAGCTCGGCCCAGACGGCGCTCGACGCCCCCGGCCGGCGCCCGGCGTCGAGCACGACGTCCCACGCCTCACGACTCATGGCCGTCGCCTTGACGGCCGTCCCCTTCGGGTCCATGCGCCACCCCCTGATGGTCCGTGGACCACCGTAGAGGCATGACGGGCGTCACGAAGTGGGGAGAACTCCCCATCGAGTCCCGGGGAGCGGGAGGATCAGTCCTCGGACTTGGCCTGCTCGATGCGCCAGCGGATGCCGGCCTCGATGAAGCCGTCGATGTCACCGTCGAAGACCGCGGACGGGTTGCCGGTCTCGTGCTCGGTCCGCAGGTCCTTGACCATCTGGTACGGGTTGAGCACGTAGGAGCGCATCTGGTCGCCCCAGCTGGCCTTGACGTCGCCGGCGAGCTCCTTGCGCTCGGCGGCCTCCTCGGCCTTCTTCTGCAGGAGCAGTCGCGACTGCATGACGCGCAGCGCAGCGGCGCGGTTCTGGATCTGCGACTTCTCGTTCTGCATCGACACGACGATGCCGGTCGGGATGTGCGTCATGCGCACGGCGGAGTCGGTCGTGTTGACCGACTGGCCGCCGGGGCCGGAGGAGCGGAAGACGTCGATCTTCAGTTCGTTGTCCGGGATCTCGATGGAGTCGGTGCCCTCGATGAGCGGGATGACCTCGACCGCGGCGAAGGAGGTCTGGCGCCGGCCCTGGTTGTCGAAGGGGGAGATGCGCACCAGGCGGTGGGTCCCCCCTTCGACCGAGAGGTTGCCGTAGGCGTAGGGGACATTGACCTCGAAGGTGGCCGACTTCAGGCCCGCCTCCTCGGCGTAGGAGGTGTCCATGACCTTGGTCGGGTATCCGTGGCGCTCGGCCCAGCGCAGGTACATGCGCATGAGCATCTCGGCGAAGTCGGCGGCGTCGACGCCACCGGCGCCGGCGCGGATCGTCACGACGGCCTCGCGCTCGTCGTACTCCCCGGACAGCAGCGTGCGGACCTCGAGCTCGCTGACCGACTTGGCGACCTTGGTCAGCTCGGTCTCGGCCTCGGCGAGCGTGTCGGCGTCGCCCTCCTCGGTCCCGAGCTCGACGAGCGTCTCGAGGTCGTCGATGCGCGAGTCCATGCCGACGATGCGGTCGCGCTCGGCATTGGCCCGCGACAGCGCGGAGGTCACGCCCTGGGCCGACTCGGGGTCGTCCCACAGGTCGGGGGCGGCGGCCTGCTGCTCGAGGTCGCTGATCTGCTGCTCGAGCGCAGGCAGGTCGGTCACCTCGCGCACGGACGCCATGGTCGTGCGCAGGTGCTTGATCTCGGTCTCGAAGTCGACAGCCACGACAGGTCACCTTACGGCAGGGGTGGCCCGCTCCCCTACGTCGGCTGGGCGCTGCGTCGCTCGCGCGGGTCGCTGGCGATGAACTGGTTGATCCAGCGGGCCCTGGGGTCACGGTCGATGAGCAGGCTCTTGACGAGCAGGGTGCACGGGATGGCGAGGAGCGCGCCGAGGGCGCCGAAGACGTAGGCCCAGAAGACGAGCGAGAGGAAGGCGGTTGTCGCGTTGATGCCGACGGCGTCACCGGTGAACTTCGGCTGGAAGATCGACTGGATGACGAAGTTGACGACGCAGTAGATCGCGATGACCCAGATCATCGTCGACACCCCGCCCGACAGCAGCGCGATGAAGGCCGGTGGGATGAGGCCGAGGACGAAGCCGATGTTGGGGATGTAGTTGGTGACGAAGGCGAGCAGACCGAAGGTCATCGCCAAGGGCACGCCGAGCCAGACAAGGGCGAAGTAGTCGATGACGGCGACGATGATGCCGAAGACGGTCGAGACGATCCAGTACTTGCGCACCCGGTAGCCGAAGTCGACGAGGGCGTCGGCGACGTCGGGCTTGTGCCGGTGGATGGCCGACAGGCGCCCCTTGAAGCCGCCGGCGTCCATGACGAGGAAGATCATCACCGTCAGCAGGAAGAGCATCGTCGTCGTCAGGCCGGTGATCGTGTTGGCGAGCGACGTCGCCAGGCCGGTGAGGTTGCGCAGGTCGAAGTTGGAGATCGCCTCGTCGATCTCCTGGGCCTCGATGCCCTGCTCGAGCAGCAGGTCACGTCCGTCGCGCACCAGCCCGGTGAAGGTGCTCGTGTACTCCGGTCTGGCCAGCTCGGTCGCGAAGCGGCTCGCGGCCAGGCCAATGGACGCTCCGAGGAAGGCGAGGATCCCGTAGAGCATGACGATGAGCAGCAGCCCGGAGATGATCGAGCCGAGGAAACGGCGCAACACCTTGTAGACCGGGTAGACGGCGATGATCAGGGTCATCGCGAGGAAGGTCGGCGCGATGATGCCCGACACCTCCCGCAGGCCGGAGATCGCCACGGCTCCGGCGGCCAGCCCGAGCAGGATCGTCAGGGTCGGCGACAGCGACACCCGCACCCGCGACTCCTCCTCGGGCGCCTCGTGCTCATGGGTCGGGTCGGGCGTCCGCACCTCGGCAACGGGGATCGTCTCGGCGTCGTCGTCGGCCTCGTCGGCCGGCCGCACCTCCCCGTCGGTCGTGTGCACGACCTCCTCGCCTTCACGCTCGCTGAGGAGCTCGCTCTGCGAGTCCCCATCACGCTCGCTTGGGTCCCACGTTCCGCGTGGGCGGAGCTCGCTCTGCGAGTCCCCATCCCGGTCGCTGAGGAGCTCGCTATGCGAGCGTCTCGAAGCGACGTCCGAAGGGGGGTCCGTCACCTCGTCCTGCACCGGCTCCGCGTCGGGCTCCTCCTGGACGGGCTCCTCCACGACATCGGCCTCGACACCGTCCGGCTGCGCGTCCTCACCCGACCGTTCCTGCTCCACGCGTGCATCCTCCTGGGACGAGATGGTGCGGTCTCCCCGCGCGCTCATCGTGTCACCTTGAGGGTCCGTGTGGGAGCAGGGCGGTCAGCCGTCGACGAGCCGCACCAGACGACCGTGGTCGAGGTGTCACCGCACAGGCCGTCTCAGAGCCGATGCATCCGCACCAACGACCTGCGGCTCGCGGTTGGCCGCGCGGCCCTACCGCCCTTTCAGCCCGTGAAGGGACTCTGGTCGTCGCTTGCGAGCCAGTCCTTGTACCGCTGGACGCTGGCCAGCCACTCGTCCTCGGTGTAGCGCTGCTTCACCAGGTGCCAGTCAGGGATGTTGTCCCAGTCGCGGGGGTGCCGCCGCAGGTCGTTGATCCACGTCTCTTCGGTGGGCTCGCGGTCGTCGAACATCACGGGCTGGTCGTAGTTGAACGTGAAGTGGTACTCCCGAGTGGCTTCGACAGTGCACTCCATGGAGAACCACGTGCCCTTGCCCGGCTGGTACATCACCTTGTGCAAACGCATCGACTCGATCGTTGCGATGTCGGGAAGGAATCGGTGCCCGTCAGCGCCATCGGCACCGAACCACATGGCGTCAAACGTCGTAACACCATCAAGCGACGACACCTCGGCTTGAATCCGGACCCACCCCTCAGGTGCTTCATCCACCAAGCTCCTGGCGATGGCCTCCTGCTTGTCATTCACTTGCGACATGCCCATCTCGGACACCTCAATTCTCTATCAACGTACGGCCTTGGTGCTTCCCGTCCTTCGTCCATTCGACCATGAAGGCCTCGGGCCGTTTGGAGTCGCCTGAGTAGACCGGGATGACCTTGGACTCGATCCGTGGCGGTGGGTTCTCCTTCAGCAGCGTCCGCCACTGGTTCTCGAGACGGGCGTAGTCGGACTGGTTTGCTTGCTTCGACATGGCGAGCAAGTTGATGCCCTCGCCCGGACCGCCGACGCCCTTGCCGAAGATGTGCCCGCCTTGGTCGCCCGGCAGCCGGTCATCTCCACCGGCTTTGCGTTGCTGGTAGCCGCTGCGGTGACCCTGGTCGTCCGTCAGGACACCGTGTGCCTCGGTGACTCGACCGTGCTCGTCGGTGACGTACACGAATCGGTTGTCGACGACGTAGGTGCTGTTCGGTTTCGGATTGTTCAGTTCCTTGTTCCAGTTGAACTTCTTGCCGCTGTCGACGCGAACTGCTCCCTCTGGGATGTCGTAGGAGCCGACTTTCTTCACCGGGTCGCGTCGGATCCCCCGGTAGATGTCTTCGACTTCATCGGCCACTCGCCTCGCACCGCGGCCGCCAAGGCGACCGACAGGCCCGAGCAGGACAGAGGCCGCCAGGTTGGCGCGGCCGCCGTTCGAGGACAACTCCCTCTTCCAGTACCCCTTGGGGTCCTGGGCCATGTCACCCCACGAGCGGATCTCGTCGGCCGCGGTGGACGCACCAAACCGCGACAAGGGGTTGTCGGATGGGATCGCGAAGGGGGTGCCGGGAACCGGGATCACGTAGTCCAACTTCGGGACCGACTCCACGAAGTCGGCTGCGCCATCAATCGCATCCAGTGCGTCCGCGCCGCGCTCGGTGAAGATCACCTCGTGTTGCCACCAGTCGTTGGCCGCGTCGACCGCTTCGCCGGGGGTGGGCGGTACCGGGATCTCCACGCCAACCTTCCCGACCTTGCGTTTGACGTCTGCCCACCAGTTGCTAATCGGGTTGTCGGCAAAGGGCCCAGCGGGCGGTAGCGCTGTCGACGCGTTCACCCACGAAGGACGCCTCCCGTCGAGCCCTCGCAGAAGCTCACGCACATCGTCGAGGGGATCACGGCCAGGAGGCGTTCGCCCGTGCCCGCCGGGCACCGCCCCGCCACTGGATGCCCGATCTTGCTGCTCAGCCTGCTCCTCCAAGAGCCGGGCAAACGCAGACAACCGGTCCGCCGCAGCCGTCAGCTGCGGCGACGCCTCCCGCCAATCACTGGCAAAGACCTCCGTGTCGTCGCCGACCCAGGACTCCACCAACGTGCCCAGCTGCGACGACCCTGCCTGCTCGACACCCGCGACCTGCTTGGACAGCCCCGACAGACCAGCGGCGATCTCACGCAACCTGCCGGTGTCCGCCCCGTGCGTGACCTGCGCGCTCATCGGGACCTCACCCCTTCCGGCCGTTGCGGGGCAAGAGTGGCCTGCCCGGCGGGCGCTGGGCGGGGCTCCTCCCCGAGGGCGGCGGCCTCCTGGGCGAGACCGGAGAGGTCACCGACCGTGGACTCGGCCTCGTCAAGCACGCTGCTCGCCTTGTCCCGTTGGCCCGCCTGCCACGCTGCGTGGACCTCGTCGCGCCACAGCATCTCGCTCAAAGGTTCGGCGAGCAGACCCTTGCGAGCCGCCCACGAAGCTCCTGCAGGGTCACCTGCGCGCAGGCATCGTTGGGCGAGCTCGTGGGCGATGTCGGCCACCGCGGCGCTGATCTCCCACCGGTCATTGATCGCCCAGGAGAACCGGCCCTCGGGTGTGGCGTCGAAGGGCTGGCCGGTCACGAGTGTAAGCGCCTCACGGACTCGTGGTGAGTCCGCATCGGCCAAGGTCGTTCCCACCAGCTTCCGTAGGTGCTGCCAGTCGACGCTCACGTCCTCCAGCTGCAGGTGCAAGGCATCCCCCTTCGCCTCGCCGTCCGTCAACGGATGCATCCACTGCTGCGTCTGGCGCACGGCCCCGTGCACGTCGTGCTCCGGCAGCCCGAGCAGGTGGGCGACGCCCGCGAGGTCGGAGCCCGGGTGAAGGGCGATCAGGGCAACCAGCTCGGTGGCCAGCGCCTCGTCCTCGGGCAGCGGTCCGGTGCCGGTCACCTCGACACGACCCAGCACCCGTATGCGCGAGTGCTCGTTGGTGAACTGCGCGAGGCTGGTCGTCTCTTCGTCGGCAGGCCCCGCGGGACGGGCGAGGCTCTTGCGCGGCAGCGTCTGCAGGGTCAGGGGATCCACACGGGCGCCTTGTGACCAGCCGGGCCCCGGGACCGGCTCATGGGAGGTCGAGCGGAGCAGCTCAAGCAGGTCCATGTAGTCGGGGCGAGCCAGGAGTGGTGGGCGCACCATCATCCCGGTGGGGTCGAGGATCCCAGCGAGCGTGCCCCCGCTGGCGTCCACGGTCAGCGACCACTGAGACAGGCCTTCGGACCTCGAGACGACGGCCAGCGCCCCCGCAGGTGCCTGCGAGCGCAGGGCTCGAAGCCGCTGCACCTCGGCTGCGCTCAGATCGGTACCGACCAGCAAGACGTGCGGCGATCCAGACCTTGCACTGCCTTCCCAGCGGTCCAGGACCTCACCGACGTCGGGGGTGTACGTCACGTCCGGGAGCCCGAGCGCCTCCACGAGGTCTGCGCCGGCCCCCACCAGGCTCACCTGCGGTCGATCATGTGCCGAGGTGGCCAGGTCGATGGCGATGGCGGCCAGCACCGCGTCGACGTCGGGGCCGGCGCCGGCAAGCTGCAGCGCACCGATCTGCTCGAGGTTGATGAAGATGTGACCGCCGTCGTCGTCCTGCCCGAGAGTCACCAGGCAGGGCCACGGGCTGGAGCCGTCACCGGTGCCGGCCGGCGCGCCGGACCGGTCGAGCACCCAGGTCCCTCCACCGGCCGGGACCCACGGGTGGGGCACGGCCAGATCCTCCTCCACGACATACACCTCGATCGTCTCGGCACTCAGGCGTGCCGCGCGAAGGGAGGGAAGCGCCCCGGGAGCGCAGCGACGTGCCAGATCAGCCAACGCCGCATAGAGGTCGCGCGGCGCAGCCTCGTCGCCTTCGGCCTCGAGCCGTGCCAGTGCGCGGCTCGCCGCGGTCGACGGCACGACCAGGCGCCAGCCGGGCGGGCGGGTGCGTCGCTGACGTCGTCGTCGTGAGCGCACCAGCGCCAGGGCACCGGCACACGCGATGACGCCCAACCCGACGGTGGTAGCGGTGCTCGCGGTGCCGGCGACGGGTGCCGCATCCGCGGAGCCTTCGCTGCCACCTCGCAGGTCAGCGGCGGGTTGTGCCCGCACGGGGCTTGGACCTGCACCGTGCCGAGGAGGGGCGGCGCCGCTCATCTGCTGCTCGAGGTCCGCTTGGGCGGGATTCGGCTGTGCTGCTTCCCCTTCGGCGTGGCCGCTGACGACGGTCTGCGGGACCACGACCTGCCACCCGGGGCGGATGGAGTCGCCCGCCCGCAGGCGACCGCCATCGGGCTGCACCACGTGAGCCGACGCCTCGACCAGCTCTGGGTAGCGGTGGCCGTCGCCCAGCTCCCGTTCGGCGATCCCCCACAGGGTCTCCCCGGCGCGGACGGTCACGGTCTGCACGGGCTCCGGCTCGGGCTGAGCAGCCGGGACCGTCGCGCTGGCCCGGACGACGGGGCCCGGGTCGGCCTGGGCCACGGCAGGTGTCCCGACGGCGAGCATCGCGGCAACGGCACCCGTCATGGCCGCGGCGCGACCTTGCTGCCACGACAGGCCGGGAAGTCGTGGGGCCGGGACTCCGCGGATGGCAGCGGGGATCTCCACGAGGAAGGAGAGCGTCAGGCTCGCCCACACCAGCCAGCCGGCGACGGTCACGATCCCGATGAGCAGCGTGCCGTCGTCCGGGCGGGTCAGTGCGCCGCCGACCTCTTCGAGACTGGGCAGCTGCGACGGAAGGGGGTTGCCGCCCAGCACGATCAGGGCGAGCGGCAGCCCGACGAAGATCAGCACGATGCCCAGCAGTGAGGCCAGGCCGCGTGCCAGCACCGTGGTCCGGGAGGCGGGCGCGTTGCTCATGGCGCGCTCCCGGGGGTGACGCGCTCCAGATCGGTCACGGCGGTCGCCGTGAGGGTGTCGGGCTGCAGGATGGGCATGATCTTCGGCGACCACGACTGGGTCGTCGTCACGCTCACCTGGCTGCCGCTGACGGTGACCTGACCGTCCATGCCGGTGGAGTCAAGGTAGGCCTCCGCGGCCTCCGCGGCGCGTTGCGGGTCGACCCCGTCGGACCGTCCGGAGATGACGCCGGTCGTCACCTCCTGGGCCGCCGCACGGCCGGTCTCGTTGGCGACCATCGTCACCCGTCTGGCCTCGTTGGCCTTGTCGGCCACGTCGTAGACCAGCCCTCCCACGAGCATCAGGGCGCTGCCGATGACCACGGTCCACACCGCCGCATAGCCGCGCTCGTCACGCAGACGCCGTCGCGTCTCCCCCACTGCGTTCACCTTCCTCGGTATCGGTCGATCGGGCTGACGGCCTCACCGGTGAAGGTGCGGTCGTTGGTCGGGACGAGAGCCGCCAGGTCCGACAGCGGCACCCGGCAGGAGACGTCCACGCTGACCTGGCCGGGCGTGCCCACCGGGGTCGCGAAGCCGCTGGTGTCGACGGTGACCGTGACGTCCTCGCACGACATGCCCTGCTGGTCGAGGTATTCGCGGGCCGCGGTCTCTGCTGCCGGCTGCGCCTGGGACGCCTCGCGCTCGATCGACGCCGCGCGGGCTGCGCTGAAGGCCGCCCCGTCGACGTGCGACGTGGCCATCGCGGTGCGTCCGAAGATGCCCACCAGCGCGAGCATGCCGACCAGCACCGGTGCACAGATCGCCAGCTCCAGGCTGATGCTCCCCCGGTCCGACCTCATGGCTGCGTCACCCGCTCCACCGGAGCGTTGATCTCGGCGCGCACGTCGGGCATGGGGACCAAGGGGACGATCGAGGGGGCCGAGGCGGTCACGGTCGCGGTCACCGTCGTCGCCGACCGGGAGACCCTCAGATCGGCATCCTCCATGGCCGACACCCCTGACAGGTACCTGCGTCCGGCAGTCACACCGTCGGCGTCGGCCGCCCCCTGCACCCGCGCGCTCTCCACCGCGATCTGCGCGGCGTTGGTCGCGGAGGTGTTGGCCATGAAGTACGCGGCCGCCTGGACGATGACCATCGTCGCGAAGATGATGACCGGAGCCAGCACGGCACCCTCGAGCGTCACGACCCCGTGGTCGGCGTGAAGCCGACCCGAGGTGCGTGGCGCGTCCACGTGTCGTGGCGAGAGCATCATGACTGCAGCCGTTCACCGGGTTACGGGCTGGGGATCTGGTCGGCCCAGTCCTCGAGGTTGCCGGTGATCACCGCGGCGACGGTGACCACGACGGCCAGGACCAGCGCGCCGAGGATGACGTACTCGAGGGTCGTCAATCCGGCCTCGGGGTCCTGGCCGCGTGCCTCGACCGCCCGGTCGAGGCGGCGCACGGGAGCCATGCACAGCATGGCGATGACGGTGAAGAAGCGAAGCATTGGGTTCCTCCCTGGTGGTGGTGCTTTCGGTCAGTTGGTCAGGTCGAAGGGGGTCAGCCCGGTGAGAGCTGCATGGCTGCGGGGATGAGCATGGCGATGAGGAAGAGCACGGCCAGTGCGGCCAGCGGGATGCCCATCGACGAGGTGGCCGCGTTGGCTGCCGTCTGCTCGCGGGTCAGCAGGCGGTCGCGCATCGAGGCCGCGCGGGCGAGCAGGTTGTCGCTGACGCTGGCGCCCGAGTCGTTGGCCAGGCGGATGATGTCCGCGACCTCCTTCAGCTCGGGCACCCCCGTGCGCCCAGCGAGCCGCTCGAGCGCATCCCACGAAGTCTCGCCGGCCCAGCGGGCCAGCCGCAGCTCCTCACGGATGCGCAGGAACATCCACGAGTCGGACTTGTGCGCCGCCGAGTCCAGTGACGCCACCAGCCCAAGACCCGCCCTTCGGGCGATGGCCACCAGACGCAGGTACGACACGGACGCGTAGGCGAAGTCCTCACGGCTGTCCCTGGCCCGGTCGCGCACGCTCAGGTCCGGCACGAACCACGCGAAGGCCGCGAACAGCACCCCGATGCCGAAGGGGATGACGAAGCCGAGCCCCAGGAGCATCGGCAGGAAGGTGCACGCCAGCAGCGACGCAAACGTGGCGATGACCTTCTTGCCGTAGTGGACCTCCACCGGGATCTGCAGCAACTCCAGGTCGGCCTCTGGGGCCCGCAAGAAGGCGTACCGCTCGGTGCGCGCCAACGCCCACGAACCCAGCCGCTCGGTCCGCGTCAGCTCACCCCTCGGCGCGCTGCGGGCACGGTCGGCGCGCAACGTGTCAGGCCGCAGGCGCTCGACTGCGGCGTCCAGGGCCGGGCTGGACGGCGTCAACCCCGCGATGACGAAGGTCAGACCGATGCCCGTGACCGCGGACAGCAGCATGGCCAGCACGAGCGGGCTCATGATCGCCCCTCGCTCGGGGCGGGCGTGACGAGGAACCGCGCCAACGGCTTGACACTGGCCACGCGCTTGAGCCAGTACAACGCGCCGAGGAAAAGCATCGCCAGCAGCAGCAATCCGACCTGACCGTTGGGCGTCCGGTACTGCGCGCCGATCGGGGTGACGAAGACAAACAGGGCGAGCACCGCGACCACGATGACCGTGATCAGCCGCGCCTGGGTGCGCGCCCCCGCGCGGGATGCCTCGATGTCCCGGCGGGCGCGCACCTCCTCGGTCACATCGGCGGCGATACCGCTCAAGGCCTCGCGCAACCCGGCCCCCTCGTGCTGCGCTGCCTGGATGAGGGCCGTGGCCACGAAGTCACCGACCTGGTTGTCCAGGTCGTCGGCGAAAGCGTAGAGCGCGTCCGTCAGGGGACGCCGCGCATGGATGCGGCTGATGAGCATGTCGACCTGCGGCCGGATCTGCTGCGGGCACGAGGTGCGCGTGGCGATGATCGCGCTGGCAATGCCTTGCCCCGCGCCGATGACGCTGGCCAGAGAGCGCACCCACTCCTCGACCGCCTCGAGCTGCTCCGGGGTCGTGCCGCGGTCCACGCGCATCAGCCACGGCAGGGCCACGGCAAAGACGGGCAGGATGACCAGCGCGATCACCCACCCGTACAACGCCAGCAGCAGCCCGATCACGGCCCCGATGAGCAGATTGCGCCGGTCGGTCGCGCTGAAGGTCGCCGTGCGCGTCCGCTTGGGGCGAGAGGCCGGGGCGGGCGGTGAGGTCCACCCGGCGACCACGAGGGTCAACCCAAGGGCCAGGCCATCGCCGAGATGATCACCAGGCCCGTCATCGCGCTCCCCGATCGCGGACCAGCAGGTCGGGAGCTGGCCCCCACGTGCTGGCTGCAGGGTCCAACCAGCCGGCGTCGAATCCGTGACGCTCCACGTCGCTGATCCACGGGGGCAGCGCTCCCGTGGGGCGGGCGCGTCCGAACTCGTCCGGTTCGAAGATCCTCGTGTGGGCCACGTGCGTGTCTCGCGAGACCTCGAGGGCGACGACCTCGTCGACGTGACGCCACTTGCGTCCACCCTCCAGGTGGGACTCGTCGACTAGTGAGATGTGCACGATCAGGTCGACGTTCTGCGCCACCAGCCGGTAGCCGAAGGCAGTGTCGAGGTTGCCCCGGGCGCGGGTGATCAGCGTGACCAGACGCTCGACGGTGTCCAGCGCCGAGTGGGCGTGCACGGTCGAGACAGATCCGCGTCCGCCCTGCATGGCCTCCATCATCGCCATGACCTCCTCGCCGACGACCTCGCCGACGACGATGCGCTTGACGTTCTTCTGCAGGCTCAGCTCGATCAGTCGGGTCAACGAGACTTCGCCGACAGGGCGACCGTCGACACCGACCTCGCCGCCGCTCTGTGCCTCCGCCGCCCACACGCGCTGGTGCCGGTGCGGCAGGCGGTGCATCAGCAGCTCGTACTGCGCCTCGATCGTGGCCAGGCGCTCGTTGGGGTCGAGCTCGTTGAGCAGCGCTCGCACGAGAGTCGTCTTGCCCGAGCCCGCGTCACCAGAGACCATGACGTTCTTGCCGGCCCGGATGGCCGCTGACAAGAAGGCGTGCAGCGAGTCATCGATCGCACCCAGCGCCTTCATCTGTGCCAGGTCGGTGTCGATGTACGGGTGCTTGCGGATCGTCACCGAGGGCCGGTGCGACAACCAGGCCTCGGCGGCCATGCGCGACCCGTCCGGCAGTGCCAGCCGCAGCCACGGTCGGACCATCGAGAACTGCTGCTCGCCGGTGGCCGAGGTGCGTGCTAGGTGCTGGATCTCCGAGATCAGGTCGGCGTCGCTGTCCGCGACCGGCGGACCGGTCTCCAGGGAGCCGTCGCTGAACTCGAGCGTGACCCCGTCGTGCCCCTCGATCTCGATGTTCTCGATCCCCGGCAGGTCCAGCAACGGCTGGAGTCGCCCGGCACCGAACATCGAGTCCAGCACTGCCCCGCGCAGAGCATTCTGGGCGTCCAGGGCCAATGGCCCCTCACCACGCGCGATCCGGTCCTGCACCCAGTCCTCGATGGCCTGCATCGTCAAGCGGGAGACCGTCGCCCGATGCCGGGACTCGTCCAGCACGGTGTCGGCGGACACCAGCGTCAGGGCAGCACTGACCTGGCTGCGCAGGTGCTGCACCGCTTCCCAGTCCACCCGCTCCAGCCGCTCCAGCGCCTGGCGGATCTGCCCCTGACGATCACCGCTGAGTACCTTCGCGGCGCGGCCCACCTCCAGGCGGGAGGCGGCGACCACCGGGACCTCACGCGTGTCCTCGTCGTCGCCATCAGGACCTACCCCACGAGGAGACGACGAGGGTGGCGGCGGCACCGGCGCCCCACTGCCGGATGCACCGGGAACGGCCCCGGCCAGAGCACGGGCACTGGGTGCCGGGCGCTGCGCGAAGAGCGGAAGGTCGGTCGGCTGCAACGGATCGGGCTGCTGCTTGGGGCTCATGCGCCGCCCCCTGCCACGGCCAGGTACTCGTTTGCGCCGCGGGTGTGCTGATCCACCGCACCGATCAGGCGACGCACGCTCAGCGGGTACCGCCCCCGCTTGCCCCAGGTACGTGACCCGGCGGCCTTGCCATCCCGAGCCACACCCGCCAGCACCGGGATACCCGAGGTGATCCCACTGATCTCGCGGGCGCCGTACGGGCGGTGGGACTCCCCCTTCGCATTGCCCAGCACCGGGACCACCGCCAACCGGTGGCGGGCACCGATGGCATCGAGCTCGTCCGCCAGCACCGGGGCACCGACGGCCAGCGTGTTCAACGCCGACAGCGTCGTGTCCGTGAAGAGCAGCACCGAGTCCGCGTGGGACCACAGCTGTGTCGAGGGCCCCGCCGCCCCCAAACGCCCAAGATCCACCAGGACGTCGACATGGGACTCCCGACTGATCTGCGCGAGCGCCTCGGCCAGCGGCCCGAAGACCGATACCAACGAGCGCATCTGTGCCACGTTGCCCACGGTCGGGACCAACCACGCGCCGCGAGGACGCTGCGGTAGCGGGATCGCCAGCTCCCAGATGCGCGGCACGTACTCGTGCCCGGGATGACGGGCCAGATCGAGGATGGAGCGGTTGTGCGGGTGCGCGCCCTGCCACCCGATGCACAGCATCGCCGAGCCCCCAGCAGGGTCGACTTCCACCAGCAGGGTCGGACGGTCGCTGACCTGAGCCCAGGTCAGCGCCGTCGAGGTCACGCCCGGCGAACCACTCAGCGACGTCAGGATGTGAAGCGCCACCCGGATCAGCCGTCCTCGCCGGTCGCGCCCGTACCACCCGGTGCGACGTTCAGGATCGCGACCCGTCCGGTACCGGCCGCCGCGGCAGCAGAAGGAGCATCACCCGACGCGATCGACACGTCCACCGTCATCGAGCCCTTCTCGTCAGGCTCGCCCAGAGACAGCACCACCCCGGTGAACGCGGTCCCCGGCTCCAGGCCTTCGATCGACTGACCACCGCCGGTGACGACCACTCGCACGGTGTCACCGCGCTCCAGCCCGCTCGCCGGGTACTGGGCGGAGGTGACGGAGATCGGCACGATCGCGTCCCCGCTGCGGGGAGTGATCCGCTGCACGAACGAGGCCTCGTCCACCAACGTGCCCGCCGGCAGGGCGCGTGTGGTCCGCCGCCCCACCAGCGACCCCAGGTCCTGACCCGACACGGTGCTGACGTCCTCCCCACCGCGAATCTGGGTCGTGGCCAGATCCGAGGCTCGCAGCTGGTCGCCCGCCTGCACGTCCTTGGTCACCACCACGACGCTGCGGGCCTCGCCGGCGCGGTTGACGGCCCACACCGCCAGCAGCGCGAACACCACCGCCATCGCCACGCCCAGCAGCACCAGACGCATGTTGCGGCGCGGCTTGACCGCGCTCACCTGCTCCGATGCCGACCTGGTCACCGGCGGACCCGCCGCCGGCGCGGTCGTCTCGGACGCGAGCTCAACACTCATCAGTACTAAATCCCCCTGAAATCACAACGACATCCTCCGTACTCGGGCGGCGAAATCGCCCCGGAGGGAACTAGTTCCTGCTGACGACGCTCTGCAGCTCACCCACAGTGACCTGCCGAGTCGAGGACATTGACTGCGTCGCGCTCCCCGTCTGGTCACCGCTCCACGAGATGTCCCACACGTACGTCGCCGTCAGCGTGTAGGTCCCGGGCTTCTTCCAGCCGTTCTCGAAACCACACTCCGGAGCCGACCACCCATGGGCATCCTCGTCGTACTTGGTGCCTGCACCAGAACACACTGTGCTTTGACCGTCGCCCAAGGACCATTTGACCTTCGACACTTTCGCGGTCGCCTGGATCGAGAAGCGCCCGGCAGTGGCCGACGCCGACTCGCTAGGTAGTCCCCCATCGCCGTCACCGACCCACAACCACACCGGCACGCCCACCGTGCCTCGACAGGAGCCCGCATCGGCAAGACACGGCGACGCCTGCAGGTCAGGCTTGGTCAACGTGATCTGGTCAACGGCTTCCTGCCGGACCGATGCCGCCGTCACTCGCGGTCGTGCGACCTGCGCGGCCGGAACAACATCCGCCGCGGGCGCGGAGCCAAAGCAGTCCGACACAGCTGCACCGCTGGCTACCTTCGCGCCGACGCACGAACCCACGCGTGCCGCGATATGCGCCCTCTGCTCGTCCGTGAGCGGCGGCGGTGGGGGCGATGTCGCCCTGCTTGACGAAGTTGACACCACTTCGGCGGCGCCCTTCGGCTGCGTTGTGGTCCGACTCTTGGGAACCGATGGCGTATCAGCCACCACTTTCCACCGAGAACCCTTATCGTTCTTGCCGATGATGGTCTTCGTAGGCACAAAGGCTGCGGACGGCAGTGTCGTCGTGAAAGTTAGTGATATTGCCACCCCGACCGCTAGTGTCAGTCGCCTGCGCATGGCGTCTCCTTGACCTCAGCGCCATATACGAGCTGGACTTTGTCAATCTGCCAAGTGCGTCCATCATCAGGCGTCTTGAAGCTGAGCAGATGGACATTCTTCTGGGGCCCAGACGGCATCGGCTTGTCCGGGTCTTCGGGACGCGTGGTGACATCTTCCCCATCCTTAAAATACCGGACGGTGGATGTACTGCATTGATACATCGTGAGATCCCAACCACCCGGCGCGTCAGGGTTTGAATCCAACGGGTGCATCTCATCTACGGTGACCGAGCCCCTCTCCACTACACCGGCGTTCTTCTGATCGGCGATGTCTTCGTTGTACGCCTTGATGTACGACCGCGTGGCCCACGTCGCTCCCTTCGGAATTGGCTCGTTGGGCTTAATGCCACGGACCTTCGTCTGAACCTTTTCCGCCTGGGCGTACGCGTAGTCGTCGTCGTACGTGGGCTCCGATGACGTTGAGCTGCTCGACGCACTCGTCTTCTCACCGTCAGCGTCGCCACCGCACGCAGCCAAGGTCAGCAGCGCAGCAGCGCATGCCAACGCCTGGGTGTATCGAGTCAGCGTCGGGCGCATGGATGTCCTCTCGGTCGGCCGCGACAGGTGTCGCGAACATTGGTCCCCAAGCCACCTCATCATGGGAAGCTCACTCACGCATCTCGGGACGCGGTCGTCTACGTCACCCACATGTCGTTCCTGCCAGCCACCGTACGGGCGGGTCCGGTCTCGTCGCGATGGGTAGCACTCCCCATGTGCCGCAGCGCCATTCGCGTCGTGGAGTCGGCCCCAGAGGGTGCCGTCTGTCCCAGTCGAGATCCCAGGCCCATGCCCTTGAGCGCAGCAACCAGCTGGCGCGTCACCGTTCGACTCCTCGGCAACCGCCAGAGCCTCGGTCGACTTCGATGCCAGAAGGCGCGGAGACGTCGGAGCGCGCCCCCGGTCGAGCATTCGCCCAGGCCGGGTCGTGACCGCAGCAGGACAGCGCGACGGTCAAATCGGCGCACCAAGCCGCAGGCAGCAATGGCGAGTCCAGCCAGGCCATCCAACGCTAGGTGGCGGCGCGGCGCCCACTAGTTGCTTTGGCACGGGGAATCCCTCGCGTCCTCGCCCAACAACTGATGAGCCTTGTCGAGCTGCCATGTCTTGCCGTCGTCTGGAGTGGTGAAGTTCAACAGGTGAACATTCTTCCGTGGCCCTTTCGGCAGCGGAGTACTTGGGTCGCCGGGCGTACCGGTGACATCCTTGCCGCCCTTGTACAAGCGGACGGTTGAAGTGCTGCACTCGTACATCGTCAGGTCCCAACCACCGACGGCGTCAGGGTTCGACGCCTCTTCGTGCATGGAGTTGACCTTCACGTAGCCCTTCTCAGTGATGCCCTGCTCCTTCAGTGAGGACATCTCGTCGTTGTATGCCTTGATGAAGGACGAGGTGGCCCACGCGGTGTCCTCGGGCAGCAGTTTTCCAGCACCTACCTTGCGCAGCTTCGGAGCGACCTTCCTGGCCTCGGCGTATGCGTACCCGTCGTCATAAGTCGGCTCCGACGTCGAACTACTCGACGCGCTCGTCTTCTCGCCGTCAGCGTCGCCACCGCACGCAGCCAAGGTCAGTAGCGCGGCAGCGCAGGCCAAGGCCCCACTGGATCGCGTCATCGTCGGGCGCAATGGAAGTCCTCTCGGTCGGCTGCGAACGGGCGTCACGAACAGTGGCCCCTCGTCGGTCACGTAGACCTCAGGGCCATCCCGCCGACCCATGGCGAACCACTCGCGCCCCGCAGAACGCAAGTATGCGTGCAGGTCCTCAAGAGTCGCCGCGTCACGTGCGCGCATCAACACTCCCAAGATTGTCTCTCAGCCCTCGACCGCTGACCGTGCACCCGAAGGCAGGGAAGCAGAGAGTCCAGTCACGCCGCCCAGTGCGTGGTGACCGTGCGGCGACACCTAGCTGACCTCGCAAGGCGACTCCTCCGCGTCCTTGCCGGACAGGTAAAGCACCTCGTCCAGCTTCCAGGTCTTGCCCTGATCTGCCGTTGTGTAGTTGTACAGGTGAGCACCCTTGCGAGGCCCCTTTGGCAGCGATTTGCTTGCGTCTACAGGGTCTGCCGATACGTCGTTGCCCTCGCTGTCGTAGAGGCGCGTCGTCGACACGGAACAGACGTACACGGACAGGTCCCACCCCCCAACTGCGTCACGGTTGGACTCGGCCAACTGAGTGGAGGTGACCTGGACGGTCCCTCTGGTGGTTACGCCCAACTTCTTGAAACTCGCGACCTCCTCGTTGTACGCCCTGCGGTAGTTGGCTGTGGCCCAATCGGCGCTCGCGGGGATGGGCTTGTTCGGGTCGTGTCTCCGCAGTTTCGGCATAGTCTTCTTCGCCTCGGCGTAGGCGTAGTCGTCGTCGTACGTCGGTTCCGACGATGCCGCGCTGCTCTCTGGGCTCGTGGCGCTCGTCTTCTCACCGTCAGCGTCACCACCACACGCTGCCAAGCTCAGGACTGCGGCGGCACAGGCCATGGCCGGGGTGGATCGGGTCAGCGTCGGGCGCATGGATGTCCTCTCGGTCGGCTTCGAAAACTCACGGAGTAGTAGTTCCTCTCCCCACTAGCTGACTTCGCACGGGGAGTTTTTCGCGTCCTTGCCACTGAGGATCTGGGCCTTGTCGAGCTGCCACGTCTTGCCGTCATCGGGGGTGGTGAAGTTCAACAGGTGAACATTCTTCCGTGGCCCTTTCGGCAGGGGCTTGCTGGGATCCAAGGGGTGGGCAGTGACATCCTTGCCTCCCTTGTACAGGCGCACCGTGGAGGTGCTGCACTGGTACATCGATAGGTCCCATCCCCCTGGGGCCGCCGGCTTGGATTCTGCAAGATGTGTTGCTTGAACAGACACGTTGCCTCGCTGTTTCGCTCCGGCTTCCTGGATCGCATCGAGAGCTTCGTTGTACGTCTTGATGTAGTTCGCCGTGGCCCACTCAACGTCCTCCGGCAGTGGCTTGTTCGAGTCATGAGAGAGCAGCGCTTCGTTGCTCTTCTTCGCCTCGGAGTAGGCGTACTGAACCGCACTGGGTTGGTTGGAGTCTCCATCGTTTGGAAACGAGGATGTACTCATGCCGAAGGACACCACCCCGGGGAAGCCGACCACGCGTCGCTACAGCCCCGACGAGAAGGCCGCTGCGGTGCGGATGGTCAGGACTCTGCGCGCAGAGCTAGGCACAGAGCACGGCACGGTCCAGCGCGTCGCCCAGCAGTTGGGGTACGGCACCGAGTCGGTGCGGTCCTGGGTCCGTCAAGCTGATATCGACGAGGGCCACGTCGCGGGCATCAGTACCACTGACGAGGCGAAGATGAAGGCTCTGGAGCAGGAGAACCGTGAGCTCAAGCGCGCCAACGAAATCTTGAAGAGGGCCGCCAGTTTCTTCGGGGCGGAGCTCGACCGCCAGCACAAGAAGTAGCCGCGTTCATCGACGCCAACCGCGACGACGTCGTCGCGGGTCGGCGGCTGGGGGTCGAGCTCATCTGCAGCGTGCTGCAGGTGGCCCCCAGCAGCTACTACCAGGTCAAGAGCCGGCAGCCATCGGCCCGTGCCCGACGTGACGCGGTGATGGGCCCGGTGGTGCGGCAGCTGTGGGAAGCCAACTACCGGGTCTACGGGGCACGGAAGATCTGGAAGGCCGCGCGACGCTCTGGTCACGACATCGGCCGCGACCAGGTCGCCCGGCTGATGCGCGCCGAGGGTATCGAGGGCGTGCGGCGCACCAAGCGGGTGCGCACCACCACGCCAGACCCGGGCATGCCGCGGCACCCGGACCTGGTGGGCCGCGACTTCACCGCCACCGCGCCGAACCAGTTGTGGGTCACAGATCTGACCTTCGTGCCGACCTGGGCCGGCGTCGCCTACGTCTGCTTCATCATCGACGCCTACTCCCGCACGATCGTCGGGTGGCGAGTCGCCTCGCACATGAGGACCACGATGGTCCTCGACGCCATCGAGATGGCCAGGTGGTCACGCGGCACCCAGCTCGACGGGCTGCGGTGTCACAGCGACGCGGGCAGCCAATTCACGTCGATTCGCTACGGAGAACGACTGGCTGAGATCGGTGCGGTGCCCTCGATCGGCACCGTCGGGGATTCGTACGATAACGCCCTTGCCGAGACCGTGAACGGCTACTACAAGGCCGAGCTAATCCGCGGCCCCGCACGCCAGGGACGGCCCTGGAAGAGTATCGAGGATGTCGAGCTCGCCACCCTGTCCTGGGTCCACTGGCACAACCACGACCGCCTCCACGGCTACCTGGGCGACGTCCCGCCAGCAGAGTTCGAGGAAGCGTTCTACGCTACGCAACGGTCCGACCACCCCTTGGTCGGAATCCAATAGCCCGAGCCTCCATCAGACCCAGTGCGGTTCATACTCGTCGTCGTACGCCGGCTTCGAGGAGGACGAGCTGGCCACTGAGCTCGTGGTACTCACCCTCTCACCGTCAGCGTCGCCACCGCACGCAGTGAGGACGAGCAGCGCTGCGGCACAGGCCACCGCTTGCGTGGATCGCGTCAGTGTCGGGCGCATAGATGTCCTCTCGGTCGGCCGCGACAGACGTCGCGAAACAGTCCCCACCCGACTTCATCACGCGGGCGCCGAGTGCGCATCCCGGAAACGTCGCCCGCACCACCGTCGCCGAGCACGACGCGCCGTCGGCCCTGTGCTTGGCTGCTCGCATGACCCACCCACACGTTGTGCGCCACGGAGCCGGCGTCCCCCTCATCGCCATCCACGGCAACGGCGTCGACCACCGACTGCTCCTCGCCCTGGACGACTCATTGGCCGAGGGCGGCGCCTGGGAGCGCACCTACCTCGACCTGCCCGGCTTCGGCAGCACCCCGGCCCTGACCGGCGAAGGGGGCCTGCCCCACCTCGCGCAGTGGCTCACCGAGACCACCTCCGCACTGGTCGGCTCGGCTCCCTTCGCGCTCGTCGCCAACTCCCTCGGCGGACTGCTCGCCCGGCACCTCGTGGCCCAGTTCGGCGACCAGGTCCTCGGACTGGCCCTCATCGCACCCGTGGTCGACCCCGACGCCTCCCGCCGCACCCTGCCCGAGCGCACCGTCGTCGACCGCGACGAGGGGCTCCTCGCCGAGCTGACGGATGCGGACCGTGACGAGTTCACCGGCATGGCGGTGCGGCAGACCCGTGACTCGTGGGCTGCCTTCGAGCGCTGGGCGCTGCCGGGCGTGCGCGCAGCCGACCCGGCCGCGATGCAACGGCTGGCCGCCGACTACGCGCTCGGCACCGTCCCCGAGGAGCGCGGCTCCACCTTTCGGGGGCCGACACTCCTCGTGGCCGGACGGCAGGACCACGTCGTCGGCTACGAGGACCAGCTGCGGCTGATCCCCCACTACCCGCGTGCGAGCGCACTCGTCGTCGACGCGGCCGGGCACAACGTCCACCTCGAGCAGCCCGCGATCGTCGGTGCCGCCGTCGCCGACTGGGCACGCCGGGCCCACCCCGACACGCAGGCTCCCTGATCGGCTCCGGCTACCCCGGCGTCACCCCGGCCCGGGCCCGGGACTCCACGGTCACCGTCACCGAGCCGCCCAGATCGCGCAACAGGCCCCCGATGAGCGGCAGGTCCGCCTCGCCGGACAGGCGCACCACCGCGGTGCGGCCGTCGGGGCTGCCGGTCCCGCTCTCGACCTGCCAGCTCACCAGGCCGTGGGGCCGGGAACGGCCGGCGAGGTGGTCGGCCGCGCTGGCCTGCACCGTCGCGTCGTCGAGCGGCAGCTCCGTGCCCAGACCGCGGTCGTAGACGAGCTTGGCGCTGTCGTCCGTCGCGTCGAGGGCCGCCGAGTCGGCGGCGTCGAGCAGACGCATCCGCGAGATCTGCAACGAGGTGACCGCGAGGGCCCCGATGATCAGCGTCAGCACGACGACGGTCAGGCCGGTGATGAGCAGGGTCAGCTGTCCGCTGTCGTCACGACAGCGGGCCACGGCACGAGCACGAAGGGAGGTCATCGCACCTCGTACCTCGGCACGGGCGCGGTCTGGGTCGCCGAGACGGGGATCTCCAGCGGGACCACCTCACGGAAGAAGGCGGGGACGAGCGGCATCGGCACGCTCACCTCGGCGCGGCTGGTCACCGATGCCCCGGGAGTCAGGCAGGGCGAGTCGGTGCAGTCGACGGCGACCTCGCCACTGCCCGGGAAGCCCTGGTCCTCGAAGGCGATGTCGGCCGCAGCCCGCGACCGCGCGGAGGCGGATGCGTCGTCGCGGGCGGTGACGAAGGCGCGCGCCGACTCGCGGGCCGCTTGGGTCACGGCATAGGAGCCGGCCTGCAGGCGGGCGAGGCACAGCACGAGGTAGATGAGCGGGACGAGCAGCAGGATCGCCAGCCAGACGAACTCGATGACGGCGCTCCCCCCTTCGTCGGCCAGACGCTCGCGGACGCTCACTGGGTCTCCGCGAAGGCTCGACCGGTGACGTCCATCGCACCGCCGGGACCGAAGGGCCCGATGACCGGCAGGGGTGCGCTGACGTCGACCACGACGACGTCGACCCCCGCGGCCGTGGTGTCGACCCGCGCCGTCACGTCACCCGCGAAGCGGGCGGACAGGCTGCGGCCGATGAGGTCCTCGGTCCGGCCGGCGCCCTCCTGGGGCGTCGACCCCTCACGTGCGCCATAGCGAGCCCCCTCCGAGGCGCACGAGATGAGGGTGTTGCGCACATGCAGCGTCAGCCCGAGCTGGAAGACCCCGAGGAAGACGAAGAGCAGCAGCGCAGAGGTCATCGTGAAGTCGGCGACGGCCGACCCACGATCGTCGTGCAGCCTCGCGGCACCGATCAATTGTGGACCTGATCGGGGCCGGTGACCCCGGTGATCGCGCGCTCGAACATGCCCTTGAGCTGCTCCCCCGCGATGGCCCAGATACCGGTGACGAGGGCCGCGGTCATCAGGGTGATGAGGACCCAGCCGGGCACGTCGCCGGTCTCGTCGTCGAGGCGCGCAGTGGCCCGCCGCACGGCATCGGTGAGGCGGACGTGCGCCTTGATGAGCTGGTCGTTCATGTCTTTCTCCTTGGTGCGTGCTGGTCGGTCACATCTGGAACTGGAAGAAGCCGAGGCCCGGGAACATGGCGAAGAGGATGGTGACGGGCAGCACGCCGAAGACGACCGGGACCATCATCGCGATCTCCTTCTTGCCGCCGGCCTCCATGATCAGGCGACGCCCCTCCTCGCGGACGTCCTGCGCCTGGGCGCGCAGCACCTCCGCCAGCGGGGTGCCGCGCTCGACGGCGACGACGATGCCGTCGACGAAGCGGGCCAACGAGGCCAGGCCGGTGCGGTCGGCCAGCCCCTGCAGGGCGGCCGGCAGGCTGGCCCCGGCGCGGGCGTCGGCGAGGCAGCGACCGAGCTCGTCGGACAGCTCGCCGTCGGACAGCCGCACGACCCGCTCGAGCGCACCGGCAGCGCCTTCGCCTGCACCCACCGCGAGCGCGAGCAGCTCGGCGACGGTGGGGAACTCGGCGAGCATTCGGGCCTCACGCCGGTCGGCCTCACGGCTGAGCAGCGAGTCGCGCGCGACGACGCCGATGGCGAAGCCGAGGACGACGAGCACGAGCAGGAAGAGGGGTGAGCGCCCCTGCCCGGTCACGTAGACGATGCCGAGGAAGCCGCCCGCGACCGCCCCGGCGAAGCCGTAGACGACCTGCTCGGCGCGGAAGTGGTCGGTGTCGGGCACGCGCCCGGCCCGCAGCAGACGCCGCCGCACCGACGAGGTGCCGCCGAGCACCTGCTCGACGCGGCGGGCCAGGTCGCTGACGACGGGGCGCAGGACGGTCGGGATCACGGCGGTGAGCGAGACGTCCTCGACGGCGAGGAGCCGCGAGGGCTTGGGGGTGTCGCGCAGGTAGGGCGCGAGCCGGTCGTCGAGGGTCGCCTGACGGTGTCTCGGCAGCCCCTGCCAGACGAGGAGGGCGCCCAGGGCGAGCAGCAACCCGAGCAAGGCGCCGCTGCGACCGAGGCCGATGTCGTGGAGCAGGTCGGTCATCGCAGCACCCGCTCTTCCTCGGGCAGCCGACCGATGCGCACCATGATCCGGTAGGCCACCACGGTGGACACCGCCCCGACGGCGAGGACGAGCACCCCGGTCGAGGTGTTGTAGGCCTGCACGGACTCGGGGCGGGTCGACAGCAGCGCGAGCACGATCCACGGCGCGGCGACGGCGAGCCGGGCGGCGTTGACCGTCCACGACTGCCGGGTCTCGAGCTCGCTGCGGGTGCGCGCGTCCTCGCGCAGGAAGGTCGACAGGGTCCGCAGGAGCGAGCCGAGGTCGGACCCACCGACCTCACGGGCGATGCGCAGCGACTCGACGAGCCGGTCCCCCACCGGGTCGGCCAGACGGTCCTTCAGCCGGTCGAGGCAGTCGTTGAAGCGGCCGGTCGTGCGGTAGTCGCTGGCGAAGTCGGCGAAGGCGGGCCGCAGCTCCTCGGGCCCACGGACCGACAGCTGGGCGAGCGCCTCCGGCAGCGCCAGACCGGCGCGCACGGCGGAGGTGACGTTGTCGACGGCGTCGGGCCACAGGTCCCGCAGGTGCGCCCGGCGGGAGCGGGCCCGCACCCGCACGACGGCGACCGGCACCCAGCCGGCCATGACGGCGAAGCACAGGGCAATCGCCGGCACCCCGGTGAGCGCGGTGACCGTGAGGAAGATCAGCAGGAAGGCGATGCCGCACGCGGCGAGGAGTAGTCGGGGCCCGATGCCGCGGTAGCCGGCCTGGGCGAGGTCGTCGGCGAGCCCACGCATGACCCGACTCTCCCGCTGGACCCGCTGGCGCTCCTCACGAGGCCAGCAGGACCACCAGATGAGGAAGACGCCGGCCCCGAGGATGGCCCCCACGAGCACGCCGGTCACGGCGACCCACCCCCGAGGATGGCGGCGACGTCGTAACCGGCCCGCTGGAAGCGGTCGCGGTGCGGCGGGTAGCCGTCGGCGCGCACGAGCCGACCGTCGCGGGTGGTGAAGATGTCGCTGATCTCGACGACGTCGTTTTCGATCCGGCCGGGCAGCGCGACGATCTCGCGCACCCGGCGGACGCCGTCGGACTCGAGCGCGGCGTGCACGACGATGTCGATCGACCCGGCGACCGTCGGCACGACGAAGCGCGAGCCGACGTTTTCGCCGGCGAGCAGCGGGAGGGTGCACATCTTGGTCACCGCCTCGCGGGCCGAGTTGGCGTGGATCGTGCACATGCCGGGCAGGCCGGAGTTGAGCGCGATGAGCAGGTCGAGGCTCTCGGCCTGCCGCACCTCGCCGACGATGATCCGCGACGGGCGCATGCGCAGCGCCTCCTTGACCAGGCGCCGCAGCGGCACCTCGCCCAGTCCCTCGAGGTTGGACTGGCGGCACTGCATCGACACGACATCTCTCAGCGGGATCTTCAGCTCGAAGACCTCCTCGCAGGTCACGACCCGCTCCCGTGGCGGGATCGCCGCCGACAGGCAGTTGAGCAGGGTCGTCTTGCCGGCCTGGGTGCCGCCGGCGACGAGGACGTTGAGCCCCGACGCGACGGCGGCCTGGAGGAAGGTCGCCGCCTCCTTGGTCAGCGTGCCCAACCGCACGAGGTCGTCGAGGTGGTCGGCCTTGACGACGAACTTGCGGATGTTGACGACCCAGTGCTCTCGGGTGATGTCGGGGATGACGACGTGCAGCCGGCTGCCGTCGGGCAGGGTCGCGTCGACGAAGGGGGACGACAGGTCGATGCGTCGGCCCGAGGACTTGAGCATCTTCTCCACGAGGTCGCGGACCTCGTCAGCGGTGAGCACGGTCGAGGTCAGCTCGGCGACGCCGTTGCGGGCGACGAAGACCTGGCTCGGGCTGTTGATCCAGATCTCCTCGACCTGCGGGTCGTCGAAGAAGCGCTGGAGGGGCCCGAAGCCGGCGACGGTGTCGAGCACGGACTTGACCGCGGCCTCGACATTGCCGAGCATCGGCAGCCCGCCGTGGGTGCTGCGCTCGTCGTAGTCGGAGACGGCGGCGCGCACGAGGTCGGCGACCTCGGCGGTCTCGCGGACCGGGTCGAGCCCGGAGCGGCGGATGAGCTCGCGGACCTCTGTCTCGACCGTCTTGACAGCATCCATCGGCGGATCCCCCCCTTCGTCGTGTGGCGTCGTCCTCGTGGACCTCCCCGGTCCACTGGCCCACGACGGTACTGAATTGAGCGCGATCCGCATCTCGAGAATCCACAGGCCAGCCCGATCCGCGTGCTGAACGGTGTTCGAATCCGGTCCCGAACCGTGCCATGATCGGCGCCGAACCCCGACCGAGAGGCCCACCGTGTCCACCCAGCGCTCCACCGGCCGTGACCTGGCGCAGGTCGCCGTCTTCGCCGGCATCATCGCCGTCCTCGGGCTGGTCCCGGCGATCGCCCCCTTCGGCAATGCCGTCCCGATCACCGCTCAGTCGCTGGGCATCATGCTCGCCGGCGCGATCCTCGGTGCCCGCCGCGGCGTCCTGGCCGTCCTCGTCCTGCTCGCCCTCGTCGCGCTCGGCCTGCCGCTGCTCGCCGGCGGCCGCGGCGGCCTGGGCGTCTTCGCCGGGCCGAGCGTCGGCTACCTGATCGGCTGGCCGATCGCGGCCTGGGCGATCGGGGCGATGACCCAGGCGATGGGCACGCCCTACCGCACCGCGGTCGGCATCGGGATCAACGTCCTCGGCGGCGTCCTCCTGCTCAACCTCCTCGGCGTCATCGGCATGGTCCTGCGCGCGGACCTGTCCGTGAGCGCCGCACTCGTCGCCGCGGCCCCCTTCGTCCCGGGTGACCTCGCCAAGGCCGTCATCGCCGCCGTCGTCGCGAAGGGGGTGCACGCGGCCTACCCGGGTCTGATCCGCGCCCGGCGCACGGCCCGCGAGGATGCCCTCGTCTGAGGTCAACGTCCTGGCGGCGGCGGACCCGGTCGCGGCCTTCGTCGAGGCCGAGAGGCAGGGGCGGCTCGTCGCCCTGCCGACCTCAGGCACCTCCGGTCGCCCGCGGACCGTCGTGCGGACGACGGCGTCGTGGACCGACTCCTTCGGGGCGGTCGCCGAGCTCACCGGCACCACCGCCGCGAGCCGGGTGTGGGTGCCCGGCCCGGTCACGGCGACGATGAACCTCTTCGCCACCGTCCACGCCCGCTGGGCCGGCGCGCGCCTCGCCCCGGGCCTCGCCGAGGCGACCCATGCGCACCTGACGCCGACCTCCCTTCGTCGGCTGCTGGCGGACGGGGCCGACCTCGCCGGCCGCAGCCTCGTCGTCGCCGGTGACCGCGTCGACGAGGCGACCGCCGCCGCGGTGGCGGCCGCGGGTGGGCGGCTGCACCACTACTACGGGGCGGCGGAGCTGTCCTTCGTCGCGTGGGGCGAGCACGCGGGCGACCTGCGGCCCTTCCCCGGCGTCGACGTGCAGGCGCGCGACGGCGAGCTGTGGGTCCGCTCCCCCTATGTCAGCGCCGGCTACCTCGAGCCGAGCCACGACCTGCGGGGCGAAGGGGGCTGGGTCACCGTCGGCGACCGCGGCGAGGTCGTCGACGGTCGCGTGATCGTCCACGGGCGCGCCGGCGGGATCACGACGGCCGGCGCGACCGTGCGGGTCGCCGACATCGAGGGCGTGCTGCGTCCTCTGGCGCGCGGTGACGTGGTCGTCGTCGGGCTGCCGCACCCCGACCTCGGTGAGGTCGTCGCCGCAGCCGTGACCGATGCTGGTGACGTGCAGCGCCTCACCTCCCTCGCCCGCGAGCAGCTCGCTCCCGCCCAGCGGCCGCGCCGCTGGCTGCACCTGCCCGCACTCCCCCGCACCCGGCACGACAAGGTCGACCGCGATGCCGTCCGCGAGGCCCTGGCGGCTGACCGATGAGTGCCCCAGTGATCGTCGCCGCGGCCCGCTCGGCCATCGGCACCGCCGGGCGCTCCCTCGCCGGGGTCACCGCCGACCAGCTCGCCGGACCCGTGCTCGCCGCGACCCTCGACCGCTCCGGCCTGGCACCGGAGGACGTCAGCGACGTCGTGCTCGGCAACTGCATGGGCCCCGGCGGTGACGTGGCCCGCTCCGCGTCGCTGGCGGCCGGGCTGCCCGTCACCGTCCCCGCGCTCACCGTCGACCGGCAGTGCGCGAGCGGTCTGGCCGCGATCGACGTCGCCGTCTCGCTCGTGCGCGGCGGCGCGAGCGCCGTGCTCGCCGGCGGCGTGGAGTCGGTGAGCACGGCCCCGTGGCGGCACTGGCCACCCGTCGACGGTGCCGACCCGGTGCGCTACGAGCGGGCCCCCTTCGCCCCGGCGGGGTGGGACGACCCCGAGATGGGCGTGGCCAACGACCTGCTCGCGCACGAGGCCGGCGTCACCCGCGAGCGCCAGGACGAGTACGCGGCCCGGTCGCACGCGCGGGCTGTGGCCGCGCGGGAGGCGGGGGCCTTCGACGCGGAAGTCGTCGCCGTCGCCGGCGTGACCCGCGACGACCGGCCCAAGGCGACGCTCACGGTCGACAAGCTGGCGCGGCTGCGACCGGCCTTCCGCGACGAAGGGAGCGTGACCGCCGGCAACTCCTGCGGCATCAGCGACGGCGCCGCCGTCGTCGCGGTCGTCGACGCGGCGACCCACGAACGGCTGGGCGTGCCCGGGCTGCGCATCCTCGCCACAGCGACGGCCGGCGTCGAGCCGAGCCGCCCCGGCCGCGGGCTCGTCCCCGCGACCCGGATCGCCCTGCAGCGCAGCGGGATCGGGCTCGACGACCTCGACGCCATCGAGATCAACGAGGCCTTCGCCGGGCAGGTCCTGGCGTGCTGCGACGAGCTGGGGGTCGACCCCCTTCGCGTGTGTGCCGAGGGTGGGGCGCTGGCACTGGGTCACCCATGGGGAGCCTCCGGGGCCGTGCTCGTCGTGCGGCTCTTCCACCAGCTGGTGGGCTCTTCGCTCCCTGAGGTGCGACGGAGGAGCCTCGAAGGGCGACTGGGCCTCGCGGCGATCGCCGCCGGCGGCGGGCAGGGAGTGGCGATGGTGGTGCAGGCATGCTGATCGACGTGCGCGACGTGACGCACGGCTTCGACGGCGGCGCGCCGGTGCTGCGCGACGTGACCGTGCAGCTGACCGAGCAGCGGGTCGGCGTCATCGGGGCCAACGGGTCCGGCAAGTCGACCTTCGCCCGGATGCTCAACGGGCTCGTCGTGCCCGAGCAGGGCACGGTGACGCTCGACGGTCTCGACACGGCGCGCCAGGGCAAGGAGGTGCGGCGACGGGTCGGCTTCTGCTTCACCGACCCCGACGCGCAGATCGTCATGCCGACCGTCGCCGAGGACGTCGCCTTCAGCCTGCGACGAAGGGGGCTGACCCGCACCGAGGTCGACGCCCGGGTCGAGGCGGCCCTGGCCGCCCACGGTCTCGCCGGTCGCGGCGACCACCCGGCGCACCTGCTGAGCGGCGGGCAGAAGCAGCTGCTCGCCCTGGCGGCCGTGCTCGTCACCGAGCCCGACCTGCTCGTCATGGACGAGCCGACGACGCTGCTCGACATCCGCAACGCGCGGCGGGTCGCCGAGGTCGTGCGGGGTCTGCCCCAGCAGGTCGTCCTCGTGACCCACCACCTCGACCTGCTCGCGGACTTCGACCGGGTGCTCGTCTTCGACCGCAGCCGCCTCGTGCACGACGGCACGCCCGCCGACGCGATCGCCCACTACCTCCGGCTCATGGACGACGACCGGTGATCGGGCTCTACCGCGAGGGCGACTCTCTCCTGCATCGGCTGCCGGCCGGGGCGAAGCTCCTCGCGCTCCTGCTCGTGGGCGTGGCCTCCCCCTTCGTCCGCTCGCCGCTGGTCACCGGCGGTGCGCTGCTCGTCGTGCTGGCCGGCTACGCCGTGGCCCGGATGCCCGTGCGGGTGCTGCTGCAGATGCTGCGGCCGCTGCTGCTCGTCATGGTGCCGCTGGCGATCTTCCAAACCGTCGTGGCGGGGTGGCAGCGAGCCGTCGTCATCGTCGGGGTGCTCGTCGCGCTCGTGCTGCTCGCCAACCTCGTGACGCTGACGACCCGCACCACCGACCTCATCGACGTCGTCGTGCGGGTGTGCGGCCCGCTGCGGCGGGTCGGGGTCAACCCCGAGCGGGTGGGCCTGATGCTCCAGCTGGCGATCCGCGCCGTGCCCCAGGTCATCGACCTGGGGCGGCGGGTGCGCGAGGCCCAGCACGCGCGGGGTCTCGCCGCCAGCCCACGCGCCTTCGCCGTGCCGCTCATCGTCGGCGCCCTGCGGCGGGCGGATGCGATGGGTGATGCCCTCGCGGCGCGGGGCCTCGACGACTGACCCTGTGGACAACTCTCGGCGGCGCTGACCCGGATCGACCTACGGTGCCGTCATGCAGCTGCGGATGACGATCATCGACACCGGCAGCGGGGGGCCCGAGACGATCGACGTGCGCGCCGAGGCGCACCACACGCTCGGCGACCTGCTCGCCGCGACCGGGCACGCCCCCGCGACCGCCACCGTCCGCGGCGAGGCCCTCGCGCCCGATGCTCCGCTCGGGTTGCCGCCCCTCCTCGACGGGGCCGAGCTCATCGTCGGCGCCACGGATACCGCTGCGACAGAGGCGAGCCGGGCCCCCCTTCGCCTGGTGTCGCTGAGCGGACCCGACGCCGGACGCACCTTGGAGCTCACGCCCGGTCGGCACACCATCGGCCGTGGCGATGCCGCGACGATGCGGGTCGCCGACGACGCCCTCTCCCGCGAGCACGTCGAGCTCACCGTCGACCGCGACGGCGTCCACGTCCGCGACCTCGGCACGACCAACGGCACCACCGTCGACGAGGCGCCGCTGCCCACCGACGGCGCCCGCGTCCGCTCCGGCAGCCGGGTGATCGCCGGGCACACGACCTTCGCCGTCGAGGCCCACCGCCAGCGACCCGCCAGGCGCACCCCGAGCGGCGACGGGACCCTCGCGGTCAACCCCACGCCCCACCTGCCCCAGCCGACGGCACCCGCGACCATCCGGCTCCCACCCGAGCCGACCGCATCGGCCCGCCGCCGCATCCCCTGGCTCATGGTGCTGCTGCCGCTGCCCTTCGCCGGGCTGCTCGCGCTGTTCTTCGGGCCGCGGATGCTGCTCTTCGGCCTGCTCTCACCGCTGCTCGTCCTCGGCTCCACCCTGTCCGACCGCACGACCTCGCGACGCGAGCACCGTGAGGCCCACGCCCAGTGGGTCCGCGACCGGGCCGCCACGGGTGAGCGGCTCGCCGCCGCGCTGCGCGCCGAACGACGCCACCGCCTGCGGTCGGCACCCGACGCGTCGGCGCTGCTCGATGCGGCCCGTGGGGACTCGGCACGCCTGTGGGAGAGGCGTCCCCAGCACGACGAGCACCTGTGCCTGCGGCTCGGCCTCGGCGCCCTGCCCGCAATGATCGAGGTCGAGCACCGGGCCGGTGCCCGCGAGCACCCCGTGCTCGACGACGTCCCCCTGTCCGTCGACCTCGCCGAGGTCGGCGTGCTCGGCATCGCCGGCCGGCCGGCCACCCGCGACCGGCTCGCTCGGCACCTGCTCGGCCAGCTCACCGCGCTCCACTCGCACCACGACGTGCAGGTGAGCGTCGTCGGGGACGACGACGGGTGGTGGTCCCCCTTCGCCGGGCTGGTCCACCTGCGGGCCCACGACGACGTGCCCGAGTCGGCGCGCATCGCCACCGACCGCGAGTCCGGGGCCGCGCTGCTCGCCGGCCTGGCCCGTCTCGCCGCCGAACGGGCCACCACCGCGCCCGAGCGGCGCCGCGAGGGCGACCCGCTGCCGGTGGCCCACGTCGTCGTGGTCGACGGTGTCGGGGACCGGCGCACCGACCCAGGTCTGCGCACGATCATGAGCGAAGGGGGTCCCGCCCGCGTCCTCGTCATCGCCCTCGCCGACACCCCCGACCAGCTGCCGCACGAGGCCAGGGCCGTCGCCGCCCTCGACGGCGACCGGGTACGGCTGCTCGTCGCCGGCCAGGAGGCGGCGAGCGGTGTCGTCGACGGCACGGGTGACGCGTGGGCGCGACGCCTCGCCGCGGCCCTGACCCCCCTGCGTGACGCCACCCCCGACGCGCGGGGCGGGGCCCTGCCCGGCGCCGCGCGGCTCGTCGACCTGCTCGACCGCTCTCCTGACGACGCCGACGCCGTCGTCGGGCGCTGGCGAGGTGAGCGGGGCGTAGACCTCGAGGTCACCGTCGGGGCGGCGGGCGAGGGGGACTTCCGCATCGACCTGCGCCGCGACGGGCCGCACGCTCTCGTCGCCGGCACGACCGGGTCGGGCAAGTCCGAGTTCCTCCAGAGCTGGGTCGCCTCCCTCGCGGCGCACCTGTCGCCGCAGGAGATGACCTTCGTCCTCGTCGACTACAAGGGCGGCGCGGCCTTCGCCGAGTGCGCTCGGCTGCCGCACACAGTCGGCATGCTCACCGACCTCGACCCCGCCGCGGCCGAACGCGCCCTGACCAGCCTCGACGCCGAGCTGACCCGCCGCGAGCACGTCCTCGCCGCGTCGGGGGCCAAGGACATCGACGACCACCGGGGCGACCCGCTGCCCCGGCTGATGATCGTCATCGACGAGTTCCGCATGCTCGCCGAGGAGCAGCCCGACGTCATGGCCCACCTCATGCGCATCGCCGCCGTGGGCCGCTCGCTCGGCGTGCACCTCGTGCTCGCGACCCAGCGCCCCGGCGGCATCGTCTCGGCGGACATCAAGGCCAACGTCAACCTGCGCATCGCGCTGCGCGTGCGCGACCGCGCCGACAGCGACGACGTCATCGGCTGCCCCGACGCGGCCGAGATCCCCGAGACTGCCCCCGGCCGGGCCCTGGCGAGCACCGGTGGTGGTCCGCCGCGCGCCTTCCAGACTGGCCGGGTCGCCGGGCACGCCGCCGGTGTCGGCGGGGCGCTGCTCGTGCGCCGCCCCGACGAGGCCTGGCCCGCGCCGCCCGTCGTCGACGACCTCGGGCCGACCGACCTGCAGCGCCTCGCCCGCACGATGACCCGGGTGGCGCAGTCGCTGGCCATCCCGGCGCCCCACCGACCCTGGCTGCCGCCGCTGCCGGAGACCATCGAGGCGGCGCGGCTGCCCGACGACGAGGTGACGGGGGCTCCCTTCGGCCTCGTGGACCTGCCGGCGCAGCAGCGCCAGTCACGGCTGGAGTGGGCGACCACCGACGGTCACTGGATGCTCGTCGGCTGTCCCGGCTCAGGTCGGACCACGGCCCTCGCCTCGCTCGTCACCGCCGCCGCGCACCGGTGGTCGGCCGACCGGCTGCAGGTGCAGGTCGTCGGTGACGGGTCTGCGCGGTTGGCCGGGCTGTCCGCCCTGCCGCACGTCGGGAGCATCGTCGACGGGGAGGCAGCGACGGTCGTGGGGCGCTTCCTCGAGCGTCTCGAGTCCGACCTCTCGACGCGGCGGGCGGCGCTGCGGGCCAGTGGTCACCCGACCCTCGACGCATGGTGGGCCACCCACGAGGGCGAAGGGGGTCCGCCGCCCCCGCCGCACCTGCTCCTGGCGATCGACGGCTGGGGCCGGGTGACGCGGCCGCGGGGCTCGCTCGACCTCGGCGAGACGGCCGAGTCTCTCGAGACGCTCATGCGCGACGGCGTCGCTCTCGGGCTGCGCGTCGTCGTCGCAGGTGGCCGCGAGCTGCTGTCGGGCCGGGTCTCCTCCCTCGTCGGCACCCGCCTCGTGCTGCACCTGAGCGACCGGGGCGATGCCGCCCTGGCCGGGCTCACCCGCACCGAGGTCTCGGACCGGCTCGTCCCCGGGCGGGCTCGGCTCCAGCCGGGCGGCGACCTCGCGCAGGTGGCGCTGCCGTCACTTGCCCCCTCTGGAGGGGGCGAAGCGACCATGCCGCCGTGGGTCGTCGAGGAGCTCCCCGGGTCGGTGCCGCTCGACGTGCTGCCCGCAGCGGCGCGGGAGCGGATCCCGCTGGGGCTCGGCGGTTCCGGTCGCGACCCGGTGGTGTGGCGGGCGGACGGCGCGCGGCGGTTCCTCGTCTGCGGACCGCCGCGCAGTGGTCGGTCGACGGCCCTATCGCTGCTCGCCCGTCAGGTGGCCGCTTCCGGGCAGCCGCTCGTCGTCGTCGGGTCGGGGGCGATCGCCGACGGACTCGACTGCCCAGTCCTCGGCGCGGACGACCGGGACGAGCTGATCGCCCTGCGCCAGAGGCACCCCGACCTCGCGGTCATCGCCGACGACCTCGACCGGCTCGAGGGTGCCGCCGTCGCCGACGTGCTCAAGGAGATCCTGCGTCGTCTCGACGCCGACCGCGGGCTGGTCATCGGCGCGACGGCCACCCAGACGGCCGTCGGCCAGGTGCGCGGGCTGGTCTCCGACCTCGCGCGCACCCGCACCGGCCTGCTCCTCCAGCCGTCGGCCCGGTCAGACGGCGACGCGCTCGGCCTGCGGGTCCCGCCCCTGCCGCGCGTGGCCGGTCGGGGATACCTCGTCGTCGACGGGGCAGCGGATGAGGTGCAGGTCGCCCTCCCGCGGGTCGAGGTGCCCACGACCGGATAGACGGTCGGAGATACCTCAACCCACTCAACCGGAGACCGGCAGACTCACTCCAGCCGCGGCGTGCGCGGGGGCTCGGTGCGCCGCTGACCCGTCGCCTCGAAGGCCGCGGCGATCGTCAGCAGGCGGTTGTCGTCCCAGCCGCGCCCGGCGAAGGTCAGCCCGATCGGCATGCCGATGTCGCTCATCGTGCCCATCGGCACCGTGACCGTCGGGATGCCGAGGTGGCGCGGGACGAGATTGCCGTTGGCCACCCACACGCCGTTGCGCCACGCGAGGTCGGCCGACTCCTCACGCACATCCGCATCGGCCGGCCCGACGTCGGCCACCGCCGGGAAGATCACCGCGTCGAGCCCCAGGTCGTCCATCCACGCCTCGAGGTCGACGCGGCGCGTCTCCTCCAGGCCACGCAGACCCCCTTCGAGCAGGGGCAGGGTCGTGACGTCCTCGACGACCCCTGCCTGCCGCGCCCGGGCGACGTAGTCAGCGAGGTCGAAGTCGAGCTCGCCGTAGCGGTCGGGCAGCGCGCCCTCGGGGTGCGGGACTATCCGCGAGCCGTCGACATCGGCGAGCCGGTGCAGCGCGGGGTCGCCGTTGGCCCGCAGGAAGGTCTCCCACCCCCACATCGACTGCTCCCAGATCTCCTCCTCGAGATAGCCCTCCGGGAGCAGGCCGCGCGTCGCGATCGTCGGCGCACCGGCACGATCACCGTCGTAGTTGGACACCACGGGGAAGTCGGTCTCGACGACCTCCGCCCCCGCCGCCTCGAGGTCCGCTCGCGCCGCCGCGAAGAGCTCCATGGAGCTCGGCCGCGGCACGATCCGCTCGCCGATCGGCCCGCCGAAGCCGACGCCCGTGCCCGCCTCCTCGTCGGTGCCGAGGTACATCCGCGGCACGCCGAGCCGCAGCCCGCGCAGCGGCGCCGCGCCGTCCGCGGCGAGCGCCGGGTAGGACCCCGGCCGCACCTGCGAGGCCGCGGGCACCTCGATCCACGGCTGGGTGCGCCACAGGTCACCCGTGATGTCCGGGTCGTCGGCGACGACCACGTCGAGCACCTCGAGCAGGTCGGCCATCGTGCGCGCGTGCGGCACGACGACGTCCATCGACGGCACGAGCGGCCAGTTGCCCCGCACCGAGATCACGCCCCGCGAGGGCGTGTAGGCGCACAGCGCGTTGTTGCTCGCCGGTGCCCGCCCGGAGGACCAGGTTTCCTCCCCCAGGCCGAAGGCCGCGAAGCTCGCCGCCGTCGCCGTGCCCGAGCCGTTGGAGCTGCCGGAGCCGAAGGCCGCGGTGAGGAAGTCGCCGTTGTAGGGGCTCTCGGCCCGGCCGTAGACCCCGCGCTGCATGCCGCCGTTGGCCATCGGCGGCATGTTGGTCAGGCCGATGAGCACCGCACCGGCCCCGCGCAGCCGCTCGATGGTGAAGGCATCGCGCTGCGCGACGAGGTCGGCGAAGGCCGGCGACCCGCTGGCACAGGTGAGCCCCGTCGCAAGATACGAGTCCTTGGCCGTGTAGGGGATGCCGTCGAGCGGGCCGAGGGTCTCCCCCTTCGCCCGGCGGGCATCGCTGGCGCGGGCATCGTCGAGGGCCGCGGGGTTGGGCACGACGACGGCGTTGAGCCGTGGGCCGGCGGAGTCGTAGGCCTCGATGCGGGCCAGGTAGGCGCGGACCAGCTCCTCGCTCGTCGTCTCCCCCGACTCCAGCGCAGCACGAAGGGAGGCGATGCTCGCCTCGACGACGTCGATGCCCATCAGGCCACCCCGTCCGGCAGGTCCGGTGAGGGTGACAGGAGCGCGGCCACCACTCCGGCCAGGGCCACCACGGCCAGCCCCAGCCCGATCCACAGGCCAGAGCTCTGCACGAGGGTCCAGGCGGCCGGCAGCAGCAGGACGTTCCACACGAGAGTCGGGGTGCGCGGCCACCGGGCCCCCTTCGCCCACGCGCCGGCGAGGGCCAGGAGCAGGATCGCGAAGATGATCGCCACGACCATCGACATCGACGCCGTGCTCGGGTCCTCGGCCCGCCCGTCGGCCAGCTCGAGGCCGTAGAGGCCGGCCGTGACCAGCAGGAGGAGTGCCTCGACGGCGCTCACCGCCGCGGCGGCAAGGGCGGGTGGTGTGAGGTGCGAAGGGGGATTGCTCGGGGTCACGACCAGCAGCGTAGGTGACCCTTCGTGACTCATCACACGACGCGGCGGAACAAAGCCGTCGTCCCAGACTGTTGGCATACGGAGCAGTAGCGTGAACAATGATGTGTGTTTTGGGTCGTGGACGCCCCGGCGGCTCGACCTCCACGTCGGCCTCGGCCAGCGACACACAGCGTGCACGACCTCCCCGACGACAAGGAGCACCACCCCCATGGATTGGCGCGACCGCGCAGCCTGTCTCGACGAAGACCCCGAGCTCTTCTTCCCCATCGGCAACACCGGCCCCGCGATCGCCCAGATCGAGGAGGCCAAGAAGGTCTGCCGACGGTGCGAGGTCGTCGACACCTGCCTCAAGTGGGCCATCGAGTCCGGCCAGGACGCCGGCGTCTGGGGTGGCCTCTCCGAGGACGAGCGCCGCGCGCTCAAGCGTCGCAAGGCCCGCGCCCGCCGCGCCGGCTGAGACCTCGTCCCACCTGACCGCCGTCTCCGAGCACCTGCTCGGGGGCGGTTTCGTCGTGTCCCGGCGGGTGCCGGTCAGCCGTCGACCGGCCGCAGCCGAGCGCTGAAGCGCACCCGGGTCCCCCGCGGCTCCGCGTCGTCCCAGCGGATCTGACCGCCGAGGTCATGGATCATCGAGGTGACGATCCGGGTGCCCAGCCCCGCCTTGCTCGGGCGGAAGCCCGTCGGCAGGCCCGCCCCGTCGTCGACGACGGTCACCCGCAGGATGTCGACGTCGTCCTCGGTGCTGCGCTCGGCCTCGACCGAGACCGTCCCGCCCTCGGGCACCCCGTGCTCCACGGCGTTCTGGATCAGCTCGCTGAGGATCAACCCGACGGCCGTGGCGTCCTCGGCCCGCATCATCCCGAAGGACCCTGCGAAGCGGGAGTCGATCGCCCCCGTCGTGCGCGCCACCTCGACGATCGCGCGCAGACCGCGCACCGCGACGTCGTCGAAGTCCAGTGCCTCGGCGAAGCCGGTGCTCAGCGCCTCGTAGATCATGGCGATCACCCCGACCCGACGGACCGCCTCGTCCAGGGCCGTGCGAGCGACCCTGTCGGGCACCCGTCGCGACTGCATCCGCAGCAGGGCGGCGACGGTCTGCAGGTTGTTCTTGACCCGGTGGTGGATCTCGCGGATCGTCTGGTCCTTGGTCATCAGCTCGTCGCCGCGCCGCCGCAGCTCGGAGACGTCGCGCGCGAGGACGATCGCGCCGTGCCGCTCGCGGCCGTGCATGAGCGGCACCGCCCGCAGCGCGAGCGCAGCGCCGTTGGCGGCGAGGTCGGAGCGCCACGCGGCCCGACCCATGGCGACGAGGGCCAGGCCCTCGTCGAGCTGCCCCGGCTGCCCGGCGACACCGCTGATCACCTGGAGCAGCACCTCGCCCTCGATCGGGCCCTGGTGACCAAGCTTGCGGATCGCGCTGAGCGCATTGGGCGAGGCGTAGTCCACGACACCCGCGACGTCGAGCCGCATGACGCCGTCACCGACGCGGGGTGCGCCCCGGCGGGCGCCGCTCGGTGACCCGGTCGTCGGCCAGCTGCCCTCGGCGACCATGAGGAAGAGCTCGTCGCTCATGTGGCCGTAGCTCTCCTCGAGGCGCGTCTGCGGCCGACCGCTGTCGAGCTGGTCGTGCACGCTGAGCACGCCGATCATGCGACCGGCGCGACGCACCGGGCGAGCCCGCTCGTGGAGCAGGTCCTGCCCGCGCTCGCGCACGTGCTCGCTCTGCCCGTCGCGCACCGCCCGGCTCACGAGGTCCCCGAAGACCGCCGCCTCACCCTGGCCGACGATGTCCTCGACGAAGACCATCGGCCCGGTCATGGGGCGGGTGTGCGCGGCGGCGACCCAGCCCCCTTCGCGCGGCAGCCAGAGGACGAGGTCGCTGAAGCTCAGGTCGGCGAGCAGGTGCCAGTCCTCGACGAGCAGGTGGAGCCACTCGGTGTCGGCCGCCTCGAGGCCGGGGGTGGTCCGCAGGAAGTCCGACAGTGTCCGCACGTCACGATCCTAGTGACGTGCGGACACCGGCGGACCGGGTGCTCAGCGGGTGACCGAGCGAAGCGTGCGCAGCGCCACCGACAGGGCCGCGACACCGGGCGAGGTCAGCTGTCGGATGCCGGCGAGCTGGGTCTGCACCCGCTCGACGGCCTCGTCGTGCTGCGCCGACCACTGCGCCAGCCGCGAGGCGGCATCGTCGCCGTGGCGCTCGAGGACCGAGCTCGTCAGCGACTGCAGGGTCGCGTAGAGGTCGTCCCGCAGCGCCCCCCGGGCCATGGCGTCCCAGCGCTCCTCGCGCGGCAGGGTCGTCACCATGATGAGCAGCTCGTCGATGCCGAAGGTCTCGGAGACCTGGTAGTAGGTCTCGGCGACGTCGAAGAGCTCGCGCCCGGTGTCGGTGGACATGTCGACGATGTCGAGCACGGAGTACAGGTCGAGCAGGGTCGCGGTCCGCCGGGCCAGGTCGGTGGGCACGCCCGCGTCGACGAGGTCCTGCGTCTTGCGGGCCAGCCGCTCGGCCTGCGAGCCGCGCAGCAGGTCGGGGATCTGCGGGGCGAGGCTCGCGACCGGCTCGGCGAAGCGTTCGATCTCGCCGGTGACGTCGAGACGGCCGGCGCGGTTGGCGAGGAACCACCGCACCGCCCGGTCCATGAGGCGGCGCAGCTCGAGGTAGAGCCGGGTCTGTACCTGCGTCGGCACGACGTTGTCGAGTGCCTCGACCTGCTCGACGTAGTCGTCGAGACCGAAGATCTCGCGGGCGACGAGGAAGGCCCGCGCCACCTGGGCGGACGTCGCGCTCGTCTCCTCGACCGCCCGCTGGACGAAGGTGATCCCGCCCCGGTTGACCAGGTCGTTGGCCACTGCGGTCGTCACGATCTCCCGACGAAGGGGGTGTGCCCGCAGCTCGTCGTGGAAGCGCTCGCGCAGCGGCGTCGGGAAGTAGTCCGTCAGCTGTCGCTCGGTCGCCGGGTCGTCGGGCAGGTCGGAGTCGAGCAGGTCGGTCTTGAGCGCCAGCTTGGAGTAGGCGAGCAGGACCGACAGCTCCGGCGAGGACAGGCCCTCGCCGGCGTCGAGCCGGTCGTGCACCTCGGCGCTGCTCGGGAGGAACTCCAGCTCGCGGTCGAGCTCGCCGCGCGCGGTGAGGGTCTCCATGAGGCGCTCGTGGACGACGAGCATGTCGCCGTGCTGGGCCCGAGCGTTGCCGAGCAGGACGTTTTGCTCGTAGTTGTCGCGCAGCACCTGCTCGGCGACCTCGTCGGTCATCGAGGCGAGCAGCTCGACCCGGGCGTCCTCGTCGAGGGAGCCGCGGCGGATCGCCTCGCCGAGCAGGATCTTGATGTTGACCTCGTGGTCGGAGGTGTCGACGCCGGCGGAGTTGTCGACGGCGTCGGTGTTGACCCGCACCCCGGCCCCGGCGGCCTCGATCCGGCCACGCTGGGTGGCCCCGAGGTTGCCGCCCTCGCCGATGACCCGGGCACGCACCTGACCGCCGTCGACGCGGATGGCGTCGTTGGCCCGGTCCCCTACCTCGGTGTGGGACTCGTCGGCGGCCTTGACGTAGGTGCCGATGCCGCCGTTCCACAGCAGGTCGACGGGCGCCTGGAGGATGAGGTGGATCAGCTCGGTCGGCGTCATCGACGTGGCCCCGTCGAGGCCGAGGGCGGCTGCGGCCTGCTCGCTCACGGGGATCGACTTGGCGCTGCGCGACCACACGCCACCCCCCTCGCTGATGAGGGAGCGGTCGTAGTCGTCCCAGGAGCTGCGGGGCAGGTCGAAAAGCCGTCGCCGCTCGGCGAAGGAGCCGGCCGCATCGGGCTGCGGGTCGATGAAGACGTGCAGGTGGTTGAAGGCCGCGACGAGCCGGATGTGCTCGGACAGCAGCATGCCGTTGCCGAAGACGTCACCGCTCATGTCACCGATGCCGACGACGGTGAAGTCCTCGGTCTGGGTGTCGTGGCCGAGCTCGCGGAAGTGCCGCTTGACCGACTCCCAGGCGCCGCGGGCGGTGATGCCCATGCCCTTGTGGTCGTAGCCGACCGAGCCGCCGGAGGCGAAGGCATCGTCGAGCCAGAAGCCGTACTCGCGGGCGATGGAGTTGGCCAGGTCGGAGAAGGTCGCCGTGCCCTTGTCGGCGGCGACGACGAGGTAGGAGTCGTCGCCGTCGTGGCGCACGACCCGCTCGGGCGGGACGATCGCGCCTTCGACGCGGTTGTCGGTGACGTCGAGCAGGCCGGAGATGAAGGCCCGGTAGGCCGAGCGGCCGGCCTCCATCCACGCCTCTCGGTCAACGCCCGGGTCGGGCAGCTGCTTGCCGAAGAAGCCGCCCTTGCTGCCCGTCGGCACGATGACGGCATTTTTGACCATCTGGGCCTTGACGAGCCCGAGGACCTCGGTGCGGAAGTCGTCGCGTCGGTCGCTCCAGCGCAGGCCACCACGGGCGACCGCGCCGAAGCGCAGGTGGACGCCCTCGACCTGCGGGCTGTGCACCCAGATCTCGAAGGCGGGGTGCGGCTTGGGCATGTCGGGCACGCGTGCCGGCTCGAGCTTCAGCGAGATGCGCGGCAGCGGCTCGCCCTCGGCGTCGCGCACGAAGTAGCTCGTGCGCAGGGTCGCGGCGATGACCCCGACGAAGGCCCGGATGATCCGGTCGTGCTCGAGCGAGCTGACCTCCTCGAGCGCGTCGTGGATGCGCTGGGTCACCTCGGCCTCGGCGGCGGCGCGGTCCTCGCCGGCCACCCCCTCGAAGCGGTCGGGGTCGAAGCGGGTCTCGAAGAGCTCGACGACGTCACGGGCGATGGTGTGGTTGTCGGCGAGCGCGGACTCGAGGCTCGTCTGGCCCCACGTGCCGCCGGCCTGCCGCAGGTAGCGCCCGATCGCGCGCAGCAGCGAGACCTGCCGCCAGGTGAGCCCAGCCCGGATGATCAGCGCGTTGAAGCCGTCGGACTCGGTACGTCCGGCCCGCACGGCGATGACCGCCGACTCGACGAGCTCGCGCAGCTCCTCGTGGGTGTGCGCCTCCCACAGGGCCGCGTCGGGCACCCGCAGGCTCATGTCGTAGACACCGGCGGTGACACCGTCGGTGCGGGTGAGCGTGTAGGGCTCCTCCTCGATGACCTGGGTGCCGAGGTTGCGGAAGATCGGCATGAGGTCGTCGAGGATCAGCTCGTCGAGGCTGAAGAGCTTGATCCGGCGCACCCGCGGGTCCTCGCCGCCGCCGTGGCCGCGGCGGGGGTCGTAGAGCGCGCAGGCGAAGGGGGTCCCCTCCCCCAGCAGGGCGAGGTTCTTCAGGTCGGCCACGGCCTGGGCGGCGTCGAAGTCGTCCTCGTAGTCGACGGGGAACCCGCCGGCCCACGGGGCGATGAGCGAACTGGCGACCTCGCTGCCGACGAGCTCGTCGGCGCGACGCACGAGGCGCTCCTCCCAGGTGAGCGTGGCGTCGGCGACGGCCGCCTCGAGCCGTTCCTGGGCCTCGCCGGTCGGCAGCTCGACGCCCTGCGAGCCGCGCAGGATGTAGTAGAGCCGCGCCATCGGCTCGTCGGAGACGTGCGCGGTGAAGCTCACCTCGTCGGCGCCGGTCGCCTCGCGCAGCTCGGTCTCGACCCGCTGGCGCACGGCGGTCGTGTAGCGGTCGCGGGGCAGGTAGATGATCGCCGAGACGAACTGCCCGCCCGTGTCGAGCCGCAGGAAGGTCGCGGTGCGGATGCGGTGGACCATCTGCAGGATCGAGGTGACGACCTGGCGCAGGTGGTCGACCGGCGCCTGGAAGAGCTCGTCCCGCGGGAAGGTCTCGAACAGGCGCATCGCGAAGGCGCCCGAGTGGCTGTCGCGGGCCCACCCGGAGTCGGAGAGGATCTGCTGCACCTTGTCGGCGATGAGCGGGATCGTCAGCACCGAGCTGGTGTACGCGGTCGACGCGAAGAGCCCGGCGAGGCGGCGCTCGACGAGTCGGCCCTGGGCGTCGTGGAAGCGCACGGCGACGAGGTCGGGGTGGGTCACGCGGTGTACGGGCAGCACGGCGTGCGACTTGCCGATCGCCAGGCACTCACCCTCGTCGCTGGTGCCGCCGAGCGGCGTGATTGCCTCGGCCGTCGAGTCGTCACGCAGCACGCCCAACCCGCTGCCGGGGACGGCCGTGACCGCGTCGCCGTCGACCGTGTGGTCGCGCGAGCCGATGAAGGTGAAGTGGTCGTCGACGAGCCAGCGCAGGAACTCCGCGGCCGCGGTCTGCGACTCGCGGCTGCCGGCCCCCCGGCCCTCGTCGAGGGCCTGCACGAGCTCGGTCACCGTCGCCCGCATGCTCTCCCAGTCGTCGACGGCGGCGGCGACGGCGTCGACGACCTCGGCGATGCGGTCCTGGACGAGCGCCATGTCGCACCGGTCGGCGAGCTCGAGACGGATCCACGACTCGTCGTGCAGGTCGGGGTCGGTGTGGGGCGTGCGGGGGTCGGTGTCGAGCACCTCGACGAGCTCGCCCTGCGCGTCGCGCCGGACGACGAAGAGCGGGTGGAGGAGCAGCGAGACCCCGATGCCGGCGGACCCGAGCTCGCCGAGGACCGAGTCGACGAGGAAGGGCCGGTCCGAGGTGACGACGTGCAGCACCCCGTCGGCGGCGTCGACGACCGTCTGCCCCGGCGCCCGGGTGGCGGCCACCTCCCGGTGTCTGGTGGCCATCGCCACCAGGTCCTCCGCGGACCGACCGCGCAGCGCGGTCGCGTCGACGTGTCGCAGGTACCGCTCGACGAAGGGGGCGTCGTCACCGGCCGCGGTGGCGGCGTCGACGAGCACTCCCTCGGGGTCGGTGGCGGGGCGGGCAGGCAGCTGTGCCATGGATGGGCGTCCTCGGTCGCATCGTCACGTGTCGCGGGACCTCGTCGTCCCGCTCACGACGAGCCTAGCCCCCTATGACGCGCGTCACGTGCACCCCCCGGCGGAGCGAAGGGGGGACCGCCGCGGGCCTGTGGACGGCCCGCGTCCCGGGGACGACGCGCGTCGATAGGCTGGCCGGACCATGCCCCCTTCGCACCCTCGCCCCGAGGACCTCGACGCGCTCGTCGACGCCCTGTCCGCCACCGGTGAGCACACCGCGGCCACGGGCGAGCTGCTGCTCGACCACCTCGTGACGGTCGGGGACCACGCGACCCAGCGGGCGCTCGACGGCATGGTCGACGACACCGTCGACAGCCTCCGCGAGATCTCTGCCGGGTGCCGCGAGCTCGCCCTCGCGATGGGGCCGCGCGCCGCCCGGTCGGCCTCCTCGTCGGCGCGGGGCGGCGAGCACGCACGCCCCGACGTCCGCGAGCTGCGATGAGCCACCCCCTGCTGGGCGACCCCGGCTCGCTGAGTGCCCTGGCATCCTCCTTGCGCAGCCGTGCGGTGCAGCTGCACGCCGACGCCGAGGCACTGCGCGCTGCGCTGGCCGACGCCGCACCCGGGTGGCGCGGACCGAGCGCGCTCGAGCGACGCCGCCGGGCAGAGCGCCTCGCCGAGGCCACCGCGTCCACGGCCGATGCCATGGACGTGTGCGGGCGCACCCTGCACTCGACGGCCACCGAGCTCGCCGAGGCGATCGCCCGCCTTCGCGCCCTCGAGGAGGAGGCCCGCGCGGCCGGGCTCGACGTGCGCGACGGCACGGTCGAGCGCAGCTGGGGCATCACCGGCGTCGCCGACGCCCACTCGGTCGACGAGGCCGAGCGGGTGCGCGAGTCGCTGCAGGAGCGGGTGCACCACGTCGTGACGACGCTCGGTCGGCACCGCACGCTGCTCACGGCCGAGTGCGCCCGGGCGAGCGAGCTGCTGCGCACGACGAGTGCCGCCCTGCGTGCCTGACGACGCCGGTCCGCAGCGCTAGCGTGTGCCCATGAGGATCACCCGTGAGGCCACCCTGCCCGCCGGCCCCGACGAGGCCTTCGCGCTCGTCTCGACGCAGGAGTACCAGCAGGCCAAGGTCGACGCCCAGGTGCCCGGCTCGACCGCGTCAGTGACCGAGCAGGGCGCCGACGTCGTCGTGCGCACGCGACGAGCGCTCTCCACCCAGGGCATGCCCGCGGCCGTGGCGTCGATGGTCGGCGACACGCTGCAGATCGACGAGCAGCAGACCTGGCACCCCGCGGCGGCCGACGGCTCCCGCCGCGCCGACCTCGACCTCACCGTCTCGGGAGCCCCGCTGCGCCTGCGCGGCACCATCGACCTGACCCCCGCCGGCAACGGTGCCCGGATGGCCGTGGCCGCCGACCTCACGTGCTCGATCCCGCTCGTCGGCAAAAAGGTCGAGCAGGCCGCCCAGCCGGCGATCATCGACTCGATCGACGCCGAGGCGCGCTTCCTCGCCGAGCGCCTGGTCTAACCCTCGGCGAGGTCGGGAAGCTCGGTGACGTCGTACCAGAGCAGGTCGTCGTAGCCGGAGCCGACGCCACCCGCGTCCTCCTCGACGTGGAAGCTCACGACGTCGGCCACCGCGACGACCACGGCGGCGTCGAGCCGACCGTCATCGCCGGTGCCCGGGGCGTCGGGGACGTCGGCTGCGGCGACGACGCGACGACCGGCACCGAGGTCGCGGGCCGCGTCGAGTGCCTGGCACATCGCCTCGAACTCGAGGTCCTCCTCGTCGGCCGTCGGGTCGAGGGCGCGGACCGCGTCCGTCACGGCGAAGGGGGTGCGCTCCGGCAGACGTCCCGTCGCGGCGACGTCGGCGAGCTCGGGCAGGAGCATCGGCACGTAGACCCGCATCACGCGCGTCCCCTGGGGGCGGTGCGCAGCTCGGCGAGCGCGTCCTGGATCGAGCGCGCCAGCAGGTCGAGGTCGGGCATCGAGTCACGGTCACCGGTGAGGCCGTAGTAGACCTTGCCGTCGTAGGAGGTCAGCCCGATCGCCAGGCCCTGACCACGGCCCAGCGGCATGACCGGGTAGGTCTCGATGAGCCGGCAGCCCTCCACCTGCAGGGACTGCTGCGGACCGGGCACGTTGGTGATGACGAAGTTGAACAGGCGGCGGCTCATGGCGCTGCCGAGCCGGGCGCCGAGCGTGTGCAGCGTCGGCGGGGCGAAGCCCCCGATGCTCGCCAGCGACGTCGCGCCGACGCCCTCGACCGAGATCGACTCGATCTGCTGCCGCATCGCGAAGGCGATCTGGTGCAGCCGCATGGACGGGGTGTTCTCGCCGATGGGCAGGTCGATGAAGCACGCGGTCATCGCGTTGTCGGTGAGCGGGTCGCCGGAGCCGTCGACGATGCTCAGCGGCACCATGACCCGCAGGGTCGTCGTGGCCGTGACCGGCAGCCCGCGGTTTTGCATCCAGGCCCGCAGCGCCCCGGCCACCGTGGCGAGGATGACGTCGTTGATCGACACGTCGTCGACGTAGCGCCCCCGGGTCAGCCGGCCGCGCACCTTGCGGTAGTCGTCCAGATCGGTCTCGACCATGACGTAGCGGCGCGCGGCGCCGACGGTCGCCTTGATCGGCGAGTCCGGCGCGGGGCGTGCCCCCACGCGAGCGAGGGTCGCAACGAGGCGGCCGGCGGTACCGGTGACGACCCGGCCGGTGCGGCTGACGTCGCGCAGCCCCGCCCCGACACCGCGCACGACCCGGGCCGGGTTGAGGACCGAGCCGAGGAGCGCGTCGGCGACCAGGCGCAGGTCGGAGGGCGCGGACCCGGGCTGGCCCTCGCGGTCGTCGACGGGGACGGCGTCGGGGTCGAGCAGCAGGTGGGCCAGGTCGACGGCGCTGATGCCGTCGACCATCGCCTGGTGCGCCTTGGTGACGACGGCGAAGCGCCCCCCGTCGAGACCCTCGACGAAGTAGGCCTCCCACAGGGGCCGGTACCGGTCGAGCGGCCGGGTCATGATCTGCGCGACGTAGTCCTCGAGGTCGCTGCGGGCCCCCGGCGAGGGGATGGCCGACCGGCGCACGTGGTAGCCGATGTCGAAGTGTTCGTCATCGACCCACACGGGGTTGTCCAGGCGCCCCGGGACCTCGCGGATGCGCTGGCGGTAACGCGAGTGCCCGGCGATGCGGTCACCGACGACGGCGACGAAGCTGTCGTAGTCGAAGCCCTCGGCCGGCGGCTCGAAGACCATGACCGACCCCACGTGCATGGGCAGGGTGGGCTCCTCGAGGTAGAGGAAGGACGAGTCGAGGGCACCGAGTCTGTTCACCACGGGCACATCGTGGCACGTGCGCGCGCCCCGGGGTACCTCGCCGTCACGCACGTCGCAGCAGTCGGCGGCGCCCTCGGACCTCGCCGACGGGTGCCGCGACGCCCGCGAGGTCGGCGGCCAGGGCGGCAATCGCCTGACGCAGGGGGCTGCCGGCCGCGGCCTCGGCGAGCGTCTGCCCGGCGAGCACCGCGGCGTCGACGCCGGCCTGATCGTCGGGCAGGAAGGTGATGTCCTCCAGCCCCGCGAAGCGGGCCATCGACTCGGCGACCCGACGGCGCGGGTCGGGCCCGACCGAGCCAGCGCGCAGCCGGTTGACGACGGGCCGTGGCGTCGGCGACGCCACCTGGCCGACCGCCTGGACCGCACGCACCATCCGCTGCAGCCCCACGGGGTCGGCAGCACCGACGAGCAGGAGCTCGTCGGCCGCATCGAGCGCGGTGAGCGTCGCCGCATTGCGTCGCGGCGCCGTCGTGTCGTAGCTCAGCTCCTCGTCGTCCTCGATGCCGAAGCCGCAGTCGAGGACGACGAAGGCCGCGAGCGAGCGGCACAGGTCGATGACCTGCTCGACGGCGGAGCTGCGCACCTCGGTCCACCGGGTCGGCGTCGGGATGCCGGTGACGACGCGGAAGCGGGGTGCGACCTCGACGGCCAGCCGCGCCAGCGAGGCCAGGTCGAGGGTGCCCAGCTCGGACGCGCGGGCCGCGGCCGCGATGCCGGGGGCCTCGTCGAGGACGCTCAGCAGCTGGGCGACGGACGCGCCGTAGGTGTCGAGGTCGACGAGCACGACGGGCTGGCCGAGACCCGCGAGCTCGCTCGCGAGGTTGACCGCGAGGGTGCTGCGGCCGGGCGCTCCGGTGGGGCCCCACACGGCGACCACCCGCCCACGCTGCGGCTCGGGCGTCTCGTCGGTGACGGGGACGATGGGCGCGGTCGGCGGGTCCTCCCCCGGCAGCGGCTCCCCCGCCCCCGTGACGAAGGGGGCGGACGCTGCGGTCGTCGAGGTGAGGACGTCGACGAGTTCCTCCCGGGGCGTGCCCGTGTGGACGTGGCGCTCGACGCCCAGCTGACGCAGGTGCCGCTCCTGGGCCTCCTGGCCGTCACGGCTGGCCCCGACGACCGCGACCCCGTGGGCGCGCAGGTGCGCGAGGGCGTCCCGGTCGAGCCCGCGCAGGTCGGCGGAGACGAGGGCGACGTCGCCGAGACCGGCGGACGCGGCGGCGAGCAGGTCGGCGAGGTCGACGCAGCGTCGGCCGACGGTGACGCCGGGCAGCTGGTCGACGACCTGGACCATGCTGCCCTCCCAGTCGTGGCCGAGGGCGGTGAGGACGGTGGTCGCCATCAGTCCTGGCTCTCCGGGCTGCCGGACTCGATGGCCAGCCGGATCGGGGTCTCGGCGGTGTCGAGGGTGAGCAGCTCGGGCACCCGGTCCTTGGGGACGACGATGATCACCGACGTCCGGCTGCTCGACCCCATGACCCCGCCGCCGCGTGGCAGGGAGTGGACCGTGGCCCGGCTGATGAACTCCTCGTACTGAGGCTCGTCGCCGGCGGGGGCGCCGTCCGCCCCCTTCGTCGGGGGTGCGGCCGTGAAGACGGTGACCCGCGAGCCCTTGACGAGGTTGCTCGTGTAGGCGGGGTCGACGTGCACGGCGACGCGCTGGACGTCGAGGTCGACGGGGTTGACGACCGCAGCGCGTGGCACGAGCTCGCCGGGGCGGACCTCGCGGTCGATGACGGCGCCGTTGGGCAGGCGCTCGTTGGACATGAGGTAGTCGCCCTGGGCGTCGCCGAGCTGGACGTCGACCCGCTCGAGGTCGCTCGTCTCGATCGTCTCGCCGGGGGTGAGCTGCTCGGAGGCGACCCACATGCCGACACGGTCGTCCGCGGCCCGCATCGCCAGCGCGCCGATGATGATCGACAGCAGGACCAGCAGGACCCCGACGAGCAGCCGGGTGTCCTTCCACGAGGGCTTGGTCAGGCGGCGGGCAGCGGGTGTGGGCAGGTCGCTCACGGCGGTCCTTCGAGGGTCGGGTGCGGCTGACCTGCATCATGCCCCGCGCGGGGCGACCGCGCGCGTCGTCTGTCCACAGGGCCTGCTCGGGAGCACGGCCTCCCGGTGGCAGACTGGCCCCATGCCGCGCAAGTTCGTCCCGCTCACCGAGGTCTCCGAGGTCCTCGGCGTCTCCGCCGCGCAGGCCTATGCCCTCGTCCGCAGCGGCGACCTGCCGGCGATCAAGGTCGGCGGTCGTGGCCAGTGGCGGGTCGAGGTCGACGAGCTCGACGCCTACATCGAGCGCATGTACGCCCAGACCCGCGAGTTCGTCGCCAAGGGCGGCCGCGAGGAGTGACCCGGCTCAGGCCGAGCCGACGACCGCAACCGCGGCGAAGGGGATGACCCGCTCGCCCAGCAGGTGCTCGGCCCGGCGGGGGCTGTCCAGCGGGTGCTCGGCGATGTCGAAGGCATCGGCACCGACGGCGTCGATCGTGCCGTGCACCGACCCGCCGTCGACGTCCACGACGACGACGGCCCGGCGGTCGCGGCTGATGCCGCGCAGGGCCGAGCCGATGCCGAAGCGGCGCGCCCTGGTGTCGTCGCGCGGGCGCCCCAGGCCCGAGATGCCGAGCACGGCAGCGGTCGCGACGAGCGACTGACGACCGGTGGGTTCGACGAGCAGCAGCCAGCCGTCACCACTGTCCTCGAGGACACCGCGCACGACGGTGGCACCCCGCAGCCGGACGACGAGCGCCGAGCCGGTGGCGCCGACGACCCGCTCCCCCAGCGTGATCTTGGAGCGCTCGGTGCGGGTGCGCTCGGCCACCTCGGCGTCGAGCTCAAGCCGTGCGCGGGCAGCCAGCTGCGCCTCGAGGTCGTCGAAGAGCCGGTCCCAGCGCACCGGCCCAATGTAGACCCTGTTGCCAACCTTCGTTTGACGTGGTTTGCTGTCAATCAACACCACACGACATCGAATGGTGCGTTTCGACATCAGACGAGCACGAGCGAAGGGGGACCCGGTGGCAGCAGGTCGAGCAGTCCGGGCACGCGAGGCACTCCTCGCCCTCGGCATCGGGTGCGCCCTGCCGGGAGGCGTGGCCCTCACTGCCGCGACCGCCACGGGCGCGCAGCGGCTGCTCGCGACGGCGGGCGCCCCCGGCGGTGACCCCGCCGCCGCGATCACCGGGCTCGCCGCCCTCGTGGCCGCCGGCATCGCCGGGTGGCTCACCCTCTCCCTCGCCCTCGTCCTGCTCGCCCGGCTGCCCGGGCGACTGGGGGCGCTCTCCCGCCGGGCACGCGACCGGGTCACCCCGGCGATCGTGCGCCGGTGGGCCGCGATCGTCCTGGGGGCCTCCGTCACGGCCTCGGTCCTGCCCGGCACCGCCGTGGCCGCGGTCCGGGTCGTCGACGCCAGCGAGCCCCCCGCGCCGGGGTGGCGCCCATCCCCCGGCGCGGGTGACGCCCCGTCCCCGAGCACCCGAGCCGAGAGCGCACCTGCTCCAGGGTGGCTCCCCAGCCCGACCACCTCAACCGGTGCCGGTCCGCGCGTGGCCGTGACACCCCCTTCGCCCGGGTGGACGCCGAGCCGGCCGCGCGCCCGACAGCGCACCGACCCGACGCTGCTCACCGGCCGCCAGCGCCCCAGCTCGACCCGCGAGGTCGTCGTGCGCCGCGGCGAAACGCTGTGGTCGATCGCCGCCACGCACCTGGGCCCGGGCGCGACCGACGCCGAGGTCGCCGCCGCCTGGCCGCGGTGGCACGCCGCCAACTCCGCCGTGATCGGACCCGACCCGCACCACCTGCTTCCGGGCACCCGCCTGACGCCACCCAGCCACGACCACGACCCGGGCACCGTCCCGGCCACGAGGGGGACCCCATGACCAGCACCGCACCCAGCGCCCCGCTGCGCGTCCTGCCAGCACCCCGGATCAGCCCGCCGGGAGTGCCGCTGCCCACCCACGCCGAGGGCGCCGCCGAGCAGGCGGGTCGGGCCACGCCCTACGTCCAGGACGCCCTGGCCGTCGACTTCGCCGCGGCGAGCGACGAGCAGATCTTCGGGCAGCAGGCCACCCGGGCCCGCGACCTGCCCGACCCACGCCAGTGGGCGGCACACATCGCCCAGGGGCTCGTCGAGGTCATGCACGGGGTCCGGCCGCCGAGCCAGGTGATGCGCTGGACGAGCCCAGAGGTCTACGCCGTCGTGGCCCGTCGCGGCTCACGCGCCGGCCGTCGTCGCACCTCGACCGGCGCGGCACACCGCACCCGGGTGCTGCGCGTCCACCTGTGCGAGCCGGCCGACGACATCGTCGAGGCCTCGGTCGTCCTCGTCGACGGCGGCCGGGTGCGCGCCCTGGCCCTGCGGCTGGCCGGGCGCGACCACCGCTGGGTCGTCCAGGCGCTGCAGGTCGGCTGAGTCGCCGGCGGCGACCGCGGTCAGCGGCCCTTCTTGGCCGCCTTCTTCGCCTTCTTGGCCGCGGCCCGACGCTCCGAGCGGGACCCACCGGAGGCGGACCCCCCTTCGTCGTGCTCCTCGACCCCGCCGTCCTCCGACGGCGCGGAGTAGTGCAGGTTGCGCTGACGGGGGCCGTCCTCGAGGCCCTTGGCGGTGACCTGCGGGCGAGCGGCCGGCTCACCGTCGGCGTCACCAAACATCTCGGCGGCGCTGCGGGGCTGGGTCGAGGACTGCGGCACCTCGGGCACCTGGACCTCGCTGTTGAAGAGGTAGGCGACCGACTCCTCCTTGATCGCCTCGTTCATCGCCTCGAAGAGCTGGAAGCCCTCGCGCTGGTACTCGACGAGCGGGTCGCGCTGGGCCATCGCACGCAGGCCGATGCCCTCCTTGAGGTAGTCCATCTCGTAGAGGTGCTCGCGCCACTTGCGGTCCAGGACCGAGAGCACGACGCGACGCTCGAGCTCGCGCGCGACCGGCTCGCCGAGCTCGGCCTCGCGGCGGTCGTAGGCCTCGTGGATGTCGGTGACGATCTCCTCGCGCAGGCTCGCGGCGGTCAGTCCGGCGCGGGAGCCGGCACCGTCGATGAGCTGCTCGGGCGTGACCGTCGCCGGGTAGATCGCCTTGAGGGCGGTGAAGAGACGGTCGAGGTCCCAGTCCTCGGAAAATCCGCCGGCCGTCTCGGCGTCGACGTAGCCGCTGACGACATCGGTCATGAAGAGGCGGATCTGCTCCTCGAGGTCCTCGCCCTTGAGCACCCGACGCCGCTCGTCGTAGACGACGGTGCGCTGGCGGTTGAGGACGTCGTCGTACTTGAGGACGTTCTTGCGGGTCTCGTAGTTCTGACCCTCGAGCTGGCTCTGCGCGCCCTCGATCGACTTGGTGAGCATCTTGCCGGCGATCGGCGTCTCGTCGTCGATCTTGGCCGTCTGCATGACCCGGTCGACGAAGCCGGCGTTGAACAGGCGCATCAGGCTGTCCTCGAGGGAGAGGTAGAAGCGCGACTCCCCCGGGTCACCCTGACGACCGGAACGACCGCGCAGCTGGTTGTCGATGCGGCGCGACTCGTGCCGCTCGGTGCCCAGGACGTAGAGACCACCGAGCTCGGTGACCTCCTCGTGCTCGGCCTCGACCGCCTTCTCGGCGGCGGCGAGCGCGTCGTCCCACGCCGCCTCGTACTCCTCCGGCGTCTCCTCCGGGTCGAGCCCGCGCTTCTTCAGCTCGGCGACGGCACGGAACTCGGGGTTGCCACCGAGCATGATGTCGGTGCCTCGACCGGCCATGTTGGTCGCGACGGTGACGGCGCCCTTGCGGCCGGCGTCGGCGACGATCGCGGCCTCGCTCTCGTGGTGCTTGGCGTTGAGCACCGCGTGCGTGATCTTGCGCTTGCGCAGCTCCTGCGAGAGGTACTCGCTCTTCTCGACGCTCGTCGTGCCGACGAGCACCGGCTGGCCGGTCTCGTGGCGCTCGGCGATGTCGTCGACGACGGCGTTGAACTTCGCCTGCTCGGTCCGGTAGACGAGATCGGCCTGGTCCTTGCGGATCATCGGCTTGTTGGTGCGGATCGGGACGACGCCGAGGTTGTAGATCGAGTTGAGCTCGCCCGCCTCGGTCTGGGCGGTACCCGTCATGCCCGAGAGGGTGTCGTACATGCGGAAGTAGTTCTGCAGGGTGATCGTCGCCAGGGTCTGGTTCTCGTTCTTGATCTCCACACCCTCCTTGGCCTCGATCGCCTGGTGCATGCCCTCGTTGTAGCGGCGGCCCGCGAGCATGCGGCCGGTGTGCTCGTCGACGATGAGGACCTCTCCGTTGATCACGACGTAGTCCTTGTCGCGGGTGAAGAGCTCCTTGGCCTTGATCGCGTTGTTGAGGTAGCCGATGAGCGGGGTGTTGACGCTCTCGTAGAGGTTGTCGATGCCGAGCAGGTCCTCGATCTTCTCGATGCCCGGCTCGAGGATGCCGACGGTGCGCTTCTTCTCGTCGACCTCGTAGTCGCCCTCGGCCTCGATGCCGCGCATGAGGTCGGCACCGTGGCCGCGCTCGAGCTTGCGGACCATCTTGGCGAACTCGACGTACCACTTCGTCGGCTGGTCGGCCGGGCCGGAGATGATGAGCGGCGTGCGGGCCTCGTCGATGAGGATCGAGTCGACCTCGTCGACGATGGCGAAGTTGTGGCCGCGCTGGACGAGCTCGTCGGTATTCCACGCCATGTTGTCGCGCAGGTAGTCGAAGCCGAACTCGTTGTTGGTGCCGTAGGTGATGTCCTTGGCGTACTCGGCGCGGCGCTGCTCGGGGTTCATCGAGCCGAGGATCACGCCCGTCTCCAGACCCAGGGCCCGGTGGACACGGCCCATGAGCTCGGCCTGGTACTCGGCGAGGTAGTCGTTGACCGTGACGACGTGCACGCCCTTGCCCTCGATGGCGTTGAGGTACGACGGCAGGGTCGCGACGAGGGTCTTGCCCTCACCGGTCTTCATCTCGGCGACGTTGCCCTGGTGCAGGGCCGCGCCACCCATGATCTGCACGTCGAAGTGCCGCTTGCCGATGGTGCGTCGGCTGGCCTCACGGACCGCCGCGAAGGCCTCGGGAAGGATGTCGTCGAGCGTCTCGCCGTCCTTCAGGCGCTTGCGGAAGACATCGGTCTCCGCCCGCAGCTCGGCGTCGGTCAGCTTTTCGAAGTCCTCCTCGATGGCGTTGACCTGGGCGGCGATGCCTTCGAGCCGCTTGACGGTGCGGCCCTCTCCGGCGCGGAGGATGCGCTCGACGATCTTCACGAACCTGAACTCCTGACGTGGTCGATCCGGGCACGGCACAGCGTCGCCGCCCCAGAGCAGTCTGACCACAGGCTAATCGTTTGCGGGCCCGGTGACCGACCGGGCACTCTGACCCGGGTGAACGAGCACCCCGCCGACGAGGTTCCGCACGGCCAGTTCCCTGGCATCGTGCCGGTCCTCGCGGACGGTCACGTGCGGCTGCGGGCGATGACCGGTGCCGACCTCCCCTTCGTCGGGGTCGTGGACCTGCGCCCCGGCGAGCGGGAGGGGCTGCCGTGGGAGATCGGCTTCGCCCTGCACCCGGCGGCAGGTGGACGCGGTTGAGGCCGCCGAGGCACCCGACGGATCCGTGGGGCCGGCGATCCACTGGGAACGCCTGGCGTGACCGACGCCGCCGGGTCGGCTCAGGCGCCGACGACCTCGCCCAGCCCCAGCCAGGTCGCCATCTGACCCATCTCCTCGGCGAGCTCGCGCCGGTCGTCGGCTCCCCCACGGCCGGGCTCCCACGAGATCTGGCGGGCCAGCAGCGCCCCGCCGGTGCGGTCGGCCTTGAGGTCGACCCGACCGACGAGTTCGTCGCCGAGGAGGAAGGGCAGCACGTAGTAGCCGTGGACCCGTTGCTCGGCCGGCGTGTAGATCTCGATCCGGTAGTGGAAGTCGAAGATCCGCTCCACCCGCGGCCGGCACCACACGAGGCTGTCGAAGGGGGACAGCAGCGCCCGGGCTTGCACGGCCCGGGGCCGACGCGCCTCGGCGTGCAGCCAGGCCGGCTCGGCCCACCCTCGGACGTCGACCGGTTCGAGCTCACCCGCGGCGACGAGCCGCTCGATCGCCGGACGCACGTGGACCCGCTTGAGCCGAAAGTAGTCGGCGAGGTCGGCCTCGGTCGCCACACCCGTGGCACGCGCGGAGATGCGCACGAGCTCGGTGTAGGCCTCGTCGGCCGCGGGCCGCGCGGCGGGGTCGAGCCAGAGTGGCGCGTGGGCGGGCGGCACGACGCGCTCGAGGGCGGCATAGCGTCGCTCGAACTGCGAGGTCCGCCCGGCAGAGCTGATCTCGCCCGCCCAGAAGAGGTGCTCGAGGGCGTGCTTGACCTGCGACCAGTTCCAGCCCCAGTGCTCCTTGTCGCCCGTGCGCTCGTGTCCCAGCGCGGCCTCGATCTCCCGGGCCGTGCGCGGACGGCCGGCGCGGACCTCGGCGAGCACGGCCGAGACGACATCGGGCTGGTCGCGCGCGACCGCCTGCATGCCGCCCCACGACTCCTCCCTGGCCCGGCGCATCCGTGGGTGCTCCATGAGGGGCCAGGTGCTCGGCGGCAGCAGGCTGGCCTCGTGGGCCCAGTACTCGACGAGTCGCCGCGGCGCCCGGTCGCGCATGCGGTCGAGCAGGGCGGTGTCGTAGGGGCCGACGCGGGAGAAGACGGGCAGGTAATGGCTGCGCGCGAGCACGTTGACGCTGTCGATCTGGATGAGCCCGACGGTGTCGACCACCCGCTGCAGGTCCCGCGTCGTCGGCTCCCGCTCCGGCCGCGGACGAGCCAGCCCCTGGGCCGCGATCGCGATCCGTCGGGCCCCCGCCTCCGTCAGTGTACGCACGAGGCCAGACTGCCCTACCCCCTCCGACAACCCGGACCTCGGACAGTCCCGACCCGGCGGATCACCGCTGGCGCGGACGAAGGTCGGGGCGGCCCGACTCATGGAAAAGTCCGGACTGCCTGCTCGACGTGAGGTCGAAGACCAAGCGGTCCGGACTTTTCCTTAGGGCCGTCCGAGCCTTCGTCCGCGCCACCCGACCACGCGGGTCGTGCCGGACGAAGAGAGGCTCAGCGGACGGAGACGGGCTCGTCGACGCGGGTGCCGTCGACCGCGGCGCCGTCGAGGGCGGTGCCGTTGACGGCGTCCTGGACGTCGAGGTGGATCACGCCGTAGGACCAGCCCCGCCGGCGGTAGACGACGCTCGGCCGGTCGTTGTCGGAGTCGTGGAAGAGGAAGAAGTCGTGACCGACGAGCTCCATGCGACGCACCGCCTCGGCAAGGGTCATCGGCGCCGACTCGTGGACCTTTTCGCGGACCTCGATCGGGCTGTCGCCGATCGTGCCGAACTGGTCGGGGGTCTCCTCGTCCTCGGTCGCCAGGTCGGTCTGCAGGGGCTCGGTGAGGTCGGCCGTCGCGGCGGCCACCGACGTGCGACGGCGGCCCCGCAGGACGTGCCGCTTGTCGTGGGCGCGGCGCAGCCGCTCGAGCAGCTTGTCGACGGCGAGGTCCACAGCCGCCTGGCGGTCGTCATGGCAGGCCTCGGCGCGGATGACCGGCCCCTTGGACCGGCAGGTGATCTCGACGCGCTCGCTGACCTTGGACTGCCGGGGGTTGGGCTCGTGACTCACCATGACCTCGATCCGCTGCACGCGGGGATCGAGCTGCGGCACCTTCGACAGCTTGCTGTCGAGGTAGTCACGCAGTCGGTCGGAGACGGTGACATGGCGTCCGGTGATGGCAATTTCCACGGAGTCCTCCTGGGGACGTCGGGTGGTGCTTGGGGTAAGCGCCTGGCGAGGGCCTCACAGCCGGGGCACCACCTCCCGTCGGGGCCCGGGGTCGTCCTCGGGCCGCCGCCCGAGGACGCGGAAGGCCCCTGCGTCTCTCCGGCCGTGCCGGTCGAACGAGGGACCCATGACGACACGTTAGTCCGAGCGCGCACGGAAAGATAGGTGAACGGCCGATGACCTGCGCGGGGTCACCATCGCGACCGCCAGACACACGTCGGCCGCCCCCGCGGCGAGCACCGCGCGGTGCGCCTCGGCGAGCGTGGCACCGGAGGTCAGCACGTCGTCGACGACGAGGACGTGCCGGCCGCGGACCCGGCGGGGGTCGGTCACCCGCATCGCCCCGTGGAGGTTGGCCCGCCGCGACGCCTGGTCGAGACCGGCCTGGTCGGCGGTGCGCCGGACCGTCGTCAGCGCCGTCGCCACCTGCACCGTGGGACCCACGACGCGGGCCGCCCGGCGGGCGAGCAGGAGCATGGGTTGGTCTCCCCGACGGCGGATCGCCACCCGTGAGGAGGGCACGGGGACGAGGAGCACCGGCAGCCCTGCGGACGGGGAGGTCGTGGCCAGGGCACGGGCCACGGCATCGGCGAGCAGGGCGCCCATGGGTGCAGCCAGATCTCGCCGCCCCTCGTCCTTGAAGGCCGTCGCCAGCCGCGAGGCGACCCCGTCGTAGCGCAGCGTGCCGTGGCACCCCGGCCAGCCGGGCGGGACGGGACGCGGCGCCAGCGGGCCGAGGTCGTCGAGGGCCAGGTCGGCCAGCTCGAGGCGGCACCCGGGGCACAGGCCGACGTCGGGCGAACCACACCCCGCACACGTCCGGGACAGCACGAGGTCGACCGCCGCGCGCAGCACCCCACCGATCGCAGATCCCACGACGGCAGTCTTGCTCCGTCGTACGCCGGCGGTCGTCGGTGGTGACCTCCTGTGGACGGCGCGGGTCACTCCCTTCGGGCTGTGGACGAAGGGAGGGTCACACGCCTCCCGCAGCCACACCGGTGAGGGCGGGCAAGGACTGCCACCGCCCACCCGAGCGCTGGAACACCTTGTTCCCCTCGGTGATGAGCACGATGTCGCGCTCGTCGCCGGTGGTCGTGATCCGCGCGGCGCCGGGTCGCTCGGCCACCTCGTCGACCGTCCCCCCGACGTGGACGAGATAGGGCTGGAGCACCGACTGCTTGTCGCGCCGACCTATGACGGCCAGCGTCGTCGGGTCAACCCACACGGCATCGACCATCTCGACCAGCTGGGCGCCGACACGGAAGGTCTGCGGCGAGGTCTTGAGCGGCAGGCCGTTGGCCCGACGCACCACGCCGGCCACCTCGAGGGTGCTGCCGGTGCCCAGCGACTCCTCGGAGATCACCGCGATCCGGCTGCCCTCCGGTGACACGACGGCCGCGCGCACGAAGCGCCGACCCAGCCACGGGGTGGGGACGTGCTTGGGCGCCGAGGCCGAGGTGTCGTCGGTGTCGGCGGTGGCGTTGACGGCCCAGAGCCGGTGTCCCGTCTCGCGGCCCAGCCCCGAGCCGCCGACCCACAGCACCCCGAAGTAGTCGTAGCAGGGGCGGGTCATGTCGGCGGCGAAGGTCGGCACCGCGACGTGGGTGCCGTTGTCGCGGTATCGGGTCAGCTCGCGCCGGGTGCGGTCGAGCACGCCCAGCTCCTGACCGTCGAGGCGCGCACCCATGATCCGGGAGCCGTCAGGGATCGGCTCGAACTTCGTCGCGGCGGTGCGCATGTGCTGCTCGGAGACCGCGGACAGCCGGTCGCCGACCTTGACGACCTTGTCCTCGGCCCGGGCGAAGACCGACGGGGTGCCCGTCTGCGTGCGGTCGACGAAGCCGAGCTGCTCGGGCGTCGTCAGCGGTGCGTCGATCCCCAGCTCAAGGGCGTTGCCCGAGAGGGTGATGCTCACCTCGGTCACCTGCGGCACGGACATCAGGGTGGCCACGAGCTGGGCCGCGAGCTTCTTGCGGGTCGTCGTGTCGTCGGCGACGGACTCGACGTCGAGGTCGACGCGGGCGACCCCGTCGCGCACCGGGACGGCGTCGACGACCAGTCGCGCGCCGTTGTCCGTGGAGACCGCGTCCTCGAGGTAGTCGGGCACGCGCCCCAGCTGCGCCCGCACGAGTCGGGTCGCCAGCTGGTCCTGGGGGAACCACCGCTGGTCGACGACCAGGGTGTTCCAGCCGATGGCCGGGTAGTGCACCGGGAAGTCGCGGAAGATGTAGCCGACCTCCTGGTCCTGCAGCAGGCGACCGAACCCGTCCTCGAGCTTGTCGATGCGCCACTCGCCCTCGACCTGGGTCATCTCGAAGTCGAAGACCTCCCACAGGTTGGGCGGCGCGACGGTGTAGCGACCCTCGGTGTCGATGATCGCCGCGACGTGCACCTTGATCCGGTAGGCATTGCGGCGCCCCGTGATGGGCCGCACCTCCGGCTCGCCGTCGTCGTAGATCACCGTCTGGCTGTCGGGGATCCAGCCGCGGGCCATGGCGTCGGTGAGGTAGGAGCGGGTGATGTCGAGCCGCTCGCCGCTCGTGGCCCCGGCATGGAGGAAGCCGAGGATGATCTCGTCGGCGCTGGCGCCCTCCTCCGGGCGGTTGGGGATGCGGTTGAGGGGCACGGGCGGCTCACCGTCGACCTCGAGACCCGGGCGGATCGTCGAGTCGGTGCCGAGCCCGCAACCGGCCAGGGCGCCGGCCGCCGCGATCCCAAGGAAGCCCCGGCGGGACAGGTCGCCGGGGCTCATGCCTCGTCCCGGGGCAGGTCGCCCTCACGCGGGGTGAGCGGCAGCGGCGAGGAGGCCAACTGGCCACCTGCGGTGCGGGGCACGGTGAGCCGGAACCGCGACCCCTCCCCCGGCTCGCCCCACGCCTGCAGCCAGCCGTGGTGGAGCCGCGCGTCCTCGATGGCGATCGCCAGCCCGAGGCCGGACCCGCCCGTGGTCCGGGTGCGGGCCGGGTCGGCCCGCCAGAAGCGGTTGAAGACGAGGGAGGCCTCGCCGGCCTTGAGCCCGACTCCGTGGTCGACGACCAGCACGGCCGCGGCATCGTCGTCGGCGGCCACCCAGACGTCGACCGGACGGCCTTCGCCGTGCTCGATGGCGTTGACGACGAGGTTGCGCAGGACCCGCTCGATGCGCCGGGAGTCCACCTCGGCGACGGCCGTCTGGCCCGGCTGGCGGTGGATGGTGACCTCGCTGCCCCGCGTGTCGGCGATCGACGCCGTGGAGTCGACGACCCGGTCGACGATGGCGAAGAGGTCGACGGGGTCCTGCTCGAGGACGGCCGCACCCGCGTCGTAGCGGCTGATCTCGAGCAGGTCGGCGAGCAGCTCCTCGAAGCGGTCGAGCTCGTCGTGGAGCAGCTCGGCCGACCGGCCGGCGACCGGGTCCATCTCGTCGCGCGAGGAGTGCAGCAGGTCGGCCGCCATGCGGATCGTCGTCAGCGGCGTGCGCAGCTCGTGGGAGACGTCCGAGACGAAGCGCTGCTGCACCCTCGACAGCCCCTCGAGCTGGCGGATCTGGGTCTGCAGGTTGTCGGCCATGTCGTTGAAGGACTGCCCGAGCAGGGCGAGGTCGTCGTGACCGCGCGCTGACATGCGCTCGTTGAGGTGCCCGGAGGAGAGCCGCTCGGCGGCGGCCGCGGCCCGACGGACGGGGGTGACGATCATGCTCGTCACGATGTAGGCGATGGCGGAGACGAGCGCGATGAGGAAGAGCGCACCGAGGATGAAGGAGCGCGAGATCGTGTCGAGGGTCGCCTCCTCCTGGTCCATGGGGTAGATCAGGTAGATGTCGTAGGTGCCGGCGCTCGGCAGCTCGACCTGCGACCCGACGACGACGGCCGGCACGGTGTCGGCCGTGGTGGCCGTGCCGGGCAGGTCGGAGCCGACGTCGTCGTGCGTCGGTCGCGCCAGCTCGATCGTCGTCGTCGACTGCCTCGTCGGGTCGGCCGAGACCGACTGGCGCAGCGAGCTCGGGACCGCCTCGAGGCTGACGTCGTCCGACTCCTCGGAGGGGATGCGCACGTCGGTCGTGTTGTTGAGGCTGCGGGTGAAGACGACGTAGCGGCTGTCGTCGCCGGCCGGCGCCTTGAGCGTGCTGTTGACGACGGTGTTGGCGAAGACCGACAGCTCGCCGGCCGCCGCGGCGCCGGTGTAGCTGTTGAAGCGGGCCTGGGCATCGTTGGTCAGGTCACGCGACTCGGCCTGGGCGCGGTTGATCCGGTCGTCGATCAGCCCGTCGGCGATCGAGCGGTACATCGTCAGGCTGATGATCGAGACGACGACGAGGCCGAGGATCAGGGTGCTCGTCACGACCCGGAAGCGCAGCGAGCGCCGCCAGTGCCCCACGAGCTGCTTGACCTGCCGCACGAGCCAGCCGTCGGTGGGCTGCTCGGGCTCGGCCGGCTGCCCGGCGCGCGCCGCGTCCGGGGCCCCGGCCTCCTCGGTGTCGAGGGCCGAGGTCATCGTCAGGACGGCCCTGCCTTGTACCCGACCCCGCGGACGGTGACGACGATCTGGGGGTTCTCCGGGTCGTGCTCGATCTTCGAGCGCAGCCGCTGGACGTGCACGTTGACCAGGCGGGTGTCACCGGCGTGGCGGTAGCCCCAGACCTGCTCGAGGAGCACCTCGCGGCTGAAGACCTGCCACGGCTTGCGGGCGAGCGCGACGAGGAGGTCGAACTCGAGAGGGGTCAGGCCGAGCGACTGGTCGCCACGCTTGACCGAGTGACCGGCGACGTCGATCGTCAGGTCGCCGATCGTCAGCCGCTCGGGCTCGGGCTCGTCGCCACGGCGCAGCCGCGCGCGCAGGCGGGCGATGAGCTCCTGCGGCTTGAAGGGCTTGACGATGTAGTCGTCGGCGCCGGACTCGAGACCGACGACGACGTCGACGGTGTCGGTGCGGGCGGTGAGCATGACGATCGGCACCCCGGACTCCTGCCGCAGCCGGCGGCAGATCTCGATGCCGTCCATGCCGGGCAGCATGACGTCGAGGAGCACGAGGTCGGGTCGCGACTCGTGGAAGGCGTCGATCGCCCTCGCACCGTCGCCCACGTGCGCCACGTCGAGGCCCTCCTTGCGCAGGACGATCCCGAGCATCTCGGCCAGCGCCTGGTCGTCGTCGACGACGAGGACACGTCCCTTCACGGTCTTGCCTTCCCACGGGGTGTGCAGCTGCCTGCTCATCATCACACAGGGGCCCGGCCGACACCGTGAGCCACGGCCGGTAGCCTCGGACCAGAGGTCCGGCGATCGGGCCTGCGGACGACGGAGCCGTACCCGCACCACGACACGACGGACTCATCGAGGAGTTGTCATGTCCTGGCTCGTGCTCGTTGTCTCGGGGATGCTCGAGGCCGTCTGGGCGGCGGCGCTGTCCGCGTCCCACGGCTTCACCCGCCTGCGTCCCACCCTGCTCTTCCTCGTCGCCCTCGCCCTGAGCATGGGCGGCCTCGCCTTGGCCGTGCGCACCATCCCCATCGGCACCGGCTATGCCGTGTGGACCGGGGTCGGGGCCGCCCTCACGGTCACCTGGGCGATGGTCACAGGAGCCGAGACCTTCACCCCGCTCAAGGCCCTGCTGCTGGTGGGCATCGTCGGCGCGGTCATCGGGCTGAAGCTGCTCCCTTCGCCCTCCGATGCCCACGACACCGGGGCAGCCTAGGCTCGATGGGTGACCACCCGGCCCGTCCCGATCAGCCTGCTCGACCGCTCACGCACCCGGGCCGGGGAGCCGACCGCCCTCGCGCTGCACGACACCGTGGAGCGCGCCCACCGGGCAGAGGAGCTGGGCTTCGACCGGATCTGGGTGGCGGAGCACCACGCCGTGCCGGGCATCGCCAGCGGGAGCCCGCCCCTGCTCATGGCGGCGATCGCGGCCCGGACCGAGCGCATCCGGGTCGGTTCGGGCGGGGTCATGCTGCCCAACCACCGGCCGATCGTCGTGGCCGAGCAGGCGAAGATGCTCACCGCCCTCCACCCCGGCCGCGTCGACCTCGGGGTCGGGCGGTCGCTCGGCTTCACCGCGCCGGTCCGGGACGCGCTCGGCGTGCACGACTACGGCCCGGACGACTTCGCGGGCGACGTCAGCGCCCTGGTCGACCTGCTGGCCGATGCCGGTCCCGTCACCGCGATGCCGAAGGGGGTGCCCGCTCCCCCGCTCTTCGTCCTCGCGACCGGGTCGGGTCTGGCCGTCGCGGCGCGGCTGGGGCTGCCGGTGGTCGTCGGTGGGCCGCTGGTTCACGGTGATCTGACGCCGTTGGCGGACTACCGCGCCGCCTTCCGCCCGCGCCACCCCGACGACGCGCCGCGGGTGCTCGTCAGCGTCGACGTGCTGGTCGCCGACGCACCCGCACGCGCCCGCGACCTCGTGCTGCCCGAGGCCTGGGCCATGGTGGAGTCGCGCACGACCGGGGCCTTCCCTCCCCTTCGTCCGGAGCCTGCGCTGCGCCTCACCGCCCGCCAGCAGGAGCAGGTCGAGCGGCACCTCGACCAGGCGGTCCACGGCACCGCCGGCGACGTCGCCGAGCAGCTCACCGCGATCGTCGAGCGCACCGGCGCCGACGAGGTCCTCGCCTTCTCCTCCACCTACGACCGCGCCGCCCTGCGCGACAGCGACGCCGCCCTCGCCACGCTCCACCCCTGACCGACCGGGGGCCTGCGACGCTCCTGCGTCGTACCTCAGCCACCGGACGCAGCGAGGCCCGGAGACGGGTGTCTCCGGGCCCCGCTGTGACTGGGCTCAGTAGCGGTAGTGCTCCGGCTTGTAGGGCCCTGCGACGTCGACGCCGAGGTACTCGGCCTGACCCTTGGTCAGCTCGGTCAGCTCGACGCCGAGGGCGTCGAGGTGCAGGCGGGCGACCTTTTCGTCGAGGTGCTTGGGCAGGGTGGTAACGCTCGGCCGACCCTCCTCGTCGACGTACTCATCGGCCTTGTCGAAGAGCTCGATCTGGGCGATCGTCTGGTTGGCGAAGGAGTTGGACATGACGAAGCTCGGGTGACCCGTGGCGTTGCCGAGGTTCATCAGGCGGCCTTCGGACAGCACGATGATCGAGTGGCCGTCGGCGAAGGTCCACTCGTGGACCTGCGGCTTGATCTCGGTCTTGGTGACGCCGTCGATGCGGGCGAGGCCGGCCATGTCGATCTCGTTGTCGAAGTGGCCGATGTTGGAGACGATCGCCTTGTTCTTCATCGACGACATGTGCTCGGCGGTGATGACGTCGTAGCAGCCGGTCGTCGTGACGAAGATGTCGCCGTAGGTCGCGGCCTTGTCCATCGTCGTGACCTCGAAGCCCTCCATCGCGGCCTGGAGCGCGCAGATCGGGTCGACCTCGGTGACGACGACGCGGGCGCCCTGACCGGCGAGTGCGCTGGCGACGCCCTTGCCGACGTCGCCGTAGCCCGCGACGACGGCCACCTTGCCGCCGACGAGGACGTCGGTGGCGCGGTTGAGACCGTCGAGGACGGAGTGACGAGTGCCGTACTTGTTGTCGAACTTGCTCTTGGTGACGGCGTCGTTGACGTTGATCGCCGGGAAGAGCAGCTCGCCGGCCTCGGCGAGCTGATAGAGGCGGTGCACGCCGGTCGTGGTCTCCTCGGTGACGCCCTTGATGCCGGCGGCGACCGTGGTCCACTTCTGCGGGTCGGTCTCGAAGGTGCGGCGCACGAGCGCCTTGAAGACGCCGAACTCCTCGGAGTCCTCGTCGGTCGTGGGCGGCACCTGACCGGCGGCCTCCCACTCCTTGCCCTTGTGGACGAGCATCGTGGCGTCGCCACCGTCGTCGAGGATCATGTTGGGCCCGCCGTCGGCCCAGGTGAGGATCTGCTCGGTGCAGTCCCAGTACTCCTGCAGGCTCTCGCCCTTCCACGCGAAGACCGGGACGCCCTGCGGGTCCTCGGGGGTGCCGGCGCCGACGACGATCGCCGCGGCGGCCTCGTCCTGCGTCGAGTAGATGTTGCAGCTGGCCCAGCGGACCTCGGCGCCCAGCGCCGTGAGGGTCTCGATGAGCACGGCGGTCTGGACGGTCATGTGCAGCGAGCCGGCGATGCGCGCGCCCTTGAGCGGCTGGCTCTCGCCATATTCTTCGCGCAGGCTCATCAGGCCGGGCATCTCGTGCTCGGCGAGGCGGATCTGGTGACGGCCGGCCTCGGCGAGGCCCAGGTCGGCGACCTTGTAGTCGAAGGACACGTGAAAACTCCTGTGACAGGTGTGGGATCGGACCCGGCGCGACCCTTCTGGGCCTGTCGCGGGTCATCACCCACGCCGGCGCCGACAGTCTAGTGCCCGCGGTCCACCATCTTGCCCCAACCCTTGACGTTCTCGAACACATGTTCGATACTGGGTGGTGGGGAAAGGGGGCCGCGATGACGCAGCCGACGACAGCGTCGACCACTGACGACGAAGGGGGCGTGCTCGCGGGTCTGCGGGCGACGCTCGCCGAGCTGTCGGGCACCGACGTCACCGGCCTGGGCGAGGCGGACCTCCTCGGGGTGGTCGCCGTGCTCGAGGCGGCGAAGGGAGCCGCGTCCGCGGTGCAGGCCCGAGCCACCGCAGCCTTCGTGGCCGACCGCGACGAGCGTGCCGGGCAACAGCGGGCCAGCGGTGAGATCACCCGACGTGAGGCCGCCGTCCTGCGCAGAGCTTCGCGGACCGAGGTCGCTCTGGCGCGACGTTGCTCCCCCGGCCAGGCCGACCGCCACGTGGGCGTGGCCCGCGCGCTCGTGACCGACCTGCCCCACACCATGGCCGCCCTGACCTCGGGTCGGATCAGCGAGTGGCGCGCCACCATCGTCGCTCGCGAGACCTCGTGCCTGTCCCCGGCCAACCGCCGCGAGGCCGACCGCCGCCTGACGAAGTGCCTGACCACCCTCGGTGACCGAGGTCTGGCAGCGGCCGCGCACCGCGCCTGCATCGACCTCGACCAGGCCGCCATCGTCGAGCGGCGCCGGCGCGCCGCAGCCTCCCGACACGTCTCTGCGCGACCGGCACCCGATGGCATGGCCCGGCTGAGCATCCTCGGCCCCGTCGTGCAGGTGGTCGGTGCCCTGGCCGCGCTCAAGTCCGCCGAGGCAGCCCGACGCACCGCCACCGGTGACCCGGTCATGGACGCCGAGCGAGCCGCCGACGAGCGCGGCGCGGGGGCGTGGCAGGCCGATACAGCGCTCGAGCTGTTGTCCGGACGAGCTTCCGGGCAGCCCCAACCCGTCGAGATCGGGATGGTCATGGACGCCGCGGTCGTCGACCCCACGCGTGGTCCGGCCGGCGGCCGGGGCGTCGGCGAGCGCGTCGAGGTCACCGGCTTTGGGGCCGTGCCCGCGACGCAAGCTCGCGAGCACCTCCTCGCCGTGTGCGCCGCCGAGGGCGACGATGGGGCCGGCACCTGGTTGCGCCGGCTGTGGACCGGGGCAGACGGACGAGACCTGGTTGCCATGACCTCCCGGCAGCGCGTGCACACCGGTGGGCTGCGACGCCTCATCGAGCTGCGCGACCAGACCTGCCGCATCCCGTGGTGCGATGCCCCCATCACCCAGATCGACCACGCCCTCCCCGCAGCACGCGGCGGACCCACCTCCGCGGGCAATGGTCTCGGGGTCTGTCAGCGCCACAACCTCGACAAGGAGGCCCCGGGGTTCACCGTCCGGATCGAGTCGACCGGCCTCGATGCAGACGGTCCCGACCCCGGCGGAGGGCCCCACGCGATCACGCTGTCCACGCCCACCGGGCGCACGGTCCATTCGCACGCGCCGCCGATCCTCGGCCACGGCCGAGACGTCCACACCGCGTCCCGCGTCGAGATCCTCCTCGAGGAGTGGCTCAGGGCCGCGTAAGCGGGTCAGTGGGCCCCGGCGGTCTCCCCTTCGTCCTTGCCGAAGGGCAGCACGTGCATGACCGCCACGACGACGGCACCGACGAGCAGACCGAGGATCGCCGAGCCCACGGTGTTGGTCAGCCACCCGAGGATGCCGCCGAGGGCACCGGTCGCCTCGTGGACGACCTCCTCGAGGTGGTGGACGAACTCGTAGGGCTGCGGGAGCCAGCCGGTCTCCTCGAGGCCGACGAGGATGATGTGGCCACCGACCCAGAGCATCGCGGCGACCCCGACGACGGACAGCACGGTGAGCAGCTTGGGCATGCCGGAGACGAGCCTCTGGCCGACGGTCTGCGAGAGGCCGGACTCGCGCTTGGAGAGGGCCAGGCCGATGTCGTCCATCTTGACGATGAGCGCCACGGTCCCGTAGACGACCAGGGTGATGGCGATCGCCACGACGACCATCACGGCGAGCAGGTACCAGAAGGAGTCGTCGAGCCCCTCGTCGAGCACCGCCTTGAGCGAGATGACCATGATCTCGGCGGAGAGGATGAAGTCGGTCGTCACGGCACCCTTGACGATCGTGTCCTCGTCGCCGACCTGCTCCTCCTCCCCGGCGTGGTGGCCGTGGCCGGAGACCTTCTCCCAGATCTTCTCCCCGCCCTCGAAGCACAGGTAGGTGCCGCCGAGCATGAGCAGCGGGGAGAGCAGCCAGGGGATGAAGGCGTTGAGCAGCAGGATCGCGGGCACGATGAAGACGAGCTTGTTGCGCAGCGACCCGACGGTGATCCGCTTGATGATCGGCAGCTCGCGCTTGGGGTCGAGCCCCTCGACGTAGCGCGGGGTGACGGCCGTGTCGTCGACGACGACCCCGGCGGCCTTGACGCTGGCCCGGCCCGAGGCTGCGGCAACGTCGTCGATGGACGCGGCTGCGGCCCGCGCCAGCACCGAGATGTCGTCGAGCAGGGCGAAGAGACCGCCGCTCATCGCCGGGATCCGGTCATCGTGTGGGTCGTGTGCACGGGGACAGCGTATGGGAGCCGGACGGTCGGTGCGCTCAGGCGAGCGGCGGCGACTCCACGTGGTCCTCGGGCGGGTTGAAGTCGAGCCCGAGCAGCGCATTTTCGACGACCTCGGTGAGCGCCGGGTGGATCCAGTACTGGCCACGGACCATGTCGGCGACCGGTTGGTCGAAGGCCATCATCTGGATGAGCGGCTGGATGAGGGTCGACGCCTGCGGGCCGACGAGGTGCCCACCGACCAGACGCCCGGTACGACGGTCGGCGATGACCTTGCAGATGCTGCTCGTGTCCTCCATGGCCCAGCCGTAGGCGGTGTCGCCGTACCGCTGCACCTTGACGCTGATGTCGAGCCCCTGCGCGCGGGCCTCCTCCTCGGTGAGCCCGACGGAGGCGATCTGGGGGTGGGTGAAGACCGCGGCCGGGACGGCCGTGTGGGTGTAGGACTGCAGGTCGTCGGGGTGGGCGAGGTTGTGGGCGACGACGCGCGCCTCGTGGTTGGCGACGTGCTTGAGCTGGAAGGGGGATGACGCGTCGCCCAGGGACCACACCCCGTCGGCGGTGGTCCGGCCGTGCTCGTCGACGACGACCCGGTCGTCGTCGTGGACCTCCACCCCGGCGACGTCCAGCCCCATGTCCTGGGTGCTCGGCCGGCGGCCCGTGGCGACGAGCACGACGTCGGTGTCGACCGTCGACCCGTCGGAGAGGGTGGCCGTGACGCCGCTGCCGGTCCGACGCAGGTCGGTGACGGTGGTCCGGAAGCGCACGTCCCACTGCTCCGCCGCGGCCGCGGTGAAGGCCGCCGAGATGTCGCCGTCGAGGTGGCGCAGCAGGCGGTCTCCACGGGCGGAGACGACGACCTCGGTACCGAAGGCGGAGAAGACGTGCGCCATCTCCATGGCGATGTAGCCGGCCCCGACGACGAGCATCCGCGCCGGCAGGTCAGGCAGCCGCATCACGGTGTCGGAGGTGTGCAGCTCGACGCCCTCGCGCTCGGCGGCTGCCGCCAGCTCGTCGGGGATCACGGCGTGGGACCCGGTGGCCACGACCACCTGGCGGGCACGGACCTGCTCGGTCCCACCGTCGAGCAGCGCCACCTCGAGCTCGCGCGGCCCGGTGAAACGCGCCCGACCGCGCAGCAGGTGCACCCCTTCCTCGTCGCGGCGATAGGCCTCACCGGCCGCGGAGATCGGGTCGATCCGCCCGAAGACGCGGTCGCGCACGTCGGTGAAGCGCACCCGCTCGAGCGTCGCATCGACACCGAGCCGCCCCCCTTCGCGCACCGCGGTGGCGATCTCGGCGACGTGGACGTACATCTTCGTCGGGATGCAGCCGACGTTGAGGCAGGTACCGCCGAAGACGGCACCACCCTCGATCATCGCGAAGCTGCGGTCCGACAGGTCGTCGGTGAGCAGGCTGTTGCCGGATCCGCTGCCGATGACAGCGATGTCGACGTCGATCACTCGGGGGCCTTTCTGGGCAGGTGGAGGTCGGAGATGCCGGGGGCGGTCGCGGGGTCGAGCCCGTGACCGATGGCGAGGTAGGTGGCCGCGAAGTCGGTGAGCGCGACGAGCTCGGCGAGCCGCTCGAGCGGGTGGCCGGGCGAGGCCGTGTGCTCGAGGACCCGGACCCCGCTGGCCCCGGCGTGGTCGGCGACCGACTGGGCGGTGTTGTGCCGCTCGACCTCGCTCGGGTCGTCGCCGGCCGCCGGGACCGGGTCGCGCAGCAGGAGCAGCCCGAGCTGTGGACCAGCGGGGCCGTCGACGTAGGGGTCGGCGAAGACGTCTCGCCCGCCGTCGGGCGCCTGCTGGCCACCCGCGTAGGGACCGGACAGGCAGGCGACGACCTGGGCCGCCGCATCGGGCAGCCGGCCCCAGGTGGCGGGCGTGCGCGCCGTGCGGGCGAGCATCGCGCTCGTTCGGTGCGCCGCGACGCCCGTCACCGGTCCGTCGCCGAGGACGACGGGCGCCAGCTCGGACAACTCCAGGGCCAGGGTCTTGGCGGGGTTGACGAAGTACTCCGCATCGGGCCGGAAGCGCTCGGCCTGATCGTCGAGTCGGTCGGCCACGGCGGCGAGCACCTCGGGTGGGACCTCGGCGACCCCGCAGGCGGTGGCGGCGAAGAGCGCGGGGGTGACCAGCCCCCACATCGCCGTGCGCGAGTGCCCACCCGGTACCTCGACGGGCACGTGCACCCCGCGGGCGTGCGCGGCCGCATCGGCGAGCCGGCTGTCAGGAGCGCCGATCGTCAGCAGCTGGGCGCCGCGCCGGGCGGCTTCGCGCGCCTGGCGGACGGGGCCCTCGGCCCGCCCCGAGAGGGAGACGGCGATGACGAGGTCGAGGGTGCCGACCCAGCCCGGCAGCGGGCCGGAGCCGTCGGCGCTCAGCAGGACGGGACCGCTGCGCGAGACGAGCAGGTCGAGGACCGAGCCGACCGCCTCCGCTCCCCCGACCGCGGCGACGTGCACCGCCCGGGGACGGTCGCGCGAGATACCGGCCAGATCGGTCTCGGCACAGGTGGTCATCGCCCGCCGCACCTGGGCCCCGGAGCCCGCCAGGGCCCGCAGCATGTCGGTGGTGTCGACGGCGCGACGGTGCCCCTCGTCGTCGAGCAGCGTCTCGTCGAAGGGGGCCATGGTCGCCTCAGCCCCGGGGCCGGGCCTCGTCGACGAGGAGGACGGGGATGCCGTCGTCCACGCGGTAGGCCAGGCCGCACTCGGCGCCGGTGCACACCAGCTCGGGGCCGGCCGCGCCGGTCTCGTCGCGCAGCTCGGCGCGGCACGCGGGGCAGCGCAGGATCTCGCGCAGCCAGGGCTGCATCGTGGACTCGCTCATGTCAGGCCTCTCGGATCGTCGTCAGGACATCGTCGCGCACCCGCGCCATGGTCGCCTCGTCGGCGGCCTCGACGTTGAGCCGCAGCAGCGGCTCGGTGTTGCTCGGGCGCAGGTTGAACCACCACTGCGGGGCGCCGTCGGCGCCGGGCAGGGTGACGGTGAGCCCGTCGAGCTCGTCGACGCTCGTCCCCTCGGTGGCGTGCCGCGACCGCACGACCTCGGTGACGGCGGCGGCGTCCGCGACGGTCGAGTTGATCTCGCCGGAGGCGACGTAGCGCTCGTAGGGCGCCATGACCTGGCTCAGCGGGGCATCGCTCTCGCCGAGCGCGGCGAGCACGTGCATCGCGGCGAGCATGCCGGTGTCGGCGAACCAGAAGTCGCGGAAGTAGTAGTGCGCCGAGTGCTCCCCGCCGAAGACCGCGTCGTGCTCGCGCATGTCGGCCTTGACGTAGCTGTGGCCCACGCGCGTGCGCACGGGGCGGGCACCGGCCTCGGTGATGATCTGCGGCACCGCGGCCGAGGTGATCGCGTTGTGCACGATCGCCACGTCGGCGGCGGCGCGACCGGCGGCGACCTCGCGGGCGATCTCGCGACTGGCGATCATCGCCGTGATCGCGCTCGGGCTCACCGGGTCACCGTGCTCGTCGACGACGAAGCAGCGGTCGGCGTCGCCGTCGAAGGCGATGCCGATGTCGGCGCCGTGGCTGCGGACCCGCTCCTGGAGGTCGACGAGGTTCTTGGGGTCGAGGGGGTTGGCCTCGTGGTTGGGGAAGGTGCCGTCGAGCTCGAAGTACATCGGGTCAATCGTCAGGGGCAGGCCGGGCAGCCCCGAGTCGGTGCCGAGGACGGCGGGGACGGTCAGCCCACCCATGCCGTTGCCGGCGTCGACGGTGACCCGAAGGGGGCGGCAGCCCGACAGGTCGACGAGGCCGCGCAGGAAGGTGGCGTAGTCGACGAGGACGTCTCGTCGGGTGACGGTGCCGGGGCGGACCCCGTCGAAGGCGGACACCCCGGCGTCGAGGTGGGCCTGGGCGAGGTCGCGGATCTGCGCCAGACCGGACTCCTGCCCGACCGGGCGGGCCCCGGTGCGGCAGAACTTGATGCCGTTGTAGCGGGCCGGGTTGTGGCTCGCGGTGAACATCGCGCCCGGCAGCCCGAGCGCCCCGCTGGCGTAGTAGAGGCCGTCGGTGCTGGCCAGCCCGATGAGGATCGCGTCGACCCCACGCGCGGTGATCCCGCGGGCGAGGGCGTCGACGAGCTCCGGGGAGCTGGGGCGCATGTCGTGACCGATGACGACGGCCGAGGCGCCCTCCTCGAGGGCGACGACCTCGGCGAAAGCGGCACCGAGGGCGTGCGCCACGTCGATGTTGAGCTGCTGCGGGACGAGCCCGCGCACGTCGTAGGCCTTGACGAAGTCGGAGAGCGTGGTGGTCACCGCGCCAGCCTAGTTCGCCCGACGGGGGCGTCGGGGTGCGGGATCAGTCGCGATCGCGCAGCACGCGCAGGTGGCCTCGGCGACCGGTCTCGGTGACGCTCGTCGGCTCCGGTCGCGCGCTGGTGGCGACGTGCCGGGTGCGCTCGGAGTCGGTCTGCGGCTCGGGGCGGCGGCGCACGACCTCGGCGAGCGCAACGAGGTCGTCGTGGGTGGCCGGCGCCGGCTGGTCGGCGGCCAGCCGCACGACGTCCCAGCCGCGAGGAGCGGTGAGCCGGTCGGCGTGGTCGTCGCACAGGTCGTAGGCGTGGGGCTCGGCGTAGGTGGCGAGCGGGCCGAGGACGACCGTGGAGTCGGAGTAGACGTAGGTCAGGGTCCGCGCCGCCGGTCGCGGGCACGCGGCACGGGAGCACTGGCGAGAGACGGACACCCGTGCAGGCTAGGCCACGATCGCCGCGATGTGCGACGCCACGCCGTCGGCCGCCACCTACGATCGGGAGGGTGAGTCGTCATCGAGATCGTCGTGGCCGGGGCCTGCGCGGCCCGCTCGCGCACCCTGCCGTCCCGGCGATGGCGACCCGGGCGGAGGCCTTCGACGACCTCGTCATCGACACCGCACAGCGCTTCCGCGGCGTGCTCGGGCGCCGGTGGGCCGACGTGGAGTTCGCCGTCGAGGACATCCCTCCGTCGGACCCCGCCGGCTGGGAGGAGGGCGTGCCCCTCGCCCGGCTGTGGCCGGCGCACGGGCCCCTGCCGGCGCGCATCGTCGTCTACCGCCGCCCCGTCGAGACGATCTCCCGCGGCACCGACCAGGCGGAGGTCGTCCACGAGGTCATGGTCGAGCAGGTCGCGCGCCTGCTCGGGGTCGACCCCGACGAGGTCGATCCGCCCCGCTGAGCCCAACCCGGCGAAGGGAGGTCAGCGGGCCTGGACAACCGGCACGTCGCGCACGGCGACACGCGAGGGCAGCAGCGGCAGCGAGGCGGCCTGCGCCTCCTGCGCGCCGGGCGCGCTCAGGACGAGCGCCGCGGAGTGCACGCGGCCGCTCACCGGGCGCACCCACACGGCATCGGCCCGTCCCACCGGCAGCGCCTTGCTGCGCGCCTCGTCGAGGCTCACCTCCTCGGTGCTCACCTCACCGTCCCGGGAGACGAGCACCTCCACCTCGGCGGGAGCGTCGGCCGCGGTCACCTCGACGAAGGTCCGGGCGTCGTCGGCGCTCGCGCTCGGCAGCGCCACCCCGGCCAGTCGCCCGATCGCGGGCGTGGCGACCGACCAGGCCATGTCGCTGCGCCCCTGCGTGCCCTCGGCCCGGGTCCAGGAGGCGGCGACGACGGGTTCGTCGGACTCGACGACCCAGGAGCGCATGCCGTCGGAGGTCTCGAGGTCGACGTCGACGACCTCACCGGCCGGGACGGTGACGACCTCGGCGCTGCGGGCGGCATCCTCGCTCAGCCGGCGGACCTGGACGACGGCGTCGCGATCGCCGGGAGCCGCGATGACCAGACCGCGGTCGGAGCCGTTGGCATTGCCCGGGAGGACCAGGCGCGTGCCCGGCTGCGCGGTCGGGCCCACGACGTCGACGCCTGCCGGGGTCAGCCCGTCGAGATGCTGGTCGACGATCACCGGGGCCACGAGACCGCCGGTCGTCGTCACGTGCACGGCCTGCGGCGCCTCGGTGCCGCCGAGGCTGTCGAGCAGCACGGTGCTGCGGCCGCCGGCCGGCACGACCACCGAGCGGTCCTTGGCGTCGCCGCCGCCATCGGCACCGACGGCCTCGACCCGGGCGCTGACGGCATTGCCGCCCGGGTTGGTCAGGACGAGCCGCTCCTGCCGGCCGCGGTCGCCGCCGCCGGCGACGAGCCACGCATCGGCCGTGGGAGCGGCGCACGGGAGGGCGGCCAGACCCTGGACGTCCTCACCGGAGGCGGTGAAGGACTCGGTCGCGACGAGGCCCGGAGCCCGCTCGCCGGTGCCCCGCACGCGCACCGACTCGGCGCCGAGCTCGTCGCGCGACACCTGCGTCGGGCCGCTCTCGGAGGAGTCCTTGGGGTCGGTGGCGCTCGCCTTCGACAACTCCTCGACGGTGATCCGGCCCGGGTCGTCCGAGGGGCTGACGACACCGTCGAGCACCTCGCCGGGAGCGGCCATCGCGTCGATCGCCCCCGTGACGTCGACGGCCGGGGAGTCCTCTGCCCCACCCGCGAAGGGGTCTCCAGGGCAGTAGGAGGTCGTCAGGGTGGGCGCGGCGCTCGACGCGCCGTCCGGGGGCGGAGGTCGCCTCGGGCGCGGCCCCGATGCGGTCGGCACCGACCACGCCGGCACCGGCGACGACCGCGACGGCGAGCACCCGCGAGACCGGGGTCAGCCAGGGGCGGGACGGGCTCATCGGGCGTCCTCCTCGTCGGGGTCGATCCGCCGCTCGGTCGGCAGGGCCAGGTAGAGGGCCAGGACGAGCGCGATCCCCTGCCCGAGCTTCCACCACGGGTGGCCGGCCCCGAAGGAGACGCTCACCTCGTCGGTGCGCTCCGGCAGCTCGTAGGTCGGGACCGCGCTGTGCGTCTGGGCGGTGAGGAGGCGCCCGTCGGCGCGCACCTGCGCGCGGTCGCTCCAGTCGAGCGACTCGGCGATGGTGAGCGTGTCGGCCCGTGGGACGGAGACGTCGCCGTCGGTGTCGGCGTGCGGGCCCTCGACGGCGACGGCCTCGCTGGTCCGCTCGGTGGAGACCTGCACGCGCGAGGGCACGGAATCGCCGGTGAGGTCCGAGCGCACCGCCCAGGTCGTGGTCCCGGCGCTGGAGCCGAGTCGGCTCAGGCCCGGTGAGGCGTCGACGAGTCGGCGCCGGGCCTCGCTCGGGTCGACCACGACGAGGTGGGAGACGCCCTGCTCGGCGAGTACGTCGGCCGGCAGCCGCTGCCCCTCGCCGGCGCCGAGGAGCTGCGCGACGGCGGCCGCCACGTCCTCCTCGCCGGGTACGGGGGGCGAGCTCTCGGCCAGGTCGCGCACCAGGTCACCGGGCTCGGCCCCGACGAGGCGGTAGGTCACACCCTCGCCGGCGGGCTCGACGACGAGGGTCCTGGCGCCCAGATCCCCCTCGGCAGCGGCGGTCGCAACGAGCGGGCGCGGGTCGCGCCAGGTCGTCAGCCCGTCGCCGTAGGAGTGCTGGCCGACGACGACCCCGCTGCCGACGGCCGCCACGGTCAGGCCGACCGCCGGCACGAGGAGCCACAGTCGACGGCCGGCACCGCGCAGCCGGTCCGGCAGCGTGTCGGAGGCGAGGAGCACCGCGACGAGGGCACTGCCGACGAGCACGATCTGGCCGAGGCCGGCCCACGCGGTCACGGCGGCCCCCGGGTCCGCGGCACCGGCCGGACGGTGGCCGAGGACGAGGTGCGGCGCCCCGAGGGTCCAGGCCAGACCGACCAGACCGACTCCGGCGGCGACCCACGAGCCGGGGCGCCGGCCGGGCACGGCCAAGGCGAGGACCCCGAGGGCGAGGACCGCCGCGGTCCACCACGTCGTCGGGGCTCCACCGGGCAGCTGCCCCAGGGCGAGCCGGGTCGCGGGCGTCGCGATCTGCAGGTCGGTCAGACCCCACCCGGAGAGCAGGCGGGCGGGCTGCGCCTGGAGCGCGAGCAGCCACGGCCCGGCGAGGACGAAGGGGGTGAGCGCGAGGGTGATCCCGCGGGCCCGACGGCGCGCGTCACCGACGAGGAGCAGACCGAGGCCGACGACGACCGTCGCCACTCCGAAGACGGGGGCCACGGTCGCGAGCAGGGTCGCCCACAGCGCCGTGCGCACGGTGTCGCTGTAGGCGGTGTGACGGCGCGTCGCGCGCACGAGACCGGCGGCGATGCGCGGCAGCAGGACCAGCGCGAGGAGGGCACCGATCCTCCCTTCGCCCACGGCCAGCGCGGCCGGCGCGGTGGTCACCCACGCCAGGGCGGCCGCGGCACGCACCCACCGGTGCGTCGAGAAGGTGCGGCTGGCGCCCCAGGCGGTGGCCGCCGCGACCGGCAGGGCCGTGACGACGAGGAGGGCGAGGACGACACCGGCGGGCGAGTGGCTCGCGCCGAGGCCGGGGAGCCAGGAGACGAGCGCCGACAGCCCGGCGAGCACGACGAGAGCGGGGCTCTGCTCGCCCGCGGCCCCCCAGCCCTGACCGTGCCAGCCGGTCCACCAGGCGTCCCAGAGCTGGCCGGCGGTCGCGCGACCGCCGAGCAGCTCGCCGCCGACCAGACCCGAGTCGACGCGGTGGCGCAGCTCGCCGGTGATGTGGCGGGCCGACCACGCGGACAGCCCCGCGGCGAGCAGGACGAGCCACAGCAGCGGGTGGGCGAACCACCCTCCCCTGCGCTCGACCTCGAGGGAGCGGGCCTCGACGCCCGGATCGCGCCCGACGCCGCTGCGGGCATCGTCGACGATCCGACGACGGGCGTCGGCGGGGGTGACGAAGAGCGCGTCGAGGTCGGCGCGCGCGACCTCGCGCGGGGCTCGCCCCCGCAGCCGGGACCGGAGGGTCCGCAGGTCGAGAGCGGCGGGGATGCTCGCGAGCTCGTCGGCCCCCATGCCGGGGCGCTTGAGGACGACGAGCGCCAGCCCCGTGACGAGGCTGCTCAGCAGGACCCACAGCGCGAGCAGTGGCGCGGTCGCGACGTGCGCCCGGGTCAGCGCAGCCCGGCGGGCCTGACGCCGGTGCTCGTGGGACGGGTGCCGCTCGGCCGCCGTGGGCTGCACCGCGACGGCGGCCGTGGGGACGACGACGACCCGGCGGCCGGCCCGCTGCGAGCGCCAGCCGAGGTCGAGGTCGCCACCGAAGTCGCCCAGGGAGGGGTCGTGCCCGTCGAGCCGCTCGTAGGTGTCACGGTCGATGAGCAGCCCCTCGAGGGGCGCGGCGATGGCGTCGACGTCGGCGTCGTGCTGGCCCTGGTCGGTCGTGCCGGCCTCGGGGTGGGGGACGATGCGGCCGGAGCGGGTCACCTGCAGGCCCATCCGCACGAGGCGGCTCGGGTCGCGCTCGTCGACGAGCTTGGGCGTGGCGAGACCGACACCCCGGCCGCTGGCGGCGACGAGACGGCGCAGCGCCTGGGGGTGCGGTCGCGTGCGCGAGGTGAGGACCCACACGAGGTCGCGGCCCACGTCGGCGCGGGGCAACCGGTCGATCATCGCCGGCAGGATCCGGCGGACCCCGCGTCGGGGGCCGAGGGTCGTGGTGAGGACCTCGATGTCGGCCTCGCCGACCGGAGCGAGGAGGTCGCTCGTGTCGCCGAGTCCGTCGATCGCGCCGTCGACGAGGAGGATGCGGTCGGGCAGACGGTCCTGGGCGAGGAGGGCGCTCAGGACCTGCCCGGCCCCCTCACGGTCGCGCGCGACGACGACTGCGGTGACGGTCGCCGGGGGCGCCGTCGTCCGCCGAGAGGGTGTGGCGGTGGAACTCGCGGGGGTGGGCTGCGTCACGACCTCGCCGACAGTCAGACTGCGCGCTTCTTGAGCTTGCGTCGCTCGCGCTCGGACAGGCCACCCCAGATGCCGAAGCGCTCGTCGTGCTCGAGGGCGTACTCGAGGCACTCCTGTCGCACCTCGCACCCGACGCAGACCTTCTTGGCCTCGCGCGTGGATCCTCCCTTTTCGGGGAAGAACGCCTCGGGGTCCGTCTGGGCGCAGAGTGAACGCTCCTGCCAGGACAGCTCCGTGGATTCGTCGGCGAGCTCTCCACCGGTGATCAGCTGAAGTTCGTGCATGGTCCCTCCTCGACCTCGGCACTCGACCCTGTACTTCACGCCACACCGATGGTTCTTCGGCCTGACATGTCTGTAATTACATGCGTGTCATGCGTGCGTCGTCAAGCCGAGCAGGCTATGGAAGCGTCGAACGGTCCACTGGGGGCGGCGCTCCCTTCGTCGGCTGAGAGCATGTCCCCATGCGCATCACCGTGATCTCCGGCGGCCCCGCCGGCTCCCGACTCGTCCGCGGCCTCGTCGACCACCCCGAGGGCCCCGCCCCGGCCCCCGAGGTCACCGTCATCGCCAACACCGGCGACGACATCTCCCTGTGGGGACTGCGGATCTCCCCGGAGATCGACGGGCTCCTCGCCGACCTCTCCCCCGACGACCCCGGCACCGCCGGCGGCGCCCCCTCCCTGGTCACCGACGAGCTGCACGCCCTCGGCGTCCAGCCCCAGTGGTACCCGGTCACCGACCGCGAGATCGGCACCCACCTGGCCCGCACCGCATGGCTCGGCCAGGGCGCCACGCCCAGCGAGGTCACCCAGCGCCTCGCCGAGCGCCGCGGCCTGCCGGCGCAGGGGGTCCGGCTGCTCCCCATGAGCGATGTCCCCGTCGAGACCCACGTCGTCCTCGACGAGCAGGACGAGCAGCGAGCCGTCCACGTCCAGCAGTGGCGCCACGAGCTCGGCTCCCCCACCGCCACCCGCTTCGTCGTCGCGGGCATGGACCGCGCCGCGGCGGCACCGGGCGTCCTCGACGCGATCCGTGAGGCCGACGTCGTCGTGCTCCCCGGGGGTGACCCGGTCCTGTCGATCGGCATCGTGCTCGGCGTCCCCGGCGTCCGTGACGCCCTCCGCGGCACCTCGGCGACGATCGTCGGCATCACCCCGGACCTCACCGACCTCGGCCCCTCGCTGGCCGCCGTCGGCATCGACCCCACGGCCTCCGGTGTCGCCGGCCTCTACCGCGACCTGCGCGTCACCTGGCTGCCCACCGACGCCTCCCCCGCCGACGTCCTCGCCCACGCCTGACGCGCCCGGCCGGCCGCCTCAGAAGCGCGTCGGCAGGTGGGTCGGCAGGGACCGTCGGGGGCCCCGGCGGGGACGGTGGCCGGCGGTGGCGGTGATGACCCTCTGGGCGCGATAGCGCTGACCGGCATAGGGCTCGAGCAGCTCGGCCATGCGGGCGTCGTCGCCGACGACCCCGTCGAGCGCGAGCGTCACGTCCTTGGCGACGTGGTAGTCACCGAAGCTCGGTGAGTCGGCATCGCCGAGAGCACGCTGGGCGACCTCTGCGGCGGTCCAGACACCGATGCCGGGGAGCGAGCGCATCCGCGCGTGCGCCTGCTCCAGCGGCAGGTCGGCGCACTCGTCGAGCCGTCCGGCCACGCGCACCACGCCGACGGCGACACGTGACCGGGCACTGTCGACGCCGGCCCGCAGCCAGGCCCACGAGGGGATGCGGGCCCACTCGGCGGGCGTGGGCGGGCAGATCAGCCCGAGCTCCTCGCCGGGCCCCGGGGCGGGCGAGCCGTAGCGGCGCACGAGCTGGCGCTGGCTGCTGAAGGCCTCGCGCCCCGTGACCCGCTGCTCGAGCACGGAGCACACGAGCATCTGCACGACGAGGCCGTTGGCAGGGACCCGCCAGCCGCGCATCCGCGGCCACCCGCGGGCGACGAGCTCGTGGTGCGGGACGAAGGCCTCGGGGTCGTCGCGGCCGCCGACGAGGTCAGGGAGCCGGTCGAGCACCCAGTCGCCACCGTCTCCCCACGCCGAGGCGACGACATCGCTCCCTTCGGCCCTGAGGTGGAGGGTCACGGTGCCGGCCGGCGTGGTCCAGCCGAACCACCAGCCGTCGCGGGCGCGGTGGCTCGTCGGGTCCCCGGCACCACGGACGAAGGGGGGCAGCACCAGCCCGAGGTCGACGGGCACCGGCGGGCGGTGGCGCCGGGTGATGGGTGCGGAGGTCACGCCGTCGATTGTGCCGCCGTACGGTGACAGGCATGCGACCGACGGAGCACGTGCTCGACATGTTTGCGGTCCCGGGCGACATCGAGCCCCTCACCGGCGGGCAGGGCGGCAGCGTCCGCGCCGGCGACCTCGTGCTCTCCCCCGGGCGTGGGCCACGGGTCCAGGACCTGCTCAGCCCGGTGCTCGCCCGGCTGGCGGTCGACCTCGACATGCGCCCCGGGCGCGACCACCGCGACCTGCGGATCGCGATGCCGGTGCCCGCACGCGACGGCAGCTGGGTCGTCGACGGCTGGGCCGCCTCGCGCTTCGAGCCCGGGACCCGACAGCTCACCGACCTCGCCGCGACCCGGGCCGTCGGCGCCGTGCTGCACGCGGAGCTCGCCCGGGTCGTCACCTCCTGGCCGCCGGCGCAGGAGCCTCCGGTGGGGCGGTGGGCCGAGGCCGAGCGGGTGGCCTTCGGCGAGCGCCCGCTGCCTGCCGACGCCGTCGGGGCCGAGCGCGTCGACCTGCTCGCGCGTCTGGCCGCGGCACGCGACGACACCGACCTCGGGCCCGCGCAGCTCGTCCACGGCGACCTCGCCGGCAACATCCTGCTCGACCCGCGAGGCGCTCCCGTCGTCATCGACCTCGCCCCGTACTGGCGGCCGGCCCTGTGGGCCGAGGCGACGGCGGTGCTCGACGGAGTGGTGCGCGGGCACGCTGATCCTCTCGCCATGGACGCATGGGTCACCGGCCCGCGCAGGCAGGCGATGCTGCGGGCGGCGATCTTCCGCATCGTCAGCGACCGCCCGGCGGACCTCCGGGCCTACGAGGCGGCACTCGGGCCGCTGCTGGCGCGGATCCGGCCCTGAGGCCTCAGCGCCTGCGGAAGGTCAGCAGGATGAAGGTGTAGTCGAGGTCGATCCTCGCCCAGTGGACCGGTCGCTCGCTGTGCGCCAGCGTCGCCTCATCGATCGTGCCGACGAGCTCGAGGCCGTGGCGGTCGGCCATGGCCACGAGGTCACGGATCTCGTCCGGCGAGAAGATGTGGACCTGCGAGCCGTAGATCACCTTGCCCGTCGTGTCCGGCGGGTCCTGGTCGTAGTCCGTCGAGACGACGAGCACACCGCCGGGGCGCAGCAGGCGCGCCGACTCGGCGACGAAGCCCTCGAGCGGGACGCCGTGCTCGATGACCGACATGCAGGTGATGGCGTCGAGGTGCCCGGTCGGCAGGCCGGTGTCGGTGACGTCGCCGTAGCGGAAGACCACCCCGTCGCGGGTCACCTGCCGGCCGAACTCGAGGTTGATGCCGATGAGCGACCCGGGGGCGGCGCCGCAGCCGAAGAGGCGCAGCCACGGCAGCACCGATGAGTAACGGGCGCTGCCGGCGTCCATGACCCGCGCGCTGCGGGTGCCGTCGTCGACGAGGTCGAGCACGGCGGCGACGGCCCCGAGGGCGTCCCAGTTCTTCGGCAGATCGCGGTGGAGCGGCAGGCGGAGCCGGCGTGCCTCCTCGGTGGCGCGCCGCCACGTCGCCTCGTCGGTGAGCACGCCGGTCGGGGGCACGCTCGTGGGGACGGGGCGGGCCCCCTTCGTGCGGACCTCCAGGCGACGTTGGACGGCGACGCGGCCCCACAGCAGGTGCTCGGCACCCCGCTTGGCGAGGGCGAGCAGGCGGCCGCCGGGAGGAGCCGCGACCTGGCCGGTCGGCATCGGGTCGGTCATCAGCGATCTCCTTGCGGGGCGGCGCCCGGGCCGGCGGGCGAAGGGAGCAGGTCGTGCGTCTTCGCCCAGAGCCACCCGACGGCGGCCCAGACGACATCGGCCAGGACGGTGAGGAAGCGGGCCACGACGACGACCGCGGTCGCCGCCGAGACCGACATCGACGTGGCGAGCAGCAGGATCATCACGCCGTCGCGCACCCCCACGCCGGCCGGCACGACGATGCTGAACATGCCGATGCCGGCGGCGAGGAGATAGCCCGAGACGGCGACGAGCAGCAGGCGCGAGGCGTCGGCGTCGTCGGGTGCGAGGTTGCGTGCCATGACCCACACCGACAGCCCACCGACGAGCCAGGAGCTGGCGAACCACAGGCTCGACAGGCCGACGGCCGCGTGGGTGAGGTCGTGCTCGAGCGGGTCGCGGCGCAGCAGCCGCAGCATCGTGCGGATGCCGCGGTTGAGCACCGGCGGCCAGAGCAGCACCCCGAGCACGCCGATGATGAGCACGAGCGACCACCACGGCACGACCGCGTCCCCGCGGGTGAGCAGCACGGGCAGCGCCGGCAGCCCGAGGATCATGCCGGTGAGCGCGGAGAGGGCGATCGTCAGCAGCCCGACGACCGCCGTGCGCCGCCGCGGTACGCCCAGCCGGTGGGCCATGTCGGTCTGCACGACGACCGACCACACCGACCCGGGCAGGTACTTGCCGAGCTGCCCGACGAAGAAGACCCCGCTCGCGGGCGCGATGTGCAGACGGGACCCGAGGTCGGCGAGCAGCACCCGCCAGCCGAGCACGGTGACGAAGGGCGAGAGCATCGCGAGCGCGGTGGCGGCGAGGAGGGTCACCGGGCCGATCCGCCCGAGGTCACCGCGGACCTCCTCCCAGTTGGACCACAGGGCGGCCCCGACGGCGACGAGCACGAGGAAGAGGAAGCCGATGCGCAGCACGTCGAGGACACGCTTGCGCCGGGTCCGCCGCGGCCTCCCGGGCGCTCCCGCCCCGACCCGGCTCATCGGCGCCGCAGCGTGAGCCGGACGAGCGCGTGGGCGGCGTCGGGGTCGGCACTCACCCGCGAGGCGTGCCGCAGCCTCGCCGTGAGGTCGCCGTCGACGTCACCCACGAGCGCGAAGCCCGCGTCGGCCGCGCGGGCAACGACCGCCCGCAGGTCGGCCGCTCCCCCGATGACGTCCTCGCCGGTGCCGCCGACGGGGAGGGTGAGGCAGAGCAGCCCGCCGGACCGCAGGGCCCAGCCGGCCTGGGTGAGCGTCTCGTCGATGTCGGCGGCGGTCGCGTCGTCGGGGTGGAGCCGGGTGACGACGTCGAGCGTGGCGGTGTCGACGTCGAGCAGGGTCATCGACGAGCGGGCTCCGGTGAGCTCGACCTCGACCGGCACGTAGCCCGCGGCCCGGGCCCACCGGCCGAAGGGGGACCCGCTGCCGGAGGCGTCGATGATCAGTGCCTCACGCCGCCCGCCGTCGTCCTGCATCCCGACGAGCACCTCGAGCGCGCCGAGCGCCGCCCACTCGGCGAGCTCGTCACCGCCCCGGGGCAGCCCGAGGTCGCGCGCCAGCTCGCGGGCCCGCCGGGCCTCGTCGTCGTGGGCGAGGACGTCGGTGGCGCGCACCCACGCCGGGAAGTCGCTGCGGCTCAGCTCCAGCCGGGGGCGACGACGGTCACGGGCGAGGCGGGCGAGGGCGACGACGTCCTCGGCCCGGTCGGCGATCCGCCCGAGTCGCGACTGGCGGCGCGCCGGCGCGGCGAAGGTCGGGTCGGCCAGGACGTCGGGGGCGCTCAGCGCCTCGAGGGTGCCGACGTAGCGGGCCCATGGCGCGTGCAGGTCGGGCGGCGTGACGCCCCCGCGGATGCGCGCGACCTCGTCGGGGTCGACGAGCCGCTGGAGCACCTCGACGATCGCGTCCTCGTCCTCGGGTGGCACGAGGTAGCCGTCGACGCCGTCGCGCACCTGGTCGCCGAAGGTCCCCACGTCGGAGGCGAGCACGGCCAGCCCGTGCTGGTGGGCGAGCAGGACGTTCTGGCTCGCGGTCGCGCTGCGGTAGGTGAGCGAGAGCACGTCGTGCTGGGCGAGCAGGGGCGCGATGCGCTCGGCGGGGACGTAGCCGCTGTGGATCTCGACCCGGTCGCGCAGGCTGCGGTGCTCGGCGAGCCGTCGGATCTCGTCGCCGGCGTCGCCCCAGATCTCGCCGGCCACCGTGAGGGTCACGTCGGGCACCCGCAGCATCGCGCGCAGGAGCACGTCAATCCCCTTGTAGCCGCGCACGAGACCGAGGGCCAGGAGCCGGGCCGGGCCCCGGTGGTCCGGTCGCTCCGCGGGGTCGCCCCCGGGCAGGTGCGGCGGCAGGTCGGTGACGACGACGTGCTCGGCGTCGAGCTCGCGGGCCAGCCGCGACTGCTCGGCCGAGTGGACGACGACGGCGTCGACCCGGCGGAAGAAGGTGCGCATCAGGGCCGCGTCACCGGGGTGCGGCTCGTGCGGCAGGACGTTGTGGGCGATGACGACGCTGCGCGGCCCACGGCCGGTCATGGCCGTGCGGCCGACGCCGGCGGCCCGCAGCAGCGTCAGATGCAGGGGGACGACCGGTGGGATGACGTGGACGACGATGATGATGTCGACCTCGCGCAGCCTGCGCCCGGCGCGCACCAGCGAGTCGGGACGGGCCCAGGACAGCGCGCGGACGGTGCGGGGGAAGGGCGGGACGTCGGGGTCGCCGGAGCTCGGCACCGACTGCTCCCCCGGGTAGAAGAAGCTCGGGTAGAGGTGGCTCCAGGACACCAGGGTCACGTCGTGACCGGCCGCCTCGAGCTCGTGGGCGAGCGTCGTGGTGTGCGAGGCCACGCCGCCCTTGTAGGGGTGGGTCGGCCCGACGACCGCGATCTTCAACGTGGCGTCATCCATGTCGTGGGCAGCCTATGCGACGTCCGGCCGGCTCATCGGCCGACACGGCCGGTCCACACGGTGAGGTGAAGGGGGTCGAGTCGCTCCGGTCGGGTCTCCAGCACGTGCGGGTCCTCGGGGATCGTCGTGTCGAGCACCTCCTGCACGTCGCGGGCACCGATGTCGGTGAGGCTGGAGCGTTCGCGGTGTGCGACGAGGAGCACCCGGCCACCGCGCGCCCGGACCCGCTCGTCGAGCCGCTGCGCCGCCGCCCGCACCCGGTCCGGGTCGTCCCGCAGCCGCCCGGTCGTGGCGACGGCCGGCACACCGCACATGCCGCGGGTCACCTGGGTCCAGTGGTTGACCGCCCAGTCGTCGACGGCGAGGACGACGTCACCGGGCTCGAGGGCCCGGCAGTAGTCGGCCGCCGCGGCCAGTCCCCCGGCCTCGACCCGCTCCGCGCGGTGCGGCCAGGTCGCCAGCGCCGTCGGCACCGCCGTCACCGCGAGGAGCCCGGTGGCGACCACCCCGGCGGCGAGGGTGCCGTGGCGACGACGAACCCACCGTCCGGCCCATGCCGCGGCCGCGACGGCGAGCACGATGACGAGCGGCAGGGCGACGAGCAGTCGCCGGTCGGCCCACGGGTGGTCGGGCGTGATGCCCGGGCGCCACAGCGTGAGCAGGGTCGATCCGGTCGTCACGAAGAGCGCGGCACCCCACGACGGGACGGGTCCCCCCTTCGCCCACCAGGTGCCGAGCGCGCGCCAGAGGAGCGCCAGCGCGACGAGGGCGACGACCAGTGCGGCTGGCCCCACCCACCAGGCGAGCCATTCGACGGAGTGCTCGGCATAGGTGCGGCCGCCGTCGACCGGCAGGCCGAGCTTGGCCTGCATCCGGGCGACGTACATGGCTCCGGGGTCGCGAGGATCCTGCCGCACCGTCATCACCAGCGGTCGAAGGGAGAGCCCCACCCCGACGACGACCACGGCGACGGCGAGGGCGGCGGGCAGCCGCGACGCGAGCGCGGCGGGCAGGGACCAGCCGCGTCGCGAGCGCCGCAGCAGCCACCAGCAGACGAGCGACATGAGGACCACGAGAGCGACGAGCGGCACGAGGGAGGAGCCGATCTCGCCGAGGTAGCGCCAGCTCATGACCCCCGCGACGGCGAAGCCCGCCAGCGTGGTCGCCCCGGCGCCGACGAGCAGGCCGCGCGCCCAGCCGCGGCCACGGGCCAGCAGCAGGGCGGCGACCGGGATGAGCAGCATCGTCTCGCGCAGGGCGTCGATGCGCACGATCGAGGTGCCCCCGACGAGGGCGCCCGCGAGCAGCGCGGCGCCGGCCCAGGTGCCAGCACCCCCGCCCTCCGCGGGCCGGCGGTCCTCGGCGGCGCGCACGAGCAGGGTCAGGGCGAGGAAGCCGGCGGCGAGCGTCAGCCCGGCGAGGGGTTCGGAGTAGGTCGACCGGGCGGTGTGCAGCCACGGGAAGCAGGCACCCACGAGGACCGCCGCCGGCGCGGCCGCCCACGGCGAGACGGTGCGGGCGACGAGCAGGCCGATCGCCAGCAGCGCGAGCCCGCCGAGGGCCGCAGGGGCCCACAGCGTGGCCATCGCGCCCCCGGCCCACCAGGGCAGCGAGTAGACGAGCGCCGGTCCGGGCACGAACTGCGGCTGCACGACCGGCTCCTGCGGCGACCCGGTCTCGTAGAAGGCGGGCGCCTCGAGGGTCAGGCCCTCCTCGGCGAGGGTCTCGGGTCCGCCGATCGTCTCGGCGTCGATCGCCACCGGCCGCACGCCGTTCTCGGCGAGGTAGATCGTCGCCTGCAGATAGCTCGCCGAGTCGCGCCGAGGCAGCACCTGCTCGGAGTGCGTGAGGCCCGTCCAGGCGGTCACCGCGAGGACGCCCACGACGAGCGCCGCCGCCGGCACGGGACGAAGGGGGGTTCCCCCGGGCCGCGGGAGCCGTCCGGAGATGCGCCAGGCGAGTGCCGCCGCGATGACGGCGGTCAGCGCGCCGACGAGCGGCACCCAGGCGCCGACCCACGCGATGAGCGACCCGGCCAAGCCGAGGACGACGACCCACAGAGCCGCCGCGACCACGCATCGCTCGAGAGCCGGGGCGAGGTCACGCGGGGCGTGCGTCGACGGGTCCACGGCGGCCACGCTATCCGGCGGACGGACTCCCCTTCGTAGGGTGGAGGCATGCCCACCCCTGCCGAGGTCCTGACGACGATCAACCGCACCGACTCCGCCGCCCCGCGGGTCACCTGCTACGACGACCTGCCGGGGCCGACGACCGGCGAGCGGGTCGAGCTGTCCGGCCGCGTCCTCGGCACCTGGGTCAGCAAGGCGGCCAATGCCCTGCAGGAGGAGTGGGATCTCGAGCCCGGCTCCGTCGTCCGCCTCGCCCTGCGCCCCCACTGGCGGCTGCTCTACTGGGCCTGGGCCGTCTGGTCAGTCGGCGCGGTCGTCGACCTCGACGGTGGCGCGGGGGCCGACCTCGTCGTCACCGATGACCCCGAGCGGCTGCCCGACGACGGCCCCGCCGTCCTCGTCACCCGGGCCGCGCTGGCCCGACGGTCCGACCACGACCTGCCCGACGGGGTCATGGACGAGGCGGCCGACCTGTCGACCTTCGGCGACCTCTTCAGCCCGTGGGCCGAGCCCGAGGACGACGACGTCGCGCTGCGCCTGGCGGGCGAGGAGACCGGCTACGGCGAGCTCGTCGCCCTCGCGCGGGCCGGGGCCACGAGCCCGCCGGGCTCCCGGGTGCAGCTCGTCGACCCCTCCGCCGAGGCCCTGCTGCGCACCGCGCTGGCGGTGTGGGCCGACGGCGGCTCGCTCGTCGTGCACCTCGGCCAGACCGACGAGGCGACCCTCGACCGCCGGGCACGCACGGAGGGCGTCACCGCCTGAGCTGTGACGCCCTCCGTCGCGGGCCGTGCAGCCCCCGGACCCCTGCCCGGTCAGCCGCGGCGGGCGCGGACCTCGCGCTCCAGGGCCTGCCAGGTCACGGCACCGACATAGCCCGTGCGGGCCAGCCCGTGACGACCCTGCAGCGCACGCACCGCGTCCTGGGTCGCCGTGCCGAACTTCCCGTCGGCCTTGAGGCCGAGGTAGGTCTGCACGACCTGCACCGGGTAGCCGGTCGAACCCGGCTTGAGCACCGTGCGGCGGTAGGCGAGGAAGGGGTAGTCCCGGGCCTCGAGCGCCGTCCACGTGCGGTCGTCGACGATGCCCGTCGCGGACAGCCCGGCCGAGCGCTGGAAGCTGCGCACCGCCTTGGCGGTACCGCTGCCGAAGGCGCCGTCCACGGCGACGCCCCCGAGGGCACGCTGCAGCACCTTGACGGTCGCACCGCGCGCGCCGTTCGCCAGGACCGTCGAGCGCACCTTGTCGAACTCGGTCTTGGTGACGACGACGGCGCTCGACGGGGGCGCCGGCGCCTTGGGCGAGGCCACCGGCGGGTGGTCGTGCTCGGGCTTCGGCTTGGGCTTGGTGCCGTTCTTGACGTACGGCACGCCGGCGAGCGCCTTCCACACGTTCTGCGTGACGAAGCCGTCGACCCGCAGCTGCTTCTCCTCTTGGAAGGCACGCACCGCCTTGTCCGTCGCGGGGCCGAAGGTGCCGTCGACCGAGATCTTCAGCGTGCGCTGGAGCGCCTTGACCGCCTCGCCGGTCGAGCCGAGACGCACCGAGGTCTTCATGTGCTTGGCCAGGTCGCCGCCCTGGTCGTCGCCGCGGGCAGGGATCTCGCCGAGCAGGACCATGCGGTTCCACGTCGCCTCGTCGAGGACACCGGTGGCCGGGACGCCGTTCTTGCGCTGCCACGAGATGAGAGCCGACTTCGTCGCCGGACCGAAGGCGCCGTCTGCGGTGACGCCGATGACCTTCTGCGCCAGCTGCACGTCCGGGCCGGAGGCCCCCTGCCGCAGCGTGGGGTAGGAGTCCGGGTCCGGGATCGGCACCGAGGGCCCACCGGGAGTGGTGGTCACGCCGGTCCACGCCTTGCCCGTCCACCACGACGTGCGCTGCATCGCGCCGTCCCAGCTGAAGGAGAAGTGGATGTGGTCGGTGTGCGGGCTGACGCCGTTGTAGGGGCGCCAGCCGGCGCTCATGTTGTAGGTGCCCCAGATCTGGCGGTTCCAGATGATGTACATGATCCCGAAGCGGCGCGCCATCGCCGCGGGCCGGCCCTCGGAGTCGGGGGCGAGCAGCCAGCTGATGACCCCGTCGGCGACGGCGCGCTCGTGCGGGTCGTAGGCATTGAGCATCCAGTCCAGGGCGCGACCCTCGGAGTGCTCGGTCAGCCCGTAGTTGCAGGCCCGCGAGATGCCGTAGTTGAACTCGCTGTAGTGGTTGGCCATGAGTCGGGCGAAGGCCGTGACGCCCGGCTTCGGGTCGGGGTCGCACACCGACTGCGGGATGTAGGGCGAGGCGACGTCCAGCTCCTTGGGCAGGTTCCGGTTCGTCGGCGGCTCGGGGACGGCGCTGGGCCGAGCGGCGGCGGTGCTGGCGATGGGCAGGGTGAAGGCCGGGATGAGAGCAGCACCGACCAGGCGGACGGAACGTGACACGCAGGAGCTCCTTGGGTGGGACGCGGGCAGGGGAACCCGATCAGGGGTCGGCCTCCCCGTCCCGTCACACCAGTCACAGTGCTCCCAGACATCAAGGCCAGTCACTCTTATTCCACGAGTCACACAGAACACGCCAGACCCATTGGGGTAATTACGTCCCTGTGGTTCACCAGCGGTTCCGGCCCTGTCGCGAGGACGCGACCCGCGCGCAGGTGGCGAGTCACCCCCTTCGTCCCGGGGAGGCATGTGGCGGGGGCACACCGGTGCACCGTCGACGACCGTCTACCGTGGCCGTCATGGACAAGGTCGTCTCCTCATCTGCCGAGGCCGTCGCGGACATCCCCGACGGCGCCACCCTGGCGGTGGGCGGCTTCGGGCTCTGCGGGATCCCGAGCGTGCTCATCGCCGAGCTGCAGTCGACGGGGGTGCGTGACCTGGAGTGCATCTCCAACAACTGCGGCGTCGACGACTGGGGTCTGGGCCTGCTGCTCGCCGGCGGCCAGATCCGGCGGATGGTCTCCTCCTACGTCGGGGAGAACAAGGAGTTCGCCCGCCAGTACCTCTCCGGCGAGCTCGAGGTCGAGCTGACGCCGCAGGGCACCCTCGCGGAGAAGCTGCGTGCCGGCGGCGCCGGCATCGCCGGCTTCTGGACCCGCACGGGCGTCGGCACGCAGATCGCCGACGGCGGCCTGCCGTGGCGCTACGACGACGCCGGCAACATCGCGGTCGCCTCCCCCGCCAAGGAGACGCGCACCTTCGCCGTCGCCTCCCGCCAGCCCGACGGCACGACGGTGACCGAGGACCACGAGTTCGTCCTCGAGGAGGCCATCGCCACCGACTTCGCGCTCGTGCGCGCGTGGAGGGGCGACCGGCACGGCAACCTCGTCTTCCGCACCACCTCCCGCAACTTCAACCCCCTGTGCGCCATGGCCGGCCGCGTGACGATCGCCGAGGTCGAGGAGCTCGTCGAGCCCGGCGACCTCGACCCCGACGCGATCCACCTGCCGGGCATCTACGTCCAGCGCGTCGTCCCGCTCACCCCCGAGCAGGCCGCCGACAAGCGCATCGAGAAGCGCACCGTCACCCCCACGACCGACTCGACGAAGGCAGGTGCCTGACATGGCGCTCACCCGTGAGCAGATGGCCGCCCGCGCGGCCGCGGAGCTGACCGACGGCGACTACGTCAACCTGGGCATCGGCCTGCCGACCCTCGTGCCCAACTACGTGCCCGACGACGTCGAGATCGTCCTGCAGTCGGAGAACGGCATCCTCGGTGTGGGCGCCTACCCGCTCGACGAGGACGTCGACGCCGACCTGATCAACGCCGGCAAGGAGACGGTCACCCTGCGCAAGGGCGCCTCGATCTTCGACTCGGCCACGAGCTTCGGCATGATCCGCGGCGGCAAGGTCGACGCGGCCATCCTCGGCGCGATGCAGGTCGCGGCCAACGGCGACATCGCCAACTGGATGATCCCCGGCAAGATGGTCAAGGGCATGGGTGGCGCCATGGACCTCGTCCACGGCGCGAAGAAGGTCATCGTCCTCATGGAGCACGTCGCCAAGGACGGCTCGCACAAGATCGTGCAGGAGTGCGCCCTGCCCCTGACGGGCAAGGGCGTGGTCCAGCGGATCATCACCGACCTGGCCGTCATCGACGTCACCCCCGACGGGCTCGTCCTGCGCGAGCTCGCTCCCGGCGTCACCACCGAAGAGGTCGTCGACAAGACCGGTGCCGAGCTGACCGTCGACCTCGTCTGAGGAGCCGGTTCAGGCCCGACGGACCTTGGTCAGGCTCGCGGAGCTGACCCGGGTCGTCGGGCCGAGCGCCCGAACGGCCGGCCATTGCGGGCTGCGCTGCACGAGAGAGGTCACCGACCCCGGGGCGCTCGTCGTGACGACGAGCACGGGCGCGCGCTGCCCGGCGGCGATGGCCGGGTCGCTCGTGCGGCCCCCGCCCGTGCGGGCCAGCACGACCCGGGTGCCGGTGTAGCTGTTGCGGAAGTAGTCGGCGAGCTGGGCCGAGACGAGCGAGGAGCTCGACCCGGAGAAGCGCATGGTCCGGAAGCCGCTGGCAACCAGGTCGCTCGCGACGGCGGAGGGGACCCGCGTCGTCGGGCCGATGAGCCGCACGGTGCGCACGCCGGCGCGCGTCAGGGCGGCCTTGGACCGCCAGCCGACCCGCGTCGAGCCCGCCCACACGATCGGCTCACGCCGCGGCCCGGCGACGGCGGCGAAGGCACCGGCCTCGGGGACGCTCGCCTGGGTCGAGGCCGCGGCCACGGTGACCGGGCCCTGCTGACGCATGAGGTCGACCACGGCGGCACCCGTGGCGTCCTTGTCGGACAGGCCGACCCGGGTCACGGCGATCCCGCGGGCCCGCAGCTGGTCGACGACGCTCGAGGTGACCATCGGCGACCCGGCGACGACGTAGGCCCGCGTCACCTGCGAGCCGCGACGGTCCAGCTCGCGCACGGTCGCCCCGGTGAGCTGGTTGCGCCCGCTGAGCAGCAGCGGGGCTCCCAGCGAGCCGGCCAGCGGCCGGGCCATGACGAGGTGCGCCACGTCGCTCTCGTAGCTGCTGGCGATGACGACGCTCCGCGCCGAGACCGGGACGCTGCTGCGCGCGACCTCTGCCGCGAGATCGGCGGCGCTGGCACCGGCGGTCCGGGAGATCGGCCGCTGGGTGGCGGCGGACGACAGGCCGAGCGCCCGCCGCATGGCGTCGCCACCCATGCTGCGGGTGGCACCCGTCGACGAGGTCGCCACCGCGGTGCGCACGGTGCCCGCGGAGGTGCGGTCGGAGAGGTTGAGCGCGGCGACGTCGGGCAGACCGAAGGCGCTGGCCAGCTTGGTGCCGGTGACCGTCGTCGTCCAGCTGCGCCGGGGGTTGTCGGCCGAGGTGCTCCACGGGTCGGAGACGCTGCGCAGGTAGGGCACCGGCTCCCCGAGGAAGACATCCTCGTTGTTGACCGTGCGGCCGCTCGACGACGAGGAGTACAGCGCCTCGATGATCTGCCCGCCGTAGCGCGGGACGTAGCCCGTCGTGCTGCTGCCGCCCGCGGCGACGGCGGCCCGCCACTGCGGCCAGGCGCTCGCCTCGGCCCCCTCGGGCACCGGCCCGTAGACCTGGTCGCTGATGCTGTCGTGGACGTGGCAGGCGCACGCGGACCGCACGCCGGCGGAGACCTTGCGCAGGGCGTAGCTGCGAGCGGCCGCGGCCTGGGCCTCGAGCGCGGCGCCCGGCCAGCTCCACGGCACCTCGCGGATCTGGTCGAGGTACTCGTCGGCCAGACGCAGGTGGAGCACGCCCTGCAGGGTCGCGGCGCCCGGGGTCGGCGTGATGACGAAGGGGGCGTGCCGGTACCTCTTCGCGCCGAGGCCGAGATCGGTGCGGGACTCGTCCCAGGTCACCTGGACCGACGAGCCGCTGACCGAGGTCGGCGAGCACCCGCTGCACGAGGCGACGACGGAGGATCCGCTGCGGCGCAGGGTGAGGGTCTGGCCGGCGCCCGTCGTCAGGGTGCGCCCGCCGCCGACGACGGTGAGCCGCCCGCCGTTGGTGCCGGTCGCGCGCCCGCTGACGCTCGTCGTCGTGGCACCGGAGACGATGTTGACCCGGATCGTCTGGGTGTCGGGCACCTGGTCGTAGGTCGTGCCGGTGTAGTAGCTCGCGAGGATCTGCTGGGCGCTGCGCCCGGCCTTGGCCTGGGCGAGTGCACCGTACTGGCTCATGCCCACGCCGTGCCCGAAGCCGCTGCCGGAGAAGGACCACGAGGCGGGGACCGCGGCGGCGGCGGTGGTCGTCGTCGGCGCCGCACCGGCCCGGTCCGTGTCGGCACCGGCGGCACCGACCCCGACGAGGGTCATCGCGAGCGCGCTCGTCATGGCGACGAGGGCACGCAGGCCTCGACGGGGCACCACCCTGATCATGTGGGTGATTGTCCTCCCGTCAGGCCCCATCGGGAAGGCCCTGGGAGAGGTGTGAGGGACTCGTGAGGAAGCCGACGCCCCACGACCAGTGCATCGTCGCGATCGCGGCGGGGACGCGCACGCGCACGGCCGGGTCCTCCCCCTTGGAGATGAGCCATCCGCCCGCCGTGACGGCCGCGGCGTACCCGGTGGGCACGAGCAGGGCCGGGCGCCAGGCGAGGCCCAGTGCCGTCGCCGCGAGCGTCCCGACGACCATCGTCGGCGGGGCGAGGTAGCGGGCATTGGCCGTGCCCGGGTGCCGGCGGGCGACGACCCGGCGCCACCGGCCGTAGTTGAAGTACTGGTCGGCGAGCCGGCCCAGCGTCGAGCGCGGCCGGTAGGTGACGACGAGGTCGGGGGTGAACCACACCCGGCCCCCGGACTCGCGGATGCGGTGGTTCATCTCCCAGTCCTGCGCCCGCTCGAAGTGCGGGTCGTAGCCACCGACGCGCTCCAGGGCCGAGCGGCGGAAGACCCCGAGGTAGACCGTGTCGGCCTCGCCGGCGCCGCCACCGGTGTGGAAGCGGGCACCACCGACGCCCAGGGGGCTCTTCATCGCGCAGGCGATGGCCCGCTCGAGCGGGCTGACCCCGACGGCGTCCATGATCCCGCCGACGTTGTCGGCGCCGGTCTCCTCGAGGGCCGCGACGGCTCGGCTGAGGTAGTCGACGGGGATCTCGGCGTGGGCGTCGACGCGGGCCACGATGTCACCGGTCGAGGCGCCGATGGCGGCGTTGAGGGCGTCCGGGGTCCGCCCGGAGGGGTTGGGCACGGTGCGCACCCGGGGGTCCGCGGCCGCCAGGTCGGCGGCGACGGCGTCGGTGCGGTCGTGCGAGGGGCCGAGCGCGAGGACGACCTCGAGCTCACCGGGCCAGTCCTGGCCGAGGACCATCCGGACCGAGTCGGCGAGGTGGCGTTCCTCGTTGAGGACGGGCATGACGACGCTGACTCGGGGGGACACGCGCTCCAGTATGAACGTCGTCACCGTCGCCTCATCTCGGACTCGCCGCTCTCGTCCGGCGACCTGCCAGCCTTTGCTCTTATCCTCGTCGGCATGCCTGAACGCCCCCACCGCCCACGTCGGCCCTCCGACGACCGCTCCGCAGGTCGTCGGGGCGACGACGACGCGATGACCTTCGACGTGCGTCGCGGCCGTGCCGACGACGAGAGCGCGCGGGCCATCCCGACCGGCCGTCGACAGGCACCACGCCGCGCCCCCGCAACCGCCGGCGAGCGGCCGACGCGGCCCCGTCCGGCGGCGTCTCGCCCCCGACAGCCCACCGAGGAGCCCCGGACCCGGGTCATGCCCGCTGGGACTCCCCCTTCGCGCCCGTCGCCCGATCGCCCACGTCGCCCCTCCGCGGGTGACGGTGGACCCCGCCGCCCGGCAGGCGGTGGGGGCGGCCCCCGCCGGCCTGCAGACCGCCCCGTCGGCACCGGAGGACCGAAGGGGGGAGGTCGCCGCAACCCGCTGCGCACCGTGGGCATCTGCCTGCTCGTCCTCGCCCTGCTCTGGGGCGGCGGGATGATCTGGGCGGTCAACAGCGCCTGGTCCAATGTCGCCAAGGTCGACGCGACCCCCGAGGGCGAGCGCCCCGACAGCGAGGGCCGCAACGTCCTGCTCGTCGGCAGCGACTCCCGTGAGGGCCTGACCGACGAGCAGCGTCGGGAGTTCGGGACCGGCTCCGACACCGGCGGGGCTCGCACCGACTCGATCCTCGTGCTGCACACCGGCGGCGGGAAGTCCACGCTGCTGTCGATCCCTCGCGACTCCTACGTCGAGATCCCGGGCAACGGCATGAACAAGATCAATGCCGCCTTCAGCATCGGCGGGCCCAAGCTGCTCAGCCAGACCATCGAGCACAACACCGGGCTGAAGATGGACGGCTACATGGAGATCGGCTTCGGCGGCTTCGCGCAGGTCGTCGACGCGGTCGGCGGGGTCAACATCTGCGTCAAGAACGACATGGACGACCCCAAGGCGCACATCGACCTCAAGAAGGGCTGCCAGGACATGGACGGCAAGACCGCCCTGGGCTACGTGCGCGCCCGCTACTCCGACCCCGAGGGCGATCTCGGTCGCGCCAAGCGCCAGCGCCAGTTCCTCGGTGCGCTCATGGGCAAGGTCGTCACCCCGAGCACCATGCTCCAGCCGTGGAAGATCCACTCCCTCGGCAAGGACAGCGAGGGCGCCCTCACCGTCGGCGAGGACGACTCGATGATCGGCACGGCACGGGCCTTCTGGGCCTTCCGCAGCATCGCCAAGGGCGACGGCAACTCGGTGACCGTGCCGGTGTCCAGCAACAACCTACCGACGCCGGTGGGCTCGGCCGTCCAGTGGGACGAGACGCAGGCACCCAAGCTCTTCGAGGACCTCAAGGCGGACCGGCCGATCACCGTCGAGCCCGACGACAGCTGACCGCTCAGTCGCTCACGAGCAGCACGACGAGGGTGCGCGGGCCGTGCACGCCCTCGACCCGGTCGAGCTCGATGTCGCTCGTCGCGCTGGGTCCACTGATCCAGGTCTGCGGGCGCAGCGGGTCGAGGCGACGCACGGCGTGCGGCACGTCGGGGACGACCTGGCCGGCGCGGACGATGACGACGTGCCGATCGGGCAGCAGGGTGAGCGCCCGCCGCCCCTGCCCGGTGCCGTGGTCGAGCACGACCGTGCCGGTCGCGGCGATGCCGACCGCGCAGGTCGTGACGACGCTGTCGAAGTCCTCGAGCTCGTGGTCACCGACGTCGCCCGTGGAGACGGCGGCTGCGCCGAGGCGCTCGACGACGGCGTCGTGGACCGCGTCGGGCACCCCCTCGGGCACGAGGACCCGCTCGCTCTCGCGCAGGGCGGTGAGCACGTGGACCGGCACCTCGTGGGGGCGGCAGCGCACGACGGTGGCCCGGTAGTCCGACACGAGCTCGGCGAAGCGGTCGAGCATCTGCCCGGGATCGGCGGGCGGCAGCGTCGGCTGCGGCTCGGGCGCCGCGCCCGACTCGGCGCCACGGACCGCCTCGCGGACCGCGGCCAGGATCTCCTCACGCGCGCTGCTCATCGCGACCTCCCCTTCCACCACTGCCGGAACGACTGCCGGGGCGGGACGGGCAGGTCCCTCGCCTCGGTCCACTTGTGCCCGATCGATGGCAACCAGCCGAGCACGGCTCTTCCGGAGGCGTTGTCGCGTCGGCTCACCCGGTCGAGGACCCGGCCCGCGAGCCCGCTGGCGCGCTGGCCGAGCGAGAGGCGACGGGCGTCCGACAGGGCCCAGGCGGCCGCCTTCATCGCGGCGGCCTCGGGCGCGGGGACGCGGTCCTCGCGGTGCGCGTCGACGACCTGCGAGCGCAGGTCGACGAGCACGCTCGGGATGTCGATCTTGACCGGGCAGACCTCGTAGCAGGCCCCGCACAGGCTCGAGGCGAAGGGGAGGGAGTCCACCTGGTCGCTCTCGCCGACCCCCTTGAGCAGGGGGTTGAGGATCGCGCCGATGGGGCCCGGGTAGACCGAGCCGTAGGCGTGGCCGCCGGTGCGCTCGTAGACGGGGCAGATGTTGAGGCAGGCGGAGCAGCGGATGCACCGCAGCGCCTGCCGGCCGACCTCGTCCGCCAGGGCGCGGGAGCGGCCGTTGTCGAGCAGGACGACGTGGCACTCCTGCGGGCCGTCACCCTCGGTGACACCGGACCACGTCGAGGTGTAGGGGTTCATCCGCTCCCCCGTGCTCGAGCGCGGGAGCAGCTGGAGGAAGACGTCGAGGTCGTCCCAGGTGGGCACGACCTTTTCGATCCCGACGACGCTCACGAGGACCTCGGGCAGCGTGAGGCACATGCGGCCGTTGCCCTCGGACTCGACGACGACGAGCGACCCCGTCTCGGCGACGGCGAAGTTGGCCCCGGAGACGGCGACCTTGGCCCGCAGGAACTTCTCCCGCAGGTGCAGGCGGCTCGCCTCGGCCAAGGCCGCCGGGTCGTCCGTCAGGTCGTCGGGGGCGGGCCGCCCGACCTGGCCCATCTCGCGGGTGAAGATGTCGCGGATCTCGGTGCGGTTGCGGTGGATCGCGGGCACGAGGATGTGGCTCGGCAGGTCGTGCCCGAGCTGGACGATGAGCTCGGCGAGGTCGGTCTCCCAGGCGGAGATGCCTCGCCGCTCGAGGGCCTCGTTGAGCTCGATCTCCTGGGTGGCCATCGACTTGACCTTGACGACCTCGTCGACGCCGTGGCCGGCCGCGATGTCACCGACGATCTGGCAGGCCTCGTCGGCGGTGCGCGCCCAGTGGACGGTGACGCCGCGCGCGGTCAGCTGATTCTCGAGCCGCACGAGGTGCTCGTCGAGCCCGTGGAGCGCCCGGTCCTTGAGGCTGGCGGCGCGGGTGCGCAGACCCTCCCAGTCGTCGAGCTCGCCGATGACCCCGGCGCGCTTGTCCCGGATCGTGTGGGTGGCGTTGTGGAGGTTGCGGCGCAGCTGGTCGTCGGCCAGGGCGTCGACGGCCGCCTCGGGGAAGGGCGGCATGCCGAGGAAGGTGGCGTTGCTCATGCCGGCACCTCCTCGGTCGCGGCGAGGACCTCGGCGAGGTGCATGGTCCGCACGCCGGAGCCCTGGCGCGAGAGGATTCCGCCGATCTGCATGAGGCACGAGGAGTCGCCGGCGACGAGGACCTCGGCACCCGACGCGACCGCGTGCGCCGCCTTGTCCTGCCCCATCGCGGCGGAGACGTCGGCGTTCTTGACCGCGAAGGTCCCGCCGAAACCACAGCACTCCCGCTCCTGCGGCAGGTCCACCAGCTCGAGGCCACGGACCGCCTCGAGCAGGCGGCGGGGCCGGTCGCCCACCCCGAGCATGCGCAGGGAGTGGCACGTCGGGTGGTAGGCGACCGCGTGCGGGAACGAGGCGCCGACGTCGGTCACCCCGAGCACGTCGACGAGGAACTCGGACAGCTCGTAGGCACGCGGGCCGTGGCGGTCGACGGCCGCGACGAGGTCGGCGTCGCCGGAGCGGCGGGCGATGATGCCGTGCTGGTGGCGGACGGAGCCGGCGCACGATCCCGAAGGGAGGACGACGGCCTCGTGGTCGGCGAAGGTCTGCGCGTACGAGCGCACGACCGGCTCGGCCTCGTCGAAGTAGCCGGTGTTGATCATCGGCTGGCCGCAGCAGGTCTGCGCCGGCGGCACGTCGACCTCCACCCCCAGCCGCTCGAGCAGTCGGACGGTGGCCTGCGCGACGTCGGGGAACATCGTGTCCCCGATGCACGTGGCCATGAGGGCGACTCTCATGCTGCTGCCTCCTCGACGGTGGTGCCGGTGCCATCTGCAGGCTATGCCACGGACCCGTCCCGGTGACGCCCATCACACGCCGGATACGCTCGGCCCATGGACAACACGCTGCAGAGGATCGGGGTCGTCGGGTGCGGCCTCATGGGTGCCGGAATCGCCGAGGTCTGTGCCCGGGCGGGCTCGGACGTCGTCGTCGTCGAGTCGAGCCAGGAGCGCGCCGACGCCGGTCGCGGACGGCTGGAGAAGTCACTGCGCCGCGCGCAGGAGCGCGGCCGGCTCGAGAGTGCCGACGCGGTCCTCGAGCGGATCCGGGTGGTCACCGAGCTCACCGAGCTCGCCGACCGCGACATGGTCGTCGAGGCGATCGTCGAGGACGAGGGCGCCAAGGTCGACCTCTTCAAGCAGCTCGACGAGATCGTCGAGTCGCCGGACGCGATCCTCGCCTCCAACACCAGCTCGATCCCGATCATGAAGCTGGCGACCGTCACCAAGCGTCCGGCGAACGTCCTGGGCGTCCACTTCTTCAACCCCGTGCCGGTCCTCAAGCTTGTCGAGCTCGTCCCGTCGCTGATGACGGCCGACGAGACGGTCGAGCGGGCCCGCAGCTACGTCGACGGCGAGCTCGGCAAGCACGCCATCACCTGCCAGGACCGCGCCGGCTTCGTCGTCAACAGCCTGCTCATCCCCTTCATCCTCAGCGCGATCCGCATGTACGAGTCGGGCTTCGCGACCGCCGAGGACATCGACCAGGGCTTCGTCCTGGGCGCGGCCCACCCGCAGGGCCCGCTCGCCCTCGCCGACCTCATCGGCCTGGACACGACGATGGCCGTCGCCCAGTCGCTCTACGAGGAGTTCAAGGAGCCGCTCTACGCTCCCCCGCCGCTGCTCGCCCGCATGGTCGACGCCAACCTCCTCGGCCGCAAGGCCGGTCGCGGGTTCTACACCTACGACGGCTGAGCTCACCCGTCACTCGATTCTCGGGTCACCCGGAAAACCTCCCCTTCGCAAGGGTTTGAAACCCTTGCGAAGGGGAGGTTTCTCGTGCTGAGTCCGACGCGGGTCAGCGCGCGGTGGGCAGACCCTTGAGCAGCTGGCGCGCCATGACGACCCGCTGGACCTGGTTGGTGCCCTCGTAGATCTGGGTGATCTTGGCGTCACGCATCATCCGCTCGAGCGGGAAGTCGCGCGTGTAGCCGGCGCCCCCGAGGAGCTGGACCGCATCGGTCGTCACCTTCATCGCGACGTCGGAGGCGAAGCACTTTGCCGCGGCACCGAAGAAGGACAGGTCGGCGTCGTGGCGCTCGGACTTGGCCGCGGCGACGTAGACCATCTGGCGCGCGGCCTCGAGCTCCATCGCCATGTCGGCGAGCATGAACTGGATGCCCTGGAAGTCGGCGATGTGCTTGCCGAACTGCTGGCGCTCCTTGACGTAGGCCAGCGCCTCGTCGAGGGCGCCCTGGGCGATGCCCACGGCCTGCGCGCCGATCGTCACACGGGTGTGGTCGAGGGTGCGCAGGGCGATCTTCAGGCCCTCGCCCTCGGCGCCGACGATGCGGTCGCCGGGGATGCGGCAGTTGTCGAAGTGCAGCTCTCGCGTCGGGCTGCCCTTGATGCCGAGCTTGCGCTCCTTCTCCGAGAAGCCGAAGCCCTCGTCGGACTTCTCGACGACGAAGGCCGAGATGTTGTTGCCGCGCGGACCGTCGGGGTCGGTGACCGCCAGGACGGGTGTAGAGCTCGGACTCACCGGCATTGGTGATCCATGCCTTCTGGCCGTTGAGGACCCAGTCGTCGCCGTCCTTGGTGGCCTTGCACTTCATGCCCGCCGTGTCGGACCCGGCCTCGCGCTCGGAGAGTCCGTAGCTGAAGCCCTCCCCCTTCGCCAGGCGCGGCATGTACCGGGCGTTGATCTCCTCGGACCCGCCGAGGATCACCGGCATCGAGCCGAGCTTGTTGACGGCCGGGATGAGCGAGGACGACGCGCAGACGCGCGCGACCTCCTCGATGATGATGCACACGGCGAGGGCGTCGGCACCGACGCCGCCGTGCTCCTCGGCCACGTGGGCCGCGTGGAAGTCCGAGGCGATGAGGGCCTGGTTGGCCTCGCTCGGGAAGCGGGACTCCTCGTCCACCTCGGCGGCGAAGGGCTTGATCTTCGCCTCCGCGACGGCGCGGACGGCCTCACGGATCGCCTCGTGGTCCTCGGAGGTACGGAACATGTCGAAGTCGGGGTTCGCGCTCACGGCCGTGATGCTACCGGCCGCCGCCTCGCCCTTGCACAGGTGTTCAACGACAAGACGCACGCCCACGGTCTGTCGCCTGCTCACACCACGTCGACGCCAGCCACGATCAGGCGCAGGTCGAGTGGAGCCGACCGGACCAACCGGAGCCGACCCGAAGCTGGCCGGATCCAGCCGGACGAGACTCAGCTGTCGGTGCCGAAGAGGTCTCGGGTGTAGACCTTGTCGGCGACGTCCGCGAGGTCGGCGGTCTGCCGGTTGGCGATGATGACGTCGGCGACGGCCTTGAACTCCTCGAGGTCGCGGTAGACCTTCGACCCGAAGAACTCGTCCTCGTCGAGCGCCGGCTCGAAGATGACGACCTGCACGCCCTTGCCCTTCAGGCGCTTCATGATGCCTTGGATCGAGGAGGCCCGGAAGTTGTCCGACCCGGCCTTCATGATCAGGCGGTGGACGCCGACGACCTTGGGCTGGCGGCGCAGGATGTCCTCGGCGACGAAGTCCTTGCGGGTGCGGTTGGAGTCCACGACGGCCTGCATGAGGTTCTGCGGGACGTCCTGGTAGTTGGCCAGCAGCTGCTTGGTGTCCTTGGGCAGGCAGTAGCCGCCGTAGCCGAAGGACGGGTTGTTGTAGTGCGTGCCGATGCGCGGGTCGTGGCCGACGCCGTCGATGATCTGGCGGGTGTTGAGCCCGTGCGTGGCCGCGAAGGTGTCGAGCTCGTTGAAGTAGGCGACGCGCATCGCGAGGTAGGTGTTGGCGAAGAGCTTGATCGCCTCGGCCTCGGTGGAGTCGGTGAGCAGCACCGGCACGTCGGTGTCCTCGGCGCCCTGTACGAGCAGGTCGGCGAAGCGGCGGGCGCGGTCGCTGACCTCGCCGACGACGATCCGGCTGGGGTGGAGGTTGTCCTGCAGGGCCTTGCCCTCGCGCAGGAACTCGGGGCTGAAGATGAGGTTGTCCGTGCCGAGCTTGTCGCGCAGCCCGCTGGTGAAGCCGACGGGGATCGTGGACTTGACGACCATGACGGCGTCGGGGTTGATCTCCATGACGTCGCGCGCGACGCCCTCGACCGAGCTGGTGTTGAAGTAGTTGGTGTCCGGGTCGTAGTCGGTCGGCGTCGCGATGACGACGAAGTCGGCCCCCGCGTAGGCGGTCTGCTTGTCCAGCGTGAAGGTCAGGTCCAGGTCACGGTGGGCGAGGAAGTGGATGATCTCCTCGTCCTGGATCGGGCTCGTGCCGGCACCCAGCATCTCGACGCGGCGAGCGTCGATGTCGAAGCCGACCACCTCGTTGTGCTGGGCCAGCAGGACGGCCATGGACAGGCCGACGTATCCGGTCCCGACGACGGCGATCTTGGTAGTCACGTGCTTCCTCACTGCTCGGGTCTGGGGTGGGCTCCCCGGCGCATTATGGCCGACGAAGACGGACATTCCGTGACAAGGCGTGGCGTGGGCCGTTGATTCCCCGGCCACGGGGGCGTTGGATGGTCTCCATGAGCCTGACGCACAAGAACGACACCGAGACCATGCGGCGCCTCATCGCCGACCCCGGCACGTGGGTCGTCGTCGGACTGAGCAACAACACCGAGCGCGACGCGCACCGCGTGGCTCGCTGGCTCAAGTACGAGATGCACAAGGCGATCATCCCGGTGCACCACGAGGCCGAGGTCGTCGACGGCGATCAGGGCTACGCCACCATCTCCGACATCCCTGACGGCGACGTCAAGGTCATCGACCTCTTCGTCAACAGCGGCGAGGTCGGCGCGCTCGTCGACGAGGCCATCGCCCACAAGGACCGCCTGAAGATCGACGCGATCTGGATGCAGCTCGGCGTCGAGGACCCGGCCGCGGCCGACCGCGCCAAGGAGGCCGGCCTGCAGGTCGTCATGAACACCTGCCCCAAGATCGAGTGGCGCCAGCTGCGCAACGAGGGCGCCGCGCGCTGAGCTCAGCCGCCGGCGACGCGCTGGCGCAGCCGCTCCCCCTTCGCGTGGGCCTGCGCCGACAGGTCCTCGGCAAACCGGGCCAGCTCCTGACGCAGCCGCTGCGGCTCCTCCCCCTCGCCGGCGGCGAGGATGCGCACGGCCATCAGGCCGGCATTGCGCGCTCCCCCGACGGCCATGGTCGCGACGGGGATGCCGGCGGGCATCTGCACGATCGACAGCAGCGAGTCCATGCCGTCCAGGTGCTTCAGCGGCACAGGCACGCCCACGACCGGCAGGGGCGTCACCGAGGCGAGCATGCCGGGCAGGTGCGCGGCGCCGCCGGCACCGGCGATGATCACCCGCAGGCCCCTCCCTTCGGCCTGCTGCCCGTACTCGACCATCTCGGTGGGCATGCGGTGCGCGGAGACGACGTCGGCCTCGAAGGCGATGCCGAACTCCTCGAGCACGTCGGCGGCCGCCTCCATCGTCGGCCAGTCGCTGTCGCTGCCCATGACGAGCCCGACACGTGGACCCTCGGTGCTGCTCACACTGCTCATTCCACGATCACTCCCTGGATGTAGTCGGCCGCGTGCCGTGCCCGCTCCCGCAGGTCCGTCAGGTCGGTGCCGCTGACGTTGACGTGGCCGATCTTGCGACCGGGGCGCACGCCCTTGCCGTAGAGGTGCACCTTGAGCTCGGGGTCGCGGGCCATGAGGTGCCGGTAGGTGGGGTAGAGGTCTTGGTGCTCGCCGCCGAGCACGTTGCCCATGACGGTCCACGGCTCGCGGGCCCGGGGCGAGCCGAGCGGCAGGTCGAGGACGGCGCGCAGGTGCTGCTCGAACTGCCCGGTCACCGCGCCGTCCATGCTCCAATGGCCGGAGTTGTGCGGGCGCATCGCGAGCTCGTTGACGACGACCGAGCCGTCGGCGAGCTCGAAGAGCTCGACGGCCATCACCCCGGTGACGCCCAGGGCGGCCGCGATGTCGAGCCCGACGAGGGTCGCCGCCTCGGCGGCCTCGGGGGCCAGGTCGGGGGCCGGCGCGATGACCTCGGTGCAGATGCCGTCGGTCTGGACGGTCTCGACGACCGGCCACGCCGCGGCCTGGCCGGAGGGGCTGCGGGCGAGCAGCACGGCGAGCTCGCGGACGAAGGGGACGGCCTCCTCGAGGAGCAGCTCCTCGTCACGCTCCGCCGCGGCGGCGAGCCAGTCGCGCACGTCGTCGACGGTGTCGGCCACGAGCACCCCCTTGCCGTCGTAACCGCCGCGCGGGGTCTTGACGACGAGCGGCCAACCGGTCTCGTCGCCGAAGGCCACGACGTCGGCCTCGGTCCGGGCCGCAGCCCACCGGGGGCACGGGACGCCGGCACCGGTGAGGGCGCGCCGCATGACGAGCTTGTCCTGGGCGTGCCGCAGCGCCTGAGGGGTCGGGTGGACCGCGACGCCGTCGGCGACCAGCGCCTCGAGGACGTCGGCCGGCACGTGCTCGTGGTCGAAGGTGACGACATCGCAGTGCCGGGCGAAGTCGCGCACCGACGCGACGTCGGTGTGGTCACCGACCGGGGCGAAGGGGGTGACGAGCGCGGCTGCGGCGTCGGGCGCCTCGGCGAGCACGGCGAGGGTGACGCCGAGCTCGGCGGCCGGTCCGGCACACATCCGGGCGAGCTGACCACCACCGATCACACCGACGACGGGGAATCCTCCGGGGGCACGTGGGGGTGTCGACACCTGCCCGAGGATACGTGGCCGACAGCGCCGGCCGTCGCGGATTACGCTGCTCGGGATGCCAGACACCACACGGACGGCCTCCGAGGCCGCAGACGACGTCACGCCGCCCCGTCGCCGCGGCGGGTTCGGGCGCCTCGTCGACACGATCTGGCACGAGGTCGCGAAGTTCGGGCTCATCGGCGCAATCAGCTTCGTCATCGACCTCGGCGGCATGAACCTCCTGACCCACACCGTCCTCGAGGGCAAGCCGACGACGGCACGCATCCTGAGCGGCGTCGCCGCGACGCTCTTCGCGTGGTTCGGCAACCGCAGCTGGACCTTTGCGCACCGACGCTCCCGCCCGGTGCACCACGAGGTCACCCTCTTCTTCGTCGTCAACGGCCTCGCGCTGGTCATCTCGACGCTGTGTCTGGTGATCTCGCACTACGTCCTCGGCTTCGAGTCCCGGCTGGCCGACAACATCGCGACCGTCTTCGGCATCGGCCTGGGCACGCTCTTCCGCTTCTGGACCTACCGCCGCTTCGTCTTCGCGCACGAGCCGATGGACGTCGGCACCTCTCCCCTGTCGGACGAGGACCCCCCGGCCTGACCCGCTCAGCGGCTGCCGGGGCCGGAGAGGAAGATCGAGAAGACGGCCGGCTGGGCCTGGACGAGCTCGAGCCGACCACCGTTGCGCTCGGCGAGCTGCCGGGCCAGTCCCAGGCCGAGCCCGGAGCCGTGCGAGGTCACCGACCGCTCGAAGATGTGCGGGGCGATCGCTGCGGGGATCCCTTCGCCCTCGTCACGCACCTCGATGACGACCGAGGTGCCCGAGCCGCGCACCTCGATCTCGACCCGACCGGCGCCGTGGGCGAGCGCATTTTCGATGAGGGTCTGCAGGATCTGGGAGAGGTCGACCGGCGAGGCCCGCACGGCCAGCCCGGGCGGGCCGACGACCCGCATCGTGCGGTGGGCCGCGGAGAAGGCCGGCTGGTACTCGCGCTGCAGCCCCGCGAGGACCGAGTCGAGGGAGATCTCGGGCAGCTGCGCCGCCTCCCCCTTCGAGCGTGAGCGCATCGTGTCGACGACGCCGGTGAGCCGCTCGACCTGGGTCACCGCCACCGCCGCCTCGTCGCGGATCGTTTCGAGGTCGTCGGTCTGGCCGATCTCCTCCAGGCGCATGAGCAGGGCGGTCAGGGGCGTGCGCAGCTGGTGCGAGGCGTCGGCGGCGAAGTCCCGGTCGAGGGCGCGCTGCTGGGCGAGCTCACCGGCCAGCCGCGCGAGGTCGCCGGTGACCTTGTCGATCTCGGTGAGGCCGACGAGCGGGCGGGGCAGTGCCCCCTCCCCCTCGCGGATCGCCCGGACCTGCCGGTCGAGGAAGGCCAGACCGCGCTGGCGCCGTCGCTCGAGGACGCGCAGGACGAGCAGCGCCACCCCGCCGACCGTCACCACGGCGACGAGCGGTGAGATGACGGTCCAGGCGACGAGGTCGAGGCCCAGGACCGCGTCGTGCGGCGACCCCGAGACCATCGCCACGCTGCCCAGGACGAGCGCGGTGACGACGGCCACCCCGACGATCGCCGCGACGAGGAGGCGGCGCACCCGGCCCGAGCCGGTCACGAGTCGAAGCGGAACCCGACGCCACGGACGGTGGCGATGTGTCTCGGGTCGGCGACGTCGTCACCGAGCTTGCGGCGCAGGACGCTGATGTGCATGTCGAGGGCCTTGGTCGAGCCGTACCACTCCGTCTCCCAGACCTCACCCATGAGCTGTTCGCGGGTGACGACCCGACCGGCCTCGCGGACGAGGACGCTCAGCACGGCGAACTCCTTGGCCGTCAGGGCCAGCTCCTCGCCGTGGAACCACACGCGGCGGCTGTCGCCGTCGATGCGCAGCGGGCCGGTCGGCTCGACGGCGTCGTCGGAGCGACGGCGCAGGAGCGCGCGCACGCGCGCCATGAGCTCGGCGAGGCGGAAGGGCTTGGTGACGTAGTCGTCGGCACCCGCGTCGAGCCCCACGACCGTGTCGACCTCGTCGGCGCGGGCGGTGAGGATCAGGACCGGGACGTCGGAGCCGGTCGCGCGCATCCGACGGCAGACCTCGAGCCCGTCGAGCGTGGGCAGACCCAGGTCGAGGACCAGCAGGTCGGGCGGGGCACCGGTCGCCGCGTCGAGCGCGTCACGCCCGTCCTCGTGGACCGTCACCTCGTATCCTTCGCGGACGAGGGCCCGGGCCAACGGGTCGGAGATCGCGGCGTCGTCCTCGGCCAGCAGCACTCGTGTCATGGCGCGATCATAGGAACTCGAGCTCAGACGTGCGCGGTGACATCCGCAGGACGCCGCACACCGGTGACGCGCACGAGGCGACTCGGGGCCACCTCGCCGATGCCGCGCAGCTCGCGCGGGCGGGTCGGCAGGGTCGAGAAGCCGCTCAGCGGCTCCAGGAGGCGGGCGAGCGCGTCGTCGACGAAGACCCCACCGGGCGGTGCCACCGCGGTCAGCCGGCTCGCGCGGTTGACCGTCGTGCCGAAGACGTCGCCGAGGCGACGCACGACCGGCCCGTAGGCCATGCCGACCCGGGCCGAGGGCAGCAGGTCGTCCTCGCCCATCGCCTCGACGAGGTCGAGCGCGATGGCCGCCGCGGGCGCGACCTCGAAGGTCTGGAAGAGCACCTCGTCACCGACGGTCTTGACCACCCGGCCGCCGTGGGCGGTGACGACGTCGGTGCACAGGTCCTCGAAGCGCTGGACCATGCGGGCGAGGTCGCGCTCGGTGAGCCGGCGCACGACCGAGGTGAAGTTGACCAGGTCGGCGAAGCCGATGACCGAGGCCCGGCTGCCGTCCTCCTCGACGGTGAGCAGCCGCTGGATCGTCGCGGTGAGCTGGCGACGCCACACGTAGACCAGCAGCGGCTCGAGCTCGTCGGACAGCTCGGCGAGCCAGGCGGCCGCGGCCTCGGCGTCGCGGGTCGAGGTGGCCGCGGCACCGCGCGGGGTCGTGTCGTCGGCCGGCTCGTCGGGGTCGCCCTCGAGGGCGTCACCGCGCCGCAGCCGGGCGATCTCCTCGCTGACCAGCTGGCCCTGCCAGGCCGCCAGGCGGTCCATGGTGCGGGCGATGGCCCGGGTCATCGCGAGGGCGAACTCCTCGGGGATGTCACCCTCACGGACCATCGCCGCGACGCGGCTCAGCGCGTCGAGGTCGGCCTCGGTGAACATCGCGTCGCCCTCCTGGACGACGGGGAACCCCATGGCGTGCCAGAACTTGCGGGCCGAGCGGATCGAGACGCCCGCGCCGCGGGAGACCTCACGGCGCCCCATGCTCGCGGGGCGGCCGAGCATGGCGCGCTCGAAGGCCTCGAGAGCCGGGTCGGGGGAGAGCTCGGGAGGGGGCGACGGACCATCAGGCGGGCTGCTCGACAAGGCCACCTCCGTGCGCGTGTGGGGTCGGGTGACCGGTCGCGGTCACGGGCGAGGTGGCGTGCCCGCGGGGCGGATGTGCTGCACGTCACCTGCCGCCACCGTATCGAAGCGACCGTCAACGCTGATGACCAGCCTGCCGTCGGCGTCGACGTCGACGGCCCGCGCCGTCTCCACGGACCCGTCGGGCCGGTGCACGTCGACGAGCCGACCGATGGTCCCGCACGCGGCGCGGTAGGCGAGGTGGACCCCCTTCGCCCGGTCGCTGCCGTCGGCGAGGTCAGCGTGGAGGGCCCGCAGCCGGGTGAGGACCGCGGCGGCCAGCTCGGTGCGGTCGGCGTCGGCGCCCGCGAGGCGAAGGGAGGTCGCCGTCGCCACGGGGAGCTGGTCCCGTGCGTGGTGGACGTTGATGCCGATGCCCACGACGACCCCCTCCCCGGTGGGCAGCATCTGGCACAGGATCCCGCAGACCTTGCGCCCGTCGTCGGCGGGGAGCAGGACGTCGTTGGGCCACTTCAGCTCGGTCTCGACGCCGAGGGCGGCGACGGCGTCGCGGACGGCCAGGCCGGCGGCGAGGGGCAGCCAGCCGGGGTCGGGCACGCGGGGCACGACGACGGACATCGCCAGTCCCGCGCTGCGGGTCTCCTGCCAGGCCCGGCCCAGACGACCGCGTCCGGCGGTCTGCAGCTCGGCGAGGACGGGAGACCACGGCAGGGCCCGGTCGAGGGCCTCGGCGTTGGTCGAGCCGACCTCGTCGAGATGGGTGACGGGGGCCCACCCGTGTGACGTGGGCAACGCCTCGGTCAGTCGGTGGACGTCGATCGGAGGGAGCATGGCGGCAAGGCTAGGCTGCGCCCCATGTCCCAGAGCACCGAGACCACTGACGCTCAGGCGATCGGTGGCACCGACGTCCCCGCCGACATCGACATCCACACGACGGCCGGCAAGCTCGCCGACCTGAAGCGCCGGGTGGCCGAGGTCGCGCATGCCGGATCGGAGCGCGCGATCGAGAAGCAGCACGCGCGCGGCAAGAAGACCGCCCGCGAGCGCCTCGACCTCCTCCTCGACGAGGGCAGCTTCGTCGAGATGGACAAGTACGCGCGGCACCGCTCAACCGCCTTCGGCCAGGAGGCCAACCGCCCCTACGGCGACGGCGTCGTCACCGGCTACGGCACGGTCGACGGTCGCCAGGTCGCGGTCTTCGCCCAGGACTTCACCGTCTTCGGCGGGTCCCTCGGCGAGGTCTTCGGCGAGAAGATCACCAAGGTCATGGACTTCGCGATGAAGATCGGGTGCCCGGTCATCGGTCTCAACGACTCCGGTGGGGCGCGCATCCAGGAGGGCGTCGTCTCACTCGGTCTCTACGGCGAGATCTTCAAGCGCAACGTCCACGCGTCGGGTGTGATCCCGCAGATCTCGCTCATCATGGGCCCCTGCGCCGGCGGTGCCGTCTACTCCCCCGCCGTCACCGACTTCACCGTCATGGTCGACCAGACCTCGCACATGTTCATCACCGGCCCCGACGTCATCAAGACCGTCACCGGCGAGGACGTCGAGTTCGAGGACCTCGGTGGCGCCCGGTCGCACAACACCAAGTCGGGTGTCGCGCACTACATGGGCTCCGACGAGGAGGACGCCATCGACTACGTCAAGGCGCTCCTGTCGTACCTGCCGAGCAACAACCTCGAGGACGCCCCGCGCTTCGGTGAGGAGCTCGACCTCGCGGTCAACGACACCGACCTGGTGCTCGACACGATCATCCCCGACTCGGCCAACATGCCCTACGACATGAAGCAGGTCATCGAGACCATCGTCGACGACGGTGAGTTCCTCGAGGTGCACCCGCTCTTCGCGCCCAACATCATCTGCGGCTTCGCCCGCGTCGAGGGCCGCTCGATCGGTGTCGTCGCCAACAACCCGATGCAGTTTGCGGGCACCCTCGACATCGACGCCTCGGAGAAGGCCGCGCGCTTCGTGCGCACGTGCGACGCCTTCAACGTCCCGGTCCTCACCCTCGTCGACGTCCCAGGCTTCCTGCCCGGCACCGACCAGGAGTGGAACGGCATCATCCGCCGCGGCGCCAAGCTCATCTACGCCTACGCCGAGGCGACCGTCCCGCTCGTCACGGTCATCACCCGCAAGGCCTACGGCGGCGCCTACGACGTCATGGGCTCCAAGCACCTCGGTGCCGACATCAACCTTGCGTGGCCGACCGCCCAGATCGCGGTCATGGGTGCGCAGGGCGCGGTCAACATCCTTTACCGCAAGCAGCTCGCGGCCGCCGAGGCCGAGGGGCGCGACCTCGACGAGGCGCGTCAGGAGTTCATCACCGCCTACGAGGACGCGCTGGCCAACCCCTACGTCGCCGCCGAGCGGGGCTACATCGACACGGTCATCACGCCGAGCAACACGCGCATGAACGTCTCCAAGGCGCTGCGGGCCCTGAGCACCAAGCGCGAGAGCCTGCCGGCCAAGAAGCACGGGAACATTCCGCTGTGACGGCTTCGCAGGCTCAGCCCACCCAGCGGCTCCACGCTGTGACGGCTTCGCAGGCTCAGCCCACCGAGCAGTCCGAGGCCACCGAGCAGGCCGAGACCCCTGCCGGCCCGCGCATCGAGGTCCTCGGCGACGCCTCCCCCGAGCAGGTCGCGGCCCTCGTCGCGGTCCTGTCCGGGCTGGGTGGCGGCGAGGACGAGGCCCCGGCGGCTCCCCCTTCGCGCTGGGCCTCCCGCGAGCGCCTCGTGCGTGGCCCGGTCCACCCCTCGCGCGGCGGCTGGCGAGCCTCGGCCCTCCCCCGCTGACCCGCTGCCCCTCCGGCGGTTGAAATACACCCCGCGTGTTTAGACACGCGGGGTGTATTTCATTCGTCAGCCCCGATGGTCACCCAGCCGCTCGCAGGCTGAGCAGGCGGTGTGCCTCGACGATCTGGTCGAGGAAGGCGTCGGGCTCGAGACGCAGCCCGAGCAGGGGGACGCGCAGGATCATGTCGCTGCGCATCGCGATGTCGTTCTGGCGCAACATGTCCTCGACGGGTGAGACACCCTCCAGATGGTGCCGTCCGTCGACCTCGACGACGAGGCCGATCTTCCAGCGGACATCGAGGTAGTAGCGGCCGCCACGCCCGTCGACCACGAACTGTCGCTCCGGTGACGGCAAACCCCGGGCCCGGCACAGGGCCGCGAGGTCGAGCTCCCCGAGCGCCTGGGCGCCGCCGACGATGTCGTCGATGAGCCGGGCGACGAGGGCACGACGCCGCCGACCCACGTACCACTGATGGGCCTCCTTCAGGTGCTCGCCGGTCACGATGCGCTGCTGGACCGGCATCACCAGGAACAGTGCCGCCTGGCGATCGCTGACCGCCCACTGCGCCGCGCGGAGGGCGGCCAGTGCAGGTCGGGTCCGTGGCAGGCCGGTCGGCATATCGTCGTCGCACAGTCTGCGCGCGAGCTTGTGCACCTCCACGCCTTCGACGTCCGGAGCCCTTTTCAGCTTGTGCACCGAGACGTGCACGATCTCGTCGGCCAGCCCGCGCAAGCCTGCGGCCTGCAAGGCGCTCACCCCGTCGACGAGGGCACCACCGCCCACCTCGTGGACCGCTCGCCAACGCAAGCCGATCGGATCGATCGGCCCGCAGTGAGTCACCACCGACCGGGTGCCGCACCGGGCCCACCTACGATCGCGAACGAGCCTCGCCACGACGTCGCGGTGCAGGCCGAACTCCGTCGTCTGGCGCCGGCTCAGCACTCCCCCGGAGTCGAGGGCGGCTTCCTCGACTCGAGCCACCTTCGCCAGCGTCGAGGCTCTCAACATGCGTACAGGCTGGATCGGACATCGCCGCCGGACGACTCACCCAGCCCGGCTGTGGATGAGGTCAGCCCTTCCGTCCCGGATGTGGACGGCGGTTGAAATACACCTCGCGTGCTCGGACACGCGGGGCGTATTTCAACCGCGGGGGCGGAGCGAAGGGGGCGACGTAGGCTCGCCCGGTGAGTGAGCCCCGCGTCCGCAGCGTCAACATCGGCCGACCACTGCTCCAGCGTGTGCCGAAGGGGAGGCCCACCGGCATCGGCAAGCAGCCGGTCGACGTCATCACCGTCGCCGACCCGGGCCCCAAGCGCGTCGAGGACGGCTCAGGTGTCTCGGGCGTCGCGGGTGACCACATCGGTGACGGGCGCCACCACGGCGGGAGCGACCAGGCCGTCTACGCCTTCGCCCGCGAGGAGCTCGACGCCTGGGCGCAGACCCTCGGCCGAGAGCTGCCCGACGGCATGTTCGGCGAGAACCTCACGACGAGCGGCCTCGACGTCGACGCGAGCGAGGTCGGCGACGTCTGGCACGTCGGGGCCGCCGTGCTCGAGGTCCGCGGGCCGCGCGTGCCGTGCGCGACCTTTGCCGAGCGCATGGGCGAGCGCGGCTGGGTCAAGCGCTTCGCCGCGCACGGACGCAGCGGGGCCTATCTCCAGGTCAACCACCCCGGCGAGATCCGCCCGGGTGACCCGATCACCGTCACCCGGTCAGGTTCCGGGCTCAGCGTGCCGACCCTGCTGCGGGCCTTCCTCGGGGATCGGGACGCCGTCCGGCTCGCCATCGAATCCGGGGCCCTCGCCGAGCACCGTCGCGAGGAGCTGCTCGCCCGGCTCTGACCCGCACCCCTCAGAAGAGCGAGAGCGGACCCTCGTCCTCGGCCGCCGACCGGCCTGACGCCGCCCCGAGCACCGGGGCCGGGGGTGTCGCACCACTCGACCGGGCACCCGGGATGCCGGGGCCGGGCTCGGGGGCGGCCCCCTTCGACCAGGCCGCGGCGGCACTCGTGGCGAGCCGGTCGGCGTGCTCGTTGAGCTCGTGGCCGGCGTGCCCCTTGACCCACTCGAAGCTCACCCGGCGCCCCTGCATCGCCGCGTCGAGCGCCTGCATGATCTCGACGTTGAGGACCGGCTTGCCGTCCTTCTTGCGCCAGCCCTTGCGCTTCCAGCCGGGCATCCACTGGGTGATCGAGTTGATGACGTACTTGCTGTCGCAGATGACGTGCAGCTCCTCGTCGAGGTGCGCCGTCTGCTGGAGCAGGTCGAGGACGGCGGTCAGCTCGCCCATGTTGTTGGTGCCGTGCGGCCAGCCGCCGCAGGCCCAGCGCTCGTCGTCGATGTACCAGCCCCAGCCGGCGGGGCCGGGGTTGCCGAGGGCGGAGCCGTCAGCGGCGGCGGTGATCGTCATGCAGGCACTCCAGGCGAAGGGGGGTCACGGGCGGCCCCGAGTATCGCACCGGGGACTCACCCGGCCGGCACCCGGGCGAGGACCTCGCCATGCACCACGACGAACCATCCGTCGGGCGAGCTCGTCCACGCCCGCCAGCCCTCGACGACGTGGGCGATGCCCCCTTCGTCGGCCAGGCCCTGCCGCAGGACCTCGTCGTGGAACCCGGACTCGACCGCCCGGCGCTGCCACTGGCCGCCCCACCAGTCACGCGCCTCGTCGTCGGCGTAGCACCACACCGAGGCCGTCGCGGTGACGTCGGTGAGGCCGGCGGCGTGCGCCCACCCGAGCAGGTGGCGGCCCGCGTCGGGCTCGGCGCCCGCCCCCCGCGCTGCCGCCCGGTAGAGCTCGAGCCAGCTGGTCAGGCCGGGGTGCGCGGGCGCCCAGGTCATCGCCTCGTAGTCGGCGTCGCGAGCAGCGACGAGACCACCCGGCCGGGCGACCCGGGCCATCTCGCGGAGCAGGCCGACGGGGTCGGTGACGTGCTGGAGCACCTGGTGGGCGTGCACGACGTCGAAGGAGTCGTCCGCCCAGGGCAGCGCCATCGCATCGGCGACCTCGAAGGTCGTGCGCTCGTCCCCCGCCTCCCGGGCGGCGCTGCGCGCCTGCGCGACGACCTGCGCCGAGGCGTCGACGCCCACGACCTCGCCCGGGGAGACGCGTCGCGCGAGGTCGAGCGTGATCGAGCCCGGCCCGCACCCGACGTCGAGCACCCGCAGCCCCGGACGCAGGCGCGGGAGGAGGTAGGCGGCCGAGCTCTCGACGGTCCGTGCTGCGTGCGACGCGACGACCGGCTCGGCATGGCCGTGGAGGTAGCGGTCCATGCCTCGATCGTGGCACCGGCGCGCCCTCCAGCCGCGGTGCCGTCGGATCGCGAGACGCTCGTGGCCGGCGCAGCGGCCTCCTTCGTCCCGTGGTTCCCCGAGATCACCCTCTCCTCCGAGGTCGTGCTCATCGGGTTGCTGCCGCCCCTGCTCTACGCCACGGCGATCTCCACCTCGCTCGTCTGACGGCCGACGCCTCGGAGTAGCGTCCGCAGGGTGACCCACGAGCAGCGCCGCCCCCAGACCGACGTCGACCGGATCGCCGAGGCCCACCTCGACCGCGAGGTGGGCCTGTCGCCGATCACCGCGACCTACCTCGGCCTGCCCGGCCACGATGGCGAGCTCGACGACCTGTCCCCTGAGGGCTTCGCCGCGCACTCCCGGCTGCGGCGGGAGACGCTCGCCTCGCTCGACCGGGCGACCCCCGTCGACGACGTCGACCGGGTGACCGTCGAGGCGATGCGCGAGCGGCTCGGGCTGGCCGAGGAGTTCCACGACGCCGGCCTCGACCTCGCCGAGCTCAACGTCATCGCCTCGCCGCTGCAGTCGGTGCGCGACGTCTTCGACCTCATGCCGACGGCGAGCGCCGACGACTGGGCCACGCTCGCCGCCCGCATGGGCCGGGTGCCCGCCGCGCTCGACCAGTGGACCGCCTCGCTCACCGCCGCCGCGACGAAGGGGGAGATCGCTCCCCTTCGTCAGTACGAGCGGTGCATCGAGCAGTGCACCGACCTCACCGCCCCCGACGGCTACTTCGCCGGCCTGCTCACCGACGCGCGCACCGACGACGGCCCGCTCCCCGACTCCGTCGCGGCTGACCTCCGGCGATCGGTGGAGGCCGCCGCCGGTGCCTACCGTGACCTCGCGTCGCGCCTGGCGCCCCTGCGGGACCGGGCACCCGAGGCCGACGCCTGCGGTCGCGAGCGCTACGCGCTGCACTCGCGCGCCTTCCTCGGTGCGCGCATCGACCTCGAGGAGACCTACGCCTGGGGCCAGGAGGAGCTCGCGCGCATCACCGCCGAGATGACGGCCGTGGCCGAGCGCATCCAGCCCGGCGCGAACGTCAAGGAGGCCGTCGCGGCCCTCGACGCCGACCCGCGCTACCAGCTGCACGGCACCGACGCGCTGCGCGAGTGGATGCAGCGCACCGCCGACGAGGCCATCAAGCTGCTCTCGCCGCACCTCGACATCCCCGAACCGGTGCGCACCATCGAGTGCCGCATCGCGCCGACCGAGACCGGCGGCATCTACTACACGGGCCCGAGCGACGACTTCTCCCGTCCGGGCCGCATGTGGTGGTCGGTGCCCAAGGGGGTCACCGAGTTCGGCACCTGGCGCGAGCTGACGACCGTCTACCACGAGGGCGTCCCCGGCCACCACCTGCAGGTCGGCCAGACGGTCCACCGCAAGGAGCTGCTCAACCGCTGGCGGCGCCTCGCGTCGTGGACGTCGGGTCACGGCGAGGGGTGGGCCCTCTACGCGGAGTGGCTCATGGCCGAGCTCGGCCACATGGACGACCCCGGCAACCGGATGGGCCTGCTCGACGGGCAGTCGCTGCGCGCGGCCCGCGTCGTCCTCGACATCGGGGTGCACTGCGGCTTCGAGGCGCCGGCCGAGGTCGGTGGCGGCGCGTGGACCTACGACAAGGCGTGGGACTTCCTCTCGGCCCACGCCAACATGGACGACGGCTTCCTGCGCTTCGAGCTCGACCGCTATCTCGGGTGGCCGGGCCAAGCACCGAGCTACAAGATCGGCGAGCGGCTGTGGCTGCAGCTGCGCGAGGAGACCGCCCGTCGCGAGGGAGCCGACTTCGACCTGCGGGCCTTCCACCGGCGAGCCCTCGACGTGGGCGGGGTGGGCCTGGACACCCTGCGCTCGGCCGTCCTCGGCTGAGCACCCTTGCCCACGAGGTCGTCCCCGGGCGGGGCCTACGATGCTGGGCGTGAAGCACTTCAGGGGGTCCGTGTCCGTCCTCGCCGTCACCGCACTGCTCGCGGCGGCGCTCGCGGGGTGCTCGTCGGGGTCCGACGAGCCCACCGAGACCGACGGCACGGTGACCGTCACCTACTCGAGCTCGACGAGCAATGCACCGACGACGCAGACGGTCACCTCCTCCCCCTCCCCGGGCGACGGGGGCACGAGCCGGGCCACGGGCGACGGGGGCACGAGCCGGGCCACGGGCGACGGCTCGGCCGGTGACCCGAGTGGCTCGTCCTCCCCCTCGTCCACGTCGTCGGGTCCGGGCGCGAGCGCCCCGACCTCCCCGCCCAAGGACATCGGCGCCTACGCCGACACCTTCGTGCGCGCCTGGGGCCGGGGTGACCGGTCGGTCGCCTCGACCTACGCCTCGGCGAGCGCCGTGAGCTCGCTCTTCGGCCAGCGCGCGGTCGGCGGTGGCGGGTGGCAGCGGCAGGGCCTCACCCACGACGGCGGCTCCGTCGAGGTCCGCTACAGCGACGGGACCGACACGCTCACCGTCCGGCTCGACGCCGGCGACGCCGCCTCCGGCACCGAGCACGCGGTGAGCAGCGCGACGCTCAGCGCCGACGCACCGCAGACCGGTGACGGCCTGCCGACCTCGCTCACCGACTACGCCGACGCCTTCGTGCTCGCCTGGGGCAAGGGCGAGTCCGGCGCGTGGACCTACACGAGCGACGCGGTCGAGCTGACCTTCGGCTCGACCAACCCGTCGGGCGGACCGCGGTGGTCGCGGACGTCGAGCGGCACCACGACCGTCACCTACGGCAACCGCGACGGTGGCACCCTCGTACTCACCCTCGACCTCGAGCGCGTGGGCTCCGGCTCCGCCGGGGCGATCACCGGGGCTTCGCTCTCCTGACGGCATGACGAAGGGGGTGTGGCCGGGTCCAACCGGCCGCACCCCCCTTCGTCACGTCCTGGTCAGAGGCGCCAGCAGGAGCTCAGCTGGTTGCGACCGGCGAAGCGGTCCTCGAAGAACACCATGGACTTGGCGATGTGCCCCGGCATCCCGCCGACGTGGGTCGGGACCACGCCCGCGTTGAAGGTGACCCGGGAGCCCTTGTCGCACCAGTCGCTCCCGAGCTGCTTGCCCACCCCGTAGGGGATGACGTCGTCACCGATGGAGTGGTTGATCTGCACCGGAGCATTGGGCTTGAGCTTGCCGATGCGCTGCTTGCCGACCGCGGTGGCGAAGGGCTCCTCGGTGAGCAGCTGCCCGAGCTTTTTGCCGCTCACGGTGTACTTCGACGTGTCGAGGTTGGCGTACGAGAAGAGGTCGAAGACGCAGGCGCTCTCGACCCTGCCTGCGAGCTCCTTGCCCTCGGCGTTGAACACCGTGCCCGGGTCGATGTGCTCGCTGGTGGCCAGGCCGAGCGTCGCGAAGAGCGCGAAGAGGGTATAGGTCGTGCCGTCGATGTTGGCCCCGACCTTGGCGAGGTCGGCCGGCGGTGCACCGATGGCCGAGCCCTTGATGTTGAGCTCGGGTGCGTAGCTGGCGGCGAGCTCGGAGGCAGCCGCTGCAGCGCCGCCACCCTGCGAGTAGCCCATGAGGCCGATGGGGGTCTGGGCGTCCATACCGCTGCCCTCGAGGTTCTTGACGGCGCGGGCCATGTCGAGGGAGGCACGGCCCTGGGCCTCACGCATCATGTAGGTGTGCGTGCCGGGGGTGCCGAGGCCCTGGTAGTCGGTGACGCCGACGGCGTAGCCGCGGCCGACGGTGCGGGCGATGCCCAGCCCCTCGTACTCGACGAGGCTCTCCATCTGACGGGAGGGGGCGCAGGAGTCGCCCATGCCCTGGGTGCCGGCGGTGTAGGAGATGAACGGACGCCGCGACGCGCCGACGTACGGAGTCTTGGGGACGAAGACCGTGCCGGTCACCGCGATCGGTGTGCCCTCGCCATCGGTGGACGAGTACATGATCCGGGTGGCCGTGACGACACTCGATGAGAGGTTGAAGGGGTCGAGCAGCAGCGGGGCCGGCTCGCTGCGGATGATCGTGCCGGGCGTGCTCGGGATCGTCGCCGGCGGCTCGTAGAAGGCGGGGCGCGCGGCCTCGGGGGTGTCGGTGAGGGTCGCGGCACCTGCGGTGCCCGGGGTGTCGTCGGGTCCGGCGGATGCGGTCCCGGCGAGGGGGAGGCCCACGGCCACCGCGAGGGTGGCGGCCGCGACGGCACGCTTCGTCATTGAAAACATGCGAGTCCTGTCTGTCAGGAGAGGTGGCGGTCCCCCGGACAGGTGTGGTGCTCCTGGGCCGGACGACGTCGTCTCAGTGGCGGTGGAAACCATAGTTCCCTACCGGTCACGTGCCCACAACCGGAGATGATGTGGTCGTGCACTCACTCGTCCTCGCCTCCGCCTCCCCCGCCCGCCTCGGTCTGCTGCGCGCCACCGGCATCGACCCCCGCGTCGTCGTCAGCGATGTCGACGAGAAGGCCGTCGAATCCGCTGCGCGGCAACGGGATCCGCAGCTGTCACCCGCTCAGCTCGCGCAGCTGCTGGCCGACGCGAAGGGCGCCGTCGTCGCCTCTCACCTGCGCGACGAGTCGGGAGGGACCGCGGCTGGCGAGGCGGACGCCGAGCAGCCCCGCTGGGTCCTCGCGTGCGACTCGGTCCTCGAGGTCGACGGGCAGGTCCACGGCAAGCCCGGCACGCCCGAGGTCGCCCGCGAGCGGTGGCAGCAGGTGCGTGGCCGCTCGGCGGTGCTGCACACCGGCCACCACCTCGTCGACCTGCGGGACGGCCGCACCGCCGGGGCTCCGGCGAGTGCGACCGTCCACTTCGCATCCGTGACCGACGCCGAGATCGACGGCTACGTCGCGACGGGCGAGCCGCTCCACGTGGCCGGCGGCTTCACCCTCGACGGGCTGGGCGCCCCCTTCGTCGAGTCGATCGAGGGCCACCCGAGCACCGTCATCGGTCTCTGCCTGCCGCTGCTGCGGCGCCTGCTCGCCGACCTCGGGGTCGACTGGTGGCAGGTCGCGTCCGCTCAGTCCCTGGGGTAGGCGACCGCGGCCTGCGCGTCGACGATGCCGCGGCCGTAGAGCGCGCTGTAGCCGCCGCGGGCGCCGAGCAGCGGGTGCCGCGAGGTCGACAGGATCGCCCGCTCGACGTTCGCCATGCTGCGGTCCTGGCCGAAGAGGATCGCAGCGACCCCGGCGACGTGCGGGGTGGCCATCGAGGTGCCGGCGAAGGCCGCGTAGTCCTTGCCCTCGCCACACTCGCCGGTGCCGGTGCCGCGCGGCACGGTCGAGAGGATGTCCTCGGAGCAGTCGCCGCCGAGGAGTCGGCCGGAGCCGCCCGGCGCCGCGACGCCCTTGCCGCGGAAGGTCACGGGCAGCTCGGAGAAGTAGGACTTCATCTCGTTCTTGTCCGTGGCCCCGACGCAGATCGAGTCGCTGCTGAAGGCCGGGTCGTTGCACAGCAGGGTCGAGGTGTTGCCGGCCGCGGCCACCGTGAGGGTGCCCTTGTCGCGGGCGTACTGGATCGCGTCCTTCATCGTCGTGTCGAGACCGAGGATGGAGAAGATCTGGGTGCCCGGCAGGCCACCCAGGCTGAGGTTGATGACGTCGGCGCCGTTGTCCGCCGCGTAGCGGATGCCCTCGGCGATGTCCTCGTTGGTGCCCGACCCGTCCTCGAGGACCTTGATCGGCATGACCTTGGCGTCGGGGGCGACACCGGCGACGCCGATCCCGTTGTCAGCGGTGGCGGCGATGGTGCCCGCGACGTGGGTGCCGTGGACGTCGGGCTCCTGACCCTCGCCGTCCTGGCCCTTCCAGCTGCCGTTGCCGCACGAGCCCTTCTGCTCGCCGCAGACGAAGTCGGCGCCCGGCACGAGCCGGCCCTGCAGGTCGGGGTGACCGAGGTCGACACCGGTGTCGACGACGGCGACGACGGTGCCGGCACCGCGGCTGCTCGACCAGGCCTGCTCGGCGTGGACCTGGTCCAGACCGTAGAGCTCGTCGCGCAGCGGGTCGTCGGTGGCGGCACCGGCCGAACCGGCGGTGACGACGAGGCCGACCGCGCAGGCAGCGGCGGCGAAGGGGGCGGTCCAGGTCTTCATCGAGGGGTCCTTCGTCAGGGAGCGTTGGTTACCCCACGGTAACGACGAGGCGGCGCCCCCGCAGCGCGAGCGGGGTGGGAGACGGGTCACGCCCCCTTCGCCCTGCCTCGTCCGTCAGACCGGAGGGATCCCCCGACGGCGCTCGGAGAAGCGGCGATCGCGGCCGCGGGCGTGCCGCAGGCGGGCGAGCAGCTCCTCGCGCAGGGCCTCGGGCTCGATGACCTGGTCGATGACGAGGTCCGCCGCCAACCGCTCGAGGTCGACGTCCTCGAGGTACTCGGCGCGACGCGCGGCGATGAACTCGTCGCGTGCGGCCTCGCCCTCGTCGGCCTCGACCTGAGCGATCTTGTTGGCGTAGACGGCGTTGACCGCGGCCTCGGGACCCATGACGGCGATGCGCGCGGTCGGCAGCGCGATCGTCGCGTCCGGCGCGAAGCCCGGCCCGCCCATCGCGTAGAGACCGGCGCCGTAGGCCTTGCGGACCACGACGCAGAACTGCGGGACCGTGGCCGAGGCGACGGCCGAGACCATCTTGGCGCCGTGCCGGATGATGCCGCCGCGCTCGACCTCGGACCCGATCATGAAGCCCGGGACGTCGGCGAGGTAGATCAGGGGGATCGAGTAGGCATCGCAGAGCCAGATGAAGCGGGCGGCCTTGTCGGCGCTGTCGGTGAAGAGCACGCCGCCCTTGGCCATGGAGTTGTTGGCGACGATGCCGACGGTCTCCCCCGCCATCCGACCGAGGCCGACGACGAGCTCGGGCGCGAAGAGCTCCTTGACCTCGAAGAAGGAGTCGTCGTCGATGAGGCCGTCGATGACGTCGTGCACGTCGAAGGGCTGCGACTCGCGCTCGGGGATGGTGGCGGAGGTGAGCGCTGCGGCCGGCTCCTCCGGCTGGTACGAAGGGAGGTCGCTGCGCCAGTTCTGCGGCAGGTAGCTCAGCCACAGACGGGCCGCCTCGATCGCCTCGGTGTCGTCGGCGACGAGCACGTCGCCGACGCCGCTCACGGTGCAGTGCATGCGGGCCCCGCCCATCTCCTCGAGAGAGACCCGCTCGCCGACGACCATCTCGGCCATGCGGGGGCTGCCCAGGTACATCGAGGCATTGCCCTCGACCATGATGACGAGGTCGGTGAAGGAGGGGATGTAGGCGCCACCGGCCGCGCTCGGGCCGAAGAGGCAGCAGATCTGCGGGACCTTGCCCGACAGCGCGACCTGGTTGTGGAAGATGTGGCCGGCACCGCGACGACCGGGGAACATCTCGACCTGGTCGGTGATGCGCGCACCCGCGGAGTCGACGAGCCAGAAGACCGGCAGCTCCTCGCGCAGCGCGCTCTGGGTGGCGCGGACGATCTTCTCGACCGTGCGGGCGCCCCACGAGCCGGCCTTGACCGTCGGGTCGTTGGCGATGACGATGATCGGCCGCTCGTCGACGAGACCGCGCCCGGTGACGACGCCGTCGGCCGGCAGGCCGGCGGCCAGGGCGTTGGCGTAGCGCCCGTCCTCGACGAAGCTGCCCTCGTCGACGAGCAGGGCGATGCGGTCGCGGACGTAGAGTTTGCCCTGGGACTCGAGCTTCGCCGCGGCCTTGTCGGTCGGGCGCTCGGAGGCCTCGTGCGCCTCGTGGATGCGACGGCGGACGTCCTCGACGGCGGGGTCGAGCGGATAGCTGCTCATGCCGGCAGACCCAGGTGGCGGGCGATGACCATGCGCTGGACCTCCGAGGTCCCCTCGCCGATCTCGAGGATCTTCGCGTCTCGGTAGAAGCGCGCGACGGGGTACTCCTCCATGAAGCCGTTGCCGCCGAAGACCTGGGTGGCGATGCGCGTCGCGCTCACCGCGGCCTCGGAGGTGTAGAGCTTGGCGATCGACGCGGCCTTGGCGACCTCCTGGGTCGAGCGGCGACCGCGGTCGGCCTCGTCCTTGAGCCAGGCGGCCTTGTAGGTGAGCACGCGCGAGGTCTCGGCCATGACGGCGAGGTCGGAGACCTGGAAGCTCACGCCCTGGTTGACGCCGATCGGCCGACCGAAGGCGGTGCGGGTCTGTGCGTAGTCGGTGGCCAGCTCGAGCATGCGCTGGGTCAGGCCGGTCGCGAGCGCCGAGATCGCGATGCGGCCGTCGTCGAGCGTCTTGAGGAACTGGCGGAAGCCCTGCCCCTCGGCGCCGACGAGGTGGTCGGCGGGGACGCGGCAGCCCGAGAAGCTCAGGCCGTGGGTGTCGGAGATGTTCCACCCGAGCTTGTCGTAGGGCGCTTCGACGGTGAAGCCGGGGGTGCCGCTCGGGACGATGATCGCGGAGATCTGCGGGCGGCCCTCCGCGCTCGTGCCGGTGCGCGCGGTCACCGTGACGAGCGAGGTGATGTCGGTGCCGGAGTTCGTGATGAAGGACTTGGCGCCGTCGATGACCCACTCGTCGCCGTCGCGCTTCGCCGTCGTGCGGGTGCCGCCCGCGTCGGAGCCGGCGTCGGGCTCGGTGAGACCGAAGCCGGCGAGCGCGCGCCCGGCGACGAGGTCGGGGAGCCAGCGGTCGCGCTGCTCGTCGGACCCGTAGGTGAGGATCGGGTTGATGCCCAGGCCCACGCCCGCGGAGAGCGTGATGCCGATGGACTGGTCGATGCGGCCGAGTTCCTCGATCGCGACGCACAGCGCGGTGAAGTCGGACTGGACGACGCCGTCGACGGTCTCGGCGGACCCGCCCCAGCGCTCGGGGACGACGAGGCCGAAGAGGCCGAGGTCGCCCATGCGGCCGACGACCTCGAGCGGCAGGTGGTGGTCCTTGTCCCACTGGGCGACGTGCGGCTCGACCTCGCGCTCGGCGAAGTCGCGCACGCTCGCGCGGAAGTCCTCGTGGTCCTGCGACAGCTCGAACATGCCCGACCTTCCCGTGGTGCCCACCCGGGGTAGCGGCAGCACCTTTGCTTGACGTTGACGTCAACGTAAAGCATTATCTCGGCTCATGACAAGCCGGACGAAGGGGGCGACTCCCGCGAGCGCGGACGTCGCCGCCGCGCAGCCCGAGTCGACGTGGACGATCCGCGAGATCGCCGACGAGTTCGGCATCACGACGCGCACGATCCGGCATTACGAGGACCTCGGCCTGATCTCCCCCGAGCGGCAGGGCACGACGCGGATCTTCCACCGGCGCGACCGCACCCGGCTGAGCCTGGTGCTGCGGGGTAAGCGGCTGGGCTTCCCGCTCGACGAGATCGCGACGATCATCGACCTCTACGATGCTCCGCGGGGCCGCCGCAGCCAGCTGACCTACGTGCTCGCGCAGATCGACGAGCGGCGCGCCGACCTCGAGCAGCGCCGACGCGACCTCGACGAGGCACTGACCGAGCTGGAGACCTTCGAGCAACGGTGTCGCGCCGAGCTCGACGCCCGCTGACCCATCCGCTTCTCTCTTCGCCCCGAACTCCCCGCACGAGGCCTCCGGTCATCCGAGATCGCCCGGCCACGACGAAGGAGTCAGGTATGCACACCCTCACCAAGGCCGCACTCGCCACCCCGGCCGCGTGCGCGATCCTCCTCGCGGGAGCCACCGGCGCCAGCGCCGACGAGAAGTGGACGATGAAGCTCACGGACACGATGGGCAACGACAGCGGGTCCTCGTCGACCGCACAGATGTCGCTCGCCGGTGACCAGCTGACGATCGACATCACGGGCACGGGGTTCACCCCCAACTCGCCCCACGCCCAGCACTTCCACGGCTCCTTCGACGAGAACAAGGACTTCACCTGCCCGACGTCGGCCGCCGATGCGGACGGCGACGGTCAGGTCAACACCGAGGAGGGCCTGCCGACCTACGGCGACATCATGATCTCGCTGACGACGAAGGGCGACACGAGCCCCGACAGCGGCCTCGCCGTCGACCGCATGCCGACCGCCGACGCGGACGGCAACCTGTCGTACTCGCGCACGATCACCCTGCCCGAGGGCGCGGGCGCCAAGCTGAAGAACCTGCACATCGTGCAGCACGGCCTTGACGCCAACGGCAACGACACGTACGACCTCGACGCGCTCGGCGAGTCGAGCTTCGCGAAGTCCGTCGGGGTCGAGGGCATCCCGGAGGAGGCCACCAACCCGGCGACGTGCGGCACGGTCACCGGCGCGGCCGTCGGCGCACCGCCCACGGGTGGCGTCGAGACGGGCGGCGGGAGCACCGAGGGTGTCGAGGCGAAGGGCGCCCTGGGCGCCGGCGCCTTCGCCATGGTCGGCGCGGTCGGCCTGCTCGCCTACCGCCGACGCCTGACACGGGAGAGCTGAGCCGGTCGTGCGAGAGCACACCCGGGGTCGCGACCGTCGCGCGCGTGGCGTGGCGGTCGCGGTCCTCGCCCTCGCCGTCGCCGGGGGCGGCCTGACGGCCTTCGGCCTGTCGCAGCAGGAGACCCGCATGCCCCCGCCCGCCGCCGTGTCCGAGGGCGGGCACGCCGGGCACGGCCGCTCGACCACGGGCTCGTCCCCGACGGGCAGCCCCACCTCCGGGTCCGGCCACGCGGGGCACCACATGGGCCCGGGGACGAGCAGTCCGGCGAGCCAGGGCGCGGCCGTTACCGCGACGACCGAACGGATGTCCCGCTCACGGCCGACGTCCGTGTCCATCCCCTCCCTGGGCGTGACCAGCTCGGTCATCGACCTCGGCCGGCAGCCGGACGACACCATGGAGGTACCCCAGGACGCCGCGAGCACCGGGTGGTTCACCGGCAGCCCCACCCCCGGGGAGCTGGGTCCGGCCGTCCTCGCCGGTCACGTCACGTGGGACAAGAAGCCCGCGGTCTTCTTCGAGCTGGGCTCGATGCGCGACGGGCAGCGGGTCGAGGTCTCCCGCGCGGACGGGTCGACCGCGGTCTTCGAGGTGACCGACGTCGGTCAGTACCCCAAGACCGACTTCCCCACCGACAAGGTCTACGGCGAGGTCGACCACGCCGCCTTGCGGCTCATCACATGCGGCGGCCACTTCGACGGTGAGACGGGTCACCACGTCGACAACGTCGTCGTCTACGCCGAGCTCGTCGACGAGCGCTGACCCGACTCGCCGCGGTCAGGCGCGAGAGCTCAGGTAGGCATCGATCTCGGCGGCCGTCGGGGCGGTCGTCGGACCCTTGCGGGTGACCTTGATGGCGCCCGCGGCATTGGCCCGGCGGCAGGCCTGCGCCCAGTCGCTGCCCCGGGCCACCTCGGCGAGGAGCACGCCGGTGTGGGTATCGCCGGCGCCGTTGGTGTCGACGGGCGTCTCGGGGAAGCCGGGGACAATCGTCGTCACCCCGTCGACCCGCACGGCGCACCCCCGGTCGCCGTCGCGGACGACGGCGACGGCACCTGGCTCCAGCAGTGCGGCGACGGCCTCGGCGGCCGGCCCCATCCCCTTCGCCCCACCGAAGTGCTCGGACTCCTCGGCATTGCCGGTCCAGACGTCGGTGAGCGCGACGACCCGGGAGCGAAGGGAGGGCTCCAGCTCCGCGAAGACGTCGCCGGGGTCGAGCACCACGACGACGCCCTCGGGCAGGGACTCCAGCCAGGCGACCAGCGGGTCCCGGGTGCGGCCGACGAGGCTGTAGCCGCTGACGCACACGAGGTCGCCGGCCACCGGGGCGCTCGTCGCGAGCGACTCGACGCTGATGTGCCGCTCGGCCTCCTGTGTCGTGACGAAGGTGCGCTCCGCGGACGGCTCGATGAGGACGAGGCAGGTGCCGGTGTCGAGGTCCTCGACGACAGGCGCCGACAGGACCACACCCTCGGCGGCGAGGGTCTCGCGCACGAGGTCGCCGTTGGGCCCCCGCCCGTGGGCGCCGGCGTGGACGGCCTCGACACCCGAGCGCACCGCCGCGAGCAGGATCGTCACCGCTCCCCCGGCGTGGCGCGTGGCGACGTCGGCCATGACGTTGCCGCCGCGCCGCGGCAGGCTGGGCACCTCGACGACGACGTCGACGAGCGCCTGCGCCGTGTGGATGACACGAGGGGCCACGTCAGGTCTCCCGGACCACGTGGACCTTGGCCCGGTGCTCGATGCGCCACCCGGGCCGGTCGGCGAAGTACTCGTCGGTGGCCGTGCGGGCACCGGACCAGTGGTAGTAGTCGTCGAGGACGATCCGGCCACCCGGCACGACCTGCGGGGCGACACGCTCCAGGCAGACCCGGGTCGAGGCGTACCAGTCACCATCGAGATGAGCCAGCGCGACCGGGCCGTCGATGTGCACGGTGTCCTCGAAGAGGCCACGCACGAGCTCGACCCCGCTCTCCCCCACCGGCACCCCGTGCCGCGCGCAGGACGCGGTGACCTCGCCGAGGAGGTCCTCGCGGTAGCCGTAGTAGGTCTGCCCGCCGAGACCCGAGGACTCCCCACGCCGGATCGCCTCGTAGCGGTCGTGGACGTCGCGACCGTCCTCCTGCGTGGGCGGCGGGATCATCCCGAAGACGTCGAAGACGCGCATCGGGCGTCCGCTCGCCCGGGCCGCGGCCATGACGATCGCGGAGCCACCGAGCGCGGTCCCGCACTCGACGACCATGCCCTCACGGCCGGCCCGGTCCGCCTCGACGACGAGCTCGGCCAGGAGCCGCAGGTCGTCCTCACCCAGATAGGTCAGGTGCTCCTCGCGGACTGCGGCGATGACCTCCTCGACCCGCTGCGGCACGGTGATGTCGGCGAAGGGGTGCCGGGTGAAGTCGCGCAGCAGGTCCAGCTCCGCGCGCTGGGCCAGCATCCGGCTCTTGAGTCGTCGGACCTGGTCGTCGGTCACGGTGCGGCTCCGTCCTGCCGAGGGTGCGAGGGATGTCGCCACCGTACCCACTGGGGAGCGCTCCCCCTGCCCACCCGTCCCGGCACGCCGTAGGTTGGTCACTCGCCCGTGCCCGCTCTCTCCGCCGTGGTGAGTGCCACGCTATCCGGCGCGGGGCGGCCCGACCGGGTCCGGCAGACTGACGGCATGACGCACACCCCCCGGTTCGCCTCCGTCGACGACGTCACCGAGCGCCTCGCGGCGCACGGCTACCTCGCCTCCGACGAGATCGCGACGACGGTCTACCTCGCCGACCAGCTCGGCAAGCCGCTGCTCATCGAGGGGCCGGCGGGTGTCGGCAAGACCGCGCTGTCCGCGGCCGTGTCGGCCGCGACCGACGGCGAGCTCGTGCGTCTGCAGTGCTACGAGGGCGTCGACGAGGCGCGGGCGCTCTACGAGTGGAACCACGCCAAGCAGCTGCTGCGCATTACCGCGGCCGGCGCGCACCACGACGCCGCGGGCGCCGACGAGGCGGACTGGTCCTCGGTCAAGGAGGACATCTTCACCGACGAGTTCCTCCTCTCCCGGCCGCTGCTCACCGCGATCCGCAACGCGCACCCGACGGTGCTGCTCATCGACGAGCTCGACAAGGCCGACGTCGAGATCGAGGGACTGCTCCTCGAGGTGCTCTCCGACTTCCAGGTGACCGTGCCCGAGCTCGGGACGATCAGGGCGAGCCAGACCCCCTTCGTCGTCCTGACCTCCAACGCGACCCGCGAGCTGTCCGAGGCCCTGCGCCGCCGCTGCCTCTACCTCCACATCGACTACCCCGAGGCCGACCTCGAGCTGCGCATCGTGCGCCTCACCGTGCCCGACCTCGACGAGACCCTCGCGGCCTCCGTGGTGCGGCTCGTCGGCGCGCTGCGCGAGATGCGGCTGCGCAAGTCGCCCTCCGTCGCCGAGACCATCGACTGGGCGCGCACCCTCGTCAGCCTGGGCGCCGGCGGCGAGCTGGCGCCCGAGATCGTCCGCGCGACCCTCGGCGTCGTCCTCAAGCACCGCGAGGACATCGAGCTCGCCGTGCAGACCCTGGACCTGGACCGTGCCCTCGCCTGACCCGCTCGGCGAGCGCCTCGTCGACCTGTCCCGGGCGCTGCGCCGGCACGGCGTGACGGTCGGGACCTCCGAGGTGGCCGACGCCGCTTCTGCCGCAAGGGCGCTCGGCCTCGACGACCGCGAGCGCCTGCGCACCGGTCTCGCCGCGACGATGATGCGGCGGTCGGCGGACCGGGCGGTCTTCGACCAGCTCTTCGACATCCACTTCCCGCCGGCGGTGGGGCACCGCACAGGCGAAGCGCCGGACCTCGCGCCGACGGACACCGCGGGAGCCCGCGAGCGCGCGGCGGCGATCCGCGAGGAGCTCGTCGAGGCCCTCGCGCGCGGTGACCAGCAGGAGCTCGACCGCCTCGCGGCCCGCGCAGTGAGCGAGCTCGGCCGTCTGGCCAACGAGTCGTCGACCGGGGGCTGGTCGGCCAGCCAGGCGATCGAGCGGCTCGCCCCGCAGACCGCGATCGCGGCCGCCCTCCAGCGAGCCCGCGATGCCGGCGACGTCACCGGCGGGTCCGGCGAGGGTTCCGGCGGATCGGGCGAAGGGAGCGGCGGCGCCACCGGCAGCGGTGGCGGCGGCGCGGGCAGCGCGTGGCGGCCGGAGCAGCTGAGCGACCGCTACGACCGCGACGAGATCCGCCGCCGGGTCGGAGCCTTCCGACGCAAGGTCGAGACCGAGTCGGCGCGACGCAATGCCGAGGTCCGCGGGCGCGACCGCATCTCCCGCTACGGCGTGCGAGACCCCTTGGAGCGCAAGGACTTCCTGCTCACCGGCAAGACCGAGGCGGCCGAGCTGCACGCGGTCATCGCTCCCCTGTCACGCAAGCTCGCGGCCAAGCTCGCCGCGCGCCAGCGGCGGCAGTCACGCGGCACCATCGACATCCGTCGCACCCTGCGCGCTGCGATGTCGACCGGTGGCGTACCGGTGCGTCCGGCCTACAAACGGCGCACCCGCAGCCGGGCCGACATCGTCCTGCTGTGCGACATGTCCGGGTCGGTCGCCGGCTTCTCCCGCTTCACGATGCTGCTCCTGCAGTCGCTCGCCGGGGTCTTCCGCCGGGTGCGCTTCATCGGCTTCGTCAACACGTGCGACGACATCACCGACCTCGTGCGCGAGGCGCAGGTCGGCGAGGACATCAGCGAGCGGGTGGCCCGCGAGGCGCAGATGACCCGATGGCACGGGTCGAGCGACTACGGCGCGGCCTTCGAGGACGCCGTCGAGCACCACCTCGACGCCATCGGACCGCGCTCGACGGTGCTGATCCTCGGTGACGCCCGCACCAACGGCACCGACCCGCGCATCGACCGCCTGCGCATCCTCGTCTCCCAGGCCCGCTACGCCGCCTGGCTCAACCCGGAGGCGGAGCGCATGTGGGACACCGGCGACTCGGTGGCCAGCCGCTACGCCGAGGTCGTCGACATGCACGAGGTACGCAACATCGAGCAGCTGCGGCAGTTCGTCTCCCGCCTGCCGGTCGGCTGAGGGCACCCACTCCCCCTTCGCCCACTGCATTGCCCTACGGCAATGCAGAGTCTTGACGTCGAGACGTTGCATTGCCGTAGGGCAATGCAGCGTCCGGGTGACGTCCCCTCGTTGCGTCCTCCCCACGGTCGCCGCGGATCTGCAGACAATCTCCAGATCTGCTCCCGGGGATCCACCAGTCGGGCTCCCTAGCCTGATCCCATGACCGCTCCCGCACCCCGCGTGCTCGTCGTCGAGGACGACCCGACGATCAACCAGGCCCTGGCCGACCGCTTCACGGCGGAGGGCTTCGAGGTGGTCCGGGCGCACGACGGCCCGGGGGCGGTCGCCGCCCACGCCGAGCACGACCCGGCCGTCGTCGTCCTCGACCTCATGCTGCCGGGCTTCGACGGGCTCGAGGTGTGCCGCCGGATCCAGTCCGAGCGCCCCGTGCCGGTCCTCATGCTCACCGCCCGCGACGACGAGAGCGACATCATCGTCGGGCTCGGGGTCGGTGCCGACGACTACCTCACCAAGCCCTTCCGCATGCGCGAGGTCGTCGCCCGGGTCCGGGCCCTGCTGCGCCGCGTCGAGCGCGCCGCCGAGCTCGGGCGCCCCGACGAGACGATCACCCACCACGCCGGACTCACCCTCGACGAACGCACCCGACGCTGCACCGTCGACGGCCACGCGGTCCACCTCACGCCGACGGAGTTCGACCTGCTCGCCCTGCTCGCCCGCGAGCCCGGCGCGGTGCTGCGCCGCGAGCGGATCGTCGCCGACCTGTGGGGCTGGGACGACGGCCTCGGTCGCGGCAGCCTCGACAGCCACGTCAAGACCCTGCGCGCCAAGGTCGGCAGCCACCGCATCCGTACGGTCCACGGCGTCGGCTACGCCCTCGACGACGGGATCGACCGATGAGCCGCTCCGCCCCTCTCCTCGGTCTCTCCTCGATCCGCACCCGGCTCGCCGTGCTCGTCGGAGCGAGCATCGTCGTCGCGGCCGTCGTCGGCACCATCGGCACCGACGCGGGGGTCCCCCTGTGGCTCGGGCTGCCGGCGACCATCGGCCTCGCCCTCGTCGTGACCCGATGGCTCGCCACGGGCATGACCACCCCCCTGCTCGAGATGACCACCGCCGCCGAGCGCATGGCGAAGGGGGACTACCGCGCCCGCATCACGACGACCGGGCAGGACGAGGTGGGCGCCCTGGCGCGGGCCTTCGCGAGCATGGCCACCGAGCTCGAGCAGGGTGAGGAACACCGCCGTCGCCTCGTCGCGACCGTCGCCCACGAGCTGCGCACGCCCCTGTCGGCCCAGCAGGCCCTGCTCGAGAACCTCGCCGACGGCGTCACCACCCCGGACGAGACGACCCTGCGGGCCGCCCTCGCGCAGTCTGAGCGCCTCGGCTCCCTGGTCACGGACCTGCTCGAGCTCTCACGCCCCGACAGTCGCCGGATCCCGCTCTCCCCCAGTCGGATCCGCGTGGGCGAGCTGCTCGACGACGCCGTCGCCGAAGCATCGCTCCAGGGTCGCGACCTCACCCTCGTCGTCGACGTCGAGCCCAGCGACCTCACCATCACCGGCGACCGCGCCCGCCTCGCGCAGGTCACCGCCAACCTGCTCGACAACGCGATCCGGCACAGCCCCGGCGGCGGCACCGTGACGATGACCGCCCGCACCACCGACGACGCGTGGACCCTCACCGTCGCCGACGAGGGCCCCGGCCTGTCCCCCGAGCGGGCCGAGCGGCTCTTCGACCGCTTCGGTCCCGGCGGGGACGAAGGGGGTGGCACCGGCCTCGGCCTGGCCATCGCCGCGTGGGTCGCCTCGATGCACGGCGGCACGATCCGTGCGCTGCCCACCCCGGTCCCTGAGGAGCGAGTCCGCGCAGCGGGCGAACCTCTCGAAGGGTCCGGGGCCCGGCTCCAGCTCGACCTCCCGCTCACCCCGCCGCCCTTCTCGGCCCCTGAGGAGCTTGCTCTGCAAGCGTCTCGAAGGGCGCCTGCACCTCTCACGACCCAGGAGTCCGTCATGACCGCAGAATCCGCCCCCTCCCTTCGAGACGGTCGCTTCGCGACGTCCTCAGGGAGCGAGGAAGTCCAGGGAGCGGGGATCTCGCTGTCTCGCTGGTGGCCCGAGCACGTCACCGAGGGGCAGCCGCGGCTGCTGCTCACCGCGCTCGCCGTCGGCCTGCTCGCCGCGATCCTGCTGCCGGGCAACGCGATCGGGCTCGGGCTGCTCGTCGTGCTCACCGCCGGCGGCGCGGCGCTGTGGCTCGCCTCGCCCCGCCGGGCCCACCCGTGGTCGTGGGTCACCGCGGCCCTGGCCCTGCCCCTCGGCCTGACGACGGTCCTGCGTGACGACCCGGCGGTGAGCTTCTTCGCCGCCGCCGTCGCCGGGGTGCTCGCCGCGACCGCGTGCACCGATGCGCGCACGGTCGGCGGGATCGCCGCCTCGGTCATCGCGTGGCCGCTCTCGGCGCTGCGCGGGCTGCCACTGCTCGACCGGACGATCCGCGTCCTCGCCCGCCGCGGCAGCGCCTGGTCGATCCTGCGCACGGCCGTCGTGAGCGTCGCCCTGCTCCTCGTCTTCGGCGGGCTGCTCGCCTCGGCCGACGCCGTCCTCGGCTCCTGGGCCTCGGCCCTCGTGCCCGACATCAGCGACATGGCGGTCTTCCGGGTCTTCGTCCTGGTCTTCTTCGCCGGCGTCACGCTCGCCGGTCTCTACCTCGCGATCAACCCGCCCACGGTCGACGGCGCCCGGCTGGCGCCGCGCATCCCGGAGCGCGAGTGGCAGGTCCCGCTCGGGGTCGTCATCGCGCTCTTCGTCGCCTTCGTCGTCGCCCAGGCCGCGGCCGTCGTCGGCGGGCACGACTACGTCATGCGCACCGCCGGCGTCACCTACGCCGAGTCGGCCCGCCAGGGCTTCGGCCAGCTCACCGTCGCCACCGCGCTCGTCCTCCTGCTCGTCGCGGGGGTCCGCGCCCTCGGTCGCACGAGCACCGAGCGCGACCGCCGGGTCATGCGCGCCATGAACGCGACCCTGTGCGTCCTCACCCTGCTCGTCGTCGCCTCCGCGCTGCGACGGATGGCCCTCTACCAGGACGCCTTCGGCTACACGACGCTGCGGATCAACGCCGACCTCTTCGAGATCTGGCTCGGGCTCGTCGTGCTCGCGGTGCTCGTCTCCCTCTTCACCCCCACCCGGCGCTGGCTCGGGCGCACGGTCCTCGTCACGGCGGCCGCCCTGACCATCGTCGGCACCGTCGGCAACACGAGCGCCTGGGTCGCCGACCGCAACATCGAGCGCTGGCAGGCGACGGGCAAGATCGACACCTGGTACCTCAGCAGCCTGCCGGCCGACGCCGTGCCGACCATCGAGTCGAGCGCCCTGCCCACGCACATCAAGCAGTGCGCGCTGTCGATGCACCAGGTGTACGGCGCGGGCGACGAGGCCACCCTCGCCGGATGGAACCTCGCCCGCTCCCGCGCCGACGAGATCCTGCAGCGCTACGACGACCCGACCCAGTGCACCGACTCCCGCGGCTGGTCGAGGTGACGGGCGCCCCCTTCGCCCGTGCCGGGGGTGGGCGAAGGGGGTGTGCGGCGCCACGATGCGGGCGACCCGCCGGGGGTGGCAGGCACGCAGTAGTCTGCGACCCATGGCCATCAGCAAAGTCCTCATCGCGAACCGCGGCGAGATCGCCGTCCGCATCGCCCGCGCCTGCGCCGACGCAGGCATCGGCTCCGTCGCCGTCTACGCCGAGCCCGACCGCGACGCCCTGCACGTCAAGGTCGCCGACGAGGCATACGCCCTCGGCGGGCAGACGCCGGCCGACAGCTACCTGCTCCAGGACAAGCTCCTGCAGGTCGCCAAGGACGCCGGCGCCGACGCGGTCCACCCGGGCTACGGCTTCCTCGCGGAAAATGCCGACTTCGCCCAGGCCGTCCTCGACGCCGGGCTGATCTGGATCGGCCCGAGCCCCCAGGCCATCGACGCGCTGGGTGACAAGGCCAAGGCCAAGCACATCGCCGTCAAGGCCAACGCGCCGCTCGCCCCCGGCACCAACGACCCGGTCAAGGACGCCGACGAGGTCGTCGCCCTCGCCGAGGAGTTCGGCCTGCCGATCGCCATCAAGGCCGTCTACGGCGGCGGCGGCCGCGGGCTCAAGGTCGCCTACACGATGGAGGAGATCCCCGAGCTCTACGAGTCGGCCGTCCGCGAGGCCGTCACGGCCTTCGGCCGCGGCGAGTGCCTCGTCGAGAAGTTCCTCGACAAGCCGCGCCACGTCGAGACCCAGTGCCTCGCCGACCAGCACGGCAACGTCGTCGTCGTCTCGACGCGTGACTGCTCGCTGCAGCGCCGCAACCAGAAGCTCGTCGAGGAGGCGCCCGCGCCCTTCCTCACCGACGAGCAGCACACCGAGCTCGTCCGCGCCTCCAAGGCGATCCTCAAGGAGGCCGGTTACGTCGGCGCCGGTACCTGCGAGTACCTCGTCGCCCAGGACGGCACGATCTCCTTCCTCGAGGTCAACACCCGCCTGCAGGTAGAGCACCCCGTGACCGAGGAGGTCACCGGCATCGACCTCGTCCGCGAGATGCTGCGCATCGCCGACGGCGAGGAGCTCGGCTACGACGACCCGATCGCCCGCGGTCACTCCTTCGAGTTCCGCATCAACGGCGAGGACGCCGGTCGCAACTTCATGCCGGCTCCCGGCACCGTGACCAAGATGCGCGTCCCCCACGGCCCCGGTGTCCGCTGGGACGCTGGCATCGAGGAGGGCGACACCGTCGCCGGTGCCTTCGACTCGATGATCGCCAAGCTCATCGTCACCGGCTCCACCCGCCAGCAGGCGCTCGAGCGCTCCCGCCGGGCCCTCGACGAGCTCGTCGTCGACGGCATGCCGACGGTCGTGCCCTTCCACCAGGCGATCGTCCGCGACCCGGCCTTCGCGCCCGAGGGTGACGCGCCCTTCTCCGTCTACACCCGCTGGATCGAGACCGAGTTCGACAACCAGATCGCCCCCTACGGCGGCGAGGTCGGCGAGGCGGCCGAGGACGACGGCGAGCGGCAGAAGATCACCGTCGAGGTCGGCGGCAAGCGCCTCGAGGTCGTCCTGCCCGGTGGCCTCTCCCTCGGTGGCGGCGGTGGCGCTGCCAAGAAGAAGGCGCCGAAGCGCTCCGGCGGAGGTGGCGGCGGTGCCGCGGCCTCCGGCGACAGCCTCACCGCGCCCATGCAGGGCACGATCGTCAAGCTCGCCGTCGAGGAGGGCCAGGAGGTCGCCGAGGGTGACCTCGTCGTCGTCCTCGAGGCGATGAAGATGGAGCAGCCGATCAACGCCCACAAGTCCGGCACGATCACCGGCTTGCAGGCCGAGGTCGGGGCCACCGTGAGCAACGGCGCGGTCCTGGCCGAGATCAAGGACTGATGACCGCCTCCACCAACAGCACCGACGCCGCCCCCGGCACGCCCTCCCGGCGTGCCGGGGGCGGCGTCGTCATCGCCGTCCTCGCCCTGTGCGGCACCGTCGTCTCGCTGCAGCAGACGATGGTGCTGCCACTCGTCCCGGAGCTGCCCGACCTCATCGGCACGACCGCCGGCAATGCCTCGTGGATGGTCACGGCCACGCTCGTCGCCGGAGCCGTCGCGACGCCCGTCATCTCCCGCATGGCCGACATGTACGGCAAGCGGCGGATGATCCTCGTGACCCTCGGCATCGTCGCGCTCGGCGCCCTCGTCGGTGCCTTCGCCCCGTCGCTGCCCTTCCTCATCCTCGCCCGGGCGCTGCAGGGCATGGGCATGGCGCTCGTGCCGGTCGGCATCGCGACGATGCGCGACGAGCTCGACCCCGAGCAGGTGCCGCTCGCCGTCGCCCTGATGAGCGCGACCCTGGCCATCGGCGCCGGAGTGGGGCTACCACTCGGCGGCTACCTCGCCGAGGCCTTCGACTGGCACGTCGTCCTCTGGCTGCCCGGCGTCCTCGCGCTGCTGATGATCGCGCTCGTCCTGCTCGCGGTCTCGGAGTCGAGTGTGCGCACCTCCGGCGCCTTCGACATGCGGGGCGCGGTCCTGCTCAGCCTGGCGCTCGTGCTGCTCCTCCTCGCCGTCTCCAAGGGGAGCGACTGGGGCTGGCTCGACGTGCGCACCCTCGGCTGCTTCGCCGCGGGCCTGGCGCTGCTCGGCGTCTTCGTCCCGATCGAGCTGCGCGTGCCCAACCCCCTCGTCGACATCCGCACCGCGTCGCAGCCGGTCGTCGTCGCGGCGAACACGATCTCGGTCTTCATGGGCTTCGCGATGTTCGTCAACATGCTCGTGTCGACCCAGCTGCTGCAGACCCCGGAGGAGACCGGCTACGGGCTCGGGCTCGACGCCCTCCACGCCGGCCTGTGGATGGCCCCGTCCGCCATGGCCTTCGGCCTGCTCGCGCCCGTCTCGGGGTGGGTCACCCGCCGCTTCGGCCCGGAGCTGGCGATCGGTGCGGGCGCCGCGATCATGGCGGTCTCCTACCTCGCGCGCATCCCCTTCAGCCACTCGATCGGTCTCGTCGTCCTCGGCACGATCACCGTGACCGTCGGCACCGCGCTGGCCTACTCGGCGCTGCCGACCCTCATCATGCGTTCGGTGCCCGTCACCGAGACCGCGGCGGCCAACGGTCTCAACACGCTGCTGCGCTCCGTCGGCACGTCCACGGCGAGCGCCGTGACGACGGCCGTGCTCGCGGCGACGATCACGGCCAGCGGGTTCCCGACCTACACGGGGATGGCCACGGTCTTCGGCCTGGCGACGGCAGCCTCGCTCATCAGCCTCGGGCTGATCCTGCCCTTCCTGCGGCAGCGCTCCGCCGAGGCCCCGGCCCGCCCCGACATCGAGGAGCACAAGGCCGACCACGTCGTGCACGGCCGGATCACCGACGCGACCGGGCAGCCGGTCGCCGGCGCCGTCGTCACGGTGCTCGGCGGCCAAGGCTCGCACGTCGACTGGTCGCACACCGACTCCGCGGGCGACTACTCGGTGGCGACGGGCGGCCCGATCAAGCACCTCTTCGTCGTCACCGCGCCCGGCTGGGCACCGGTGAGCGCCTACGTCGACCTCGGTCAGGGGCGGCGGGTGCCGCCCCTGGTGCTGCACGACCGGATGAGCATCTCGGGCACGGTGACCGGCGTCGACGGGCAGCCCGCACCCGACATCTCGGTCGTCATCACCCGCCGCGCCGGCGGGTCGGTCGACTGGATGCGCACCGGAGCCGACGGTGCCTACGACCTGCCGGTGCCCAAGGAGGGCGTCTACGTCGTCACGGCCCTCGACCGGGCCACGAGCGCCATCGTCAGCCGCACCGTCGCGGTCGGCGGCTCCGCGGTGCGCACCGACCTGCAACTGCAGGCGGCGGCCGTCACCCGTCCGGAGGACCGACGCCGGTCAGTCGGGCAGGACACCGCCTGACGGCTGCTGCCCGTCACCCTGGGGCGTCGTGCCCGGCATCGTCTTGTCCTGCCCCGTGGGCTCGGTGCTCTCGCCCGTGGGCTCGGCCTTGTCCCCCTTCGGCGCCGGGGACTCCTTGCCCGCCGGCTCCGCCTTCTTGTCCTCGGGCAGGCCGAGCTTGTCCTCGACGAAGTCGCCGGCCTTGTCGATGATCGAGGTGAACTTACCACCGGTGCGCTTGTCGACGGCCTCCTGGACCTTGTCGATCGCACCGCGTGCCTGGTCCGGGTGCTCGCGCGCCGCGTCGCGTGCCTTGTCGACGTACTCGCCGCCGTTGAACTGCTGCGGGGTGTTGCTCATCCTCGGCTCCTTCGTCGCGGGCCGCGGGTCGGCCCCCTTCGACCCTAGCGGCGGGGCTCCATCGGTGCGGCGCAGCACTCACTCCCCATGGAGGGGGTGGAGCCGACGGGCCGCCTCGGCAATGGTGCCGGTGAGCGAGGGGTAGACGGTGAAGGTCGAGGCGACCTGGTCGACGGACAACCGGTTGGCCACGGCCAGGGCCACCGGGAAGATCAGCTCGGACGCCCGCGGCGCGACGACGACACCGCCGAGCAGCGTGCCGGTCCCCCGGTAGGCGAAAAGCTTGACGAAGCCCTCCTCGATGCCGAGCATCTTCGCCCGCGGGTTGCGCGAGAGCGGCATCATCACGGCCTCCACGTCGGAGTTGTCCGCGGCGTCGGCGGCGCTCATGCCGACCGTGGCGATCTCGGGGTCGGTGAAGACATTGGCCGACACCGCCGAGAGCCGAAGGGGGGTCACCGCGTCGCCGAGAGCGTGCGCCATGGCCGTGCGGCCCTGCATCGCCGCGACCGACGCGAGCGCGAAGACGCCGGTGCAGTCGCCGGCGGCGTAGACGCCGCGGACCGAGGTCCGCGAGACGCGGTCGGTGACGATGTGGCCGGACTCGCTGAGCTCGACGCCGACCTCCTCGAGACCGATGTCGCGGGTGTTGGGCACGGCACCCACGGCGATGAGCACGTGGCTGCCCTCGACCTCGCGGCCGTCCTCGAGGGTGACGACGACACCGTCGCCGCGCCGCTCGGCCGACGCCATGCGCGAGCGGTTGAGCACGGTCATGCCCCGTCGGCGGAAGACGTCCTCGATGACGGCAGCAGCGTCCTGGTCCTCGCCCGGCAGCACGAGATCGCGCGAGGAGATGAGCGTGACGTCGGTGCCCAGGCCGAGGTAGGCCTGCGCGAGCTCGGCGCCGGTGACGCCGGAGCCGACGACGATGAGCTTGTCGGGGATCTCGGGCAGCTCGTAGATCTGCTGCCAGGTGAGGATCCGCTCGCCGTCGGGCTGCGCGCTCGGCAGGACCCGCGGCGTGGCCCCCGTGCTCAGCAGCACGACGTCGGCGCTGATCGTCTCGATCGCGCCGTCGGTGCCCTCGACGACGACCTCGCTCGGCGAGGCGAGTCGGCCGGTGCCGGACACGACCCGCACCCCGACCTCCTGCAGCCGGGCGGTGATGTCGGCGGACTGCGCCGCCGCGAGGCTGAGCACGCGGCGGTTGATCGCGTCGAGCTCGGCGACCGTCTCGGTCGCCACATCACCCTCGTGGTCCTCGAGGTGCACGCCGAGCTCGGAGGCCGTCTCGATGCCACCGAGGTAGTCGGCCGTCGCGATGAGGGTCTTGCTCGGGACGCAGTCGGTGAGCACCGCGGCCCCGCCGATGCCGTCCCGGTCGACGACGGTGACCGACGCCCCCAGGTGCGCGGCCACGAGGGCCGCCTCGTAGCCACCGGGGCCGCCGCCGAGGATCACAACAGAGCTGGTTCGAGTCACGCCTCCCATCCAACCACCCTTGTAGATTGCGCCTGTGACCCAGACCGCTGACACCCAGGACCCCTTCGCCCTCGCCCGCGACGCGGCGGCCGTCATCGCCGACCGCACTGGCGTGGCGAGCCACGACGTCGCCCTCGTCCTCGGCTCCGGCTGGGGCCAGACCGCAGACCGGGTCGGACGCACCGTCGCGACCGTCGAGCAGGCCGAGGTGCCGGGCTTCACCGCCGCGGCCGTCGCCGGCCACTCCGGGCAGCTGCGCTCGGTCGAGATCGCCGACACCGACCGGCGGGCGCTCGTCTTCGGCACCCGCACGCACTTCTACGAGGGCCGCGGCGTGCGCTCCGTCGTCCACGCGGTGCGCACCGCCGCCGCGGCCGGGTGCCGCGCGATCGTGCTGACCAACGGCTGCGGCGGGCTGCGGCCCGAGTGGGGCCCGGGCACCCCCGTGCTCATCAGCGACCACATCAACCTCACCGCGACCTCGCCGATCGAGGGCGCCAACTTCGTCGACCTCACCGACCTCTACTCCCCCCGCCTGCGCGAGCTCGCCCGCGAGGTCGACCCCGAGCTCGACGAGGGCGTCTACGCGCAGTTCCGCGGGCCGCACTACGAGACCCCCGCGGAGGTGCGCATGGCCGGAGTCCTCGGCGCCGACCTCGTCGGCATGTCGACGACGCTCGAGGCGATCGCCGCGCGCGAGGCCGGCCTCGAGGTCCTCGGGGTCTCGCTCGTCACCAATGCCGCCGCCGGCATCAGCGAGACTCCCCTGGCGCACGACGAGGTCGTCGCCGCCGGCCAGGCCGCCGCCGAGCGCTGCGGCACCCTCCTCGCCAGCATCGTCGCCCGGATCTGAGGCCCCCATGAGCTACACCTCCCGCCACGCCGCCGACGTCCCCGACGACCTGCTCGTCGCAGCGCGCGAGTGGGCCGCCGACGACCCCGACCCGGTGACCCGCGAGGAGCTCCTCGCCATCGTCGCTGCTGCCGAAGGCGCCGTCCTGAGGCGCGACGGAGGAGCCACGAAGGGGGGTGACCCGGCCGCATCCGCCGACCTCGCCGACCGCTTCACCGGGCTGCTGCAGTTCGGCACCGCCGGCCTGCGCGGCGCCCTCGGCGCCGGCCCCCACCGGATGAACCGCGCCGTCGTCATCCGCGCCGCCGCCGGGCTCGTGGCCCACCTGCAGGAGGCGAGCGCTTCTCCCCTTCGAGGCGACTCCGTCGCACCTCAGGACGGCGCCTTCGTCGTCATCGGGCGCGACGCGAGGCACAACTCCGACGCCTTTGCCATCGACACGGCTGCGGTCGTCACCGGTGCCGGCGGGCGGGCGGTGCTCCTGCCGGAGCCGCTGCCGACGCCGGTGCTGGCCTTCGCCATCCGTCACCTCGGCGCCGACGCGGGCGTCATGGTCACCGCCAGCCACAACCCGCCGCAGGACAACGGCTACAAGGTCTACCTCGCCGACGGCAGCCAGATCGTGCCGCCGAGCGACGCGCAGATCGCCGCCCAGATCGACCGGGTCGCGAGCGTCGCATCGGTCCCGCGGGCCGAGTCGGGCTGGGAGGTGCTCGGCGACGAGCTGCTCGAGGCCTACCTCGACGCCGTCTCCGGGGTCGTCGGCCTCGACACGCCCCGCGACCTGCGGGTGCTGCACACCTCGCTCCACGGCGTCGGCGACACGACGGTGCGCCGGGCCTTCGAGCGGGCCGGCTTCGCCGCCCCCGAGACGGTCGGCTCGCAGGCCGAGCCCGACCCCGACTTCCCGACGGTGACCTTCCCCAACCCCGAGGAGGACGGCGCCCTCGACGCGGCCCTGGCCGCGGCCCGCGAGAGCGGCCCGGACCTCGTCATCGCCAACGACCCCGACGCCGACCGCTGCGCCGTCGCCGTGCCCGACGGCGACGTCGACGGCGGCTGGCGCCTCCTGCGCGGCGACGAGCTCGGCGCGCTCCTCGCCTCGCACCTGATCATGCGCGGCGTGCCCGAAGGCCGCCGGATGGCCAACTCCATCGTCAGCTCGCGGCTGCTCGCCGCGATGTGCCGGCTGTCGGGGGTGGCGCACGAGGAGACCCTCACCGGCTTCAAGTGGATCGCCCGCGTCGACGACCTGCACTACGGCTACGAGGAGGCGCTCGGCTACTGCGTCGCCCCCGACCTCGTGCGTGACAAGGACGGCGTCTCCGCGGCGCTGCTCATCGCCGAGCTCGCCGCGATCCTCAAGGCCGAGGGCCGGACCCTGCTCGACGTGCTCGACGACCTGCACCGCCAGCTCGGCGTGCACGCCACCGACGCCTTCTCCATCCGGGTCGAGGACCTCGCCGACATCGGGCGGATCATGGCCCGGCTGCGCGAGACACCGCCCGCCGAGGTCGCCGGCTCTCCCGTCGCGAGCGCCGAGGACCTCTCGGCCGGCGCCGGTGGACTGCCGCCGACCGACGGGCTGCGCTACCTGCTCGACGACGACTCCCGGATCATCGTGCGTCCCTCCGGCACCGAGCCCAAGCTCAAGGTCTACCTCGAGGCGATCGAGCCGGTCGCCGACCAGGACGACCTGGGGCCGGCACGGGACCGGGCCGCCGAGCGGCTCGGTCGGGTGCGCGCGGCAATGGAGTCGCTCACGGCGCTCTAGGGTCTCGAGGCTCGTTCCTCGCACCTCGACCCACGTATTGTTGGCTCTCGTGCCGACGCCAGCCCAGCCCCCTTCGACCGGACGTGTCGTCGTCCTCGCCGGGCCGAGTGGCTCCGGCAAGTCCCGTCTCGCCGCCCGCCTGCATCGTGACCACGGGTGGCCGGTCGTGCGGCTCGACGACTTCTACAAGGACCTCGACGCCCCCGACCTGCCCCGCAGCGAGGAGCTCGGCATGGTCGACTGGGACCACCCCGACAGCTGGGACGAGCCGGCGGCCGTCGCCGCGATGAGCGCCCTCCTGGCGACCGGGACGGCGGCGATGCCGATCTACGACATCAGCGTCTCGCGGGCCACGGGCGAGCACACCGTGACGGCGCGACCCGACGACCTCGTCGTCGCGGAGGGCATCTTCGCGGCCGAGGCGATCCCCGCCCTGCGCGAGGCCGGGCTGCTCCACTCCGCCTGGTGCATACGCCACCACCGGCTCAAGACCTTCGTACTGCGGCTGGCCCGCGACCTCAAGGAGCGCCGCAAGCCGCCGCTCACCCTCGTCCGCCGCGGTCTGGTCCTCATGCGGGACGAGCCGCGCGTCGTCGCCCGGCACGTCGAGCTCGGCGCGCGCTGCGCCACCCCCACGCAGGCCGAGCGCGAGCTCGCCGGCGCCTGAGTGCCGTGGGCCCGACGTCGTACCGCACCATCGCCCGTGACGGCGAGGTCGAGCTCGAGGTCAAGCGGTCACGCTTCCGGTGCACCCTCGAGCGAGTCGAGGACGAAGGGAGTGCCCGGGCCGTCGTCGAGCGCCTGCGCAAGCAGCACTGGGACGCCCGGCACCACTGCTCCGCCTTCGTCCTGGGTCCCGACGCGGGGGTGACCCGCTCCTCCGACGACGGCGAACCCTCCGGCACGGCCGGAGCCCCGATGCTCGAGGTCCTCACCGGGCACGAGGTGAGCGATGTCGTCGCGGTCGTCACCCGCTGGTTCGGCGGGGTGCTGCTCGGCACGGGTGGGCTCGTGCGCGCCTACGGCGACGCGGTGCGGGCCGGGCTCGACGAGGTCGGTGTGCTGCGCCGTGAGCTCGTCGTCGAGCACGCGCTGACCGTCTCGCACGTCGAGGCCGGGCGGGTCGACAACGAGCTACGCTCACGAGGCGTGCACGTCGTCGACGCCGACTACGCCGCCGAGGTCACCCTGACGCTCGGGGTCCCGGCCACAGAAGTCGCCGCCCTGGGCCCCCTCGTGGCCGAGCTGACCGCCGGCTCCGGGCGGCTGCGCGAGGTGGGGTCGCGCTGGGTCGACGCCCTAGGCTGAGGGCATGACCCGCCGTCCCCCCTTCGCCCCCGGCACGACCCTGACCGTCCAGGACGTCGCCGACCTCATCGACCACGCCCTGCTCAAGCCCGAGCTGACGCCCGACGAGGTGTCCGCCTCGGTCCGCGAGCTCGCCGCCCAGCGCATCTGGAGCGTGTGCGTGCGGCCGAGCGACGTCGCGCTGGCAGCGCAGGCCATCGCCTCCGTCGAGGGCAGCCCGACCCGGGTGTGCACGGTCATCGGCTTCCCCCACGGCACGACGTCGACCGCGGCCAAGGTCGCCGAGTCCCGCCAGGCCCTCGCCGACGGAGCCACCGAGCTCGACATGGTGCTCAACATCGGCCGACTGCGCGGCGGCGACGTCACGGCCGTGCGCGACGACATCGCTGCGGTCGTCGAGGTGGGCCACGAGGCCGGCGTCATCGTCAAGGTGATCTTCGAGACCGCGCTGCTCGACGAGCGGGCCAAGATCGACGCCTGCCGGGCGAGCGCCGACGCGGGGGCCGACTTCACGAAGACCTCCACGGGCTTCGCCGGCGGGGGCACGACCCTGGCCGACGTCGCGCTCATGCGGGCCAACACCCCCGACTCCATGGAGGTCAAGGCCTCCGGCGGCGTCCGCGACATCCCCACCCTCCTGGCGATGCTCGCCGAGGGCGTCACCCGCATCGGCACCTCGAGCACCGCGGCGCTGCTCGCCGAGGCAGAGCAGGTCGGCGCGGCCGGTCTGCTCGTCCCGGAGCCGGGTCAGACCGCCGACGCCGGGCCGAGCGCCACCTACTGAGTCGCCCCTCCCACCGCTCCCTTGCCTTCGGGTGAAGGTAAACGCGCCGAGGACTCGTCGGCGTGTACACCTCCACCCCTGAGCAGTCGGTGTGCCGCGACGACCTGCTCCATGAAGGTGTCCTCGAAGAGCCGCAGGCCGACGGTGTCGATCTGCAGCACCAGGTCCCCGGACAGAGTGCCGGAATTGCGCCTCAGGTTGTCCTCCGACACCGCGAGCCCCCACCGGTGCCCGGCCCCGTCGATCTCGACGACCAGCCCGCAGGCCCACCTCACGTCGAGGTAGATCCGTCCACGGGGTCCCTGTCGGACGACCTGCCGGTCGGGCTCAGGCAGTGCATGGCGACGGCAGATCCGGGCGAAGTCGAGCTCACCGAGTGCCTGGGCACCCAACGCGATGTCGGCCGCGATGGTCTTGATGAACTTGCGTCGGGTCCGCCCCTGCACGCTGGTGGTCGCCGACAGGAGCTGGTCGCCCGTGACGAGCCGCTGCTGGACAGGGAGCACCAGGATCAGGGCCGCCTCGCGGTCGGATCTAGCCCAGTGGGCGGCCCGCACCGCGGCCGGGCCGGGGGTAGCGACGGGCAGGGCGCCCGGGGCCACGGGCCGCGGGGAGGGTCGGCGCACCTTGTGCTGGACCACGCCCTCGACCGCGTGCGGGGTCGCGGTGTGCGGGATCGAGACGTGGATGCCCTCGGTCGTGAACCCCTTGAGCCCGCGGTGGTGCAGGGCGCTGGCCCCGTCGATCACGGCGATGCGCTCACCGACCTCCCACACGGCCCGCCACCGTCGGGCCAGGGGGCTGAGGTCACCGGTGTGCACAGCGATGGTCCACCTGCCGTGTGATCGCCACCGACCGGCTCGCAGCTGACGGCGAACCTCGTTCCGGTCGACCCCCACGGCCCGGAGCAGCCGCCGGCTGACGACTCCGTCGTGATCGGCAGCCGCACGGGTGGCAACCTCGTGCACGGTCCTGGCGCGTTGGATCATCGCCACAGCACAGTCGACAGCCGACGGGCAGCACGGCTCCGCCCTTCGTCTGTGGAGGGTGGGACGCCTCGCCACCGATCTGTGGATGACCAGTGGAGGTCAACACGCCGAGGACTCGTCGGCGTGTTCACCTCCACCGCGCGCGGCGACGCGATCGACCGCGGAGCGAGTCAGCCGGCGGCTGCAGCGGCGGCGTAGGCGGGCTTGATCGTCCCTTCGATGAGCTCCAGACGCTCGTCGAAGGGGAGGAAGGCCGACTTCATCGCATTGGTCGTCACCCAGCGCAGGTCGTCGAGGTCCCAGCCCGCCTCGGTGACCAGGGCGTGCATCTCGCGGGTCATCGACGTGTCGGACATCAGCCGGTTGTCGGTGTTGAGCGTGATCCGGTAGCGCAGCTTGGCCAGCAGGGTGATCGGGTGCGCCGCGATCGAGGGCGCAGCCCCGGTCTGGACATTGCTGTGCGGGCACATCTCGAGCGGCACCCGGGTGTCACGGACGAAGGCGGCCAGACGCCCGAGCCGCAGCTGCGAGGGGTCCTCGCGCGCTGCTTCGTTGGCCGCCAGGGGGTCGTCGGTCACCGTCGCGCCGCGGAAGCCGATGTCGTCGACGATGCGCACGCCGTGCCCGAGACGGTCGGCGCCGCACCACTGCAGCGCCTCCCAGATGCTCGGGAGACCGAAGGCTTCCCCAGCGTGGATCGTGAAGTGCGCATTCTCGCGGCGTAGGTACTCGAAGGCGTCGAGGTGCCGGCTCGGCGGGTACCCGGCCTCGGCGCCCGCGATGTCGAAGCCCGCGACACCCCGGTCGCGGTAGCGCACGGCCAGCTCGGCGATCTCCCGCGACTTTGCGGCGTGCCGCATCGCGGTGAGCAACGACCGGACGACGATCGGACGGCCCTCGGCGGCGGCCAGCTCCTCCCCTTCGCGGAAGCCGGCGTCGACCTCCTCGACGACCTGCTCGAGCCTCAGCCCACCCGCCAGGTGCTGCTCGGGGGCGTAGCGGGACTCGGCGTAGACGACGCCGTCGCGAGCGAGGTCCAGCACCGACTCGCGGGCCACGCGCCGCAGCGCCGGCGCGGTCTGCATGACGCCGACGGTGTGCGCGAAGGTCTCGAGGTAGCGCTCCAGCGACCCGGAGTCCGCGGACTCGCGGAACCACCGCGCCAGACCCTCGGCGGTCCGGTCGGCACCGCTCACCGGCAGCTCGTGGCCGACCTGGTCGGCGATCTCCAGGACCGTGGCCGGTCGCAGGCCCCCGTCGAGGTGGTCGTGCAGCACGACCTTGGGCAGGGCCCGAATCGCGGCCTCGTCGAGGCTCATGCCTCGTCCTCGCGGTGCACGGTGTCCGGAGCGAAGGCCGGGGTGCAGATCGCGACGTACTCGGCACCGGAGTTGCCGGTCGAGTAGCGCACCCCGCTCCCCCGCCCGCGTGACGATGCTCTGCCCGGCGTGCACCTCGGTGGTGCCGCCGTCGTGCTCGACGAGGACCGTCCCCGCGACGACGAGCGTCACCTCGTCGAAGTCGGGCCGCTGGGCCGGCTCGGACCACCCGGCCGGGGCCTTCATGTGGGCCACCGACATCGCGGTGCTGCCGGTGGCGACCCGGCCGACGTGCTCGGCGATGACCTTGCCGCCGGGGACGTCGATGATCGAGGGCTCGGCGTTGAGCTCGGGCACCTCAGGCCCCTCGGGCGGTGATCCGGTCGAGGACGACCTCGCGCGCGGCAGGGGCCTGCTCGCTGATCCGCCAGGCACCCTCGAGGGACTCCTGCGCCCGCGCGAAGCGCTCCGGGGTGTCGGTGTGCAGCGTCATCAGCGGCTGGCCCGCGCTCACCCGCTCACCCGGGCGGACGTGCAGCTCGACGCCGGCGCCGGCCTGCACCGGGTCCTCCTTGCGGGCCCGCCCGGCACCCAGGCGCCAGGCGGCGACACCCACGGCGAGTGCGTCGACGTGCTCGAGGTGACCGTCGGCGTCGGCGGTGATCGTCTCGGTCTCGGCGGCTGTCGGCAGGTCGGCATCGGGGTCGCCACCCTGCGCCGAGATCATCCGGCGCCACACGTCCATGGCCCGCCCGTCGGCCAGCGCGGCGCGCAGCTCGTCGGCACCGACCTCCTGGCCCGCGGCGCGGGTCATCTCGTCGGCCAGGGCCACGGTGAGGTCGACGACGTCCTGCGGCCCGCCGCCGGAGAGGACCTCGACGGACTCGCGCACCTCGAGGGCGTTGCCGGCGGTCAGACCGAGCGGCACGGACATGTCGGTGATGAGCGCGACGGTGTTGACCCCCGCGTCGGTGCCGAGGTCGACCATCGTGCGCGCGAGCTCGCTCGCGTCCTCGCGGGTCTTCATGAAGGCCCCCGAGCCGACCTTGACGTCGAGCACGAGCGCCCCGGTGCCCTCGGCGATCTTCTTGCTCATGATCGAGCTGGCGATCAGCGGGATCGCCTCGACGGTGCCGGTGACGTCGCGCAGGGCGTAGAGCTTCTTGTCGGCGGGGGCCAGCCCGGCACCCGCGGCGCAGATGACCGCGCCGACGTCCTCGAGCTGGGCGAGCATCGCGTCGTTGGTCAGGTCGGCCTGCCAGCCGGGGATCGACTCGAGCTTGTCGAGGGTGCCGCCGGTGTGGCCGAGACCGCGGCCCGACAGCTGCGGCACCGCGACGTCGAAGACCGCGACGAGGGGCGCGAGCGGCAGGGTGATCTTGTCGCCGACCCCACCGGTCGAGTGCTTGTCGGAGGTCGGCCGGCTCAGGCCGGAGAAGTCCATCCGCTCGCCGCTGGCGATCATCGCCGCGGTCCACCGGGCGATCTCGGGACGGGTCATGCCGTTGAGCAGGATCGCCATCGCGAGCGAGGACATCTGCTCGTCGGCGACGACCCCTCGGGTGTAGGCGTCGATGACCCAGTCGATCTGCTCGGGCGTCAGCTCCCCGCGGTCCCGCTTGGTCCGGATGATGTCGACGGCGTCGTGCTGCTCGGTCACGGTGCTCCCTTCGTCAGGTCATCGGCACCGAAGGCCTGGGGCAGGATCTCGGCGAGGCCCCGCTCGCCCTCCGGCGTCTGGATGCGGCACTGCGGCCCGCCGTGCTCCCACAGCAGCTGGCGACAGCGGCCGCAGGGCATGAGCGTCTCACCTCGCGCATCGACGCACCACACGGCGACGAGCCGGCCGCCCCCGGTGCGCACGAGGTCGCTGATCAGCCCGCACTCGGCGCACAGGCCGACGGCGTACGACGCATTTTCGACATTGCACCCGCTCAGCAGGCGCCCGTCGTCGGCGTAGCCGGCCACGCCCACGGGGAAGTTGGAGTAGGGCGCGTAGGCCCGCTCCATCGCCTCGACCGCGGCCTCGCGCAGTCGCTGCCAGTCCGTCGCGGCGGGGCCGGCCACGTCAGTGGCCCTCTCCGCGGCGGTAGACCTTGCCGTTGGCCGCCGGCATGCGCAGGCGTTGGCTGGCGAAGGCGAGGACGAGCAGGGTCGTCAGGTGCGGGGCAAACCGGGTGACGTCGCCGGGGACGGTCTCGGTGATCACGAAGATCACGCCGACGGCGACACCGATGGCGACGGCGATGGTGCCCTGGACGTAGCGCTGGCGGCGCAGGACCTGCCACAGGCCGAGACCGACGAGCAGCACCGCGATGAGCAGGAGCAGCGCGTGGATCGCGTCGCCGCCACCGCGCAGCTGCAGGGCGTCCATGAAGCCGAAGAGCCCAGAACCCATGAGCACCCCGCCGGGGCGCCAGTTGCCGAAGATCATCGCCGCGAGACCGATGTAGCCGCGGCCGTCGGTCTGGCTCTCGCGGTAGGCGTTGGACGCGACCATGGCGAGGAAGCCGCCGCCGAGACCGGCGAGTGCACCGGAGGCCGTCACCGCGACGTACTTGTAGAGGTAGACGTTGACGCCGAGGGTCTCGGCGGCGACCGGCGACTCACCGCACGAGCGGACCCGCAGGCCGAAGGGGGTGCGCCACAGCAGCCACCACGTGCCGACGATGAGCAGCAGGGCGATGACGGTGAGGATCGACAGGTTGGTCGTGGCGGCCCGCAGCAGCGCGGCGAGCTCGGAGACGAAGAACCAGCCCTTGTCCTCGACGGACTTCAGCGGGTCGGAGATGCCGGGGATGCCCACCCGCGGGAGCGAAGGGAGTGGCGGCGACTGCACGTCGCTGCCGCCCTCGAGCTCGCCGAAGAAGCGGGCGGCGAGGTAGCTCGCGACGCCCATGGCGACGATGTTGAGCGCAACACCGGAGACGATGTGGTCGACGCCGAAGGTCACGGTCGCCAGGGCGTGGACGAGCCCGCCGACCGCGCCGCAGACCATGGCACCGACGATGCCCATCCACGGGCCGCCGTGGATCGCGCCGAAGGCGGCCCCCCACGTACCGAGGATCATCATGCCCTCGAGGCCGATGTTGATGACCCCGGCCCGCTCGGACCACAGGCCACCGAGACCCGCGAGGGCGAGGGGCATGGCGAGCGCCAGGGTGGCACCGAGGGTGCCGGAGGAGGAGATGTCGCTGATCCCCGTGACCAGACGGATCGCGGAGAGCGCGACGAGGACGCCGGCGAGGGCGAGCGGCCAGGCCCAGAAGGGGATGCGGCGGGCAGTCGTGGACGGAGCGATCTCGGTCTCGGTGCCGACACTCAGGCTCATGCCGTGGCTCCTTCCGTGGTGACGCCGGCATCGAGCTGGCGGGTGACCTGCTTCTGCTCGAAGCGCCGCTCGAATCGGGCGACGACCTCGTAGGCGATGACGACGGCCAGCAGGATGACGCCCTGGATGATGTAGACGAGCGCCGGGGAGACGCCGGCCTGCAGCTGCAGGCCGTCGCTCGCCTTTTCCAGCCACGACCACAGGAGCGCGGCGAAGGCGATGCCGACCGGGTGGTTGCGACCCAGCAGGGCGATGCCGATGCCGATGAAGCCGACGCCCTCCTGGAAGTTCAGCCCGTAGCTGTGGTCGGCCCCGAAGAAGGCCGGCATGCTGATGAGGCCGGCGACGGCGCCGGAGGCGATCATCGCGATGAGCACCATGCGCGGCACCTTGACACCGCTCGCGACGGCGGCCGACTCGGACTCACCCGTGGCGCGCACGTCGAAGCCGAACCGGGTGCGGTTGATGACGAACCAGTAGGCGATGCCGATCGCGATCGCGAGCACGAGCAGCGTGTAGACCCGGTTGGGTGCGTCGGCGAAGACCGCGAAGCCCTCGAGCTGGCTCGACTCGGGGATCTCCTGCGTGTTGCGGGTGTTGCTCCCCTCGGCGCGCTGGCCCCAGGTCCGCAGCCCCCAGCCGACGAGTCCGGCGGAGATCGTGTTGAGCATGATCGTCGAGATGACCTCGGAGACTCCGCGGCGGACCTTGAGCCAGCCGGCGATGCCTGCCCAGAAGCCACCGACGAGCATCGCGACGAGCATCGCGAGCACGATGTTGAGCACCCCGGGCAGCCAGCCCTGACCGGCGATGAGCGCCGCGGCGAAGGCGGCGATCCGGTACTGACCGTCGACGCCGATGTTGAAGAGCTTCATCTTGAAGCCGACGGCGACGGCGACGGCCGCGATGTAGTACGTGATCCCGCTGTTGATGATGTTGACCATCGTGCGCGGGCGCGGCTCGGACAGGAGCGTCGACCACACCTTGCCGACGGGGTCACCGACGAGCACGAGGACGAGCGAGGTCACGACGAAGGCGACGACGATGGCGAGCGCGGGGGCGGCCAGCGTCAGCAGGAGGCGACGGAGGCTGAGCTTCATGAGGCGTCCTTCCCGGCGCCGGTCATGGCGCTGCCGAGCTCCTGGCTCGTGACCTTGTCGGGGTCGAACTCCCCGGTGATGCGTCCGCGCAGGATGACCTTGATCGTGTCGGAGAGGCCGATGAGCTCCTCGAGGTCGGCGCTGATGAGCAGCACCGCCAGGCCCTCGCGACGGGCCTCCCGGATGAGGTCCCAGATCGCGGCCTGGGCTCCGACGTCGACGCCACGGGTCGGGTGCGAGGCGATGAGCACCTTGGGTGCATGGCTCATCTCGCGCCCGATGATGAGCTTTTGCTGGTTGCCGCCGGACAGCGAGCCGACGGTGACGTGGATGCCGGGTGTGCGCACGTCGTACTCGGCGACGATCCGCTCGGTGTCCGCGCGCGCGTCCGACGGGGTGAGGATCCCGCGGCGGGAGGCAGGGGCCTGGGTCTGGTGACCGAGCATCCGGTTTTCCCACAGCGGGGCGTCGAGCAGCAGGCCCTGACGGTGGCGGTCCTCGGGGATGTAGCCGACGCCTGCCTCGCGGATGCGGCGCACGTCCCAGTCGGAGATGTCGGTGCCCTCGAGCTCGATGCGGCCGCTGACCGGCTCGCGCATGCCCATGAGCACCTCGACGAGCTCGGCCTGGCCGTTGCCCTCGACGCCCGCGATGCCGACGACCTCGCCGGCGTGGATGTCGAGCGTGACGTCCTCGAGGGCGTTGCGCCCGGCGCCGGCGAGGGTGATGTCCCGGACGGAGAGCACGACGCGGTCGGTGACCGTCGACTCCTCGGTCTCCGGGGTGGGCAGCTCGGACCCGACCATGAGCTCAGCGAGCTGGCGGGCCGAGACGTCCTGGGGCAGGACGGTGTCGACGGTGGTGCCGCGGCGGATGACGGTGACCCGGTCGGCGACGGACAGCACCTCGTCGAGCTTGTGCGAGATGAAGAGCACCGTGATGCCCTCGCGCTTGAGCTCACGCAGGTTGTCGAAGAGCTCGTCGACCTCCTGCGGCACGAGCACCGCGGTGGGCTCGTCGAGGATGATCGTGCGCGCACCCCGGTAGAGCACCTTGAGGATCTCGACGCGCTGCCGGGCTCCGACGCCGAGGTCGGCGACGAGCTCGCGGGGGTCGATCCCGAGGCCGTACTCGTCGGAGATCCGGGTGATCTCGGCGCGGGCCGCGGCACCGATGCCGTGCGGCTTTTCGGCGCCGAGCACGACGTTTTCGGCGACGGTGAGGTTGTCGGCGAGCATGAAGTGCTGGAAGACCATGCCGATGCCGTGCTTGATCGCGTCGGCCGGGCTGTGCAGGGTGACGGGCTCGCCACCGACGGAGATGGTCCCCTCGTCCGGCCGCTGGACCCCGTAGAGAATCTTCATCAGCGTCGACTTGCCGGCACCGTTCTCACCGACGATCGCGTGGACCGTGCCCCGCTCGACGCCGAAGGAGATGTCCCGGTTGGCGACGACGCCCGGGAAGCGCTTGGTGATGCCCTCGACCGCGACCGCGAGGTCACCGGTGGGTGGGCTCGAGGCCGAAGGGGGGTCTGGGACGGTCGTGCTCATGGTGCCTCCGTGGGACGTCCGCGGGTTGGTGCCGCAGGCGAAGGGTAGCGATCCCGGACGGGCCAGGGCCCGGTCGCACGCAGTGCGTGCGAACGGGCCCCGGGGTGCCGGTCGGCGTCACTTGGACGGGACGGTGATCTTCCCGTCGACGATCTGCTGCTTGTAGTCGTCGAGCTCCTTGGTGATGTCGTCGATCTTGCCGCCGGTGGTGGCGTACGAGACACCGCCGTCCTTGAGGTCGAACTCCTGGAGGCCGGTGAGCGGCTCACCCTCGGTCGAGGCCTTGATGTAGTCGAAGACCGCGACGTCCACGTTCTTGACCATCGAGGTGATGATGACGTCCTGGACGTCCTTCTCCGCGGTCTTGGCCTGGTCGGAGTCGACGCCGATGGCCATCTTCTTGTTGGCCTTGGCCGCCTCGAACAGGCCCGATCCGGAGCCGCCGGCCGCGTGGTAGATGACGTCGGCGCCCTTGTCATACATGCCCTCGGCGGCGGTCTTGCCCTTCGCCGGGTCAGCGAAGCCCGAGCCGTCCTCGGCCAGGTACTTGGTCTGGATGTCGATCTTGGGGTCGACGGCCTGGGCGCCGGCCTTGAAGCCCGCCTCGAACTTGTTGATCAGGGGCACGTCGGTGCCACCGATGAAGCCGACCTTGCCGCTCTTGGACTTCAGCGCCGCGGCCGCGCCGACGAGGAAGGAACCCTCGTGCTCGGCGAAGACGAGCTGGGCGACGTTGTCGCCCTCGGAGTCGGCCGAGGCGTCGTCGATGATCGCGAAAGAGACGTCCGGGTTGTCCTTGGCCGCCCCGCCGATCGCCTTGGCGTAGATGTAGCCGACACCGATGATGTTGGTGCAGTCGGCGTCGACGAGCTGGTTGAGGCGGTCCTCGCGGGCAGCGTCGTTCTCGCCCTGGCTGGCCTCGACCTCCTCGATCTCGACGCCGAGCTCCTCCTTGGCCTGGTCCAGGCCCTTGGCCGCCGAGTCGTTGAAGGACTGGTCGCCGCGGCCACCCACGTCGTACGCGAGGCAGGCCTTGACGTCGGAGCCCTCCCCGGAGGTGGCGTCGCCGCCGGAATCGCTGCTGCCGCAGGCGGTCAGGGCCAAGGCGGCGACGGACATGATCGATGCGGCCTTCACGGTGTGACGCAAGGCGCTCTCCTTCTCGAGCAGGGGTACGAGTGACGCACGAGCGCCATCGCGGGATGCTACGTCGCGGTAGCCCCCACATCAGGAGTCCGTGTGATCGGTGGGACCAACTGTTATGAGACCGCGACCGAAGGGGGAAAACCCTCACCCGGGTGCAGGGTTGCGGGTCAGGCGTCCTCGACGCGGGTCCACTCCCCCGCCGCGGCCAGGGTGAGCAGCGCGGTGCCGCCCCGCACCGCGCCCTCGTCGACGACGAGATCGCCCTGGTGCAGGTCGAAGGTGCGGCCGCCATGGGTGCGGGTCCCGAGCCGGGCCATCGCGCCCTCCGCCTCGTGGAGCATCCACGCGAAGTCCTCGCCGCCCAGGCTGTGCGGGGTAGGGACCGGGCGCAGGCCGGCGGCCATCGTCGCCCGGCCGAGCGCGGCGACGGCGGCCGAGTCGTTGACCACCGGGGGGACGCCCCGGATGTGGTCGACGGCCGCGGTGACGCCGTAGGGACGCACGACGTCGGCGACGACGTCGTGGAGCAGCGGGCCGATCTCCTCCCACAAGCCGACGTCGAGCATCCGCAGCGTGCCCTGCGCGACGCCCGTCGAGGGGATGACGTTGATCGCCTCGCCCGCAGAGACGCGTCCCCAGACGACGACGAGCCCGGCGCGGGGGTCGACCCGGCGGCTGAGGACGGCCGGCACGTCGGTGACGACCTTGCCGAGGGCGTAGGTCAGGTCCTCGGTGAGGAAGGGCCGCGAGGTGTGCCCACCGCGCCCCCGCAGGGTGACGGTCACCTGGTCGGCAGCCGCGGTGAGCGGACCCTCGCGCAGGCCGATCTCGCCGACGTCGAGCGAGGGGTCGCAGTGCACCGCGTAGACGGTGTCGACGCCCTGCATCACCCCGGACTGGACGAACGTGAGCGCCCCGCCCGGCATCTGCTCCTCGGCGGGCTGGAAGACGAGTCGCACACCGACGTGACGTGCCGCGAGCTCGTCGGCGACCTCGGCCAGCGCCAGCCCGGCACCGAGCAGCGCCGTGGTGTGCACGTCGTGGCCGCACGCGTGGCAGACACCGTCGACGGTCGAGCTCCAGTCGAGGCCGGTGCGCTCGCGCACGGGCAGGGCGTCGATGTCGCCGCGCAGGGCGACGCGGCGGCGCGGCTCGGTGGCCCCGAGGTCGACGACGAGCCCGGTCTCGCTCACCGAGCGCGGCTCGAGCCCGGCGGCCTCCAGCCGCTCGCGCAGGCGCGCGGTCGTGCGGTGCTCCTGGAAGGAGATCTCCGGGTGGCGGTGCAGGTCTCGCCGGAAGTCGATCAGCTCGGGCACCAGCCGGTCGACGACACGCAGCAGCGTCGGGGCGAGGGGAGCAGTCATGGCGGTGCGACTCTACCGACGTCCACGGCCGGAGACGTGGAGGTGCCCACCGGGTGAACGCGCGGCGTCACACCAGGTCGGTGCGCCCGGCAGCCTTGAGGGCCTCGACGACGAGCTTGACGTCCTGGGCGCGCTCGCGGCTGGCGACGAGGAGGGCGTCGTCGGTCTCGACGACGACGACGTCCTCGAGGCCGACGACGGCCACCATCCGGCCCGATCCGGAGACGACGAGCCCGCCGGAGTCGATGGCCTGGACCCGCTCGGGGTCACCGACGACGGTCATCGCTCCGTCGCCGGCCGGCAGCAGGCAGGAGAGCGACTTGAAGTCGCCGACGTCGTCCCAGTCGAAGGTCCCGGGGACGACGGCCACGCGGCCCTCGTCGGCGGCCGGCTCGGCGACGGCGTGGTCGATGGCGATCTTCTCGAGCGTCTCCCACCGGCTCTCGAGCAGGCTCGGGTCGGCGGCGATCTCGCGCAGCCCCGCCGCCAGGCCGGGGTGCCACTCGGCGAGCAGGTCCAGCAGGGTCGTGGCGCGCACGACGAACATGCCGGCGTTCCACCGGAACTCGCCGGTGGCCAGGTAGGAGGCGGCCTTGCGGGCGTCGGGCTTCTCGACGAACTGGCGCACGCGCGCCGCGCTGGGGTGGGCGCGCAACCGCGGACCCATCTGGATGTAGCCGAAGCCGGTGGACGGGAAGGTCGGCTCGATGCCGATGGTCACGAGCAGGTCGTCGCGCGCGGCGACGGCCACGGCCTCGGTGACCGCCGCGGCGAAGGCCCCCTCGTCGCTGATGACGTGGTCGGCGGCGAAGGAGCCGATGATCGCGTCGGGGTCGCGTCGCTCCAGCACGGCGGCAGCGAGGCCGATCGCCGCCATCGAGTCGCGCGGCGAGGGCTCGGCGAGCAGCAGGTCTTCCGGCAGGTCGGGCACCTGCTCGCGCACCGCGTCGGCGTGGGCGGCGCCGGTGACGACGAGCACCCGCTCGCCGGCGAGGACCCGCAGCCGGTCGACGGTCGCCTGGATGAGCGTGCGGCCGCTGCCGGTCAGGTCGTGCAGGAACTTCGGCGACCCCGCCCGCGAGACCGGCCACAGCCGCGTCCCGGCGCCGCCGGCGGGCACCACGGCCCACAACCGATCAAGATCCCCTGACGTCGTCATGGCAGGCACCGTACCCGGCCCACCCCCGGCCGCCGCCTCGTGACCGGGAGGGGTCCCCCCTTCGACCAAGTCGTCACCTGATGATCACCGGACACCCCCCTGCACGACACCGAAGGGAGGTGGCCTCACCGTCAGATTGGAGACCGTGCGAGTGGCTATTGCGACCGAGTCCTTCCTGCCCAGCCTCAATGGCGTCACGACGAGCGTCTGCCGGGTGGCCGAGAACCTGCGCGAGCAGGGCCACAAGGCGATGATCATCGCTCCCGGCCCCGCCCCGGCGACCTTCGCGGGGCACGTCGTGCGGACCCTCCCGGCGGTCCCGGTCCGCGGGTTCCGCGCCGGCCTGCCGACCCGGGGGGTACGCCGGGCGCTGCGCGACTTCAGGCCGGACGTCGTCCACGTCGCCTCCCCTTTCCTCGTCGGGGCACGCGGCCTGCACAACGCCGAGACCTTCGACCTGCCGACGGTGGCGATCTACCAGACCGACATGCCCAACTACGTCAGGCAGCACGGTCCCGGGGCCCTCGGGCGCGGGGCGTCCACGCTGACGTGGGAGTGGGTGCGTCGGCTGCACGAGCGCGCCGACCTGACGCTCGCCCCGAGCCGCCCGACGCTCGAAGAGCTGCGCGAGCACCGGATCCCGCGCACCGACCTGTGGGGTCGCGGTGTCGACACCCGCCTCTTCACGCCGGAGTGGAAGGACGACCCGGAGACCCTGGCCCTCAAGCAGGCGCTCGCACCCCACGGCGAGGTCATCCTCGGCTACGTCGGCCGGCTCGCCCCGGAGAAGGAGCTGCACCGCCTCGCCGAGCTGGCCCAGCTGCCCGGCACGCGCCTGGTCCTCGTCGGAGAGGGCCCCAGCCGCAACGAGCTCGGCGCGCGTCTGGCCGAGGCGGTCGCGGCGAGCCCCGGGCGTCCCAACCTGCCCCCGGCCTTCCTCGGTCCCCGCACGGGCGCCGACCTCGCCCGCGCCTACGCAGCCTTCGACGTCTTCGTCCACACGGGCACCAAGGAGACCTTCGGCCAGACGCTGCAGGAGGCGGCGGCGGCCGGACTGCCGGTCGTCGCGCCGGCGGTCGGCGGACCTCTCGACCTCGTCGACCACGGCCGCTCCGGCTACCTCTTCGACCCCGAGGTGCGCGGCGACATCACCCGCTGGGTCGCCGAGCTCGTCGACAGCCCGAGCGCCCGCGAGGCCATGGGTGCCGCGGGGCCGGCCATGGTCGCCGACCGTTCGTGGGGCAGCCTGACCGAGCAGCTCGTCGGCCACTACGAGCGGGCCATCGGCACGCGCGCGGCCTGACGGCACCACAGGTCGAAGGGAGGGATCTCCCCTTCGTCCGGCCTCGGGTCTGGGAGACTGCGGCCATGGAACCCCGCTGGCTCACCGACGACGAGCTGACGGCGTGGCTGCGCCTCATCGCCCTGGCGGAGCTGCTGCCATCGCGTCTGGACGCTCAGCTGCGGCGTGACTCGGCCCTGACGCACTTCGAGTACCAGGTGCTCGCGATGCTCTCCGAGGCACCCGAGCGCACGCTGCGCATGTCGTGGCTGGCCCAGCGGACCCAGGCCACCCTCCCCCGCCTGTCGCACGTCGCGCGGCGTCTCGAGGAGCGCGGGCTGCTCGTCCGGCGACCCAGCCAGACCGACGCGCGGGCCACCGACGCCACGCTCACCGACGCGGGCTGGGAGACAATCGTCGCGGCCGCCCCAGGTCACGTGTCGCTCGTGCGCGAAGAGGTCCTCGACGCACTCACCCCGGAGCAGGTCGGCCAGCTGTCCGACATCTGCTCGGCCGTCCTCGACCGGCTCGACCCGGAGGGGCACCTCACGATGAAGGCTGCAGAGGCTCCCCACTGAGCGCGAAGTCGGTCATGGGACGCCACACGCCGTCGTCACCGTGCTCGTAGAGGTGGAAGTCGGTCACCTCGAAGGTCGCGTCAAAGGTCGCGAGCGCCCCGAAGGCCTCGTCGAGCTGGGCATCGCTCACCTGGTGGGCGATCGTGACGTGCGGGTGGTAGGGGAACTCGAGTTCGCGCACGACGGGCCCGCGCCGCACGGCCTGCTCGAGCCGCTCGCACATCGGGATCCCCTGGGCCACCTGGACGAAGACCACGGGGCTCACCGGGCGGAAGGTGCCCGTGCCCCGCAGCTGCATCGTGAAGGGCCCGTGGGCCGAGGCGACGGACCCGAGGTGGTGGGTGAAGGCCGCGAGCTCGCGCTCGAGGACCTCGGTCGGCGGCATGAGGGTGACGTGGGGCGGGATGGCCCGGGCCATCGGATCGCCGACGTCCTCGCGCTGCTGCTGCAGCTGCGACCCCCAGGGCTCGGGGATCGCAATGGACACGCCATGGACGGCCACGATCAGGCCTTAGGGGGGAGCAGCCCGACGCGCTCGTAGACGCGGTCACGGGTCGCGGCGGCGACCTCGGCGGCCCGGGCGGCGCCCTTGGCGAGGATGTTGTCGAGCTCGGCCGGGTCGCCCATGAGCTCGTCCATGCGGGCCCTGAAGGGGCTGACCGCCTCGACGACGACCTCGGCCACCTCGCCCTTGAGCGCGCCGTAGCCCTGCCCGGCGAAGCGCTGCTCGAGCTCGTCGACCGGGGTGCCCGACAGCGCCGAGTGGATGACGAGGAGGTTGGAGACCCCGGGCTTGGTCTCGGGGTCGAAGCGGACCTCGCCCTCGGTGTCGGTCACGGCGGACTTGATCTTCTTCTCGATCCGCCTGGGCTCGTCGGAGAGGAAGATCAGGCCCTTGTCGGGGGAGCTCGAGCCGGACATCTTCGACGTCGGCTCGGTGAGGTCCATGATCCGCGCCGACTCCTTGAGGATGTGCGGGTCGGGGACGACGAGGGTCTCGCCGTAGCGCGCGTTGAAGCGCTCGGCGAGGTCGCGGGTGATCTCCAGGTGCTGGCGCTGGTCGTCACCGACCGGCACCCGGGCCGCGTCGTAGACGAGGATGTCGGCCGCCATGAGGATCGGGTAGGTGAAGAGGCCGACGTTGGCGTTGTGCCCCTTGGCCGTCTTGTCCTTGAACTGCGTCATCCGGCTGGCCTCGCCGAAGGCGGTCTGGCAGGCCAGCACCCACATCAGCTCGGTGTGCTCGCGCACGTGGCTCTGGCAGAAGATCGCCGAGCGCTCCGGGTCGACGCCGGCGGCGATGTACTGCGCGGCGGTGACCCGGGTGCGGCGGGTGATGACCTCGGGGTCGGTCGGCACGGTGAGCGAGTGCAGGTCGGCGACGAAGTAGTAGGCGTCGAAGTCCTCCTGCAGACCGACCCAGTTGACCAGCGCGCCCAGGTAGTTGCCGAGGTGCAGGGAGTCGCTCGTGGGCTGCATCCCCGAGAGGATGCGGGGCCGGTCAGGTGCAGGGCTGGTCATGGGGGTCATGATGCCAGCCGTGCCGCGGCGGCTCGCACGCGCTCGACGAAACGGTCCGGCGAGAAGGCCTCCACGTGCGCCCGGATCGCCGCCTCGTCCCACACGACGTCGCGGTCGGCGACGACGGCGGCGCGGATCGCCGCCGCGGTCGGCTCGTCGAAGAAGGCGCCGTTGACGCCCTCGGCGATGGTGTCGAGGTAGCCGCCGGCGCGCAGCGCCAGGGTCGGTCGGCCGAAGGCCCCGGCCTCCAGCGGCGTCAGCCCGAAGTCCTCGTGGCTCGCGGCGACCAGCGCGCGGGCGTGGGCGTAGGCCCAGCGCATCTGCGCGTCGTCGAGGTTGGTGGCGATCCGCACGTTGTCCGGCGCGGCCTCCCGCAGCTGCTCCAGCAGCGGGCCGGCGCCGACGACGAGGAGCCGCTCGGGCAGCCCGCGGAAGGCCTTGACCACCTGGTCGACGTTCTTGTACGGCAGCAGCCGGGAGACGACGAGGTGGTAGCCGGCACCCAGCTCCACCGCCTCGTCCACGGACTCCAGCTCGCCCGTCGCGTGGACGGCGAAGGGGGGCGGCAGCACCTCGGCCTCGATGTCGTAGGCCTCGAGGATGCGCTCGCGCACGACGTGGCTGTTGGCCAGGTAGGCGTCGGCCGTCGCGGTGGCCAGGCGGTCCCACCGACGAAGGGGGCCACGCAGCACCATGAGCGCCAGCCCCCGGGGCGAGCGTCGCGGGTCCCCGCCGAGGTAGCGCTCGCTCTGGTAGAGCCAGCGGGCGGGCGCGTGGCAGTAGACGAGCTTGCGCCCCGTCGTCGGGAAGCCGTGGGCCCACCCGCTGCTGCTCGCGACGACCAGGTCGGCGTCGATGCGCAGCCAGTGGGAGGCGAAGGCCAGGACCGGCAGGGCCGCCCGGTGGTGGCGGCGCAGGAGGCCGACCCGGTTGAGCGGGCTGACCCGGATGTCGACGTCGCGGAACTCGGGGAAGGTGCCGTCGGGGTCGTAGAGGGTCGTGTGCACGGTGGCGTCGGGGAAGGCGCGCAGCAGCGCCAGGACCACCCGCTCCGCTCCCCCGCGCTGGGTGAGGTAGTCGTGGGCGATCGCCACGCGCGGTCGGTCGCGGCCGGCGACGGTGCGCCACACCTGCACGAGCGTGTCGGTGCTCGGGCCGATGCCGAGGTCGGTGCGGGCGCGCTCCCAGCCGGCGGCGCCGCGGCGCTCGGCCTCGTCGGGGTCGTCGAGCGCGGCAGAGATGGCGGCGGCGAGGGCGTCGACGTCACCGGGCGGCACGAGCCAGCCGACCCGGGCGGGGCCGCCGTCGACGATCTCTGGCACGCCTCCGGCGTCGGTGGCGACGAGGGGCACCCCCCGGGCCATCGCCTCGGCGACGACCTGCCCGTAGGGCTCGGGCACCGGCGAGGCGTGGATCGCCAGCGCCATGCCGTCGAGCTCGGCGGCCGGGTCGTCGCTGAAGCCGGCGAGCTCGACGTGGTCGGCCAGACCCAGCTGCTCGATCTCGCGGCGGATCTCCCACTCGTGCTGCTCGTGGCCGAACATCGGTGACCCCGATGATCCGGAAGCGCACCTGAGGGTGCCGGGGCACGACCTGCGCGGCGGCGCGGACGAGCTCGAGCTGCCCCTTGGTCGGGGAGATCCGGCCGAGCAGGCCGACGACCGGCACGTCCGGTCGGGGGCGCGGCGCCCCGCGGATCTGGCTGGGCACCAGGCCGGGGTGGACCACGGCGGCGTCGACACCGGGCAGGGTCTCGGCGGTCGCCCGGGAGTTGGCGACGACGCGCTGCGGCCCCCACGTCGCGACCTGACGCAGCAGCCGCACGACCGCCTCCGGCAGGTAGTCGGGGGCGATCCGGTCGCGGATGTGCCACACGAGCGGGCGGCGGGCCAGACGGGCGGCGGGGACGCCGAGGAGGTCGGCCTTGAGCGTGGTCGTGTGGACCACGTCGACGTCGAGCTCACGCAGCCGCGCGGCCAGCCGGCGGACGAAGGGGGCGGCCCCCCACCGCGGACCGCACGGCCGTGAGCACTCCCGCGGCCTGCTCACGGGTCGTCGTACCGATGCGCTCGTCGAGCGGCAGCACCTCGACCTCGTGGCCGCGCTCGCGCAGCCGCGCCACGAGCGGGCCGTCGGCGAAGAGGATGACCCGCGCATCGACGTCGTCACGGGCGGCGAGGGTGTCCATGAGGCGGATCGTCGCCAGCTCGACGCCCCCGAGCTGCGCCGTGTGGTCGAGGATCGCGACCCTGACCGCACCCCGCTGCTCCGCCATGCCGCGGAGTCTATGGGCCGGGTGCGACACCGGCAGCCTGAGCCCCTGCCTCACCAGGGGAAGAGGTCGGGGTCGGTCGGGATCGCCGCCACCTCGGACAGGAGCCAGCCGTCGAGGAGCACGCACCCCATCAGCACCGTGGCCAGCACGACCAGACGCGGCCGCGAGCGCGCCGCGCGGGCGAGCAGCGCTAGGGCCAGCGGCGCCGCCACCGCCACCAGTCGCGGCGCGATCGCCTGGACGCTCCACGCCGCGATCATGTAGACCCCGACGACGACGAGGACGCTCGAGATTGCGAAGACCACTCGGGGGTCCTCGACGACGCGGCGGCCGCCCTTCGCCTTGCTCGCGAGAGCCCAGGCGGCGAAGAGCAGCAGAGCCGCCGCGAGGAGCACCGCGGCCGCCTTGACCACCGTCGGCGCGTCGAAGGCATTGCGGTAGTACTCCGTCGGCGCGAAGGCGTAGGAGACGAGCGACCGCCCCCAACCGACTACCGACCCGATGCCCGCGTACTCCAGCGGGTCGAAGGAGACCCCCGTCCGGTCGACCGCTCCGGAGCCGGTGAGGTCCCCGTAGAGGACGAGGTTGCGCACGAACCACCACCCGCTCACGACGGCGGTCCCCAGGACCGCCAGCGAGGCGTCGACCGTGCGGGCGCGCACGCCGCGCCGCCCGTCGAGCAGGACCGCCACGACGAAGCCGACGAGCAGCGCCCCGGCGAAGACCTTGGTGAGCACCGCCAGCCCGACCAGGGCACCGACGACGAAGGGGGTCCCATCCGCCTCGCCGCGCAGGGCTCGGAGCGCGACCAGCGCCGCAGCGGCCGTGACGACGAGGCAGAGGTAGTCGTTCTGCGCCGAGGCGGCGACGGCGAGGAGAGTCGGGTTGAGCACGACCAGCCCGGAGGCGACGACAGAGGGGAGCTCGCGAGCGCCCAGCGTGCGGGCAAGCCGGTATGTCAACCACCCGAGGAGCGGCACGAGCACCAGACCGGCTGACCGCAGGACGGCTAGACCCGCCTCCGGCAGCTCGGCCGTGCCGGTCAAGCGCAGCAGGAGCGCTGCGAGGACGTAGTACACCGGGCCCATCTGGGCCTCGTAGTGAACTCCTGGCTCGCCGAGGACCGGCAAGCGCAGCTCGCGTGCGTAGAAGACGACGTTGCTGTGGTGTGCCGGCTCGTCGTAGGGCTGACCCGGTGGAGCCCAGACGGCCAGCAGGGCGGCCATGACGAGGGCAGGGCCCCACAGCAGGGCCAGCCACGGAGCCGGATTGCGGGCGCGCACGTGCAGGAGTCTCGCACGGCCCCGCGCACGCTACTGTGACCGCCATGGTGGGGAACCAGGAGCACCACCCACGAGTGGTGGGACTGGACGCGCTGCGGGGACTGGCTGCGCTGGCGGTCTTCGTGTGCCACCTCGGCGCCTACTGGGAGCTCTCCGAGCTGCCCGCGAAGCTCCCGCAGCTCCTCGACGTCGGCGCGCACGGCGTCGACGTCTTCATCGTCATGTCCGGCTTCGTTCTCGGCTTGGCCGCCTTCCGCGCCGGCGCATCGCTGCGCATGGACAACTTCCTCGCCCGCCGCGCTTGGCGTCTGGCGCCTCCCTACCTCGTCGCGCTCGCGTTGGCGACCGCACTGGCCATGTCGCCCATCGCCCGCTGGTTCGTCCCCGAGCCGGCCCGGTGGTCCGACGTCGCGTGGCACCTCCTCTTCGCCCAGACGTGGAACCCGGATCGGCTGGGAAGCATCAACGGCTCCCTGTGGAGCGTCGCACTGGAGGCGCAGCTCTACCTCGTCTTCCCGCTGGTCGTTCTGGCGGTCAGGCGGTGGGGAGTCCTCCCAGTCGTCCTCGCCACCGCGACGCTGTCGGTCGTCATGTCGACGGTCCCCGCCGACGGTGCGCTGTGGGATGCCCTCACCGATGAGCACAACCTGCCGATCCGACTCGTGCAGTTCGTCCTCGGGGTCGGCTGCGCCCACCTGTACGTCAGCCGTCGGACGCCGTCGTCCCGAGTGCTCTGGCTGGTGGTCGTGCTGGGTGGGCTCGTCGCGCTCGGCTGGAGCACCGCCGCCTTCGAGCCCGGTCGGGTGCTCGCCTGGTCCCTCCCCTGCGCCGCCCTCATCCTCCTCGTCGCAGGGCCGGCCGGCCAAGGCCTCGCGAGCACGCCCCTGGAGCGATGGGGTCTGGGCTCGTACAGCTTCTACATCGTCCACCAGCCGGTGATCCTGCTGATGAGTCCCCTCGTCAGGGACCACATCGCCTCCGACGCCCTGGCCCTCTTCGCCGGCCTCGTCGTCGCGCTGCCCGCCACCGCCGGGACGGCCTGGCTGCTCTATGTGCTCGTCGAGCGGCCGTCCCACCAGTACGGCCGTCGCACCTTCCCCCTGACGGCCACCGCGAACTCGACCGCGACTCGCCCAGCCGCGTGACGGGACACCGGTGCCCGGGCCGACCGGCTCCCAGCCAGGCACTACTGTGACGCCCATGGCGGGGAACCATGCCGAAGGGGCGCGATCGGGACCGCGGGGGGCGCACGCACGGCGGGTGCACTGGCTGACGCTGCACACGTCGGTCCCCATGGGCCAGCAGACCTACGAGACGAGCATCCAGCAGGCGGTCCGCGACCTCGCCGAGCCGGGGTGGGACTTCCGCGCCTCGAGCGTCGGCAGCGGCCGCAGCGCCGCGACCCTGCGCATCCCCCAGCGGGTCCTCGACGACCGTCGGGGGGCCCGGCTGGTCGGCGCGGCCACCGGCCTGCGGCACGACCTGGTGCACCGCTTCGACCTGCGGGTGCCGCCGGCCCGCGGTCCGCACGTGCTGACGATGCACGACCTGCCCCCCATGCGCTTCCCCGACGAGGGCCGCCTGCCCGCGTGGTGCACCGAGCCGCTCCCCTCGGACGTCGAGGTGATCTGCCCCTCCGACTTCGCGGCGAGCGAGGTCACCGAGCTCGTCGGCGCCCGCCGCGTCACCGTCATCCCCTACGGGGTCCGGCCGAGCTTCCGGCAGCCCGCACCGTCGTCACCCGAGGACCAGCGGGCACTGGGCGTCTCCCGCCCCTTCTTCGTCCACGCCGCCGGGGTCACCCGACGCAAGAACCTCGAGGGCCTCGCCGAGGCCTGGGCGATCGCCGCCCCCGAGCTGCCCGACCACGAGCTGGTCCTCCTCGGTCCGCCCCACGGTCGGCGCGAGGAGCTCTTCGGCCATCTGCCCCGGGTCGTGCTCGCTGGCAAGGTCGACCTCGACGCCGTCGGCAAGGTCATGGCCGCGGCGGAGGCCGTCGTCGTCCCGAGCACCTACGAGGGATTCGGCCTGCCCACCCTCGAGGGCATGGCCGTCGGCACCCCGGTCGTCGCCGTCGACCGGGGGGCGACCCCCGAGGTCGCCCGGGGCAATGCGCTGATGACCGAGCCCGACGGCCCCTCGATCGCCGAGGCCCTCCTGGCCGTCGGGCGGCACGAGATCGACCGCGACGACCTCGTGCGTCGCGGCCTCGCCCGCGCAGCCACCTTCGCGTGGGACACGGCCGCCCGTGCCCACCTCGACGTCTACCGGAAGGTGACCGGGTGACCGGCCGGGAGCGGCCGCTGCGGGTCTGGCTGGCGCCCAGCGCCTTCCACCCGTCACGGGGGGGCGTCGAGGAGCTGACCCTGCAGCTCGCCCGCGAGTACCTCGCCCGCGGGCACGAGGTGACCGTCGTCGTCCACCGGCACCCGGCCGACCTCCCGAGCACCGACGTCGTCGAGGGCGTCCCGGTCCGCCGCGTCGCCCTCGACCTGCCGGGGTCCCACCCACGACGGCTGGCGGGCTTCCCCTTCGCCCTGCGACGCCAGCTGCGCGACCTCGACGACCTCGGGCCGCGACCGGACCTGGTGCACGTGCAGTGCGCGTCCAACCAGGTCCTCGCCCTGTCGCTGTGGACCACGCTGCGCCGAGTGCCCCTCGTCCTCACCACCCAGGGCGAGGTGACGATGGACGCGGGCCGCATCTACCAGCGCAGCGCCCAGATCCGGGCGGTCCTGCGCCTCGGCAGTCGTCGGGCGGCAGCCCTGACGGCGTGCTCGCGCCGGGCCGGTGACGACGCGGCCGACATCGCGCGCCGCTTCCGCGGGTGCGAGGTGGTCCCCAACGGCGTCGACCCCGACCAGTGGACCGTCACCCCCCTGCCTGAGGCACCCGTCTTCGCCGCCTGGGGTCGGCACGTCCCGCAGAAGGGCCTCGACCTGCTGCTCGACGCCTTCACCCTGGTGCGGCGCGAGCTGCCGGACGCGGTCCTGCGCATCGGCGGCGACGGGCCGGAGCACGAGCAGCTGCGCGCCATGGCCGGACCCGGGGTCGACCTGCTCGGCCCCCTCGACCGAGGTGGCGTGCAGGCCCTGCTGACGAGTGCCCGGGTGGCCGTCGTCCCCAGCCGCCTCGAGCCCTTCGGCATCGTCGCCGTCGAGGCCATGGCCGCCGGTCGCGGCGTCGTGTGGAGCACCAACGGCGGTCTGGCCGATGCCACCGCCGGCCTCGGCCAGCCGGCGGACCCCACCGACGCCCAGGCCCTCGCGGCGGCGATGGTGCGTGCCCACCGCGACCCCGTGGAGCCCGGCGACGCCCGTGCCCACGCCGAGTCCCTCGCGTGGGCACGCATCGGCGAGCGCTACCTCGCGCTCTACCGCGACGTGTGCGGCCGCGACGGGAGCCGATCGTGAGGGTCCTCATGTGGCTCAACCGGGGGGCCGAGATCCCCGGCGGACACCGCGTGCAGATGCAACGGACCGCCGCAGCCCTGCGCGAGCTGGGCGTCGACGTCGACGAGCACCTCGGGCCCGAGCATCCCGAGGGCACCTGGGACGTCGTGCACGGCTTCCAACTCGGGCCCCGCGAGGTCGCCGCGATGCGCTCCCGCGGGGTGCCCGTCGTCATGTCGACGATCTACTGGGGCCTGACATACACCGCCGGCAACCGCACGGACCACTTCGACCTCCGGGACCAGCTCGGTCGGGGTCGTCGCGGCTTGCGGTACCTCCGGGCCAGTGTGCGAGGCAGGGACCATCTCACTCGCCTCGCCCTGGATGAGGCCCACGAAGAGTTCGACCGTGTCCGGGCGTGGTCGATGGCGGACCTGCTCCTGCCCAATGCCGAAGGGGAGGCCCGTCACGTCCGCGACGACCTCGGGGTGCTCACCGAGTGCCTCGTCGTACCCAACGCCATCGACGTCGACCTCTTCTCCCCCGGCGCCGGCCGCGCCCGCCCCGCCGGCTCGGTCCTGTGCGTCGGGCGGATCGAGCCGCACAAGAACCAGCTGGGCACGATCCGCGCGCTCGGCGACGCACCGGGGATGACGCTCACCGTCGTCGGCCCGCCCCACCCCCACCACCCCCGGTACCACGAGGAGTGCCGGTCCGCCGCCGCTGCCACGAGCAATGTCACGCTCCTGCCCGGGGTGGACCACGCCGACCTGCCGGACCTGTACGCCCGCCACCACACCCACGTGCTCGCCTCGTGGTACGAGACGACCGGGTTGGTGTCGCTGGAGGCAGCCGCCTCGGGCTGCACCGTGGTGACCACCGACCGGGGGCACGCCCGCGAGTACTTCGGCGACGATGCCGGGTACTGCGACCCGGCCGACCCGACCTCGATCCGCACGGCCGTCGACCGGGCACTGGCGAGCGGGCCCTCGACCGATCTGCGGGAGCGGATCGCGCAGCGCTACACCTGGTCGCAGACGGCGCGGCAGACGCTCGTGGGCTACGAAGTCGTGCTGTCTCGGCGTGGCCACCGGCGCCACGACAACTCCACCTGAGCCGACGCCCGACGGCTCCCACCCTCGACGACGTCGGCTACGTCCTCGCGGAGGTGACGAGACTCAGGGTTGGGGCTAGGACGGCGCGCACCGGCGCCGGCACGGACCGTACGAGGCTGTCACCGTCCGCCGGCGACAGGCCCAGACCTGCGATGCGCAGGACGGCGAGGTAGCACAACGGACCCACCACGCCGACGATGAACCCCCGTGCTGCGGGCGATCCCTGGAGCAGCCCGGACGTCCCGAACCAGGCCAGTACCACGACCAGCGTCGCCACGAGGACCGGTGCTTGCGCAGACGTCATGCGACGCAACGGGATCCGGTGCGAGCGCATCTCGATCAGCGTCATTGCCTGGGCGCGGGTGACCGTCCCGCACACCATCGATGCCACGCCACCCCAGGCCCCTAGCGGCGGGATGAGCGCCAGCGCCACACCCGCCATGACGACCAGCGAGCCCAGGTTGACCCAGAGGTAGGTGCGACCGCGCAGCCGGGACATCAGCGACGCGTACGCGCCCGACCCCACGACGACGAAGCCCACGGCACAGGACATCACGAGGAAGTAGTCACCGCTGGGCGCGTACTGCTGGCCGTAGATCCACGGGACCAGGCCGACGATCACCGGCACCCCCAGCACCAGCATCCCTCCGGTCACCACCGCGGAGACGCGAGTGACACGCAGCAGCCCCTCCCGGGCCGGGCCCGGGCCACGCTCCCGCAGCGCCGCGAAGGCAGGCAGCAGCGGCCCTACCATCGCCTGGACCGGCGCGAGCACCTGCGCGGCCAGTCCGAAGCCGAGCGCGAAGAGACCCACGGCGACGGCGTCACCGAGCCACTGGAAGAAGAAGATCTGGACCCGGTCCGTGACGAGGGTGCTCACCAGCGTCGCCAGACCGGTCGGGACGGCGAAGGCCCAGAAGGCTCGGGGAAGTGACCACGGCGCCCTGGGACGCACGGCCGCCCGCCTCAGCAGCGGAGACAGCGCGAGGAAGGGAAGGGCCATGAGCGCGCCGGTGGCCACGATCCTCGCCACCCATACGGAGGTGGCGACCGGATGGACGAGCACGGTCACGACGACTGCGGTCTGGATGCCGAGGTTGCTCACCATCGCCAGCTGGGCAGCGCGGTCGGAGCGGTGCTCCGTGGACAGCAGGATCGGCCCCGCCTGCAGTGCCGCTGGCGCGAGGACGCCGAAGACCACCGCCGCGACGAGCAGGGGCCACGGCACGTCGACGACGAGTGCCACGACCAGGGCGACGAGCGGGGCCGCCACGAAGATGTTGTAACCCTGCGCACCGGAGATCGTCCGGGTGACATCGGAACGCCGCCCGCTCTCCGAGGCCTTGGTGACGAACTGCATCAGGGCGGCTCCCACGCCGAGCGAGGCCGCAGCAGTGGCCAGGCTGAGGACCATGGTGAGGATGGCCAGCTGCCCGTAGTCGACGACGCCGAGGCGGCGCGCGACGACGACGTTGACGAGGAACCCGATCGGGACGGAGACGAGGACGTGGACGGCCGTCCACACGGTGCCGCTGATGAGACCCTCGCTGACCCGTCGCCTCTCGGGCTCGAGCTGCTCGGTCCCCTCCGTCACGAGCCGACGTGCTCGGTGAAGTACTCGATGGTGCGCTCCAGGCCCTCACGCAGTCGGGTGCGCGGCTCCCACCCGAGCACGGACTGGGCCTGACCGATGTCCGGCCGACGGCGCGTCGGGTCGTCCTGCGGCAGGGGTCGGTGGTCGATCGCCGACGAGCTGCCGGTGAGCTCGAGGACGAGCTCGGCCAGCTCGATCATCGTGAACTCGACGGGGTTGCCGATGTTGATCGGTCCGGTGACCTCGTGGTCGGTCGCCATGAGCCCCATGAGCCCGTCGACGAGATCGTCGACGAAGCAGAAGGAGCGGGTCTGGCTGCCGTCGCCGTAGATCGTCAGCGGCTCGCCGGCCAGGGCCTGGACGATGAAGTTGGAGACGACCCGACCGTCGTCCGGCTGCATGCGCGGGCCGTAGGTGTTGAAGATGCGCGCGACCTTGATCCCGAGGTCGTGCTGGCGCCGTAGTCGAAGAAGAGCGTCTCGGCGCAGCGCTTGCCCTCGTCGTAGCAGGAGCGGATGCCGATCGGGTTGACGTTGCCCCAGTAGTCCTCCGTCTGCGGGTGGACCTGTGGGTCGCCGTAGACCTCCGAGGTCGACGACAGGAGGATCTTGGCCCTGGTCCGCTTGGCCAGCCCGAGCATGTTGATCGAGCCGTGCACGCTCGTCTTCGTCGTCTGGACCGGGTCGCGCTGGTAGAAGATCGGGCTGGCCGGGCAGGCCAGGTGGTAGATCTCGTCGACCTCGACGTAGAGCGGGAAGGTCACGTCGTGGCGCATGACCTCGATGTTGGGGTGGTCGAGCAGGTGGGTGAGGTTGCGTCGGGTGCTCGAGTAGTAGTTGTCGACGACGAGCACCTCGTGCCCCTGGTTGAGCAGCCGCTCGGTGATGTGCGACCCGATGAAGCCCGCACCGCCCGTCACCATCACCCGCCGAGGCGTCCGGCTCTCCCCTTGTGGTGCCTTCACGCGCAGCCATCCTTCCCAGTGAGCCCCGCCCTGCCCTCGGTGGACCGGTCGTGGGCGTCGTCAGAGTATCCGCTGGCCCGCCGGCTCGTGGCCGCTCGCAGCGTGTTGGCCCCGACACCCACGAGGAGCGCCGAGCCGAGCACGTCGCTGGGTCGGTGGGCGTGACCGACGACGTTGCCGAGAGCGGCGACGCCGGCCGCCGCGCACAGCAGCCGGGTCAGCCACACCGGGCGCCGCGGGCAGAGCCACCACACGGCCACCAGCAGGGCGAGCGTGGCGGACGCATGCGTCGAGGGGAAGGTGTTGGTGAGGTAGCCGAGCTCGCGCCCGTGGAGCGGGCGGGGCAGGGACTGCTTCAGCAGCAGGCTCAGACCGGTGCTCGCGCCGACGAGCACGCCGACCCGCAGCACCTGCCACGGGTGACGACGCACCCGCAGTGCGCCGAGGCCCAGCACCAGCACGACGAGCCCGAAGGGGAGCACTCGCCTGCCCAGGAGGGGCCAGAGCTGCGCCAGGGGCCCGGGTCCCAGCCGCTGGGCGAGGCCCAGCAGCCACTCGTCGAGCTCCTGCCCGGTCGGGCTGACGACGAGCAGGAGGTACACCGCGCCGAAGGCCGCCCAACGGAGAGCCTGCCGCGCCCCGCTGACGCGCCGCGCCGACAAGGGCGCGACGAGATCAGATCTGGGCGTAGACGGTGACGTTGGACCGGTCGTCGTCGGTGGTCGAGTCCGTGTCGCTCGACTCGCTCGCGGACTCCGTCGTCTCCGGGGAGGGCTTGACCTGCTCGTCCGCCGTGGCCTCCGGCGTGGGGACGTCCTCGGCCTCGGGGGTCGTGTCGGGCGTAGGGGACTCAGACATGGATCGGATCCTCTCGAACGAATTCTGGATGAGCTGGCTCGATGGTCGCGTCAGAGACTGACCGGTCCGCGGATGAAGGAGATCGTCTCCCCGCTGACGGTGACCGTGCGACGCGCGTAGATGGGGATCGTGCCGCTGCAACTGATGTTGACAGATGCCTGGAAGTTGGGCCGGCCCGAGGCGCGGCTGTAGCCGTAGGCGCTTCTGAACTGCCAACCGCCCGTGTAGAAGGTGGTGTAGGCGATGTAGCCGGCGATCGGCGGGTCCACCGTCGACGGCACGGGGACGGACCAGTTGCTGTTGCCCGAAACCGCGGTCCACGTGATGGTCCCGAGCGAGCTCGGGTAGTAGAGAGTGATCCGGGGATTCGCAATCTGCGTGGACGCGGTGGTGTTGTAGATCCACAGGCCACGGGTGCCGGTGTTGGGAGGCTCTGCGCCGTTACCGCCCGTGCCGTCGATCGTCAGGCGGTCAGTCCCGCAGTTCTTGCCGACGGTGACCCAACCCTGCAGACCAGGAGGTGGGGGCGACGCCGCCTGCGCGGGCGCGGCCGTACCCATGACGATCACTGGTGCCGTCCACGCCGCGCCCTTGACGACCTGACGACGACGCACTGAGGTGTTGCTCTGCCCCATGTTCACTTCCCCGCTTGTCATAGGGCATCCACACCGACCCCATCGGCTTCGCCCTTGTTGGACTGGATGCTAGCGCACTTCATCCTGCACGAACAGGCTTTTCGTGGGATGATCCCGCGCCCTGACCGTCGGCGGCCCGAGGCTCAGGCCCGGGCCCGCTCCGACGCCCGACGCTCCTTGGCCCGGCGGCGCCCCCGGCGCTTGTCCTGGGCGATCGCCTGCTCGTAGGTGTGGTAGCCGTAGCGGTACTCGCCGCCCTTGCCCTGGACGAAGTTGCGGGCGAAGCCCGAGACCCGCGCCCCCACGGTGTCGAGCTGCTTGAGCGCGGCCACCAGGTCCTTCTTCTTCGTGCGGTCGATGCCCACGATCATCAGCAGGCCACCGGTGAGCCGCTCGACGACCACCGCGTCGATGACCGGGACCACCGGCGGGGAGTCGACGAGCACGAAGTCGTACTCGTCGACGAGCGAGCTGAGCAGGGCCTCCATCGGGGCCGAGCCGAGCAGCTCGCTGGGGTTGGGCGGCACCTGCCCCGAGGGCAGGACGTCCATGCCCGCGCTCCCCCAGGTCTGGATGACGTCGTGGACCTCGGCGTCACCGAGGAGCACGGTCGTCAGCCCGACGCTGCCCTCCATGCCGAGTGCCCTGGCCACCGACGGGTTGCGCAGGTCGGCGTCGACGAGCAGGGTGCGCCGGCCGGAGTCGGCCATGGCGAGCGCGAGGTTGACCGCGGTCGTCGTCTTGCCCTCGCCCGGCATCGCGGAGGTGACGACGAAGGAGTGCCGACCGGTCGTCACGTCGACGAACATCAGGTTGGTCCGCAGCCGCCGGATCGCCTCGGCGTGCCGGCCGTGCGGGTCGTCCTCGACGCTCACGAGGCTCTTGGACGACCGCTCCAGGGGCAGCCCGGCGAGCATCGGCGCATCGGAGTGGGGCCGGATGTCGTCCTCGCCGCGCACCTTGGTGTCGAGCGCGTGCCGGACGAAGGCCAGCCCCAGCCCGAGGACGAGACCCGCGAGCAGGCCGAGACCGATGTTGCGCACCGGGTCCGGCGAGACCGGCCGCGACGAGGCGGACGCGGGCTGGATCGGGGTGGAGACCACCGTCTGCCCGGAGGACTTCAGCAGGGTGGAGAACTCCCCCGCGACCTTGCCCAGCTGCGGGCCGACCTCGTTGGCGATGTCGGCCGCCTCCTGCCCGTCGGCGGCCCGCGCCGTGATGTTGAGGATCGAGGTCGAGCCGCTGGTCTGCGCGCTCACCGTGATCGGGTGCCCGGGCTCGAGCCCGAGCTCCTCGCGCAGCGGCTCGAGGACCGCGGGCGTGTCGAGGATCGAGACGTAGGTGTCGAGGTCCTCGGAGGTGAGGACGAAGACCCCGCCCTCGGAGGAGCTGTTGCTCGTCTGCTCGGCGCTGAGGTAGATGCGCGCCCGGGCCTCGTACACCGGGGTCGTCGTGAGGGTCACGGCGATCGCCGCGGCGACAGCGAGCACGACACAGGCCGCGATGAGCCGCCACCGCTGGCGCACGACACCCAACAACTCGCTGAACTGCACTCTCGACTCCCTGCCCCGTGCGATCGGCCCACCCCACGGTGGCCCGAAGGTAGGGTCGCCCGTGACATCCCCCACCTGCTGCGAGGAGTGTATAAGGTGCGCGTCCTCCGGATCTCCCACAGCGGGTCGGTGGATGCGTGGCGAGAGCGTGACCGCGTCGTGCGCCGCCACGGCCACGACGTCACCTCGGTGGTCGCCGACGTCTGGGACGAAGGGGGCCGCCCCGTCGCGCTGGACCCCCGGCCGGGCGAGGACGTCATCGGGGTGCGCACCCTGGGGCGCCACCCGGCGCTCTTCCTCTACGACCCACGGCCGCTGTGGCGACTGCTGGGGCAGCGCTGGGACGTCCTGGACCTGCACGAGGAGCCCTTCGCCCTGGCCACCGCCGAGGTCCTCGCGCTGCGGGCCCTGCGCCGCTCGAGCGCCCCCTACTGCCTCTACTCCGCGCAGAACATCGACAAGCGCTACCCGCCCCCCTTCCGCTGGCTGGAGCGGTGGTCCCTGCAGCACGCGACAGCGGTGAGCGTGTGCAACAGCGAGGCCGGGGAGATCGTCACCCGCAAGGGCCTCACGGGCCGGGCCGTGCTCGTCGGGCTGGGCGTGGACCCCGAGGAGTTCTCCCCCGGAGCGCAGCGCCCCCCTTCGCCCGACGGCACCGTGCGGGTCGGCTACGTCGGCCGCCTCGCCCCGCACAAGGGCGTCGACGTGCTCCTCGAGGCCGTCGCGTCCGACCCCCGGCTGCGCCTGGTCGTCGCGGGCGCCGGCCCGCAGGAGGCCCGGCTGCGCGAGCGGTCCGGCCGGCCGGACCTCGCGGGGCGGGTCGACCTCGTCGGCGCGGTGGCCAAGGCCGACCTGCCCGACCTCTACCGCGGGCTCGACGTCCTCGCGGTGCCCTCGCTCACGACCCCCGGGTGGGTGGAGCAGTTCGGCCGGGTGGCCGTCGAGGCGATGGCCTGCGGCACGCCCGTCGTCGCGAGCGACAGCGGCGCCCTGCCGGACGTCGTCCGTGGCGCCGGCCTGCTCGTGCCCCCGGGCGACGTGACGGCCCTGGCCGAGGCGCTGGGACGTGCTGGCACCGACCCGCGGCTGTCGGCCACAATGCGACGCGAGGGGATCGCGCGGGCGCGCGAGTTCGGCTGGGATCGCATCGGGGGGACCTACGTGGAGCTGTACCAGGGCATGGTCGCCTCCGGCGCGAGCTCACCCCAGTCCCCGCCCGAGGTCGTCGTCGTCGCCTACCACCACCCGCAGCTGCTCCGGCAGAGCCTGGCGCCACTCACCCACCTGCCGATCACGGTCGTCGACAACTCCTCCGACCCCGAGGTGCGGGCCGTCTGCGACGAGCTCGGCGTGCGCTACCTCGACCCGGGGCACAACGGCGGCTTCGCCGCCGGGGTCAACCACGCACTGGCCGACCGCCTGGCACCCGAGGCCGACGTCCTCCTGCTCAACCCCGACGCGGTCGTCGACGGCGACGGGGTGCGTCGGCTGCACGAGAGGCTGCGCGCCGAGCCGGACCTGGCCAGCGTCGGGCCGCGGCAGGTCGACGGGCAGGGCGGCACCGCACGGGTCGCCTGGCCCTTCCCGAGCCCGTGGGGCGCCGTCGCCGAGGCGGTCGGCCTCGGCGGGCTGCGGCGTGCCGAGGACTTCGTCATCGGGTCGGTCCTGCTGCTGCGGCGGGAGGCCCTCGCGCAGGTCGGCGGCCTCGACGAGTCCTTCTTCCTCTACGCCGAGGAGACCGACTGGGCTCGGCGCGCGTCCCGGCTCGGCTGGCGCCACGCGGTGGTGCCGGAGGTGACCGCGCTGCACCTCGGCGCGGCGACGAGCTCGGACTCCACGCTGCGGGAGACGTACTTCCACGCCTCGCAGGAGCGCTACCACCGCAAGCACTTCGGCGCGGCCGGGTGGCAGGCGACACGGGCCGCGGTGGTCGTCGGGTCGGCGGCCCGGGCCGTCCTGCTGCGTGGTGCGCGGTCGGCGTCCGCCCGGGACCGCGTGCGGCGGTACGTGCGTGGCCCCCTTCGGCTCGAGGCCCGGGTCCGCCCCGCGCCCCACCACGCGGACCGCCGATGAGGGCGGTCATCGACGAGCGCGGCCCCACGGTGCTGGTCCTGGCGGCAGCCGCCGCCCTCGCTCTCGCGGTGGGATGGCTGGCGCCGCAGCACCCGCCCCTGGCCCTGGCGGCTGCTGCCGCCGTGCTCGTCATCGGGCTGAGCGCCCTGCAGCGCGCGGCGGTTCCCCTCGCCGTGCTGCCGCTGCTCCTCGTCGCCCAGCGTGCCGGCTACGGCGGCACCGACCTGTCGGTCTCCGACCTGGCCCTGACCGTGGCGGTCCTGTCCGCGGTGCTCTTCGCGCGACGCCCGCTGAGCGCCCCGATGCGCAGCCTCGTCGGGCTCGTCGTCGTCTACCAGGTGAGCACCCTCTTCACCGTGGTCGCCAACCCCTACGCGGCCAACGTCCTCGAGTGGGGCCACTCCGCCGTGCTCGTCGGCGGGGGCCTGCTCGCCGGCTGGGCGATCGGCCGCGAGGGCCTGGGCCGCGCCGGCCTGCTCCTGCTGCTGGCCGCCGGGCTCGTGCTGGCGACCTGGGTCGTCGTCGCCGGCGCGGTGCAGTACCTCGACGGCAACTTCGAGCCGGTCTACCTGCCCTACCGCATGCACAAGAACTTCCTCGGCACCGTCCTGGGCACGGTCGCGGTGATCGCCTACGTCCGCCCCCGGTGGCTGCGGCTGGGTCCCGTGCCGGCGACCGTCATCTTCTGGTGGCTCGCCGCTGCCATCGCCATCACCCAGTCACGTCAGGCGATCGTCGCCCTCGCGGTGGTCCTCACCGTGCTCGTGCTGCGCACCCGCACCGATCGCCGACGGTCCCGGCTGATCCTCCTGCTCATCGTGCCCTCGGTCCTCGTCGTGCTCACCCTCGTGCGGGACCAGATCGCCAGCGGCAACCAGCACAACTCCTTCTTCTCCCGGGTGTCGTGGTTCCAGGAGGCTCTCGACATCTGGTCGACGCAGCCCGTCGTCGGGGTCGGGATGCGGTGGTGGTACACCGACCGCTTCCCCGGTGGCATCCAGCCGCCCAACGCCCTCCTGGAGGTCATCACCGCCTCGGGTCTCGTCGGCCTCGGCGGGTTCCTCGCCCTGATGGTCGGCTCGGTGCTCGTCCTGTGGAGGGTGCCGCCGGAGTACGGCATGGTCGCGGTGCTCGTCGTCCTCGGGCGCTTCGTCCAGGGCCAGCTCGACGCCTTCTGGGTCGCCGCCCAGACCTCCATCCCCTTCGTCATCGCCGGCATCTGCCTCGGGATGCACGCCTGGCACGAGGAGGAGCAGCGTGCCCGGGCCCGGCTCGAGGCGAGCGCGCCCCGCCGGGCCGCCGACACGGACGTCGAGGTCGGCAGCCGATGAGGATCACGCACGTGGTGTGCACGGACAACTTCGCCGGCGTCGAGCGCCACGTCGCCCTGCTGGCCGCCGCCCAGCACGACCTCGGGCACGAGGTGACCGTCCTCGGGGGCCGACAGGAGCGCATGCGGGCCGCGATCGACCGCCCCGGGGTCAGCACCGTCCCGGCAGCAGACCGCCCGACCGCGGCACGACACCTGCTCGGACGCGCAGGACGAGATGCCGACCTCGTCGCCACCCACATGACCGATGCCGACATCGTCGCGCTGACGAGTCCGACGCTGCTGCGCACACCGGTCGTCAGCACCCGGCACTTCGCCGCTCGTCGCGGGGCGACGCCCGCGCACCGGTCCGTCGCCGAGCGGCTGCAGCCGCGCCTGGCCGCCGAGATCGCGGTGAGCGAGTACATCGCCGGCTCGATCGACGTCGACGCGTCGGTCGTCCTCCCCGGGGTCCCCGACCGCCCCGACCTCCCGCCCCCTTCGCACCGGGACCGCACGGTCCTCGTGGTCCAGCGGCTGGAGCCGGAGAAGTCGACGGAGGTCGCCGTGGCCGCCTTTGCCGCCTCCGGTCTCGCCGACCGGGGCTGGCGACTGCGCGTGGCCGGCGACGGCTCGCAGCGCCCCGCGCTCGAGCGGCAGGCGCAGACCCTCGGCGTCGGTCCGGCGACCGACTTCCTCGGCCACCGACGTGACGTCGAGGAGCTCATGGCCACCTCCGCGGTGCTGCTCGCGCCCTGCGCGATCGAGGGCATCGGGCTGTCGGTCATCGAGGCCATGGCATCCGGTCTGCCCGTGGTGGCCGCGGCCGCCGGTGGGCACCTGGAGAGTGCCGGTGGCGTCGAGCACGCCGCCCTCTTCCCCGCCGGTGACCACGAGGCTGCCGGACGACTTCTCGCCGAGCTGGCGGCCGACACGGCGGGCCTCGACCGCTACGGTCAGGCACTGCGTGATCGGCAGCGCGGCGCCCTGACGATCACCAAGCAGGCGAGGGCGACCGACGCCGTCTACCACCACGCGCTCGCCGCGGCGTCACCCGCGCCCGCGCACCGGGGCCCGGGCGAGCGCGACCTCGTCGTCATCTCCCTGGAGCCGTGGGACCGGGTCTGGCGACGCAACCAGCACCTCGTCCACGGGCTGCTCACCTCCGACCCCGGGCTGCGGGTGCTCTTCGTCGAGCCGGGCCGCGACCCACTGCACGCCGCGCGGCTGGGACGCCTGCCGCGTCGCGGTCGTGGGCTGCGCCGCGGCCCCCACCTGCCGGGGGTGCACCACGACGCGCTGTGGCTCCTCGAGCCGACGAAGCTGCTGCCGCGACGTCTCGACCCGGACCAGGACGAGCGGTGGGCGGACCTCGTCCGCCGGGCCACCGAGCGCGTCGGCCTGACCGACCCGACCCTGTGGGTCAACGACCCACGGGGCGCCCTGGTCATGCGTGCCACCGGGTGGCCCACGCTCTACGACATCACCGACGACTGGCTGCTCGCCGACCGCGACCCGGCGACGCTCCAGCGGCTGTCCACGCAGGAGGACGCCCTCCTGTCCGCGGCCCGCGAGGTCGTCGTGTGCTCCCCGGCGCTCGTCGAGTCCAAGTCGGCACGGCGACCGGTCACCCTGCTGCACAACGCCGTCGACATCGCCGCGGCCACCCGACCGACAGCGCGACCCGGCGACCTGCCCGAGGGACCGGTCGCGGTGTACGTCGGCACGCTGCACTCCGACCGGCTCGACATCGACCTGTGCGTCTCCACCGCCCGCGCCCTCGCCGGGACCGCGACCCTCGTCCTCGTCGGCCCCGACGCCCTCGCCGACGGCGAGCGCGACCGGCTCGCGGCGGCGGGAGTGCTCCTGCTGGGGGCCAAGAGCCACCGGTCGGTCCCGGCCTACCTCCAGCACGCCGACGTCCTGGTCGTGCCGCACGTCGTCGACGACTTCACCGACAGCCTCGACCCGATCAAGCTCTACGAGTACCGGGCCGTCGGCCGGCCGGTCGTCAGCACACCCGTGGCCGGGTTCCGCGAGGCACAGGACGAACGCCTGCGCGTCGCCGCCGCGGCGGACTTCGTCGAGGCGGTGCTGGCTGCGGTGCCTGCCACCGACCACTTCCCGACCGGCGCCGACGCCGAGGTCCCCACGTGGGCCGACCGCGTGGCCGAGATGGACCTGGCCCTGGGTCGGGTCGCGCGCACCGACGTGCCACGCGTCGAGGTCCCTCTCGGCGTCCGCGCCCGCTTCGGCCACGCCGCGGTCCAGTGGCTCGCCGACGCCCACGACCTGGACCTGCTGCACATCAAGGGTGCGGCGCTCGACCCCGACCTGACACACCCCGACCGCCTGACGAGCGACGCGGACGTCCTGGTCCGGCCCGAGCACCTCGACCGCCTGCTGGAGGCCTGTGCCCGGGCCGGCTACCGGTCCGAGGGGCGCTTCGAGACCAGCTCCCCCTTTGAGCACTCCCGCACCCTGTGGCACGGGCAGTGGGGGCACCTGGACGTGCACCGTCACTACCCCGGGATCGGCCTGCCACCGGCGCAGGCCTTCGAGCGGATGTGGGCCGCGCGCGGCACCCAGAGCATCGCCGGGGTGACCTGCCCGGTGCCCTCGCTCCCGGCCCAGGCAGCGATCCTCGTCATGCACGCGGCGCGCAGCCCCGCGGACGGGCCGACGTCCGCCGACGTCGACCACGTCTGGCACCGGGCGAGCCCGGACCAGCGCTCACTGGTGCGCGCGTGGGTCACGGACATGGGGGCCGAGGTGGCCTTCACCGCCGGCACCGGAGACCTCGGCTCCCTCCCGCCCTCCCCCGAGCGCGACCTGTGGCAGGCGGTGGCCTCGGAGGGGCGGGTGCGCGAGTGGCGAGCCCGCATCGCCGTCGCGCCGGACCTGCGCAGCCGGGGCGTCCTCCTCCTGCGCGCCCTGCTCGTCAACACCGACCACCTCGCCCACGAGCTCGGGCACCGCCCCTCCAGCCTCGATGTGGTGCGGGCCTTCGTCGACCGCTCCCGTCGCGGCATCGCGGAGATCGTCCGAGCAGGTGGTCGCTGATGACCCGGCAGACCCACTGGACCGTGCCTCGCGGCGTGGGGTGGACCGAGGCAGCCGATGACCGGGGCCGGACAATCGTCTACGTGGCGCCCCTGCCGAACGGCCCGGTCTCGGTCCTGCCCGACCAGTCGGCCGTCATCTGGCTCGCCGCTGTCGAGGGCGGCGGCGACGTCGTCGACGTCGTGGCCGATGTTCTCGGGCACGACGCAGACGAAGTCCGCGCGGACGTCGAGGCCTTCGTCGCGGAGCTCGTGGAGCGCGGGCTGCTGCACCGGGCCTGACGCCCTCAGGGGCGGAAGCGCCGGACCCCTCCGGGGTACTCGTGGACGATCTCGCCGATCGCGGCACACACGTCGGCGGGGATCGCGGCGATGATCGCCTCCTCGCTGCCCTCGGTGTCGACCTTGACCAGGTCGATGCGCCCCTCTGCGGCCAGAACCGCGCGCAGGGCGTCGGCGACGCCCTCGCAGACGACCTCGACGGCCACCTTGCCGTCGGCACCCGGCTGGAAGTCGGCCAGGCCGCTGTAGCGCCCCATCGGGTCGACGAGGAAGGTGGCCGGCCCCGCCTCGGGAGCGAGCGCCGCCTCGTGGACCACGCACCGGTCGCCGAAGGGGGCGACGTTGACCCGGAGGCTGTCGAGGTTGTGCGGCACCGGCTCCCACACGTGGACCCGGGTGTGCGGCGACCGGCTGAGGAACCACACCGCGCTCACCCCGATGTTGCCCCCGATGTCGACGACGACGCGCGGCGCCCCGGTGCCGTAGTCGTGCCGGTGGAAGACCTCGTTGACGGTGCGCACGTCGTGGGGGTGCGGCACGAGGAGCTCGACGGGACCCGTCGGGGTCCGCAGGCGCGCCCGCCACGGGTAGCGGCCACTGCCCCGGACATAGCGCGAGAGCGAGTCCACGGGTCGGTGGCTCGTCAGGAGGGTGGACCAGACCGCGCGGTAGTTGCGGGGCCGAAGGGGGGCGCTCCAGCGGCGACGCACGTCGGGCACTAGTAAGCGCCGTCCTTGGTGACGACCGCGTGGAAGGTCCTCCAGAGGATGACGAGGTCCTGGGCGACCGACCAGTTTTCGACGTAGTAGAGGTCGAAGCGCACCGACTGCTCCCAGGTGAGGTCGCTGCGGCCGTTGATCTGCCACAGCCCCGTCATGCCGGGTTTGACGAGAAGACGACGATGGACGTCGTGCTCGTACTGCTCCACCTCTGCCGGCAGGGGCGGACGGGGACCGACCAGGCTCATCCGGCCCGCGAGGACGTTGAAGAGCTGGGGCAACTCGTCGATCGAGTACCGGCGGATGAAGCGGCCGATCGGGGTGACACGAGGGTCGTCCCTGATCTTGAAGAGCACCCCGCGGTCGACGCCGTCCGACGCCTGCTCCCGCAGTGCGTCGAGACGGGCCTCGGCGTCGACGGCCATCGACCGGAACTTCGTCATGCGGAAGATCTCACCGTCGAGACCGACCCGCTCCTGCCGGAAGAAGACCGGACCTCCGTCGGAGAGCTTGACCAGGACGGCGACGACGACCAGCACCGGCGAGAAGAGCAGCGTGAGGACGAGCGCCCCGATCCAGTCGAGGGTGGCCTTGACGGCCAGTCGGGGCCCCGAGAAGGCCGGGGCCTCGACGTGCAGGAGGGGCAGCCCCGCCACCGGGCGGGTGAGCACCCGTGGGCCGGCGACCTCCGTGAGGCCGGGCGACACGACGAGCTCGATGCCGCTGCCCTCGAGCGCCCACCCGAGACGGCGCAGGCCGCCCGGGCCGAGGGCATGCGTGTCGGCGCAGGCGACCACGTCGACCCCGAGCTCGATCGCCACGCGCGCCCCCTCGCGCTCGGTGCCCAGCACAGGCATGTCGGCGAGGCCATCGGGGGCCGCCGCCGTGCACACCCCGATGACGCGGTATCCGGCCTCGGGCACGGTCGCGAACGTGTCGACGAGGTGGCGCACCGTGCTCGGGTCACCGACGACGAGGACGTCATGGTTGAGGTCACCCGCCGACCGGCGGTGACCCAGCCAGGTGCGCCAGACCCGACGAGCGGCCCACAGGCCGATGATCCCTGCGGGGAGCGCGAGCAGGATGTACCCGCGTGCCACCTGCACCTGGAGCGCGAAGGCAGCCATGGCCACGACGGCGAAGATCCGCAGCGTGGCCGTCGCGATGAGCCGGTACTCCACGGTCCCGTGCCCGAGGATGTGCATGTCGTATGCGCCGTGGAAGCGCAGAGCCAGCCACCACGCGAGAACGAGGAGGATGCTGAACCACGTGTAGCTGATGGTGGCATCGCCACTCGTCGCCGCGACGTCGGTCCGGCCGTCGATGCCGAATCGGACGACCTGCGCACCGAAGGCGGCCCAGATGATGACGAGGAAGTCGGTCAGGGCGAGCAGTCCCTGGAGCGGCCGGAGCGCCGCCCGGCCCGCGCCGACGTCGGGAGCCAGACGTGGCAGGCCGACCACGGTCAAGCTCGCGGGCTGGTCAGGGACGGGGCAACCGGCCCGTCGGCCAGCAGCATGGCTTCGGCCATCCGCCCCCGAGTCGCACCTCCCTCGACAGGACGGCGGCGCAACTCCTCGAGCCGGGCCGACGCGTCAGCACCACCGCCAGAAGCTGTCTTGCGGCCACGGAGACGCAGGAACGACATGCCTGCGCCATAGGCCACGACCGGGACGGATGCCCACCCCACGAGCAGCAGAGTCTCCATGTGCACGATCTCGCCTCCCCAGCGAAGGGTCGAGTGGCGGTCTGTCCGCCCCGAACTCGTGGACCTCCCCGGCCACGATCTCGAGGAGAGACTTTACCGTTCACTTGCTATCCTTGCCATACCTTGACCAAAATTTTGTGTGGTCTCCGTCGCCCGCCGAAGATCGTCCGCGACGGCTCGCTCGTCGCACGACCCCCGGGTGGCAGCACCGCAGCCGAGGTTGAGATGCTGCGGGCACCAGCAGCGACGTCGGCGGAGGCCGTGACCATGAAGGTGATCGTCCAGATCCCCTGCCTCAACGAGGAGGCCACCCTTCCCCTGGTCTTCGCCACGATCCCGACGCAGATCCCCGGCGTCGATGTCGTCGAGACCCTCGTCATCGACGACGGCTCGAGCGACCGGACCGCGGAGATCGCCCGCGAGCTCGGCGTCACCCACGTCATCCGGCACAGCCGCCCGCTGGGCCTGGCCCGCTCCTTCCGCGACGGCGCCGACTTCGCGCTGCGTCACGGCGCCGACATCCTCGTCAACACCGACGGCGACAACCAGTACCCCCAGGAGCGCATCGGCGACCTCGTCGAGCCGATCATCGCCGGCCGCGCCGACATCGTCGTCGCCGACCGGCAGACCGCCACGATCGCCCACTTCTCCCCCTTCAAGCGGCGCATGCAGTCCTTCGGGTCGGCCGTGGTCAACCGGGCCGCGAGCACCGACCTGCCCGACGCGGCCAGCGGCTTCCGCGCCTACTCCGCCGCCTCGCTCATGCGGCTGAACATCGTCACAGAGTTCTCCTACTGCATGGAGACGATCATCCAGGCCGGCCACAAGCGGCTGGCCATCGAGTCCGTCCCGGTCGTCACCAACGACAAGACCCGCGAGTCCCGGCTCTTCACGAGCATCTGGCAACACATGGCCAAGTCCGCCTCGGCGATCGTGCGCTCCTTCATCATGTTCAAGCCGCACGCCTTTTTCGGCATCGTCGGCAGCGTCCTGCTCGTGCTGGGGCTCATCCCCTTCGTCCGCTTCCTCGTCCTTGCCGCGATGGGCGACTCGGCCGGCCACATCCAATCGCTGATCTTCGGTACGACCCTGCTCGTCGGGGCCCTGTTCAGCTTCGCGCTGCTCATCATCGCCGACCTGCAACGCACCAACCGCGTGCTCCTCGAGGAGACGATCGAGCAGCTGCGCCTCATCCGCTTCGGCCCACCACGCATCCCCCCGGTCCACGACGACGACCGGGGGTGACCTCCCTTCGTCGGACCGCGGATCGCGACCGGCCCGACCCGTGGGAGGATCTGGGGAGACCCACCCCACACCCCACGGAGGGACACACATGACCGCGAAGATCGTCTGGACCAAGATCGACGAGGCACCGGCACTGGCCACCTACTCGCTGCTCCCGATCGTCCAGGGCTTCACCTCGGGCTCCGGTGTGGAGCTGGAGACGAGCGACATCTCGCTCGCCGGCCGCATCCTCGCCCAGTTCCCCGACCGGCTGACCGACGAGCAGCGCGTCGCCGACAACCTCGCCGGGCTCGGCCAGCTGGCCACGACGCCCGAGGCCAACATCATCAAGCTGCCCAACATCTCGGCCTCCGTGCCGCAGCTCAAGGCAGCGATCGCCGAGCTGCAGGGTCAGGGCTACGACCTGCCGGACTACCCCGACAACCCGAGCACCGACGAGGAGCAGCAGGTCGCCGCGGCCTACGCCAACGTGCTCGGCTCCGCGGTCAACCCCGTCCTGCGTGAGGGCAACTCCGACCGCCGCGCCCCGCTCGCGGTCAAGAACTTCACGAAGAAGCACCCGCACAAGCTCGGCCCGTGGACCGCCAACAACAAGGCCCGCGTCGCCTCGATGAGCGAGGGCGACTTCTACGGCAACGAGAAGTCCATCGTCTCCCCCGCCGACGACACCCTGAAGATCACGCTGACGGCCCAGGACGGCACCGAGACCGTCCTCAAGGACTCCGTCCCGGTGACGAAGGGGGAGATCGTCGACGCGACCTTCATGTCGGCCAGGGCGCTGCGCGCCTTCTACGACGCCCAGATCGAGGCCGCCCGCGCCGAGGGCCTGTTGCTGTCGCTGCACCTCAAGGCGACGATGATGAAGGTCTCCGACCCCATCCTCTTCGGCCACGGCGTCGCCGCGTGGCTCGGTGACCTCGTCGACAAGCACGCCGCGTCCTTCCTCATGGCCGACGTCGACCTGCGCTACGGCCTGGCCTCGCTCTACACCCAGCTCGACAAGCTGCCGGCCGAGACCCGCGACGCGATCCGCGCCGACATCGACGCCCTCGCCGAGCGCCGCCCCGCGCTCGCGATGGTCGACTCCGACAAGGGCATCACCAACCTCCACGTCCCCAGCGACGTCATCATCGACGCCTCGATGCCGGTCGTCATCCGCGACTCCGGTCAGATGTGGGACGCCGAGGGTGGCCAGCAGGAGACCCTCGCGATGATCCCCGACCGCTCCTACGGCCCCATGTACGCCGCGGTCATCGAGGAGCACAAGCGCAACGGCGCCCTCGACCCATCGACCATCGGCAGCGTGCCCAATGTCGGCCTCATGGCCCAGAAGGCCGAGGAGTACGGCTCGCACCCGACGACCTTCGAGATCCCGACCGCGGGCACCGTCACGGTCACCACCTCGGCCGGCGAGGTCGTCCTCGAGCACGCCGTCGAGGAGGGCGACATCTGGCGGATGAGCCGGGTCAAGGACATCCCCGTCCAGGACTGGGTCAAGCTGGCCGTCACCCGCGCCCGCGCGACCGGCGCCCCGGCCGTCTTCTTCCTCGACGAGGCCCGCGCCCACGACGCCCAGATCATCGCCAAGGTCAAGGAGTACCTGCCGCAGCACGACACCGAGGGCCTCGAGATCAAGATCCTCCCGCCCGTCGATGCGGTGACCTTCTGCCTCGAGCAGATCCGCGCCGGCAAGGACGCCATCTCGGTCACGGGCAACGTCCTGCGCGACTACCTCACCGACCTCTTCCCGATCCTCGAGCTCGGGACGAGCGCCAAGATGCTCTCGATCGTCCCGCTCCTGGCGGGCGGCGGTCTCTTCGAGACCGGTGCCGGCGGCTCCGCGCCCAAGCACGTGCAGCAGTTCGTCAAGGAAAACTACCTTCGCTGGGACTCCCTGGGTGAGTTCTCCGCGCTGGGCGCCTCCCTCGAGCACCTCGCCACGCACTTCGACAACCCCAAGGCGCAGGTCCTCGCGGACACCCTCGACACGGCGATCGCCACCTTCCTCGAGGAAAACAAGAGCCCGGCTCGCAAGCTCGGCTCGATCGACAACCGCGGCAGCCACTTCTACCTCGCCCTCTACTGGGCGCAGGCGCTGGCGGCCCAGGACACCGACGCCGAGCTCAAGGAGCGCTTCACCCGCGTGGCCGCCGAGCTCGGCGACAACGAGGCGAAGATCAACGACGAGCTCATCGGCGCGCAGGGCTCGCCGGTCGACCTCGGTGGCTACTACAAGCCCGACGCCGCCAAGGCGTCGGCGGCGATGCGCCCGAGCGCGACGCTCAACGCGATCATCGACGGCATGTGAGGCCCGACCTCCACAGGTGAGGTCTGAGCACCAAGGGTCGCCCTCGTGCATCTGCTGGTTGATCCAGCCAGGTGATGCACGGGGGCGACTGCTTTGTGCTCAGGCGATGGGCTGCGCCGTGCCGCCGATCTCACGCCAGCCCTCGACGGCGGCCAGCAGGTCGGCCACCTGCTCCTGCGACTGCCTGACGACCGCCCGCACCGACCGCGCCAGAGCCGTCCGGGTGGTCTCGCGCGCCCCGAACGAGCCCATGAGCACCTCCACGGCCTCACCGCCGGCGACCCGGCGGGCGTCGACGACGTGGTCGCGCACGCCGCAGGTGTCGAAGACGCCGACGGTCTTGCCGCTGTACGCGTAGGCCGCGACGGGCGTGGCCGTCGACAGGGCGGCGATGGTGGCGTGCATCCGGCTTCCGACGAACCAGTCGACCTGCGAGATGCACCACTTGAGCTCGGACGGGCCGAGCTCCGGCGGCACCACCCTCGTCCGGGCTCGCTCGGCCGGCGCCAGCCGGTCCCGGACCTGCCGGATGGCCACGATGTCGCTCTCCCCGCACCCTCCCGGGGAGTAAACGTGGGGCACGAAGACGACCAGCGACCCGGCCTCCAGCAACCTGCGGACGAGGTCCGTCACCGTCGCGAGGTAGTCACCTGCCAGGGCGAATGTCTCCCGGGCGTCGCTGCCGAGGAGCAGGCCGCTGACATTGACCCCGACGACCGGTCCCGCGGTCCACTCGAGCACCTGGGCGGCGACGTCCTCCGCGGGCCGTCGGGGCCGCAGGGCGAAGGCCACGTCGACCCCCTGCCGCAGCCGGGTGTGGTCGGCATCCGCACCCGCGAGGTCCACGAGGACCTCGTGGCTGTGCGGGTCCCGCGCGAAGGCCAACGACGCGGAGCGGACGATGCGCTCCGCGTCCCTGCGACCGCGTGTCGTGGCGAACGGGCCGTACGTCTGGGGCAGCAGGACCAGTGGGCGACCGGCCCTGATCGCCGCATGCTTCGGCGCCGAGACGGCAGCCAGGCGAGCCGGGCCGTAGAGGTCGGTGAAGCTGTCACCGCCGCTCAGGTCGAGGAGGGCGTCAGCGGTGGCGATCCGGGCGGCCACCGGGTTGCGCGACGACCCAAGGGCCTGGGCCAGCCGGATCCGGGCCCAGCTCTCGGGGCGGTGCACCCGTCGCGACCAGCGCACTCCCGCAAGGGACGCGTTCAGCCCGAGGTCGGGCGCCCGGCGCACCCCCCAGCCGTCGTCCAGGACGGTCAGGGCGGCGTCCGCGCGATGGCCACCGATCGAGTCGACGACCGATCGGGCGAGCGCCTCCACGCCGCGGTTGCCGGTCCCGAGGGAGGCGCCAGCGAGCACGAGACGCAGTGCGCCCAGGGCGCGGGCACCCCCTTCGTGGGACGTCACCAGCGCACCGGTCGCCCCGTGAGGGCGGTGAGGCGACGCCGGATCGTCCGCCGCTTCGCCCGCCACCCCGTGTAGGCCCGGGGGTCGAGGGACGCCGACTGCAGCAGGTAGGCGCTCTGCCGCAGCTGGTCCGTCCAGGCGTCGACGGTCGTCACGCCGTTGGCCTTGGCGGACAACGGCATCCGCCCCTGAAGGTCCGCGTCGGTGTGGATCAAGGTGTGCGGCGACCGGGGGTCGTCCATGTGGTCCTCGGGGACGAAGGGGTGGTAGAAGCCGTTCACCGCGCCGTCACGTGCCGCACGGATGCAGTAGTGGGTGAAGGACTCGTCGGGGCCCAGCAGTCCGCCGCGTTCGACCATCGAACGCGCCATGAGGTACCCGCTGCCCTGCACCCACAGGTTGCGCATCAGCTGGTGCCCTCCGGCATAGGTCTGGATCTTGCGCTCCGCCGCCCTCGGTCGCATGTCCTCCGGGGGGTGACGCCAGCTGCCGACCACCCCGAACTGCGGGTTGGCCTCGTGGGCGGCGGCGAAGGTCTCCAGCCAGCCGGGCGTGACGAGGCAGTCGTCGTCGACCTTGGAGAGGAAGCGACCATCGGACTCGCTCCAGAGCCACGAGGTCGGCTCGCGCAGGCGGACGTTCTCCCGGCTGTGGTGGAAGCGGTGCACCCGCGCGTCGTGCGTGTAGGGACGCAACGCCTCCAGGGTGGCCTCGTCATCTCCGTTGTGCCACAACCACACCCGGTCCGAATCACCCAGCGTGGACAGCAGCCGGGGCAGGCTCAGGTGCAGGTACCCGGCGCTGCGGTAGGTGATCATGAGGATGTCCGCGCGGGCGCTCACGAGGTGTCCTCGGCGAAGGACCGCGAGGCCCGGAAGGCCCCGGCCGTCGAGAGCCGCAGGGGGTCCATAGTCATGAGTATGCTGCAGTTGCACGGTCTTGCGAAGGTGCCAGGGCCATCGCGGTCAGGCCGTGACGAGGGGAGCCCCTGTGGACGTTTGGCGCATGACGATTGCGGTGCTGCGCCGCTGGTACGTCTTCCTCCCGCTCATCACCCTGTCCGCGGCAGGTGCCTACGTCGTCGGCCAGGGGGTGAAGCCGCAGTACGAGGTCACGGCCACCTCGATCCTCGTCCCCGGGATGGTCGAGGCCGAGGAGGCCACCAACCCCTACGGGGGCATGGACAACACCACCGACGTCATCGTCATCGTGCTCGGCGCTCCCCACACCCGAGAGGCCCTCGCGGATCGAGGACTGGACCCCACCTACGAGGTGGACACCCGCTCCCGGACCAGCATCATGGACGTGACCGTGCTCAGTGCCACCGAGCAGCAGGCCACGGCCACCGCGGCGGCGCTGCTCGAGATCGCCGAGCAGGAGCTGGCGGACCGGCAGGAGGGCGTCCCCGAGCGGGCCCAGATCAAGTTGCAGGTCCTGAGCGAGCCCGCCCTGACCGACGTCGTGTCCGAGGGCAAGATGCGCAACATGGCGGTCGTCGGCGTCGTCGGCGCCGCGCTGTCGTTGCTCGTCACCCTCCTCTTCGACGACCTCCTCGGGCTCTTCAGGCGCGCCCGCGCTCGGAAACGGCAGAAGGGGCCGGCCGACGAGGTCGCCACCCAGGAGACCGGGGCGGACGACGCCCCACGACAGCCACCGGCGCAGCCGCAGGAGCAGCTGACCAACGGACAGGTGACCCTCGAGCCAGATCCGCCCTCCCGCAGCAGGCGCGAGAGGGCAATGAGTCGTGGTCAGGCCTGAGCCCGACCTGACACCTCGGGTGGCACCCCGGCACGCGCCCCAGGCCGTCGACGACTCCTGGCGCCCGCTCCTCCTCCGGGTCCCGGGTCCGCTGAGGAGGCCGCAGCCGGACCATCGACCGTTCCTGTTGCGTCCGTGGTCCATCACGACCGCGGGAGTCCTGGTCCTCTTCCTCGCCCTGCAGTTCCTCATTCCCGCGCGCCTCGTCATCGGCGGGATGGGAGCGGCGGGACGTCCCTCCGTCGCCGTCGGGATCCTGCTGGCCTTCCTGTGGGTCGTGTCAGCCATCCGCCGGCGCCAGCTCCCCCACGGCCGCCAGCCGATTCGGTGGGCCGTCGGGCTCTTCGTCGCCGTCCAGGTGATCGGCAACGTCGTCGGCTACGACCGCCTGCCCACGCTCGGCCAGGCCAGCGCAGCCGCCCGTTGGCTCCTGGTGGTCGCGGCCATCGCGGGGGTGACCCTCGCCGTGGCCGAAGGCGTGCGCACCCGTCGGGAACTCGATCGCGTCCTCGGGGCCCTGGTGCTCTTCGCCGCGGCGATGTCGGTCGTGGGCATCCTGCAGTTCAGCGGACTGGTCGACCCCGTGGACTACATCCGCATCCCGGGCCTGAGCTACAACTCCGCGGCCCTCGGGGTGGCCGAGCGTGGTGAGGGCATCCCTCGCGTCGCCGGCACGGCCAACCACTACATCGAGTTCGGCGTCGCCCTGGCCCTCGTCCTGCCCGTGGCCCTGCACTACGCGCTCTTCAGCACGGGCCAGGCTCGGTGGTGGCGCTGGCTCTGCGTCGGCCTCATCGCCCTGGCCATCCCGCTGTCCGTCTCCCGGTCGGCCATCGTCACCGTGGCCGTGGCCATGCTCGTGCTCTCCACGGTCTGGCCGTGGCGGATGCGCTACAACGCCCTCGTGATCTCGGTCGTCTCGATCGCCGTCTTCCACGTGGTCAACCGCGGCGTGCTCGGCACGATCAAGGCCCTCTTCACCAACGTCGAGAACGACCCGAGCGTCACGGCCCGCATCGAGCGGACCACGATCGTGATGGAGCTCTGGCACGAACGACCAGTCTTCGGCTGGGGAGCCGGCATGGTCACCCCGGAGGAGTTCCTGCTCCTCGACAACCAGATCTACGGATTCATGCTGGCCGGGGGCATGCTCGCCGTCCTGGCCTTCCTCGTCCTCCTCCTCATCCCCTACCTCGTCGGTCGGAGCGTCCGCCTGCGCGGCAGCGATGAGGAGACGCGGCACCTCGGCCAGGCCCTGGCGGCCACCATGCCTGCGGCCCTCGCCGCGAGCGGCACCTTCGACTCGTTCGCGTTCGCGACCTTCGTCGGGCTCCTCTGTGTCCTCATCGGCGCCACCGGTGCGCTCTGGCGCCTCGACGGGATCACCCCCTCCCGGCCGCTGCAGGACGCCGCCCCCGGAGACCGGTACGTCGCCACCCCGCTGACGGCGAACGTCCGCGAGCGGGTACGTCGGGCGTGGACGGACCCGCACCCGGGCAGGATCGTCCGCCGAGGTGCGGATGGTTGATCCGCCGCGGCTCTGGTCAGGCGGTCCGCTTTCGGCCAGACTCGGTGCATGAGGGGGATTCCGGGACAGGCGCTCCGCGCCACGCGAGCCGTCGTAACATCCGTGCGTCGCCCTCCCTACGTGGCCCCGGGCCACTACTACTCCCCCGTCACGTCGCAGTCCGATCGCGAGCGGGCCATCGCCTGGCGATCGTTGCCGCCGGTGGGGGTCGACGTGGACGAGGACGGCCAGCGGGCCCTGATGCGCGACATCGGCCCGCTCATGGCGGAGCTGCCCGAGGACCGGTGGCAGACCAACGGCATGTACGGGCGGGTCGACGCGGCCGTCCTGCACGCGATGCTCCGGCACCACCGGCCCCGGCGCCTGCTCGAGATCGGGTCGGGCTACTCGACCGCGGTGGCGCTGGACGTCGCCGACCGGTACCTGCCCGACCTCGACATCACCTGCGTGGAGCCCAACCCCGAGCGCCTGCGATCCCGCCTGAGGGCCCGCGACGACGTGGAAGTCATCGAGCGGCCGGTCCAGGACGCACCGGCCGAGATCTTCGATCGCCTCTCGGCCGGGGACTTCCTCTTCATCGACTCCACCCACGTCCTGAAGTCCGGGTCCGACGTGGCCTGGCTCTACCTGCACGTCCTGCCGACGCTGCCACCGGGTATCCACGTCCACGTCCACGACGTCCACTGGCCCTTCGAGTATCCCGAGCCGTGGCTCCGTGAGGGCCGGGACTGGACGGAGACCTACCTCCTGCGGGCCTTCCTCACCCACAACGACGTGTGGCAGGTCCGGTTGATGACGTCGTGGATGTGGGGACAGCACCCGGAGCTCGTCCCACCCGGTCTGCGGGACCGGCCCACGGGTTCCCTGTGGATGCAGCGCATCAGGTCGGCTCCACCGGCGGAGACCCCGGACCGGCCATGATCGACTGCCTGCTGGTCGTCGTCTCCTACCGCAACGTGCCGGGTCTGGCCCAGTTGCTGGAGTCGGTGCCGGCCGCGGTCGAGGACCTCACCTGGCACGCCGTCGTCGTCAACAACGAGCCGGGTGACGACCTGACAGCCGTCACCCGTGATCCGCGGGTCCAGCTCGTCGAGTCGGGGGACAACCTCGGATACGCCGGCGGCCTCAACCGTGGGTTGGCTGCGGCCCCGCCGTCCCGGTGGACGGCCTTCCTCAACCCCGACGTCCGTCTGGGGCCGGGGTCCGTGGCCGCGCTGGCGAGGGCGGCCGGTCGGAGCGACGCCGCCGTCCCCATCATTCGCGACGACGACGGTGTCCGTCAGTGCTCACTGCGCCGGGAGCCGACCATCCTCCGCGTCGTCGGGGACGGACTCCTGGGCAACCACTGGCCCGCGCGCCCGACCTGGCTGAGCGAGACCGTCCGCGACCAGGAGGCGTATTCGAGGGCAGGGGCCGTCGACTGGGCGACCGGCGCCGTCCTCGTCGTCGCGACGGTCGTGGTGGGGCGCGCCGGCCCGTGGGACGCGGGTCGGTTCTTCCTCTACTCGGAGGAGACGGACTACTGCCGGAGGCTGCGCAGCCTGGGCACGACCATCCATGTCGTCCCCGATGCCGTCGTGCACCACACGGGTGCCGGGTCAGGAACCTCTTCGGACCTGCACGCGCTCCAGGAGGTCAACCGGGTCCGTTACTTCGGCAAGTGGCACGGGCGGCTGGCAACTGCCGGCTTCGCGGGCGTCGTGGCCCTGAGCAACACCGTCCGAGCCCACCGGCGCGAGGCGCGAGCCGCCCTCGGGGCCTTCGTGTCGCCACGGCGGCGGGCCGCACTGCCGGGGGGTGGCCGATGAACCCACCGATCGGGAGCATCGTCATCCCGGCCCATGACGAGGAAGCCGTCATCGGGCGCACCCTGAGTCACCTTACGCAGGTCGTTCGGGAGGGGCTGGTCGAGGTCGTCGTGGTGTGCAACGGCTGTACCGACCGCACCGCGGAGACGGCCCGCGAGTTCGTCGGTGTGCACGTGCGCGAGCGGTCACAGCCCTCCAAGACCGCGGCCCTGCGCGAAGGGGATGAGGTGGCCTCTCCCGGACCGCGGATCTACCTCGACGCCGACGTCGAGCTGACGGGCCGGGCCGCCGTGGACACGCTGCGGGCCCTGGCCGACGGCGCCCTTGCTGCCCGGCCACCCCACCGCTTCGAGACCCGGGGGGCCCACTGGACCGTCCGACGGTGGTACGCCGTCCGCGAGCGGCTGCCCTCCATCTCCCGTCAGCTGTGGGGCGCCGGGTGCTACGGCCTGTCCAGCGCCGGAAGAGCGAGGTTCGGCGCCTTCCCCGAGGTGGTGGCCGACGACCTCTTCATCAACTCGCTGTTCACGACCGACGAGATCCAGATCATCGAGACGGATCCGGTCGTGGTGCACACCCCCCTTCGCCTGGGCAGCCTGCTCCTCATCAAGCGCCGCACTTACCGGACCCAGGAGGCCGCGTGGGTCGAGGCCGGACGGGGGCCGGTCTCCCCGGGCCAGCGAAGCCAGCTGCGTGATCTGGTCCGGCTCGTCGGGCGCGAACCGGGACGCCTCGGTGACGCCGCCGTGTACGTCGCCGTGATCGTCATGGCGCGCATCCGGGCGCGCGTCGGCTCGGCACCCCGCTGGGAGCGGGACACCAGCTCCCGAGGAGTGGCCTGATGTCCCCTTCGACGCCGAGTGAAGCGAGGTGGTCATGGTCATCAAGCAGATGTTCCACCGGCTCCCCCCAGTGACCAGACGTGACGCGGTCATCGCGGCGCTCATGGCCGAGCGTGGACGTCCCTCGTTCTTCTACAAGCTGCGGGAGTCCAAGCGACTGCGCCTGCTGGACGCCCCGGAGGACTCCCCCGCCCCCGTGTGGGAGCTGAACGACAAGGCCGCCGGGTATGCCTTCGCCCGCAGCCACGGCGTCCCGATCCCCCGCGTCTACGGTCAGTTCGCCGGGGCTGAGGAGATCGACTGGGACGGGGTCCCCGATCGCTTCGTCGTCAAGGTGACCTGCGGGACCGTCGCCCAGGCGGTGTGGCCGCTGGCCGCCGACGGCGACGGGTACCGCGATCTGCTGAGCGGCGCTCCGGACGTGATCTCCCGCGCCGACCTCACAGCTCGGGTCGACGATGCCATGCGCGCGGACGAGCCGGCCACGGTGCTCCTGGAGGAGTTCCTGCCCGCCCCCGACGACTCGCCCCTCAGCGTCCCTCCTGACTACAAGCTGCACTGCTTCCACGGCGCCGTCGGGATGATCGCCGTGATCGGGCGCACGCAACGCGCCGGTCGACGACTCGCCTCGCGGTACTTCGCGCCGGACGGGACCGACCTCGGCAACGCCGCAGCCGACACCCTGATCGACTCGCGGCTCCCGTCACCGCCACACCTCGACGACCTGGTGGCTGCCGGCCGCACCCTCTCCGAGGCCATCCGGTCCCCGTACGTCCGCATCGACATGTACGACACCCACCAGGGCATCTGCTTCGGTGAGATCACCCCCGACCCCGGCGGCAATCACGTGATGCGGGCCGACGTCGACCGGCACCTGGGAGAGCTGTGGGAGATCGCGCAGCACCGGCTGGAGCAGCGGGCCATCGGCCTCGGGATCCGGGGACCCGAGTACGGGCCGCACGGACGTGACATCGTCGCTCCTCGAGCACGGCGACGCGGATGAGCACCGATCGTGGCCGCGTGGTCGCCGAGCTGCCGCTCCCGCTCGGGCCGGAGGCCACCCGCCTGGATGCCATCGCCATCGCCGTGGCCCTCGAGGACGGCTGCGGGGTGGTCCTCGACGACGCGCTGATCACCGTCGAGCACCTGCGCGACCGCGAGTCGGTCCAGGCCGTCCTGGACGGACTGGAGGACTAGTCCCATGTGCGGGATCGCCGGCGTTCTCTCCTTCGACCACACCCCGGGCGTGGACCTCGGACGGCGCATGGTCTCGCGACTGGCACACCGCGGTCCCGACGGCAGCGGCATCTACCGGGACGCGCGCGTCCTGCTCGGGCACACGCGGCTGGCCATCCTGGACGTCGCCGGTGGGGCGCAACCGATGGGCAACGATGACGGCACGGTCTGGGTCACCTTCAACGGCGAGATCTTCAACCACGTCGAGCTGCGGCAGGAGCTGGTCGCCCTCGGTCATCGGTTCCGCAGCCACAGCGACACGGAGGTGATCGTCCATGCCTGGGAGCAGTGGCAGGAAGACTGCTTCAGCCGGTTCAACGGACAGTGGGCCATCGCGATCTGGGAGCGGGACGCCGAGCGCCTGGTCCTCTCCCGGGACCGACTGGGCGTGCGGCCGCTGTACCTGACCCGACAGCGCGATCGGGTCGTCTTCGCCTCGGAGGTCAAGGCGATCTTCGCGGTGCCGGAAGTCCCCCGGTCGCTCGACCGGGTGGGCCTGGCCCAGACGATGACCTTCTGGAGCCCGGTCGCACCACGCACGGTCTTCGTCGGCATCGAGCAGCTGCCACCGGGACACCTGGTCACCATCACGCGGGAGGGGCACCACGTCCGCCCGTACTGGCGCCCGGAGTTCCCCGAGCGCGGGCGCGAGGAGTCGCAGGACCTCCAGCGCAACGCGGACGACCTGCGCGAGCGGCTCGTCGAGGCCGTCCGCCTGCGATTCCTGCGCAGCGACGTCCTCGTGGGCGCCTACCTGTCCGGAGGCATCGACTCGGCCGTCATCGCCGCCGTCATCGCCCGGTACACCGACGTACCGCTCCAGACCTTCTCGCTGCGGTTCGCGGACGCCGACTTCGACGAGGGGCCCTTCCAACGCGAGATGGCGCAGCGTCTGGGCACGGAGCACCACGAGGTGACGGTCTGCTCCGACGACATCGGCGCGGCCTTCCCGGACGTGGTGCGGCACGCGGAGACCCCGGTCCTGCGCGCCGCCCCGGCGCCGATGCTGCTCCTGTCCGCACTTGTCGCGGAGCACGGGTACAAGGTGGTGGTGACCGGGGAGGGCGCGGACGAGGTCTTCGCCGGGTACGACATCTTCCGTGAGGCCCGGCTGCGCGAGTTCGTGGCCCGGGACCCCTCGTCCCGTCTGCGCCCCGAGGCGCTCGACCTGCTCTACCCGTGGATGGCGCGGGCTCCGGGTCGAGCACCCGCATTTGCTCGGGAGTTCTTCGGCCGCAACCTCTCGCCGGACGATCCGGCGATGTCCCATCGGCCCCGCTGGGACAGCACGGCCTCCCTGCTGGGCCTCGTCACACCGCACCCGGACTGGCCCGCCGATGTCACGGCCGACCTCGTCGACCGGATGCCTGAGGAGCACCACCACTGGGACCCGTTGAGCCGGGCGCAGTGGCTGGAGATGACGACCCTGCTGCCCGGCTACATCCTGGCGTCACAAGGAGACCGGATGCTCATGGCCAACTCGGTCGAGGGCCGCTTCCCCTTCCTCGACCGCGACGTCGTCGACCTGGCCAACCGTCTGCCTGCCCGGCACAAGCTGCTCGGCCTGGACGAGAAGCACGTGCTCAAGACCGCCTTCGCCGACCTGCTGCCGCCGTCCATCCTGACCAGACCGAAGCAGCCCTATCGGTCCCCGGATGCAACCGCTTTCTTCGGCGGCGGATCACCCGAATGGGTGGATGACGTGATGGATCCGGCGGCAGTGACCGCGGCCGGCATCTTCGATCCCGGCGCCGTCGGGGCACTCCTGGCCAAGTGTCGGCGGAAGCAGGGCAGGGGCATGGGTAACACGGACAACATGCGTGCCCTGGCCATGCTCTCGACCCAGTTGATCCACCGTCAGTTCATCGTCGAGGACGGTGCGCCCGAAGGGGATCTGCCCTTGCCGGAGCCTTTCACGCTGATCGACCACGCCACGCACAGATAGGGATGGACATGACACCTTCATTCGGGCCGCACACGCTCGCGATCGACCTCCCGCGCACGACCGAGCAGATCGGCGACCGCATTCGCGACCACCTGCGGCGCACCCGGAGGAAGGGCCTCGTCGTCGGGCTCTCCGGCGGGATCGACTCCAGCGTCGTGGCAGCACTCGCCGTCGAGGCACTCGGCGCCGATCGCGTCTTCGGGATCCACATGCCCGAGAGGGAGTCGTCACCCGAGACCCTGACCATCAGCACGAGCCTCTCCGACGCCCTGGGCATCGACTCCGCCACAGAGGACATCACCGACATCCTCGACGCCTTCGGCGCCTATCGCCGCAGGGACGACGCGATCCGGCTCGTCTGCCCCGAGTACGGCCCGGGCCACCGGTCCAAGATCGTGCTCCCGTCGGTGGTCGACTCGGACAGCTACCGCCTCTATTCCGTGGTGGTCGTGGACCCCGACGGCAAGCAGCAGCAGTACCGACTGACGCCGCAGGCCTACCTGAGCATCGTGGCAGCGACGAATTTCAAGCAACGCTCGCGCAAGGCACTGGAGTACTTCCACGCCGACCGGCTGAACTACGGCGTCGCGGGTACACCCAACCGGCTTGAGTTCGACCAAGGCTTCTTCGTCAAGCTCGGGGACGGTGCCGCCGACATCAAGCCGATCGCGCACCTGTACAAGTGCCAGGTGTATGCGCTCGCCGAGCACCTCGGCGTCCCGGAGCAGATCCGTCGTCGCCCGTCGACGACGGACACCTACTCGCTGGCGCAGTCCCAGGAGGAGTTCTACTTCTCGCTGCCGCACGACCGGATGGACCTCTGCCTCTACGGCAAGAACAACGGCATCCCGACAGCGGAGGTCGCTGCCGCAGCCGGCCTGACCCCGGAGCAGCTCGATCGCGTCTACCGCGACATCGACCAGAAGCGGAGGGCCACCGAGTATCTCCACCTGGCACCCGAGCTGGCCGGCGACGTCCCTGAGGTGTGACTCCGCCGGAACGGGCCATGTCCGCTGCTCAGGTCACGCCCGGTCCAGCGCCCGCAGCGAGTCGTGGAGATCGTGACACCACGGCGCGATCCGTCCAGGATCGACACGACCATCGAGGTGGGCGGCGATGGACGTCGCGAGCGATCGGACGCACTTCAGCTCCATGCCCAACCGGACGAGGTCACGATCGAGATCGTGCCCCACGACGTCCTCGTAGGCCGACACGAATTCCTCGACCTTGTCCGGAGCCGACCCGACGAGCACGACGGCAGCAGCTCCGACCTCCAGGACCCACGGCGCCCGGACGACGTTGTCGAAGTCGATCACGGCTCGCACCCCGAGCTGCTCGTCGAGGACGAGGTTCTCCCAGTTGACGTCGTTGTGGATGAGCCCGATCTCCCACGGATGCACGCGGGCAGCGATGGAGGTCTCGGCGAAGGCGTCGGCGCGCTGGGCGATCTCGGGGAGGATGTCCAGCACCCACCAGTCGAAGGCGGACTTGCCCGGCTTCAGGCGCAGCCTCTGCCATCCGGACAACCAGCGCCGGCGCGACCAGCGGACGTGGCGCAGGGTCGCCCGGGGGGCCCGCAGGAGCCGATCGGGGTCCTCGGGCACCCCGTCGAAGGGGATGCGGCTGCTGGTGGTGTGCAGGGTCGCGATCAAGCTCCCCAGCTGACCGACGAGGCGCGGCCCGGCCTCCGTCACCCCGTCACGATCAAGGACGGACAGGTGCCGGCCGTCAACCCAGTCGTGCAACGCATACCACGCAGGCCCCACCCTGACGATGGTGTCGCCTCCCGGGGCGGCATGGAGCGCTGCCACCGGAAAACCGGCCGCGGCCAGCCTGGCCTCCAGGGCGTGGGCCATGGCGAGACGTTCACGCGCGGCGCCCGTGGTGTATCCCTTGAGCGCCCACTTTTGTGCATCCGACCTCAGCAAGGCTCCGGTCACGATGCCTCCACCCGAGATCAATGGCGAGACCGTCACCACCGATGCCGGGTCCAGCCCGAATGCCGCCAGCACCGCCGGGGCGACCGACATGCTGGGCGGCCTCGTCCGGCTGGCGCGCGCGCGGAGACTGACCATGCATGAGTCTAGCCCGCAGCGCTCCCGCGCCCATATGATCGAGATTCGGCCCCCTCCGAGGAGGGCACATGGGGATTCGAGAGATGGCGCGTCGGTCACGGGAGCTGGGTGCCCGTGTCCTCACGACAGCCCAGGGCGACGCGAGCCGGCGCTCCCGTGCCCCTCGAGGTGAGCAGCCGCACGTGGCCATCATCATCGAGAACCTCCCGTTGCGCCTGGACCGACGAGTTCGCCACGAGTGCCAGGCGCTGATCCAGGCCGGGTATGCAGTGAGCGTCATCTGCCCGAAGGAAGACCCCGGAGAACCCGACGCGCACGATCTCGACGGAGTGCACGTCCACTCGTACCCAGCGTTCGAGAGCACCGGCACCCTGCTGTCGTACGTGTGGGAGTTCGGCACCAGCTTCGTCCAGGCATCACGACTGAGCGTGCGCGTCCACCGGGCCGCTCCCTTCGACGTCCTGCAGGCGTGCAACCCGCCGGACACGTACTGGCTGCTCGGGGCCTTCTGGAAGCTCACCGGGCGGGCCTTCGTCTTCGACCAGCACGATCTCTGCCCCGAGGTGTACGAGGCCCGCTTCGGTCCAGGGGGTCTCGTGCATTCCGCGCTGTTGTGGCATGAAGGCCTGACCTACAGGGTGGCCGACCGGGTCATCTCGCCCAATCCCGGGTACCAGGACATCGCCTGCGACCGGGGCAAGGTCCCCCGGCACCTGACCTCCGTCGTCATGAGCACCCCGGATGCGGAGGTCATGAAGCGCGGCGCGGAGCACCCCGAGCTGCGGCACTCGCGCAAGCACCTCGTGTGCTACGTGGGGATCATGGGACCCCAGGATGGCGTCGACAACCTCATCGAAACCATCGACGCGTTCGTCCACGAGCTGGGTCGGGGCGACACGCACTTCGCGCTCCTGGGCTTCGGCGACAGCGCCGATGAGCTGCGCGCGGAGTGCACCGCCCTGGGACTCGACCCGTGGGTGACCTTCACCGGGCGGGTTGACCACGCCGAGATCGGCCGGTGGCTGTCCACCGCAGACATCGGCGTCACCCCCGACCCGCCCAACGAGTTCAACCATCGGTCGACGATGAACAAGACCCTCGAGTACATGGCCCACGAGGTCCCCGTGGTGGCCGTGGACCTGCGTGAGACCCGACGATGCGCAGAGGACGCCGCGCTGTACGTCTCGGGGACCAGTCGGATCGAGGCAGCTCGCGCGATCTCGGACCTCCTCGACGACCCCGGTCGACGCCGGGAGATGGGACAGCGTGGTCGCGCCCGGATCGAGGGCACCCTCGCCTGGAAGCTCCAGGCAGACGAGTACGTGCGCGTCTTCGACACGCTGACGTCCGCGACCCGCCGCCGGGCCACCCGATGACCCCGGCGACCAGGTCCGTGGCCGCCGCCCTGGCCGTCGTGACTCTCGGCGCCTGCCAGAACGGTTCGGCAGACGAGGTGTCGTCAGACGCCGGGTCCCCGCGATCCGGAACCTCGACGCCGGACACCAGCGCGTCCTCGACGTCCGTGGTCCCCGAGTTTCCGAACGCGGCGAGCACAGGAGTTCCGTCCGGGACCCGGCTCAAGCCCTCTGACAAGCTGGTCATCACCGAGGACAACACCGTCATCGACGGCCTGCACGTGGACGGGACCATCACCATCGACGCGGACAACGTCACCGTCCGCAACACCCTGGTCCAGAGCCCCACCGACATGTACCCGATCAAGGTCACCCCTGGCAGCACCGGCGCGCTCATCGAGGACGTCGAGATCGACAACGAGGGCGGCACCGGCATCGGCATCTACCTGCAGGGCACCGCCACGATCCGAAACGCCGACATCCACTCCGCCGAGGACGGCATCCGGATCCAGGCCGACGACGTGGTGGTCGAGGACTCCTACATCCACGACCTGCAGCCCTACGAGGGCGGGCACCACGACTCCATCCAGATCCGCAGCGGCGACAACGTGACCATCCGCCGCAACAACCTGCAGGCCTACGTCGCCTCCCTGGACACCCCGCTCAACGCCTCGCTCCAGATCGGCTCCCTCGCCGGCACCGACCCGATCACCAACCTGCGGGTCATCGGCAACCTCATGAACGGCGGCAACTACACCATCAACGGTGGCCGCAAGGGAGACACCGACAGCGCCCACTACGCCGACAACCGCTTCGGCCGGGACTACCGCTACGGCGCCGTCGCCAACCTCCAGGACGGCAGCACCTGGGACGACAGCAACGTCTGGCACGACACCGGCAACCCCGTCCGCTGACCACCGGTGAACAGCGACCCGTCAGCCACACGTCCGGTCAGTCGACCTCCAGTCGAACGATCTGGTCATCTGTGGCTGACGGGTCGCCTCGTCCGTCGGTGTTGGACGTCACCACCCACAGGTCGTCGTCCGGCGACATCGTGACGGCTCGCAGCCGGCCCAGGTCGAGCTGATGGTCCTGGGGCGTGCCCAGGTCTCCGGTCGCCTCGATCGGCACGTACCACAGCCGCTCCCCCCGGAGTGCAGTCATCCAGATGCCGTCATCGGTGACGGCGATCCCGGACGGTGAGGCTTCGTCCGTCGTCCACGTGACGAGCGGGTTGATGTAGTCGCTGTCATCCGCCCACCCCTCGATGTGTGGCCACCCGTAGTTGCCGCCTGGCTCGATGCGGTTGATCTCGTCGTACTTCTGGCTGCCGAACTCGGAGGCGTACATGGTGCCGTCGCTGGTCCAGCCGATCCCCTGGACGTTGCGGTGCCCGTAGCTGAAGACCTCGTTGTCGAAGGGGTTGCCCGGGGCCGGGTCGCCCGACGTGGTCAGCCGCAGGATCTTGCCGGCCAGGCTCGAGGTGTCCTGCGGCAGATCGAGGTCGCGGGCGTCGCCTGTGGTCACGTACAGGTAGCCGTCGGGGCCGAAAGCGAGTCGCCCGCCTGAGTGGGTCTCGTTGGTGGGGATCCCGTCGAGGATGACCTCGGGGTCCACGAGGTCATCGCCGCGCAGGGTGTAGCGCACGATCCGGTTGTCCGACTCCGTCGTCAGGTACATGTAGATGCCGTTGTCGGGGCCGATGGCCAGACCCAGGAGGCCATCCTCATTCTGGTGCTGCACTCCCTCCACCGCCCCGCCTTCGCCCCCGGCATCGAGCTTGGTCGTCCCGTCGTCATCGATGCGGAGCACCTCCCCCGAGTCCCGCAGCGTCACGAGCGCCGAGTCGTCAGGGAGGAAGTCGACGTCCCACGGCGTGTGCAGCTTCTCCGCCACCGCCTCGGCGAGCCGGACGCCCCCGGACCGCACGGGCCTGTTCGTCGTGCTGCCCGAAGGCTCGGTGCTCGAAGGTCCGCTGCTCGAGCTGCCGCTGGAGGTTTCAGACGTCGACGCATCGGACGGGCTCGGCACCGGCCCACCCCGCGGTGGTTCCTCGGCCGTGGTCGACTCGCTGCAGCCCGCCGAGACGGTCAGAGCCATCACCGCGGTCACTGCCCACGTTCGATGGCGACGGTGCATCCGTGGCATTCCGACCTCCGGGGGGGGTTGACCGGCGTCGACACCGGCGAGCGGGGGGTGGGTCACACAGCCGTCGTGGCCCTCTTGCGGAGCACGAAGGAGGCGATGTTGTCCATGCTGTCGAAGTTGGCCGGGACCGTCTCGTGGTCAGCGACGGGGACGGAGAGGTCGCCCTCGACGAACTCCACCAGCTCCAGCACTCCTGTCGAGTCCAGGACACCGCTGGCCAGCAGTGAGTCCGAGTCACCCGGCATCTTCGATGCCTCACCGAAGAGGAAGTTGGTCAGGATGAACTGACGGACCTCGCCCAGCACGTTGTCGCCCATTCCAACCTCACTCCAGTTGTGTGGATCGGCTTCCCCCGAACGACAGTCACGCTACTCTAAGGGTTCGGTAAGGAACAGGGGTTCCGATCCACACGGGGTGGCAGATGGACCAACGCTCGGCCAACATCGGCGACCTGCTCCTCGGCGCGGGCCGAGACGAGGACGTCGCACTCATCGACCGCAGCGGCGCCCACACCTACGCCACCCTCCGACAGGCCACGAACGCGCTGGCAGCAGTCGTCACCACGTGGGACCTTCCCGCCGGCTCCCGGATCGGCGTGCTCAGCCGCAACTCGCTCTTCTGGGCTGCGTCGTACCTCGCGATTCTGCGGACCGGACAGGTCGCCGTCCCCTTCGCGACGACGCTCGCGCCCCAGGACCTGCTCGTCAAGGCCGAGTTCGTCGACTGCGACTCGTTCTTCATCGACCCCGGGATCGGTGCGACCGCTGCCCGGGTGGCAGCTGCTGCCACCCGGGTCGTGGACCCGACCGTCCTCGACGGACCGCCGTCGGCCGCCGAGCCGTCCGTCGCCCCTGTGGCCCCGGACGACGACGCCGTCCTGATGTTCACGTCCGGGACCACCTCGGCTCCGCGTGCCGTGCGCGTCAGCCACCGCAACATCGCCGCCAACACCGATGCGATCGTGCAGTACCTCGCCCTCACGCCGCAGGACCGGATCGCCGTCGTGCTCCCCTTCTCGTACTGCTATGGCGCCTCCCTCCTGCACACGCACCTGCGCGTCGGGGCCAGCCTCTCGATCTGCGACACGTTCACCTTCCCCGAGACCGTGGTCGAGCTGATCCAGCGGGACCGGTGCACGGTCCTCGCGGGGGTCCCGTCCACGTACCAGCTCCTGCTGCGGGCCAGCTCGTTCGGGACCACCCCCCTTCCGACGCTCCGGGTGCTGCAGCAGGCTGGCGGGCGTCTGCCCCAGCCACAGGTCGACGCGGTGGCCGACTGCCAGCCGCACGCACGCCTGTTCGTCATGTACGGCGCCACGGAGGCCACGTCCCGCATGTCCTACCTCCCACCCGAGCTGCGTCAGGAACGCCGAGGTTCCATCGGCCGAGGCATTCCCGGAGTCACCCTGAGCGTGGTCGACGACGATGGTCAGGAGGTCGCGGCTGGGACCGTCGGCGAGGTCTTCGCGCGCGGGGCCAGCGTCACAAAGGGGTACTGGCGCGACCCGGAGGGCACGGCCACGCGATTCGTGGACGGCGGGCTGCGCACCGGCGACCTCGGCTACGCCGACCCGGACGGGTTCATCCACATCGTCGACCGCAAGGCCGACTTCATCAAGTCGTGGGGCATCCGGGTGTCCAGCCAGGAGATCGAGGATGCCGTCATCGAGCTGTCCGGGGTGAGTGCGGCTGCGGCAGTGGGGAGACCCGATGAGGCCGCGGGTGAAGCCATCGTCCTCTTCTACGTCGCCGCCGACGGTGTCCAGCCCGAAGATGTGCTCGCCCACTGCCGGGCATCCCTGGCGCGACACCTGGTGCCGCACGAGGTGCGACGGATCGAGCGACTGCCCCTGAACGCCAACGGCAAGGTCGTCAAGGCCGACCTGAAGTCGCTGGCCCTCGTCGAGGCCACGGTGTGAGACCCCCTTCGGGCATCGTCGGGCTGGGCACGGACGTGGTGGATATCGCTCGGCTCACCCGCCTGATCGACAGAGGCGGAACCCGGTTCCTCGATCGCTGGTTCCGCCCGACCGAGCTGCGGAGTTTCGCGGCCGAGGCGGACGGGCGTCAGGTCGCCGCGCTGCTGGCGGCCAAGGAGGCCGTGGCGAAGGCGCTGCGTGTCCCCGGCGACGGCCCGCTCCTCTGGCGCGACATCGAGATCGTCCCCGGGCCGGCGGTGCTGCTGCACGGCCGGATGCGCGACCTGGCCCTCACGCGCGGGGTCGGGTCCTTCCGCCTCTCGATGGCCAGCGCACCCGACCACGCGATGGCCACGGCCCTGGCGATCGCTGGTGAGGGTCAGACCTCGCTCTGACGGCGCGTGATGTCGTGCACCTCGCGGAAGAACTCGCTCTGCTCGATCAGCTCGGCGTGCGAACCCAGGGCAGAGACCCGGCCGTCCGACATGACCACGACCCGGTCGCACACCGCCAAGGTCGAGAGCCGGTGGGCGACCAGGACCGTCATGGTGTCCCGTTTGATCTCCACGAGCGAGGCCTGCACCAGCTCCTCCGACCTGGCGTCCAACGCGCTGGTGGGTTCGTCGAGCACGAGGACGTCGGGGGACTCGACCAGGGCCCTCGCCAGGCAGATGCGTTGCCGTTGGCCACCGGACACGGCGTTGACGCGTTGGCCGATGACGGTGTCGTAGCCGTGGTCCCACGACATGATGTCGTCGTGGATGTGCGCCCGCTTGGCTGCCGCCACGATGGCCTCGTCGGTGAGCCAGTCGCGGAAGAAGGCGATGTTGTCGCGCACCGTGCCCCAGATGACCTGCGAGGACTGGGGCACGTACGCGACGCGCCGCTGCCAGTCGGCACGCCGGAAGGCTCGGGCATCCGTGCCGTTGACGAGCAGTGCCCCCTCGTGGGGGTCCCGCAGTCGCAGCAGGACCTGCACGATCGTGGACTTGCCGGCGCCAGAGGGGCCGACGATGCCGATGGCCTCTCCTCGGTGCAGGTCGAAGCTGACGTCGTGCAGCACGTCGACACCGCTCTTGTAGGCGAGGGAGACATGTGAGAGGGCGATGACCTCGACGTCCTCGAGGGGGGTCTCACCGTCCTGCTGCGGGTGGTCGCCGTAGCGGTCCAAGGCGTCAGCGATGTGGTTGAGGAAGGGGACGCGCTCGTCGATGGCCGTGATCGAGGACTGGATCTGCTGTGCGTAGGTCAAGGCACGGATCAGCAGCAGGATGACTGCCGCCAGGGCGGCGAGCTCGCCGGCTCCCACCAGGGCCACGACCATGAGGGCCACGACGAGGAGCAGCATCGCGACGCTCTGGTAGAGGCCGGGCAGCGCGATCGACATGAACCGCGTTCGCACATAAGGGGCCTGCACGGACCGGATGCGGTCGTGGAGGCCGGCACGGAAGGCGGGGGTGGCACCGAAGACCTCCGTCTCCTCGGCCATCAGGACGACTTCCTGGACGGTGTTCGAGAAGGTCATGTTCTCGGCGCTCAGCCGCTTGGCATGTCGCCTCAGCCGGCGCGACAACGGGCGGAGGGCCAGGAAGAGCCCGATGGCAGCAACGAGGAAGACCGCGGCCGCGACGAAGTTCTGCACGAAGGCGCCCACCGCGATCGTCACGAACATGATGAGAGCCGTGAGCCCCGTACCCATGCTGATCACCGTCAGGGCCGCGTACGACGCGTTCTGCATCATCAGCGTCTGGAAGGCCCCATCGCGCTCGGTGGACTTCACCGGCCACGCGGCCGACGTGAAGGTCTCGAACAGCTGGCCACGCAGGTCCGCGAGCACCCGGGCGCTCATCTGCGCCGGGAGATAGGCGAGGACGAGCTGCAGTGCGGCGCGCAGCAGCGCCAGCCCGATGGCGATCACGAAGGTGGTCGAGGGGTCCACGCGCAGTGACACCGGTCCGATCGAGAACGAGGAGACGTCGCGGCCGTCGGCCACCCCGACCGCCATCGTCGCGATGAGCGTCAACAAGCCGGCCTCGACGAATCCGGCCACGATGGACATGACGACGACTGCCACGAGCGGCCATCTGGAGGAGCGGAAGAAGGGCGCGAGCCGACGCCATGCATCCCGCAGGCGAACCACGGTGCCCAGCGGTCCTGACCGCGGCGGCGATCCCGGCTCGGGGGTGCTCACGGTCGACGGCCGATGACGCCGTCGCGGGCGTGGCGCTGGTTCATCGGCACATCCGCTCGTCGGGATCTATGCAAGCAACATACAGCCCGGCGCAAGGGCCTCGCGTCGCTGAGCAGCACCGCCTCGGAGGCGATCCCGCACGCTCTGTCGGAGGTACCACCAGACCCCAGACTCCACTAACATCACGACGAGGGGCCGCTCGACCCCACCCTGGTTGCGAGGGGGAACACGCGATGCGCCGACAGGTCAAGCACGCAGTCAAGAGAGTGCGCCAGCGGCTGAAGCCTCCGACCCGCACGGACCTGCTGCCTCGCCCACAACGACTGGACCAGCGCCCGGACCTGCAGGAGTACCAAATCGGGCGCTACTCCTGGGGCCACCTGACGGTGTCCTACCGGACCGCTGGTTGCGGGTTGTCCGTGGGCCAGTTCTGCTCCTTCGCCTACGGCACCCGGATCATCCTCGGCGGCGAGCACCACGCGGAATTCGTCTCGACCTACCGATTCCCGTCCTACCCGCCGTTCAAGGAGGCCAGCGCCGAGAAGGTCGACTGGGCGACGGTGGGGGGCGGTGACGTCACCATCGGCAACGACGTGTGGATCGGGCACGAGGCCCTCATCCTCTCCGGCGTCACCCTGGGCGACGGCGTCATCGTGGGGGCGGGCAGCGTGGTCCGAGCCAGCGCCCCGCCGTACGCCCTCGTGGTGGGCAACCCGGCCCGCGTGGCCGGTTTCCGGTTCCCGGCCGAGCAGATCGAGGCCCTCCAACGGATCAAGTGGTGGGACTGGAGCGAGGAGCGCCTCATCGCTGCTCTCCCCCAGCTGATGTCCGACGACATCCAGGCCTTCATCGACGCCCACGACGTCGGGGGGTGAGCATGCCGACGCAGCCGGACTGGCCCGACCGGGTGACGGCCAGCGTCATCGTCCCCATCCGGGATGCTGCTCTGACCCTGCCCGAGCAGCTGGCGGCGCTGGCCGCCCAGGACACAGACGTCGAGTGGGAGCTGTTGCTCGTCGACAACGGCTCCCGAGACGAGAGCCCGAGCATCATCCGGGAGTACGCCGATCGTTGGCCCCGGGTTCGCCACCTGGTGTGCGAGCGCCCCGGGGCCAACGCCGCACGCAACACGGGCGCGGAGATGGCCCGCGGCGCCCACCTGCTCTACTGCGACGCCGACGACGTCGTCCACCCGTCCTGGGTCGGCGCGATGACGGCCTCCCTCGAGCTGCACGACGCCGTCGGTGGTCGCCTCGACAACGAGACCTTCCCGCCCGGCCACATGCCCCGCCACCCCGACAGGCTCCCGGTCACCGGTCGGTTCCTCCAGCGGGCCGTGACCGCCAACTTTGGGGTCCGCCGTTCCGTCTGGTCACACGTCGGGGGGTTCAACGAGGAGTACGAGTACGGCAGTACCGACACCGAGTTCTGCTGGCGAGTCCAGCTCGCTGGGTACGAGCTGGCGTACGCCCCGGAGGCGGTCGTCGCCTATCGGCACCGGGCCACCCTGGCCTCGGCGGCCCGCAAGTCGTATCGCACCGGCCAGGCGCACGTGCGCCTCTACCGCGACTTCCGCGACAGCGGCATGCCGCGCTCGAGCTGGCCGCGGACCATCGGCCGGTGGGGGCTTCTTGCGCTGCGGCTGCCGCGAGCCCTCGCCTCGGAACCGTATCGATGGACGTGGGTCCGAGAGGCAGCTCAGACCTGGGGCCGGGTCGTCGGCAGCGTCCGCCTCGGGCTCCGTTACCTCTAGAGACCCATCCGTCTGGTGCAGTCACACCGAACCCCTGCCATGAGCTCTCGGTCAGCACTCCCCGCCGCCTGCGGAGTCCTCGCGGCAGGCCTCGGCACGGCCGCCGCGCACCTCGTCGCGGCCCTGACCTCCCCCGCGTCGTCGCCGGTCCTCGCCGTCGGCAGCCAGGTCATCGACGCGACCCCGACCCCGGTCAAGGAGTGGGCGGTCGGCACCTTCGGCACGGCCGACAAGCCGATCCTCATCGGCTCGGTCGCCGTCGTCTCCCTGCTCCTCGCGGCCGTCGCGGGCGCCGTGCGGCCACGCTCCCGGCTGGCCTCGACGCTGCTCCTCCTGCTGCTCACCGGCCTCGCCGGCGCGGCCGCGGTGCTGCGGCCCACCGCCGACGACCTGGCCTGGCTCCCCGCCCTCGTCGCGGCCGTCGTCGGGATCCTGACGCTCGACCTGCTCGTCGCCCGGGTGCTGCCCTCGGGCTCCGCCCACGCCGACCCCACGCACCCGACGCGACGTCGGGTCGTCGCCCTCGGGGGCACCGGCGCCGCCGCGCTGGCGATCGGCGGCTCAGGGCAGGCGCTCGTCGCCCGGTCCGCGCCGCCCACGCTCACCCTGCCGCGACCGACGCGGCCCCTGCCCGCCCTGCCGAAGGGGGTGGACGTCGGCAAGTCCGGGATCTCCCCCTTCGTCACGGCGAATGCCGACTTCTACCGGATCGACACCGCACTCCTCGCCCCGCGCGTCGACCCCGGCGAGTGGTCGCTGACGATCGACGGTGACGTGCCGCGTGAGGTGACGATGGGCATCGACGAGCTGCTCGCCACGCCCATGGTCGAGCGCGACATCACCCTCAACTGCGTCTCCAACGAGGTCGGCGGCCCCTACATCGGCCACGCCCGCTGGCTCGGCGTGCCCACCCGCGAGCTGCTCGCCCGCGCCGGACTCGACACCGACCCACGCGACCCCGACCTGCAGGTGCTCTCGACGTCGACCGACGGCATGACGATCTCGACGCCGCTCTCTGCGCTCCTCGACGACCGGGACGCGCTCGTGGCCGTCGGGATGAACGGCGCGCCCCTGCCCCGCGAGCACGGGTTCCCCGCCCGCCTCGTCACGCCCGGGCTCTACGGGTTCGTCGGCGCGACGAAGTGGCTGACCCGGATGACCGTCACCCGCTACGACGCGGCGAGCGCCTACTGGACCGACCGCGACTGGGCGACCGACGGCCGGGTGCGCACCCAGGCGCGGATCGACACCCCGCGGGCCCTGCGCCGCATCGGCCCCGGGCGCACCGTCATCGGCGGCGTCGCCTGGGCGCAGCGACGGGGCATCTCGCGCGTCGAGGTGCGCATCGACGACGGCGACTGGCAGCGCGCCACCCTCGGCACCGAGGCCGACGTCGACTGCTGGCGCCAGTGGTTCCTGCCGTGGAACGCGACCCCGGGTCGGCACGACCTCACCGTGCGCGCCACCGACGGCACGGGCGAGGTGCAGACGCGTCAGGAGGCCACTCCCTTCCCCGCCGGCGCCACCGGCTGGCACTCGATCGCCGTGACCGTGACGGACTGACCCATCCGCACGCCCGACGGCTCCGAATCCCTTGTCGCACAGCCACCCACGATGACCGGAGGCACGACATGTCCCGCATGACCACGACCCGCACCGTCGCCCTGCTCGCCGCAGCCGCGCTCCCCTTCGCCCTCACCGCCTGCGGTGACGACACCGACACCGGCAGCTCCGCGAGCTCGTCGAGCAGCTCGGAGTCGATGGGGTCCGACGACTCGATGTCCTCGTCCACCGACGCCGCCGAGGCGGGTGCTCCCTTCGGCGAGGGGTGCGCCTCCGTGCCCGAGGACGGCAAGGGCTCCTTCGACGGCATGGCGACCGACCCGGTCGCGACCGCCGCGAGCAACAACCCGCTCCTCAAGACCCTCGTCAAGGCCGTCACCGAGGCCGACCTGGCCAAGACACTCAACTCCTCGGAGGACATCACCGTCTTCGCCCCGACCGACGACGCCTTCGCCGCCATGGACCAGGCCACGCTCGACAAGGCGATGGGTGACCCCAAGGGCCTGCTGACGACCGTGCTCACCCACCACGTCGTCGAAGGCCGCCTCGCTCCCGAGGACCTCGCCGGCACCCACGAGACCCTCGCCGGCGACAAGATCACCGTCAAGGGTTCGGGCGAGGACTTCACCGTCGGTGACGCCACCGTCGTCTGCGGCGACGTGCAGACCGCCAACGCCACGGTCTACATCGTCGACTCGGTCCTCATGCCGACCGCCAAGAAGTGACCTGATCCCTCACCATGGACCTCGTGCCCCCTCCCCGTGAGCAGGACCCGCCGGATGCCCCCACAGGCTCCGCGCGGGAGCCTGCCCACGGGGGCCACGACCGGCTCGCCCACCGCCTCAAGCAGGTGGCGAAGGGGGACGAGGTCGCCTTCGCCGCCGTCTACGACGAGACAGCTCCCCGACTGCACGGTCTCGTCCTGCGGATCCTGCGCAACCCGGCGCAGTCCGAGGAAGTGACCCAGGAGGTCTACCTCGAGGTGTGGCGCCGGGCCAGCCACTTCGACCCGCGGCGCGGGTCGGCGATCGGCTGGCTGCTGACGATGGCCCACCGCCGCGCCATCGACCGGGTGCGCTCGAGCCAGGCCGCCGCGGTCCGCGACGACGGCTGGCACGCCCGCTCCCGAGAGGTCGACTTCGACACCACCGCGGAGACGGCGACGGCCCGCATCGAGGCCGCGCGGGTGCGCTCGGCCCTCGACGGCCTGACCGCCAACCAGCGCGAGGCCGTGAGCCTGGCCTACCTGGGCGGCTACACCCACACGGAGGTCGCCACCCTCCTCGACCTACCACTCGGCACCGCCAAGACACGTATCCGCGACGGACTCATCCGTCTGAGGGACCAGCTGGGAGTGACCCCATGAGCGACGACCTGCACAGCCTCTCCGGGGCCTACGCCCTCGACGCCCTCGACGCCGACGAGCGCGCCGACTTCGAGGAGCACCTCGCCCGCTGCGCGACCTGCCGCGACGAGGTCGACTCCTTCGGCACGGTCACCCCGCTGCTCGCCGAGACGGTCGCGGTCACCCCGCCGCCGTCGCTGCGGGACGACATCCTGGCCCGGGCCGCTCGGACCCGTCAGGACCCGCCACCCGCCGCGCACCGCGCACCGACCCACGCCGACGACGAGGCGGAGGTGCTCCCCCTTCGCCGGCGGGCGCGGCGCCGCTGGGTCGCCCTCGCCGCGGCTGCCGCCCTCCTCGTCGGCGGCGGTGTCACCTGGCAGGTCGTCGACCGCGCCACCACGAGCATCTCCGAGGAGGTCGCGGCGGCACCCGATGCGCGCACCCAGGAGGTCACCACCGCCGACGGCGGCACGGTCCGGGTCGTGCGCTCCGAGCGCATGGGCAAGGCCGTGCTGCGCGTCGAAGGGCTCGCCGACCCCGGCGACGGGCACGCTTACCAGGCCTGGCTGCAGGACCCCTCGGGCGCCATGACCTCCGCCGGGATGGTGCCCGGCACCGACGGCGAGATGGTGCTCGAGGGTGATGTCACCGCAGCTGAGGGCGTCGGCCTGAGCGTCGAGCCCACTGGAGGGTCCCAGCAGCCGACGACCGACCCCGTGGCACTCGTGGCGCTGGGCTGACGGACGCCGGTGACACCGGCACCCCGCCTCGGAGTAGGGTCGAGACCGTATCTGCTCCCCAATCACCGCACGAAGGGGTACGACTTCTCGTGAGCACCACTCCCGTCAAGGTCGCCGTTACCGGCGCCGCCGGCCAGATCGGCTACAGCCTTCTCTTCCGCATCGCCAGCGGGTCGCTCTTCGGCCCCGACACCCCGGTCGAGCTGCGACTGCTCGAGATCACCCCGGCCCTCAAGGCCCTCGAGGGTGTCGTCATGGAGCTCGACGACTGCGCCTTCCCGACCCTCGCCGGTGTCGAGATCGGCGACGACGCCGAAAAGGTCTTCGACGGCGTCAACCACGCGCTGCTCGTCGGTGCCCGCCCCCGCGGCCCGGGCATGGAGCGCGGTGACCTCCTCGAGGCCAACGGCGGCATCTTCGCCCCGCAGGGCGCGGCCCTCAACAAGGTCGCGGCCGACGACGTGCGCGTGACGATCACGGGCAACCCGGCCAACACCAACGCCCTCATCGCGATGAACAACGCGCCCGACATCCCCAACGAGCGCTTCAGCGCCCTGACCCGCCTGGACCACAACCGGGCGATCAGCCAGCTGTCCGCCAAGCTCGGCGTGCCGGTCACCGAGATCAAGAAGATGACGATCTGGGGCAACCACTCCGCCACCCAGTACCCCGACCTCTTCCACGCCGAGGTCTCCGGCAAGAACGCCGCCGAGGCCGTCGGCGACCAGGAGTGGCTGGAGAGCACCTTCATCCCGACCGTTGCCAAGCGCGGCGCCGCGATCATCGAGGCGCGTGGCGCCTCCTCCGCGGCCTCCGCCGCCTCGGCCACCGTCGACCACGCCCGTGACTGGGCGCTCGGCACCCCCGAGGGCGACTGGGTCTCGATGTCGGTCTGCTCCGACGGCTCCTACGGTGTCCCCGAGGGCCTCATCTCCTCCTTCCCCGTCACGGTCAAGGACGGCAAGTGGGAGATCGTCCAGGGCCTCGAGATCGACGACTTCTCCCGCGGCAAGATCGACGCCTCGGTCGCCGAGCTCGCCGAGGAGCGCGACGCCGTGACCAAGCTCGGCCTCATCAAGGGCTGACCCAGGGCTCGGCGAGGGGCCTGCCACCCCCGACAGCGCGAAGGGGGCCCGCCGCACCGTGATGGTGTGGCGGGCCCCCTTCGTCGTGCCGGTGGATGGGCGTCAGATCGGGGCCGAGACGCTCGTGTCACCGGTGCAGCCGCCGCGCCAGATCGTCTGGCCCTCCGTGTCCCAGTTCTGCCCGGGGAAGGAGCGCGCGACGCCCTTGTTGTCCTCGTAGTCGAAGGGCGGGATGATGTCGGCCGCGTGACCGTTGTCCCCGACCACGTGGTTCTTGAAGTCCCAGTTGGCATGGCCCTTGATCACGCCGTTCTTCGACGGGCTGATCACCACGTAGCCGTTGCCCGCGGTGTCGGGTGTCCCCGTCGCGTGGCAGATGGTGACGTGCTCCGCGGGCGCTGCCTGTGCGGCGCTCGTCACGACGACACCAGCGAGTCCCGCCCCCAATGAGAGTGCGCAGACAGCGAGGGCTCCCCGCCGGGCCATGCTTCTGGGATGAGTCATGACGTGAATTTACTGACCGCTGACCATTTCCGCAAGGAATATTTACGGTCGCACTCAGCGCGCGGTGAGGTCGAGGGTGAAGCCCGAGACGAGGACCGCGACACCCAGGACGACGAGGGTGATGACGTCGACGAGCGGCCCCCGCACGGCGATGCCGCCCATCGTCGACCCGCGCACGGTCACCCGCAGCAGCGCCGCGAGCAGCAGGCTCCCACCGACGCACAGGGTCGCCCGCAGGACGTGGTCGGTCGCGAGGAAGAGCATCCCGACGGCCACGCCCGCCGCGACGAGCCACCAGCCGGCGAGCGGTGAGACGTCGAGTGGCGGTCGCGCAGGGACCGTCGGCTGCTCCGGCTCGGTCATCGCAGCTGACGCTCGGCGGCCTCGACGACATTGGTCAGCAGCATCGCACGCGTCATCGGGCCGACGCCCCCGGGGTTGGGGCTGATCCACCCGGCGACCTCGGCGACGTCGTCGGCCACGTCGCCGGCGATCTTGCCGTCGACCCGGCTGACGCCCACGTCGAGCACCGCGGCGCCCGGCTTGACCATGTCGGCGGTGATGATGCCCGGCACACCGGCGGCCGCGACGACGATGTCCGCCTGACGCACCTCGGCGGCCAGGTCACGCGTGCCGGTGTGGCAGGAGACGACGGTGGCGTTCTCGCTGCGGCGGGTGAGGATCAGCCCGAGCGGACGGCCGACGGTGATCCCCCGACCCACGATCGCGACGCGTGCGCCGGCGATCGGCACGTCGTGGCGGCGCAGCAGCTCGATGCAGCCCATCGGGGTGCACGGCAGCGGGGCCGGCTCGCCGAGGACCAGCCACCCGAGGTTGGTCGGGTGCAGCCCGTCGACGTCCTTGGCCGGGTCGACCGTCGAGAGGATCCTGTTCTCGTCCAGGCCGGTCGGCTGCTGCACGAGGAAGCCCGTGCAGGCCGGGTCGTCGTTGAGCCCGCGCACGACCTCGAGGACCTCGTCGAGGGTCGCGGTGCCCGGCAGGTCACGGCGGATGCTCGTGATGCCGATCTCGGCGCAGTCCTTGTGCTTCGCGGCGACGTACCACGAGCTCCCGGGGTCGTCGCCGACGAGCACGGTGCCAAGACCGGGGGTGATCCCCTGGTCCTTGAGCGCCGCCACCCGCGTGGCGAGCTCGGTCTTGATCGACGCGAGCGCCGCCTTGCCGTCGAGGATCTGTGCAGTCACGGATCTCATCCTTTCACGAGGGTCGAGGGGTCGGGTGCGGTCCGCGTGGGGCGGGCGAACCACCCGGCGACGGTGGCCGCGGCCAAGGTCACGCCGGCTCCGAGGGCCATGACGAGGGTGACCTCGTGGCCGGCCGTGGGCACGGCCAGATCGATGGCCAGGGCCGAGAGGATCTGTCCGCTGAGCAGGGCCAGACCGAAGACGAGCACACCCAGGTGCTGCACGGCCCACGCGGCCACGGCGATGAAGACCACGCCGATGCAGCCGCCCCACCACGCCCACCACGGCACGCCGGCGAAGGACACCGGCTCATAGGCACCACGCAGCCACTGGACGCCGAGGAAGACGACGAGAAAGGCGGTGCCGGTGAGGAAGTTCTGCCCCGTCGTCGCAAGGACGTCACGGCTGACGAGGTTGACCCGGCCGTTGACCCCCTGCTGCATCGCGAGGCCGGCGCCGGCCACCACCGCGAGGACGACGGGAAGGGGGGAGAGTCCACCTTCGCCCAGGGAGCCGGAGACGGTCACGCCCACGCCGGCGACGGCGAGGACGGCCGCGATCACCCGGCTGGGCAGGATCGGGCGGCGTCCACCGGGACCGATCCCGAGCCGGTCGACGAGCAGGCCGGTGGCCGTCTGGCCGGCGACCGTCGCGACGGTGAAGATCGCGACGCCCACGAGCGGCACCGCCGCGGTCTGGATGGCGACGAAGAACCCGCCGCCGACGCCGCCGAGGCACTGCCACCAGCGCAGCCGCTCCTCGCGAAGGGCAGCGGCGATGCGGCCGATGCCGCGACGGACCCGGGCCGACAAGAGCGTCGCGAGCCCAAGCAGGACCAGCCCGGAGCCGAAGCTCCACACCGCCGCCTGCGCGGGCGCGCCGAGCACCGACGAGACCTCGCCGTTCATCCGCGACTGGGCCGACATGCCCCACCCGCTGGCGAAGGCCAGGATGAGCGCCAGCCGGTACCGGCTCGCGGGCGCCCGGGGGGCGTCAGTGGGCAAAGTGGCGGGTACCGGTGAAGTACATCGTGATGCCCGCGGCCTGCGCCGCAGCGACGACCTCGTCGTCGCGGACGGATCCACCGGGGGCGACGACGGCGCTGACGCCGGCGTCGAGCAGCACCTGCAGCCCGTCGGCGAAGGGGAAGAAGGCGTCCGAGGCGGCGACAGCCCCCTTCGCCCGCTCCTCGCCGGCCCGGCTCACCGCGAGGTGGCAGGAGTCGACGCGGTTGACCTGGCCCATGCCGATGCCGACCGAGCCCTGGTTCTTGGCGAGCAGGATCGCATTGGACTTCGTCGCGCGCACCGCGCGCCAGGCGAAGGCGAGGTCGGCGAGGGTCGCCTCGTCGGCGGCCTCACCGGTGACGAGCGCCCAGGCGCTCGGGTCGTCGCCGTGGCCCTGCGTCGGCTTGTCGTCCCCCGTCGCCTCGACGACGCCGTCGAGGGCATCGCGCTGCTGGACGAGCAGGCCACCTGAGACCGGCCGGGTCTCGACGCCGCCCGGGGCAGGAGTCGCGACCTTGAGCAGGCGACGGTTCTTCTTCTCCTTGAGGATCTCCAGCGCGTCCGGCTCGAAGTCGGGCGCGACGACGACCTCGGAGAAGGTGTCGTTGAGGGCCGTGGCCATCGCCGCGGTCACCGGGCGGTTGGTCGCGACGATGCCGCCGTAGGCGGAGACGGGGTCGCACGCGTGGGCGCGCTCGTAGGCGACCTCGATGCTCTCCCCCACCGCGATGCCGCACGGGTTGGCGTGCTTGATGATCGCCACGGTCGGCTGGTCGCCGTGGTCGTGGGCGGCGCGCAGCGCGGCGTCACCGTCGATGTAGTTGTTGTACGACATCTCCTTGCCGTGCAGCTGCTCGGCGCCGGCGATGCCGCCCCCGCCCTCGGAGACGTACAGCGCGGCGGCCTGGTGCGGGTTCTCGCCGTACCGCAGGCCGGACTTCTTGGCCCACGTGCCACCGACCCAGCCGGGGAAGGGCGTCTCGTCGCTCGTGCTGACGACCGAGCCCATCCACGAGGCGACGGCCACGTCGTAGGTGGCCGTGTGGACGAAGGCGTCGGTGGCCAGGCGCTGGCGCTGGGCGAGGGTGAAGCCGCCACCGCGCACCGCCTCGAGGACGTCACCGTAGGTCGTGGGGTCGGTGACGATCGCGACGGAGGCGTGGTTCTTGGCCGCGGCGCGCACCATGGTCGGGCCGCCGATGTCGATCTTCTCGATGCAGTCCTGCACGCCTGCACCGGAGGCGACGGTGTCGGCGAAGGGATAGAGGTTGACGACGACGAGGTCGAAGGGGGCGACTTCCAGCTCCTCGAGCTGCCGCACGTGGTCCTCGAGCCGGGTGTCGGCGAGGATGCCCGCGTGGACCCGCGGGTGGAGCGTCTTGACCCGGCCGTCGAGGCACTCGGGGAAGCCGGTGAGGTCCTCGACCTTGGTCACCGGCAGGCCGAGACCGGCGATCGTGGCGGCCGAGCCGCCGGTCGAGACGAGCTCGACGCCGGCGTCGGCGAGGCCGCGGACGAGGTCCTCGAGGCCGGTCTTGTCGAAGACGGAGACGAGGGCACGGCGGACGGGACGACGGTCTGACACGAGTACTCCTGGAGATCTGCTGCGGTGCGGCGGGTGCACCCAGGCGGGCGATGCACCCCGACTCTCACTCCCCGGTGGTGATCCACCTTCGCCAGTCGTGTGCCCCCGAGTCTACGGGCTCAGCCGATGTGCACCCGTCGTCCCTCGACCCGCCAGCCGCCGGTGGCCATGGCGGTGACGACGTCGACGAGCATCTCGCGCTCGACGACCTTGATCCGCTCGTGCAGCGTCTCCTCGGTGTCGTCGGGCGCGATCGCCACGGTGCGCTGCTCGATGATCGGCCCGGTGTCGACGCCGGAGTCGACGAGGTGGGCGGTCGAGCCGGTGACGGTCACGCCGTACGCGAGGGCATCGCGCACCCCGTGGGCACCGGGGAAGGCGGGCAGCAGCGCCGGGTGGGTGTTGACGAAGGTGGCGGCGGCCAGGGCCTGCGGCCCGAGGATCTTCATGAAGCCGGCCGTGACGACGAGGTCGGGCGCGTGCTCGGCGATGCGGGCGGCCAGGGCCGCGTCCCACGCGCCGCGGTCGGCATGGTCACCCACCGCCTCGACGAAGGTCTCCACCCCGGTCGACCGCGCGCGCTCCAGGCCGGTGCACTCCTTGTCGGCGCCGACGGCGACGACCTGCGCGGGCAGGGTGCCCGCGGACTGGGCGTCGAGCAGGGCCTGCAGGAGAGACCCGGAGCCGGAGACGAGGACGAGGAGACGAAGGGGGGCGCTCACCCCGCGAGTCTAGGTCGCGTGGGTGAGCGCCCCTCGTCGTCCCGGGGACGAGACCCGTCGTCGACGTCAGACGAGCGTGTACCCGCCGGTGCTGATCGTGAATCCCTGGCCATCGACCGTGCACCGCACGTGCTCCCGGGTGCTCGTGCACCGGGCGCCACCGACGTTGAGGCTCTTGCCATAGGGCAGGACGGCCTGCCCTATGCCCGCGGTGCCGAAGGACTCCTGCCACCACAGCCGCGCCTGCTCGGAGTCGGCTCTGCCGGTGGCGACGACGTCACTCACGCAGCCGACCTGCGCACCTCCGTCACTGCTCACGTGCATGCTCGTGCCGGTGTCCCACTCGCAGTCGGCGGCGACGTCATCGGCGACGGGGAAGGTGGCGCCGACGAGGTCGCACCGCACCTGGGTGGTGCCCATGGCGGTCATGTGACAGCTGATCCTGCCGCTCGGCGAGACGAAGAGCGCTTCGGAGTCCCGGGTCGTCAGCTCGTCGCCGCCGCCCGACGGTGCGGACGCGTTGGCATCGGGCGGCACGGTCCCGGGTTCGCTCGGATCGGTCGGCGCCGCGGAGGGCCCGCTGCTGCTGGGCGCGGCCGGGGCCGCGGTCGACGTGGCGCTCGCGGTCGGGGAGGCAGTCTGCGTCGTCGTCGCCGAGGTGGTCGTCTGCGAGCGCTCGGTCACCGTGGTCTGCGACGCCGGGTCGCCGGCCTGGTCGGAACCGCCACAGGCTGCGAGCGAGAGCGCGGCGATGGCGGCGGCCGCCACGGTCATGATCGGTCGGGTCCTGCGGTTCATCGGAGTGCCCCTGTCCTGCGGCTCCCCCTGCGGGGCCGCTCACCCCAGCAGACGGTCGGAGCCGCGATCCGGTTGCATCACGAGTCGGTCACGCACCCCGGGACCGACTCCGGCGGGACGAAGGGGGATCCGCTCAGCGGCGCAGGACCCACCAGTCAAGGGCGAGCACGGCCAGGGCGCCCAGCCCCAGCTCGAGCAGCAGCACGAGCATGAGCGGCAGCGCGGGAGCACCGAGGTTGCTCAGGCGCACCGCACCGATCGAGCCGCCGCCGAGACCGTCGAGCACGGCCACCCCGACGGCGGCGACGAGGACGGCGGTGGCGACGGCCGCGAGCTTGGCCTGGGTGGGGGCCAGGCGCGGCACCTCGCGGAGGGCCCAGCGGGCGACGAGGACCCCGACGACCACGGGCAGCAGCACCAGGAGCCGGGTCACCCACGGCAGGTCACCGGGCTGGGGCTGGGCGGCGAGCACGGGCACCATCGGCAGCAGCCCGGCCTCGGCCCCCGACCAGGTGGTCATCGCCCCGCCGGCGGTGGCGACACCCGGGCCGGCGGCGAAGGACAGCGCCCAGATGCCGAGGTTGGGCAGCAGCAGCAGCTGGAGGAGCACGAGGAGCAGGCCGCCGAAGAAGCCGGCCTCGAGCTCGGACTGGATGTGCCCGACCCGGCCCAGGTGGATCGCCGTCGCGACGACGACGAGCAGGGAACCCATTCCGACGAGGGTGGCGGCCCCCTTCGCCCCGGGCCGCAGGCCACGACGCAGCGCGAGCGGCGCGCTCGCCCACCGCTCGGCGACCGGCTCGGGCAGGCCGTGCGCGAGGAGCAGGCCGAGGACCGGCACGACGACGAGGGGCACGGGCAGGCTGGCCCAGCCGGGAGCGGCCGGGGACAGCAGACCGAGCAGTGCGGCGACGAGACCGAAGAGCGCGTAACCGCCGACCCAGGCGCCCTGCAGCCGCGGCTCGGACTCGTCGGGCAGACCGCGACGGGCGCCCCACCGGGCGAGCAGCACGAGCAGGAGGGTGCCGAGCAGCGGGGTGAGGGCGAGGACGCCCTCGCCCACGTGCAGGCGGCCGCCGCCGAGGACGAGCCACAGCAGGCTGCCCGAGCCGAGCACGTCACCGAAGCTCGCGGTGGCCCGCGGTACGGCCAGACCGGCGAGGACGACGAGCAGGACGGTGACGCACCACCCGGCGGCCGCGGTCGCCGCGCCGACCCCCGCAGCCCGCACCTCGGGCCGCTGGCGGGTAGCGTCGTGCCCGGTCGTGGCCGACCGGATCATCTCCATCACCGTCACACCCCCATCGTCACCGACGACGCGGGGCCGGTGGTGGAGGCAAGCCGAGGCTCGGCAAAAGATTTCGGGATCGGGGGCAACCGAGTGCCCCCCTGACGCGTCTGGAGGGGTGAATGAAGGGAGGCGAAGCATCGGCGGAGGCCGAGTTCGACGACTTCTACCGCTCCACGGCGCAGCGCGTCGTGCACCTCGTCTATGCCTCGACGGGCGACCTCGAGCTGGCTCGGGACTCCACCCAGGAGGCCTTCGCCAGGGCGTGGCAGCGGTGGGACCAGGTCCGCGCCACGGACGAGCCGGGCGCCTGGGTACGAACCGTGGCACGCCGCATTGCGATCTCCGCATGGCGCAAGGACACCAACCGGACCACGGCGATGGAACGCCACGGCGAGGGCTCCGCCCCCACCGCTCCCAACGAGGACCGCGTGGCGGTCGTGGCTGCCCTGCGCACCCTCGGTCCGGACGTGCGCGAGACGCTCGCCCTGCACTACCTCACCGACCTCTCCGTGGAGGAGATCTCCCGCCAGACCGGCACCCCGCCGGGCACCATCAAGGCGCGCCTGCACCGCGGGCGCGCGCAGCTCGCCAAGATCCTCGCCGACAAGGAGGCCCACGATGACTGACCGTCACGACCCGCCGTGGGACCCCGAGGACGACGAGCTGGTCCGGGCGGCGCTCATGTCGCTCATGGACGACGTCCGCGACGAGCCGCTGCCCGAGCCCGCCTTCATCCGCGCCCGGGCCGAGGGCTCGAGGGACCGGGAGCACGACGCCACCGGCACCGTCGTCGAGCTCGGCCGCCGCCGGCGCCGGACCTTTGCGGTCGTCGCCGGCGTGGCCGCCGCCGCACTCGTCGCGACCTCGGCCGCGGTGATCGTCGTGGACCGACCCGGCACCGCACCCGCCGGCACCACGACCGTCACCGCCACCGACGATGCGATCGCCCTGCTCGACTCGCAGGAGTGGAGCGCCGCGCTCGGGCTCGACGTGACCAGCACCCGTTCGTCGGCCGACCCGCAGGGCCAGTGCTTCCAGACCCCCGAGAGCGGGTCCTGGGACCGACGCGTCTCCACGCTCGCCGACGGCCGGGTCATCGCCGGGCAGTGGATCGGCACCTCGACCACGAGCACCGACGCCCCGACCGACGCGGTCGACGAGGCCGTCGCCCGCTGCGAGGAGACCTACACCGTCTCCTCGCGCATCACCGAGCAGCTGCCGCTCACCACCGGCGACGCGAGCTACCGCTCGTGGCACGCCACCGGCCCCGACGGCTCGACCTACTGGTGGGTCGAGGCCTCACGAGGTCGCACGACGACCTTCCTCACCGTCGCCGAGGTCGACGGCATGACCTACTCGAGCGACGAGATGCGCAACCTCGCCAAGGCCGCGCTGGGCGACGTCGACCTGGTGACCGACACCGGCTGGATGCCGGGTGACGGCGTCAGCACGACGACCGGCCCGGACGGCGCCGAGATCACCTACTGACCGCAGCGACAGCCGCGGCGATGCACTCCCGGCGAGCACGGCAACGCCGACCCGGGAGCAGGGGGGATCGACCGGGTCGGCGCTGTGTCGCCAAGGGTAGGCCCGGGGAGGACTGCACGTCACTCCCCGGACCCCACCGTCCGGATGTGTCCTGCGTCACCCACGCAGGGAGCGCAGGGTGAGCGCGGTCGACACCGCGGCCTCCGCCGCCTCACGCCCCTTGTCCTCGCGCGACCCCGGCAGCCCGGCACGGTCGAGGGCCTGCGCGTCGTCGTCGCAGGTCAGCAGGCCGAAGCCCACCGGGGTCCCGGTCTCGATCGCCACCCGCGACAACCCGTCGGTCGCCGCGGAGCAGACGTAGTCGAAGTGCGGTGTGCCACCGCGGATCACCACCCCCAGGGCCACGACCGCGTCGTGGGTCCTCGCCAGCTGCGCCGCGACGACCGGCAGCTCGAAGCTGCCCGGCACCGGGACGAAGGTCGGCTCGATGCCCGCCTCGCCCAGCGCCGCCCGCGCGCCGGCGACGAGGCCGTCCATGACCTGGGTGTGCCAGCTCGACGCGACGATCGCGACCCGCAGGTCGCTCGCGTCGCCGAGGTCGATCCGAGGTGCTCCGTGCCCGCTCATCGGGTGCTCCCTTCGTCGTGGGTCTCCGGCAGCCACGGGAGGTCGTGGCCCATCCGGTCGCGCTTGGTGCGCAGGTAGTGGAGGTTGTCGCTGGTGATGCTCGGCGGCAACGGCTCCCGGCCGGACACCTCGATGCCGAGCGAGGTGAGCGCCTCGACCTTCGCCGGGTTGTTGCTCAGCAGGCGCACGGTGCCGAGCCCGAGGTCGCGCAGCACCTGGGCGGCGTGCGTGTAGTCCCGCGCGTCGACGGGCAGGCCGAGCTCGGAGTTGGCGTCGACGGTGTCGGCGCCGGCGTCCTGGGCGGCGTAGGCGCGCAGCTTGTCGACGAGCCCGATGCCGCGCCCCTCGTGGCCGCGGACGTAGACGATGACGCCGGCCCCGGCTCGCACGACGGCCGACTGGGCCGCCTCGAGCTGCGGGCCGCAGTCGCAGCGCTTGGAGCCGAAGACGTCTCCGGTCAGGCACTCGCTGTGCACCCGCACGAGGGGGGTGCCCTCGCTGATGTCGCCGTGGACGAGCGCGATGTGCTCGCTGCCGTCGACACCGCTGCGGTAGCCGTGGGCGGTGAACTCGCCGTGCACCGTCGGCAGCCGCGTCGAGACGACCCGCTCGACGAGCGCCTCGGTGCGCCGGCGCAGGTCGACGAGGTCGGCGATGCTCACCAGCGGCCAGCCGCGCTCGTCGGCGAGCCGGCGCAGCTGCGGCAGCCGCGACATCGAGCCGTCCTCCTCGACGACCTCGCAGATGACGCCGGCCGGGCGGCGGCCCGCGAGCCGGCACAGGTCGACGGCGGCCTCGGTGTGCCCGCGGCGCACGAGGACACCCCCGTCACGAGCCCGAAGGGGGAAGACGTGGCCCGGGCGGGCCAGGTCCTCGCGACCGGTCGCCGGGTCGGCGAGCAGCCGCGCCGTGCGGGCCCGGTCGGCGGCGCTGATGCCGGTCGTCACACCCTCGCGCGCGTCGACCGAGATCGTGTATGCGGTGCCCTTGGCGTCCTCGTTGATCGCCGTCATCGGCGGCAGGGCGAGGCGGTCGAGGTCCTCGCCCGTCATCGCGACGCAGATGACCCCGCTGCCGAGGCGCACGGTGGCACCCATGATCTCGTCGGTCGCGGCGTCCGCGGCGAAGATGATGTCGCCCTCGTTCTCCCGGTCGGCGTCGTCGACGACGAGCACGGGACGACCGGCGGCCATGGCCTCGACGGCGGTCTCGACCGGGTCGAGCAGGCTCTCGTCGTGGCTCATCGTGCGTCCTTCGTCCCGAGCGCGAGGGTGCGCTGCACGTACTTGCCGAGGATGTCGACCTCGACGTTGACCCTGTCGCCGACTCCCTTGCGGCCCAGGGTCGTCAGCTCCAAGGTCGTCGGGATGAGGGCGACCTCGACGTGGTCGTCGCCGACCGCGGTGAGGGTCAGGCTCACCCCGTCGAGGCAGATCGAGCCCTTGTCCACGACGAAGGGGGCCAGCTCCGGTGCGAGCGAGAGCCGCACCTCCTCCCAGCGATCCCCCGGGCGTCGCTCGGTGATCGTCGCGGTCCCGTCGACGTGCCCCTGGACGAGGTGCCCGTCGAGGCGCGCGCCGAGCACCATCGGCCGCTCGAGGTTGACCACGTCGCCGACGGCGAGGTCGCCGAGGACGGTGCGCCGCAGGCTCTCGGCCATGACGTCGAAGGTGACGACTCCCCCCTTCGCCTCGTGGTCGGTGACGGTCAGGCAGGCGCCGTTGACGGCGATCGACGCCCCGTGGGCGACCTCGGTGGTCGTCACCTCGCCACGGACGGTGAGCCGGCTGGAGTCGGCGCCCGGCTCGATGGTGACCACCTCCCCGAGCTCCTCGATGATCCCGGTGAACATCAGCGCTCCCTCCTCACGGTGGCGGTGACGGCGACGTCGTCGCCGAGGCGGGCGACGTCGGTGGTGGTGAGGCGCAGGGCCTCGGTGATGGTCGTGATCCCCGCGTCGGCGAGGACCGGCGAGCCGGCCCCGAGCAGTGCGGGGGCGATGTGGGCGACGACCTCGTCGACGAGGTCGTCGGCGACGGCGGACGCGGCCAGTCGCGCGCCGCCCTCGAGCAGGACGGAGTGCACTCCGCGCCCGTGGAGGGCCGCGAGCAGGGCCGCGAGGTCGAGGCCCCGCTCCCCCGCCGGCAGGGCGAGCACGTCGACGCCCGCGGTGGTGAGCCGGGTCGCGTCGGCGCCCTCGGCGACGACGACGAGCGTCGGCGCGACGTCGTCGAGGACCCGGGCGGTGAGCGCGATCTCGGCGCGCGGGTCGAGGACCACGCGCAGCGGCTGGGTGACGTCGTCGAGGCCGCGGACCGCCAGGTGCGGGTCGTCCGCGCGCAGGGTGCCGGCGCCGACGAGGACGGCGTCACGCTCGGCGCGCAGCCGGTGGACCGCCTCGCGGGCCGTCGCGCCGGTGATCCAGCGGCTCGTGCCGTCGGCGGCCGATGTGCGTCCGTCGAGGGTCGTGGCGAGCTTCCACGTCACCCACGGCCGACCGGTGCGCACGGCGTGCAGCCAGGCCCGGTTGCCGTGCTCGGCCGCCTCTCGGCCGACCCCCTCGACGACCTCGACGCCGTTGCGGCGCAACAGGTCCGCTCCCCCGCCGGCGGTCTCGGTGGGGTCGGGGACGGCGACGACGACCCGGGCGACGCCGGCGGCGAGGAGGGCGCTCGTGCAGGGGCCGGTGCGACCGGTGTGGCGGCAGGGCTCGAGGGTGACGACGGCGGTGCCGCCGCGTGCGGCGTCTCCGGCGGCAGCCAGCGCCTCGACCTCGGCGTGGGGGCCACCGGCCCGGGAGTGCCACCCTTCGCCCACGACGACACCGTCCACATCGAGGACGACGCACCCGACGACGGGGTTGGGGGCGGTGCGACCGAGCCCGCGCGCCGCCAGCTCGACGGCGCGGGTCATGGCCCACTCGATGGTGACCGGTTGCTGCATCTGCCTCTCCGTGGTCCGACGCGGACCACGGGGCACAGGAAGGCACGCCGATGGCGTGACGACGACGTGGGACCACCGGGTAGCCGGTGACGACCGCACCACGCGGTCACCCGAGGGAGCCCGCACGGCACGGCCCACGCCGTCGCGTGCTGCCTCCCATCCGGACTTTCACCGTCGGTGCTGGAGTTCCACCAGCTCAACCCGGCCTCGAGAGGACGGGCTCGCGGACTGTTACCGCCGGCTCGGAATTACACCGACCCCGGAGCACGCGTACGACTGAACTCGTACGCGCATCAGGCTACTCCCCTCACGGGTCGGTGCCACCGTGGGTCTCACCACACGGCACCGGCCCGGAGGATGTCGCGTCAGTTCTTCGCGAAGTAGCGCAGCCGGTCGAGCGAGCCGTTCCAGACGTTCTGGTCGATCGGGCTGTCGGTGTACTGCCAGAAGGAGTAGGTGCCCCAGCCGGTGGGCAGGGTGCCGACGCTGCTGGAGTAGCGGGCGATCCACAGCGGCGACTTCGCCGCGAAGCTCGTGTCGTGGCCGACGCACTCGTTCCACCAGTTGGTGTTGGTGTAGATCACCGGGTAGCGGCCGGTGCGCGCCTTGTACTGGTTGAGGAAGGAGTTGATCCAGGTCCGCATGCCGCTCTGGGTCAGTCCGTAGCAGGTGCTGCCGTAGGGGTTCCACTCGACGTCGAGGACGCCGGGCAGCGTCTTGCCGTCGGCGGACCAGCCGCCCCCGTGGTCGACGAAGTAGTTGGCCTGGGTGGAGCCCGAGGACGTGTTGGGCAGCGCGAAGTGGTAGCTGCCGCGGATCATGCCCACGTTGTAGGAGCCGTTGTACTGCTGGGCGAAGGAGGGGCTGGTGTAGCCGGTCCCCTCGGTCGCCTTGACGTAGGCGAAGCGCTTGCCGGCATTCCACTGCGCGGTCCAGTCGACCGAGCCCTGCCAGTTGGACACGTCGATGCCCGGGACGCCCGCGGGCGCGGCCACGGTTGCGCTGCTGCGCGCCGTCGGCTGCTGCGAGCGCTCCTTCCACCCCATGCGCGCGTCGCCGGGCTCGGTGATGCCGGCCGCCTTGGCCTCGGGTGTCGGGCGGTCCTGGGTGGGTGCGGCCGAGGCGGTCGTGGCCGTGAGGGCGGTCGCCGCGAGCAGCGCGGCGAACACGGTGGTCGTGCGGGACATGGAGGTCTCCTGGCGTCGGGTGCGGGCCGCGGCAGGCGGCCCGCGTGGACCCTAGGGACCGCAGGTGACGAGGGGCCCACGAACTCCCCTCGCTGCGGTCAGACCTTCGTCAGGATCTGCCGGGCACGACGAAGGGGAGGGAAGACTTCGCGGTCTCCCCTCCCCTTCGCTCGTGGGTCGGGCTGGTTACTTGCCCAGACCCTGCATGATCTCGCGCATGAGGGCAGCGGTCTCGGACGGCGTCTTGCCGACCTTGACGCCGGCGGCCTCGAGGGCCTCCTTCTTGGCGGCGGCCGTACCGGAGGAGCCGGAGACGATGGCGCCGGCGTGGCCCATGGTCTTGCCCTCCGGGGCGGTGAATCCGGCCACGTAGCCGACGACCGGCTTGGTGACGTTGTCCTTGATGTAGGCCGCGGCCCGCTCCTCGGCGTCGCCACCGATCTCGCCGATCATGACGATCGCGTCGGTCTCGGGGTCGGCCTCGAAGGCCTCGAGGCAGTCGATGTGCGTGGTGCCGATGACCGGGTCGCCACCGATGCCGACGGCCGTGGAGAAGCCGAACTCACGCAGCTCGTACATCATCTGGTAGGTCAGCGTGCCCGACTTGGAGACCAGGCCGATGCGACCGGCGCCGGCGATGTCCGCCGGGATGATGCCGGCGTTGGACTTGCCGGGGCTGATCAGGCCGGGGCAGTTGGGGCCGATGAGGCGCGTGGCCTTGCCGACGGAGTAGTTGTAGAACTCCGCGGAGTCCCTGACGGGGATGCCCTCGGTGATGATGACGGCGAGGCCGATCTCGGCGTCGACGGCCTCGACGACGGCGGACTTGGCGAAGGCCGGCGGCACGAAGATGACCGACACGTCGGCGCCGGTCTCCTTGATCGCGTCGGCGACGGAGCCGAAGACGGGGACGGACTGGCCACCCGGGAAGTCGACGCTCTGGCCGGCCTTCTTGGGGTTGACGCCACCCACGACGTTGGTGCCCGAGGCGAGCATGCGCGTCGTGTGCTTCATGCCCTCCGAGCCGGTCATGCCCTGGACGATGACCTTGGAGTCAGCGGTGAGGAAGATTGCCATGTCTGTTTCAGTCGTCCTTTACTTCGCGGCCAGCTCGGCGGCCTTGCGGGCGGCGCCGTCCATGGTGGCCTCGACGGTCACGAGGGGGTGGTTGAACTCGGCGAGGATGCGACGACCCTCGTCGACGTTGTTGCCGTCGAGACGCACGACGAGCGGCTTGGTCGCCGAGTCACCGAGGGTCTTGAGGGCGCCGACGATGCCGTCCGCGACCGCGTCGCACGCGGTGATGCCACCGAAGACGTTGACGAAGACGGAGTTGACTTGCTCGTCGCCGAGGATGACGTCGAGGCCGTTGGCCATGACCTCGGCCGAGGCGCCGCCACCGATGTCGAGGAAGTTGGCCGGCTTGGCCTTGCCGCCGGTGAAGTCCTCACCGGCGTAGGCGACGACGTCGAGGGTGCTCATGACGAGCCCGGCGCCGTTGCCGATGATGCCGACGTTGCCGTCGAGCTTGACGTAGTTGAGGCCCAGGCTCTTGGCCTTGGCCTCGAGCGGGTCGGCCGCAGCCTTGTCCTCGAGCTCGGCGTGGTCCGGATGGCGGAAGTCGGCGTTGCCGTCGAGGGTGACCTTGCCGTCGAGGGCGACGATGTCGCCCTGCTCGGTCTTGACGAGGGGGTTGACCTCGACGAGGGTCGCGTCCTCGTCGCGGTAGACGACCCACAGCTTCTTCAGGACGTCGGCGATCTTGGCCTGGTCGGCCTCGTCGAAGCCCGCGGCCTGGACGATCTCGGTGGCCTTGGCGTCGTCGATGCCGACGTTGGGGTCGACCGCGATGCGGGCGAGGGCCTCGGGGCGCTCGACGGCGAGCTGCTCGATCTCCATCCCGCCCTCCTTGGAGCACATGGCGAGGTACGTGCGGTTGGCGCGGTCGAGCAGGATCGAGAAGTAGTACTCCTCGGCGATCTGCGCGCCCTGGGCGATCATGACCTTGTGGACCGTGTGGCCCTTGATGTCCATGCCCAGGATGGCCTCGGCGTGCGCCTCGGCCTCGTCAGCGGTCTTGGCGACCTTGACGCCGCCGGCCTTGCCGCGGCCACCGGTCTTGACCTGGGCCTTGACGACGGTGACACCGCCGCTCTTGGCGCCGATGGTCTCGGCGGCTGCTCGAGCCTCCTGGGGGGTGGTGGCGACGGCGCCGGCAAGAACCGGGACGCCGTGCTTCTCGAACACGTCGCGTGCTTGGTACTCGAAGAGATCCACGAGGGTGATTCCGTCCTCTGCTGTGGTAACGGGGTGCGGGACGAGACTAGCCCCCGGACGAAGGGGGAGCACGTCCGGTCTCGCGAGCGCTCGCGACGCGGGGTCGTTCAACCGTGGATCACGGAGTCGTCACGAGATCTCGCTCACGGCACCGAAGCGGGGTTACCCTCGGGTCACCATGGCCACGCAGCAGCCGCACGACGGCGACCTCGCGACCGGCGACCCGGCACCGACGTCGGCGAGCCTGCGGTCCGGCGTGGTCGACCAGGCCCGGCGGATGGCGACGACGCAGGCGATGGTCTTCGCCGCCGTCGAGCTCGTCTGGGCGACGACGCACTTCTCCCTCTACCCCTTCGGCGCCCGCTCGCCCCGCCGCGGCGGCCCGCGCCACGGCTACCGCATCGAGCACCTCAACCCCGTGCGCCGCGGCATGCTCGTCGCCGGCCTCGTCGAGAGCGGGACGCCGATCCTGCTGCTCCACGGCTTCGCCGACAACCACTCGATCTTCACCGTGCTGCGTCGCGGCCTGCTGCGGCGCGGCTTCAGCCGGGTCTTCGCGATGAACTACTCCGTGCGCACCCGCGACGTGCGCACGGCCGCCGCCCAGCTCGCGGAGGAGGTCGAGGCGATCGTCGAGGAGACCGGCTACGAGCGGATCCACATCGTCGCGCACAGCTTGGGTGGGGTCGTCGCCCGCTACTACGTCACCCGCCTCGGTGGTGACGAGCGCATCCACACCCTCGCCACGCTCGGCGCGCCGCACACGGGCACGCTCGCGGCCTACCTCCTGCCCACCTCGCTCACCCGCCAGTTGCGCCCCGGCAGTGCGCTGATGCAGGAGCTCAACGAGCCCGCGCCCGGCTGCCGGACCCGGATCATCGCCTTCTGGTCCGACACCGACGAGGTGATCGTTCCGGCGGTTGGGGCCTCGCTCCGGCAGGAGGGCGTCGAGGTGACCAATGTGCGCCTGCGGGGCGTCGGACACCTGTCGCTGCCGATCCTGCCGACCGTCGTGCACAAGATCGCGACGAGCCTCGTGCAGATCGACTCCGAGGGCAACCAGACCGCGTCGGTCACCGACATCTCCGCCTGATCGGGCGCTCGCGCGCGACGGCCTCGACGGGGTCGACCACACTCGTGTGGCTTGGGCCACCCTCAGTTTTGCATAACGAAATGGTCACGCTAGGGTTGCCGAGATTTGTCCACGGTCCCACCCCAGGGGCTGAGTCCGAGATCCCCTGCGAGGACGTCCCCTTCATGAGTGAGTACACCGGTCGACACCGGCCGCCCACCCGCGCCGAGCGCCGCGCCCAGCAGCGCCGATCGCGCCTCCCCAAGAGCTTCGGCCCCGCCTACGCGCTGCCCACCGCGGCCGCCGCGGCCCTCGTGCTGACGGCTGCCGGCGCCACCGCCGCGCAGTCCTCGCCGTTCACCTCGGCCGCCTCGCACGCGCAGGCCGCCTTCACCCCGGCCGGCGCCGAGACCCCGAGCGCCGCTGCGCTGCTCTCCGACCCCGACGTCGTCGAGAGCGCCCGCGCCCAGTCCGCCACGATCACCGACGAGACCGACGGTCTCGCCCAGCGCCGCCAGGCCGCGTCGACCTCGGTCGCTCAGGACCAGGGCCGCACCCAGGAGCGCCAGCGCGTCGCCCGCGACAAGGCCCGCAAGCAGCTGGCCGCCGACCGCGCCGAGGCCAAGAAGCGCGCCGCCCGCGAGCGCTCCGCCGAGAGCACCTCGGGCTCGACCACCACGGCCGCCGGTGCCGAGACCAGCGACTCCGGTGACGCCAACTCGGTCGGTGCCCAGGGCTGGGTCAAGCCGCTCGACAACGCCGTCTTCACCTCCCCCTTCGGTCACCGCTGGGGTCGCCTGCACGCCGGTCAGGACTACGCCGCCGCCGTCGGCACCCCGCTCAAGGCGATGAGCAGCGGTGAGGTCATCGGCGCCGGTCCGATGGACGGCTACGGCATCTACATCGACATCAAGTACTGGGACGGCACGGTCTCGCGCTACGGGCACCTGAGCTCGGTGAGCGCCTCCGTCGGCCAGCAGGTCGCCCCGGGCGACACCGTCGCCCTGTCGGGCAACACCGGCCGCTCGACCGGCCCGCACCTGCACATGGAGATCCACCCGGGCGGCGGCGAGCCGATCGACCCCGCCGGCTGGCTAGCCGAGCGCGGGATCAGCTGACCCACCCAGCCACCCCGAAGGGGGCCGACGACCACTGGTCGTCGGCCCCCTTCGGTCGTCCGGAGGCTGCATTGCCGTAGGGCAATGCGAAGGGGGCCGCCGTTGAGGCTGCATTGCCGTAGGGCAATGCGAAGGGGGCCGCCCTCGAGGCTGCATTGCCGTAGGGCAATGCCGTCTCAGAGCTTTTCGAGGGGGGCATAGCGCAGCAGGAGGCGCTTGACGCCGTCCTCGCCCCCGAAGTCGACGTGGGCCATGGCCTTGTCGCCCTCGCCCTCGACCCGGATCACGGTGCCCAGACCGAAGCTGTCATGGGTGACCTTGTCGCCGTCGGACAGGGCGATCACCGGACGGTTGCCGGGCGAGCGGACACCGGGCCGCGCAGCCAGTCGAGCGACCGCCGGGGCACGCGTCGAGCGGGTCGGGCCGACCGGCGGCCCGGTGCGCTCCCACCGCACGAGGTGCTGCGGGATCTCGTCGAGGAAGCGCGACGCGGGGTTGTACTGCGGCGCACCGAAGGCGCTGCGGACCGCGGCCCGCGACAGGTGCAGCCGCTCCCGGGCACGGGTGATGCCGACGTAGGCCAGCCGCCGCTCCTCCTCGAGCTCGACCTCCTTGCCCAGGCTGCGCTGGTGCGGGAAGGTGCCGTCCTCCATGCCGGTGAGGAAGACGACCGGGAACTCCAGACCCTTGGCCGTGTGCAGGGTCATGAGCGTGACGACGCCCTGGTCGTCGGCCTCGTCGTCGGGGATCTCGTCGGCGTCGGCGACGAGGCTGACCTGCTCGAGGAAGTCGTCGAGGCTGATGACCTCACCGGTCTCCTCGCGGGTCGCGTCGAACTCGCGGGCGACGCCGACCAGCTCTTGCAGATTTTCGAGGCGGGTCTCGTCCTGCGGGTCGCGGCTGGCCTGCAGCTCGGCGACGTAGCCGGTGCGGTCGAGGACGGCCTCGAGGAGGTCACCGATGCCGGCCCCCTCCTCCTGCAGCGCGCCCAGACCCTCGAGGAGCGCGGTGAAGCCACGCACGGCCGTCACCGACCGGGTCGCGATGCCCGGTGCGTCCTCGACCCGACCGAGCGCCGCGACGAAGGGGATCCGCTCGCGCTCGGCGAGCTGCGCCACGGCGGCCTGGGCCCGGTCGCCGATGCCCCGCTTGGGGACGTTGATGATCCGGCGCAGGTTGACGGTGTCGGCGGGGTTGGCGACGACGCGCAGGTAGGCCAGGGCGTCCTTGACCTCGCGCCGCTCGTAGAAGCGGGTGCCACCGACGACCTTGTAGGGCAGGCCGACCCGGACGAAGACCTCCTCGATGGCGCGCGACTGCGCATTGGTCCGGTAGAAGACGGCGACGTCGCCGGGCCGCACGCCGTGCTCGTCGTGGAGCTCGTCGATGGTCTTGGCGATGAAGGAGGCCTCGTCGTGCTCGTTGTCGCCGACGTAGCCGACGATCGGCTCGCCCTCGCCGGACTGCGTCCAGAGGTTCTTCTTGCGACGGGACTCGTTGCGCTCGATGACGGCATTGGCCGCGGTGAGGATCGTCTGGGTCGAGCGGTAGTTTTGCTCCAGCAGGATCGAGCGCGCGTCCGGGTAGTCCTCCTCGAACTCGATGATGTTGCGGATCGAGGCCCCGCGGAAGGCGTAGATCGACTGGTCGGCGTCACCGACGACGACGAGCTCGCTCGGCTCGACGGCGTGCTCGCCCCGGGTCGCGTCCTTGTCGCCGCCCACGAGCTCCTTGACGAGCATGTACTGCGCGTGGTTGGTGTCCTGGTACTCGTCGACGAGCACGTGGCGGAAGCGGCGACGGTAGTGCTCGGCCACGTCGGGGAAGGCCTGCAGGATGTGCACCGTCGTCATGATGATGTCGTCGAAGTCGAGCGCATTGGCCTGGCGCAGCCGACGCTGGTACTCGGTGTAGACCTGCGACAGCGTCTGGTCCTGCTGCGTGCCTCCCGGCTGCTGCGCGTCCTCGTCGGCCGCGACCCGGCGGGCGTACTCCTCCTCGTCGACGAGCTCGTTCTTGAGGTTGCTGATCCGGTGCCCCATGGCCCTCGGCGGGAAGCGCTTGGGGTCGAGGTCGAGGTCGCGCATGACGAGGGCGATGAGCCGCTGGCTGTCGGCGGCGTCGTAGATCGAGAAGCTGCTCTTCATGCCGACCTTGGTGGCCTCGCGGCGCAGGATGCGCACGCACGCCGAGTGGAAGGTCATCACCCACATCGCCTTGGCCCGGGGACCGACGAGGTCCTCGACCCGCTCGCGCATCTCCGCGGCGGCCTTGTTGGTGAAGGTGATCGCGAGGATCTGCCCCGGCTGGGCACCGCGGGCGGCGAGCAGGTGGGCGATGCGGTGGGTGAGCACCCGGGTCTTGCCCGAGCCGGCGCCCGCGACGATGAGCAGCGGGCCACCCGAGTGCAGGACCGCCTCGCGCTGGGCGGGGTTGAGACCCGCGACGAGCTCCTCGGGGTCGCGCTCCGGCGGGCGCTGGTGCGGGCTGTGCGCGGCCCGCGTCGGCCCCTCGGCGGACACGGCCCACGTGGGCACCCCCGCATCGGAGACGTCGGTGGTCCACTCACCGGGGAGGGCATCGGGAAGGTCGTCGAAGAGGCTGCTCATCTCGCCCTCCAGCCTACGTCGGAGCCCCGACACCGATCACCCGGCGAGGGCGGCGATGGCCCGCGAGGCGGCGGCCGGGCCGTCGATCGCAGCGGCCCGGTCCCGGACCTTCCGCGCCGCCTCGCGCAGCCGTGGATCGCGGAGCAGGCGATCGACGATCCCCGGCAGCTCGCCGCGGCGCAGCTGTCGGGCGGTGAAGGGGAGGGCATGACCGGCGAGCTCGCACTGCCGGATGTTCCAGCGCTGCTCCGCCTGCAGCCCGATCCCGGCGAAGGGGGCACCGGAGACGCACGCCGTCTGCACCGTGCCCTCGCCACCGTGGGTCACGGACGCGTCGACGAGCCCGGCCAGTCGGTGTGCCGGGATGAAGTCGGTCATGACCACCGAGCGGGGAAGCCGGCGACGGTCGGCGTCCGTGAGGTACTGGCCGGCCCCGGAGACGATCTCCACGTCGAGGGCCCCGACCGCCTCGAGGACCGCGAGCACGAGGTCGCGGCGTGCCGAGGACCCCATGCCCACGTAGACGACGGGCCGGCCGGTGGCGGTCAGGGCGTGGACCTCCTGCGGCAACTCCCCCGCCGTCCGGGAGTAGACCGGACCGATGACCTCGTCCCTCGGCCCGAGCGGCAGCGGCTCGAGCGCGGGCGGGAGCGAGGCGATGAGGTTGAGATCGCCGTCCAGCGCCTCGAGCGTGGTTGGGGGCAGGCACACACCGTGCTCCGCCGCGACGGCGCGGAAGGCCCCCGGCAGGTAGGTCAGCCTCTGGCCCACCGTCCGGATCGTCCGACCCGCCACCGCGTTGGCCGCCGTCGCGAGGCGCCCCCGCCCGGCAACCACCGGGAAGTCGCTCATGGACGACAGGTGCCCGCGACTCATGGCGTAGGGCTTGACGTAGACGAGGGGGATCCCGGCCGCACGGGCCGAGACGAAGGTGCTCATCGTCGACCCGATGACGACGACGTCGGGTCGCCACTCGTCCATGAGGTCGAGCTCGCTGCGCACTCGCCGGCGCAACATGTCGACGGTGAAGGGGTGCCGCACCGCACGCCCCTGGTCGACGGCGAGGAGACGGTCGGCGTCCGCCTCGCTCAGGCGGGGCTCGAGCAACTCGAGGGGCAGCCCGGCGTCCGTCACGTGACCGCTGAAGCGCGTCGAGTACCCGCAGACGATGACCTCGTGCCCGTCCGCTCGCATGCGGCGCGCGACCTCGACCCCGCGGGAGGTCTCCCCCAGGTTGAAGGTCTCGGGAGCGAAGAGGACGCGCACCATGTCCTCTGCCTACCACGCGCCCCGGGTCTCGAGGGCCTCGCTGGCGCTCGGCCACCTCGACCAACGGGGGTCGAGGTGCGAGCTGGCGAGCCTCGAGACCACTCAGGAGTATCTTGCGCCGGTGAGCCCGATGCGCGAGGACCTGAGTCTGCTGCGCGAGCGACGCTTCGCCTCGCTCTTCGCCGCGCGCACCCTGTCGATGCTCGGGCTCGCCTTCGCACCGGTGGCACTGGCCTTCGGGGTGCTCGACCTGCCCGGGGCCGACGCCGGCACCCTCTCGCTCGTCGTCGCCGCCGAGGCGGTCCCGCACGTGCTCGGCCTGCTCCTCGGTGGCGTGGTCGCCGACCGCTACCCGCGCCGGCTGGTGATGTTCACCGGGGAGTGCCTCTCGCTCGTCGCGTGGCTGGGCATCGGCACCATGCTCCTCGTCGGCTGGGCGCCGATCCCGCTCGTGTGCGCCTTCGCCGTCCTCACCGGCCTGGCGGGCGCGGTCGTCTGGCCGGTCCTGTCGGGGATCATCCCCGAGGTCGCGCCGCGCGACCGGCTCCAGCCGGCCAACGCCCTGCTCGCCGTGGGCGCCAACGCCGCTCGCGTCGGCGGCCTCATCGCCGCGGGCGCGGTGGTCGTCGCCATCGGTCCCGGCTGGGCACTCATCACGGCCGCCGCGATCTACGCCTGCGCGGCCGGCTTCGCGTGGCGCATCGGCACCACCCCCCGCCCCGGACGCGAAGGGGGGACCTCCGTCCTCGCCGAGCTGCGGGAGGGGTGGGTCGAGTTCTCCTCCCGGGAGTGGCTGTGGGTGGTGGTCGCGCAGTTCGCCCTGCTCGTCCTCGCCTGGCAGGGCGCGCACACCGTGCTGGGCCCGGTCGTCGCCAAGGCCGAGCTGGGCGGGGCCGGCGCGTGGTCGGCGATCCTCACCGGTGAGGCCGTCGGCATGCTCGTCGGGGTCCTCGTCGCGATGCGCATCCGCCCCCGCCGGCCGATCCTCGTCGGTGTCCTGCTCACCTCCGCCACGGCCCTGCCCTACCTGCTCCTCGGGCTCGGCGCTCCCCTGCCGGTCATCGTGCTCGGCGGCTTCGTCATGGGGCTGGGCATGGACGCCTTCACCGTGCTCTGGCAGACGACGATGCAGCGGGAGGTACCGCCGGAGGCCCTCTCCCGGGTGGCCTCCTACGACGCCTTCGGCTCGATGGTCTTCGGTCCGGTGGGGGTGCTGCTCGCCGGTCCCGCCGCGGCGCACCTCGGCGCGCACACCGCGCTGCTCGTGTGCGCCGGGCTGATCATCGCCTCGGCCATGCTCGCGCTGCTCTCCCGTGAGGTGCGCACACTGCGGGCACCGGAGGTGGCCACCCCGGTGCCCGAGGGCAGCTTCGCGGCGCCGGTCGACCCGGCCGCGCCCTGACCCCCTTCGTCAGGCCGCGCGGAGACGGGCCACCGGCAACCCGAGGTCACGCCACGCGGCGAAGCCCCCGACGACGTCGGTCGCCCGCCCGATCCCGATGGAGCGCAGGGAGTCCGCCGCCAGCGACGAGGTGTAGCCCTCCTGGCAAATGACGATGACCCGGTCGCCGAGGGCGACGCCGGGCAGGGACGCCTCCTGCCGCGGGTCGAGCCGCCACTCGAGGACATTGCGCTCGATGACCCACGGGTCGAGGACGCCGGCGACCTCCCCTTCGACCTGCCGCTGCGCCGCCGGACGGATGTCGACGAGGCGGGCGGTGCCGTCACGCACCTCCCGCCAGGCCTGCACCGGCGAGACCCGGGTCAGCCGGGAGCGGGCGTCGGCGAGGAGGGCGTCGATGCCGTCGTGCTGGGCCGCCATCGCGCTCACCACGCCTGACGCTGCTCGACGCCGGAGGGCCGCAGCACGCCGTCGACGAGGTCGTAGTGGGTCATCTGCGCGAGCGTCGGGCTGTAGGCGTGGACGGAGACAGCCACCTCACGACCGAGGTTGGTGACGTCGTGGAGGTGGCTGCCGCCGAAGGCTTGCGGATGAGCCAGACCTGCAGGCGCGGGCTGTCGGCGAGCAGCCGCCAGGTGCGCTCGCCGGGGCGGTCGGGGTCGGGACCGAGGGTGTCGGGCAGGGCCGGGTCGGAGGCGAAGAGCTGCGTCAGGCGCAGCAGCTGGACGGGGGTGAAGGCCTCGACGCCGGGCGTCGGGCGGACAGGGGTGGACTGGGTCGTGTACATGGGTCGGCTCTCTGTGCGGTGGTCTGCGGGCTGCGGTCAGGCGCAGCAGCGACAGAGGGCACCGAGGTGGAGCGCGAGGTCCAGGTGCAGGCGACGCACCCCGGCGAAGGGGGTCCAGGTGCGCGTCGAGAGGTCCATGCCGAGAGCCCACCACGTGCGCACCCCTCGCGTCAAACTCCTATTCACATGGTGGGAGATTGGGTCGCCCTAGGGTGTCCGTCATGACCCAGATCGTGCGACCCGACGCCCGCTACCAGCGCTCCTACCTCGAGGCGCTCGACGAGTTCGACGGGGCGCACCGTGACGGCGACGGCGTGCTCGAGCTGGCCGCCGACCCGACGACCGGCTTCGCCGGCCACGACTTCACCCGTGAGGGACTCGAGGACCCCGAGGAGTTCCGCCGACTCGTCCAGGCACGTCGCGCCGACGAGCTGCCGGAGACGCCCCGCCCGGCGCACTTCGTCCCGTGCACCTATCTGTGGATCGCCGAGGGCGACACCTATCTCGGCTCGATCGCCTTCCGGCACGAGCTGACCGACTTCCTCCTCGAGCAGGGCGGGCACATCGGCTACTCGATCCGGCCCTCGGCGAGGCGGCAGGGGCACGCGAGCGCCGCCCTTCGCCAGGTGCTCGAGCTCGCCGCCGAGATGGGGCACGACCGGGTGCTCGTCACGTGCGACGAGGACAACGCCGCCTCCCGCGCGACGATCGAGGGCGCCGGTGGGGCCTACGAGGACTCGCGGGTCGGCAAGCGGCGCTACTGGGTGCCCACCCTGGTCACGGACCGCCCCGCGGGCGCGCTCATCGGGTAGGTGGGAGCGGGGGTCTCGAGGGCCTCGCTGGCGCTCGGCCACCTCGACCAGCGGGGGTGGGTACTGTCGGCCCCATGGCCCGCGGCGAGCACGGCGAGGACGTCCACCTCGACGTCGGGGGGCGCGATGTGCGCATCTCCTCCCCCGACCGGATCTACTTCCCCGAGCGCGGGGAGACCAAGCTCGACCTCGCGCACTACTACCTGGCCGTCGGCGACGGGATCCTGCGCGCGCTGCGCGAGCGGCCGACGATGCTGCACCGCTTCCCCAAGGGGGTGAGCGGCGCCAAGGTCCACCAGAAGCGCCTGCCCAAGGGGGCGCCCGACTGGGTCGAGACGGTGCGGCTGCACTTCCCCCGCTTCGACCTGCACGCCGACGAGCTGTGCCCGACCGAGCTCGCGCAGATCATCTGGGCGGTGCAGATGAGCACGGTCGAGCTGCACCCGTGGAATGTCCGCCGCGCCGACGTCGACCGACCCGACGAGTGGCGGATCGACCTCGACCCCATGCCGGATGCTCCCTTCGACCGGGTGCGGCGGGTGGCCGGCGTCGTCCACGAGGTGCTCGACGAGCTCGGGGTCGTCGGCTACCCCAAGACGAGCGGCGGGTCCGGCCTGCACGTCTACGTCCGGGTCGAGCCGCGGTGGGAGTTCGGCGAGGTACGAAGGGCGGCGCTCGCCTTCGCCCGTGAGGTCGAGAGACGCGCCCCGCAGGACGTGACGACGACGTGGTGGCGCAAGGACCGCGACCCGGCGGCGGTCTTCGTCGACTACAACCAGAATGCCCGCGACCACACCATCGCGGCCGCCTACTCGGTGCGAGGCAATGCGCGCGGGACGGTGTCGACGCCGGTCACCTGGGACGAGATCGCCGACGTCGAGCCGCAGGACTGCACGATCGCGACCGTACCGGAGCGCTTCGCCGAGGTCGGCGACCTGCACGCGAGCATCGACGACGTCGCGCACGACCTCACGCTGCTCCTCGAGTGGGCCCAGCGTGACGAGGCGGCCGGGCACGAGGGGGCCGGCCGAGCCCGGCGACTGATCTCGGCGGGCCCCTACTCCTCGCGCCGCATCGGTACGATTTCCTCATACCGGAAGGTTGGGCATGGTGCGCAAAGTTGCAGTGATGTTGCCGGATGAGCTCTACGACCTGATCGAACGAGCGCGCGCGGTCGAGCACCGGAGCCGTTCGGAAGCGGTCCAGGAGGCATTGCGGACCCACGTCGGTGAACCCGTCTACCACCCCACCGAGCTGGAACGCCGGCAACTGGTCGAGGGCCTCGATGCCACTGACCCCGCCTCCACACTCGACTGGGGTGACGTGCGCCGGCAACTCTGCTCTCGCGCGTGACCGTCCGTCTCACCCGCTTGGCGGCAGAGGACCTGGAGACCGCGCATGCCCACTACGACAGTGGCGACCCTGATCTGGGTCGTCGCTTCGTCGCGGATCTTGACCTGGTGATGGAACGACTGCAGACCTTCCCTCATGGCGCCGCGCCGGTGGAAGGATTCCCCGGTCTCCGGCGCGCCCGGATGCGCCAGTTCCCCTACGGCGTCAACGGCGTAGGGCCGCGTCGACCCAGTGGGTCAGGCCCGCCTCGTCGGCGACCGCGTCCGGGTGGACGTCGAGCCAGCTCGGACCCATGTCCTTGCCACCCATGTCGGCGACCTGCACGTAGAGCGGGTCTGCGTCGGCGAGCAGGTCGGCGCTCTCGGCCGGGTCGACCCGCGCGAGCAGTCCTCCCCCGCCGCGCACCCCGACGAGGATCGACCCGCCGACCATGAAGATCAGGGAGCCGAACATGCGCTTCTCCTGCCACTCGATGCCGCGCTCGGTGAGGTCCGACCGGACGCGGGCGGCGAGGTGCTCGTCGATGGCCATGGGTCGAGTCTGCCCCACCCGCCGGTCGAGGTGGCCGAGCGCCAGCGAGGCCCTCGAGACCCCGCGACCTATGTTGGGTCCATGAGCGAGCTGCTGCCGCACCCGGTGACGGGCGCTCCCTTCGCCTCACCGGTGGCGCCGGGGACCGGCTGGCCGGACGACCTCGCGAGCGCGGAGACGCCCGTGGCCCGCACGGCTGCTCAGGTGCGACGACTGGCGAAGGGAGCGACGGGCGAGGAGCTCGACGCCCGGATCTCCGTGTGCCGGGCCTGCCCGCGACTCGTCGCCTGGCGCGAGGAGGTCGCGGCCACCAAGCGCGCGGCCTTCGCGGACCAGCCCTACTGGGGGCGACCGGTGCCGGCGCTCGGCCCGTCCGATGCCCCGGTCGTGATCGTGGGGCTCGCGCCAGCGGCGCACGGAGCCAACCGGACCGGGCGCAACTTCACCGGCGACCGGTCGGGCGACTGGCTCTTCGCCGCACTGCACCGGGCGGGGTACGCGAGCCAACCCGAGTCCTGGGCGGCCGGGGACGGACTGACCCTCGACCGCGTACGGATCATGGCCCCGGTGCGGTGCGCGCCCCCGCAGAACAAGCCCACGACCGACGAGCAGCACACCTGCGCACCGTGGCTCGACACTGACCTGGCGAGGAGCGCTCCCTTCGTCCGCTCGATCATGTGCCTCGGGGCGATCGGCTGGGACGCGACGATCGCCGGTCTGCGGCACGCGGGGTGGGAGGTGCCGCGACCGAAGCCGAGGTTCGGCCACGGCGCCCGCGCAGGCCTGCGCACGCCCGAGGGACGCGAGGTGGAGCTCGTCGGCTGCTACCACGTGAGCCAGCACAACACCCAGACCGGTCGGCTCACCGAGGCCATGCTCGACGAGGTCATCGGCTCGCTGCAGTCCCTAGGGTGAGGGCATGGCCACCACGCGCGCACTCGTCGTCACCCGCCACGGAGGACCCGAGGTCCTCGCCGTCGAGGAGAGGGAGGTGGCGGAGCCGGGCCCCGGGGAGGCGCTCGTCGAGGTGGCGGCCGGAGGCGTCAACTTCATCGACGTCTACCAGCGGGAGGGGATCTACCCGACCGAGCCGCCCTACGTCGCGGGCTTCGAGGCGGCCGGCACCGTCCGCGCCGTGGGTGAGGGCGCGGCCGTCGCCGTGGGAGACCGGGTCGCCTGGTCGATGACCTCGGGCCTGCACGCCGAGCTCGTCCTCGCCGACTCGACGCGGCTGCTGCCCGTCCCCGACGACGTCGACCTCGAGACCGCGTGCGCCGCGACGCTGCAGGGCATGACCGCCCACGCGCTCGTCACCGACTGCGTGCGCGTCGAGGAGGGCACCGTCGCCGTCGTGCACGCCGCGGCCGGTGGCGTCGGGCAGCTGCTGACGCAGATGATCACGAACCGCGGCGGCACCGTCATCGCGACGGCGGGGTCGGACACCAAGCTCGAGATCGCTCGCTCCCGAGGTGCCTCCGAGGTCATCGACTACGGCCAGAGCGAGGACCTCGCCGCCGACATCGCCGCCGCCGCACGCCGGCTGGGGGCCGACGCGGGTGTCGACGTCGTCTACGACGGGGTGGGCAAGGCGACCTTCGACGCGTCGCTCGCGTCGCTGCGCCGGCGCGGGACCCTCGTGCTCTTCGGCGCGGCGTCCGGGCAGGTACCCCCCTTCGACCTGCAGCGGCTGAACTCCGGCGGCTCGCTCTTCGTCACCCGGCCGACGCTGGCCCACTACATCGAGGACCGCGAGGAGCTGCTCATGCGCGGGCGCGAGGTCTTCGAGGACATCGCGGCCGGACGGCTCGACATCGCCATCGGTGGGCGGCACTCCTTCGCCGAGGCGGCTGAGGCCTATCGCGCGCTCGAGGGGCGGCAGACGACGGGCAAGGTCATCCTCGTGCCCTGACCCGGCGCTGCGCCCGCGTGTCGCGCGGCAGTTCGGGCTGCGTCCGACGAGGATCCGGGCCTGTCACCCGGCGCGCCGTGCGAACTGCCGCGTGACATGCCGCCGGGTTGCCGCTGTGGAAACCCCCGCGGCGACTGGAGCGATCCGGGCCACTCTTGGGTGATGTCCGTCCTCCCGCTCCTCATCGCTCAGCACGGCGGCACCGCATCGCGCGCCCAGATCCTTGAGATCACCACGCCCATGGGTCTGCGCGACGCCCTCGCGGCGGGAGAGGTCATGCGGCACCGGCGCGGTGTCTACGGGCTCCCACTCGACGAGCAGGGGGCCATCGCCGTCCGCACCGGAGCGGTGCTCAGCCATCGCAGCGCCGCTCTCCACCACGGACTGCCCGTCCTGCACGCGCCCGAGCCGCCGGAGGCCGTCGTCTCCCGCGCTCGCAGCATCACCGTCCCCGACGAGCTGCGGCTGCGCTTCCGCACCCTCGGGCCCGGAGATGTCGAGGGCCCGGCGACCACACCCCTGCGGACCGTCGTCGACTGCGCCCGTGACCTCCCCCTGCCCGAGGCACTTGCGGTCGCCGACTCGGCGCTGCGGTCAGGTCTGGTCACCCCACGGGAGCTGACGCGTGCGACCCTGCCGCGCACCGGTCGCGCGGCGGCTCGCCGGGTGCTGGACCTCGCGTCTGCCGAGGCCGTCAACCCCTTCGAGTCGGGCCTACGCGCTCTGGCGGTCGAGGCGGACGACCGCGGCTGGGTCGCCCAGGTGCCGATCACCCTGCGGGACGGGAGGACCCTGCACGCCGACGTGGGTGACCCGGTGACCCGGATCGCGCTCGAGGCAGACAGCCACGAGTTCCACAAGAAGCGCGAGGACGTGCGCACGGACTGCTGGCGTGGCAACGAGATGACCCTCGCCGGCTGGGTCGTGCTCCGCTTTGCCTGGGAGCACGTGATGTTCAACCCCGACTGGGTGCGCGAGGTCATCGCGTGGGTCGTGCAGCAACGAGGGGGCGTGTCGCGCGGCAGTTCGCGGTCGGCCTGACGTGGATCCGGGCCCGGTGCCGGGCGTGCCGCGTCAGCCGCGGGACACGCCGCAGCTGACTACCAGAGGAAGGCGATGGCGGCGTTGACGACCGCCAGGCCGGCGGCGGCCCAGGCGAGCTTGGTCGCGGCGGCCTCGCCACGCTTGGCCTTGGCGTTGCCGATCTCGGCGCAGGCGAGGACGGCGATCATGATGACGAGCTTGGTGCCGATCTTGGCGTAGTTGACCGGGTCGTCGCCCGCCTCGGCGAGGCCGGTGAGGCCCAGACCGAGCAGGAGCTGGATGCGCGCGCCCCACACCTGGATCAGGTGACCGCGCCCGGCGACGGCGGGGCCGACGACGATCGCGAGCATGGCGATCATGTGGAGGATGTAGAGGATGAGGTGCAGGGCGTCCATGGGCCCAAGCCTAGGTGACCTGCGCCCAGTCTCCTACAGCGGGTAGGAGTCGCTGCCCGGCACCCACGGCCAGGCCAGGCGCACCATCTCGGCGAGCGGCAGGTCCCCGACCTCGGCGAGCGGGACCCACGCGGCAGCACCGGTCGAGCCGTCGACCTCCACGACGTGCGCCGGCGTCGGTCGTGGGCAGGTCGCCCGGTGGATCAGCCGCACCGCGTGGAAGTCCTCGTGCCGCTCCCCGGCTGCCACGTCGCCGACCCAGTGACGTGACTGCACCTGCACGAGCTCGTCGACGACGACCTCCTGCCCGGTCTCCTCGTGCACCTCGCGGACGACGCCGTCGGCCGGGGACTCGCCCGGGTCGACGCCACCGCCGGGCAGGGTCCACAGGCCACCCGCGCCGCCCACCCAGTCGGAGAGCTGCGACATGAGCAGCCGCCCCTCGTCGACGACGAGCGCATAGGCGGCGAGCCGCTGCAGGACCGTCGCGCCGGGCGGGGCAGTCTGCGGCGTCACGGGTGGCACCGGCCCGGGCAGCGGGCTGACCTGCCAGCGGACCTCGACGTCACCACCCGCGAGATCGCTGCCCGTCGGTGCACCCGACCAGCCGTGCGCGGCGAGCAGGTCGGCCGGGTCCTGCCCGTGCGCGAGCGGCCAGCGCCCGACCTCGCCGTCTGGGCCGTCGGCCACGACGACGACGCTCATGCGCCGGCCCGTCGGTACTCGTCGACGGCGAGCGCGACGACGCGGTCCCAGGTCTGGGTCGGCGGCACGCGTCGGTTGTGCGCGGCGATCCGGGTGCGCAGGGTGTCGTCGGCGACGAGCCGCACGAGCGCGTCGGCGAGCCCGGAGTCGTCCGGGGCGAGCAGCCCCGAGACCCCGTCGGTGACGACCTCGCGGACCCCGGAGTCGGCGCGGGCGATCACCGGCAGGCCGGCGGTGCGAGCTTCGAGCGCGGCGATGCCGAAGGCCTCCAGGCGGGTCGGAGAGAGATAGGCGTCGGCCCGGGACCAGGCCGCCGCGAGCTCGGGCCTGCTCACCCGCCCGCGCAGCCGGACGACGTCATGCAGCCCGAGCGCGGCGACCCGGGCCTCGAGCCACGGCCGCAGCGGTCCTTCGCCGTAGACGTCGAGGACCATGGCACCCGGGCCGAGCCGGCGACGAGCGGCGGCCACCACGGAGAGCAGCGCGCCGACCCGCTTGCGGGGGGCCAGGCGGGTGGCCGTGACGAGGCGGACGGGGCGGGTGGGGGTGATGGCTTCCAGCGGGGATGGGGTCGAGGGACGCCAGAAGGTCGGGTCGATGCCATTGGGCACCACGGCGACGGGCTCCCCCTTCGCCGCCTCTCGCACACCCTCGGCAGCGACACCGGAGACGGCCGACAGCACCGCCCCCCGCTCCACCCACCGGCGCACCGCCGGTCCGAGGGGGCGAGCGGCGCGGTCGAGGACGCAGTGCCACGTGATGGCCGTCGGCAGGCCGAGATCGGTCGCCAGCCCGGCCATGTCCCACGCGAAGGGAGAGACGACGCCCAGGTGCACGTGCGCCACGTCGAAGCCCCCTTCGGCCAGCAGACGTCGCGCCTCCGGCACCGCGAGCGGGTTGACCGGCAGGCCCAGCGCGAGCGGGGTGTCGAGTCGGTGCACGAGGATGCTGGGTCTCGAGGCTCCCTTGCTGCGCAAACTCGCACCTCGACCAGCGGAGGTCGCGGTGAGCACCTCGACCTCGTGGCCGGCCTGCACCAACTGCACCGCGAGGTCCCCCACCTGCGACTCGATCCCGCCCGTGCGCGGCGGGTAGCAGTCGGAGAGCAGGGCCACCTTCACGCGTCCAAGGGTGCCACGGCGCGGTGTGGGAGGGTTTCACCGATGGACCAGCCAGCCCGCACCCTCGTCGTCTTCCACGCGCACCCCGACGACGAGGCGCTGCTCACCGCCGGCACGATGGCGCGGGCCGCCGCCGCGGGACACCGGGTCGTCCTCGTCGTCGCCACCGACGGCGCGCTCGGCCAGGCCGACGAGTCCACCTTCGGGACGAAGGGGGACGCCCTCGCCGCCACCCGCAGCCGGGAGCTGGCCGCGAGCGCACGCGCGCTGGGCGTCGCCCGCACCGTCGAGCTGGGCCACGCCGACAGCGGCAGCGGCCCCGACGTGTGGCCCGACCCGCCGGGCGGGCGCCGCTTCGTCCGCGTGCCGGTGGACGAGGCAGCCGAGGCGGTGAGCCAGATCCTCGTCGAGGAGCAGGCCGACGTGCTGACCACCTACGACCCCCACGGCGGCTACGGTCACCGTGACCACGTGCACGTCCACGAGGTCGGGGCCCGGGCCGCCGAGCTGGCCCGCGAGCGCGGTGTCGACGTGCGGGTGCTGTGGGCGACGGTCCCCCGCGATCTCATCTGCCGGGCCCTCGACCTCGTGGCCAGGGTCTACCGCTTCCCGCCGGAGTTCGACCGCAGCAGCTTCGACCGGGCCTTCAGCGCCTCGGCCGAGATCACCCACCGCGTCCCGGTGCGGCGCTTCGCCGCGGCCAAGCGCGCGTCGATGCGCGCGCACGCCAGCCAGGCGTCGGCCGCGGGGGGCGACGACCGCACGCTCGGGATGCTCGTGCGCATCCCCCGCCCGCTCTACGACCTCGTCTTCGGCCGGGAGTGGTTCGTCGACCCCGACGCCCCGCCCGGCACGACCGCCACCGACGTCTTCGAGGGGCTGGCATGACGGACGCGCTCACCGAGCCGGACACCTCCGGCTCCACCCCACCGACGCGACGGACCTCCCCCTTCGTCCGGGTGCTGCAGGTGACACTCGGTCTGGGGCTTGCCGTCGCCATGCTGTGGTGGGGCCTGCCGCACTTCGCCAAGACGTCGTGGGCCGAGGTGTGGCACGTCCTGCGCACGGTGCCGGCGTGGAAGGCCGCGCTCTACATGGCCCTCGTCGTCGCCGGGCTGTACTGCTACACCTTCGTGATGACGGGCGCGATGCAGGGGCTGAGCCATCTGCGCGCCCTCATCCTCAACGTCTGCGGGTCGTCCGTGTCCAACCTGCTGCCCGGCGGCGGCGCCGTGGGGCTCGCGGCGACCTACTCGATCGCCAAGTCCTGGGGCTTCTCCGCCGCCTCCGTCACGACGATGGCCGTGGTGACCGGCGTGTGGAATGTCCTCGCCCGGGTCGCCCTCCCCATCATCGCCGTGCTCGGGCTCGCCTGGGGTGCCACGGACTTGCCGACGGCGATGCGCGAGGCCGCCTGGGCCGCGGTCCTGTCCGGCACGGCGATCATCGTGGTCTTCGCGCTGGCCGTCGGGACCGATGCGGGAGCCCGCCAGCTCGGCCGGGCCATCGACCGGCTGGTCCGGCTCGTCCGACGCGGCCACGGCGACACCGTCGAGGCGGGCCTGACCGGGCTGCGGTCCCGCACCGCCGAGACCGTGCGCACCGGCTGGCTGTCGATGACCCTGGGGATGGTCGGCTTCTTCGGTCTCTACTACGTGCTCTTCCTGCTGTGCACGCAGACCACCGGCATCGAGCTGCCCTTCGGCCAGCTCTTCGCGGCCTATGCGATCGGCCGGCTGCTCACCGCCGTCGGCGTCACCCCCGGCGGACTGGGCGTCACCGAGACGGGCACGGCCGCGGCGCTCGTCGCCTGGGGTGCCGACCCGGCGTCGGCGATGGCTGGGGTGGTGCTCTTCTCGATCTTCACGCACTTCATGGAGATCCCGCTGGGCGCGCTCGGCTGGATCGCCTGGAGCCTCATGCCCCGGGCCAGCGCCCGGGAGCGGGCCGCGACGGAGGCCTGATCGCCCCGCTCGCCGGGCTCAGCCGACGAGTCGCCGCACCTGCCGGCTCTGGGCCTGCCGCGCTACCTCGTCGTCGAGCTGCTCCGGCGCGAAGTCCCGCCCGGTCGCCAGCTCGGCCGCCCACCCGATGAGGGTGTCGGCGAGGCGCGGGTTGGCCGGGAGGACCGGGCCGTGCAGGTAGGAGCCGATGACGTGGCCGGTGACGGCGCCCTCGGTGCCGTCGGCGCCGTTGTTGCCCATGCCGTGCCGCACCCGACCGAAGGGGGCCTGGCCCGCCCCGAGCGTCGTCGAGCCCGAGTGGTTTTCGTACCCCACGACGTCACCGTGGTCGGTGGTGAGGACGACCGGCCCGATCATTCTCTTCTCGTTGCCCTGAGTGGTCACGTCGAGGATCCCCAGGCCCGGCAGGCGCTGCCCCTCGACGGTGACGAAGGCATTGCCGAAGAGCTGGTACATGCCGCAGATCATGAGCATCGGGGTCCCGTCGGCGGCCAGCGAGCGCAGCCGCTCGGCGATCCGCTCGAGGTCCTCCTCGACCTTGGCTTGGCCGGAGTCCTGCCCACCGCCGCCCACGACGAGGTGGGCCTGCTCGGGGAAAGGCTGGCCGGGGTGGTGCTGGTGCACCACGGGCACGTAGCCGTGCCGGCGAATGCGTGCGGCCAGGCAGCGGGTGTTGCCCAGGTCGCCGTAGATGCTCATCTCGCGCGGGTAGAGGTGCACGAGGTGGATCTCGCCTTTGCCCTCGTGGCCGGGGTCGGCGGGCAGTGCGGACCCGGTCGGCTCACCGAGGATCGGGATGTCGAGGCTGGCGTCACTCATCACTGGGCTCCCTCGGGCGCGTCGACGCCCATCTCCGGCAGGTCGTAGCGCTCACCGAGCATGCGGCGCAGCGCGAGCATCGCCGTGTAGGTGCAGAAGATCCGTTTGGGCTCGTCGCGGTGGTCGGCGAGGAAGCGGTCGAGGGCGGCCGCGAGGTCGACCTCGGTGTCGCCGACGGGCACGTCGTCGTACTGCAGCCGCAGGGCCATGTCCCAGCCACGCACGCCGCTGGTGATGGCAACTCCCTTGTCGCGCAAGGACTCGAAGCTCACGTCGTAGAGCCACGAGACGTCGCGACCGTCGGCGTAGTCGTCGTTGATCGCGACCATCGTGGCGACCGGCGTCGAGCCGTAGGTGCCGAGCGCGACGGTGAAGCCGGCGGGGTTCTTGACCAGAACCAGCTCGAGCGGGGTCCCGTCGGCGTCGACGACCTCACCCCGGCCGAAGGGGGGCGCGACCGTCCGCAACGCCTGCTCGGCGGCGTCGGTGCGGAAGCCGTCGCCGAGGAGGGCGCGGGCGGTGGCCGTCGCGGCCGTGGCGTTGATCATCGCGGCGAGGCCGCGCTGGCGCAGGGAGACGGGGCCGACGCGGCCCCCTTCGCCCTGCTCGCCGAAGAGCACGGTCAGCGCGTGCTCGTCGACCGGTAGCAGGAGCGCGTCTCGCGGGCCGACCGGCGGCGGGGTGTAGGTCTCGTGGCCGCGGGCGTCGTGCTCCTGCAACTCGCCGAGCCGGTCGGCGATCGAGGCGTCGAGGCCGAACCACGCGATGTCGAGGCCGCTCACCGTCGTCGCGATGCGGTTGACGAAGGGGTCGTCGCGGTTGAGCACGGCGCCCTGCGTCGTCATGCCGGCCAGCTGCGTGAGCAGGCCTGCGGTGTGGTCGATCTCGGCGAAGCGGTCGAGCTGGTCACGCGCGACGTTGAGCAGCAGGGCGTGGGTCGGTGCGACGGCCCGGGCGAAGTGCAGGGCGTGCGCCTCGTCGAGCTCGAGGACGGCGATGTCGGCCTGGAGTCGGCCGCGGTGGAGTCGCTCGGCGAGCAGGGCGGAGATGACGCCACGCGTGAAGTTGCTGCCGGTGGGGTTGGTGAAGACGGTGCGGCCGTGGGCCCGCAGCAGCGCGACGAGCATCTTGGTCGTCGTCGTCTTGCCGTTGGTGCCGGAGACGACGACGATCCCACCCGGGACGTCGCCGAGGGCGTGGGCGAGGAATCCGGGGTCGATCTTCTCGGCCACGAGGCCCGGCAGCGCCGAGCCGCCGGAGCCTCCTCCGCGGAAGCGGGCGGCGCGACGGGCGGTCTTGCCGGCGAAGGCGGCGACTGCGGTCTTGAGCACCGACTCACCCTAACGGCGCGGAGGCTCCCGGCCGAGCAGCGAAGTCGGCGCTGCGCGTCTGACCGGAGCGCTCGGCGATGGCGTCCATCACCTCGTCGGTGATCGCGCGCAGCAGCTTGCCCTTGACGTGCTGGGCCTCGAGGGCGGCGACGTCGACCGGCGGGGCGAAGCGCACCGTCACGCGGTGCGGGCGGATCCCCCGCGCGTCGACGGGCTGTGCCCGGTCGGTGCCGATGAGGGCGCAGGGGACGACCGGCGCGCCGGAGGCCAGCGCCAGCCGGCCGACGCCGGTGCGGCCCTTGTGCAGCAGTCCGTCGCGGCTGCGGGTGCCCTCCGGGTAGATGCCGAAGGCCCCGCCGGTCGCGAGGTGCTCCTCGGCGAGCTCGAGCGAGCGCGCTGCGGCGCGGGCGTCGGAGCGGTCGACGGGGATCATCCCGCCGAACTCGCCGAACCACAGTCGGCCCAGCCAGCCCGTGATCCCCGTGCCGGTGACGTACTCGGCCTTGCCGAGGAAGCCGACCTTGCGGCCAGCGGCGAGCGGGATGACCAGCGAGTCGATGAAGCTCAGGTGGTTGCTCGCGATGATCACCGGGCCGGTGGTCGGGACGTGCTCGGCACCCTCGACCCGCAGGCGCACCCACGCCCGCAGCGGTGGCCCCACGACGACCCGCCGCAGGAGCCACTCCAGGACGCGCATCGCCGGGTTGCTGCTCACCCGGCCAGCGTAGGCCAGCGTCACTTCCCCGATTGGCGCGCGTCCGGCCGATGGGCGAGCATGCGCCCATGACGACGCCGCCTCCCCCGCACCCGCCGCAGCAGCCGCACGGCCACCAGCCCCAGGGCCAGTCGCCGCACGGTCAGCAGGTGATGCCGGTGTCCGGTCCGCAGGCGAGCACGATGCAGCCCCCGCCGGGGCACGGAGCGCTGCTGCTCACCCTGCAGGGCAATGCCTTCACCACAGGCCTGACGCCGACGGTGCACATCGACGGCTACCCGGTGCCGGCCGCCTTCGGGCCGAACTTCTACCCCCTTCGTCCCGGGAGGCACCACGTCCACGTGCACGCGCAGTGGATGCGGCAGTACGGCCAGGCCGACCTGCCCCTCGAGGTCCACGCCGGGCAGACGGTGCCGGGCTTCTACGCGGTGCCGTGGCACCAGTTCACGACCGGGTCGATCGGCCACGAGCGGCAGTCACGCAAGGGCGTGGGCGCGCTGATCGCGATCATCGTCGCGACCGTGGCGATCATCTGCCTCTGCGGCCTCGGCAGCGTGCTGGCCTCCGCCTGACGAAGGGGGTCAGCTCCCGTCGTCGTCCGTCTGGGCGACGGTGGCCACCCACTCGTCCCAGTCGGACTCGAGGTCTGCCACGGTGGTCCCCCGGTAGGTCACCCGGCCGCCACCGACGTCACCGGCCACGAGGGACCCGTCGTGCAGGACGTTGATCATTCGCGCCCGGGGCTCACCCGACTCGCGGGAGAGCGTGGTGAGGTTGCCGATGACGTAGGTGTCCTGGAGGAAGTTCAACCCTCCGGTGCCCGCAGCGTCGCTGAGCTCCTGCTCCGTGAAGGATGCGGACACCGCGGGTGCCGTGCGCTCGCGAGCCCCGTCCGGCAGCTGGAGGCGGCTCATGTAGACCGCTCGCTCCTCGGCTCCCAGGCGCACGAGGGCGAGGAGGTGGAAGCCCTGCGTGGTGACGGTCTCCCGCAGCCAGATGTCGTCCTCGACGTGACGCAGCAGATACCACGTCTCACCGATCGCCCCCATCACGCGCAGGGACAGCTGGATCGCGTTGCGCCGCAGCGTGATCCCGGCGACGACCGGCGTCTCGAGCGAGACCGTGCCGGTCCCGTCCTCGGCGATCTCGACCGGGACCTCGGCCAGGCCGAGGTCGGCGCCGATCTCACCTCGCACCGCTCGCGCCCGGACCGCCCCGAGCGCCGCCGCCTGCTGCTCGACCTCCTCCAGGCGCCCGAACCAGAGCCCGAAGGGGGCGGCCTCCTCGAGGTCCCGCGTGTAGGCGAAGAGCTCCTCGTCGGTGAGCATGCCCAGGTTGAGCACGTCGTCCCCCGAGGTGCGGTAGTCGTCGACGACGAGACGGACGGCCTCCGCGCCGTCGGCCAGGTCGATCGTGGTGTCGGCAGGTTGGGTCATGAGGACATCCTCGCGTCAGACGGTCGGCAGTGGCGAGCGGGGGTGCGCGCGTCTGTTAGGGCCAGGGCAGTGGGTTGAGGTCGGCCAGCGTGTCGCCGGCGTCCTTGACGGCGTCGACACCGCCCTCGAACAGCTCCTTGGGAGAGGGCCCGGGCAGGTCGAAGTCCTTGTTGGGCAGGAGGTCGGCGAGCCCGAGCGGGTAGATCGGCGCCATGGCCAGGGCCCGCACCGTCGTGATCGAGTTCTCCGGCAGGCCCAGCTTGTTGGCGAGCGCGCGCTCCATCTTCGGCATGTACTCGTGGCGCAGCTGCTCCAGACCGATGCCGGCGGCGATCAGGGTGCCGTAGGGCGGGAAGAAGCCGGCAACCATCGCCGTGGTTCCGAGGATTCCCTTGTTCCAGAAGTCGGCCGGGTTGATCTCGCCGCTCCACCAGTCATGGACGAGATCCTTCATGTCCCAGGCCCAGAAGCCCACACCGAGGCCCGGGATGGCCTTGCCGAAGATCTTGCCGAGCTTGCCGACGAACTTGCCGACGGGGGCGAGCTTCTCGCCCCACTTCAGCAGCTTGGGGAAGGTCTCGTCGAACCACTTGCCGGCCTGACGCAGCAGGTCGTCGGTCACCTGCTTGAACTTGGCCGAGATGTCTCGGACGCTGTCCCAGATGTCCTTGAGGATGAGCGGGATGCCGAGGGGCGTCCAGATGTTGTCCTTGATCCAGTCGACGACGCCCTTGACGCCCTCCCAGACCTTGGAGAGCCCGTCGCCGATCCCCTTGATGATCCGATCGAGCAGGGACTGCCCCTCACCGCTCTTGCCCGGGGGCACGACCGGGCCGCCGGTCCGGCCACCGACGCCGTCGGATGCCTTGTCCTGGTCGTTGGCCTGGCGGACGAGCTCGCGGCCGAAGTCGCGCAGCGCCTGACCCGCGTGGTCGAGCTGCGGCATGGCCCGGTCCCACCCGTCCTCGAACTTCTCGAGGTCGGGTCCGGACCACGCCCCCTCGAGCACACTGATCTGCCCCTCGCCGCTCGCACGCACGTCGTCGATCTTCGTGCTCTGGCTCAGCAGCTGCTGAGCGATCGAACGCACGCGTTCGACGTCCATCCCATCGGTGACGGTCACTGCTCGTCCCCTCGTCTCTCTCGGTCTGCGGCAAGGTGCTGATGACGAACCTACGGGCAATGCCTCACCGAGACGATGGGGAGCACTCCCCTAGGGTGGCCGCCATGACACCGAACGCGAACGCGCCCCAGGGGTGGATCAGGCTGACGATCACGGGCAGCACCACGGGTGCGATCGTCCGTGCCCGGGTCGACGGGCACGGCGTCGACGTCGTCGCACCCACGACCGTCGTCCCGGTCGCCCCGGGACGTCACCGGCTCGAGGTGGAGTCGTCGGTCGGCTTCACGACCTACGGGGAGACCCGCACAGACGTCGACGTGGCGCCGGGTCAGGCGGCCGACCTCTTCTACGCCGTCCCGAAGTCGATGGTGTCCAAGGGTGAGCTCGGGACGACGCCGCAGCCTCGGCGCGCGGGCCTCGACATGCGGCAGGTCGCCGTCTCGATCGGTGGCGGTGTCGGGCTGATCTGCCTCTGCGGTCTCATCGGGGGTGTGTGGAAGCTCGTCTTCGGCTGACGGGTCGAAGGGAGGTCCCGCTCACTCCCACTCGATGGTGCCCGGCGGCTTGCTCGTCACGTCGAGCACGACCCGGTTGACCTCTTCGACCTCGTTGGTGATGCGCGTGGAGATCTGCGCCAGCACGTCACCCGGCACGCGGGTCCAGTCGGCGGTCATCGCGTCCTCGGACGAGACGGGGCGCAGGACGATCGGGTGGCCGTAGGTGCGGCCGTCGCCCTGGACACCCACCGAGCGGACGTCGGCAAGCAGGACGACCGGGCACTGCCAGATCTCCTTGTCGAGGCCGGCGGCGGTCAGCTCCTCGCGGGCGATGGCGTCGGCGCGGCGCAGGATGTCGAGGTTGTGCTCGGTGACCTCACCGATGATGCGGATACCCAGGCCCGGCCCGGGGAAGGGCTGGCGGTCGACGATCGGGTCGGGCACACCGAGCTCGCGACCGACCTGACGCACCTCGTCCTTGAAGAGGGCGCGCAGCGGCTCGATGAGCTTGAACTGCAGGTCGTCGGGCAGACCGCCCACGTTGTGGTGCGACTTGATGTTGGCCGCACCCGTGCCGCCGCCGGACTCGACGACGTCGGGATAGAGCGTGCCCTGGACGAGCCACTTGACCGGGTGGCCCGACTCGTCGCCCTCGCCGACGACGTCGCGGGCGGCCTGCTCGAAGACGCGGATGAACTCGCGGCCGATGATCTTGCGCTTGTCCTCGGGGTCGGTGACCCCGGCGAGCGCACCGAGGAAGCGCTCCTTGGCGTCGACGACGACGAGCTTGACCCCGGTCGCGGCGACGAACTCCTCCTCGACCTGCTCGGCCTCGCCCTGCCGCAGCAGGCCGTGGTCGACGAAGACGCAGGTCAGCTGCTCGCCGACGGCGCGCTGCACGAGCGCCGCAGCGACCGAGGAGTCGACCCCGCCGGAGAGGGCGCAGAGCACGCGGTCCTCACCGACGGTCTCGCGGATGAGCTCGACCTGCTCGTCGATGACATTGTCGGCGGTCCAGTCGGGGCTCAGCCCGGCGCCACGGACGAGGAAGTTCTCGAGGACGGGCTGGCCGAAGGTCGAGTGCAGCACCTCGGGGTGCCACTGCACCCCGTAGAGGCGCCGCTCGTCGTCCTCGAAGGCCGCAACCGGAGCGCCGGAGGTGCTCGCGGTGACCCGCATGCCCTCGGGCGCCTCGGTGACCGAGTCGCCGTGGCTCATCCAGACCGACTGCTCGGCGGGCTGGCCGTTGAAGAGCGTGGACTCGCGGTCGCTCACCTGCGCGCGGGTCGAGCCGTACTCGCGCAGCCCGGTCCGCTCGACGGTGCCCCCGAGCGCCTGGACCATCGCCTGGAAGCCGTAGCACATGCCGAAGACCGGGACCCCGGCCTCGAGCAGCGTCACGTCGAGCGAGGGGGCGTCCTCGGCGTAGACCGACGAGGGGCCGCCGGAGAGGATCACCGCGGCCGGCCCCTTGGCGAGGATCTCGGCCACGGGCATCGTGTGCGGCACGACCTCGCTGTAGATCTTCGCCTCACGCACGCGACGTGCGATGAGCTGGGCGTACTGGGCGCCGTAGTCGACGACGAGGACCGGAGAGGTCTTGAGCGATTCCGTCACCCGCACAGGCTACCGGGGCGAGGGCGCTCCCCCTTCGTCGCCTCAGGTGGTGAGCGGCGTGACCTCGCGGACGACGCGGCGCTCCTCGACGAAGGCGAGGAAGGGGATGCACGCGAGCAGCAGGATGACGATCATCCGGCCCACGGACCAGCCGACCTTGAAGCCGAGGTTGGCCGTCGCGACGGCGAAGACCATGAAGATCAGTCCGTGCACCGGCGACCACCACGAGAGCACGTCGTTGTCCATGCCGTACTTGAGGACCATCTCGACGATGAGGACGAACATCGCCAGACCGGCGACGATCGCCGTCCCGCGGAAGAAGGTCAGGGCCGTCGCGATCGCTCTCGGGTCCGCGGTGGGACCTGCCTTGGTCTCGTGGCTGCTCACGTCGACTCCTCCAACTCCCGGGCGGGTACGTCCGCCTCGTCCTGGCGCGCCGCCTGGCGCACGATCTTCAACCACATCCACACCGCGAAGGCCGCGAAGAGCCACCACTGGAAGGCGTACATCACGTTGCGGAACTGCAGCGAGGTGTCCGGCAGCGGTGGTGGCACCCGCTCCAGACCGTCGGCCCGCGCGACGCCGTCCTCGCTGACGGCGAAGGCGAAGCCGTTGTACATCTCGCCCGACCACTCGTTGACCAGCTGGGCGATGTCGACCGAGGCCAGCTGACCGTCCTCGACGCCACCGGTCTCGTCCGGCGCCTCCGGAGGAGCCAACGACCCGACGAGCTCGGTGGTTCCCTGCGGGGCCGAAGGGGGGTCCTCCCCTTCGGGGACGAAGCCACGAACGACGGCGAGGTTGGCGCCGGTGCCGTCCACGACGAAGCGGTCGAGGACCCACTCGACGTGCTGCCCCTCGTAGCGCCGGTCCACGACGACGAGGGGGTCACCGACGTAGCGACCGGTCGCGGTCACCCGCTGGCCCGACCCGTCGTCGGGGAAGGACTCGTGCGGGGCCATGACCTCGGCCAGCGGCCGCACCGGCTGCTCCTGCACCTCGCGGACCGCGTCGGCCCGGGCCACGTCGTGCGCCACGGACCACTGCCAGCGGCCCGCGATGATGCCGAGGACCACGAGCACCAGAGCCACCACGAGGAGCCCCAGGAAGCGGGGGCGAAGGGCGGTCCGGAGCACCCGCTCAGGCTACGTGAGCGCTCTGGGCGCCCCTCACGCCCTCCGCACGGATGGCATCGGCAGCGACACCTTGGAGCTGGTGTGCGTGTACTCGCTCACCGCCGGGGTCTGCGCGGGCACCGGGTCGAGGCGCCGGTAGGCGTCGCCCTGAGAGGGGCGCCCATCGGCGTCACCGGCATTGGGCCACAGCGAGAAGGCGCGCTCGGCCTGCGCGGTGATCGTCAGCGAGGGGTTGACCCCGAGGTTGGCCGAGACGGCCGAGCCGTCGACGACGCTGATGCCCGGGTGGCCCCACACACGGTGGTAGGGATCGATGACCCCGGTGGCCGGCGAGTCACTGATGGGGGCCCCACCGAGGAAGTGCGCGGTGAGCGGGATGTCGAAGGCCTCGCTCCACGTGCCGCCGGGGTAGAAGGGGCGCCCGATCCGCTCGGCCAGCTTGGTGGCCAGGACCCGGATGCCCTCGTGCCCGGCCGCGATGTAGGTCGGGTTCTCCTCACCGTGGCCCTGCGTCGAGGTCAACCGCCGGCGCCCACCCGGTCCCGTCGTCAGAGAGGTCGTCAGCGAGTTGTCGAGCGACTGCATGACCAGGCCGATGACCGTGCTGTCGGCGAAGTGCGTGCCCGGCGGGAACCATGCCTTGAGCGCCGGCAGCTGGCGCGGCAGCTCGGCTAGCAGCTTGGCCCAGCGCGGGGCGTGACCGGTGCGCGGGGGCGCGAGCAGAGTCGTGAGCAGACCCATCGCGTCGGAGCCGTGGCCGTAGCGCACGTTTTCGATGTGCGTGTCTGCGTCGGGGTGGAAGGAGGAGGTGATGGCCACGCCCTTCGTCAGGTCGTGCTCTCCCTCCGGCGGGCTGTCGGCGAGCGCCCCGACGAGCGCCTCGGAGTTGGTCCGGGTCAGCTGCCCGAGGAAGTCGCTGATCGCCGGCAGCTCGCCGTCGGCCTTCATCTCGTGGAGGAGGGTCTGCGTGCCCCAGGTGCCGGCCGCGACGACGACCTTGCTGGCCGTCGTGACGCGGGCGCTCTTGTCCCCCAACGCATCGGTCGCCTCATGGCGCACCCGGTAGACCTCGTCGGGGCCCTCGGTGCCGGGGACCACGCCGACGCGGGTGACGGTCCGCATCGGGACGATCTGCACACCGAGCCCCTCGGCGAGCGCCAGGTAGTTCTTCATCAGGGTGTTCTTGGCGCCGACGCGGCAGCCGACCATGCAGTTGCCGCACTCGGTGCACGTCGTGCGCGCGGGGCCGGCCCCACCGAAGTAGGGGTCGGCGACGTCCTTGCCCTGCTGCTCGCGCGAGTCGTCGTCACCGAAGAGCACGCCGACCGGCGTCTTGCGGAAGGTCTCGGCCACGCCCATCTGGGCGGCCGCGTCGCGCATGGCGTCCTCGACGACCCCCTCGCAGGGGTTGGTGACGACGCCGAGCATCGTGCTCGCCATGTCGTAGTGCGGCAGGAGTTCGGCCTGCCAGTCGGTGATGTGCCCCCACTGCCGGTCGCGGAAGAAGACCTCCGGCGGGACGTAGAGGGTGTTGGCGTAGTTGAGCGACCCGCCACCCACACCCGCTCCGGCGAGGATCATCACGTCCTTGAGCATGTGGATGCGCTGGATGCCGTAACAGCCGGCCTTGGGCGCCCACAGGAAGTTCTTCAGGTCCCAACTGGTCTCGGCGAAGTCCTCGTCGGCGAAGCGGCGCCCGGCCTCGAGGATGGTGACCCGGTAGCCCTTCTCCGCCAGGCGAAGGGCGGCGACCGAGCCTCCGAAGCCGGAGCCGATGACCAGGACGTCGGTGTCGGTGGTCACGTCCGGGGTCACTTCATCCCTGCCATCTTCATCAGCTTCAGTCCAGCGGTGAGGGCCTTGGAGTAGGTCTTGTCGCTCAGGCCGAAGGCGGGCGCGATCGGCACGAGGTACTGGGCGGCGACGGTCTGCGCCTCGGTGTACTTGAGGATGCCCTCGGCCCCGTGGCGGCGGCCCATGCCCGAGTCCTTCATGCCGCCCATCGGGGCCCCCATGGACCCCCAGGCGGCGGCGTAGCACTCGTTGATGTTGACCGTGCCGGTCTTGATGCGCGCGGCGATGCGTCGCCCCCGGGCGACGTCCGTGGTCCAGACAGAGGAGTTGAGCCCGTAGCTGGTGTCGTTGGCCAGCCGGACCGCGTCGTCGTCGTCGGCGACCCGGTAGATCGCCACGAGCGGCCCGAAGGTCTCCTCGTCGCGGCACTCCATCGCGGCGCTGACCCCCTCGATGACGGTCGGCTCGTAGACATAGGGCCCGATGTCGGGGCGGTGCTTGCCGCCGGTGAGGACCGTGGCCCCCTTGGCGACGGCGTCCTCGACGTGGCGGGTGACGGTGTCGAGCTGGGCCTGGTTGACCAGCGAGCCCATGTCGTAGCCGTACTCGAGCTCGGTGCCGAGGGTCATCGCGTCGACGGCGGCCACGAAGCGCGGGATGAACTCGTCGGCGATCGCCTCGTGGACGAGGACCCGCTCGGTGGAGATGCACAGCTGGCCCGCGCTGGAGAAGCAGGCGCGCACCGCCCCCTCGACCGCGCGACCCAGATCGGCGTCGTCGGCGATGTAGACGGAATTCTTGCCACCGAGCTCGAGGCTGAAGGAGACGAGACGCTCGGCCGCGGACACCGCGACCCGGCGGCCGGTCGGGGTCGAGCCGGTGTAGCAGACGTAGTCGGTGGTGTCGACGACGGCCTGCCCTGCCTCGGCCCCCGAGCCGAGGACGACCTGCAGGACACCCTCGGGCAGCCCGGCGTCGCCGAGCAGCTCGATCCCGGCGAGCGCGGTCACCGAGCCCTGCTGGTCGGGGCGCAGCACGACCGCGTTGCCGGCCATGAGGGCGGGCAGCGCGTCGGTGATCGCCAGGCTCAGCGGGTAGTTCCACGGCGAGACGATGCCGACGACACCCTTGGGGTGGTGCTGCACGCGGGTCTGGGTCAGCACCGGGAAGGCGCCGGCGACCTTGCGCGGGCGCAGGTGGGCCTCGGCGGTCCGGCCGTAGTAGCGCGCGGCAAGAGCCGTGTCGAGGACCTCCTCGAAGGCCTGCTTGCGCACCTTGCCGGACTCGATCTGGACGAGGTCGAGCAGCTCGACCTGCTTGGCCAGGACGAGGTCGTGGAAGCGCAGCAGGACCCGGCGACGCTCCTCGAAGGACGTGGCCGCCCACCGCGGCTGGGCCGCCCGGGCCGCGCTCACCGCGCGGGCGACGTCCTGCGCGCTCGACTGCGGCAGCGCCGCGATCGGCCCGCCGGTCAGCGGGGAGGTGCGGGTGAAGGTCGCTGCCGTGGGAGAGGCGACCACCCGGCTGGCCAGACGTCGGGCACGCCCCGGGTCGACCGCATAGGTGGCGGTGGGGTCGAGGTCAGGGTCAGCGATGATCTCCGAGGTCATTACCCCAAGGTAACCGTGCAGCCGGGGGCCTGCCAGAGTGCGCGACGTGATGCGCGCGACGCGGCCGACTCTGGCCCCTGAGGAGAGGCTCCGGCCCCTGAGAAGACGGGGAACCCGGCCTTGGCGCTGCGGGTGAGCCGCGGCCGAGCCCGGCCGCATCTGTGTCACACAGGCGGCACCTGTGTGACCGCATGGAGTGACACGGGCGGGCGGACCGTCACACGGAAGGGGGCGTCACCGCGGCGCCGCCCGGCGCGGATGGCCCTGCCTCCCGACCATCAGTGCCTCGAAGGGCGCACGACCTCAAGGACATGTGAACCGAGGCCGCACGCGACTCCCTTCGAGACGCTCGCTGCGCAAGCTCCTCAGGGAGCGTCAGACCACCCCGGTCAGCTCGGCTGGTGGGGCGCGACGACGACCTCGATGCGCTGCAGCTCCTTGACCTCGGTGTAGCCGGTGGTGGCCATGGCCCGGCGCAGGGCGCCGATGAGGTTGGTCGTGCCGTCGGCGACCCGGCTGGGGCCGAAGAGGACCTCCTGGAGCGGGGCGACCGAGCCGACCTCGACCCGCGCGCCACGAGGCAGCTCGGGGTGGTGCGCCTCGGCCCCCCAGTGGAATCCGCGCCCGGGTGCATCGGTGGCTCGGGCGAGGGCGGCACCGAGCATGACCGCGTCGGCACCGCAGGCGATCGCCTTGACGATGTCGCCGCTCGTGCCCAGCCCGCCGTCGGCGATGACGTGGACGTAGCGACCGCCGGACTCGTCGAGGTAGTCACGGCGGGCCGCCGCGACGTCGGCGACCGCACTGGCCATCGGGGCGTGGATGCCGAGCGCCTGCCGGGTCGTGTGCGCCGCTCCCCCGCCGAAGCCGACGAGGACGCCCGCGGCACCGGTGCGCATCAGGTGCAGGGCTGCGGTGTAGCTCGCGGCGCCACCGACGATCACCGGCACGTCGAGCTCGTAGATGAACCGCTTGAGGTTGAGCGGCTCGCTGCGGCTGCTCACGTGCTCTGCGGAGACGGTCGTGCCGCGGATGACGAAGAGGTCGACCCCGGCGTCGACGACGGTCTTCCAGTGCTGCTGGGTGTTCTGCGGGCTGAGGGCACCGGCGACGGCGACCCCCGCGGCGCGCAGCTGGCGCAGCCGCTCGGTGATCAGCTCCGGCTGGATCGGGGCGGCGTAGATCTCCTGCATGCGCGCGGTCGCCAGGGCGGGGTCGAGCGAGGCGATCTCCGCCAGGAGCGGCTCGGGGTCGCTGTAGCGCGTCCACAGCCCCTCGAGGTCGAGCACCGGCAGCCCCCCGGCCTCGCCGAAGGCGATCGCCGTCGTCGGCGACATCACCGAGTCCATCGGCGCGGCGATGACCGGCATCTCGAAGTGGTAGGCATCGATCTGCCAGTCCAGGGAGACCTCCTCGGGGTCGCGCGTACGCCGACTCGGCAGCACCGCGATGTCGTCGAAGGAGTAGGCCCTGCGGCCCCGCTTGCCTCGGCCGATCTCGATCTCGTTCACCCGCACACCCTAATTGGCTTGGCCCCTCACCCACGAGGGCGCATACTTACTTGGCCGACGCATACATCTATCCGCGTGTGGCCAGGGTGGCGGCGAGGCCGCCGCCTCCCCCCTTCGCACTCTCCCAGGAGACTCCTGTGTCCGTCACCACGCACGACCCCTCACTGCCACCGGAGTACCCGGACAAGATCGACGCCGCCGTGCTCAAGATCGCCGGCGTCGTCGTCCTCGGCTCGATCATGTCGATCCTCGACATCACGGTCGTCAACGTCGCCCTGCCCCACTTCCAGACCGACCTGGCGACCGGCCCCGAGCCGCTGCACTACTCCACCGTCGCGTGGACCGTCACCGCTTACACGCTGGCTCTGGCCACGGTCATCCCGCTCACGGGCTGGGCTGCCGACCGCTTCGGCACCAAGCGCCTGTACCTCGCGGCCATCGCCTTCTTCGTCGCCGGCTCGGTCCTGTGCGCCTTGGCCCCGTCGATCGGCATGCTCATCGGCGCCCGCGTCGTCCAGGGCCTGGGTGGCGGCATGCTCATGCCGCTCGGCATGACGATCATGACCCGCGCGGCCGGCCCCGACCGCATCGGTCGGCTCATGGCGATCCTCGGCATCCCGATGCTCCTCGGCCCGATCGGCGGCCCGATCCTCGGCGGCTGGCTCATCGACAACGCCCACTGGCTGGGCCGTCCGAGCTGGACCTGGATCTTCCTCATCAACCTGCCGCTCGGCATCGTCGCGCTCGTCTACGCCGCGCTCGTCCTGCCCAAGGACCACACCGAGCCCACCGAGTCGCTCGACGTCGTCGGCCTGCTCCTCATGTCGCCCGGCCTGGCCCTCTTCCTCTACGGCGTCTCCTCGATCCCCGAGGAGGGCACGGTCAACTCGCCCAAGGTCTACGGCACGGCGCTGGCCGGGCTCGTCCTCATCCTCGCCTTCGCCTGGTGGTCGATGCGGCCCAAGCACCCGCTGCTCGACCTGCGCCTGCTCGCCAACCGGCAGTTCTCGGTCGCCGCGCTGACGATGTTCCTCTTCGCGGCAGCCTTCTTCGGCGGCCTGCTCCTCATGCCGACCTACTTCCAGCAGGTGCGCGGCGAGAGCACGACGATGGCCGGCGTGCTGATGATCCCGCAGGGTCTCGGCGCACTCGTCACCATGCCCATCGCCGGCATGCTCGTCGACAAGTACCCCGTCGGCCGGATCGTCCCGGTCGGCATCGCCCTGATCACCGGCGGCATGTTCGCCTTCACCCAGCTGTCGGCGGACTCGAGCTACTGGGGCTTCGTCATCCCGGCGCTCTTCGTCATGGGCCTGGGCATGGGCGCGACGATGATGCCGCTCATGACCAGCTCGCTCAAGGCCCTCACGGCCCACCAGGTCGCCCGTGGTTCGACCCTGCTCAACATCACCCAGCAGGTCGCCAGCTCCTTCGGCGTCGCCATCGCGTCGGTCGTGCTGACGCGCGGCTTCGAGGACCGGCCGCTCATCGGTCAGGCCCAGCAGTTCGGCGAGGAGAGCGCCAAGGCCACCGACCCGGGCGCGATGCAGGAGCTGCTCGCGAAGTTCCCCGAGGTCGCGCAGATCATGGCCCAGTACGCCTCCGACCCACAGGCCGGTGCCGCGGCGCTGATGCAGGCCGTGCGCGTCGACATGGCCGAGGCCTTTGCCGCGACCTACTGGGTCTCCGCCTTCATGTGCCTCGCGACCCTCGTCGTGGCGGCCTTCCTCCCGCGCAAGCGGGAGGAGAGCCACCTGCTCGACGAGGAGCCGGGCGAGAGCGCTCCGGTCCTCGTGCACTGAGGCCCTGCCCACCCCATGGCGAAGGGGGTCGCTCCCGTGACGGGAGCGGCCCCCTTCGTCGTGCTCGGAAGTTTTTGCAGACCACGCAACCGGCCGCACCCGAGGCACGTCTGGAGAGATGACGCGGGCCACAGGGGGCCGCAGATCATCAGGGGAGATCAGCAATGAAGCACGTGCGCACCACCACCACGACCGCCATCACGCTCGCGCTCGCCGCCACCGGCTTCGCCGGATGGGCGCAGGCCGCCGGCTCGGGCGGGTCCGCGGGCCCCAATGCCTGCGAGGGCAAGGGCAGCGGCTGCGTCATCGTCAGCCGGGCCGACGTCGACGGCGACGGGCGCTCCGACTCCGTCGCGCAGACGCACTGGGGTGCCACCGCCGAGGGCGGGGACAAGATCACCACCCGCGTGCACACCGCCGACGGCGAGCGGCTCCAGGTCGTCACCGACACCCAGCGCAGGATGGGCCGCGATGCCTTCTTCGGGGCCGCGAAGATCGACGGCGAGGCCGGCTACGAGCTCGTCACCAAGACCGACCTCGGCGCCCACACCGCCTACTCGCAGGTCCTCACCTATCGCGACGGACGGCTGACCACGCTCAAGGACCCGCGCTCCCGGTACCGCTGGGTCACCGACGGCTCGGTGTGGTCCTCGGTGGGCTACAAGCGGACGACGACGAGCACCGGCGCGGTCAAGGTCATCGCGTCCGAGGCCGCCCGCCCCGCCAACGGCGGCGCCTTCCGCCAGACCCTCTACTCCGCGCAGTGGAAGAACGGCGACTGGCAGCGGCTGAGCCTGCTCACCCGCACGGTCAGCGCCTCCATGGCCGGCGAGTGGAGCGGCTGGAACATCCCCTACCTGCCGAGCGGCATCTGACCGTCGTCGCGGTCGTCGGGGGACGGCCGGCGAGCACACGACGACCGGGGCCCCGGAATCCACACTGGGCCCCGGTCGTTGGGCACGATGGAGACACCCACGAGGGAAGGAACCCCCGAATGCGCAAGCTCAAGAACGCCGCCGTCATCATCACCGCCGCCGAGGCCGCCCGTCAGTGGGCGCACAACAACCCCGAGCAGGCCGCCAAGTTCATCGACACGGCCACCGGCTTCGTCGACAGCCGCACGAAGGGGAAGTACACCTCCCGGATCGCCGGCTTCTCCTCCATGGCGAAGAAGAACCTCACCGGCACCGACACGGTGCGCGGCTCGACCGTCCACGACCAGGCGCCGCCGAAGCCGCAGGGCTCGAAGCCCACCTTCCCCGACGGCCGACTCTGAGCTACACCTCGGTGGCCTCGAGGACGCGCAGCACGTTGCCGTGCGCGAGTGCCTCGAGGTCGCCGCGGCTCCAGCCCCGCTCCCCCAGCGCAGCGAGCAGGCGCGGATAGCTCGCGACGTCCTCGAGCCCGACGGGCGTCTCGTCGACGCCGTCGTAGTCGGCCCCGATGCCCACGTGCTCGACGCCGACGACCTCCCGCAGGTGCTCGAAGTGCGCGACGACGTGCTCGAGGGTCGCCACCGGGTCGGGCACGACGTCGGTGCGGCCGAGGACCTCGTCGGCGCGGGCCTGGTTGACGAACTTCGGCACGACATTGGCCATGACGATGCCGCCGTTGCCCGGGATGCGCTCGAGCACGTCGTCGGGGACATTGCGCGGGTGGTCACAGATCGCGCGGGCTCCCGAGTGGCTGAAGAGCACCGGCAGGCGGGTCGCGTCGAGCGCGTCGTGCATCGTCTCGGCGCTCACGTGGGACAGGTCGACCATGACCCCCAGGCGGTTCATCTCCGCGACGATCTCGCGCCCGACGTCGGTCAGCCCGCCGTGCACCCGCTCGTCGGTCGCCGAGTCCGCCCACGGCGTGTTGTCGTTGTGCGTGAGCGTCATGTAGCGCGCACCGCGGTCGGCGAAGTTGGCGAGGTGCTGGAGCGAGCCGTTGATGCTGTGCCCACCCTCCATGCCGACGAGCGCCGCGTGCTTGCCCTCCGCCCAGGCGGCGCGGACCTCGGCGACCGTGCGGGCCGGCACCATCTCGTCGTAGCGGCGGCACATCGCCTCGACGAAGTCGATCTGCTGGTGCGTCGCGACGACCGCGTCCTCACCCTCCATCGAGCACGGCACCCACACCGACCACAGCTGGGCGGCCAGACCCCCTTCGCGCATCCGCGGCAGGTCCGTGTGCAGGTGCGGCTGCGGTCGGGCGATGTCGCACGCGTCGAGGTCGTAGCCGGCCACCTCGCGGTGGTGCCAGGGCAGGTCGTTGTGGCCGTCGAGGACCGGGATCGGTGCGCTGGTCGTCATCACCCCAGTCAACCAGTCACCCGGGCCACCGGGTGCATGCTGGTGCCATGCGCCCCGGAGTCCACAACGCCATCACCGACGTGCCCGGCGTGCGCGTCGGCCACGCCACCCGTGACGAGCCCGGCTGGCTGACCGGCACGACGGTGGTCGTGCCGCCGCTCGGCACCACGGGTGGGGTCGACGTGCGCGGTGGCGGTCCGGGCACCCGCGAGACCGACCTGCTCGACCCTCGCAACCTCGTCGACGCCGTCGACGCCGTCGTCCTCTCGGGGGGCAGCGCCTACGGCCTGTCCGCCGCGGACGGTGTGGTCGCCGCACTCGCCGACGAGGGCCGCGGCTGGCCGATCGGCCCCGGGCCCGGCGAGGTCGTGCCGATCGTGCCCGCGGCGATCCTCTTCGACCTCGGGCGCGCCGGCGCCTGGCGCCACCATCCCGGACCGGCCGAGGGGCGCGCGGCCTACCTGGCGGCGAGCGACGGCCCGGTGGACGAAGGGAGTGTCGGCGCCGGCACCGGAGCCCGTGCCGGGGGCCTGCGCGGCGGCATCGGGTCGGCGAGCCTCGTCCTGTCGTCGGGCGCGACGGTCGGCGCTCTCGTCGCGGTCAACGCCGTCGGCTCACCCCTCTCCCCCGACGGCCGGCTGCTCGCCGAGCGCCTGCTCGCGCCGGGCGAGGTCGACGTGCCCGAGCCGGATCCCGTTGCGGTGCAAGCTCACTGGGAGCGCCAGGAGGCCGAGGCGCAGGCTCTGCGCGCGGGGACCGCCACGACGCTCGCGGTCGTCGCGACAGATGCCCGGCTCGACAAGGCCGGCTGTTCGAAGCTCGCGGGCGTCGCCCACGACGGCTTCGCCCGGGCCCTGTCCCCCGTGCACACGGCCTTCGACGGCGACACGGTCTTCGCGCTGTCGACACCGGGCGGGGTGACGTCGACTCCCTTCGACGTGGTGGAGCTGCAGACCGCGGCAGCCGACTGCGTGAGCCGGGCCATCGCCCGGGCGGTGCTGGCTGCCGGATCCGTCGACCGCAGCGAGGACGGTGGGGCCGTGCTGCCGGGTTACCGGGCGACGCTCAGTCGGAGGTGACGAAGGTCAGGTCGACGTCGCCGCTGGGGCCGTCGCCACTCGAGCCGTCGGAGATGTGGTGGTGCGCCTCGTGGCGGATGACCCAAACACACAGGGCGACGAGGGGGAAGCTGATCAGGGCGACACCGAGCGCCTCGTCGCGCATGACGAGGCCGGTGATGCCGGTGACCGTCAGGATCACGATCCCGACGAAGGCCGTGACCATGTGGAACCCCGCGAGGTCGCTGCGGGTCTCGCGGGTGCGCAACCAGCGGTGCCGCAGCAGCCCGGCAGTCCAGGAGAGCAGCCACCCGATCGGCAGCAGGACCAGGGAGAGCATGGCCCACTCGGGGGCGATCGTGTCCTGCAGCTTGCTCAGGACGACGCCGAGCACGACGAGGGCGGGCAACCAGGCGATGAGGCAGATGCCGCCGATCGTGCCCAGCAGGTCGAGGCCCCGGCCGCTGCCACGGGTCGACGTCGGGATCCCCGGCCCGACCTCACGACGACGCAGCGCGGCGGCACGCAGCTCGTCTTCGGTGGGCTCAGGTCGCTGACGGGCCGGTGCGCTGGCGTCACGCCGCCCCGCCTGGCGGGTGCGGGCCCCCTCGTCGGCCGCGACCCGCTCGGCGAATCGCTCCCGCTCGTGCGGCGGTGACCACCGGTCGATCCGCAGCTCGTTGCCGAAGACGTCGACGTGCACGCGCTCGTCCTTGAGCTGTCGCCACGTGTCGCGGACGTAGAAGACGAGCGCCGCACCGCCGAAGAGCACGAACCACGCGAGGAAGGTCGGCACGTGCGCGTCGGGCTCGGTCTGCCCCTCGACGAGCATGCGGGTGAGCATGGTCATGGCGAAGGACAGGACCGCCATGAGCAGGAGCACGACGGGCAGGCCGACGACGATCATCAGCCACCACATCGGCCCCAGGGCCTTGGGCTCGACGTGCTGCTCCCCCCGCGCAGACATGGTCAGCCCAGGCTGTAGTTGGGCGCCTCGACGATGCCCTGGATGTCGTGGGGGTGGCTCTCCTTGAGGGAGGCGGAGGTGATCCGGACGAACTTCCCCTTCGCCTGCAGCTCGGGGACGGTGCCCGCGCCGACGTAGAACATCGACTGCCGCAGGCCACCGACCATCTGGTGGGCGACCTGGGCGAGGGTGCCGCGGTAGGCGACCCGGCCCTCGATGCCCTCGGGCACGAGCTGGTCGTCGCTCGTGACCTCGGCCTGGAAGTAGCGGTCCTTGCTGAAGGACTTCTTGCCGCGGCTGCTCATCGCACCGAGGCTGCCCATGCCGCGGTAGGCCTTGAACTGCTTGCCGTTGACGAAGATCAGCTCGCCCGGGCTCTCCTCGCAGCCGGCGAGGAGCGAGCCGACCATGACGGTGTCGGCCCCGGCGACGATCGCCTTGGCGATGTCACCGGAGTACTGGAGGCCACCGTCGGCGATGACGGGGATGCCGGCGGGCTTGGCCGCGAGCGAGGCGTCGTGGACCGCGGTGATCTGCGGGGCGCCGACGCCGGTGACGATGCGGGTGGTGCAGATCGAGCCCGGCCCGACGCCGACCTTGATCCCGTCGACGCCGGCGTCGATGAAGGCCTGGGCCCCCTCGCGGGTGGCGACGTTGCCGCCGATGACCTGCACGTGCCGGGTGGCGGGATCGGACTTGAGCCGCTGGACCATCTCGAGGAGCAGCTTGACGTGGCCGTGCGCGGTGTCGGCGACGAGCACGTCGACACCGGCGTCGATGAGCGTGGTCGCCCGCTCCCACGCGTCGCCGAAGTAGCCGATGGCGGCACCGACGAGCAGGCGGCCCTGCGCGTCCTTGCTCGCATCGGGGAACTGCTCGCTCTTGACGAAGTCCTTGACGGTGATCAGACCGGCGAGCCGACCCTGCTCGTCGACGATCGGCAGCCGCTCGCGCTTGTGCTGGCGCAGCAGCAGGGTGGCGTCCTCCTGGGAGATGCCGACCGGGGCGGTGATGAGCGGCATCGGCGTCATGACGTCGCGCACGAGGGTCGTGGCCCACTCGGCGACCGGGGTGAAGCGCAGGTCGCGGTTGGTGATGATGCCGATGAGCACGTCGGACTCGTCGACGACGGGAAGCCCGGAGACGCGGTACTCGCCGCAGCGCTGGTCGAGGTCGTCGAGCGTCGCGTCGGGCCCGATGACGACGGGGTTGGTGATCATGCCCGTCTGGGTCCGCTTGACGAGGTCGACCTGGTAGGCCTGGTCCGCGATGGACAGGTTGCGGTGCAGGACACCGATGCCGCCCTGGCGAGCCATGGCGATCGCCATCCGCGACTCGGTGACGGTGTCCATCGCCGCGGAGATGAGCGGCGTCTTGAGGCTGATCTCGCGGGTCAGCCGACTCGTGGTGTCGAGGTCGCCGGGCGCCAGCTCGCTGTAGCCCGGCAGCAGCAGGACGTCGTCGTAGGTCAGGCCCACCTTGGCGAAGGGGTCGGGGGCCGCGCCCCCGGTGTGGTCACGGGCGGTCGGGTCACCGAAATCCATCTTTCTATCCTAAGCCACCCCGAGCACGCCTCCGGACCTGACCAATCACTGACCAACAGGCTCAACTTCAGGGCAAACCCATACCTTTTCGTCGACCTCTGTTTGCGCCGATCTTCTTAGGTTGGCAGAGAAATCACGGGGGTGCTCGACCTCCACAGCACCCTGAGCACGGAGGTAGACAGATGGCACAGGCAGACAAGGCGCCCGGTCCGGTCGCGGACCTGTGGGAGTGGCAGTTCGAGGGCGCGTGCCGCGAGACGGGCAGCGAGTCCTTCTACCACCCCGACGGCGAGCGCGGCGCGGCCCGCCGCCTCCGCGACGCGGCCGCCAAGGAGATCTGCACCGGCTGCCCCGTGATGCTCGCCTGCCGCGAGCACGCCCTCGCCATCCGTGAGCCCTTCGGCGTCTGGGGCGGCATGACCGAGGACGAGCGTCAGGTCGCCCTCGCCGAGCGCGACATCGCCGCCGCAGGCATCGCCGGCTGAGCGACGACTCGACGAAGGGGGGCGTCAGGCGCCCCCTTCGCGTCCTAGGCTGGTGGGGTGAGCTCTCCCGCACCGGTCCACATTCGTGACGAGTCCATCCGCCTCGGCCAGCTGCTCAAGCTCGCCGGCCTCGTGGAGGACGGCGCGATGGCTCGCGAGGTCATCGCCGCCGGCGAGGTGAGCGTCGACGGCCAGCCCGAGACGCGCCGCGGCGCGCAGGTCCGGGCGGGCAGCCTCGTGGACTTCGCCGGCCAGCAGGTCGAGGTCGTCACCGGAGAGGCCGAGATCGACGTCCCCTGGTGACGACGGTCCCTGAGGAGGTCGCGCAGCGACCGTCTCGATGGGTCAGCCCTCGGTGAGCATCCAGTCGAGCGCCTGGTCGACGTGGATCGCCGTGGTGTCGTGCAGCGGCACGGGGCAGTCGTCCTCCTCGAGCAGCAGGCCGAGCTCGGTGCCCGCGAGCACGACGCACTCGGCGCCCCGCTCGGCCATCCCCTGCATCACCGAGCGCAGGGCGCGCCGTGAGGTGTCCTTGATGACCCCGTGGACGAGCTCCTCGTAGATGATCCGGTCGACCTCGGGCCGCTCGGCCTCCTCGGGCAGGAGCACCTCGATGCCGCGCTCGACGAAGGGAGCGGTGTAAAAGTCCCCCGACATCGTCGTCAGCGTGGCGATCAGCCCGATCTTGCGCTGCCGCGAGGCCTCGACCCGGCGAGCGGTCGCCTCGGCGATGTGCAGGAAGGGCAGGTCGACCGCCTCGGCGACCTGGTCGGCCACGACGTGCATCGTGTTGGCGGCGAGGATGATGCCCTCCGCTCCCCCGGCCTGCAGGCTCCGGGCCCCCTCGACGAGCAGCCGGGCCATCTCGTCCCAGTCACCGGCATTTTCGGCGTCGTCGACCGGCTGGAAGTCGAGGCTGTGCACGAGGACACGGGCGCTGTGCAACCCGCCCAGGCGCGCGTCGACCCCTTCGTTGAGACGGCGGTAGTACTCCGCCGTCGCCGACCAACCCATTCCGCCGAGGACACCAAGGAGACGCATGGGCACACCCTAGCCAGCAGGCTTGCGCGCGTGGGGCCTTCGTTCCGCCTTGTGGTTCGCATCGCGGGCGGTTGTCCGGCCACATCCGGCCCGGGCATACCCTGCAGGCGTGAAGGTGCTGCTGCTCGAGAACATCCACGACGTCGCCCGTGACGCCCTGACCTCCGCCGGCTTCGAGGTCGAGACCCGCTCCGGGGCCCTCGACGAGACCGAGCTGATCTCCGCCCTCGAGGGCGTCGACCTGCTCGGCATCCGCTCCAAGACCAAGGTGACCCAGGCGGTCATCCAGGCCCGGCCCGAGCTCAAGGCCGTCGGCGCCTTCTGCATCGGCACCAACCAGATCGACCTCGACGCGGCCGCCCAGGCCGGCACCGTCGTCTTCAATGCCCCCTTCTCCAACACGCGCAGCGTCGTCGAGCTGGCCCTGGGCGAGATCATCGCCCTCGCCCGCCACCTGACGGACAAGAACGCCGCGCTCCACGCCGGTGTCTGGGACAAGTCGGCCAAGGGCGCCCACGAGGTGCGCGGCCGCACGCTCGGCATCGTCGGCTACGGCAACATCGGCGCCCAGCTGTCGGTCGTCGCCGAGGCCTTCGGCATGCACGTGTCCTTCTACGACCTCGAGGACAAGCTGCCCCTGGGCAATGCCGCGAAGTGCACCTCGCTCGACGAGCTGCTCGAGACCTGCGAGACGATCACGCTCCACGTCGACGGCCGCGCGGGCAATGCCGGCACCTTCGGCGCCGAGCAGTTCGCCAAGATGCGCCCGCGCAGCCTCTTCCTCAACCTCTCGCGCGGCTTCGTCGTCGACCTCGAGGCCCTGCGCGACAACCTCGTCTCGGGGCACATCGCCGGCGCGGCCGTCGACGTCTTCCCGAGCGAGCCCAAGAAGGCGGGCGACCCCTTCGAGAACTGCCTGCAGGGCATCCCCAACGTCATCCTCACCCCGCACGTCGGTGGCTCCACCGAGGAGGCGCAGTACGACATCGGCCGCTACGTCGCCGGCAAGCTGCGCGACTGGGCCGACACCGGCGCGACCTCGATGTCGGTCAACGTCCCGGCCGTCGCTGCGCCCGTCGCCGTGGGTAGCACCCGCATCCTCCACCTGCACAAGAACGTCCCCGGCGTCCTCGCCCGGGTCAACACGATCCTGTCCGAGGGCGACGTCAACATCGACAGCCAGCAGCTGAGCACCAAGGGCGAGTACGGCTACGCCGTCACCGACCTCGCGAGCGGCCTGCCCGCCGACACCGAGCAGCGTCTGCGCGACCTGCCCGAGACCGTCGAGGTCCGGGTCATCGTCACGGCCTGATCCCCCTTCGCGGGTGGAGGGGGTCACTCCCCGTCGCGCAGCGCAGCCACGTCTGAGGCCCGCACGATGCGGGCTGAAGCGACCCAGGCAGCCGCCGCCGTCCCCCCGGTCATGAGCACCACGACGCCGGCAACGAGCCACCAGTCGACAGCGAAGGGGACCTCGTTGTCCGGGAGAACTGCCGACAGAAGTCAGGCAGTTGTTGGTGGTTCGGTGGGTGGTTCAGTGGGTTGATCAGGAACGGGCCGTGCCGTCGTGGCGGCCTCGGCGTCGATCAGCTTTCGGCGGAGGATCTTCCCCACCGGGCTCTTCGGAATCTCCGGCACGATCTCGACACGCTTGGGTACCTTGTACGGCGACAGACCGGAGTCGTTCTTGGCCCAGTCGAGGATCTGCGCGCTGAGCCCACTCGGGTCGACTCCGTCAACCGGCACGACGAAGCAGGTCACGGACTGCCCCCAGCGTTCGTCCGGAAGGCCAACGACGACCACCTCGCCGATCGCCGGGTGGTGGGACAGGACGTCTTCCACCTCGACCGGGTGGACGTTTTCGCCGCCGGTGATGATCATGTCGTCGACGCGGCCCTCGACCCACAGGTCGCCGTCCTCGTCGACCCGCCCGACGTCCCCGGTGTGGTACCACCCGTGGCGAATCGACTTCGCGTCGGCGTCAGGACGCTGCCAGTAGCCGGCGAAGGCCTCGGGGCAGCGCAGATCGACCACGATTTCGCCCTCGGTTCCCACCGGCAGGGAGTCATGAGCCTCATCCGAGGTGGGGTCCACGACCCGCCAGCGTCCGAACACACCCGGGCGTCCGGCTGCGCCCGGCTTGGCGGCGGCGTCGGCGGCGATGGAGAAGGTGTAGACCTCGCTGGATCCGTAGTGGTTGACGAACACCTCGGGGTGGATCGCCTGCACCAACTGCTCGCAGAGCGCGGAGGTCATTGGTGCCCCGGCGAAGGCCAGCTTGCGGACGCTGCCGGCCACCCTTTCCATGTCGCCACCCTTGTTCACAACGGACCAGAAGGCCGTCGGCACCAGGTAGAGCGCCGTCACGCCCTCCTGTTCGATCAGGTCGACTGCTTCGCCTGGGTTGAACACCGGCTGGACGACGAAGGTGCCGCCCACCACCACCATCGAGAGCAACGAGCGCAGGCCCATCGTGTGGTAGAGCGGCATCGCGCCGAGGGTGATCTCCCCCGGGGCGTAACGGGCCTGCACGACGTGCCCCACCGAAGCGGCATGCTCGTTGCTCTGGGTGCGCGGCACCCCCTTGGGCCGCCCGGTGGTGCCACTGGTGTAGAGCATCACGCTCCAGTCGTCCGGCCCGACCTCGACGCCCGGGTCAGTGGGGTCCGCCCCGGCCACCGCTTGCTCGAAGTCCTGAGCCCCGGCCACCGCATCGGTGTCGACTGACAGCACGATCGGTGAAACCTTCGACGCGCTGAGCACCTCGGCGGCCATCGAGCCGGCGACGTCGTCCACCACGACCACTGTCGGGGTCGAGTCGTCCAGGCAGTGCACCAACTCGACCTCGCCGAGTCGGATGTTGTACGGGGTGGACATCACGCCGATCTTCTGCAGCGCCAGGTGGGTGGAGGCCATCTCCTCGCTGTTGGACAGGAGCAACCCGACCCTGTCGCCTCGACGTACGCCGAGGGAGGTCATCAGGTTCGCGATCCGATTTGTCCGCTCGTCGAGCTCGCGGTAGGTCAGTCGGCGCTGGCCTGCGAACGCGAGCCGCTCGGGGTGACGTTCAGCCGCCCAGGTAAGGGTTCTTCCGAGTTCCATGTCAATTCCTTCTGGAGAACAGTCGAACGAGCGCTGCCACACGGGAGCGAATGAGGGCCATCACCATCGACAGTGCGCTGGCCGGGGCGGCCTCGGTGGGCGCCTCACCGCGTGCGGCGGCCTCGATGTTGCTGGCGAACTGCTGGAACATGTCCCGGCTGACGTCGTTGACCAGGCCGCGACCAAACTGCGCGATCCGGCCCGCCATGTGGAGTTCGGCCGTGGCGCGCAGGGCGGTCCGCCCGTCCCCCTGCGGTTCCGCGACCAGGTCGACGACGGCCGCGACGTCGCCGGAGGACGCGTCCGCGGCTTGGCCGATCACCTTGACCCGGTGCGTTCCCTCGTCCCGCTCGACGATCCGCACGTCCCCGAGGAACGCGAGTCGTACCGGGCCGAGGCTGACCCGCATCCGCCCCTTGTACTGGTCGTCGCCGAAGTCCTCGATGATCTCCGCCCCCGGCAGGCAGGCGGCGAGCGTTGAGGTACTTTCGATGATCGACCAGATCCGGTCGATCGGCTCGTCGGCCACGGTGTCCACCGTGACGACGGCGGTGGGCTCGCCCGAGGGAACGCTGATCTCGGCCCGTCCCCCGGTATTTGCCTGTTCGAGCTCCATCGGCTCACCGGCTCCGCCGAGGGTCGCCCGCGGCAGCCGGGGTTCGGGTTGGGCGCAGTTGCGCGGTCTTGGCACCCCGTCGGGGTACTTCCGGGCCACGTCGGCGACGGCGTCGACAATGTTGCGGTATCCGGTGCACCGGCACAACACGCCGGACAGTTGGTCCGGCAGTTCTTCCTCGCTCGGCTGCTCGTCGGTCTTCAGCAGGTCGTAGGCACTCATGATCTGCCCCGGGGTGCAGAACCCGCACTGCAGTGCGTGGTGGCTGCCGAAGGACTCTTGCAGGGGATGCAGGTCGGAGGGAGTGCCCATTCCCTCAACGGTCAGCACCTCGGAGCCGTCGACCTGGCAGGCCAGCGTCAAGCAGGCGCGGGCCGCGTCGCCGTCGACCAGCACCGTGCAGAGGCCACAGACGCCGTGCTCGCAGCCCAGGTGAGTCCCGGTCAGGCCGAGATGGTCACGGAGCGCGTCCGCCAGTGTCACCCGCGGGGCGACGTATACGGTCGCGGGTCGACCGTTGATGATGAAATCGACCCTCATCAACTCGTCGGCGGCACAACGCACCCCCGGCGCCTGCTGTCCTCGGCGCCTGCGGTGCCGCCGAAGCGGGGCGAGTGCCCGTTCGCGGAGTTCGGTCATCAGTGGTTCCTCCTCATGCTGCGCTGGGTGGCGGAGATCAACTCGCGGCCACCGAGCACGCGCACCAACCGTCGACGGTAAGCAGCGCTGGCGTGCTTGTCTCCGCCGGTGGTGACCAGCGCGTCGGCCGCCTCCGCCAGTGCGTCGCTCACCCGGCCGGCGTCTGCCCGCTGCACTTCGCCCGACAGCAGTTCGCCCACTGCATCAGTGACGTCGATCAGCTGCGGGCGATCCGCGACCCCGAAGGCGCCGATCCGGGCCCGTCGGACGCGATCGCCGTCCGTCTCCACCATGGCCGTGATCCCGACCAGTGCGAAGTCGCCGTGCCTGCGGGCCGTCTCGGCGAAGCCGAAACCCTGCCCCGGCCGGGCGCGAGGGAAGTCGACGTACTCCAGTACCTCCCCCGGTTCCAGGGCCGTGGTCATCGCTCCGCGGAAGAACTCCGCGGCGGTGAGTTCCTTGGTCCCCTTGGGCCCGTTGACACCAAACCGGGCGCCGAGGGTGAGTGCCACCGCCGGTAGCTCCGAGGCGGGATCCGCGTGTGCCAGTGATCCGCACACGGTCCCCCGGCTCCGGATCTCCCGGTGGCCGATCCAGGGCAGGGCCCGTGACAGCAGCGGAACTCCGAGGTCGCGGTGTCGCTCGACTGTGCGCTGCCGCACCGCGGCCCCGATCCGAACGTGGTCAGCAGTTTCGATCTGCTGCCACCGCTCCACTCGAGTGATGTCGACGAGCGTGGTCGGCCGCCCCAGCCGCATCGCGAGCACTGGCACCAACGACTGGCCACCGGCGATGACCTTCGCCTCGCCATGGGCCTGCGCGGCAGCCAGTTCCGCCACGACGTCCTGCGGAGTCGTCGGACGGACGTACGCGAAGGGAGCGGCCTTCATGTCAGCGGTTCCGGAACTGCGGCTTGCGGTTTTCCCCGAAAGCAGCGACACCCTCGGCGAAGTCCTCGGTGGCGCGCAGCATCGCGTACGACTTGCGCTCCAGCTCGACACCGGTGGCCAGCGGGCCGTCGATGCCACGGTCGAGGACTTCCTTGGCGGTCCGCAGTGCCACGGAGGAGAAGCCGAGCAGGGAGGACACGACGCGCTCGACCTCGTCCTCCATTGCCTTCTTGTCCGCGGAGGCACTGGCCACCAGACCCCAGTCCTGGGCCTGCTGGCCGGTGATCCGTTCGCCGGTGAGGATGTGGTACTTCGCGCGAGACAGCCCGATCAGCCGGGACAGCCGCTGGGTCCCACCCGAACCGGGCATCATCCCGAGCTTCATCTCCGGCAGCGCGAACGAGGACCGCTGAGTGGCCAGCCGAATGTCTGTGGACAGCACGAGCTCCAGGCCGACGCCGAAGCAGTAGCCGTCGATCGCCGCGATAACCGGCTTCGGGGACCGGCTTGCTGCGGTGACGTCGTGGCCGAGATCGGTCAGGTCGAAGGGGGCCACCTCCATGAAGCCGGCGATGTCGCCACCGGAGGTGAAGTTCTCACCCTCACCACGGATGACCACGACCCGAACGTCATCGTCGGCATCGATCTCGGAGAACCGTTCGGCCATCAAGGCCCGCATCTCCATGGTGACGATGTTGAGCCGACCGTGGTCGAGGGTGAGGTTGGCCACGCGGCCGTCATGGCTGCGCTCGAGCCGGATGTCGCCTCCGGTGGTGGGCATGGCATTCCTTTCGATGGGTGTGCTGGGGGATCTTGTGCTGGGGGTTGGGCTGCAGGTGTTGTCGTCAGTCGTTCGGGTACAGCAGGTCGTGCAGCACGCTGGGGTGGACGGGCAGGGAGTTGATCTCCACCCCGTGCTCGCTGATGGCGTCCTCGACAGCATTCGCGAGGGCCACGGGGAAACTCATGCTGGCGCCCTCACCGGCTCCCTTGGCACCCAGCCGGGTGAGCGGGGAGGGGGTCTCGATGTGATCCATCCGGAACGGAAACATCGACTCCGCCGAGGTGGGCACCAGGTAGTCCATGAAGGTGGAGACGGGCTGCCCCGAATCGGAGTAGCTCATCTCTTCGTACATGGCACCGCCGAGGGCCTGGACCATCGCACCGTGCACCTGACCTGTGAACAACTGCTCGTTCAGGATGGTGCCGGCGTCGTGAACGCTGACCACGTCGTCGATGGTGATCTCCAGCGTCTCCGGGTCGATCCGAACACTCACCAGGTCGGCGACGAAGCCGTAGCACAGCGACGAGTTGACCTGGTCGGTGCGCGACGGCGCCTGTGCCTGCGGGGGCGTGAAGGCGACGTTCACCTCGAGCGTGGCCTCTTCGCCTCCCGGCAGGCGGCCCGGATCCCAGTGGATCAGGCCGGCGGCGTGCTTGAACGACACTGACTTCTCCGGGTCGCCCTTGACACGGACGGTGCCTTGGTGGAGTTCGAGCAGGTCCGCGGTGGTGTCGAGCATCAGGGCAGCGGCCCTCTTGATCCGCTCACCGATCTCACGGGCCCCGTCCACCAGTGCGGAGGTGAGCAGCGGGGAGAATCGTGAGGAGTAGCTGCCGGAGGTGATGGTCCACGCCGTGGTGGCGGTGTCCATCACCACGGTCGGCACCACCTGCTCCTCGGGTAGACCGAGTTCGCGGGCGACCACCTGGCGCGCGACCGTGGCATGCCCCTGGCCCTGCGGGACGGTGCCGAGGGTGATGCCGACGTTGCCTTGCGGATCAACGCTGAGGTGTACGTGTTCCGTCGAACCCGACTTGCCACGTCCGGGCGGACGGTTCTCCGCTGGGGTGGCCAGCCCGACGTAGCCGATGTTGGTCCCGGACGGTTCGACGATCAGCGCAACCCCGGTTCCGACCAGTTCGCCGCGCGCCCGGGCTTCGGCCTGGCGGGCCAACAGGGCTTGGTAGTCGGAGTTGTCCTCGAGGTGTTCCACCACCTTCTGGTAGTTGCCCGAGTCGTAGATCCCACCCGTCGGGGTGGCGTACGGGAAGGACTCCGCTCCGATCAGGTTTCGCTTGCGGAACTCCAGCCGATCCAGCCCGACCGCCTTGGCAGCCTTGTCCATGATCCGTTCCAGGGCGAAGTAGAGCTGCTGGCCGCCGAAGCCACGGTTCAGCCCGGTCGGGCACTTGTTCGTGACCACTGCCCGGGACCGGAGTCGGACGTGCTCGATGCCGTACGCCCCGGTCATGTTGCCGAAGCAGCGGTAGAGGGTGGCGGGCTCGGGCGGGCGCAGGTATGCGCCGACGTTCTCCACGAAGTCGATGTCGATGGCCTGGATGATGCCGGCCGCGTCGATGGCGGTCCGGACCTTCATGTGTCGGTCCGACCCGGCTGAGCTGGCGAGCAGGTGCTCGGAGCGATCCTCCGACCAGCGCACCGGTCGACCCGCGTGCCGAGAGGCCAGCGCCATCAACGCGATGTAGGGGTAGATGCCCGCCTTGATGCCGAATGACCCGCCGTTGTCGGCCGGGACGTGCAGGCGCAGCTGAGAGGTGGTCAGCCCCATTGCCCCACAGAGCACCGGGACCATCGAGAAGGGCCCGTGGAAGTTCGACCAGACCGTCACCTCGGGGCGTTGGGGACCATCGACCCAGTTGGCCACCACGTTGTAGCACTCCATCGGGGTGGAGGAGTACCGCGGGAAGTAGTACTCACCCTCGACCACGTGGGCGGCATCGGCGAAGGCCTCGTCCACCTCGCCGAAGTTGAAGGTGCGATCGCTCGCGACGTTGGTCTTGCTGCGCTCGTGCAGCAGCGGGGAGTTCGGGGTGATGGCCTTCATCGCATCCACGACGACGGGTTCGAGCTCGTAACTGATGTCCACCAGGTCGCCGGCGTCCTCGGCGGTGTATCGATCGGTGGCGACGACCACGGCAACCGGCTCCCCGACGTAGCGGACCTTGTCGGTCCCGGTCGGGTAGTAGTCCATCGGTGCCCGCAGCGAAAGGGGGAAGGGCTTCAAGGCTGCAAGGACTTCTTCTGGCCCGATCACCGCGGCCACGCCGGGATGGTTCCGAGCGCGTTGCAGGTCGACGGAGGTGATCTTGGCGTGTGCGTTCGGGCTCCGGACGATGGCGGCGACGAGGGTGCCCGGAATGGGGTCGAGGTCGTCGAGGAAGGAGCCCTTGCCGGTGACAAGGTTGGCGTCCTCGAGCCTGGACATCGCCGTTGAAGTCATCCCCACACCTTTCACCGTGTGACATGCACCGTCCATTTCGGACCGTCTTGACTGAACCATATGTTTACCATGTGGGCATGTCAAGGGACCGCCTCACTGTCACCTCCTTCCTGGTGCTCGGGCTGATTGCTCTCCGCGGACCCTCCACCTCGTACGACTTGAAGCGGGCCTCCGGCCACTCGATCGGCTACTTCTGGCCGTTCCCGCACGCCCAGCTCTACTCGGAGCCGCGCAAGCTCGCCGACGCCGGGCTGCTCACGGTCGAGGAGGAGGCGAACGGGCGCCGTCGCCAGACCTTCTCGATCACCGAGGAGGGGCGTGAGGCACTGGTGGCGTGGCTCGACCAACCGATCACCGATCCGATGCAGATCCGCGACGTCGCGGAGCTGAAACTCTTCTTCAGCGAGTTGATGGGACCCGACACGGAGCGACGGTTGGCCGCCGACCAAATCAAGCAACACACGGCCCGACTCGCCGAGTACCACTCCATCCAGGAGCGGTTCGCCGACCGTGCCGATGTGGCCTCGCGGATGATCCCGCTCGAGCTGGGAATCGCGATGACCGAGGCAGCGCTGGCCTTCTGGGTGGACTTGGCCGAGCGGCTCGATCCCGAGGACTGACCCTCAGCGCCACCGGCTGCGGCCCGCGGCAGCCTCGCTGGGGCGGTCTTTCACAGCGATCAGGGTCGGTCGGTGGCTCCTGGGTCGCATCTACACCACGGAGCATGACGAATGGGGTGGCGCACCAACCGGTGCGCCACCCCATTCGATCAGGTCGGGACGTCAGTGCGAGTGGCCGTGACCCTCGTCCTCGTCCTCCTTCTTGTCCACGACGAGCGTGTCGGTGGTGAGGACCATCGACGCGATCGAGGCGGCGTTGACGAGCGCGGAGCGGGTGACCTTGACCGGGTCGATGACGCCCTGGCCGATGAGGTCGCCGTACTCGCCGGTCGCGGCGTTGAGGCCCTGACCCGGGGTCAGCTCCTGCACCTTGGCGACGGCGACGTAACCCTCGAGGCCCGCGTTCTCGGCGATCCAGCGCAGCGGCTCGACACCGGCGGTGCGCACGATGTTGGCACCGACCTGCTCGTCACCCTCGAGCTGCACGGAGTCGAGCGCGGCGACCGCGTGCGCCAGGGCGGAGCCACCGCCGGCGACGATGCCCTCCTCGATGGCCGCGCGGGTCGCGGAGATCGCGTCCTCGATGCGGTGCTTCTTCTCCTTGAGCTCGACCTCGGTGTGGGCACCCACCTGGATGACGCACACGCCACCGGCAAGCTTGGCGAGGCGCTCCTGAAGCTTCTCGCGGTCCCAGTCGGAGTCGGTGCGCTCGATCTCGGACTTGATCTGGTTGACCCGACCAGTCACGTCGTCGGCAGCACCCTGGCCGTCGATGATCGTCGTGGTGTCCTTGGTGACGACGATGCGACGGGCCTGCCCAAGGTCCTCGAGGGTGACCTGGTCGAGCTTGAGGCCGACCTCCTCGGCGATGACCTGACCGCCGGTGAGGATCGCCATGTCCTGGAGCATCGCCTTGCGGCGGTCGCCGAAGCCGGGAGCCTTGACGGCCGCGACGTTGAAGACGCCCTTGAGCTTGTTGACGACGAGCGTCGAGAGGGCCTCGCCGTCGATGTCCTCGGCGATGACGAGCAGCGGCTTGCCGGACTGCACGACCTTCTCCAGCACCGGGAGGATCTCCTGGATGTTGGAGATCTTGCCCTGGTTGATCAGGACGTAGGCGTCCTCGAGGACACCCTCCATACGCTCCGGGTCGGTGACGAAGTAGGGGCTGATGTAGCCCTTGTCGAACTGCATGCCCTCGGTGAAGTCGAGCGCGGTCTCGGCGGTCGAGGACTCCTCGACGGTGATGACGCCGTCCTTGCCGACCTTGTCGAAGGCGTCGGCGATGATCCCGCCGATGCCCTGGTCCTGGGCGGACAGCGACGCGACCTGGGCGATCTCGTCCTTGCCCTCGACCTCACGGGCGGTCTCGAGCAGGCGGGCCGAGACGGCCTCGACGGCCTTGTCGATGCCGCGCTTGAGGCCGGACGGGGCGGCTCCCGCGGCGACATTGCGCAGGCCCTCCTTGACCATGGCCTGGGCGAGGACGGTCGCGGTCGTCGTGCCGTCACCGGCGACGTCGTTGGTCTTGGTGGCGACCTCCTTGGCGAGCTGGGCGCCGAGGTTCTCGTAGGGGTCCTCGAGCTCGATCTCGCGGGCGATCGTCACGCCGTCGTTGGTGATCGTGGGGGCGCCCCACTGCTTGTCGATGACGACATTGCGGCCCTTGGGGCCGAGGGTCACCTTGACGGCGTTGGCGAGCTGGTCGACGCCGCGCTGGAGGGCGTCACGGGCGGAGTCGTTGAACTCCAGTTCCTTGGCCATGTCTGTCCTTTGGTTCTAACGAAGGGGGAAGAGGTGACGCCCCGGAGGGCCCGGGAGGGGCCGCACCCGGGGCGTCAGCTCAGTACTGGGAAGGATCGTCAGCCGACGATCGCGAGCACGTCGCGCGCGGAGAGGATGAGGTACTCCTGGCCGCCGTGCTTGACCTCGGTGCCGCCGTACTTGGAGTAGATGACGCGGTCGCCGACGGAGATGTCCATCGGGATGCGCTCGTCACCGTCCTCGTTGAACCGGCCGGGGCCGACGGCGACGACCTCGCCCTCCTGGGGCTTCTCCTTGGCGGTGTCCGGGATGACGAGGCCGGAGGCGGTGGTCTGCTCCGCCTCGATGCCCTGGACGACGATCCGGTCCTCGAGCGGCTTGATGGAAACCGACACGGTGACTCCTTCTGTGGGGACGTGTGTGTGAACGTGGGGCGAAGCCTGGCCGGGCGCCGTCGCGGGGGTCGTCCAACCGTGGCATCTGGCACTCGCCGGAGGTGAGTGCCAAGAGCAAATCTAGGCACCCGATTGGCACTCGGTCAACCCGAGTGCCAATCCCCGTCGCGACCGGGCCGCTGGGCGGCCCGGGATGCGTGACAATGGCGCACGTGGATCCGACGACCGTGCGCTGGCTGGCCTCCCCCGAGGGGCACGAGTCCCTGCACGGCCTGCCCGAGTACCGCGAGGCGGACGCGGTCGGTCTGGCCTCTCGGCTGCGGGCGGGGGGTCACTCCGCCGAGCGCGTCGCCGCCCTCCTGACGCAGAAGCGCCTGCAGGCGCGCGCGCAGGAGAAGTTCGGCGAGTTCGCCGACGGCATGCTCTTCACCCCCGATGGTCTCGAGCAGGCCAGCCGGCTCGAGGTGGCGGCGACGCACGCCGGCCGCTACGCGACGGCCAGCCTGGCGACCGTCCACGACCTCGGCTGCGGCATCGGCTCGGACGCGATGGCGATGAGCGCCCTCGGTGTCACCGTCCACGGCGTCGATGCCGACCCGCTCACGGCGGCCATCGCCGACGTCAACCTGCGGCCGTGGCCCGACAGCCGGGCCCGCACCGGTGTGGCCGAGGACTTCGAGGCACCGCTCGACCCGCTGCACTCGCGCACCGGAGTCTGGCTCGACCCCGCCCGCCGCACCCCCGGAGTCACCGACCGCTCCGGCCGCACCCGGCGCGTCTTCCGGCTCGACGAGATCTCCCCGTCGTGGGACTTCGTGCTCTCCGTCGCCCGTGACGTCCCCGCGACCGGGGCCAAGCTCTCCCCTTCGCTCCCCCACGACATCCCGCCGCTCGGCACCGAGGCCCAGTGGACCTCGTGGCAGGGCACCGTCCTCGAGTGCACGGTCTGGTGGGGCCCGCTCGTCAAGGAGGCCGGCCGCAGCGCCCGGGTCCTGCGCAAGGGCGCGCCGCCGGTCGAGGTCGACCAGCGCAGCTGCGAGGACGACCCGGCCGCCGCCCTCTCGCTCGCCGACACCGGCCGCTGGCTCTACGAGGCCGACCGCGCGGTCACCCGGGCAGGCCTCATCGGCACCGTCACCGGCGCCGTCTCCGGCATGGAGCTCGAGGCCGGGCTCGGCTACGTCACCAGCGACGACGCGGTCGACCTCGGCCACGCCCGACGCTACGAGGTGCTCGAGGCGATGCCCTTCTCCGTCAAGGGTCTGCGCGGGTGGCTCCGCGAGCGCGGGGTCACCGGCCTCACGGTCAAGAAGCGCGGGATCCGGCTCGACGAGGACCAGCTGCGCAAGCAGCTGAAGATCGGCCGCGGGGCCGGCGACGGCGACAGTGCCACCGTCGTGCTCACCCGCGTCGGCGGCGAGCATGCCGTGCTCGTCGTCGAGGCCTCCTGAGCGCGGCATCACCGGCGCGAGCGCCGTCGACGCCCATGCGGCGCAGGTAGCCTGCCCCCCATGCCGACCCGAGCCAGTCACCTGACCCGCGCCGCTGCAGGCCTCGCCGTCCTCGCCCTCGTCGGGTGCGCCTCCGACGACCCGGGAGCGGGCAGCACGAGCTCCTCCTCGACGTCGTCCTCGACTCCGTCCTCGACCTCGGCCGAGGACACGACCTCCGCGACGTCCTCCTCGGCGGCGACGTCCTCCCCTTCGTCCTCGTCGCGGTCCACCACGACGACCGCCTCCGGCCCCGAGGCCAGCGCCTGCGTCGAGCAGGTGCGTGACGCCATGACGCCGACCCAGCAGGCCGGACAGCTGCTCATGGCGGCCATGCAGCCGGGGCCGGCCACCACGCTCGACGGGCCGATCGGGGCGCAGGGCCTGGGCTCGATGCTCTACCTCGGTGGCTGGCAGGAGAGCGCGACCGTCGCGGCCGCCAGCAAGCACCTGCAGGAGGTCTCCCCCACCGTCGACGGGACCAAGGTGGGCATGCTCGTCGCCGCCGACCAGGAGGGCGGCGAGGTCCAGCAGCTCACCGGGTCCGGCTTCACCTCGATGCCCTCCGGCCTCGAGCAGGCGCAGGACCCCGACCTGCGGGCCTCGGCCAAGGGCTGGGGCGCCGAGCTCAAGCAGGCGGGGGTCAACGTCAACCTCGCCCCGACCGCCGACACCGTCCCCAGCGAGATCGGTACGGCCAACGAACCCATCGGCAAATGGGGCCGCCAGTACGGCTCGACCCCGCAGGCCGCGAGCAAGGGCGCGGTCGCCTTCGGTCAGGGCATGCAGGACGCGGGCGTCGAGCCGACGGTCAAGCACTTCCCCGGGCTGGGGCGGATCACCGGCAACACCGACCTGCGTGACACCGGCATCACCGACTCGACGATGACCCGCGACGACGCGCACCTGACCCCCTTCGCCGACAGCATCGAGGCCGGGACCAAGATCGTCATGGTCGGCTCCGCGCACTACTCCAAGATCGACGGCGAGACCCCGGCCCTCTTCTCCCGCAAGATCGTCGACGGCATGCTCCGGGACGACCTGGGCTTCGACGGGGTCGTCATCACGGACGACGTCGGCGCGGCCAAGGCGGTCGCGGCCACGCCGGTCGGCGAGCGCGCGACGCGCTTCATCTCCGCCGGCGGCGACATCGTCCTGACCGCAGAGCCGGCCCAGGTCCCCACGATGGTGTCCGCCATCGAGGCCAAGGCGAAGGGGGATGCCGCCTTCGGCAAGCAGGTGACGGCCTCGGTCACCCGCGTACTCACCCTCAAGGAGGACATGGGTCTGCTGCGCTGCGGCTGAGCCAACCGGCGACCGGCGCGTAGACCTCTGGCTCGGGTGAGGGCAACCCCCGCCGCGACCAAAGGCTGACGGCAGCCGAGACCACGGGCCGATGCCCGCGACGCGGTGCCGGCGCGAGTCTTGCCGCATGAGCACCTCGACGACGGGCCCGCAGACGCCCGAGACCCCCTTCGCCCCCCCGACGACCCTGCTGCCGGCCCCGAGCGAACCGGCGGACCCGCAACCCACCCAGGCGCGCAGCTACGTCCACCAGATGCGCGGGCCCAGCCACCGTTGGTGGCGGCCCCTCCTCGCGCTCCTCGTCGCCTCGATCGCGGCCCTCGTCGGGATGGGCGTGATCACCGGCGTCTTCATCGCCACGGGTCTGGTCGCGAGCGAGGAGCAGATGCTCGATGTGCTCGACCCCGCGGCGTCGCTGCTGGGCAACCTCCTCATCGCCGTGCTCATCCCCGCCACCCTGCTGGGCCTGCGGGTCGGCTTCGGTCCGGGCGCGGGGCGGGTGCTGTCCGTGGCCGGACGCATGCGGTGGGCCTGGCTGGCCCGCTGCGGTGCCGTGCTGGCGCCGATCTGGGCGGCCTACCTCGCCATCGCCTGGCTCGCCGACGGTGCAGAGGTGCTCGGGCGTCCGGAGCACTGGGTCGGACTGCTCGTCGTGTCGCTGCTGACGACGCCGCTGCAGGCCGCCGCCGAGGAGATCTTCATGCGTGGTGGGCTCGTTCAGGGCCTGGGTGCCTGGGTGCGCTCCCCCGTCGTCGCGCTCGGCGTGACGACCCTGCTGTCGGCGGCACTCTTCGCCCTGGCGCACGGATCGCTGGACGTGTGGATCCTCATCGACCTCGGGTGGATGGCCGCGGTCGGGTGCTGGCTCACCTGGCGCACCGGCGGTCTCGAGGCGATCATCGCCCTCCACATGGTCAACAACCTGCTCGTCGTCACCCTGGGCCTGCTGGCCGGCGGCCTCGAGCAGAGCTATGTCGACACCGGCGTGACGAGCACCCCGCTCGCCGCCGGGGCAAGCGTGGCCGCCACGACGCTCGTCGCCGCGGTCCTGCTGCATCTCGCTCGGCGGCACGGCATCGCCCCGCAGGGCTGGCGCGAGCCGGCGCTCGGCTGAGCTCGCGCCCGGCCCGTGGGCCCGGGGGCCGAGGGTCCGGCGGTCCGGGCGGTGCCTACGCCACTGCTGCGTACGACGGGTCACGGCTCCCGATCCAGCACACCCCGGCCGACCGGACCGGACTACGCCGCCCCACTGCCCCGCCCAGCCCCGCCCACAGCACGGAGCAGCGACGACCTCGGCCGGCTCGGCCGAGCCGGCCGCAGCCTCAGTGCGCGTGGTCGTGGTCGACGTGCACGGGCAGGCCGGTGCGCACGTCGGTCACCGGCAGCGAGCTGTCGGCCGGCAGCGACAGGTCGCTGGCCGGCCGGCCCTTGAGCATCATCTGGGCGCCGAGGCTGGCGACCATCGCGCCGTTGTCGGTGCACAGCCCCGGCCGCGGGACGCGCAGCTGGATGCCCGCGTTGTCGCACCGCTGCTGGGCCATCGCCCGCAAGCGCGAGTTGGCGGCCACCCCGCCACCGACCTGGAGCGCAGCGACGTCGTGCTCGGTGCAGGCGAGGACCGCCTTGCGGGTGAGGATGTCGACGACGGCTTCCTGGAAGGACGCAGCGACGTCGGCCACCGGCACGTCGCGCCCGGCGGCCTGCTCGGCCTGGACCCACCGGGTCACCGCCGTCTTGAGGCCGGAGAAGGAGAAGTCGAAGCGGTGACGCTCCATGTCCTTGCGGGTGGAGAGCCCACGCGGGAAGTCGATGGTGATCTGCCCGTCGCTCGCCGCCCGGTCGATGTGCGGCCCCCCGGGGAAGGGCAGGCCGAGCACGCGGGCCACCTTGTCGAAGGCCTCCCCCGCAGCGTCGTCGATCGTCGAGCCGAGACTGCGGATGTCGTGCGTGACGTCGGGGACGAGCAGCAGCGAGGAGTGCCCGCCGCTCACGAGCATCGCCATCGTCGGCTCGGGCAGCGGACCGTGCTCGACGATGTCGACGGCGACGTGGCTCGCCAGGTGGTTGACCCCGTAGATCGGCAGGCCCAGCGCCACCGCCAGCGCCTTGGCCGATGCGACGCCGACCATCAGCGGCCCGGCGAGCCCCGGACCGGAGGTCACGGCGATGCCGTCGAGGTCGGTCAGGGCGACCCCGGCCTCGCGGCAGGCCCGCTCGATCGTCGGGACCATCGCCTCGAGGTGCGCTCGGGAGGCCACCTCGGGCACGACGCCGCCGAAGCGGGCGTGCTCGTCGACGCTCGACGCGATGGCGTCGAAGAGCAGCTCGGTGCCGTGGACGATGCCGACACCGGTCTCGTCGCACGAGGTCTCGATGCCGAGGACCAAGGGTGCGTCCGTCATGCCTGCGCCTCCTGCGTCAGGTCGAGGGCGAGGACGAGCGCGTCGACCCCACCCGGGTAGTAGCCGCGCCGGGTCTGCAGCAGCCGGAAGCCGGCCGAGTCGTAGAGCCCGCGCGCCGCGGTGTTGTCCGCTCGCACCTCGAGCAGCAGTCGCTCGGCGCCCGCGGCCCGCGAGCGCGCCACGAGCTCCTCGAGCAGACGGCGCCCGAGCCCGCGCCCGCGCACCCGCGGCAGGGTCGCGATGGTCATGACGTCGCTCGTGTCGCCCGCGTGGTCCAGCCCGGCGTAGCCGGCGATCCCGTCGCCGTCCTCCGCGACGAGGTACTCGCGCCGCGGCCGACCGGCGAGCTCGCCCCACCACGACGCGAGGCTCCACGCCTCGGTGCCGAAGAGCTCCTGCTCCAGGTCCGCCAGTCGCTCCAGGTCCTGCCAGCGCACCTCCCTCATGACGAAGGGGGGAGCCGTCACCGCGGTCACTGGCTCGCCTCGGCACCGCGGCCGGCCCGCTCGCCCTGCCTCAGGTCGCGCTGCTGCTGACGGGGTGAGGGCTTCAGCGCGGACTTCGGCGCCGTCGACGCGGGCGCGACCGCGTCGGGGCGGCGCAGGTAGAGCGGTTCGACGGGCATCTCCTCGCCCGCGGCGATGCGCCGGGCGGCGAGGGCGGCGAGCACCCCGGCGTCGACGTCGAGCAGGGCGGCGTCGGCCCCCTCACCCGCCAGGTCGAGCGGGTGCGCCAGCAGGTCGGGGTAGAGCAGCGGACCCCGGCCGACCGTGGGCAGCACGCGCACGTCGTCCGGCAGGTCGGCGGGCCGGGTCACGGCAGGCTCGTCGAGCGGCGTGATCCCACCCGCAGCGCAGCGGTAGCGGGCCCAGTAGACCTCCTTGCGCCGGGCGTCGCTCGCCACGAGCAGCTCGCCCTCATGCCCGCCGGCGGCAGCCGCGGCGGCGAGCGCGTCGAGCGAGCACACCCCGTGCACGGTGATGCCCCGCGCGTGGGCGAGGGTCTGCGCGGTGACGAGACCGACCCGCAGCCCGGTGAAGGGCCCGGGGCCCGTCCCGACGGCGACGTGGGTCAGCTCGTCGACGGCGGTCGCTGCCCTCGCGAGCGTCTCGACGACCAGCGGCGCGAGCAGCTCGGTGTGCCGGCGCGCGTCGACGACGGAGCGGCTGGCGAGCACCCGCTCGCCGTCGTGGACGGCGACCGAGATCGCCGAGGTGGCCGTGTCCAGCGCGAGCAGCCTCACGGCACTCCCCCTTCGTCGGCGGACGTGCGGGTCGTCGCGCCCACGGCCTCCTGCAGGTGGGACTCGACGTCGACGCCTGCCCAGCGTGCGCCGACACCGGTGGCGGTGAGCGTCCGTGCCTCGGTCGCCGGGTCGGCGACGAGGGTGATCTCGAGCCGCTCGTCGGCCAGTCCCTCGGCGAGGCCGGCACCCCACTCGACGACGGTCACGGCCTCGTCGAGCTCGGAGTCGAGGTCCAGGTCGTCGAGCTCGGCGGAGCCACCGAGGCGGTAGGCGTCGACGTGGACGAGCTCAGGGCCCCCCCCCACGAGCGAGGGGTGGACGCGCGCGATGACGAAGGTCGGGGAGGTCACCGCGCCCCGCACCCCGAGCCCCTCGCCGAGGCCACGGGTCAGGGTCGTCTTGCCGGCGCCCAGGCCCCCGGTGAGCACGACGAGGTCGCCGGCCCCCAGCAGGTCGGCCAGTCGGCGACCGGCGGCGACGGTCGTGTCCGCGTCGGGCAGCAGCAGACTCATGCGGTGCTCTCCGTCGCGGGTTCCGCGGTCCCTTCGCTGACGGCCGCCTTGGCCCGCTCGGCGTCGCGCTCGGCGTCCTCGCCGCGGCTGCGCTCGAGCAGACCGAGGATGCCGTCGGTGACCGGCCCCGGCCGCTCGAGCTGGAGCAGGTGGCCCACGCCGGGTACGACGACGTGCTCGGCCGCCGGCAGGGCGTCGGCGAGCGCCTGGCTGTGCGCCGGCGGCGTGAGCACGTCCTTGGACCCCGCGACGATGAGCACGGGGGTGTCGACGAGACCGGGCAGGCTGTCGCGCACGTCGAGCTCGTCGAGCTCGGGCAGGAAGGCGCCGATCGCGTCGAGCCGGGTGCCGAAGATCATCGTCGCGAGCTTGCGCAGCATGTCCTTGGGCATCGGGGTGCCGAAGGAGTAGCGCTGGATCGCCCGGTTCTCGACGGCGCGACCGGCGGCGCGCATGCCGCCCCACACGCCGTCGCGACGGCCGAGCCCACCGAGGAACCCCGGACCGAAGCGGGTGATCACGCCGTCGAGCACCTTGCCCAGGCCAACGTGGACGAGGCTGTCGCCGCCGGCGCTCGTCGCGATGAGGGCGACTCCGCGGACCCGGTCGCGGGTGAGCTCGGGATAGCGACCGGCGAAGCTCATGATCGTCATGCCGCCCATCGAGTGGCCGACGAGGACGATCTCGCCGTCGGGGGTCGTCGCGTCGACGACGGCCCGCAGGTCCTGGCCCACCTGGTCGATGGTGCAGCGCTCGAGGTCGCCGGCCTGGGAGGCGCCGTGGTTGCGCTGGTCGTAGCTGACGACGCGGTAGCCGGCGTCGACGAGCGCGCGCCGCTGGAAGACCCACGAGCTGAGGTTGAGCACGAAGCCGTGGACGAGCACGACGGTCGGCCCGGTCTGCGGGGTCCAGCCCTCCGGCTCGTCGACCTCGACGTGCAGCACGACCCCGTCGTTGGCCGGGACGGCCTGCACCTTGTCCGTGACGAAGGGGAAGACGTGCACCTCGTCGTGGTGGGTCACCGCATAGGCGCGGGAGCGCTTGACCGCGGACCGGCCCGCGTAGCCCGCACCGGCGATCGCCACACCGCCGACGGCTGCGGCCGCGAGGCCGATGCCGGTCGCCGCAGCCTTGCCGATGCCGCCGTGCTCGTGCTCGTCCATCACTGGCCTCCGAGGTAGCGGCGCGGGACGCGGGGCCCGAGCCGGGTGACGATCTCGTAGTTGATCGTGTCGATCGCGGCCGCCCAGTCCTGGGCGGTCGGCTCGCCGTCGGCCTCGCGGCCGATGAGGACGACCTCGTCGCCGGCCACGGCGGGGCTGTCGGCGCCCAGGTCGAGCACCATCTGGTCCATGCACACCCGTCCCGCGACGGTGTAGCGGCGGCCGTGGACCTGCATCGGGCCGACAGCCGAGGCGTGCCGGGGGATGCCGTCGGCATAGCCGAGCGGCACGAGGCCGAGGCGGGTGTCCCCCTTCGTCGTGTACTGGTGGCCGTAGGAGACACCCTGGCCGGCCGGGCAGTCCTTGACGTTGATGAGGCGGGCGACGACGCGCATGGCCTCGCGCAGGCCGAAGTGGGGGGGCCCACCGATGTCGGGCACCGGCGACAGCCCGTAGATCGAGACCCCGGGGCGGACCATGTCGAATCGCGCCGAGGGGTTGGTCAGGGTCGCCGCGGAGTTGGCGAGGTGGCGGATGCGCGGGCGCAGACCGGCACGCTCGGCGTCCTCGAGGATCGCGCCGAAGGTCTCCTGCTGGGCGCGCACCGTCGGGTGGTCGGGCGCGTCGGCGTAGGCGAAGTGGCTGAAGATGCCCTCGACGTCGAGCACGCCCTCGGCCTCGAGCCGGGCCGCGTCGACGAGCATGCCGGCGAGGTCGTCGCGCCACGCGCCCCCGCGCCCCAGGCCGGTGTCGACCTTGAGGTGGACGCGGGCGGTCTGCCCGGTGGCCCGGGCCGCCGCGGCGATCTCGGCGAGCGCCCACGGGGCACCGGCCGAGAGGGTGAGGTCGGCGCGCACGGCAGCGGCGAGGTCGGCCCCGGGCGGGAAGAGCCAGGTGAGGATCGGCGCGGTGATGCCAGCGGCACGGGCAGCCAACGCCTCGCCGAGCTGGGCGATGCCCAGATAGGTCGCGCCGCCGGCCAGGGCTGCGCCGGCGACCGGGACGAGGCCGTGGCCGTAGGCATCGCCCTTGATGACCGCCATGACGTCGGCGTCACCGGCGAGCTCGCCGAGGCGGGCGACGTTGCCGCGGATCGCGTCGAGGTCGATGTCCGCCCACGCGGACAGGCCGTCGGTCGGCGCATCGCTCGGCAGGACCGAGGGAGTCGCGACGGACGGCAGGGCGGGGTGCGGGGTCGAGATGTCCATGGGTACCGACCGAGTCTAGATCGGCGAAGGGGGGCAGACTGGCAGGCATGACCTACCGCGCCGACGACTACCAAGCCGACCGCACCCGATACGACGCCACGGACTACCGCCGGTGCGGCCGTTCGGGCCTGCTCCTGCCCCCGATCTCGCTCGGCCTGTGGCACAACTTCGGCGACGCGGAGCCCCTCGAGACGCAGCGGGCGGTGCTGCGGCGCGCCTTCGACCGGGGCGTGACGCACATGGACCTCGCCAACAACTACGGCCCGCCCTACGGCGCCGCAGAGCGCAACTTCGGGACGATCTTCGCCGACGACTTCCGCCCCTACCGCGACGAGCTGATCATCTCGACCAAGGCCGGCTGGGACATGTGGCCCGGCCCCTACGGGCAGGGCGGCGGCTCGCGCAAGTACCTGCTCGCCTCGCTCGACCAGTCGCTCGAGCGGATGGGTCTGGACTACGTCGACATCTTCTACAGCCACCGCTTCGATCCCGACACGCCGCTCGAGGAGACGATGGGCGCGCTCGACGCCGCGGTCCGCGCGGGCAAGGCGCTCTACGTCGGCATCTCCTCCTACGGCCCGGAGCGCACCCGCGAGGCGCACGCGACCCTGCGCGAGATGGGCACTCCCCTGCTCATCCACCAGCCGTCCTACTCGATGATCAACCGCTGGATCGAGGACGAGCTGCTCGACACCGTCGACGAGCTCGGGGTCGGCACGATCGCCTTCACCCCACTCGCCCAGGGGCTGCTCACCAACAAGTACCTCGGCGGCATCCCCGAGGACTCGCGCGCCGCCCGCGAGGGCACCGGCATCGCCGACCAGCTGACCGACGACAACATCGCCCGCATCCGCGCGCTCGGCGCCCTCGCCCAGGAGCGCGGTCAGACCCTCGCGCAGATGGCCCTGGCCTGGGCGCTGCGCGACGAGCGGGTCACCTCGCTGCTCGTCGGCGCACGCACCGTCGAGCAGCTCGACAACAGCCTCGACGCGCTGGGCCACACCGACTTCACCGACGAGGAGCTCACCCGCATCGACGAGCACGCCGTCGACGGCGGGGTCAACTGGTGGGCTGAGTCGGCCCGGGGTTAGGAGCGCAGCAGCGCGGCGACGGTCGGGCCGAGCGCGTGCGCCACGGCGAGTGCCCGCACCGGCCCCCCGGGGTTGGCGTCGTGGGCGGCGCGTCCGTGCACGAGCGCGGCGAGCGAGCCTGCCTCGGCCGGCTCCAGCCCGCCCGCGAGCAGGGCTCCGGCGAGCCCGGCGAGGACATCACCCGACCCTGCGGTCGCCAACCACGCCGGCGCGTCGTCCTGCACGTGCACCGGTCCGTCGACGTCGACGACGAGTGTCGCGCTCCCCTTGAGCAGCACCGTTGCACCGGTGAGCCCGGCGAGCATCCGGGCGTGCTCGAGCGGTGAGCCCTCGACCTCCTCGCGGGTCAGCTCGGTCGAGCGCTCCCGCAGCCGGGAGATCATCCGCGCGCACTCCCCCGCGTGCGGTGTGAGCAGGGTCGGCGCATCGCGTCGGCCGGTGACGAGGTCGAGACCACCGGCGTCGACGAGCACGGGCAGGTCGGAGTCGAGCGCGGCCCGAGCAGCGGCGAGCTGGGCGTCGGCGCCCGGCGCGGTCGAGGTCGTGTCGAGACCGGGCCCGACGACCCAGGCCTGGACCCTCCCTTCGCCGTGGACGGCCTCGGGGACCGCCGCCCGCACGAGCGCGGTCGGCGTCTCGGTGCCGACGTAGCGGACCATGCCCACCCCGGCGGTGACAGCCGCCGTCGTCGTGAGCACCGCTGCGCCCGTGTACTGCTCACCACCGGCGACGACCCCGAGGACCCCGCGCGAGTACTTGTCGTCGTCGGGCCCCGGCACCGGCCACAGAAGCGGCACGTCGTCGGGGGTGATCCGCACGACGGCGGGCGTCGCCTCGGTGAGGTCGAGCCCGATGTCGATGACGGTGAGCACACCGCAGGCGGCCTCGGTCGGGGGCAGCAGGTGCACCGGTTTGGGCGCACCAAAGGTCACGGTCTCGTCGGCGAAGACCGCGTCGGCGAGCGCGTCGCCACCCTCGACCGGCTGCCCGCTCGGGGTGTCGACGGAGATGACCCAGGCCCGGTCACGGATCGCGTCGACCCACGGCCGGGCGAAGGGAGGCAGTCCCGGCCTGCCCCCGATGCCGGTGATGCCGTCGAGGACGACCTCGGCCCGGGAGATCGCGGTGAGCGCCTCGCGGCTGTCGGCGGCGAGAACCGTGGCTCCGCGCTGCCGAGCGAGCTCGGCGGCCTCGGTCTGCACCTGCGAGGCCGTGGTGTCGATGCACACGGCCGAGGCCTCGAAGCCGCGCTTGGCCAGGCGGGCGATGGCGTAGAGCGCGTCGGCGCCGTTGTTGCCCGGGCCGACGAGTGCCGTGACGGTGCGCGCGCCGCGCTCGCGCATCCGCCCGGCCGTCACGCGCGCGATGCCCCGGGCAGCCCGCTGCATCAGCTCACCACTCTCGAGGAGCTCGGGCAGGGACGCCTCGGCGGCGCGGATGGTCGGGGCGGAGTAGCCGGTGATCACGCCGTCGACGCTACCGGCTGCGGGAGGTGACGGTCCGCCCCCTTCGCCCGTGATCGACGAAGGGGGGTCAGGCGGTCTCGGCGACGACGATCGCCGTCGCGATGCCGCCGTCGTGGCTGAGCGAGATGTGCAGCCGGTCGGCGCCCAGGGCCTCGGCGCGCTCGGCGACCTTGCCGCTGATCGCCAGGACCGGCTCCCCGTGGACACCGGAGGTCACCTCGACGCCCTGCCAGGGCAGGTCGCCGGGGGTCATCAGGGCCTTGCCAACGGCTTCCTTGGCGGCGAAGCGAGCGGCGAGCGACCGCAGCGGCAGGTCACGCTCGGCGGCGGTGAAGACGCGGTCGAGCAGCGCGGGCGCGCGCTCGAGCCGCTCGCCGAGGCGGGCGATGTCGACGACGTCGATGCCGACCCCGACGATCACGGGGTCACTCGACCGTGACGGACTTGGCGAGGTTGCGCGGCTGGTCGACGTCGAGTCCCTTGGCGGTCGACAGGTGCAGCGCGAAGACCTGGAGGGGCACGACGGTGAGCAGCGGCTGGAGCAGCGGCGACGTGTGCGGCACCCGGATGACCTCGTCGGCGAAGGGCAGCACCTCGTCGTCACCCTCCTGGGCGATGACGAGCGTGCGAGCACCCCGGGCGCGGATCTCCTGGATGTTGGAGACGACCTTCTTGTGCAGGTCGTTGGGGGTGTCCGGGCCGGGGACGACGATGAAGACCGGCTGGCCAGGCTCGATGAGCGCGATCGGGCCGTGCTTGAGCTCACCGGCGGCGAAGCCCTCGGCGTGGATGTAGGCGAGTTCCTTGAGCTTGAGCGCGCCCTCCATCGCGATGGGGTAGCCGACATTGCGGCCGAGGAAGAGCACCGAGCGGGTGTCGGCCATGAAGCGGGCGATCTCCTCGACCCGGTCCATGGTGCCGAGCAGGGCCTCGATCTTGGCCGGGACCTCGTGCAGCTCGGCCATGACGGCCTTGGCGTCGTCGGCGTAGGTCTGGCCGCGCAGCTGCGCGAGGTAGAGGCCCAGGACGTAACAGGCGGTGATCTGCGCGAGGAAGGCCTTGGTCGAGGCGACCGCGATCTCCGGGCCGGCGTGCGTGTAGAGCACGGCGTCGGACTCGCGCGGGATCGTCGCGCCGTGCGTGTTGCACACCGAGACGGTGAGGGCGCCGAGCGAACGGGCGTGCCGCACGGCCATCGCCGTGTCGGCGGTCTCGCCGGACTGGCTGATCGAGACGACGAGGGTGCGCTCGGAGACGATCGGGTCGCAGTAGCGGAACTCGTGCGCCAGAGAGACCTCGACAGGGATGCGGGTCCAGTGCTCGATGGCGTACTTGGCGACCATGCCGGCGTAGGCGGCGGTGCCGCACGCGACGATGGTGATCCGGTCGACCTGCTTGAGCTTGTCCTCGTCGATGCGCAGCTCGTCGAGGACGAGACGGCCCTCGGCGTCGGTGCGCCCGAGGAGGGTGTCGCCGACCGCGTGCGGCTGGTCGTTGATCTCCTTCTCCATGAAGGTGTCGTAGCCGCCCTTCTCCGCGGCGGCCGCGTCCCAGGTCACCTCGTAGGGCTTGCCCTCGGCGGGGGTGCCGTCGAAGTTCATCACCGTGTGCGAGGACGGGGTGATCGTGACGATCTGGTCCTGGTCGAGCTCGACGGCCTGCTTGGTGTAGCCGATGAAGGCGGCGACGTCGGAGCCGAGGAAGTTCTCCCCTTCGCCCAGCCCCACGACGAGCGGGCTGTTGCGGCGGGCGGCGACGACGGTGTCGGGGGCGTCGGCGTGGACAGCGAGGAGTGTGAAGGCGCCCTCGAGTCGGTTGACCACCGAGCGCATCGCCTCGGTGAGGTCACCCGACTCGGCGAAGGCCGCGGCGAGCAGCTGCGCGGCGACCTCGGTGTCGGTCTCGGAGGTGAACTCCACACCCTGCGCGAGCAGCTCCTGCTTGAGGGCGTGGAAGTTCTCGACGATGCCGTTGTGGACGACGGCGAGCTTGCCGTCGCGGCCACCGCGGTGCGGGTGCGCATTTTCGTCCGTCGGGCCACCGTGGGTGGCCCAGCGGGTGTGCCCGATGGCCGTGGCCGCCGCGGGGACGCTCTCGCCCTCCAGGGCCGAGCGCAGGTTCTCGAGCTTGCCCGCACGCTTCTGCGTGAAGACCTCGTCGCCGGCGACGAGCGCGACGCCGGCGGAGTCGTAGCCGCGGTACTCCAACCGCGCCAGGCCCTCCATGACGACGTCCAGGGGGCGGGCGCCCGTGTCGGGGCCGACGTATCCAACGATTCCGCACATGGCGGACAGGCTAACCGCCCGGTGACCATCTGCTGAAAAGGTGGGACACAATGGGGTACGTGTCCACCGCCGCCACGACGAGCTTGCCCTCCCCCTTCGTCGAGCTCGACCGCCAGGCATGGGCGACCCTGCGCGAAAATCACCCGCTCAACCTCGACGAGGGCGACCTCGCCCGGCTGCGCGGCCTGAGCGACCCGATCGACCTGGAGGAGGTCCAGGAGGTCTACCTCCCGCTCTCGCGCCTGCTGACCTTCTACGTCTCGGCGACGACCCGGCTGCACCGGATCACCTCGACCTTCCTCGGCGAACGCCCGCCCAAGGCCCCCTTCGTCATCGGCGTCGCCGGGTCGGTCGCCGTCGGCAAGTCGACGACGGCGCGCATCCTGCGCGAGCTGATGCAGCGCTGGCCCGACACCCCCAAAGTCGACCTGGTCACCACCGACGGCTTCCTCTTCCCCAATGCCGAGCTCGAGCGTCGTGGCCTGCTGCAGCGCAAGGGCTTCCCTGAGGCCTACGACCGTCGGGCGCTGCTGCGCTTCATCTCGGCGATCAAGGCGGGCCAGCCCGAGGTGACGGCGCCCGTCTACTCGCACCTGACCTACGACATCGTCCCCGACGAGCACATCGTGGTCCGCCAGCCCGACGTGCTCATCGTCGAGGGGCTCAACGTCCTGCAGCCTCCGGGCACCCGCAGCGACGGGCGCACCGGCCTGGCCGTCAGCGACTTCTTCGACTTCTCGGTCTACGTCGACGCCAACATCGCCGACATCCGCCACTGGTACGTCGAGCGCTTCCTGCGCCTGCGCAAGACCGCCTTCGCCGACCCGGCCTCCTACTTCCACCGCTACGCCGAGCTCACCGACGAGCAGGCCCGCGCCCGTGCCCTGCACATCTTCGAGACGATCAACGAGCCCAATCTGCTCGACAACGTCCTGCCGACCCGCGGCCGGGCCACCCTCGTCCTGACGAAGGGGGCGGACCACCAGGTCCGCCGCATCCGGCTGCGCAAGTTGTAGCGCCTCCACGCCTCCGAGCCTCCACGCCTCCGAGCCCGCGTGGTCCAGCCTGCCTGCCCGGTCCGGCGGGGTGATGGTGACGTCGGCGCCCGCCGAAGTCCTTCGTCATCGCCCTGCAGGAGTTGTCGTGCCCGACTTCGGCTTGATGTGCGCCGACATCACCATCGCCCCGCCTTGGTCGGTCCACGACGAAGCCCCCGCGACCTGGTGGTCGCGGGGGCTTCGTGCTGGGTGGCTCAGTACCAGTGCGGGTCGTTGCTGTCCCAGAAGGCCTTGGCGCCGCAGGGGTCGCCGTAGGAGGTCTTGATGTAGTCCATGCCCCACTCCATCTGGGTGATGGGGTTGGTCTTCCAGTCGTCGCCGGCGGTGGCCATCTTGCTGGCCGGGAGCGACTGCGGGATGCCGTAGGCACCGGACGAGGAGTTGGTCGCGCTGTAGTCCCAGTTGCTCTCGCCGATCCACAGGCTGACGAGGCAGGACCACTGGTCGTCGCCCCAGCCGTACTCGGCGGCGAGCTCCTTGCCGTAGGGCGCGGGGTCGGCCTGGATCTGCTTGATCTCCGCGTCGGTGAACTCGCGCTCGCTGACCGGCTTCGCCTTCTCCTGCTTGCGCTTGCGCTCGGCCGCCTCCTTCTTGGCGGCGGCCTTGCGCTTGGCCTCGGCGGCCTTCTTGGCCTCGGCCTTCTTCTTCGCGGCGGCGGTGGCCAGACGGTCCAGCTCACGGGAGGCGCTGCGGGAGACGTTGGTCGCGCGGCGGTCCTCGGCCAGGCGGGTGGTGTCGGCGGCCATGGCGTCGGACACGGCGATGGTCTTCGAGCTCTCGGCGGCCGGGGCAGCGGTCTTCGCGTCGTGCGAGGGGTCGCCGAGGGCGACGGTGGCGCCCACCGAGCCGAGCATCGCCACGGCGATGGCTCCGCCCACGACGGGACGCCGGATCGCGGCGCGCAGCGAGGCGCCCTTGTCGCTACGGGCGCGTGCGGCGCCGTGCCTGGGCGTGTAGTCGCTCGACTTCACGACACCAGCTCCTTCCATGCAACAGCCACTCAACGAGTGAGTGGCTGTGTGTGCCGATGTCGTCAGGGGATCGACCCGGCCGTTACCTTTTTGAGACCTTAGCGGACGTCCGGCCGTCGGCGCAAAAGTGGGGTGTGGACGAAGGCGGTGGCGCTGGGCGACTGATGGCCCATGCGGTGTCACTCGGCAGCGTTGGTGTCACCGGTCGGCGTTGACGCCACCTGGTTGCCCGGAGAAGGGGGACCAGGCGACACCAACGCCGTCAGGCGGCCCGGCCGAGCCGCGAAGGGGAGGTCCGCCGGCTGCACGAGTCGGCGGACCTCCCCTTCGTCGCGGGTCAGACGTCGAGTCCCTCCAGCAGGTCCGTGACCAGGGCCGCGATCGGGCTGCGCTCGCTGCGCGTCAGGGTGACGTGGGCGAAGAGCGGGTGCCCCTTGAGCGTCTCGATGACCGCGGCGACGCCGTCGTGGCGGCCGACACGCAGGTTGTCGCGCTGGGCGACGTCGTGGGTCAGGACGATCTTGGAGTTCTGGCCGATGCGCGACATCACGGTGAGCAGGACGTTGCGCTCGAGGCTCTGGGCCTCGTCGACGATGACGAAGGCGTCGTGGAGGCTGCGACCGCGGATGTGGGTGAGCGGCAGCACCTCGAGCATCTCGCGGTCGATGATCTCGTCGACGACCTCCTTCGACACCAGCGCGCCGAGGGTGTCGTGGACCGCCTGCGCCCACGGACCCATCTTTTCCTGCTCGCTGCCGGGCAGGTAGCCCAGCTCCTGGCCGCCGACCGCGTAGAGGGGGCGGAAGACGACGACCTTGCGGTGCTGGCGGCGCTCCATGACCGCCTCGAGCCCGGCGCACATCGCCAGGGCGCTCTTGCCGGTGCCGGCCCGACCGCCGAGGCTGACGATCCCGACGTCGGGGTCGAGGAGCAGGTCGAGGGCGATGCGCTGCTCCGCCGAGCGGCCGTGCAGGCCGAAGGCGTCGCGGTCGCCGCGCACGAGGCGCACCTGCTTGTCGGCCCCGACCCGGCCCAGGGCGCTCCCCCGCGGCGAGATGATCTTCAGCCCGGTGTGGCACGGCAGCTCGGCGGCCGCCAGGTGCTCGACACGGCCGGTCTCGTAGAGGTGGTCGACCTCCTCGGCCGCCATCTCGAGCTCGGCCATGCCGGTCCAGCCGGAGTCGGAGCGGCTCTGCTCGTGGCGGTACTCCTGGGCGTCGATGCCGACCGCCGAGGCCTTGACCCGCATCGGCAGGTCCTTGGACACGACGGTGACGTCGCAGCCCTCGAGGGAGAGGTTCTTGGCCACGGCGAGGATGCGGGTGTCGTTGTCCCCGAGGCGGAATCCGGAGGGCAGCGACATCGGGTCGGTGTGGTTGAGCTCGACCCGCAGCGTGCCGCCGTCGTCACCGACCGGGACCGGCGCGTCGAGGCGACCGGCGCTGATCCGCAGGTCGTCGAGGTGCCGTAGCGCGGTGCGGGCGAAGTAGCCCAGCTCGGGGTGGTGCCGTTTGCCCTCGAGCTCGCTGACGACGACGACGGGCAGGACGACCTCGTGCTCCTTGAAGCGCAGCATCGCCCGCGGGTCGGAGAGCAGGACGGAGGTGTCGAGCACGTAGGTGCGGCGGCCCTCGTCCTGGGGCGGGAGGTCCACCGGGTCGGGCGCGCCCTCGGGCTGCGCGAGCGAGGGGGTGACGGTCTGGGTCATCAGGTCGTCCACGTCGGTCTCCTCCACGGGCGCCGCGCCGGCAGGCGCGCACGCGCCTACTCTCGGTGCTGGTGCCGGGACCGGGCCGACGGCGAGAGCCGGGGCCGGGTCCGGCCCCTCCTGCTGAGCAGCAGCTCCATACCTGAGGCCTCCCGGACGGCCTGCGGTGTGCAGTCCGTCCCCGTCAACGTACGACCGCGCACCACCGCGGCCGTGCACGTGCCGGGCGTGTCGGAGCCGCCGAACGAGAAGTTCACATCCCCGAAACCCTCGTCCGTCACACCTGCCCCACCGGCCACTCCTCCCCCTTCGCGGGGAGGCACGACCTCACGGACGTGCGAAGGGAGGGTCAGGCGCCGAAGCGGCGGTGCCGGTCGGCGTAGGCGCGCAGCGCCCGCAGGAAGTCGACCCGACGGAACTCGGGCCAGTAGACCTCGCAGAAGTAGTACTCGCTGTGCGCCGACTGCCACAGCAGGAAGCCGGAGAGGCGCTGCTCCCCCGACGTGCGGATGACGAGGTCAGGGTCGGGCTGGCCCTTGGTGTAGAGGTGCGCGCTGATGTCCTCGACGGTCAGCTCGCCGGCGACCTCCTCGAGGGTGGCACCCTCGGCCGCCCGGGCGCGCAGCAGCGAGCGCACGGCGTCGGCGATCTCCTGGCGCCCGCCGTAGCCGACGGCGACGTTGACGATGAGGCCCTCGACCTCGCTCGTCTCCTCCTCGGCGCGACGCAGGGCGGCCGCGGTCTGCACCGGGAGCATGTCGAGAGCGCCCGCCGCGTGCAGCTGCCACCGGCCGGCGGCCGCGAGGTCGGCGACGAGACCCTCGATGATCCGCAGCAGCTTGTCGAGCTCCTGGGGCGGACGAGTGAGGTTGTCGGTCGAGAGCAGCCAGAGCGTGACGACCTCGACGCCGGCCTCCTCGCACCACTCGAGGAAGCTGCCCACGTTGGCCGCGCCGGCGCGGTGGCCGTCGTCGGCGTTGCCCCCACGCGCCTTGGCGAAGCGCCGATTGCCGTCGACGATCATGCCCACGTGACGGGGCACCGAGTCGGCGTCGAGCTGGCCGACGAGTCGGCGCTCGTAGGCGCTGTAGAGCGGGTTGCGCACGCGCGAGTCCCTTCCTGGCGAGGATCGTGCGCCCAACCTACCGCCGGTCCGTGTCACCCCTCCCACGGGCGGCCCGAAGGGCGCTCCGGCATGGTCAACCTACGGCGCCGTAGGTTACCGTCTTCGGTATGGATTCCCCCCGCGCGGAGATCAAGGAGCTCGCCGACGACGTCGGCGAGCACGTCGACGCCTTCGTCGAGGCGGTCAAGCCGCACCTGCGGGGATGGCTCCACCTGGTCACCGCTCCCCTGGCCCTCGTCGGGGGCCTCGTGCTCACCTCGACCGCCCCCACCCAGGGCGGCCGCGTCGCCGCGATGGTCTTCACCATCACCGCCGGTCTGCTCTTCGGTACCTCGGCGGTCTACCACCGGGGCCGCTGGGGCGGACGTCTGGCCGGCGCGCTGCGCCGCTGGGACCACGCCAACATCTTCCTCATCATCGCGGGGAGCTACACCCCCTTCGCGCTGATGCTGCCGCGCACCCAGGCGATCACGCTGCTCGTCATCGTCTGGAGCGGCGCGATCATCGGGGTGCTCTTCCGGGTGCTGTGGGTCGGCGCGCCGCGCTGGCTCTACGTGCCGGTCTACGTCGCCCTCGGCTGGGTCGCCGTCTTCTACATCAAGCCGCTGCTGACCCACGGCGGCTGGACGATCCTCGCCTTCGTCGTCGCGGGCGGCGCGCTCTACACCGCAGGCGCCGTGGTCTACGGGCTCAAGCGGCCCAACCCGTCACCGCGGTGGTTCGGCTTCCACGAGATCTTCCACGCGCTGACGGTGCTGGCCTTCATCTCACACTTCGTCGCCGCGACGCTCGCCCTCTTCGGGCCGATCGCCAACTCCTGACGCGTCCTGCGACGAGGGCTCCTCGCCCTCCCCCGACGCATCGCGCGCCAGCCCGGCTCGCTCGGCGCGCTCGCGCTCGGCCTGCTCCCGGTCACGCTCGGCGAGGTTGATCCGGCGCAGCCGCCCGAACATGCTGCGCATGAGCAGCCACAGGGCCAGGGCCAGGACGAAGAAGGCGACGAAGGCCCACATCCCGGGGCCGACCTCGGTGCTGGGGGTCTTCACTGCCACTCCCTCACGGTCGGTGCGGTCCGGGTGTCGTGGACCGCGGTCAGGTCGGTGCGCGCACCGAGGGCGTCGGCCTCGGCCAGGCTCGCCGGGATCCCGGCGAAGAGGTCGTCCTCGGGCAGCGAGGTCTCGACGAGGCTGATCGCCAGCTCGTACTCCTCGGTCGGCCACAGGTCGGCCTGCACGTCGTTGGGCACGGCGAAGAAGAAGCCATCGGGATCGATCTGCGTCGCGTGCGAGCGCAGCGCCTCGTCACGGGCGTCGAAGAAGGCCGAGCACTCGACCCACGTCGTCAGCGTGCGCTGCGGTCGACCCTCGGCGCGCGTGATCCAGTCGACGAAGGGGGACTCCTTGCCCGCTGCGACGAGCGCCTCGTGGAAGGTGTGGATCCGGTCGAGGCTGAAGCCGCCGATGTAGTAGAGCTTGAGCGGCTGCCAGGGCTCGCCGGCGTGCGGGAAGGCCTCGGGGTCGCCGGCCGCCTCGAAGGCCGCGACGCTCACGCGGTTGGTCATGACGTGGTCGGGGTGCGGGTAGCCCCCGTTTTCGTCGTAGGTCGTCATGACGTGCGGGCGGAAGCGGCGGATCTCGCGCACGAGCGCCTCGGTCGCCACCTCGAGCGGCTCACGGTAGAAGCAGCCGTCGGGCAGCGCGGGCAGCGGGTCGCCCTCGGGCAGGCCGGAGTCGACGAAGCCGAGCCAGGTGTGCTGGACCCCGAGGGCGGCCTGCGCCCGCGCCATCTCCTGACGCCGCACCTCGACGATGTCGCGCTGGATGTGCGGGTCGTCCTTGAGCCTGGGGTTGAGCACGTCGCCGCGCTCACCACCGGTGCACGTCACGACGAGCACCTCGGCGCCGTCGTGGACGTAGCGGGCGGTCGTCGCGGCACCCTTGCTCGACTCGTCGTCGGGGTGTGCGTGCACGGCCATGAGCCTGAGTGCTTCCACTGCTGGGGTCCTCCCGGGGAGGTGCGCCGCGCGGGCCGGTGTGCCGACGCGGTCTGGTGTCACGGACAATGGACCCATCCTCTCACCGCGCGCCGATTCCCTCGACGACGACCGGTGCCACCCCCTTCGCCTGCAGGAGCAGTGATGAGCCCCGACACCCCCGAGACCGAACCGGCCTGGGACCCGGAGCGCGAGGAGGCGGAGCACGAGGCCAAGGCCGGTCGGGGACAACGGCGCTGGTGGCTCCTCGGGGGCGGCTTCGTCGTCGTCGCGACCGCGCTGACCATCTGGTTCGGCCTCTCGAGCACCGAGGGCGCGGTGACGAGCACCGACATCGGCTTCGAGCGCAACGGCGAGCGCGAGATCGTCATGATCTTCGACGTCACGCGCCCCCCGGGGACCGCGCTGTCGTGCACGGTGACCGCGATGGACGACCAGTACGGACGCGTCGGGACCAAGGAGCAGGCGGTGCCGGCGAGCGAGGAGCGCACCACGCGCGTGCGGGCCGCGGTGCGCACGACGACGACCGCGGTGACGGCGACGGTCAAGGACTGCGCCGCGGTGGACTGACACCTGCATCTGCCGGCAGATGGCGGTACACTGATTCTTTACCGCAACCGTGGGTCTGGACCGATGGGTCCAGACCTTTGTGCATCACCCGGCACCGCCGAGGCACCCCGGTTCACCGTCCGTGGGGGTCGACGTCGATCCCGCACGGCTACAGAGCAAGGAGAGATCCGTGACCCAGACCGCGTCCACCGCGTCGTACCTGACCGAGGAGGCCTTCGAGCGACTCCAGGCCGAGCTGCGTGAGCTCTCGGGCCCGGGTCGCGTCGAGATCGCCAAGCGCATCGAGGCCGCCCGCGAGGAGGGCGACCTGAAGGAAAACGGTGGCTACCACGCCGCCAAGGAGGAGCAGGGCAAGATGGAGGCCCGCATCCGCCAGCTCAAGCAGATCCTCGACACCGCGATCGTCGGCGAGGCCCCGCCGGACGACGGTGTCGTCGAGCCCGGCATGGTCGTCACCGTCGAGCTCTTCGGCGACGAGGAGACCTTCCTCCTCGGGTCCCGCGAGATCGCCGACGGCAGCGACTCGATCGACGTCTACTCCGAGCAGTCCCCGCTCGGCGGCGCGATCAACGGCAAGAAGGTCGGCGAGACCGCCACCTACGACGCCCCCAACGGCAAGACCATCGAGGTCAAGATCGTCTCGGCCAAGCCCTACCAGGCCTGATCGCCGCGACGGCAGAGCCACGAAGGGGGGTCCCGACCAACTGGTCGGGACCCCCCTTCGTCATGCCTGTGGACGAGTCAGCGCAGCCACTCCCCGTCGACGTCCTGGTGCAGCTCGCCCTCGCCGATCCGGATCGGGTCGAAGGGCAGGGGCGCCGGCAGGATCTCGATCGGGCCGATCTCCGGCCGCTCCCAGGGTGCGGGCAGCGGCTCGATCGGGCCGAGGTCCGGGCTCTCCCATGCAGGCAGCGGCTCGAGCGAGTCGATGTCCGGCAGGTCCCATGCGGGCTGGGTCTCGACCCGCTCGAAGGCGGGCTGGGTCTCGACCCGCTCGAAGGCTCCCAGCTCGAGGGTCTCGGCGTCGTCGGGCAGCGCCGGGCACACCGCCAGGGGGTGGTCACGCAGGGAGTCCGCCAGCCGGTAGGCCTGACCGGTCCCCCGGCCGTCGGACCGCTCGAAGGCCGCGCCGTCGCTGCTCGAGCCGCCTCCGTCGGACCGCTCGAAGGCCGGTCCGTCGCTGCTCGAGCCGCCCCGGTCGGAGCGCTGGAAGGCCGACCCTCCGGAGCCACCGCTCAGGGAACTGCCGCCGATGCTGGACGTGTTGCGCTGTGCCTCGGCCTCGGCGACGAGCTTGCGGCTGAAGGTGCGCATCGCGCTCTCGGCGTCGTCGAGCTGGCGGTGCGCCGCGCGCCAGTCCTTGGCGAAGCGCTCGAAGTCGGGCCCGTCCCACAGCGCCCGCAGACGCTCGACGAGGTTGGCCCCACGGTCACCGGCGTCGGTGACCTTGTCCCCCTGGCGTCGCAGGGCCACGGCGATGTCGTCGAGTCTCTCGACGTCCGCCCCATGACTGATGTGCCGCACCCGCGCCTGCCTTCCTCCGGTCTCGCGTCAACCCTAGGCAGCCGGAGCCGATGCTCCCAATGGGGAGGACTCCCCTTCGCCCGACCTGCGAGGATGGAGGGCATGTTCGGTCGTGCGATCCCACCCATGCCCACCGCCGAGAGCGCCCTGCCGGGCCGTCCGGAGCGGCCCTTCACCGTGCCGACGACCCACGAGGTGCTCGGCACGCCGCTCGAAGGCCCGTGGCCCGAGGGCACCGAGGTGCTCCACGTCGCGATGGGCTGCTTCTGGGGCGCGGAGCGGATCTTCTGGCAGCTGCCCGGCGTGGTGACCACGGCCGCCGGATACATGGGCGGCTTCACGCCCAACCCGACCTACGAGGAGACGTGCACCGGGCTGACCGGGCACACCGAGAGCGTCCTCGTCGCCTACGACCCCCGGCAGACGCGACCGGAGCTGCTGCTCAAGGCCTTCTGGGAAAATCACGACCCGACGACCCCCGACCGCCAGGGCAATGACGTCGGCACGCAGTACCGCTCGGCGATCTACTGGACCACCGAGGAGCAGCGCGCGGCCGTCGATGCGACGGCAGCGGCCTTCGGCGAGGAGCTGCGGCGACACAACCTGCCGCCGGTCGTCACCGAGATGCGCCCGGCGAGCGAGGCGGGGACCTTCTGGTACGCCGAGGACTACCACCAGCAGTACCTCCACAAGAATCCCGGCGGGTACTGCAACCACGGCCCCAACGGTTGCCAACTACCTGCCATTAGGTAAGTGACAGCGGGGGCCTACGTCGAGACAACCGTCGAGACGTGAGCGCCCCCGCAGTGCGCTAACACTCGGGGGCATGACGCCAGACTCAGGAGGTCTCGCGCATGTTCACCCTACCCGCGGCAACGGCCGCAGCACAGAACCTCGGCCTACTCGGCTCGCTCGTCGTCGTTACGGTCGCCTGTTTCCTCGAGGTGACCCGATGAGTGCCCAGGACGTGTGGCCTTCCTTCGCCAGCATGTGGTGCGGCGCTGAGGGCCCGTGGACCGACGAGACCGCCCGCGCCCACTTCGTCGGCTGCCAGGACTGCCAGGACGCACTCGCCGCCTTCGAGGCACAGCAGCGCGCCACGCAGGCGGTCGCCTTCACTCAGCGCATCGCAGGGCACCTGCGCGCGTCCCTGCGGCGTGCCGGCCACGACGTCGAGGTCTCCGACAACCCGACCGTTGAGGAACTCGCCCACGCCTGCGAGCTGCTCGGTACGAAGGTGTCCGACTTCCTCGACGGTATCGACGCGACCTGCCCCGCGTGGTGCAGCAGCCACCCAGCCCTCGAGCCGGGGACACACGTCGGTGAGGTCACGGTGGGCGACGTCGTGCTCGGCCTGTGCCTCGAGCCGGGTGAGGACGTCACCGTGCACCTGCCCGACCGCGTCGAGTCGGGTGTCACCGCGGCTCAGGCGCGTGACCTCGCGGCCGCGCTCGTCGAGGCTGCCCGGATCATCGAGGACGCGCGCTGAGGTAGCGCCACGTCGGGTCTCTCCGGCTCGCACACGGTCTCATCTTGCAAATGCAAGGTCAGCCCGTGTGCCTGCCAGGGCTACCCGGCCCTGATTTTCCATTTGGAAGATCGCGCGGCGCTCAACAGCGACTCAGCCGCGCGTGACGGTGCGAGACACAACGCCCACCGTCCCGACCAACTCGAGCACCGCCCGGCGATGACTCCCAGACGCGTGAGCCGGCACGCGTCGCCCGACGGCATGGCAGTGCACGGCCGTCGTCGGGTCTGACTCCAGCTCGCTCTCGAATCGAGGGCGGGCTAGAGGGCGTGGGCGGAAACAACGCGGAGTCGGCTTCTTTGGGAGGGTTTCGCCACAGCCCTGCCCCGTAGGGCCCGCGCCGTGCATGACCACCCACCTGCTCGAGCAGGTACGACAACGCCCCCGGCTCGGGTGTGAGCTCCGCTTTGGGTCAGCTCGAGTGCCGCACCCGGCGCAATGCCTCGGACGCCTCGCTTGGGTCAGGCTGCGCGGCCACCCAACGCGCCGCCGCCTGTTGCCACCGACGACGCGCATTCAGCGCCGGGTCGAAGTGGTCGACCTCACCGCGTCGGTGCGCGGCCCATTTGTCCGCGTCGGCCCACACGTCGAGCACGGGACCGGCTGCCAGGTCGTCCGGGATGGGGCTGCTCGCGCCGGTCGTCGTCGGCTTGGGGCGGCGACGCACTAGACCACACCCCGCACCCCGTACGAACCACGAGCGCCACCGCGCCGCGGGGGTCGCTGCGGCTGCTCCCCTTCGTCGCCGGACGGGAGCCTCATCGAGGCCAACAAGCGCGACAGGGTGATGGACTGCTGCCGGGACTCCACCAGCGCCGGGTGCGCCACCACATCGCCTTTGGTGTTGGTGATCGTGGCCGTGGTCGCCTCCTTCGCCAGGGTGTCGAGCCGGTCGGCGCACCGGCACGCCTGCAACAACAGGATCTCCTCGTGCACGTCCAGTTCGTAGTCGTCGACGACGGACCACCACAGCCGCTTCCCGGCGCTCTGCAGCCCGCTGGGGGCCTTCTTCGTAGTCATTTCAGGATCCTTCCTTGGGATCGTTTCGCGGGGTGTGCACGGCGGATCGCAGTACCTAACGTTCTGGGCTCGTGGGGGTGGCGAGGGGATTGTGGGGCCCCGATCCGATGCGCCGGGTGCGCGTGCTCGTTCGCGTCGCCGTTGCGAGGTCATCGCTGCTCGCGCATCGTTCTTGATCTTCTTCTTCATCTTCTTCTTCAACTTCTTCTTGACGTTCCGCATCGCCCCTGCCCGCACGCCCGCTGGTGTCCCTGCCGTCTCACCTGAGCCACCGGCAGGGGGAGGGGGGAGGGTGGTCGAGCGCCCTCCCCCCTCCGGGTGTCAGGCCACGACGTTGAGCCGGGCGGCCGCAGCGGCCGCGATGGCCGCGAACGTCTGCGCGTAGACGTGGTTCGCGTTCGGCTTGGCTGCCTCTCCCTGCAGGGCTGGGGCAGCTTCCACGGCCTTGGCCAGGTACTCCTCGTAGATCGCGGTGAGCTCGGTCTGGTCCATCGGTGGTGCCTTTCTCTTCGTTGACCCGCTCCGGTCGTCTGCGCCGGGCGGGGGTCTGGGGGGTGCGAGCAGCCCGCTAGTGGAACCGGCCCCGGTTCTCGACGTAGAGGTGCTCGTACAGGTCGTCACCGCGCTTCTTGACGGACTCACGCGGCGGGGCCGGGACGTCCTCAGCAGGGAAGTAGATGCGCGCCCGGCGCTCTTCCTCCCGTCGCTGTTCCGCGTCTCGCTCGGCTGCCTCGGTCTCAGCCCGGCGCTGCTCGTCGAGTCGACGCAGCTCGGCCCGCGCGGCTTCCTTCTCGGCCCGCGTGGCACCGTGCGCGGCGTCGTAAACCAGCCGGCCCCGCTCGGCGCTCATCGACGAGCCCCGGTGTACGTACGCGTGGTGATCTCGTCGTAGCTGATCAGTCGGCCCGGCTCCGCCTGGCCCCCCGTCGGCGTGCACCGCGACACCTGGCCTCGCAGGGCCCGGTAACTCTCTTCGATGTCCGCCAGAGACCGCACGCACAGCCGCTCGGGGTGGTTGGCCAGCAGCCAGTCGGCCCGGGCCGCGCGCTCGTCGGGCCACGGCACGGACATGGGCTGAACCAGCTGCCCGGTCTGCCTGCCGTACTTGGCGTGTGTCTTGTCGGTGTTCCAGATGCCGCCGTGTCGGATGATCTGCGGCAGGTCCGGCGCGATCGGCTGCCAGTCGTCGACCTCGGCGCACGCCAGCATGTACCGGTTGTCCGTGGCCAGCCGGTCGAACACGTCCCGGGCAAGGTGGCGCAGGACGGTGCTCTGCGCCTCCCGGATCCGGCGCACGGTCTCGCGGGTGTCTCCGGCCTCGGTCCACGCCTTCGTTGCACCTGCCGTGATCGCCGCCTCTGCGGTCGTCGCACCCTTCGACTTGGCCACCGCGGCCGCGTGCCGCTGTGCGACCTCACGCAGCCGGGTGTCGAGGTTGGCCAGGATCGCGTCTGCGCGACCGGCGATGCCGTCTCGCTCCGCGACGAGCGCGCGGGCGGTCTGCGCGGCCGTGGCCAGCGCGGCCAGGATGCCCTCGGCCTCGTGGCGCGCGTCGGCCAGACGGCCGGCCAGACCGTCGGTGTCGTCGGCATCGAGCGCGGCCACCAGCGTCTCGTGCTCGCTCGCGCCAGCTATCGCCGTCTGTGCCTGCGTCGTCCACAGTTGGCCCAGGGCCTGCACTCGTTCGATGCGCTGGCGGGCCAACGTGTACCCCTCGAGGGCCTCGAGCGCGCCCGCCAACTCTGGGTTGGCCTGTGCCGCGGCAATGACCGCCTTCGGGCCAGGGTCGGCGGTGTGGGTGCCGATGATCTGCGAGATGTTGGGGATGGTGGTCTGGTTGAAGTTGGTGATCATCTGTCTTGCTCCTTCGGGTTGGTGGTGATGACCTCGGCCGGTAGACCGAGCAGTTGGGTGGCGACGGCGGCAGCGGCGTGGGCCGCGTGCCAGCACGTCGGGTTGGGGTGGCTGCCGCACTCGTCGCACAGCCAGCGGATTGCGTGCAGCCGTGGGCCTCGAGCAGCCCGCCAGCGCACCCGCACTCCCCCGACGAGCACAGTCGCCTCGTGAGTGCGGATCACGATCACGTCGACCTCGGACGCGGCGCTCATGAATTGCCCTGCCAGCTGGCGAGCCACGACGGGCCCTCCTCACGCCACACCCGCTCAATGACTGCGCGCGCGCCGGCGGTCTCCTGCGCCGTCGTGGGGATCACAGGCACCCGTCGGTCGCAGCTGTTGCAGCGACTGTCTGGCGTGACGTCGGGCGTGGTCGTGGTCTGGAAGGGGCAGAACACGTGACCGACCGCGCACGGCGCGTCATCGCCCAGGGCATCCCCGCAGATGTCGTCATTGCTGAGCAGGTCTTGCCCACACGAGCACTTGAGCGCGCGGGGCCCGTCGCGCCAGAACGGCAGGCCCGCGTCCCGCGCGAGCTGTCGGGCCCGGTCGACGCGCTCCACGTACTCGGGCCACAGCTCGCGGCGGGTGGCAGCCTGCCCCATGCGCACGCCCACAGGCTGCGCCGGGGTCAGGGCAATCATCGTGTACACGTCCACCACCGAGCCCAAGTCGGCGTGCACGCGCTCGTAGAACCGACGCGCGTGGTCCTCGAACGCCTCACGGGACTGCATGTGCGGTGCTGCGAGCAGGTCACCGACGATGACGTGCACGCCCGACTCGCGCCACATGCGCAGCGAGTCCAGTGCAGCGACCTCGCCGCCCGGGGAGCGCATCAGGCGGTCGTAGAACGCCGGATCGGCCGACCCCTTGATCCCGACGTGCACGGCCGACACCCACGGGGCTAGGACCGCGATCCCCTCCGGCGTCGTGAACCCATTGGTCTGCACCTGAACATCGACTCCGAGATCGGCGCACTCGCGCGCGAAATCTAGGGACCACTCGATCGTCAACGTCGGCTCGTTCATGCCCAGCGTGGCGACGACCGCGCCCAACTGGGCAACTGTCCGTGCGGCCAGTACCGGGTGCATGTACGCCCGTGCGCCATAGAACATGTCCAGCGCGGGCAGGCTCGTCAGTCCGTCAAGCTCGGGCTCTACGGGCCGAGACGGCTCGGCCAGCGGTAGGGCATCCGGGTTGTGCACCGCCTTGCCCGATGAGCAGAACGTGCATCCGGCTGTGCACCGCGTGCCGCCGACGAACGCAGCCGGACGACCAGGCTTGAAGCTGGCGAACGTGTCGCCGTTGATCCCGGACATGGACCTCTGCAGCGTCGACAGTTCGCCATGCCCGACGAGCTCGAGCACGCCCGCTCGGTTGGTGCGGTGCCCGCACGGACCAGACTCTCCGGGCTCGAGCCGACAAAGGCGATAGCACAGCCGACAGTCAATGGAGCCGTCCGGGCGGAGGTCTGCCAGCAGGTCAGACGCGCCAGTCACCCACGCGTTGCCGGTCACAGTGCGCACCTCGGCCCGATCGCACCAACGGGCCCGTAGTCGACTCCTGCCGCGACCCCCCCACTCGGCGGCGCGGCGTCGGCAATGTGGGCACACGCCGTCAGCCGGTCGCACGAGGAACACGCAGCCGCTGCCAGCGCCCGGTCTCGCACGTCCGCGGCGAGTGCCTGCTGCGCCCACTCAACGCGGCTGCATGGCACGTGCACACCTGCTCGGCTCGCCTGCCGCACCATCCGTGTCATGGCGTCCATCTCGGGTCTCATCGGGTGCTCTCCTTCGATTTCATGCGTGGTCGGGTGCCGTGGTCGACGCCGGCCCAGACGAACAGCGCGTGCTCTTCCTCGGCGGCCTGCGCGCATTGCGCCAGCACGGGGCACCCGGCACACAGGCCAGCTGCGCGGGCCCGCTCGTCGGCCTTCTCGGACGTCCACCACAGGTGTTCTGCCGGCTCACCGCAGCGGGGTCGACGTCCATCGGCTGCCATGTCCAGCAGGGCCCGGTCGAGGGCCTCGCGGGCACTCACGACGCCCGCCCAGATCGGTGGTGGTGACGCTTGGTGACGCTTTCCCCAAACTTCTCCACGCGAGTAGGAGATAGGAAAAGTTCGGGGAAACCGTCACCTTGCGTCACCCAACCGCCAGAACCCTTGATTTTCCGGGGATTCACAGCCCCTCCTCGTCGTCGCGGTAGGGCGCGAGACCGGCCCAGGTCTTGCCCCGCTTGGTGCGCTTGGACTCGTACCCGAGACGCTCGAGCTCCTTGCTCAGCGCGCGCTCGGTCAGGGCCTCGGCACCCTCCTGCACCGCCCACCGCTGCCACGCGGTGAACAGCTCGCGCGTGGTGGCCGTGGCGACCGGCGAGGCCATGCACGCCTCGTCGATGAACCGGCCCACGGCGTCGCTGTCGGCCTGGTACTCATCGGTGGCGCGGGTGACGGACGCCGGCTCACACATGCCCCCGTCGAGGTACGCGCGGTATCCGTCCACAGCCCAGGCAAGCACCGCGTCGGCCTCAAGCTGCAGACGAGCCGGCAGGTGCGGGTCGCGCTCGCCCACGGGCACCACCACGTCGAAGGGGATCACCCGCACCCGACGCCACACCGCCGGGTCATTGCCCTTGACGGTCGGCAGGTGGTTGGTCACGTAGACCAGTTGGTGCGTCGGTGTCCACGTCACCGGCTCGCGGTAGAGCCGGCGTGCGGTGATCGAGTCGCCGCCCGTCAGCCGCTTCATGGTCGCCTCGTCGAGCTTGCGCCCGTCCTCGGTCTCCGAGCCGATGACCAAGCGCGCACCCATCAGCTCCATGAGCTCGGGCCCCGGCGTGCGCGTGCGATCCGAGGCCATGAGCAGCGCCGGGTCGATGACCCGCACGTAGTCGCCCAACGCGGCCTCCACGGCCCCGTAGAACGTGCCCTTACCGTTCGCGCCCGTGCCGATGAGCACGGGGAACAGGTGCTCACCCACGCGCCCGTACAGGGCTTGTCCGACCACCCGCTGCAGATACCCGCGCTCGTCCTCGTCGGGCAGCACCGACGCCAAGAACCGCGCCCAGGTCGCCCCGTCCACGTCCGACCGCCACGCGCCCGTCGTGATCTTCGTAAGCCGGTCGGCCGGGTCGTGCGGGCGCAGCTCGAACGTGCGCAGATCTAGCGTGCCGTTGGCGACGTTGAGCAGGTACGGGTCGGCGTCGAGGTCATCCACGGCGCAGGCGAACGCCTCTAGCGCGGACGCGATGGACAGCACGCCGGCGATGCCCGCGGCCGACTCGCACGCGCGCACGTCGCGCTCCATGTCACGGTCGGTGCGCGCGGTATCCCAACCCATCCGCAGCAGGTGCAGCACCGCGCGCTGACCCTGCCCGGTGTCCTCCACCCAGCGCGCACCGTCCCACGCATACCAACCCAGCCCGTGCACGTGCATCAGACGGTCGCCGTAATAGTGCGCCAGCAGGTACGCGAACCTCGGTTGCCCACGGTGGTGCGCCTGCGCTCCGTCCTCGGACAGCAGCCGCTCGGCCACGCTCACACCGGCCTCGTCGTAGTTGCTCGCGTCGCTCTCGTCGAAGGTCATCGGACACCCCCGAACCGGGCGTCGATCCGCGCTCGTCGGGCTGCGGCCTCGGCCCGGTCGACCTCGGGCGCGCGTGTCATCGCCAGCACGACGTCAGCGGCGGCACGGTGACGCGCGGCAGCCTCAGCGTCAGCCAGGGCCCGGCCACGCTCGAGCCCCTCGAGGTAGCCCGCGCGATGCCCGACGAGATAGTCGGCCCAGCGGCTCGGCGGCCACTCGTCGAGCACGTTCCTTGGCGTCGTCATCGGCCGTCACCGCCCAGCTCGTCGAGGTCGACGTGACCCACGGGCAGCAGCCGCACGAGCGTGATCGTGGGTGGCGGGTAGCCGGCACCGACCACGCGATCGGCAGCCCGCTCGGCCGCGTCGAGCGACAGCAGGATGCGCCGACGGACCTTGCCGCCCCGGATCGTCCTCGTCACGAGTAGCGCGTGGTCGGTGCGTGCGAGCAGCACGGCCGGGTCGGTAGAATCTGAGTTGTCGCCGCCAAACGACTTTGCCGCCTCCGGGATCGCCGCCTGGGGGCGGCTTTCGTTGTGGTCAAGCAATCTGACCACCGCCTCGCAGGAGGACGGCCAGGCGGTCGCGCTGCTCAGCGGTCAGCGGCGGGGCCTCAGCCACAACCTTGGCGATGTGCTCGGCCAGACGCGTCTCACGCAACTGCCGGCGGGCGGCGATGAGCTCGGGGTCATCGGGGGTTCGGGATCGAGACAGGGACGCAACGCGGGCGCGCTCAGCAGTCCACGACATGAGAAAGACCTCTCAGGCAAGGCGAATCAATCGCCTCCGCTGAGAGGTCTTGCTAGGTCGAAATGCTACTACCTCAAGTAGACCGACGCGAGACCGACGCGTTGAGTCGTGCAAGGGGGAGGGTGGCGCCCGCGCGGGCGAGCTCGCCCATGACGCGCCAGTTGGCCGGACTCCAGTCGAGCACCAGCGACTCGCCGCAGTCGCACACGATGCTCAGCCGTTCCCGACCGCCAGGGTCAGGCCGCCCCTTCGGCGCGTCCATGCGGCGCTGCAACGCCTCCGGCGGATCGAACCACAACGCGTCGCCGTCGAGTCGCATCGCGAGGACAACGACGCGCTCGTGCTTGCCGCCAGCGCGGTGCCTCGCAGCCACATCGCGTCCCTCGCAGTAGATCGTCAGCGTGCTCACTCCTGCCCCCTCCATGCGATCCGCACACCCCGGTCAGCGGGTCGCCGGCCAGTCCCGATCTTCTCGAGGGTCAGCACCATGACGGAGTCGATGACCCGACGAAGGGTGTCCTGTGGCATCGTTTCAACGGCCGCGGCCACATCATCGGCAGTGACCACCGACGCCATCGCGTCGCCGACTGCCGCGGCCGCGATCTTCCCCTCCACACCCTCGAGCTCGGCGCGCACGCGCCGGGTGCCGGCTGTCATGGCCTGCATGTCGATGCCGCCTGCCGCGAACGCCTCGGCTAGCCCGTCGAGCCGGCCACGCAGCGCGTCCCGCTCCCCCGTGAGTCGCTCGAGGTCGCCACCGCGGCCAGGCCGGGCCAACAGGTCGAGCGCGTCGGGTTGCGACAGCCGCGCGACGAGCACGCCCATCACGTACTCGTCGACACGAGCAGCGTTGCGCGACACGTGGCCCAGGCATCGGTAAGTCGGTCCCTTGTGCGCTTCCTTGACCATCGCCCCCGTGATCGGCCCGCCACACACACCGCAGCGCATGACGCCCGACAGCAAGTAGCGCAGCGGCGGTCCCTTCCTCGCGCGGCCAGGGTCGGTCAGGATCGCGTGCACAGCCGTGGCGGTCTGCTCGTCGAAGATCGCCGGCCATGCCGCCTTGCCGATGACCTCGCCACGGTGCCGACGCATCCCGGCGTTGCGCGGGCTCAACAGTGCGGCCTTGAGCGTCGTCGTCTTCCACTCTCGCCCGGTCGCGGTCTTCACCCCACGGTCGTTGAGGTAACGCACGAGCGCCGACAGGCTCACGCCTCGCAGCACGCCGGCCGCAGCGGCACGCAGCTCGTCGGCCTCGGCCTCGCGCACGGTCATGCCGTCCGGCTCGAACCCAAATGCCCGCTGAGCCGCATAGGGCAGCCCGGCCGCGGCCCGCTGGTCGTTGGCCGCGCGCTGCCGTAGCGCCTTCTGCTCGGTCTCGTACTGCGACCACGCGGTGATCGTCTTTGCCACGGCCCTGCCGGCGGGGTTGCTCAGGTCGACGTGCCCGGCCTCCACGGCGTGCACGTTCACGCCCAGGTCGATGACCCGCTCGAGGTCGTGCGTCAGGCGCACGAGGCGGTCGATGTGCCAGACGACGATGCGCGGAGGTCGGTCCTCCAGCAGCCTCTCGAACTCAGGCCGGCGCGCCCCGCTCGTCGCGCTGCGATCGTTGTCGACGTACTCCCCCGCGACCGTCCAGCCCTTCGCCTCGGCAAACCGTCGGCACAGCTCGAGTTGCCGACCCACGGCCAGCTCGTCGCCGTGCCGGTCGAGACTCTGGCGCGCGTAGATCGCCACCGTTGACTCGCTCATGCACTAAGGGTATATGATCCGAACCACGGCCCCAACGGCCTGACCTGCCAGGTCGGGATCCTGCGTCAGGACGAGGTGCCGAGCCAGGAGTCGGTGCTGGGCCGCGACGCCTGACCCCGGTCACCTGCCGAGGAGCCGGCGCCACCACCGTCGAGGCGAAGGGGGCGACCCCGGGGCCTCCACCGGCGTCGGGACGACGGCCCGCTCCTCGCGCAGCCGACGCCACGCCGCGACCATCTGCTCGACGTCGACCGTCGGGGCCAGCGGTGGCGCCGTCGGCCCGAAGGTCGGGCGCCTGCGCTCGTCGAGCACGCGCCGGTTGAAGTCGCGCAGTAGCTCGCGCACATCGGCCTCGTGGCGCTCGTCGGCGAGGGACTGCGGGTAGCCGGCCGCCTCGCGTCGCAGCTGCAGCACGGGCGGCAGCGCGTCGCTGCTGTCGAGCCCCTCGCGGGCCATCATCCCCTTGACCCACCAGTCGGGGTCACTGCTCTCGATCCCGCGCAGGGGCCGGCCGGCGCCGGGTAGGTCGTCGAACTCCCCGCGCTCGGTGGCCTCACGGATCTGACGCTCGACCCACCCCTCGTACGGCGGTACTCCCATGACCCCAGTGTGGCCTCCGGCTCACTGCCCGCGGGCGGAGACGACCACGACGTCGCGGTCGGCGGCGACCCACGCGTCGACCTGCCACATGTCCGCACCGCCGAGGACCACCGCGTCGAAGTCGCCGTCGCCGACCTCGTCGGCCACGGCGTCGACGAGGTCCATGTCCCGGCCACTGTCCGACGACGGCTGCGAGCGAAGGGAGTCGGCCACCTCGGGCTCGACGGTGATCACGGCGTCGATCCAGTAGGTCGAGGGGCCGGGCGCGGTCCGGTCGTCGCCGAGGGTGCCGGACTGCCACGTCGCCGACACCGGGTCCCCGAGGTCGGGGAAGCGTGACGTCAGCGGGTCGAGGTCGCTGCGGGTCCCGCGCTCGTCGACGCTTTTGGTCGGCTCTGTGGGCCGCTCGGGCTCGCTCCCCGAGCCGCACGCGGTCAGCGTGAGGAGTGCGGTGAGGAGTGCGGTGAGGAGCAGGCCGAGGGAGCGCATCTCACAGGCTCGCGGCCAGCTCGGTGCCCTGCCGGATCGCTCGCTTGGCGTCGAGCTCGGCGGCGACGTCGGCGCCACCGATGACGTGCACGGTGACTCCCTTCGCCCGGAGCGGGTCGACGAGGTCACGGACCGACTCCTGGCCGGTGCACACGACGACGTTGTCGACCTCGAGCAGACGGGGCGCGCCGTCGACGGTGATGTGCAGGCCCGCGTCGTCGATGCGCTCGTAGGCGGCGCCGGTGATCTGGTGGACGCCCTTGGCCTTGATCGCCGCGCGGTGCACCCAGCCCGTGGTCTTGCCGAGGCCGGCACCGATCTTGGTCTCCTTGCGCTGCACGAGGTAGACGGTGCGCGGCGAGGGGGCCGGGTGGGCCTCCTTGAGCCCGCCACGGTCGACCGAGAGGGGGTCGACGCCCCACTCGTCCTGCCACTCCTTGAGGTCGAGCGTCGGGGACTCGACGGTGGTGAGCAGCTCGGTGACGTCGACACCGATGCCGCCGGCGCCGATGACCGCGACCCGCTCGCCGATCTCGCGGGTGCCCAGGACCGCCTCGGGGTAGGTGACGACCATCGGGTGGTCGATGCCCTCGATCTCGGGGACGCGCGGGGTCACTCCGGTGGCGAGGACCACCTCGTCGAAGTCCGCGAGGTCGTCGGCGCCGACCCGGGTGCCGAGGTGCACGGCCACGTCGCGGCGCTCGAGCTCGCCGCGGTAGTAGCGGATCGTCTCGGCGAACTCCTCCTTGCCGGGGATGCGCATGGCGAGCGCGAACTGGCCGCCGATGTCGTCGCCGGCCTCGAAGAGGTCGACCTCGTGGCCGCGCTCGGCAGCGGAGACCGCGGCTGACAGACCCGCCGGCCCGCCACCGACGACCGCGACCCGCTTGCGACGGGCCGTCGGCGACAGGACGAGCTCGGTCTCGTGGCCGGCGCGCGGGTTGACCAGGCAGCTGGCGACCTTGCGCTGGAAGGTGTGGTCGAGGCAGGCCTGGTTGCAGGCGATGCAGGTGTTGATCGCCTCGCTGCGCCCGGCCTGCGCCTTGGTGCCCCACGCGGGGTCGGCGAGCCACGGACGGGCCATCTGCACGAGGTCGGCCTGACCGGCGGCGAGGACCTGCTCGGCCTGGTCGGGCATGTTGATCCGGTTGCTCGTCACGACCGGGATGTCGACGTGCGGGCGCAGCCGCTCGGCGACGTCGGTGAAGGCCATCCGCGGCACCGAGGTGACGATCGTCGGCACCCGCGCCTCGTGCCAGCCGATGCCGGTCGAGAGGATCGTCGCGCCGGCCGCCTCGATCTCGGTGGCCAGGGCGAGGATCTCCTCCCACGTCTGGCCGCCCTCGACGAGGTCGAGGATCGACAGCCGGTAGACGACGATGAAGTCCTCCCCCACCGCGGCCCGCACGGCGCGGACGATCTCGGTGGCGATGCGGCGCCGGTTGGCGGGCGTGCCGCCCCAGCCGTCGGTGCGCTTGTTGGTCCGCGGGGCGAGGAACTGGTTGATGAAGTAGCCCTCGGAGCCCATGACCTCGACGCCGTCGTAGCCGGCGGAGCGGGCGAGCTCGGCCGCGCGGGCGAAGGCCCGGATCTGGCGGCGAACTCCCTTCTCGCTCAGGCCTCGAGCGGCGAAGGGTGTGATGGGAGACTTCCCGGACGAGGCCGAGACCGAGTAAGGGTGGTAGGCGTAGCGGCCGGCGTGCAGGATCTGAAGCGCGATCTTGCCGCCCTCGCGGTGGACCGCGTCGGTGACCTGCTGGTGGTGGCGCGCCTCGCGGCGGGTGGTGAGCTTCGAGGCGAAGGGGTAGAAGCTGCCCTCGATGTTGGGGGCGAAGCCGCCGGTGACGATGAGGCCGGCTCCCCCCTTCGCCCGCTCCGCGTAGAAGGCCGCGAGCCGCTCGAAGTTGCTCGCCCGGTCCTCGAGGCCGGTGTGCATCGACCCCATGATCGTGCGGTTGCGCAGGGTCGTGAAGCCCAGGTCGAGCGGCGAGAAGAGCGTGGGGTACTCGGTCATCGTGGTCCTTCGTGGGAGTGACGTGCGTCGGGCCGACGGTACCCATGACGAAGGGGGTGTCGCACCGCTCGTTGGCTTTGTCACCACGGGATGACACAGTTGGGCCCACGACCGGGGACACGAGGAGAGCCATGGCAGAGCTGGGACGCATCGTCGGCAAGGCCGCGCTGGGTGCTGCCGGCACCGCCGCCGCCGGCGCCACGCTGGCCGGTCTCGGCTACGGGCTCATCCAGGCCGAGGCCAAGATCACCCGCAAGATCGTCGGCAACCCCTTCGACGGGGCGCCCGACGACGACGGGGTCTACGGCGCCGCTCCTGGCGAGCCGGTGCAGCTGCTCGTGCTCGGCGACTCGACCGCCGCGGGCATGGGCGCGGACAACCGCTTCCAGACGATCGGCGCGATCCTCGCGACCGGGCTCGCCGCGATCATGGGCCGCCCGGTGGAGCTGACCAACGAGGCCGTCGTCGGGGCCGAGTCCTCCGACCTGAGCTCCCAGCTGTCCAAGGCGCTCGAGCGCATCGACCAGCCCGATGTCGCGGTCATCCTCATCGGCGCCAACGACGTCACCCACCGCATCGACCGCTCGGTCTCGGTCCAGCACCTGCAGCGCACCGTGCGCTACCTGCGCACGCTCGGCGTCCCGGTCGTCGTGGGCACCTGCCCCGACCTCGGCACGGTCGAGCCGGTCCCCTTCCCGCTCAACAAGCTGCTGCGGCAGTGGAGCCGCGAGCTGGCCGCAGCACAGACCGTTGCGGCGGTCGAGGCCGGGGCGCGCACGGTGTCGATGGGTGACCTGCTCGGGCCCGAGTTCGCCGCCAGCCCGTCGATCATGTTCAGCCAAGACCGGTTCCACCCCTCCGCCGCGGGCTACGCGCGGGTCGCGTCGGCGCTGCTGCCGTCGGTGGCCGCCGAGGTCGACGCCTGGCCCGGGGGCGCTACCCACGACTCCGAGCCCGAGGCGGCGCGCGGAGAGGGCATCGGTGCCCTCGACGACGCCGCCGAACGGGCGGCCTCCTCCCCCGGTACCGAGGTCGGCCCCGCCGAGCTGCGCGGCCGCAGCCACGGCCCCCGCGGCCCGTGGGCGATGCTACGCCGCCGCGGCGAGCACGAGGTCACCGACGTCTGAGCCCGCCGCCCGGGCCCCTGATGTCCGTACTTCCTCAAGGGGATGCGCAGGCCAGGCTGCATTGCCCTACGGCAATGCGCAGGCCTGGCCTCTGACGTCCGCATTGCCCTACGGCAATGTGCAGGCCCGGCCACTGGTGTCCGCATTGCCGTAGGGCAATGCGGTCATGTGGGCGCGGTCAGGCCCAGGTGAGGCGAAGGGAGGCGAGCCGCTGCGCGAGGTGCGGGGACTCCCCTTCGGCCCGGCAGGCGTCGAAGACGACCACCCGCAGCTGGTCCATGACCACGGCCGGCCCGAGGTCGGGCAGGGGTTCGCCCGCGACGTCGGCCATCAGGTCGTGCACGCCCGCAACGCGCTCGGCCGCGCGGTCCAGCGGCAGCTGCTGCCAGCTGCGGACCACGCGGCCGAGCTCGGTCGCGACGTCGTCGGGGATCAATCCGAGCGGAGCCGGGCCAGCAGGCGCAGCAGCTCGAGGTAGAGCCAGACGAGGGTGACGAGGAGTCCGATCGCCAGGTGCCAGCCGTAGCTGACCGGCGCCTGGGTGCGGATCGCCGTCTCGATGTTGTCGAAGTCGAGCGCCAGGGTGACCGCGGCCAGACCGGTGCCGAAGACCGAGATGCCGATGCCGAGCCAGCCCGTGCCACCGAAGCCGAAGGGCGAGCCGTCGAAGAAGATCATGTAGCCGAGGTTGATCATCGAGAAGACGAAGTAGCCCAAGACCATCATGCTGACGATGGCGCGGAACTTCTGCGTCACCTTGATGACACCCGTGCGGTAGAGGACGAGCATCGCGCCGAAGACGCAGAGCGTCGCGAGGATCGCCTGGGTGACGATGGACTCGAAGACGCTCGAGCCGACCGGGTCGTAGATCTGGTGGTAGAAGCCGCTGATCGGCCCGACGAAGGCGCCCTCGAGGACCGCGTAGAGGACCGCGACGACGACGCCGACCGGCTTGCGGCGGAACATCATGAACAGGCTCATGCCGATGGTGCCCACGAGGCCGACCATCATCATCAGGCTGCCGATCGCCGGGACCATCGCCGACAGGGTCCAACCGACCGCCGAGACGGCCAGCAGCACGGCGAAGAGCGCGCCGGTGCGCAGGAGGACGTCGTCGAGGGTGATCGGCCGGTTGTCGCCGCCACCGCCGCCGAAGCCACCGGCGGGCCCGGGCTGACCGTAGCCCGGCTGGGGCTGACCGTAGGGCTGGCCGTACTGCTGCGGCTGGCCGTACTGCTGGGGCTGGCCGTAGGGCTGGCCCTGCTGGGGCGCGTAGCCCTGGTTGCCGTAGGCCTGCTGGCCGTACTGCTGCTGGGGCGCCTGCCCCGTGTCACGGAAGCCGGCGTAGCCGTGCTGGGCGTCCTGCTCGACCCGGCCGAGGATCGGGTTGCTCATCGTCTGCTCCTGATGGGGCTGGCACGGCACGTCGGCCGCAGAGGTGTCACCAGACTAAGCGGTCGACATGAGGCTGGTGTTCCCGGATCCACAGGCCGTTGCCGGATCGCAAGCAGACGGCCGGCCGGGCCCGAGGGTCCCGACCGGCCGCCGTCGTGCGTGGAGAGGTCAGCCCAGCCCGTCGAGGGCCTGCTCGAGGTCGGCGAGCAGGTCGGAGACGTCCTCGATGCCGACCGACAGGCGCACCAGGTCGTCGGGCACCTCGAGCATCGAGCCTGCGGTCGACGCGTGGGTCATCGCCCCCGGGTGCTCGATGAGCGACTCGATGCCGCCGAGCGACTCGGCGAGGGTGAAGATTTCGGTCCGCGCGCACAGCTGCTGCGCGGCCTCACGCCCACCAGCCATGCGCACCGAGATCATGCCGCCGAAGCGGGACATCTGGCGGGCGGCGACCTCGTGGCCCGGGTGCTCGGGCAGCCCCGGGTAGAGGATCGAGGAGATCTCCGAGTGGCCCGCGAGCAGGTCGACGACCGCCTCAGCGTTGTCGCAGTGCCGGTCCATCCGCACGCCGAGCGTCTTGATCCCGCGCATCGTCAGGTAGGCGTCGAAGGGGCCGGGGACGCCCCCGGAGCCGTTCTGCAGGAAGGCGACGTCGACGTCGATCTGCTCGTCGTCGGTGACGAGCAGGCCACCGACGACGTCGCTGTGGCCGCCGAGGTACTTGGTGCTCGAGTGGAGCACCACGTCGGCGCCCCGCGTGAGCGGCTGCTGCAGGTAGGGACTGGCGAAGGTGTTGTCGACGACCAGCCGCGCCCCGCCCGCGTGGGCGACCTCGGCGACGGCCTCGATGTCGCCGATGTTGAGCAGCGGGTTGGTCGGCGTCTCGAGCCACACGAGCTTGGTCGTCGGGCGCATCGCGGCGCGGATCGCGTCGACGTCACCGACCGGCGCCGGCGTGTGCTCGATCCCCCACTGGGAGAAGACCTTGTCGATGAGCCGGAAGGTGCCGCCGTAGGCGTCGTCGGGGATGACGAGGTGGTCCCCCGGACGAAGGGAGGCCCGCAGGATCGCGTCGGTCGCGGCCATGCCGGAGGCGAAGGCACGACCGAAGGTGCCGGACTCGATGGACGCGGCATTGGCCTCGAGGGCCTGGCGGGTCGGGTTGCCGGTGCGGGCGTACTCGAAGCCGCCGCGCATGCCGCCGACGCCGTCCTGGGCGAAGGTCGAGCTGGCGTAGATCGGGACGTTGACCGCGCCGGTCAGCGGGTCGGGCTCGTAGCCGGCGTGGATCGCCCGGGTGGCGAACCCCTGGGTCGCGTGCGCGTCGGCCGCGCTCTTGCGCTCGGACATGGTCAGCCCTTCGCTCGGTGGGACAGGTGGCCCAGCAGGTCCTGCCGGGTGATGACGCCGAGGGGCTTGCCGCCCTCGACGACGAGCAGCGCGTCGGCCTGCTCGAGCGCCTCGGTCGCGGCCGAGACGGGCTCGGCGGCACCGATCTGCGGCAGCTTGGCGCCCATGTGCGCGCTCACCGGGTCGGCGAGCGAGGCGTGCCCCTCGAAGACGGCGGTGAGCAGCTCGCGCTCGGTGACCGCCCCGGCGACCTCGCCGATGACGACCGGCGGCTCGGCACCGACGACGGGCATCTGCGAGACGCCGTACTCACGCAGGATGTCGATCGCCTCGCGGATCGTCTCGTTGGGGTGGGTGTGGACGAGGTCGGGCAGCTCGCCGCCCTTGCCGCGGAGCACCTCGCCGACGGTGGCGTCACTCCCTTCGTCGCCGGGCAGGAAGCCGTATGAGGCCATCCAGTCGTCGTCGAAGATCTTGGCCAGGTAGCCGCGGCCGCCGTCGGGCAGCAGGACGACGATCGTGGCGTCGGGCCCCTCGCGCTCGGCGACGCGCAGCGCGGCGACGACCGCCATGCCGCTGGAGCCACCGACGAGCAGTCCCTCCTCGCGGGCCAGGCGACGGGTCATGGCGAAGGCCTCGGCGTCGTCGACCGCGATGACCTCGTCGGGCACCTCCGGGTCGTAGGCCCCGGGCCACATGTCCTCGCCGACGCCCTCGACGAGGTAGGGGCGGCCGGTGCCGCCGGAGTAGACCGAGCCCTCGGGGTCGGCGCCGATGATCTTGACCCGGCCCTCGCTGATCTCCTTGAGGTAGCGACCGGTGCCGGTGATCGTGCCGCCGGTGCCGATGCCGGCGACGAGGTGGGTGATCTGACCGTCGGTCTGCTCCCAGATCTCCGGGCCGGTGCTCTCGTAGTGCGCCTGCGGACCATTGAGGTTGAAGAACTGGTTGGGCTTCCACGCCCCGTCGATCTCGGCAGTCAGCCGGTCGCTCACCGAGTAGTAGCTGTCGGGGTGGTCGGGCGCGACGGAGGTCGGCACGATCTGCACCTCGGCGCCGTAAGCGCGCAGCACGTCGATCTTGTCCTTGCCGACCTTGTCGGGGCAGACGAAAATGCAGCGGTAGCCGCGCTCCTGCGCGACGAGCGCCAGCCCGACACCGGTGTTGCCGGAGGTCGGCTCGACGATGGTCCCGCCGGGCTTCAGCTCGCCGGAGGCCTCGGCCGCGTCGATGAGCTTGCACGCGATGCGGTCCTTGATGCTGCCGCCGGGGTTGAGGTACTCGACCTTGGCCGCGACGAGCCCGGACCCCTCGGGGGCGACGGAGGAGAGCCTGACCAGCGGGGTGTTGCCGATCAGGTCGGAGATGTTGTCTGCGATCTGCATGTCCGCATCGTGGCACGGATCACCAGCGGCCGACACCGCGCTCCCCTCGCCCGCCGATCAGTCGATCTGCCCGACCGGGGTGCGCTTCTCCGCCTGGAAGGCGTCCTCGGTCCGACCGCGTGCCCAGTAGCCCGAGATCGAGATCGCCTCGCGGGGCACGCCCCGCTGCTTGAGCACGCGGCGCACCGCCTTGATCGACTCGCGCTCCCCGTGGGCGAAGACCTGGACCCCGTCGCGCCACTCGACGCCGTCGACCGCACGGGCCAGGAAGTCGACGTCGTCCGTCGCCGGGTTGACGAGCCACTGCACGTCGACGTGCTCCGGAGCGCGAAGGGGGATGACGTCACCTCGGTCCTCCACCTCGAGCAGCGCGACGCCGCTCGCGCCGGCGGGCATCGCCTCGAGCGAGGCCGCGATGGCCGGCACGGCCGAGAGGTCGCCGGCGAGCAGGTGCCAGCCGGCCTCCGGGTCGGGGGCGTAGCCGCTGCCCGGCCCCATGAGGACGATGCGGTCCCCTCCCTTCGCCTGCTGGGCCCAGGGACTGGCGTAGCCGACGTCGCCGTGCGTCACGAAGTCGATGGTCAGCAGGCGCGCCTCGCGGTCGACCGCACGCACGGTGTAGGTGCGGGTGATGGGGTCGCCCTCGGCGTCGGTGAAGCGCAGCTTGACGTAGGCGTCGGTGTGCTCGGCCGCGCCGAAGTCCGCCAGCGAGTCACCGGTGAGGACGACGCGCACGAGGTGCGGGCCGACGCGCTCGGTGGAGACGACGGTCAGCTCGTGCTGGGGGCGGGGTGGGCGAGCGGGACGATCAGGAGAAGCCATGAACTGAGGCTACCCTTACCACAACCGGAGCGGTCTCGGGGTACCGCTACGCTGTCCGGGCTGCCGCGACCGGGACCGCCCGGCACCGGGGCAGCGACACAGGCGGGCGTAGGCCAACTGGCGAGCCGGGGAACTTAAAATTCCTGTCGAACGTGTGGGTTCGAATCCCACCGCCCGCACCCCTCACCCGAGGGCCGCACGCAGCTCCTCAACCGTCATCCCCTCGATCTTGCGGACCACCTCTGCGCCGGGCCCGTGCGCGTCGGCCCCGTGCAACTGCCCCTCGTCGTCGACGACGAACTGGCCCTGGGTCGAGGTGATCGTGAGAACCCGCTCGCGGGAGGTCTTGTCGAGGAACAGGACGGCGCACTGACCCACCTGTGCCGGGAGCAGCCCGTTGGTCCTCGGGACCCGCCCGTGGTCACGACCCGCCTGCCGCACCGTCACCTCTCCGGAGCTCGCGAGGTCTCCGTCCCCGTCAAGGACGGACTCGACCTCGACCGTCAGGTGCTCCATCTGGACCCCCTTGCCGTCCTCGCTGTCGGCGACGAGCTCGGCGTCCTGCGCCCGCAGGACGCGGCCGACGACGACGATTTCGGACTCGTCCGCGAGGTCCTCGAGGGTGTCGGGGACGACACGCTCGTCCACATCCACCTCGAGGATCTCCTCCCCGGACGGCGCGGCCTGCGTGGAGGTGGGCGCTCCGCAGGGCGCGTCGCTCGGCTCAGCAGCAGTCGTGGTCCCGCACGCCGTCAGCAGGACGACAGCGAGCCCCCATGCACCGAGATTGCGCCTCATGGACCAAGGGTAGTCCGGCCCCCCGTCAGGCAAGGCTCCGCGCGACGGGCGACCTACGCACCGGTCGGGGCGGTGCCGTCAGGCGGTCTCTTCCTCGACGACGACGGGCCGCACGACCGACTGCGCGATGCCGTCGAGGATGTCGTGCTCTGAGACGGTGACGACGAGGTCGGGGCCGTTGGCACCGCGGGCCCGCTCGAGCACCTCCCACCAGATGAGGGCTCCGGCGCCGATGACGTCGACGCGCCCCGGGTGCATGAAGGGCTGGGCCGCGCGCTCGGCGCGGGTGCTGAGGATGAGCCGCTCGCAGGCGATCATCATCTCCTCGATCGGGATCCGCGCCAGGTGGATCGCCTCGCGGTCGTAGGAGGTCAGACCGAGAGCCAGGGCGGCGACCGTCGTCACCGACCCGGCGAGACCGACGACCGTCGTGACGCCCCCCAGACCGACCTCGGCCTCGGCCGCGTCGAGCGCCTCGGCGATGTCGTAGCGCGCGGCGTCGATGACCTCCTGGGTCGGAGGGTCGGTGCGGTGGTGCCGCTCGGTGAGGCGCACGCAGCCGATGTCGAGCGAGGTGCCGGCGATGACCTCGTGCGTGCCGCGGACGATCTCGGTGGATCCGCCGCCGATGTCGGCGACGAGGTAGGGCCCGTCGAAGCCCGCGTCGGCCAGCCCCGCGGTCGCGCCGGCGAAGCTCAGCGCGGCCTCCTCGGCGCCGGCCACGACCTCGGGAGCGACGTCGAGGTCGCCGAAGGCCTCACGGACACCGGCGACGAACTCGTCGGCATTGCTCGCGTCGCGCGACGCCGACGTGGCGACGAAGCGCACCCGGCCCGCGGGCACGCCGTGCTCCCGGCACTGCTGCGCGTACTCGCGGCACATGCCGAGCGTGCGCTCGAGAGCCACCGGGTCGAGCATGCCGGTGCGGTCGACACCCTGACCGAGCCGCACGACCTCGGTGCGGCGCAGCACCTCGGTGAGCACGGGCGTCGCCGCCTCGTCCTCGGGCGCGACCTCCGCGGCATCGGCGATGAGCAGGCGGATGGAGTTGGTGCCACAGTCGATCGCTGCGACCCTCATGCGTCGCTCCCTTCGTCCGTGCTGACGCACGGGCTGGCGTGCCACCACTCGGGCAGCAGGTCGAGGGCCTCGTCACCCAGGGGGTTGACCCCGGGGCCGGCGGCCAGTGAGTGGGCGACGAGCACGTGCAGGCACTTGACGCGGATCGGCATGCCGCCCGCCGAGATGCCGTCGATCTCGGGGACGTCGCCGAGCTCCGCGCGCCGGGCGAGGTAGTCCTCGTGGGCTGCGCGGTAGCGCGCGGCGAGGTCCTCGTCCTCGAGCAGGCGCTGGGACATCTGCGCCATGAGCCCGCTCGACTCGAGCGTCGAGATCGGGCCGGTGAGGCGCGGGCACGTCGCGTAGTAGGTCGTGGGGAAGGGGGTGCCGCCCGGCAGGCGGGGCGCGGTGCGCAGCACCGTCGGGCCGCCGCACGGGCAGCGGTGGGCGACCTCCGCGGTGGCGCGCGCCGGGCGGCCGAGCTGGCGGTGAACGGTCTCGAGGTCCTGCGGGTCGACGCGGTCGAGGTCGTTGCCCAGGTCGTCGAAGCTCACTGCGCCGAGGTGGGGTCGTCGGCCGCGGCCACGGACGAGGCGACCTGCTCGTACCAGGGCTGCGTGGCCGGGGCGGTGACCGCACCGGTCTCGGGGTCGACCTCGGGGCTGTCGGCCTCGGGGTCGATGACCGTGTAGGTCCGCTCCCCCGGCTTGACGAACTTCAGCCGCTTGCGGGCCTGGGCCTCGACGTACTCGTCGGTGCCCCACAGGTCGCGCTGGCGCTCGAGGTCCTCGACATTGGCCTCCTGCGCGGCGACCTGCTCGTTGAGCTCGCCGAGGCGCTGACGCTGGTCGTACCAGGACTTGCCGGTCGGCACGAGCATGACGCCGAGCAGCAGCATGAGCGAGCCGAGCACGACCCAGCGCCGGGTCGTCATCACGGCGCGGCGCTGCTGGGCCTCGCGGGTCGCCGGGCCGGAGCGGGTGCGGGGGCGGGCGCTCCCCCGGCCGGCCGGCCGGGTCGTGCTGGGTCGCCGGGCCGCGCCCGGCACGCCGGAGCGTGCGGGGCGGCGGCGCGGCGTACGAGCCATGACGGCGCTCAGCCCTTGAAGCGCGGGAAGGCGCCCGCGCCGGCGTAGACCGCGGCGTCGTCGAGCTCCTCCTCGATGCGCAGGAGCTGGTTGTACTTGGCGACGCGCTCGGAGCGGGCCGGGGCACCGGTCTTGATCTGGCCGCAGTTGGTCGCGACGGCGAGGTCGGCGATGGTCACGTCCTCGGTCTCGCCGGAGCGGTGGCTCATCATCGAGGTGTAGCCGCTGCGGGTGGCCAGGGCGACGGCGTCCATCGTCTCGGTGAGCGAGCCGATCTGGTTGACCTTGACCAGCAGGGCGTTGGCCGCGCCGTCCTGGATGCCGCGGGCCAGACGCTCAGGGTTGGTGACGAAGAGGTCGTCACCGACGAGCTGGACCTTGTCGCCGAGCTGCGCGGTGAGCTCCTGCCAGCCGGCCCAGTCGTCCTCGTCGAGCGGATCCTCGATGGACACGAGCGGGTAAGCGTCGACGAGCTCGCCGTAGTAGGCCGCCATGTCCTTGGCGGTCTTCTGCTGGCCCTCGAAGGTGTACTTGCCCTTGTCGCAGAACTCGCTGGCGGCGACGTCGAGCGCGAGCGCGATCTGGGTACCGGGCTCGTAGCCGGCCTTCTTGATCGCGGTGATGATCAGGTCGAGCGCCTCGCGGTTGCTCTCGAGGTTGGGGGCGAAGCCGCCCTCGTCACCGAGGCCTGTCGACAGGCCCTTGTCCTTGAGCACGGCCTTGAGCGAGTGGTAGACCTCGGTGCCCCAGCGCAGCGCCTCGCGGAAGGAGGGCGCGCCGATCGGAGCGATCATGAACTCCTGGATGTCGACGTTGGAGTCCGCGTGGGAGCCGCCGTTGAGGATGTTCATCATCGGCACGGGCAGGACGTGGGCGTTGGGGCCGCCGACGTAGCGGAAGAGCGGCAGGCCAGCGGACTCGGCCGCCGCCTTGGCCACGGCGAGCGAGACGCCGAGGATCGCGTTGGCGCCGATCGTGCCCTTGTTGTCGGTGCCGTCGATGGCGAGCATCTCGCCGTCGACGAGGCGCTGCTCGCTGGCGTCGAAGCCGACGAGACGCGGGGTCAGGTCGTCCTCGATCGCGCGGACGGCGTCCTCGACGCCCTTGCCCAGGTAGCGCTTCTTGTCGCCGTCACGGCGCTCGACGGCCTCGAAGGCGCCGGTCGACGCACCGCTCGGCACCGCGGCGCGGGCGATGGTGCCGTCGTCGAGGGCGACCTCGACCTCGACGGTCGGGTTGCCGCGGGAGTCGAGGATCTCGCGGGCGCCAATTGCTTCGATGCTGGCCACTACCGGCTCCTTGGTGGTGCTCGATACACGGGGAAGGTCGCCACGAGCGTAACGGCTCGGCCACGGCGCTTCGCGCTGCGACCCACCCCATGGACCGGGCGAAGGGAGGTCAGCCCGCCGCGAGCAGGTCCGCCAACCGCCGCTGCTGGACCCCGCCAACGAAGTTGGCCGGCTCCAACCAGGCCTCGTGCGCTGCCCGGACCCGCGGCCAGTCGTCGAGCGTCAGGGCGAACCACGCGGTGTCGCGGGACCTCCCCTTCGTCACGACGTGACGGCGGAAGGTGCCCTCGTGGGCGAACCCGAGCCGCTCGGCGGCCCGGCGGGAGGGGGCGTTGAGGCTGTCGCACTTCCACTCGAGGCGGCGGTAGCCGAGGTCGAAGACGTGCCGCGCGAGCAGCGACATCGCCTCGGTCGCGGCGGTCGTACGCTGCAACCGCGGGCCGAGCACGACGTTGCCGATCTCGACGACGCCGTGGGCCCGGTCGATGCGCATGAGGCTCACCAGTCCGCAGGCGACCCCGTCGCCGTCGCGGACGAGCACCTCGACGGTGTCGCCGGCGAGCCGGCCGGCGACGTAGGCCACGACGTCGTCGGGGCGCTTCTCCTTGAGATAGGTCCACAGGGCGTCGTGATCGGGCCCGGCGACCTCGGGCGCCAGCTCGTCGGCGTGCCCGGGCGCAAGCGGCTCGACGGTGCACCAGCGACCGGTGGTCGCCGGCAGGTCGGGCCGCGGCGGCGGGGTCCAGCCGTCGACCGAGGGACCCACCGGCTGGTCGAAGGGAGTCAGCCGCACCTCGTCGCGGCAGGCGGGCGGCAGCACCGTCTGGCCGATCGGCCCGGGGTTGACCGCGATCTCCCAGCGGAAGCCGTCGGGGTCGGCGAAGTAGCCCGTGTACCCACCCCAGTCGCGCTGCTGCGCCGGGGCGACGTCGGGCGAGCCCGCCCCGCGCGCCAGCTCGAGGATCGCGTCGACGTCGTCGGGCCGGGTGACGTTGTGCGCCAAGGTGATCGGCGCCAGCCCCTCCCCACGACGAAGGGGGCCGACCTCCCCTTCGAACTCGGTGGCGTCCCACAGGGAGAGGATCAGGTGCTCGCCGACGCGGATCATCAGGACCTCGCCCGGCACGTCGAGCTCGGCCCGCCAACCGAGCCCGTCGAGGTAGAAGCGGCGGCTCGCCGCGAGGTCGGCGACGGCGAGCGTGACGAAGCTGATCCGCTGGTCCATGCGCACGACCGTAAGTGTGATGTCAGGGGTGGCGGGCGGCCTGCGCCGCCTTTTCCTGCGCCTTGATCGCCTGCCACTGCGCCTCGATCTCCTCGAGGGTCTGCGCCCGCGCGTCGCCGAAGACGTGCGGGTTGCGGCGCACGAGCTTGTCGACGAGGGCGGCGGCGACGTCGTCGACGGTGAAGGGCGCGCCGCCGTGGTCGGCGGCCACCCGGGCGTGGAAGAGCACCTGGAAGAGCAGGTCACCGAGCTCGTCGGTCAGCTCCTCGCGTCGTCGCACGTCATCGGGGTCGGCGATGACGGCCTCGAGCGCCTCGGTCACCTCGTGCGCCTCCTCCAGGACGAAGGGGGCCAGGCTCGCGTGGGTCTGCGCGGCCACCCAGGCGCACCCGTCCGGCGAGCGCAGCCGGTCCATGACGGCGACGGCGTCGAGCAGCCGGCCGCCCTCGACGTCCCACGAGCCGACGAGCACCTCGACCTCGGGCGCCTCGTCGAGCCGGGAGACCTCCGCGGCGATGGCATCGCTCAGGCCGGGGTCGCCGTCGGGCGAGCCGACCCACAGGACCGCTCCCCCGGACGTCGCGTCGACGAGCTCGCGGGCCCGCTCGTGGGGCGAGTCCGCCTCGATCCGCTCGACGGCGATGCCGTCGTCGACGAGCGCGAGCGGCAGCGCCTCGTCGGGGTCGGCCACGAGGACGCGGTCGGCGGACTCGATCGCCCGCCAGGCGTCGCGGCTGAGCAGCCCAGGCGAGACCCGTGGGCTCGTCGCGAGGAGGACCAGTCGCCGCACGATCAGGGCGTCTGCGGCTGGCCGGCGCCGGGCTGCTGCTGCGGCTCGGGCTGCTCGAGCCAGTCGGGCGACTCGCCGAGCGCCGACGCATAGCGCGGGCTGAGCTCGGCATCGGTCTCGGTGAGCAGCTGGCTCAGCTCCTGCTGGGCGCTCTCGTCGAGCTGGCTCGCGACGGCATTGGCCCGCAGGAAGTCGACCGTCGTGTCGGAGGGGTCGGGCACGGCGCTGCCGATCTCGCGGCGCATCGCCCCGGCGGACGGCACCTCGAGCCCCTCCTGCTCGGCGTAGTCGAGCACGGCGGGCGTCTGGACGAGATAGGTGACGACCGTCGAGGTCTCGAGCTGTTGGGGCTGCTGACCGGAGGCCTGCGCCTGGGCGGCCACGAAGGCGGTCAACTCGCGGGTGCTGCGCTGGATGTCACCGACGGTGATCTCGGTGTCCCCGACCTTGGCCGCGAGGGCGGAGCTGCCCCCCTCGGCCGCAGCACCGTCGTCGGATCCGCCACAGCCGGTGAGGGCGAGCGCGGCGAGCGCAGCGAGGGCGAGGGGGCGGGAGTGGTGACCGAGCACGGGGGTCCTTTCGTCCGGTCCTCAGCGCGAGCGCGAGGTGTCTCGGGGCGCCGTCGCCCCTGGGTCCACGATGACATCATCGAGCATGACCTGACGCACCAGGTCGGTGGCCCACGACAGCACCGCCGTGTCGCGAAGGGGGCTGCCCCCGATGCGCGCGGTCATCGGCTTGGGCACGAGCACCGTCTGCGTGCCCTCCTTGTAGCTCGACTTCGGGTACAGCCGGGCCAGGCGCAGCTGCTGGCTCTCGCGCAGCTGGGCCGGCGCGAAGCGCACGTTGTTGCCCTGGGCGACGACGTCGGTCAGGCCCGCGGTGCGCACGACGATCCGCAGACGGGCCACCTCGACGAGGTTGCGCACCGGCTCCGGCGGCTCGCCGTAGCGGTCGGTGAGCTCCTCGACGATCTCGGCGAGATCGGCCTCGGTCTCGGCGGACGCCAGCTTCTTGTAGGCCTCGAGACGCAGCCGCTCCCCCGGGACGTACTCGTGCGGCAGGTGGGCGTCGACGGGCAGCTCGATCTTGACCTCGGCGGGAGCGGACTCCCCTTCGCCCTTGAAGTCGGCGACCGCCTCGCCGACCATGCGCACGTAGAGGTCGAAGCCGACACCGGCGATGTGACCGGACTGCTCGCCGCCGAGCAGGTTGCCCGCGCCACGGATCTCGAGGTCCTTCATCGCGACCTGCATGCCGGCACCGAGGTCGGTGTCGCTCGCGATCGTCTGCAGCCGGTCGTGGGCGGTCTCGGTCAGCGGCTTGTCCGGCGGGTAGAGGAAGTAGGCGTAGGCCCGCTCGCGCCCACGACCGACGCGACCACGCAGCTGGTGCAGCTGGCTCAGGCCGAAGCGGTCGGCCCGGTCGAGGATCAGCGTGTTGGCATTGGAGATGTCCAGGCCGGTCTCGACGATCGTCGTGCAGACGAGGACGTCGAAGCGTCGCTCCCAGAAGTCGAGGACGACCTGCTCGAGCCGGTGCTCGCCCATCTTGCCGTGGGCGGTCTCGACGCGGGCCTCCGGCACGAGCTCACGGATGCGGGCGGCCGCGCGCTCGATCGTGCTGACGTTGTTGTGGACGTAGAAGACCTGCCCCTCGCGCATGAGCTCGCGGTGGATCGCCGCGGCCACCTGCTTCTCCTCGTAGCCGCCGACGAAGGTCAGGACCGGGTGCCGTTCCTCGGGGGGTGTGGCGAGAGTCGACATCTCGCGGATGCCGGTGACCGCCATCTCGAGGGTGCGCGGGATCGGCGTGGCCGACATGGCGAGCACGTCGACGTTGGTGCGCATCGCCTTGAGCTGCTCCTTGTGCTCGACGCCGAAGCGCTGCTCCTCGTCGATGATCACCAGACCGAGGTCCTTGAACTTCACCTCGTTGCCGAGGATCCGGTGGGTGCCGATGACGAGGTCGACCGCGCCGCTGGCCATCCCCTCGAGGACTTCCTTGGCCTGGGCATCGGTCTGGAAGCGGCTGAGCGACTTCACCGTCACGGGGAAGCCGGCGTAGCGCTCGGAGAAGGTGTTGAGGTGCTGCTGGACGAGCAGCGTCGTCGGCACGAGCACCGCGACCTGCTTGCCGTCCTGGATCGCCTTGAACGCGGCGCGCACGGCGATCTCGGTCTTGCCGTAGCCGACGTCGCCGCAGATGAGCCGGTCCATCGGGACCGTCTTTTCCATGTCGGCCTTGACCTCGTCGATCGTCCCGAGCTGGTCGGGGGTCTCGACGTGGGCGAAGGCGTCCTCGAGCTCGCGCTGCCACGGGGTGTCGGGCCCGAAGGCGTGACCGGGCGTGGCCATGCGCGCGCTGTAGAGGCGGATGAGCTCGCCGGCGATCTGGCGCACGTGCCGCTTGGCGCGCGACTTGGTCTTCTGCCAGTCGCTGCCGCCCATCTTGTTGAGGGCGGGCGCGTCGCCGCCGACGTAGCGGGTCACCTGGTCGAGCTGGTCGGTCGGGACGAAGAGCCGGTCGCCCGGGTGGCCCCGCCGCGAGGGGGCGTACTCGATGACGAGGTACTCGCGGGTCGCGCCCTGGACGGTGCGCTGGATCATCTCGACGAAGGACCCGACGCCGTGCTGCTCGTGGACGACGTGGTCGCCCGGGCGCAGCTGGAGCGGATCGACCTGCTTGCGCCGCCGCGAGGGCATGCGGCGCATGTCGCGGGTCGAGGCCCCGGCGCCGCTGGAGCCGAGGAGGTCGGCCTCGGTGAGCACGGCCAGGCGGTGCTCCGGGGCGACGAAGCCGGTGCCGAGGCTGGCGCGGGTGATCGCGACGACCCCCTCGGTCAGCTCGAGCGGGGCGTCGGGGCCGGACGTGCGCGTGGCCACCCCGGCCTCGCCGAGCACCTCGGCGACGCGGGTCACCAGACCGGCGCCGTCGGTGGCGACGACGACCCGCCAGCCCTCGCGGGTCCACTCGGACAGCTGGGCGACGGCCGCCTCGGTGTTGCCGCGGAAGTGCGGCGGCTCCTCCGCCGGCACCCGCAGCCCGACGTGGTCGTGGTCGACCCGGTCGTCCATCTCCGCCGCGATGGCCTCGAGCTCGGTGTCGACGGCGAAGGGGGTGATGCTCCACCACGGCAGGCCGAGGTCGAGCGCGTGCTCACGGGCCTGCGCCAGGGTCCAGTGGGAGGCGGTGCCGAGGACCCCCTCGAGGTCGATCGGGACGGAGTTGCCCGCCGCGGCATTGGCCCAGCTGGCCTGGAGGAACTCCTCGCTCGTCGAGACGAGGTCGTGGGCGCGGGCGCGCACGCGCTCGGGGTCGACGAGGACGATGCCCGAGCCCTCGGGCAGGACGTCGAGCACGGACTCCATGCCGTCGACGAGGGCGGGGCCGAGGGACTCCATGCCCTCGACGGCGATGCCCTCGGCGACCTTGAGCAGCATGTCGGCGACGCCGGGCAGCTCCGCGGCGAGGTCGGCAGCGCGGCGCCGGACGGCGTCGGTGAGCAGGATCTCGCGGCAGGGCGGCGCCCAGAGCTCTTCGGTGGCCTCGAGGCTGCGCTGGTCGGCGACCTTGAACCAGCGGATCTCGTCGACCGTGTCGCCGAAGAGCTCGACCCGGACCGGGTGCTCCTCGGTCGGCGGGAAGACGTCGAGGATGCCGCCGCGCACGGCGAACTCGCCGCGACGCTCGACGAGGTCGGTGCGCACGTAGGCGGCGGCCGCGAGTGCCGCGGTGACCTCCTCGAGCGGCGCCTCGTCTCCGACGCGCAGCCGGACCGGCTCGAGGTCGGCCAGGCCCTTGGCGATCGGCTGGAGGACCGCCCGCACCGACGCCACGACGAAGCCGGGCAGTCCGTGGCCCTCGCCCGTGCTGTCGGGGTGGGCGAGCCGGCGCAGGACCGCCAGGCGTCGGCCGACGGTGTCGCTGCGCGGGCTGAGTCGCTCGTGGGGCAGCGTCTCCCAGCTGGGGAAGGTCGCGACCCGGTCGGCGCCGACGAGCTCGCCGAGGGCCGCGGCGACGTCGTCGGCCTCGCGCGCGGTCGAGGTGATGACCAGTCGCGGCGCGGCACCGGCGGTCTCGCCACCGACGATCGCCACGGCCGGTGCCCGCAGGCCGGTGGGTGCGACGATGTCGACGACGTCGCTGGAGTCGCGGTGTCGGGGGATGTCGGCGAGCCCCGGCAGGCCGGGAGATCGCGCTCAGGAGCGGGGCGAGTGAGGAAGTCATGCTGGCGTCGATTCTGCCGCATCGCACCGACGGTCCACAGCGACGACCGGACCGGCCTCCCCTTCGCCTCCCGGGTGTGGCAACGTAACGACCCACAGCCGCCCGTCGGGGCGATGACACGCAGCAGGGGGCCACGTGGCGCAGACGAGTCGACGACACCACCCGATGATCGGGGTGCTCAGCCTGCTCGCCGCGCTCGGCGTCCTCCTGCTCGGCGGCACGAGCGCTGCCGCGCAACCGGCCGACGCCCCCTTCAGCGTCGACGACCAGATCACCGACCGGGCCGGCGTCCTCTCCGACACCGACGGCCTCCAGTCCGACCTCGAGCGCCTGCAGGACGAAGAGGACCTGCAGCTCTTCGTCGTCTACGTCGATTCCTTCGACGGGCAGTCCGGCGAGGAGTGGACCCGCGAGACCTTCGAGACCTCGGGCATGGGCGGCAACGACGTCCTGCTCGCCGTGGCGGTGGAGGACCGCGCCTACGGCATGTGGACCACCGAGGACTCCGGCCTGAGCTCCGGGGGCCTGTCGGCCGTCCAGACACGCGACGTCGAGCCGCGGCTCGGCGACGACGACTGGTCCGGGGCCGTGTCCGCGGCCGTCCAGGGCCTGTCCCAGGACTACGCCCGGCAGCAGACCGACGACTCCGGGTCGAGCATCCTCCCGGGTGGCGGCTTCAACCCCTTCGGGTCCTTTTTCACCTTCTTCCTCCTCATCGTCCTGGCACCGATGGCGCTCAAGGTCGTCGGCATGCTCGTGTCGCGTCTCGGCAAGGACAAGCGGTCCACGACGCAGGCTCCCCCGATCAACCAGCCGGCCACGGTCATGCCGTCGGTGAGCACCGACCAGATGCGTCAGGACGTCTCCACCGCGCTCGTCGAGCTCGACAACGCCATCCGCTCCTCGGCCGAGGAGCTGGAGTTCGCCAAGGCGCAGTTCGGCGAGCAGGCGACGCGGCAGTTCACCGACGCGCTCACGGCCGCGCGCAGCCGGGCGGGTGAGGCCTTCCGCATCCAGCAGGAGCTCGACATCGCCCGCGGCGCAGGCAGGCTGGCCGACCCCGAGGAGCGGGCGCGACTGGCCCAGATCCTCGAGCTGACCCGCGCGGCCGACGAGGAGCTCGACGCGCAGGAGGAGGAGTTCACCCGGCTGCGCGACCTCGAGGCCAATGTCCCCACCTTCCTGTCGTCGCTGCGCACCCGCATCTCCGAGGTCGAGGCCCGCCTCCCCGTCGCTCGTCAGGAGCTCTCCGGCCTGTCCGCGACCCACCCCCACGACTCGCTCACCACCCTGTCGACCAACCTCGATCAGGCCCCGCGCCTCATCGAGGCGGCCAAGGGCTTCGTCGCCGCCGGTGAGCAGCACGTGCAGGCCGGTGAGCGCCCCGCTGCCGTCTCGGCGGCGCGGGCCGCCGAGGACGCCCTCGGTCAGGCCGACTCGCGCCTGGAGATGGTGTTGTCCGCGCGCGCCGTCCTCGCCGACGCGGTCACGGCCCTCGACGCCGCACTCGCTTCGATCTCCTCCGACCTCGTCGACGTCGACCGGCTCAAGGCCAACGACCAGGTGACGACCTCTGCCGTCGGCGAGGCCCGGCGCGCCGTCGACGTCGGCACCCGCGCGCGCTCCGGGGGCGACGTCCTCGGCGCCCTCGCGGGCCTCGAGCGCGCCGAGCACTACCTCGATCAGGCGCTCGAGCGCTACCGCAAGGACGCCGACCGCACGAGCGAGCGCACCGAGAAGTTCAACCGCCGCTACGAGCACGTCCGCGCCCGGATCGCCGTCGTCGAGCGGGAGATCAACGGCGCGCGCGGCATGCTCGACTCCGGTCCGCGCACCCTCATCGCCGAGGCCTCGCGCCTGCTCGCCGAGGCCCACGCCTCCCGCGAGAGCGACCTCGACCTCGCCTCCGAGCGGGTCAACCAGGCCGAGGCCTACGCGGAGCGCGCCTTCAACGCCGTGACCTCCTCCCGCCACGACGACTTCTCCGGGTTCGGTGGCTTCGGCGGCGGGCGCAACAACGGCATCGACATCGGCTCGCTCGTCCTCGGCGGCATCCTCTCCGGCGGGTTCAGCGGCCGGGGCGGTGGCTGGGGCGGCTCCTCCGGCGGCTTCGGCGGGGGCGGCTTCGGCGGCGGAGGCGGAGGCGGCGGAGGCGGCTTCGGCGGGGGTGGTCGCTTCTGACCGGCGGCACGTCCACCCCCTTCGCCCACCGGGTCCACGCGTGACCCCGCGACCACAGCAGATCCCGAGCACCACGACCGGCGGTCCCCACCGCCAGGAGGACAGCACGATGACCCAGAAGCAGACCATCCTCGGCCGCGTCAGCCAGCTCGCCAAGGCCAACATCAACGCGCTGCTCGACCGCGCCGAGGACCCGGAAAAGATGCTCGACCAGCTCGTCCGGGACTACACCAACTCCATCGCCGAGGCCGAGGAGGCCGTCGCCCAGACGATCGCCCACGTGCGCATGGCCGAGGGCGACCTCAAGGCCGACCGCGAGGCCGCGACCGAGTGGGGCAACAAGGCCGCCGCCGCGGCCAAGAAGGCCGACGAGCTGACCGCCGCCGGCGACACCGCCGGTGCCGACAAGTTCACCAACCTCGCCCGCGTCGCCCTGCAGCGGCAGATCCAGCACGAGGGCGAGGCCAAGGAGGCCGAGCCGACGATCCAGGCGCAGAATGCGCAGGTCGAGCAGCTCAAGTCCGGTCTGGTGAGCATGAAGACCAAGCTCGAGGACCTCAAGGCGCGCCGCTCCGCGCTCGTGGCCCGGGCCCGCTCGGCCGAGGCGCAGGCGCGGGTGCAGCAGGCCGTCGGCTCGATCGACGTCATGGACCCCACGAGCGAGCTGGGTCGCTTCGAGGACCGCATCCGCCAGCAGGAGGCGCTCGTCCAGGGCCGCGCCGAGGCGCAGTCGGCCACCCTCGAGGACCAGTTCGCCGAGCTCGAGGACCACAGCCAGGACGCCGAGATCGAGGCGCGGCTCGCCGCGCTGCGCGGCCAGGCCTGACCATGTGGTGGCTGCTCGGCGGGCTCGCCGCCGTCGTCGCCGGCCTCGTCGCCGTGATCGCCCGACGGGGTGGGAGCATGACGCCGCCCCAGACCGACGGCGAGGACCCGGTCAAGGCCAACCGCGAGCGCTTCGACGGTGCGGGCACCGGGGGCGGCAGCATCGGTGGCGGTTTCGGGGTCGGCTGATCCGCGACGCTCCACCTGCCTGACGGACACACCTCGAGGTCCCCGCCCCGCACGAGCCCCACACTCGCGCGGGGCGGGGATCATCGCGTTCGGCCACCCACGCGGCCCGCGGTGCCTCTAGGCTACAGGTCACGGCGCGGACCCTCCGCGCGGCGAAGGGAGACGAGACCATGTGGTGGATCATCGGAGGCATCGGTGTCGTCGCCGGCGTGTGCGCCGCCGTCATCTCCCGTCGCGGTGGGTCGATGGACCGCACCGACATCGACGGCCACGGCATGGGCGCCGCCCACGCCATCAGCACCCGCAACGACGGCGGCGGCCCCGCGGGCTCCTGACCTGGGGTGGTGTCCTCCCGTGGCCGCTGCCCCGTCCCGTCACGCTCAGGGGCGCGGCGCGTGCACGACCTGCTGGGCGTCGGTCAGGCCCTTGGCGATGACCAGCTCGACCGCGTCGGCGGCGTCGTCGACGAGGAAGGGCAGCTCCTTGCGCTCGGTCGACGAGAAGTCCTTGAGCACGTAGTCCGCGGCGTCCATGCGTCCCGGGGGCCGGCCGATGCCGACGCGCACCCGCAGGTAGTCCTTGGTGCCGAAGGAGCTGGAGATCGACCGGAGACCGTTGTGCCCCCCTTCGCCCCCGCCGAGCTTGAGCCGCACCTCGCCGAAGGGGATGTCGAGCTCGTCGTGCACGACGACCGTGCGCGCCGGCGGGACGGAGAAGAACCCGGCGAGCGCCTTGGTCGGGCCTCCGGAGAGGTTCATGTAGGAGCTCGGGACGGCGATGATCGCGCGGTCTCCGGGCGGTGGGCCGAGTCGGACCGACTCCGCCGCGGCGCCCGCCTTGTGCTTGCGCAGCCGCGCCCCTGCCCGCTCGGCGAGGTGCTCGATGACCATCGCGCCGACGTTGTGCCGGTTGCCGACGTACTGCGGTCCGGGGTTGCCGAGACCGACCACGAGCCAGGTGTCATCACTCACGAGGCCCCACCCTATGCAATGCCGAAGGGGGCGCCCGTCACCTCGTCGTCCACAGCCCCGCCCCACACGTCCTGCCGAGATCGGCGCCCGGTGGCAGGGTGATCGTGGGCGGTGAGGGGCACCGCCGGAAGGGGATCCACGTGACCAACCTGCCGACCCGCTTGCGAGAGTGGGCCACGTCCTTCGGCCGCCGCGACCCGGAGCCCGAGCCGGACCCGCAGACGACGCAGACGATCGAGGAGCTGCGACGCACGACCGCGGCGACCGTCGTCGCCATGGACGACGCGATACGCGCCTCGGCCCGCGAGCTCGAGACCGCCAGGTCGCAGGTCGGCGGACACGCCTGCCGGCGCTTCGTCGCCACGCTGGAGTCGGCTCGCCGGCTGCCCGACGATGCCCTGGCGCGGCACCGCGAGGCGGTCGAGCTCGCCGGCTCGGGTGCCGACGACACGACCGAGCGCATCCGGCTGAGCCAGGTCATCGACCTCGCGCGCCGGGTCGACGAGCTCCTCGACGGTGACGCCGAGGAGTTCGCCCGGCTGCGCGACCTGCGGACCCGGGCTCCACAGCTCCTCGAGGCTCTGGTCCTGCGGGCCGGTGAGGTCGAGCACGAGGCCGTCGCGGCCGACGACGAGCTGGCGCGCCTGCGCGCCGACCACCCGGCCGACGGCCTGGTGACGGTCGCCGACAACCCCGACCGCGCCCGGGAGCTCGCCACCGCAGCGCGACGCCTCGTCGACGAAGGACGGGCACACCTCGCCGACCGCGACGACCGAGCCGCTGCAGTGGTCGCCGCCCGTGGGGCCGAGGCCGCGCTCCACCAGGCCCGCGCCGAGCTCCGCGAGGTCGCCGAGGCGCGCTCGGCCCTGGCCACCGCGCGTGAGGACGTGCGGGCCGCCCTGGCGTCCATCCGGTTCGATCTCGCCGACGCGCGGCGCCTGGAGGCCACCGATGCGACCACCACCGCAGCCCTCGAGCGCGCCCACCCGGTCATCGACTCCGCCGAGACGGCGCTGGCCGAGGGTGGGGACCTGCTCGGCGCCCTCGCCGAGCTCACCACCGCAGAGCAGGCCATCGACGACGCCCTCGTCGAGCACCGCGATGCCGACGACCAGCGGCGCCGGGCGCACACCCGGCTCGAGCGTCGGGTGCGCAATGCCGAGGCCTTCGTCGCGGGGGTCGACCGGCGGCTCGCCTCCTCGGTCGCCGGCACGGCGGACAACCGCTCGGCGATCTCCCGGGCGGGGCACCTCGTCGAGGAGGCCCGCACGCACCTGACCGACGACCCCGAAGCGGCCACCTTGCGTCTGGACGAGGCGATGGCCCTGGCCCAGGCCATCCAGGCCGAGCTCGACGAGGCCACCCGCGAGGCGACGGCCCGCTACTACGCCGAGGACCGCCACCGCTCGGGCTCGGTGGCCGAGATGACCGTCGACGCCCTCGCCGCCGGGCTCATCGGTCTGCTCTCCCTCGGCTGGGGCGGCTCGTCCTCGGGCGGCTCCTCGTCGGGTGCGTCCGGTTTCGGCGGCGGCCGCTTCTAGCCCGAGCACGACGAAGGGGCGGGACCTCCGTGGTGGAGATCCCGCCCCCTTCGAGACGGCGATGCCGGTGGGTCACTCCTGCTCGGAGGACTCCTCGCCACCCTCGGTGGCCTCGGCGTCGCCCTCGGCAGCCTCGGCGTCGGACTCGTCGTGCTCGATGCCGGCCTCGGCCTCGGCCTCGGCGAGCTCGGCCTCGAGCTCCTCGGCGGAGATCTGCTGGCTGATGTTGACGACGAGCAGCTCGGCGTCGGAGGCGAGCGTCGAACCGGCCGGCATCTCGACCTGGCCGGCGAGGATCTGGGTGCCGACCTCGAGGCCCTCGACCGAGACGACGAGCGCCTCGGGCAGGTTGGTGACGTCGGCCTCGATCTCGAGGGTCGCGTTGTCGACCGTGACGACGGTCTCGGGGGCGGCGTCGCCCTCGACGTGGACGGGGACCTCGACGGTGACCTTCTCGCCGCGCTTGACGATGACGAGGTCGACGTGCTCGATGATCGGCTTGATCGGGTCGCGCTGGACGTCCTTGGCCAGGGCCAGCTGGTCGCCCTCGCCGTCGACGGCGATGGTGAGGAGCGCGTTGGGGTTCTTCAGCGCCTGGAAGGTGTCGTGGAAGGGCAGGGCCAGGTGGACCGGGGCCTCGCCGTGGCCGTAGAGGACGGCGGGGACCTTGTCGGCGCGGCGCAGCTTGCGGGCCGCGCCCTTGCCGAACTCGGTCCGCTTGTCGGACACCAGGCGGATCTCGTCGCTGGACATGTCGTGCTCCTTGGGTCGGGGGTGCCCGCGCAGGGAGCGGGCGTGTCTCGTGGGCGGTGGCCTCGACGTGGGACGCGGCGCGGACGTGGATGTCGACGCGCGGGCAAGCCCACAGGACGGCACCGCGTCGATCACGGATCGCTGCGACCGTGCAGCGTCCCTCGCCGAGGCAACCCCGAGATACTAGTGGACCCGCTCGGGCTCGGCCAACTCGGTCTCGCCGGGCTCGTCGCCACCGGCCACGATGGCCGCGTCGACGTCGGCGACGGGCAGCGCGGCCCCGGCCACCTCCCCTTCGCCGAGCTTGACCATGACGACACCGGCGAGCACGGCGAGGCCGCCGAGCAGCTGGACCGGGGACATCGCCTGGCCGACGACGAGCCACGCGAAGACGATCGCGAAGAGGACCTCGCTCAGCCCGACGAAGGAGGCGATGGTCCCGCCGAGCAGGCGGGCGGCCGCGATGCCGGAGGCGTAGGCCACGGCGCCGGCGACGATCGCCAGCTCGGCGACCGCGACCCACCACGGCGCCGACCAGCCGGCGAGGTCGACCGGGTCGGTCGACGCGGCCATGGGCAGCCAGCCGAGCGCGGCGACCGCGAGCAGCCCGAGGGCCCCGACGGCCAGCCCTCCCCCGGCGAAGCTGATCGGCGGCAGGGCCTCCTCCTCGTCGGCCGCGACGAGGAAGAAGACGACGAGCCCGACCGCGGCGAGCAGGCCCCACAGGACGCCGACGACGTCGAGCCGGGCGCCCGAGGCGACGTCGAGGACGAGGACGAGGCCGAGGACGGCGGCGCCGACCCCGGCGGCCGTCAGTCGGCTGGGCCGGCGACCGTGGCGCGCCCAGACCCAGCCGACGATGAGGACGGGAGCGAGGTACTCGAGGAGCAGCGCGACGCCGACTGACAGGTGGTCGACGGCCATGAAGTACGCGAACTGGCACCCCGCGACCGCGAAGACCCCGTACGCCAGCAGGCGAGGGATGTTGCGCCGCACCAGGTGCCAGTGCCCACGCATGGCGATGGCCGCGGGCACGGCCATGACGAGCGCGGCCCCGGTGATCCGCGCGGTGACCAGCGCACCGGGTGTCCAGCCGGTCTCCAGCAGCGCGGCACCGAAGGTGCCCGAGGAGCCGAAGGTCGCCGCCGAGAAGAGGGCGACGAGCAGCCCGAGGGCGAAGGGGGACCGCGCTGCGGTCTGGGTGGGGGCCGGCACGGCTCCTCCTGACGTCATGAGTCACGTAACCTGTTGGTGATGACGCTAGGCCTCCCGACCGTCAGGAGTCAACGTGACCTTTGCCCATGACACCGATGTGGCGCTGCAGACCGCTGCGGCGCTGGTCAACACTGCCGTCGGCGCCTTCCCCGACGACGCGGGCGACACCCTCGAGACGGTCGAGCAGCTCCGGGACTTCTACATCGGGTGGGCATGGACCGGCCGCTTCGACGGCGACGCCGCCGAGCTCGACCAGGCGCGCTCCCTGCGCCCCCGACTGCGGGCGGTGTGGGAGGCCGCGGGCGACGACGAGGCCGCGGTCGCGCTCGTCAACGACCTGCTGCGCACCGGCGAGGCCCTCCCCCAGCTCGTCGACCACGACGACTACGGCTGGCACATCCACGCGACCGACGCCGACGCCCCCTTCGCCCGCCGGATGCAGGTCGAGGCCGCCATGGCCTTCGTCGACGTCATCCGGGCCGGGGAACTCTCCCGGCTGCGGGTCTGTGCCGCCGACGACTGCGACGACGTGCTCGTCGACCTCTCGCGCAACCGGTCCAAGCGCTACTGCGACGGCGGCTGCGGCAACCGGCTCGCCGCCGCCGCCTATCGCTCACGCCGCTCCTGAGCACGACTTCGGCCCAGCGCGGGACTCCCGCGCTGGGCCGAGTCGTCGTGGGGCCTCAGGTGAAGAGGCTGGTGACCGACCCGTCCTCGAAGACCTCGCGGATGGCGCGGGAGACGAGCGGGGCGATCGACAGGACCGTGAGGCCGTCGAACTTCTGCTCGTCGGTGAGGGGCAGGGTGTCGGTGACGATGATCTCCTCGGCGGCGCAGGCCTGCATCCGCTCGACGGCCGGGCCGGAGAAGATCGCGTGCGTCGCGGCGATGATGACACCGGCGGCGCCGTCTTCCATGAGAGCGTCGGCGGCCTTGGTGATGGTGCCGGCCGTGTCGATCATGTCGTCGACGAGCACGCACCAGCGGCCCTCGACCTCACCGACGACGCGGTTGGCGACCGACTCGTTGGGCCGCTCGATGTTGCGCGTCTTGTGGATGAAGGCCAGCGGCACGTCGCCGAGCTGGCGCGACCACTGCTCGGCGACCTTGATCCGACCCGCGTCCGGGGAGACGACGGCGAGCTGGCGGTCGCCGTACTTGTCCTTGACGTAGTCGGCGAGGATCGGCCGGGCCATGAGGTGGTCGACCGGGCCGTCGAAGAAGCCCTGGATCTGGTCGGTGTGCAGGTCGACGGCGATGAGCCGGTCGGCGCCCGCGGTCTTGAAGAGATCGGCCATGAGGCGGGCGGAGATCGGCTCGCGCCCCTTGTGCTTCTTGTCCTGGCGGGCGTAGCCGTAGAAGGGCTGGACGACGGTAATCCGCTTGGCGCTGGCCCGCTTGAGCGCGTCGACCATGAGCAGCTGCTCCATGATCGCCTCGTTGATCGGCGTGGAGTGGCTCTGCAGGACGAAGGCGTCGCACCCGCGCACCGACTCCTCGTAGCGCACGTAGATCTCGCCGTTGGCGAACTCGTAGGCGCTCGACGGCACGAGGTCGGTGCCCAGCTCGGCGGCGACCGCATCGGCCAGCTCGGGGTGGGTGCGCCCCGTGAAGACCATGAGGTTCTTCTCGGTCGTCTTGTTGATGCCGGTCACTGGGAGTCCTCGCTGGTGTCGGGGGTGGCGGTGGAGTCGGACGAAGGGGGTGTGGCCGCGGCCCGGGCGGCCGCCTCGGTGGGCGTGCCGGCGCGCTGCGCCGCGACCCAGCCGTCGATGTTGCGCTGGCGGCTGCGGGCGATGCCGAGCTGGCCGGGGCCGACCGCGTCGGTCAGGGCGGAGCCGGCGGCGACGTAGGCACCGTCGGCCACCTCGACCGGCGCGACGAGCACGGTGTCGGAGCCGACGAAGGAGTGCTTGCCGATGACGGTCTGGTGCTTTTTGACCCCGTCGTAGTTGGCGAAGATCGTGCCGGCGCCGATGTTGGCCCCCTCGCCGATGATCGCGTCGCCCGCGTAGGTGAGGTGCGGGACCTTGGCCCCGTCGCCGATCTTGGCGTTCTTCGTCTCGACGAAGCCGCCGATCTTCCCCTTCGCTCCGAGGACGGTCCCGGGACGCAGGTAGGAGAAGGGCCCGACCGTGGCGTTGGCACCGACGACGGCGAGGTTGCCCTCGGCCCGCTTGACCTCGGCGCCGTCGCCGACCTCACAGTCGATGAGGGTGACCTCGGGGCCGATCGTCGCCTCGGCGCCGATGCTCGTGGCGCCGAGCAGCTGGGTGCCGGGCAGGACACGGGTGTCGGCGCCGATCGTCACGTCGACGTCGATCCACGTCGTGGCCGGGTCGACGATCGTCACGCCGGCGCGCATGTGCCGCTCGCAGGTGCGGCGGTTGAGCTCGCGGCCGAGCTCGGCGAGCTGGACGCGGTCGTTGACCCCCTCGGTCTGCCAGAGGTCGGTGAGCACGTGCGCGGTGACGCGGCCACCGGCCGCGCGGGCGAGCTGCAGGACGTCGGTGAGGTACTTCTCGCCCTGGACGTTGTCGCTCGTGACATTGGCCAGCTCGCGACGCAGCACCTGGGCGTCGAAGGCGTAGATGCCGGAGTTGATCTCGCGGATCTCGCGCTCGGCGTCGCTCGCGTCCTTGAACTCCACGATCCGCTCGACGTTGCCCTCGGCGTCGCGGACGATGCGGCCGTAGGCCTTGGCGTCCTCGAGGACCGAGGTGATGACGGTGACGGCCGCCTGCGCCTCGACGTGCGCCCGGGTCAGCTCGCTGATCGTCTCCGCGGACAGCAGCGGCACGTCACCCATCGTCACGACGACGGTGCCGGTGAGGTCGGCCGGCAGGGCATCGAGACCGCACTCGACGGCGCGGCCGGTGCCCTTGACCTCGTCCTGGTCGGCGGTGCGGCAGGCGATCTCGCTGCGGGCGGCGTAGTCGTCGATGAACTCGGCGACGCGGTCTCGCTGGTGGCGGATGACGACGACGGTCTCCGCCGCACCCGCGCCCGAGGCGGCCCGCATCGCGTGGCCGAGGAGCGGGGCCCCACCGATGGGGTGGAGGACCTTGGGGAGGGTCGACTTCATCCGGGTCCCCTCGCCGGCAGCGAGGATGATGACTGCATCTGGACGGACGTCGTTCACGCGGTGTCTCCGGGGTGTCGGGGGCGCGGCCGACCGTCTGGGCCGCGTCGCCACTGTAGCGGCCACCCGCCCGCGGCCACGACCTCACCCGTCACCGCCGCCCCACCCGGCCGCATCGCCCTAGGGCGATGCCAGGTTGAGGCTGCATTGCCGTAGGGCAATGCGACAGATGGGGAGAGGTCACCGGTCGTCGGCGTCGAGCTCCTCGTCGATCGCCTCGCCCGTGACGTCGTGGGCGCGGACGCTGGCGAGGTGCGCACCGCCGAGCGGGTCCCCGTGCCAGCGCACGAGGTCCCACCCCTCGCCGGCCCGGCCGTCGAGCATGACCATGCCGGTGTTGTTGATCCAGCGGCCCTCGACCTCGTCGGCGTCGAGGCCCGCCGCCAGCGCTGCGTAGACGCGGATCGCGGCGCCGTGGCTGAAGAGGGCCACCGTATCGCCACGCCCGTGCCCCTGCGCGATGTCCCGCACCGCGGCGTCGTAGCGCGCCATGAAGTCGTGGCCGTTGGTCCCACCCGCGAGCGCGTGGTCGAGATCGCCGTGCAGCCACGCGGCGAGCCCGCCGAGGTAGGCCTCGACGGCCGCCCGGTCCGACCGCATCTCGAAGTCGCCGGCAGCGATCTCCTGCAGCCCCTCGCGCACGTGCACGTCGATCGAACGCTCCTGCGCCAGAGGCGATCCCGTCAGCTGGGTGCGGACCAGCGGTGACGCGTAGACCGCGCTCACGTCCTCGTCGGCCAGCGCCTCCGGGACGGCCGCGGCCTGTCGCTGCCCGAGCTCGGTCAGCCCGGCGCCGGGGAAGGCGGTGTCGAGCGCACCGGTGACGTTGTGAGGGGTCTGGCCGTGACGGATGAGGAGGAGACGCACTCCAGCAGGCTACGCAGGTGGGTGCCTCCCCTCGGACGCGGTCCGGGTGACCGGCTCAGCCCTGCGAAGGGGGCGCACCGCCGGGCTGACCGCCACCGGGCTCGCCACCACCACCGGCGCCACCACCGGTCGGCTCGGTGGTCGTGTCGACGCCGACGACCAGGGTGACGTCGTACCCCTTCGTCACGCTGCCACTGACGTCCGCGAGCTGACTCGTGCCCCCGTCGTCGCCGAAGACGTTGTCGCTCGTCAGGCTCAGGCTCGACAGTTTGTCCACCGAGGCCTCGTAGCCGTCGGTGGCGTAGACCGTGGTGCACACGTCCTGGGGCAGCGCGACCTGGGAGGTCGCGATGGCGTTGGAGGCGTCGGTGATGCTCCCCTCGTCGGGGTAGACCTCGAAGTGGATGTGCGGCCACCGACCGGAGTAGCAGGCCGGGAAGATGCTCATGAAGCTCACCGTGCCGTTGTCGTCGGCGACCTGGACACCGCGCAGGTAGTTCTCGTCCTCGACACCCTCGGAGTACATCGAGTAGTTGCCGTCGCGATCGCAGTGCCACACGTAGACCGCGACGCCGGCGAAGGCACCACCGCCCTCGGCGAGGTCCTTGATCTTCAGCGTCAGGGTCATCGGGACCCCCTCGGCGGTCGTCGTGCTGCTGCCGAAGCTCGAGCGGATGTCCTGCCGCACGACGCCGCTCTCCTCGAGGACGTCGGGACCGTTGCTGCCGTCCCCGGGGTAGGGGCCGGCGGTCTCGTCGGGGATCTCGGTCAGCGAGCTCGAGCTGCCGCTCGTGCTCGAGCTGGAGCCCGAGCTCGCTGACGTGGCACTGCTGCTCGAGCTGCCGCTCGAGCCCTCGCCGCTGCCGGCACAGGCCGTGAGGCCCAGCACGGTCCCGGCCCCGAGAAGGCCGAGCATCCGGCGGCGCCCGACGAGCGTGCCGATGTCGAACTGCAGTCCCTGGTCGACGAGCTCCTCGTCCTGCTTCGGCAGCACCCGCCCCTCGTGGGTCCGTGGTGTCGTCATGGCCATCTCCTTCGCTCGCTGCCTCCGGGTCATGGACCCAAGCCAAGCCCCGCAGGTTGTGGGTCCGCTGTGGGGTCGCCATGACGCAGCGATGCCCCGGCGACCCGGGAGACGGCCCTGCACGGTCACCGCCCGACTGCGTCCTCGAGCACCGCGACGAGCGGGGCGGGCGCCCGGTCGAGATCGAGCGCCTCGACGAGCAGCCTCGCGTAGCGGGCCTTGCGGCCCGACTGCGAGGTGAGGAAGCGGCGCAGCACCTCCTCACGGGTCCACCCCCGCTGGGAGGGCATCTGCGCCAGCAGGCGGAGCGAGGTGGCCTCCCCCGCGGCCTCGATGACGGCCTGGGCACCGTCGGGGCCGACCGCGCGCAGCAGCTCGTCCTCGAGATCACGGTCGCACGCGTGGAACCCGACCTCGGCCAGCTCGATGTCCGCCGACCCGACGTCGCCGGTGACGAGGACGCCGGCGACGAGCAGCCCCCTTCGCACGTGGTGCTCCTCGGGGACGTCGTAGAGACCCGCGAGCGCCAGGCCCCGACCGCGCGGGCCGTCGCGCAGCGCGTGGCTGCGCAGGTTGGTGATGCCGCCCATGGCGACGACCTCGACCCCGGCCGCGGCGAGGTCCTCGCCCCGTCGGTGCGCGAGCGCGTGGAGGGCCACCCGGTCGCTCTCGCCCTCGACGAGGAGGACGGTCCGTGGCGTGCTCACCCCACCATTGGGCTCCGGGCGCGCCTGCGGCGCAAGCGGTTTATCGTCGCGACCATGACCGCCGAGCACCCGCCCTGCCTCGACGCCGACCGGCTGCGCCGCGTCGTGCTCGTCGTGGCCCTGATCAACTTCGCCTACTTCTTCGTGGAGTTCACCGTCGCCCTGCTCGCCGGGTCGGTCTCCCTGCTCGCGGACAGCGTCGACTTCCTCGAGGACACGGCGATCAACCTGCTGATCTTCATCGCGCTCGGGTGGCCCCTCGCCCGCCGGGCGCTCATGGGCAAGGCGATGGCCCTCGTCATCCTCGGGCCCGCCGCCGTGGCGGGCGTGGCGGCGATCCGCCGCTTCGCCGACCCTGTGGCCCCGGACGTCCTGCCCGTCGTCCTCGCCTCGCTTGGCGCCATCGCGGTCAACGGCACGAGCGGGTGGCTGCTCGCCGGGGTGCGTCACGCGGGCGGGTCGCTGAGCCGCGCCGCCTTCCTCTCCGCGCGCAACGACGTGCTCGTCAACATCGCGGTCATCGCGATGGCCGGCATCACCCTGTGGACCGCCTCGGGCTGGCCCGACCTCGTCCTGGGCTGCCTGATCATCCTCATCGCGCTGCACGCGGCGTGGGAGGTGTGGGAGGTCAGCGAGGAGGAGCGCCTGGCGGCCAAGGCCCTTGCGGGAGAGGAGATCGACTGACCTCGGCCGGTCGCGATCAGTCGCGGCGTCGGACCTCGTCCACGCCGACGAGCCACGCGTAGCTGCGGGAGGAGCGGCTGTAGCGGCCACCGGTGCGCTCCTGGTACTCGCGGAGCACGGCGAAGCCGTCCGTCGAGACATCGGCCCCCGGCGAGAGGTCGTCATCGGTCTCGGCGACGAGCTGGGCCGTGCGGGAGTCGACGATGCGGAAGGAGCTCTCGGCCGCGTCGCTGAAGAGCTTGTCGGCAGGCCGGAAGAAGACGATGAGTCGACCCCGCGGGTCGTTGGTGGCGATGCGGTAGCCGTCGGGCACCTCGACACCACCGACCACTTGGTCCGCCAGGGCATCCCGCAGGGTGAGGGTGTCCCCGTCGCGGGAGATCTCGAAGCGGTCGTGCACGACCGACCCACCGTCCGGCACCTGCTGCGACTTCTCGACCGGAGGTGCGTCGACGGTGACGAAGCGGTCGCCGTCGAGCAGCCTGACGCTGTCGCCGCACCGCACGAGCGGGGTGGCCTCCGCGGCGAGCCGCCCACCCGAGTCACCGGGGTTGTCCAGTCGCGCTCCGCGGCACGACGTGCGCGCCACGTCCTTCCCGGACCGAAGGGAGGTGACCGTCACCTCGTCGCCCTGACGGTGGATCGCCTCGTCATCGCGCACGAGGACCCGGCCACGGGGTGCGTCCGGCCAGGTCCGTGCGATCTTGCCGGTGTCGAGGTCGAGCGCCTGGGTCGTCTGCTCGTCGGGGGTGATGAGGACGTATCGCTGCTCTGGCAAGCCATGGGGGTAGAGCGTGGCCAGGTCCGTGTCGCAACCGACCTCGGTGTCGTGGCTCCACGTGACGCTCGCATCCTCGATCGCCACCCCGGAGACGACGATCCGGCCCCCGGGGACGTCCTCCCCGAGTCGGGCCTCGTCGCTCGTCGACATGCACGAGATCACGGCGACGTGGCGCGTCGACAGGCCGATGACCTCGGCCTCGTCCCCGGGCCGGACCTCCTTGTCACCGTGGGCGACGAGCAGGTCGGTGGCCCGGGCCTCGGCCAAGCCGCTCTCGCTTTCGACGCGCACGTCCCCGCCGAGCGTGGAGACGACGGCACCCTCGGAGGTCAGCACGGCGCTGCCGAAGGCACTGCCCTGCTCCCACCGCTCCCCCGTCGGCGCGTGCTCCACCCAGTCGCCGTCGTCGTCGCCGTAGGCGAACCAGCCATTGGGCCCGATGCTCAGGCTGTACGAGCGGTCCTTGGTGAAGTAGTGGACCCGGCCGTCGATCCCGCTGCTGCCGCTGAACCCTCCCCGGAGGAGGAAGGCGACGACGAGCAGGACGACCACCCCGGCGGCGAGGAGCGCCAGCACGAGCTTCGTGATGTCGGCCGTCTTGCTCGGGGTGCTGCTCATCGCGCGCCCTTCGTCGTCGCGACCCACAGTCGCGTCCCCTCGATCTCCTCGTCGTCCGCCTCGACGAGGATCACGCCGTCGGGCGACACGTCGGCGCCGCTGCGCATGACGCCGTTGGTCCGCACGACGAGGTCACCGGTCCGGATGTCGAAGGCCAGGTAGGTCCCCCGCGGGCGCTCACCTCCCGTGTCGAACTCGACGAAGGTGATCAGCCGGCCCACGGGGCCGAAGGCGCCGAGGGAGAGGTCCTCGGGCACGTCGAGCACCCCGATCTCCTTGTCCTGCAGGCCGTCCCGCAGAGTGACCTTGTCTCCGTCGCGCTCGAGCAGGTAGCGACCGTGGGCGACCTCCTGCCCGTCGGGCAGCTCTTCACCCGTGTCCACCGGCGGGACGTCGATCTCGACCAAGGCGTCGTCCTGGACGACGTGGACGCTGTCGCGGCAGGTGACGAAGGGGGTGACCTCCGGCGCGAGCTGCTGCGTGATCTCGTCAGGCCGGCCCGGGGAGGCCCCCGGGCACTCCACCCGGGTGAGCTCCTTGCCGGTGCGCAGGGACCGCCAGGCGACGGTCTCGTCGTCCTCGCGCACGAGCGCCTTGTCCCCGCTGATGACGATGTCCCGTCGGGGACTGCCCGAGCGCTCCAGCGCGCTCTCGCCCGTCGCGACGTCGACGACGACCTGGTGGTCCTCACCCACCTGCACGAGCGCGTACTGCTGCGCGGGCATCGTCCGGGGCTTGCTGAGCGGCAGCGCGTCGGGGCCGCATTCCAGCCCGATGTCGCGGACCCAGTCGATCGCGGCGTCGTCGAGCGAGAGCCCAGCGAGCACCGCCGAACCGCCATCGACCTCCTCGTTGAGGCGCGCCGGCGACGGCGCCAGGCAGGTCACGACGACGACCTGTTCGTCGCCCATCGCGACGACCCCGACGTTCTCGCCGCCCCACAGGTCGTCATCACCGAACTCGTCGGCGATCTCCTTCGTCGTCCGCGTGCTCGACGACCCCTCCCGCTGCACGAGCACCTTGGCCTCGTCGGGTTGCACGACGACCCCGTCCTGCGAGATCGACATCTGCGAGTTGAGGTCGCCGATCGTCCATGACTCACCCGTGCGCACGTTGTGCGCGACGTAGTCGCCTCCGTCACCGGGGTGGGTCAGCCACCCGTTGGGCCCCAGCTGGATGGCCAGATCCTCGCTGTCCCAGACGACGTTGCCCTCGACCTCGGGCGGGTCGTCGCCGCCGAAGATCCCGCCGAGCCCACCGGGGACGAAGGAGAGGACACCCGCGCAGAACATCCCGACGAGGACGAGCACCCCGACGACCTTGAGCATGAAGACACCGGTGCGCGGTCCGGTCTGCGGCGACAGGTCGTGGGGTGCGGTCACGGCGCCATTGTGGCCGACCGCACCGGCCAGCGCGCACCCTCCGTGGGGCGGGAATGCGGGGGGGACCTCCCTTCGTTAGGGTGATTGAATCATCAATAAACAGCCTCACCACCACAGGAGTGAACGCATGAAGATCGGCATCATCGTCGGGTCCGTCCGCCAGGGTCGCGCTGCGAGCGCTGTCGCGCAGTGGGTGAAGTCCGTCGCCGAGCGCACCGAGGACGTGACCTTCGAGGTCGTCGAGCTGTCCGACTTCGACCTGCCGCTGCTCACCTCCGCGACCGTGCCGGGCATGGCCGACCGCACCTACGACGACGAGCGCGTCGTCCGGTGGGGTCAGGCGATCGACTCCTACGATGGCTTCATCTTCGTCACGCCGGAGTACAACCACTCGATCCCCGGTGCCTTCAAGAACGCCTTCGACTCCCTCGCCCCCGAGTGGATGGGCAAGACGGTCGGCTTCGTCTCCTACGGCGCCGACAACGGCGTGCGCGCGGTCGAGCACTGGCGCACCATCGTCGCCAACTTCCAGATGCACGCGGTGCGTCAGCAGGTCTCGCTGAGCCTGTTCACCGAGTTCGGCGACAACGGCCTGCAGCTCGAGGAGCGTCGCGAGGGAGAGCTGACCACGCTCGTCGAGCAGCTCACCGACGCCACCCGCAAGTTCGTGCTCGCCGACCAGCTGAGCGGCGCCGCTCGCTGAGCCTGACCGGCCACGCGCACGGCCCCGGACCTGCGCGGTCCGGGGCCGTGCGCGTCCGTGGACCGGACGACGGCTCCCCGGGTAGGAGTCGAACCTACGTCGCTAGTCCTGATTCAAAGTCAGGCGGGCCCTGCCGGCAGACCAACCGGGGAACGCCGCCGAAGCGGCTCCGGTCAGGGTAGTCGACGCCTCCGCCCCCTTCGTCACCGACAATGGGAGCCATGAGCGAGCAGGCACCCGAGGAGAGCCCGACGCCCCGACGCGCGCGGATGACCGCCGCGGCCCGGCGCGAGCAGCTCGTCGCGGTGGGCCGTCAGGTCTTCGCCGCGAAGGGGGTCGACGGCACCTCCGTCGAGGAGATCGCCGCGACGGCGGCCGTCTCCAAGCCGGTGGTCTACGAGCACTTCGGTGGCAAGGAGGGCCTCTACGCCGTCGTCGTCGACCGTGAGCTGCGCGCCCTGACCGACGGCGTGACCGCCTCGCTGACCGCCGGCGGCAGCGACCGCGAGACGATCGAGCGCGCGGCGCTGGCCCTGCTCGACTACATCGAGGGCTCGCCAGACGGGTTCCGGATCCTCGTGCGCGATGTCAGCGGCACGGCGCCGTCCGGAACGTATGCCTCGCTCCTGTCGGACGTGGCCGCCGAGGTGGCCCACCTGCTGTCGGACGCCTTCGAGCAGCGCGAGCTCGAGAGCCGCTACGCGCCGATGTACGCCCAGATGCTCGTCGGCCTGGTCTCGCTCACCGGTCAGTGGTGGCTCGAGACCCGCACCCCTCCCAAGGAGGTCGTCGCGGCGCACATGGTCAACCTCGCGTGGAACGGCCTGTCCGGTCTCGACCCGCACGTCAGCATCACCCCCGACGACTGACCCGGGTCCCTACCCTCCGGACGTCCCCAGTGCGTGCAGGTTGGGAGCGTTGATGCCACCTGGCTGCCCATCTCCGGGCATCCAGGTGGCACCAACGCCGCCCGGTGACGTCAACGCCGTCAGATGGTGTCCGCAGGGCCCAGGGCCTTGGACGGTTCCGTCCCCCCTCCCCAGGTCAGGCCTGCTGGAGCTCTCGGTCGCCGGCTCGGAACCACACACCTCCACGAGCTGCGAGGGCCGGCGGTTTGGGGGATCTCGGGCATCCCGACGACGCTCAGGCCCTGTGCCCCACCGCGAAGACGCGACGGAAGGCGAGCAGGACGCCAGCAGGGGTGCGCGGGTAGGCGGCAGTGAGCCGGTCGGCGTAGGCAGCAAGGAAGGCCTCGCGCTCGCCCTCGTCCTCGAGCACCTCGAGCATCGGGCGCAGCCCGGTGCCGCTCACCCAGTCGAGCACCGGGTTGTCGCTCTCGCCGGCGGGGTCGAGCACGTGCGTGTAGGTCGTCTCCCACGCGTCGACGGCGAGGCCGCCCGCGGTGAGCACCTGCAGGTAGGTCGAGGGGTCGCCGGCACCGTAGCGCTTGCTCGCCGCCTCGAGCTCGCCGCTGCGCGGGTGGTCGACGGCGGTCTCGCGCATGAGCGCGTGCGTGGGGGCGTCGAAGTTGCCCGGCACCTGCAGGGCGAACCACCCGCCCGCCGCCAGCGCGTCGACCCAGGTCTCGATGAGCGGCAGGTGCCGCGGAACCCACTGCAGCGCAGCATTGCTCACGATGACGTCCGGCGCCGAGCCCAGGCTCGCGATGTCCCAGTCGGCCAGGTCGGCCTGCACCCACTCGACCCGCCCGTCGGTGTCGAGGGCACGCGCCGCGTCGAGCATCTCGGCGCTGCTGTCGACCCCGACGACCCGTGCCTGCGGCCACCGCTCGGCGAGCGAGAGCGTGAGCGGGCCGTTGCCGCACCCCAGGTCGACGACGAGTCGCGGCTCCTGCGCGGCGACTCGCGCCATGAGGTCGAAGAAGGGACGGGCTCGCTCGTCGGAGAACTGGCCGTACCGGGTCGGGTCCCACGTCGTCATCAGTGCTTTCCTCCTGCCTCGGGTCCGAGCAGCCTAGCCGCCACTCCCCGATTCATCTCGACATCAAGATTCATGACCGCAGGTATTCTTGACGGATGAGCAGCCGCCACGACCCGTCCGACGACGTCGACGCCATCGTCGAGGCCTGGCGACGCGAGCGCCCCGACCTCGACGTCGAGCCGCTCCACGTCTTCTCCCGCGTCTCCCGGCTGGCCCGGCTGCTCGACCTCGACCGCACGAGCGCCTTCGCCCGGCACGAGCTCGAGGGCTGGGAGTTCGACGTGCTCTCCGCGCTGCGTCGCGCCGGTGAGCCCTACCAGCTCTCCCCCGGCCGCCTCGTCCAGGAGACGCTCGTGACCTCGGGGACGATGACCAACCGCATCGACCGCCTCGCCACCAAGGGCTGGGTCGAGCGACTCCCTTCGCCCACCGATCGCCGGGGCGTCATCGTCCGACTGACGCAGGAGGGCCAGTCGGCGGTCGACGCGGCGATGGCCGACCTGCTCTCCCGCGAGGGCGAGCTCCTCGATGACATGTCGACCGACGAGCGCGCCGCGCTCACCCGCGCCCTCAAGCACCTGCTCGCCCCCTTCGAGGCCTGAGCGGGCTCCCCTTCGCCCGGGCTCACCCGACGAGCTCGGCGCACTCCAGCCACTCGAGCTCGAGCATCTCCTTTTCCTCCGCGAGCTCGCCGAGCGTCGCATTGAGCTGCGCCAGCCGCGTGTGGTCGTGCACCGACTCGGCCATCTCGTGGTGCAGCTTGTCCTCGCGGGCGGCCACCTTGGCCAGCTGCTTCTCGATCCGGGCCATCGCCTTGCGGGCCTCGCGCTGCGTCGCCGGGTCCACGCTCGCCTCCGCCGATGACGAAGGGGGACCATCTGCCCCCTTCGTCGTGGTCGCCGTGGCCTGCGCCACCACGTCACGGGCACCGGTGGTGCCGGCCTGCGCGGCGCGCAGCCGCAGGTACTCGTCGACACCGCCGGGCACGTGCCGCAGCCGGCCGTCGAGGATCGCGTACTGCTGGTCGGTGACCCGCTCGAGCAGGTATCGGTCGTGGGAGATGACGATGAGCGTGCCCGGCCACGAGTCGAGCAGGTCCTCCATCGCCGCGAGCATGTCGGAGTCGACGTCGTTGGTCGGCTCGTCGAGGGCGATGACATTGGGCTCGTCGAGGAGCAGGAGCAGCAGCTGAAGGCGCCTCTTCTGACCGCCGGAGAGGTCGTCGACGCGCGCCGACAGGTGCTCGCGGGCAAAGCCGAGCCGCTCGAGCAGCTGCGCCGGCGTGTGGTCGCGCCCCTCGATGGTGAAGGTCGTCTTCGTGCGGGCGAGCACCTCGCGCACCCGGTCGGAACCGATGCTCGCCAGCTGCGAGAACTGCTGGTCGAGGAAGCCGAACTTCACCGTCTTGCCGCGCTTGACCCGCCCGCTCGTCGGCGCGATCGTCCCGGCGACGAGCCCCAGGAGGGTCGACTTGCCGGCGCCGTTGGCGCCGAGGATCCCGGTGCGCTCGCCCGGCGCGATGCGCCAGGTGATGTTGCGCAGGATCGTGCGGTCGCCGAAGCTCACACCCGCGTCCTCGAGGTCGATGACGTCCTTGCCCAGACGGGCGACGGCCATCCGCTGCAGCTCGATGGGGTTGCGCACCGGGGGCACGTCCTCGATGAGCTGGTTGGCGGCGTCGATGCGGAACTTCGGCTTCGAGGTGCGCGCCGGAGCGCCACGACGCAGCCAGGCGAGCTCCTTGCGCATGAGGTTCTGGCGCTTCTGCTCGGTCGCGGCAGCGATGCGGTCGCGCTCGACCCGCTGGAGGACGTAGGCGGCGTAGCCGCCCTCGAAGGGCTCGACGATGCCGTCGTGGACCTCCCAGGTCTCGGTGCACACCTCGTCGAGGAACCACCGGTCGTGGGTGATGACGAGGAGGCCGCCCGACGTGCGCGCCCACCGTCGCTTGAGGTGCTCGGCGAGCCACGAGATGCCCTCGACGTCGAGGTGGTTGGTCGGCTCGTCGAGGGCGATGAGGTCCCACTCGCCGACGAGGAGCGCGGCGAGCGCCACCCGACGCCGCTGACCACCCGACAGCTCGCCGACGCGCGCGTCCCACGGCACGTCGGAGACGAGGCCGCCGATGACGTCGCGCACCGCGGGGTCGCCGGCCCACTCGTGGTCGGGTCGGTCGCCGACGATGCTGTGCCCGACGGTCGCCGCGGGGTCGAGGTCGTCGGTCTGGCCGAGGACACCGAAGCGCACGCCACCACGGCGGGTGATCCGGCCGGACTGGGGCGCGATGGTCCCGGCGAGCATGCCGAGCAGGCTCGACTTGCCGTCGCCGTTGCGCCCGACGAGCCCGATCCGGTCGCCCTCCTCGATGCCGAGGCTGACCGAGTCGAAGACGACGCGCGTGGGGTACTCGAGGTGGAGCGACTCGGCTCCGAGGAGGGGCGTGGCCATCAGGACGTGCGCACCGTCGGCAGGACGTGGGCACCCTGGACCGGCCCGGTGGCGCGCAGGACGTCACCGGCGACCCCCGACGCGGTGAGCGCCACGGCGACGTCGATGGCCCCCTCCGCGGACTCGGTGAGGATCGCGACGGTCGGGCCCGACCCGGAGACGATCGCGGCGAGCGCCCCGAAGCCCATGGCGGCCTCGATGACCTCGCCGATGCCCGGCTGCAGCGCGATCGCGTCAGCCTGCAGGTCGTTGTCGAGGACGGGCGCGAGTGCGCTCGGGTCACCGGCACGCAGCGCGCTCATCAGGGCGGCACTGGGGTGCGGGTCATCGAGCCGGGTGCCCGCCGTGCGCTGGTCGAAGGCGGAGTAGACCATCGGCGTCGACAGCCCGCTCGCGGCCGACGGGACGAAGACCCAGTGATAGGTCCCCTTGGCCAGCACGGCCGTGACGACCTCGCCACGGCCCGACCCGACCGCCGTCCCGCCGTGGAGGAGGAAGGGCACGTCGCTGCCGATGCCGGCGGCGATCTCCTCGAGCTCCTCCCGCGGCATGGCGGTGCCCCACAGGGCGTCACAGGCGACGAGCGCCGCGGCGGCGTCGGCCGAGCCTCCGGCCATACCGCCGGCGACGGGGATCTCCTTGTGGATCGACAGGTGGACCGGCTCCTGGCCCCCGGTGTGCTCCGAGAGGGCGAGCGCAGCACGCAGCGCGAGGTTGGACTCGTCGGTCGGCACCTTGTCGGCGTCACGACCACGGACCGAGCAACCCCAGTCGTCGGTGAGCGCGGCGGTGACGTCGTCGTGCAGGCCGACGGCCTGGTAGACGGTCGAGAGGGCGTGGAAGCCGTCGTCGCGCAGCGGGCCGACGAAGAGCTCGAGGTTGACCTTCGCCGGGGCGCGCACGGTGACGGGTGCGGGCGACTCGAGGACGGAGGTCATGGCGTCACCCTAGCCATGAGTTCCTCGGTGATCCGCGCGAAGGCCGCCACGTCGAGCTGCTCGCCCCGGGTGCGAGGGTCCACCCCGGCGGCGAGGAGGGCCTGCTCGGCGATCTCACCCGAGCCGGCCACGGAGCGAAGGGAGGCCCGCAGCGTCTTGCGTCGCTGGGCGAAGGCTGCGTCGACGACGGCGAAGACCTGCTCGCGCGTCGCCGCGGTCTGCGGCGGCTCACGGCGCACGAGACGGACCAGCCCGGAGTCGACATTGGGCACCGGCCAGAAGATCGTCCGGGAGACCCGACCCGCGAGGGCCACGTCGGTCCACCAGGCGGCCTTGACGCTCGGGACGCCATAGGTCTTGCTGCCGGGGTCGGCGGCAAGGCGCTCGGCGACCTCGAGCTGGACCATGACCAGGACGCGCTCGATGCTCGGGAAGGTCTCGAGGAAGTGCAGCACGACCGGCACGGAGATGTTGTAGGGCAGGTTGGCCACGAGGGCGGTGGGCGCCGGCCCGGGCAGCTCGGTCACGGACATCGCGTCGGCGTGGACGACCTCGAGGCGCGCTGCGGCGCCCGGCGCCTCCTCGGCGACGGTGCCGGGCAGCGCTGCGGCGAGCACCGGGTCGACCTCGACGGCCGTCACCCGGCCGGCCGCCTCGAGCAGCGCGAGGGTGAGCGACCCGAGGCCGGGGCCGATCTCGACGACGTGGTCCTGCGCCGTGACCTCCCCCGCGCGCACGATGCGCCGCACGGTGTTGGCGTCGACGACGAAGTTCTGTCCCCACTGCTTCGTCGGGCGCACCCCGTGGCGCTGCGCCAGCTCGCGGATGCGGGCCGCCCCGAGCAGGCCACCGGGCCCGTCCTCGGGGTGCGTGGGCTGCTCGCTCGTCATGGGGGTGACTCTATGACGACGGGCCCCCACGACCGAGTCGGTCGTGGGGGCCCGTCGTCACGTTCCCAGGGAGGTCGTCGAGCGACCGTCCCGGGGCGCGGGTCAGGCCGCGTGGGCGCAGCCCCAGGGCTGCAGGCCACGGTCGGCGTAGACGCGGTTGGCCACGGTGATCTGCTCCTCGCGGGTGGCGAGGTCGGCACGCTGGGCGAAGTCCCCTCCGCCCGCGCCGAGCCAGGTCTGGATGTCGAACTGCAGGCCGCCGTAGTAGCCGTTGCCGGAGTTGATCGACCAGTTGCCCGTCGACTCGCACTGGGCGATGCGGTCCCACATCGCGGCGCGCGAGGTGTCGAGGCCGGAGCTGCTCGAGGAGGACGTCGGCTCGGGAGCGGGCGTCGAGGCCTTGGGCGTCGAGGCCTTGGGCGTCGAGGCCTTGGGCGTCGAGGCCTTCGGCTGCGAGGTCGGCTCCGGCGCGGGGGCCGGCTTCGGCGCGGGCTTCGGCTTCGGGGCCGGGCGGGCCTTGGTCCCCTGGCGCACGATCTTGTCGACCGGCTGCTGGGTCACCTTGGTCGAGGTCCGCTTGGAGAAGACGACGTCACCGTTCTTGTAGGTGAAGCTGTAGGTGGAGGTGCGCGAGCCCGCGCGGCCCTCCTGGTCGACCTTGGTCGTGCCCTCGTAGAGCGAGGAGTCCTGCTTGACGACCGTCTCGAAGGGGATGGCCTCGGTCCGGGTGCCCGGCTTGCGGTTGACGCGGTCCAGGCGGATCGTCATGCCGTCCTTGACGCTGGCGGAGGCGCCCGGCTTGATGAGGTCGTTGCTGTCGTAGCGGACCTCGGCCTGGGTCAGGGCGTCCTCGACCGTGGTGGCCGTGACGGTCGCGGTCGAGCGCTTGCCGCCGACGAGGAGCTTGATCTCCTTGGGGGTGCTCACACGCAGGTCCAGGCCCTTGCGGCCGATGGACTGCGAGCGCGAGGCGGAGAGCACCGCGCCGTCGCCGTTGCGGATACCCAGCTGCTTGAGCGCGTCGCCGACCGTGGTGGCGGTCGTCCAGTACTCGCGCTCCTTGCCGTCCACGGTGACCGTCAGCTTGCGGCCGTAGCGCACGACGATGGTCTGGCCGTCGTCGACAGGGCTGTCGGCGGAGGGCGTGACGACGTCGTGGGGGCCCAGGTCGATGCCCTGCTTGTCGAGGACGTCACCGACGGTGCCGCCGAAGGCGTGGACGGTGGACTTCTCGCCGTCGACCGACAGGGCGACGGACTTGTCCATGACGACGACGCCCGAGACGCCGAGCGCCAGGGCGCCGACGACGCCGGCCTGGGTGATGCGACGGATCGCGGGTGAACTCACAGTGCTCCGATGTTTGAAACTCCCGGGCACCGGTGGGTCCGCGCACGGGGACCCAAAGAAGGCGGGCGCCTGTGTTAGCGAAAAGATCAGGGGAAACCGGCCCCGGCCAACAGCGGACTACCTTGCCCGACAGGTCACGCGAAGGTCAAGTTTTGATAACGGGCGGCGCTATGACGTCTGCCACGAGCCGTAGACCCGCTCGCTGTTGGCCGAGATCGCCGAGCACATCGTCGGCACGTCGACCCCGAGGGTGCGGGCCATGACGCGCACCGTGTGGGGCAGCAGGTAGGGGGCGTTGGCGCGACCCCGCTCGGGCGTCGGAGTGAGGTAGGGGGCATCGGTCTCGGCGAGGACCTGCTCGAGGGGTGTGTGCGCCAGCGCCTCACGCAGCCCGGTCGCGCTCTTGAAGGTCACGGTGCCGGCGAAGGAGAGGTGGTAACCCCGCTCGACGCACTCACGGGCCATCGCGAGGTCACCGCTGAAGCAGTGCAGCACGGTCGTCTCCGGGGCCCCCTCCTCGGCGAGGATGCGCAGGATGTCGTCGTGGCTGTCGCGGTCGTGGATCTGCAGCGCCTTGCCCGTGCGCTTGGCCAGGTCGATGTGCCAGCGGAAGGACTCCTGCTGCACGGCGTGCCCGTCGGGCCCGGTGCGGAAGTAGTCGAGGCCCGTCTCGCCGATGGCGCGCACCCGCGGGTGCGCGGACAGCTGCTCGATCTCGTCCCACGCTTCTTGGAGGCGGCCAGCCTCCGCCAGCGCGGGAATCTCGTTGGGGTGCAACGCAACTGCACCGAGCATCGTCGGGTGACGGTCGACCTGGTCGACGGTGAAGCGGGCACTCTCGAGGTCGCAGCCGACCTGCACCACCCGGTCGACCCCGACCGACGCGGCGGTGGCGAGCGCCGCGGCGACGTCCCGCGTGGTCCGCTCGTCACCCCCTTCGGGAGCAATGGCGTCGGCGACGTCACGACGGCGGATGTCGAGGTGCGTGTGGTTGTCGACGACGGCCACCGGCAGCGGGTCCGGGTGCGGCGCGACGCCCTCGCGGTCGCCCATCAGCCCTCCCCCAACATGGCCGCGCGCTCGGTGGCGACGACCTCCTCCGCGTCGAGCTTGACGAAGACCGGGCTCGGCTTGGCGATCGGCGTGCCGACGGTCACCGGGGTCGGCTCCCAGCGGGGGAAGCCCGAGTAGTCGCCGGTGATGACCGGGTAGCCGGGGCCACCGTCGAGGTCCTCGACGTCCTCGACGTGCGGCATCGGCACCAGGGCGCCCTCGCCCCCGAGGACCGCGTCGACCCGGTTGGCCGCGTGCGGGAGGAAGGGGGCGAGCAGCAGGTTGCAGTCGCTGACGCACTGGGTGAGCGTGTGCAGCACCGTCGCCAGCCGCTCGCGCTGGTCCTCGCCCTTGAGGCGGAAGGGCTCGGTGTCGGTCACGTACTTGTTGACGTCGCCGACGACTCGCATGACCTCGGCCAGCGCGGCCTTCTGCCGGTGGCGCGCGAGCAGCCCGCCGACCTCGTCGAAGGCGGCGGCGACGCGGGCCAGGAGCGCCCGGTCGACGTCCTCGAGGTCACCCGGCTGCGGGATCTCGCCGAAGTTCTTGGCGACCATCGACGCGGTGCGGTTGACGAGGTTGCCCCAGCCGGCGACGAGCTCGGAGTTGTTGCGCTGGACGAAGTCCGGCCAGGTGAAGTCGGCGTCCTGGTTTTCCGGGCCGGCGGCGCAGATGAAGTAGCGCAGCGGATCCGGGCCATAGGCCTCGAGGACGTGCCGCACGCCGATGACGTGGCCCCGGCTGGAGGAGAACTGGCGGCTCTCCATCGTGAGGAACTCGCTGGAGACGACCTCGGTCGGGAGGTTGAGCTCGCCGTAGGGGCCGGGCTCGCCCCCCTTCGCCCCCTTGCCGGAGTAGGCGAGCAGCTCCGCCGGCCAGATCTGGCTGTGAAAGGTGATGTTGTCCTTGCCCATGAAGTAGTAGGACAGCGCCTCGGGGTCGTTCCACCACTCGCGCCAGCGCTCGGGGTCGCCTTGGCGGCGGGCCCACTCGATGGACGCGGACAGGTAGCCGATGACCGCGTCGAACCACACGTAGAAGCGCTTCGTCGGGTACTTGGTGGCCAGCTCGCCCGGCAGCGGGATGCCCCAGTCGATGTCGCGCGTCATCGCCCGCGGGCGGATGTCGTCGAGGATGTTGAGGCTGAAGCGGATGACATTGGGCCGCCACGTGCCGGTGGCCTCGCGGCCCTGGAGGTACTCGCGCAGGGCGTCGGCCAGGGCCGGCAGGTCGAGGAAGAAGTGCTCGGTCTCGCCGAACTGCGGCGTCGAGCCGTCGATCTTGCTGCGCGGCTGCTTGAGGTCGCTCGGCTCGAGCTGGTTGCCGCAGTTGTCGCACTGGTCGCCGCGGGCCTCCTCGTAGCCGCAGATCGGGCAGGTGCCCTCGATGTAGCGGTCGGGCAGGGTGCGGCCGGTGCGCGCGTCGAGGGCGACCTGCTGGGTCTGCTCGATGAAGTAGCCGTTGGCCCGGCACTGCTCGAAGAGGTCCTGGACGACCTGGTAGTGGTTGCGCGAGGTGGTGCGCGTGTAGAGGTCGTAGGAGCAGCCGAGGTCGGCCAGCTCGTGGGCGATCGTCGCGTGATGGGTGTCGACGAGCTCGCGTGCCGTCGTGCCCTGCTTGTCGGCCAGGACGAGGATCGGGGTGCCGTGCTCGTCGGAGCCACTCACCATGAGCACGTCGTGCCCCGCCATGCGCATGTACCTGCTGAAGACGTCGGAGGGGACACCGAACCCGGCGACGTGGCCGAGGTGGCGCGGTCCGTTGGCATAGGGCCAGGCGACGGCGGAGAGAACCTTCATGACCTCATCCTAGGTTCCCAGCCCACGCCGTCCCGCGCCGCTAGCCTGCCGGGACGAGGTGCGTGAGCGCCCGCCGACGAGAGGGGCATCGATGATCGCTGCACTCACCGGGATGGGGCTGAGCGCCGCCGCCGGTCTCAACGCCTACATCCCCTTCATCATCGTCGCGCTGCTCGCCCGCTTCACCGATGCCGTCGTGCTGCCCACGGGCTTCGAGTGGATGGAGTCGTGGTGGGCGATCGGCATCGGCGCGGTGCTGCTCGTCACCGAGATCACCCTCGACAAGGTGCCCGCGGTCGACAGCCTCAACGACGCGGTACAGACCGTGATCCGCCCCGGGATGGGTGGGCTCATGGGCGCCGCCACCGCCGGCGCGAGCACGCTCGACGAGTCGACGTGGATGCAGGAGCACGCCTGGGTCGGGGTCGTGCTCGGCATCGTCGTCGCCGGGCTGGTCCACACCGGCAAGGCGGCCTCCAGACCGGTGATCAACGCCGGCACGGCGGGCTTCGGCGCGCCGGTCGCCTCGACCGCCGAGGACGGCGCCGCCGTGGGCATCACCCTCGTCGCGATCTTCCTGCCCCTGCTCGTCGTCCTCGTGCTCGTCGTCCTCGCGGCGGCGCTGGTCTGGGTGCTCAGCGCGTGGCGCCGGCTGCGCCGGCGACGACAGGCCCGGCTCGCCGCCTGACCCGATGCGGCCTGACGGGCCCGACGCGGTCAGTCGACGTGGACGAAGGCCTCGATGATGCGCCGTCCGACTCCGCGCACATAGGCCTCGCGCTCCTCGACCGGCCGGGTCAGCGCACTGTTGAGCACGCCCTCCATCGCGGCGATGACCGCCTGCGCACCGGTCTCGGCGTCCTCGACCTGGGCGAGCACGAGGATCTGCCGCACGATCCCGTCGATGCGGTCACGTGCGGGGGCCATCGCCGCGGCGATCTCCGGCTGACGGGTCGCCTCCTGGCTCAGCTCGGCCTTGGCGGTCCAGGCCTCGGGCTCGTCGAGCCACGAGACGAAGAGGTCGAGCGCTCGCTCGACGAGCCTGACCTCGTCCTCACCGGCCTGCTGCTGCCGACCGAGCTCTTCGATGCTGTCGATGAGGCCGGCGGCGATGAACTCGGTGAGGGCGGTGACCAGGGCCAGCCGCGTGCGCAGGTAGCCCGAGGTGCTCCCCTGCGGCAGCCCGGCCTCGGCGTCGACGGCCCGGTGGGTCAACCCCCGCATGCCACCGGCCGCCACGACCCGAGTCGCGGACTCGAGAATCAACCGCATCCGCGGGGAGAGCTCGGTGCTGTCAGTGACGCTCATCCGGCTCACGCTACCCGTTCCCACGGCCCCGTCAGGGCCGCCCGCGGGGACGTGACCCGGCCCCGGACGGCCGAGTTGACGCGATCTTTCTACGGGTGTAGTTTAGTCTATGTCTTCAACAGATGTAGAAGGGATTGACACCATCATGAGCATCGCCTCCATCACCACCTTCGTCACCGTCTCGCTCGTGCTCGTCGGCCTCGCGCTGGCGCTCCTCCTCGTGACCGTCGGCGTCGCCGCCTTCCAGTTCTTCGCGGCCAACCGTCCGGTGCGCGTCGCCCGTCAGGAGAGCATCCGGACGTACTACCGTCAGGCCGCCTTCAGCTGATCCATCGCTGACGAAGGGAGGACCGCCGCCGTTCCCCCCTTCGCCCCCGGGCCGGGGTCCACGCCGGCGACGACGCCACGGACCCCGCGCCTACGCTGAGGCCATGTCCTCAGCCCCCGAGCCCCTGGCCCCCCGGACGGCCGTCACCGAGACACTTCTCGTTCTCGGGGTCTCCCTGGGCGCCTCGGCCCTGTGGTCGGCCCTGTCGCTGCTGCGCAAACTCACCGCCGACCAGAGGCTGTCCGGTCAGGTCACGTCGATGAACCAGTCCGTGACCCCCGACCAGCCGTGGCTGGACCTGGCCCACCAGCTCGTCGGCATCGCACTGGCGCTGGTGCCGGTCGCCCTCGCCCTGCACCTGCTCGCCCGGCAGCACCGCCGGCCCACCCACCTCATCGGGCTCGACACCCGCGCCCCGGGCCGCGACCTGCTCCAGGGACTCGCTCTCGCCGCAGCGATCGGGATCCCCGGCCTGGGTCTCTACCTCGCCGCCCGCGCCCTCGACCTCAACACGACCATCGCCGCGTCGGACCTGACGCAGGCGTGGTGGACCGTGCCCGTCCTCGTCCTGGCCGCCGGGCAGAACGCCCTGCTCGAAGAGGTCATCATGCTCGGCTACCTCTTCACGAGGTGGCGGGAGGCCACATGGTCCCCCGTCGCGATCGTCGTCGCCAGCGCCCTCGTGCGGGGCAGCTACCACCTTTACCAGGGCATCGGCGGCTTCGTCGGCAACATCGCGATGGGGCTGCTGCTCGGCGCGGTCTACCTGCGGGTGCGCCGGGTCATGCCGATGTTCATCGCCCACTGGGTCATCGACATCGTCGCCTTCGTCGGCTACGCGCTGCTCGTCACCCGCGTGGCCTGGCTGTGAGCCCGCGGCTCACAGGTCCTCGTCGCCGAACTCCTTGAGCGTGCGCGCACCCGCCGGGGCCTTCCAGTTCTCCCGGCTGGATCCCCAGTCGCTGAAGCTCAGCGTCGTGCGCGCCGGGTAGGTGCCGTAAGTCATCTTCAGCAGCGCGGCGTTGCCGTCGGTCGACAGCCACACCTGGCGCTGCTGGTCGTTGCCGCCCTCCTTGCCCGCCTTGTTCAGCTGCAGGAGGTAGGCCCACTCGTCGCCCATGGGGACGGTGCTCGCCGGGCTGCGGCGGACGTCCTCGGGCGTCAGCCCCACCCCGAAGAAGCTGCTCTTGAGCAGGCGGTGCGGCTTGTACTGCTCGACCGGCGACTGCTGGCGCGGCACCTTGACCCACTCTCCGACCCGCTTGCGCAGCGGGCTGTCGAGCTTGGGCTTGCGGGTGTCGATCCACTGCTGGTCGACCCGCAGGTAGTGGTCCCAGCCGACGACGATGCTCTCCATCGTGCCGCCGCCCGGGAGCTCGAGGGTGGTGCGCGAGATGCCTGCGTCCGAGGTGACCTGCTGGGCCAGGCCCGCGGTCGACCCCTCCGCGTGGATCTTCATCTGCATGTCCCGCTCGGTGTCGTGCAGGGTGCCGCGGATCGTCACCGACGACGCAGCGTCCATGTAGGTGCGCATGTCGTCGGCCAGGGCCACCGGGTCCGGCGTCTGGGGCTTGGGGCCGGTCGGGTCCCCGCTCGGCGAGGTCGACGACGATGCGGTGGCATCGTCCGTCGGTGTCGGCGTCAGCGTCTCCACCGGCTCCCCCGAGCTCGAAGGGGGTGCCTGCCCGGGCAGCAGGGCACACCCGGAGACGGACAGCGCCACGGCGCCGGCCAGCAGCAGGCTGGCGCGGCGCCGTGGCGCGTGGTCACGCGCAGTCATGACGATCCCCTCGTCGTCTGCTCGCGGGCTCAGAGAGCGCCGCGCGCCGCCTTGCGCAGGTCGGCGTTGAGCGTGCTGATGACGTCGAGCGGGATCTCCTTGGGGCACGCCGCCGCGCACTCACCGATGTTGGTGCACCCGCCGAAGCCCTCGAGGTCGTGCGTCTCGAGCATCTTGACGACCCGGCCGCCGCGCTCGGGCTGACCCTGCGGCAGCTCACCCAGGTGGGTGACCTTGGCGCCGAGGAAGAGCATGCCCGAGGCATTGGGGCAGGCCGCGACGCAGGCGCCGCAGCCGATGCACTTGGCCGAGTCGAAGGCCCGGTCGGCCTTGTCCTTGGGCACCGGCACCGAGTGCGCCTCGGGGGCCGCGCCCGTGTTGACCGAGATGAAGCCGCCCGACTGGATGATCCGGTCGAAGGCGCTCCGGTCGACGACGAGGTCGCGGATGACCGGGAAGGCGTTGGCCCGCCACGGCTCGACCGTGATCGTCTCGCCGCTGCGGAAGGAGCGCATGTGCAGCTGGCAGGTGGTCGTCCGCTCGGGGCCGTGGGCCTCTCCGGAGATCATCAGGCCGCACATGCCGCAGATGCCTTCGCGGCAGTCGCTGTCGAAGGCGATGGGCTCGGTGCCCTCGGCGATGAGCTGCTCGTTGAGGACGTCGAGCATCTCCAGGAAGGACATGTCCGGAGAGATGTCCTTGAGCTGGTAGGTGACGAGTTCGCCCTTCGCCGTGGGTCCGGCCTGGCGCCAGATCTTGAGGGTCAGTTCCATGCTCACTTGTAGCTCCGCTGCTTCAGCTCGATGAACTTGTAGTTCAGGTCTTCCTTGTGCAGGACGGGCGCGCCGTCGCCGCCGAACTCCCATGCCGCGACGTAGGCGAACTCGTCGTCGTGACGCAGCGCCTCACCGTCGTCGGTCTGCGACTCGGCGCGGAAGTGGCCGCCGCAGGACTCGCGACGGTGCAGCGCGTCGATGCACATGAGCTCGCCGAGCTCGAGGAAGTCGGCGACACGGCCGGCCTTCTCGAGGCTCTGGTTGAGGGTGTCGGCCTCGCCGAGCACCCGGACGTTGGTCCAGAACTCCTGCTTGAGGTCGCGGATGAGGCCGATGGCCTTGCGCAGACCCGCGTCGCTGCGCTCCATCCCGCAGTACTCCCACATGATGTTGCCGAGCTCGCGGTGGAAGGAGTCGACGCTGCGCTCGCCGTTGATCGAGAGGAACTTCTCGATCCGCTCGGTCACCGACGCCTTGGCCTCGACGACCGCCGGGTGGTCCTCGGAGATCTTGTCGAAGGGGCCCTTGGCGAGGTAGGAGCGCACGGTGTTGGGCAGGACGAAGTAGCCGTCGGCGAGGCACTGCATGAGCGACGAGGCGCCCAGACGGTTGGCGCCGTGGTCGGAGAAGTTGGCCTCACCGACCGCGTACAGGCCCGGGATCGAGGTCTGCAGGTCGTAGTCGACCCACAGCCCGCCCATCGTGTAGTGCACGGCCGGGTAGATACGCATCGGCGTCTCGTAGGGGTTCTCCCCTGTGATCCGGGCGTACATGTCGAAGAGGTTGCCGTACTTCTCCTCGACGGTCTCCCGGCCCATCCGCTCGATGGCGGCGGCGAAGTCGAGGTAGACACCACGCCGCATCTGGCGCTTGTTGCCGTCCTGGTCGACCTCGTCGACGAGCGGGCCGACACCGCGGCCCTCGTCGCACATGTTCTTCGCCTGGCGCGAGGCGATGTCGCGGGGCACGAGGTTGCCGAAGGCCGGGTAGATCCGCTCCAGGTAGTAGTCGCGGTCCTCCTCGGGGATCTGCCGCGGGTCCTTGTCGCAGTCCTCGGCGCGCTTGGGCACCCAGATGCGACCGTCGTTGCGCAGCGACTCCGACATCAGGGTCAGCTTCGACTGGTGGTCACCGGAGACCGGGATGCACGTCGGGTGGATCTGCGTGTAGCAGGGGTTGCCGAAGTAGGCGCCCTTGCGGTGGGCCCGCCAGGCGGCGGTGACATTGCAGCCCATGGCATTGGTCGAGAGGAAGAAGACGTTGCCGTAGCCGCCGGTGGCCAGGACAACGACGTCGGCGAGGTGGGTCTCGATCTCACCGGTGACCATGTCGCGGGCGATGATGCCGCGGGCGACCCCGTCGACGAGGACGACCTCGAGCATCTCGTGGCGGCTGTACTCGGTGACGGTGCCCTTGGCGACCTGCCGCTCCATGGCCTGGTAGGCGCCGATGAGCAGCTGCTGGCCGGTCTGGCCTGCGGCGTAGAAGGTACGGGCGACCTGGACGCCACCGAAGGAGCGGTTGTCGAGCAGACCGCCGTACTCGCGGGCGAAGGGAACACCCTGGGCGACGCACTGGTCGATGATGTTGGTACTCACCTCGGCGAGGCGGTAGACGTTGGTCTCGCGGCTGCGGTAGTCGCCGCCCTTGACCGTGTCGTAGAAGAGGCGGTAGGTCGAGTCACCGTCGTCGTTGTAGTTCTTCGCGGCGTTGATGCCACCCTGCGCGGCGATCGAGTGCGCGCGCCGGGCGCTGTCCTGGTAGAAGAAGCTCTTGACGTTGTAGCCGGCCTCTCCCATGGTCGCTGCGGCGGAGGCACCGGCGAGGCCGGTGCCGACGATGATGACGTCGAGCTTGCGGCGGTTGGCCGGGTTGACCAGGGCGTTGTCGAACTTGTGCTGCGTCCACATCTTGTCGATGGGCTGGTCCGGAGCCTTGGTGTCCGCGATGGGCTCACCCTCGGTGAAGTACTCGCTGAGCGTGTCGGTCATGTGGTCAGTGCTCCTGGTCAGACGAGGTTGAAGAACAGCGCGAGCGGCGGGATGAGGAAGCCGACGACGACCACCGCGGCGATGACACCACCGAGGGCGCGGGCGCGGGAGCGGGCCACCGCGGTCCGGTTGAGGCCCATGGTCTGCGAGGCGCTGTAGACACCGTGGTAGAGGTGCATGCCCAGCGCGATCATCGCCAGGACGTAGATGAGGACGACCCACCACAGCTCGAAGCTGGCGCTGATCATGACGAAGGGGGATTCCTTCACCGCGTCGGCGTCGGCCGAGGAGTTGAAATTCGGCTTGACGACGGTGAAGTGGATCAGGTGGAAGATCACGAAGAGCAGGAGCGCGAGACCGCCCCAGCGCATCGTGCGCGAGGCGAAGGTCGAGGAGATGTTCTTCTTCGCCTGGTACTTGACCGGGCGTGCGGCGTTGTTGCGCGCGATGAGCTTCAGCGCGGCGTAGACGTGCCCGATGATCGCGAGGATGAGCACGACCCGCACGATCCACAGCAGTCCGCCGTAGGGCAGCATCGGCTCGCCGAAGGTGCGCAGGTGGTGGGCGTACTCGTCGAAGGCCTCCTGCCCGGCGAGCGCCTTGAGGTTGCCGTACATGTGCAACAGGACGTACAGGATGAAGATGACGCCGGTGCCCGCCATGAGGTATTTCAGCCCGATGGAGGAAGACGCCACCCCCTTCTTCTTCGCGGGGAGGGTCGTAGTAGCCACGGGGTCAAGGTACCGCCTTGTGAGCAGGCACACGTAGCCGGGGCGGCCCTCCCACGGTGTGATGTTTGCCCGGTTACCGTGACGTAATAGACAACACATTCGTCCCGGAAATCCGGGGCTGGCGAGGAGTGAGGACATGGACGACAGCGCTGCCGAGACGATCGTCTCCGCGACGACACCCCGCGGCGAGATCGCCCTGCGGGAGCGGGCGCACCCCGACGGCAGCGGCTCGGTCGTCCACGAGCTCGTCGTCGCCGGCGTCTTCGCCATGGACAGCCTCGACACGTCGACCGAGACCGCGCTGGCGGTCGAGGCGCTGACCCGGACCGCGGCCCCCGGGCGGGTGCTCGTCGGCGGCCTCGGTCTGGGCTTCACAGCCTGGCAGGTCCTCAAGGACAAGCGGGTGCGCCAGGTCGACGTCGTCGAGATCGAGAGCGACCTCGTCGAGTGGGCCCGGCTCGGCCTGGCCCCGACACTCGGCCTGGTCGCCCGCCACCCCCGCGTGCGCGTCCACGCCGGCGACATCGCACCGGTGCTCGCCGGCGCCGCGACCCCCTTCGGCCCGTGGGACCTCGTCCTGCTCGACGTCGACAACGGCCCGAGCTTCCTCGTGCACGCGGGCAACGAGCGCATCTACTCCCCCGAGGCCATGCGCGGGGCTCTCGACCAGGTCTCCCCCGGCGGCACCCTCGCCATCTGGGCCGCCCAGCCCGAGCCCGACCTGCTCGTGTCCCTGGCCACTCTCGCCCCGACCGAGGAGGTCCTCCTCGAGGTCGAGCGCGAAGGGCGCACCCTCACCTACGCCCTCTACCTCACCCGCCCCTGACGTCACCCTGGCTGGGCTGGGAGGTGGGGTCCGGTGCCAGAGGCCGACAAGGGTGGGTCCGCGCGACTCAAGCCGACGTCGAGAACGACGACGTGACCACACGACGACGAAGGACTTCGGCCCAGCGCGGACCCACCCTCTCTCGGCCGACCCTGACCGGCCCGAAAGGACTGGCTCAGCCGGCAGCGGCCGCCTTGGCAGCGGCGGGCAGGGCGGCGCGGATGACGTCGAGGGCCTCGGTGTCCAGGGCGCCGGAGACGAACCACGCCTCGAAGGCGCTCGGCGGCAGGTGGACGCCGCCCTCGAGCATCGCGTGGAAGAAGCGCCCGTAGGCCGAGGTGTTCTGCGCCTGCGCGTCGGCGAAGGAGCGCACCGGCTCGTCCCGGAAGAAGATCGAGAACATCGACCCGGCCCACTGGACGGTGTGCGCGACCCCCTCGGCGGACAGGGCGTCGGAGGCGGCGTCGGCGATGGTGCGCGCGCTCTCGAGCAGGCGCGGGTAGAGCTCGTCGGTGCACGCCCGGAGCGTCGCGAGCCCGGCCGCGGTGGCGACGGGGTTACCCGAGAGCGTGCCGGCCTGGTAGACGGGCCCGTCGGGCGCCAGCCGCGCCATGAGGTCGGCGCGGCCGCCGAAGGCCGCAGCGGGGAAGCCGCCACCCATGACCTTGCCGAAGGTGAACAGGTCCGGGGCACCGCTCGGGTAGCCGCCGGGGTGGGCTCCCTCGGCACCGGTCTCGAGGCCGTACCAGCCCGAGCGGCTGCAGCGGAACCCGGTCATGACCTCGTCGCTGATGAGCAGTGCCCCGTGAGCAGACGTGATCCGACGCAGCGCCTCGGTGAACCCGGGCGCCGGCGGCACGACGCCCATGTTGCCGGGCGACGCCTCGGTGATCACCGCGGCGACCTCCTCCCCGCGCACGGCGAAGAGCTCCTCGACCGCGCCCAGGTCGTTGTAGGGCAGCACCACGGTCTCCCCCGCTGCCGACGCGGGCACGCCGGCCGAGTCGGGCAGCGCAAAGGTCGCCACCCCCGAACCGGCCTGCGCGAGAAGGGCGTCCACGTGGCCGTGGTAGCAGCCGGCGAACTTCACGACGACCGAGCGGCCGGTCGCGCCCCGCGCCAGACGAAGGGCGGACATCGTCGCCTCGGTCCCCGAGGAGACGAGGCGCACCTGCTCCAGCGGCTCCACGCGCTCGACGATCTCGGCGGCCAGGGCCACCTCGTTCTCGCTCGGGGTACCGAAGGAGAATCCCTTGGCCGCGGCGTCGGTGACGCTGGCGAGCACGTCGGGGTGGGCGTGCCCGAGGATCATCGGGCCCCACGAGCAGATGAGGTCGACGTAGCGGTTGCCGTCGACGTCGGTGAGCCAGGGACCGCGGGCGCTGTCGATGAAGCGCGGCACGCCACCGACCCCGCGGAAGGCCCGCACCGGCGAGTTGACGCCGCCGGGGGTGACCTCGCGGGCGCGGTCGAAGAGAGCCTGGGATGCGGTGGTCGAGAGCGTCATGCCCTGATCCTCCCAAATCCCGGTCGCCCGCTCCCCGAGGAGGCGCTCGCCATGATCGAGCAGGCGATGGCGCGCCGGGCGTGACCGGGATGAGCGCAGATGGCCGGGATGTCCGGACCTGGCCGTGCAATTGCGCGGTCACGTCCGGACATCCCGGCCATCTCAGGACTTCCCGGCCATCAGGACCGTGTGAGAGCGAAGGGAGGGTCAGCGCCCCTGGATGTCGGCGATCCGGGCCCCGACCTCGTCGGCGGCGTGCCGTGACGCAGCCAACAGCCCGACGAGGTCAGTCGTCGAGCCCGATCTCGTGGTGCTGCGGTGCCATCCGGTCGCGCAGCGCGGCCATCGCCTCGCCGAGCGCGGCGAACTGCTGCGGCGTGAGCACGTCGACGAGGTGGCTGCGCACGGAGGCCACGTGGGTCTGCGCGATGCCCTCGAGAGCCTCGCGCCCGGCGTCGGTGAGCGAGATCTCGACCCCGCGTCCATCGTCGGTGGAGCGGCACCGCTCGACCCAGCCGCGCTTCTCCAGCCTCGAGGCCGTGTGGGTGACGCGGGAGCGCGACTGGATGATGTCGTCGGCCAGGCGCGACATCCGGGTGCGCTGCCCGGGTGACTCCGAGAGCATCGAGAGCAGCTCGTACTCGGTCAGCTGGATCCCAAGGGGGGCGAGGTCGTCGACGAGTGCCCGCTCGAGGAGCCGCGACCCGCGCAGGTAGGCCCGCCAGTGCTGCTGCTGCTCGTCGTCGAGCCAGACGTCGTCGCTCACAGTCGGCCGGCGATCTCGAGGGCGAAGTAGGTGAGCACGATCTGGGCGCCCGCGCGCCGGATGTGCAGGAGCGACTCCATGACGGCTGCGTCGCGGTCGATCCAGCCCCGCTCGCTCGCGGCGACGATCTGCGAGTACTCCCCCGAGATCTGGTAGGCCGCCACCGGCACCGGCGAGATCTCGGCGGCCGCCGCGATGACGTCGAGGTGCGGCTGGGCCGGCTTGACCATGATGAAGTCCGCGCCCTCGGCGAGGTCGAGCTCGATCTCGCGCAGCGCCTCGGTCGCATTGGCCGGGTCCTGCTGGTAGGTCGCGCGGTCGCCGCTCAGCGAGGACTGCACGGCCTCGCGAAAGGGCCCGTAGAGCGCGGAGGTGTACTTCGCCGCGTAGGCCAGGACGAGCGTGTCGGTGTAGCCGGCCTCGTCGAGGGCGGCGCGCACGTGGGCGACCTGGCCGTCCATCATCCCGGACAGCCCCAGGACGTGGGAGCCGGCGGCGGCCTGGGCCAGCGCCATGTCGGCGTAGCGCTCGAGGGTGGCGTCGTTGTCGACGACGCTGCGCCCGTCGAGCGTCGTCGTGAGCACCCCGCAGTGGCCGTGGTCGGTGAACTCGTCGAGGCACAGGTCGGTCATGACGACCAGCCGATCGCCGACGGCGTCGACGACCGCCCGGGTGGCGATGTTGAGGATGCCCTGCGGGTCGTCGGCCCCGGAGCCACGTGCGTCCTTGGTCTCCGGCACCCCGAAGAGCATGATCCCGCCGATGCCCGCCTCGACGCAGGCGCGCGCCTCCTCGACGAGCGAGTCGAGGGTGTGCTGGACGACGCCGGGCATCGAGGAGATCTCCACGGGCGCGGAGATGCCCTCGCGGACGAAGACCGGCAGGACGAGGTCCGCCGGGTGCAGCCGCGTCTGCGCCACGAGACGACGAAGGGGGACGCTCCCCCGCAGTCGTCGCGGTCGCACGACCGGGCCGCTCACCCCTTCGCCTTGCGTCGGGCCGTCGACTTCTTGCGCCGCTGGCTGGGACGGGTCGGCTCCTCGACCGCCTCGGCCGCGGCCGCCGCGAGCTCGCGACCGTGGTCGGCGAGGGCCTCGACGAGGCTGTCGCCGGTCGCCTCGGGGGCCAGGACGTCGACCCGCAGGCCGGCCTCCTCGGCGGTCTTGGCGGTGGCCGGACCGATGCACGCGATGATCGTCGACGGGTGCGGCTTGCCGGCGATGCCGACGAGGTTGCGCACGGTCGAGGACGAGGTGAAGACGACGGCGTCGAAGGCGCCCTGCTTGATGGCATCGCGCACCGGCGCCGGCGGCGGGGTTGCGCGCACCGTGCGGTAGGCGGTGACGTCGTCGACCTGCCACCCCATGTCCTGCAGGCCCGCGACGAGGGTGTCGGTCGCGATGTCGGCCCGCGGGAGGAAGACGCGGTCGATCGGGTCGAGGACCTCGTCGTAGGGCGGCCACTCCTCGAGCAGTCCGCGGGCGGACATCTCGCCGGACGGCACGAGGTCGGGCTCGAGGCCCCAGTCGCGCAGGGCGTCGGCGGTGACCCCACCGACGGCGGCGATCTTCAGCCCGGAGAAGGCGCGGGCGTCGAGCCCGAACTCCTCGAACTTCTCGCGGATCGCCTTGACGGCGTTGACCGAGGTGAAGCCGATCCACTGGTAGCGACCGGTGACGAGCCCCCGGACGGCACGCTCGACCGCCTGCGGGGTCCGCGGCGGCTCGACGCTGATCGTCGGGACGACCTCGCTCGTCGCGCCGTGGCCGAGCAGCTGCTTGGTCATCGGCCCGGCCTGGTCCTTGGTGCGCGGGATGAGCACGTGCCAGCCGTAGAGCGGCTTGGTCTCGAACCACGACAGGGCGTCGCGCATGCCGACGGTCGACCCGATCACCGCGAGGAGCGGCTCGTCGAGGTCGGCGAGCGCCTCGGCTGCGGCGTCGAGGGTCGTCTGCCGGGTGGCCTGCTGGGTGGTCGTCCCGCCCCGGGTCAGGGCGACCGGGGTGTCGGCCGCCCGACCGGCCGCGATGAGCTCGCCGAAGGCCGGCGCGATGTGCTCGGGCAGGCCGAGCAGCACGAGCGTGACGTCGTCGGCGACCGAGTGCGACAGGTCGGCCCGCTTGGAGCCGCTGAGGCTGATGACGTGCAGCGCCCCGGTGCCACGTGCGGTGAGGGGCACCCCCGCGTAGGTCGGCACGGCGCTCACCGACGAGACCCCGGGGACGATGTCGAAGTCGATGTCGGCCTTGACCAGCGCCTGCGCCTCCTCGGCCAGGCCGTTGAAGGTCGCGGGGTCGCCGTCCATGAGTCGCACGACGAGCCCGCCCTTGTGCGCCTTGGCGGTCTTGACGACGAGCTTGGCCCGGGACGCGTGCGTCAGCTGCTGCCCGTGCTCGCCGTGACTGGCGTCGACGACGTCGACGTCGTCGCCGGTCATCGAGGCGACGATGGCCTCGTTGGTCAGCTGGTCGGTGATCACCGCGTCCGCGCGCCTCAGCAGGTCGACGGCGGCGACGGTCATCAGTGACGCGTCACCCGGTCCGGCGCCGACGAAGGCGACGCGGGCCGGCCGGCGAGCGGCGGTGGTGGCGGTGGCAGTGCGCTGGGGGGTCACTGGGCATGCTCCGAAGCGGTCGGGGGGTGGGTGGCGGTCAGGTCGGCGATGGCGGGGGCGCCGTCGTCGACGAGGGTGCGGGCGAGCCGGCGGCCGAGCTCCTCGGCCTGCTCGAGGGGGCCGGTGGCGGACCGACGCAGGTCGCTGGAGCCGTCGGTCGCGGCGACGACGGCCCGCAGCGACAGCACGGGACCGTCGACGTCGTCGACGACCTCGGCGAGCGCGCCGACGGGTGCGGCGCAGCCGGCCTCGAGCTCGGCGAGGATCGCGCGCTCGGCGGTGACGGCGGCCCGCGTGTCGGCGTCGTCGAGGGGACGCAGGGCGGCGAGCACCCGATCGTCGTCCTCGCGGCACTCGACGGCGAGCGCGCCCTGGCCGGGCGCCGGCAGCATCTGGATCGGGTCGAGGACCTCGGTGACGCGGTCGCGCAGGTCGAGCCGGGTCAGGCCCGCGTGGGCGAGCACGATCGCGTCGAGCTGGTCCTCACCGGGGCCGACCATGTCGAGCCGGGTGCCGAGGTTGCCGCGGATGTCGCGGAAGCGCAGACCGAGGCCGAGCGCGGCCAGCTGGGCCCGACGTCGCGGCGACCCGGTGCCGACGACGGCGCCCTCGCCGAGCTCGCCGAGGGTGAGCCCGTCACGGGCGCACAGCGCGTCGCGCGGGTCGACCCGCGGCGGGATGGCGACGACGACGAGCCCCGGCTCCGGTGCGGTCGGCAGGTCCTTGAGCGAGTGCACGGCCAGATCGATCTCGCCGTCGTGCAGCGCCTGGCGCAGCGCGCTGGCGAAGACCCCGGTGCCGCCCATGCTGGCGAGCGAGGCGCGGTTGGTGTCGCCCTCGGTGACGATCTCGACGAGCTCGACGTCGTGGCCGGCGGCCCGCAGAGCGTCGGCGACGTGGCCGGACTGGGTCGTGGCCAGGGCCGAGCGACGGGTCCCCAGACGAAGGGAGGTCACAGGACACCTCCGTCGGCGTGCAGGTCGAAGAGCTGACGCAGGGCATCCTCGTACTCGCCGAGCCGACCGTCGACGGCCAGCTCCTTGGCGCGCACGGTCGGCTGGTGCAGCAGCTTGTCGACGATCCGGTGGACGGCCCGCTCGACCTCGGCCCGGTGCTCGGCACTCATGTCGGGGGTGCGCTGGTCGAGGCGGCCGAGCTCACGCTCGACGACCTGCTGGGCGGCCGCGCGCAGTGCCCGGACCGTCGGCGCGGCCTGAGTCGCCGCGCGCGCACCGAGGTGCCGGGTGACGGCGTCACCGACGAGCGAGCGCGCCTGCTCGACCTCGGGGACGGTGCCGCTGGAGCCGAGGAGCTCGCCGAGCTCGGCCAGGCCCAGACGCACGACGCCCGTGAGGTCGGCGACCTCGTGGCCGATGTCGTGCGGGAGGGCGAGGTCGACGAAGGCCTGCCGCCGACCGCCGCGCGCCACCTGGGCGTCGGCGACGTCGGCCAGCGTGATCGCCAGACCGGTCGAGCCGGTGCAGGAGATGACCACATCGGCGTCGGCGAGGGCCTCGGCGAGCTCGTCGAGGGGACGGGCGGTGCCCTCGAGCCGCTCGGCGAGCGCGACCCCCCGCTCGTGGGTGCGGTTGACGACGGTGAGCCGCTCGGCACCGCGGCGCACGCTGCTCGTCGCGGCCAGGGCGCTCATGGCGCCGGCACCCACGACGAGGACGTGGGCGTCGGCGAGCGGGCCGACGTGCTGCTCCGCGGCGTCGAGGCCGGCACCGACGAGCGAGCGCGAGACCTCGTCGATGCCCGTGTCGGAGTGCACCTGCTTGCCGGTGCGCAGGGCCTGCTGGACCAGGGAGTTGAGGCTGGAGCCGACGTGCCCGTCCGCCTGGCCGCGAGCCAGTGCGTCACGCAGCTGCCCGAGGATCTGCGACTCTCCGACGGCCATCGAGTCCAGGCCCGCCGCGACGTTGAAGACGTGGGCGACGGCGGCGTCGCCGTAGTGGAGGTCGAGGTGGGTCTTGAGGTCGTCGTGGGTGATGCCGGTCGACGAGGTGAATGCCTCGGTGAGGTCGGCGACCGCGCCGTGGAAGCCGCTGACCTCGGCGTAGATCTCGGTGCGGTTGCAGGTCGCGACGACGACGTGCTCGCTGATGTCGGGGCTGTCCGAGGCCGCCGCGAGGATCTGGGCGAGGCTGGCCTCGTCGAGCGCCGCCCGCTCCAGCACGGAGATGGGGGCACGTCGGTGGTTGAGGCCGAAGGCGAGCAGACTCATCGGCCCGCCGCCTCGTCGAGGAGCTCGTCCGAGCCGCCCACGCGCTGTTGCTCGTGGAAGGCGAGGATCTGCAGCTCGGTGGACAGGTCGACCTTGCGCATGTGCACCCCTTCGGGAACCTGGATGGCCGTCGCGGCGAAGTTGAGGATGGAGCTGACACCGGCCGCGACGAGCAGGTCGGCGACCGCCTGGGCGGACGCCGCCGGGGTCGCGATGACCCCGATGCACGCCTCTCCGGGGACGACGAGGGAGGTCAGCGCCCCCATGGGCTGGATCGCCAGCTCGTCGACGCTGTCGCCGACGATGGCCTCGTCGCGGTCGAGGAGCGCGACGACCTTGAAGCCCTTGGTCGCGAAGCCCCCGTAGGAGGCCAGGGCCCGACCGAGGTTGCCCATGCCGACGATGATCACGGGCCAGTCGTGGGTCAGCCCCAGGGCCCGGGAGATCTGGTAGGTCAGGTGCGCGACGTCGTAGCCGACTCCGCGGACACCGTAGGAACCGAGGTGGCTGAGGTCCTTGCGCAGCTTGGCGGAGCTGACGCCGGCACTGTGGGCGAGCTCCTCGGAGGAGACGGATTGCACGTCCTGCGCGGTCAGCTGGCCCAGGGCCCGGAGGTATCCGGGAAGTCGCGCGACCGTCGCATCGGGGATCTCCCGCTTGGCGGCCTGATCGACTGACACGGCTGGGCTGCGCTCCTCTCGCGGTCGTGGGGCGAGCGGCGCCGAACGACCGAACGACTCGAGATTACGCTCTTGTGAACAAATGCACAAAGTCGCCACATACCGTGGACACCGGCCACCCCGGCCCGCACCCTCACGCCCGCAACGCCGCGCGCAACCGCCCTTCGTCCACCCGCCAGTAGTCGTGCTGGCGCCCGTCGACGAAGGTGACCGGCACCTCCTCGGTGTAGCGCGCCAGCTCGGGGTCGGCATCGATGTCGACCTCGGCGAAGCTGTCGCCGGTCTCGGCGACGACCCGCGCGATGATCGCGCGCGCCTCGTCGCACAGGTGACAGCCTTGGCGTCCGACCATCACCACCCGGGCATCGGGAAGGGCGACCACAGCGCCTCCTAGAAGAAGACGGAGCGGCGCGTGACGAGCACGGAGTACAGCGTCTGCTGGATCGTCTCGCGCACCTGGTCGGTCAGCTCGAAGACGAGCATCGGGTCCTCGGCCGCCGCCGGACCCAGCGACGCGGTGTCGACCGGCTCGCCGAACTCGATGATCCACTTGCTCGGCAGCGGGATGAGCCCGAGCGGGCCGAGCAGAGGGAAGAAGGGCGTGATCGGCGCATAGGGAGCCCCGAGCAGCCGGGCCACGGTCTTCATGTTGCCGATCATCGGGTAGACCTCCTCGGCGCCGACGACCGAGCACGGGATGATCGGCACCTCGGAGCGGATCGCCGCCGACACGAAGCCGCCACGGCCGAAGCGCTGCAGCTTGTAACGCTCACGGAAGGGCTTGCCGACGCCCTTGAACCCCTCGGGCCAGACCCCGACGAGCTCGCCGCCGCGCAGCAGCCGCTCGGCATCGGCGTTGGAGGCCAGGGTCGCGCCGGTCTTGCGTGCGACGTCACCGACCACCGGGAGCTGGAAGACGAGGTCGGCGCCGAGCATGCGCAGGAAGCGCTGCTGCGGGTGGGCGTCGTGGATCGCCAGCTGGGTGATGACCGAGTCGATGGCCACCGTGCCCGAGTGGTTGGACACCAGGAGCGCGCCGCTGTCGGCCGGGATGTTTTCGATGCCCCGCACCTCGACGCGGAACCACTTGTCCTTGAGCAGCCGCAGCACGGGGAAGACGGTGTGCGTGGTGAAGTCGCGGTCGAAGCCGAAGTCGTCGACGGCGTAGTCGCCCTTGACCCGACGCTGGAGGAACTGGAGGGTCTCGGCGAAGCGCCGCTCCCAGTCCTCGCCCGCGGCCGCGCCGGCCGCCTGGCCCAGGGTGCGCGAGGTCAGCTGCCCGGCCGACAGCAGCACGGAGAGCAGCTCGGCCAGACCCGGCACGAGCGCCTGGCCGCTGTCGGGGGTCCCCGGCGTCGCGACCGGCTGGGCCGGAGCCACCGCCGGCGAGACCGGCCGACGTGATGCCGCGGCGGTGCTGCGTGCTGCCGGACGCGAGGCGGTCGAGGTGCTGCGCCGGGCCGGCGGTCGGCGGCGGGCGGTCGGGGTCGCCGCGGGGGGCGCTCCGTCGGGTCCGGGGACGACGGTGAGGCGCGGCTGGCGCGGGGCCGACGGCTTCTTGGGCTTGGCCGGGCGGGAGGACGTCGACGAGGTGCGCGATCCGCCCTTCGAGCTCGTGGTCGTGGGGACCTCGGCCGACGGACCGGTGAGCAGCGGGGTCGTGCGGCGGCGGGCCCGCTCTCCCCCGGCACGGTCGGCGGCCGCGGCGACCGAGCTGACCTTGGCGGGCGTCCGCGCGGCGGCCTTCTGGTTCGCCTTCTTCGGCGTCGCCTTCTTGGCGGTCGTCTTCTTCGCGGTCGACTTCTTCGCGGTCGACTTCCGCGTCGCCGGCTTCGCGGCGGTCTTCTTCGCGGCGGTCTTCTTCGCGGCGGTCTTCTTCGCGCCGGAGGCGCGGGTGCTGTCGGCCATCACTTCTCACTCTCGGGGGCGGGCGACACGGCGCGCATGGCGGCCTCGGCGGCCTGCACGGCAGACCAGCCGGGCTGGGCGAAGGGGAGGCGGTCCAGCACCCTCCCCTTCGTCGCGCGGGCGTAGTCCTCGTAGGCGGCGCGCGTCGTGTAGGCGGGCTCGAAGCCCAAGTCGGCGCGCATCCGGGTCGTGTCCAGACCACGACCGAAGGTCATGAAGTCGAGCTGGTCGGAGCCGATGTCGATCAGGCCGAACTTCTTCGCCAGGTCGGTGAGGGCACCGGTCGTCGCGCGCGGCACGAGGACGAAGGGCCGTCCGGCGAGGTTGGCCGCCTGGCTCGCGGTGATGATGCCGTCGCCCGCGACGTTGACCGAGCCCAGACCCGGGATGCTCACCGCCCGGGCGATCGCGTCGACGCAGTCGTCCTCGTGGACGAACTGCAGCCGGGCATCGTAGCCGAGCGGGATCGGGATGACGGGCAGGCTGAAGTGGTCGGTGAAGGCGGTGCGGATGCGCGGCCCGATGACGTTGGCGAAGCGCAGCGTGGTGATCTCGATGTCGGGTCGGCGCCGCGAGAGACCGCGCACGTAGCCCTCGACCTCGACGCTGTCGCGGGCCCAGCCCGAGCGCGGCATCTGCTTGGCCGACATGTCCTCGGTGAACATCGCCGGATCACGGGGGCTCGAGCCGTAGACGCCCGCGGTGGACTTGACGACGAGCTTGGTCACCGAGTCGGCGCGCTGGCAGGCAGCGAGCAGCTGCATCGTGCCGATGACGTTGACTTCCTTCTGGGTCGCCCGTCCCCCGCCGGCGCGGGGGGTGGCGATGACGCCCATGTGGACGACCGTGTCGACGTCGTTGCCCGAGATGATCCGGCTGATGAGCGGGCTGCGGATGTCGGCCCGCATGAACTCCGCACGCCCGATGCCGTGCCGCGGCGGCACCACGTCGACGCCGATGATCCGGTCGATGGACTCGTCTCGGCTCAGGCGACGCGCAAAGGCTCCGCCGAGGTGGCGGGAGACTCCTGCGACGAGGACCGTCTGGGGCACCGGGAGGCCTTCCTGTGGACGTCGGCCGCGGGTGGTCACGACCTGGTCTGCAGCCTAGCCACGCGCTGCCGCCCGCGGGGCCCCGCCGGGCGAGACGGCGGTCACCGTGAGCACGACGAAGGGGGTCGGTCCGGATGATCCGGACCGACCCCCTTCGTGCGGGTCACTTCTTGTTGCGACGCTGGTGGCGCGTCTTGCGCAGCAGCTTGCGGTGCTTCTTCTTCGCCATGCGCTTGCGACGCTTCTTGATGACAGAACCCATGCGGATGTCCTTCTGGTGTCGTGGTCGGTGCTTGTCGGGGGCGGCTCGAGCGATGCCGATCCTGCCGAGGCAGGGCCCACCGAACTACGAGTCAGACGACAGAGTCTATCCGCTCCCACGAGCGCCTCGCGCCGGGGGCGGGTGCCGGTCGCTCAGGCGGTCTCGATGAAGGAGCTCTCGAGGTAGGTGTGCACGGCGTCCTCCGGGACGCGGAAGCTGCGACCGACGCGCACTGCCGGCAGGTCGCCGTTGTGGACCATGCGGTACACGGTCATCTTCGACACGCGCATGATCGAGGCAACCTCGGCCACGGTGAGGAAGCGCACCTCACCCAGTCGGTCGTTGGACATGATCACCTCGGTCTCCGCGGGGTCGCACCACCGGCCCGTGCCGGATGGATCGTCTACGAGCCCCGCAGACGACAACCATAGGGGCAGATGTGACGACTGTGAAGCCGCAGGGGGAGATTATCGCCCGCACGTCCACCCGACACGCCGATGCGTGGCGAGAAGTCGCGGAATTTCAGTCGTACCAGACGTCGAGGCCGTGGAGCGGGAAGACCGCCTCGCGGGCGGCCATGATCGCCCGGTCGACGCCGCTGTGGGGGTTGTAGCCCATCGCCCAGGGCTGCACCCAGATCGGCAGCTCCCGATCGGGCAGGTCACCCATGCGCTCCGGACCGAGCTGCCCGGAGACGAGCTCGACGTGCTCGCGCCAGGCCAAGGGGATCTCGGTGGCGGCCGGCACCGGCTTGTGCGCGGCGATCGCGGTCAGGTGGGTCCACGTCCGGGGCACGGCGCCGCAGACGTCGTAGCCACCCCCGCCGAAGGCGACCCACCGCCCGTCGGCGACCTCGTGCGCGAGACGGTGGAGGTTGACCGCGGCCTGCCGCTGGGCGTCGACGGTCAGGGCCATGTGGGCCAGGGGGTCCTCGCGGTGGGTGTCGCAGCCGTGCTGGGTGACGAGCACCTGCGGCTCGAAGGCGCGCACGACCGGGGCGGCGACCGAGGCCAGCGCACGCAGCCACGGCCCGTCGGTGACCCCGGGCGGCAGCGCGATGTTGACGGCCGTGCCCTCGGCACCCGGCCCCCCGGTGTCAGCGGGCCAGCCGGTGCCCGGGAAGAGGGTGCGGCCGGACTCGTGGAGCGAGACGGTGAGCACGCGCGGGTCGTCGTAGAAGATCGCCTGCACGCCGTCGCCGTGGTGGACGTCGACGTCGACGTAGGCGACCCGCTCGACGCCCTGGTCGAGCAGCCACCGGATCGCGGCGGCGATGTCGTTGTAGATGCAGAAGCCGGCGGCACGATCGCGCATCGCGTGGTGCATGCCACCGGTGAAGTTGACGGCGTGCTCGGCCTCGCCGGTCCACACCCGCCGGGCGGCCTCGACCGATCCGGCGACGATGCGGGCGCTCGACTCGTGGATCCCGGCAAAGGCGGGCACGTCGTCGGTGCCGATGCCCCAGGTGCCGTCGGCGGCGGAGGGGTCGGCGGACATCGCCTTGACGGCGTCGACGTAGGCGCGGTCGTGGACCGTGGTGAGCACCTCGTCGGGCGCGATGTCCACGTCGACGAGCTCGACGTCGTCGAAGACGCCGAGCTCGCGGCAGAGTCGTGCGGTCAGGTCCAGCCGCACCGGTGCCATGGGGTGACCCGGCCCGAAGTCGTACTTCGTGAAGTCCTCGCCCCAGATGGCGCACGCCTGTGTGCTCATGAGCAGGACGCTACCCCGGCTAGGGTCGGTGATCACTGACCCCCCGACGATCGGAGAGACCGTGCCCCGCATGCGTCTGCACAACGAGGACGTCCTCGTCATCGGCCTCGGCCGCTTCGGCGGGGCCGTCGCGACCGAGCTGCACCGGCTCGGCAACCGCGTCACGGCCCTCGAGCTCGACCCCCGTCTGGCGGAGAGCTATCTCGGCCGGGTCGGGCGCATCGTCCAGGGCGACGCCACTGCCGTCACGACGATCGAGGAGATCAAGCCGCACGCCTTCTCGGCGAGCGTGCTCGCGATCGGCTCGTCGATCGAGGCGAGCGTCCTCGCGGCGGTCAACCTCATCGACGGCGAGGCACCCAAGGTCTGGGCCAAGGCGGTCAGCCCCGAGCACGCCCGCATCCTCAACCGGATCGGCGTGCACCACGTCCTCTCCCCCGAGATCGAGTCCGGCAAGCGGCTGGCGCACCTCATCGGCAGCCGGCTCATGGACTACATCGAGTTCGACGACGGCTTCGCGATCGTCAAGATGACCCCGCCGCAGGAGGCGATCGGCTTCACCCTCGAGCAGTCGTCGATCCGCAGCAAGTACGGCGTGACCGTCGTCGGCGTGAAGTCACCCGGCCAGGACTTCACCTATGCCCGCCCCGAGACCAAGGTGCGCAGCGGCGACCTGATCATCGTCAGCGGGCCGACCGCGCTCATCGAGCGGATGGCCGCGCGGCCGTAACCCGGCCCGCCTCACGGCGGCGCCCCTCCTCCCTTCGGTCGAAGGGAGGAGGGGCGCCGGTGGTCGTGGGGTCGCGGTCAGCCGCGGTCCTCGCCGAGGGCCAGGACGAGCGCGATCTCCTCCTCGGGAGCGCCGTCGCCACCCGAGACGCGCATCGGGCGGCGGTCGTCGGTGGGGCGGAAGCCGAAGCTGGAGGCGAAGGCGACGGCGCGGCCGTTGTCGGAGCCGACCCAGTAGTAGAGCTGGCTCAGGCCCTTGTCCTCGGCGATGCGAGCGCCCTGGCGCACGAGGTTGGCGGCGACGCTGCGGCCACGCCACTGGGGGTTGACCCACAGGCCGAAGAGCTGGCCGGCGGTCTCGCCCTTGTCCTCGCTGACGCTGCCGATGCTGACGACACCGACGTGCGCGCCCTCGGCCTCGGCGACGAGGCGGACGCTGCGGGCCATGCGGGCGCGCCAGAAGTCCTCGGGCTCGGCGGCCTCGGTGTCGTGGTCGGCGACGAAGGCGTCGGGAGATTCGCGCAGGGCTTCCAGCCGAAGGGTGCGGTAGGTCTCCCACTCGTCCTCGGTCAGTGCGCGCACGGTGATCTCACTCATGGCGTGAGTCTCTCATCCCGGGCCGCGGAATGCTCCCCCGGGTCATCGAGAATTCACCTCTTCGCCTGTCACAGCGCGGATCTCGCGACTCATCCGGTCGCACCCCCGGGCGTCGCCGTGTGCCCCGTCGAAGGCGAACCCGGCCCGCTCGTAGAAGCCGAGTGCTCGCGGGTTGTCGAGCATGACGTGCAGTCGCACCTCCGTCGCGCCCCCGGCCGCCGCCTCGGTCACGGCGGCGTCGACGAGGGCGTCGGCGAGCCCCCGACCACGGGCGTGGCCGGCGACCCACATCGCGACGATCTCGGGGACGTCGGCCGGGTCGAGTCGCAGCATCGTCGCGGCGCCGAGCGGGAGGCCGTCGCCGCCCTCGGCGAGGAAGACCGCCTGCTCGAGGAGCGAGCGCCACCTCTGCTCGTCGTAGGAGACCTCCCGGGCGAAGCTGCTGCCGTAGGCCGCCGGCTCGTCGAGGAGCATCGCCAGCCGCAAGGCGCGGTAGCGCTGCCAGTCCTCGGCGGTCAGGCGGCGCACCGACCAGTCGGCGGCCATCAGCCCGCTCGGTCGGCGCAGGCCGAGACGGCGTCGGCGAGGGCGTGCCGCAGCCCGTGGGCCTCGAGGCGGGCGAGCGCCGCGGCGGTCGAGCCCCCCGGCGAGGTGACCTGGGCGCGCAGCAGCGCCGCCTCCTCGCCGGTCTCGACGAGCATCGCGCCCGCGCCACGTGCGGCCTGCCCGGCGAGGGCGAGGGCGTCGGCGCGGGTCAGCCCCTGCGCGACGCCGCGTCGACCATCGCCTCGACGACGAGGTAGAAGTAGGCGGGCGCCGACCCGGACAGGGCCGTGGCCGCGCCCTGCTGCGTCTCGGGAAGGACGAGGGTGGCCCCGGTCGGCGCGAGCACGTCGCGCACGAGCTGCAGCTGCTCGTCGGTGACGTCGGCGGCGGGGCTGAGCACGGTCATCCCCTGGCCGACGCGGGCCGGGGTGTTGGGCATCCCGCGGACCGCGGCGACGCCGTCGGGCAGCGCGGCGGCCAGGTCGGCGAGGGAGACGCCGAGCGCGAGGGAGACGACGACCGAGCCGGGGCGAAGAGAGCCGCGCACCTGCGCGAGCAGGTCCGCCACCGCGTAGGGCTTGACGACGACGAGGTGGACGTCGGCGCGGGCCGCGGCCGTGGAGGCGTCGACGACCCCGACCGCGGGCCGGTCGGCGTAGCGCTCGCGCAGCTCGGTGGCGCGCTCGGGGGTGCGCGCGACGGCGAGGACCTCGCCGTCGCCGTGCGCGGTGAGACCGTCGAGGATGGCGCCGCCCATGGCGCCGACTCCGTAGATCGCGGTGGTCATCTGGGTCCTCCTGGGTCGGTGGTGCGGTCAGCCGCGGCCGGTGACGGTCTCGACGAGGCGTCGGACCCCGGAGGGGCGGCGGGCCAGGTCGTGCAGGTGCTCGAGCCACATCGGACCGTAGGGCACGAGGATGCGCACCCGGTGGCCGGCGTCGGCGGTGCGCAGCTGCAGGTCGGGGTCGGCGCCGAGGAAGAACTGGTACTCCAGGCCTTCGGGACCACGACCGGACTGGTCGGCGAGGCCGTCGGCCAGGTCGAGGAGCACCGGCTCGTGGGTGGCGACGACGGTATGGACCCCGCTGCCGAGCAGGGTCGCGAGGCAGCGGGCGAAGGCGAGGTCGACCTCGTGCGGGTCCTGCCAGCTCGACGCCTGCGGCTCGCCGGTGCCGCCGCGCACGAGGCGCACCCGGGCGCCGGTCGCGGCGAGCATCGCCGCATCGGCCTCGGAGCGGTGGCGGCGGGCGACGAGCGAGGTCGTGAGGCGGGGGTGCTCCAGCCGCACCCGCTGGACGAGGTCGAGCAGGGCGTCCATCGAGTGGTCGGGGCCAGAGCGCAGGGTGATGTCGACCCGGTGGTCGTCGCCGACCGTGCACACCCGGCGCAGGGCTTCTTCGGCGCGGGCCGGGTCCTGGCCCAGCCCGAGGTGCTCGGGGGCTAGGTAGAGCTCGGAGTGGTAGTCGCCGCCCGCGGTGACGGGCGCGATCCTCTCGATGGCCGTCGTCGCCTCGGTGATCGTCGCCTCGATGGCCGCGGCATCGGTCGCGGCGGGCAGGAGCGGGTGGAGCGCGGCCAAGCGGTTGGTCCGCCGCAGCCAGGCCGCCGTGGCGACCGCGTCGTCGACGCCCTCGCCGGCGACAAAGCGATGCCGGGCGGCCTGCACGATGCGGGAGCGCTCGGTGCGCCCGCGCGCCTGCGAGGTCACGAGGGCGTCGAGCAGCCGGGTGCGCAGGTGGTCGGGGTTGAGGATGCTCACGTCGTCTCCTCGGGGGTGTGCAGACGGTAGGCCTCGGGCACGACCCGCCAGGTGCGCTCCCTGACGGGGTCGAGCTCCTCGCCGTCGGCATTGGCGGCGAAGGCGTGGTTGACCCCGCGGACGGTGACGGTGCGGGCCCGGCGGGTCACGACGTCGTCGAGCTCGGTGTGCGTCCCGCGGCTCAGGTGCAGCGCGTAGCGGAGGCGGCGACGGGGAGCGACGGCGAAGGAGACGACGACCTCGGCACGGCCGTCGCCGGGTGCTGCGTCGGGGGCGATCATGCTGCCGCCGCCGACACTCGTCCCGATGGTCGCGGCGACCTGCAGGACGCGACGACTGCCGTCGGCGATGACCTCGTCGTCGACGACCACCTCGAGGTGGCGACCCTGCTGACCGAAGCCCGCGGCGATGCCCCCGATCGCATAGCTGAGGATCCCGAGGTGCACCTTGCCCAGACGCTCCTTCCAGGGGGCGGCGATGCGGCCGGCCTCCTCGCCCACGCCGATGTGCACGGCATTGGCCACGAGGTTGTCGTCGTCGTCGATGAGCACGTCGACCGGGCGCACCGGGCTGGCCAGGACGATGCGCGCCGCCTCGGCGGGGTCCTTGGGCAGGCCCGTCGCCCGGGCGAAGTCGTTGCCCGTGCCCATCGGCAGCAGGCCGACGGTCGGCGGGTCCTCGCCGAGGTCGCCGGTGCGGCACAGCGCGGTGACGAAGGCGTGCAGCGACCCGTCTCCCCCGGCGACGACGACCTCGCGGCCGTCACGCGCGGCGATCGCCTCGGTGAGATCGTCGATCGACTCGGTCTCGACGACCTCGACGTCGCCGCCCTCGCGCAGCACGGCCAGCGCGGCCGCCTGGGCCTTCCGGTCGGAGCTGCCCGCTGAGGCATTGGCGATGAAGAGCAGTCGTCTCACGCCCGTCAGCCTACGGTCCCGCGGTCACCCGGTCCGGCGGCGCAGGGTGAGGCTCCCCAGGGCGAGGGCCACGACGATCCAGCCGGCGATGACGAGCAGCGGGGTGACGAGGTCACCGCCCGGGTCGGGCGCCCGCGCGACCGAGGTCGCCGCGTCGACGACGTAGGACAGCGGCAGCACGTCGGAGACGAGCTCGAGCGCGCGCGGCAGCTGGTCGCGCGGCACGAGCAGCCCGCAGAGGAGGAACTGCGGCAGCACCGTGGCCGGCATGAGCTGGACGGCCTGGAACTCGGTGGCGGCAAAGGCCGACGCGAGCAGCCCGAGCGAGGTCCCGAGGACCCCGCTCGCGACGACGACGAGCACGAGCCAGGCCGACGTCGCGGCGGTGTCGAGCCCGAGGAGCCACACCGAGACGGCCGTGACGACCGCCCCCTGGACGACGGCGAGCAGACCGAAGGCGAGCGCGTAGCCGAGGACGAGGTCGGCCTTGCCCAGGGGCGTGGTGAGCAGCCGCTCGAGGGTGCCGCTCGTGCGCTCGCGCAGCGTCGCGACGCTCGTCACGACGAACATGACGACGAAGGGGAAGACCGTGAGCAGCACCGGCCCGACCCGCTCGAAGAGCACACCGTCGGCGTAGATCCACGCGAGCAGGCACATGAGGACGACCGGCACGACGAGCAGGAGACCAAGCGTTCGGTGGTCGCGGGTGAGCTGCCGCAGCACCCGGGCGACGGTGACGAGGGTCAGCCGCGGGCTCATGCCGCCACCTCGTCCACGAGCGCGAGGAAGGCACCCTCGGCATCGGCGGCGCCGGTGCGCTCGAGGAGCCCCGCAGGTGTGTCGTCGGCGAGGACCTCCCCGTCGCGCAGCAGGACGAGTCGGTCGCAGCGCGAGGCCTCGTCCATGACGTGGCTGGAGACGAGGAGCGTCACGCCGTCGTCGGCGAGCCCACGGAAGAGGTCCCACAGGTCGCGCCGCAGGACGGGGTCGAGCCCGACGGTCGGCTCGTCGAGGACGAGCAGCTCGGGGAGAGCCGACGAGGGCAGCCGCGAGGCTGACCCGGCTGCGCTGCCCGCCCGAGAGGGCATCGGTGCGTGCAGCGGCATGGCTCGTCAGGTCGACGCGCGTCAGCGCCTCGCGGGCCGCGGTGCGCGGGTCCCGCACGCCGAGGAGCCGGGCGAAGTGGGTGACGTTGTCCGCCACGGTGAGGTCGCCGTAGACGCTCGGTGCCTGGGTGACGTAGCCGACCCGGTGCCGCAGCTCGGGGTGGCCCGCCGGGCGTCCGAGGACCTCGACCCGACCCGCGTCGACCCGCTGCACCCCGACGACCGCCCGCATGACGGTGGACTTGCCGCCGCCGCTCGGCCCGAGGAGCCCGACGACCTCTCCCTTCGGCACCCGCAGATCGAGGCCGGGCAGCACGAGGCGTCCGCCCCGCGTCACCCGCAGCCCGTCGATCTCGATCGCGTGCGCCCCGTCGAAGGGTGCCCGCGCGTCGCGCCGACGGCCGTGGGCCGACATCACGACGCCGATTCGGTGGCGGTGGCGCTCGGCTCGTCGGCGAGCTGCCCGAGGTGCCGGCGGGGCGAAGTCGAGCGACTCGCGCAGGTCCGCCTCGCGCTCCTGCGGGCGGCGCCGGGTGCCGACCTCGAGCACGACGGCCCCGGAGAACCCGCTCGTCGTCAGGTGCTGGAGCACCTCGGCGCAGGGCTGGGTGCCGCGGCCCGGGACGAGGTGGTCGTCCTTGAGCGTCGTGAGCATGCCGTCGGCCAGATGGATGTGCGAGAGCCGGTCGCCGAGGTCGAGGACCATCTGCATCGCGTCGCTGCGGGCGGTCGCGGTGTGCGACAGGTCGATCGTCACGTGGTCGTAGGGCTGGGGCACCGGGTCCCAGTGGGGCAGGTAGGCCTGCACCTGGCGGCCCCGCGCGGCCCAGGGGAACATGTTCTCGACCGCCAGGGTGATGCCGGACTCGTGCTCGCGCTCGGCGACGCCGTCGGCGAAGCCCCGGGCGTAGGCCTGCTGCCAGCGGAAGGGCGGGTGGAGCACGACGGTCGGCGCCCCGACCTGCTGCGCCAGCTCGATCGAGCCGTCGATCTTGCCCCAGGGGTCGGCGCTCAGGACCCGCTGGGTGAGCAGCAGGGTCGGCGCGTGGATCGAGACGATGTCGAGGCCGTGGTGGTCGGCGAGGGCCCGCAGCGCGCCGGCGCTCTGCGAGATCGGGTCCGCCCAGACCATGACCTCGACGCCGTCGTAGCCCAGCTCGGCCGCCATCTCGAAGGCCGCGGCCGCGCCCTCCGGGTAGACCGAGGCGGTGGACAGGCCGACCGGGATGTGCGGGTGGGGAGAGGCCATGCCTCGAGCGTAGACCCGCGTCGGCGGCGGGATCGGGAGCGCGCTCAGCTCATCAGGTCGAGGTAGCGCAGCAGCACGCCCTCGCGCAGCGCCCACGGGCAGATCGTCAGCTCGCGGACCCCGAGCAGGTCCATCGCCGCCTCGGCGACGATGCCGCCGGCGAGCAGCTGGTGGGCCCGCGACGCGGAGACCCCCGGGAGCTCGACGCGCTCGTGCGCGGTCATCGTCGAGATCCGGGCGATCGTCGCGGTGACGTCCTCCAGGCGCAGTCGCCGGTCGACGTAGGGCCCGTCGGCGCTCGGCGCGGCGCCCGCGATGCGGGCCAGGGAGCGCATCGTCTTGCTCGTGCCGAGCACCGTGTCGGGCGAGCTCGCCTTGGCGTAGGGCCGGATCTCCTTGGCCAGGGTGGCGCGGACCGCGCGGCGGGCCGCCTTGATCTCCTGGGCCGAAGGGGGATTGCCCGGCAGCAGGTCGCGGGTCACCCGGCCGGCGCCGAGGAGGAGCGACTTGGCGATGTCGGGGTCCTCGTCGTCGCCGAGGGTCAGCTCGAGGGAGCCGCCGCCGATGTCGACGACGAGCAGCCGGCCCGCGGACCAGCCGGCCCACCGACGGGCGGCGAGGAAGGTCAGCCGCGCCTCGTCCTCACCGCTGAGCACCCGCAGGTCGACCCCGGTGTCGGCCCGCACCCGGGCAAGGACCTCGTCGCCGTTGGGCGCCTCGCGCACCGCGCTCGTGGCGAAGGGCAGGATCTCCTCGACCCCGTGGTCCTCGGCGACCTCGAGGCACTCGGCGACGAAGCGCGACAGGTCGGCCGCGCCGGCGTCGTCGATGCAGCCGTCGTCGTCGACGTGCTCGGACAGCCGCAGCAGGATCTTGTGGGAGGTCGCAGGGATCGGCGCCGCACCGTGATGGGCGTCGACGACGAGGAGGTGGACGGTGTTGGAACCGACATCGATGACACCAAGGCGCACGGGGCAACAGTAGACGCCCGCGGTTGTTGCCCGGCACGCGCGCACGCATAGGGTGGCGGCCGTGAGTGATGAGACCACGTCGCACCCCGGCGAGAGCGACCTGCAGACCGCCCGGACGTGGGTCGAGTTCGACGACTCGGCCGACGAGGGGCAGCGCTTCCGCTGCGACCTCACCTGGCTCACCTCGTCGTGGACCTGCGTCTTCGGCAACGGCTGCCACGGCATCGACGCCGATAAGCCGGACTTCGGCTGCTGCGTCCTCGGAGCCCACTTCACCGACAAGGACGACGTCGCCCGGGTCAAGACGATCGTCGACGAGCTCGGCGAGGACGAGTGGGAGCTGCACCCGGGCTCGACCCGCAAGTCGGCGTGGACCGAGCGTGAGGACGGCGAGCTGAAGACCAAGGTCGTCGACGGCGCGTGCATCTTCCTCAACCGCCCCGGCTTCCCCGCCGGCGCCGGCTGCTCGCTCCACCAGCACGCGATGCTCACCGGCGTCGAGCCGCACACGGTCAAGCCCGACGTGTGCTGGCAGCTGCCGATCCGCCGCACCTACCGCACCGTCGAGCTGCCCGACGAGAGCAGCTACCTCGAGGTGAGCATCGGCGAGTACGACCGCCGCGGCTGGGGGCCGGGCGGGCACCAGCTCGACTGGTACTGCTCGGGCAGCCCCGACGCGCACGTCGCCGCCGACCCGGTCTACGTCAGCGAGCGGCCGGGGCTCATCGAGCTCATGGGGCAGGCCGGCTACGACGAGCTGGCGCGCCGGTGCGAGGCCCACCTGGCGCTCGTGGCCGCGGCCACGACGACCGGGGACGGTCGCCCTTCGCCCTCCGGCCGGGCGCTGCTGCCGCTGCTCGTCCACCCGGCGACGCTGGCCGCACGGGAGTGGTGACGGTGTCCCCCTTCGACCTCGCGGAGCTGGTGCGCACCGAGCTGGCGGCCGAGCTCGGTGACGGGGTGCTCGCCACCGACCCCGACGTCGTGGGGTCCTACTCCACGGACCAGGCGCTCTTCTGCCCCGGCGACGGCGCGGTTGCTCTGGTGCGGGCACGGACCGTGGCCGACGTGCAGGCGACGCTGCGGTTCGCGACGCGGCACCGGGTCCCCGTGGTGCCGCAGGGCGCCCGGACCGGGCTGTCCGGCGGGGCCAATGCCGTGCCCGGCTGCCTGCTGCTGTCGCTGGAGCGCATGGACCGCGTGCTCGAGATCGACGCGGCCGAGCGGACCGTGACCGTCGAGCCGGGGATCATCAACCAGGACCTCAAGGACGCGCTCGCCCCGCACGGGCTGTCCTACCCGCCGGACCCGGGCTCGGTCGCGATCTCGTCGATCGGCGGCAACGTCGCGACCAATGCCGGCGGGCTGTGCTGCGTGCGCTACGGCGTGACCCGCGACTACGTGCGGCAGCTGCGGGTCGTGCTCGCCGACGGCACGCTCGCCACCTTCGGCACGACGACGGCGAAGGGGGTCGCCGGCCTCGACCTGCGCGGCCTGCTCATCGGGTCGGAGGGCACGCTCGGGGTCGTCGTCGAGGTGACGCTGCGGCTCGTCCCGACCCTGCCGGAGCCGCTCACCGCAGTGGCGACCTTCGCCGACATCCGTTCTGCCGCAGCGACGGTCGCCGACCTCATGGCGTCCGGGGCGCAGCCCAGCCTCGTGGAGTCGATGGACCGAGCAACCCTGCAGATCCTCGCCGAGTGCGGCTACGGCGACGTCGGCACGGGCGCCGGGGCGATGCTGCTCGTCCAGTCCGACGGTGGCGGCAGCCTCGAGGCCGCACAGGCGGAGGTCGAGGCGCTGGGGCGCTTCGCGCAGGCGCACGGGGCCCTGGACGTCGCCGTCTCGGACGACCCGGCCGACAGCGCGGCCCTGGTGCACATGCGTCGGATGGCCCAGCCCTCCTTCGAGCAGTGGGCTCAGGCGCACGGCGGCGGCCAGCTGCTCGACGACGTCTGCCTGCCGCGGACCCGACTGCCGGACTTCTACGACCGGCTCGAGACGATCCGCGAGCAGTCCGGGCTGACGATCGCGGTCGTCGCCCACGCCGGCGACGGCAACACCCACCCGTCGATCTTCTTCGACACGAGCGACCCCGACAGCATCGCGCGGGCCGACGCGGCCTTCGACGCGATCATGGAGCTCGGTCTCGAGCTCGGCGGCACGATCACCGGCGAGCACGGCGTCGGGTACCTCAAGCGCCGCTGGCTGGCCCGCGAGCTCGACGACGGCACCCGGCAGGCCCACCTGGCGGTCAAGGCGGCGCTCGACCCGCTGGGGATCCTCAACCCCGGCAAGATGCTCGCCGACCTCTGACCGAGCCCGCGGCCGCCCGCGAGGCCCGCTCAGGGCTCGGCACCCCCCTCGAGGCTGCATTGCCCTACGGCAATGCAGCCTCGCGGGGGCTGTCGGGGGCGGCACGTAGGTTGGCGGCCATGGCTACCAAGAAGGGCGGACCGACCTACCGGTGCAGCGAGTGCGGCTGGACCACGGTCAAGTGGGTCGGGCGGTGCGGCGAGTGCCAGGCATGGGGCAGCGTCGACGAGGTCGGCGGCGCGACGACGCGCACCCTCGCCGCGGCCCGGGTGCAGCGTCCCGCCGTGCCCATCCGGGAGATCGACGGCGAGCAGGCGAGCCACCGGTCGACCGGGGTCTCGGAGTTCGACCGGGTACTCGGCGGTGGGCTGGTGCCCGGCTCGGTCGTCCTCGTCGCCGGTGAGCCCGGCATCGGCAAGTCGACCCTGCTCCTCGACGTCTCCGCCCGGGTCGGCGAGACCCGGCGGGTCCTCTACCTCACCGGCGAGGAGTCGGCGGCGCAGGTGCGCGGCCGGGCCGAGCGCATCGGCGCGGTGACCGACGGCCTCTACCTCGCCGCCGAGACCGACCTGTCGACCGTGCTCGCGCACATCGCGCAGGTGCAGCCCGACCTCGTCGTCGTCGACTCCGTGCAGACCATCGCCTCCAGCGAGGTCGACGGCTCCGCGGGCAATGTCAGCCAGGTGCGCGAGGTCGCCGGGTCGCTCATCCAGGCGGCCAAGGAGGGCGGCTTCGCGATGCTGCTCGTCGGCCACGTGACCAAGGACGGCTCGATCGCCGGCCCGCGGGTCCTGGAGCACCTCGTCGACGTCGTCGTGCAGTTCGACGGCGACCGGCACACGCGGTTGCGGATGGTGCGCGCGGTGAAGAACCGCTTCGGCCCCACCGACGAGGTCGGGTGCTTCGACCTCACCGACGGCGGCATCATCGGCCTGTCCGACCCGAGCGGCCTCTTCCTCTCCAGCCGCCACATCAACGTCCCGGGCACCTGTGCGACCGTCACGCTCGAGGGCCGGCGACCGCTCGTCGTCGAGGTGCAGTCGCTCGTCTCCCCCTCGCAGATCCCCACCCCGCGACGGGCCAACGTCGGCCTCGACAGCGGCCGCCTGGCGATGATCATCGCCGTCCTCGACAAGCGGGCGGGCGCGCCGATCGGCAACCAGGACACCTATGTCTCCACCGTCGGCGGGGTCAAGATCACCGAGCCCTCCAGCGACCTCGCCGTGGCGATCGCCATCGCGAGCGCGGTGCTCGACGAGCCGGTGCCGCACACCCTCCTCGCGCTCGGCGAGATCGGGCTGAGCGGCGAGGTCCGCCCCGCGGTCGGCGTCGCCCGACGGCTGACCGAGGCGGCCCGTCTCGGGTTCCGCACCGCGCTCGTGCCCGTGGGTGCGCTGGCCGACGCCGCTCCCCCGCCGGGCATGGACGTCGTCGAGGTCACCGACGTCACGGCCGCCGTCGCCGAGATGCGACGGCGCCACCCCGCGGACAACGTGCGACGCCTGCCCTCGACATAGACTCCCTGCGTGGCCGACTCAGACGACGACCTCTTCCGCACGACCCTCGCCGCGGTCGCGCCGGGCACCGTCCTGCGCGACGGCCTCGAGCGCATCCTGCGCGGCAACACCGGCGCGCTCGTCGTCCTCGGGCACGACAAGCTCGTCGAGTCGCTGTGCACCGGCGGCTTCGACGTCAACATCGAGTTCTCCGCCACCCGCCTGCGTGAGCTGGCCAAGATGGACGGCGCGGTCGTCGTCGACGCCGGCGTCTCCCGGATTCTCAAGGCGGCCGTCCAGCTCGTGCCCGACCCGAGCATCGAGACCCTCGAGAGCGGCACCCGTCACCGCACCGCCGAGCGGGTCGCGCGGCAGACCGGCTATCCCGTCGTCTCGGTCAGCCAGTCGATGCACATCATCGCCCTCTACGTCGACGGCCGGCGGCACGTGCTCCGCACGACGCCCGAGCTGACCTCCCAGGCCAACCAGGCCATGCAGACCCTCGAGCGCTACACAACCCGCCTCAACGAGGTCACCGGCTCCCTGTCGGCCCTCGAGATCGAGGACCTCGTCACCGTCCGCGACGTCGCCGTCGTCCTCCAGCGGCTCGAGATGGTCCGCCGCATCCACGCCGAGATCGCCGAGTACGTCCTCGAGCTCGGTATCGACGGACGCCTGCTCACCCTCCAGCTCGAGGAGCTGACCGCCGGTCTCGACGACGACCTGCACGCCGTGGTCCTCGACTACCTCGACCCGGCCGGCCCGGTCGCCGACGTCGACGGGGTCCTGACCAACCTCTCGGCGCTCGACGCGACCGAGCTGCTCGACCTCGGCCACGTGGCCAAGGCGCTCGGCTTCGCCATCGTCGGAGAGTCCCTCGACGCATCGGTCAGCCCGCGCGGGCTGCGCATCCTCGGCAAGATCCCGCGCCTGCCGGGCGCGATCATCGACCGCCTCGTCGAGCACTTCGGCTCGCTGCAGCGACTGCTCGCCGCCGGCATCGACGACCTCATGGCCGTCGACGGTGTCGGTGAGCTGCGTGCCCGCACCGTGCGCGAGGGCCTGTCCCGACTCGCCGAGAGCTCGATCCTCGAGCGCTACGTGTGACCCGCTTCCTCGTCTCGCTGCTCGCCGGGGTGCTCGTCATCGCCGGCGCCTGGGTCGGCTGGACCCGGCCCGGCAGCGTCGACGAGCTCATCGCCCGCACCGCCGACCGCGCCGTCGAGCCCTCCGGAGCCCCGATCGGCATGGGGCACGAGCCGCGCGGGTCCCGCACTGCCCGGACCGGCGCGCCCGTGACGCCTCCACCGGCGGCGGGGTCCCCCCTTCGTCCAGCACGGGGTGCGGCCATCGACCCCCGCGGCACCGACCCCGGTCGCGCCTGCTCGGTCCCCGCACCCACCGATGCACGGGGCATGGACGCGCTCTTCGCCCAGCTCGACGGGGAGCCGCGGCTGCAGGGCGGCGACCACGGCGGATCGGTGCGCCTCGCCGACGGGCGCACGATGTTCGTCTTCGGTGACACGATCCGCGACACCGACGTCGTCTCGCCCTTCATGGTCCGCAACTCCGTGCTCGTGTCCAACGGCGGCTGCCTGCGCGCGATGCGCGCCGGCGACGACGGCGCCGTGATCCCCGACGAGGGCGACACCGGCTACTGGCCGATGTCGCTGCGGGCACGGGCCGTGTCCGGCGGCACCCGGGTCGAGGTCATCACCGCGGCCGTCCGCGATCTCGGGGGCCGTGACTTCGAGACCGTCGGCTCCGGCCTGGCGACCTTCGACGTCCCGACCAACCGCATGCCCAAGCTCGTCTCCCACGAGCCGCTCACCCCGACCACGGCCGACCCGACGGTGCCGACCTGGGGTGCCGCGATGTGGGAGAGCGGGTCGTGGACCTATGTCTTCGGCACGGCGAGCAACGCCGACAAGACGACCGACGGCTGGGCCCTGCACGTCGCGCGGGTGCCGTCGAGCCACCTCGCCGACCCCTCCCGCTGGCAGTACTGGGACGGCTCCGGCTGGGTCTCCGGGCGGCCCGACGACCAGCCGGCACAGGCCGGGCGACTCATCGGGCCCGACGACGGGGTCTCCCACGTCCTCGGCGTGGTCGAGGACGACGGGTCCTGGTACGCGATCAGCAAGGAGGGAGACTTCACCGGCGACTCGCTCACCGTGTGGAAGGCGCCCACCGTCACCGGACCCTGGACCGCGCACCCGGTCCGCGACCTCGAGAGCACGAGCCGCACGCTGCGCTACACGCCGCTGCCCCACCCCGACCTGAGGATGGGCTCGGGCAAGCTGCTCGTCTCGTGGTCCGAGTCGCCGACGACGAGCGGCCCCTACCACCGCGACCCATCGCTCTACCGACCGCGATTCACCGAGGTGGACCTGCCGTGAGTCCCGAGGTGACCGGAGCCGGTCCCCGGCTGCACGCCGCCGTGCTCGCGTGGTTCGACGAGGTCGGCCGCGACCTGCCCTGGCGCGACCCCGACTGCTCGCCGTGGGGCGTCTACCTCTCCGAGGTGATGTCCCAGCAGACTCCTGTCGCCCGGGTGCTGCCGGTCTGGGAACGCTGGCTCGAGCGGTGGCCGACCCCTGCCGACCTCGCCGCGAACTCCCCCGGCGAGGCGGTGCGCATGTGGGACCGGCTCGGCTACCCCCGTCGGGCGCTGCGGCTGTGGGAGTCGGCGGCGGCGATGGTCGAGCGGCACGACGGTCAGGTCCCGCGCGACCACGACGACCTGCTCGCACTGCCGGGTGTCGGGCCCTACACGGCGGCGGCCGTCGCCTCCTTCGCCTTCGGTGACCCGCGCACGGTCGTCGACACCAATGTCCGCCGGGTCCTCGCCCGGACCGTGAGCGGCACGCAGCACGCGGCGCCGGCACTCACCGCTGCCGAGATGCGTCTGGCCGATGCCTCGATGCCCGCCGACCGCGACGCGGCCAACCGGTGGAATGCCGCCTCGATGGAGCTCGGCGCGCTCGTGTGCACCGCCCGCGCGCCCCGCTGCGACGACTGCCCGGTGAGCCACCTGTGCGCCTGGCAGCTCGCCGGTCGTCCCGAGCACGACGGTCCGCCCCGGCGCGGGCAGGCCTGGCACGGCACCGACCGGCAGGTGCGCGGGCGCATCGTGCAGCTGCTGCGCGAGAGCCCCGACCCGGTGGCACGGGACGATCTCGACAGCACCTGGCCGGACGACCCGGCCAAGGTCGAGCGGTGTCTCGCCGGGCTCGTGGAGGACGGCCTTGTCGAGCCGGCCGCAGGCGGCTACGTCCTGCCGAGGTGAGGGGTTCCCCCTTCGTCTGGCGTGGGGCTCAGAGCTGGCGGAGCATGCGCGTGTTGCCCAGAGTGTTGGGCTTGACCCGCTCGAGGTCGAGGAACTCGGCGACGCCCTCGTCGTAGGAGCGCAGCAGCTCGACGTAGACCTCGGGGTCGACGGCCTGCCCCTCGATCTCGGTGAAACCGTGCCGGGTGAAGAAGTCGACCTCGAAGGTCAGGCAGAAGAGACGCTCGACCCCGAGCTCGACGGCGTCCTGGGCCAGCGTCTCGAGCAGCGCGCCCCCGACACCGTGCCCCAGGTGGTCGGCCGAGACGGCGAGCGTGCGGATCTCGGCCAGGTCGTCCCACATGACGTGCAGGGCCCCGCAGCCGACCACACGACCGTCGATCTCGGCGACGCGGAACTCCTGCAGACCCTCGAAGTAGGCCACCGTGTCCTTGCTGACAAGGACCCGTCGCTCGGCGAGCGGGGCGACGAGGGCACGGATCTCGCGCACGTCGGAGGTGCGCGCTCGGCGGATGGTCACGGTCACCGGACAAACCTACGCCCCCGCCGGCGAGGCGGGGGCGTAGGTCAGGTGCTCCGGAGAGTGGTGGCGCGAAGGGGGCTCAGCGCACCGTGTACTTCGGCTGCGACTGGGCGTTGAACTCGTCCATGATGACGCGGTCGGCCTTCTTCGTCGCCTTGTCGTTGAACTTCAGCACGTCGAACCCGCGGGCGATGTCCGACGAGTAGAGGTGACCGTTGTAGTAGTAGGTCGACCACGTGCCACCGGTGCCCTCCTCGACGGGCAGCGGCCCGCGCTCGAAGTAGCCCAGCTCCTTGGGGTTCTTGGAGTCGGTGAAGTCCCAGACGCTCACGCCGCCCTGGTACCAGGACTGGACCATGATGTCGCGACCGGCGACGGGGATGATCGAGCCGTTGTGCGCGACGCAGTTCTCGGTCTCGGTCTGGTGGCGCGCGATCTTGTAGTACGACTGGAAGGTCAGCTTGCCGAGCTTCGACAGCTTGTAGATCGCGTTGGCACCGCGGTTGGGTCCGATGTCGGTGTTGCACGTCGGGGCCCCGCCGCCGCCGAGCTCGTCGGTGAAGACGACCTTGGTCGCGTCGGCGTTGAAGGTGGCCGAGTGCCAGAAGGCGAAGTTCTCGTTGTCCTGGACGCGCTCGATGACGCGGGGCTGCTCCGGCGCCGAGATGTCCATGATGATGCCGTCACCCATGCAGGCACCGGCCGCGAGGTTCTTGTGCGGCAGGGCGGTGATGTCGTGGCAGCCGGTTGTGGCGGAGCGGCCGGCGATCGGGGTCGGGCCCTCGCCACCGGGGTTGCCGCCGTCGGGGAAGAGGTTGGGCGTCGCGATGACCTCGGACTTCGTCGGCTCCGCCTTGTCGACCTTGACGATGGAGATCAGGTCGTGCGGGGTCTGGCAGTCCGGGTACTGGTCGCGGGGCGAGTAGCTCGACACGTAGAGGTAGTCGTTGCCCTTGGTCTTGCCCTTGCCCGGCACGAGCGTGTGCGTGTGCGAGCCGCAGGCCGTCTCGACCGACTTGATGTACTTGGGGTTCTCCAGGTCGGAGATGTCGAAGATCTTGATGCCCTCCCAGCTGTCCTTGATCGTCGCCGACTGCGAGGTCGACTCGCAGGAGTCGTCGCTGCGGGAGGAGTCCGTGGACAGGTAGAGCAGGTCGCCCGAGACGGTGATGTCGTTCTGGCTGCCCGGGCACTTCACCTGGACGATGGTCTTGGGCTTGCGGGGGTTGCGGACGTCGACGACCGAGAAGCCGTCGTAGTTGCCGATGAAGGCCTTGTCGTCCTGGAAGGCGAGGTCGGTCCCGACCCCCTCGGCCAGCACACCCGACGGCGCGATGTTGGCCAGGTGCTTGACGTTCTTGCTGCGGCCGATCTCGTCGGTGGCCAGGTCCGTCCCGGACACGCCGATCCGGTCGTCGGGGCCCTTCGCGGTGGCGGTGCCGATGCCGGCGCCGGAGAGTGCCACGGCGGCTGCTGCCGCGATGGCCAGGATGGGTCTGCGCATAATTCCTCCACGGTGGCGTCCCTCGGGGCGGGGTGTGCCCCGACGGGGGTAGGGACACCTTGTCGCGACCTGACGCATCCGCGGCCCCGGACCAGCCCCCGGTTTGGTCAGGACATCGTCAGGTCCGACCGTGCGGGCCGCTGGCGGACCCACGGACGTCGAAGGGGGATTACCGTCGGCCTCGTGATCCGCCGCCTCTCCCCCTTCGTCCTCGCCGCCACCCTCACCCTGGGCGCCTGCAGCGGTGACGACGCCCCCACGTCCACGGCCACCTCTCCCGACGCACCGGTCCTGCAGCCCGGCACCCCCGGGGAGCCCAACTCGTCGCTGTCCGGCACCTCCGCGGTGGCGACGCCGTCGGCGAGCCACAACCAGGCCGACGTCGACTTCCTCCAGGACATGATCGTCCACCACGCGCAGGCGGTCGTCATGGGCGACATCGTCAAGGGGCGCCTCACCGACAAGAGCGTGCGCGGCATCGCCAGCCGGATCAGCGACGAGCAGAAGCCGGAGATGAAGGGCATGTCCACGACCCTGCGGTCGTGGGGCGAGAAGGTCCCCATCGAGGCGAGCAACCCCGGCGGCAGCGGTCATGGCGCCCATGCCGACCACTCCGGCATGCCCGGGATGGCGACCCGAGCCCAGCTGGACGAGCTGCGTCGGGCGAAGGGGGCCGACGTCGACCGGCTCTACCTCGACCTCATGGTCAAGCACCACGAGGGCGCCCTCGAGATGTGCAAGACCCTGGGCACAAAGGGCTCCGACGAGCGCACCGGCGAGCTCGGCGACGACATCAACGTCACCCAGACCAAGCAGATCGCGCAGATGAAGGACATGCGGCGGCGCCTGTGACCGAGCCGGTCACAGGCGCCGCGCCGTGGGACGAAGGGGGCCTCAGCCGGGCTTCGTGAGGTGGCCGACGACCCGGGGCAGAGCATCGTCGAGCGCCGGGCCCCACGTCTTCATGGCGTGCCCGCCCTCGGGGTAGACCCGGTACGTCCGCGGGCGCGTCGTCATCTTCGTCCTGCCTGGTGAGGCGTCCATGCCATCCACCGTGGATCAGGAGCGTGCCGGTTGCACGTAGCGAACGCCTCAACGACCTCTTGACGACTGCCGCGGCCCCGCCCTACGGTTTATTCAACCGGTTAGTTGATTAAGGAGCGCGATGAAGGACGACACCGAGGAGCGACTTTCCCGGGCCTTCGCCGCGCTCTCCGACCCGGTCCGGCGGGACATCATCTCCCGCCTCACGGTCGGTGACGCCACCGTCAACGACCTCGCCGCCCCCTACGACATCAGCCTCCAGGCCGTGAGCAAGCACCTCAAGGTCCTCGAGGAGGCCGGCCTCGTCAGCCGGCGCAGGGAGGCCCAGCGCCGCCCGGTTCACCTCGAAAGCGAGGCACTGGCCACGATGACCGGTTGGATCGAGCGGCACCAACGACGGGCCGAGGAGCGCATGGCCCGCCTCGAGGAGGTCCTGGCGGACCTCCCTTCGCCCCACCCGGGCACCACGAGCACAGGAGCAGACCGATGAGCACCACACCCAGCACCAGCGGCCACCTCACCACCGCGACCATCGAGGCCGACCCCGAGGTCCCGGTCGTGCGGATCACGCGTGACTTCAAAGCGACCGCGAAGCAGCTGCACCGCGCGCACACCGACCCCGAGCTGTACAAGCGGTGGGTCGGCCCCGACGAGCTCGACACGATCATCGACCACTGGGACGCGCGCACGGGCGGCAGCTACCGCTTCACCAACGTCGCCAAGGAGGGCAGCGAGCGGCGCGTCCAGGGCGACACCGAGGAGTTCCACTTCTTCGGCAGCTTCCACGAGGTGCGCCCCGACCGCATCGTCCAGACCTTCACCTTCGAGGGCTTCCCCGACGGGGTCTCGCTCGACACGATGACCTTCGAGGACCTCGGTGACGGCTGGACGCGGGTGCACGGGCACTCGGTCCTGCCGACCTTCGAGGCGCGCGAGATGATGCTCGCCTCCGGCATGGAGATCGGCATCAACGAGGGCTACGCGGCGCTCGACGCGCTGCTCGACGCCGGCGAGGTCGAGTGAGCCCGCTCGCCGAGCTGGCCGTCGCCGACCGCTACCGGTCGGCGGCGGACGGCTTCGCCCGACGGGTCGCCGGCACCACCGACTGGGACTCCCCCACCCCCGTCGCGCAGTGGCGGGCGCGTGACGTCGTCGGTCACCTGACGTCGTGGTTGCCGGCGCTCGTGGCGTCCGGCTGCGAGGTGCGCCTGGACCCCGTGCCGTCCGCCGAGGAGGACCCGGTCGGTGCGTGGGCCGGTCTCGACGCGCAGATTCGATCGCTGCTCGACGCCCCGGCGACCGAGGAGGTCGTCTTCCAGCACGAGCACATCGGTCGGATGCCACTGCCGCAGATGCTCGACCAGTACTTCACGAGCGACGTCGTCTTCCACACCTGGGACCTCGCCCGCGCCACCGGCCAGGACGACCGCCTCGACGAGGACTACCTCGCCGGCGCCCTGGCGGGGATGCAGGCCCGGGCGGAGATGATCCGGGCGTCCGGGCAGTTCGGGCAGGAGCAGCCGGTGCCCGACGACGCGAGCGTCCAAGAGCGCTTCTTCGCCTTCATCGGGCGGGACCCCCGGTGGACGCCGCCGGCCCGATCCCGGTAGGACCCGTGGGCTCTGCGGAGGAGGACGGCATGGCGAAGGGTGCCGTTCTCACCTGGCAGCGTCGACGCCACGTGGTCGCGTTGGTGTCACCTGGTTGCCCGGCGAAGGGGGACCAGGTGACACCAACGCCACCAGCCGGGGGACGAAGGGCGCCGCCGAGTGCGTGAGGCCCCGGATGACGAAGGGGAGGTGGCCAGTGATCTGGCCACCTCCCCTTCGTCTGCAGGGTCCGCGCTGGGTCAGTCGGCGGAGCCGTCGCCCGCCTCGACGAGCGGGACGTCGAGCTCGCCGACCTTGGGCGCACCCTTGAAGGTGAACTCCGCGTCCTTGCCCTCGCCGGTCGCGTCGACCGCGACGATCTCGCCGGAGACGAGCTCGCCGTAGAGGATCTTCTCGGAGAGCACGTCCTCGATCTCGCGCTGGATCGTCCGCTTGAGCGGGCGGGCGCCGAGGACCGGGTCGTAGCCGCGCTTGGCGAGCAGGGCCTTGGCCGCGGGCGTGAGCTCGATGCCCATGTCCTTGTCCTTGAGGCGCTTGTCGAGCTTGGCGACCTCGAGGTCGACGATCTCGACGAGCTCGTCCTGGCTCAGCTGCGGGAAGACGATCGTGTCGTCGACGCGGTTGAGGAACTCGGGGCGGAAGTGGTTCTTCAGCTCGTCGGTGACCTTGGCCTTCATCCGCTCGTAGTCGGTGCGCTGGTCGGTGCCGGAGGTGAAGCCCATGGCGCCCTTGGAGATGTCCCGCGTGCCGAGGTTGGTCGTCATGATGATGACGGTGTTCTTGAAGTCGACCATCCGACCCTGCGAGTCGGTGAGGCGGCCGTCCTCGAGAACCTGCAGCAGCGAGTTGAAGATCTCCGGGTGCGCCTTCTCGACCTCGTCGAAGAGCACGACGGAGAAGGGCTTGCGGCGCACCTTTTCGGTGAGCTGACCGCCCTCGTCGTAACCGACGTAGCCGGGGGGCGAGCCGAAGAGGCGGCTGACCGTGTGCTTCTCGGAGTACTCCGACATGTCGAGGGTGATCAGGCTGTCCTCGTCGCCGAAGAGGAACTCCGCCAGCGCCTTGGCGAGCTCGGTCTTGCCGACACCGGTGGGGCCGGCGAAGATGAACGAACCGCCGGGGCGGCGCGGGTCCTTCAGGCCGGCGCGGGTGCGCCGGATCGCCTGCGAGAGCGCCTTGATCGCGTCGTCGTTGCCGACGACCCGCTTGTGGAGCTCGGCCTCCATGTTGAGCAGTCGGGTCGACTCCTCCTCGGAGAGCTTGAAGACGGGGATGCCGGTCGAGGCGGCGAGCACCTCGGCGATGAGCTCCTCGTCGACCTCGGCGACGACGTCCATGTCGCCGGCCTTCCACTCCTCCTCGCGGCGGGCCTTGTCGGCGAGCAGGTTCTTCTCGTCGTCGCGCAGGCTGGCGGCTTTTTCGAAGTCCTGGCCGTCGATGGCCGACTCCTTCTCGAGGCGGACCTTGGCGATCTTGTCGTCGAACTCCTTGAGGTCGGCGGGGGCCGTCATCCGACGGATGCGCAGCCGCGCGCCCGCCTCGTCGATGAGGTCGATCGCCTTGTCGGGGAGGAAGCGGTCGTTGACGTAGCGGTCAGCCATCGTCACGGCGGACACGATCGCCGGGTCGGTGATCGTCACCTTGTGGTGCGCCTCGTAGCGGTCACGCAGGCCCTTGAGCATCTCAATGGCGTGGGCCAGCGAGGGCTCGTCGACCTGGATCGGCTGGAAGCGGCGCTCCAGCGCCGAGTCCTTCTCGATGTGCTTGCGGTACTCCTCGAGCGTCGTCGCGCCGATGGTCTGCAGCTCGCCGCGGGCGAGCATCGGCTTGAGGATGCTCGCGGCGTCGATCGCGCCCTCGGCGGCACCCGCACCCACGAGGGTGTGGATCTCGTCGATGAAGAGGATGATGTCGCCGCGCGTCTTGATCTCCTTGAGCACCTTCTTCAGGCGCTCCTCGAAGTCACCGCGGTAGCGGCTGCCGGCGACGAGGGAGCCGAGGTCGAGCGTGTAGAGCTGCTTGTCCTTGAGCGGCTCCGGCACGTTTTCGTCGACGATGTCCTGGGCGAGGCCCTCGACGACGGCGGACTTGCCGACGCCGGGCTCACCGATGAGGACAGGGTTGTTCTTGGTGCGACGGGAGAGCACCTGCATGACCCGCTCGATCTCCTGCTCGCGACCGATGACCGGGTCGAGCTGGCCCTCGCGGGCGGCCTGGGTGAGGTTGCGGCCGAACTGGTCGAGGACCAGGGAGCCGGCCGGCTGCCCTTCGGCTGGACCGGCGCCGGCGCCAACGCCCGCGGCCTGCCCCTCCTTGCCGCCCTGGTAGCCCGAGATGAGCTGGATGACGGTCTGCCGCACGCGGCCGAGGTCGGCGCCGAGCTTGACGAGGACCTGAGCGGCGACGCCCTCGCCCTCACGGATCAGGCCGAGCAGGATGTGCTCGGTCCCGATGTAGTTGTGGCCGAGCTGCAGCGCCTCGCGCAGCGACAGCTCGAGGACCTTCTTGGCGCGCGGGGTGAAGGGGATGTGGCCCGACGGCGCCTGCTGGCCGGGACCGATGATGTCCTGGACCTGCTCGCGGACGGCGTCGAGGGAGACGCCGAGTGACTCCAGCGCCTTGCTGGCGACACCCTCGCCCTCGTGGATGAGGCCGAGCAGGATGTGCTCGGTCCCGATGTAGTTGTGGTTGAGGAGTCGTGCCTCCTCCTGGGCGAGGACGACGACCCGGCGGGCCCTGTCGGTGAACCGTTCGAACATGGGATCTACCCCTTCACGTGGTGCTCTGACCTCGATGCTAACCGTGCCCGCTCCCTGAGCCGGGGGGCGAGCCTCTCACGGGGTCACAACGCGGCGCCCTCCCGGCCTGTTCCACGAGGCGAAAGGAGGGCCGCGGTGTTCGCTCTCAGCGGACGGAATGCCTGCCCCGGTGATCGAGGTGCGAGGCCGCCCGCGGCCGAAGCCTCGAGATCAGGGAGCTGGGACGTCGATCACGACGTCGAAGCCGAGCAGCTCCGCGCCGGTGGCGACGGGCTGCTTGCCCTCACCCGCGTGCGCGGCCCGGGCGTCGCCGTCGCGCCAGGCGGCGAAGGACTCCTCGTCGGCCCAGCGGGTCACGACGAAGTAGCGGTCTCCCCCTTCGGTCGGGCGCAGCAGCTGGAAGCCCTCGAAGCCGGGGGCGGTGTCGACGGTGCCCTGGCGCTCGGCGAAGCGCCGCTCGAGCTCCTCGCCCGCGTGCGCGGGGACGCTGATGGCGTTGATCTTGACGATGCTCATGAGGTGACCCTAACCGCCTGCTGCGCGGCCGCGGTCGCCGCACGGACGATGCGCCACCACAGCACGAGGGCCACGACCGCGATGGCCGCGTTGACCTGCAGCGAGAGCGCCCACCGGTCGATGTCGCCCGGCTCGACGAGCACGTCGCCGGAGGAGTCGAGCACCGAGCCGGCGCCCATGAGCAGCCAGGCGATCCACCAGGGCCAGTAGCTGCCGACCCGAGAGCCGACGGCCCGGCTGGCGTCAGCCACGACCTGGTAGGGGAACCAGAGGTTGACGATCGGCACCACCCAGCCAGCAATGCCCCACCAGCTGGCACGGCGGTGGAAGAACCCGGGGTTGGCCCACTCCCCCACCCCGCGCAGGGCGATGAGCCACCAGCCGGTCGTGACGATGCCGACGAGGAGGGCCAGGACCCCGAGGCCGAGGAGGCCGCCAATCAGGACGAAGGTCGTGGACGTCATGTCCGGCCCCACGACCCAGGCCCGCAGCTCGTCCCGCCGCAGGGTGATGACGACCGCAGCGGCGACCCACGACGCGGTCGCCGTCAGGGCCGTCGCGAGCGCCGCGCCTGCGGCGAGGGTCGGGGTCGAAGGGGGCGGACCGACCGGCGTCGTGTGCTCGTCGGCGAAGGGACTGGTGACGTGGATCTTGGGCATGTCGACGACGCTAGGTCGACGAAGAGTCCGCCGCGCGGCCATCGCGTCGCCCCTGTGGACAACCCCGACGAAGGGAGTCAGTCCCGGGCGACGGCGGCCTTGGCGGCCCGGGTGGCCGCGCGGACGATGCGCCACCACAGGGCGAGCCCGACGACCGTGAGTGCGGCGTTGAGCTGCATCCCGGTGACCCACACCTCGACGTCGCGAGCGCTCGTCCACTCCTCGCTGATCGGCGAGCTGACGAAGCCGGTGCCGGTGCTGATGAGCAGCCACGCGATCCACCAGGGCCAGAAGGTCCGTGCCCTCGAGCCGAGGGCACGGCTGCTGTCGGCGACGAGCTGGTAGGGGAACCAGAGGTTGACGATCGGCACGACCCAGGCGGCCAGCGCCCACCAGTCCGAACGGCGGTGGCGGTAGCCGGGCGCCGCCCAGCCGGCGACGCGACGCAGGTCGACGAGCCACTACGCCGTGGCGACCCAAGCGGCGAGGACGGCGACCAGGCACGCTCCGGCCAGCGAGTTGACCGTGTCGAGGGCAGACGGCACCCGGTGCGGGTCGTCGACGACGACCTTGAGATCGTCGAGACCGAGCGTGGCCACACCGGCTGCGGCCACGGTGATCGCCGTGACGACGAGGGATGCGGCCAGCACGACGACGCCCCCTCGGCTCGGCGCCCGCGGCGCCTCCATGACCGACGCGCGACCGACCCCCGCTGCCGTCTCCCCCAGAGCACTCATGGCGCCCAATCTAGGCCGCAACGCCTCGACGAGGAGTCGCGAGCGGTCCATGGCCTCCCGGGTCGTCCGCCCTACGCTCGACCCATGCGTACGGTCTTCGACCCCACCGACCCGGGCACCAACGCCTACGACCTGTTGACGAGCATCGTCGTGCCGCGGCCGATCGCGTGGATCACGTCCGTCGGAGCCGACGGCGTCGGCAATCTCGCCCCGCACTCCTTCTTCAACGTCGCGTGCGCGCGACCACCGATGATCAGCTTCACCTCTGTCGGCCGCAAGGACACGCTGCGCAACGTCCTCGCGACGGAGCACTTCGTCGTCAACCTCGTCTCGGAGGACCTGGCCGAGCTCGCCAACGCGAGCAGCGCTCCCTTCGACCCGGAGGTGGACGAGGCACAGGCCGTCGGCGTCCGGCTCGAGCCGAGCGCGGTCGTGCCCGTGCCCCGCGTCGCCGACTCGGCGACGTCGATCGAGTGCCGGCTGCACTCGAGCACCGAGCTCGGCGACAGCCACCTCGTCATCGGCGAGGTCATGGCGATCACGGTGCGCAGTGACGCCCTGACCGACGGGCGCCCGACGATGGACGCGCTGCGGCCGGTCTCGCGGCTGGGCCGCGACGAGTGGGGGCACTCCCCCGAGGTCTTCCGGCTGGAGCGGCCGCGGCGGGCGTGAGTCAGCTGCGGCGCTGGCAGTTGCCGCACCAGTAGAGAGTGCGCCCGGCGACGTCCTTCGAGCGCACCTTCGAGCCGCAGACCACGCAGGCCTCGTCGGTTCGCTTGTAGACGTAACTGGTCCGCTCGGTGAGGTGCACGTCCTCCCCCTTCGCCAGGGCGGCCTCGACCTGCTCGACCTGCTCCTCGACGGTGACGATCCGGCTGGTCGCGACGCCGAGCGGCAGCAGCCGGCGCAGGTCCGCCCAGATGAGGTCCCACGAGGCCCGCTTGAGCCGCTCCCCCGGCGTCGCGGGGTTGATCCGGTGCCGGTAGAGCACCTCGCAGCGGTAGACGTTGCCCACGCCGGCGAGCACGTCCTGCTCCATGAGCAGCGCCGCGATGGACTTGCGGGAGCGGCGGATCCGCTCCCAGGCAGGCCCACCATCGGTGTCCCGCAAGGGATCCGGGCCGAGCTTGGCGTGGACCGCCTCCTCCTGCTCGGGGGTGATGACGGCACAGGTCATCGGGCCGCGCAGGTCCGCGACATGCTTGTCCGTGGCGATGCGGCACCGGACCTGACCGATGACCGGCCGCTCACCGACGTAGGCGGCCTCGTCGATGGTGAAGGTCCCGATGAGCCCGAGGTGGACGTGCAGGACGCGGTCGCCGGCGAACTCGACGAAGAGGTGCTTGCCGTGGGCCCGCGCCTCGAACAGCTCGTGGTCGGTGAGCAGGGCCGAGCCGGAGGCGAAGCGGCCCTGCGGGGACGACACCTCGACGACCTGGCCGGCACAGGTGGCGTGCAGGTCGCGGGCGATGCGGTGGAGGGTGTGGCCTTCGGGCATGACGAAGGGGGGTCAGCTCGCCTTCTTCTTCGCGGCCGTCTTCTTCGCAGCAGACTTCTTGGCCGTGGACTTCTTGGCCGTGGACTTCTTTGCGGCGGTCTTCTTCGTCGCCGCCTTCTTCGCGGGGGCCTTCGTGGCGGTCGACTTCTTCGCGGGGGTCTTCGTGGCCGCCGGCGCCGACGTCGAGGAGCTCTCGCCCCGGGCGGTCTTGGCCTTCTCGACCGAGCGGGCGAGGGCAGCGAGCAGGTCGACGACCTCGCCGGACTCCTCCTCGTCGGCCGCGACCTGCTGGACCTCTCCCCCGTCGACCTTGGCCTTGACGAGAGCCTCGACGGCGAGCGCGTAGTCGTCCTCGAACTCGTCGGGGTCGTAGTCGCCGGCGAGTTCGTCGATGAGCATGCGCGCCATCGACATCTCCTTGTCCGACAGCTCCTGGTCCTCGACGCTCGCGAAGTCGGCCGCGCGGATCTCGTCGGGCCACAGCATCGTCTGCATGACGATGACCCCGTCGCGCACGCGCAGCACGGCCATCGTCATCCGGCTGCGGATCGAGACGGTGACGACCGCCATGCGCCCCTGCGCCTCGAGCGCCTCACGGAGCAGGACGTAGGGCTTGGTCGCGGTCTTGTCCGGCTCGAGGTAGTAGCTCTTGTCGAGGAGCATCGGGTCGATCTGGTCCTCGGGCACGAATTTTTCGACGCTGATCTCCTTGTTGCTGCGCGTCGGCAGGTCGGCCATGTCCTCGTCGGTGAGGATGATCATCTGACCGTCCTCGGTCTCGTAGCCCTTGGCGATGTCGTCGTAGGCGACCTCGTCGCCGTCGATGCTGCAGAAGCGCTTGTAGCGGATACGGCCACCGTCGGTGCGGTGCACCTGCCGGAACTGCACGTCGTGGTTTTCGGTCGCGGAGTACAGCCGGACCGGGACGTTGACCAGGCCGAAGGAGACGGCACCCTTCCAGATCGCGCGCATGCCGCCAGCCTACGCGGGTGACCCCCATAGGATCAGCCTCGTGCACCAGGGGGGCACCTCGCCACCGAACGAAGGTCCGACCATGCCTCGTCGCGTCACCACCATCGCCTCGCTCGCCACCGCGGCCCTCGCCGGGGTCGCCCTGACCTCCGCCCCGGCCACGGCGGCACCCACCGCCACCACTGGAGTGCCCGGCGTGCCCTACAGCTGCCAGGCGAGCCTGCGCGCCTACAGCAGCACCGGCTCCCTCGCCTGGTACGAGTACTCCAAGGGGACCGCCAAGAGCTTGCGCGTCGGCAAGAACAGCCTCGGCTGGCAGCCGACCGCGGCCCAGCAGGTGGGCGCCGGCGGCGACCCGACGAACTTCTTCAGCACCGAGGTCGCCACGTCCAAGGGCGGCAAGCTCATGCAGATCAAGCAGAACGGCAAGCTCAGCAACGGAGCATGGTCGGTGACCCAGTCCGCGACCACGCTGCGGTCCAGCGGCTGGACCGGTACCCGGGCCCTGGTCGCGAGCTACGGCGGGTACCTCTACCGCCTCCACGGCAGCACCCTCACCCGCTACAAGCAGGGCGCCTGGGTCGACGGCAAGCTGACCCTCTCCGGCGGGTCGCGTGTGGGCACCAACTGGGGCGGCGTGCGCTCCATGGTCTACGAGCGCACCGGTGTCGTCTCCGGTCGCACCATCGACGTCTTCCTCGCCAACGACACCTCGGGCCGGCTCGTCGAGTACCGGATCCCGCGCACCGAGCCCGCGAAGTGGACCCGCACGGTGCTGCGCTCCACCGGCTTCAAGAGCGTGCGTGCCCTGACGACCTCACCGTGCGGGAGCAGCGGCCGGGCGATCGGTGCGATCACCGACACCGACACGATGTACGTCTGGTACGACCCCAAGGTCTCCGACCTCAAGGGTGGGGACATCCGTGGAGGCTGGACCGGCAAGCGCGGCTTCTCGCGCGCCGCCTTCGGCCAGTGACCGACCGCACCTGATCGCCGCCCTCGCGCCACCCGGCGCGGGGGCGGCGTGCGTGCGCGGCCCTATGACGCGCGTCGGGCGAGCGCCTCCGCCACCACGTGCTCGGCGATCGCCAGCGCCGAGGTCGCCCCGGGCGAGGGTGCGTTGCGCACGAGCACGACCCGGTCGGTGCCGGTGATGACGAAGTCGTCGACGAGCCGACCGTCGGCACCCATCGCCTGGGCGCGCACCCCACGGGTGCCCCGCACCGCGCCGGAGGTGTCGAGCGCCGGCACGTACCTGCGGGCCTCGGCGACGAACTGCCGCGAGCTGAGCGCGGTGCGCGACTCCCGCACCGCGGCCGCGAGGTTGCCCGCGGCGAAGCGCCAGAAGCCGCTGAAGCCCACGACGTCGAGCACGTCGGCGGGCACCGGGAGGGTGCGCCGGTAGGACTCCCGCCCCAGCGACAGGAAGGCATTGGGCCCCAGCGTCAGCACCCCGTCGACGCGCGGCGTGACGTGCACCCCGAGGAAGGGGTAGCGCGGGTCCGGCACCGGGTAGACCATGCCGCGCACGACGTCACGCTGTTCGCGCGGCAGGACGAAGTAGTCCCCGTAGAAGGGCACGATGCGCGGGGTTCGGTCCTCGCCGAGCAGACCCGCCAGGCGGTCGCTCTGCAGGCCGCCGCACACGACGACCAGGTCGTACTCGTTGCCGTCTCGCGCCCCCTTCGCCGTCGTCGTCACCCGCACGCCGGTGCCGGTGTCGGCCAGCCCGACGACCTCGTGGCCCAGGCGCACCTGGCCGCCGGCATCGGTGAGCTCGGCCGCGAGCGCCCGGGTGACGGCCGGGTAGTCGACGATCGCCGTCTGCGGCGAGTGCAGCGCGCGCACGCCGGTGGCGGCCGGCTCGATCTCGCGCAGCCCGTCGGCGTCGACGAGGCGCGCGCCGGGCACGCCGTTGGCCACGGCGAGGGCGTGCAGGTCGTCGAGCCGGGCCGCCTGCACCGCGTCGAGGGCGACGACCACCTTGCCGCACTCGTCGTAGGCGATGTCGTGCCGCTGCACGAAGTCCTGCAGCAGACCCACCCCGCGCCGGCACAGCGTTGCCTTGAGGCTGCCCGGCTCGTAGTAGAGGCCGGCGTGGACGACGCCGCTGTTGTGCCCGGTCTGGTGCCCGGCGAGGTGCTCCTCCTTGTCGAGCAGGGTCACCTCGGCGTCGTGCTCGGTGGCCAGGTGCCGCGCGACGGCGGTGCCGATGATCCCGCCGCCGACGACGGCCGCGCGCAGGGTCACGACTCGCTCCGCGGGACGAAGGGGGGAGGCGCCGTCCGGTAGGCCGCGGGCGTGCGCGAGAGGCTGATCGGGTTGGCGATCGTCGCGACGGATCCGCCTGCGGCGGAAGGGACTTCGCGCACCGGGTCGAGGTCGAGCCGCCGGGCGAGGTCGAAGGCCTGACCGAGGTCGTTGATCGGCCCGCAGGGCACCCCCTGCGCCGAGAGCACGTCGAACCAATGGTCCGCGCCGTGCCCGGCGAGGGCGTCCTCGAGCTCCGCCGCGAGCACCGCCCGGTGGGCGACCCGCTCGGCATTGCTCCCGAAGCGCGAGTCGTCGGCGAGCTCGGGCCGACCGACGGCCTGCGCGAGCAGTCGGAAGAGCTTGTCGTTGGCCGCCGCGACCGCCACCGGCCGGTCAGCCGTCGCGAGCACCTCGTAGGGGGCGATGCTCGGGTGCAGGTTGCCCATGGCCCGCGGCACCGCGCCGGTGACGGCGTGGGTCGAGGCCTGGTTGGACATCGCCGACAGAACCGACGAGAGCAGGTTGACCTCGACCCGCTGCCCCTCCCCCGTGCGGTCACGGTGGCGCAGCGCGGCGAGGATCCCGATCGTCGCGTGCAGGCCGGTGACGATGTCGACGAGGGCGACGCCGGACTTCATCGGACCCGAGTCCGCCGACCCGGTCACGGACATCAGCCCGCCGACCGCCTGGGCGACGAGGTCGTAGCCGGGCAGGTCGGCGCCCGCCCCCGAGCCGAAGCCGGTCACCGAGCAGTAGACGAGCCCCGGGTGGCGCTCGGACAGCTCCTCGTAGCCGAGCCCGAGCCGCTCCATCGTGCCGCTGCGGAAGTTTTCCACGACGACATCACACCCGGCGACGAGCTCGAGCGCCACCTCGCGGTCCTGCGGCGACCGCAGGTCCAGCACCCGGGACGTCTTGTTGCGGTTGACCGAGAGGAAGTACGTCGACTCCCCCTCGTCCGACCAGGGCGGCCCCCACGCCCTGGTCTCGTCGCCGCCGTCCGGGCGCTCGACCTTGATCACCTCCGCCCCGAGGTCGGCCATGAGCATGGTCGCGTAGGGCGCCGCCAGCACGCGGCTGAAGTCGGCGACCCGCACGCCCTCGAGGGCACCGGGGGTGATCAACGGAAGGCGGCCTCTCCGGTCAGGGCCCGTCCGATGACGAGCTGGTGGACCTCGCTCGTGCCCTCGTAGGTGAGGACCGACTCGAGGTTGTTGGCGTGCCGCATGATCGGGTGCTCCAGCGTGATGCCGGCGGCGCCGAGGATCGTGCGGGACTCGCGGGCGATGGCGATGGCCTCGCGCACGTTGTTGAGCTTGCCGAGCGAGACCTGCTCGGGAGCGATCCTCCCTTCGTCCTTGAGCCGGGCGATCTGCAGGGCCAGCAGCATGCCCTTGCCGAGCTCCAGCGACATGTCCGCCAGCTTCGCCTGGGTCAGCTGGTAGGCCGCCAGCGGCTTGTCGAAGATCTCCCGCTCGCGCGAGTAGCGGATCGCCGTCTCGAGGCAGTCGCGGGCCGCACCGAGCGCACCGAAGACGATCCCGAAGCGCGCCTCGTTGAGGCACGAGAGCGGACCCGAGAGCCCAGCCACCTCCGGCAGCACCGCCTCCGCGGGCAGCCGCACGTCGTCGAGGACGAGCTCACTCGTCACCGACGCCCGCAGCGACACCTTGCGCTTGATCTCCGGGGCGGAGAACCCCGGCGTGTCCGTCGGCACGACGAACCCACGGACCTTGTCCTCGGTCTGCGCCCACACGACGGCCACATCGGCGACCGACCCGTTGGTGATCCACATCTTGCTGCCGTTGAGCACCCAGTCGTCACCGTCGCGCTTGGCGCGCGTGCGCATGCCCGCCGGGTTGGACCCGAAGTCCGGCTCGGTGAGCCCGAAGCAGCCGATCGCCTCGCCGGCAGCCATCCGCGGCAGCCACTCCTGCTTCTGCTCCTCGCTGCCGTGCTTCCAGATGGCAAACATCGCCAGCGACCCCTGCACCGACACGAGCGAGCGCAGACCGGAGTCACCGGCCTCGAGCTCCATGCACGCCAGCCCGTACGCCGTCGCGGAGGTCCCGGAGCAGCCGTAGCCCTCCAGGTGCATCCCGAGGACACCGAGGCGGCCGAGCTCCGGCGCGAGCTCCCGGACGGGGAAGGAACCCTGCTCGTACCAGTCGGCGATCCCCGGGCGGATCCGGTCATCCACGAAGCGCTTGACCGTGTCCCGGATCGCCCGGTCCTCCTCCCCGATCAGGTCGTCGGTCGCGAAGAGCCCGAGCGGGCTCTGGGCGGTGGTGCTCACTTGGCCTCCTCGAGGGCGCGCTCCGAGCCGTCGTGCAGCGGGACCGGGCCGGTCTCGGTCATCGTCTCGGCGTCGATCTCCTCGGCGGCCGGGTGGACCTGCACGAGGGCGTCCTTCTCGTCGATCATCAGGGTGGTGAGGGCGCAGGCGACATTGTCCTCCATGTCCTCGCGCACGACGATGACATTGGGGACGGAGATCGTCGGGACGTCCTCGGACAGGTCGTAGGTGTCGGCCGGGATCGAGGCCTCCTCGTAGACCTCGTTGACCTCCTGCATGTCCTTCAGCTGACCGGTGATGTCGATGAACTCGACGTCGTCACCCATCGAGGTGAAGAGGTCGGTGATGGCCGGCGTGGGCAGACCACCGGACCAGACGAGGCCGTCGATCGAGCCGTCCTTCATCCCGTCGACGGTCTTGGTCAGGTCGAGCCGCTGGCGCTTGACGTCCTTGAGGTCGAGGCCGGCGGTCTCGATGAGCCGGTTGGCGATGACCTCGGTGCCGGACTTCGGCGAGCCGGTCGAGATCGTCTTGCCCTTGAAGTCCTTGACGCTGTCGATGTCGGCGCCCTTGCGCACGACGACCTGGGTGTAGTTGTCGTAGACGCGGCCGAGGGTGCGGATGTCCTGCTTCTCGGTGAAGGAGCCGGTGCCGTTGACGGCGTCGGCGGCGGTGTCGGCGAGCGAGAAGCCGGCGTCGTAGTCGCCGGCGACGACCTGCTGGATGTTCTGCACCGAGGCGCCGGTCTCGGCGGAGGAGGCCTGCAGGTCGGTCTTGTCGTTGACGAGCTTGGCCAGCCCGCCGCCGATGACGTAGTAGACGCCGGTGGAGTTGCCGGTCGCGATGTTGAGCCGGCCCTGGCCGGTCTCGCAGCTCTCGGCGTCGGCGCCGGAGTCGCCGCTGCGGTCCTGCTGGCCGCCGCAGGCGGACAGGGCGAGGGCGGCGGCCATGGTCAGTCCGGTGAGGGTGGTGGTACGGCGCATCATCGAGCCTTTCGTGGTGGTGGTGTGGCGGCGCCCGGACGGGCGAAGGGGGATCACGTTGCGGGGGTCGGGTCGGAGGGCGTCGGGTCGGATCCGCGGACCATCCGTCGCCGGACGAGGTGCAGCACGACGGCGACCGCGAAGACGGCATAGCCCAGGGCGATGGACGTGGGGACGAGGTAGAGCAGGAGGAAGGCCGCGGGCACGCACAGGGCGCGCTCGAGCAGGCTGGTCGGCCCGAACATCCAGCCGGTCGTCGCGACCGCGAGGGCGGCGACCGCGCTCCCGGCGACGAGGAAGGTCCACACGATGTCGACGAAGCTGCCCTGCGACAACAGGTGTGAGCCGCTGTCGGTGACGACGAAGGCCATCGGGGCGAGGAAGGCCGGCAGCGTGTACTTGCAGGCCTGGATCATCGTCGGGATGACCTTGCCACCGGTGATCGCCGCCGAGGCGACGGCCGCGAGGGCGGTCGGCGGCGAGACCTCGGACAGCACGGCGTAGTAGAAGATGAACATCGCGACCGGGGCCGGCTCCACGCCGAGCGCGATGAGCGCCGGCCCGATGATCACCCAGCTGAGGATGAAGGACGCGGTGACCGGGACCGCGAGGCCCAGGATGAGGATCGCGATGGCGGAGAAGAACGCCGACAGCACGATGAGCGAGGCGTCGTTGAAGGCGATCGCGTCGGCGGCCGTGACGAGGACGTCGGAGAGGATCTGCCCCAGCCCGGTCTTGGCGATCACCGAGGTGATGACGCCGGCCGCGGCGCAGACCGCGATGACCGGCAGCGCGGAGCGGATGCCCGAGCTCAGCGCACCGTAGAGGCGCCGGCCGTAGTCCTTGAGCGAGTCCGACAGCTCGAGTCGCTCGAGGTCCTCGTCGTGGTCGTCGAAGCCGCTCACGACCCGGCGGCGCGACAGGAAGGACTCGGCCAGGCCGAAGAGCGCGGCCACCGCCGTCGCGTAGACGACCGCCTTGAAGGGCGGGACGTCGATGGCGAGGAAGAAGACGATGACGCCGAGGCTGATGAAGTGGTAGCCGGACCGGGCGAGGAGGCGAAGGGGGTTGACGATCGCCAGCTCGACGCGGCTGGCCCCGAAGCGGCGGGCGTCGATCTCGACGGCGAAGAAGATGCCGAGGTAGTACAGGAGCGTCGGGACGATCGCCCAGATGAGCACCTCGACGTAGGAGACCCCCAGGTACTCGGCGATGATGAAGGCCGCGGCGCCCATCGTCGGCGGCGAGAGGATCGCGCCGATGCCCGCTGCGGCGAGCATGCCGCCGGCGGCCTCCTTGGGGTAGCCGGCCCGCTTGAGGATCGGCCAGGCGAAGGAACCGAGCGTCACCGCGGTCGCGGTGCCCGACCCGGAGACGGTACCGAGGAGGAAGCCGGAGAGCGCGGTTGTGCGGCCCGGGGCGGAGGCGGACTTGCGGAAGAGCGAGAAGCTGAACTCGACGAAGAAGCGCCCGGCGCCCATACGGTCGAGAACGGCGCCGTACATCGTGAAGAGCACGATGTACGTCGCCGCGACGTCGAGGGGGACGCCGAAGAATCCGGAGGCCTCGTTGAACAGGGCGTTGATGATCTGCTCGATGTTCAGGCCGAGGTGGCTGATCGACCACCCGACGGGCAGGAACCCGCCGTAGTAGGCGTAGGCGAAGAAGACGAGGCAGACGACGGGCAGGACGAGCCCGGTCGTGCGGCGGGTCGCCTCGAGGACGAGGACCATGAGGACCATGCCGGCGACGATGTCCATCGTCAGCAGCGAGCCCTGGCGGTCGAGGAAGCCCTCGTAGCCGCCGAAGCCGAGGTCGTTCAGCGGGATCGGCAGGATCGGGTAGAGCCCGACGAGCATCGCCAGACCGGCGAGCACCCAGTCGAGGATCCCGGGGTTGTCCGTGGCGGCACGGCGCCCGACGGTGTCGGTGCCGGGGTCGATGTCGGCGGCCCGCTCCCTTCGCCCGCGCATCCGGTAGGTGAGGAAGACGAGCGGCAGGGTCACCGCGAGGAAGATCACGAGGTAGTACTGGCTGCCCTGCTCGACGGGGTCGAAGACCTGCTTGAGCACGAAGAGCGCGACGAGGAAGCACCAGGCCCCCACCAAGAGCTCGAGGCGCGGCGAGAGGTGGCGCGAGGGCTTCTCCTCGTCGTAGTCGGCGACGATGTCGTCGACGTCGACGGGCTCGGGGGTGAGCTGCTGCTCACGGGCGACGCTGTCCGTTGGCATGCCGGGTAACGTAGGTGCGATTCAGGTCACACACAGCCGAGGCCCGGCGGACTTTACATACATCTGACCTTGGGCCCGGACCGAGCGCCGATCGAGGAGACATGCGAGTCCTGCTCGTCGAGGACGACGACCGGGTGGTGGCAGCACTCACCCCGGCCCTGCGCCGCGCGCACCTCACCGTGACCCGCGCGGGCACCGCAGCCGAGGCGGTCGAGGCCGCTCCCGGGGCCGACCTGGTCCTGCTCGACATGGGGCTGCCCGACCAGGACGGCCTGACCGTCTGCCGGCGCATCCGCGAGCGCGACGGGGTGCCGATCATCGCCGTCACCGCGCGCCGCGACGAGGCCTCCGTCGTCTCGGCGCTGCGCGCGGGCGTCGACGACTACGTCACCAAGCCCTACCGGCTGGCCGAGCTCATGGCCCGCATCGACGCGGTGATGCGCCGCTCCGGTCACGGGGTCCCCGAGTCGATCGACCACGTCGCCGACGTGCGGCTCGACCTCGGCGCTCGCCGGGTGTGGGCGGGCGAGACCGAGGTGGCCCTGACGCGCAAGGAGTTCGACCTGTTGTCGACGCTCGTCGACGCCGACGGTGACGCGGTGAGCCGGGAGTCGCTCATGGAGTCGATCTGGGACACCTCGTGGGTCGGCGCCTCACGCACCCTCGACGTGCACGTGTCGGCGCTGCGCACCAAGCTCGGGCGGCCGCAGCTCATCGAGACCGTGCGGGGCATCGGCTACCGGATCAACCCCGGGGGATAGCCGTGCGTCGTCGGATACTCGTCATCGCGCTGCCGCTGCTGACGATGCTGCTGCTCGCGCTCATGGTGCCGCTGCTCGCCGCCTACGCGGCCGACCGCACGCAGGACCAGTTCGTGGGCCGTCTCGGGGACGTCGCGCGCTTCGCCGTGCTCGCCGAGGACGCGATCGAGACCGACGAGACGACGACGCTGTCGAGCGAGCTGCGCCGCTACACCGAGGTCTACGGCGGGTCAGTGATCGTCGTCGACGCCAACCGCGAGCCGGTGCTCGTCGCGGGCGAGCGGGTGGACGGGGCTGCGGCCGAGGCGGCCGTGACCCGCGCCCTGACCGGAGCCACGACCGAGGCGCCCGACACGGCGTGGCCGTGGCGCCGCCACGACATGCTCGTCGGCTCGCCCGTCGGCCGGGACGCCCAGGTCCTCGGCGCGGTGGTCGTCGTCGCCCCGACCGACTCGGCCCGCGCCGACGTCGCCCTCCGGCTGGGGCTCATGGCGGCCGTGGCCCTCGCCACGCTCCTGCTCACGGCCTACGGCGTCATCCGGCCGCTCGTCGGCTGGGTGCTGCGCCCGGTGCGCGCCCTCGACCGCACCGCGACCCGGCTGAGCTCGGGCGACATGACCGCCCGGGCCAGCGAGACCGGGCCGAGCGAGCTGCGTGACCTGGCCCGCTCCTTCAACGACATGGCCGACAGCGTCGAGGCCTCCCAGGCCCAGCAGCGCGAGCTCGTCGCCGACGCCGCGCACCAGCTCGGCAACCCCCTCACCGCGCTGCGCCTACGGGTCGAGAACCTCGCCTCCGACGGCGTCGACCACGACGACCTCGAGCCCGTGCTCGACGAGACCGACCGGCTGAGCGCCACCGTCGAGTCACTGCTCCACCTCAGCCAGGTCGGCGCGGTCCAGGTGCATCCCGAGCCGGTCGACGTCGCCGCCCTCGTGCGCCACCGCTGCCAGATGTGGGCCCCGGTCTTCGCCGACCTCGAGGTGAGCTCGCCCCCTTCGGTCATGGCCCTGGCGAGCGCCGAGGTCATCGACACGGCGATGGACGCGCTCTTGGACAATGCCGCCAAGTTCGCGCCCGGCTCCCCCGTCTCCGTCACCGTGGAGCGGGCACCCCATGACACCACCGGCGAAGGGGGCCCCGGCACCGTCCGCGTCCGCGTCGCCGACCGCGGTCGCGGCCTGCACCCCGACGACGTGGCCAAGGTCGGCGCGCGGTTCTTCCGCGGCCGGGCCCACCAGAACGTGCCCGGAACCGGCCTCGGCCTCGCCATCGTCCGCGCGCGTCTGGCCGACTGCGGCGGTGACCTCGAGGTCGGACCGACGACGCCCGGCTCGCCCACGCCCGGCGGGCTCACCGTGACGCTCGTCCTCCCGGCGGCGTAGGCCGGGCAGGGCCCGCCGAGAGCACGACCAGGGCCCTCGCCGACCTAGTCGCGCTGCTCGCGGTAGTAGCGGAGCGCGCCGGGGTGCAGGGGCAGCGGCGAGGTGTAGATCGCCGTGCCGATGTTGGGCTGGCGCACTCCTCCGGCGAGCTCGTCGACGCGCGGCTGCTCCTCGAAGAGCACCCGGGTCAGGGCCTGGACGAGGTCGAGCTGAAGCGCACGGCGCACGAGCAGGTAGTTCTGCACGCTCACGGTGTCGACGGCGCGCTCCTGGCCGTAGGTCGACGCCGGGATCGACGATCGGGAGAACTCGCTGCCGTGGTCGCGCACGAGCCGTGGCACGAGGTGCCCGAGCGGCACGAGCCGGACCTCCATGCCCTGCGACAGGTGCAGCACCGCCGTGTTGGGCAGACCGCTGACGAAGAAGAAGGCGTCGAGGTCACCTGAGGCGAGCCCGTCCGCGGAGCGCTGCAGCGTCTCGGCCACCGACTCGACGTCGTCCGCGCCCAGCCCGGCCGCGCGCATGCACCGCCAGGCGATGCCCCGCGTGCCGGACCCGCTCGCGCCGAGGCTCACCCGCAGCCCGCGCAGGTCGGTCACCGCCCGCACCTGCGAGTCGGCCCGCGCGACGAGGTGGACGAAGCTGTCGTAGGCCCGCGCCAGGGCCCACAGGTCGACCGGTTCGCCCCAGGTGCCCCGCCCCCTTCGGGCGTCCGCCGCCGTGTCGGCGAGGCTGAAGCCGATGTCGCTCACCCCCTCCGACACCTCACGCACGTTGTCGACCGAGGCATTGGTCCCCCGAGTGCGCACCGTGATGCCGTCGAGCCGCTCCTGCCACACCTTCGCGAGGGCCTCGCCGTAGCGGTGGAAGACGCCGCCCGGGTTGCCGGTGGCGAGCGTCAGCTCGGTCGGCTCGAGGTCGTCGCCCGACCCTCGCCCGCACGCGCCGAGCAGCGGCACGCTCGCCGCCGCCAGAAGCGCGCGTCGCGTGGGCTGGATCGGCATGCGCGCCAGCATCCCACGCCCGTGGGTGCTGCAGGATGGACGCATGCGCCCGATGCTCGCCACCCTCGCCGAGGCCGTCCCGCGCGGCCCCGACTGGGTGCACGAGATCAAGTGGGACGGCATGCGGGTGCTCGCCGACGTACGCGGGGGCGGACTGACGCTCACGAGCCGGTCGGGCCGAGACGTCACGGTCTCCTTCCCCGAGCTCGTCCCGCTCGCCGACCTCTTCGACGACATGCTCCTCGACGGCGAGGTGGTCTCCCTCGTCGACGGACGACCGAGCTTCGGCGCGCTCGCCGAGCGGATGCACATCGGCGACGCCCGCCGCGCTGCCCGGGCCGCGGTCGCCCACCCGGTGACCTTCGTCGTCTTCGACGTCGTGCGGCTGCTCGGCCAGGACCTCACCGGCCAGCCGTGGTCGGCCCGCCGAGCCCTCCTCGAGCAGCTCGAGCTCGACGGCCCGCGCGTGCAGGTCCCACCCGTCCACGACGACGGCGAGAGGCTGCTCGCGGCCACCGCCGAGCAGGGGCTCGAGGGCATCGTGTCCAAGCGCCGCAGCTCGACCTATGCTCCCGGCCGCCGCTCCCCCGACTGGCTCAAGCTCCCCCACCGCGACGGCATCTCGGTCGTCGTCTGTGGGTGGCGTCCCGAGGTCGGCGGCTCACGTCTCGGCGCCGTGCTCGTCGGCCTGCCGGGCCCCGCGGGGTGGGACTTCGTCGGGCGGGTCGGCTCCGGGCTCGCCGGCCGGGCCGGCGCCGGCCTGCTGGCACGGCTGCGGCCGCTCGAGGTGACGGGATCCCCCTTCGTCGGGGAGGTGCCGCGCGAGGACGCGACCGGCACGACCTGGGTGGAGCCACAGGTCGTCATCGACGTCGCGAGCCTGGGCCGCAGCTCCGGGGGCCGGCTGCGGCAGCCCTCCTTCCAGCGGGTGCGCACGGACCTGACCGCCACCGACCTGCAGGAGACGAGCGATGGCTGATCCCCAGGGCACGGTGACCCGCGTCGAGGTCGGCGGTCGCACCCTGCGGCTCACCTCCCTCGACAAGGTCATGTACCCAGCGACCGAGACGACGAAGGGCGAGATCCTCAGCTACTACGCCCGAGCCGGTGAGACGGTGCTCGCGCACCTCGCCGGCCGCCCGGTGACCCGCGTGCGGTGGCCGCACGGCACGGGTGGGGAGAGCTTCTTCGAGAAGAACCTGCCCTCCGGCGCACCCAGCTGGCTGCCGCGGGTGCAGGTCCACGACGTCACCTACCCGCTCGTCGACGACCTCGCCCAGCTGACCTACCTCGTCAACCTCAACAGCATCGAGCTGCACGTGCCGCAGTGGCGCGTCGACGTTGAGGGCACTCCGCGCAACCCCGATCGACTCGTCATCGACCTCGACCCCGGCAAGCCCGCCGGACTGCACGAGTGCGCCCGGGTTGCCCTGCTGCTGCGCGAGCGGCTCGGCGGGCTCGGGCTCGACCTGCACCCCGTGACGTCGGGGAGCAAGGGCATGCAGCTCTATGCCCGGCTCGGCGGTGACCTCACGAGCGACCAGGTGCGCGACCTGACCCAGCAGCTCGCCCAGGAGATGACCCGCAAGCACCCCGACCTCGTGCTGTGGAAGATGACCAAGACGCTGCGGCCGGGCAAGGTCTTCCTCGACTGGAGCCAGAATGTCGCGGCCAAGACGACGGTCTGCCCCTACTCGATGCGCGGGCGCGACGACCCGTGGGTCGCGGCGCCCCGCACCTGGGACGAGGTCGAGGCCGGCGCCGAGGACCCCGACGAGCTCGAGCAGCTCGACATCGAGCAGGTGCTCGACCGCCTCGACGAGCACGGTGACCTGCTCGCCCCGCTGCTCGAGCCCTAGGCCGAGCCGTCGGCCGAGCCGCCACGCGACACCGCGAAGCGCCGCGCCACGAAGCTCTCGTGCGCCAAGCCGATGTGCGCGGCCATGAGGTCCCCGGCCAGCTCGCCCTGCCCCTGCTCGATCGCCCGGGTGATGAGCCGGTGGAAGTCGACGCTGCGGGCGATGTCTTCGTCGTCGTAGTCGAAGAAGGTCCCCGGCGTCGGCGACGAGCTCGCCAGCCCCGTCGCGATGCGGTACTGCCGCGGCGACGCCGCTGCCGTGAGGACGAGCTCGTGGAAGTCACGGTTGTTGTGGTGCAGCTCGTCCCGCTGCCGCTCCCCCGGCGCCGCGGCGAGGGCCGCCATCTCGTCGACGAGCCGACCCAGCCGGCCGACCTGCTCGGCCGTGCGGTGGGTCGCCGCGCGCTGCGCCGCCCGTCGCTCGAGCAGCGTGCGCAGCTCGAAGACCTCGTCGACGTCGGCGCGGGTGAACTCCGCGACGAAGGCGCCCCGGCGCGCCCGCACCTCGACCAGCCCCTCGTCGGCCAGCCGCTGCAGGGCCGCACGCACCGGCGTGCGACTCACGCCGAGCGCCTGCGTCAGCGATTCCTCCGGCACGTGGCTGCCGGGCGCCCGCTCGCCGGAGAGGATCTGGGAGCGTAGCGTCTCGTAGACGTGGTCGCTGCGGGTCATCTCAGAGCGCCGCGCGGGCGTCGTGCCGGGCCAGCCGCTCGAGCAGGTGGTCGACCTCGGCGCGGGCCGTCGCCGACAGTCCCCGAGCCGGGGTGCGCTGCGCGTCGTGCGCGAGGATCCCGCGGCGCTGCAGCACGTGCTTGCGCACCGCCAGCCCGACCCCGGGCTGCTGCTCGTAGCGGATGAATGGCAGGTGGGCGTCGAAGAGGTCGTGGGCCGCCTCGCGCTCTCCCGCCCGCGACATCCGCACGACGTCGACGAGCAGGTCGGGGAAGCAGTAGCCGGTCATCGCGCCGTCCGCGCCGCGCTCCATCTCGTAGTCGAGGAAGAGCCCGCCGTTGCCGGTGAGGATCGACAGCCGCGGCATCTCCCCCTTCGCCTCCAGCTCGCGCAGGGCGGTGATCTTGTCCAGCCCGGGCCAGTCCTCGTGCTTGAGCATGACGGCGCCCGGGGTATCGCGGGCGATGCGCGCGATGACGCCCGGGGTCATCTGGACGTCGAAGGTCAGCGGGTAGTCCTGGACGACGAAGGGGACGTCCGTCCCGATGGCCTGCGCGGCCCCGGAGTAGTAGCCGACGACCTGGTCGTCGGTGCGCAGGGTGCGCGGAGGCGCGATCATCACGCCCGCGGCGCCGGCGTCCATGACGGCTGCGGTGAGCGAGCGCATCGCGGCGAAGCCGGGCGCGCTCACCCCGACGACGACCGGCACGTCGGTGCGGGCGATCACCCGTCGGGCGATGTCGAGGGCTTCGTCCTGGTCGAGCTTGGGCGCCTCGCCGAGCTGGCCGAGGACGGTCAGCCCGTCGACGCCGACCTCGCCGTAGAAGTCGACGAGCCGGTCGAGGCTGGTGACGTCGATGCTGCCGTCGGGCTCGAAGGGGGTCGGCGCGATGGCGTAGACGCCGCTGGTGCCGCGGGTGATGGTCATGAGGGGCTCCTGGTCAGATCGCGGGGACGAGGCCGCCGTCGACCCGCACGACCGAGCCGTTGACGTAGGCGGCGGGCTGGCTGGCGAGGAAGGCGACGGTCTGGCCGTACTCGTGCGGCTCGCCGTAGCGGCCGGCCGGGATGCTCGCGCGGCTGGCCGCGGCGACCTGCTCGGGCGTGCTGCCCTCGCGCTGCGCCTTGCTCTCGTCGAGGAAGGCGACGCGGTCGGTCGCGATCCGCCCGGGCACGACGACATTGGCGGTGATCCCCTCGCCGCCGACCTCACCGGCGAGGGTCTTGGACCACCCGACCAGGGTGCTGCGCAGCGCATTGGACAGGCCGAGCCCGGGGATCGGGGCGACGACGCCCGAGCTGGTCGAGGTGATGATCCGGCCCCACCTGCGCTCGCGCATGCCGGGCAGCACCCGGTCGGTGATCGCGATGACGGACAGGACCATCGAGCGGAAGTGCGACTCCCACACCTGCAGGTCGTGCCCGACGACGCCACCGGGCGGCGGGCCTCCGGTGTTGCCGACGAGGATGTCGATGCCGCCACCCGCGAGGGTCTCCGCCTCGCGGACGCGTGCGTCGACCGCGTCGACCTCGGCGAGGTCCCAGGCGAGCGCGTGCGCGGTGCCGCCCGCGGCGGTGATGTCGGCGGACGTCGCCTCGACCTTGGCGAGGGTGCGCCCCGCCGCGACGACGGTTACGCCCTCGGCGGCGAGGGCGTGGGCGATCGCGGCGCCGAGCCCGCTGCCGGCGCCGAGGACGAGCGCGGTCCGTCCGGTGATTCCGAGGTCCATGGGTGCTCCTGTCGGTGGTGGGGTCAGGTGGTGGCGACGGTCGCCGCGAACCGCGCCTCGACCGCGTCGACGAGCGCGGAGGGGCGCCCGAGCGCAGCGAGCTGCTGCCCGGCGCGGTGCACCTCGTGGCGTCGCCGCTCGGCGTGCAGCGGGTGGGTCCCGACGACCGCCTCGACGAAGGGGGTCAGCCCCCCGCTGTCGATGTCGGCGAGGACGACGGGCAGCTGCTCGCGCACCCCGAGAGCCTCGGCGGCCGCCAGACAGTCGACGCCGAGCGCCTCGATGCCTTTGGTGAGGATGCTGCGCAGCAGCTTCAGCGCCGCGGCGTCACCCGGGCCGGCCTCGGGGAGCACGCGCACGGGCGCCCCGATCGCGGCGAGCTCGGCGGTGGCGGTCGCGGCGTCGGGTCCGGCGGCGAGGAGCGGGGTGGCGGCACCGCCCATGGCGATCGCGCCCATGATGACCACGTCGACATAGGTGCCGACGCCGGCGAGGAGGGCCGCGGAGCGGCGCTTGTCGTCGGGCGAGGCGGTCGTCAGGTCGAGGACGCGCGCGCCCTGCGGCAGCCAGGAGTGCGCCTCGGCGAGGACCTCGTGGGCGATGTCGCCGGCGACGCAGAGCCAGGCCGCGTCGACGTCACGCAGCCAGGCGCCGGGGCCGGCGTGGACGGTCAGGTCGTGCTCCGCGGCCAGGGCGACGAGCCCGGCGCGCGGCGCGGGGTCGACGAGCACGAGGTCGTGCCCGCCCGTCTCGAGGAGGGCTCCGGCATAGGTCGTCCCGACCTCGCCGCAGCCGACGATCGCGGTGCGCACAGCAGCCTCCCGAAATACATTCTCACGTGCACGAGCAGCGGCAAATCCGCGACGATGCTCGTCATTGGTGCAGAACAGTATCCGCGATCGTACTTCTTGGCCACGGCCGTCCGAACCGCGGCAGGTCAGCGCAGCCGCGGGCACCCGGCGCAGGGCACGCAGCCGGGCAGCGAGTAGATCAGGCAGCACGAGCGCCGGTCGGGCGGCGGGTCTCCGGCGACCTTGGCCAGGGCGATCCGCCACATGTCCTCGACCATGCCGAGACGCTGTCGACTGCTCATCCGGGTAGGAGTCGGGAGCTCGGTGGCGATCCGCCCAGCGGTCGCGACATAGCCCTCACGGGCCTGCGCGAGGCGTTCTGCGGGTTCGTCGACGCGACGGTGGTCGCCGGGGCGCACCTGCACCGCGACCGGGTAGAGATAGGTCGGGTCGAGACCGATCGACCAGAGCCCGGCCTCCGCCGCCAGGACGAAGGGCGTGACCGCTGCGGCCGTCGCGATGACCGAGGCGAGCGGGTCGATCAGGTACTGCAGGACGAAGGCCCCCGGCATCCCAGGTGGGGCGGTCCCGGACTGGGCGATCGTCAGGTCGCGGTAGGTGTCGATCCAGCCCGGCGCGATCCGGAGCGCATCGGCCAGGGGAACACCGAGGTCCGGGTCACCGTCGTCGGCGACCCGGACCTCGAGGACGGCGAGATGCCGGGAGAGCTGCGCCACCACGGCGCGCAGCTCGTCGGGTGCGAGTGTCGCGCTCAGCCGTTGGCCTTGGCGTAGGCGTCGCGCACCTTCTGGCTGATGCGCCCGCGGTCGGAGACGTCGTGGCCGTTGGCCCGGGCCCACTCGCGGATCTTGGCCAGCTCGTTGCTGCTGGAGCGCGAGGAGGAGGCCGACGAGGTCGAGCGACGACCGGCGACGCGACGGCCGGCGCCGACATAGCCGGCGAGGGCGTCACGCAGGGCCTGGGCGTTGGAGTCGTTGAGGTCGATCTCGTAGGTCACGCCGTCGAGACCGAAGGTGACCGTCTCGGTGGCGTCACCGCCGTCGATGTCATCTTCGAGGATGACCTGAACGCGCTGTGCCATGGATGCCTCCATTCGTGAGAAATAACTGTCATTTCCCACAATAGTCATCCATGGGACGAAGAATCCATTTCGGAGGAGGAATTCGTCGATGCTCCGTCATTCTTCTGGTGCTCCGCCTTCCAGTCGGCGAGCGCCTTTCGTTCACGCCGATCTGCTTCCAGCATGTAGCGAATAATCCAGTAGAAGAGGAATGCGACGCCGACGGTGGGCAACAATGCGGCCGCATAGGGCCAGTACTCGGTGATGAATTCCATGTCAGGCCTCGGGCTTGAGGTGCGGGAAGAGAATGGTCTCGCGGATGCCGACACCGGTGAAGAACATGACCATCCGGTCGATACCGATGCCGATACCGCCCATCGGCGGGGCGCCGTACTCGAGCGCCCGCAGGAAGTCCTCGTCGAGCTGCATGGCCTCGGGGTCGCCGGCCGCCGCGGCGAGCGACTGCTGGGTGAGCACCTCGCGCTGGACAACCGGGTCGACGAGCTCGGTGAAGCCGGTCGCCCGCTCGACGCCGGCGATGATGAGGTCCCAGGCGTCGATGAGGCGCGGGTCCTCGTCCTTGCGCCGGGCCAGAGGCTGGGCCTCGGCCGGGTAGTCGCACACGAAGGTGGGCTGGAGGATCGTCGGCTCGACGAGCTCCTCGAAGAGCTCCATGACGACCTTGCCCTGGGGCAGAGCGGGGTCGATCTCGAGGTCGCGCTCGGCCGCGAGCGCGAGCAGCTCCTCGACCGGGGTGTCCGGCGTGATCTCCCGACCGAGGGCCTCGGACAGCCCCGGGTAGACCGACAGCCACCGCCACTCGCCGTCGAGGTCGACCGTGCCCTGCGGGGTCTCGACGGTGCGCGAGCCGATGGCATCGGCGACCGCGAGGTAGATGCGGCGGGTCAGCTCGGCCATGGTGCGCTGGTCGCCATAGGCCTCATAGGCCTCGAGCATCGTGAACTCGGGACTGTGCGTGGAGTCGACGCCCTCGTTACGGAAGATGCGGCCCATCTCGTAGACCTTGTCGATGCCACCGACGACCGCCTTCTTGAGATTGAGCTCGAGGGCGATCCGCAGTGACATGTCCTGCGAAAAGGCATTCATGTGGGTGCCGAAGGGGCGTGCCGCGGCACCGCCGTGGACCAGCTGCAGCACCGGGGTCTCGACCTCGATGAAGCCCTCGCCGTCGAGCGTGGAGCGCACCGCACGCAGCGCGGCGGCCTTGGTCCGCACCATGTCGCGCGCCTCTTGGCGCACGACGAGGTCGGCATAGCGCTGACGCACCCGGCTCTCCTCGGAGAGCTCCTTGTGCAGGACGGGCAGGGGCCGCAGCGCCTTGGACGCCAGCTCCCAGCTCGTCGCCATGACCGACAGCTCGCCGCGACGGGAACGGATGACCCGGCCCGTGACGGTGACGTGGTCACCGAGGTCGACGTCGGACTTCCACGCCGCGAGCGACTCCTCGCCGACCTCGGCGAGCGAGAGCATGACCTGCAGCCGGGTGCCGATGCCCTCCTGGAGCGCGGCGAAGGCGAGCTTGCCGGTGTTGCGAACGAACATCACCCGGCCGGCGACGGTGACGACGTCCTGCGTCTCCTCGCCGGTCTCGAGGTGCTGCCAGGTCTCGTTGACCGCGGCCAGGGTGTGGGTGCGGGCGACGCCGGCGGGGTAGGCCTGCTTGCCGTCGGCGAGGATGCGGTCGCGCTTGTCGCGCCGGATGCGCATCTGCTCCGGCAGCTCGTCGTCGGCAGGGGTCTCGATGGGGGCGTCGCTCATGGGGCACCACGATATCCGCGCTCCCCTCCCCTCCCCGAATCCCGCCCGTCAGTCCCTCGACCGCAGCAACTGCCAGCCGAGCAGGCCCGCTGCCGCGGCGAGGGCGAGCGGCCCGACCCCCTGGGCGTGCGCGGCGAGGACGAGCAGCCCGACGGCCAGCGCCAGATCCGTACCGTGGACGACCGAGCGCACGAGCCCGGTGGACAGCGGCCCCGCCGGGGTGGCGAGCACCAACCCGAGCTCGGCCGGCGGCGGCTCGGCGGCGCGGACCGCGGCGGCGGTCGCCCCGAGCCCCACCGCGAGCGGCGCCCACCACGGGAGCCCGAGCGGCAGCAGGGCCACGGCGGCACCCACCCCCGCCACGACGAAGGGGGGCACCGCCAGTGCCGCAGCCACGGCCGCGGGGTGGGCCGGGACGGCCCGCCGCAGCCCCGGAGTCGACACCCAGGCCATCAGGCCCCCGCCGCCGACCCGGGCGAGGACGAGCCCGACGACCGAGGTGACGAGCATCCCCGCGAGATGACCGAGGAGCAGGCCGACGACGAGGGCGACGCCGCACCCGAGAAGGGCACCGAGCACCCGCGACCAGCGACGCCGCAGCGCGCGGACCTCGACGACGAGCCATCCGGTGACCGCTCCCCCGGTGCCCGGCCTGCTGGGGTGGCGCCCGCGACGCCCCATCCGGCGTCGGGAGGAGAGCACCTCGAGGGCGGTGGGGTCGAGCATGAGCGTCGAGGCACCGACCGCACCGGTGACCTCGCCCGCCCGCAGCAGCTCGGCGTCCGGCACGGCCCGAGCGGCCCGCCCCGGCAGCACCGCGCCGCCCTGGCGCCACAGCGCCAGCGCGGTGAGGAGCACGGCCACCACGGCACCCGCGAGCGCGCACGCAGCGATCGGTGCCACCGGGGCGGACTCCCGCCCCAGCCCGACGACGAGGGCAAAGCCGGCGAGCACTCCCCAGGCCGCGGCGGCGACGACGGCGACGAAGCCCACCCGAAGGATCCCTCCGCGCAGCAGCACGCCCCGGTCGGCGGGCGTCGACAGCAGCCAGGTCGCCTGCCCCCGATCGGCCCAGGCGGGTCCGGCCGCCCGCAGACCGAGCATCGCGGCGATGCTGCCCAGCAGGGCCATCCCGCTCGCGAGCCACAGGTGGTGCGCGCCGGTCAGGCAGGTCGCGGTGGCGCAGTCGGGACGCAGGATCGACGGTCCGGTGGCGGCGAAGAGCATGACGAGCAGGGTCGCCGTGACGAAGAGCCCGACGTACCAGTCCTGCAGGACCTGCCCCCAGCCCGCGGCATGCACGCCTCCGCGTGCCGCGCGCAGCGCCTCCCGGGCGCCGGCGCGGTCCTCCGCCGGCGCCGCGCCCTTCGCCGCCCACTGGTCAGCGGCCGCCCGCTCAGGCATCGCCCTCGATCTGCACGACCCGGGCCCCGCTGCGCGCCACGACGTCGGGGTCGTGCGAGGCCACGAGGACCGCCCGGCCGGTCGCCGCGTGGGCTCCGAGCCAGTCCCCCAGCCACGCGCGTCCGGCGTCGTCGAGCCGCTGCTCGGGCTCGTCGGCGACGAGCAGCGCCCAGGGCCGCACCATCGCCGAGGCCAGCGCGAAGCGCTGCGCCTGCCCGGAGGACAGGGTCGTCGGCAGCTGGTCGGCGACGTGCTCGATGCGGGCCTCATCGAGGGCGCCGGCGACGACCTCGGCCACGCCCTCGACCCCGTGGGCGCGGGCCAGCAGGTCGAGGTGCTCGGCGACGGTGAGGTCGGGCAGCAGGCCGAGATCCCCGAGGACCGTGCACAGCGCCCGTCTGGTCTGCGGCACTCGCGTGTCCAGCCGGGCCTCGCCGAGGTGCACCTCGCCCGCGTCGGGCGTCTCGCGGCCGACCAGGCACCGCAGCACCGTCGACTTGCCGACGCCGTTGGGCCCGACGAGGGAGACGACCTCACCGGCGGCGACGTCGAGGTCGAGGTCCTCGACGACGACGCGGCCGCCGTAGGCCTTGGTCAGTCCCCGGACGCTCAGCACGTCAGACGAGGTCCAGCGCGAGGTCGACGATCGGCGAGGAGTGGGTCAGCCCGCCGACGCTCATCCAGTCGATGCCGGTGGCGCCGTAGTCGGCGGCGACCTCGAGCGTCAGCCCCCCGGTCGCCTCGATCTCGACGCTCTCGCCGCGCTCCGCGCCCCAGGCCCGCGCGGCGGCCACCGTCTCGCGGAGCAGGTCGACGGACATGTTGTCGCACATGAGGAAGCGCGACCCGGCCTCGAGCGCCTCGATCGCCTCGGCCGTCGTGGTCACCTCGACCTCGACGGTCACGTCGGGGAAGCGCTCCCGGATCGCGGCATAGGCCGCCCCCACTCCCCCGGCCGCGATCTTGTGGTTGTCCTTGACCATCGCGACGTCGAAGAGCCCCATGCGCTTGTTGGTCCCTCCGCCGCAGCGGACCGCGTACTTCTCCAGCGCGCGCAGACCCGGCGTCGTCTTGCGGGTGTCGAGCACGGTGCACCCGGTGCCCGCGAGCGCATCGGACCACCGCCGCGTGTGGGTCGCCACCCCCGACAGGCGCGACAGGATGTTGAGCACGGTCCGCTCGGCCATGAGCACCTGCCGCAGCGGCCCCCGCAGCTCGGCCACGACGTCGCCACGCTCCAGCGCCGTCCCGTCGGCGATCCGCACGTCGAGCGAAGGGGGAACCCCTCCCGTCCGCGCAGCCACCTCGTCGAGGGCGAGGGCGATGACCGGCCCACCGGCGAGGACGCCGGGAGCGCGGGCGACGACCTGGCCGATGCCCACCTGGTCGGCCGGGATCGTCGCGGTGCTCGTCACGTCGAGCGACTGCGGCCCGAGGTCCTCGTCCAGGGCGAGGGCGACGACGCGTCGCGCGTCCGGCTCGGGGAAGTGCTCGGTGCTCACTGCTCGGCCTCCTGCGGCTCGTCGGTCTCGTCCTCGTCGTCCGCGGGCCACGCCAGGTCGACGTCGAGCTTGATGACGGCGAGCTCGCCGTCATCGGGGTCGCGCACGTGGAGCAGGTGCGCGGCCCAGGTCTGGTCGTCGTGGTGCGGGTGGTCGCGGCGCACGTGCCCACCGCGGGTCTCCTCGCGCAGGTGGGCGGCAGTCGCCAGCGCCTGGCCCAGGTGGAGCAGGTTGGTCGTCTCCCAGGTCTGCGGCCCGGGCTCGGCGTCGGTCGTCGATCGGGCCGCCAGGTCCGCGAGCTCGGCCAGCGCACCGGCCGTCGAGTCAGCCGAGCGCAGCGGGCCGACCCCGCGGGTCATCACCTGCTGCACCTCGCGGCGGTGCGCGGCATCGAGGAGGGCGGTCCCCCCTTCGGTCGTCGGCTCCTGGAGCGGCAGCTCGCCGGCTGCCAGCCGGGCGGTGAGGTCCTCGGCGATGCGGTGGGCGAAGACCAGGCCCTCGAGCAGCGAGTTGCTCGCGAGCCGGTTGGCGCCGTGCACACCGGTGCACGAGGTCTCGCCGCACGCGTAGAGACCGGGCAGGTTGGCGCGGCCGCGCAGGTCGGCGCGCACCCCACCGGAGGCGTAGTGCTGGGCGGGGGCCACGGGGATCGGCTCGGTCGCCGGGTCGATGCCCAGCTCACGGCAGCGCGCGACGATCGTCGGGAAGCGCTGCTCGAGGAAGTCGCCACCGAGGTGCCGCGCGTCGAGGAAGACGTGGTCGGTGCCGGTGGCCTCCATGCGCTCGAGGATCGCCCGGGCGACGACGTCTCGCGGGGCGAGGTCGGCCATCGGGTGCAGGCCGGCCATGAAGGCCTCGCCCGCCGCGTCGACGAGCCGGGCACCCTCGCCGCGGACGGCCTCCGAGACGAGCGGCTGCTGACCGGTCGCGCCCTCGCCGAGGTGCATGACCGTCGGGTGGAACTGCACGAACTCGAGATCGGCGAGGGCCGCCCCGGCACGCAGCGCGGCCGCCATGCCGTCACCGGTGGCGACCGAGGGGTTGGTCGTCGCGGAGTAGATCTGGCCGAGGCCGCCGGTCGCCAGGACGACCGCCCGGGCACGGGCCGCACCGACGCCGTCGATCTCGCCCTCGCCGATCACGTGCACGGTGGCACCGCACACGCTGCCGTCCGCCGAGGTGAGCAGGTCGACGACGAGCGCGTGCTCGATGACCTCGATGCCGGGGTCGGCCCGCACGGCCTCGAGCTGGGCGATGAGCGCCCGGGAGATCTCGGCGCCGGTGGCGTCACCGCCGGCGTGGGCGATCCGATCGCGGTGGTGCCCCCCTTCGCGGGTCAGGGTGATCTCGCCGGTGGCGTCGCGGTCGAACTGCGCCCCGAGACCGATGAGCTCGTGCACCCGGGCCGGACCCTCGGTGACGAGCACCTCGACGGCGTCCTCGTCGCACAGACCGACCCCGGCGACGAGGGTGTCGTCGAGGTGCTCGGCCGGGGAGTCCTCCGGCGCCAGGGCGGCGGCGATCCCGCCCTGGGCCCACGCGGTCGACCCCTCCGACAGCCGGGTCTTGGTGACGAGCAGGACGCGGTCGACCTGCTCGCGCAGGCGCAGGGCACAGGTGAGGCCGGCGATGCCGGAGCCGACGACGAGGACGTCCGCCTCGCTCGTCCACCCCGGCGCGGGCGAGCCGAGGTACCGCGGCAGGGTGACCGCCGCCGGCTCGGGCCCAGGTGCCTGCATTGCCCCGGGGGAATGCAGAGTCGGGTCAGGCACCGAGGGCGCCGTCCGGGCCACGGTGGGTCACCGCGGAGGTCTTCAGGCCGAAGCCCTCGGGCACGTCACCGGCGTCGTGGTACTGCTCGACGATCTTGTTGTCGCCGTCGACGAAGACGACGTTGGGCTCGAAGGTGCGCGCCTCCTCGTCGTCCATCGCGGCGTAGGCGATGATGATGACGAGGTCGCCGGGCGAGACGAGCCGGGCGGCCGCGCCGTTGATGCACACGATGCCGCTGCCGCGCTCGCCCTCGATCGCATAGGTCGTCAGGCGGTTGCCGTTGTCGATGTCGACGACGTCGACCTGCTGGCCGGGCAGCATGCCGGCGGCGTCCATGAGGTCCATGTCGATGGTCAGCGACCCGACGTAGTGCAGGTCGGCCTGGGTGACCGTGGCCCGGTGGATCTTGCTGTGGAGCATGAAGCGCTGCACGCGAGTGTCCTTATGTCGTGAGGCGAGGTGAGCGCCCACCAGTCTCGCAGAATCCGCCTCGTGCCCATGGCGCGGTGCGCGCAGGCTCACTCGGCGAAGGTCTCGCGCGCACCTCCCCCGGGCGCCAGGAGCACCGGGATGTTGTCGATGAGCCGGGTCGTGCCGACCCGGGCCGCGACGGCGAGCAGGGCCTCGCCCTGGTACCACTCAGGCACGTCCTCGAGCGTCGTCGGGTGGACGAGCACGAGGTAGTCGACGAGCGCGAGCGGCTCCTCGATGAGCACCTCGCGGGCGGCCCGCCGGATCGCCGAGGGGCCCTCGACGGCGCGGGCGGCGCCGGCACGCAGGGCGCGGGAGAGCGCGAGCGCGGTCTCCCGGTCGCTGGGCGAGAGATAGGTGTTGCGGCTGCTCATCGCCAGACCGTCCTCCTCGCGGACGGTCGGCACGGCGACGACGCTGCCGGGGAAGTCGATGTCGCGGACCATCCGCTTGATGAGCAGCAGCTGCTGGGCGTCCTTCTGCCCGTAATAGAAGAGGTCACCGCGGGTGAGGTGCATGAGCTTGGCGACGACCGTGAGCATCCCGTCGAAGTGCCCCGGGCGCGACTGCCCCTCGAGGACGTCGCCGAGCGGCCCGGCCGAGATGCGCACTCCCGGGTCACCGTCGGGGTAGATGACATCGGGTGTCGGCGCGAAGACGAGGTCGACGCCCTCGCGGGTGCAGATCTCCAGGTCGGAGTCGAAGGTGCGCGGGTAGCGCGAGAGGTCCTCCTTGGGACCGAACTGCAGCGGGTTGAGGAAGATCGTGACGACGACGTGCCGCGCCCGCTCGCGGGCGGTGCGGATGAGTCGCGCGTGCCCCTCGTGGAGGGCACCCATGGTCATGACGACGGCGACGTCGCCGTCGGTGAGGGCGGCCCGGGCCGGTGCGAGCTCGTCGCGGGTGCGGGCGACGACGGGGGCGGTGGTCATCGGGTCTCCTCGTCGAGGGTGGTCAGGATCGTGGCGGCGTCGTCCCCGCGGAGTCGGCCGCTGCGCTGCGCACGAAGGGCGGTGGCCCGGGCCTGCGCGCGGTAGGCGGTGGCGACGTCCTCCGGCAGATCGGCGAGCTCCGCGAGGTGCGCGGCCACGGTACCGGCATCACCGCGGGCGACCGGTCCGGTGAGGGCGGCGTCACCCGACGACAGGGCGTTGTCGAGGCTCGCCTGCAGGAGCGGGCGCAGCACGCGGTCCGCGGGGTCGATCCCGGCCGAGCGCAGCACCTCCATGGCCTGGGCGACGAGGGTGACGAGGTGGTTGCTGCCGTGCGCGAGAGCGGCGTGGTAGCGGCCGCGGGCCTCCTCGGGCACCCACACCGGCTCGCCACCCATCTCGACGACGAGCGCCTCGGCGACCGGCCGCAGCGCCTCCGGCGTCGTGATGCCGAAGCAGCACTCGGCCAGCCGCGCCAGGTCGAGGCTGGTCCCGGTGAAGGTCATCGCGGGATGGATCGCCATCGGCAGCAGCGCGTCGGCGACCGGCGCGAAGGGAGCCAGACCGTGCCGGCCCGAGGTGTGGGCCACGAGCTGCCCCGGCACCCAGGTCCCGGTCGAGTGCAGGCCGGCGACGAGGTCGGTCAGTGCGTCGTCGGGGACGGCGAGCAGCACGAGCTGCGCGGACTGCACCACCTCGGGGACGGGCCGCACGGGCACGCCCGGCAGCAGGGCCTCGGCCCGCTCCCGGGAGTCGTCGGAGACCGCCGAGACCGCGACGACCTCGTGGCCGGCGGCGCGCAGCGCAGCCCCGAGCACGGCGCCGACGCGACCGGCTCCGACGACGCCGACCCGCAGGGTCGGCCGGGCAGGGGCTGGCGGTCGTCCGCCGCTCGGGTCTGGCTCGCTCACGGCCCCGACGCTACCCGCGGACGCATCCCCCCTTCGCCCTTGCCTAGTGTCGTGCGGGTGGAGCGGACGTGGGAGCGGGCATGGCACGAGGCCCTGTACGGCGAAGGGGGGTTCTACCGGCGGCCGGAGGGACCGGCCGGCCACTTCGCGACGTCCGCGCAGGGCGGAGCCGCCGAGCTGCTCGCCGGTGCCCTGCTCGAGCTGGCCCGAAGGGAGTCGCTCACCACGATCGTCGACGTCGCCTGCGGCCGCGGCGAGCTGCTCGAAGCCCTTGCCGCACAGGCCGATCCGTCGATCCGCCTCGTGGGCACCGACGTCGTGGACCGGCCGGCAGACCTCGCCCAGCGGGTCGAGTGGGTCCGCTCCCCCGGCGGCCGACACCTGCCGGACCTCGGCCACCTCACGGGTGCCCTCGTCCTCGCCCACGAGTGGCTCGACGTCGTGCCCTGCCCGGTGGCCGAGGTCGACGACGACGGCACGCTGCGCGAGGTGCACGTCGGGCCGAGCGGCGCCGAGCGTCTCGGTCCGCCGCTCGGGGGCGCCGACCTCGAGTGGGCCGACGCATGGTGGCCCGCACCCCGCGAGCCCGGCGACCGCGTCGAGGTGGGCCGCACGCGCGACGCCGCCTTCGCCGGACTCGTCGAGGGGGTGCACTCCGGCCTCGTCGTCGCCGTCGACTACGGGCACACCCGCGACGACCGGCCACCCGCCGGGTCGCTCGTCGGCTACGTCGACGGCGCGGTCTGCGCTCCGGTGCCGGACGGTGGATGCGACCTGACCGCCCACGTGGCGATGGACTCCCTTCGCCCCGACCGGCTGCTCACCCAGCGGGAGGCACTGCGCGAGCTGGGTCTCGACGGCGCACGACCACCGCTCGACCTGGCCCGCAGCGACCCGGCCAGCTACCTGGCGGCCCTCGCCCGAGCGTCGCAGGCGAGCGCGCTGACGTCAGGGGGTCCCGGAGGGTTCCTGTGGGCGCTGCGACGGGTCGGGTGACGCCTCGCTCGTCGTCGCGGGCGACGATGAGGTCGGCGTCCTGTCCGGCGTCGGGGCGAGCACGTCGGCGAGGGCCTCGGCCATGAGCGGCTGGGCCCGCGCCGAGGGGTGCAGCCCGTCGAGGAAGTAGCTCGAGTCGGGGTCGGCCGCCGGCAGCACCGGCGAGAGGTCGATGAAGCTCACGCCTTCGTGCCGGGTGCGCCCCCGCATCACCGACAGGTAGTCGTCCCAGTCGGCCTGGCCGGCCACCCGCTTCGGCGGGAACCACCCGACGATGAGGATCGGGCCCTCGTAGCCCATCGCGCGGCTCTGCCGGATGATCCCGTCGAGGCTCTCGCCGAACTGCCGCGCGGAGTCCCCGGCCCGCTGGTCATTGAACCCGAGCGGCACGAGGAGCAGGTCGGGGTCGAGCGACAGCGCATCGCGCAGGTAGGCCGGGGTCTGCGCGATCGTCGAGGCACGCACGCCGGCCCGCGAGGAGTCGAGCACGTGCACGCACCGGTCACGGTCCCCGCGATAGGGCATGAGGTCGGTGATGACCGCCCGACGGCCGGTGCTGCGCGGCTGGTCGTTGACGACGGTGACCGTGTGCGTGCCCGGCCCGAGGTCCCCCGAGGACCAGGTGCGCCGCTCGGCTCCCCCGTCGGCGTCGGTCGGCACGGCGAGACCGTCGAGCGGGATCTCGCCGTCGATGCGCACCTGGAAAGGCCCGCCGCTGAACCGGGTGCGGTAGCCGATGTCCACCGACTGCGCCTCGACCTGCCACGAGACGCTCGCGCCCGGCTGGAGCCCGACGCCCCGGCCGCCGGGGCCCAGCGTCGGGGTGAGGATCGCGCGGCCGCGCACCACGGGGTCGGGCAGCGTGCCGGCGCGATAGGTCGCGGGCACGAGCGAGGTGGTCCCGTGCCAGCCGCCCGGGTCGGTCGGGCAGTCCGCGGTGCCCGACCGCTGGCGCAGCTTCGCCTGGAGCCGATCGACCCAGCGCCGCTCGAGATCGGTGCTCATGCCGGCACCCTCGCTCACGGAGTCACCGAGGACCACGACGTCGGCCGCGTCGTCGCCATCGCCCCTGACCGCGTCGAACCACGGGTCGAGCACCGCAGTGCCCTCCACCGCGGCCGTCCCCTCGGCGCGGTAGGGCGCCTCGTCCGTGCAGGCGCCGAGGATCGCCACAGTGAGCGCGAGGACGGTCAGCCCCGCGCCCAGGCGTCGCGCTCGTCGGGACATCGGCACCCGACCATGGTGCCAAAGCCGCACGGCACCACTGCACCTGACGCATACTGGCGGGCATGACGAGCACCCCGGGCACCTCCGGCACCCGGACCCTCGACGTGGGGGTCGGCGACGGGTCGCTCGCCAGCGCCGACATGGTGCTCAACATCGGCCCCCAGCACCCGGCAACCCACGGCGTGCTGCGGCTGCGGGTCGCCCTCGACGGCGAGCGCATCGTCTCCGCCGACCCCGTCGTCGGCTACATGCACCGCGGCGCCGAAAAGCTCTTCGAGGTGCGCGACTACCGCCAGATCACCGTCCTGGCCAACCGGCACGACTGGCTCTCCGCCTTCGGCAACGAGCTCGGCGTCGTCCTCGGCGTCGAGGCGATGCTCGGCATGGAGGTCCCCGAGCGGGCGACGTGGACCCGTACCCTGCTCGCCGAGCTCAACCGCGTGCTCAACCACCTGATGTTCCTCGGCTCCTACCCGCTCGAGCTCGGGGCGATGACCCCGATCTTCTACTCCTTCCGCGAGCGCGAGGAGATCCAGGCGGTCATGGAGGAGATCTCCGGCGGCCGGATGCACTTCATGTTCAACCGGGTCGGCGGGCTCAAGGAGGACCTGCCCGCGGGGTGGCTCGACCGGGTGACGACGGCCGTTGCGGCCGTGCGCGCCCGCATGCCGCAGCTCGAGGCGATGCTCGTCGGCAACGAGATCCTCGAGGCCCGCACCCGCGGTATCGGGGTGCTCCCCCCTTCGCTCGCCGAGGCCTACGGCGTCTCCGGGCCGATCGCCCGGGCCAGCGGCGTCGACATCGACCTGCGACGCGATGCTCCCTACCTCGCCTACGGCGAGCTCTTCGGCGACGGCGGGCCCGGTCGGGTCGTCACGCGGACCGCCGGCGACTCGCTCGCCCGCCTCGAGGTCCTGCTCGAGCAGACCCACGTCAGCCTCGACCTCGCCGACGCCTGCGTCGAGCGGCTCCGGTCGCTGCCCCGCGGACCCATCAACCAGCGCCTGCCCAAGGTGCTCAAGGTGCCCGAGGGCGAGCGCTACACCGCCACCGAAAATCCGCTGGGGCTCAACGGCTACCACCTCGTCTCCCGCGGGGAGAAGACCCCGTGGCGGCTCAAGCTGCGCTCGGCCTCCTTCAACAACGTCCAGGTGCTCGCCGAGCTGCTCCCGGGCTGCCTCGTCGCCGACATGGTCTCGGTGCTCGGCTCGATGTTCTTCGTCGTCGGCGACGTCGACAAGTAGCCCCGCTGCGGGCGATGCGGCGCCTTCCGCGCCCGGAACGTGACCCCACCCACACCCCTCCCCACTCCGGTGGCACCCATTGCTACCCGCGGGTAGGTTGCCGGGACGACCGCGCCCCCGGTCTCGGGGGCGTGACCACCGAAGATGGGGAACTCCATGACCAACTTCACCACCCGCGCCTCCGCGGGCGCCGCCCTCGTCACCGGGCTCGGCCTGATGGGGGTCGCCACCGCGGCGCCCGCCTCGGCGGAGGTCACCGGCAGCCTCGAGTACACCTGCGAAGAGGTCGGGCAGAACATCCAGTTCACCGACCCGTGGACGGTCGACCTGACCCTCGACGTGCCGGAGGCCGTCGAGCAGGGCGAGACGATCCCGGCCGGCGCCGTCACCGCGACCGTCACCCCCGGCGCCGACGCCACGGAGACGATGCAGGGCCTGGGCGTGACCTCCCTCGAGGGCACGGCCGAGACGACCTACACCTTCGGCGAAGGGGGGACCGCCCGCGACGTGGCCCTCACCGTCCCGAAGACGGACGTGCCCGCCACCGGCACCGTCTCGGTGGACGCCACCGGCGAGAGCACGGAGGAGACCGCCCCGGCCGAGGACGTCAACGTCCCGATCACGGCCGGCGACTTCACCGCCCAGCTCGAGAACCAGGACGGCTTCATCTTCCAGATCGAGTGCACCGCTCCCGAGGACGCGACGGTCGGCACCGTCGCCGTCGGCGACGCGGAGCCGCCCGCCGAGGAGCCCGAGGAGCCGGCCGAGCCGGAGGAGCCGAGCGACCCGCCGGCCGAGCCGGAGGAGCCGAGCGACCCGCCGGCCGACGACACCGAGGAGCCGCCCGCCGACGACACCGGCTCCGGTGACGACGCCGGCGACGACGCGGGCGCCGGGTCCGGCGACGCCGGTGAGCCCGAGGTGCCCGGTGTGGTGCAGACCGACGGCGTCACCGCCGGGTCGGCACTGACGAGCCCCACGGCCATCGCTCTCGGCGGGCTCCTGCTCGCCGGTGCCGGCGCCTCGACCGTGGTCGTCGCGCGCCGCAAGGCCGCGCAGCACTGACCGCGCTCCACGCGTCTGACGCAGCGCCCCGGGGAGGCTCCCCGGGGCGCTTCGCCGTCGTCCGGCGGCCTCGCGCCGGGCCCGGCGCCCGCCTCCCAGCCCGTCCACGCCCAGTGACCGATCGGTAATACGTTGCTGGGAAAGGGTTGTGAGGGCTCCCAGCGGCCGGTAAGTTTCGGCGGGAAGGTGCCTCGCACCGGGGGCATCACGACTAGGGGAGAGAAATTCACATGGCCAAGCGCCTCACTGCCCGCCTGTCCGCGGGCGCCGCACTCGTCACGGGACTGGGGCTGGCGGGCATCGCCGTCAGCGTCCCGGCCCAGGCGGCGACGACGCTCAACTACACGTGCACGACGCCGCTCGGCGAGCAGACGCTGGCCGTCACGCTCGACACAGATGCCCCGGAGACGACCACGGTGGGCACCGACCTGTCGGTCAAGCCCAGCGGCACCGTCACCCTCACCAGCGCCCTGGCCAACGGCATGGCCGGCGCCCTGCAGTGGGAAGACGTCCGCGCCGAGATCCCCGGCGTCGAGGCCACCCTGAGCGACGGCACCGAGTCGGCGACCTTCACCACCGACCTGTCGATCGCCCGCACCAAGATCTACGACGGGGACAACGGCGGCTGGACCCAGGACGACACCCCCGACCTGCCGATCAGCGGCGACGCCATCGCCGTCACGCCCGAGGTCGCCGGCACCTACACGATCTCGGCCCCCGAGAGCTTCACCGCGACCTTCCACGGCTACAACGCCGCGGGTGAGGCCGGCACGCTCAGCCCGATCGAGTCCACCTGCACCTACGCCGACGGCGACAAGGTCATCGACACCGTGACCGTCGAGGAGGAGGCCGAGCCCACGCCCACCACCTCCGAGCCGACGACGTCGGAGCCCACGACCTCCGAGCCGACCACCTCCGAGCCGACCACGACGTCCGAGCCGACCTCGACCTCCACCACGACGTCCGAGCCGACCTCGACGACCACGTCCGAGCCGACCTCGACGACCACGTCCGAGCCGACCTCGACGACCACGTCCGAGCCGACCTCGACGACCACGTCCGAGCCGTCCGCCACCTCCACGACGTCGGCGCCCTCGTCCACCTCGTCCTCCACGACGGCGGCCCCCGAGGTCAACGACTGGTTCATCGAGCCCGACAGCCTCCCGATCACCGAGGACGGCAAGAGCTTCACGGTCGAGGGCACCGCTGACCAGGACGGCGTGATCAGCGTCCTCCTGCTCGACGGCGACAAGAACGTCCTGCGCACCATCGAGTGGAATGTCTCCGAGGGGTCCAACACCCGCGACTTCCCCTTCGCCGAGGGCACTGACTACGTCCGCCTCGTCTCCGAGGACTGCATCGACGCCAACGGCAACGACGGCTCGGTCGCCGGCGGCTGCAATGTCGAGTACTACGCCCCGTGGGTCAACCCCGACGACAACGGCGGCTCCACCACGAGCCCCGGTGACGACAACGGCTCAAAGGGTCCCGAGACCCCGGGCGTCGTCCAGACCGACGGCTTCCAGCGAGTCCAGGAGCCGGCCGGCACCAACAGCGCCGCGTTCCTCCTCGGTGGGGCCCTCCTCGCCGGCGCCGGCGCCGGCACGCTCGTCCTGGCGCGTCGCCGCCAGAGCGCCCAGCACTGAGGCACCATCACTGACCTGAGTCAGTGACAGACGGCACGGGCCGTCGGGTCGGGATCCACTTCCCACCCGGCGGCCCGTACCGTTGTCCCCAGGGGGAACTCCGTGTGCCCCCCGGACGTTGACCTCGACAGCCGACACATGACATGGGAGGACCGTGTGACGACTCCGCCGACGCGACGACAGAAGTGGCGCGAACGCAAGCAGTTCCGGCGCACGACGTGGCTCATCGCCGCCGCCGTGGCGCTCTTCATCGGGGGTGGCGCAGCCGCTGGTGCCTGGTGGACGCAACGCGACGACGATCCGTCCGCGCTGCCGGTCGGCACCTATGTCCCGCCGAGCGAGATCACCGAGCCCTCACGCCAGCCGGAGAGCTCGTCCTCGACGAGCCAGCGCTCGAGCTCCTCGTCCTCCTCGTCGAGCCCCTCCTCCGCAGCACAGCGCAGCGACGCCTCACCCTCGAGCGAGCAGGGCTCTGTGGAGGCGCCGGCCGGCAGCCCCACACGCGTGCAGGTTCGCTCCGGCGGTCGCGACATCGTCGACGCCAGCCTCGAGGCGACGCTGCTCGACTCCGAAAAGGTGCTGGCTCCCCCCTTCGGCACCGCGGGCTGGTACGCCGAGCCGGGCTGGCCCAAACCGGGCTATCAGGGCGCGAGCATCCTCGTCGGCCACATCAACCACGGCAGCAACCCCGACGTCTTCTGGAACCTGCCCCGAGTCAAGATCGGCGACGTCGTCACCGTCACCTACGGGTCGGGTCGGACCGTGAAGTTCAAGATCACCAAGTCGGAGCCCGCCTCGAAGAAGGGCGTGCCGCAGGACGACTCGATCTGGGACTGGGACAACCCCAACCCTGTGCTGCGCCTGATCACCTGTGACCCGGAGACCCCGATCAACCAGGGCCACTACGAGGGCAACTGGGTGGTGTGGGCCGACCAGATGGTCAGCTGAGGGTCGAGCTCTCCGACTCGTCGTCGTCATCGTCGTCGACGCGACACCACCACTGCACGACCATGCCGGCGGCGAGGAGGGCGATCGCCCCGAGGCCCGCCACCGACCAGGCCAGCGCGAGCTCACCGCGCCCCGCATAGCCGATGTCCGGTGCCAGGGCGAGGGCCTGACCGAGGTAGAGACCGGCGACGACGGCGCCCGTGATGGCGCTGGCCTGGGCCAGCCGCAGGATCCGCTCGGCGACGATCGGGCCGACGTGGGCGCGACCGTGGCGCATCCGCCACATGCGGCGCCCCGTCACGACGACGACGGCGGCCATGCCGAGCAGCAGCACACCGGTGAACCACCCGACCCGCAGCGGGGAGTGGCCACCGGAGATCCACCAGCGGCCGAAGCCCCAGCTGAGGACGCCGGCGACCGCGAGGACCCCCAGGACGGTCGGCAGGCGCAGTCCGCGGTCGAGCATCACAGGTCCTCGATGTCGTCGGTGTCGACCTCGGCGAGCAGGTCGGCGACCCGACGGGTCGCGCCGCCGACGCGCAGGACAGCCTCCGGGTCGACGCGCGACCACGGCTGCAGGACGAAGCCCCGCTCGTGCGCGCGCGGGTGCGGCAGGGTCAGCTCGGGAGCATCGCTCACGACGTCGCTGCCGTCGCGGGGGTCGCCGTACTGCACGAGGTCGAGGTCGAGCGTGCGCGCGCCCCACCGGACCTCGCGGACCCGCCCGTGCCGGGCCTCGACGGCATGGAGTCGCGCGAGCAGCTTGCCCGGCGACAACGACGTCGTGGCGACGAGCACGGAGTTGGTGTAGCGCGGCTGGTCCGGGCCCCCGACCGGCTCCGTCGTGACGAAGGGAGCCCGCCGCACCCCGTGCACGGCGTCGCCGAGGTCGTCGACGGCGGCCTGCAGGGTGCGGGCGGCGTCGCCGAGGTTGGCGCCCAGGGCGATGACGACCGGCACCTCGCGACGACGGTGGACGCTCACGCTGACGTCCCCGAAGGGCACTCCGACCGGCGCGGACGGCTTGTGGACGGTGACGTCGACGGCCCGCACGACCGGGCGTGCGAGCGCGTCACCGGCGATCTGCTCGGCCAGGGACTCGATGAGGTCGAGCGAGGGACCCTCGATCCGGGCGACGACGTCGGCACCGACCTCGGCGTAGCTGACCGTGCGGTCGAGGTCATCACTGGCGCCGGCCGGCGCGAGGTCGAGGTGGAGCACGACGTCGACCACGAAGTCCTGCCCGTCGCGCTTCTCGTCAGGCAGGACGCCGTGGAAGCCGCGGGCGCGCACTCCGAGCAGGCTGATCCGGTCCCTCACTGGTCGCTCCCCGAGGTGCGAGGCCGTCCGCGGCCGAGCCCATCCCCTTCGCTCCCTGAGGTGCGAGGCCGCCCGCGGCCGAGCCTCGAAGGGACCTCACCCAGAGCAGCCGCGACGTCGATCGCGTCGACCGTCGCGGTGACGTCGTGGACCCGCACGCACCACACCCCGGCGCGGGCGGCACGGGCGCTCGTGGCGGCGGTGACGACGGCACGGGCGTCGAGGGGGCGTTCGTCGCCCTCGGCCCGCCCGACCTTGCCGAGGAATCCCTTGCGCGAGGTGCCGAGCAGCACCGGCAGCCCGAGGTCGACGACCGGCTCGAGCCCGGCGAGGAGCGCCCAGTTGTGCTCGGCCGTCTTGGCGAAGCCGATGCCGGGATCGAGGACGAGCTGCCCGCGCTGCGCCCCCGCGGCGAGCAGCACGTCGACCCGCTCGAGGAGCTCGGCGCACACCTCGGCGACGACGTCGTCGTAGTGCGCCCGCGTCTGCATGTCGTGGGCGTGACCGCGCCAGTGCATGACGACGAAGGGAGCCCCGCTCTCGGCGACGAGGGCCGGCATCTGGGGGTCGGCCAGTCCGCCGCTCACGTCGTTGATGATCGCGCCACCGACGGCGAGGGCCTCCCGGGCCACCTCGGCACGCATCGTGTCGACGGAGACGACGACACCCTCGGCGGCCAGGGCCTCGACGACCGGCACCACGCGGCGCAGCTCCTCGTCGAGGGAGGGGCGGGTCGCGCCGGGGCGGGTGGACTCACCACCGACGTCGACGACGAGCGCCCCCTCGGCGACGAGTGCCCGGGCGTGGGCCAGGGCCGCATCGGTCTCGATCCACCGGCCGCCGTCGCTGAAGGAGTCGGGCGTGACGTTGACGACGCCCATGACGACCGGGCCCGGCCGGTCAGCGGCCGCCGCGAGGTGCGCGAGGACCGGGTGGGTCACCGGGCGGCCCCGGTGAGCAGAGCCATCGCCTCGGCGCGGGTCGTCGCGTCGCGCAGCTGGCCGCGCACGGCGGAGGTGATGGTCGTCGCGCCGGGCTTGCGCACCCCACGCATCGACATGCACAGGTGCTCGGCCTCGACGACGACGATGACGCCACCGACGTCGAGGTGCTCGACGAGTGCGTCGGCGACCTGCGTGGTGAGTCGCTCCTGCACCTGGGGCCGCTTGGCGAAGAGGTCGACGAGACGCGCGATCTTCGACAGGCCGGTCACCTTGCCGCTGCTGCCGGGCAGGTAGCCCACGTGGGCGACGCCGTGGAAGGGCACGAGATGGTGCTCGCAGGTCGAGTACAGCGGGATGTCACGGACGATCACGAGCTCGCCGTGGTCGATGTCGAAGGTCGTCGCGAGCAGCTCGGCGGGGTCCACGTGCAGCCCGGAGAAGACCTCGGCGTAGGCGCGCGCCACCCGACCCGGGGTGTCGACGAGACCGTCGCGGTCGGGGTCCTCTCCCACCGCGAGCAGGATCTCGCGGACGGCTGCCTCGATGCGCGGCAGGTCGACGTCGGTCATGGCTCAGGCGGGCCCGTCGCCGTCCGCGCGGTCGGCCGGCGGCGCCTGACGGATCTCGGTCGTCGGGTCCTCGGCATAGGGGCTCGCGCCCTCCTGGGCCGCCCGGTCGATCGCGTCGGTCACCCGAGCGTCACCCTGGCTCGCCTCACCGTGCGCTGCCTCGCGCTCGACGCTCGAGGGCACCGTCACCGGGGCGCCCTGCTCGGCCTCGCGCTTGCGCACGGCCTCCTGCTCCGCGGGGGTGAGCACCGGCGGGATCGTCGAGATCGTGCGGTGCTCGCTGCTCAGCCACGTCGGGCGGACCGGGCGCTTGCGCACGTCGGCGAAGATCTCGGCGAGCTCCTTGGCGTTGAGCGTCTCGTGCTCGAGCAGCTCGAGGACGAGGCGGTCGAGGATGTCGCGGTTGTCGTTGAGCGCGTGCCAGGCCTCGTCGTGGGCGTCCTCGATGAAGCGGCGCACCTCCTCGTCGACGATGGCGGCGATGTTCTCGGAGTAGTCGCGCTGGTGGCCCATGTCGCGGCCGAGGAAGACCTCGCCCTGGGACTGGCCGAGCTTGACCGCGCCGATGCGCTCGCTCATGCCGAACTCGGTGACCATCTTGCGGGCCATCGACGTCGCCTTCTCGATGTCGTTGGACGCACCGGTCGACGGGTCGTGGAAGATGATCTCCTCCGCGACGCGGCCACCGAGGGCGTAGGCGAGCTGGTCGAGGATCTCGTTGCGGGTCGTCGAGTACTTGTCGTCGACGGGCAGCACCATCGTGTAGCCGAGGGCCCGGCCACGCGGCAGGATCGTGATCTTGGTGACCGGGTCGGTGTGGTTCATCGCCGCGGCGACGAGCGCGTGCCCGCCCTCGTGGTAGGCGGTGATCTTGCGCTCCTGCGCGCTCATGATCCGGGTGCGCTTCTGCGGGCCGGCGATGACCCGGTCGATGGCCTCGTCGAGGATCGCGTCGTCGATGAACTGCTTGTCCGAGCGCGCGGTGAGCAGCGCCGCCTCGTTGAGCACGTTGGCCAGGTCGGCACCGGTCATGCCCGGGGTACGGCGGGCGACGGCGAGCAGGTCGACACCGGGAGCCATCGGCTTGCCGGCGGCGTGCACCTCGAGGATGCGGTGCCGGCCGAGCATGTCGGGATTCTCGACGGCGATCTGGCGGTCGAAGCGGCCCGGGCGCAGCAGCGCCGGGTCGAGGATGTCGGGGCGGTTGGTCGCCGCGATGAGGATGACATTGGTCTTGACGTCGAAGCCGTCCATCTCGACGAGCAGCTGGTTGAGCGTCTGCTCGCGCTCGTCGTGACCACCGCCGAGACCGGCGCCACGGTGACGACCGACGGCGTCGATCTCGTCGACGAAGATGATCGCCGGCTGGTTGGCCTTGGCCTGCTCGAAGAGGTCGCGCACCCGGCTGGCACCGACACCGACGAACATCTCGACGAAGTCCGAGCCGGAGATCGAGTAGAAGGGCACGCCCGCCTCGCCGGCCACGGCGCGCGCGAGCAGCGTCTTACCGGTACCGGGCTGGCCGTAGAGCAGCACGCCCTTGGGGATCTTGGCGCCGACGGCGAGGAACTTGCCGGAGTCGCGCAGGAACTCGACGATCTCGTGCAGCTCCTCGACCGCCTCGTCGGCACCGGCGACGTCGGCGAAGGTCACCTTGGGGGTGTCCTTGGTCGCGAGCTTGGCCTTGGACTTGCCGAACTGCATGACCTTGGAGCCGCCGCCCTGGGCCTGGCTGATGATGAACCAGAAGAGGGCGACGAGCAGCAGGAGCGGCAGGAGCGAGAGCAGCAGGCTCGACCACACGCTCGGGGTCTCGACGGTGTCGTTCTGCACGCCGTCGACGTTGTCCTCGACGATGTCGAGCATGTGCGAGGCGCGGGCGTCGATGAACTCGGTCTCGACCTTGTCGGCGTCCTTGACCGCCTCGCCGTCGGAGTAGGTCTCGCCCTCCTTGAGGTCGAGCTGCAGCAGGTTGTCGGTCGTGAAGTGGGCCTTGTCCACCTTGCCGTCGGTGACGAGCTTTTCGGCGGCGGAGGTGTCCACCCGCGCGTAGTCCCCGCCACCACGGGTGGTGAACATCAGGACGAAGACTGCGATGAGCAGCAGCGCCCAGAAGGCGGGGGCACGGAAGATCTTCTTGGCGTTCATACGGGTACGGGGGCTTCCCGGACTTCCTGACTCGACGACGTGGCGGCCACCGGCAGGGCCGGGGCAATCAGGACGAAACTACCTGACCGCCGCCCACCAGCGGCTATCTGGCCAACGACCACCCATCCCCCGGTGTTCCCGGCCCCTCCCGGTGGTCGAGCTTCGAGGAGCGCAGCGACACATCGGTGGTCGAGCTGCGAGGAGCGCAGCGACACATCGGTGGTCGAGGTGCGAGGAGCGCAGCGACGCATCGGTGGTCGAGGTGCGAGGAGCGCAGCGACGAGCCTCGAGACCCCGCGCCCCGCTACGAGTAGACGTGCGGCGCGAGCGTCGCGACGTCGCGCAGGTTGCGGTAGCCCTCGGCGAAGTCGAGGCCGTAGCCGACGACGAACTCGTTGGCGATGTCGAAGCCGACCCAGCGGGTGTCGATCTCGACCTTGGCGGCGTCGGGCTTGCGCAGCAGGGTGAGGATCTCGACGGAGGCCGGCGAGCGGGACTCGAGGTTGGCGCGGATCCACGACAGCGTCAGGCCGGAGTCGATGATGTCCTCGACGATGAGCACGTGCTTGTCGGTGATGTCGGCGTCGAGGTCCTTGAGGATGCGCACGACGCCCGAGGACTTGGTGCCGGAGCCGTAGGAGCTGACCGCCATCCAGTCCATCGGGGCGGAGCCGGGCAGGTGGCGCATGAAGTCGGCCATGACCATGACCGCGCCCTTGAGCACGCCGACGAGGAGCACGTCCTTGTCCTGGTAGTACTCCCACACCTCGGCGGCGAGCTTGCCGAGTCGGGTCTGGATCTGCTCTTCGGTGAGGAGCACCTCGACGAGGTCGTCCTTGATGTCCTTGGAGTCCACAGCTCTCCTTGCTCGGGTCGGGCGGCTCTCATTGTCCACCAGGTGCACGTGCGATGTGCACCCGGTCGCGGTCTCGGCGCACCCTCTGGTCGCCGGGCAGGTGGAGTGGTCCCTGGCCGTGCCAGTCGGTGACGAGCCGGTCGCAGGCGGCGACGTGACCGGCCGTCAGGTCTCCTGCCGGCGCCCCGGAGCGCAGCAGCAGGCGCCGCCAGACCCGGGAGCGAAGGGCGGGGGCCAGCTCCGCGAGCTCCCCCACCGGCACCCCGGCCGGGTCGTCGTCGGGCGTGGCCCGCTCAGCGAGGTCGTCGAGCAGGTCGGCGTCGTCGCGCAGCAGGTCGGCGCTGCGGACCAGCGCCTCGGCGATGCCGGGCCCGAGGTCGCCCTCGAGGTCGGCGAGCGCCTGCCGCGCGCGCACCCGGGCGTAGGCGCGGTCGGAGTTCATCGGGTCCTCCCACGGCGTGAGGCCCCACTCCTGACAGGCCTGCCGGGTCGTGGCGCGCGGCAGGTGCAGCAGCGGCCGGGCGAAGGGAGTCCCCTCCCGGACCACGAGCACGGCCATGCCGGCCAGGGACCGCGCACCGGAGCCGCGGGCGAGCCCGAGCAGCACCTGCTCGGCCTGGTCGTCGCGGGTGTGCCCGAGGAGCACGAGGTGGGCGGGGTGGTCCTCACCCATCGCGGCCGCGGTCTCGGCGAGAGCCGCGTAGCGCGCCTCGCGCGCGGCCGCCTCGAGGCCCTTGCCGCTCGCGGTGACGAGTGTCGGGACCACGGCGACCGGCCCGAGCCCGAGGTCGGCGCAGTGCTGGGCCGCGAGGAGCGCGACGTCGGCGGACTCCTCCTGCAGCTGGTGGTCGACGATGATCGCGCCCGCGGTGACGTCGTGCGCCGGCGCCTCGGCCGCCAGAGCGGCGGCGAGCGCGAGGGAGTCGGCTCCCCCGCTCACCGCGGCGAGCGCCAGCGAGCCCGCGGGCAGCCCCGCGAGAGCCGCGCGGACCCCCCTTCGGCACTCGGCCTGGGAGGGGTGACCGGCGCCCACGTCAGCCGTGGACCCGCTGCACCCAGGCGGCGGGTTCGGTGATCTCGCGTGCGGTGGGCAGCGTCTCGGGCGAGGTCCACACGGCGTTGAAGCCGTCGACGCCGACGGCGTCCTGGACCGTGCGGACAAAGGTGGCGCCGTCGCGGTACTGACGCATCTTGGCCTCGAGGCCGAGGAGGCGACGCAGCAGACGGTCGACGGCACCGGCGCCCTTGCGGCGCTTGGTGAAGCGGGCCCGGATCGTCGCCACGGTCGGGACGTGCTCGGGGCCGACGTCGTCCATGACGACGTCGGCGTGGCCCTCGAGCAGCGACATCACGGCGGTGACCTGGGCCATCCGCTCGCGCTGCTCGGGCGTGATGACGAGCTCGGCCAGGCCCTGGCTGTCGCCGGAGAAGACCCGCGGCAGCTGGGTGGTCACCTGCTCGAGGCGGGTGCGCAGGGCCTCGGAGTCGGGCATGAGGTCGCCGGCGAGGCTGCGGGCGCTGGTAACGAGGTGGTCGCGCAGCCACGGCACCGCGGTGAACTGCACCCGGTGGGTCTCCTCGTGGAGGCAGACCCACAGGCGGAAGTCGCGGGGCACGGCGTCGATGTCGCGCTCTGTCGCGACGATGTTGGGCGCGACGAGGAGCAGCGCCGGGTCTCCCTCGGGCGCCAGGTCGTACTGGCCCAGCACCTTGGTCGAGAGGAAGGCGAGCATTCCGCCGGCCTCGGCCCCGGTGATCTTGGAGCCGACGGCCTGGGCGGCCGCGGAGGGCTCCTTGGTCTTGCGACGCGACGCGGCCTCGAAGGCAGGGTCGAGCATGCCCGACATCGACGCGGCGTTGACCTCGATCCACGTGCGGCGATCGATGACGAGCGGAGCGGGCGCGTCACCGGGAGCGCGCAGCCGGGAGGTCGCGGCGACCGGCTCGACGGCCTGCCCCGCCAGCGCCCGGATCTCCTCGACGGCCTCGACCGCCTCCTCGGGGCTGACGTCGGGGCCGGGCGGCACGAGCCGCGTGCCCGCGGAGGTGGCGAACTTCCAGTCCACGTAGTTGGTCACGGTGCCACCCTACGGAGCCGGTCCACGTCGAGTCAGCGGCAGCCGCAGTCGGTGAGGTCGGCGACGACCTCGTCGAGGGCCGCGCGGGCGCCGAGCGTGCCCGTCGTCGAGGGCACCCGGTCGGCGACCAGCACATAGGTGAGCAGCCGGCCGTCGGCGGTCGTCGTCGTCCCGGCGAGGGCGGAGGTGCCGGTGAGGGTGCCGGTCTTGGCGCGGGCGATGCCGGCGGCCCCACGGGACTCCTCGACGAGGAAGCGGTCGTGGAGCGTGCCGGTGAGGCCCGCGATCGGCAGGTCGGACAGCACCCGGGTCATGCTCGTGGCGCTGCCGGTGATGCCCAGCTGCATGACATCGGAGATCACCCGCGCAGGCACGACCTGGCCCGAGCTGAGGCCGCTGTTGTCCCTGAGCTTGGCCCCGGTCATGTCGACCCCGGCGTCCTCCAGCGTCGTGCGGACCCAGCGGGTCACCTCGGCGAAGCTCGCCCCGGCGCCGTCGGCGACCGCGGCCTGGCGCGCGACGTTTTCGGTGAGGGCGTTGTCGGAGTGGTCGAGGGCGAGCGCGAGGACGTCGCCGAGCGGGGCCGACTCGACGGACCCGAGCTCCTCGGCCCCCTGGGGCGCCGGGGTGCGCCAGGTGCTGGAGGAGTCGTCGACGCTGACGGAGACGCCCGCCTTCTTCAGCTGGGCGGCGAGGGCCGACAGGACCTTGCGCTCGGGCACCTTGGGTGAGGGCTTGAAGGGCTCGGGCCGGTCGCCGGCGAGCCCGACCATCGACACGCCCTGCGTGTAGCCGGCGGCGACGTCGGCCATGGACCAGCCCGGCGCGTAGCGCTGCCCCGCCGCGTACGTCGCGTCGAGGCGAAGGGAGTAGCGCGTCCCTCCCTTCGTCTGCAGCGAGGCGGCCACCTCCTCGGCGAGGTCGGCCAGGCCCGCCCGGCCCTCGACCGCGGTCGGGTCACCGGCACCCTTGGCCAGCATCGTGTCGCCGGAGGCGACGAGGACCAGCTCGTCGCCCTCGCCCTGCACGACCGTGGTCTTCATCGTCGTCGTCAGGTCGGTGCGCTCGGCGACCGCGGCCGCCGTGAGGAGCTTGGCCGTCGAGGCGGGCGTCTGCGCGCGGTCCTCGTCCTGGGCCCACAGGGTGTCGCCGGTGAGCGCGTCGCGGACGACGACGCCGACGCGCGGCCCGAGGGCGGAGGCCCCGACGTCACCACGCAGCTCACGGGCCAGCCCCTGCTCGGTCGGGACCGGTGCCGTGGTCGACGCGGCGGGCAGGACCGACTCGGCCGGCTGGTACTCGGGGGCCTGCTCGGCGACCGCCTCGTCGATGGTGAGGACGCCCGGGACGCGGTCGTGGGCGTCGGCGAAGCCGTAGCCGACGGCGAGGGCTGCGACAGAGGTCACGGCGATCAGAGTGCGGCGCACGCGCGGCCCCCTGCGGTGAATTGGCGGTGGTGGTGGAACACTGGGCCCGAGAATAGTTCACCCGTCACAGACAAGAGGTACGACTGTGGAGTTCGACGTCACCATCGAGATCCCGAAGGGCCAGAAGAACAAGTACGAGGTCGACCACGAGACCGGTCGCATCCGCCTCGACCGCATGCTCTTCACCTCCATGGCCTACCCGAGCGACTACGGCTACGTCGAGGACAGCCTCGGCGAGGACGGCGACCCGCTCGACGCGCTGGTGCTGCTCGACGAGCCGACCTGGCCCGGCTGCCTCGTGCGGGCGCGGCCGATCGGCATGTTCCACATGCGCGACGAGGCCGGCGGCGACGACAAGGTCCTGTGCGTCCCGGCCGGCGACCCACGCAAGGAGGGCATCAAGGAGCTCGAGGACATCAGCGAGTTCTGGCGCCTGGAGATCCAGCACTTCTTCGAGACCTACAAGGACCTCGAGCCCGGCAAGTCCGTCGAGGGTGCCCACTGGGTCGGCCGCGAGGAGGCGGAGCGCACCGTCACCGAGGCCATCGAGCGCGCCAAGGCCGCCGGCATGAGCACCGCCCGCTGGACGATGCCGACCTCGGCCCACTCGCAGGCCCACCCCGACGCCTCCCACTCGCCGGAGGACATCGAGGCCGCTTCCGCGCGCGCCCACGAGGAGCTCGCGACGAAGGACAAGCCGCTCAGCGACGACGAGTGATCTCGCGCGCCAACCCGCGGCGGCCCTGCCGCATCATCCACGCGTGGTTGGCCCGCAGCACCGCAGGCGAGAGGGTCGCCGCCCGGGACCACCGGGCGGCGACCCTCACGTCTTGGTCGAAGACCGCGCTCGTCCCGCCCCGCGGGTCGCTGCCGATCGTCCACCCGGCCCACCCCGCAAGGTCACCGTCGAGGCGCACCCGCAGGTGGCCCCCTTCGCGGTCCTCGATCTCGCGGGTGAGGACCAGGTGCAGGGTCAAGGGCAGGGCGCTGCGGATCCGCCCGCGGCCGGACGTCTGGTCGATCCGCTCGAGCGAGCGGATCTGTGGCCACCACCGCGGGTAGCCCTCGATGTCGGCGAGCGCCGCGACGACCGCGTCCCGCGGAGCGTCGAGCACCCACTCGTGGTGGAAGACGAAGCGCGGCCCTGGCACCTGCCCATCTTCCCCGGTCAACCACGTGGGTCGAGGTGCGAGCGCCAGCGAGCCTCGAGACCACCCCGCCGGTACGTCAACTACGTTGGCCCCGTGCGCTACTACTCCCGCGACGGACTGACCTTCGACCTCGACGACCTCGGCCCGCAGGAGGGTGACGTCGTCGTCCTGCTGCACGGCTGGCCGCAGGACCGTACGTCGTGGCACTCGGTGGCGCCGCGGCTGGCCGAGGCCGGGCTGCGGGTCCTCGCGCCCGACCTGCGCGGCTACTCCCCCGGCGCCCGCCCGGGCAACCACCTCGACTACGTCATCACCGAGATCGTCGGCGACGTGACCGCGCTCCTCGACGAGGTCGGCGCGGAACGGGCGCACGTCGTCGGCCACGACTGGGGCGGGGCGCTGGCCTGGGCGATCGCCGCCCGCGAGCCCGACCGCGTCGAGACCCTCACCGTGCTGTCCACGCCGAGCCCCGCCGGGATGGCCGCCGGCATGCGATCCGGTGACCAGCTCAAGCACTCCTGGTACATGGCCCTCTTCGCCCTGCCGGTGCTGCCGGTCCTCTTCTTCCGGCTCTTCGCCCAGCAGGTCCTCGAGCGGATCGGCATGCCCCGAGAGCGCGCCGCCCACGACGCCCGCCGGCTGAAGACCCCGGGAGCCGCCGAGGGGACCTTCGCCTGGTACCGGGCCGCCCTCTCCCCCACCCTCATGTGGCGCAAGCGCCGGTCGAAGGGGGGTCCCCGCCGCAGCGTGCACCGTCGGGTCATCCCGACCGCCTACGTCTGGGGGACGAAGGACCCCGCCTTCGGCGAGGTCGCGACCCAACGCACGGTCGAGCAGCTGCGCCGTCGCGCCGGCGACCAGCCCGGGCTGGCGATCATCCGGCCCCTCGAGGCCGGCCACTGGCTCATGGAGACCCACCCGGAGGTCGTCGCCGACGTGGTCCTCGAGCGGATCGGCGCCCGGCGCGACGAGGCCCTCGCGGGCTGATGCGCACCCCTCGTCGGGCGGTCCTGCTGGGCGGGCTCGCCCTGTCGGTCGGGGCGTGCGGCCGACGCAGCGACGCAAGAGCGGTCCAGGAGGCGCTGCAGTCCGCCGTCAGCGCCCTGCCGGTGTACGTCGACGGCCGGGTCCAGTACCAGGACTCGGCCTCGGCGGGCACGACGATCAGCGGGGTGCTGACCCTGCAGGGCGCCGACCGCACGGCCGTCGCCGCCGCTCTCGGGTCCGTCCTCGAGGCGGTCGCCCGGACCTACCGGGAGCAGCCGCACGTCCGCACGGCGTTCGTGCGGCTGGAAGCCCACCCGACGGGCAACCCGGCTGAGCGGGTGCCCACAGCCGGCGTCGTTCCGCCGTCGACGGGGAGCAACACGACCACCGAGGACCTCGAGGAGCACTTCGACCTCTGAGGTGCGCGCAGCGGCCGTCGACCCGATTACGCGCCACGGGCACTCATCCGTATACTCGTGCCTCGCGTCCACGGGCGCATGCCGCCTTAGCTCAGTCGGCTAGAGCGTCTCACTCGTAATGAGAAGGTCGTCGGTTCGATTCCGACAGGCGGCTCCACACGAAACCCTCGAGAAATCGGGGGTTTTCGTCATTTCCGGGGCCCGTCCGGTCACGACTGCTCGCGCGCTGGTACCCCTCTGGTACCCCACCTCTCGACAGCGCAGGGGTGCCGGGCTGGGAGCCCGGCGTCGTTGGTGTCACCTGGTGTCGTTGGTGTCACCTGGTCCCCCTTCTCCGGGCAGCCGGGCGGCATCAACGCCGTCAGGCGACCCCGGGACCGCGATGACGCGCGGCCACACCAGCAGGTCCCCGACCCCGGTCGGGGGCCTGCTGTCGTTGGCGTGTCGGGCTGCAGTTCGCTGCCTGACCAGAGCGAAACCCGTGAGTTTCCGGGCCTTCCAGACAGCTTGGCCACCGAACTGCCGCGCGACATGCCGCGAGGGTCAGCGGGACTCCCACATCTGCCGGGCGTGCCCGATCTCCTCGCGGATCGCGGCCATGATCGCGTCGGTGACTTCGCGGGCGGCGGCATCGTCGGTCCGCCCGGCCCACGGCGACAGGTCCACAGGGTCGCCGACCGACAGGCAGGCCGTGTGGCGGTGCCACAGGTGGCGGTGGCCCTGCTGCGGACCCCACGTCCCGACCGGGATGACCGGCGCCTCGGGATGACGAAGGGCGAGCCGGGCGGCTCCCGTACGGGCGGGCCCGGGCATCTTGTCGGGCTCGGTCGTGAGGCGCCCCTCCGGGTAGAGCGCGACGAGCTGCCCCTGCTCGAGCCGCTCCGACGCCGCGTCGAGGGCATCGGCCGCCGCGGCCGAGCCGCGTGCGACGGGGATCTGGCCGGTGACCCGGGCGAGCGCGCCCACCACGGGCCAGCCGAAGACCTCCTTCATCGCGAGGAAGTGCGGGAAGCGCCGGTGGCCGATCGTCACCCGCGCCACGGCCAGCGGGTCGGACATCGTCAGGTGGTTGGCCACGAGGATCACCGGCCCTCGACGAGGGACGGCACCGGCGGTGCGGAAACGCACCCGGTGCGCCAGCTTGGCCACGGCCCAGACCAGCACGAAGCCGGCGGCGTTCTTCAGGTGCTGTCGTGGAGTGGTCACCTCCGCATTGTGGCCCCGGCCCCACCCGCCCTCACGGAGTAGTCGTACCCAGGCTCCCCCTTCGCCTGATCTCGAGATGCTGCGGCACGGGCGAAGGGGGCACACCCCTTGTGTCGCAAGGGATCCGGCTCACCCTGCAGGGCCGTCCACCCGCAGCTAGCGTGGGCCGGGCCCATCGGACCCAAACCCCCTGCGAGGTGTCCACGTGAGCTCCCTTCGTCGTGCTCTCTCCCGCCTGACCATCACCGCCCTGGCCACGTCCCTGGTCACCGTCATCCCGGCGTCAGGCGGCAGCGCCGCGCCCAGCCCGGTTGCGGCACAACGCGACTCGATCCCCGTCCCCGGCGTCGACCGGGCCGCGCTGTCGAAGGCCCCGAAGGTGCCCTCGGCCGGCCGCTCCGGCGACCGGGTCGTCGGCATGACCGACACCATCGCCACGCAGGACTTCCGCGTCGCCGGCCTGACGTGGGACGGCTCGCGAATCGACGTCGAGGCCTTCGTCCGCACCCGCGACGCGCAGACCGGCCGGTGGTCTGGCTGGAGCCTGCTCGAGGCCGAAGGGGGACCCGACGCCGGCACCGCCGAGGCGGCCGCCGCCCAGGGCGGCACCCAGCCGCTCGTCACCGCGCCCTCCGACGGCATCCAGGTGCGCGTGGAGTCGGCCGGCGCCCGCCCTCAGGGCCTCGAGGTCGACGTCATCGACCCGGGCACCTCGACCGCCGACGCCACCGCCGGCAGCGACGCCACCTCCCTCTCCACGGCGGACGAGACCAACCCCCAGAAGCGGCCGACGATCCACAGCCGGGCCGAGTGGGGTGCCGACGAGTCGATCCGCAAGGGCGACCCCGACTACGGCGAGGTGCGCGGCGCGGTCCTGCACCACACCGCGGGGGTCAACGGCTACTCCCGCGAGGAGGTGCCGGCGATCATGCGCGGCATCTACGAGTTCCACGTCAACGGCCGCGGGTGGAACGACATCGGCTACAACGTCCTCGTCGACCGCTTCGGGCGACTGTGGGAGGGCCGCGCCGGCGGCGTCGACAAGGCCGTCGTCGGCGCCCACGCCCAGGGCGTCAACAGCCAGACCTTCGGCATCTCGGCGATGGGCGACTACGACCAGACCGCGGCGCCCGACGCCATGACGACGAGCATCGAGCGGCTCATGGCGTGGAAGCTCGCCCGCCACCACGTCGACCCGACGGCCAAGGCGACGATCGGCGGCGAGTGGCTCCCCACCGTCGTCGGCCACCGCTCCGTCGGCCAGACGACCTGCCCCGGCCAGTACTTCACGGCACGTCTGCCCGAGATCCGCACCGACGCCCGGGCCCGGCAGGGCACCGCCTTCTACACGCCGAGCACGAGCCCGCGTCGGGTCGCCTACGGCACGGGCGGGTCGGCGCTCCAGGTGCGCACGACCGGCGACGTCACCTGGCGCGTGCGCATCTCCAGCGACAAGCACGGGGTCATCTCCGACCGGTCGAGCACCCGGACCGGCGACACCGACCTCACGATGACGTGGAAAGGCCGTCTCGCCGACGGCAGCTGGGCCCCGCCGGGTGAGTACGAGGTCCTGCTGAGCGGCAAGGACACCAGCTCCGGCGCCTGGATCCCCAGCTGGCGCGACACGGTCACCGTCACGTCCTGACGCTCACTCCTCGCAGGTCAGCTCGCCACCGTCGGGCGTCGTGCCGGTGAGCCAGAACTCGTCGACCGCCTCGTCGACGCAGGAGTTCTGGCGCATGTAGGCGGTGTGCCCGTCGCCCTCGTGGGTGATCAGGGCGGAGTCGGCGAGCTGCTCGTGCAGGCGCTGCGCCCACTCGTAGGGCGTGGCGGGGTCGCGGGTCGTGCCGACGACGAGGATCGGGTCGGCCCCCTCGGCGTCGACCTCGTGCGGCGTGTTGGTGGGGTCGATCGGCCACTGGGCACAAGGTGACTCCGAGGCGAGCGCGCGGCCCCAGATCGGGGCCTCCTTCTCGGCGCGGGCGACGAGGTCGTCGGGATCGCCGGGGCCGTCCGGGGTGTCGAGGCAGGAGACGGCCGGCAGGGCCTCGAGCATGTTGTTCTGGTAGGTCCCGCCGGAGTCGCGGCCGGCATAGGCGCGGCCGAGCTCGCTGAGCGGGCCCCCGTCACCGTCGTCCGCGGCGACGAGTGCGTCGGTCAGCTGCGACCACATGCCCTGGTCGTACATCGCCTGCGCGATGCCCCACGTCGCCCAACCCTCGGTGAGCTCGATGCCCGCGCTGGCGGGCAGCGGCTGCTCGTCAAGCTCCTCGAGCTGGCTCTGCACGTGCTCGACGACCTCGTCGACGCTCGAGCCGAGCGGGCAGTCGTCATCGACACAGTCCTGCGCCCACGCCCGGGTCGCGGTGTCGAAGCCCTTGGCCTGACCGATCGCGACCTCCTCGGAGGTCGCGTCGGGAGGCAGCACTCCGTCGAGGACCATGCGCCCGGAACGGTCGGGGAAGAGGTCGGCATAGGTCGCGCCGAGGTAGGTGCCGTAGGACTTGCCGAGGTAGGTCAGCTTGCCGTCGCCGAGGGCGGCCCGCAGCACGTCCATGTCGCGCGCGGCGTCGGCGGTGGAGACGTGACCGAGCAGCTCGCCCGTCTTGTCCTTGCACCCGTCGGCGAACTCCTTCTGCGCGCGCTCCCCCGCCGACTTTTCCTCCGGGGTGTCGGGCGTCGGGTCCTTGGCCAGGTAATCGTCCATGTCGGCATCGCTCAGGCAGTCGACCGGGTGCGAGCGCCCCACGCCCCGCGGGTCGAAGCCCACGACGTCGAAGTGGCGCCGGATCTGGTCGCTGACGATGAAGTCCGCCGCCGCCGCGTAGTCCACGCCGGAGCCGCCCGGGCCACCGGGGTTGACGACGAGCGAGCCCGCGGCCTCCCCCTTCGCCTGGACTCGCAGGACGGCGATCTCGATGGTCTGGCCGTCGGGCTGCTCGTAGTCCATCGGAACCTCGAGCGTGGCGCACTCGCCGTCGCTGCCCTGGCAGCCGCCCCACTCGAGGTCCTGCGCGTAGAAGCGCTCGAGCCCCGTGGTCCCCGCCGGCGGCGCGGTGTTGCCGGGGCCGAGCCCGGTGGGCTGGGTGTCGGGCTCGAGCAGCGAGCAGCCGGCCACCGGCAGGAGCAGCGCCGCCGCGGCGGCCAGAACACGGACGGTGCGACGGGCACGACTCATGGCGCAGACGCTACCTGTCGCCTGATGTCGATCAGCGCGACGGCAGCTGCAGCGAGACCGCCATCGCCTCGAGCGCCAGCAGCGGCGCGACGTTGGCGGCGATCCGCTCGCGGGCGGTCGCGATGGCCTCCATCGCGCCGAGCAGCCCCTCGCCGCCGAAGGCCCGCGCGACCTCCTCGACGACCGGTCGGGCGTCCTCGTTGACCAGGGCGACGGGCGAGCCCGCGTGCAGCACGAGCGCGTCGCGGTAGACCGAGAGCAGGTCGACGAGCGCCCGGTCGACCATGTCGCGGGTGAAGCGGGTGGCGCGCGTCTTGTGCTCACGCTCGAGGGCGGTCACCTGAGCCCGGACGTGCGGTGGCTGGGTCCGCGCGCTCGGGTCGGCACCGAGGGTCTCGAGGAGACGTTCCTTCTCCGCCGCGGCGCGGGCCTCGAGCGTGCGGTCGCGCTCCTGCTCGGCGATCTGCAGCAGGTCGGCGGCGGCGCCCACCGCGTCGGACACACCCCGGATGCGGCCGGCCATGGCGATGGTGTCGCGGCGGCGGATGCGCGCGCCCTCGTCGGTCGCCAGCCGCTTGGCCAGGCCGATGTGGCTCTGCGCGGCCCGGGCGGCATAGGTCGCCATGCCGATGTCGATGCCGTCGCGGCGGTGGAGCAGCTGGGCGACCTCGGGCACGGGCGGGGTGCGCAGCCGAACGTGCCGCGAGCGCGAGCGGACGGTGATGAGCACGTCCTCGAGGCTCGGCGCGCAGAGCAGCCAGACGGTGCGCGGCGTGGGCTCCTCGAGTGCCTTGAGCAGGGCATTGCCCGACTGCTCGGTCAGCCGGTCGGCGTCCTCGACGAGGATGATCCGGTAGCGCCCGACGCTCGGCGAGCGGCCGGCGAGCTGGACGAGGTCGCGCGTCACGGCGACGCCGATGGACAGGGCCTCGGTCGCGAGGACGTCGACGTCGGCGTGCGTCCCGTCGAGCGCGGTGCGGCACTCACGACACTCGCCGCAGCCACCGCTCGGGCACAGCAGCGCCCCGGCGAAGGCCCGCGCTGCCGTCGACCGCCCGGACCCCGGCGGCCCGGTGAAGAGCCAGGCGTGGGTCATGGCGGCCGGGTCGGCGACCGCCCGGGTCAGCGTCGTCACCGTCTCGGCCTGGCCGACGACGTCGCGCCAGATCGGGGCCGGCCCCTCACCCGCCACGGCGGTCACAGGACGCCCTCGCGCTGCAGGCGGGAGCGGACGCGGTCGGCGACGGCCAGCGCGTGCGCGGCCCCGTCGACGACGAGGTAGCGCTCGGGCGCGGCCTCGGCCATCGCGAGGAAGTGCTCACGCACCGCCGTGTGGAAGGCGTCGGCCTCGGACTCCATCCGGTCGTGGGTGCCGCCGCGGCGGCGGCGCCCGGTGGCCGGGTCGACGTCGACGAGGACGGTGAGGTCGGGGGTGAGTCCACCGACGGCCCAGGACTGCAGGTCGGCGACCTCCTGCGCCCCGAGGGAGCGGCCGGCGCCCTGGTAGGCGACGGAGGAGTCGGTGTAGCGGTCGGTGACGACGACCGCTCCGCGGGCGAGCGAAGGGAGGATGACCTCCTCGACGTGCTGGGCCTTGTCGGCGGCGAAGACCAAAGCCTCCGCCCGGGGCGTGATCGCCTCGCCGTGGAGGACGAGGTCGCGCAGCGCGGCACCGAGGGCGGTGCCCCCCGGCTGGCGGGTGACGACGACCTCGCGGCCCGCCGCCTCGAGGGCCTCGACGAGGTGCCTGACCTGCGTCGACTTGCCGGCGCCGTCGCCCCCCTCGAAGGCGATGAAGTATCCGCGATCCGTCACGTCGTCGACCCTAAGGCACCGTGCCGACACGCGAGTCCGGTGCCGAGCAGGTGCTGCGCAAAGGTCACAAGTCGGTCGCGATGGACGGCTGAGCGGCGGGTCCGGCTCCCCCGCGGGGTTGAGTGGACGACTGGTCCCGAGAGCCGGGGTCGAGGAGAGGATGCCCGTGGGTGATTTCGTCGCAGACAAGTGGCAGGACATCCTCTTCCGGTCCTTCCAGCACCTCTCGCTGGTGGCTCAGTCAGTCCTCCTCGCGACGATCATCGCCATCGCGCTCGCGGTGCTCGTCACCCGGGTGCCGCAGCTGAAGCCCGCGGCCAACATGCTCAGTGCCATCGGCCTGACGATCCCCTCCTTCGCCCTGCTCGGCCTCCTCCTGCCCCTCGTCGGCATCGGCGCGCTGCCCTCGGTGATAGCGGTGACCTTCTACGCGACCCTGCCGATCCTGCGCAATGCCGTCGTCGGCCTTTCGGGCGTCAGCCCGACCCTGCTCGAGTCGGCGAAGGGGATGGGCATGGGTTCGACGGCCCGCTTCCTACGGGTGCAGCTGCCGATGGCCTGGCCGGTGATCATGGCCGGCCTGCGGGTGTCCGCCCAGATGTCGATGGGCGTCGCCGCGATCGCCGCCTACGCCCTCGGGCCTGGCCTCGGCCCCTACATCTTCACCGGGCTCGCCCAGATCGGCGGGGCCAATGCCCTCAACTACGCCCTCGTCGGGACCCTCGGGGTGGTCGTCCTCGCCTTGCTCCTCGACGCCGCCCTGCTGCTCGTCAGCCGACTCACCACCTCGAAGGGGATCCGCGCCTGATGTCCACCACCGCAGACCAGCAGCCCGCACCCGAGCACCCCGCAGCCGACCGGGAGGTGAGCGGCGCCGAGATCGTCTTCGACAACGTCACCAAGACCTACTCCGGGCAAAAGGTGCCGGCCGTCGACGGGCTGTCCCTCACCGTGCCGGCCGGCGAGATCGTCATGTTCATCGGCCCCTCGGGCTGCGGCAAGACGACGACGCTGAAGATGATCAACCGCCTCCACGAGCCGACCTCGGGGACGATCACCATCGACGGCGAGGACATCCGCAGCAAGAATGCGACCGAGCTGCGCCGCACCATCGGCTACGTCATCCAGGGCGGCTCGCTCTTCCCCCACATGACGGTCGGCGACAACATCGCCCTCGTCCCGGGCCTGCTCAAGTGGGACAAGCGCCGCATCAGCGAGCGTGTCGACGACCTGCTCGAGCTCGTCGGCCTCGACCCCAAGCGCTACCGCGACCGCTACCCCAAGGAGCTCTCCGGCGGGCAGCAACAGCGCGTCGGCGTCGCCCGCGGCCTCGCGGCCGACCCGCCGGTGCTGCTCATGGACGAGCCCTTCGGCGCGGTCGACCCGATCACCCGGCAGCGGCTCCAGGACGAGCTGATGAGCATCCAGGAGGAGCTGCAGAAGACGATCGTCTGCGTCACCCACGACATCGACGAGGCGGTCAAGCTCGGCGACCGGATCCTCCTGCTGCGCGAGGGCGCCCAGATCGCCCAGTACGACACCCCGACCACCCTCCTGGCCAACCCCGCCGACGAGTTCGTCGAGGACTTCATCGGGGCTGGGTCCTCGCTCAAGCAGCTGAGCCTCTCGCGCGTCGACGAGCTCGAGCTGCAGAGCCCGGTCCTCGCCACGGTCGGTGACGACGGCAAGGCCGCCGCCGAGGCCGCCCGCGCCGGCGGCCAGAACGACGTCATCGTGCTCGACTCCCGACGTCGCCCGGTCGGGTGGTACAGCCTCAAGGAGGCCGCCCGGATGCCTCGTCTGCCCGACCACACCGAGGAGGACATCTCGGTGATCGACCGGCGCTCGACGATCAACGACGCCCTCGACTCGATGCTCGCGAGCACTCACGGCGGCGTCCTCGTCACCGGCCGCCGCGACGAGTTCCTCGGCGTCGTGACCTTCGAGGCGGTCACCGACCACATCCGCGCCGCGTCCGACCCGGATGCGCAGGAGGCCACGTCATGACCGAGGTGAGGACTTCCCCTTCGACCGCCGACACCGGTGTCGAGGACCGCCGCACGACGATCGGGCTGCTCGTCGGCCTGCCGCTGCTCTGCGCGGCGATCCTCGGCGGCTGGGCGATCTGGCGGCAGACCGCCGACCTCGACGACATCGAGGCCCGTCAGCTCGCGTGGGGCACGATCCTCACGCTGACCCGCGAGCACATCACGCTCACCCTCATCACGACCGCCGTCGTGCTCGTCACCGCGATCCCCATCGGCATCCTGCTCACGCGCGGCCCGGCCCGCCGCTTCTCCGGGCCGATCACGGCGGTCGCCAACGCCGGTCAGGCCGCGCCGGTCATCGGCCTCATCGTGCTCCTGGCGATGTGGCTCGGCTTCGGCGTGCGCACCGCCGTCATCTCGCTGGCGATCTACGGCTTCCTGCCGGTGCTGCGCAACACGATCGTCGGCCTCCAGCAGGTCGACCAGACCCTCGTCGAGGCCGCGCGCGGCATGGGCATGTCCCCCGTCGACGTCCTGCGCCGGGTCGAGCTGCCGCTCGCCATGCCGGTGATCATGGCCGGTGTGCGCACCGCGCTCGTGCTCGTCGTCGGTGCGGCGAGCTTCGCGACGTTCGTCAACGCCGGCGGGCTGGGCGCGCTCATCGTCACCGGCATCACGCTCTTCCGCTACCCCATCCTCGTCAGCGGCGCCGTGATCATCGCGGTCGTCGCGCTGCTCATCGACTGGGCGGGCCGGGTGCTCGAGCTCGTCCTCACTCCCAAGGGGACCTCATGACGACGCGACGTGCCCTCCCTTCGGCCGAGCTGACCCGACGCACCCTGCTCCTGGGCGGAGCCGGCACGCTCGGCCTCGCCCTCGCCGGATGCGGTCTGGGCACGAGCGGCGGCTTCGTGCCCTCCGGGGAGGCTGCCGGGCCGATCGCCGACGTCGACCTGTCGGGTGCCTCGATCGGGGTGGGGTCGAAGAACTTCACCGAGCAGCTCATCCTGGGCAAGATGGCCGTCATCCTGCTGCGCGCGGCCGGCGCCGACGCGGCCGACCTGACCAACATCCCCGGCTCGTCCAGCGCCCGCCAGGCGATGATCGAGGACCAGGTCCAGATGCAGTGGGAGTACACGGGCACCGCGTGGATCGCCTACCTCGGCGAGACCACCCCGATCCCCGACGAGCGCAAGCAGTACGAAGCCGTCCGCGACCGCGATCTCGAGGAGCACCAGCTCGTCTGGCTCGACCCGGCGCCGATGAACAACACCTACGGCTTCGCCGGGCCGACCGAGACGATCAAGAAGCTCGGCATCACCAAGCTCTCCGAGCTGGCGAAGGTGCCCAAGGCCGAGCTGACCTTCTGCGTCGAGTCCGAGTTCAACAACCGCAACGACGGCTTCGACCCGATGCTCGAGAAGTACGGGCTGAAGCGCGGCAGCGACTTCCCCGCGAAGAACGTCAAGGTGCTCGACACCGGGGCGATCTACCAGGCCACCGACGAGGGCACGTGCACCTTCGGCGAGGTCTTCACGACCGACGGTCGGATCAAGGCGCTCGACCTGACCGTGCTCGAGGACGACAAGGCCTTCTTCCCGAAGTACAACGTCGCGCCCGTGCTCACCCAGGCGGTCGTCGAGGAGCACCCGGCGGTCAAGGAGCTCTTCGCGCCGGTCGTCGAAAAGCTCACCGACGACGTGCTCATCGACCTCAACGCCCGGGTCGACGTCGACGGCGAGGACCCGGCGGACGTCGCGATCGCGTGGCTGCGGGAGGCCGGCTTCATCAAGGCCTGACCGCCCCTCGCCCGTCGCATCTCCTTAAGGTCGTGCCATGACCTTCACCGACGAGACCGCCCGTGCCCTCACCTCCCGCGCCCTCACCGCGCAGACCGAAGGGAGGGTCCCGGGCCTCGTCGCCGGCGTCGCCCGGGCGGGCCGGCTCGAGTGGTCCACCGGCATCGGGGCGATCGACCTCGCGACGCCCGGCGAGGCACCCGACGCCGACACCCAGTACCCGGTGGCGAGCAACTCCAAGACCTTCACCGCGGTGGCCGTCATGGCGCTGCGGGACGAGGGCCGGCTCGACCTCGACGACACGGTCGAGCAGCACCTCGCGGACTCCGCCCACGCCCGCGTGACGATCCGGCAGCTGCTCTCGCACACCTCCGGGATGCAGCGCGAGCCGGTCGGCGACGTCTTCGACACGATGGTCATGCCCTCGCGGGAGGACCTGCTCGCCGGCTGGTCGCAGGCCGAGCGTGTGGGCCGACCGCACGACCGCTGGCACTATTCCAACCTCGCCTACTCCGTCCTCGGCGAGATCATCGCCCGCCTCGACGAGTGCACCTGGGAGGAGTCGATCCGACGCCGCATCCTCGACCCGCTCGAGATGACCCGCACCGGCACCGCGCCCTCCGGCCGCCGGGCGAAGGGGTACTACGTGCCTCCCTTCGCCGACGTCCCCGTGGAGGAGCCGGTCTTCGACGCGGCGGCCCTCGATCCGGCCGGTGGGCTGCGGTCGACGGCCACCGACATGGCGCGCTGGGGCGGCTTCGTGGCCGCCCCGGTCGACGAGGTCCTCTCCCCCGACACGCTCGAGGAGATGTGCCAGCCGCAGGTCATGGCCGACATGACGGGGTGGACCTCAGCCTGGGGTCTGGGCTTCCAGCTGGTCCGGCACGAGGGTCGCACCTGGGTGGGGCACACCGGCGGCTGGCCCGGCTCGATCACCGGCGTCTTCACCGAGCGCTCCTCTGCGACAACGGGTCTGATCCTGATGAACAACTCCGCCCCCGTCCCGCCCGCGGCCGCGGCCATCGAGCTCGGGACGATCGCGATCGAGCGCGAGCCGGTGCAGCCCGAGCCCTGGCAGCCCGGGACGCAGCTGCCCGACGAGCTCGTCCCGCTGCTCGGGCACTGGTACTCCGAGGGGACCCACTTCGTGCTGTCGGTGCGCGAGGGCCGGCTCGAGGCCAAGGTCGCCGGACAGGCGAAGGAGCTGCCGCCCTCGGTCTTCGAGGCCGAGGCCACCGACCGCTACCGCACGGTGTCGGGCCGCGAGCGCGGCGAGCTGCTGCGGGTCACCCGCGATGCCTCCGGCACCGTCACCCACCTCAACTGGGCCACCTACCGCTTCACCCGCGAGCCCCTGGCCTTCGGCCAGTGGCTCTGACCGCCCCCGACCCTGCATTGCCCTACGGCAATGCAGAGTTCTGGGCCCTGGATCCTGCATTGCCATAGGGCAATGCAGGGTCCTGGGCCCACCGAGCGGGCGAAGGGAGGGGGGACGGTCGCTGCGCGACCTCCTCAGCCAGCGGGGGGTCAGGCGAAGTGCTTGCGCAGCTCCCGGTTGAGGATCTTGCCGGTGGCATTGCGCGGCAGCTCGTCCATGAAGACGACCTCGCGCGGGATGCAGTGGCGGGCGCGGTGGGCGCGCACGTGCTCCTTGACCTCGTCGGCGCTCAGCTCGTGGCCCTCGGTGAGCGCGACGAAGGCCGCGAGGCGCTGGCCGAAGTCGGGGTCGGGCACGCCGATGACCGACACCTCACGGACCGCGGGGTGCTCGGCAAGCAGCCCCTCGACCTCGATGGGGTACACGTTTTCGCCGCCGCTGACGATCATGTCGTCGTCGCGACCGTCGACGAAGTAGAGGTCACCCTCGACATGGCCCATGTCGCCCGTGGAGACGAGGCCGTCGACGAAGTCCTTGGTCTTGCCGTTGGTGTAGCCGTCGAAGACGAGCTCGTTGCCGCAGAAGATCCGGCCGGTCTCCCCCTTCGGCAGCTCCTTGCCGTCCTCGTCGAGGATCTTGACGACCGTGCCGAGCGGTGGGGTACCGGCGGTGTTGGGGTGCCGGCGCATGTCGGCAGGCGTGGCGATGCACACCCAGGAGGCCTCGGTCGAGCCGTAGAGGTTGTAGAGCACGTCGCCGTACTCGTCCATGAACTTCGTCGTGAAGCCCGAGGGGTAGGCCGACCCGGAGGTCGCGACCACCCGCAGCTTGCGGCGGCTGCGTGCAGCCGGGTCGCTCGGCAACTCCATCATCCGCTGGAGCATCACGGGGATGGCGAACATCGCGTCCGGCTGCAGCTCCTCGAGCGCCGCCCGGGCTGCCTCGGGCTTGAAGCGACGCTGCAGCACGATCGTCGCGCGCAGCGCCATCGACAGCTGCATCGCCGCGTAGCCCCAGGTGTGGAAGATCGGCGCGGAGATGAGGATCCGGTCGTGGGCCTTGAGCGGGATCCGGTCGATGATCGAGATGAGCGGGCCGAAGCCGCCGGGTGTCTTGCGCGCGGCGCCCTTGGGCGTGCCGGTGGTGCCGGAGGTGAGGATGATCGTGCGGCCGCCCTTGGCGGGCACCGGCAGCGACTCGGGTCGGGCCGTCGCCTCGACCCGCTGGGCCAGCTCGGTCTCGGTGACCCGGGGCAGCTGCGCCGGCAGGTGCGAGACGACCTCGGCGAACTCGTCGTCGTGGATGAGGCCCTTGATCCCCTGCTGCTCGGCGACGACCGCGAACTGCGGCCCGGCGAGACCGGTGTTGCCCAGGACGAGGTCGATGCCGACCGCGGAGGTGGCCGTCATGACCTCGATGGCCTGGACGTGGTTGCGGGCGAGCAGACCGAGGCGGTCGCCCGGGCCGAAGCCCATCTCACGGAGGATGACGGCGATCTTCTCCGAGTTGGCGAGCAGCTCGGCGTAGGTCGTCGCACCCCGGCTCTCGTCGATGACCGCGACCGTCTTGGGCGAGCGGTTGGCCGCCTGGCGCAGCTCGCCCGCGAGACCGAAGCCCCACTTCTTGAGCGCGGTCAGCTGCTTGACCTGGGCGGCGGGCGGCCCCGGGGCCAGCATCCCTCGCTTGGCCATGGTCTTGGCGATGGTCAGAGGGTTCATGTCGGCATCAGGCCTTCGGGATGTCGAAGAGGGAGGGGAACTTCGCGGCCAGGGCGATGTCACCCTTGGCCTTGATCTTGCCGCGCATCACGAACATGGTCGGGTTGCCCCGGCCGGTCGCCATCTTGACGAACTCCGGCGGCGCCATCATCAGCGAGGCGTCGTAGGTCTCGCCTGCCTCGGGCGAGACGGCGCACGTGCCCTCGTTGATGACGATCTCGTAGGTGTCGTGGGGCTGCTCGTCCGGGCCCCCGGTGATGCGGAACTGGACGGTGCCGGCGACCCCCTTCGCCTTGTCGGGCCGGAAGAGCTCGGGGAAACGACCGAAGACGGCGTCGAGGACGGCACCACGGTGCTCACCACGCATCGTCTCCGAGATCTCCTTGTCGGACATCTGCTTGACGGTCCGGGCGAACTCCTCGGGCGTCATCGAGTCGAAGGTCGACGGGTCCAGCTCCATGCGGTGCAGCTCCTTCGGTGCGCGGGTTGCTGCGACCATACCCACGGGTAACCACCCCGGCAACGCGTGCGCCGGGGTGGTTCCGCTCACGCCTTCTTGGCCGCCGCCTTCTTCGTGGCCTTCTTCGCCGTCGACTTCGTGGGCTTCTTGGCCGTCTTCTTGGCCGTCTTCTTCGCCGACTTCTTGCGAGTCGTCGGCCCCTTGGCGCGCTTCTCCGCGATGAGCTCGTAGGCCCGCTCCGCGGTGAGCGTCTCGGGCTCGTCACCGCGACGGAGGGTGGCATTGGTCTCACCGTCGGTGACGTAGGGGCCGAAGCGCCCGTCCTTGACGACGACCTTCTTGCCGCTCACCGGGTCCTCGCCGAACTCCGCCAGCGGCGGCTTGGCCGCGGCGCGGCCCCGCTGCTTGGGCTGGGCGTAGATCGCGAGCGCTTCCTCGAGGGTCATCGTGAAGAGCTGCTCCTCGGTCTCGATGGAGCGCGAGTCGGTGCCCTTCTTCAGGTACGGGCCGTAGCGACCGTTCTGCGCGGTGATCGGCACCTCGACGGACTTCTCCGCGCCGTCCTCACCGGTCGTGGTCTCGGTGACCGTGCCGATCGTGCGCGGCAGCGAGAGGAGCTTCAGCGCCTGCTCGAGGTCGACCGTCGAGGGGTCCATGCTCTTGAAGAGCGAGGCCGTGCGCGGCTTGACCTTGGCCTTGCCACGCTTGGGCTTGTCGTCGGCCGACTCCTCGAGCACCTCGGTGACGTAGGGGCCGTAACGACCGTTCTTGACGACGACGTCGCGGCCGGTCTCGGGGTCCTGGCCCAGGACCCGACCGTCGTCGGCGGCCGCGGCGAGGAACTCGCGCGCCATCGCCGGCGTGAGCTCGTCGGGCGCGACGTCGTCGGTGATCGTCGCCCGCTTGGGCGCCGGCGTCGTCTTCGTCTCGTCGGTGACCTCACCGGTGGCCGGGTCGACCCCCTTCGGCACGACCTCCTCGACGTAGGGGCCGTAACGACCGACCCGCACGACGATGCCGTCGCCGATCTCGATCGTCGAGATCGCCCGGGCGTCGATGTCGCCGAGGTCGGAGACCAGCCCGGACAGGCCGGGGCCGCTGCCCTCGTCGCCGTAGTAGAAGCGCTGCAGCCAGGCGACGCGGTCGGCGTCGCCGGCGGCGATCTCGTCGAGGTCGACCTCCATCGACGCGGTGAAGTCGTAGTCGACGAGCCGGCTGAAGTGCACCTCCATCAGGCGGGTCACCGCGAAGGCCAACCACGTCGGGACGAGCGCGGTGCCCTTCTTGCGGACGTAACCGCGGTCCTGGATCGTGCTGATCGTCGAGGCATAGGTGGAGGGGCGGCCGATGCCGAGCTCCTCCATCTTCTTGACCAGCGAGGCCTCGGTGTAGCGCGCCGGCGGTGAGGTCTCGTGACCCGACGCGGTCGCGTCGACGACGTCGAGGCTCGCGCCCTCCTCGACCTTGGGCAGGCGGGCCTCGCCGTCCTTGGCCGGCTGCGCCGGCTCGTCGGTGCCCTCCTCGTAGGCGGCGAGGAAGCCGCGGAAGGTGATGACGGTGCCGGAGGCGGTGTACTCGGCGAGCTCGCCGGCCTCGCAGCCGGTGAGGTCGGCGCGCATGCGGATCGTCGCGGTCGAGCCCTTGGCGTCGGCCATCTGCGAGGCGACCGTGCGCTTCCAGATCAGCTCGTAGAGACGGAACTCGTCGCCCCGCAGCTCACCGGCCACCTGCGCCGGGGTGCGGAAGCGGTCACCGGCGGGGCGGATCGCCTCGTGCGCCTCCTGCGCGTTCTTGGACTTCTTGCCGTAGACGCGCGGCGACTCGGGCACGAAGTCGGCGCCGTACATGTCGCGGGCCTGGCCGCGGGCGGCGGCCAGCGCCGAGCTCGACAGGTTGGTGCTGTCGGTACGCATGTAGGTGATGTAGCCGTTCTCGTACAGCTTCTGCGCCACGCCCATCGCCGCCTTGGAGCCGAGGCCGAGCTTGCGACCGGCCTCCTGCTGCAGCGTCGACGTGGTGAAGGGGGCGTACGGCCGGCGCGTGTAGGGCTTCTCGGAGACCGAGCTGACGGTCACCGCGGCGGCGATGGTCGCCTCGGCCACCTGGGTGGCGGCACGCTCGTCGAGCGCGCGGGCGTCCTTCTTGACCGCGCCGGTGTCGTCGAAGTCGGAGCCGGTGGCGACCTTGCGTCCGTCGAGGCTCGCCAGGCGCGCGGCGAAGGGGGCCGCACCGGTGCTGAACTTGCCCTCGACACTCCAGTAGGAGGCGACCTTGAAGGCCATCCGCTCGCGCTCGCGCTCGACGACGATGCGGGTGGCGACCGACTGCACCCGGCCGGCGGACAGCCCCGCCTTGACCTTGCGCCACAGCACCGGCGAGACCTCGTAGCCGTAGAGCCGGTCGAGGATGCGGCGCGACTCCTGGGCGTTGACGAGGTCGAGGTCGAGCTCGCGCGTGTCCTCGACGGCGCGCTGGATCGCCTCCTTGGTGATCTCGTGGAAGACCATGCGCTGCACCGGGATCTTCGGCTTGAGCGTCTCGAGCAGGTGCCACGCGATGGCCTCGCCCTCGCGGTCCTCATCGGTGGCGAGGTAGAGGGTGTCGGCGTCCTTGAGCAGACGCTTGAGCTCGGTGACCTTCTTCTTCTTGTCCGGGTCGACGACGTAGAAGGGCTCGAAGCCCTCCTCGATGTTGATCCCGAAGCGGCCGAAGGGCCCCTTCTTCATGTCCGCCGGCATCTCGGACGGGGTCGGGATGTCCCGGATGTGCCCCACCGACGCCTCGACGGCGTAGTCCGGACCGAGGTACCCCGCGATGGTCTTGGCCTTGGCGGGTGACTCGACGATGACGAGCTTGCTGGCCATGTGCGCCTCATCTCTCGACCCCACGTGCAGCGGATTCGTCGCTGCCTCGACGTGGGGTCATCTCGGGGCGACCGTACTACGCCGTGCGGGGCGACCCCCTTCGCCCCGGGATGGGGGCTGGCGTTTTGTTGAAGATACAAGTATTGTGGTCGGCATGACCACTCCTCCCGTCCTCTTCCTCTCGCACGGCGCCCCGCCGCTGGCTGACGACGCCCGGTGGACCGCCGAGCTGGCCCGCTGGTCGGCCGACTTCGACACACCGAAGAACATCCTCATGGTCTCGGCCCACTGGGAGGACGCGCCGGTCACGGTGAGCCCGACCCAGCGCAAGGTGCCGCTCACCTACGACTTCTGGGGCTTCCCCCAGCACTACTACGAGGTGCAGTACGACGCACCTCTCGCACCCGAGCTCGCCTCGGAGGTCTCCGGCCTGCTCAAGGCGAAGGGGGTCGACGTCCAGCGGGACGAGACCCGCGGCCTCGACCACGGCGCCTACGTGCCCCTCGTGGAGATGTACCCCGACGCGGACGTGCCGGTGCTGCAGATGTCGATGCCGACCCTCGACCCGCACCAGCTCGTCGAGCTCGGCCGGGCGCTGGCGCCGCTGCGCGACCAGGGCACCCTCATCGTCGGGTCCGGCTTCACGACGCACAACCTGCGCTGGTTCAACCCCCGCGCCGGCGCGGACGTCACCCCGCCGACCGCGTCCAGCGAGTTCGACCACTGGGCGGCCGAGACCGTCGGTGCCGGCGACATCGACTCGCTCGAGCGGATGCTCGAGCTGGCCCCCGCCGGCCACGAGGCGCACCCGCGCACCGAGCACTGGGCACCGCTCTACATCGCGATGGGCGCGGCCGAGGCCTCCGGCGCGACGCAGCGCGATGTCGCGGTCGACGGCTTCTGGTTCGGCCTGTCGAAGCGCTCCTGGCAGTTCAGCTGAGCGTCCACGGGCAGTCCTCCCCATCGCACGTGTGAGGTGGCGTCGTTAGTGTCCTGCGTGAGGGGCGACCACACCGCCCGCACCACGGACAGGGAGACCACCATGAAGAAGCTCGTCACACTGGCCATCGCCGGCACCTTCACGCTCGGCCTGACGGCCTGCGGCAGCGGCAACGACGCGGAGCAGGCCGTCGAGGACTTCGCCGCCGCGGCCAAGGACAAGGACTACGCCGCGCTGTGCGAGTCCTTCGACCCCGAGATCGTCAAGACGCTCGAGGAGGCCGACCCGGGCAAGGACTGCGAGACGATCTTCAAGGAGAACGAGAAGGAGCTGCAGATCCCCGACAACGCGGACGTCGACATCCAGAGCTCCGAGATCGCCGAGGACGAGAAGACCGCGACCGTCAAGGTCAAGAACCAGGACGGCGACGAGGAGGAGATCAAGCTCAAGAAGGTCGACGACGAGTGGAAGATCACCTTCGACGGCATGAGCTGATCACCCAGCACGACACGAGGGCGGCCCGGTCACCGGGCCGCCCTTCGTCGTCCCCGCTCCCACGCCCGGTCGAGGGCACCGCTCCCTGAGTGGGTCCCACGTTCCGCGTGGGCGGTCGCCCGCGACCGTCTCGAAGGGACGCGGACGTCGAGAGGATCCGGCGTGGCGTCAAGCCGAAGTCGAGAACGACGACGGGACCACACGAGGACGAAGGACTTCGGCAGCGCGCCGGGTCTTCTCGACGGGAGCACCGCAACCGAACCGGCGCGCTACGACGGACCAGGCGGGGACGGCCTACTCCGGCAGGAGCAGCCCGTCGGCGGCCAGCCGCCGCACGAGGGCCGCGCCGGCACCGAGCGCCTCGCCGGTGGGCACGTCGAGCAGGGCGCTGATCGCGGTCAGCGACTGACGCGCGGTGAGGTCGCCGTCGCAGACGGACACGAGGGCTGCGTCGAGGGTGTCGAGCCGGACCGAGCGCGCCAGACCGCCGCCCTGCCGCAGGACGATGACATTGGGGTCGCTGGCGCCGGGCGTCGCGTGCGTCTCGGTGGTCACGTCGGGTGCGCAGCGCCACGCGGTGTCGAGCAGAGCGTCGTCGTCGAGCCCGGCGAGCCGGTCGCGGGCGACGAGTCCCGCGGCGACCGTCGGCCCCATCGGGGTCGCCACCGGTCCGGTCGCCTCGACGAGGTCGACGAAGGGCGCCCGCTCCCCCGTCGGCCGGTGCAGGGTGATGATGCCGAAGCCGATCTGCGCGACATCGCGAGAGGCGAAGTCGTCGAGCCACGCGCCGACGAGCGCGTCGTGCTCGCTGGTGCCCGGCAGGTGCCCGCCGTCGCGGGTCCACAGCTCGGCGTACTCCGCCGGGTCCTGAACGTCGCGCTGGACGACCCAGGCGTCCAGGCCACTGGCCTCGACCCACGCGCCGACGCGCTCGCGCCAGTCCTGGCCGGCGACCGTCTCCCAGTTGCCGAGCAGCTGGGCGACGCCACCGGGCGCCAGGTGCGCGCCGATGCCCTGGGTGAGCGCGGCGACGACGTGGTCGCCGGCGGCCCCGCCGTCGCGGTACTCGTAGAGCGGCACGTCACCGCTGCGCGGCGTGATGACGAAGGGGGGATTGCTCACGACGAGGTCGAAGGCCTCCCCGACCACCGGCTCGAGGAAGGAACCCTCCCGCAGGTCCCAGTCGACCTGGTTGAGGGCGGCGTTGAAGCGGGCGTAGCCCAGGGCTCGCCGGGACAGGTCGGTGGCGACGACGGAGTCGGCGTGACCCGACAGGTGCAGGGCCTGGACGCCGCACCCGGTGCCGACGTCGAGCGCGCGGGCGACACGGGTGCGCGGGGTCCACGAGGCGAGGGTCGTCGAGGCGCCGCCGATGCCCAGGACGTGGTCGACGGGCAGCGGCTCGCTGCGCGCGTGCTCCGTCGGGTCGGAGGCGACCCACCAGGCGTGCCCGGCGTCGTCGCCGTAGGGGCGCAGGTCGCAGGTGGCGACGACGTGCGCGCCGTGGGGCTCGACGACCCCGAGCCGCACGGCCCCGGTGACCCCCGTGCGCGGCAGGGCCCGGGCGAGGTCGTCGGCGGCGGTGGGCAGCCCGAGGCCGAAGCACCCGATCAGCACCCCGAGGGGGTCGGTGGCGCCGGCGACCGCGCGCCGGGCCGGCAGCACCTGCTCGCGACCGAGGGCCGCAGCGGCCAGGTCACCCAGGCGTTCGTGCACCTCGTCGACGCCGAAGGCGGCGTCCGTCAGGTCCGCGCGCAGGTCGTCGAGCAGCTCGGGGTCGGTGCGGGGCGTGGTGCTGGAGGTCACCTGCCGAGCCTAGCCAGCCCGCCCCCTTCGTCGGCACCACCCTGGCGGCGCCGACGAGGGGGCCCGGGGCGGTCCGTCAGGCGCGCTGGACGGCCGGCTCACTGTCGCTGTCGGCCATCGCGACGTCGTCCCGCTTGGTGATGACGAGCGCGACGACGACGACGAGCAGCGCCACGGCGGCGATGCCCCAGCGGATCATCTGATCGCCGTCGCTGCCGAGGTAGAGCGTCACGACAGCGGGTGCGATGAGGACGGCGACGAGGTTCATCACCTTGATGAGGGGGTTGATCGCCGGCCCGGCGGTGTCCTTGAAGGGGTCGCCGACGGTGTCGCCGATGACGGCTGCCTCGTGCCCGGGCGAGCCCTTGCCGCCGTGGTGGCCGTCCTCGACGATCTTCTTCGCGTTGTCCCACGCACCACCGGAGTTGGCGAGGAAGACGGCCATGAGCGCACCGCAGGCGATGGCGCCGGCGAGGAACCCGGCGAGGGCACCGATGCCCAGGCCGAAGCCGACGATGATCGGCGTGAGCGCCGCGAGGAGGCCGGGCGTGGCGAGCTTCGCGAGGGAGTCGCGGGTACAGATGTCGACGACCCGGGCGTACTCGGGCTTCTCGGTGCCCTCCATGATCCCGGGGTGCTCGCGGAACTGCCGCCGCACCTCGTGGACGATCGAGCCGGCCGCGACGGTCACGGCGTTGACCGCGAGCCCGGAGAAGAGGAAGACGACCGCGGCGCCGATGAGCACGCCGACGAGGACGCTCGGCGAGACGATCTGGGTGTTGACCATCTGCTCGAAGTCGGCGACCCGGTCGGCGCTGACCGACCCCTCGTCGATGCCCCGCACGGTCGAGGTCCACGCGTCGGTGTAGCTGCCGAAGAGCGCGGTCGCGGCGAGCACCGCCGTCGCGATGGCGATGCCCTTGGTGATCGCCTTGGTCGTGTTGCCGACCGCGTCGAGCTCGGTGAGCACCTGGGCGGCCTCGCCGTCGACGTCACCGGACATCTCGGCGATGCCCTGGGCGTTGTCGGAGACCGGGCCGAAGGTGTCCATGGCGACGATCACCCCGACCGTCGTCAGCAGGCCGCACCCGGCCAGGGCGATGAAGAAGAGGCCGAGGACGACCGATGATCCGCCGAGGAGGAAGGCGAGGTAGATGACGACGGCGATCGTCACCACCTTGTAGACCGCAGACTCCAGGCCGAGCGAGATGCCCGAGAGGATCACCGTCGCCGCACCGGTCTCGGTGGTGCGCGCGACGTCCTTGGTCGGGCGCGAGTCGGTGCCGGTGTAGTAACCGGTCATCCGCAGGATGACCGCGGCGAGCACGATGCCCAGGACGACGGCGAGGAGCGCGGCCCGGCGCGGGTCGCCGACGAGCTGGGCGACGGTCTCGTTGGGCGAGGACAGGTCGCCGTACGAGCCCGGCAGGTAGAGGTAGGCCGCCCCGGCGCACAGCACCGCCGAGATGACCGCGGAGATGTAGAAGCCGCGGTTGATGGCGTCGAGGGCGGACTCTCCCCCCTTCGCCCGGGTGATGAAGATGCCGATCATCGCGGTGACGGCGCCGATCGCTGGGATGAGCAGGGGGAAGACCAGACCATAGGAGCCGAAGGCCGCGGACCCGAGGATCAGGGCGGCCACGAGCATGACGGCGTAGGACTCGAAGAGGTCGGCCGCCATGCCGGCGCAGTCACCGACGTTGTCCCCGACGTTGTCGGCGATCGTCGCGGCATTGCGCGGGTCGTCCTCGGGGATGCCGGCCTCGACCTTGCCGACGAGGTCGGCGCCGACGTCGGCGGCCTTGGTGAAGATGCCTCCGCCAACCCGCATGAACATCGCGAGCAGCGCGGCGCCGAAGCCGAATCCCTCGAGCACCTTGGGGGCGTCACCGCGGTAGGCCAGGACGACGATCGCCGCACCGATGAGGCCGAGCCCGACGGTGAACATGCCGACCGTGCCGCCGGTGCGGAAGGCGATGCGCATGCCGTCGTCCCGCCCGGCGGAGCGCGCCGCCTCGGCGACGCGGACATTGGCCTTGACCGCGAGCGACATGCCGAGATAGCCGATGGCCGCCGAGAAGGCGGCGCCGAGGACGAAGAAGCCCGATCGGCCCCATCGCACGCCCGCCGAGTCGGCCGGGAGGAGGAGCAGCAGCGCGAAGACGAGCGCCACGAAGATCACGAGGGTGCGGAACTGGCGTCGGAGGTAGGCGTGCGCGCCCTCCTCGACCGCCCCGGCGATCTCCTGCATGCGATCGGTCCCGGCGCCGGCAGCGATGACCTGCTGCCGCAGGACGACGCCGAGCGCGAGGGCCACGACCCCGATGGCGGCGACGCCACCCACGAGGGCCAGGTTGGTGCTGTCGAGGTCGATCGACGACGCGGTGGACAGGGTCGCGAGCGTGACTGCCATGCCATCCTCCTTGATGAGCGCGGGTCACGGTCGGTCCGCCGTAGGCGGGCTCAGCCGTTGGCCCACACTACTGCCGGGTCGGTCTCGGGTGTCGCCTGTGCGCTCCCCTCGACGTCGCCGGGAGGGTTCACGCCACCTGCTCCTCGCCGTCGGCCTCGGCGCGGGCCGCCGGGTCCTGCCGCACGGCGGCGACGATCGCCCGGGCGAGCTGCTCGGCGCCCCGTGCGAGGACCTCGTCACGCCAGCCCGCGCTGTGCCCCGTCTGCACGATGCGTCCCTCGGCCATCAGGTCGGCGTGCTCGAGGCGGTCGAAGGGGGTCGCGTCCACCGCGTAACCGCGCAGGTGGCGCAGTCGCAGGGCCGCGACGACGGCGTCGGTGTCGACGAGGTCCGGCCGGCCGACGTTGACCAGCAGCGCGCCGGGCTGGAGCGCCCCGAGTCCGGCCAGGTCGAGGATCGGGGACGACTGCGAAGCGGCCGATGCGCAGATCGCGAGCGCACGGGACCGGTGGAGCACCTCGTCGGTCGACGTCATCTCGATGCCGACGTGCTCGGCCGTGCGTCGCGCCGTCGGGTCGGGGTCGGCGCCGACGACCCGCATGCCGATGCCGGTGGCGATGCGGGCCAGGTGCAGCCCGACCCGGCCGACGCCGAGGACCCCGAGCGTGCTCCCGCACAGCTCGACCCCCTGCAGCGAGGTCGACGCGTCGACCCGTCCGCGGGAGCGGTCGTTGGCCAGGTGCGAACGGGTCGCGAGCGACAGCAGCAGGCCGAGGGCGTGCTCGGCGACGGCACCTGATGCGGGGTCGGGCAGGGTGGTGAGGGTCAGGCGACGTCGGGCTGATGCACCGAGGGCGAGGTGCTCGGCGTCGCCGGCGTGGAGGACGAGCGAGTGCAGGCGGGGCAGTCGCCCGAGCAGCTCGTCGTCGAGTCTGGGTGCCACGGACGGCGTGGTCGCCACGACGGTGGCGTGACGCAGCAGGTGCGCGGCCTCGGAGGCATCGGGGGTTTCGTGCCTCACGACCACCTCGAGACGCGCGTGCTCGGTGATGCACGCCGACTGCGCCGCGGTCAGCGGCTCGGCTCCTGCGTGGCTCAGCACCACGACGTGCTCACCCACGGGGGCTCCTCACCGTCGAGACGTGATGTGGGGACACCCTCCCACCCGGAGACGGGCGCGTCCGGGACCGCAGGCCGCGCGGCGTGGCGCGCGGGCGGACGACCTAGGGCTGGCCGCCCGCGGCGGACGACCTCGGGCTGGCCGCCGCGGCAGCGGCGACGGCGCTCTCGAGGTCGGGGTGGATCTCGAGGAGCTGGTCGAGACCGGTGATGGTGAAGACCCGCACGACCCGCTCGTGCGCGGCGGCGACCGTCATCGTCCCGCCGTGGCGCGCCAGCCGCTTGAGCCGACCGACGACGATGCCCAAGCCGGTGGAGTCCATGAAGGTGACCTCGGTGAGGTCGAGCGTCAGCCGCCTGCGCCCGTCGGCGATGAGGGCCTCGAGCGCGTCGCGCAGGATCGCGGCAGAGGTCACGTCGATCTCCCCGGCCACGTGGACGACGTGGACCGGGCCGGACTCGCTGGTCGTGACGGTGGTGGGCACCGGCCTACCGTAGACGACATGTCACGGCAGATCCCAGACGCTTCCGAGCTGCTCGCGGGGCTCGCGGCGGGTCGCGAGCAGCGCCTGCGGCACGTCGAGCGGATCCCCGCGCGGGCGGCCGACCAGGTTGACCTGCCCGACTGGGTGGCCCCGCCGCTGCGCGGCGCCCTCGCCGGGGCGGGCATCGACCGCCTGTGGTCCCACCAGGCCCGCGCGGCCGAGGCGGCGCGAGCCGGGAGGCACGTCGTGCTGGCGACCGGCACGGCCTCGGGCAAGTCACTGGGCTATCTCCTCCCTTCGCTCACGGCGGTGCTCGAGGGCCGCTCGGCGGCCAACGGGCGGGGCGCGACCGCCCTCTACCTCTCCCCCACCAAGGCGCTGGCCGCCGACCAGCTGGCCCGCATCCAGTCGTGGGCGGTGCCGGGGATCCGGGCGGCGACCTACGACGGCGACACCCCGACCGACGAGCGCCGCTGGATCCGCGACCACGCCGACGTGATCCTCACCAACCCCGACCTCGTCCACCACTCCCTGCTGCCAGGGCACGAGCACTGGGCGCACGTGCTGCGGCGGCTGCGCTACGTCGTCGTCGACGAGTGCCACGTCTACCGCGGGGTCTTCGGCTCCCACGTGGCGCTGCTGCTGCGACGTCTGCGGCGCGTCGCGCGGCGCTACGGCGCCGACCCGGTCTTCGTCCTCGCCTCGGCGACGGTGGGCGACCCTGGCACCCACGCCGCCCGCCTCATCGGCGACGACGTGCTCGAGGTGACCGAGGACGGCTCGCCCCGCGGCGCCCTGACCTTCGCCCTGTGGCAGCCACCCGAGGACGAGGAGGGCAACCGGCGCTCGCCGACGACCGAGGCCGCCGACCTCATGGCCCACCTCGTGGGACGCGATGTGCAGACCCTGGCCTTCGCCCGGTCACGAGCGGGGGTCGAGGCGCTCGCGTCGTCCGCGGCGCGTCAGGTGAGCATCACCGACGAAGGGAGGATCGCCGCCTACCGGGGTGGGTACCTGCCCGAGGAGCGACGGGTCATCGAGCGACGCCTGCGCGAGCGCGACCTGCTCGGGCTGGCCGCGACCAACGCGCTCGAGCTGGGCATCGACGTCGCCGGGCTCGACGTCGTGCTCATGGCCGGGTGGCCCGGCCGCCTGGCCTCGGTATGGCAGCAGGCCGGACGCGCCGGCCGCGACGGGCAGGACGCCCTCGCCGTGCTGCTGGCCGCCGACGACCCGCTCGACACGTGGGTCGTCGAGCACCCCGAGGCGATCTTCGACGCGCCGGTCGAGTCGAGCGTCCTCGACCCGACCAACCTGCGCGTCCTCGTCCCGCACGTGGCGTGCGCCGCCGCGGAGATCCCGGTGACGCTCGCCGACGAGCAGTGGTTCGGCGACGGCCTCGCGGGGGTCCTCGAGGTGCTCGTCGCCCGCGGGCTGCTGCGCAAGCGGCCCGGCGGGTGGTTCTGGACCCGGCCCGACCGACCGGGTGAGCACGTCTCCCTTCGCGGCATCGGCGAGGTGGTGAGCATCGTCGAGGGCAGGTCCGGTCGGGTCATCGGGACCATCGACGCGGAGTCGGCCCACAGCCAGGTGCACACCGGCGCGGTCCACGTGCACCAGGGCCGCACCCATGTCGTCACCGAGCTCGACCTCGAGCAGGCCACGGCCACCGTCGCCGTGGGTGACCCCGGGTGGTCGACCCACGCCCAGTCCGTCTCCTCCTTCGACGTCGTCTCGGAGGAGTCGGGTGTCGACCACGGTCCGGTGCGCATCAGCTTCGGGCGGGTCGACGTGCGCCACCGGGTGACCGGCTTCCTGCGCCGGCTGCCGAGCGGCGAGGTCATCGGTCGGCACGACCTCGACCTGCCCGAGCGCACCCTGTCGACCCATGCCGTGTGGTGGACGATGACGCCGCAGTCCCTGGCGGCTGCGGGCATCGACGAGGCGGACGTGCCGGGTGCCGCCCACGCTGCCGAGCACGCGGCGATCGGCATGCTGCCGCTGCTGGCCACCTGCGACCGGTGGGACATCGGCGGGGTCTCCACGGACCTGCACCCCGACACCGGGCTGCCGACGATCATGGTCTACGACGGGCACCCGGGCGGCGCGGGCTTCGCGGCGACGGCGCACGAGCGCATCGGGCAGTGGCTCGCGATGACCCGCGAGACCATCGCCGGGTGCGGGTGCGGCCAGCGCGGCTGCCCGGCCTGCGTCGTCTCGCCCAAGTGCGGCAACGGCAACGAACCCCTCGACGCGAGAGGCGCGCTCGCCCTGCTTGACCTGCTCCTGGACGCTCTGGGTCATAAGGTGGAGGACCGCATGTCGGCGCCCCCTGGCTGACGCAGACGAAAGGACCACCATGGTCATCCTCGGCCTCATTCTCGTCCTCATCGCCGTCGCCATCGGCGCGGCCCTGCTGCTCGGCACCCAGGCCCCGGAGGTCTCGGGCCAAGAGGTCGACATCCGTCTCTTCGACGCCGTGACGATCAACCTCAACCCGCTGACCCTCGTCATCGCCGGCATGCTGACGATGCTCCTGCTCTGGCTGGGCCTGGTCATGATCAAGGCGGCACTGACCCGCAAGGCCAAGCAGCGCCGCCTGCGCAAGGAGCAGGAGGCCGAGTCCAAGCGCCGGCTCGCGGAGCAGGAGGCGGCGCACCAGCAGGAGCTGCGCGAGCGTGAGCGGGCCATCGAGGACCAGCGCGTCTCCACCGAGATCGCCCGCGAGCGGGCCGAGGTCGCCGAGAGCCACGACCCGGCGCTCGGCCAGCCGACCCAGCGGATCAGCACCCGCGGCGCGGCCCCCGTCGACGACGCCACCCGCCCGATCTCCCGCGAGGGCGGGCCGGTCTCCCGGGACGGCGGTCCGGTCGACGACGCGACGCGCCCCATCCGCCGTGACCCACGCCCCTGAGAGCCGGCGATGATCCTCGCCGGCCTGGTGCTCGCGGCCCTTGCGGCCGCCCTGCACGTCTTCATCTTCTACCTCGAGTCCTTCGCGTGGACGACCCGCGCCCGCGGGGTGTTCGGCACGAGCGCCGAGGAGGCCGAGGCAACGCGCGAGCTCGCCTTCAACCAGGGCTTCTACAACCTCTTCCTCGCGATCGCGGTCTTCGTCGGCATCGCCGCCTTCGCGCTGGGCTCCGACACCGTGGGTGCGACGCTCGTGCTCGTCGGGGCCGGGTCGATGCTCGCCGCCAGCCTCGTGCTGCTGTCGAGCCCCGACAAGGCAGCCGCCGCCGTCAAGCAGGGGACCCTGCCGGCGCTCGCGGTTGCCGCCCTGATCGTGGGCTGCTCGTCTGATCCCGCCCGCACCGACGTGCGCCGGGTCACCGGCAGCCGGCGGTGACGACTCACTCCTGCGCGCCCGGCCCGGCGCGCGCCCGACCCTCGGCCTGCTCGGGCCCCACCCCCGCCAGACGAAGGGGGATCTTCGCCGCGACCGTGACGGTCACGTCGCCACCGCCCGCGACCACGCAGGAGAGGACCTCGACGTCGTGCCGACGGGCGACACGGGTGGCCTCGGCGCACGCGCCCGCAGGGTCCGAGACATGCTGGTACTCGATGGCCCCGGCGAGCGCCGCGACGTCGGCGGCCGAGCGCGCCACGTGCGCGGCCCGCACGGCCGACAGCACCGCGAGCGTGGCGACCGTCGCCGTCAGCAGGACGGCGATCAGCCCGACGGCCAGCACGCTCGACGACCCGGCTTCTCCCCGCAGCTCACGGCCCGACATCGACCGACTCCACCCGCGCGGTCGACGAGCAGCTGCTCTCGGGCGCGACGAAGGAGACCCCGGCCGGCGTCGGGCTGGTCACCGTCACGGTGACGTCCCCGCCGGAGCGGGCGACGTCGATGCGCGCTCCCTCGGGTGCGGTCCGTGCGGCGAGCTCCAGTGCCCGGGCCGGCGCCTCGCCGCGCGCGAGCTCGCGGACCGCCACCCTCGCCGCGTCGACGCAGCGGACCCGGTCGACGCCCCACGAGAGCGCGGACAGGCAGATGACCAGGACGAGCACGACCGCGGGGAGGGTGAGGGCGAGCTCCGCCGTCACCATCCCCGCGTCGTCGGTCGCCCTAGCGGATGCCGAGCGCCTCGAGGATGACATCCGACAACCCGGACTTGATGCCCCCGGACTTCACGACCGCGAGCAGCACGATCGCGAAGGTGCACGCGGCGAGCGTGCCGACCGCGTACTCCGCCGTCGTCATGCCGGCCTCGCACGCCAGCCGGGCCCGGTGGCGCCACCGGACGATGGACCTCTTCATGGGACTCTCCTGCCTGTCGGCGGCACCCGGTGTGCCGCAGTGAGGTCCACCCTTCGCTCGCCGGGAGCCATGTGGCAGGTCCCGTCCGAAACTGTGGACAGCGGCCTCTCCGCCGACAGCGGTGGGGATGACCTCGGGCCCAGCACGGGCCGGGCCGCCAGGTGCGGGCGCCGTCGTCCGCGGACGGCCAACCTCGGGCCACGAGCACGACATGGGGGGTGCGACGGCGACGAGTGGCGGCACGGTGAACCGCCGTGTGGCGCGACGGGACCTGTGGGTCGTCGGGGGCGCGGTGTTGCTCGCCGTCCTCGTCACCTTTGGGCTGTCGGTCGTCCGGGACAGCACGCCCGGCGTGGTGTCGAGCGAGGGGAGCAGCAGCACCTGCGCCGCCGGGCGCGGGCGCGGCCTTCAGCGACTTCGTCAACACCGAGGACGACGCTGACGTCGAGCTCGTCGAGGTCAGGCTGATCGGCGCGGACAACCTCGAGCTCGTCGAGGCGAGGGCGGTCGTGATCCCGGGGGCGAGGCAGGACCGCTCCCCCTTCGGCGCCGCGCACTGGCCGCTCAGTCGCGACGCCCAGTGGTGGTGGGACGAGGCAGGTCGCCAGCAGGGCCCCCTCTCCGGCTGGATCGGGGTGATGGTGCACGTCTCACGGCCCGACCCGACGAGACCTGGCACGAGCGACGCGCTCGGGATCGACTACACCTCCCGTGGCCGTCCGGGGACCCTTGAGCGAGCGCATGCGCTGCGGGTGGCCGAGAGGTGCTGAGCCGCGGTCACCCGAGCTGCGTGCCGACGAGGACGACGACGATCGGCACCACGGCCGTGGCGATGAAGGCCGGGAGGAAGCACAGCCCGAGGGGCAGCACGAGAAGCACGGCGGCACGGCCGCCAGCCTCCTCGAGCCGTCGGGACTCGGTGTCCCGCAGGGTCGCCGCGGCCTCGAGCAGCACGGCCGCCGAGGGCGCCCCGACGGTGTCGGCGACGACGAAGGCCGTCGCGGTCGGCCCCCACGCCGACCGCGCGTAACCCCAGGCCCGGTCCATCGAGCGCCCCCAACGCAGCGCAGCCGCCACCTTGCGCAGGTCGGCCGCGGCCCCGGCCGCGGCGACCTCGGCGACCTCGTCGAGCGCCTGCACCAGACCGCGGCCGGACTGGAGGGCCAGGGCGAGCAGCACGGTCGCGTCGGCCACGTCGTCGACGGTCAGCGGAGGTGAGGGCGCGCCGTCGGGCACCGGCTCGACGCCACGGCGCCACGGGCCGAAGGCCGCCGGCCTGCCTGGCCACAGGCCGACGCCGAGCACGACGAGGAGCGTCACCGCCGCACTCATGTCTCCTCCCGCGGGGCGACGGCCCGCCCGAGGACCCACCGGCAGACCAGCCACCCCGCTGCCGTGAGCGCGAGACCGACGACGACGCTGAGCATCGTGAGCGGGCTGTGACCGTAGACCCCCCACGGGGTCAGGCCGAAGGCGAAGCCGGCGAGCAGCCCGGCCAGGGGCAGGAGGGTCAGCAGGTGCATCGTCGCCCGGGCACCCGCGGTCGAGGCGTCGAGCCGACGCCGGGCCTGCACCCGGGCTCGTAGCACCCTGGCACTCGTGGCCATCGACGGGGCGAGCGCGACGCCGAGGTCCTCGCTGAGCGACCAGGCGCCCGCCACCGGAGCCAGGTGCGGGTGGTCGTGGGCATGCAGCTGCCAGACCGCGCCCGCGGCTCCCCCTCGGGCCAGCTGTACCCCGACCTCCTCCAGGACCTCTCGCCACGGCCGGGGTGCCTCGCGGGCGACGACGTCCACCGCCGAGACCGGGGTCGCGCCGGAGCGCAGCGCCATGGCCAGCAGGTCGGCGACCGTGGCGAGCGACTCGAGGTCCTCGACCGGCGCCCTGCCGGCCCGGACCCGCCGCCACCAGCCGAGAGCCGCTGGACCCCGGTCGCCGACGGCGTCTGCGCCCCGCAGACCCACACGACTCGCGCGCCCCGGCCACACCAGCGCGGCTGCCAGGACGAGGCCCACGACGGCGAGGCTCAAGACCTCACCACCGGCAGGGGACCGATCGAGTCGACGACCCGCCGTCCGCCCAGCCGCCGCAGGTGGACCACCACCTCGAGGGCGCTGGCCACCTGGGCACGCACCGCGTCGCGCCCCATGCCGGCGAGCGCCCCCAGCGCCTCGAGCCGGCTGGGGACGTCCTCGGCACGGTTGGCGTGCAGGGTGCCGCAGCCACCCTCGTGCCCGGTGTTGAGGGCGAGCAGCAGGTCGCGGACCTCGGCACCGCGCACCTCTCCGACGACGAGTCGGTCGGGACGCATGCGCAGGGCCTGACGCACGAGGTCGACCATCGTCACCTCACCCGCGCCCTCGGTGTTGGCCGATCTGGCCTGCAGACGCACCACATGGGGGTGACCGACCTGGATCTCCCCGACGTCCTCCACGACGACGAGACGCTCGGCGTCGGGCACCTCGGCGAGGAGCGCCGCGAGCAGGGTCGTCTTGCCGGTGCCGGTGCCGCCCGTGACGACGTAGGCGCGCCGCTCGGCGACGATCTCGCGCAGCGCGTCGGCCTGTGCGCTCGTCGTCATGCCGAGCCGGACGAGGGCGTCGAGACCACCGCCCCGGTGCCGCGGGATGCGCAGGCTGAGGTGCGCTCCCCCGGCGACGAGGGGCGGGAGGACGGCGTGCAGGCGGATGCCGCGTGGCAGCAGGCCGTCGACCCAGGGCTGGGCGTCGTCGAGCCGCCGCCCTGCCGTCGCCGAGAGTCGGGTCGCCAGACGCCGGACGGCATCGGCATCACCCACGTCGAGGTCGACCCGGGTGACGCCTTCCCCGCGGTCGACCCACACCGACCCGTCGCCGTTGACGAGGACGTCGGTGACGCGCTCGTCCTCGACGAGCGGGTCGAGCACACCCAGCCCCATGAGATCGGCTCGCAGCTCACCGGACCGCCGAGCAGCTCCGCCCCGGCCGAGTCGGGCCGCCTCGCTGCGGGCGACCTCGTCGATGACGCCCGGGTCGGGTGCGCGGCCCGCCTCGACCTGCGCGTCGATCGCGCTGGACCACCTCATGACGCCAACCCGAGAACGCGCTCGGCCAGCCCGGAGGTCTGACTCGGCAGCGCATCGGCCACCGACCTGGCCACCTCGCCGACAGGACCGCGGGGGCGCGGAGCTCGCCCGCGGGCCTCCTCCCGCAGCACCCCCGGGTCGTCCGCCAGGTGGTCGAGAAGCGGCAGCCCCAGGTGCTCGGCGGCTCGGTCGGCGACCCGCTCGGAGCGTCGCGGCCCACGCGTGACGAGCAGTGCGTGGTCGCACGCGCCACCCATCACCTCGACGAGGGCCTCGCCGTCACGCAGCCAGCGGGGCCGCAGCCCGACGAGCACCACGACGACGTCGGCCAGCTCGCGCCACACGGGCGGGACCCGCCCGGAGCACGGGAGGTCGACGACGACCGGCCCGGCGGCGGACAACCCGCGCACGACCTCGGTGACGACGGCCGGCGAGGGCCGTGGGCCCCGGGCAGCGAGCACCGGGACCGGCCCCAGCGGCAGGGCACCGCGCAGCCGGCCCACGTCGACCTCGCCCTCGTGCTCGGCCAGGTCGGACCACCTCAGCCCGTCGAGGTGCTCGACCGCGACCGTCGCATCGAGCCCGCCGGCACCGAAGGCGCCGTCGACGAGCACCGGTGAGGTGTCGCGGGCGAGGACGGTCGCGGTGACGGCGGCCAGCGTGGAGACGCCCAGTCCGCCGGATGCTCCGGTGAGGATGACGATCGGGTGCATGCCTCGACCCTGCCGCCGGATCGGCGGCCCGCGGGGGCGAGCGTGGCGCCTGTGGAGACCGCCCGTGCGGAGTGCAGGTCTGGGGACGAAGCGCCTGTGTGATCTCCCCCGGAAAAGGGGACGGCCCCGGCGGGGGAGCGCCGGGGCCGTCAACGCGCGAGCTCCGGGGGGGAGGGAGCCGTGCGTTGGCCGCTCAACCCGAAGGGAGCAGCTGGTACAACTGTAACCCGAGTCGGGGTCCACGCCTACTCAGCGATCAGGGCGCGTGAAGTCTCACTGACCGAGGCGTCCTGCGCGCACCGAGTCGGCCACCCGCCAGCCCTCCTCCGCGCCCGCCACGAGGGAGTCGCCGCAGTGCGTCAGCCACAGGGTCACCCCCGGCTGGCCGCCGTGGACGTAGCCGTTGAGCGAACCCAGGTACGCCGGTCCCCCTTCGTGCCCGTGGCCGGCCTCGGGCACCGCGACACCGGTGGGGTCCAGCCCGGTCGCGGCGATCAGGGCTCGCTCGACGGCGCGGGCGACGAGTCCGTTGCCCACGACGAAGGGACGCGCCGCCGCGATCTCGGCGTGGACGATGGAGGCGACGACCAGGGCCGGCGCCTCGCTCGCGTGGCGCATGAGCTCGATGATCCCGTCGAGGCGGGCCCGCAGCTGCGCGCCCGTCGGGGCCGGACCGAGGTCGGCGAACTCCTCGCACCCCTCCCCCTCGACGCGCGGTCGACCGAGCTGGTCGCGGTCGGTGACGAGCTGGGCCGCCGCAGCGGTGTGCAACCTGGCGAGCGCCTGACCCGGCGACCGGGTCACGAGGTCGCGCAGGTGCTCGGTCTCGGCCGTCGCGGCGATGGCACCGTGGATGACCCGCTCGGCCGGGTCCGGGTCGGGGTTGCGCTCGCGGGCGCCCCGCATGAGGTCGCGCACGATCGTCGCGGTCGAGCGGGCGCCGTCGAGCTCCGCGCTGGCCCACGCCCCGCGCACCCGCGACTCCGCGGAGGCCTCGGGGATCCGCCGACGCAGGGCCTCGTGCCACCGCAGGTTGGTGCACACCTCCCGGGCACGATCCGAGGCGGCGGCCACCTCGGGCAGGTCGGCGAGCTGGGTCAGGGCGGTGACGAGAGGGCTGGAGACGGGCACCCGTCCAGCCTAGGCCGCACTAGGGTGCCGCCATGGACGCCGGCCTGCACCTGCCCACTGTGGCAGTCGTCACCGGCGCCTTCCTCGCGCTGGGCCTGGCCGTCGCTCTGGTGCGGTGGCGTCGGGCCCGCCCGGGCTTCATCTCGGTGACCGACCACGCCACCTACGAGACGCTCCATACCGCCTCCGTGGCCGGGCGTCACCTCGCCGACGGCTTCACCGACGACGGCTGCGAGCGCGCCGCGCCCTACCTGCGGGCGATGCTCGCCACCCCGGGGCTGGCCGTCTGCGACACCTCGTCGGTCATCGTGTGGGAGGGCGAAGGGGGACACCACCTGCCGGCCGTCATGGACCACGCGGCACCGGTCCTCACCTCGGGCCAGTCGGTCGTCCTCGGGCCCGACGTCGTGACCTGCACCTCCGTCGAGTGCCCGATCCGGGCGGCAGTCATCGCCCCGGTGACGGTCGACGACCGGGTCATCGGGGCGATCGCCGGGTACGGCCCGACCGTGTCGGCGGGTCTGGCGCGCGCCGCCGACGAGGTGGCCTCCTGGGTGGCGACGCAGGTCGAGCTGGCCGACCTGTCCTTCGAGCGCACCCGGGCGATGGAGGCCGAGCTGCGGGCCCTGCGCGCGCAGATCTCCCCGCACTTCATCTACAACTCCCTTGCGGCGATCGCCTCGTTCGTGCGGACCGATCCGGCCCGGGCGCGCGAGCTGCTCCTGGAGTTCGCCGACTTCACCCGCTACGCCCTCCGACGCGACGGCGCCTTCACCACGGTGAGCGAGGAGCTGCGCAATGTCGAGCGCTATCTCGTCCTCGAGCAGGCACGCTTCGGTGAACGCCTGGGCATCACCCTCAAGATCGCCCCTGAGGTCCTGCCCGTGCGGGTCCCCTACCTCGCGATCCAGCCCTTGGTCGAAAATGCGGTTCGCCATGGGCTGGCGCCCAAGGAGGGCCCGGGCCACGTGACGCTGACCGCCTCCGACCACGGCTCCGAGGCCGAGTTCAGCATCGACGACGACGGTGTCGGCGCCCACCCCGAGGCGATCCGCAAGGTGCTCGACGGCCAGTCACGCGCCGACTCGGTCGGTCTGGGCAATGTCGACGCCCGGCTGCGTCAGGTCTACGGCGAGGAGTTCGGGCTCGTCGTCGACACGGCACCCGGCGCCGGGATGCGGGTCTCCTTCCGGGTACCCAAGTACTCCCCTGCTCTCGAGGATCCGGCCTAGTCTGGTGGCCATGCCGCGCCCGCCACGCACCGCCGCGCTGACCGTCCTCGTCGTCGACGACGAGGCCCCGGCACGCAACGAGGTGGCGTGGCTGCTCGACCAGGACGAGCGCGTCGGCCGCGTGCTCACCGCCTCGAGCGGTACCTCCGCGCTGGCGGCCCTCGAGCGCGAGCACGTCGACGTCGTCTTCAGCGACATCTCGATGCCCGGGCTCGACGGCATGCAGCTGGCCCGGGTCATCCGCCGCTTCAGCGAGCGGCCCCAGGTCGTCTTCGTCACCGCCCACGACACCCATGCCGTCGACGCCTTCGACCTCGACGCCGTCGACTACCTGATGAAGCCGGTCCGCCCCGAGCGCATCGGCGAGGCGGTGCGCCGGTGCCTGGCGGCCACCGATCGCGACGACGAGCCCGAGGCCACCCCCGAGGACGACGAGACGATCCCCGTCGAGCTCGGGGGCGTCACCCGCTTCGTGCGCCGCAGCGAGATCCGGTGGGTGCAGGCCCAGGGCGACTACGCCCGGCTGCACACCCCCACCGGCTCGCACCTCGTGCGCATCCCCCTCGCGACCCTCGAGGAGCGGTGGGCCGAAGCCGGCTTCGTGCGCATCCACCGCTCGACCCTGGTCTCGACGCGGCACATCAGCGAGATCCACAACGACGGCGGTCGCTGCACGGTCCTCGTCGACGGCACCGAGCTGCAGGTGAGCCGCCGGCACACCCGCCACCTGCGCGGCACCCTGCTGCGCCCCCGCGCCACGACGGACGAAGGGTGACCAGCCCACCCCAGCGTGTGCGCGTCACCCGGACCCGACGCCCTTCGCGCACGCCCCGACGCCGCACCGTCCGCGAGGAAATCGTCGACGAGTCACGACTCGGGTCGACCTACGTCAACTCCCTGCGCCGCGCCCAGCTGCAGCTCTCGCTCGGCACCCTCGCTCTCGGGGTCGCCACCCTGGGGGCGCTTCCGGTGATCTTCGCCCTCGCCCCGGCCGCCCGCCGGGTCTCCGTCCTCGGCCTGCCCGTCGCCTGGCTCCTCCTCGGGGTTCTCGTCTACCCGGGCATCGTCCTCGCCGCCCGCTGGTACGTGCGGGCGACCGAGCGGCTCGAGGCGGAGTTCAGCGACCTCGTGAGTCGCCGATGAACCAACCGCTCAGCGTCGTCGCCATCGCCCTCGTCTGCCTGGTGACGCTGACGCTCGGTGCCCTCGGCCTGCGCCTGGCGAAGGGGACGAGCGACTTCTACGTCGCGGGCCGCACCGTCACGCCCTGGCGCAATGCCAGCGCCATCGGCGGCGAGTACCTCTCTGCCGCAAGCTATCTCGGCGTCGCCGGGCTGGTCTACGAACGGGGGGTCGACATGCTGTGGATGCCCGTGGGCTACACGGTGGGCTACCTCGTGCTGCTCATCCTCGTCGCCGCCCCCCTTCGTCGCTCCGGTGCCTACACCCTGCCCGACTTCGCCGAGAGCCGACTGGAGTCCGCGGCACTGCGCCGCGGCTGCGCCCTCCTCGTCGTCGGCATCGGCTGGCTCTACCTGCTGCCGCAGATGCAGGGCGCCGGGCTCGCGCTGCGCCACGTGAGTGGTGCGCCGACCTGGGTCGGCGCCACGGTCCTCACGGTCATCGTCACGCTCAACGTCGTCGCAGGTGGCATGCGCTCGGTGACCCTCGTCCAGTCGGTCCAGTACTGGGTCAAGCTGTCCGCGATCGCGGTCCCCGCCTTCGTCCTGCTGGCGGTCTGGCAGCGCGGCGGCGCACCCACGCCGCAGGCGGACAGCTCCTGGTGGGAGCCGCTCACGTCGGCAGACCAGACCTCGCGGACCCTCTTCACGACCTACAGCACCCTCGCAGCGCTCTGCCTGGGCACGATGGGTCTGCCGCACATCGCCGTGCGCTTCTACACCAACCCCGACGGTGTGGCCGCACGCCGCACGACGGTCTCCGTCCTGGCGCTGCTGTCGCTCTTCTACCTCTTCCCGCCGGTCTACGGCGTGCTCGGTCGCGCCTACCTGGCCCCCTCGGAGATCTCCGACGACCCCAGCCGCACCGTCGTCCTCGCCCTGCCGGCAGCGATGCTCGACGGTCTCGACGGTCAGCTCCTCACCGCCATGGCCGCCGGGGGCGCTTTCGCCGCCTTCCTCGCCACCGCGTCGGGCGTGACGATGTCGGTCGCCGGTGCCATCGACCAGGACGTGCTCCGCCCGCTCACCGCCCGCCTCACCCACGGCGACGCCGGCCCGGCCGCCTCCTTCCGCATCGCCGCGGCGTCAGGGGTCCTGGCCCCCTTCGTCGCGGCCGTCACCGCCGCCCCGGTCGGCATCTCGTCGGCGGTCGGCCACGCCTTCGCCATCGCCGCCGCGACCTTCGCACCGCTGCTGATCCTCGGCGTCTGGTGGCCACGACTGACGGCGAAGGGAGCCGCCGCGGGCATCACCGTCGGCGGCGTGAGCACCACCCTCGCCGCGCTCGTCTCGGTCACCGACAGCGCGCCCGACGGGTGGGGCGGCGCCCTCGTCGCCGCGCCGACGGCCTGGGCGACACCGCTCGCCTTCGCCGTGACCGTGGCGGTCTCCCTCGTGACACCACGGCCGCGGCGTTGGGCGCGGACGATGACCCGACTGCACGCCCCCGAGGACGTCCTCGCCGGCGCCTGACCGCTCGTCGTCCCCACGCCACCGTTCACCGCACGACGGCTGCCCGCACGGCGACGTCAGGCCCCGCCGACCGCGGCACCCGACGCACCTCCCCCACCCGAGGTGTGGGCTGCGCCACTGTGGGCGCGTTCGGCCACCGATGTCCGAACCCACCCACGACCCGGAGGTGAGCCCATGAGCAACGACGCTCAGCCGCTCGGCGAGCGATACATCGCCGTGCAGGAGTCGCAGGAGTTCGGCCAGCTGCGCCGGACCTTCCGCAACTTCGTCTTCCCCGTGACCGCGTTCTTCCTCGCGTGGTACTTCCTCTACGTCCTGCTGTCGATGTTCGCCCCCGGATTCATGGGCACCAAGGTGCTCGGCAACATCAACATCGGCCTGATCCTCGGGCTCGGGCAGTTCGTCACGACCTTCGCCATCACCATCCTGTACATCCGCTGGGCCGGGCGGGTCTTCGACCCCGCCGCGGAAGCCCTGGCCGAGCAGGTCGGTTCGCACGAGACCCCGGAGGTGGACGGATGAGCACCCTCGTCCCCGCGGCGACCCAGACCGGGTCCGCCACGCTCAACATCACGATCTTCGTCGTCTTCGTCGTCGTGACCCTGGCGATCGTCGTCAAGGTCGCGGCCGGCAGCAAGACCGCGAGCCAGATGTACACCGGCGGCGCGTCCTTCTCCGGCCGCCAGAACGGCCTGGCCATCGCCGGCGACTACCTCTCCGCGGCAAGCTTCCTCGGCATCGCCGGCGCCATCGCCTTGCAGGGCTACGACGGCTTCCTCTACTCGATCGGCTTCCTCGTGGCGTGGCTCGTCGCGCTGCTCCTCGTCGCCGAGCTCTTCCGCAACACCGGCCGCTTCACGCTCGCCGACGTCCTGTCCTACCGCCTGCAGCAGCGGCCGATGCGCATCGCGACGGCCACGTCCGTGCTCGCGGTTTCCTTCTTCTACCTGCTCGCCCAGATGGCCGGCGCCGGCGGTCTCGTCTCGCTGCTCCTCGGCGTCGACGGAGCCTTCGCGCAGAATGCCGTCATCGCGATCGTCGGCATCGTCATGGTCGCCTACGTGATGATCGGCGGCATGAAGGGCACGACCTGGGTCCAGATGATCAAGGCCGTGCTGCTCATCGCCGCGACCGCGATCATGACCGTGTGGGTGCTCGGGATGTTCGGCATGAACTTCTCCTCGCTCATGCAGGAGGCCGTCGACAAGAACCCCGCCGCCGGCGAGAAGCTCCTCGAGCCGGGCCTGAAGTACGGCGTCAACCTCACGACCAAGATCGACTTCATCTCGCTGTCGCTCGCCCTCGTGCTCGGCACCGCAGGCCTCCCCCACGTGCTCCAACGCTTCTACACGGTCCCGACGAGCAGGCAGGCGCGCAAGTCCGTCGAGTGGGCCATCTGGCTCATCGGTGGCTTCTACCTGCTGACCCTCGTCATCGGCTACGGCGCCGGCGCCCTCGTCGGCCCGGAGGTCATCAACGCCGCGCCGGGCAAGGCCAACGCCGCGGCGCCGCTGCTCGCCTACGAGCTCGGTGGTTCCTGGCTGCTCGGCATCGTCTCCGGCATCGCCTTCGCGACGATCCTCGCGGTCGTCGCCGGCCTGACGATCACGGCGAGCGCGAGCTTCGCGCACGACCTGTACAACCAGGTCTTCAAGCACGGCAAGGCCACCCAGGAGGAAGAGGTCAAGGTCTCGCGCTACGCCGCGGTCGGCACCGGTGTCGTCGCCATCCTCGGCGGCATGCTGGCCAAGGACCAGAACATCGCCTTCCTCGTGGCCCTGGCCTTCGCCGTCGCGGCGAGCGCCAACCTGCCGACCATCCTCTACAGCCTCTTCTGGAAGCGCTTCAACACCCGGGGCGCGCTGTGGTCGATGTACGGCGGGCTCGCCTCGGCGCTCATCCTCATCGCCTTCTCCCCCGTCGTCTCCGGGTCCGAGACCGCGATGCTCAAGAACGCCGACTTCGACATCTTCCCGCTGGCCAACCCCGGCCTGATCTCCATCCCGCTGGGCTTCTTTCTCGGCTGGCTGGGCTCGGTGACGAGCCAGGAGTTCAACCGCGCGAAGTACGCCGAGATGGAGGTGCGCAGCCTCACCGGTCACGGCGTGGCCGAGGTCATCGACCACTGACCGACCACCAGCACCACCCCACGGGCGAAGGGGGGAGAGCCGCGGCTCTCCCCCCTTCGAGGTTCGTCGCTGGAGCTCCTCACACCTCAGGGCACCGCCTTCGTCATGTCCTCAGGCGTTGGCCGGGACGTTCGTGCCGGCCCCGCGGCGCCGGATGGCCGGCACGGTCGCGGTCGCCCCGTCGCCGGTCGGCTCGTCGGCACCCAGGACCGTGAACCCGTGGTCCGCGATGAGGGCGAGGTCCTCCTCCGCCGCCTGTCCCTCGGCGGTGAGGTAGTCGCCGAGGAAGATCGAGTTGGCCACCTGCAGCGCCAGCCCCTGCACGCCGCGCAGGTGCATCTCGCGGCCCGCCGCGATCCGCAGCTCGGCGGCCGGCGCGAGCAGTCGCGCGGCGGCGAGGATGCGCAGGCAGCGCAGCGGGGTCAGCTCCCACGTCTGCTGCTTGGGCGTCCCGTCGAAGGGGATGAGGAAGTTGACCGGGATGGAGTCGGACCCCATCTCCCGCAGGGCGACCAGTGCCTCGACGAGCTGTTCGTCGCTCTCCCCGAGGCCGGCGATGAGGCCGCTGCACGCCGACAGCCCGGCTCCCTGGGCCATGGCGACGGTACGCACCCGGTCCTCGTAGGTGTGCGTCGTGACGATGGAGTCGTGGTGCGACTGCGCGGTGTTGATGTTGTGGTTGTAGGCGTCGACACCCGCCTCGCGCAGGCGCTCGGCCTGACCGTCGCGCAACAGCCCGAGGCAGGCACAGACCTCGACCTCGGGGTGCTCCTCCTTGATCGCGCCGACCATCCCCACGACCCGCTCCACGTCACGGTCGGTGGGGCCGCGACCGCTGGCGACCATGCACACACGCGACGCGCCTCCCCGCACCCCGGCCCGGGCCTGGTCGAGCGCCTGGTCCTCCTTGAGCCAGGTGTAGCGCAGGATCTCGCTGGTCGACCCGAGCGCCTGGGAGCAGTAGCCGCAGTCCTCGGGGCACAGCCCGGACTTGAGGTTGACGAGGTAGTTGACCTTGACGGTCATCCCGTAGTGGGCCCGCCGCAGCCGGGCCACGGCGGCGACCGCGTCGAGGACGTCCTCGTCCGGAGCGCGCAGCACCGTGAGCGCTTCCTGCGGCGTCGCCTCGGCGCCGGCGAGGACCCGCGCGACGATCTCGTCGTAGGTGGTCATGGTCTTCCCTTCATCCGTGTCTTCCGGTCTGGTCATCGCCCACACCTCGGGCGTGGAGCGCCTCCCCCCGCAGCCGCGCGTCACGCACGACCCGCACGACGAAGGGGGTCAAGGTCGCCCTGGGGTCGCGCTCCAGCCCGCGTGCCCGCGCCGCGTCCCGCGTCTGCCCGGCCGCCTCGGCGGTGGCCGGCACGGCCCGCAGCACGAGCGAGATCGCCAGGGCGACGCGGTCGGGGCGCACGCCGAATCGGCGGAGCGGGCGCAGGGCCCGCTCGACGGTGTCGAGCATGTCGTCGACCCGGGTCGTCGCCGTGACGAGGTGTGCGAGCAGGACGAGTGCCACGAGGTCACCGACGGTCTCGGCGGCGCGGGGCCAGCCCGCCTGCCAGGTGAGCCAGGCACCGAGCGCGAGCATCACGAGGACGAGTCCGCGCAGGGTGGTCGCAAGCACCCTCACGGGGGTGCCAGCAACGACGAGGAGGGTGAGCGCAGCACCCAGCGCGAGTGCTGCCCACAGCCAGCCGCCAGTGATGGCCAGCCCGACCCCCACGGCGGCGAGCAGGGTGAGCTTGGCACCCGCCGGGACCCGGTGGACGAGCGAGGTCCCGGGACGGTGCACCATCAGGAGCATGCGGCCACCCGGGCGCGATAGTGGTGGACGACGTCGGCCGCGGGTCCGTCGGCCACGACCCGGCCGCCGTCGACGAGGAGTGCCCGGTCGCACCGGCTGGCGAGCTCGAGGTCGTGGGTGACGAGCAGGACCTGCTGCGGCAGCCCCATGAGCAGGTCCCCGACGCGCCGGGAGGCCGCCAGGTCGAGCAGCGTCGTCGGCTCGTCGGCGACGAGGACGTCCGGGCCGGTGGCCAGGACGCTCGTCAGGGCGAGCAGCTGGGCCTGCCCGCCGGAGATCGCGTGGACACTGCGGTCGGCCAGACCGGCCAGGCCGTGCTGCTCGAGCACCTCGGCCACGGCAGCATCGCGGTCACGTCGGTCGGGTCGCGTGGCCCGCAGCGACAGGGCCACGTCCTCGGCGACCGTCGGCATGACGAGCTGTGCGTGCGGGTCGGTGAAGGTGAAGGCCACCCGGCGCCGCACCTCGCGGCCGCGACGTGCCACGTCGACGCCGTCGACGTGCACGGCCCCCGTCGAGGCGGTGACGAGCCCGTTGACGAGACGGGCCAGAGTCGACTTGCCGGCGCCGTTGGGGCCGATGAGCGCCACGCGGGACTCGCTGACGAGCAGGCTCGTCTCGTCGAGCACGAGCAGGTCGCCGGTCGCCGTGGGCCGGCGGACGGTGACCCGGTCGAGCTCGATGCGGGCCATCAGGCGCGGCGACGCAGCAGGTCGGGGAAGGCGCGGTGCACCGCGCCCGCGACGAGCACGGTGGCCGCGAGCTTGACCAGGTCACCGATCCAGAAGGCGCCGTCGACGGTGGCGGCCGCCTGCCACCCGAGCCCCGCCCGCAGGTGCAGGCCGACGATGCCGGCGGCGTGGACGACCAGGAGCGCGAGCAGCCCTCCTGCGGTGAGCACCCACACGGTGCCGCGACCGGCGCGCCGGACCGCGACGGTGGCGACGGCCCCGATGATCGCCGCCCCGACGACGAACCCGAGGATGTATCCCCCGGTCGGGCCGACGAGGACCGGCAGCCCGGCCTTGCCGTTGGCGAAGACGGGCAGCCCGACCGCCCCGACGAGGATCCACAGGAGGACCGCGAGCGCGCCGCGTCGAGCCCCGAGGACCGCGCCGGCGAGCAGGACTCCGAAGGTCTGCAGCGTGATCGGCGCGAAGACCGAGAGGTTGACCGCGGGCAGGACCGAGCAGACCGCGATCAGTGCGGCGAGGGAGGAGACGAGGGCCAGGTCGGTGCTCGCCGTGGCGGCCCGGGCGGCCGGTGCTGTGGTCATGCTGCCGATTCCCCTCATGTGAATGAACGCCGTTCACCTGAGTGAACGGCGTTCAGGTTAGGGCCCTCGATCACGTGTGGTCAACTGGACCCCCGATCCCGAACCGCTCGAAGGGAGCGCCCGTGCCGCCGACGCGACGGACCCGCCAGCAGCCGCTCTCCCACGAGCGGATCGTCGCCACCGCCCTCGGCCTGCTCTCCCGGGTCGGCCTGCCCGACCTGACGATGCGCGCCATCGGCACCGAGCTCGGGGTGCAGCAGAGCGCGCTGTACCACCACTTCGCCAACAAGCAGGCGATGCTCGGAGCCGTGGCCGACGAGATCCTCGCGCGCGCCCCGCGCCCGTCGACACCCGACGACGCCCCCTGGCAGGCGCGGGTGCAGGAGCGCTGCACGCAGCTGCACGCAGCAGTCACCGCCTACCCCGACGGCGCGGACCTCGTGATGAGCATGTGGGCCTTCGGGATGGGCGGGCAGACCCCCTTCGACGAGCTGTCCCTCCTGCTGCGCGAGGCCGGCATCTCCCCGGCCGTGGCGCCGACCGCCGCACGCACGCTGCTGCACTTCGTCTACGGGCACGCCTACGACGAGCAGTCGCACGACGTCGCCGCGCGCTCGGGGATCCTCACCGCCGAGCGCGAGCCGAGCGACTTCGGCACCGGCCTGCGCATCCTCGTCTCGGGCATCGAGGCGCTCCTGCCATGACGTGCGAAGGGGGAGGTCGTGGCCTCCCCCTTCGCACGTCAGGCGTGTCGGTGCGTCACTTCGTCCAGACGATCGCGCCGTCGTCGGCGTAGTCACCGTCGTAGGGCGAGTACTGCGCCCCGCTGACCTCCTGGCCGCCCTGGACCATCGCGACGTCGCAGGTGGTCTCGGTGTCGCCGGGGCCGAAGTCGTCCGGCACCGAGTTGCGGTCGCACTTGGCGAAGGGCGAGGTGCCGATGATGACGAGGGTGGACGCCTTGCGGCCGTCGCTGGTGATCGGGTCGACGTCGTCGAGGACGTCGCCGCCGAGGTCCGCGGAGGAGTCGGTCCCGGTCATCGTGTACTGCACGTAGACCGGCGTGTAGCCCTTGTACTTGTCGGCGTCCTTGAGCTGCGACAGGTCGGCGCTCGACCCCTTGGTGACCTCGGTGACCGTCAGCTCGAGGGTCGCGCCGTCGTCGCCCTGCGGGATCACCGCGGTCTCGCCGAGCTTGAGCTCGGTCCCGGGCTTGGTGAGCTCCGCCGCGGGAGCGTCGTCGCTGCCCTCCTCCTCGGACTCGGGCGACGTCGTGTCCTCGCTCGTGGTCTCCTGCGCCGGAGTCTCCTCGGCCGAGGTCTCCTCGCTCGGGGACGCGCTCTCGCTCGTCGCCGAGCTGCTCGGCGTCGCGTCCGTGGCCTCGTCGGAGCCACAGGCGGTCACGCCCAGGGCGGCGGCGGCCAGGAGCCCTGCGGCTCGCATGCGTCGGCTCGTCATGACGGATGTCCCTTCTCGTCGAGGGGTACTGCCACCTCCCTGACGAGGACCCTAGCAATCAGCCCGTCGCGGCTGACATGGGGAGCAGTCCCCTGCGCACGGCCTCGCGGCGCAGCGCTGCGGCCGCCTCGTCGTCGACGGTCGCGAAGAAGTCTCCGACGACATCCTCGAGGTGGTCCATCGACCTCGCGGCGAAGAGCACCGGCTGGTAGGCGGTGATGTCGTAGTTGAGGGTGCCCATGTCGGCGAGGTCGAGCTCGCGGATCTCCATCTGCCCGAACTCCTGGATCTCGCCATAGCTCGAGAGGATCCCGGCTCCGTAGGCCTTGAGGTCGCTCCCGTCGTGCATGACCCCGAACTCGATCGAGAACCAGAAGACGTCGGCCACGAGCTTCATGGCCTCGTCGGTCCGCAGACGCAGCGAGGCCCGGCCCGCCGCCTCGGTGATCGCGGCCAGACGGGGGCTGGCGAGCTGGTTGGCGTGCCCGATGACCTCGTGGATGATGTCGGGCTCGGGCGTGTAGAGCGGCTCGCTGCCGTGCCTGAGGTACTGCGTGGAGTTGAAGGTGCGGGCCCCCAGGTCGGCGTAGAAGTCGCGCAACGGGACCAGACCGGGCGCACAGACATAGGACCAGTCGGTGATCGGCACGAGCCGCTCGCTCACCTCGGCGAGCTGCGGCACGTGGTCGGTCGGCAGGTCGAGCCGAGCCTTGGCCTCGAGGTACTCGCGGTGGGCGTGGCGCTCGTGCAGCGGAGCGAGCTCGGCACTCACCCGGTGCCAGATGTCGTGCTCGGCGTCGGTGTAGTCGATGGTCAGCACCGGCTCGCGCCCGCGGTCCCAGTCGAGCGCGGCGCCGGCGATCTCGCCGCGTCGGCGCAGGTAGTGCGCGTCGTCGCGCCCCGGGTGCGTGTCCACAAGATGGACCTCGACGGTCCCGTCCTCGTGCTCGGTGACGGGCGAGTACAGCTGTCCCTCGGTGAACACGTCAACCACCTCCTTGTGATCACCCCACCGTCGCAGATGGCCGCTGAGTGCACCACGGTTCCGCGACACGCTGGGCATTGTGCACACCCGCGGCGAAGGGAGGTCCGCTCACCGCTGCGCACTGTGCCCACCCCCTTCGTCACGACCGCTCGTCGTGCGACGGGCCGCGTCCGGCGACGTCGTGGGACCCCGCCGTTGTGCTCCTGACGGGCGCGGGAGAGGCTAGGTGGTGGACACAGGTCCGCGCGACGGAGCGCGGCCACTCGACGAGGAGGACATGTGACGGACTACGCCCCCACCCCCGAGTTCACCGAGCAGGCCGTGGGTCAGGCCTCGCTCTACGACGAGGCTGCCGACCACGAGGCCTTCTGGGCCGCCAGGGCCAGGGAGTACGTCACGTGGAGCCAGGACTTCGGCACCACCCTCGACTGGAGTGACGCCCCCTTCGCCAAGTGGTTCGTCGGCGGTGAGCTCAACGCCAGCTACAACTGCGTCGACCGCCATGTCGAGGCCGGCAACGGCGACCGGGTGGCCCTGCACGTCGTCGGCGCCAACGGCGACGACCGCACCATCACCTACGCCGACCTCCTGCGTGAGGTGAGCAAGGCAGCCAATGCCCTCGAGTCCCTCGGCGTGACGAAGGGGGACCGCGTCGCCATCTACATGCCGATGATCCCCGAGGCCGTCATCGCCATGCTCGCCTGCGCCCGCATCGGTGCCCCGCACTCGGTGGTCTTCGGAGGCTTCTCCTCCGACGCCCTCAAGGCGCGCATCGAGGACGGCGAGGCCAAGCTCGTCATCACCTCCGACGGCCAGTTCCGCAAGGGCAAGGCGATGCCGCTCAAGGAGGCCGTCGACCGGGCCGTGCCCGGCACGACCGCCGGCAAGGTGCTCGTCGTCAAGCGCACCGGTATCGACGTCGCGTGGGACGACGAGCGCGACGTGTGGTGGCACGAGGTCGTCGACAGCGCCTCCGACCAGCACGAGGCTGCGGCGCACGACAGCGAGCACCCGCTCTTCATCCTCTACACCTCTGGCACGACCGGGAAGCCCAAGGGGATCCTGCACACGACGGGCGGCTACCTCACCCAGTGCGCCTACACCAATGCCGTCGTCCACGACGTCCACCCCGAGACCGACGTCTACTGGTGCACTGCCGACATCGGGTGGGTGACCGGCCACAGCTACATCGTCTACGGCCCCCTCGCCAACGGCGCGACCCAAGTGCTCTTCGAGGGCACCCCCGACAGCCCGCACCAGGGCGTCTTCTGGGAGATCGTCGAGAAGTACAAGGTGAGCATCCTCTACACCGCCCCCACGGCGATCCGCACCTTCATGAAGTGGGGCGCTGACATCCCCGCCAAGTACGACCTGTCGTCGATCCGCGTCCTCGGGTCCGTCGGGGAGCCGATCAACCCCGAGGCCTGGCGCTGGTACCGCGAGCACATCGGCGGCGGCAGCGCCCCGATCGTCGACACGTGGTGGCAGACGGAGACGGGCGCCATCATGAACTCCCCCCTCCCCGGGGTCACCACCCTCGAGCCGGGCAGCTCCCAGCGACCGATCCCCGGCATCAGCGCCGAGATCCTCGATGACGAGGGGCAGCCGCTCACCGAGCCCGAGCAGGTCGGCTACCTCGTCCTCACCAAGCCCTGGCCCTCGATGCTCCGCGGCATCTGGGGCGACCCGGAGCGCTACAAGGACACCTACTGGAGCCGCTTCGGCCCGGAGTACTACTTCGCGGGCGACGGCGCCAAGTACGACGCCGACGGCAACATCTGGATCCTCGGCCGGGTCGACGACGTCATGAACGTCTCCGGCCACCGGCTCTCGACGGCCGAGATCGAGTCGGCGCTCGTCGCGCACCCCCGGGTCGCCGAGGCGGCCGTCGTCGGTGCCAGTGACGAGACCACCGGTCAGGCGGTCGTGGCCTTTGCCATCCTGCGCCAGGACGGAGAGACCGGAGGAGCCGAGGGCGACGAGCTCATCCAGGAGCTGCGCAACCACGTCGGCCAGCAGATCGGCCCGATCGCCAAGCCACGGCAGATCATGATCGTCGACGAGCTGCCCAAGACCCGCTCGGGCAAGATCATGCGCCGGCTGCTCAAGGACGTCGCCGAGAACCGTGAGGTCGGTGATGTGACGACCCTGGCGGACTCGTCCGTCATGAACCTCATCAAGGACGGCATGGCCAAGCCCTCAGGTGACTGACCGAGGCACAGAGCGACGAAGAGGGCCCCACCGAGTTGGTGGGGCCCTCTTTGTGTGCCTCGAGCTGGGCAATGGGGCTCTTCACCGATGAGTGTGGGGTCGTAGGTTGAGGCCGCCGCCGATGAGGAGCATGCGGAGGCGGTAGTTGTCGCGGTTGCGAAAGCCGCGGGCTACGCGGCGGTGGAGCTCAATGAGGCCGTTGATGGCTTCGGTGCCGCCGTTGTTGGCGCCGTTGGTGTCGAAGTAGCCGAGGAACTCGCGGCGCCAGGTGTTCAGGGTCTTGCCCAGGCGGGCGACCTCGGGGATCGGGCATGAGGCGAAGGTGTCGAGGATCTTCTCGGCGACCGCTCGCCCGGCAGCATGAGTGGCCTGGTGGTAGGCGGAGCGGACCTGCTGGGCGCACACCCAGGCGACCTCGACCTCGAGGTGGCGTTCGTCGGCAGCCCACGCCGCCTCGAGCCGGGCGCGTTGTCGCTCGGTGAGGTTCTCGGCGCCGGCGCGCAGGATGTTGCGGATCCGGTACAGCGGGTCGTTCTTGCGGCCTCGGTGGCCGTGGATCTGCTGCTGGACACGTCGGCGGACGTCGTCGACGACGGCGGTGGCGAGCTTGACGACGTGGAAGGCGTCCAGGACCGAGCGGGCGTCCTCGAGCTGGTCGTCGATCGCGTTCTTGTACCCGTGGAACGGGTCCAGCGTGGCCACCTCGACCCGGGCTCGGAAGGCCTGGCCGCGCTGGTCGAGCCAGTCCTTGTACACGGCGCCGGAGCGACCCGGGACGAGGTCGAGCAGCCGGGCCCTGGTGCGCCCGCCCGCATCACGGGTCAGGTCGACCATCCCGGTCAGCTCCTTCGGGCCGCGTCCGCCGTCCTCGATCGGCTTGGTCGAGACGTGATGCCACACATGTTCATCGACCCCGAGGATCGCGACCCCCTCGAAGCGCGACACGTCGTCGGCTGCGGCCTGCAGCAGCGGCCGGATCGACTCCCACACGGTCCGCCACCCTGTCCCGAGCTGGCGCCGTACCCCGTTGACGCTGGCGTGCTCGCGGCGGATCTGCTCGATCGCCCACCGGCACGCCCGGGCCGTCAACAACCCGCGAGGCGTCGCGACAGCGTCGTCCTGCTCCACGAACGAGCCGACCCCGCACGCGGGCTCCAGGCACAGCCAGCGGCGCTTGCGCCAGATGATCCGCACCGGCCGGCCAAACGCCGGCGCGTCGACCAGGCGCACCTCCACCCGTCCGTGGCCGCGGGCGATGACCCCGCAGGAGCGGCATCCCATCGGCTCCGGAGCCGACTCCACCGTCACGACCAACCGGTCGTCACCGTGCTGCTCGACAGCGATCACATGCAGCCCGGGTAGTCCGACGAGCACGTCGCAACGGTCGCAGTAGCCGCCGCGCACACGGCAGCACAACGTAGGCTCGGGCATCGTCGAGGTCCTTGCGATCAGGAGAGGTAAGAGTCCTCTGATCTTCGAGGGCCTCGACCCTTTCCACCCTTACCCCACGCCCCGACGCGTCGCGCTCACCCCACACTCATCGGTGAAGAGCCGGCAATGGCTCCGAGCCATCCCCCATGTGTGCCTGGAATGGCGAAAGCCCCCCAGCGTGGTGGCTGGGGGGCTTTCGTGAATGTTTGTCCGGCTGCGTCCTACTCTCCCACACCGTCACCAGTGCAGTACCATCGGCGCTGAAGGGCTTAGCTTCCGGGTTCGGAATGGGACCGGGCGTTTCCCCTTCGCTATAACAGCCGTAACTCTATGGAAATACCGTGGACAATCATCGTGTCCCGACCGTATCTCGGGAACTGCACAGTGGACGCGAACAATCTTCGTTCTTCTTTAACGCAACAAGGTTGTGTTGTGTATCAAGTTATCGGCTTATTAGTACCAGTCAGCTCCATGCATTGCTGCACTTCCACATCTGGCCTATCAACCCAGTAGTCTACTGGGAGCCTCTCGAACCGTAGTTCATGGAAACCTCATCTTGAGACATGCTTCCCGCTTAGATGCTTTCAGCGGTTATCACTCCCGAACGTAGCTAATGAGCGGTGCCCTTGGCAGAACAACTCACACACCAGAGGTTCGTCCAACCCGGTCCTCTCGTACTAAGGTCAGCCTCTCTCAAGTTTCCTACGCGCACAGCGGATAGGGACCGAACTGTCTCACGACGTTCTAAACCCAGCTCGCGTGCCGCTTTAATGGGCGAACAGCCCAACCCTTGGGAGCTACTCCACCCCCAGGATGCGACGAGCCGACATCGAGGTGCCAAACCATCCCGTCGATATGGACTCTTGGGGAAGATCAGCCTGTTATCCCCGGGGTACCTTTTATCCGTTGAGCGACGGCGCTTCCACAAGCCACCGTCGGGTCACTAGTTCCGACTTTCGTCCCTGCTCGACATGTCTGTCTCGCAGTCAAGCTCCCTTGTACACTTGCACTCGCCACCTGATTGCCAACCAGGCTGAGGGAACCTTTGAGCGCCTCCGTTACATTTTAGGAGGCAACCGCCCCAGTTAAACTACCCACCAGGCAATGTCCCTGATCCGGATCACGGACCGAGGTTAGATAACCAGAACGACCAGAGTGGTATTTCAACGATGACTCCACACACACTGGCGTGCATGCTTCACAGTCTCCCACCTATCCTACACAAGCCGTCCCGATCACCAATACCAAGCTATAGTGAAGGTCCCGGGGTCTTTCCGTCCTGCTGCGCGTAACGAGCATCTTTACTCGTAGTGCAATTTCGCCGAGTTCGCGGTTGAGACAGTGGAGAAGTCGTTACGCCATTCGTGCAGGTCGGAACTTACCCGACAAGGAATTTCGCTACCTTAGGATGGTTATAGTTACCACCGCCGTTTACTGGGGCTTAAATTCTCAGCTTCGCCCAAAGGGCTAACCGGTCCTCTTAACCTTCCAGCACCGGGCAGGCGTCAGTCCGTATACATCGTCTTGCGACTTCGCACGGACCTGTGTTTTTAGTAAACAGTCGCTTCTCCCTGGTCTCTGCGGCCCTTTCCCCTAGCCCGTAAAGAGCTTCAGGGTCCAGGCCCCCCTTCTCCCGAAGTTACGGGGGCATTTTGCCGAATTCCTTAACCACGATTCACTCGATCGCCTTGGTATTCTCTACCTAACCACCTGAGTCGGTTTGGGGTACGGGCGGCTCGAACCTCGCTAGAGGATTTTCTCGGCAGCATAGGATCACCCTGCTTCCCGCTAAAGCGGTCACCATCAGGTCTCAGGATACGTGCCAGGCGGATTTGCCTACCTGACTCCCTACACCCTTGGACGTGGACAACCATCGCCACGCGGAGGCTACCTTCCTGCGTCTCCCCATCACTTGACTACTACCAGCTCGGGTCACGCGTTCCACCCACCAGCGACACCCCGAAGGGCATCTAACGGTGAGCTTCAGGCGCTTAGCATCACTGGATTCATCATGGGCGGTTCTTCGCCGGTTCCGGAATATCAACCGGATGTCCATCGACTACGCCTGTCGGCCTCGCCTTAGGTCCCGACTTACCCAGGGCAGATTAGCTTGACCCTGGAACCCTTGGTTATTCGGCGGACGGGTTTCTCACCCGTCATTCGCTACTCATGCCTGCATTCTCACTCGTGTGGCATCCACGACTGGATCACTCCGCCGCTTCACTCGCCACACGACGCTCCCCTACCCATCAACACGCCTGGACACCACAAAGGTGCCGAGCAGTGTGTCAATGCCACAGCTTCGGTGGTGTGCTTGAGCCCCGCTACATTGTCGGCGCGGAATCACTTGACCAGTGAGCTATTACGCACTCTTTAAAGGGTGGCTGCTTCTAAGCCAACCTCCTGGTTGTCACGGCAACTCCACATCCTTTTCCACTTAGCACACGCTTAGGGACCTTAGCTGGTGATCTGGGCTGTTTCCCTCTCGACTACGGAGCTTATCCCCCGCAGTCTCACTGCCACGCTCTCACTTACCGGCATTCGGAGTTTGGCTAACGTCAGTAACCTGGTGAGGCCCATCGGCTATCCAGTAGCTCTACCTCCGGCAAGAAACACGTGACGCTGCACCTAAATGCATTTCGGGGAGAACCAGCTATCACGGAGTTTGATTGGCCTTTCACCCCTACCCACAGCTCATCCCCTCAGTTTTCAACCTAAGTGGGTTCGGTCCTCCACGACGTCTTACCGTCGCTTCAACCTGGCCATGGGTAGATCACTCCGCTTCGGGTCTAGACCCAGCGACTCATTCGCCCTATTCGGACTCGCTTTCGCTACGGCTTCCCCACACGGGTTAACCTCGCCACTGAGCACTAACTCGCAGGCTCATTCTTCAAAAGGCACGCCGTCACCCCACAAGGAGGCTCCGACGGATTGTAAGCGCACGGTTTCAGGATCTATTTCACTCCCCTCCCGGGGTACTTTTCACCTTTCCCTCACGGTACTTGTCCGCTATCGGTCACCAGGGAATATTTAGGCTTAGCGGGTGGTCCCGCCAGATTCACACGAGATTTCACGGGCCCCGTGCTACTTGGGAACAATCATCCGGAGTCCACACCATTTCGTCTACGGGGGTCGCACCCTCTATGCCGAGCCTTCAAGACTCTTCGACTATGACATGAATTTCTCACTCCAGCCCAGAATGTCAGTCCTGGAACAAAAAGCCCCACAACCCCGAACCTGCAACGCCTGACAGCTATCACACAGACCCGGTTTGGCCTCATCCGCTTTCGCTCGCCACTACTCACGGAATCACTATTGTTTTCTCTTCCTGCGGGTACTGAGATGTTTCACTTCCCCGCGTTCCCTCTACCTGCCCTATATATTCAGACAGGAGTGACTGGACTTGCCTCCAGCCGGGTTTCCCCATTCGGAAATCCTCGGATCAAAGTCTGGTTATCGACTCCCCGAGGCTTATCGCAGATTCCTACGTCCTTCTTCGGTTCCTGGTGCCAAGGCATCCACCGTGCGCCCTTAAAAACTTGAGCCACAAAGATAAAGATGCTCGCGTCCACTGTGTAGTTCTCAACATACGGGCGGCAACCCCACCAACCAGCCACACCCACCCCCACAACCGGGAAGCAGTATGCAGACCAGGCAAGGCCCACAACCCAACCCCAACAACCGAAACCGTCGGGGTCGCGGTCCATGAAGCTTCACTCGCGTGAACCCTCAGGACCCAACAACGTGTCAGACACCCCACCCCCAAGCCAGCCACTTTCCACCACCACACACCCACCAGCACAAAACCAGCAGATGCGATGCAGGTACTCGACCAACCCAGAAGCACAATGCCAAATAATCGATGTTCCACCCATGAGCACCTACCGCCGAACACTCGCCGGCGACATAGGTCCTGGACCACCCAACGGTGGCCAGAGCTCCTTAGAAAGGAGGTGATCCAGCCGCACCTTCCGGTACGGCTACCTTGTTACGACTTAGTCCCAATCGCCAGTCCCACCTTCGACGGCTCCCCCCACAAGGGTTGGGCCACCGGCTTCGGGTGTTACCGACTTTCGTGACTTGACGGGCGGTGTGTACAAGGCCCGGGAACGTATTCACCGCAGCGTTGCTGATCTGCGATTACTAGCGACTCCGACTTCATGGGGTCGAGTTGCAGACCCCAATCCGAACTGAGACCGGTTTTTTGGGATTCGCTCCACCTTACGGCATCGCAGCCCTTTGTACCGGCCATTGTAGCATGCGTGAAGCCCAAGACATAAGGGGCATGATGATTTGACGTCATCCCCACCTTCCTCCGAGTTGACCCCGGCAGTCTTCCATGAGTCCCCACCATCACGTGCTGGCAACATAGAACGAGGGTTGCGCTCGTTGCGGGACTTAACCCAACATCTCACGACACGAGCTGACGACAACCATGCACCACCTGTATACCGACCCAAAGGGGGCAACCATCTCTGGAAGTTTCCGGTATATGTCAAGCCTTGGTAAGGTTCTTCGCGTTGCATCGAATTAATCCGCATGCTCCGCCGCTTGTGCGGGCCCCCGTCAATTCCTTTGAGTTTTAGCCTTGCGGCCGTACTCCCCAGGCGGGGCGCTTAATGCGTTAGCTGCGGCACGGAACTCGTGGAATGAGTCCCACACCTAGCGCCCAACGTTTACGGCATGGACTACCAGGGTATCTAATCCTGTTCGCTCCCCATGCTTTCGCTTCTCAGCGTCAGTAGTGGCCCAGAGACCTGCCTTCGCCATCGGTGTTCCTCCTGATATCTGCGCATTTCACCGCTACACCAGGAATTCCAGTCTCCCCTACCACACTCTAGTCTGCCCGTACCCACTGCAAGTCCGGGGTTGAGCCCCGGATTTTCACAGCAGACGCGACAAACCGCCTACAAGCTCTTTACGCCCAATAATTCCGGACAACGCTCGCACCCTACGTATTACCGCGGCTGCTGGCACGTAGTTAGCCGGTGCTTCTTCTGCAGGTACCGTCACTTTCGCTTCTTCCCTGCTGAAAGAGGTTTACAACCCGAAGGCCGTCATCCCTCACGCGGCGTCGCTGCATCAGGCTTTCGCCCATTGTGCAATATTCCCCACTGCTGCCTCCCGTAGGAGTCTGGGCCGTGTCTCAGTCCCAGTGTGGCCGGTCGCCCTCTCAGGCCGGCTACCCGTCGTCGCCTTGGTGAGCCATTACCTCACCAACAAGCTGATAGGCCGCGAGCCCATCCCCAACCGAAAAACTTTCCAGAAAGTGCCCATGCGGACCCTTCTCATATCCAGTATTAGACGCCGTTTCCAGCGCTTATTCCAGAGTCAGGGGCAGGTTGCTCACGTGTTACTCACCCGTTCGCCACTGATCCACTCCAGCAAGCTGGAGCTTCACCGTTCGACTTGCATGTGTTAAGCACGCCGCCAGCGTTCGTCCTGAGCCAGGATCAAACTCTCCGTTGATGATCAACACCCCAACACCCACCACCAAAAGCAGCAAGCACCAGGGCCAATCAATAACCCAACAAAGGGCTGAACCATGACTGAGCAAGAACAACCAGCGCAATCGCTGTATTCATTCATTGTCAACCAAAGGAAAAAAATCATCCGACCAACCACACCCACACCCACAAAGGCAAGGGCACAATCAGCCAAGACGAGGTATTGGCATCGATTTTTGACACGCTGTTGAGTTCTCAAGATTCACACGCACACCCATCACCACCAACCAACCGGCCAGTACTTCAAGGGGCAACTTCTCTAACTTACCACTGTCCATGCTTGGGCGCCAACTTCGTGATCCGCTCTCGGAGCGGCCGTCGTTGATCGCGCTTGGATCTTCAGCGGTGCCCCACCGTAGCAGCGGAGCTGCTCGGTTCCAAATCCGCGGTTCCGACCTGATCGGCCGGATCCGAGTAACTCGGATGGGGGCTGTCAGCTCGCGGGACCGGCCTGCCTGGTGTGACTCTTGCGAGTCACCGCTTGGTGTCCGTTCCTCCCTCTCGGGCTGACGTCGAGAACATTAGATCACCGATGCCGCGGACGCCAAATCGCCTCCGCCGGCGGGCATCCGACCGCGCATCGGCGCCCAGGTGCCCCGCTGGATCATCACTGCGCGCATCAGGTCCGGACGGTCGGTGATGATCCCGTCGACCCCCATGTCGAGCAGCTCGTGCATCTGCTCCGGGTCGTCGACGGTCCACACAACGACGCGCACGCCGAGTCGGTGAGCGCGTCGCACCAGGGACGCCGAGTGGATCGGCAACCGGCCCAGCTGGACCGGGACGTGGGCGAAGCGGCCCCGCACCGCGGCGGCCGGCGGCTGGACGCCGGCCTTCGCCGCAGAGATGAGCGCAACGAGCGAGCGCCATCCCAGTGCGGTGCGGAGGTGCGGTGCCTGCGATGCGAGCAACTGGAGCCAGCCGTCCCACGCGCCGGCCACGCACACCCGCTCGGCGACGTCGCGGCGCTGGAGGAGGCGGGCCATCGGCGCGATGGCCGCACGGTCCTTCAGGTCGACCGTGAAGCGCGCCTCGGGGAAGGTCAGGAGCGCCTCCTCGAGGGTGGGGATCCGCTCGGTGCCGCCGACCCGGACGTGTCGGTCGAGCTCGCCGAGGGTCCGGGCGCCGATCCGCCCCCTTCCGGTCGTGATCCGGTCGAGGGTCTCGTCGTGGAAGCACACGAGGTGCCCGTCGGCCGTGAGCCGGACATCCGACTCGATGTAGCGCAGACCCAGCGCCGTCGACATGGCGAAGGCCGCCAGGGTGTTCTCGGGTCCCAGAGCCGCCCCACCGCGGTGGGCGATCGCCAGGGGCTCGGTCTCCTCGCCGTAGCTCATGACTCGATGGTGGACCCCCTTCGCCACCGGATGTGTCCACAACGGGCCGGTGGGGCCGAGGGTTCACCGGGACTTCCACGTGCCGTTGCCGTGCCGTCGTCGCGGCCCGGTGACGTCGCCCGCGGGGAACTCGTGGGTAGGCTGACCAACGAACAGGCCACCCGTGGTGGCAGGTCCACGTCCACACGAGCAGGAGCAGCATGAGCAACGATCACGCCCGCACCGGCAGCACCGACCCCGTGACGCGACGTCCCGTCGGTCAGCCCGCCCCCGGGGAGACCGAGCGCACCGTCGGCCAGCTCGTCGCCGACGCCTCGCACGACATCTCCGCACTGGTGCAGAACGAGATCCAGCTGGCCAAGGCCGAGGTCACCAAGGGCCTGGGCTTCGGCGGCAAGGGCGCCGGCCTGCTCGGCGGCGCCGCATTCCTCGGGCTGCTCGGCCTGATCTTCCTCTTCCACACTCTGGCCCGGGTCATCGCGATCTGGCTGCCGGTGTGGGCGGGCTACCTGATCATCACGGTCGTCCTGCTCCTCCTCGCCGCGGCCCTCGGTCTGCTGGGCTACAAGGCCCTGATGAAGGCGAAGAACAACACCGTCCCGCAGCGCGCGATCCGCAACGCACAGGAGACCGTCGCCGCGATCAAGCCGGGCAGCTGAACCCGCCCGACGCGGCGGCCGCCCTCGTCGAGGGCCCGTGGGAGCACCGCTTCGTCTCGGCGAACGGCGCGCGCTTCCATGTGGCCCTGGCCGGGAGCGGCCCGCTCGTGGTCCTCGTCCACGGGTACCCGCAGTTCTGGTGGACCTGGCGTCACCAGATCCCGGCCCTCGCACACGCCGGCTACCGCGTCGCCGCCGTCGACCTGCGCGGCTTCGGGGCCAGTGACAAGCCGCCGAGCGGCTACGACGCCCCGACGGCCTGCGACGACCTCGCCGCGATCACGCGCAGTCTCGGCGCCGGCCGCGCCGCCGTCGTCGGTCAGGGGCTCGGCGCGTGGATCGCGTGGAGCATGCCCACGCACCACCCCTCGGTCACGGCGGCGATCGCTCCGCTCGCCATGCCGCACCCGGCGGTCTTCCACCGCGCCATGTGGCGGCATCCCCTGCAGTGGCGGGCCAACCAGTACCTGCGGGCCATGCAGGCCCCCTTCGCCTCCGAGCGTCAGCCACTGACCGTCGAGCGCCGTCTGCGCTCCTGGTCCGGGCCGGACACGTCGTGGATCACCGACGAGGTCGGCGAACGCTACACGGAGGCGATGTCCGTCCCCTTCGCCGGGCAGGCCGCCGCCGAGTACCACCGGTGGTTCTACCGGTGCCGACTGACCCCGACGGGGCTGCGGTACCTGCACCGCGTGCAGGAGCCGATCGAGGCGCCGGTGCTCCACCTGCACGGCGAGGCCGACCCGACGTCGTTGCCGGTCATGGGTCAGGAGAGCGACCGCTTCGTCCGGGGCCCGCTGGCCCGCTCGGCCGTGCCGGGAGTCGGCCAGTTCCTTGCCGAGGAGGCGCCCGACGAGGTCGGGTCGGCCCTCATCTCGTGGTTGGCCGCCGCGCACCCTGCGTGAGGTAGGGACGCACGACCCGCCACGGGAGGCGACGTCGTCTCCCTTCGTCCCAGGGGCGGGTCAGACCCGCCGCATCGAGGAGGACGCTCAGCAGCTGGGCCGTGAAGCCCCAGACGAAGAGGTCCGCCACCTCGAAGCCGGGGCCGACGTATCCACTCGGGCCCTTGACCGTGAACCGGTTGGCCGGGTCGACGAGGTCGTCCACGGGGATGCTCTCGACCCGGGCCACCTCGCCGGGGTCGACGACGCGAAGGGGGCCCGGCTGCGGCCACCAGCCGAGGACCGGGGTCACCGCATTGCTGCTCGGGCCCAGCCACAGGTCGGGGAAGGACCCGACGACCTCGATGCCCTCGGGGTCGGCACCTACCTCCTCCCACGTCTCGCGCAACGCGGCCTCGACCGGGGTCTCGCCGGGGTCGAGCTTGCCGCCCGGGAAGGAGACCTGGCTGGCATGGCTGCGCAGATGGCGCGAGCGCTCGGTGAGGACGATCTCGGGACCCGACTCCCCCGGCGTCACGAGCATGAGGACCGCCGATCGCCGCGGCGGGTCCTGCGGCGGCGCGAACTGCGTAAACCACTCGGGCAGGTCGGCGCGCAGCTCGGACTCGGCCCGGAGCAACCAGTGGGGGGCGATCGGGTGGGCGGTCACTGCGCGGACCCGGGCGCGAGCTCGTACTTGAGCAGCTTGGCGGCCTTGTCCGGGTCGGTCTCGCCGGCGCCGTAGGCAGGGCAGATGCGCGCCACCGGGCAGGCGCCACAGGCCGGCCGGCGGGCGTGACAGGTGCGGCGCCCGTGGAAGATCACCACGTGACTGAGCATCGTCCACTCCTTGCGCGGGATGAGCGCGCCGACGGCGTGCTCGACCTTGACCGGGTCCTCCTCGTCGGTCCACCCCATGCGGCGAGCCAGACGACCGAAGTGGGTGTCGACGGTGATGCCCGGGATCCCGAAGGCATTGCCCAGGACGACATTGGCCGTCTTGCGGCCCACTCCGGGCAGCTTGACGAGGTCCGCCAGGCGGGGCGGGACCTCGCCGTCGTGCTCCTCGACGATCGCGGAGGCGAGCCTGAGCACGGAGTTGGTCTTGGCCCGGTAGAAGCCCGTCGGTCGCAGCACCTCCTCCATCTCGGTGCGATCCGCGGCGGCGAGGTCGGGCGCCGTGGGCCACCGGGCGAAGAGCGTCGGCGTCACCTTGTTGACCGTCACGTCGGTCGTCTGCGCCGACAGGACGGTGGCCACGAGCAGCTGCAGCGGGGTGTCAAAGTCGAGCTCGCAGTGCGCGTAGGGGTACCGCTCGTGGAGCATCCGGTACATGCGCCGCGCTCGGCGGGTCAGGGCGAGCGGGGACTCGACGCGTTCGGCAGACACCCCCGCAGCCTAGGCCCCCTGCCGCGGAGCGACGTGGCACACTGCCCACTGTGAACCTCGATGTCGTACGCCGCGCCCCGCTCTTCGCGACCCTCGACGATGCCGACGCCGCACAGGTGATGTCGTCCATGACTCCCGTGCGGATGGAGCGCGGCGACGTCCTCTTCAACGAAGGGGATCAGGGTGACCGGCTCTACGTGATCACCGAGGGCAAGATCAAGCTCGGTCGCACCTCCACCGACGGCCGCGAAAATCTGCTCGCGATCCTCGGCCCGTCGGAGATGCTCGGCGAGCTGAGCCTCTTCGACCCGGGCCCGCGCACGGCGACCGCGACCGCCGTCGCCGAGACCCAGCTCATCGGGCTGGGCAACGAGCAGCTCACCCAGCTGCTCGGCGCGCACCCGCGCATCGCCGGCACGTTGCTCGCCGCGCTGGCCCGTCGTCTGCGCCGCACCAACGAAAACCTCGCCGACCTCGTCTTCACCGACGTCCCCGGTCGCGTGGCCAAGGCGCTGCTCGAGCTCAGCCAGCGCTTCGGCCGCCCCGTCGAGGACGGCGTGATGGTCGCCCACGACCTCACCCAGGAGGAGCTGGCCCAGCTCGTCGGCGCCTCCCGGGAGACGGTCAACAAGGCCTTGGCGGACTTCGCCTCGCGCGGCTGGCTGCGCCTCGAGGCCCGCGCCGTCCTCCTCACCGACGTCGAGCGCCTCCAGCGCCGCGCACGCTGACCCCCGCACCCCTCGAAGGGCCCGGCCGCCTCAGGCGCCGGGCCCTTCGCGCGTCTGCGGCCGCGAAGGGCGGGGCCCACCAGATCGGGTGGAGGTATACGCGCGGCAGGTTCATCGGCGTGTTTACCTCCACCCAAAGCGGCGGGGGCCCACGCACGGGCGGACGAAGAGCGGGGCGGCCAACCGCGGTCGAGAGGCGCCAGCGGACGAAGGGTGGGGGTGGCTCGACCGCGATCGAGAAGCGGATGCGGACGAAGGGTGGGGGTGGCCCGACTCATGAAGAAGTCCGGCCGACACACGGAGTGAGCGTTCAGGGAAGCAGCCGGACTTCTTCTTAGGGCCACCCCCACCCCTTCGGGAGCCCAGAGGGAGACTGCGGGAGGGCATCGAGACGCGGCGGCGGCGAGACGAGGAGACTCAGGCGCCCTCGAGGAACCGCATCTGCGCGAGCACCGACATCTTCGCGGCCGGCCAGACCGAGCGGTCGACGTCTGCGTAGACCGTCGCGACGACGGCGTCGGCATCACGCGCCCCCTCGGCCATGGCGGCCCGCACCTGGTCGAGCCGCTCACGGCGGTGCACCCGATAGAAGTCGACCATCGCCGCGGCGTCGGGAACCGTCGGACCGTGACCGGGCAAGATCGTGGCGACTGCCCCGTCACCGGTGAGCGCCTTGATGCGTTCGAGCGAGTCGAGGTAGGCCGCGAGCTCGCCGTCGGGGTGCGCGACGACGGTCGTGCCCCGACCGAGGACGGTGTCACCCGTGAGGAGCGCGTGGTCGGCCGCGAGCGCGAAGGAGACCGAGTCGGCGGTGTGCCCGGGGGTGGCCACGACCCGCACCTCGAGGTCTCCGGCGCGCAGGACGTCGCCGTCGGAGAGGTCGTCGTGTCCTCGGCCGACGGCCTGGACGGGGGCGCCGGTGAGCCGAGCGAGCCGGGGCGCACCCTCGCTGTGGTCGGCGTGCCCGTGGGTGAGGACGATGCGGGTGACCCGCGCGCCGAGCCCGGCGACGTGGTCGACGACGCGCTGCTGGTGGGCGGGCTCGTCCTCACCGGGGTCGATGACGATGGCGTCGCTGCCGCCGGGGCTCATGAGCACCCAGGTGTTGGTGCCGTCGAGCGTCATCGGACCGGGGTTGCCCTGGAGCAGGCAGTGCGCGTGCTCGGTGATCTGGCCTCCGGCCCAGTGACCGAAGGGAGCGGACGGCTCGGGAGCAGCGACGCTCACGGCAGTTCCGCCCGCATGGCGGGGCCGGCCTCGGTCTCGACGAGACGGGGCATGACCGGAGCGATCGGCAGGTCCTGCCCCAGCGCGGCGCTCACCGTGCTGACCTCGGCCAGCTGCTCGAGGCAGACGAGGGTCGGCGGCATGAGCATGACGTCGCCGTCGCCGAAGGCGCCGAGCACGTCGCGGGGGTGCACCCACTCCGACAGGTCGGCCTCGCTCGTCTCGCCGTCGGGCTCCTGGCCCGGGGGGACGGCCGCGACGAAGAACCGGGTGTCGTAGCGACGCGGCTCGACCTCGGGCGTGATCCAGTGCCCGCGGTAGCGCAGCAGGTCGCTGCGCAGCACGAGGTGGTGCTCGAGGAGCACCTGTCCGAAGCCGATCTCGTGGCGCACGAGGCGGGCGCGCAGGTCGGCGGCGACCGCGGGGTCGAGGTGAGGGGTCTCCCCTTCGCCCGAGGCCGGGGAGGCGAGGAGCACGCCGGTCTCCTCGAAGACCTCCCGGATCGCCGCTGCGACGAGCATCCGGGCGCTCGCCTCGTCGGTGCCGAAGACCTCGGCCCACTCCTCGACCGCTGGGCCGGCCCACGGGAGCTCGTCCTCGGCGTCGCCCCGGTCCACGCCACCACCGGGGAAGACGTGCATCGACGGGGCGAAGGCCATCGACGAGGCCCGCCGGAGCATGAAGACCTCGAGCGGCCCCTCGTCGTCACGCACGAGCATGACGGTCGACGCGAGCTTGGGCTGGGCCGGCTCGGTGACGGCCGGAGGCTCCCCGGCGTCGAGCCCCAGCAGAGACTCGCGCAGCGAGCCCAGCACGAAGTCGCGCTGGACCATCAGTCGCGGATCCGGACCGTCACCTCGACCTCGACGGGCGTCCCGAGGGGCAGCGCCGCAACGCCGACGGCCGAGCGGGCGTGCTCTCCGGCCGCGCCGAAGACCTCGCCGAGGAGCTCGCTGGCGCCGTTGATCACGCCGGGCTGACCGGTGAAGTCCGGTGCGCTGGAGACGAAGCCGACAACCTTGACCACCTGCTCGACGCGGTCGAGGTCACCGATGGCGCCGCGGATGGCGGCCAGCGCGTTGATCGCGCACAGGCGGGCCATCTCCTTGGCCTGCTCGGGGTCGACCTCGGCACCGACGTGGCCGGTGACGGGGAGCGCACCGTCGACGAGGGGCAGCTGCCCCGAGGTCAGCACGTGGTGACCGTCGACGATGGCCGGGACGTAGGCGCCGGCCGGCGCGGGCGGGTCAGTCAGGGTGATGGACAGCTCCGCGAGGCGCTCGTCGATGCGTCCCATCAGGCCGCCTTGGGGCGCTTGAGGTAGGCCACGAGGTTGCCCCCGTCGCCCTGCAGGACCTGGACGAGCTCCCAGCCGTCCTCGCCCCACTGGTCGAGGATCTGCTTGGTCGCGTGGACGATGAGCGGCACGGTGACGTACTCCCACTGGGTCATGTCGGCACCCTACTCGTAGACTTACGGGCGTGACCGATCCCTCCGCATCCCCCGTTCGGCTGCACGTCGTGAGCGGCAAGGGCGGCACCGGCAAGACGACCGTCGCCACGGCGATGGCGCTGGCTCTCGCCGCCCGCGGGCAGCGCGTGCTGCTCGCGGAGGTCGAGGGCCGGCAGGGGATCTCGCAGGTCCTCGACGTGGCCCCGCTCGGCACCGAGGAGCGCACGGTGGTCACCGACCCCTCCGGCGGCGAGGTCGTCGGGCTGTCGGTCGATGCCAAGACCGCGCTGCTCGAGTACCTGCAGAAGTTCTACAAGCTCGGCCGCGCCGGCTCGGTGCTGGAGAAGGTCGGGGCGGTGGACTTCGCGACGACGATCGCCCCGGGTGTGCGCGACGTGCTGCTCATCGGGCGCGTCTACGAGGCGGTCGGCCGCGTGACGAAGGGGGCGAAGAAGCGCCCCGCGTACGACGCCGTCGTCCTCGACGCCCCGCCGACCGGCCGGATCGGCCGCTTCCTCAACGTCAACTCCGAGGTGTCGGAGGTGGCCAGGGTCGGCCCCGTGCGCAACCAGGCCGACTCGATCACCCGGCTGCTGCAGAGCCCGATGACCGCGGTGCACCTCGTGACCCTCCTCGAGGAGATGCCGGTGCAGGAGACCAAGGACGCCATCGACGAGCTCGGCGGGCTCTCCCTTCGCGTCGGGTCGGTCGTCGCCAACGGTGTGCGCCAACCCCTCGTCGCCGACGAGGACGCCGAGGCCGTCGCCGACCAGGACCCCACGGTGCGCGCCGCGCTGGAGGAGGCCCTCGCCGCCGTCGAGGTCACGGCGCGCCCGGCCATCGTCGCGGGGCTCCTCGCGGAGGGTGCCGACCACGTGGACCGCGCCCGGCTGCAGGCCGAGCAGCACGACGTCCTGGGCGAGCTCGACGTCCCGGTCAGGGTGCTGCCCCACCTGCCCGACGGCGTCGAGTCCGGCGGGCTGCGCCTCCTCGCCGACCACCTCGACGAGCAGGGAGCCATCTGATGGCGAAGGACACCGGCCTCGACCTGGACGCCGTCATCGGGGACCCCGAGCGGAGGATCATCGTCTGCTGCGGGTCCGGCGGGGTCGGCAAGACGACGACCGCCGCCGCACTCGCGGTCCGCGCCGCGGAGCAGGGCCGCCGGGTCGTCGTGCTGACCATCGACCCCGCGCGTCGGCTGGCCCAGTCGCTCGGGCTCGACGAGCTCGACAACACCCCGCGCCCGGTCACCGACATCGACACCTCCGCCGGCGGTTCGCTCGACGCGATGATGCTCGACATGAAGCGCACCTTCGACGAGGTCGTCGAGGCGCACGCGGCCCCGGACAAGGCCGCCCAGATCCTCGCCAACCCCTTCTACATCGCCGTGTCGAGCTCCTTCGCCGGGACGCAGGAGTACATGGCCATGGAAAAGCTCGGGCAGCTGAGGGGGCAGATGGCCGAGGGCACGCAGGACTGGGACCTCGTCGTCGTCGACACCCCGCCGTCGCGGTCGGCCCTGGACTTCCTCGACGCACCCAAGCGCCTCGGGTCCTTCCTCGACGGCCGCTTCATCCGTCTGCTCTCCGCCCCGGCCAAGGTCGGCGGGCGGGCCTCGCTCAAGGTCTTCAGCGCGGGGGTCTCGCTGGCGAGCGGGATCATGACCAAGCTGCTCGGCGGCGAGTTCCTCCGCGACGTGCAGACCTTCGTCGCGGCGATGGACACGATGTTCGGCGGCTTCCGCCAGCGCGCCGACCAGACCTATGCCCTCCTCTCGCGGCCCGAGACCGCCTTCGTCGTCGTCGCCGCCCCCGAGCGCGATGCGATGCGCGAGGCGGGATTCTTCATCGAGCGCCTGGCGAGCGACCGGATGCCGCTGGCCGGCGTCCTCGTCAACCGCGTGCACACCACGGCCGCCAAGCAGCTGAGCGCCGGCCGCGCCGAGGACGCCGCCGCGGCCCTCGACGAGCTCGGCGGCCACGAGCTGGCCGCCTCGCTCCTGCGGGTGCACGTCGAGGTCGCCGAGACCGCCGCACGGCACCGGGCGATGATCACCCGCTTCCGCACCTCGCACCCGGGCGTCCCGACGGCCGCGGTACCGGCCCAGCCCCTCGACATCCACGACCTCGACGGGCTGCGGGCGATCGGCAGCGCACTCGGCGGGCGCTGACCCCCTTCGTCGGCCGTCGCCATCCCCGCGCGGGCTCCCCCGGACGCACAGGTTGCCCGGTTACCCTGTGCCGCATGTCTGACTCCGGGATGCCGCATCTCTTCCGCCTGCTCGGCGCCTTCGTCGCCGTCGCAGTCGGTATCGGTCTCGTCGGCGCCGGCCTGGTCATCCCGCTCGCGGGGGCGACCGGCGGCGCGGCCCAGTCCACGGCGGAGGGGTTCAACAACCTCGACGACGAGTTCACCGCGACCGCACTCGCCCAGCAGTCGAAGATCTACTCCTCCGACGGCAAGCTCCTGGCGACGCCCTATGACGCCAACCGGATCGTCGTGCCGCTGAGCAAGATCTCCAAGACGATGCAGCAGGCGCAGATCGCCATCGAGGACAGCCGCTTCTACGAGCACGGTGGCATCGACGTGCGTGGCACGACCCGCGCCCTCGTCTCCAACGTCAGCTCCGGTCAGACCCAGGGCGGCTCGTCGATCACCCAGCAGTACGTCAAGCTGATGCTCCAGGAGAAGGCGGTCCGCGAGGACGACCAGGAGGCCGCCCAGGCCGCTGTCGAGCAGACCTACAGCCGCAAGCTGCAGGAGCTCAAGTACGCGCTCAACGTCGAGAAGACGCACACCAAGGACCAGATCCTCTCCGGCTACCTCAACCTCGCCCTCTACGGCGACCAGGCCTACGGCGTCGAGGCGGCCGCCAAGCACTTCTTCAGCAAGCACGCCTCCGAGCTCAACCTCAGCGAGTCGGCCACGCTGGCCGGCGTCGTCCAGTCGCCGAGCCGCCTCAACCCCCGGACCAACCCCGAGGAGGTCCAGGAGCGTCGCGACCTCGTCATCAACCGCATGCAGTCGCTCGGCATGGTGACCCCGGCCCAGGCCGACGCGGCCAAGGCCAAGAGCGTCAAGAGCACGCTGAAGATCAAGGAGAACGAGGGCGGCACCTGCTCCAAGGCGGTCGACCCGTACTTCTGCAACTACGTCATCCAGTACCTGCGCCAGATGCCCGAGCTCGGCCCCGACCCGGACGCGCGCATGCAGGCCATCAACACCGGTGGCTTCACGATCAAGACCACCCTGCGCCGCTCGTGGCAGAAGAACCTCAAGCAGGAGCTCACCGAGCGGGTGCCCGCGGGCACCGAGCGCTTCGGCTCCGCGGCCGCCATGATCGAGCCCGGCACCGGCAAGGTGCGCGCCATCGCCCAGACCTCCACCTACAAGGTCGGTCTGAAGAAGGCCTCGACCCGCTACTCGGAGCAGGCGTGGAGCGTGCCCGCCCAGTACGGCGGCACCAACGGCTTCGCGATCGGCTCGACCGCCAAGATGTTCGCCCTCGTCGCCGCTCTGGAGAAGGGCAAGCCGATGGAGTCGACGATCAACACGCCGGACGGCACGCAGGCGACCTTCATGCCCAAGCAGTTCAACAGCAAGTGCACGACCAACTCCCCGTGGGTCGTCGCCAACGCGGAGAAGGCCGTGGGCGGCCCGATGACGATGCGCCAGGCGACGAAGATGTCGGTCAACACCTCTTTCGCCCAGCTCGCCTCCGACATCGGCTCCTGCCGGATCCCCAAGGTCATGGCGAAGATGGGTCTGACCGACGGCTACGGCCTGCCCTACGGCCTCAACTACAACGGTGGCGTCAAGACCAAGGACGACTACGCGGTCTCCAACCTCGTCCTCGGCTCCGACTCCTCGACCCCGCTGCAGCTCGCCTCGAGCTACGCGACCCTCGCGGCCGACGGCAAGTACTGCCCGCCCAACCCCATCGAGTCCATCACCACGGCCAACGGCACCAAGATGAAGATCAAGCCGCCGGCGTGCAAGCAGGTCATGGACAAGGACATCGCCCGTGGTGTCACCGACCTGCTGACCGAGACGATGACCCCCGGCGGCACCGCCAACGCCATGGTCCTCGACAACGGCCGCCAGGCCGCCGCCAAGACGGGTACGACCGACAACAACAAGCAGTCCTGGTTCGCAGGCTTCACCAAGCAGCTGTCCACGGCCGTCTGGGTCGGCTCGCCCATCCGCGAGTACGAGATGACCGGCGTCAACATCGGCGGGCAGTTCTACCCGAAGGTCTACGGCGGCACCATCGCCGGGCCGATCTGGAAGGAGGTCATGGACGAGGCGTCGGAGGGCATGGCCAAGAAGCGCTTCACGAAGCCGAGCAAGGAAGTCATCAACGGCGACATGCGCTCCATCCCGGACGTGACCGGCATGGGCCCGACCCAGGCCAAGGAAAAGCTCGAGAAGGCCGGCTTCAAGGCCACCGAGGGCAGCCAGGTCAACAGCACCGCCCAAGCTGGCGCCGTCGCCTACACCCAGCCGACCGGGCAGGCCCTCAAGGGCACGACCGTGACGATGTACATCTCCAACGGCGTCCCGCCCTACACCCCGCCGCCGGCCCCGACGACGACCCAGGCGCCAGCCCCCACGACGACGCAGGCACCCGCCCCGTCGACGACCCGCTCGTCGAGCTCGACCTCCAGGCCGTCCTCGTCGACAACGCGGAGCACGACGACGTCGCGCCCCAGCGCCACCCGCTCGACGCCGACACCCCGCCAGACGGGGACGCGGCCGAACGGCAACGGCAACGGCAACGGCAACGGCAACGGCAACGGCGGCAACACCAACGACTGACCCATGACCGAAGGGGGAGGTCACCGGCGACGGTGACCTCCCCCCTTCGTCATGTGCCGGCCGGGTCAGCCCGCCAGACGCGCCTTGACCTTGGCGGCGATGGCCCCGCCGTCGGCACGGCCGGCGGCCTCGGCCTGCGCGGCCTTCATCACCTGCCCCATCTGGGCCATCGACGTCGCGCCGACCTGCTCGATGGCGCGGTCGACGATCGCGGTGAGCTCGTCGTCGCCGAGCTGGGCCGGCAGGTAGGTCTCGAGGACCGCGAGCTCGGCCTCCTCGCGCTCGGCCAGCTCGGGGCGGCCGGCGTCGCGGTAGGCGGTGGCCGACTCCTTGCGCTTCTTGGCCTCCTTGGCCACGACCTTGAGCGTCTCGTCGTCGCTGAGCTCGCGCGCCGACTCGCCCGACACCTCGGCATTGCTGATCCCCGTGAGCACCATGCGCAGGGTGGCGACGCGCACCTGCTCGCGGGCCCGCATCGCGGTGTGGAGGTCGTGCTGGAGGGTGGCCTTGAGGGTGTCGGTCATGACTCGATTGTGGCAGCACGGGCACATCTGCTCGATCGCTTTGCCAAGATGTGCCCCGTGACCACCACTTCCGTGACGCGCGTCGTGGCCGGGACGGCCGCGGCCGGTGCTGCCGCGCTCGCCTGGGGCGTGCTCGTCGAGCCGCGCCTGTTCACCCTGCGGCGCTTCACCGTGCCGGTACTACCCGCTGACGCCCTGCCGGTGCGGATCCTGCAGGTGAGCGACATCCACATGGTGCCGGGGCAGCAGGCCAAGACGGAGTGGATCCGGGGGCTGGCCGCGCTCGAGCCGGACCTCGTGGTCAACACCGGCGACAACCTCAGCCACCTCGAGGCGGTGCCGGCGGCCCTCGACGCCCTCGCGCCGCTGCTCGAGCGGCCCGGCGTCTTCGTCATGGGGTCCAACGACTACCACGCCCCCGTGCCCAAGAACCCGGCCCGCTACCTGACCAAGGACCACGCCAAGGTCGTCGGTTCGCGGGTGGAGCTGCCGACCGAGGAGCTGCGCGAGGGCATGGCCTCGCGGGGCTGGGTCGACCTCGACAACGCCCGCACGAGCCTGACCGTGGCCGGCTCCCGTCTCGACCTGGTCGGTGTCGACGACCCGCACATCCACCGGGACGACTACGCCGCGGTGGGCGCGCCGGCCGACCCGGCCGCCACGACACTGGGCGTCACCCACGCTCCCTACCAGCGGGTCCTCGACGCCATGACGGGCGATGGCGCCCGGCTGGTCATCGCCGGGCACACGCACGGCGGCCAGCTCTGCGTGCCGGGCGTGGGTGCGCTCGTCACCAACTGCGACCTGGACCGCCGCCGGGCGAAGGGGGTCTCCCGCTGGTGGCCGGGTGCCGGCGCCGGCGGCGCAGCTCCCGCCGACGCCGCCTGGTTGCACGTGTCGGCCGGCCTCGGTGCCTCCCGCTTCGCTCCGGTGCGCTTCGCGTGCCGACCCGAGGCCACCCTGCTCACCCTCGTCCCCGAAGGGCCTGCCCGATGAACCTGCGTGAAGCCGCCTCCCTCGTCGCGGCAGCCGTCTTCGCCGGCGGCACCTCGACCTGGGCGATCGCGAGCGCCGCCCCGGCGGTGGACCTGCCCCCGGCTCCGACGCTGTCGACGAGCACGTCGAGCAGCTCGTCCTCCTCGTCGACCTCTCGGACACGGACGTCGAGTTCGAGCACCTGGTCGAGCACCTCGTCGACGACCTCGACGACCACCGAGGAGCCGGCGTCCGAGCCGACGACGACCGAGGAGGTCGTGCCGGAGCCGACGACGACGGCTCCTCCGCCCACGGAGACCTGGACTCCTCCGGTCGAGACGACCCCGTGGACCCCGCCGCCCGCCGAGACGACTCCGTGGACCCCGCCGGCCACCGAGACCGCCCCTGTCGACCCCGGGGTCACCGAGACCACCCCGACCGACGAGGTCACCGAGACACTGCCCTACGACCCGTCCACGCAGACGGACCAGATGCCCTGAGCCCGATTGTCGATCCGGGCGGCGACTGGGTTATCCTTCCTTGGCGCCGCTCGGAGACGAGGGGCGCAGGCACCACGGGGTGTGGCGCAGCTTGGTAGCGCGCGTCGTTCGGGACGACGAGGCCGCAGGTTCAAATCCTGTCACCCCGACCCGCCGAAACCGGCTCAGATCCGCTAGAAATGCGGGTCTGGGCCGGTTTTTGTTTGCCCTCTGGGCATAACTGGGACACAACCGCACAGCTCGCGGACAGCAAGGACCCCCGCGAGGCTGCCACCTCCGGGGGTCTGACGACAGCAACTGAGAGGTGCTGACGTGAGACCTAGCGTAGCCATCCACGCTCCGCCCGTGAAGGGCGTCGAGCACCTGGCCGTGCACGCACGTGTCTCCTCTTGCTCGCCTGTGTCATCTCCTGTCACGGCGGGAGGTGGTGCCGCTGGGTAGCCCCGACCGCTCGACGCGGCGCTGGACAGGGCCTCAGCCGCGACACCAAAACGATCGACGCCACCGGTGACTGACCTCCAGGTCTGCGAACCGGCGCAGACCGCCCCACGTAGTGCAGTGCACGGCCGTCGCGGGGTCTTGCGATCAGCTCGCTCTCGAATCGGGAGCGGGCCAGTCGGCGTGGGATGGAATCAACGTGAGGTCGGATCTTTGGGAGGGATTCCCACAGGTCTGCCCCTGGCCTGCCAGGGCCCCGCTCGACTGTCGGTCCTCACCGGCACACTCGGCCCATGGAACTACCGACCGTCGTCGCTGTCGTCATCGCTGTCGTCTCCTTGCTCCTCAACATCGCGGCCGTGCTGATCTCGAAGTCGCAAGTAGCCGCAGCCAAGAGCCAGACGGAGGTCCAGCGACAGATCCATCGTGACTCGTCACAGCCCTATGTCTGGGCAGACATCCGCCTGAACCCCGACGACGGCGCAACCCTCGACTGGGTCGTCGGCAACTCGGGCCCCACCGTGGCCACAGATGTGACATTCCGCGTCGACCCGCCGTTCGGTGACATACATCCACTCACCTCCGCGGCCATCGAACGCATGACGAACGGCATGGCGTCGCTCCCGCCGGGGCGGATCAATTGGTGGAGACTGGGAGCAACCTACGACTTGATGAAGTCGACGGGCCCTCAACCGCGCACCATCACCATCGACGCGACGGGGCCGTTCGGCGCCCTCCCGACTTTGGAGTACGTCGTCGACATCACCGACTTCCGTGAAGCCAATGTCCACCCCGATGGGAGCCTGCACCTGCTCGCCAAGGCCGTGGACCGCCGCCCTTCCGCGAAGGATGTATCCGCCCTCACGGGGGCGCTTCACCGCTTGGCAGAGCAGCGAGCAGACGATTCGTCGATAGGCGAGTGAGCGCAGCGCTTGCACAGGCTGGATGCGAACGGCTGGTTGCTCGGCGTCACCACGCAATCGATGGGACCCTTGCTCCGAGGCTTCTACTGAACGGCGAAGAAAACCTCAACCGAGATGAGGAAGGTGACCAGCGAGGTGGGACCACGCTCCAGCGTTTGGGCCCTTGAACCGCACTGGGTCTGATGGAGGCTCGGGCTATTGGATTCCGACCAAGGGGTGGTCGGACCGTTGCGTAGCGTAGAACGCTTCCTCGAACTCTGCTGGCGGGACGTCGCCCAGGTAGCCGTGGAGGCGGTCGTGGTTGTGCCAGTGGACCCAGGACAGGGTGGCGAGCTCGACATCCTCGATACTCTTCCAGGGCCGTCCCTGGCGTGCGGGGCCGCGGATTAGCTCGGCCTTGTAGTAGCCGTTCACGGTCTCGGCAAGGGCGTTATCGTACGAATCCCCGACGGTGCCGATCGAGGGCACCGCACCGATCTCAGCCAGTCGTTCTCCGTAGCGAATCGACGTGAATTGGCTGCCCGCGTCGCTGTGACACCGCAGCCCGTCGAGCTGGGTGCCGCGTGACCACCTGGCCATCTCGATGGCGTCGAGGACCATCGTGGTCCTCATGTGCGAGGCGACTCGCCACCCGACGATCGTGCGGGAGTAGGCGTCGATGATGAAGCAGACGTAGGCGACGCCGGCCCAGGTCGGCACGAAGGTCAGATCTGTGACCCACAACTGGTTCGGCGCGGTGGCGGTGAAGTCGCGGCCCACCAGGTCCGGGTGCCGCGGCATGCCCGGGTCTGGCGTGGTGGTGCGCACCCGCTTGGTGCGCCGCACGCCCTCGATACCCTCGGCGCGCATCAGCCGGGCGACCTGGTCGCGGCCGATGTCGTGACCAGAGCGTCGCGCGGCCTTCCAGATCTTCCGTGCCCCGTAGACCCGGTAGTTGGCTTCCCACAGCTGCCGCACCACCGGGCCCATCACCGCGTCACGTCGGGCACGGGCCGATGGCTGCCGGCTCTTGACCTGGTAGTAGCTGCTGGGGGCCACCTGCAGCACGCTGCAGATGAGCTCGACCCCCAGCCGCCGACCCGCGACGACGTCGTCGCGGTTGGCGTCGATGAACGCGGCTACTTCTTGTGCTGGCGGTCGAGCTCCGCCCCGAAGAAACTGGCGGCCCTCTTCAAGATTTCGTTGGCGCGCTTGAGCTCACGGTTCTCCTGCTCCAGAGCCTTCATCTTCGCCGCGTCACTGGTACTGATGCCCGCGACGTGGCCCTCGTCGATATCAGCTTGACGGACCCAGGACCGCACCGACTCGGTGCCGTACCCCAACTGCTGGGCGACGCGCTGGACCGTGCCGTGCTCTGTGCCTAGCTCTGCGCGCAGAGTCCTGACCATCCGCACCGCAGCGGCCTTCTCGTCGGGGCTGTAGCGACGCGTGGTCGGCTTCCCCGGGGTGGTGTCCTTCGGCATGAGTACATCCTCGTTTCCAAACGATGGAGACTCCAACCAACCCAGTGCGGTTCACCTCATCGCGCTGCCGTTGCTCGGCGTCGGTCTGGGTGCGGTCAACGTCGCGGCCAACTTTGACCTCATCCCAGGCTCGTACTGGATGGCCAAGGTCGTCGGACGCGAGTGGGGATGGCTCCTCGCGGGGTTCGCCGCCGCGTGGGCCGGGAAGACGTGGAAGTCGTCGCTCGCTCGGGCTCTGACGTTGCTCGTCCCAGCCGTCGCGACGTACGTGGCCCTCGACGCCGCCATGATCGCCCGCACGATCGACGGCACCATCTCTGGTCCCGGTCTGGTCCTCGTCGAAGGCATCTTCTGGGAGGTTGCCGCGATCGTCGCGGCCGCGGGCCTGGCTGCAGTCCGTCGTCTGATCTCCGTAGACGGCCTTGTCGGGATGGCGGCCACAGCCGCGCTCCCCACCTACATCGCCTACTCCGCCTGGACCGCTCGACGCAATGCCGTGCGGGCGGGAAACGATGACCCGGCCCTCATCGACGTGACGAATGTTCTGCTGCCCGCGGCGCTCATCGTGGGCGCCGTCGCCACATTGGCCCGGGTGATGACGCAGCAGTCCAGCCAGCGCAAATCGCCAGGAGCCGATGTCTCCATGGACGCGTGACCCTGTTCCCAGGCCCTTACGGCCCTTCGTGACTGACGTCGGCTGTCGGGCCCACTGAACCGCCCCGGTGTGTCCGGAGACCTTCTAGTTTGAGACTCCAGCGTTTGCTGGGGCCTGGTGGTGAGCGTAGTGAGCCTGCTCGGCCTGCACTGGGGTGAGGTCGTCGCAGTACTCGTGGGGTCGGCGGTGGACGCTTCTATATGCGTCAAGCAGCGGCGGCTGGGGCGGTTTGCTCTTGGGTCCGTAGGTGTCGGGTGGTGCGCCAGATCTCTCGGATGAGGTGTCGTTTGAGGCATCGGATGATCTCGGATTTGGTCTTGCCCTCGGCCGTTCGTCGGGTCACGTAGGTCTTGGTGCGCTCGTCGAGCCTCATGCGGACGATGACGATGCGGTAGAGCGCTGCGTTGGCCTGCCGGTGTCCACCTCGGTTGAGTCGGTGACGGTTGGTCCGGCCGGAAGAGGCTGGGATGGGGTTGACGCCGCATAGTTTGGCCAGGGCGGCCTCACTGGTGACCCTGGCGACGTTGTCGCCGATGACTGTGAGGAGCTCGGCGGCCGCGTCGGGGCCGATGCCGCACCCCTCGCGGAGCTGGGGAGCGACCGCGGTGGTCAACCGGTCCAGCTGCGCTTCGTGCTTAGTGATCTCCTCGCTGAGGTAGAGCCACCGGCGAGCCATCGCGCGCAGCGCATACTTCGTCGCGGCGGTGGGGTCATCGACCTCGCCTGGCCTGAGCCCTGCGCAGCGGCGCAGCAGGGCCATCTTGGTCAGCGGCTCGAGTTGCTCGCGCAGATCGGCAGGAGCGGTGACGATCAGGTGCCGCAGGCTGATCATCGTGGCGGCCCGGGCTTTGACCGCGGCGTGCTTGGCGCACTTGATGACGCGGATCATCTCAATGTTCCCGTCCGCGGTCTTCGCGGTTGCGGTGACAGTCCCGGCCAGCACGGCACGGGCGGCGTTCTCCGCGTCGAAGGCGTCCGTCTTGCCGCGCAGGCGACGGTCTCGCCGGTTGGGGCGGGCGACCTCATGGATCGTGACGCCCGTGGGGCGCAGGGCCGCGACCAGTCCGGCCCCATACGAGCTTGTGCCTTCGATGGCGTACGTCAGGGCAACGTCCGCCACCTGGCCAGTGACCTGTCGGCGCAGGCCCTCGGCCCACAGTGCGAGGCGGTCATATCCGGTCCGTGTGGCACTGAAGCGAGCGATCTCGAGTAGAGCACCGCGCTCATCCACGGCTGCGGCCACGTGGAAGTCCTTGTGGGTGTCGACGCCGACGATGAGGCCAGGTGCCTCGATGCGTCCGCGTGGATGTGATGGGCTCGTATTCGTCATGATGCTCACTGCTGGCCTCCACTGATCGGTGCGGGACAGCGAACGGACCGGCCGGAGCGGGACAGAACTGTGACGAGACCAAGTCAGATCAGGCTTCTATCAGGTCACTGCCCGGCCGGTCTGATCACCGGGACGCATCCGCCGGCTCAGGGTCGACAGGTCCACTCGAAGGACACCGTCCAAGGGGACGGGTCAGTTGTAACCAGGGGTCAGACCCTGGCCAGCGGATGCCTGAGCAGTCTCACAGTTGTACCAGTCGACCCACTCGGCGGTGGCGATCTCGAGGTCGTCGAAGCCCTTCCACGGCCGCTGTCGCTTGACCAGCTCGGTCTTGTAGAGCCCGATGATCGACTCGGCCAGCGCGTTGTCGTGCGACGAGCCGACGAGGCCGGTCGAGGGCTTGATTCCCGCGGTGTCGAGCCGTTCGGAGTAGGCCACGGACATGTACTGGGCGCCGTGGTCGTGGTGGGCGATCAGGCCGGTCAGGTCACCGCCACGATCTTCGCGGCCGCGGGTCCAGATGGCCTGCTCGACTGCGTCCAGGACGAGCTGGCTGGTCATCGTGGTCGACACCGACCAGCCCAGGATCCGCCGGGCGTAGGCGTCGATGACAAAGGCGGTGTAACACCAGCCCGACCACGTCGAGCAGTACGTGAAGTCGGCCACCCACAGCCGGTCCGGCGCCAACGGCTCGAAGTTGCGATCGACCAAGTCAAGCGGTTTCGGGGCCTTCGGGTCGCTGATCGTGGTGCGCTTGACCTTCCCGCGCACCGCGCCTGCCAGCCCAAGCTCGCCCATGAGCCGCTCGACGGTGCAGCGCGCGATCGGCGATGCGTCGGCTGCCCGCTGACGGTTGAGCGTCAGCCACACTTTCCGTGCGCCGTAGACGCCGTAATTGGCCGCGTGGACCTGCTCGATCATCGGCTTCAACTCCTCGTCGCGCACCTGCTGGGCGCTCGGCTGGCGGCCTCGGTGCTCGTAGTAGGTCGCGGGGGCGATCTTGCAGCCGAGCTCGGTGAGCGCGGCGCAGATCGACTCGACACCCCATCGCAGACCCTGCCCGTCGGCGTCCTCGTGCTGCTGACCGACGTGCTCGTCGATGTAGCGCACGATCAGCGCTGTGGCCGGTCGAGTTCGGCCGCGAAAAAAGCCGACGCGCTCTTGAGGATCGCGTTCGCGCGTTTGAGCTCGGCGTTCTCCCGCTTCAGCCGCTTCAGCTCTGCCGACTCCTCGGACGTGACCCCCGGGCGCTGGCCGGCGTCCACCTCAGCCTGACGACACCACTTGCGCACCGTTTCCGGTGTGCCCACCCCCAGCAGCTCGGCGACCCGGCTCATCGCGGCCCACTCCGACTCGTGCTCGGCCCGGATCTCGGCGACCATCCGTACCGCCCGCTCACGCAGCTCGGCCGGATACCTCTTCGATGTACTCCCTGACATGACTCCATCCTTCCCAAGGAACGGAGCCTCCGGACACGCCGGGGCGGTTCAGATGTCGCCGGATCCGTGGGCGATCATGGATGGTAGTACGGCGCGGCACATCAGATAGACGCCTCTGACGTTGGCAGCGAACACTTCGTCCCAGTCTTCGGGCTGGATCTGCCAGAGCGGAAGTACCGGCCCGGCGATGCCGGCGTTATTGACCAGGATCGTGATGTCCTCGTCAGCGAGGGAGCTTGACGCTTGCGTCACTGATTCCGGAGACGACGCGTCGATCGGTACCACTTTGGTGTTGTCGCCGATCTCGGCGGCCGTACGCTCCAGCTTCGTTGCGTCTCGGCCGCTGAGTAGGATGCGGGCGCCGGCGAAGAGGAGGGTGTCCCTGAGCGACCGGGGATGATCACGGGCAGGAGATCCGCGCTGCTGTGGCACGTTCTGTCCACCGTGTACGACCGACTCGGGTTCGACGTCGTGGCCGATGACGCGTTCAAGGAGTTGGTGTTGGCTCGGAGCCCACCCGCTCTTCAGCATCCGATCGCGAGCGTCCCGTCGCACGAATCTAGGGGTGCCTCGCAAGCGTCGCAATCTCCGATTAGGCGGAACCACACAACTGGCCACCCGACCTTGAGAGCGCTTCTTGAGTGCACTGGAAACCCAGTCCCGGATTCACACCTCCTGACCGACGTCACCAACGTCTTGCCCGGTTGCATCGAACAAGGCGTCAACCGCCCGGGCGGGCCGAGTTGCCGGGCGGGCTGCCTTCTCCGGCTGCTGATGGTTCCCCGGCTATTGCGGGATTCACGCTGCTGCGCCCGGCGGCGATTTGCTTCCTGAGGGCTTGGAGTCGCGAACGGCGGCGGGCGCATTCTTCGCTCTCATCTGGGACCCTCACCAGTCGCTGGCGCGGGTCTGTGGGACGTCCGGTCATGACGGTCTCCGATCGGTGTCTTTGCGGGGGTCTTCAGTCTTATCCGTGTCCGTGGTCTGGCCGGAGCTGTGGCGCAGGTTCGCTGCCTGCTCGATGTCTTGCTGCTCCTTCTTTTCGTCTTTGCGGATCTTGGTGTCGTCCCGCACAGGGAGCTGGATGTCGCGTTCGGCCTCGATCCCGGCCATCAGTTGACGGGAGCGTTCGAGCTCTGCGTCGACCTCGGCCCCGAACAGCAACGCGAGGTTAGTGATCCACAGCCACAGCAGGAAGATGACCACTCCGGCGAACGACCCGTAGGTACTGCCGTAGTTGGAGAAGTTGACGATGTAGAGACCGAAAGCGAGCGAGATCAGGATCCAGACCAGAATCGCGATGCCAGCGCCGACGCTGATCCAGCGGAATTTCGGCTGCTGCACGTTCGGGGTCGTGTAGTACAGGATCGCCACGATCAACATCACCAAGACGAGGATGACGGGCCACTTGGCGATGCTCCAGACAGTCAAAGCGGTGGAACCCAGCCCAATCAGGTCGCCGATCGCCTGCGCTGCAGGTCCGGACAACACCAGCATCAAGGCCACAAGCACCACGAGCAGGACCATGACCAAGGTGATCAGGAGCATCAGGGGACGAAGCTTCCAGATGGGTCGCCCCTCGCCGATCTCATAGACACGGTTCATCGCCCGGCTGAAAGCCGTGACGTAGCCCGAGGCGGACCACAAGGCGGTGGCCAAACCCAGGATGAGAGCCAGCCCGGCCCCGGGTGAGGTTGCTAGGGAGCGGACGACGGGTTCCAGGGTCTGGGATCCGGAACTGCCCAGGACCTGCTTCAGTACCGGCATGACTGCGTCGATGGTGGTCTGGCTCTGACCGACGAGTCCCAGCAGGGAGAAGATCGCGATCAGCGCCGGGAAGATGGCCAGCACTGCGTAGTAGGTCAGCGCGGCCGCCAAGTCCGTGCACTGGTCGGCCAAGAACTCCCGGACGGCTTTGCGGCCGGTGAATTTCCAGCCCGCGCTGGTGATCTTCGCGGGGCTGTCCGCTTTGGCGTCGTCTTCCGGGTGCGGTGCCTTGCCGTGGTCCTCATCGCCGGTGACGGCCCGAGCATTCACCGGCGCCACCACCAGATCGCCCCGGCCACGGCAGCCACGCCGGCCACGAGCGCGAGCATCTGTGCGGCGAGGACCGCCAGTTCGATGTTTTGGGGCTGCTGGGCTCGCATCTTGAGGTCTTGGACTCGGTTAAGGCCTTGGCCCTTGAGGTCGTTGACCTGGCGCTTGGCCCGCTTCTTCACGTCCAGGCGGTCGGTCAACTCATTGACGGTGATGCCCAGGTCTTCGCGGTGTCGGGCGATGTCCGCTTCGATCTTGGCCGGATCGGTACTGTCCGACTCGGTGGGTGTCGACGCACTAGTGACGGGCTCGTTGGATTCATTCGTGCTCACGGCTGCTCGCTTCCTTGACCTGGGTGACATCACGTTGCACATTCGCCATGGCGCGCTCGGGTTTTAGTGGTCCGACCTGCTCGACCTGCTTCTTGCCCAGCAAGGACACCACCCCGGCGGCGATCAGCAGTAGCGCCGCCACGATCAGGGCCGCGGCCCACGCCGGCAGGATGAGCGCCAAAGCCAAGATGGCGGTCGTTACCAACGCGGCTGCGCCAAAGAACGCGAGCAAACCCCCGGCGCCGAACATGCCCAGTCCCGCACCGGCATGCTTGGCCTTGGCGCTGAGTTCGGCCGTCGCCAGTCGCATCTCATCGCGAATCAACGTGCTGGTCTGTTCGCTCAACCGGGAGATCAACTCGCCGGTCGAAGCGCCGCGGGGTGGCGGTTCCATCTGCTCAGCCACGACCATGACCGCCTGGGACGTCGCTCACCCCTGGCTCCGGACCGGAGGTCGGGGGCGGCAAGGGGTCGTCGTGGTCCATGTCTGGGGCGGATGCGAAGTCGTCACCCATGGTGTGGGTCTGGGTCCTGTCCTTGCCGTCCTGAGATGTCCTGCTTATGGAGTCGGGCAAGTGCTCCTTGACCTGTCCGGGCACCTGTTTGGCTTGCTCTTGGACCTTCTTGGCTTGCTTCTGCACCGTCGGGTCGGTCCACAACGCCAGTGCGCGGTCGCGCAACTGGTCGTAGCGTTCCCGGCCCGCTCGAGTGCCGAGGACGTACCCGGCCCCGAACGCCACTGTCATGGTGATCTTGTTCATCGTCTGCTCCAGTCTCTTCGGGAGCCCAGGACGGGACCTTGGTGGTGCTTCCGCGTTTGCCCCGGGGTGCGTACCTTGTAAACTTACAAGTGAAGGCGCCCCCTTCACAACCTTCTTCTTCGTGTTGGCGGTGCCCGAACTCAGCACACCGACAGCAACGAGGAGCACGCCATCATGAGCGACAAGCTGTGGAGTCTGGCCACTACCGGCACGGCCATCGGCGGCGGGATCATGGCGAGGAAAGTCATCGAAAAGGGGTGGGCGCTCGTTACCGACGGCACCGTTCCAGACAACCCGGAAAACCCGGAGGTCAACTGGGGGGAGGCCATCGCCTTCGCGCTGATCTCCGGCGCAGTCGTGCAACTAGCCAAGGTCATGATCAATCACAAGTCCACGCAGGCCTACGCCAAAAGGAAGGGCCATCTGCCCGAATCCGCGGCAACCTGAGCAGCCATCGTTCGCCTCTTGACCGAGGACGCCCTCGCCCCCTGAGCGAGAAGGGGGGAGACTGCGAACGTGGTCGCCGCTGGCCAGTAGGTCAGAGGCTGAAGTTGCCAGCGAGGTTGGCCAGATCGGTCGGGCTTAGTCTCAGACTCCCCAGCACGCCCTGGTGTTGACTGGTGTCCACGTCGTCCGGCATGGCCGCGTCCGCTCCTGCGCCTTGTCGTTCTCCCCACGGCTGTTGAGCAGGTCAACGATCTCCTGCTTGTCAATCTGCATCAGAGACTCGTTGGGGGCGAGGGCGCGGCACAGATCGTGCTTACGACGTAAACCTAGTTGGTGCGCGAGGTCGCGGCAACGGGGGGCAGAGGTCCGCGATGATGGGCACGCCAGCCCGTACCTGTGGAAGGACAGCCATGAATACTCTCTCCGGTCCATCTGGAGGTTCGCGCCCACGCTTGGACCGGGATCTGATCGTGCAGACAGCGATCACCTCGATCGACACACACGGCGTTCAGGGACTGACGATGCGCCGCGTGGGACAAGACCTCGGCGTCGCAGCAATGTCCTTGTACCGCTATGTCTCCGGACGCGAGGCCCTGCTGGAGGCGGTCGTGGAGAAACTCATGGATGGTGTCACCGCCCGCGCGGACGCGGTCGGGTTCACGTCGTGGCAGGGGTACTTGCAAGTGCTGGCCAATGAAGTCCGCCGGGTGGCCCAATCCCATCCTGCCGCGTTCCCGTTAGTCGCTTCCCGGCACCCAGCAACACCGTGGCTGCGCCCGCCTTTGCGCAGCATCGAGCTGGTCGAGCACTTCCTGGCCACGCTCAGCGACTTCGGCTTCGATGACATCAGGGCCGTGGATGCATACAAGGCCTTCACCACGTTCTTGATCGGTTCCCTGCTGCTGGAGGTCGCTGCACATGGGGAGGACATCCTCTCCGTGGATGAAACCCTCAACGAAGGTGAAGCCGCCATCCCCGAACAGGACGCCTACTTCGACCTCCAGCAGGCCCCCCATGTGTGCCGCATGCAGGACCGACTCAGTCAAGACACCACCGAGCAAGAGTTCGAGATCGGCCTGGAGGCCCTCATCGACAGAATTGAGCGCTCGGTCTCCCAATAGACAGCCCACGGCAGCATCTCTGGCCTGGGCGTTGTCCTGCTGCGTGCACGCAGCGTCACTGTTCCCCCTCTCGACCTGGTCGTCGTGGAAGTAGGTGAGCACGACCGCGTCCAGTGTGTGCACGCCCAACCGTCGCAGACAGCCTTGTGGTGCTCCACGCAGACGGTGGGGATTGGTTAGGCCGCGCCGACTCCTGGAGTACGCCACCGCTGGAGACACGGTCGTGGTCTGGCGAGTGGACCGGCTGGGACGCTCACTGATCGACGTGCTGAACACGGTGACCCTGCTGCGCGAGTCCGGCATCGGCATCCGCTCCATCCAAGACGGCATCGACCCAGCCACCACCAGTGGACGGCTGATGCTGAACATGCTCGCCACCTTGGCTGAATACGAGCGGGAGCTGATCACAGAACGGGTCAATGCCGGCATCGCCGCAGCCAAAGCCTCCGGCACCCAGTTCGGGCGACCCCGCGTGGAGCCAGCCGTGATCGCCGAGAAGCTCGCGATCGTCAACGATGCCCGCGCCAAAGGACGCACCGCCACAGACGCAGCCCGACTCGTGGGGTGGTCCCGCGCCACGTTCTACCGCCACAACGCCACCGCCCAGTCACAGGACTCCTGACCGCGCCAGGTACCCGCCAGGGCTGAATATCAACGAGCCATCGGCCTTTGACAGCCAGTAGCACCGACCACCTTGGCGGGACGCGACATCATGCCGCACGGCCTCATCGGCGGAGTGCGCCCAACCAGAATCCTCGCATCTTAGATAGAAATCGCGTTGCTCCAATTTAGAGCGCTTCTCGACAACACGACCGCTTGTGTCATTGTCCGAAGTCGACTGCACCGGCGACCTGCGTTTTCTGGGCTGTCTGCACGCGGGTGTGAGTTTGCGGCGTGTCCGTACCCCTGTGCACGAGCGGTGCGCGGTGGTTCCATAGTCGTGTGCACGACGATGCAGTCGACGAGGGCAGGGTTGCCGAGCGCGGTCTGCTGACCGTCTCCGATGAGGTGTGGGCGCTGGCGGTTCGCCGAGCCGAGGTGATCGGCCCATTGGCGGTGGCCGGGACGGCCGGTGGAGCGGTCGCCGCAGAGGTGGCGGCCGAGCGGCTGGGTATCTCGCGGCGGCAGGTGTATGTCCTGCTGCGTCGGTGGCGCGAGGGGCAGGGCGTGGTCTCGGACCTGATCCCGGGTCGTTCCAGCGGTGGGCGGGGAGGGCAGCGACTGCCGAGCGCGGTCGAGGTGGTCATCCGGGAGGTACTGCGCAAGCACTACCTGACCCGGCAGCGGAAGAAGATCACCGCGATCCACCGAGAGGTCATCCGGGTCTGCCGTACGCGGGGACTGCCGGCCCCGTCACGTGGCGTGATCGTGCGCCGCATCGCCGCCCTGGATCCGCTCGCCGCGATGAAGGCGCGCGAGGGAGCAGATGCGGCCCGGTCGCTGGAGTCGGCCGGTGGACGGGTGCCGCCCGTCACCCGCGTGCTGGAGCAGGTCCAGATCGATCACACCGTGGTGGACCTCATCGTGGTCGACGAGCGGCACCGCCTGCCGATCGGGCGGCCGTACGTGACGGTCGCGATCGACGTCTTCTCTCGATCCATCGTGGGTCTGGTGGTCACGCTGGAGGCCCCCTCGGCGCTGTCGGTTGGGCTGTGCTTGGCGAACATGGTCACCGACAAGCGGGCCTGGGTCGAGCGGCTGGGGATCGAGGTGGACTGGCCGATGGCCGGCAAGCCGGGCGAGCTGTTTCTGGACAACGCCGCGGAGTTCAAGAGCGAGGCTCTGCGTCGGGGCTGCCAGGAGCACGGGATCACGCTGGACTACCGGCCAGTGGGGCGCCCGCACTATGGCGGGGTTATCGAGCGGGTCATCGGCACGCTGATGGAGATGGTCCACGAGCTGCCCGGCACGACGTTCTCCAACCCGGCCCAGCGCGGCAGCTACGACTCCGACGCCAAGGCTGCCCTGACGGTCGCGGAGCTGGAGAAGTGGCTGGCGCTGGCGGTGGCGAGCTATCACGGGCGAGTGCATGGCACGACGGGGCAGACCCCACAGGCCCGCTGGGTGGCCGGCAATGCCGAGACGCCCGCGGTGACGGTGGCCAACGAGAGCGCGTTCCTGGTCGACTTTCTGCCGGTGTTCCGCCGGAGGCTGACGCGCACCGGGTTCGTCATCGACCACGTGCACTACTTCAGCGACGCGCTCAAGCCGTGGATCGCCCGCCGCGACCGGCTGGACCGGTTCGTGATTCGCCGTGACCCGCGCGACATCAGCCGCATCTGGGTCCTTGACCCCGAGGGCGAGACCTATCTGTCGGTGCCCTACCGGACGCTGTCGCGTCCAGCGATGAGCGTGTGGGAGCACCGCGCTGCACTTGAGCGACTCCGCCACGAGGGCCGGGCGCAGGTCGACGAGCAGGCGCTGTTTCGGATGGTCGAGCAGATGCGCGCCATCACCGTCACCGCGCGGTCGAGCACGCGCAAGGCCCGCCGCGACGCCGAACGCCGCGACAAGGCCGGTGCCGCGACGCGCTCACGGGCCGCACCTGCTGCGTCAGTCCCGCCCGAAGATCTCCCGGCCACCGCGCTGGAGCCGGGCAGTGCTTCCCCCGTGGGCTCTGCGGCGCCGTTCGAGGTGATTGAGCAATGGTGAGCGAAGCCCAGGACTGGGCCAGCGAAGACGTCGCGAATGGCGGACTGGAGCATCTACACGCCAGCGCACGGTCGATCGCGCGGCTGCCGGCACAGGAGCGTGTGCGGCACGTGCGCGCCGACCGGTGGATCGGCTACTCCCGCGCCACGGAGGCGCTGGAGCGGCTGGAGACCCTCTACACCTGGCCGGGCAAGCAGCGGATGCCGAACCTGTTGCTGATCGGCCCGACGAACAACGGCAAGTCGATGATCATCGAGAAATTCCGCCGCCTTCACCCGCCCACCTCCCACCCCGAACGGGAGCAGGTGCCGGTGCTGGCCGTGCAGATGCCCACCGAACCCTCGGTCAGCCGGTTCTACGTCGCCCTGCTGGCTGCCCTCGGTGCACCGCTACGCCCCCGGCAACGGGTGGCCGAAATGGAACAAGCCGCCTTGGGCCTCCTGCGGGCGGTCGGGGTGCGGGTCCTGGTCATCGACGAGTTGCACAACGTCCTGGCCGGACAGGCCCACACCCGGCGGGAGTTCCTCAACCTGCTGCGCTTCCTGGGCAACGAGCTGCGCATCCCGCTGGTCGGGGCCGGCACCCAGGAGGCCTACCTGGCGATCCGCTCCGATGACCAGCTGGAGAACCGCTTCGAACCACTCACCCTGCCCCGGTGGGAGGCGGGCGAGGAGGCCTGCTCGTTGCTGGCCAGCTTCGCCGCGTCCTTCCCGCTGCACCGGCCCTCACCGATCACGACCGAGGACATGGCCCGCTACCTGCTCACCCGCAGCGAGGGCACCATCGGCGAACTCACCCACCTGCTCACCGATGCCGCGGTGGCCGCCATCGAGTCCGGCGAGGAGGCGATCAACCAGCGCACCCTGCGCATCGCGCCCTACGTCGGTCCCACCGAACGACGCCGGACGTTCGAGCGCGAACTGACATGACGCGCCGCTGGCCGCTGCACCCGCCACCACGCGAGGGAGAGGTCCTCTCCTCCTGGGTGACCCGGCTGGCCAAGCCATACGGCATGACGGTCGAAGAGCTGCTCCGCCACGACGTGGCCCCACCCGGCACCGACACGACCAGCCTGACCCGCGCTGACCTGGACCTGGACCCACCCGCCGGGGCGCTGCTCATCTTGGCCGACCGCACCGGCGTCCCACTCGGCGACATCCGCCGGATGACGATCGCCGGGCAGGTGCCTTGGCTGCTGGACACCCTCGGCCCGGAGCCAGAGCCCGGGGTGGGGTTCGAGACCTACGTCCATCAGGACTCGCTGCTGTGGGCGACCGGACTACGAGACCGACGGCCAGTGCCCGGCTGGCGGGCCTGGCTACCCACAGCAGGTCCGATGCGCCGAGCCTGCCCGCTGTGTGTGACGACCGCGCCGTTCTTCACTCTCGCCTCCCAGCTTCCGCTGACGCTCAGCTGCCCCGAGCACGGCTGCCACCTGGCGCCGACCCTCGGCGCCGCCGGCTCCTTCCTCGGGTGGGAAGAGGCGAACACCCACACCACGCCCGCCTCAGCGGCCGTTCGCGCCATGGACGTGCGTACCCACCAGGGCCTCTCCACCGGCGCCGTCACCCTGCCTCGCCGCCCAGTGCATGTCGGCGTCTGGTTTCGGCTGCTGCGCGCGCTTATCGACGAGCTGTCCACCCCCGTCTCGAAGCTGGATGCCCACTCCCGGCGCACCCTCGAACACATCTGGCACTCGACCGGCCACCCCGTCCGCGCGGGGATCGTCGGTGCCTGGCGGCCCTACGAAGACCTGGCCTGGCCGCACCAGCAGAAGTTCCTCAAGGCCGCAGCCACCGCCGTGCACCTGATCGAAACCGGCGAGATCGCCGCACACGGCACCCTCGCTCCGCTCCTGATCCCCGAACCGTCTGTTCCCGCTGACACACGAGCGGCCCCCGGACCGGATGACCACTGGCAGAAGGCCAAGGATGCGCTGCACGAGGCGATCGCCCTCGCCCGCGACGACCCGGCAGCCGCCCGGAAGCTCCTGACCGTCCTCACCGCCTGGACCGATAGCGAGGCCGCCTTCGTGCGGGCCCGCGCTGACCTGATTGCCCTCGGCATCCCCCACGACAACCTCCCACTGACGCCTTCTGAGGCGAGGTGCGCGCGAGACTCAGCTCGACCCGACGTCGACTGTCCCGTATTGGCTCCCGCGGACCCTTCGCGTGACTTAGACTGGGTGACGGATTAAGTGACAAGTGCCCCCGGGCGAGCAGACGGGGATATCGGTGTCACGTAATCGGTCGTATGCGTGATGGGAGGTCGGTTCGATGCTGGTCGGCTACGTGCGGGTGTCGAAGGTCGACGGGTCGCAGACCACCGACCTACAACGTGACGCGATGACCGCGGCCGGCGTGGATCCCGAGCGGGTGTATGAGGACCACGCCTCCGGCGCCAAGGACGACCGGCCCCAGCTGGCGGCCTGTCTGAAGGGGCTGCGTGAGGGGGACACGCTGGTGGTGTGGAAGCTGGACCGGCTCGGCCGCAATCTGCGCCACCTGGTCACCATCGTCGATGACCTCACCGCCCGCGGCGTCGGGTTGCAGGTGTTGACCGGGCAGGGCGCGGCGATCGACACCACTACGGCGGCGGGCAAGCTCGTGTTCGGCATCTTCGCGGCCCTGTCCGAATACGAACGGGCCCTGATCTCCGAACGTACCGTCGCTGGGCTGGCCGCGGCACGGGCTCGCGGACGTAAGGGTGGACGCCCATTTAAGATGACCCGCGCCAAAGTCCGCCTGGCCGCTGCGTCCATGGGGCAGCCCGACACCAACGTCGCCGCACTGTGCAAAGAACTCGGCGTTACTCGGCAGACTCTCTACCGCCACGTCTCACCCACCGGCGAGCTCCGAGATGACGGCAAGAAGGTCCTCGGCCGACAGTAGAACGGGCCAACTTTCGTTGGTGCCGCATGTCGGTCCGGTCCGGAGACGGGCGTCCGGACCGGTCAACGGGACGGCGACCGGCGGCGGCACGCGAGACCTGCCGCTGATGTGCATTCGTTACCGATGCCCCTACATAGAGTTCGGTGGCGACCGTGGCCGCGGACGCCGTAGTCGCTCGGCCCTGTGGGGCGATTCCCGCCGGTCCCCAGTATCCGGTGGGTCTCTTCGGCTCAACTGGGCGAGCAACGCCGACGAGTCGGGCGCGCGGCTTCCAGTTCTTCGTCCATGTTCACCACGTCTTCCCCAGTGGGCTGAACCACGAACAGGCGGACGTTCCGTTTGACAAGTCGGCGCAACGGAGCAAACTGTCGCTCGACAGGTTGCAACGGGGCAGCCTGCATTGGGGAGGAATCACTATGAGAAGCATGAAAGTCGCCCTGGCGACGATGATCACTGTCGGAGCGATGGCAGCGCCTGCTCACGCGTACTACGACGCTCGGTACCAGGACAAGGTTCGCGTCACCGCCTCGCAGAACAAAGTCAAGGTGTACGACACCAAGTGCAACGGCCAGTCAGCTCAGGGGAACTGGATCCAGGCTGGCTCCTCGACGATCTACGAGCGGGACAACAACGGAGGCTGCGGCAGCGCACTAAGTTTCACTACCTCGCGCTGGGTCGTTCAGGTCCGTGCGTGTGAGGTCCACGCTCTCGAGCCCGACCCGTGCGGATCGTGGGACGCGACGGGATGATGGTTCTGGTCCACTGAGTCGGGAGGGGCTGCGCAATGGGTCGACCAGCGAAGGCAACGGCCATCGAGTTATCTGCAGTTGCCTACGGCCACCGGAAGCAGCCTCTGCTGTTTGAGGATGTCTCGCTGGCCGTGGCGGGTGGTGAGTCGGTCGCGCTCATGGGGCCCAGCGGCGTCGGCAAGTCCACGTTGCTTTCCCTCGCGCTGGGGATTTTGTCCCCTGCGCGGGGGCGGGTGACGGTGGCTGGTCAGGATTGGTCGTCGTTGTCGAAGTCCGTTCGAGCACGGCACCGCGCTGCCCACGTCGGGATGGTTTTTCAGTTCGGCGAGTTGCTTGATGAGTTGAGCCCGGTTGAGAACGTGGCTCTGCCGATGATGTGGTCCGGGAAGGATGGTCGCGAGGCGGTCGAGCGAGCAGAGGAGTTGCTGGAGCGACTGGGTGTCCACACGTCTGCGTCGACGACGGACGTGGTCTCTGGCGGGGAACGACAGCGGATCGCTGTCGCCCGTGCCTTGATCAGCGACCCTCAGGTGGTCCTGGCCGACGAACCGACGGGATCGCTGGACAGCGACAACGCGAACGCGCTGGCCGACGTGCTCTTCGGTCTGCCCCGCGAGCAGGGATGCGCGCTACTGGTGGTGACTCATTCGGCTGAGATCGCCGCTCGGGCCGACCGTGTGCTGCGCTTGTCCTCTGCGGGGACCCTCGCGGCTGATCGTGCTGCATGACGGGGCTGCTGTGGCGAGCCTCGGCTTGGCGCCACACCTTTGTGTGGGCATTCGCCGCTGGGATGGGTCTGGCCCTGGCTGCCATGGTCGCTGCGACCGCGTACGGGGTGTACGAGGTCCGGGCCGCCGGTGACGGCGCCCGTTATCCGGTCCAGGGCTCAGGGGTGTCCGCCGCGAGCACGACGAGCCTGAGTGCGGCTTGGGACGATGCGCCCGGGCAGGGGCAGTTCAGCGTGGTCACGCTGTATCCGGGAAGCTCCGACGCTCCATTGCCTCCAGGGCTGCCTGCGGGCCTGGCGCCAGGAGATGTGGTCCTCTCCCCGCACCTGATGGAGCTTGATGAGTCCCAGAAGCTCCAAGAGCGCTACGGCCCCGTCAGCGGCACGATCGCGGCAGAGGGCCTGGGTGCCCCCGACGAGAACCTCGTCTACATCATCGGGGAAGGGAAACCTCCCTCCGGCGCACAACGGGTGAGCGAGTTCGGTGCGCCGATCTCGCCGTGGGCGGTGGGCTCATCGTCGGCGTTCTTTGGTGAGTCCCTGACGATCCAGACGCTCAGTGCTGTGCTTCCGGCGGTTGCCGTTCTTGTCGTCCTGCCCGCGATCGGACTCGCAGTGTCCTGCGCCCGGAGGGTCGCAGATCGCCGCCGCCGACGAGACGGTGTTCTCGAAGCACTCGGGGCCCCGGTCCGCTTTCGCTGGACCATCACGCTCCGGTCGGCCCTTCCGGGACTGCTCGCCGGGTCCTGTCTTGCCGCTGTCACGGTCTGGGCGTGGTCGCGATCCCAACCGACCGTGCCCTACGTGGACTTCGTCGTCTCACCCGAAACGCTCCCCATCCCGCGAACTGTGCTCGTCACGCTGGCGGCACTCGGCATCGGGTTGGGGTGCTTCGCGCTCCCGGGCCGACGGGGGCCCGGTCACACCCGTCCGGGACCGGCTCGCTCTCATCTGTCTGCCGCGTGGATCCTCGCTGGACCGGTCGCCGTTGCACTCGCCTCCTGGCTGCCCGATCAGGTAGCGCCACCGCCGGGCCCGCTCAACGTGATCCTCCGGTGGGGACTGTCCATCGCCAGCCTCGTCGCAGTGGCCGTCAGCGTGAGCGCAGCCCTGATCGCTCTTGGCACTTGGCTGCGTGAACAGGGACACCGCCGTGGACGTGTCTCTCCGCTGATCACCGGAGCATCACTGCAAGCGATGGGACGAAACTTCCTCGTCCTCACCCTCGCCGTCGGCAGCATGTGCTTCGCCGCCTTCTTCGCGGCACAGTACGCCGCGCTCGGACAATCGTTCTCGGTGGAAGGTCGCAGTCTCAACCAAGTCATCGGTCCGTCGGTCGCCGTTGTCGAGATGCCAGAGGAACCCGCAGCACGTCGATTCCTTCAGTCCGTGCCCGACGGGCTTGAGGTCGTCAGTGTCCGCGGCAGCACACTCACGGGCCAGTGCACGGGCCTGGAGCACCTCGGCTTCGCCTGCGACTCCACAGATCGCCAATCGCCAGCCTCGGCTGTCCTCCAAGCCGCGAATCTGCCGCCCGAGGCCACAGCCCGCACCGGGCAACCGCGCCCCCAAGAAGGCGAATACCTCCTGGTCGACACCACGGGCGCCGCCGTCGACGTCCCCGAACTCAAGAAGCTCGCCTACCAGGCCAGCGGTCAGGTCACCCCCGTCGGCGAGCTCGCCTCCCGGTGGATCACCGCGACGGACGGGCTGCTCCATCAACTCCGATGGGTGTCCGTCTGGGCGGCTGTCGGTCTGACCCTGGGTCTGGCTGGCGTCCTGATCGCTTTCCTTGGAACCCAGGCCGAGCAGAGCCGCCGGATCGCCCCGGTGCTGGCGCTCTTCGGACCCGCCCGCGCCCGCACAGCCATCATCGTCGGCCTCACCACTGGCCTGCCCCTGCTGACAGCAGGCGTGGCATCCATCTTCGCCCACCTCGCGCAGTCCGCGCCCTTCCTCGCCCGCATCGACATGCCCGGTGCCTTCATCCCATTGACGCTCACCCTGATGGCCCTCGTCCTGATCGCAGCCATGCTCATGTCGATCGTCGCCGCGTGGAAAACCCTCGAAGATGCCGAGGACTGGACGCCCGGCGGGAAGTAACCGCTGACTACCGGGAAGTAGGGCTCATCCTCATACGGAGCGCCCGGAGTGCCCGGTGCAGAGGACTTCGGACATCCGTGCAGTCGACTTCGGAAACTGACAGCTTGACGTAGTGACGCGATCGGGGCTGTCTCATTTGACCTGCACGGTCTAGAATCGCGGAAACGACCGTCAATTGATCTATCGGGGGTGCTGGTCGTGCTGATCGGGTACGCACGGGTCTCGTCCGAGCGGCAGGACCTCGCGGCGCAGCTGAAGGGCCTGGCTGACCTGGGCGTGGACCGCACGCGGATCTATACAGATAAGCGCACGGGTCGGTCGATGAAGAACCGGCCTGGCCTCACTCAAGCGATCGCCGCTCTTCGTCCCGGTGACGTACTCGTGGTGACCAAGCTCGACCGGCTCGCTCGATCGGTGCCCGATGCGCGCGACCTCGTCGGCCAGGTCTACGAGAAGGGCGCGGCGCTCCAGCTTGGACCGTCGCTGCACGACCCGGAGGACCCTGTTGGAAAGTTCCTCTTCAACGCGCTGGCGATGGTCGCCGAGTTCGAGTCCGACCTGAACCGGCAGCGCACGATGGAGGGCCTGGCGATCGCGCGGGCGCAGGGCCGGCTCAACGGGAAGCCGCCGAAGCTGAACGAGCGAAGGACGAAGAAGTTGCTCCAGGACTATGAGGCCGGCACCGCGACGGTCGGCCAGCTCGCCGAGGACTACAACGTGTCTCGGGCAACCGTGTACCGCACGATCAAGCGCGCAAGGACGCAGGAGAAAGAGGGTCGATGACCACCCACAGAGTATTTGCCCGCATGAGGATTCGTGACTGGCTCGGCGTGGTCGCGCTGGCGGTGCCTAGTCTGCCGATCGTGCTGTTGGTGGCCACCGCCGTGTTAGCGGATGGCACCTCACTCTGGTCCGCGATCGGCTGGTACGTATGGGTCTTGCCTGGCACCTTGTCTTTGGGCGTGTTGTTGCTGGGCCTCGTCCACCTTCTGGGGTGGTTGTGGGATCTCAGGGCTCATAACGAGGTGTCTCAGTGACCACCATCATGTAAGCAACCACGCGCCCCAGGGATCCCAATGATCACGGTCGGCGAGAAGAAGGTGCAGGAGATCGGGCTATACATTGATGGAAGGTATAGCCCGATCGGGTCAGCGAGGCGATGGCCGAGCATGACTCGGGACCTCCCTATCGCAGACCTTCGCCTGACTCGTCCGTCATTCCTCTGAGTCGGCAGGGGCCGATGCCCGCTCCTCCATCAGTCTCGACAGCGCCGCCGCGATCTCCGTGTCCCTCCCCCGCGCCGCGTGCTGGTAGCGGAGCGCCGCCTGGGGCGTTGAGTGGCCGATACGGGACATCAGCTCAGCCAAGGTTGCCCCGGCCTGGGCAGCGAGGACAGCGCCCGTGTGGCGCAGGTCGTGGATGCGGAGATCCGGGCGCCCCGCCTTCTCCCGCGCCCGGTACCAGTGCCGGTAGAGGGTGTTGGGGTGGACTTGAATTCTCGGGTCGTTGACCGCTGAGAACACCAAGGCGTCCCTGTCCGGGCCGACATGTTCCTCAAGGTGGGCCTCCAGGAGTGGGACCAGGTGCGGCGGGATGGCGACATCGCGCACACCAGCGTCACTCTTGGGGGACCCGACGGTCACCTGCCCCCTGATTCTCACGACTCCTCGTCGCACCTGGAGTTGGCCGGTGACGAGGTTGATGTCGCCACGGCGCAGCTCGGCCATCTCGCCGAACCGGAGACCGCACCACGCGCCGATGAGCACCAGCGCTTGGTACTTCTCCGGCATCTCCGTCACAAGGATCTCGAGTTCGTCCAGTGTCGCCGGCTCCACCCGCCGTGCGCGCTTCACCGTGCCTGCGCCCCGCACGCGACACGGGTTCGCCTGGATGATCTCGTCGGCCACCGCTGTGGACAGGATCGAGCGCAACAGGCCGTAGACGTGGGCGCGCTGCGTGGGCTTCGTCGGATCGAGCCGGCTGTGCCAGACCCGCACGACCGCAGGGGTGATGTCGCGCAGGGAGGTGTCGGCGAAGTAGGGCAGGAGGAACCGATCCAGCTGCCGACGGTAGAGGGCTCGAGTCCTCGGCTTCAGCTCGCGGTACTCGAGCCACGCCTCCGCATACGGCCCGAACGACTCAGTGGCCCGGATGACCCTCGCCCGGCGGGACTTCGTCGGCGTCCAGTCGTCGTCTTGGATGAGCCGACGCTCCCCCACCAGCCACGCCTCGGCATCCGCCTTCGTCTCGAAGGTCGATGGCGCCCGATGGAAGGCCTGGTCCGGCCCCATGTAGTACGCCTGATAACGGCCGTTGGCCCGCTTGCGGATGGTTCCGAAGTCTCGCTTCGCCCGCGTCATCAACGGTCACCACCGGTCAGATTCGGACACAATCCGGGCATAACTAAAGGGTAGTTGCGTCCTCTTGTGCCCGCGATTCTCACGCGTTAGAGTCTAGTGATTCCTTGATTTTTCGCCAAGGATGCGGATCTGATCCAGTGAGACTAGTCGCGCGTGAGCAGTTCAAATCCTGTCACCCCGACCGTGTGATGTCTCAGGACATCGGCAGAGCCGGACCTACGTTTTCGTAGGTCCGGCTCTTGCTTTCTTCGGCTGCCCGGCGTCGTTGTGGTCACCTGGTCCCCCTTCTCCGGGCACCCAGGTGACACCAACGGCACCAGGCGGCACCAACGACGTCAGGCAAGGCCAAGACCCTGCGCGCTGTGGCCACCCCACAGGAGCGTGCGCGATCTCTGTGACCGGGTCCCGGAGACCGTCGGCTCGCGCCTCGCGGCGCACCCCGACGTGCGCAAGATCGGCTTCACCGGCTCGACCGAGGTCGGCAGGTCCGTGCAGCGCGCCGTCGCCGACAACCTCACGAAGGTCACCCTCGAGCTCGGCGGCAAGGGACCCAACATCATCCTCGACGACGCCGACCTCGACATGGCGATCGACGGCTCGATCTTCGCCTTCCTCATGTACTCCGAGGCGGCCGTCGTCGGCATCCCCCACCCCGAGCTCGGCGAGGAGGTGGCCGCGGCCGTGACGCTGCGCGCCGGCTCGAGCGCGACCGAGGACGACGTGCACCAGTTCGTCCGCGAGCGCGTCGCGCCCTACAAGTACCCCCGCGTCGTCTGGCTCATGGACGAGCTGCCCAAGGGGCCGACGGGCAAGATCCTGCGCCGGGAGGTGCGAGCGGGCCACACCACACCCACCGTCGCGGCCGGCTGACTGCCGGCCCGACCCTCAGCCGGGTCCTCCTCGGGATTGCATACAAGTTCCCCCCTTGTATACATTGAGCGCACCGACGCCCCGAGGAGGACCCTCCCCATGACCGCACGCCCCTGCTTCCACCTGGCCATCCCCGTCGACGACATCGCCAAGGCCCGCGAGTTCTACGGCGGCGTCCTCGGCCTCGAGGAGGGTCGCTCCGACACCCTCTGGGTGGACTGGAACTTCTACGGCCACCAGGTCGTCACCCACCAGACCGCCGCCGGCTCCCCCGGCCCCGCCGGGCACAACCCCGTCGACGACCACCAGGTGCCCGTCCCCCACTTCGGCGCCGTGCTCTCCTACGACGACTTCCACGACCTCGCCGGCAAGATGAAGGCCGCCGGTGCGACCTTCGTCATCGAGCCCTACCTGCGCTTCGAGGGTCAGGCCGGCGAGCAGTGGACGATGTTCTTCCTCGACCCGGCCGGCAATGCCCTGGAGTTCAAGGCCTTCGCGGACGAGTCGCAGATCTTCGCCAAGTAGGGCCCGCCGTGACCCTCTCCCCTGCGACCGAGACCAAGGCCGGACGGCTGCACACCGCCCTGCGCGACGCCATCCTCAGCGGTGAGCTCGCCGCCGGGTCGCCGGTCGACGAGATCGGCGTGGCACAGGCCCACGGCGTCTCGCGCACCCCGGTGCGCGAGGCGCTGCGGGCGCTGCGCAGCGAGGGCCTGCTCGTCCCCGGCGCCCGCCGCCAGCTGCACGTCGTCGACATCTCGGCCGAGCACCGGCAGGAGATCGCCACCGTCCGCACCGCCCTCGAGACCGCTGCGGCCCGCGTGGCGGTGACCACCCGCACCTCGGGCGACGTCGACGGGCTGCGCACGCTCGTGCTGCGGCAGCGCCGCTACGCCCGCGTCGGCGACAGCTCCGCCTTCATGGCGGCCGACGAGGAGTTCCACCGCACCCTGGCCGGCGTCGCCGCGATGCCGACGCTCGACCGCCTCCTCGACCAGCTCGGCGCCTTCGTCCGCCTGGCCCGTCTAGGGCAGCCGACCCCGCAGCGGCACATGATGGCTCTGGTGCGCGAGCACGACGCGTTGCTCGACCTGCTCGAGGAGGGCGACGGCGAGGCCCTGGCCGAGGCCCTCGGCAGCCACATCGTCAGCACCGCCCCGCGCACCTGACCTACCCTGCAGACATGAGCGCCGACCCCTGCCCCTGCGGCACCGGCTCCCCCTTCGTCGCGTGCTGCGGACCGCTGCTCGCGATGGAGCGACAGGCCGCGACCGCCGAGGAGCTCATGCGCAGCCGCTACACCGCCCACGTCTACGGCAATGCCGAGCACCTCTGGCGCACCTGGGACGGCCGCACCCGGCCCGAGCAGGTGCACCTCGACGACACCCGCTGGCTGGGGCTGGAGGTCCGCGAGACGGTTGCGGGCGGCCCCGACGACAGGACCGGCGTCGTCGACTTCGTCGCAAGGCATGAAGGGGGCGAGCTCGCCGAGCGCAGCGAGTTCACCCGACGAGGTGGCCGGTGGTTCTACACCAAGGAGATCCCGTGACCGAGGTCAGCTACGCCGTCGCCGACGGCATCGCGACGATCACCCTCGATGCCCCCGACCGGCGCAATGCCCTGTCGGTGGAGATGTCGAGGGAACTCATCGACGCGGCCCGGACCGCCGAGGCCGACGGCGAGGTCGGGGCCGTCGTCGTCACCGGCGGTGAGCACTTCTGCGCCGGCGCCGTCCGCGAGGTCCTCGCCGACGTGGGGCGCGATCCCGTCGAGCACACCGCCTACCGCAACCTCGAGACGGTCTACGCGGCCTTCACCACCATCGGCACCATCGACCTGCCGACCATCGCCGCCGTGCGCGGCGCGGCCGTCGGAGCCGGGCTCAACCTCGCGCTGTCCACCGACCTGCGGATCGTGTCCACCACCGCGCGCCTGCTGCCCGGCTTCGCCCAGATCGGGCATCCACCCCGGCGGCGGGCACCTGTCGCTGCTTCACCGCACGGCCGGCCGCGAGACCGCCGCCGCCATGGGCCTGTTCGGCGAGGAGGGTGCGCGGCGCGCGCGCCGTCGAGCTCGGGCTCGCCTGGGCCGTCCACGAGGACGAGCAGGTCGAGCAGGCCGCCCGGGACGTCGCCGCCCGGGTCGCGGCCGACCCCGAGCTCGCCCGGCGTCTGGTGCGCAGCTTCCGCCGCGAGACCGCCCCCGGCGGCATGCCCTGGGAGGTCGCCGTCGAGCTCGAGCGCTCGCCCCAGATGTGGTCGCTGCGGCGCAAGCACGGCTGACGCGACCAGGGCCCCGGCGGAGCGGGCGCAGGGTGGGGGTCGGCCCGACTCATGAAGAAGTCCGGCTGCCTCCGCGACGTGACGCGGCCTACCTAGCGGCCGGACTTCTTCTTAGGGCCACCCCCACCCTGCGCCCGCGCAGCCACACCATGACTGGTAGCGCCGCTATGGGCACCGCAGCGTCAGGCCTGGCCGATGTCGTGGAGCAGGTCGGCGAACCACGGGGTGGTGGGGTCGAAGGCACCGCCGCCGGCGATGCGCTCGTGCTCGATGACGCGCAGCTCGTCGCCGCGCTCGACGTCGTGACCGACGACGCCGGACCGGCCGTCGAGGGCCGCCTCGACGGCGAGCGAGGTGCAGGCGGCGATGAGTTCGAGGTCGCGGGGGTTGGCCGCGGCCGAGCGGGCAAAGTAGCCGGACTTCCACACCTTGGACTTGTCGGCACCGACGCGCTGGGCAAGGGTCGAGGCGAGGCGCTCGCCGGGGTTGACCTCGTCGAGCCGGACATGACCGAAGGCATCACGCGGCACCTGCACCCCATCGGCCTCCAGCGCGGCGACGATCTCGTCGACCCCGGCGCCCTCCGCAGCGAAGACGTTGACGCAACCGAGCTCGTCCATGACCGCCCGCAGTCGCCTCCCTTCGGCCTCGAGGTCGAGGTCGAGCTCCGGGACGTTGACCGCGTGGAGGTCCCACCGCCGGCGGTCGTTGCCGATGCCGGGGACGAAGTCGCGACCGGCGAGGTCGGCCCGGTAGGCGTGCGCCGTCGCGGCGGTGAGCCACCCGCTGTGCCGGCCCATGACCTCGTGGACGATGAGCATGCGGGGGTTGGACGTGTGCTCGCCGATGATGTTGCGGGCGAAGAGCGCCCCCTGCTCGGCGGCCGTCCACGCACCCAGGCTCTGCCGGATCGGCACGATGTCGTTGTCGATCGTCTTGGGCAGACCGATGACCCGCATGTCGTGCCCCTCGGCGGCCAGATGGGCGGCGAGGTCGGCAGCGGTCGTGTTGGTGTCGTCGCCGCCGATGGTGTGCAGGACGTCGACCCGGTCGGCGGCCAGCTGCGCCGCGGCGACGCGAAGGGGGTCCTGCCCCGCCTCGACGAGACCCCTCCGCACGAGGTCGTCGGCATTGGTCAGCTTGACCCGGGAGTTGCCGAGCGGTGAGCCGCCGAAGTCATGCAGCAGGTGGGCCCGGCGCCGCACCTCTTCGGTGATCTCGGTGCTGCGCCCCGTGAGCAACCCGGCGTAGCCGTCGAGGTAGCCGATGAGGCGCACCCCGGGCGCCACCTGCGTGTAGCGCTCGATGAGTCCACCGACCGCGGAGGAGAGGCACGGCGCGATCCCGCCAGCGGTGAGGAACGCGACCGTGCCGGGCATCACTTGCGCTCGCAGGGCAGCTGGATCGTCTCGGCCGGGCGGACGTAGGGCTTGACCTGCGGGACCTCGGAGGCCGGCTTGACCCGGGACCACTTGTTGCCCAGGACGAGGTCGACCTTGGTGCTCGTGCGATCGTCCTTCTGCAGCTGGGCACCATCGATCTGCTGGGCCAGACGCTTGGCCGCCCGCTGCCCCTCGGGCCCGAAGCGGATGACCGCCACCTCGTCCTCGAGGAAGGTCATCTGCGGGTCGTTGCCCGTGGATTTGATCTTGAAGCCGCGGTCCTTGAGGTCGCCGGCCACCTCGGTGGCCAGGCCTTCCTTCCACGTCGTGTTGTAGACGTTGAGGGTGATCTCCGAGGGCGCCGGCAGCGGCGGCTCGGGCTCCTTGACCATGCGGTCGTAGCCGTAGCCGAGGACGAGCTGGACGCTGTCGCCGGGGCGCGCGTCGTTCCACGTCTTGGAGCCGGGGATCTGCTTCTGCAGCAGCAGCGCGTTGTCGCGGCCGTCGGGCCCGTAGTAGATCGTGGCCGCGCCCTTGACGTAGACGGAGCTGTCGGCGTTGCCCACGGACACGACGTTGAAGTCGCGCAGCGTCAGCTCGCGCGCCACGTCGCTGCCGAGGCCGTTGGTGTCATTGCTGTTGAGCAGCTTGATGTCGAAGGAGTCGCGCTCGGGCGCGGGCCGGGTGATCGGAGCGCACTCGGTCTGGTCGTCGCTGCCCACCAGGCCGGTGCCGTAGGCGGTGGCCACGGTGGCCGTGCCGAGCAGGAGGCCGGGGAGGGTGACGAAGAGCAGAAGGCGCCGTCGGCGCTGTCGCCGATAGTGCTCCGCGGCCGAGCCATCGAGCTCGTCGAAGCCAACAACCCGGTACGAGACCGGCCCCTGATCCTGCGGTTCCACGCCCTTCCCTTCCTTCGTCATGCACCGCTCCCCGAGAGTCCAGTATAGGTGGTGCCTAGATTCACTCTGACCACTCCAGTCACACAAGTCACATCCGCGGATCGTTCCCGGACCGAGACCGAGGGCAGTGGACCCTGGGCACCGAGGTGGCGCCAATGGCCCCTCACCATGGTCGACATCCTGGGTGACGAGTGGGTTGCGTGCCGGTCACCAATCGGTGACTCCGGCGACGTCAGCGCAGCTGCGCGCCGACCAGCTCCGCGACGAGGAGCATCGCGCTGGCCCCGCGCCGGGTGGTGTCGGCACTGACGAACATGTCGACGTGGTGGCCGGCCCCCTTCGGCTGGCGGATGCGGCCGACGAAGCGCGGGTCGACGCCGACGCTGTCGACCGGGGTCGGGACCTCGCCGGTCTCCTCGTCGAGGTGGACGAGCGAAGGCGCCGCGACGCAGGCGGCGCGAACCTTGTCGATGGCGACCGGCCGGGCGCAGCGGGCGTGCAGGGCCATGGAGTGGGCGAGGACGACCGGCACCTGCACGAGGGTCGCGACCACGGGGACGCTCTCGGCCAGACCGAGGACCTTGCGCACCTCGTCGCCGACGGACAGCTCGGCCGAGGTGAAGCCGCCCTCGCCGGGCTGCCCCACCCAGGGGATGACGTTGAGCGCCAGGGGCGCAGGGAAGGGCGATCCGACGGGCAGGTCGGAGACCGCGGCCCGCACGTCGCCGGGGTGCTGGCCGATGCTCGGGTCGCCGGCCACGGTGTGCAGCTCCTCGCGCAGGCGCGCGACGCCCCGGTCGGACTTCGAGACGGCGGCGATCAGGCCGGTGACGACGAGGTGCTGCAGCTCCCAGCCCTGGTGCAGGACGTAGGCCGCGTCGATGAGGCCCCACGTCACGGGACCGGGCAGGGCCACGATCCCCTTGGGGCGCTCGGCGACGAGGTGGGAGTTGATGCCCGGGACGACGAGCGGGACGTCGGGGTCGCTGCGGAAGGCAGCGCTGGCATCGACGACGACGGCGCCCGCGGCCACGGCGCGGGCCGCCCACTCGGGGGTGATCTCCGGAGCGAGGTTGAACAGCGCCACGTCGACCCCCGCGAAGGAGTCCTCGCGCAGCGAGTCGATCGTCTGCTCCTGCCCGCGGATGCTCAGGGTGCGGGTGCTCACCCCCGGCGCGAGGAGCCGGATCTCGCCCCACGTGTCCGCGCGCAAGGCGAGCGCGGAGGCGATCGCCTCCGCGAAGCGTCCCGTCGCCCCCACCAGGGCCAGGGTCGGCCCGGTGGACGGCGACGGGTTGGGGCTCACCTGCCGGTGCCGGCGTAGACGATGGCCTCGCCGTCCTCGGAGTCGAGACCGAAGGCGGTGTGCACGGCCTCCAGGGCCTCGGCCAGCTGGTCGGCGCGGGTGACCACGGAGACGCGGATCTCCGACGTCGAGATCATCTCGATGTTGATGCCTGCATCGGCGAGCGCCCGGAAGAGGGTCGCCGAGACGCCCGGGTTGGTGCGCATGCCGGCGCCGACGAGCGAGAGCTTGCCGATCTGGTCGTCGTACTGGATCGACTCGAAGCCGACCTCGTCCTTGGTGCGCATGAGCGCCTCGACCGCCATCTGGCCGTCGGCCATCGGGAGGGTGAAGGAGATGTCGGTGCGGCCGGTGTCGGCCTCGGACACGTTTTGCACGATCATGTCGATGTTGACCTGGGCCTCGGCGACCGTGGTGAAGATCTGCCCGGCGCGGCCGGGCTGGTCGGGCACGCCGACGACGGTGATCTTGGCCTCGCTGCTGTCGTGGGCGACGCCCGCGATGATCGGGTCTTCCATGTCCTCGGCTCCTTCAGGGTCGGGGGGCAGGACCCACGTGCCCTCCTTCGAGGAGAAGGACGAACGCACGTGGATGGGGATGTTGAATCGGCGGGCGTACTCGACGCACCGCAGGTGCAGGACCTTGGCGCCGCTCGCGGCGAGCTCGAGCATCTCGTCGTGGGAGATGCGGTCGATCTTGTGTGCCTTGGGCGCGATGCGCGGGTCGGCGGTGAAGATGCCGTCGACGTCGGTGTAGATCTCGCAGACGTCGGCCTCGAGGGCCGCGGCGAGCGCGACCGCCGTGGTGTCGGAGCCACCGCGCCCGAGCGTGGTGATCTCCTTGGTCCCCTGGCTGACGCCCTGGAACCCGGCGACGATAACGATGTGCTTCTTGCCGAGGGCCTCGGTGATCCGGCCCGGGGTGACGTCGATGATCTTCGCCTTGCCGTGGGCGGCGTCGGTGATGACCCCCGCCTGGCTGCCGGTGAAGGAGCGCACGCTGTGCCCCAGGTCGGCGATGGCCATGGCGACGAGGGCCATCGACATGCGCTCGCCCGCGGTGAGGAGCATGTCCATCTCGCGCGGCGGGGGGACGGGGCTGACCTTTTCGGCGAGGTCGAGCAACTCGTCGGTCGTGTCACCCATGGCGGAGACGACGACGCAGACGTCGTTGCCCGCCTTCTTGGTCTCGACGATGCGGTGCGCGACGCGCTTGATGCTCTCGGCATCGGCGAGCGACGAACCGCCGTACTTCTGGACAACCAGGCTCACAGGAGAACTCCGTTGGGATCTCGCGGGTCCGGCCCGGGTCGGACCGGCACGACCCCTCGAGGATAACGACCGCGACCGGCGCACCCGAGTCGAGTCCATCTCCCAGACCCGGCGACGGCTACCTTGTGGTCATGACCACACAGGGGATCGTCGTCGAGCACGTGCGGCGCGCCTTCGGTCCCGTGCTGGCCGTCGACGACTTGTCTCTCGTCGCGCGGCCGGGCGAGGTGACCGCCCTCATCGGCCCCAACGGCTCGGGCAAGACGACCCTGATGCTCATGCTCGCCAGCCTGCTGGTCCCCGACCACGGCGCCATCCGCATCGACGGCTTCGACCCGGTGACCCATCCGACGCAGGTGCGCTCGCGACTCGGGTGGATGCCCGACGGGTTCGGCACCTGGGACGTGCTGCGGGTGCGCGAGGTCCTCGAGATCGTCGCCGCCGCCTACAAGATCCCCTCGGCCACGGCACGCGAGCGCATCGACACGCTGCTGCGGACCGTGCACCTCGACGACCTCGCGGAGCGACCGGCGCGGGTGCTCAGCCGGGGCCAGAAGCAACGCCTCGGGTTGGCCCGCGCCCTCGTCCACGACCCGAGCGTCCTCGTGCTGGACGAGCCCGCCTCCGGCCTCGACCCCCGCTCCCGGATCGAGCTGCGCGACATCCTGCGGGGTCTCGCGGCGCAGGGCCGCACCGTCCTGGTGAGCAGCCACATCCTCACCGAGCTGCAGGAGATCGCCGACAACGCCGTCATCGTCGCCCGGGGCCGCAGCATCCAGAGCCAGGGCATCGCGGCACCCGCCGGCGCGCTCACCTACCGGATCACCGCCGGCAACCTCGCGGTCCTCGAGCGGGCTCTGCACGACCTCGGCCACCGCCCCGCCCGCGCCAACCGCGCCCTTGAGGTCGTGGTGCCCGACGAGATCGCGGCGACCGACCTGCTGCGCGCCCTGGTCACGGCCGACGTGCCCGTCACCGCCTTCGCCCCCGCCCAGGGTTCGCTCGAAGCCGCCTACCTCGCCGTCACGCAGGACCGCCTGTGAGTGTCTCCGGAGTCCTCACCGTCGCCCGCCTGGAGCTGATGCAGCGCTTCCGTGGGGCGCGCTGGTACATCGCCTTCCTGCTGTGGTTCACCTGCATCGCCGGCATCGCCGGGCTGACCTGGCTCGCGATGCGCGACAGCGACATGGTCCGGGGGCCGACGACCTTCGACGTGGTGCTCTTCTTCGTCCTGGGCCTCAGCCTGCTCGTCATGCCGGCCCTCACCGCGACCTCGGTCAACGGCGACCGTGATGCCGGGGTGCTCGCCACGCTGCAGACGACGCTGCTCACGCCGACCGACATCATCATCGGCAAGCTGCTCGCCTCGCTCGTCATGGCCACGACCTTCCTGGCCCTGGCCGCCCCCTTCCTCGTCCTGGCGCTCTTCCAGGGCGGGGTGGGACTTCTCGGCGTGGCCCGGGTGCTCGTCGTCCTGGGGATCATCCTGCTGACCGTCTGCGCGATCGGGCTGATGTTCTCCACGCTCGTAGCCCGCCCCGTCGGGTCGGCCGTCCTGACCTACCTCACCGTCGCCGGACTGTCCTTCCTCACACTCATCCTCTTCGCGATGACGACGCCGCTCGTGGCCCGGGACGAGCAGGTCCGGGTCCACGGCGTCGAGGACTACACGACCTCGCAGGCGTGCACGACCTACACCGACACCCGCCGGGTCGTGCGCACCGACCGCAACTGGTGGCTCCTCGGCGTCAACCCCTTCGTCATCGTCGCGGACGCGGCGCCGCACGGGCCCGACGGCCCGGCCGACACGACCAGTGCCGGGTTCACCCCGCTGCGCTGGATCGCCTACGGCACCCGCCTGGCCAAGGCCGGCCCCCCGGAGGTGCACGACGAGTGCTGGTCCGACGACGAGGACACCTCGGACTCGAGCGCACGGGTGCGCGCGGAGTTCCCTGCCTGGCCCATGGGCCTGGGTGTCTACGTGCTCGCGGGGGCGGGCGCCACGGCCGTCGCGATCCGCCGGGTGCGCACCCCGATCCGGCGCCTGCCGAGCGGCACCCGGGTCGCCTGACGTCGGCGACCACCCCGTCGGGCGAAGGGGGCTCCGCTCACCCGGTCGAGCCGGTCAGCAGTGCAGGGCGTCGAACTCCGCCTCGCCGACGACGTCGGCATCGGCGTCGAGGCGGATGTGGGCGAGCAGGGTCTGCAGGACCCGCACGGCCATGGCCGCCCGGTCACCCCAGTCGGCGAGGTAGCTGTACTGCCACCACCACAGGGCCTCGGTCGGTCGCCCCGCGTCGTGGTGCGCCAGGCCGTGGGCGAGCGCCGCGGCGACGACGGCCAGGTCGTTGCTCAGGGAGCCGCTCGTGGTCTCGGTCGAGGTGACCGGGTCGACGACGTCGGCGTAGTCGTCGACGCCCTCGAGGAGCTGGGCCAGCCCGGCGCGCAGCGGGTCCATCTCGGTGTCGGGGCCGGGGTCGCGCTCGAAGCGCTCCTCGAGCACGATGTCGGCGATCGCCCCGAGGCGGGCGCCGACGAGCTGGACCTGGCTGGTCGTGAGGAGCAGCAGCGGGATGGCGCTCTCGGGGGCGGCCCCGGAGGCGATCTCGGCGACGGTGCCCAGCCAAGCGCGGGCCTCGGCGGCGCACTCGTCGGCCAGGAGCGTGGTCTCGTCAGGCATTGAGCAGCTTCCTCCCTTCGAAGGCACGACCCAGCGTGACCTCGTCGGCGTACTCGAGGTCGCCGCCGACCGGCAGGCCGGAGGCGAGTCGGGTGACCTTGATGTCGAAGGGGGTGAGCAACCGCGCCGTGTAGGAGGCGGTGGCCTCCCCCTCGAGGTTGGGGTCGGTCGCGATGATGACCTCGCTCACCGTGCCATCGGACAGCCGCGACATCAGCTCGGTGAAGCGCAGGTCGTCGGGACCGACACCGTCCATCGGGCTGATCGCCCCGCCGAGGACGTGGTAGCGGCCACGGAACTCGCGCGTGCGCTCGATCGCCACGACGTCCTTGGGCTCCTCGACGACGCAGATGGCGCTGGCGTCGCGGCGAGGGTCGGCGCAGATGCGGCACTGGGTGCCCTCGGCGACATTGCCGCAGGTCTCGCAGAAGGCCACCTTGTCCTTGACCTCGCTGAGGGTCTGGACGAGCCGCTGGACGTCCTGCGGGTCGGCCTGCAGCAGGTGGAAGGCGATCCGCTGGGCACTCTTGGGGCCGACCCCGGGGAGTCGCCCGAGCTCGTCGATCAGGTCCTGGACCACGCCTTCGTACACCCCTCGACCCTACGCCCCGCGGGGGACGACGAGGGACACCGCGGTCGGTGCGCCGTGGGCTACTCCTCGCGGATGACGGTCCCGCCGAGGATCCGCTCGATGACGGCCGGGCCGGCATTGCCCGCCTCGACGATGTCCTCGTCGTCGTCACTGACCGACGAGTCGTCGGGCTCACGCGGCTCGGGTGTCGGCGCGACCGGCTCGGGCGCGGTCGCCCAGGCCGGAGCCGCGGCGGCCGAGGCCGCCGGGCTGCCCCACTCGGCCCCGGCGGGCCCACCGCTCGGTGCGGGGACCCCGACGTCGGCTGGTGGCGCGGCGGGCGCCTCGGGTGCGGGTGCGGAGGCGTCCTTGGCGGGGTCTCCCCCACCAACCGGCCCGACCCCTGCGCCACCCGCAGGCCCCGTCGGGGCCGGCATCGTCGCCTGGGCACTGCCGCTGCGCTGCGGCGCCGCGCCGGAGTCGTGCGGCACACCCTCGACGCGGGCGTCGACGCCCAGGGTGTCGATGAGCGCCTGCCGCACGACCTCGGCGTGCGAGCCGTTGCGGAAGGCATTGGCCAGACCCACCGTCGCGATGCCCAGCACGAGCCGCTGCCCGTCGTAGGTGAGCACCTGGGCGTGCTCGGACAGGAAGGTCCACGTCGCCCGGCGCATCTGGTAGATCCGCCCGAGGACGTCGGGCCAGCTGCGGCGCAGGGCCTCGACGTCGATCCCCCCGGACGAAGGGGGCGACGCCGCCGGTGCCGTCGTCGCAGCCACGTCGTCGGCCTGGTCGGGCACGCTCGCCGCGGGTGAGGTCGCCGCGGGCGGGGTCGCCTCAGGCGCGGCAGGGCCTGCGGCAGGCGCGCCCGGGGGCGTTGACGGGCTCGCGTCGGGCTCGGCCGTCCCCGACGGGGCCACCGGCGGCGTCGACCGGTCTCGCTCGACCGGCGCGGGCTCCGGCGCAGCAGCCGGGGGCTGGTCCGCCGACGGCGCGTGGTGCGCCGCGGGGGCCTGCCCGGTGGGGGCCTGCGGGACGGGGGCGCTCCCCCCTTCGCTCGTGGGGACGCCGCCGACCTCGAGGCGACGCTCGATGCGGTCCAGGCGGGCGCCGTAGCCCGACTCGCCACCGGCAGCGGGCAGCAGCACCCGGGCGGCGATGATCTCGAGCTGGACCCGGGGCGAGGTCGCACCGGTCATCTCGGTCAGGCCGGCGTTGATGATGTCGGCCGCCCGCGACAGGGAGGCCGGCCCGAAGGCGGCCGCCTGCTGACGCATCCGGTCGATCTGGTCACCCGGCAGCCCGCGCAGGATCGCCGCCGCCCCGTCGGGCGCCGCGGAGACGACGATGAGGTCGCGGAAGCGCTCGAGGAGGTCCTCGACGAAGCGCCGCGGGTCGAGCCCGGTCTCGATGACCGAGTCGATGACCCGGAAGACGCCGGCCGCGTCACCGGCGCCGAAGGAGGTGACGGCGTTGTCGAGCAGCTCGCCGTCGGTGAAGCCGAGGAGCGCGGCCGCCCGCTCGTAGGTCAGGCCCTGCTCGTCGCTGCCGGCGATGAGCTGGTCGAGGACCGAGAGCGAGTCGCGCACCGACCCGCCGCCGGCCCGCACGACGAAGGAGAGCACGCCCGGCTCGACCTGCACACCCTCGGCTTCGCACAGCTGCTGCATGTAGTCCTGCAGCCGAGCCGGCGGCACGAGGCGGAAGGGGTAGTGGTGGGTCCGCGAGCGGATGGTCCCGATGACCTTTTCGGGCTCGGTCGTGGCGAAGACGAACTTCACGTGCTCGGGCGGCTCCTCGACGATCTTGAGCAGGGCGTTGAAGCCCTGCGGCGTCACCATGTGCGCCTCGTCGATGATGTAGATCTTGTAGCGGCTCTGCGCCGGACCGAAGGAGGCCCGCTCGCGCAGGTCGCGGGCGTCGTCGACACCGCCGTGGCTCGCCGCGTCGATCTCGATGACGTCGACGGTGCCCGGGCCGCCACGGGCCAGGGCGGTGCACGAGTCGCACTCGCCGCACGGGGTCGGGGTGGGGCCCTGCTCGCAGTTGAGGCAGCGAGCCAGGATACGCGCGCTCGTCGTCTTGCCACAGCCGCGCGGCCCGGAGAAGAGGTAGGCGTGGTTGACCCGTCCCGAGCGCAGCGCCTGCATGAGCGGCTCGGTGACGTGCTCCTGCCCGATGACGTCGGCGAAGGACTCGGGGCGGTATCGACGGTACAGGGCGGTGCTCACGGCACGAGCCTACGTGCGGAGCACGACAGCGGCCTCCCCCGAGGGGAGGCCGCTGTGGATGCGCGGGATCAGGCGCGAAGGGAGGCGGTCGCCTCGGTGAGCCGCGTCAGCTGACGCAGGACGTTGCCGAGCTCCTTGGCCCGGCGCTCGGCCGGCGCGAAGACGTCGCCGTCCTCGCCCTGCTCGACCTCGAGCATCGTCGAGAAGGAGACCTGGCCGCGGACGACGTGCATCTGGGCGTTGGCGACGATCGTGCGCCAGTGCTCGACGGCCCGGACCCCGCAGTCGGCGCCGTAGGAGACCAGCGCGATGCCCTTGTGGCCCCACTCGGGGTAGAGGACGTCGAAGGCATTCTTCAGGGCCGCCGGCACGCCGTGGTTGTACTCCGGGGTGACGAAGACGAAGCCGTCGAACCCGTCGATCGTCTCGCTCCAGCGACGGGTCTTGGGGTTGTCGTACTGCCGCTTGGCCGCGCCCGGGACGGTCGGCTCGTTGAGCAGGTCGAGGTCGTAGTCGGCGAGGTCGACGAGCTCGTACTCGGCGTCGTCGCGGCCGGCGACCTGGTCCATGACCCAGTCGGCAACCTGTGCGCCGAAGCGGCCCGGGCGGGTGCTTCCGAGGATGATGGCGATCTTCATGTGACTCCTTGGGTCATCGGCACGGCGAAGGCCCGCCATCCCGGAGGATGACGGGCCCACCGTCAGGTCAGCTGCGGCGGCGGTCGTCGCGCACCTCGTCGACCTTATCGCGCACCTTGTCGAAGAAGCCCTTGCCCTGCTCGGGCTGCGGGCGCTCCTCCGGCGCCAGGTGGCCGCGCTCGTGGCTGGTCTCGGCTGGCGGTGCGGCCGGGTCTGCGGGGGGCACGTCGGCACGAGCCGGGTCGGCCGGCGGCACGTCGGCGGGCGGTGCCTGCCCGGTCGAGGACGAAGGGAGGTCCCCTCCCGTCGTCTCCGGGGCCGGCGTGGTGTCCGGGCGGGTCGGGTCGGACGACTCCCAGCCGCGTGCCGCATCGACGTCAGCCGGTGCGGGCGCGGCCGCGGGCGTCGCGCCGGCGGGCTCGTCGAGACGGCCCGGGCGGGCTCCCTGGCCGTACGCGACGGGCTCGTCCACCTGACCCGGACGAGCACCCTGGTCGTGGACCACCGGCTCGGCGCCGGCGTGGCGACCCGCGGGCTCCTCGACGGGCTGGGTGCCACCGGGCGGCAGGGGCTCGTCGACAGCCGCGTGACGACCACCGGTCGGGTCGACCCCCGGCTCGGGGGCAGCGTGGGCTCGGACATCCCCCACCGAGCGCGGGTCACCCGTGACGGGATCGCCCTCCGCGTAGGGGTCCTCGGACTCGATGACGCCGTCGCGGTAGCCGTCGCGGTTGTCGTCGACGAAGCCCTGGTCCCGGCCGCCACGGTCGTCAGCGCGCACCTCGTCGGCACGCACCTCGTCGGACCGCCGGTCATCAGCACGGTCATCGTGAGCACCTGCGGCAGCCGCGGTGGCCCCACCGGCACCGACGGCCGCGCCCCCGGCCCCGGCCCCGGCGCCGGCGCCCCGGCGGTCGCGATCGAGGTCGCGGTCGGCGTCATCGATGCGGTTGCCGTGCTCGTCGGTCAGGACGTCGGGGTCCTTGGCATCGGCCTCACGCAGCTTGGCGTCGTAGGCCTGCTGGTCCTGCTGGGCGACCTCCGCCTGACCGGCGGCGGCCTCCTGCTTCTGCTCGGCCGCGATGCGGCGCTTCTCCGCCTCGGCGGCCTGGCGCTCGGCCTCCGCGGCCTGGCGGTCGGCCTCGGCCTTGGCCGCACGGGCGTCGGCGTCGCTGGCCTGCGCCGCTGCCTGGCTCTCGCGGGTCTGCCGCTCGCGCTCGGCGGCCTCCTGCCGCAGCTGCTCGGCCTCGGCACGCTCGCGCTCGACGCGCTTGGCCTTCGAGCCCCTGGCCAGTGCTGCGATGAGCCCGATGACGAGCAGCACCAGCAGGATCCCGACGATGATCCAGATCCAGGTGTCCATGATCCGCCTCCTTGAGTGGGGGGCGATCGCAGCCGCGACCGCTTGCACCCAACCTAGGGGGATATGCGACGCATGCCACTCGGGAGCGATCGCACATCTGCGATCTCCCGCGGCATTCCGGGGTCGTGAGCGCACAAAAAAGGACACCCCGCGCACCTGGAAGAGCTCGCCTACCCTTGCTGCATTCCTGCCCTGGGGGAGTTCGGTGAGGTACCACCACGCGGGGTGCCGATCGCCGAGTCTACGTGGCCCTGGCCCCGGACCAAAGTCGGGGTGGCGCCGTGACAGCGCAGAAGCCCCGGTCGTGAGGACCGGGGCTTCGCTCTGGCGGAGGATAGGGGATTCGAACCCCTGAGAGCTTTCACTCAACGCGCTTTCCAAGCGCGCGCACTAGGCCACTATGCGAATCCTCCGCGGGAGAGATTACCCGAGCGATCGGCTACCTCGAAATCGGGCGGATTTCACCCCTTCGACACCCGTCGGCGACGATGGTGGGCATGTCGCTGCCCTCTCCCCGCCGCCTCTACACGACCGTCGCGACCGCCGAGGCGGTGACGTGGACCCTGCTGCTCATCGGCATGTTCCTCAAGTACGTCACCGAGACCACGGAGCTCGGCGTGCGCATCGGCGGCATGCTCCACGGCATCGTCTTCATCGCCTACGTGCTCGTGACCGTCATCGTCTGGGTCGACCAGCGGTGGAGCACCAAGCACGGCCTCGTCGCGCTCGCGAGCGCCATCCCACCGCTCGTCACGCTGTGGACCGAGCGGTGGCTCCAGCGCGAGGGCCAGCTCGGCGACTCCTGGCGACTGCGGACGAAGGGGGCCGCGTCCGGCCCCGTCGAGGGTCTGGTCTCCGGCGCGCTGCGCCGCCCCGGCCTCGCGGCGCTCGGCCTCGTCGTGGCCGTCGCGGTGCTCACCGCGATCGCGCTGGCTGTCGGCCCGCCGGTGGGCTGACGCACCCGCCGAATCACCCCGGGACCTACTGCGTGGGGTTCACCGTGACCTCGCCGATGGGCGCGGGCTCCTTGCCCGTCCCCTGATAGGCCAGCGCGACCTCGCGCTGGGTGTCGATGGGATTGTCCGCCAGGAGCCGGAGCATCTCCTCGTCGGTGCGGGCGCCCACGACCAGCCCGGGGGTCTCGAAACCCTGGGTGGACAGCCAGGCGTCCTCGTCGGAGTCGATCCGCTCCAAGAACTCGTCCACCGTCCAGTCCTGCCGCTCCTCGAAAGCATCCCCTCGGGATCCCGGGTGGTCGTTGAGCTCCTGGGTGTAATGGGCAGCTGCCTGCTCCCTCAGTGCCCTGAGGTCGTCCGGCGAATAGGTGATGACGACGTTCTGCCGCTCTGCGTAGCTGACGTCGGAGCCATGCGCAGTCCGCATGTAGGACGCCGCCTCGCCGGGGTCGACGCCACTTTGGCGCAGGTGGACGACCTCTGACCCGGGAACGACGTTGCCCCCGTTGTCGAGGGTGAGCTCGCCGCCCCTCGAGTTGTTTCCGTCCGAGGACGTCCACGCGACGGTCTGGGTGCCATCGGCGTGCGTGGTCGTGAGACCGCCGTAGGACGAGTCGACCACATCTCCACCAAGGGACCTGTCACCTGCTGCCCAGGTGAATCCCACGTTCTTGGACCCTTGGAAGGTCTCGACCTTTGCCACGTCGACCACTCCGGCGTCGTTCGCGGAGGGCGCCTTGCCTCCGAAGACGAACTGGTCGTAGGCAGCCTGACCTTCCTTCGTGGACAGGTCGAAGGTCACCTCGGTCGCCTCCCCGTGGCTGACGCCCGAGCCCGCGTTGACTCGCACGCTCGCCTTGTCACCCCCCAGGCCCAGCGAGCTGGCTGCCTTGTCGAACTCGTCGTTGCCGACACGCACGGTGACCTCGTCACCAGGGCCGCGGGCGATCTCGACGTAGTGCTCGGTCCCGGACTTCGACCCCATGTCGGCGACGATGGCCGAGTAGCTTCCCCCCAGGTCATAGCCCTTGTACCAGGCACTGCTCAGCCGGAGGGATGTCCCTTCGGGCAGGCTCTCCGGATCGAGAGGGTGCGCGAAGCTCATGTCGGTTCCCTTGGGAGCGGTCGCCGAGTACGAGTTCTCGGTGCCGACGAACGCCTTGGCATCCACGCCGACCTTGCCCAGACGAACCTTGCCGCCGGCGCTCAGCTCGGCCGTACCGGTCAGCGTCGCGCGCTCGAGGCTCTGGCCCTTGTCGTTGACGCCCGCGTCCGCGTGCGTCACCCACGCGCTCAGGGTGAGCTTGACGACCTTGCCCCGAGACTCCGACTCGGAGTACGACCCCTTGGGCAGGTCGGCCTTCTTCACCCTGTCGCCGGCAAGGGCCTTGACGGGATCGAGGAGGTCCCAGTCAGAACCGCCGCGCCCCGAGGCGGGGCGACGGCCAGGGTCCAACGCCGCCAGCAGAGGCGACCCCGCGGCGCGGTCGTGATCATCCGCGCCCCGCCCCATGAAGTCGGCGAAGGAGCGCATCGCCTGGAGAGGGTCAGACGCTGGCGCACCGGCGCCACCTGCCCGCGCCCCGGCGGCGGCTCCCCCGGGAGCGGATGCACCGCCCGATGCGCCCACCTGCTGGTCCGCCTGCTCGCGCAGCGCGCCGGCCCGGGTCACGAGGGAGGCCCCGGTGCGGGCGATCGCCGGGCGCAGCTGGTCGGTGGGCCAGCAGGTGCTCCATGTCGGGGCCGCTCCACGCCTCCCGCAGAGTCCCCGAGACCACGCCGAGAGTCTCCCCGATCTGGCCCACCTGCTCGCCCTGGACGCGCAGCTGCCCGCTGATCTCGTCCAACCGCGCGGCATCCGCCCCGTGGGTGACGCCCGTCATGGCACTGCTCCTCACCCTCGCCGTTGTGTGTTGCAGGCAATCCTGTCAAGGGCCCGTGCCGCGGTCGATGGGGATCACTCCCCCGGTCGGTGACCGAGGGCGCCGGCCGGCCTCAGCGGCGACGCCGGCTGGTGCCGAAGAGCGAGCGCGTGATCTCGCGGCCGATGACCGTGCCCGCGGAGCGCAGTGCCGACTTGAAGGCGGAGCTGCCGACAACCTGCTCGACCACGCCCGGCTCCTCCTTGGGCTGCTTGGGAGCCTTCGGCGCCTTGGCCTGCGGAGGGGCAGCGCCCTCCCCCTTCGGCTCGTCCTCCGCAGGAGCGGCCTGGAGCTTGGCCGAGAGTTTTTCGTAGGCGGACTCGCGGTCGAGCGCCTCGGAGTACCTCGGGGCGAGGGGCGAGGCAGTGGTGGTCTGCTCGAGCAGCTCCGGCGCCGAGGGCGCCATGAGCGACTGGGGCGCGCGCATCATCGTGTGCGCAACGGGGGTCGGTGTGCCCTTGTCACCGAGGACGGTCACGACGGCCTCGCCCGTGCCGAGCTGGGTGAGCAGCTCCTCGAGGTCGTAGTCGGTGTGCGGGTAGGTCGTGACCGCCGCCTTGATCGCCTTGGCGTCCTCGGGGGTGAAGGCCCGCAGCTGGTGCTGCACCCGGTTGCCGAGCTGGGCGAGCACGTCGGCCGGCACGTCCTTGGGGCTCTGCGTCACGAAGAAGACGCCCACTCCCTTCGAGCGGATGAGCCGGACCGTCTGCTCGATGGCGTCCTGGAAGGGCTTGCTCGCCTCGTCGAAGAGCAGGTGCGCCTCGTCGAAGAAGAAGACGAGCTTCGGCTTGTCGACGTCACCGACCTCGGGCAGGTCCTGGAAGAGGTCGGCGAGCAGCCACATGAGGAAGGTCGAGAAGAGCTGGGGACGCTGCTGCACGGCGGGCAGCTCCAGGCAGCTCACGACTCCCCGGCCGTCGTCGGCGACCCGCAGCAGGTCAGCCGTGTCGAACTCCGGCTCGCCGAAGAAGACGTCGGCGCCCTGGTCCTCGAAGGCGATGAGCTGACGTAGGATCACGCCGGCCGTCGCGCTCGAGAGGCCACCGAGGGCCTTGAGCTCGGCCTTGCCCTCGTCGGAGACCAGGTGCTGGATCACCGCGCGCAGGTCCTTGAGATCGAGCAACGCCAGACCCTGCTTGTCGGCGAAGTGGAAGATCAGGCCCAGGCTCGACTCCTGGGTCGCGTTGAGGCCCAGGACCTTGCTCAGCAGGGTCGGACCGAAGCTCGTGATCGTCGTGCGGATCGGGACCCCCGTGCCCTGACCACCGAGGGTGAGGAACTCGGTCGGGTAGCCCGTGGCCTGCCAGTCCTGACCGACGGAGGCACTGCGCGAGGTGAGCTTTTCGCCCCCTTCGCCCGGGGTGGCGATGCCCGAGAGGTCACCCTTGATGTCCGCGAGGAAGACCGGCACGCCTGCAGCGGAGAGCTGCTCGGCCATGACCTGCAGGCTCTTGGTCTTGCCGGTGCCGGTGGCACCGGCGACCAGGCCGTGCTTGGTCAGGCTCGCCAGCGGCACCCGCACGGGGGCATCGGCATGGGGCTGGCCGTCGACGACGGTGGCGCCGAGCTCGACCGCCGGCGTCTCGAAGGCGTAGCCGGCGCGGATGGAGTCCAGGAGTGAAGAGTCGGTCACAAGCCGGAGCCTAGTGCGGTCACCGTCGGCGGCCCCTCTTATCGTGTCCGGGTGATCTTCCAGTCCGTCGGTGACACCCGCCCCTACCCCGCCCACGGGCGCTCGGCTCCTCGCGACTGGGCCGACGTCCCGCACCGCGCGGTGCGCCTCGAGCAGCTGACGACGACCAAGAGCGCGCTCAACCTGCACGACCTGCTCGCCGATGACTCCACCTTCTACGGCGACCTCTTCCCCCACGTCGTCCTCTGGCGCGAACGCCACTACCTCGAGGACGGCCTGCACCGCGCCCTGCGTGCCGCGCTGCAGCAGCGCTCCACCCTGCACGCCCGGGTGCTCGAGCTCGACGACTGAGGACCGACCGTGAGCGACGGGGAGTACTACGGGGCCGGCAGCGGGGCCAGAGCCCGCCGGCAGCGGGCGATCATCACCGTCGTCGTCGTGCTCCTGCTGCTCTTCTTCTCCTTCTGGTACGCGATGTCCTACATCCGTGCCGCCGAGTCCGGCAGCGCCTCGGGCACCACGACGGACAACCGCCCGGCATGCACGACCTCGCCCCAGCAGGTCGAGGTCAACGTCTACAACGCGACCGACCGCGACGGTCTGGCCGCCCGGGTCGCCACCCAGCTCAAGGCCCGCGGCTTCACCGTCAAGACGATCGCCAACGACCCGAAGAAGCGCACGATCACCGGCCGCGGCGAGCTGCGCTACGGCAGCAACAGCATGGCCGACGCCCAGCTCGTGCTGCGGCACACCGGCGACTTCCAGCGGATCAAGGACACCCGCCAGCGACGCACCGTCGACGTCGTCGTCGGACCGCAGTTCCGCCAGCTCGTCGACGAGAGCCGCGTCGCCGCCTGCTGACCGGTCAGGGGCGGGTCGTCGTCAGCTCGACCTTGTCGTCACCGACGACGTCGCAGGTGATCGTCGTGTCGACGACCTGGAAGCTGCTGCCCTGCGTGCACGTGTTCTCGACCCCACCGGCCTGGATGAGGGCCTCGCCGCCCTGCGTCGCCGAGACGAGGCGGATGCGGTCGCGGGACCTCAGTCCGTCGTCCGTGTCGTAGGGCCGCGGGAAGTCGTAGAACTCATCGCCCTGGATCTTGATCGTGCAGGTGTTGTCGGTGTCGCACTTGGAGCTCCAGCGGTCGCAGGCACCGAGTGGGACCGCGAGCGCGGTGAGAGCGGCGGCGGACACGAGGGCACGGACGGGACGACGCATGGGCCCCAGACAACCAGATCGCCCCGGGCGCGTCAGGTCAGGTCGGGCGGACTCGACGAAGGCCCCACCCGGGAGCCGGGTGGGGCCTTCGATCAGCTGGCGGTGGCGGTGGGATTTGAACCCACGGTCGGCGTCAACCGACAAACGCTTTCGAGGCGTTCTCCTTAGGCCGCTCGGACACGCCACCGCGGAGCACAATACAAGGTCGAGGCGGCCGGTCCCCAATCGGGCGAAGGGAGAGTGCCGTCACCTATCGTGGCGAGCCGTCGCGGCGGCCTTCGAAAAAGCCCAGGAGCAGGCGCGCGGCCTCCCCTTCGCGCACCCCGCCGACGACCTCGGCCCGGTGGGCCGACCGGCGATCGCGCACGACGTCCCACACCGACCCGCAGGCGCCCATCTTGGGGTCCCACGCCCCGAGGACCACGCGCGGGACGCGGCTGGCGACGACGGCACCGGCGCACATCGGGCACGGCTCGAGGGTGACGACGAGCGTGCACCCCGTGAGGCGCCACTCCCCCTTCGCCTCCGCCGCGGCGCGCATCGCCACGACCTCCGCGTGGCCGGTCGGGTCGCCATCGCGCTCACGGGTGTTGCGCCCTTCGCCGATGATCACGCCGGCCGCGTCGACGACGAGCGCACCCACGGGGATGTCGCCGTCCGCGGCGGCCTCACGGGCCAGCTCGAGGGCCCGGTCCATCCACGCCTCCTCGACGGGGCGCTGCGGACGGGTGGGGTCGGGACTCACGGGGACAGTCTCCCGCACGGTAGTTTCGGCACCATGCGCGTCATCGTCGCGGACCATCCGCTCATCGCCCACAAGCTGACCTACCTGCGGCACAAGGGCACCGACAGCCCGACCTTCCGTCGGCTCGCCGACGAGCTCGTCACCCTGCTCGCCTACGAGGCGACGCGTGAGGTGCGCACCGAGCCCTTCGACATCGAGACCCCGGTGAGCGCGACGACGGGCATCAAGCTGTCGACGCCCAAGCCGCTCGTCGTGCCGATCCTGCGCGCCGGTCTGGGCATGCTCGAGGGCATGGTCCGGCTGCTGCCGACCGCCGAGGTTGGTTTCCTCGGCATGCTGCGCAACGAGGAGACACTCGAGGCGGTCACCTACGCCAACCGCCTGCCCGACGACCTGTCGGGCCGCCAGTGCTACGTCATCGACCCGATGCTCGCCACCGGCGGCACCCTGGCGATGTCGATCCAGTACCTCGTCGACCGCGGCGCCGACGACATCACGGCCGTCACGCTGCTCGCCGCCCCCGAGGGCATCGAGGCGGTCGAGCGCGAGCTGGCCGACCTCGACGTGCCGGTGACCCTGGTGACCGGGGCGATCGACGAGCGGCTCAACGAGCAGGGCTACATCGTCCCCGGTCTCGGTGACGCCGGCGACCGGCTCTACGGCGTGGTCTGACCCGTCACACCCGTCACATCTGCAACACTGGGCAGGATTCGCGCCCGCCCGGGCGTCCATCTGCCTGCCTGACGACGGAAGAGAACGAGTCATGAACACGCCGCCGATCAAGAAGATCGTCCTCTGGCTGCTCACGATCTTCCTGCTCTACGCCATCCTCACGTCGCCGACCGAGGCCGCCAACATCGTCGGCTCCGCCTGGGACGTCATCGCCAACGGCGTGACCAACATCGGCCGCTTCTTCGACTCGCTCATCGCGAGGTAGCGATGGCAGCGGAGGTCGCCCGCGTGGCCCACCGGGGGCTGCGCAAGTACCTCCTCCCGGGCGAGACCCCGGTGGCGGAGATCCGGCACCACCGGATCGTGCTCCTCAAGCCCTTCGCGATCGTCGTCGGCGTGCTCGCGCTCGTCGTCTGGCTGGACCTGTCGGTGAGCGACGCCAATGCCGGCATCCTCGGCTACGTCTGGTGGGCCTGGTTCGCCGTCGTCGGCTGGGCCGCGTGGAAGTGGATCGAGTGGCGCCACACCCGCGTCGTCGCCACCGACAAGCGGATCGTGCTCTTCGAGGGGTGGATCAACCACAAGGTCTCGATGATGCCGCTGAAGAAGGTCACCGACATGGGCTACGAGCGCTCGCTGCTCGGACGACTGCTCGGCTACGGCACCTTCGTCCTCGAGAGCGCCGGCCAGGACCAGGCTCTGTCGAGCATCGAGTTCGTCCCCGACCCCGACGACAACTACCGGGCGATCTGCTCGGTGGTCTTCGGCATGGGCCCCCTCGACGACGATGACGAAGGGGGGTCCGCGGACGACGAGCCGGCCTGGGAGACGTCCGAGGACTTCACCACGCGCCTCGGCGTCGTCGACGGCGTCTACGTCGGCGGCCCGCCGACCGACGGCTACGAGGACCCGCCGGTCGTCTCGCACGGCGCGTCGATCTACCGCAGCCGCGACCTGCTGCGCCGCGACCGCGACGCCGACACCGGCGAGCTGCCGCCCTACGACCCCGACGCCTACTGACGCCCCTCCCCCTTCGCATTGCCGTAAGGCAATGCAGTCAGGAGCGCGCATTGCCGTAGGGCAATGCAGGCAGGAGCGCGCATTGCCGTAGGGCAATGCAGGGTCAGGCGGGGTCGGAGTCGCGCAGGCGGCGCAGTGCGGTGACGGCCTCCCAGCCGCAGATGACGGCGATGCCGACGGCCACGGCGGCCATCGACAGGCTCCAGTCCCGGCTCCACCCGAAGGTCTCGTGGAACTGCGCCGGCAGGTCGGTCAGCAGCCGGTCGGTGAGCAGCAGCCAGACGAGCACGACACCCGAGACGACGGCGCTCACCAGGCTGACGACCGCCAGCGGGGCGGACCAGCCGCCGCGCGCCCACGCCGCCACGGTGACGAGGACGTCGACGGCGAGGAAGCCGATGATGATCGCCTGCCAGCCCAGGGCCAGCGCCGGGTCGAGGACCTGGACCGCGTGCGGCCCGACTCCTCCCCACTGCCACAGGCACAGGCCGATGACGACGAGGGTCGAGACGACCTCGAAGAGCATCTCCGCCAGGCTGGCCCGTCGGGCACGGTCGGCCGGGTCGGCGAGCTCGTCCGGGTTCCACTCGCCGACAAGGCCCCGCTGATCACCCGGGCTGCCGTAGCGTTCGGCGACCGCGAAGACGAGCGTGGTCCAGAAGACGACGTGCACCGCCACCTGGAAGGCGAGCAGAGCCCCCTCCCCACGATCGTGCCGAAGCCGGCATCGGTGCCCATGGCATGCGCGATGACGGTGCCGACGACGGCGAGCGGCACGAGGATGGCCAGCAGCAGCCGGACCAACCGCACCCACGCGGGGAAGAACGCCGGACCGATGAGGTGGTTGGGCCGTCCGCCGTACTCACGGGCGAGGACGTCGGGGTCGCCGAGGCCGACGATGGTCGCGCGCTCGGCGGCGGCCGGCTCCTCACCGGCGGCGATCCTCCCTTCGACCGTCTCCTCGATCGTGCCGCGCAGCTCACGGGCGATGTCGGGCCCGGTCTCCTGCGGGAGCTGGCGGGTCACGGTCCACACATAACGATCGGTGAGGCTGGTGCCACTCATGACTGGTCTCCGTCCAGTGCGGCGATCGCGGTGTCGAGGGATCGCCATTCGGTCAACAGGTGGGCGCGCAGGGCGGCGCCGGCCGGGCTTGTGCGGTAGAACTTCCGCGGCCTGGCCTCGTCGGTGTTCCACTCGCTCGTCAGCAGCCCCTGCTTCTCCAGGCGCCGCAGGAGCGGGTAGAGCGTGTTGCCGTCCACCGCGAAGCCAGCGGCGTCGAGCGTCTCGAGCAGCGCGTAGCCGTAGCGCGGCTCCTCGAGCGTGGCGAGGGCGGCGAGCACGACGGTCCCCCGCCTCAGCTCCTGCACGTGCCCCGCGAGCAGTTCTTCGTCCATGCGTCACACCATAGTGTGTGTCACACACTATTGTCCATGACACATCTCGCAGACGACGAAGGGCGGCGCCCACCCGATCCGGTGAGCGCCGCCCTTCGCTGCGGTCAGGCTGCCTCAGAGGGCCTTGAGGATCTCGCCGACCTTGTCCTTGGCGTCGCCGAAGAGCATCTGCGTGTTGTCCCGGAAGAACAGCGGGTTCTGCACGCCGGCGTAGCCGGTGGCCATGGAGCGCTTGAAGACGATGACGTCCTTGGCGTTCCACACCTCGAGGACGGGCATGCCCGCGATCGGGCTGCTCGGGTCCTCCGCCGCGGCCGGGTTGACCGTGTCGTTGGCGCCGATGACGAGGACGACGTCGGTCTCGGGGAAGTCGTCGTTGATCTCGTCCATCTCGAGCACGACGTCGTAGGGCACCTTGGCCTCGGCCAGCAGCACGTTCATGTGACCGGGCAGGCGACCGGCGACGGGGTGGATGCCGAAGCGGACGTCCACTCCCTTCGCCCGCAGCTGGGCCGTGAGATCGGCGACGGGGTACTGCGCCTGCGCCACGGCCATGCCGTAGCCCGGGGCGATGACCACCGAGGAGGCCTCGGAGAGCAGCTCGGCGACCTGCTCGGCCTGGATCTCACGGTGCTCGCCGTAGTCCTTGTCCTCGCCCGTCACCTGACCGTCGGAGCCGAAGCCGCCGGCGATGACGGAGATGAAGGAGCGGTTCATCGCCTTGCACATGATGTAGGACAGGAAGGCACCCGAGGAGCCGACGAGCGCACCGGTGACGATGAGCAGGTCGTTGGAGAGCATGAAGCCCGCCGCGGCCGCCGCCCAGCCCGAGTAGCTGTTGAGCATCGAGACGACGACCGGCATGTCACCGCCGCCGATCGAGGCGACGAGGTGCCAGCCGAAGAGCAGCGCGATGACCGTCATGATGCCCAGCGGCACGATCGACGGGGAGACCACGAACCAGACGCACAGCCCGATCGAGACGAGCACGGCGAGCAGGTTGAGCCAGTGACGCGCCGGCAGCACGAGCGGCGAGGACTTCATCTTCGCGCTGAGCTTGAGGTAGGCGACGATCGAGCCGGTGAAGGTCACGGCACCGATGAAGACACCGATGAAGACCTCGCCGTTGTGGATCCCGACCATGTCGATGGACTCGAGGCGCTGGTGCTCGGCGACGGCCTCGGGGCTGTCACCGTGCGAGGCGAGGAAGGTGTTGTAGCCGACGAGCACGGCGGCCAGACCGACGAAGGAGTGCATCATCGCGATGAGCTCGGGCATGCCGGTCATCTCGACGCGGCGGGCGATGCGCACACCGATGAGGCCACCCAGGGCCATGGTGACGACGAGGACGCCCAGGCCCCACTTGCCGGCATCGGTGGCCTCGCCCTCGCCGTAGACCCCGTCGATGACGAGGGCGATCGTGGCGAGCAGGGCGATGGTCATGCCGGCCATGCCGAACCAGTTGCCGTGCTTGGCCGACTCGTGCTTGCTCAGGCCGGCGAGGGAGAGGATGAACAGGAGCGCCGCGACGATGTAGGCGGCGGTGACGACGGTGGACAGCACGACTCAGCCCTTCCGGAACATGTTGAGCATCCGGTTGGTCACGGTGAACCCACCGAAGACGTTGATGCTGGCGAAGAAGATGGCAGCTGCGGCGATGACCTGGATCGCGATGTCGGGCGAGGTCACCTGCAGCAGGGCGCCGACGACGATGATCCCGGAGATCGCATTGGTCACCGACATCAGCGGCGTGTGCAGCGCGTGGTGGACGCTGCCGATGACGTAGAAGCCGATGACGACCGCCAGCGCGAAGACGATGAAGTGCGACAGGAAGGCCGCGGGCATGAAGGCGGCCGCGACGAGGAAGAGGAGCGCGGCGCCACCGATGTACCAGAACTTGCGGTTGGGGTCGTGCGGCTTCTCCGGCTTCTTGTCAGCCTCAGCCTCGGCGACCTTCGATGCGGCCGGCGTGGACTGCGCGGCCGAGACCTGCACGGGCGGCGGCGGCCACAGGGTCTCCTCACCCTGGGTGACCGTCATGCCGCGCACGACCGTGTCCTCCATGTCGAGGACCGGCTGCCCGTCCTTGTCCGGCGTGACGAGCTTGAGCAGGTTGACGATGTTGGTGCCGTAGAGCTGGCTGGCCTGCGTGGGCAGACGACCGGCCAGGTCGGTGTAGCCGATGATCCGCACGCCGTTGTCGGTGACGACCCGCTCGTCGGCGACCGACCCGGCGACGTTGCCGCCGGAGCCGGCGGCCATGTCGACGATGACCGACCCCGGCTTCATCGAGGCGACCATCTCCTCGGTGATCAGCCGCGGCGCCGGGCGCCCCGGGATGAGGGCCGTGGTGATGATGATGTCGACGTCCTTGGCCTGCTCGGCGTAGAGCTCGGCGGCCTTGCGGTTGAAGTCCTCACCGGTCTCCTTTGCATAGCCGTCGCTCGACACCTCCTGCTCGACATCGATCTGGAGGAACTCCGCGCCCATCGACTCGACCTGCTCGGCCACCTCGGGCCGCACGTCGAAGGCGCGCACGATCGCGCCGAGCGAGCCGGCCGCGCCGATCGCGGCCAGACCGGCCACGCCGGCGCCGCAGACGAGCACCTTGGCCGGCGGCACCTTGCCCGCGGCCGTCACCTGACCGGTGAAGAGACCGCCGAACTCGTGCGCCGACTCGACGACCGCGCGGTAGCCGGCGATGTTGGCCATCGACGACAGGACATCGAGCGACTGGGCCCGCGAGATGCGCGGCACCGCGTCCATCGCCAGGGCGGTCACGCCCTGCGCGCGCAGCGCCTCGACCTTGTCGGGGTTGAGCGCCGGAGCCAGCAGCGAGGCGAGGATCGCCCCGGAGCGCAGCCGCGGAACCTCCTCGTCGGTGGGGGCGTTGACCTTGGCGACGATGTCGCTGGCCCACACCTGCTCCGCACTCTCGAGGCTCGCTCCGGCGTCGACGTAGGCCTGGTCCGGGTAGGCGGACGCCTCACCGGCCCCGGCCTCGACGACGACGTCGTATCCGAGCTTGATCAGCTGCTCCACGGTCTTCGGGGTCGCCGCGACGCGGGTTTCGCCGCGCTTCGACTCCTTGGGCACGCCAAGTCGCATCGTCACTCCTGTGATGAGGGGTGTGGTGGATGTGGTCGCTGGGCAACCTAGGGCACCGGAGAGCGCACCCGCAGACTTTGTGACGGGGACGATGGTCACACCGCCACTGGGTGAGACGCAGCGCCGCGACCGCGGGCGAAGGGAGTAGTGCCCGACGAGCCTTCGGCTCGCCTCCGCTCAGGCGGGCTCGTCGCTCCCTGACGGGTCGGTCTCGTCGCCGCCAGTGGCTTCGGGCTCGAGGTCGAGGCCCTCCTCGGCGAGCGCCGCCTCGCGAGCGGCCTCCTCGTCCTCCCACACCGTGTGCGATGGCTCGGTCATGGGCCGAGCCTAGCGACCATACCCATGAGTAACATGGAACGCGTGGATCACGACGAGGTGAGTGGCGGAGTCCGAGCGGTCGCGGCAGCGGCGGCACACGGGGTGGAGACGATGTTCACCCTGTCGGGAGCGCACGTCTTCCCCCTCTACGACGGCGCGGTCTCGGCCAACCCGCCGATGCGTCTGCTCGACGTGCGCCACGAGCAGACCGCGGTCTTCGCCGCGGAGGCCACCGGCAAGCTCACCCGCACCCCGGGCCTCGCGGTGCTCACCGCCGGCCCCGGCGTCACCAACGGCATCAGCGCGATCACCCAGGCGCACTTCTCCGGGTCGCCGCTCGTCGTGCTCGGGGGGCGCGCAGCGACCTACTCGTGGGGCCGGGGGGCGCTGCAGGAGCTCGACCACCCGAGCCTCCTCGGCCCGGTGACCAAGCGGGCCGCGACGATCGGCTCCGTCGACAAGATCGCCGACGAGGTCGACGACGCCTTCCGTCTCGCGGCCGCACCGCACCGCGGCCCGGTCCTGCTCGACGTCCCGATGGACGAGCTCTACGGCGACGCCGAGGGCAGGCCGGTCACCGCGGGCGAGACCCTCCCTTCGCCTCCCGACGCCGGGGACGTCGACACGATCGCCCGACTGCTCGCGGCCGCCGACCGACCTCTCGTCGTCCTCGGCACCGACGTGTGGAGCGACCGGGCCGAGACCGCGGCGCTGCGCTTCGTCACCGACCTCGGGCTGCCGACGATCACCAACGGCCTGGGACGGGGCATCGTCCCCGGCGGGCACGAGCTGCTCGTCGCCCGAGCCCGCCGCACGGCCGTCGGCGAGTGCGACCTCGCGCTCGTCGTCGGCGCCCCCCTCGACTTCCGGCTGGGCTACGGGGCCTTCGGCGGTCACGGCGGCGCCCCCGACGCCCGGGTCGTGCACGTCGCGGACTCCCCCGGGCAGATCAGCGCCCATGCCGACCCTGCGACGAGCGCAGCCGGCGACCTCACCGCCTTCTTCGACCTCGTCCAGACGGTGGTCGAGCAGCACGGTCACGCCGACTGGTCGGCGTGGAGCGGCCGCCTCGCCGAGGAGTCGGCGGCCCGGGCCGCCGCCGACCACGAGCTGCTCACCAGCGCCGTCTCCCCCGCGCACCCGGCGCGCATCTACGGCGAGCTGCTCCCGCGATTGGCCGACGACGCCGTCGTCATCGGCGACGGCGGTGACTTCGTCTCGTGGGCCGGGCGCTTCGTCGAGCCGGCGCGGCCGGGCTCGTGGCTCGACCCGGGGCCCTTCGGCTGCCTGGGCGCGGGCCTCGGTGCGGCGATCGCGGCCCGGATCGCCCGCCCTTCGTCGCAGGTCGTGCTGCTCCTCGGCGACGGTGCCTCCGGCATGTCGCTCATGGACGTCGACACCCTCGTGCGCCACGACCTGCCGGTCGTCATGGTCATGGGCAACAACGGCGCGTGGGGTCTGGAGAAGCAGCCGATGCAGATGCTCTACGGCTACGACGTCGCCGCCGACCTGGCCCCGCAGACCCGCTACGACGAGGTGGTGCGGGCCCTCGGCGGCGCCGGCGAGATGGTCACCGACCCCCGGCAGATCGGGCCGGCCCTCGACCGGGCCTTCGCCTCCGGCGTCCCCTACCTCGTCAACGTCGTCACCGACCCGCAGATCCCCTATCCGCGGTCGACCACCGGTATGTGAGCCGAAGGGGAGGTCCACTCAGCGGGTGAGCCGGTCCAGCACGGCCGCGAGCAGTGCCTCGCGCAGCGCCCGCGGCACGGCGTCGAGCAGCGCGTTGACCTCGGCCATGCGGTCGGGCACCTGCAGCGTGCCGCCACCGCCCCCGAGGCCCGCGATGGCGAGCAGACCGTCGAGGGTCGCCTCGTCGAGACCTGCGGGGTCGATCTGCCGGGCGGCCGCGACGAGGTCGGGGTTGACCTCGACCGGGCCGGACTCCCTTGCCGCAGAGACGGCCTCGGTCAGGGCGGCGACGGGCTCGTCGGTGTGGGCAGCGGTCGCCGCGCAGAGGGTGAGGTGCAGTGTCGCGGCGTGGTCGGCGAAGGCCATCTGGGGCTGCACGAGCCACCCGCGGGAGCTCATCTCGTCGGCGATCGTGAAGACGTCGCAGCCCGCGGTGGCCTCGAGGGCGAGCAGGGTCGAGTCGGGGGCGACGACGACCTGCACCCCCTCGATCGCCTCCACCGCCGCCGCGACGTCGAGGGTCGCCTGCCGGGCCACCGCCGCGAGCTCGCGGTAGCGGTCGAGCCCGATGGCGTGCACGACCGCCCAGGCCGCCGCGAGCGGGCCGCCGGACTTCGTCGACTGGAGGGTCGTGTTGAGCATCGTGTAGCCCGGCCACGCGGCTGAGGCGTAGACGTGCCCGCGCCGCAGACCGGGGTCGCGGTGCAGCAGGAGCGAGACCCCCTTGGGCGTGTAGGCGTACTCGTGCAGGTCGACGGAGATGCTCGTGACGCCCTCGACGGCGAAGGTCCACGGCGGCACGTCGTCGAGGAAGGGCAACACCCACCCGCCGATGCATGCGTCGACGTGGCAGCGGACGCCCCGCTCACGGGCGATCGCGGCGATCTCGGCGACGGGGTCGACGACGCCGTGGGCGTAGGAGGGCGCCGACGCGACGAGCAGCACCGTGTCGTCGGTGACGGCGGCCGCCATCGCCGCCGGGTCGGCGCGGAAGGTCACCGGGTCGACCGGCACGCTCACGACGTCGACGCCGAGGAGGTGCCCGGCCTTGTGCACCGCGGCATGGACGGTGCTCGGCGCGACGACCTGGGGTCGCTCGACGTGCGGCGAGCCGTTGCGCGCGGCGAGCACCGCAAGGACGAGCGACTCCGTACCGCCCGAGGTCGCGACGCCGACCGTGGACGGCGGCCCGTGGAGGAGCCCGGCCGCGAGCGCGACGAGCTCGGACTCCAGCCGGGCCAGCGACGGGAAGGCCGTCGGGTCGAGCCCGTTGGTCGAGGCAAAGGCCGCGAGTGCCTCGCGCCCGATGGCATCGGCCTCCGCGAGGCCGGAGTCGTAGACATAGCTGAGCGTGCGGCCGCCGTGTGTCGGCAGGTCCTGTGCGCGAAGGGAGTCCAGCGCCGCCCGGATGTCGTCGGCCGGTGTGGGGTGGGTCGGGTCGAGCATCATCGGGCGACCTCTCCGGCAGCGACAACGGCTGCCTCGTCGATGCGATAGCCCCGCAGGAGGAGCAGGGAGCCGAGCACGAGCAGCGCGGGCAGGACGGTGAAGCCGAGGGTCATCGCCGTCAGAGCCGAGTCCGGTTGTGCCGCAGTCCCGTCCGTCGACGAGACATATCCGCCGAGCATGAGGACGAGACCGTAGACACCCGGGCCGAGGGCGAGGCCGAGCGTCTCGGCAGCAGTCCACACTCCGGTGTAGACGCCCACCGGCTCTCGCCGCTGCGGTCGGCGTCGACCGCGGCGGCATCGGGCAGCATCGCCATGGGGAACATCTGCGCACCGGCGTAGCCGACCCCGACGAGGGCCAGAGCGAGGGCGACGGTGACGAGACCGAGGTCGTGGGTGACCCACACGAGGAGTGCTCCCGCCGCGAGGCAGAGCGAGGCGACGACGAAGGCGGGCCGCTTGCCGGTACGGCGACCGATGCGCTCCCACAGCGGGGTGACGACGAGCGCGGGGCCCACGAAGGCGACGAAGAGGATCGTGGCGGCGCCGGGGTCGCCGAGCACCCACCGTGCCATGTAGTCGACACCGGCGAGCATGACACCGGTCGCGAGCGCCTGGACGGCGAAGGTGAGCAGCAGGGCCCGGAAGTCCGGGGCGCCCGCCACGACCCGCAGCTGGTGGGCCAGGGAGCCGCCGGCGGCGACGTGCTCGACGGGGGGAACCCCCTTCGTCCCCCACCAGGCTCCGAGTGCGCCGACGACGATGAGGAGAGCGACGAAGACGCCGACGGCCCGGTAGCCCCACTCTGGACCGAGGGCGTCGCGCAGGGCTGGGGACAGGCCGCCCGCGACGAGGATCGTCAGCGCGAGGACCGCGACCCGCCACGTCATCAGGCGGGTGCGTTCGCCGTAGTCACGGGTCAGCTCGGCAGGCATGGAGACGTAGGGGACCTGGAAGAAGGCGTAGGCACTGGCGCACGCGAGGAAGAGCACGGCGACCCACGCGGCAGCCAGGGTCGAAGGGGAGGTCGGCCCGGCGAAGAGCAGCGCGAAGAGGACGGCGAGCGTCAGGCCGGCCCGGACGAGGAAGGGGCGGCGCCGACCATCGGGGTGCGTGCTGCGGTCGGAGACCCGGCCGGCGATCGGGTTGAGCAGGACATCCCAGGCCTTGGGCAGCAGGACGATGAGTCCGGCGAGGCCGGCGGCCACGCCGAGCCGGTCGGTGAGGTAGGGCAGCAGGAGCAGGCCGGGGACCGTGCCGAAGGCGCCCGTCGCCACCGACCCGAGGCCGCAGCCGCGCCGCACGCGCCCCGGCAGCACCGCCGTGTCCTGCACCATGACGGAAGGCTACTCACGGGTCGCCTCTGGGCGGTCGGTCACGCAGAGCGAACCTCCCGGCGCGCGATGCCCTCCCCCCAGTACGCGAAGGCGACCCCCGCACCTGCCAGACAGGCCACTGCCAACGCCCACAGCGGGCCCGTCGCCATCTCGTTGAAGACGACGTTCTTGTCCCAGGGGATCAGGTGGGCCCGGCTGGAAATGAGCATGAGCCCCACGGGCAGTACCGCCGCGGCGCGGCGTCCGAGCGTCACAGCGCCAGCAGCTGCGAGCGCCCAGAGCAAGAGCCCTACCCCGACGAAATGCGCCAGGTCCACCCCTGCCCGCACGAGCACCAGTCCGGTAACAGCGGCCGCGACAGCGCACAGTCCGCTGAGCGCCATGAACCGCCCGACGCGTTGTCGGGCAGCCCCTCGTGCCGACACAGACGAGAGCCACGGCGCCTCATCCCCCAGCGGCCAGGCCATGTGCGCGACGCTCACCGCGAGCACAGCCGTACCGAACATCTCCAAGGGCCTGGTCATCCCGAGGTCACCCGGCGCGATCTGCGGCAGAGTGGCCCACGACAACGTCGGCACCAACCCCCAGACCACGGGAAGCAGCACGAGCCAAGCTGAGCTGATGCCCTGCACCCGCGCCGCCGTCTTGCGCGCAGTCACCTGACGTCCGCGGCTGTGAGGGAGCAGCTCCGGATCTTGTCTGCCCTGACCGAGAACCATCGGTTTCGCTCGGCCCTCGACATCGCCGACAACCGCTCTGCAACGGCCACACGGTCCACTCTGCTGCTGTCCGTGGGGACGATGGCGCCCTCGCCTGCCAGCACCGGCCCACCGGGATAGACCTGCTCATCCTCCGGCAGGTCGTGCGCCCGCCACCACCAGGTCAGCAGGGCAAGAGTGGCTGACGGGTCTCCCGTCGACGTCGCGCACGGCGGCTCGAAGGAGTCAGCACCCAGCATGGCGATCACCTGCTGACGGTCCACGACCTTGTCACTGCCGACAGAGACCATCGCGCCGCGCCCGGGAGGCGGCATGCTGCCGATCACGTAGTCCGGCCGCATCGACTCGGGCATGTCCGCGAGCGCATCGTCCGTGAACGTGGTCAGGTCGTCGAGTGCAGCCAGCTGCGATCTGGGCACACACACCGTCGAGGCCGCGCTTCGGCAGACCGGCTCCTCGGCGCCGGGCGGGAAGACCAGAGGCAGCCCTCCGAACATCGTTACGGCAACCGACGCGCTGACCACCCACGCCATCCACGAACTCTTGGCATGCCGCGTCATCAGGAACAGCAGCCAGACGGCGACGGCGGCGTAGGTCACCGACTGCGCGAGCAGCACCCATGTCGTCGAGCGAGCCGCGATGGGAACGGCGTTGTGGACAAAGAGTGCCGCCAGCGGCGACTCCCTGCTGATGAAGGCGCTGCACACGGCCAGTCCGTACGGCAGAGCCGCGCCGAGAGGCAGTGCAGCCGCCGTCGGGAGGATCGAACCCACCCACCCACCGAAGGACGCCGCGAGAACAGAGAAGGCGATGATCAGCACGAGGGTGAACGCAGTCGCGGGCAGGCTCCCCGCCCAGTCGACGGGGGCTGCTCGCGAACTCAAGATCAGCATGGCCGCGAAGGTGATCACGTGCCCCACCGCCCCTGCCAGGGCCACCCAGAGGACCGACCACACCGCGGCCGAGTTCAGCTGCCGTGGCGAGGCGATCAACCACTCCTGCGCACCGCTCCTCCGGGGTGCGCCCACGAGCCACGCTGCGGCACCAGCGAGGAGCGAAGGCGGCAGCGTCACGGTCATGGCCGCCCAAGCATTGGTCGTTGAGGGCATCCAACCCAACCACTGCTCACGCGTGGTGAGGGCGAGCGCGAGGTCCACGACAACTACGAAGGCGGTCAGCGCTGCCCACGTGCGGGCCGGGCGACGGACCAACGGCGGGCACGGATCGAGCAGTGCGGCACGTGCGATGGTCATCCCGCCAGCCCGAGCCTGAGTGCCCTGCTCGCCGTCTCCAGGTCTGTTCCCGCGGGCACGAGCTCAGACATGGGGATCGGCGCCTGCACGACTCCACCCCGGATGAAGAGGACGTGGTCGGCGACGGCGAGGACGTCCTCGACGAGATGGGTCGCGACGACGACTCTGCTCGCAGGGAGCGATCTGAGCACTCCGTGCAGCTGATCGCGCTGGGTGGGATCGAGCCCCGTGGTTGGTTCGTCGAGGAGGAGCAGGTCCGGGGCACCCACGATCGCTGCTGCGAGCGCGACTCGTCGGCGCTGACCGCCACTGAGCGCGCCGACCCGAGAGTCATTTTGCTCCACGAGGTCCACCTGCTCGATGGCCACGCTCGACGCGGTGCGACGCTCCCTTCGCGCCACCTGCTTGTGCCAGGCCGCGTAGTCGACCAACTCGCGCACCGTGACGTTGCGCGGCAATCCGGCTTCCTGGGGAAGCCATCCGGTGACTCGGTGGTGCTGCCTTCGGGCTGCCCCAGATGCGTGAGCGTCCTGACCTCCGCGCAGGAGGAACCCACGGGACGGAGGCTGGACCCCCGCGAGCACTCGGATCAGGCTGCTCTTGCCCTCACCGTTGTTGCCCATGAAGGCCGTGATCCCCAAAGGGAGCGACAGCGTCGTCGGTTGGACGACCTGCTTGCCCCGATACGCGACCTCCACGTCCCTCAACGAGACATGGAGGTCGGGCGAACGTGTCGTCAAAACCTGGAGCTCCAAGCTCCGCAGGCGTCAGGCACGTTGTTTCGGACTCGGCAGATCTTGGCCCGGACACCCTGGAACTCATGACACGGCCAGTTCATCCACGTGGTGATGATGCGCCCGTTGTTCCCGACGTTCGTCAGTGACGTGACATTGCTCGTGTAGCGACCGGTCCCCACGTCCTCGCAGTTGTTCCTGGCCACCTGACCCGAGTGGTACACCATGTCGCCTCGTGTGCTCCTGATGACACCGTTGGTCGACGCTCCGTTGGAGTACGCCTGTTTGCGCGTCTGCCAACCAGCGCCGTCATCCGACGACGTACCCACTGAAAAGGCTGCCGTCGGCATCAGGGCAAGGCCCAAAGCCAGCGCCCCCCTTTTGAGAATCTCTTGAACATGTCCTCCCCTTCCCCGGGCTGATGATGGTGGGGTTGAAGGTAGAGCCAAGCATGGACCTCGTCAACAGCAAGTCGAGGTTGCTGAAAGACTGCGCCTCATGCGCCAGATCCGCCAGAGCCGCAAGCTGAAGGACGTCCGCTACGACGTGCGGGGACCGATCCTCGTCGAGGCCCAGCGCCTCGAGGCCGAGGGCCACAAGATCCTCAAGCTCAACATCGGCAACACCGCCCCCTTCGGCTTCGAGGCACCCGAGGCGATCGTCGCCGACATGACCCGCCACCTGCCCGACGCGCAGGGCTACGTCGACAGCAAGGGCATCTACTCGGCGCGCACCGCGGTCGCGCAGTACTACCAGTCCCGCGGGCTCAAGGAGACGACCGTCGAGGACGTCTACATCGGCAACGGCGTCTCCGAGCTGATCTCGATGGTGCTGCAGGCCTTCGTCGACGACGGCAACGAGATCCTCGTGCCCGCCCCCGACTACCCGCTGTGGACCGGAGCGGTCTCGCTCGCCGGCGGCACACCCGTGCACTACCGGTGCGACGAGGACAACGGGTGGAACCCCGACCTCGCGGACATCGAGTCGAAGATCACCGAGCACACCCAGGCGCTCGTCATCATCAACCCCAACAACCCAACCGGCGCGGTCTACTCGCCCGAGATCGTCCGCGGCCTCGTCGACATCGCCCGTCGCCACGACCTCGTCGTCATGGCCGACGAGATCTACGAAAAGATCGTCTTCGACGACGCGGTCCACCACCACGCGGCCGAGTACGCGGGCGACGACGTGCTCTGCCTGACCTTCTCCGGCCTGTCCAAGGCCTACCGCGTCTGCGGCTACCGCGCCGGCTGGGTGATGATCTCCGGACCCAAGCACGAGGCGGCCGACTTCCTCGAGGGCCTGACGCTCCTGTCCAACATGCGCATGTGCGCCAACGTCCCCGCGCAGCACGCGATCCAGACCGCACTCGGCGGATACCAGTCGATCAACGAGCTCATCGTCCCCGGCGGCCGCTACCACGACCAGATCAAGCTCGCCTCGCGCCTGCTCAACGAGATCCCCGGCGTCAGCTGCGTCGAGCCACGCGGCGCCCTCTACTGCTTCCCCCGGCTCGACCCCGAGGTCTACCCAATCGAGGACGACGAGGCCTTCGTCATCGATCTGCTGCGCGCCAAGAAGATCCTCGTCACCCACGGCACCGGCTTCAACTGGCCCGACACCGACCACTTCCGGCTCGTGACGCTGCCCGACGAGGACGTGCTCACCGAGGCGATCGGCCGGATCGCGGAGTACCTCGAGTCGATCCGGGCATGAGCCAGGGCGTCGTCCCGGGGCACGACGCAGGAGCCTCGAAGGGAGGCCCCCTCGCCGCCGTCGCCGCTGGCGGCGCCGTCGGCTCGCTCTGCCGGTGGGGCGTGGGCCTCGCGGCCGGCGGGTCGCACTGGGCGACGCTCCTGGTCAACGTCACCGGCGCCTTCGCGATGGGGGTGCTCGTCGCGTGGCTGGCGCGCGGCACCGCCCACCCGCTGGCGCGCCCCTTCCTCTCGGTCGGGCTGCTCGGCGGGTGGACGACCTACTCGAGCTTCGCGCTCGACACGCATGCCCTGGCCGGCGACGGTCTCGGGGGGCTGCTCGGCTACCTCGTCCTGACGATCGGGCTCGGCGTCGGCGCTGCCGTCGCGGGGCTGGTCGTCGGCGACCGGATCTGGGGCAGTGACGCTCTCGCCGACGAGGCCGTCGCCGAGGAGGAGCTGTGACCGCGCTGCTCGTCGCCGTCGGCGCCGCTCTGGGCGCGCTGTGCCGGCACCTCGTCGTCGAGCGGCTGCGCGGCGCGGGCGCCACGACCGCCGGGGCGGTCCTCGTCGTCAACGCCACCGGGTCGCTCGTCCTGGGCCTGGCCGCCGGGCACGCATCGGGTGCCGCCCCGGGGTGGCTGCTGCCGCTCGTCGGCATCGGCTTCTGCGGCGCCTACACGACCTTCGCCACCCACGCGGTCGAGGTGGCGAGCGCCCTGCGGACCGGCCGGACCCGCCATGCCTTGGCCGATCTCGCGCTCAACCTCGCCCTCGGCCTCGCGCTCGTCTCGCTCGGCTGGGCCGTCACCGCGTGAGGTGAGGGGCCTCCCCTTCGCACGACCTTGAGGACATGCGGCTGGACACGGCTGTGCCCGGGCCCCTGGACGGGACCCGGGCACGGTGCCGAAGTGGTCAGGCCTTGGTGGCCTTCTCGAGGCGCGCGGAGACGTCGTTCCAGTTGACGATGTCCCAGAGCTTCTCGATGTAGTCCGGCTTCACGTTCTTGTACTGCAGGTAGTAGGCGTGCTCCCAGGCGTCGAAGGCCAGGAGCGGCGTCATGCCCGCAGCGACGTTGCCGTGGTGGTCGTAGACCTGCGTGACGAGCAGCCGCTGACCGATCGGCTCCCACGCGAGGACGCCCCAGCCGGAGCCCTGCGTCGTCTGCGTCGCGGCGGTCAGCTGCGCGCGGAACTTGTCGAAGGAGCCGAAGTGCTCGTCGATCGCGGTGCCGAGGGCGCCGTCGGGCTTGTCGCCACCGTCCGGGGAGAGGTTCTCCCAGAAGATCGAGTGCAGGACGTGACCGGAGACGTTGAAGGCCAGCGTCTTCTCGAGGCCGACGATGCCGGAGAGGTCACCCTTGTCGCGAGCCTCGGCGATCTTCTCGGTGGTGTCGTTGGCGCCCTTGACGTAGGTCGCGTGGTGCTTGTCGTGGTGCAGCTCGAGGATCTCGCCGCTCATGGCGGGCTCGAGGGCACCGTAGTCGTAGGGAAGATCGGGAAGGGTGTACATGAGGCCTCCGATGCGTGCGGATGTGCTTGCCCTGCCTACCCTTCCACGTCGTCTGGAACGAGTCCATGAAAGGGCACCCTCACCCGTAGGATCGGGCTCCATGACCGACCGCGACCCCATCGCCGCCGCCCATGACCAGTGGGTGGCTCACGGGTGGACCGACGCCGCGGATGGCATGGCGTTGATGACCTCGGTGGTCCGCGCGCAGCAGCTGGTCCACGAGCGGGTCGAGTCGGTGCTGCGGCCCCACGACCTGACCTTCGCGCGCTTCGAGATCCTGCGGTTGCTCGCCTTCAGCCGGCGGCGGGAAATGCCGATGAGTCGACTCGGCTCGCTGCTGCAGGTGCACGCGACGAGCGTGACGAGCGCGGTCGCCCGGCTCGAGAAGCAGGGCCTCGTCGAGCGCCGCCAGAGCCCCGACGACGGTCGCGTCGTCCTCGCCTCCCTGACGACGAAGGGGGCCGACGTCGTCGAGTCCGCGACGACGGACCTCAACGCCCAGGTCTTCTCCTCTCCCGGCCTGGCGGAGGCGGAGGTGCGGCAGGCGACGGCGCTGTTGTCCTCCCTTCGCGCCGCGCACGGGGACACCGTCGGCTGACCCACGCTGGTGGAGGTGCGACGAAGGAGCCTCGACACCCGGCCTCAGCAGGTGACCTCGTGCAGCGCCGGCCAGACCGGCTGGCCGGGGTTGCCGTGGAGCTGGACGACGGCGTCCGGCCCCGACCACCGGACGGCGTACTCCCCCAGGCTCGCCGGTCGACCACCGTCGTCGGCGGTGTAGTCCGACTGGAGACGGACCGGCCCGACCCTCCCCGCAGCGCCCACCCGGCCGGAGCCGAGCATGAGGAAGCTCGACTCCTCGACGACGACCCGACACCCCGACGGCCCCACGGGCGCGAGCACGACGTAGGAGCTGCCGAGACCGAGGACGCCCCGCGCGCCGACGACGAGGACGACGGCGAGCACCGCGAGGGCAGCACAGGCACTCCGGCCGGCGGCCCCGTCACCACCTGCGCGCACCCGCCGGACGACGAGGCCGACCACGACGAGGCCGAGGACCGCGGTCACGACCTCGGGTCGCAGGAGGAGGCCCCCGACGACGAAGGGAGGACCCCACAGCGAGAGCACGAAGAGCCCCACGACGACCGCGGTCGTCCAGGGCGAGGTCAGCAGGCGGCGCACGGGCTCAGGCTGGCACGCCGACCGGGGCGATCATCGGGCGGAGATCTGCAGATCGTGTGGAGGTCGGCCGGTTTCCCAAAATTACTTGGATGTCCTAGTATTTGAGAACCCGCACTTCGACGACGAGGTAGGACATGTCCACGCCCGAGCTGCACTCCCCGACCCACCCGGTCCGGTTCGTCACGGCGTCCGCGCTCTTCGACGGCCACGACGCGTCGATCAACATCATGCGCCGCATCATGCAGAGCCAGGGCGCGGAGGTGATCCACCTGGGGCACAACCGCTCCGTCCAGGAGGTCGTCGACGCGGCGATCGACGAGGACGTGCAGGGCGTCGCCGTCTCGTCCTACCAGGGCGGGCACGTCGAGTACTTCGAGTACCTCACCCAGCTGCTGCGCGAGCAGGGCGCTGGCCACGTCAAGGTCTTCGGCGGTGGCGGCGGCGTCATCGTCCCCGAGGAGATCGCCCGGCTGCGCGAGGCCGGCGTGACGATCTTCTCCCCCGAGGACGGCCAGCGCCTCGGCCTGCCCGGCATGATCAACCAGCTGATCACCGACTGCGACACCGATGTCTGGGAGGGCGGCCCGGTCGGCCTCGAGGCGGTGCTCGCCGGCGAGCGCGCTGCCCTGGCGCGGGCCATCTCGGGCGCCGAGCTCGGCCACCTCGACGAGACCTTCCTCGGCGGCATCGCCGAGGCCGCGAAGAAGTCCCACGCCCCGGTCCTCGGGCTGACCGGCACCGGCGGCTCGGGCAAGTCCTCGCTCACAGACGAGCTCGTGCGCCGCTTCCGCGTCGACCAGCAGGACAAGCTGCGCATCGCCGTCATCGCCGTCGACCCGACCCGACGCAAGGGCGGTGGCGCCCTGCTCGGCGACCGCATCCGGATGAACTCCCTGGGCGAGAGCCTCTCGGGGGCGTCGCCCGTCTTCTTCAGGTCGCTCGCCACCCGCGGCGACCGCGAGGTGCCCGAGGCCCTGTCGACGGTCATCGACATCACCAAGGCCGCCGGCTTCGACCTCGTCGTCGTCGAGACGCCCGGCATCGGGCAGGGCGACGCCGCGATCGTCCCCTTCGTCGACGTGCCGATGTACGTCATGACGCCGGAGTTCGGCGCGGCCAGCCAGCTGGAGAAGATCGACATGCTCGACTTCGCCGAGGTCGTGGCGATCAACAAGTTCGAGCGCCGCGGCGCCGCCGACGCACTGCGCGACGTCGGCCGCCAGCTCGTCCGCAACCGCGAGGCCTTCGGCCAGCGCCCCGAGGACATGCCGGTCTTCGGCACCTCGGCCGCGACCTTCAACGACGACGGCGTCACCGGCCTCTACCAGCACCTACGCGACCTGCTCGCGGCCAAGGGGCTGCCGGTCGAGGAGGGCCAGCTGGCGCCCGTCGACACCAAGCACTCCACCCGCTTCGGCCAGGTCGTCCCGGCCACCCGGGTGCGCTACCTCGCCGAGATCAGCGAGGCCGTCCGCGGCTACCACGCACGCACGACCGAGCTCGCCGACAGCGCCCGCCGCGTGCAGCGGCTGGCGGCCGTCGACGACGAGCTGACGGCCGCGGGCAAGGACGGCCACGGCGTCGACGAGCTGCTCGACGCGGCCCGCCAGGCGCTGCCCACCGAGGTGGCCGACCAGATCGAGCGCTGGCCCCCGGTCGTCGAGTCCTACTCGGGTGACGAGCAGGTCGTGACGATCCGCGGTAAGGAGCTGCACACCAAGCTGACCAAGGAGTCGCTGTCGGGCAACAAGATCCCGCGCGTCGCCCTGCCCAAGCACACCGACCACGGCGACCTCGTCACCTTCTGGCGGTCGGAAAACCTGCCCGGTTTCTTCCCGTACACCGCCGGCGTCTTCCCCTTCAAGCGCGACAACGAGGACCCGGCGCGCATGTTCGCCGGCGAGGGCGACCCCTTCCGCACCAATCGCCGCTTCAAGCTGCTCTCGCAGGGCCAGCCGGCGACCCGTCTGTCGACGGCCTTCGACTCGGTGACCCTCTACGGGCGCGACCCGGGTGAGCGCCCCGACATCTACGGCAAGGTCGGCACCTCGGGCGTCTCCGTCGCCACTCTCGACGACATGAAGGCCCTCTACTCGGGCTTCGACCTCGTCTCCCCCACGACGAGCGTGTCGATGACGATCAACGGCCCCGCGCCGACGGTTCTCGCCTTCTTCCTCAACACGGCGATCGACCAGCAGGTCGACGCCTTCCGCGAGCGCGAGGGCCGCGAGCCCTCCGGCGCCGAGGCCGAGGAGCTGCGCGCCCACGCGCTGGCCAATGTCCGCGGCACGGTGCAGGCCGACATCCTCAAGGAGGACCAGGGGCAGAACACCTGCCTGTTCTCCACGGAGTTCAGCCTGCGGATGATGGCCGACATCCAGGAGTGGTTCATCGAGCAAGGGGTGCGCAACTTCTACTCGGTGAGCATCTCCGGCTACCACATCGCCGAGGCTGGGGCCAACCCCATCAGCCAGCTGGCCTTCACCCTGGCCAACGGCTTCACCTACGTCGAGGCCTACCTCGCGCGGGGCATGGACATCAACGACTTCGCACCCAACCTGTCCTTCTTCTTCTCCTCCGGCATGGACCCCGAGTACTCGGTCCTCGGCCGCGTCGCCCGCCGCATCTGGGCGGTCGCCATGAAGGAGAAGTACGGCGCCAACGACCGCAGCCAGAAGCTGAAGTACCACATCCAGACGAGCGGCCGGTCGCTGCACGCGCAGGAGATGGACTTCAACGACATCCGCACGACGCTGCAGGCGCTCAACGCGCTCTACGACAACGCCAACAGCCTGCACACCAACGCCTACGACGAGGCCGTGACGACGCCGTCCACCGAGTCGGTGCGCCGAGCCCTGGCGATTCAGCTGATCATCAGCCGCGAGTGGGGCCTGTCGATGAACGAGAACCCTCTCCAGGGGTCCTTCATCATCGACGAGCTCACCGACCTCGTCGAGGAGGCCGTGCTCACCGAGTTCGACCGGATCAACGACCGCGGCGGTGTCCTCGGCGCGATGGAGACCGGCTACCAGCGCGGCCGCATCCAGGACGAATCGCTGCTCTACGAGCACCGCAAGCACGACGGGTCCCTGCCGATCGTCGGCGTCAACACCTTCCTGCGTGAGGACGGCGCGAAGGGAGAGCCCGACGAGATCGAGCTCGCCCGCGCCACCGAGTCGGAGAAGCGCTCCCAGCTCGAGCGGGTGCAGACCTACCAGGAGACGCACCGCGAACACGCCGAGGAGGCGATCGCGCGCCTCAAGGAGGCGGCGACGACCGATGCCAACGTCTTCGCCGTGCTCATGGACGCCGCCCGGGTGTGCAGCCTGCAGCAGGTGACCGACGCCTTCTTCGAGGTGGGTGGCCAGTACCGCCGCAATGTCTGACGCCCCTCTCGCGCATTGCCCTACGGCAATGCGCACTCCCGGCCGCATTGCCGTAGGGCAATGCGGACCTCGGTAGCCTGCGACCGTGACCTCAGACCGCTGGCCCGGGTACGTCTACGGCGAGGGAGAAGAACCGGACTACCGCTTCTCCCTCGCCAACGAGCGCACCTTCCTCGCCTGGCTGCGCACGACCCTCGCGCTGCTCGCCGCCGGTGTCGCCGTGGACGTCATCGACATCGGTGTCCCCGCCGCGATGACCACCGGGCTGGCCGCGATGCTGCTGGCCCTCGGAGCGCTGTGCCCGCTCCTCGCCTTCCTCCGGTGGGCGATGGCCGAGCGGGCGATGCGAAGGGAGGAGCCACTCCCTTCGCTCGGGGTGTCGGCTGCGGTGATCACCGGTGTCGTGCTCGTCGCCGCGGCCGCCCTCGCCGTCGTCGTGGCGGGCGGCTGACGATGACCGAGCTCGCGAGGTCGGCGCCGCGGGGCGCCCAGCCGGAGCGCACCGCGCTGTCGTGGCAGCGCACCTCGCTGACGACCGCTGCGGGGGCCGCGATCATCGCCCGGCACACGACCGGCGAGATCGGACCGGCCGCGCTGCTCATCATGCTCGCCACACTCGGTCTGGCCGGGGCCGCCTTCGCCATGGGCCGCCGCCGCTATGCGGCCGCCCTCGAGTCCACCCGACGACGCGACGGCCGGGCTCCCTTCGTCCTCGCCGTGGCCGTCGCCGGCATGGCGGCGACGGAACTGCTCGCCCTGGCGGTGCCCTGATGCTGCGCGACGACCTGGGTGCGCCCGTCGACCTGACCGCTCCCCCGCGGCGGGTCGTCTCGCTCGTGCCCAGCCTCACCGAGGCGATCGCCACGAGCTGCCCCGAGACCCTCGTCGGCGCGACCGACTGGTGCACCCACCCGGCCGACCTCGACGTGGCCCGGGTCCGCGGCACCAAGAACCCCGACCTGCGCGCGATCGCCGACCTCTCCCCCGACCTCGTCGTCGCCAACAAGGAAGAAAATCGCGAGCTCGACGTGCGCCGCCTGCGTGAGCGAGGTGTCACCGTGTGGGTCACCGACATCGAGGACGTGCCGTCGGCGCTGACCTCGATGCGCCGGCTCTGGGTCGAGGCGCTGCGCCAGCCGGTGCCCGAGTGGTTGGTGCAGGCCGAGCAGCTTTGGGGCACAGCGGCGCCCGCCACCCGAGGGACCGTCGCCGTCCCCATCTGGCGCGACCCGTGGATGGCCGTCGGCCCCCGCACCTACACGACCGACCTGCTGACGCGGCTCGGCTGGACCAATGCCCTCGCCGGCCCCGACGCCGACCCGAGCGACCGCTACCCGCACGTCGACCTGGCCGATCTCGACCATCCCGGCGTCGACCTCGTCCTCCTGCCCGACGAGCCCTATGTCTTCACGGCCGAGGACGGACCGGAGGCCTTCACCCACGCGCCGACCCGGCTCGTGAGCGGCCGCCTGCTCACCTGGTACGGCCCGGCGATGGTCGAGGCCCACGAGACGCTCGCGACGTGACGAAGGGGGCCGGTCACCTCGCGGTGACCGGCCCCCTTCAAGGCTCCTGCGTCGCATCTCAGGACGACGCTTCCTGGTGGTGCGTCAGAGCTTCTTCTTCGCCACCGCGGCCTGGGCGTCGATGATGCCCTCGCCGTAGAAGCCGTTGAAGTCCTCGTCACCGACGCAGGTGGCGGTGTAGGCCGCCGGGAGCTCCGGGTAGACGACGGTGCGCGGCTCGGGGCAGGCCTTGTTGCGGGCCGTGCCGAGCAGCACCCCGCGGGTGGTGTCCGCGGCGAGGCCGAAGCCGGCCTTGCCCGCGGTCTTGCCGTAGCGCGAGACGATCAGGGAGGCGACACCCGCCGCGTGCGGCGAGGCCATCGAGGTGCCCTGGTAGTACTCGTAGTAGCCGCACTGCTCCTTGCCCTTGACCCTGCCGCAGTCCTTGAAGACGTAGCCCTCACCGGCCTCGGTGATGTTGCCGTCCTCGTCGACCGAGCCCTCGGCCTTGACGACGTTTTCCGGGACGGACGACAGGATCAGGTTGCTCGGGCTGCGGTAGTCGGGGGTGCCGTAGTTGTCGCGGGAGTCACCACCGGGGGCGCTGATCTCGATCTCGTCGGAGGTCAGGTCGGTCGTGTAGTTGGAGAAGTAGGACTTGCGCTCCGTCGGGCCGACGGCCGAGACGCCGATGACGTGCGGACCCTCGACCGGCAGGTCCTTGCAGCTCGAGTTGTCGATGGTGCGGTCGTGCGCATTGCCCTCGGGGTAGTTGGGGCTCTCCGAGTCGGTCCCGGGGTTGGCCAGGTCCGTCGCGGCGTTGCCGAGCGCACCGACCATGGTGACGTCCTTGGAGTGCGCGTAGTTGAGCGCACGCGACATCGACTCGATGATCATGTCCTGCTCGGCGGCCTCCTCCGGGCTGTCCTCGGGCGCACCGCCCTCGCAGTAGTAGGCCCACGGGTCGACGTAGAAGCTCATGTTGACCACGTCGAGGCCGGCGTCGGCGGAGTAGGTCAGGGCGTTGACGGTGGGGCCGACGAAGAAGTAGCCCGCGTCCTGACCGGCGCGAACGTTGACGATCGAGACGTCCGGCGCGACACCGGAGACACCGATGCCGTTCTTGGCCGCGGCGATCGTGCCCGCGACGTGGGTGCCGTGCCCGCCGTTGTCGACGTCGGCCGGGTCGACGCAGGACTCGACCTCGCAGGGCCCGTCGATGTCGGGGATGTCGGTGGTGAAGTTGCGCGAGAGCTTGTGGTCGAAGTTGGGCGCGATGTCCGGGTGGCTCGCGTCGACACCGGTGTCGATGACACCGACCTTGACCCGCTTGTCGCCGGACTCGACCTTGTGCGCGGCAGACGCGTTGATCATGTCCAGGCCCCAGAGCTTGTCGTCGAGGGGGTCGGCCCCCTTGCTCTTGCCCTTGCCCTTGCCCTGGCCCGCGGCGGCGGCCTTGCCCTTGGCCTGGGCGCGCGGACGCTCGAGCTGCTGCTTCTTGGCGCGCTCCTGCGGGGAGCGACCGACGATGCCCTCCTCGGCGGCGCCGAAGACGCCCTTCATCGCCCGCGTCTTCGCGGCGAAGGCGGTGTCGGTGGACGTGACGGTGACCATCCCGACCTTGTCGTTGACCGAGACGACCTTCGCCCCCTTCGCCTCGAGGCGCTTGGCGAGGGCGGTGGCGCTGCCGCCACGGTCGGCGAGCACGACGTAGCTCGTCTCGGCCCCGGTGGCGGAGACGGTCGATCCGGTCTCGACGGTGGGTGCTGCGGTGGCGGTTGCAGTGGCGGTCAGCCCGGTCGCCCCGAGCGCGAGGGCGCCCAGGACCGCGGCCATGCGCTGGTGTCGCATGTGGTTCCTCCCGATGGTGATCGGCGGCGGTACGCCGCCATCGGGAACTGTATGACTCAGGTCACGCATCCGGGGGAGATCGCTGAGTCAGGAAATGGTCAGGGACGCTGCCGTCGAGCCGCCCGCAGGGCGTGGGCGAGGATCCCGTCGAAGAGCGCCGCGACCTCGCGGGCGCCCGGGTTGCGCAGGGCGTGGATGGGGACGTAGGCGCCCTGCGCACGCTGGACCGCGGCGCGCTCCGGGATCTGCTGGGTCAGCACGAGCGGCCCGAAGAGCGAGGTGAGCTCCTCGACGCGGTAGCGGTGCTCGCCGATGTTGGGGCGCACGCGGTTGATGACGATGCCGAGCGGCTGGAGGCGGGGGTTGAGCTGGGTGCGCACGTCGTGCACCGCCCGCAGCGCCCGGTCGGCCGCGGCGATGGCGAAGACCCCCCGGCTCGGTGACGATGATCGCCCGGTCGGCCGCGGCCAGACCGATGCGAGTGAGGCCCCCGAGCGAGGGCGGGCAGTCGACGAGCACGAGGTCGTGGTCGCCGGACACCTTGTCGAGCACGGTGCGAAGGGAGGTCAGCCGCCGGGAGGAGAGGTCGGTGCGATCCATCGCGGCCAGGTCGTCGCCGCCCACGACGACGTCGACGGGCGGGTGGTCACCGTCGCTCCAGTGGCTGCGCAGGGTCGCTGCGCGCAGGTGACGGCGGCGCGGCTCGTCGATGACGAGGGCGCTCGAGGCGCTGACCTCCCCGTCGACGTCGAGACCGGCGGTCGAGTCGCCCTGCGGGTCGAGGTCGACGACGAGCGTGCGCAGCCCGGCGGCCCGCGCGGCCGCGACGAGCCCGAGGGTGACGGACGTCTTGCCCACACCACCCTTGAGGCTGCACACCGCGAGGACGATCACGCCCCGATGATAAGGCGCGGCGCCCCCTTCGTCCGGGGTGGGACGAAGGGGGCGCGGCGGCGGCTGCAGTCTCCTGAAGGTCGTGCGCCCCCGAGACCGCATTGCCCTACGGCAATGCACACCCGAGACCGCATTGCCCTACGGCAATGCGACTACTTGAGCTCCTTGCTGGAGTAGCCGAGGAGCCGGCGGGCCACGACGAGCAGCTGGATCTGCTGCGTGCCCTCGAAGATGTCGAGGATCTTGGAGTCGCGGGCCCACTTCTCGAGCAGGTGCGTCTCGGCGTAACCGGTGGCGCCGGCCAGCTCCACGCAGGCGAGGGAGACGTTGACGCAGGTGCGCCCGGCCTTCGCCTTGGCCATCGAGGCCTCCATCGAGTTGGGCTTGCCGTTGTCGGCCATCCACGCCGCGCGCAGGGTGAGCAGGTAGGCGCTCTGGTAGTCGGCCTCGAGCTCGATGAGCTTGGCGGCAGCGGCGGACTGCACATTGGCCGGCCGGTCCCAGTCGACCTCGATGCCGGCCTCCTTGAGCAGCTCCGTGGTCTTGTCGAGCGACGCACGGGTCAGCCCCAGCGCCATCGACGCGACGAGCGGACGCGTGTTGTCGAAGGTCTGCATGGCGCCGCCGAAGCCGCCCTCGATCTTGATCTCCGGGTCACCCAGGAGGTCCTCCGCCGGCACGCGGCAGTCGTCGAGGACGAAGGCCGCGGTGTCGGACGCGCGGATGCCGAGCTTGTGCTCCAGGCGCACCAGCTGCAGTCCGGGGTTGTCGCGCCGGACGACGAAGGACTTGATCGCCGTCTTGCCCAGGCTGCGGTCGAGGGTCGCCCAGACGACGACGAGCTCGGCCCGCTCACCGGAGGTGACAAAGATCTTCTCGCCGTTGAGCACGTACTCGTCGCCGTCCTTGACCGCGGTCGTGCGGATGGCGCCGGAGTCCGAGCCGACGTCGGGCTCGGTGATGGCCATGGCGGCCCACTTGCCGGCGTAGCGCGCCTTCTGCTCGTCGTTGGCGACGGCGGCGATCGCCGCATTGCCCAGCCCCTGGCGCGGGATGGACAGGGTCAGCCCCACGTCGCCGCGGCAGGTCTCGAGGATGGAGAGCACCGACGAGAGGTTGGAGCCGTTCTTGTTGTCCTTGGGGCCCTTTTTCGGGCTGCGGCCGGAGCCGACGGCCGCGACGTCGCCCTCCTCCGCGCCGTCGTCCTTGGCGCGGGTCGAGGAGGAGGCACCCGCGCCCTGGCCGGCGCCACCGTCGGACATGCCGTCGATGACGGCCGAGACGAGGTCGAGCTCGGCGGGGTACTCGTGCTCGGCGCGGTCGTACTTGCGCGAGATGGGCCAGAAGACCTCCTCCGCCATGCCGCGCGCCTGGGCGACAAGGGGTCGGAACTTCTTGGGAACCTCGAGGTCGATCATGATCGTGTCCTTCGTGTCAGGTCTGTGGGGTGAAGGGGCCGCGCTCAGACGAGCAGCGTGCCCTCGAGGACTCCGGCGCCCCGCAGGTCGCGGTACCAGCGCTCGTTGTCGAACTCCTTGACGAAGCCGTGGCCGCCGAGCAGCTGCACGCCGCTCGATCCGATCCACGTGGCGTGGCGGCTGACGAGGCTGCGGGCCTGGGCGATCTCGGCGCTGGCGTCCTCGCCGCGGTCGAGGCGGGCGGCGGCCTTCCACACGACGAGGCGCAGTCCGGCCAGCTCGATGGCGATGTCGGAGACGGTGAAGGCGACGGCCTGGCGGTAGCCGATCGGCTCGCCGAAGGCCTTGCGCTCCTTGACGTACTCGCTCACGTGGTCGAGCACCGCCTGCGAGGTGCCCACGGCGGCGGCCGCCCAGGCCAGCCGAGCACGGCGCACGGCGTCGGCGTGGTCCTCGGCGGTGCCGAGCAGGTCGCTCTTGGCGACGCGGGCGCCCTCCAGGTGGAGTCGGGCGGTCTTGGCGGCACGGACTCCCATGGCCGGGTCGTCCTCGGTCTTCACGCCCTCGGTGCCGGGCTTGACGAGGACCAGTCGCGGCTCGCCGTCGATCGCGGCCGAGACGATGAAGAGGTCGGCCGCCTCGGCGCCGGGGACGATGGCCTTGACGCCGTCGAGGACGATCTCGTCTCCCTCGACCCGGCCCGTGGTGCGCAGGGCGAAGGGGTCGAACAGCGGCTGGGGCTCGTGCAGGGCGAGGGCCGCCGTCGGCGGCGTCTCGCCGGTGAACTCCGGCAGGTAGGTCGCCTGCTGGTCGGCGTCGCCGTAGGCAGCGATGGCGGTGGCGACGGCAGCCGGCGCCATGATCGCCGTGGCGATCCCCATGTCGCCACGGGCCAGCTCCTCGAGCACGATCGCGCCGGTGACGGCGGAGCGCTCCTCGGCGATGCCGTCGAGCTCGGCCGGGACCCCGACGAGGTGGAGCCCGACCTCGGCCGCGGCGGTGCGGACCTCGGCCGGCACGGCGCGCTCGGCGTCGGCGGTCGCGGCGGCGGGGCGGATGATCTCGTCGGCGAGCTCACGCGCCACGCCCTGGATCATCTGCTGGTCCTCGGTGGGCGTGAGGTCGAAGAGCGGCTTCGGCTTCGCCGTCGCGGCGCGGGCCGGGCCGCCGGAGCCCTGCTTCTTGGTGAAGGCGCGCCCAGCAGCGGTCTGCGCCTTGAAGCCGGTGACGGCGCCCTTGTAGAGGTACCGCTCGACCTTGGCGCGCACCTCCTTGTCCTTCAGGCCGGGCAGCCCGCCGGCCTTGGCGATGAGCCGCAGGCCGAGTCGCTGGCCCTTGTCGGCCAAGGACATCGTGTCGGTGGAAGCCATGTGGGAGAACCCTTCGCGACAGTGCTGAGTGGAACGGAAAGTGTGCGATACCGACAGTACCTGCTACACCTCGTATCGGTAAACCGGCGAGTCACTACGAGTTTCGGCAGCACCCCTGGACGGGACGGTCGAAGGGAGAGGCTCGCGCCCCCTTCGCCCCGCAGGTGGGTCACATCACGCCTCGGGGCCCCGGACCTCCCCGCCGTGACCAGCCGCCGGACGGTAGCCTGCCCGCAACCGGGAGAACCCGCGAGGGACCGCCCGCACACCAAGCACGTGAGAGGGAAACTGAGCATGGTCGACGTCGACGCCGCGCTTGACGCGTCAGGTCTCACCAACGAGGCCGTTCGCGAGTACGTGAAGCACTGGGCCGAGATCACCCAGCCGGACCGGATCGAGGTGGTGGGCGCCGACGACGACGACCGCCTGATCGCCGAGGCCGTCGAGGCGGGTGAGCTCCTCCCCGCAGGCGAGGGCCGCTACTACTCCCGCTCCTACTCCAAGGACACCGCGCGCTCCGAGGAGCGCACGATCGTCGCGACCAACGACGAGAAGGACAAGGGCGTCTACAACAACTGGCGCCCCGCCGCGGAGATGAAGGAGAAGCTGACCGAGCTCATGCGCGGTCAGTCCAAGGGCAAGACGATGTACGTCCTGCCGTACCTCATGTCCCCCAAGGGCAACGAGCTCGCCCAGTGGGCCACCGGCGTCGAGCTGACCGACTCCCGCCCCGTCGTGCTGCACATGATCCGCATGTCGCGCGTCGGCGTCGAGCACGTCAACGACCTGCCGGTCCAGGACGACTTCGTCCGCGCCGTCCACGTCACCGGCGACCTCGAGAACCTCGGTCAGGGGACGCCCGACGACAAGCGCTACTTCGTCACCGTCGCCGACGAGCGGACCATCCTGCACTTCGGCTCGTCCTACGGCGGCAACGCTCTGCTCGGCAAGATCGCCCACGGCCTGCGCCAGGGCGCCTACGACGGCTGGGCGACGAAGAAGTTCCTCGCCGAGCAGTACATGCTCATCGGCATCACCGACAAGGAGACCGGCAGGCGCTACCACATCACCGGTGGCTTCCCGAGCGCCTCGGGCAAGACCAACCTCGCGATGATGCTGCCGCCGGACGCCCTCGGCGACCGCTACCAGGTCGACTTCTACGGCGACGACATCGCCTGGCTGTGGGTCGACGAGTCCACCGGCAAGCTCATGGGCATGAACCCCGAGTTCGGCGTCTTCGGTGTCGCCAAGGACACCAACGAGAGCACCAATCCGACGGCGCTGCACTCCGTCGACCCGGGCACCAAGGTGATCTTCACCAACATCGCCTACAACCCCAAGACCGAGGAGGTCTGGTGGGAGGGCCGCACGCCCGAGCCGCCGGCCGACGTCGACGGGTGGCTCGACTGGAAGGGCGACGCGATCGCCGACCGCGAGCCCGGCGACACCTCGCCGTGGGCGCACCCCAACAGCCGCTTCACGACGACGCTGGCCAACGTGCCCAACGCCGCCCCCGACTTCGATGAGGCCGCGGGTGTCGAGATCGACGCGATCATCTTCGGTGGCCGCACGCGTGACCGCGAGCCGCTGATCCGCGCGATCACCGACCTGCCCGAGGGCGTCTACGACGGTCTGACCCTGGGCGCCGAGGCGACGGCCGCGGCCGAGGGTGTCGAGGGCCAGCTGCGCTACGACCCGATGTCCAACCGCCCCTTCATGGCCTACGGCGAGGGCGACTACGCGCGCCACTACCTCGACATCGTCGGGGCCGCCAAGGACAAGCCGCTCTTCGCGCACGTCAACTGGTTCCAGAAGGACCCGGAGGACGGTCACTACCTGTGGCCCGGCTACCGCGAGAACCTCCGCCCCCTGCTGTGGCTCATGCAGCTCAAGGCGGGCGAGGTCACCGGTCGCCAGACCCCGGTCGGCATCATCCCGACGCAGGAGGAGCTCGAGCTCACCGGGCTCGACCTGCCGCAGGAGGACCTCGACCGCATCCTCGACATCGACGTGGCCCGCTGGCAGCAGGAGATGGGCTTCCGCGAGGAGCACCTCAAGGCCTTCGACCGGCTGCCCGAGGAGATCTGGGAGGCCCACCGCCGCGTGGCCGCCGACCTGGACAAGCAGGCCTGATCGGACCGAGCACGACGAAGGGCGTCACCCCAGTGAGGTGGCGCCCTTCGTCGTACCCGACGTCGGCCCAGGGAGCGCCCGGAGGGGCTCCGGGGGACGAAGGGGGGCGGCTCAGCGTCCGCCGAGCTCTCCGGCAGCGACGAGCCGGTCCCGGCGGCCGCGCCAGGGCTTGTCCCAGGACATCTCCTCGGGGCGCATCGGCTCGTCGCAGGCGCTGCAGACCTCGCCGCGCGTCGTCTCCTCGCCGCAGGCTTCGTGGATGAGCGCCATGTGGCCACCGCCGGGCGGCGTCGTCGTGTGCCGCTCCCCCCAGATCGCCAGCTGCTGCAGCACCGGGAGCAGCTCGGCGCCCGCCTCGGTCGCGGCATAACCCTGCCGCGTGCGTCCGCCGTCGTCGTAGTCGACGCGCTCGAGCAAGCCGGCCTCGACCATCGCCCGCAGCCGCCGGCTGAGGACCGCGTCGGAGATGCCGAGGTTGTCGCGCAGCGTGTCGAAGCGCCCTCGCCCGTGGAGGACGTCGCGGATGATGAGCAGGACCCAGCCGTCACCGAGGACGTCGAGCGAACGCCGGACAGGGCACAGGTCGTCGGACCAGTCGGATCGAAGCGGCATGCGGGGCCTCCGGGGGTCGTGGGCTGCGCCCCAGCATAACTTCCCCGAAGAAAGTTGAAGGGCGCCGAGCGCACATGCCCCGGGCACGAGTCAGGCCCCGGTCGCCAGTGGCGATCGGGGCCTGTCCGTCTGTCTCAACACAGAGCGCGCCCGTAGGGATTCGAACCCCAAACCTTCTGATCCGTAGGCGGATCCACGGGTGGCCCGCCCCTGCTCAAGGCCCATGGGTCCGGGTCAATGGTGTCGGCTGGTTGGAGCTCTTCCGGATGTGTACACCAGCGGTTGCTGTCATGGCTGCTGTCAGGTGGGCGAAGAGAGCCATCGACCCGATAGCGGAGCAGTCCCGGCCGGAGTGGGCATGGGTCAAGCGGCGAACCGAGACGAGGAGGTATGGAGCACAGGCGCGGAGCGCGTCCCTGATGGTGCAACCACTGGCCGCTTGAGCCGTGACCGTGGAGGACGGATCGTGTAGCGGCGGGTCGACGGATCGAAGGGTGAGGGCGTCTCGGTACTGGACCGGGGCGCCTTCGTCATCTCCGGCCGCTCCGCGGGCGACCGCGAGAACGGCCGCCAGGCCGCATGCGCAGCGGTCGCCCGCGAAGCGGGCGGCCAGCGGCGACGGAGTCGCCGCCTTGAGTCAGTAGAGAAAGTTCTCACATCCCCCGCCTGGTGCGCCACAGTGACGCCCGGGTTTGGCGCCTTGTGGCTGGCCCGAATCCGAGCGTTTGAGGGGCCCTACCCCCGGTTCTTGGACACAGGGTGTGATTACGCGGCGGTCGGCAGCGTAGCGGCCCGGCGGGCCTCGTAGGTGGACGGGGACAGGTAGCCGCACCAAGTGTGACGGCGGCGGGTGTTGTAGCGGACGAGCCACCTGAAGACCTGCCGGCGGCAGGTCAGGTCGTCACTCCAGCAGGCGGCGTCTTGGAGGACCTCGCGCTTCATCGTGGCGTTGAACGACTCGGCGAGCGCGTTGTCGGCCGACGACCCGACGGCTCCCATGGATTGGGCGATGCCGAGCTTCTTGCAGAGCTTGGCGTAGGCCTTCGAGCAGTAGACCGACCCGTGGTCGCTGTGGAAGATCGCGCCCTTGAGGCTGCCGCGGGTCGCGGCAGCGGCGTTGAGAGCGTCCTCGACCAGCTCGGTGCGCATGTGGTCGGCGATCGCCCACCCGGCCAGCCGACGGCTGTAGCAGTCGATCACGGTCGCTAGGTACAGGTTCGTCCCGTCGGCCAACGGCAGGTAGGTGATGTCCCCGACGTAGCGTCGGTTCGGCGCAGGAGCGGTGAAGTCCCGGTTCAGCAGGTCTGGGTACTTCTGCCCCGAGGGTTCGGGGATCGTGGTCCGCACGCGACGCTTCTTCACATAGCCGCGGATGCCCTCCAGCCGCATCACCCTGGCCACGCGCTTGTGATTCACCCGTGCACCGGCAGGCGCGTTGTCGTTGAGTTCGGCGGTGATCCGAGGCGCACCCTGGGTGTTGTCCTCGGCATGGACGGCCCTGATCCGCTCCGCGAGCTCGGCATCAGCCCGGGCACGCCCCTCGCGTGTCGGGGCAGCCTTGAGCCAGGCGTAGTAGGACGAGCGCTCGACCTCGACGAGCTCGCACAGTCGCTTCACCCCGCCGCGATCGGCGAAGGTGGCGGAGTTGTCAGCGACGAACTGGAAGCGACTCACCAGCGCGTCTCCCCGGCGAAATACTTGGCCGCCCGCTGAAGAATCTCCCGCTCGGTGGTCAGCTTCGTCGTCTCGACCTCGAGCTCATTGACCCGAGCCTCGAGCCGGGCGATCTTCTGCTCCGGCCTCTCATCAGCCGGCGTCGAGGAACTCTTCGACGGCTTGGACTGCAGCGGGCTGGAGGTCAACGTCCCGTCAGCAGCGGTCTTCTTCCCGGTCCCGTACGCCTCGAGCCAGTGCCGCAGCGTGCCCCGCACGATGCCCAGGTCCTCGGCGATGCCGCGGACCGTGGCGCCCGGGGTGGACTCGTACAAGTCGACTGCCTGACGACGGAACTCCTCGGAGTAGTTCTTCCTGGCCATGATTCTCGAATCATCTCGCTTCCCCAGCACCAGGTGCTGGATTCTGCGTGTCCAAGAACCGGGGTCAGGCCCCGAGGCTAGGTCCCAGTGGAGAGTACGTGGCAGATGTGGTCCTCTGTGCAGTCAGCGGGATTCAGCTGCTGGCTGCGCTCGTGCAGTGTTTCGAGTGCAGTTTGTAGCGCGGCAAGGTGCCGGACCCGTTCCCGCACGTCGGAGAGTTTGGTGTCGATGAGTCCGCCCACGTGCTCGCAGGGCGCTGTGCCGTCGTCACGAAGGTCGATGATGCTGCGGATCTCGGAGAGCGTGAGACCGGCGCCTTGGGCCACGCGGATGAAGCGCAACCTGACCAGCGTGGATTCGTCGTAGACGCGGTAGCCGTTGGTGCTCCGTTCGGCGTGGGGCAAGAGGCCTTTGCGTTCGTAGAACCGGATGGTCTGGCTGCTCACTGAGGCAGCCTCGGCGAGCTCAACGATCAACATGTCGTCCACCCCCAGCCTAGACCTTCTAGTACAGTACAACGTTTACCGTCGGAGCATGGACGTCGCCTTGTTGTACTTCGATGACTGCCCGAACTGGAAGTTGGCCGATCAGCGGCTTGCCGCGATCGCCGTCGAGCGCCCTGATGTTGTGGTGACCCGGCGCCGCGTTGAGACCGTGGATGAGGCCGAAAGGCTGGGCTTCCACGGGTCGCCCAGCATCCTGGTCGGCGGGGTCGACGTCTTCGCCGGGCCAGGTGCGGAAGTGGGCTTGTCCTGCCGCCTGTACCCCACACCGGACGGTTTGGCGGGGGCGCCCACGATGGAGCAGCTTCGAGCAAAATTCGACGTGGCGGTGGCATGACGATGCGGGGTTACGACTTGATGGTGATCGGAGCGGGCATGGCCGGCGTGGCAGCGGCCAATAAGTGCGCCTCGGCGGGGTGGAACGTGGCGATCGTCGACGCGCTGCCGTACGGCGGCACGTGCGCTCTGCGTGGGTGCGACCCGAAGAAGATCCTGCGCCGGGGTGCCGAGATCATCGACAGTGCGCACCTGATGCGCGGCAAGGGTATCGACGACGCCAATCTGTCGATCAACTGGGCGGATCTGGTGAAGCACAAGCACGGGTTCACCGACCCGGTGCCAGCAGGCATAGAGGATGGCCTCGCGGGCAATGGCGTCGACACACTGCACGGACAGGCACGGTTCACCGGTCGAAACACACTCACGGTCGACGGCACTCCGTACGAGGCGGCACACTTTCTGATTGCCGCGGGCGCCCGCCCCCGCCCACTGGCCTTTCCGGGCCATGAGCACCTGATCGACAGCACAGACTTCATGGACCTTCCCGAGTTGCCAGAGCGGATTCTGTTCGTCGGTGGTGGCTTCGTCTCCTTCGAGTTCGCCCACATCGCGGCGCGCGCGGGCAGCACTCCGGTCATCCTCGACCGCGGGCCCCGACCGCTCAAGGCCTTCGACCCCGACCTGGTCGAGCTCCTCATCAGCCGCGGCGCTGATGCCGGAGTCGGGCTGTGGCGCTCCAGCACCATCACCGCCATCGAGAAGTCCGCTGCCTCCTACCGGGTCGAGATGGAACGGTCTGGCCAGCCCGAGACGGTGGAGTTCGACCTTGTCGTGCAGGGCGCGGGGCGGGTACCGGATCTGGGCGGACTTGACCTCGAGGCCGCTGGGATCGAGTGGGACGAACGTGGAGTGCGGGTGGGGGCTGATCTGCGGAGCACCAGCAACTCGGCGGTCTACGCCGCCGGCGACGCAGCCAGCAGCCCCGGGATGCCACTGACACCGGTAGCGGTGTTCGAGGGCAAAGTTGCCGCGTCGAACATGCTCAAGGGGACCGCGACCGAACCCGACTACGCCGGGGTGCCCACGGCGGTCTTCACGATCCCTGAACTCACCCGAGTGGGGATGCTCGAACAAGACGCCCACGACCACGGCCTCGACGTCGAAGTCCGCTACCGCGACACGAGTAGCTGGTTCTCCAACTACCGGATCGGCGAGACCACTGCAGCCACCAAGATCCTCGTCGAGCGAGCCACGGACAAGATCCTCGGGGCGCACCTACTCGGCCCGGGATACGGCGAGCTGATCAACTTCCTGGGCTTGGCCATAAAGCTCGAGCTGACCACCCGTCAGCTGAAGTCAATGACCGCCGCCTACCCCACCGTCGGGTCAGACCTCGGATCGATCCTCTGAGGGGACTTGCCGCGCTCGTGCAGCCACCCGATCGCTCCAATCACATATCAAGCCGGTCGACGTGGGCAGACGCGACCAAGCCTCGGGGACCGTTAGGAAAGAGTCAGGTTTGCGTCAAGGATCTCCGCGAAAGTGGAACTGGGCCCCCTTGGGGGGCAACGTGGCTGGTGCGGATCATCACAGACGCACACACATGGACGGGAGTATCCCCGGGGGTCGGCTCCCCTCTCGGGCCTGACGGCTCGCTCTCACCGATAGCCGCGACAGAGACTCACTGACTGGATCCGCCACTCGCACCCCTTTCGGGTGTGCCCGGCGTTGAGCGGCTCTGGAACGTCGGTGACCAAGCATCGCCGCTCACCCCACAGTCTGGGTGTGCCGCGCGGATCCCAGAGCCGCACTCCGGTCCGCGTGGCACACCCTTCTTTGGTTGGGAGGGGACCGTGGCCACCACAGACACACACGCCCCTGCCGCGCCCGAGGACCGCTTCCCCGGCTTCGGGGAGGACGCGCCGCTGGACATACCCGACCTCAACCACCCCGAGAACGCCAAGCTGATCGCCCAGCGGATGCGCGACGGGAGCATGGATGACTTCTCCCAGGCCCTGGGCACCACCCGCAACTGCGCCCACCCCGTCCGGCTGGCCGGGTCCTCGGTCACCGTCGACACCACCACGGGCGAGATCGTCTCTTCCTTTGATGCCAGTGACCTGCCGTTCGGGGTGCTGCACCGCGCGTGCGGCAACCGGCGTGCCTCGGTGTGCCCGTCCTGCTCACGCACCTACGCCCGTGACACCTACGCCCTCATCCATGCCGGGGTCGCCGGCGGCAAGACCGTCCCCGAGCAGGTGCGGGACAACCCGCTGCTGTTCGTCACCCTCACCGCCCCCTCGTTCGGGCCGGTCCACGGCCACCGCGGCGGGAGGGCCTGTCGGCCCCGGCGCCGGGATGACCGCAGCCGCTGCCCGCACGGTCGGCCGTTGTGGTGCACCCGTGTCCATGACCGGGATGACGAGGTCAACGGGGCGCCGTTGTGCTTCCAGTGCCACGACACGGCGTCGGCGGTGATGTGGCAGTGGCACGCCCCCGAGCTGTGGCGACGCTTCACCATCGCCTTCCGCCGTGCCCTCGCCCACCACCTGGCCGTGCCCGACTCCCGCCTGGACGAGCACGCGTCGATCCAGTACGCCAAGGTCGCCGAGCACCAGGCCCGCGGCCTGATCCACTTCCACGCCCTGATCCGTCTCGACGGACCCGCCGCCGGCGGCACCGGTTCGCCCGCTCCCCCATCGCTGGACGGTGACGCCCTCGCTGCCCTCGTCCGACGGGTCGTCCCGACCGTGACGACCATCGCCGAGCCGGTCGACCACGAGGACACCCCACGAGTGCTGGTCTTCGGGACCCAGGTCGACGTGCGCACCGTCCGTGACGGCTCGCGCACCGACGACCCGGGCGGCCCGCTGACCCCCGATCAGGTCGCCGGGTACCTGGCGAAGTACTCCACCAAGGACTCCTCCGGCCTGCACGGCCACGGCCAACAACGCCCGCACATCCTCGCCCTGCGCCGGCAGTGCCGAGAGATGGCCGCTAGGGCCGCGACCTTCCACGACCAGGACCACGACTACCAACGGATGGGCAAGTGGGTGCACTGCCTTGGCTTCCGTGGCCACTTCGGCACCAAGTCCCGGCGCTACTCGATCACCCTCGGCGCGCTGCGTCGTGCCCGCTCGCGGTGGCAGGCACTGGCCGCCGAGTCCCGCCGCACCGACCAGCCCCTCGACACCCGCGACCTCGAGGCACGCCTGCTCGCCGACGACGCAGAAGAGACCACCCAGGTGATCGGCACCTGGGCCTACGTCGGCACCGGCTGGCGCGACCACCTCGAGCAAGCCCTGGCCCTGGCGGTCGCAGCCCGCAACCGCGAGTACGACCTGTGGAAAGCCCAACGACGCAAGACACGAAGTGGACTAGAGAGTAGGGAATGACGATGCCAGAGAAGCTCTTGATGACGGTCACCGAAGCCGCTGAGGTGCTGAATGTCGGAAAGTCCGCCGTCTATGACCTCATCCGGATGAACACCCTGCCGAGCGTAAAGATCGGCCGATTGCGCCGGATCCCCGTCTCTGCCGTGCGGGAGTACGTGGCTGCGGTCTCTGAGGACTGGACCCTGACATGAGCAGGCGAGCCAATGGCGAGGGGTCGATCTACCAGCGCAAGGACGGACGGTGGACGGGCGCGGTCTACGTGTGGAACCGCGACGGCGGTCGGCAGCGTCGACAGGTCTACGGCAGAACGCGCGCCGAGGCTGCCGGCAAGGTGGCTGACCTGCTGAGCCTGAACCGGAAACACATCCCGGCGGCACCCGTGACGGTGACGGTCCAGCAGTACGCCGACTCCTGGCTCGATCGGCTCGGGTCCTCCGGGTTGAAGCCTGCGACGGTCAGCAACTACCGCTGGGTCCTCAACCGTCATGTCCTGCCACACCTCGGGCGTCAGCGGCTGGTGGCGCTGTCTCCTCAACATGTGCGTGCGTTGCTGCTCGCCGTCTCGGAGACTGGCTCGTCGGCGCGCACGGTGCAGCTGAGCCGGGCCGTGCTGCGATCGATGCTCGCGGATGCTGAGCGCGACCAACTGGTCCACCGCAACGTCGCGGCTCTGGTCAAGGGCCCACGGGTCGAGCGCGAGGAAGTAGTGCCGTGGTCGGCGGACGAGGCGGGCCGATTTCTGACGTCCTTGGAGGGCGACAGAATGCGACCACTCTTCGCGGTGGGTGTCGCTCTCGGTCTGCGCAAGGGCGAGTTATTGGCACTGCGCTGGCAGGACGTCGACCTTGACGCCGGAGTGCTGCGGGTGCGGGCGACGGTGCAGCGGCTCGGCAAGGGCGTCGGACTCGTGACCGGAGCACCGAAGACGGCGAAGAGTCGGCGCACCCTGCCACTCCCCCGCGTGCTGGTGGCCACCCTCCGCGACCATTGGGTGGTCCAGGAGCGGGAACGTGAGGCGGCCGCGTGGTGGCACGATTCCGGGCTGGTCTTCACCACGAAGGAGGGGACGATGATCGAACCCCGCAACCTCAACCGCTTCCTCGATGAGGCCATCGCCCGGGCAGGTCTTCGCCGCATCCGCTTCCACGATCTACGGCACACGTGCGCATCGCTGCTGCTGGCTCAGGGGGTCTCGCCGCGGGTGGTGATGGAGGTCCTCGGGCACTCCCAGATGAGCATAACGACCGATCTCTACGGTCACGTCATGCCCTCGTCGCTGCGCTCGGCCGCGGACGCTCTCGATGGGGTGTTCGAGGCGTGAAGTTTCCTGATCACACGGTGCGGTTGCTGTCACGGCTGCTGTCAGTGGCCGTCCAGATCGTGCGTGGGTGCATCCCCGGGGACGAGTCAGGCCCCGCTGCGTTTCCGCTGGCAGGGCCTGTTCCGTCTGTCTCAACACAGAGCGCGCCCGTAGGGATTCGAACCCCAAACCTTCTGATCCGTAGTCAGATGCTCTATCCGTTGAGCTACGGGCGCTCGCCGCCCAGCGCTGCTCGGCGACAAGTGAAGAGAGTACCTGCTTGTGGCTGCGCGGCGAAATCGAGCCCGGTCAGTGCGTCGTCGAGCCCGTCGAACCGCCGGATCCGCCCCCGCTCGGGTCGGCGGGAGGCGTCCCGTGGTGACCCTGCTGCGGCGTCTGCTGCTGTCCCTGGCCGGGCACCTGCTGCCCCTGCTGACCGGGCTGCCCCTGCCCCTGGCCGGCTCCGCCCGGCATGCCCTGCCCGCCGGGGCCACCCCCTTCGCCTCCGGTGCTGCCCTGCTCGACCGTGGCCGCAGCGGCGACCGCACCGGCCGAGCTGAGCCCGATGGCCAGGGCCGCGGCGACGGCCGTCTTGCGGCCGCGCCAGCGCGGCGGGTTGATGGCCGGGGCGGTCTTCGGCGGCGTCGGCTGCGCGTCGAAGGTCTGCGTCGCGTACTGCGGGGTGGGCTGGGTCGTGGGGTCCTGCGGAGGTGTCGTCATGTCCGCAACGCTCGATCCGCTGCCTGTGGCGCACCTGTGATGGACCCGTCACGCACCTACGGAGACCTTCACAGGTGACGCACAGCCGACACATGGTCACGAGCAGGGCGAAGGGAGTTGACTGTCACCATGGCCCAGCGCTCCGCACCCCCCGCACTCACCCGCCCCGACGGCTCGCCCGTGCGCGTGCTCGTCGTCGACGACGAGCCCAACCTCACCGAACTGGTCTCCATGGCGCTGCGCTACGAAGGCTGGGAGGTGCGCACCGCGGGCACCGGGACCGACGCGGTGCGTGCCGCCCGCGAGATCTCGCCCGACGCCGTCGTGCTCGACATGATGCTGCCCGACATCGACGGGATGGAGGTGCTGCGCCGGATGCGCGCCGACGCCCCCGACGTGCCCGTCCTCTTCCTCACCGCCCGCGACGCCGTCGAGGACCGCGTCGCGGGGCTCACCGCCGGCGGCGACGACTACGTCACCAAGCCCTTCAGCCTCGAGGAGGTCGTCGCCCGGGTCCGCGCACTGCTGCGCCGCACGGCCGTCGTCGCCGAGGAGTCCTCCTCGCTCATCGTCGTCGGCGACCTCACCCTCGACGAGGACAGCCACGAGGTCACCCGCGGCGGTGACGAGATCAGCCTGACCGCAACGGAGTTCGAGCTGCTGCGCTATCTCATGCGCAACCCGCGCCGGGTGCTGTCCAAGGCGCAGATCCTCGACCGGGTGTGGAACTACGACTTCGGCGGCCAGGCCAACGTCGTCGAGCTGTACATCTCCTACCTGCGCAAGAAGGTCGACGCCGGGCGCGAGCCGATGATCCACACGATGCGCGGCGCCGGCTACGTCCTCAAGCCGGCGAGATGACCTCCCTTCGCCATCCGTCGACGTGGACGCTGCGGGCCAAGCTCGTCGCCTCGGTCCTGCTGCTCTTCCTCGCCCTCACCGCCGTCACGGGAACCCTGACGAGCCTGGCCGCCCGTGAGTACCTCACCCAGCAGGTCGACGACGACCTGCTGAGCGCGTCCGACCGCTTCGTCGGCGCTCTCGACGGCACCCAGCCCCCGAGCGGACCGCGCGGCGGGCCACCCGCTGGCAGCGGCAATGCCGTGCTCCACCTCGTCCTGCGCGACGGCGAGGTCGCCGTCGACGAGCGCGGCAACGAGGTCAACTACGCCGTCAACACCTCCGGGCACAACGACAGCCTCGACGCCGACCAGGTCGCCCAGCTCGACGAGTCCGGCCTGGGCAGCCGCCCGCGCACCGTCGACCTCGGCGACGACATCGGCACCTACCGGCTCGTGTCGGTGCGCACCGCCGACGGGTGGACCGCGATCACCGGCGTCCCCGTCGACCCGATCGGGCGCACCGTCAGCGCCATCGTCATGATCATCGTCGGATCGAGCGTCGTCGGGCTCGTCGGCGTCTGGGTCGGCGGCACCTATCTCGTGCGTCGCAACCTCCAGCCGCTCGACCGCGTCGCCGGGACCGCCCGCCGCGTCTCCGAGCTCGAGCTCGACTCCGGCGACGTGGCGCTCGCCGAACGCGTCCCCGACGTCGACCCCGGCACCGAGGTCGGGCAGGTGGGACTGGCGCTCAACAGCATGCTCGACAACGTCGATGGCGCCCTGCGTGCGCGGCAGGAGTCGGAGACGCGCGTGCGGCAGTTCGTCGCCGACGCCAGCCATGAGCTGCGCACGCCGCTCGCGTCCATCCGCGGCTACGCCGAGCTGACCCGACGCGAGACCGAGCCGGTCCCCGCCGGCGTCACCCACGCGCTGTCCCGGGTCGAGTCCGAGGCGCTGCGCATGCAGGACCTCGTCGAGGACCTGCTCCTGCTCGCCCGGCTCGACACCGGGCGCCCGCTCGAGCGCGAGGCGGTCGACCTGACGATGCTCGCCATCGACGTCTCCGGCGACGCCCGCACGATCTCCCCCGACCACCGGTGGGAGCTCGACCTGCCCCCGGAGCCGATCGAGGTCGTCGGCGACCGCGCGCGCCTGCACCAGGTCCTCGCCAACCTCCTCGCCAATGCCCGCACCCACACCCCTGCAGGGACGACGGTGCGGACCTCCCTTCGCCTCGACGAAGGGGGCCGACGCGCCGTCCTCGAGGTGGCCGACGACGGGCCCGGCATCCCCGACGACCTGCGGCCCCACGTCTTCGAGCGCTTCACCCGGGGCGACGGGTCGCGCCAGCGCGCCTCCGGCAGCACCGGTCTCGGGCTGTCGATCGTCACCGCCGTCGCCCGTGCCCACGGTGGCGAGGTCGGAGTGGACTCGGCACCCGGACGGACGGTCTTCACCGTGACGCTGCCGGTGGGCTGAGGGACGCCGGAGGTCTCGAGGCTCGTCGCAGAGCTCCTCGCACCTCGACCAGCGGGGCGGGGCTCACACCTCGACCACCGACGGGCCACAGCGGGGCCACAGGGCGCGGCCGGAGCGTGGTGGTCATGGACACGATGACCCTCACCCCGCCCCCTGCGGCGGCGACGCCACGCCGCGCCCCGTCACCCCCTTCGCGCCTCACCCGGCTGTGGCGCGGCCCCGAGGCCGACCCCCGATGGGCCCGGCCGGCGCTGCTCGGTCTCCTCGCGCTCACCGCCGCGGCCTACCTGTGGAACCTCAGCGCCAGCGGGTGGGCCAACTCCTTCTACTCCGCTGCGGTGCAAGCCGGTTCGCAGAGCTGGAGCGCCCTCTTCTACGGCGCCTCCGACGCTGCCGGGTCGATCACCGTCGACAAGCCGCCGGCGTCCCTGTGGGTCATGGCACTGTCGGTGCGGATCTTCGGGCTGAGCTCGTGGTCGATCCTCGTCCCGCAGGTGCTCATGGGCGTCGCGAGCGTCGCCCTCGTCCATGCCAGCGTCAAGCGGCACTGGGGCGCAGGGGCCGGGCTGCTCGCCGGTGCGGTCCTCGCCCTCACGCCCGTCGCCGTCCTGATGTTCCGCTTCAACAACCCCGACGCGCTGCTCGTGCTGCTCATGACGGCCGCCGCCTGGGCGACGGTGCATGCCATCGAGCGCGGCTCGATCCGCTGGTTCGCCCTCGTGGGGGCACTCATCGGCCTGGGCTTCCTCACCAAGACCCTCCAGGTGCTGCTCGTCGTGCCCTTCCTCGGCATCGCCTTCCTCGTGGCGGCGGACACCACGCTGCGTCGACGCGTCATCGGCTCGCTGGCCGGCGTCGGCACGATGCTGCTCGCCGCAGGGTGGTGGGTCGCGATCGTCGAGCTCGTCCCCGAGAGCATGCGGCCCTACATCGGCGGCAGCCAGACCAACTCCTTCCTCGAGCTGACCTTCGGCTACAACGGCCTGGGTCGGATCAACGGTGAGGAGACCGGCTCCGTCGGCGGCGGCAACGGCTGGGGCCAGACGGGCCTGTTCCGGATGTTCGAGTCCGGCTCCGGCGGCCAGATCTCGTGGCTCATCCCGAGCGCGCTCGTCCTGCTGGCCGCGGGGCTGTGGCTGCGCGGGCGCTCGCCGCGGACCGACGTGCGCCGCGCGGCCTACCTCGTGTGGGGTGGCTGGCTCGTGGTGACGATGCTCGTCTTCTCCTTCATGGCCGGCATCTTCCACGACTACTACACCGTGGCCCTGGCGCCGGCCGTCGCCGTCCTCGTCGGCGCCGGTGCGGCCGAGGCCTGGGAGCGAAGGGAGGAGTCCGTCGGCTCCGTGCCCCTCGCCGTGGCGACGGCCGCCGCGGGCGTGTGGGGCTTCGTGCTCCTCAGCCGCACCACCGAGTACGGCTGGCTGCGCGTCGCCGTCCTCGCCGTCGGACTCGCCGCGGCCTTCCTCCTGCTCGTCATCGCCCGCGTCCACGTCAGGGCAGTGCCGATCATCGCGGCTGCGGCGATCGCCGCGGGCCTCGCCGGTCCGGCCGCCTACTCGGCCACGACCCTCGCCGAGGGGCACTCCGGCTCGATCGTCACCGCCGGTCCGTCGACCGGCGGCCCGGGCGGCGGAGGCGCTCGGGGTGGCGCCCCGGGTGGCGGCGGGGGCGCCCCGGACGGTGGCAGGCCGCAGGCCGCGGGCGGCACCGGCACCGGCACTGGCACCGGCACCCCACAGGGCGGCGGCGGCATGGGCGGTCTGCTCGACGCGAGCACCCCGAGCACCGAGGTCGTGGCCGCGCTGTCCGCCGACGCCGACTCCTACACCTGGGTCGCCGCCGCAATCGGCTCGCAGAACGCCGCGGGCCTGCAGCTCGGCAGCGAGCTGCCGGTCATGGCGATCGGCGGGTTCAACGGCTCCGACCCCTCCCCCACCCTGGAGCAGTTCCAGGAGTACGTCGCGCAGGGCCGCATCCACTACTTCGCCGCCGGCGGGGGCATGGGTGGCGGCATGGGTGGCTCGGGCAGCGCCTCGCAGATCTCGACCTGGGTGCAGGAGAACTTCACCGAGGTGACGATCGGTGGCAGCACCTTCTACGACCTCACCCAGCCGGCGACCTCCTCGTCCGGTTCGACCACCACCGGGGCGGGCACCGATGTCTGAGACGACCCCGACCCCCGTCCTCGATGTCGTCGTGCCGGTCCACAACGAGGAGCACACCCTCGGGCCGTGCGTCCGTCGGTTGCACGAGCACCTGATGACGACCTTCCCCTACCCCTTCCGGATCACGGTGGCCGACAACGCGAGCACCGACTCCACCCCGCTCGTCGCCGCGGCACTGACGCGGGAGATGCCCGAGGTCGCGGTGGTCCGGCTGGAGGCCAAGGGGCGAGGTCGTGCCCTCAAGCAGGTCTGGCTGGCCTCTCGCGCACCGGTGCTCGCCTACATGGACGTCGACCTGTCGACCGACCTCGACGCCCTGTGGCCGCTCATCGCGCCCCTGATGTCGGGCCACTCGGACCTGGCGATCGGTACCCGCCTGCACCCGGACAGCCGGGTCGTGCGCGGCGCCAAGCGCGAGCTGATCTCCCGGGCCTACAACCTCGTGCTGCACGCGGCCCTCGGTGCCGGCTTCTCCGACGCGCAGTGCGGATTCAAGGCGATCCGCGGGGACGTCGCGCAGGTGCTCCTGCCCCTCGTGGAGGACCCGACGTGGTTCTTCGACACCGAGCTGCTCGTCCTCGCCGAACGCTGCGGCCTGCGCATCCACGAGGTGCCCGTCGACTGGTACGACGACCCCGACAGCCGGGTCGACGTCGTCGGGACGGCGACCGACGACCTGCGCGGCGTCTGGCGGATGCACCGGGCCCTGGCCTCCGGGCGGCTGCCGACCGAGCAGATCCGCCAGGACATGGGGCGAATCCCCCCGACGTCCGGCGTCGGAGCCCACGTAGTGCGCTTCGGTGTCGTGGGCGTGGGGTCGACCCTGCTCCACCTCGGGCTCTCGCGGCGCTCGCCTCGGTCGTCGGCGTCGGCTCGCAGACGGCCAACGTCACCGCGCTCCTGCTCGCGACGATCGCCAACACCTGGGCAAACCGGCGGTGGACCTTCGGCATCCGCGGCGGCGAAGGGAGTCTGCGTCACCACGCGCAGGCCCTCCTCGTCTTCGGCGGGACCTGGGCGATGACCTCGGGAGCGCTCGGAGCGCTGCACGCGGCATGGCCGGCGACACCGGTCGTGGCCGAGACCCTCGTCATCGGCGTGGCCAATGTCGTCGCGACGGTGGTCAAGTTCGTCGCGATGCGCTCGTGGATCTTCGCCGACCGGGGCGAGCTCACCGGACCCTCGCCTGCCGAGCACCCCACGGCCGAGGACGAGTCCGCGGGCCGGGAGCTGGAGGCCGCCCGCTGAGCCATCGGTGCCCGTGGCCATGATGGAGGCATGGCCCACGACCCGCACGGGCGGATCGCGCCCCGCACCGCCGAGGACCTCCGTCGCGCCGAGCTGGTCGGCCCACCGTGGTGGGCCGACCAGCGCCGCGCGGTCGGTGCCGGGGCCGGCGCGGCACTCCTCTTCACCGGGCTCTTCCTGCTCGCCCGGGCGGGGTGGCTGCGCCACCGCTCGACCTCCGACTACCCCATCGAGGCCGACCCGACCCTCGTGGCCATCCTCGCCGTCACGCTCGGGGTCATGTGGCCCATCGTGCTCGTCTCCACGTCGCGCCCGGACCAGGGCTTCCGCGTGCGCGGTCTGGCCGCCCTCCTCGCCCTCGCCGTCCTCGTCGTGGGCGCCATCGACCTGGTGACGATCGGTGTGTGGTCGCTGCTCATGGACGGCCGGGCACCGACCGCCTCCACCCTGCTGACGATGACCTCCGATCCCGTCGCGCTGCTCACCGTCGGGGCCATCATCGTCACGACCCACGCCTGGAGCGCCGCGTGCGTCGTCGGCTTCGTGCGCCTCACCCCCCTTCGGCTCGTCCTCGCCCTGCCGACCTTCCTCGCGGTCATCGGGCTGGGCTCGTGGCGCGCCATCGCCGCCTTCGAGCAGCCGCCGTCCCCGATCACGCTGCTCGCGTGGTCGCTCATCGCACTGCTGGGGCTGCTCTCGCTCGCGGTCCTCGCGCTCGTCGACGAGCACCGCTCCACCCGCGGCTGACACCCGCCAGGACATGACGAGACCCCGGCCGCATCGTGCGACCGGGGTCTCGTCTGCTGGCGGAGGCGGAGGGATTTGAACCCTCGATGGGCGGTTAGCCCAAACCGCATTAGCAGTGCGGCGCCATAGACCGGACTAGGCGACGCCTCCAGACAACCCGGACAGAGTATCTGCCGGGTGGGCGGGCGACCAACTCGGGTACCGATCAGCCGCAGATGTCCTCGTCGGCCGTGCGACTCTCGACCGCGGTGGGTGCCGGCGGTGCGGTCACGGTGGCCGAAGGGAGCGGCTCGTCGCCCTCGCGGTTGGGCACCTCGGACGCCGTCTCGGCACCCATCCCGAGGACGACCTGGACGTTGCCCGTCGTGAGCGTGCGGTCGACGACGAGCTTGGCCCCGGGGTACGCCGCGGCGACGGTGCGAGCGGACTCGGTGTCCCCCTTCGCATGGCGCACGACGACACCCCTGGCGTCCGAGGTCGGGGCCACATCCGCCACCGACGCGGTGAAGCCCTGCACCTGCAGCGCCTCGGCCTCCTGCGTGCCGAGACCGGTCGCGGCGGTGTCGTTGACCACGCTCACGGTGATGTCCGAGGGCGCCACCGTGAGCGCCCGCTCCTTGACCTTCTTCTTCGGCTCGGCCCCGGGCAGGTCCGAGTCGTCGCGCACCGCGGCCCACAGCTCGTCGGCCGCCTCCTCGCGCCACTGGACGCGGTTGACGTCTGCCGCGTAGGGCTCCGTGGGGACGGTGACGAAGACGATCTCGTCGGTGCCCAGACCCTTGAGGCTCGAGGCGATCGACATCATCTTCGTCAGGCCGAGGTCGTCGTCGGCGGTCATCGACTTCGTCGCCGCGTCGAGGAACTTGTAGAGCCGGTCGGGGCGGAGCAGCAGCGAGGTCTTGGTCGCCTCCTGCGCCATCGACGCCATGAAGGCTTGCTGGCGCTTGATCCGCTGGAGGTCGGAGCCGTCGCCGAGCGTCTTGCGCATGCGGACGTAGCCGAGCGCCTCCTTGCCCGTGAGGCGCTGGCGTCCGGCCTCGAGGCTGATCTGGGCGTCCTCGTCGTCGACGGCCTCGGGCAGGCAGACCTCGACGCCACCGAGCCCGTCGACCATCGACTGGAAGCCGCTGAAGTCGATGACCGCGACGTGGTCGACGTAGATACCGGTGAGGCCCTCGAGGGTCTTGACCGTGCAGGCGGGTCCGCCCTGGTTGAAGTTGTCGTTCCACCGGCGGACCTCGCCGTTGGCCACCGTCGACGTCGGGTCGGCGCAGTCGGTCGGTGCCTTGGTCATCGAGTCGCGCGGGATCGACACGACGTAGGTCGACTTGCGGTCGGCCGAGATGTGCACGAGCAGGTTGGTGTCGGAGCGGGGTCCGCCCTCGGCCGTGCCGACGCCGTACTCCGTGGTCCCCAGACCCTCTCGGGTGTCGGAGCCGATGACGAGGATGTTGAGGGCGCCGTCGACGTCGTCGGGGCGCTGCGTCGACCCGGCCGCGATGTCGACGCGCGAGATGTTGTCGTCGAGGTGGAGGGCGACGCCGATGCCGAGCGACGCGGTGAGCGCGACGACGACTCCGCCGGCGATCGCCGCCTTGCGTCGGAAGCTCGCACGGCGCTCGTCGCGCTGCCGGCGTCGCGAGCCGCGCGTGTGGTGCTGCCCGCGACCCGCCTCGTGCGCGCGGCGGTCGGACCGCGAGGAAAAGCTCGGCTGGGGGCGCTCGGGCTTCACGGGGTCGCGTCGGGAGGGACGCCGCTCGCGCTCTGGTCGTGCGGCGCGGGTCTCGTCCCGGCCATCGCCCTCGGTGCTCATCGGGGGGCACCCTACAGGCACTCCCGGTGAGGTTCCCCTGACCGATCCGACCACGGCAGACGAAGGGGGCGGGAGACGACGAGGCCCCCACCGGTGACCGGTGGGGGCCTCGTGCAGAAGCGGTGTGGTCACCGCATCAGGTGCGCGTCGTCTCAGACGGGACGAACGCGCTCAGCCTGCGGGCCCTTGGGGCCCTGGGTGATCTCGAACTCGACGCGCTGCGCCTCGTCGAGCGACCGGTAGCCGGTCGTGTCGATCGCGGAGTAGTGAACGAACACGTCGGGGCCGCCGCCGTCCTGGGCGATGAAGCCAAAGCCCTTCTCAGCGTTGAACCACTTAACGGTGCCCTGTGCCATGGGGTGAATCTTCTTTCCTGTTGAACAATCCGGGTCCGCAGGTCACGGTCCCTTGCCAGCTGCAAAGCTCCCCTCGGCAGGGGGTACACGCCCCTGAAAACACTGCGGGCACGGCGTGCGCCGTACCCGCTTCGCATCATGCGAGAAGTCTTGTACTGCAACTACGTGATGGACGCTACCAGCAAAAGGGGTGCATGGCGCGATTGCGTTCCGCTAGGTGTGGACCCGGTCAGGCGTGACGGTGGACGGCGTCGATCGCGTCGACGTAGCCACGGACACCGCGTCCGACGATCACCTCGGCCGCGAGGTCGGAGATGTAGGAGTGGTGACGGAACTCCTCGCGGGCGTGCACGTCGGAGATGTGCACCTCGACGACCGGCCCCCGCACCGCGGCCAGTGCATCGCGGATCGCCACCGACGTGTGGGTCCAGCCCCCGGCGTTGACGACGACCCCGACGGCGCTCGCGCGCACCTCGTGGATCGCGTCGATCATGACGCCCTCGTGGTTGGTCTGGCGGAAGTCGAGTTCCCACTCGAGCCCGTCAGCGCGCTTGCGGCACAACGCCTCGACGTCGGCGAGGGTCTCGTGCCCGTAGATGTCGGGCTCGCGCTCGCCCAGGAGGTTGAGGTTGGGTCCGTTGAGGACCACGAGGAGGGGTCGATCGCTCACCCCGGCAGCCTAGTGCGAAGGGGGATCACCCCTCCCGGCGCAGGGTCCGCTCGAAGAGCCGCCGGGTCGCCTGCGGCAGCGCCGCCTCGGGGACCTGCACGTCGAGCTCGGGCCGCTCGCAGCTCAGCCCGTAGCAGAAGGCGTCCGGTCGTGGCGGCGCCTCGTCGGCAAGACGTGGCAGCTGCGGCCCCTCGATGAGCGAGCGGAAGGCGCGTGCGTCGGGCTCGGGAAGCTCCCCGAGAGTCAGCTCCCGGGTGCGGGTCAGGCCGGCCACCCCACCCGTGCGGGTGAGTCGCAGCGCGGCGTCGGCGGCGCCGTCGACCGGCTCCGGCTGCTCCCGGGCCGGGTCAGGCGCACCCCCTTCGCCCGCCGGGGTGACGCCCACCTGCCGCCAGGCGTCGGCAACGGCCGCTGCCTCGGCGGAGTCACGCCCGTAGCGGTCCGTGGCGGCCGCGAGGGTGAGATCGGCGAAGGTCGCGAAGTCGCAGTCTGCGCTGATCTCGCCGAGGAGGACGTCGCGCCAGATGAGGCCGGGCGCCTGCCACGCTGGGCCGCCGATCGTCGTCGCGACCAGGTGGAAGGCCTTGTTGGGGATGCCCGAGTTGATGTGGACCCCGCCGTTGTCGTCACTCGTGCGCACGAAGTCGTCCATGTGCGCCGGCTGGGGGTCCCGACCCAGACGTGGGTCGTCGTAGGCGGTGCCGGGCGCCGCCATCGACCGCAGCGCGCTGCCCTGCACGGCCGGCAGCAGCAGCTCCGCCCCGATGAGCCAGTCGGCCTCGTCGGCGGACTGGTCGAGGTGGCGCTGCTTGACGAGCACCCCGAAGACGTCGGAGACGTGCTCGTTGAGCGCCCCCGGCTGGCCGCGGTAGACCAGCCCCGCCGTGTGCTCGGTGACTCCGTGCGCGAGCTCGTGCCCGATGACGTCGAGACTGGCGGTGAAGCGGCCGAAGGTCTCACCGTCTCCGTCGCCGAAGACCATCTGCTCGCCGTTCCAGAAGGCGTTGTCGTACTGCTCGGCGTAGCGCACGGTGGCGACGAGGGGCATCCCCGCGCCGTCGAGGGAGTCGCGGCCGTACTCCTGCGCCCACAGCCGCCAGGTGAGGCCGAGTCCGTCGTGGGCCTCGTCGGCCGCCGGGTCGCCGGTCGCCGGTCGCCGGGTCACCCTCGACGCGCACGACCTCACCGGGCAGCTCCTCTCCCCCACGCGCGTCGTGGATGGTGCGCTGCGGCCCGGCCACCTCCTGCCGGACCGGCGGAGCGATCGTGGGGCGCGGCCCGGCCGGGAGCCGCTCGTGACGCAGCGAGGCGTCGATGGCCAGCGTGCGGGCGGCGACGAGCGCCGGGCCGGGCCGGTCGGAGCGGGCGAGCGCGGCGAGGACGTGCGGGGGGACAATGCTGCACCGAGTCATCCACCCAGTGAACTCCAGGGCCCCGACAACCGCACCCCGGGGAGCGGTCGCCGCGTCTACGCTGGGCGCCATGGCGTGGTTCGGGCGGTACGTCGTGGCCGCGGTGATCTTCGGGGTCCTGGACTACCTCTGGCTCGGCGTCATCGCCCGACCCGTCTACGAAGAGCACCTGGGCGACTGGCTCGCGGACTCGCCGAACATGGTGGCGGCCCTCGCCTTCTACGCGATCTACGTCTTCGGCATGGTGTGGCTGGCGATCAACCCGGCCCTGGCGCAGGGGTCCTGGGTCACGGCCGTGCTCAACGGTGCCGTCCTGGGGCTGGTCGCCTACGCGACGTGGAACCTCACCAACCTCGCCGTCCTCGACGGCTACCCCTCGGGCTCCGTCCTCTACGACCTGGCGTGGGGCACCGTTGGTACGGCGGCGACGTGCGGGCTGACCTTCGTCGTCTCCCGCCGGGTCCGTGCCCTGCGCTGAGGCAGCTGGCGGAGGGCGTGGGATTCGAACCCACGATGACGTTGCCGCCATAGCGGTTTTCAAGACCGCCGCACTAGGCCACTATGCGAGCCCTCCTCGCCCACGGCACCGCGGGCGAGTCCACGGTAGGCCATGCCCGGGTGGGTAGTGTCGGCGGTGAAGCGACCACCAGATCGAAAGGACTCCCATGTCGAAGATCTCCTTCCTCCTCGGTGCCGCCGCCGGGTACGTGCTCGGCGCCCGGGCCGGTCGTCAGCGCTACGAGCAGATCCGCTCCGGCGCCGCAAAGGCCTGGCAGTCGCAGCCGGTGCAGCAACAGGTGGCCACCGCCAAGCACGCCGCCAAGACCAAGGCCGCCCCCGCGGCGCTCGACGCGGTGAGCACCGCCGCCTCCGTCGCCGGCGACAAGATGCGTGAGGGCGCCAGCAAGATCAAGGGCGACCCCACCCGCGACGTCCCGAGCGGCGTCGCCGCGGACCCCCAGGGCCCGTCGACCTACCCGCTCGGCGAGGGCCCGACCCCCGCCTGACCCGCGACACGACGAAGGGAGGGGACCCACCGGTGATCGGTGGGTCCCCTCCCTTCGAGGCTCGCTGGCGCTCGCACCTCAGGGACCGGCGAGCGGCCTCAGATGAAGAGCGCCGGGTCCGCGTAGAGCAGCTCCTGCGACGACAGCTCCGGGGTGCCCTCGAGCGCCGGGAAGCGGTAGCGCGCCGGGATGCCTGTCGCGACAGCGCCGGTCGGCACGTCCTTGACGACGACGGAGTTGGCGCCGACCTTGACGTTGCTGCCGACGTGGACGTCGCCGAGGATCTTGGCGCCCGCGCCGACCATGACCTTGTCGCCGAGCGTCGGGTGCCGCTTGACCCGCCGACCCGAGGTGCCGCCGAGCGTGACGCCGTGGAAGAGCATGACGTCGTCACCGACGACCGCCGTCTCGCCGATGACGACACCCATCCCGTGGTCGATGAAGAAGCGGCGCCCGATGTGGGCGCCCGGGTGGATCTCGATCCCGGTCACCGAGCGCGAGACGTAGGCGAGCAGGCGCGCGGGCCACCTGCCGCCGGGGCGCACCCACCAGCGGTGGGCGATGCGGTGCAGCCAGATGGCGTGCAGCCCGGCAGAGGTCAGGAGCACGACCCACCGCGAGGTCGCGGCGGGGTCGCGCTCCATGGCCGCGGCGAGATCCTCACGGATCGTGGCGCGGATCGGCAGGTGGGTGGCCACGGTCAGTCGAGGAGCCCCTCGAAGAGCGGGGTGGAGAGGTAACGCTCGCCGAAGCTCGGGATGATGACGACGATCGTCTTGCCGGCATTCTCCGGCCTGCGGGCCACCTGGTCCGCCGCCGCAAAGGCGGCGCCGGAGGAGATGCCGACGAGCAGACCCTCGTCGGTGGCCGACCGACGCGCCCAGTCCATAGCCGTCGGGGCGTCGATGTCGATGACCTCGTCGTAGATCTCGGTGTCGAGGATCTCGGGCACGAAGTTGGCACCCAGGCCCTGGATCTTGTGCGGGCCGGGGGCGCCACCGTTGAGGATCGGGGACTCGGCCGGCTCGACCGCGATGATCTGGACGTCCGACTTCTGCGAGCGCAGGTAGCGGCCGGCGCCGGTGATGGTGCCGCCGGTGCCGATGCCGGAGATGAGGATGTCGACCTCACCGTCGGTGTCCTCCCAGATCTCCGGACCAGTGGTCTTCTCGTGGATGGCCGGGTTGGCGGCGTTGGCGAACTGCTTCGCCTGGACGGCGCCGCGCTCGGCGGCGATCTCCTCGGCCTTCTCGACCGCGCCCTTCATCCCCTTGGCGCCCTCGGTGAGGACGAGCTCAGCACCGTAGGCGCGCAGGAGCGCCCTGCGCTCCTTGGACATGGTCTCCGGCATGGCCAGGACGACGTTGTAGCCGCGGGCCGCGCCGACCATCGCGAGCGCGATGCCCGTGTTGCCCGAGGTCGCCTCGACGATCGTGCCGCCGGGCTTGAGGTCACCGGAGGCCTCGGCTGCGTCGATGATCGCGGCGCCGATGCGGTCCTTGACCGAGTTGGCCGGGTTGTAGAACTCGAGCTTCGCGGCGACGGTGGCCTCGGAGTCGATGATGCGGTTGATCCGCACGAGCGGAGTCCGGCCGACGAGCTTGGTGGCGTCTTCGTAGATGGGCAACGCGGGTCCTTCCCTCGGGAGTCGAGATGCCGCGGTCACTGCGGCGGGCACGTCCGCGACAACGAACGCGATGTTATGGATATTCCAACACCGCGTTATCTGTCGGTGCAAGCGGGTCTCACCGCCACGAGACGAAGGGGGAGGCTCCCCCCTTCGTCCCGCCGGCAGGGGGGTTGGTGAGGGTCGGCTGGGTGACGAGTGCCGCACCTCCATCAGGCTGTCGGGGCAGGGCCCGAGTCCTAGACTCGACCCCATGTCTGCCCTCCAGATCGTCGCGATCATCCTCGGGGTCGGGATCACCATCGTCGGATGGGGCCTGCTCGCTCGAGCCGTCAAGCACTTCGTCACCGTCTTCAAGCTCGGAGCGTCGACGCCGGCCAAGGAGCGCACGGGTCAGCCCGGCGCCCGCACGGCGACGCTGCTGCGGGAGTTCCTCGGACACACCCGCATGTCGCGACTGCCGATCGTGGCGATCGCCCACTGGGTCACGATGATCTCCTTCGGCGTCCTCTTCCTGACACTGGTGCAGGCGACGGTCCAGCTCTTCGACCCGCACTTCGTGCTGCCGCTCATCGGCCACTTCTTCCTCTACGAGTGGATCACCGAGCTCTTCGCGATGACGGGCATCATCACGATCGTCATGCTGATGGTCATCCGGCAGAAGAGCCACCCGCGCTCGGCCGCCGGTGACGAGGGCCGCACGTCCCGCTTCTTCGGCTCGACCTTCTGGCAGGCCTACTACGTCGAGCTGACCATCCTCGGCGTCGGCATCTGCATCGCCCTGCTGCGCGGCCTGGAGCGGGCGCTCCTGCTCAACACCGGCGAGACCGACCACGCATCGCTGCTGCACTTCCCGCTGACCGGCTGGCTCGGCTCGCTCTTCTCGGGCATGTCCGTCGGGGCGCTCGAGGCTGGCATCGTCGTCGTCGCGCTGATCAAGCTGCTCATCTCGTACGCCTGGATGATCACCATCTCGATCAACCCGACGATGGGTGTCGCGTGGCACCGCTTCCTCGCCTTCTTCAACATCTACTTCAAGCGTCACGCCGACGGCCGCACCTCCCTGGGTGAGCTGCAGCCGATGCTCGTCGACGGCAAGCCCTTCTCCATGGAGGTCATGGAGGAGATGGAGGAGGACTCCACCCTCGGCGTCGGCAAGGTCGAGGACTTCACGTGGAAGGGCCTGCTCGACTTCTCCACCTGCACCGAGTGCGGCCGCTGCCAGAGCCAGTGCCCCGCCTGGAACACCGAGAAGCCCCTCTCCCCCAAGCTGCTCATGATGACGCTGCGCGACCACGCGCACGCCAAGGCGCCCTACCTCGCTGCGGCACAGGGCGTCTCGGGCGTCTACACCCCGGCGAGCGCCGCCAAGGGCCAGACCGCCGACGGTGCCGTCGCCTTCGGTGGCGCCGAGGCCGGCCAGGCCGAGGGCGCCGTCGCGACGGCCGAGCCGGACGCGATCAACTGGGGCGAGATGTCGCTCGTCGGCCAGACCGGCTACGACATCGACCACCCGCTGTCGGCCTACAACCCGCACGGCCCCGACGCGGTCATCGACGAGGACGTCCTGTGGTCGTGCACCACCTGTGGCGCCTGCGTCGAGCAGTGCCCCGTCGACATCGAGCACGTCGACCACATCGTCGACATGCGCCGCTACCAGAACCTCATCGAGTCGGCCTTCCCGAGCGAGCTCGGGGGCCTGTTCAAGAAGCTGGAGTCCAAGGGCAACCCCTGGGGCATGGGCGCCAAGGCGCGCATGGACTGGGCGAAGGACCTCCCCTTCTCCGTCAAGGTCCTCGGCGAGGACGTCGAGTCCGCGGACGACGTCGACTACCTCTTCTGGGTCGGCTGCGCCGGCGCCTACGAGGACCGCGCCAAGAAGACGACCCGCGCAGTGGCCGAGCTCTTCGACCACGCCGGTGTGGACTTCGCGGTCCTGGGCAACGGCGAGACCTGCACCGGTGACTCCGCTCGCCGCGCGGGCAACGAGGTGCTCTTCCAGATGCTCGCGGAGCAGAACGTCGAGACGCTCAACGAGCTCGGCGCGACCAAGATCGTCGTCACCTGCGCGCACTGCTTCAACACGATCAAGAACGAGTACCCGCAGCTCGGCGGCAAGTACGAGGTGCTGCACCACACGCAGCTGCTCAACCGCCTCGTCCGCGAGAAGAAGATCGTCCCGGTCAACCGCCCCGAGGGCACGCGCAAGTCGAGCAACAAGGACGTCGCGTCCACCGGGCCGTCGGTGACCTACCACGACCCCTGCTACCTGGGTCGCCACAACAACGTCTACGCCCCGCCGCGCGAGCTCATCTCGGCGCTGCCTGGTGTCGAGCTCAAGGAGATGGAGCGCTCCAAGGAGAAGTCCTTCTGCTGCGGCGCCGGTGGCGCCCGCATGTGGATGGAGGAGCAGCTCGGCTCGCGGATCAACCTCAACCGCACCGAGGAGGCCATCGCAACCGGCGCGGACAGGATCGCCGTCGGCTGCCCCTTCTGCCGCGTCATGCTCACCGACGGCCTGACGGCCAAGCAGTCCGAGGGCGCCTCCGAGGACATCGAGGTCGTCGACGTCGCGCAGATGCTGCTCGCGTCGGTCAAGGAGGCCGCCCCGGTCGAGGCGAAGGGCGCCCCCGCCGCCGCGCCCGCGGAGGCCACCGAGGAGACCTCGACGCAGGCTGCGCCTGCCCCGGCCGAGGCGAAGCAGGCGGAGGCTCCGGCCGACGAGCCGGCGACCGCCGCGGACAAGAACGCCGCCCCCTCCTGGGAGACCGGCGCCGCTGCCGGGGGCGCCGCTGCAGCAGCGGGCACGGCTGCGGCCGCGTCCACCGCCGCGGACAAGAACGCGGCTCCCTCCTGGGAGACGGGTTCGGCTGCTGAGAAGAACGCCGCGCCGTCGTGGGAGACCGGTTCGGCTGCAGAGAAGAACGCCGCCCCGTCGTGGGAGACGGGCGCTGCCACGCCGGCCGCCGAGGAGCCCAAGGCCGAGGAGGCGAAGGCTGAGGCGCCCACCGGGGCCACCGCTGCCGAGAGGAACGCGGCCCCCTCGTGGGAGACCGGATCGGTCGCCGACAAGAACGCCGCCCCGTCCTGGGAGACCGGGTGCCGCCGCGCCGGCCGCCGAGGAACCCAAGGCCAAGGCGCCCGCGGCTGCGGCTGCCAAAGACTCGGTCGCCGCGAAGAACGCCGCTCCCTCCTGGGAGACCGGCGCTGCTGCAACCCCGGCTGCGGCGCCCGCCGAGTCGGCCACGGAGTCTGCCTCCGAGGAGGCACCGGCTGCCGAGGCCGCTGCTCCCGCCGCGGCTCCGGCGGCGACCGGTGACAGCGACCTCGCGGCCAAGAACTCCGCTCCCTCGTGGGAGACCGGCGCCGCGGCTGCCGCCCCGGCTGCTGCTGCCACCTCCGCGGCAGAGGCTCCGGCCACCACCGAGGCACCTGCCGAGGCCGCGGCACCCACCACCACCGAGGCACCCGCCGAGGTCGAGGCCACGCCTGCTGCCGAGGAGTCGGAGGCACCCGCCGCCGAGGCGACCCCGGTCGCCGAGGACACCGCTCCCGCCGCCCCGGCGGCGACCGGTGACAGCGACCTCGCGGCCAAGAACGCCGCTCCCTCGTGGGAGACGGGCATCGCGGCCGCCCCCTCAGTCGAGGCACCTGCCGCTGCAGAGCCCGCCGCGGAGGCGACGGCTGCCGAGTCCCCGGCCGAGACCGAGGCACCGGCCGAGCCGGTCGCCGAGGAGCCGGCGCAGGAGGCCGAGCAGGCCGAAGAGGTCGCAGCGCAGGCCCCCGAGGCACCGGCTGGCGACAGTGACCTCTCGGAGCTGGCGAAGAAGAACGCCAACCCCTCCTGGGAGTGACCTCAGGACGCTCACGCGACGAAGGGGGCTGCGCACCACGGTGCGCAGCCCCCTTCGTCATGTCGGCGGGCCAGGCCGCCGCCCTGACCCGGCGTCGTTGGTGTCGCTTGGTCGCCCGGAGAGGGACAACCAGGTGACACCAACGACGCCAGGTGGCATCAACGCCGTCAGCCACACCCGCGCCGGTGGCCCTCCCCCGTGGCCGAACAGACTGGCGGGCTCAGTCGAGCCCCTCCTCCTTGAGGAAGTCCGCGGCCACCTTGTCCGGGTCCTCCTTGTCGATATCGGTCCGCTTGAGCAGCTCCTGCAGCTTTTCGGTCGTCAGCTTCGCGGAGACCTCGTCGAGCGTCTCGGCCACCTGCTCCTGCGAGTCCTCGCGCACCAGCGGCACGACGTTCTGGCTGCCGAAGAGCTTCTTGGTGTCCTCGAGGACGACGAAGTCGTTCTCGACGATCGCCGGGTCGGTGCTGAAGATGTTGGCCGCGTCGATCTGCCCGTTCTTCAGCGCGCCGTTGGTGGCCTGCCCGGGCTTGAGCGGACGGAAGCTCTGGAACTCGATGTCGTAGGTGCTCTTCAGCCCGGGGATGCCCTGCGCCCGCGTCTTGAACTCCGACGGCGCACCGAGCGTCATCTCCCCGGCCGCGTCGGTGAGGTCCTCGAGCGTCTTCAGGTCCTGCGAGTCCGCGGTCTCCTTCGTGACGACGATGGAGTCGTTGTCCTCGGCCTCGGACTTGTCCAGGACCGCCAGCCCGTCGGGCAGCACCTCGGTGAGCCCGTCGTAGGTCTTGTCGGGGTCGGTCTCGGCGAACTTCTTGTCGTAGTAGAGCGCGAGGTTGCCGGTGTACTCCGGCACGACGTCGACGGAGCCCTCCTCGAGCGCCTTGAGGTAGACCTCGCGGGAGCCGATGCCGGTCTTGGTCGAGGCCTCCACGCCGTCGGCCTCGAGCGCGCCGGCGTAGATGTGGGCGAGCAGGATCGACTCGGAGAAGTCCGCGGACCCCACGACGACGCCACCGCCGGCGTCACCCCCTTCGCCCGACGACGAGGAGCTGGCGAGCGGGTCGCCGCCGCCACCGCAGGCGGTCAGGCCGAGGGCTCCGACCATGGTCAGGGACAACGCGGCGACGCGGGCACGACGGGGCACGCGGATGGTCGGGGTCATGGGGTTCCTCCAGCGGTGATGGGGTCGGACGAGGGACGAAGGGAGCGGGTGCGGCCGGTGAGTCCCGGCGAGACGACGACCCGGCCCAGCAGGGCGAAGGGGGCGTCCAGCGCCAGCGCGAGGAGGGCCACGAGGATCGCGCCGCCGGCGGTCATCGCGTAGTCCTGTGTGGCCAGCCCGTCGATGAGGAAGCGGCCAAGGCCGCCCAGGCCGACGTAGGCGGCGACGGTCGCCGTGGCGACAACCTGGAGCACCGCGGCCCGCAGGCCGGACAGGAGCAGGGGCAGGGCGATGGGCAGCTCGACCTTCCACAGCACCTGGCTGCCGGTCATGCCGATGCCGCGGGCGGCGTCGCGGGCGGCGGGGTCGACGGCCTCGACCCCGGCGTAGGTGCCGGAGAGGATCGCGGGGATCGCCAGGAGCACGAGGACGATGACGCTCGGGACGAGGAAGGCGGCGTCGCCCGGCAGTCGGGGCAGCAGGACGAGGGTGAGGGCGAAGAGCAGGCCGAGGGTCGGCACGGCGCGCAGGGCGTTGGCCGCGGTGACGAGCCACCGGCCACGGCCGGAGTGCCCGATCCACAGGCCGACGGGGATGGCGATGGCCGCGGCGATGACGAGCACGAGCAGGGTGTAGCCCACGTGCTCGAGCAGCCGCGCGAGGATCCCGTCGGCTCCCGACCACGCTTCGGCACTCGTCAGCCACTCGAGGATGGACCCGATCATGCCGCGCTCCCCTCCCGCGCCCGCCGCCACGGGGTGAGGGCACGCTCGAGGAGCCGGATCGCGATGTCGAGGACGAGGGCGAGCAGGATGCACCCGGCGATGCCGGCGAGCAGCTCGCCGCCGATCGCCCGGTTGTAGCCGTCGACGAGCAGGTCACCGAGCTGGCTGACGCCGATGAGCGAGGCGATCGAGACGATCGAGACATTGCTGACCGCGGCGACCCGCAGGCCGGCCGCGATGACCGGCACGGCGAGGGGCAGCTCGACGCCGAAGAACCGGCGCACCGGCGTGTAGCCCATCGCCGTCGCCGACCGCTCGACCTCCTCGGGCACCGAGCCCAGACCGTCGACGACCGAGCGCACGAGCAGCGCGACGGTGTAGATCGTCATGGCGACGACGACATTGATCGGGTCGAGGATGCCGGTGCCCAGCACGAGCGGCATGAGGACGAAGAGCGCCAACGACGGCACGGTGTAGAGCAGCCCCGCCGCGACGATGACGCCACCACGCAGGCGTGGGCTGCGGTGCGCCAGCCAGCCGAGAGGCAGCGCGACGAGCAGGCCGAGCAGCAGGGGCAGACCGGCGAGCCACGTGTGCCGCAGGGTGAGCGCGAGGACGTCGTCGAGGTGGTCGAGGATCCAGCTCATGGTGTCGCGCCGCCCGGGTCATGGGGCCGCTCCTGGGCCTCGATGACGGAGAGGACCTCGGTGGCCCGGCAGGTGCCGGCGAGGGCACCATCGCCGTCGACGACGACCCCGCGGCGGCTCGGCGAGGACAGGGCCGCATCGAGGGCGGCGCGCAGTGGCCCGTCGACCCGGGCGAGCGTGCCACCCAGGGCGAGCGAGGTCTCGTCGACCACCCCGTCACCGAGGTCGGCCGGTCGCGCCCAGCCCTGGGGGTGGCGTCGGTCGTCGACGACGAGCACCCACCCGTCGCTGCCGGCGCGGGCGGCCGCGTCGCCGACACCCGAGCCCAGCGCCACGGTCGGCTCGTCGTGCAGCGGGATGCTCGCCCGCTCGAAGCCCAGCGCGCGGTACCCGCGGTCGCGTCCCAGGAAGTCGGCGACGAAGCCGTCGGCCGGGTGGGCGAGCAGCTCGTGCGGTCGGGCCAGCTGGGCGATCCGCCCACCGACACGCAGCACGGCGACGTGGTCGCCGAGCTTGATCGCCTCGTCGATGTCGTGGGTGACCATGACGATCGTCTTGCCGAGCTCGCCCTGCAGCCGCAGGAACTCGTCCTGCAGCTGCTCGCGGACCACGGGGTCGACGGCGCTGAAGGGTTCGTCCATGAGCATGACCGGCGGGTCGGCGGCGAGCGCGCGGGCGACCCCGACGCGCTGCTGCTGGCCGCCCGACAACTGGCTGGGGTAGCGCCGGCCGAGGGCCGGGTCGAGACCGACGAGCTCGAGCAGCTCACGGGCCCGGGAGATCGCGGTCTTCTTCGCGGTGCCGAGCAGGAGCGGGACGGCCGCGACGTTGCGCTCGACCGTGTGGTGCGGGAAGAGCCCGCCGTGCTGGATGACGTAGCCGATGCCCCGGCGCAGCTGCGCGGCGTCCATCGCCAGGACGTCCTGGCCGTTGATCGTCACCGACCCCGCGGTCGGCTCGATCATTCGGTTGATCATCCGCAGGGTGGTGGTCTTGCCGCACCCGGAGGGGCCGACGAGGACGGTGATCGCCCGGTCCGGCGCGGTGAGGCTCAGGTCGTCGACGGCGACCGTGCCGTCGGGGTACTGCTTGGTCACGCCGTCGAGCCGAATCATCCAATAGTCCTGTCGCTCATATAGGAGATCACTCCAGGGCAGCACCAACCTAGCCCGAGAAGACCTCGAGCACCCGGTCACGGGGAACCTCGGCGAGGGACGCGTGCTCCCACCGCGGCTGGCGGTCCTTGTCGACGAGCTGGGCGCGCACCCCTTCGCTGAAGTCGGGGCCGGCGAGCAGACCACGCCCGACGACCGTGTCGGTCGCGAGGACCTCGCGGACGGAGCCGACCCCCTTCGCCCGGCGCAGCGCCTCCAGGGTGACCGCCACCGACATCGGCGAGCGAAGGGAGATCGTCTCGGCTGCCGCACGGGCCGCCGGGTCCGAGTGCTCCTGCAGCCGGGCGTGGATCACGACGGGGTCGTCGCCGGCGTAGCACTCGTCGATCCAGGACTGCGCCACGGCGAGCTCGGAGCCCTCGCTCCGCGCCGCGCCCGTCGGTACCGGCTCGACGGGCCCGCCGGCGGCGATCGCCGCGAGCAGCTCGGGGACCCGCGCCGACTCGACGACCGCATCCGCGAGCCCGAGGTGCACGGCATCGGCGCCGGTGACGGTCGCCCCGGTGAGCGCGACGTGCGTGCCGGCCTCGCCGGGCGCCCGGGAGAGCAGGTAGGTCGCGGCGACGTCGGGGAAGAAGCCGATGATCGTCTCGGGCATGGCGATCTGCGAGCGCTCGGTCGTCCACCGCGCCGCACCGAACATCGACAGCCCGAGGCCACCGCCCATGACGATGCCGTCCATGACGGCCACGAAGGGCTTGGGGTACTCGGCGATCTGCGCGTCGAGAACGTACTCCTCGGCCCAGAAGTCCACTCCCCCAGCGGTCCCCGCCAGGTGCGCCTCGCGGACGGCGCGCACGTCGCCGCCCGCACACAGCCCGCGCTCGCCCGCGCCCTCGAGGGAGACCGCGGCGACGGCGTCGTCGTCGGCCCACGCCACGAGCCGCTCGGACATCGCGCGCACCATGTCGCGGGTCAGCGAGTTGATGGCCCGAGGGCGGTTGAGCAGCACCCTGCCGAGGGACCCCTCGACGGCGAAGAGCACCTCGTCGGTGCCGGTGGGCCCGGGAGCGAAGTCAGACATGGGCGAAACCTTGGCACAGGCCCGCCCGGTCGATCTCGACCGGGTCAGCTCCTGGCCGGCGCGGCCGCGGTGGACGCCCGGACGACGAGCTCGGGCTTGAACATGTACTCCTTGGCCGGGATCGGCTCGCCACCGATCGCGTCGGAGAGGGCGGCGACCGCCGCCGCGCCGAGCCCCTGGACCGGTTGCCGGACGGTCGTGAGCGGAGGGTCGAGGAAGCCGACCATCGTCGAGTCGTCGAAGCCGACGACCGAGACGTCCTCGGGGACCGAGAGGCCCATGTCGCGCACCTCGCGGGTGGCGCCGATCGCCATGAGGTCGGAGGCGCACACGAGCCCGGTGGCGCCGCGCTCGACGAGGCTCCGGGCGGCGGCGGCGCCGCCCTCGACGGTGAAGAGTCCCTCGTCGACCCACTCGGAGGCCTCCTCCGCGGACAGTCCGAGGTGCCGCTGCAGAGCGCTGGTGAAGCCGGCGAGCTTGCGGATCGAGGGCACGAAGCGCCGCGGCCCCGTAGCGAGCCCGATGCGACGGTGCCCGAGCTGCGCGAGGTGCGCGACCGCGAGCGCCATCGCGTCCTCGTCGTCGGTCGAGAAGAAGGGGACGTCGATGTCGTCGACGAAGCCGTTGATGAAGGCGACGGGCATCCCGCGCGCGACGAGGCTGCGGTAGCGCTCGTGGTCGGCCGTCGTGTCCGCGTGCCGCCCCGAGACGAAGATGATGCCGGCGACGCCGTGGTCGAGGAGCGACTCGACGTACTCGTCCTCCGAGATGCCGCCGGGCGACTGGGTGCAGAGCACGGGCGTGTACCGGCGCCGGGCGAGGCCGTCCTCGATGACCTGGGCGAAGGCGGGGAAGACCGGGTTGTCGAGCTCCGGGACGACGAGCCCGACGAGGCCACCGCTCCTGCGACGCAGCTTGGCCGGCCGCTCGAAGCCGAGGATGTCGAGCGCGGTGAGCACCGACTGCCGCGACGACTCGCTCACCCCCGACTTGTCGTTGAGCACGCGACTGACGGTTGCCTCGCTGACGCCGGCCTGAGCGGCGATGTTCGACAGGGTGCCCATGGGTGCATCGAACATCTCTTTCACGACTTGCGCAAGGTCTTCCAAATCATGCAAGACATTGCTAGGTTCCGTTACGCCCTTCACGGGTTCACCCTTCGCCACCTCTCCAAGGAGCACGCCATGCGTCGTTCGTTGCCCGGCATCACCGCTGCTGCCGGCGCTCTCGCCCTCGCCCTCACCGCCTGCGGTGGGAGCGGCACCAGCGGGAGCGACTCGTCGTCGAAGAGCCAGGCCGAGGTCGACCCGGCCACGCTCAAGGCCGAGCTGACGTGGTGGGACACCTCAGACCCCACCAACGAGGCGCCGGTCTTCAAGGACCTCATCAAGCGCTTCAACAAGAAGTACCCGAACGTCAAGATCAAGTACCAGTCCGTCCCCTTCGCCGACGCGCAGAACAAGTTCAAGACCGCGGCCGAGGCCGGGGAGGGCGCACCGGACGTCATGCGGGCCGAGGTCGCCTGGGTCCCGGAGTTCGCCGCCGCCGGCCACCTCTACGCCCTCGACGGCACCTCCCTGCTCGAGGACAAGGACTTCCTCGAGACGCCGCTGTCCTCGAACGTCTACAAGGGCAAGACCTACGGCGTCCCGCAGGTCACCGACACGCTCGGCCTCATGTACAACAAGAAGCTCTTCAAGGAGGCGGGCATCAACAAGCCCCCGACCACCTGGCAGGAGGTCGAGGAGGCCTCGAAGAAGCTCAAGGACAAGGCCGGTGTCGACGGCATCTACCTCAACAGCGCCGGGTACTTCGTGCTCCCATTCATGTACGGCGAAGGGGGTGACCTCGTCGACGACGAGAAGAAGCAGATCCTCGTGGGGTCGGACGAGAACAAGGCGGGCATCAAGACCGCCGTCGACCTCATCGACTCCGGCGCGGCGCCGAAGCCGGACGCCAACGACGCCTACGGGACGATGATGACCCTCTTCAAGGAGGGCAAGGTCGGGATGATCATGAACGGTCCGTGGGAGGTCGCGAACATCACCAAGGACCCGGGCTTCGGAGGCACGAAGAACCTCGGCATCGCCCCGGTCCCGGCTGGCTCGAAGGGGGCCGGCTCCCCCGTGGGCGGTCACAACTACGTCGTCTACTCGGGCCTGGACGAGAAGAAGGCCGACGCGGCCACCGCCTTCATCGAGTACATGAGCTCGCCGGAGTCGCAGGCCTACATCGCCGACGAGCTCGGCCTGCTGCCGACGAGCGAGAAGGCCTACGAGCTCGTCAAGGACAACGCGCAGGTGACGGCATGGGAGGAGCCGCTCAAGGTCTCCAAGCCCCGCCCGTGGATCCCCGAGGGCGGCCTCTTCTTCACGCCGCTCGACGCGATGGCGACGAAGACCCTCGTCAAGGGCGACGACGTCTCGAGCACGCTCGACGCGACGGCGAAGACGTACAAGTCCGACGTCGTCCCGGAGTACGAGCTGCCGTGACCTCGTCGATCACCGCGGAGCCCGACCTCGAGTCGGGCTCCGCCCCTCGGGGCCGGGTCCGTCAGCTCCTCGACAAGCACTGGTACGCGTGGGCGATGGTCCTGCCCACCGTCCTCGTTCTCGGGGTGCTCGTCATCGCCCCGCTGCTGCAAGGCATCTACCAGTCCTTCACGAACCTCAACGAGTCCAACAACCGCGACGTCGTCTGCACGAAGACGCTCGGCGGCGGCCAGGAGTGCGTCGACAACCCTGACGGGGCGCACTGGGTCGGTCTGCACAACTACGTCGAGCTCCTCACCGGCGGCCAGGGCAACTTCTGGATGCTCTTCGTCAACACCGTCGTGTGGACCGCCTCGTGCGTCGCCCTGCACTACCTCGTCGGACTCGGTCTCGCCGTCCTGCTCAACCGCAACTTCCGCGGGCGCTCGCTCTACCGCGTGCTGCTCATCGTCCCGTGGGCCGTGCCCGCCTTCGTCAGCGCCTTCGCGTGGAAGTTCCTCTTCAACCCGCGCTTCGGGATCATCAACTCCACGCTGAGCGGCGTCGGGCTCGACCCCGTGGACTGGTTCAACCACCGCTGGACCGCGATGTTCGCCGCCATCGTCACCAATGTCTGGCTCGGTGTCCCCTTCATGATGGTCGCCCTGCTCGGCGGGCTGCAGTCCATCCCCGCCGACCTCTACGAGGCGGCCGAGATGGACGGAGCCACGCCGTGGCAGCGCTTCCGCCACGTGACCCTGCCCGGCCTGCGACCCGTCAGCTCGACGGTCGTCCTGCTCGGCACCATCTGGACCTTCAACATGTTCCCGATCATCTTCTTCGTCACCGGTGGAGAGCCCGCCGGCGAGACCGAGATCCTCGTGACCGGGGCCTTCCGCGCGGCCTTCGAGGGCCTGCGCAACTACTCGCTCGCGGCGACCTATGGCGTGCTCATCCTCTCGATGCTCATCGTCTACGCCGGCATCTACCGCCGCATCCTCAGCAAGAAGGGAGAGGTCTGGTGAGTCGTCGTCCCCGCGGTCGCGGGCAGCGGAGCGTCGGTGCATCGATCGCGCTGCACGCCACCCTCATCACCGCCACCGTCATCGCGCTCTTCCCCGTCGTCTGGGTCTTCCTGTCCTCGCTCAAGCCGAGGAGCGCCATCCAGTCGAGCCGGATCACCCTCTTCGACCAGCCGAGCCTCGACAACTACCGCCGCGTGCTCCTCGAGACGAGCTTCCCGACGTGGTTCCTCAACTCGATCGTCGTGGCCGGGCTGACGATGGTCTTCGGCTTGGCGATGTCCGCCACCGCCGGGTACGCGTTGAGCCGCTTCAACTTCCCCGGCAAGCGCGGGCTCATGTGGCTCTTCCTCGTGACGCAGATGTTCCCCGTCGCGATTCTCATCGTGCCGATCTACACGATCATGGCCAACCTCGGGCTCATCGACACCAAGCTGTCGCTCGTCATCGCCTACTGCTCGGTCGCCGTCCCCTTCTGCACCTGGATGCTCCGGGGGTACTTCAACACGATCCCCCGCGACCTCGACGAGGCAGCGGCTCTCGACGGCCTGGGCCCCTTCGCGACCTTCTGGCACGTCGTCCTGCCGCTCGCCAGGCCGGGGCTGGCCGTGACCGCCTTCTACACCTTCCTCACCGCGTGGGGCGAGGTGGCCTACGCCATCGCCTTCACGCTGAGCGACTCGAAGCTGACCCTCGGTGCGGGGCTCCAGCAGTTCGTGCCGCAGTACAACCCGCAGTGGGACCTGCTCACCGCTGGAGCGGTGCTCATCATGGTCCCCGCGTCGCTCGTCTTCTACTTCGCCCAGAAACACCTTGTCGCCGGCCTCACCGCTGGTGGGACCAAGGGATAGGAGCCCCGATGTCCACCCCCGTCCTCTTCGACTCCGCCAGCCGGGTCTACCCCGGCTCGACCACGCCCGCCGTCGACGCTCTCCACCTCGACATCGACCCCGGTGAGTTCCTCGTCCTCGTCGGCCCCTCCGGGTGCGGCAAGTCCACGAGCCTGCGCATGCTCGCCGGGCTCGAGGACGTGACCTCCGGCTCGATCCACGTCGGTCGTCGGGACGTGACGCACCTGCCGCCGAAGGACCGCGACATCGCCATGGTCTTCCAGAGCTATGCGCTCTACCCGCACCTCACCGTCGGGGAGAACATGGGCTTCGCCCTGAAGATCGCTCGCGTGTCGAAGTCCGAGATCCGCTCGCGCGTCGCCGAGGCCGCAAAGGTGCTCGACCTCGAGCCCCTGCTCGACCGCAAGCCGGCCGCCCTCTCCGGCGGTCAGCGCCAGCGCGTCGCGATGGGCCGGGCGATCGTCCGCGAGCCGCAGGTCTTCCTCATGGACGAGCCGCTGTCGAACCTCGACGCCAAGCTTCGCGTCCAGACCCGCACGCAGATCGCGGCGCTCCAGCAGCGCCTCGGCGTCACGACCGTCTACGTCACGCACGACCAGGTCGAGGCGATGACGATGGGCGACCGCGTCGCGGTGCTCAAGGACGGCGTCCTGCAGCAGGCGGCCTCGCCGCTCGAGCTCTACGACCGTCCGACCAATGCCTTCGTCGCCGGCTTCATCGGGTCCCCGGCGATGAACCTCGGGACCTTCCGCGTCACCGACGGCGCGGCGGTCGTGGGAGGCGCCAGGGTCCCGCTGTCCCGCGCGACCATCGCGGCCCTCACCGAGGACGAGGTCGTGCTCGGCTTCCGCCCCGAGGCCGTCGAGGTGGTGAGCCAGGGCACCGAGGGCGCGCTGGCCATCGAGGTGCTCGTCGCCGAGGAGCTGGGCTCCGAGGCCTTCCTCTACGGCAACCTCGTGGGCGGCGAGCTCCACGCGCCGCACCTCGTCGCCAAGGTCCCGCCGCGCAGCGTCCCGGAGAAGGGCAGCCTGGTCCACCTGCGGATCCAGCAGGACCGGCTGCACCTCTTCTCCGCGAGCACGGGCGAGGCGCTGCCCTCCTGACCCGATCGAGCGGCCCGGACCGGCTCGGAGGTCAGCGCGGGGCGGGACAGCGTCGGTCGAAGTCGTCCTTCAGCAGCTGCGGCTGGAAGTCCGGGTTGTCCTTGGACCAGAAGTAGACCTCGATGGTGGAGGAGTCCCGCTCCATGACCTCCGAGACCTTCATCGTCGTGTCGGCCGCGGCCCGCGCCTGGGTCCACCGCTCCCGCTTGCCGGACGCGGAGTCGGTCTCCGGGAGCGTGTAGACGACCTTGAGGTCGGTCGTCGCGAGCTTGCGGGCGACCTCGCCGAGCGGCTCGTCGTGCAGGGCCATGCAGTGCAGCGGCTGCCCCTCGGCGAAGAGCCCCTCGGGCGCGGGGACCACCGGCGTGGCCTTGGACGTCGACCGGGTTGTCGTCGACGTGGACGTCGAGGCAGGCGCGGCCGGCACCGTCGCGGGCCCGCTGGGCCCGCCGTCGGACGCGGCCCACAGGGCGACCCCGACGAGGGAGGCCGCGACCCCGGCCGCCGCCAGTCCGGCGATCAGCCGCAGGGGTCGCCCCGTCCTGCCGCGGCCGGATCCGGTCGCGGACCCCAGCGGTCGGTCGGCACCGTCCAGCGCGGCGAGCCGCTCGCGGGCCGCGGCCACCTGCGTGTCGTCGACGCCGGTCAGGTCGGCGCGGTGGCCCTGCACCGCCACGAGGTCGTGGTCGTCGTGGTTGATCTCGTCGTGCTCGAGCACATCCCTGCTCATGGGTGACCCCCCTCGGTGTCGTGGTCGGTGCCGTCGTGGTCGGTGAGCGCCGCGCGGACCCGGGCGCGTGCCCGGTGCAGCCGTGAGCGCACGGTGCCGATGGGCAGGTTGAGCGCCTCCGCCACCTCCGCGTAGCTCATCTGGGCGTGGGCGACGAGCAGCAGCACGTCACGCTCGTCGTCGCGCAGGTCGGCCAGCGCGCCGGCGAGGGCCCGCCCGCGGGCCTGCGCATCGACCCGGGCGTCGATGTCGCCGAGGCCGGTGTACCCCTCGACGAGCGGGTCCGCACCGAGTCGCGCGTGGGCCCGGTAGCCGCGAACCTCGCCGCGCCGGTGCTTGGCGAGGAGGTTGGTCGCGATGCCGAAGAGCCAGGCGCGATGACCTCCCTTCGTCGGGTCGAAGCGGTCGCTGTGCTCCAGCGCGCGGACGAAGGTCTCGCTCGCGAGGTCCTCGGCCGTGTGGGCGTCCACCCGTCGCGCGAGGTACCCGTGGACGTCCCGGTAGTGCTGGTCGAAGACGTCGAGCAGCGTGACCGGGCGCGAGGTCGCCCCCTGCGCGGCCTCATGCCCGGTCATCACTGCTCCCTTCGTCGCCCATGTCGCCATGGTGCTCTCCGTCGCGCTCACACCTGTTCTTCCCCGCACGTCGCGGATCGGTTCCCGCCCCCGCTCGACGGGCCGCGACCGGCTGGCACACTGGGCTCGCGATGACGGAGCACCGGGCGGGGAGACGCTGGAGGACGCTGCTGGCGTGGGCCGGCTTCGGCGTCCTCGTCCTGTGCGTGCTCGCCGTCGCCGCCATGTACCTGCGCGGTGGCCGCACGAGCATCGGGGTCGTCATCGCCGCCGCCCTGCCCGTCGTCGTCGGGGTCGCCCTGGTGGCCGCGCTCGTGTCGTGGCGCCACCTGCGCTGGTGGCGGCTCGCCCTCGTCGCCGCCCTGCTGCTCAGCCAGGCACCGCTGCTCGACCACGTCGTCGCCGACCCGCGGCCCGCGGCCGAGGACGGGCCGACGATCACGGTCGCGACGCTCAACACGGCGTGGGCGGGCCCAACCGACGCGGAGCTCGTCGACCTCGCCGACGGCGCCGACGTGCTCGCCCTGCAGGAGTGGGACCCCGGACGCACCGATGGCCTGGGTCGCGCCCTCGGCCCGCAGTGGCGGCTCGCCGCCAGCGACCACGACGACTACATCGGGACCGACGTCGACGTCTGGGTGCGCAGCCCGTGGACGGTCGCCTCGTCCACCCCGCTCGCCGGTCGGCAGCCCGGAAGTGCACTGCGGCTGCGCCGGGGTGGCACGGAAGTCACCGTCGTCGGCACGCGCCTGCAGAACCCCGCCTTCCTCGCGGCCGACCGCTGGGGCGAGGGGCTGGACTCCCTTCGTCTGGCGGCCGAAGGGAGTGACGGTCCGGTCATCGTCCTCGGCGACCTCAACGCACCGCCCAGCGCGGTCGCCTACCGGCGGTGGGTGAAGCGAACAGGCTTGCGGGACTGCACCGCTCAGCTCGGGTCCGGGTTCCCCGGCACGTGGGGGCGGACGCGCGGAGCCGCCTACGGGCCGGTGCCGATCGACCACGTGACGACCCGCGGGGCCGCGTGCACCGCGCTCGAGGTCACCCGCGAGCGCGGCAGCGACCACCGCGCGCTGACCGCGACGGTCGCGCTGCCCTGATCAGCCGAGCCGGGCGAAGGCGCCGTCCTGAGGTGCGAGGGCCCCCGGGCCCGAGCCTCGAAGGGGGGCCGCCGCCTCCAGCTCGAAGGCGAGCTCGAGGAGCAGCCGCTCCTGCCCCCTTCGCGCGGAGAGCATGACGCCGATCGGGCGACCGTCGTCGGTGCGACCGAGCGGGAGCGAGATCGACGGCTGCCCGCTCGCATTGTGCAGCGGGGTGAAGCCGACGTAGTCCGGCAGGCGCGCGAAGTGGGTCTCGAAGTCGAGGTCACCGGACAGGTAGCCGATGCGCGGGGTGGTGTGCGCGAGCGTCGGCGTGAGGATGACGTCGACCGCCGGGAAGTTGCGCTGCGCCACCGGACCGACCGCGGCGAGGCGGGCGAGGTAGAGCGGGGCGCGGTACAGCCGCTTGGTGGCGCGCTTGGCCAGGCCGAGGGTGAAGGGGTCGAGCTGCGCGGCGTCGAAGCCTTCGCCGTAGACCCGGCGGCCCTGCTTGGCGGAAGCGAGGGCGAGCAGCCCCCAGTAGTCCTCGAAGTCGGTCTTGAAGAAGGCCGGCACCGGCACCTCGACGTCGTCGACGTCGTGGCCGAGCCCCTCGAGCAGCCGGGCCGCCCCCTCGACGGCCTCACGGGTCTGGGAGGCGGTCGGCGGGACGAGCGGCGAGTCGATCATCACGCCTACCCTCCGGCGGCGGGAGGACGGGCCCTCGACGAGGCCGACGGGCGGCAGCTTGCGCGCCGGCTGGTGCTGCTCGGCCGCGGCGACGAAGGCCGCGGTGTCGCGCACGGTGCGGGTGAGCACGCCGTTGACGACGATCGGGATCGGCGTCTGGTCGGTGCTCGGGTCACCCTGCAGCCGGCCGCGGCTCACCTTGAGACCGACGAGCCCGCAGGCCGCGGCGGGGATGCGGATCGACCCGCCGCCGTCGTTGCCGTGGGCGATCGGCAGAGCCCCGGAGGCGACGAGTGCCGCGGACCCGCCGGAGGAGCCGCCCGAGGAGTAGCCGGTGGCCCAGGGGTTGCGGGTGATCCGGCCGCCCGGCCGCTCGGTCGTCGCCGTCCAGCCGAAGGGAGGACAGGTCGTCGTCGCCACCGGCACCACGCCCGTGGACAGGTACTGCCGGACGAAGGCCCCATCCTCGGTCGCGGGCCGGTCCGGCAGCGCGTCGGACCCCATGCGCACGGGCAGCCCGGCCACGTGGACGTTGTCCTTGAAGGCCGTCGGCACCCCGGCGAAGGGGGCCCGCGCCCCGGCCCCCTTGGCGTCGGGAGCGATCGCGGCGGCCCGCTCGCGGGCGCGGTCGGTGTCGAGGACGGTCGTCGCGCCGAGCTCGGCGTCGACGGCGGCGACGCGGGCGATGGCCGCTTCGACGGCCTCGGTCGCGCTGATCCGGCCGGCCCGGATCTCCTCGGCGACGCCCGTCGCGTCGAGGGTGCCGAGCGCGTCGTCGCGGTAGGCCGACACCCGTCGGGACTCGTGGTCCTCGCGAACCTGCTCGTAGGGCACGGTGGGGCGGGTGTCGGCGCTCATGTGCCCGATGTTACCCACGGGTCACACCGTCTCGCTGGTCGAGGTGCGAGGCCGCCCGCGGCACACCATCACGGTCCCTGAGGAGGGAGGCCGCCCGCGGCCGAACGTCTCGAAGGGACGGCCTACACCTGCGACCGGTGGAAGCCCGCGAAGGAGCGGCTCGCCGTCGGCCCCCGCTGGCCCTGGTAGTGCGACCCGTAGGCCGCCGAGCCGTAGGGGTGCTCGGCCGGTGAGGAGAGGCGGAAGAAGCACAGCTGTCCGACCTTCATGCCCGGCCAGAGACGGATCGGCAGGGTGGCGACATTGCTCAGCTCGAGTGTCACGTGCCCCGAGAAGCCCGGGTCGACGAAGCCGGCTGTCGCGTGGGTCAGCAGACCGAGGCGACCGAGCGAGGACTTGCCCTCGACGCGGGCGGCGAGGTCGTCGGGCAGGGTGACCGTCTCGAGGGTGGAGCCGAGGACGAACTCACCCGGGTGGAGGACGAAGCCCTCGTCGGGCTCGACCTCGATGAGCCGTGTGAGCTCGGGCTGGTCCTGGGCCGGGTCGATGACCGGGTACTTGTGGTTGTCGAAGAGCCGAAAGAACTTGTCCAGCCGCACGTCGACGCTGCTCGGCTGGACCATCGTCGGGTCCCACGGGTCGAGCACGACCCGCCCGCCGTCGATCTCGGCCCGGATGTCCCTGTCGGAGAGCAGCATGCTCCGACCCTAGAGCGCCGCCGGCTTCACTGGGTGAAGTTGATGTCGACCGGCTCGGTCGGGACGTGGTCGAAGACGACGGCCGTGACCGGGGAGCCCTCGCCACCTGTCCGCTCGAAGGTGATGCCGTCCGACGGGTACGGGTCCCCGGGCTGCGCCGCCATGTCGACGCCGTCCTCGGGGTCGATGGTCATGGTCGCGCCGATCTCCCAGGCATTCGTCGTCCCGGCCACGGCCCAGAAGCGGACCGGGATGCCCTCGGCATTGGTCGCCTTGGTCATCGCCTCCCAGTTCATCGTCTCGGGGATCTCGATGCGCACGCCGCCCTCGGGCGTGAGGGCGATGCCCTTGCGGTACCCCTCGATGACCTTGCGCTCGGTCGCGCCCACGGGCTCCCACACGCTGCCCGTGGCGAAGGGAGTGGGGTTGGGGTTGGTCGGGGCGGCCGAGGAGCTCTGGTCCGAGCTGGTGGCCGGCGGCGCCGACTCGGGGCCACCCGTGGCGACCACGACACCCCCGACGACGACAGCGGCGGCCACGGCGGCCGCGCCGGCCAGCAGCCAGGCGCGGCCGCCCTTCTTCCTCCGGGGCTCGGCCTGGGAGCGGGCCCCCTGCACGCGCTCCCACGCGGCCTGTCGCTGCGCCTGAGTCGGCCCGGGCACGTCGGCCCGCAGCTCGCGCAGCGCGTCCATCTCCGGCCCGTCGAGCAGGCCGATCTCGTCAGTGGTCATCGTGGGTCTCCTTGGTGTCGTCGAGCGCGGCCCGCACGATGCGGCGGGCGCGGTTGAGCCGGGAGCGCACGGTCCCGACCGGCAGGTCGAGGGCCTGGGCGACCTCGGCATAGGTGAGGCCCGCATGGGCGACGAGCAGCAGCACGTCCCGGTCGCCGTCGGACAGGTCCGCGAGGGCGGTGACGAGCGCCGGGCGGGTCGACTGCGAGTCGACGCGGTCGATGGCCCGGTCGGTCTCGTCGCCGGCGGTCGTCAGCGGGTCGACGCCGGTGCGGGCCCAGGCCCGGTAGGCGCGGACCTCTTCGCGGTGATGGCGGGAGAGCAGGTTGCTCGCGATGCCGAAGATCCAGCCGCGCAGCACTCCCCGCTCCGGGTCGAACGTGTGCCCTCGGGTCACCGCCTGGACGAAGGTCTCGCTCGCGAGGTCCTCCGCGACGTCGGCCGGCACGCGCCGGGCGAGGTAGCGGTAGACGTCGGCATGGTGCCGGTCGAAGACCTCGTCGATCGGCACCCCGCCGATGCTCGGTGTCCGGCGCAGCGCCTTGACCTGACCCATCGGCGGCCTCCCTGTGTCCGTCCCCAGTGTGCTCACACCTGTACTTGCCCGCAGGGCGAAGGGGGGTTCACGCCCATTTCCTCATCGCCGGTCGATGTACCTAGGTGACCTCCAGCGCACCCGGGTACATCGACCCAGGGCCTCCCCGACTGACGAAAAGCAGGACAACGTGAAACTTCTCGCCAAACTCCCCCCAGCTACTGCCAAGTAACGGTAATATCCTGACCGATCACGGCCGATAACGGGAGCGCAACGGAGTGCTTCGCCCTCCCCGGGCCGACCACCTATGGGAGGGAACCCCCGCATGACCCCGCAGACGCCCAGCCGTCGCACCATCGTCAAGGGAGCGGCCTGGTCCGCCCCTGTCGTCACCATCGCCGCCGCAGCCCCCTCGCTCGCGGCGTCGCCCGACCCGACCCCGCCGCACGACCTGTCGACCTCGGTGCCCGGCACCGGCGTGCGCCAAAGTGCGACCAACCTGAACCTGTCGCCGACGACCTTCAACAACACCGGGTCCGAGTCGATCGAGGGCCTGACCATCACCTTCGTCGTGGACAACGGCCAGACGATCACCGGCATCACGATCTTCGACAAGGACATCAAGGACCTCGTCGCCGGCGCGACGACCAGCGGCTACGGCAGCGACACCGTCGTCCTGACGCTCCCCCCGAACACCAACGGTGGCGTCGGTCAGGTCAGCATCGCCCCGGGCGGCAGCTACAAAGCGCCCCTCGGCCAGGACATCGGCCTGAGCAGCCCGAGCGCCTTCACCATCTCCGTCACGGTGAAGGCCAGCAACGAGCTCGCGGGCGACGTTCCCTACACGTCGACCAACCCCGTCCCCGCCGCCTGAGCGAGGCGCACGAAGGGCCGCACCCACCCGGGTGCGGCCCTTCGTCATGCCCAGCCCCTCCCCTTCGCCGGTCGAGGTAAAACGTCCGACTACCCGGTCGGGATTACCTCAACCCAGCCCCTCCCCTTCGCGAGTAGAGGTAAATCCGACCGACTATCCGGTCGCGATCACCTCAACCCAGCCGCGCCCCCTTCGCCCACACAAAGCCTCGGCCCCGTCACCGAGCGGTGACGGGGCCGAGGGACTGCTGAGCCGGTGACGGGAATCGAACCCGCGTGTCCAGCTTGGGAAGCTGGCGCTCTACCATTGAGCTACACCGGCGCGCGAGGCGCAGCGGCCATGCTAACCCATGGATCAGGCGACGATCGTCCCGCCCTCGAAGGCGCACTGCCACTGCCCGTCGGAGCGCTGGGTGGTGTCGCCGATCGGGTACCCGTACCTGCCGACGTGACCACCAGCAGCCTTCCACGCGGTGAGGATCGTGCCGGTGACCCGGCGCGGGGTCTGGGCGCCGATGCGCCACAGCTCGCCCCCTTCGAACCGCTGGTAGCTGCCGCGGGAGAGCGACCACGCGACCTTGGTGGGGAGGCCCAGCACCCCGCGTTCGGCGTCGGCAGCGCGCCAGGCCGCCGCGAAGGCCCCCGACACGTGCACCGACGCCGCGGAGCCGCGCTTGCTGATCGCGCCCTTCTCAAAGTGCTGGATCCACCCGGTCGCCACCGTGGTGCGCTCCGACGTGGGGTAGCCGAGCTCGCCGCTCTTGCGGCCGAGCCGCTCCCAGATCGTCCAGGCCGGGCCGTAGACCGCCTTGAGCTGACTGAGCGAGACGCCGGACACCGCTCCCTTGTCGAAGCGCTGGGTGAGCCCGCCTGCGGAGGCGAGGAACTCGTGCCCCGCCGGATAACCGAGCGTGCCCTTGACCGAGCCGTGCGCGACCAGCTTGGTGACGACCTGGCTGCGGACGGCATAGGCGGTGGAGGTGCCCTTCGTGGTGTAGATCCTACCGCCGGAGGAGAAGCGCACATAGGTGCCCTTGCCGTCGCCCACGGAGCGCACCGGCCCCATGGAATGGCCGAGGTGCGAGGTCTGCTCACCCATCGCGTAGTAGCGCGAGGCGATCACGCCCCACGACGGCAGCAGCGGGCTCGAGTGCTCGGAAGTGCGGTTGTCGACCAGCGAGGTCGTCGTGCAGTTTTCCCACCGGTAGGGCGGGGTGCAGCTGACGACGCGGCAGTGCACACCACCGCTGCATGCCACCTGCGTGTTGCACTGCCCGTAGCGGAAGGCATTGCAGCAGACGCGGCGCTGGTCGCACGTGGCCGAGGAGCCGGTGCCGCACGAGCAGCTCCAGCACTTGTTGTCGCAGATGCCGTCGGTGCACCCGGTGGAGCACTTGGAGCAGGTCGCATTGCAGTCGACGATGTAGCGGTAGCGTCCGCCGCACCACGATGAGCCCGCGGCCTTCCACCACCCCGCGGCGAAGCTGCCCGGCGGGCAGGCATTTTCGCCCTTGTTGATCGTCGCGCAGAACACGGTCCACCCCGAGGCGGCGGTGTTGCCCGGACCGCAGATGGTCGCGTAGGCCGAGACCGGCCGCAACGCGTAGGTCCTGGGGGCGGTGACGAGGGCCGACCCGGCGACCGCCGAGCCGATGAGCACGTCACGCCGCGAGACCGAAGGGAGCCGACGCGCCAGTGCGTCGACGAGACGAGCGCTCCACGAGCCGTCCGACGAGGTCACCCGACACCTCCGATGCCGCCGCCGGCCGACACGCGGATCGACGCGACGACCCGGGCGATGGCGGGCACCGTGGCCATCCGTCGGGAGTGCGCACCGGCGACGGCGTAGAGGCAGAAGCCGTGGCCGCGCTCGGTGAAGAACCACTGGCCGGCGCTGCGACCGGGGACGTAGCGCGCCAGTCGGTTGGCCGCGAACTGGGAGGGGGCGACCGTCGGGCGCCCCTGCCGTGCGAAGAGCCCGACACCGGCGACCTCGGGCCCGTGGTCGATGAGGGCGACGAAGGCGTCGTCGGGGCCGAGCACGTCGATGAGCTCACCGCCGAAGTCGGCCAGCCCGCGCGGCAGTGGCCGCGAGGCTGCGTGGAGGATCGGCCGGGTGACGTCACCGGCGCCGTCGAGCAGCCTGCCGGTCGACGGCTGCCTCGCTCCGGCGGCCACCTGCGGACGTCGGCTCACCCGCACGTGCCACCCCGCTGGCGCCTGCGCCGCGATCGTCACCGCCATGGAGAAGTCCCCCTCACCTAGCCGAGCGCCCCGACGATGATGACGACGGCGCTGATCCCCAAGCTCGCCCTCGCCACCATATCGGCCGGAACGGCCCAGGAGTCGAGTCTCGCGAAGACCTCGTGCAACCGCTGGGGTGTCTCGACGCGGCAGACGAGCACGAGCGGCAACGCGCGCACCAGACCGAAGACGAGACCGATGAGCGCGCCCGCCCACCACCGACCGGTGAGCAGCTCGGCCAGGTAGACGGCGTAGGTCGTCGTGCTCGTGATGATCGTGACGAAGCCCAGCCCGAGCTGGAGGCCGAAGCCGAGCCCGGTGACCCACCCCCGGTAGCGACCGATCCACTCCCGGTCGACCTGGCGCTGCCACGAGGGCACCCCGTCGCCGCCGGACCGGACGTCGAGGACCAGTCCGATGACGAGCAGGAGTGCCAGCACGGCGAGGACGGGCGTCGAGGCCCGCACGTCGTTCCCGACGAGCGACCCGAGGCCGCCGAGCACCGCACCCACGAGGACGGCGGCGAGCACCGAGCCGACGACGTAGCCCAGGGCCGTGCGGGTGAAGGATGATCCGCGGCTCCGCTCACCGAGCGGAGAGATGCTCGAGAGCATCGACTCGCCTCAAGGCGACCACGTGGCGCGCACGGCCGCGACGACGGCGAGGGGCACTCCCAGCACGAGGCCGAGGACGAGTGCGGTACTCATCCGTGCTCGTGCCCCGGCGCGTCGACGCCAGGCCGGGGCGGCGGACGCAGGCTCGGGTGGTCGGGGCCGATGCCGGCCGCTAGCAGCTCGGCGTCGACGGACGTCGGGTCATCGCGGTCGCCACGGTCGACGTAGCCTTCGGCAACAGCAACACGGTGCTCGTCGTCGCCGAGCGCCTGGGCCATGAGGTCGCTCACCTGGGCCCAGGTCGTCGCCGAGCCCTCACCGATGACCCGCCCCGCGTCGACGTAGACGAAGTACGGGCTGCCGGGGATGTCGTAGTCGCCCCACGCCGGGCCGCTGCGCACGACGTCCAGCCCTGGACCGGCGACCTTGGCCAGCGCCGACAGGGACTCCTCATCGTCCCCCTTCGTCACGACGAGCAGGCGACCGCCACCGGGCACGTCCACGGCCGAGCGGAACTCGCTCCAGAAGCCGGCGCACACGCTGCAGCCGGTGGTGAGGAAGGCGAGCAGGGTGCGGCCCCCGAGGAGGTCCACCGACCGCTCTGCACCGCCGAGGTCGGCGCCGATGATCTGCGGCGCGGTCGCGTCACCGGTGCGACCGGGCGTGACGACTCCCCGCTCGAGCTCGACGGGGACCGGACCGGGGCTGCCCCCTTCGCCCGCCCGCTCCTGCTCGACCTGACGGTCGAGCTCGAGGCCGGCGCCGAGGTCGTGCAGGGACTTGAGGATCAGCGCATGGCTGCGCAGCAGGCCGAGGACGAGGAACGACAGGAGCACGAGGACGACGAGCTCGGCGACGACGAGAGTCGTGAGCAGTGCGGTCACGTCAGGCCCTTCCTGTGGAGCGGACGGCGGCGGGGGTCGTGGACGGCAGGACGGCGATGACCTGCCACGCGAGGAAGCCGATGAACCCCGCGAGCAGCACCGTGACGACCGCCGGGGCCGTCCCGGCCGACCACCACGGGTCGACCGGCGCCGCGACGGCCAGCCCCCCGGCGGCGAGCGCCAGCAGCCCGGTGGTGGCCGCGTGCGCCCGCGTCGGCGGGGTGTCCGCCCGCCCGAGGCACCCGCACGAGGCGACGACACCACCGCGCCGCAGGGCGAGGATGACGAAGCCGGTGAACCCGGCGTGGAGCAGGGCCACGACGGCCAGCGACGGGCGCGAAGGGAGCGCGATGGCCGCGACGCCAGCGACGACCTCGACGAGCGCGAAGCCACGGACGAGCAGGGGATGGATCCGCAGACCGGTCGCGCGCAGGGCTCGCACCAGATCGCCGGGGTCGGCGACCTTGGGCACTCCCGCGAGGACGAGCAGGCCGGCGGCGGCGAGCGCCGTGGGACCGAGGACGAGCCAGCTGTCCATCGCGATTCCTCCCCGGTCGTCGTGGCAGACGCTGCTGGGGGCACGCTACCAACGACACGTGCGCCCGTCGTACCGTTGCCCAATGCCGAGCAGCACATGGGACGAGCGCGCCGAGGCGCCGGTCGTGGCGGCCACAGGATTTGCGGACGCGACCCTGCCGGAGGTCGGCACCCGCCAGCTGACTCGCCTGACCCAGCCGGACGACCCGCGGCTGACGATCGACACCCTCCTGCTGCGTCGTGACCATCCCGACCTCGTCGTCGTGCTCCACGGCGCGCTGGTGCGCAAGGACGTGACGCTGCCGCGCTTCGAGTGGCTGCGGACCCTGCGCGAGCGTCCCGAGAGCCTGCTCTTCGTCTCGGACCCGTCGCTGCAGGTCGACGAGGCGATCCCGCTCGCCTGGTACATCGGGCCGCAGGAGCACGATGTCACCGCCCGCCTCGCCGACGAGGTGACGGCCCTGGCCGGCCGTCTCGGCGCACGGCGCACGGTCTTCACCGGCAGCAGCGGCGGCGGCTACGCGTCGATCGCCCTCGCGGCGCACACACCCGGCTCGCTCGCCGTGCCCTTCTCCCCGCAGACGCGCGTCTCCCGCTACGAGCGCATGCCGGTGAAGATCTTCCGCACCCGCCTCTTCCCCGAGCACCCCGACATGGACTCCGTCGAGGCGGCCCACCGCGACCGCGTCGACCTGACCCACCGCTGGGCGGCCGGCCCCGACCAGCCCGATGCCTGCGTGCGCCTCGTCCACAACAGCGGCGACCCCGGTCACCTCGAGGACCACGTCCGCCCCTTCCTCTCCGCCGCCGGCGTCGACCCCGACGACCTCGAGGGACACCCCCGCTTCTCGCTCGTCTTCGACGACTTCGCCGACGGCCACTCCCCGCCCCGGCCGGCGCAGATGCGCGACCAGCTCGACGCAGCCCTGGCCTGGCACGACGCGGTGCGCTGAGCCGCCCACCTCGAGCAGGTGACCTCGTCCCCCTTCGTCCATGGCGAAGGGGGACGAGTTGCGTTGTGCCTCAGGTCACCTGACATTCGCTTGCCCCAGCAAGCGCGGCGGGGTGAAGATGAATCGAATGCACAGTAAGCGCTTGCTTACTGTGCTGTCCCCAGCGTCGGGCAGGCCCGGCGCACGACACGACCAGGAGACGCCTGCATGGGTCACTACAAGAGCAACCTGCGCGACATCGAGTTCAACCTCTTCGAGGTCTTCGGTCGCGACGAGATCCTGGGCCAGGGCCCCTACGAGGCTGTCGACGCCGACACCGCGCGCGAGATGCTCAAGGAGTACGCGCGTCTGGCCGAGAACGAGCTCGCCGAGTCCTTCGCGGACGCCGACCGCAACCCCCCGGTCTTCGACCCCGAGACCTCGTCCGTGGCGATGCCCGAGTCCTTCAAGAAGTCGTACAAGGCCTTCCAGGACGCTGGCTTCTGGTCGCTCGACCTGCCCGAGGAGCTCGACGGCACCGTCGCTCCCCCGTCGCTGCGCTGGGCGATGAACGAGCTCGTCCTCGGCGCCAACCCGGCGATCGGCATGTTCGGCGCGAGCTACTCCTTCGCCAAGCTGCTCTACCTGCTCGGCACCGACGAGCAGAAGAAGCTCGCGAAGTGGATTGCCGAGAAGGGCTGGCACTGCACCATGGTGCTCACCGAGCCCGACGCCGGCTCGGACGTCGGCGCCGGGCGGACCAAGGCCACCGACAACGGCGACGGCACGTGGAACATCGAGGGCGTCAAGCGCTTCATCACCTCGGCCGAGTCGGACATGACCGACAACGTCGTCCACTTCGTTCTCGCCCGCCCCGAGGGCGCCGGCCCGGGCACCAAGGGCCTGAGCCTCTTCATCCTCACCAAGTACGCCGTCGACCTCGAGACCGGCGAGCTGGGCGAGCGCAACGGCGTCTACGTCACCAACGTCGAGAAGAAGATGGGCCTGAAGGTCTCGACGACCTGCGAGGTGACCTTCGGCGAGAAGCACGCCGCCGTCGGCACCCTCTTCGGCGACGTCCACGACGGCATCGCCCAGATGTTCCGCGTCATCGAGAACGCCCGGATGATGGTCGGCACCAAGGCCATCGCCACCCTCTCCACCGGCTACCTCAACGCGCTCGAGTACGCCAAGGAGCGCGTCCAGGGCGCCGACCTGACGACGCCCGCCAAGGACGCGCCGCGTGTGACGATCACCCACCACCCGGACGTGCGCCGCAGCCTCATGCTGCAGAAGGCCTACGCCGAGGGCCTGCGGGCGCTCGTCACGCTCACGTCGAGCCAGCAGGACACCGTCGACGTCGAGCAGCTCGCGACGGGCGTCGAGGAGATCGCCGACGACTCCCCCGCCGCGATGGCCAACCGGGTCAACGACCTGCTGCTGCCGATCGTCAAGGGCCTGGGCTCCGAGCGGGCCTGGACCCTCCTCGGCACCGAGTCGCTGCAGACCTTCGGTGGCTCCGGCTTCCTGCAGGAGTACCCGATCGAGCAGTACGTCCGCGACGCGAAGATCGACACCCTCTACGAGGGCACCACGGCCATCCAGGGTCAGGACTTCTTCTTCCGCAAGATCGTGCGCGACAACGGCCAGGCGCTGGGTCACCTCGCGATGCAGATCCAGGAGTTCGCCCAGGACGTCGACGCGCAGGGCGGTGCGCTCAAGCACGAGCGCGAGCTGCTCGGCCAGGGCCTGGAAAACGTCCAGGGCATCCTCGGCGCGATGTTCCAGGCGCTCATGGCCTCCGACCCCAAGCAGGAGGGCGCGGACATCACCAACATCTACAAGGTGGGCCAGAACACCTCGCGTCTGCTGCTCGGCGCCGGCGACCTCGTCGTCGGCTGGCTGCTGCTGCGCCAGGCCGCCGTTGCCACCGAGGCCCTCGAGGCCGGCGCGGAGGGCAAGGACAAGGACTTCTACACGGGCAAGATCGCCGCGGCGAGCTTCTTCGCCAAGAACGTCCTCCCGCTCCTGGCCGGCGAGCGCGCCATCGCCGAGGCCACGGACAACACCCTCATGGACGTGCCCGAGTCGGCCTTCTGACCCGCACGCACATGAGAAGGGGAGGTCCCGCCGGCTGGCGGGACCTCCCCTTCGTCGTGCTCGGGAACGTCAGTAGCGACGGTCGTCGCGGACCACGGTCTCGCGACGGCGGCTCGTGAGCAGGAAGCTCAGGACGATCGCGAGGACGCCCAGGCCGATGGCGATCCACCCTAGGGCCGCGAGGTCGAGGCCGGCGATCGACATGTCGCCGTTGTAGGCGAAGACGATGACGAGTCCGACGAGCAGCAGGAAGATCCCGGCGCCGATGTACATGTCGTGCTCCTGACTCCGGCTCAGAGCCGGTTGGTGGTCTCGGTGGGGTCGACCCTCTCGGCCGGCTGGTGCCGACCGCGGGGGTCCTTGGGGTCGGTGTGGACGGACAGCCGCGTGGGCACCTCGCGCGAACGGCGCGGCCGATCGAGGAGGAAGAAGCCGGCGATCATCAGCAGGCTGAAGACGACGATGAAGATCCAGAACAGGGCTTCGCCGCCCATGGAGTACCCCTCTCTTCGGCGTTTCGCCCCACCCTAGACCCGTGGACCGGGCACACTGCGATTGTGACCACACCAGTCACATGAGTCACACCCGCCACGCCCCTCTCTCTCGTCCCTGGAGCCTCAGATGCGCCCGAGCACCCGCCGCGCGATGGTCCTCACCGCCACGACCGCCCTCGCCGCCTCCCTCGTCCCCACCGCCAGCAGTGCGGCACCCGCCGCGCCGGCCGCCCCGGCAGCGACCACCGCCAAGAGCAGGCCCGGCTTCAACCTCACGGTCGAGCCGCTGTGGAGCGGGGTCAACGAGCGGCTGACCGTCATCGGCGAGCTCTACGACTCGAAGACCTACCGCCCGCTGACCGGCCGCTCGATCTCGCTGCAGGCACGCAATGTCGGCTCCACGACGTGGCGCACGGTCGCCCGCCCGGAGACCAACTCCAACGGCGCCTTCTCCGTCTCGCTGACGGCCGACCGCTCGAAGACCTACCGCGCGGTCTACTCGGGCAATGCCTGGTACACCGGCCGGCACAGCAACTGGGAGCGCCAGACGGCCAAGCCGGGCAAGTGGGTGCGCACGACCGCCAAGCCGGTCGCGACGAGCAACGGCGGCACCAAGGTCACCGGCCGGATCACCCAGCTCGTCGCCAACCCGACCCGCCCGTTGCGCTACGTCAACGTCCACATCCAGGCCCGGCAGGCCTACGGCACCTACTGGTTCGACGCCGGCTCGACGAAGACCAACGGTCACGGCTACTTCGGGTGGAACACCTCGGTCAAGCCGAGCGCCTGCTACCGCTACCGCGCGATCTACAAGGGCAACTCCAACGGCTGGGCCGCCAAGAGCACCACCGCCGAGTGGAGCAACTGCGGCTGACCGCCGCCCGCACGCACCCGGAGCCGGGCCCCGTCGGGGCCCGGCTCCGTCGTCGTCCGGCCTGCGCTGACGGCCGGGCTCGCGCCGTGCGTCAGTCCTCGCGGGAGAGGCCGGCCAGGTGCCTGTTGTAGGCCTCGAGCTCGGCGTCACCGTCGCGGTCGGCCGCCCGGTCGCGCCGTGCGGTCTCGCGGTCGTCCGAGCGCATCCACTGCCAGGCCACGGCGATGGCCAGCACGAGGGTCGGCGCCTCGCCCACGCCCCAGGCGATCGCGCCGCCGCGCTGCTGGTCGGCGATCGGGTCGCGCATCCACGACAGGTCGAGCCGACCGAAGAAGTCCTCGGCGAGCAGCTGCGTCGACTGGGTGAGGATGACGCCGAAGAAGGCGTGGAAGCTGATCGTCGCGAAGAGCACGACGAGCAGGGCGAGCGGCGACCACCGCTTGGGGCCCGGGTCGATGCCGATGAGCACCCAGGTGAACATGTACCCGGTGAGCAGGAAGTGCACCATCATCAGCACGTGGCCGGTGTGCGTGCGCATCGCCAGCTCGAAGAGCGGGCTGTAGTAGAAGATTGCCAGGCTGAAGAAGAAGAGCGACGCCGCGACCGCGGGGTTGGCCAGCACCCGCAGGTAGCTCGAGTGGACCGTCGCCAGGATGAGCTCGCGGGGCCCGAGAGTCTTGTCCTTGCGTGCTGGCAGGGCCCGCAGCGCCAGGGTGATCGGGGCACCCGGCACGAGCAGCAGCGGGGCAATCATCGCCACGCCCATGTGCTCGATCATGTGCCAGGAGAAGAGGATCTTGCCGTAGACGGCCGGCCCGCCCGAGGTGAAGTAGACGAAGACGACCCAGCCGAGGACCCAGCTGATCGTGCGCAGCAGCGGCCAGTGGTCGCCACGAGCCCGCAGCCGCAGGGCCCACCGGACGTAGACGACGACCGCGACGACGGCGACGGTCAGCCACAGCCAGTCGATCTGCCAGTCGCTGATCCAGCTCGTCGCGCTCGGCGGCCCGGGGTCGGGGTAGCCGGAGAGGTCGTAGACGACGGCGTTCTCCGGCGCGGTCTGGGCGGTCTCGGGGGTCGGCGTGCGCCCCACCGCCACGCCGAGCCCCACGGCGGTGGCCATGACGGCGACCTCGCCGAGCGCCAGCCGGACGAAGGCGCTGTCCTGAGGTGCGAGGGCCTTCAGGCCCGAGCCTCGAAGGGGGGATGCCCCCTGGGCGCCCGCCTCCAGTCCGGCGATGATCCGGTGGCGGTGCCACCAGCCGATGACCCCGAGGACGATCGCGGCCGCGGCCTTGAGGAGGAGCAGGACCCCGTAGCGCGAGTCGAGACCACCGAGGCCGCCGATGTTGATCCACGTGGCCAGCAGGCCGGAGAGGACGAGCAGCGCGAAGCACCACGCGGCGATGCTCGAGTAGCGCCGCACGGTCACGGCCAGGTGGGTGCCGAGCGAGGGACGGACGACGAGGAGCGCGACGAGCCCACCGATCCACACCGTCGCCGAGACGAGGTGGAAGGCTAGGGCGTTGACCCCGCTCATGTGGTCGAGGCTGGCGGCGGAGTGCCCGGAGAGGGCGAGCGGGAGCAGCGCGAGGACGGAGCCGGCAGCGGCCCAGGCCAGCGCTCCCTTCGTCCGGGCCAGCGGGGCGGCGATCGCGATGACGCCGACGATTGCCGAGGAGATGACCGCGGTGCGGGTGCTGTCCAGCTCCCAGACGAAGGCGACGAGCTGGGAGAAGTAGGTGGGGTCGGTGAGGCGCAGGCCCGCGAGGGAGGCGAAGTCGGTGAGCATCCGGCCGATGCCCGCGAGGAACCAGACGATCGCCGCACCGCCGGCCAGCTGGGCCAGGCTTTCGCGTCGGGTCGTGCGGGTGGTCTCGGGCACGAGGAAGGCGCCGAGGACGAGCGCGCCGACGGTCACGGCGGCTGCGGCGTCGTGGACGACCCGCAGCACGGGCAGCGACCAGCGGACGAAGCCACCGGGGTCGCCGAGTTCCAGCGGCGCCGCACCTCCACCGAAGGCCGTGGCCGCGACGACCGCGAGGACGCTGACGAGGCCGAGGATCCCGAGCGGGACGGAGGTGGTGCGGGGGGCGCCCGGGCTGGCTGACATGCCCTCTAATCTAGGCAACGAGTCCGGGGACCACCGCATCGTGTGCTGTCATGGACCGATCGAAGGGAGTGCCCGTGACCACGTCGTCGTCCGCAGAGCTGAGCACCAGCGTCATCCGGATGCTGCGCATGCTCCACGCCACGCGCGTGCGCGCCCCTCGCGTGCACCCCGCCGTCGAGGCGAGCCACCACTCGGTGCTCGTCGCCGTCCGCGACGCCCCGAGCAGGGTCGGCGACATCGCCGAGCGCAACCTCTCCGACGCGTCGACGGTCAGCCGCCAGGTGAGCCACCTGACCTCCCTCGGACTGCTGCACAAGGTGCCCGACCCGCAGGACGGCCGCGCCCAGCTCGTCGCGCTGACCGACGAGGGCGCTGCTCTGCTCGACGAGCTCGTGGAGCGCCGCGAGGCCTGGTTCGCCGAGCTGCTCGACGACTGGAGCGAGAACGACATCGCGGCCTTCATCGGCTACGTCGACCGCTTCTGCGACGCCGTCTCCACGGACCAGCGCCACCGCCCCTGACACCGCTGCTGACACCGGGGCAACCCGGCAGACCGGCCGGGCGTCTGCCAAGATGACGACGTCATCTGCCTCAGACCGGGGGAACCCACCATGCGTTATCGCAGTGCTGCACTCACCGCACTCGTCCTCGCGACGTCGAGCGCGCTCATCGGCTCGTCCGCCGGTGCCGCCCCCGCCGCACCGACCAGCACCGGCATCGACGTCAACTGCGAGGGCATCGGCGCCGACACCGTGACCCTCACCGGCGACCTCACTCGCGGTGGCACCGCCGAGATCGAGCGGGGCCCGTTGACCGTCGTCGGCCGCCCCGGCTTCACCGGCGAGGACGCCTCCGGCCACCAGGTCGAGGTCGCGCCCACCGGCGACGGCGCCCTGTGCACCGCCGACGAGGAGACGACGGCCAGCGCGATCGCCAAGGTGCTGCCGGCCACCCAGGCCGCCAAGGCCCCCTCCTCCGGCACGGTGACCGGGCAGCTGACCTTCACCGTCGAGGTCGACACCAGCGCCGCGGTGGCGCCGCAGGCCGCCGCCCAGGGCGACACGATGTCGACCGCCGCCGCACTCCCCTTCGAGTCGGAGCTGCGCAGCTATCTCAACTCCCGCCCCGGTGCCGTCGGGGTCGCCGTCCGCCGACCCGGCACCGGCAAGTCCTGGACCTACACCAAGGTCTCCTCCCGCAACGTCACCGCGAGCATCGTCAAGGTCCAGATCATGTCGGCCGTGATGATGAAGGCCCAGAGCGAGGGGCGCGCCCTGTCCTCCTGGGAGAAGTCGAAGATCTCCCCGATGATCCGCAACAGCGACAACGACGCGACGACGGCACTCTTCAACCACATCGGTGGCCGGCGGGCGATCGACAGCACCGCCGACCGGCTCGGCATGACGAGTACCGTCGCCGACCCCTACAACCACTGGGGCCTGACGAGCACGACCGCGGCCGACCAGGCCCGGCTCATGGAGCACTACGCCCGCCCGTCCAGCGTGCTCAGCGCGACCAACCGCATGTACGGCCTGAGCCTGATGCGCCAGATCAACTCCAGCCAGGACTGGGGCGTCACGGCCGGCCCGCCCGCCGGCAAGGTGGCGCTGAAGAACGGCTGGCTGCCGCGCACCGACGGCTGGCACGTCAACTCCATCGGCTGGGTCAACGCTGGCTACCCCGACTACACGATCGCCGTGCTCACCCACGACAACCCCGGCGCGATGAGCACCGAGGTCGCGACCATCGAGGGGGTCTCGCGCATCGTGTGGAAGAACCGCGCGAAGCTCGGCGGATCGACCACCCCCACGCCGACGACCCGCGGCAAGCGCGGTGACGTCGACGCCGACGGCAAGGCCGACCTCATGGGCATGTCGGCCACCGGCCGGATCTACCGGATGAAGGGATCGGGCACCGACTTCGGCGCGAAGAAGGTCGTCAAGTCCGGCTTCTCGGACGCCACCTGGCTGGGCACCGCCGGTGACGTCAACAAGGACAAGCGCTCCGACGTCCTCGTGCGCCGTGGCGACGGCCGGCTGCAGCTGATGCTCACGACGAGCAGCGGCGCCCTGGGCACTCCCAAGACGATCGCGACCGGCTGGGGCTCCTACACCGACATCGCCGCGGGTGGCGACGTCGACCGCAACGGCAAGCTCGACGTCCTCAACCGCAAGGTCGGCGGCGCGGTCGACCACTACGAGATGTCCGACTCCGGCAGCCTCAAGCGGATCCGCACGATGGGCAAGCCGGCCGTCTACTACCAGAACATCATGCTCGTGGCCGACGTCAACGGCGACGGCCGCGACGACCTGCGTGGCGTCGCCGCCGGCGGCCGCATGCGCACCTGGACCTCCACGGGCACCGCGTGGAAGCAGGCGAGCGCGACGAGCACCGGCTGGAGCGCCTACCGCACGGTCCTCTCCCCCGGCGACATCAACGTCTCCTCGTCGCAGCAGGACGACATCGTCGCGGTGTGGCCCTCCGGTCGCGGCCGGATGCACTACGGCACCAAGGGCGGCGGCCAGGGCACGAGCTACCGCAACATCAGCGAGGGGCTGGGCAACCTGACGTACGTCTGGTGACCCGCCGCGCGACTGCATTGCCCTACGGCAATGCAGAGTCTTGACGTCGAGAGATTGCATTGCCGTAGGGCAATGCAGAGTCCACGCGGGTCAGCTGGGTCCCACCCGCTTGTCGAGGCACCGCCCATGACGAAGGGAGGGTCCCGCCGGTTGTCGCCGGCGGGACCCTCCCTTCGTCGTATTGGTGGAGGTCCCAGCGACCGGATAGCCGGTCGCCATCACCTCAACCCACCAGCCGAGGCGCGCTGACCTCCCCTTCGCCCGCGCAGGACTGCATTGCCCTACGGCAATGCAGAGTCTTGACGTCGAGAGACTGCATTGCCGTAGGGCAGTGCAGAGTCCACGCGGGTCGCCCTGGCTCAGGCCCAGAGGAAGGCCGTGCCCGGGTCGTGGAGCAGGGCACCGACGTCGGCGAGCAGCTTGGAGCCGAGCTCGCCGTCGACGAGACGGTGGTCGAAAGAGAGCGCGAGCTGGGTGACCCAGCGCGGCTCGATCGACTCGCTGCCGTCGGCGGCGGTGACGACCCACGGCATGCGCCGCACGGCCCCGAAGGCGAGGATCGCGGCCTCGCCTGGGTTGAGGATCGGGGTACCGGTGTCGACGCCGAAGACGCCGACGTTGGTGATCGTCGCGGTGCCACCGGACAGGTCGGCTGGTTGCGTGCGGCCCTCCCGGGCGGTCCCGACGAGATCGCCGAGCGCGGCGGCCAGGTCGTGCAGCGAGAGCCGGTCGGCGCCCTTGATGTTGGGCACGAGCAGCCCGCGCGGGGTCGCCGCGGCGATGCCGAGGTTGACCTGCGGGTGCAGCACGATCTCCTGGGCCGCCTGGTCCCAGCTCGCATTGGCCTCGCCGTGCCGCCGCAGCGCGAGGCAGAAGGCCTTGGCGACGAGCAGCAGCGGCGTGACCTTGACGTCGGCGAAGGCCCGATCGCGCTTGAGCCAGTCGACCATCTCCATCATCGCGGTGACGTCGACGGTGACGAACTCGGTGACGTGCGGCGCGGTGAAGGCCGAGGCGACCATCGCCTCCGCCGTCGCCTTGCGCACGCCCTTGATCGGGACGCGCACCTCGGTGCCGGGCGCCGCGTCGAGACGCTGCGGCGCCGGCGCCACGCTCGCCGAGGGGGTCGCCCCGCGCCCGTCTGCAGACGCGGCGGCCGCGCCCTCGACGTCCGCCCGGGTGACGATCCCACCGTCCCCGGTGGGGGTGACCGACTGCAGGTCCACGCCGAGGTCCTTGGCGAGCTTGCGCACCGGCGGCTTGGCCAGGGCGCGGGTCTGCGCGCCCGTGAGCGGCTGCGCCGGGGCCGAAGGGGGTGCCGCCGCCGCTGCGGGGGCGCGCGGGGCAGCCGGGGCAGCCTGAGCGGCCGGAGCAGGCGCGGCGGGTGCCGCAGCGGCGCCGCCCGACTTGCGGGCACGCCGACGGGTGCTGCCGGCCTTGGCGCCGTAGCCGACGAGGTTGGGGCCGGAGGCCTCCTCCGCCTCACCGGCCGCAGGCGCGGCCGGCTCCGGGTCGGAGCCGGCGACCTCCACCGCGATGATCGGGGCGCCGACGTCGACGGTGTCGCCCTCGGCGACGAGCAGCTCGAGGACGGTCCCCGCGAAGGGGATCGGCAGCTCGACGAGCGACTTGGCGGTCTCGACCTCGATGACGATGTCGTTGACGGCGACGGTGTCGCCGACCTTGACCTTCCAGGTCGTCACCTCGGCCTCGGTGAGGCCCTCGCCGGGGTCGGGCAGGTTGAACTTCTTGACGGCCACGGGGACTCCTGTCAGTGCGCGAGCGAGCGGTCGACGGCGTCGAGGACCCGGTCGAGGGTCGGGAGGAACTCCTCCTCGAAGCGGCTGGGCGGGTAGGGGATGTTGTAGCCGCCGACCCGCAGCACGGGCGCCTCGAGGTGGTAGAAGCACTCCTCCTGGACCCGGGCGGCGATCTCCGCACCGAGGCCGGCGAAGGTCTGCGCCTCGTGGACGATGACGGCGCGACCGGTCTTCTTCACCGAGTCGGTGATCGTCGGCAGGTCCAGCGGGCTGAGCGAGCGCAGGTCGACGACCTCGAGGTCGCGACCCTCCTCGCGCGCGGCCTCGGCCGCCTGCAGGCAGGTCTTGACCATCGGGCCGTAGCACAGGAGCGTCGCGTCACGACCCTCCCGGACCACGCGGGCGTCGTAGAGACCGAGGTCGGGGGCACCCCCTTCGTCGATCTCGGTCTCGCCGCGCTCGTGGTAGCGGCGCTTGGGCTCGAAGAAGATCACCGGGTCGTCGGTCTCGATGGCCTGCTGGATCATCCAGTAGGCATCGGCCGCATTGCTGCACGAGACGACCCGCAGGCCGGCGGTGTGCGCGAAGTAGGCCTCGTTGGACTCGCTGTGGTGCTCGACCGCACCGATGCCGCCGCCGCAGGGGATGCGGATGACCATCGGCACCCTGAGGTGACCGAGGGAACGCGCGTGCATCTTGGCGACTTGGCTGACGATCTGGTCGAAGGCCGGGTAGACGAAGCCGTCGAACTGGATCTCGACGACGGGCCGGTAGCCACGCAGCGCCAGACCGACGGCGGTGCCGACGATGCCGGACTCGGCGAGCGGGGTGTCGAGGACCCGGTGCTCGCCGAAGTCCTTCTGCAGGCCCTCGGTGATGCGGAAGACGCCGCCGAGCTTGCCGACGTCCTCGCCCATGAGGACGACCTTGGGGTCCTTGTCCATGGCCTTGCGCAGGCCGGCGTTGAGGCCCTTGGCGAGAGAGAGGCGCTGGCCGCTCATCGGGCGTCTCCTTCCTCGGCGAAGCCGGCGTGGTAGGCGAGGAACTCCTCGCGCTCGGCGTCGACGACGGGGTGCGGCTCGGTGTACTGGTGGTCGAACATCGTCGGCAGCTCCGGGTCGGGCATCTCCTGGCAGGCCGTGCGGATGCGCTCGGCGACCTGCCCGGCCTCGGCGTCGACCGCGTCGAAGAAGGCCTGGTCGGCGTGGCCACGCTCGGTCATGAAGCCGCGCATGCGCTTGATCGGGTCCTTGTGCTTCCAGATCTCGACCTCGGCGTCGCTGCGGTACTTCGTCGGGTCGTCGGAGGTCGTGTGCGCGCCCATCCGGTAGGTGTAGGCCTCGATGAGCGTCGGGCCCTGACCGCTGCGCGCCTTGTCGAGCGCGTCCTTGGCGACGGCATAGGTGGCCAGCGGGTCGTTGCCGTCGACGAGCACGCCGGGGAAGCCGAAGCCGCGGGCGCGCTGGTAGGGCGGGATGATGAACTGCTTGTCGTTGGGCTCGGAGATCGCCCACTGGTTGTTCTGGACGAAGAAGACGACCGGGGCGTTGGTCACGGCCGCGAAGACGAGCGCCTCGTTGAAGTCGCCCTGGCTCGTGCCGCCGTCACCCGTGAAGGCCATGACCGCGCTGTCGCGCTCCGGGTCGCCGGTGCCCATGGCCCCGTCGGCCGTGATGCCCATGGCGTAGCCGACCGCGTGGAGCATCTGGTTGCCGATGACGATCGTGTAGAGGTGGAAGTTGTTTTCGTTGGAGTCCCACCCGCCGTGGTTGACCCCGCGGAACATGCCGAAGAGGCTCACCGGGTCGACGCCCCGGCACCACGCGACGCCGTGCTCGCGGTAGCCGGGGAAGGCGTAGTCGTGGGGGCGCAGCGCGCGGCCGGCCCCGACCTGCGCGGCCTCCTGGCCGAACAGGCTCGGCCACAGGCCGAGCTCGCCCTGGCGCTGGAGGGCGAAGCCCTCGGCGTCGATGCGGCGCACGAGGACGAGGTCGCGGTAGATCGTGCGCGCGTCCTCACTCGTCATGTCCTCGACGATCTGGGCGTAGGGCGCGTTGGTCGCGTTGGTCTCCAGCCGGGTGCCCTCGGCGTCCACGAACTGGACCATCTCGGGGTTGTCGTCGGAGAAGTGCCCGGCGATCTGGGACGGTGGCGTCGGCCCCATCTCGGGCGAGGGCTCGAAGGCCCCCGCCACATGTCCTCGGGTGCCGGCGTGGCCGGCGACGTCGCTGTCGCTCACGGTGTGCTCCCTTCGGCCCGGCCCGGGGGTCACCCGTCCGCGGCACTGGGGCGTCGACGTCGACGCCCCGGTCGGCTGCGGCGGGCTTGTGACCCGAGCCACAGTTCACTGGCTGGGGCCAACCTAGCGTCTCAGCAGGTGGACGCCCAAACCGGTCCCGACCCACTGCGCGAGGGGGGCTAGGGTGCGCGCATGGACACCCCGCGGCTGCGCTCCGCCCTCGACCAGGTCCCCGCCTACGTGGCCGGCAAACCGCCTGCCCCGCGTGACGGAGTGACGGTCTACAAGGTCTCCTCCAACGAAAACCCGCACCCTCCTCTCCCTTCGGTCGTGGAGGTCATCCGCGAGGCGGCTGAAGGGGTCAACCGCTACCCCGACATGGGCGTCACGGCCCTCACCGACGCCCTCGCCGCGCAGCTCGACGTGCCGCGGGAGCAGATCGCGACCGGCACCGGGTCCGTCGGCGTGCTGGCCCAGATCATCCAGTCGACGTGCGACCCGGGCGACGAGGTCGTCTACGCGTGGCGCTCCTTCGAGGCCTACCCGATCGTCGTCGCCATAGCCGGCGCCACCTCGGTCCAGGTGCCGCTGACCGACGACCAGCGCCACGACCTCGACGCGATGGCCGCCGCGATCACCGACCGCACCCGCGTCGTGCTCGTGTGCACCCCCAACAACCCGACCGGTCCGTCGGTGACCCACGCTGAGCTCGAGGCCTTCCTCGCCAAGGTGCCGCGTGACGTCCTCGTCGTCGTCGACGAGGCCTACCTCGAGTTCGTCGACGGCGAAGGGGAGGTCGACGGCCTCTCCCTTCGTCGCGAGCACGGCAACGTCATGCTCCTGCGCACCTTTTCCAAGGCCTACGGCCTCGCCGGGCTGCGGGTCGGCTACGCCGTCGCGCCGGAGCCGGTGGCCGAGGCGCTGCGCAAGACCGCGACCCCCTTCGGCGTCAACCTCATCGCCCAGGCCGCGGCGATCGCCTCGCTCGAGGCCAAGGACGAGCTCGACGTGCGGGTCAAGGAGATCGTCGCCGAGCGCGAGCGGGTGCTCGCCGCCCTCGCCGAGGCGGGCTGGCAGATGACGCCGAGCCAGGCCAACTTCGTGTGGTTCCCGCTCGGCGAGCGCACGGCCGACTTCGTCGCGGCGTGCACCGAGGCGGGCCTGTCGGTGCGCCCCTACGGCACCGACGGCGTGCGGGTGACGATCGGCGAGACCGAGGCCAACGACCGACTCATCGAGGTGGCCCGGGAGTTCCTGGGCGCCGCTTCCTGACACCCGTGGACTCTGCATTGCCCTACGGCAATGCAACCTCTCGACGTCAAGCCTCTGCATTGCCGTAGGGCAATGCAGTCTCACCCGGTCGAAGGGCAGTTCAGCGGGCCTCGGCCACGGCGACGGCTTCGGCGATCCGCCGCAGGATCGTCGAGGGGTCGTCCAGGTCGGCCCAGCCCAGTCGCACGAAGACCCACCCTTCGGCCTCGAGGGCCGCCTGCCGCGCCAGCTGGTCCAACATCACCTCGGGGCCGGTGTACTTGCCCTCGCCGTCGAACTCGATGGCGACCTTGTACTCACGCAGCGCGAAGTCCAGCCGGAACCTGCGGCCGCCCGCACGCACCCACAGCTGCGGCTCGAACTCCCAGGACCCTTGCCGCAGGATCACCGCGGTGAGGGTCTCGCCCGCCGACTCGTGGCGCGGATCGATGTCCGCCAGCCACGCTCGTGCACGGTCGATGCCCGTGGATCCCGCGTGCGCCTTCAGCGACGCCGCGATGTCCTCCACGGTGCACATACCCTGGGCCACGGCGAAGTCCGCGGCCACGAGGGCGCCCGGCGCGCTGTTGATCGCGGCCATCCCGACGATCGCCGTCGCGGGGTCCACGACGCGCACCGCGCCGCCCACCAAGGGGACGTCGACGTCACGGCAGGCTCCCCCCTTCGCCGCGTACTCGCTGACGCGCACTCCCGTGCGGGTCCGGCCGTGACCAGAACCGGCAGTCGCGATCTCCACGGTGGCCAGATCGCACCGGGCGATCGGCAGACCGAGCAACAGGGCCGCCGAGACGCGGCACGCGGCTGCCCCCTCCCCGAGGAGCCGCAACCGGGCGACCGTCCTCAGGACGTGCCGCTCGTCATCGGTCGCGTCCACCAGGCAGGAGTACCAACCGGGCGCGACGCGCCAGACCTGCTCGCGACGGATGAGGGCGGTCAGGTCGTGCCCGGAGATCCGCGCCTCACGGGCCTGCTCGGTCGTGAAGAGCGGGAGGCCGCGGAAGGCGGAGAGGTCGACGTGTCGCGCGATGACGGGTGCCATGCGACCACGTTGGTCGAATCACCGACCCGAGTCCCGGAGTTATCCACAGTGAGGCTGGTTGAGCCCCGCCAACTCTGCATTGCCCTACGGCAATGCAGAGTCTTGATCTCGAGAGAGTGCATTGCCGTAGGGCAATGCAGAGTCCGGGGGTCAGCGGTCGAGGTCCTCCTTCTCCGGCAGGACCCAGTTGAGGATCATCGAGACGATCGTGATGACGAGGGCGCCGATGACCGCGTCCCACCAGAACTCGGTGATCTCGAAGTCCAGGCCCAGCGGCGAGGAGATCCACTCGGTGAGCTGGAGCAGGAAGGCGTTGACCACGAAGGTGAACAGCCCCAGCGTCAGGACGATGAAGGGGAAGGTCAGCACCTTGGCGATCGGCTTCACGACCGCGTTGACGACACCGAAGATCAGCGCAACGAGCACGATGGTCGCGAACTTCGAGGCGAAGGTCGCGTCACCGTCGGCCAGGTGGATCCCGTCGATGAGCCACGCGGCGACCCACAGCGCGACGGCGTTGACGCCGGTCCGGATGAGGAAGTTGGTCATGGGCCCAGCATGGCAGCACACGTGACCGTGGGCACAGGACCCGCCCGACGGGCGGCGGCTGTGGTCCCCTAGTGGGTCATACTTGACCGGCCGGTAGCGAGGGAGCACCGGCGATGGAGGAGAGACGGATGAGCGACGGCCGCCCCGGACGACGGCACGACCTGTGGGACGAGGACGACGACCTCGGCACCACCTCGGGCCCAGCCGACACCTCGGCCGCAGCCGGGAGCGCCGCTGCGGCGACCCCGACGAAGGGGGACGAGCCCGCCCCGTCGAGGCACTCCCGTCGCCGGGACGAGGCCGCGAGCAAGCGCAAGCGCTGGCTGCTGCCGATCGCTGCCCTGCTCGTGCTGGCCCTGTGCGGCGGTGGCGCCTTCGCGGCCTTCGGCCGCGGCGGCGACGACAGCGCGTGCGGCGGCGACGCCCTCACCGTCGCCGCGACCCCCGAGATCGCCGATGCGCTCGAGGACGCCCTGGACAAGGTGCGCGAGCAGGACGAGTGCGCCAACTTCGACGTCTCGGCCACCTCGGCCGCCGACGCCGCCCAGGGCATCAACGACGGCACCGCCCCCGACGTCTGGATCCCCGACAGCTCGACGTGGATCGACGCGGTCGACCCCAGCAACAGCACGGGCCAGTGGCTCGAGGGCCAGTCGATCGCCTCCTCCCCCGTCGTCCTCGCGACGAGCGACGAGCAGAAGAGAACTCCCGCACCGGCTTCACCTCGTGGTCCTCGCTGCTCAACCAGGACGGTGGCCTGCGCATGGCCAACCCCGACTCCGACACCGCGAGCCGCCTGGCCTTCCACGCCAGCCGCATCGGGCAGCCCGGTCGGATCGGTCTCGACACCGGCAAGCGACTGATCTTCATGTCGCGCTTCGCTGCGCCGTCGATCGACAAGCTCCTCGACGACTACGCCGCCGACCCGAGCAAGACCCAGCCCTTCCCCGCCTCCGAGCAGCAGATCGCCGCGTGGAACGCCGACAACGGTGACGCCTCCCCCCTTCGCGCGGTGATGCCGAAGAAGGGGGACGTTGACGCTGGACTACCCGTGGATCACCAACCCCGAGCTCGCCGGCGACGAGCTCAAGACCGCCGACCGGGCCCGCACCGAGCTGGGCTCGCTCGAGGTGCGCGAGGCCCTCACCGAGGCCGGCTTCCGCGACTCCAACGGACAGGGCGGCCCCGAGATCGACGGTGCCACCCCGCCGAAGCTCACCGAGCTCGAGCCGCTCAACCGCAACGAGCGGATCTCCGCCGTCGAGCAGTGGGACGTCATGCGCACGGACATGCGCATGCTCGCGCTCGTCGACGCCTCCGGCTCGATGAAGTGGGACAGCCCCACGCCCGGCGAGACCCGGTGGGACGTGACGAAGGGGGCGCTCACCCAGGGCGCCGACATGCTCCCCGCCGGCAGCCAGGTCGGCGCGTGGGTCTTCAGCAGCGACCGCGGCAAGGGCAAGGACTACGAGGAGCTCGCGCCGGTCCAGCGGCTCGACGCCGCCGCCGGCTCCGGCTCCCACCGCGACCGGCTCAAGCGGATCGTCGCGGGCAGCGACAAGCTCGTCGAGGGCGACACCGCGCTCTACGACTCGATCTGGGCCGCCCACCAGCAGATGGTCGAGGAATACGACGACGACTACGTCAACTCGATCGTCGTCTTCACCGACGGCGAGAACGACGACCCCAACGGCGGCCTCTCGCTCAACCAGCTGCTGAGCAAGCTCGACACGTCCTACGACCCGAAGCGGCCGGTCCGGGTCATCACCATCGGCATGGGCGAGGCCAACCCCACGGCCCTGCAGAAGATCGCCGACGAGACCGGCGGCACGAGCTACATCGCCGAGACGCCCGACGACATCGAGCGGGTCTTCGTCCAGGCGCTGCTGGCGCGCCGCGGCTGAGTCACGAGACGGTCAAGGTCGCGGCGGGGCAGTCCCCGCCGCGACCACCGTGGTGGCACCATGGCCCGCACCGGGCACGCACCCAGTGCCCCACTGCTCGATGGAGGATCCACCATGCGCCGCGCCCACGTCGCTCTCTTCGCCTCGCTGACCCTCGGGGTCAGCGCCCTCACGGCCTGCGGGTCCGACTCGCTCGAGGGCTCCGACTCCGGCGGGGGCGGCGAGACCACCTCGGCGGCCGAGGTCGAGGTCGACGACGCCGTCGCCGAGCTCGTGCCAGAGGACATCAAGAGCAAGGGCACGCTCAACATCGGCTCCGACGCCTCCTACGCGCCCAACGAGTTCCTCGGGGACGACGGCAAGACCGTCGAGGGCATGGACGTCGACCTCTTCGACGCGGCCGCCGCCAAGATGGGCCTGAAGACGAAGTGGAGCAATGCCTCCTTCGACTCGCTCATCCTCGGTGTCTCCTCGGACAAGTACGACGTCGCGGTCAGCTCCTTCACGATCAACGACGAGCGCAAGAAGCAGGTCAACATGATCAGCTACTTCGACGCCGGCACCCAGTGGGTCACCGCCAAGGGCAACCCCGGCAAGGTCGACCCCAAGGACCCGTGCGGCGCGACCGTCGGCGTGCAGAAGGGCACCGTCCAGTTCGACGAGCTCGAGGAGCTCAACAAGAAGTGCGACGACAAGATCAAGATCGTCGTCGAGCAGGAGCAGTCCAAGGTCACCGCGAGCCTCGTCTCCGGCAAGACCGAGGCCATGGCCGCTGACTCCCCGATCAGCCTCTACGCCGTCAAGCAGCAGGGCGAGGAGCTCGAGGCCCTCGGCGACATCTACGACTCCGCCCCCTACGGCATCGTCATCCCGAAGGACCAGGAGGAGTTCGGCGAGGCCATCGCCGCCGCCTTCGAGTCCATGAAGGAGGACGGCACCTACGAGCAGATCCTCAAGGACTGGGGCAACGAGTCCGGCGGCATCGACGAGTTCGCCGTCAACCCCTGATGTCCGGCACGAACGACGCGGCGGTCCCCCCTTCGGCAGGCGAAGGGGGGACCGCCCCCGTGTCCGAGGACGCCGGCCCCCATCGACGCCGTCCCGGTGCGTCACCCGGGTCGGTGGGTGGCCCTAGTGGTCATCGCGGTGATCTTCGCGATGATGATCTCCAGCTTCGTCACCAACCCGCGGTGGGACATCCCCTTCGCGCTGCAGGTGATGAACTTCAACCCGGTGCTCGAGGGGCTGCTCAAGGGCACGATCATCGCGACGATCGGGTCGATGATCATCGGCGTCAGCCTCGGCATCGTCATCGGCGTCATGCGGCTCTCGGACAACCCGGTGCTGAAGTTCGTCGGCTTCCTCTACACGTGGTTCTTCCGCGGGATCCCCGCGCCTGGTGCTCGTCACGCTCTTCGGTACCGGCATCGGCTACCTCTATCCGCGCTTCGACATCGGGCCCTTCCCCTTCAGCCAGCAGCTCGCCGGCTACCTCGGGCTGAGCAGCGACCTCACCCTCTTCACGCTCAACGTCAACCAGATCAGCACGACGCTCATCTGGGGCATCATCGCGATGGGTCTGTCCGAGGCGGCCTACATGGCCGAGATCGCCCGCGCCGGCATCATGTCGGTCGACGAGGGCCAGCGCGAGGCCGCCGCGGCCCTGGGCATGAAGCCGAGCCTGTCGATGCGTCGCATCGTCCTGCCGCAGGCCATGCGGGTGATCATCCCGCCGACGGGCAACGAGACCATCGCGATGCTCAAGGACACCTCGCTCCTGGTCGCACTACCGCTGGGCACCGAGTTGTTCAACCAGACCTCGATCATCGGCAACCGGACGCTGAAGATCATGCCGACGCTCGTCGCTGCGTGCGCCTGGTACCTGATCCTCACGTCGCTGCTCATGGTCGGGCAGTACTACCTCGAGCGGCACTTCGGTCGCGGCTACGGCAACACCCGCACGCAGACCAAGGACGACACCACCCGCACCCGCCTCATGGGCCTGACGATCGGAGGCGGCAAGTGAGCCAGCCACTCGTGCGCGCGGTGCAGGTGCGCAAGTCCTACGGCAGCAACGAGGTGCTCAAGGGCATCGACATGGAGGTCTCCCCCGGTGAGGTCGTCTGCCTGCTCGGGCCCTCCGGCTCGGGCAAGACGACCTTCCTGCGGTGCATCAACCAGCTCGAGGACATCCAGGCCGGGCGGATCTTCGTCGACGGCGACCTCATGGGCTACAAGCTCAAGGGCGAGCGCCTGCACCGGCTGAAGGACAAGGAGATCGCCGCCCAGCGCCGCGAGATCGGCATGGTCTTCCAGCGGTTCAACCTCTTCCCGCACATGACGGCCATCGACAACGTCATGGAGGCGCCGGTCCGCGTGCAGGGCCGATCCCGGTCCGAGGTCCGTGCCGAGGCGACCGAGCTGCTCGACAAGGTGGGCCTCGGCGACAAGGGGCACGCCTACCCCAACCAGCTCTCCGGCGGCCAGCAGCAGCGCGTGGCCATCGCCCGGGCCCTGGCGATGAAGCCCAAGCTCATGCTCTTCGACGAGCCGACCTCGGCGCTCGACCCCGAGCTCGTCGGTGAGGTCCTCGAGGTCATGCGGGACCTCGCCGGTCAGGGCATGACGATGATCGTCGTCACCCACGAGATGGCCTTCGCCCGCGACGTCGCCGACCGGGTCGTCTTCATGGACGCCGGCGTCGTCGTCGAGCAGGGCAAGCCGAGCGAGGTCATCAACAACCCGCAGCACGCCCGGACCAAGGACTTCCTGCGGCGGCTGCGTGCCGAGCACGAGAAGGTTGCCGAGGCGGTCGCCGACCTGGGGTGAGCGACCGCCTCGGCGAGGCTCACCCGAGGTGGTGCACCGGGGCCAGCGCGTGGACCGGGGTGTCGAGGCCCTCGTAGCGCGCCTTGAGCTGGAGCGCCAGGTAGAGCGAGTAGTGCCGCGACTGGTGCAGGTTGCCGCCGTGGAACCACAGGTTCTCCTGCTGCGTCGGCTTCCACATGTTGCGCTGCTCGCCCTCCCACGGCCCGGGGTCCTTGGTCGTCTCGGAGCCGAGGCCCCACACCTTGCCGACCTTGTCCGCCACCTCTTGGCTGATGAGGTCGGCGGCCCAGCCGTTCATCGAGCCGTAGCCCGTCGCGTAGACGACGAGATCGGCCTCGAGCTCGGTGCCGTCGGCGAGGACCACCGCGTCCTCGGTGAGGTGGTCGAGCTGGCCCTTGACGAGCTTGACGCTGCCGTCAGCGACGAGCTCGGCCGCGCCGACGTCGATGTAGTAGCCGGACCCGCGACGTAGGTACTTGAGGAAGAGCCCCGAGCCGTCGTCACCGAAGTCGAGGTCGAAGCCGGCCGCCTCGAGCCGCGCGTAGAAGTCGGCGTCGACCTGCTTCATCTTGTCGTAGAGCGGGATCTGGAACTCGTGCATGATCCGGTAGGGCAGTGACGCGAAGACGAGGTCGGCCTTCTCCGTCGTCATCCCCGCCGCGAGCGCCCGCTCGGAGTAGAGGTCACCGAGACCGATCTCCATGAGGCTCGCGCTCCTGACGATGTGCGTCGACGAGCGCTGCACCATCGTCACGTCGGCTCCGTGCTCCCACAGCGCGCCGCAGATGTCGAAGGCCGAGTTGTTGGACCCGATGACGACGACCTTCTTGCCGGCGTAGGCGTCCGGGCCGGGATGCCCGGACGAGTGGTGCTGCTCGCCGCGGAAGACGTCCTGCCCCGGGACGACCGGCACGTTGGGCTTGCCGGACATGCCGGTGGCCAGGACGAGTTGGGTCGGGTGGAGCGTCATCGGCGTGCCGTCACGCTCGATCTCGACGGTCCACTCCCCCTTCGCCTCGTCGTAGCTGGCGCTCTTGACCGTCGTGGAGCCCCAGTAGGGCACCTCCATGATCTTCGTGTAGCTCTCCAGCCAGTCACCGATCTTGTCCTTGGGGGCGAAGACCGGCCAGTTGTCGGGGAACTTCAGGTACGGCAGGTGGTCGTACCAGACCGGGTCGTGGAGGCAGAGGGACTTGTAGCGCTGTCGCCACTGGTCACCGGGCCGCTCGTTGCGGTCGAGCACGAGCGAGGGCACCCCGAGCTGGCGCAGCCGGGCGCCGAGGGCGATGCCGCCCTGCCCGCCGCCGACGACGAGGACGTAGGGCTGGGTGCTCACGCCCATCGCCGCGTCCTCGGCTTCGCGCTTCTCCTTCCAGCTGAGGCGCTGGGGGTCGACCCCGTGCTCGGCCCCCTTCGGCCGGTACTCGCCGCGCGGCTCCTCGTGGCCCTTGAGCTCGTAGAGGGTCGTGAGGAAGGTCCAGGCGCGGTCCTCGCCGTCCTCGGTGACGAGCCGGGCGAGCCCGCGGCCGCGGCCGACCGCGGTCTCGAAGGTGAACCAGGCGGTGATCACCCCGTCCTCCTCGGTCGCCTCCTCCGAGAGGGCGAAGCTGCGAGCCGCGGTCGCACGCGCCGTGCTCTCGAGCAGCTCGCTCACCCCCTCCCGGTGCTCGACGGTGGTGAGGTTCCACGAGAAGGCGACGAGATCTCGCCAATAGCTCTCGGTGGCGAAGAGATCTGCGGCAGCCGCCACGTCCTGCGCCGTGAGGGCCGCCTCGAGGGCACCGAACCAGGCCGTTGCCCGCTCGGTCGCCGTCGTCGTCTGCTGCTCGGTCATCTGGGTCACGATCCGCTCCTTTGCGTTGTACCGTGACCCACACAACTCCGGCAGCGGCGCCGGGCGACAGGGTTGCATGACGTTGCATCCCTCCCGCTCCCCCCGCCGTCGGGTGAGGAGCGAGCCATGGAACCGAGCGAGCGGGAGCGTGCGCGGCAGCGCGACGCCCACCTCGGCGCGTGCTCGAAGGGCGATCCCCCCGGCCGCGCGGACGTCATCGCGTCGTGGCGAAGGGTGAGCGCCGCGGGGGTCGACCCCGGCGGACGGCCCCGCATCGCGCCCCTCGATGAGGCCGAGGTGCAGCGCCGCCGCACCCACCACGGGCTCGACCGCATCACCTCCGAGCTCACCCCCTACCTCCAGTCGGTCGTCGACGGCGGCCACCTCGTCGTCGTCACCGACGCCGACGGGCACGTGCTGTGGCGGATGGGCCGCCCCGGGGTGCGCCGCTTCGCCGACGACCTCGGCTTCGTCCCCGGCTCCGAGTGGACCGAGGGCAATGTCGGGACCAATGCCATCGGCACCGCCCTCGTCCTCGGCGAACCGGTGCACATCCAGGGCTCGGAGCACTTCGTCGAGTCACACGCCCGGTGGGGGTGCTCCGCCGCTCCGCTGCGCGACCCGTGGACCGACGAGGTCGTCGGGGTCGTCGACATCAGCGGTCCGCGCACGGCGATGCACCCGAGCGTGCTCGCGACCGCGGCCATGGCCTCCCGGCTCGCCTCGATGGAGCTGCTCGAGCGGCACCGCCGCTCCCTCGAGGAGCTGCGCACCGGGTCGGGCCACGTCCTCACCCGCGTCAGCAGCCCTGCCGCCGTCGTCGACCGCGCCGGGCACGTCGCCGCGACCTCCGGCCTGCTGACCCAGCGGCGGGTCGCCCTTCCCGACGACCTCCAGCCCGGCGTCGTCCACCTCGCCGGGCTCGGCGACGTCGTCGTCGAGCCGTTGCCCGGCGGCTGGCTGCTGCGCGGCGGGCCCGCCGAGGGCCCGCTCGCGCCGCGGGCCGTGCTCGACCTCACCGCCGAGCCGAGCATCGAGGTGGTCGCCGAGTCCGGCGCGTGGACACGGCGGCTCACACCCCGCCACGCCGAGCTGCTCCTCGCGCTCGTCGGCGCGGGCGACACGGGGCTGAACGCCGCGGCCCTCGCCGACGAGGTCTTCGCCGACCCGAGCCGGGTCGTCACGGTCCGCGCCGAGATGTCCCGGCTGCGGCGGGTACTCGGCGGGCTGCTGCTCGCGCGCCCCTACCGAGTCGCCCCGACCGTCGACCTCGAGGTCCGGTGGCCGGCGAGCGGGACGCAGTTGCTGCCCGGAGCCAGCGCCCCCGTCGTCATCCGTGCGCGGGGGGCTCTGGCGCGGGCGTAGGGTGACGCGGTGCGTCGCCTCCGGGGCCTGCTGGCCGACACCCGTCCCCTGCAGGTGCCGGCATACCGGCGACTCTTCACCGCCCAGATCGTCACGGTCATCGGTGCACAGCTGACCGTCGTCACGGTGCCCGCGCAGATTTACTCGATGACCGGCTCGAGCGCCTACGTCGGGCTGACCGGCATCTTCGGGCTCGTGCCGCTCGTCGTCTTCGGGCTCTACGGCGGCTCCTTGGCCGATCACTTCGACCGGCGCCGGATCCTCACCGTGACGACGTGGGGCCTGATCATCACCTCGGCGCTCTTCTTCGTGCAGGCCGCGCTCGGCAACACCAACGTCTGGCTGCTGCTCGCGATCTTTTCCCTGCAGCAGGCCTTCTTCGCGGTCAACCAACCGACCCGCTCGGCGGTCCTGCCACGCATCGTGCCGGCCGAGCTCCTCCCTTCGGCCAACACGCTCAACATGACGGTCTTCACCGGCGGTGCCATCGCCGGCCCGCTCGTCGGTGGCGCGCTCATCCCCGTGCTCGGCTTCTCCTGGCTCTACCTCGCCGACACGATCTGCCTCTTCGCGACCCTGTGGGCGGTCATCTCGCTACCGCCGCTGCCGGTCGAGGCGGTCGCCGGGTCGACCCCGGGGCTGCGGTCGGTGCTCGACGGATTCGTCTACCTCGCCGGGCACCCGGTGCTGCTCATGTCCTTCGTCGTCGACCTCATCGCGATGGTCTTCGGCATGCCGCGAGCGCTCATCCCCGAGATGGCGCACCTCGACTTCGGCGGACCGGTCGACGGTGGGCTGGCCTTCGCGGTGCTCTTCGCCGCCATGCCCGCCGGCGCCTTCCTCGGCGGGGTGATGTCCGGGTGGGTCTCGCGGGTGGAGCGGCACGGCCTGGCCGTCATGGTCGCGATCCTCGTGTGGGGTGGCGCGATCACCGGCTTCGGCATCGCGGTCGCCCTCGCCGACGGGTCGGCCGGGCTGTGGCTCGCCGTCGCGGTCGTCTTCTTCGCCGCGGGTGGCGCGGCCGACGTCGCCTCCGCGGCCTTCCGCTCGACGATGCTGCAGAACTCGGCGACCGATGCGATGCGCGGCCGGCTCCAGGGCGTCTTCATCGTCGTCGTCGCCGGCGGTCCGCGCGTCGCCGACGTGCTGCACGGGCTCGTCGCCGGGCAGATCGGCGCGGCCACGACGACCATCGTCGGCGGCGTGCTCGTCATCGTCCTGACGCTGCTCGCCTCGGCGCTCGTGCCGGCCTTCGCGAAGTACCGGGTGCCGCGGGCCTGAGGGGTCTCGAGGCTCGCAAGCTCGCACCTCGACCAGCGGAAGGGGGACGGCTCGCAAGCTCGCACCTCGACCAGCGGAAGGGGGACGGCTCGCAAGCTCGCACCTCGACCAGCGGAAGGGGGACGGCTCGCAAGCTCGCACCTCGACCAGCGGAAGGGGGACGGCTCGCAAGCTCGCACCTCGACCAGCGAAGGGCGCTCGACCAACCGCGGGGACAAGCCTGACCATTGCCTGACCGGACCTTCATGCGTGGACCACGTTGCAGGGCAGGCTGGTTCACGAAGGGGGGCTGCTGGGTTCACCCGGCGTCGACAGGCTGCAGGTCATGACCCTGAGTCGACGCCACGTCCTCGCCGGCGGCATCGCCGCCGGCGCCACCACGATCGCCATCTCCCCCGCCTCGGCGGCCCCGCTCCTGACCGCTGCGGGACCGGTGCGGACCTCCCCCTTCGCGCTGGGTGTCGCCTCGGGCGACCCGACGCCCACCGGCGTCGTCCTGTGGACCCGTCTGGCGGTCGACCCGCTGGCCCCCGACGGCAAGGGCGGCATGCCGAGCCGCGACATCACGGTCCAGTGGGAGGTCGCCGACAACGACCGGATGCACCGCCCCGTCGCCCGGGGCGCCGTCCGCGCCCGCACCGCCGACGCGCACAGCGTGCACGTCGAGGTCGAGGGCCTGCGGTCCGGCCGCGAGTACTGGTACCGCTTCCGCGTCGACGGCCACCTCAGCCCCGTCGGCCGCACCCGCACCGCCCCGCGACGCGACGAGATGCCGGCGACGCTCGCGATGTCCGCGGCCAGCTGCGCCAACTGGGAGGCCGGCTTCTTCACCGCCTACCGCTACCTCGCCGACGACGCGCCGGACCTCGTGCTGCACCTGGGCGACTACCAGTACGAGGGCAAGGGCACCACCAACCCGGCCGCGCCGCGGGTCCACGCGGGCAGCGAGACCGTGACGCTCGAGGGGTACCGCCTGCGTCACGCGCAGTACAAGACCGACCCCGACCTGCAGACCGCCCACGCGATCGCCCCGTGGCTCGTCGTCTGGGACGACCACGAGGTCGACAACAACTGGGCCGCCGGTGTCCCCCAGGACGCCAAGGCCCCGGAGTGGAACGACACCCCCGAGCGCTTCCTCGCCCGGCGGGCCAATGCCTTCAAGGCCTACTACGAGAACATGCCGCTGCGCCGCTCCTCGATCCCCCGCGGCTCCGACATGCAGATCTACCGGCGCCTCGGGTGGGGCCGGCTGGCGAGCTTCCACATGCTCGACACGCGCCAGTACCGCGACGACCAGGCCTGCGACGACGGGTGGGACACCAACTGCGCCGGCGCACTCGACCCGAGCCGCACGATCACCGGCTCCGCTCAGGAGCAGTGGCTGCGAGAGGGCTTCTCCCGCAGCGGTGCCCGCTGGGACTTCCTCGGCCAGCAGGTCTTCTTCGCGCAGCGTGACGGCAAGGTCGAGCAGGAGCTGCTCCACACGAGCAATGACGCCTGGGACGGCTACGTCGGCTCGCGCGACCGCGTCACCCGCGCCTGGATGGACGCCGGCGTGCGCAACCCCGTCGTGCTCACCGGTGACGTCCACAAGCACTGGGCCGCCGACGTCAAGACCGACTACGCCGACCCCGACGCACCTGTCGTCGGCACCGAGCTCGTCGCGTCGTCGATCACCTCCGGCGGCAACGGCAATGCCGCGTGGTCGGACCCGATCATGGAGTGGAACCCGCACCTGCGCTTCTCCGGCGACCTGCGCGGGTACCTGCGCACGACGGTCACCCCGGACGGGCTGCGGGCCGACTTCCGCTCGGTCGACCGGGTGACGACCCGCGGCGGGGCCGTGGCGACCCAGGCGAGCTTCGAGGTCGCGGACGGGCAGCGGGGGCTGCGGCCCGTGGGGTGAGTCGCAGGGAGGGCGAAGGGAGGTCCCGCCGCACCTCGCGGCGGGGTCTCCCTTCGTCCGTCTGGGTCTCAAGGCTCCTTCGTCGCACCTCGACCAGCGAGGGAGTAGCATCTACTACGTCATGTCGTATTCATCGACGTAGTAGAAGGAACCTGGATGGACGTCCTCGACCTCGCACGGTGGCAGTTCGCGATCACCACCGTCTACCACTTCTTCTTCGTGCCGATCACGATCGGGCTCTCCGCGATCGTGGCCTGGTACCACTCGCGGTGGATCCGCACGCGCGACGAGGGCCACCTGCGGATGGCGAAGTTCCTCGGCAAGCTCTTCACGATCAACTTCGCCCTCGGACTGGTCACCGGCATCGTCCAGGAGTTCCAGTTCGGGATGAACTGGAGCAGCTACAGCCGCTTCGTCGGTGACATCTTCGGCGCGCCGCTGGCCCTCGAGGCGCTGCTCGCCTTCTTCCTCGAGTCGACCTTCCTCGGCCTGTGGATCTTCGGCTGGGGCCGCATCCCCGAGCGCCTGCACGCGGCCTGCATGTGGATCGTGCACGTCGGCACCCTGCTGTCGGCGTACTTCATCCTCGCCGCCAACTCCTTCATGCAGCACCCCGTCGGCTACCGGATCAACCCCGAGACCGGTCGCGCCGAGATGGCCGACTTCGTCGCGATCCTCACCAACGAGGTCCAGCTCGTCGCCTTCCCCCACGTCATCACCGCCTGCTACCTCGTCGGCGGCGCCCTGGTCATGGCCGTCGGGCTGCACAAGCTGCGCCGGACCGTGACGCAGGGGGGACCCGACGCCGACCGCAGGATGTACCGCCACGCGGCGCGGCTCGGCGCCGTCGTCGTCCTGCTCGGCGGCCTCGGCGTGGCGATCAGCGGCGACCTCCAGGGCAAGGTCATGACCGAGGTCCAGCCGATGAAGATGGCTGCGGCAGAAGCCCTCTACGACACCCCGCCCGAGGGCGAGTGCGCCCCCTTCTCCGTCCTGACCGTCGCCGACCTCGGCGGCGAGGACCCCAAGCACGTCATCGAGATCCCGTGCCTGCTCTCCTTCCTCGGCACCGGGAGCTTCGACGGTGAGGTCCGGGGCATCGCCGACCTCGAGGCCGAGTACCGCGAGAGCTTCGGCGACGACGAGCTGACGCAGGCCGAGACCTACATCCCACCGATCGCCATGACCTACTGGAACTTCCGCCTGATGATGGCCACCGGCTTCTTCGCCATGGCCGTCGGCGCCTGGGCACTGTGGGCCACGCGCAAGGACCGCGTGCCGATGCAGCGCTGGGTCTTCCCGATCATCGTGCTCACCCCGATCGCCACCGTCCTCGGGCACAGCTTCGGCTGGATCTTCACCGAGGTCGGGCGCCAGCCGTGGGTCGTCTTCGGCGAGATGGCCACGCACACCGCCGTCTCCCCTTCGGTCGGTGCCGCCGACGTGTGGACGTCGATGATCGTCTTCACCCTGCTCTACGGAGGCCTGGCCGTCGTCGAGGTCCGCCTCCTCCTCGCCTACATCCGCAAGGGCGCCGAGCCCTTCGAGCAGCCACGTCTCGTCGAGGACGACCAGCCGCTCGAGTTCGCCTACTGACCGGGAGCACCGACATGGATCTCATCACCATCTGGTTCGTCCTGCTGGCGGTCCTGTGGACCGGCTACCTCGTCACCGAGGGCTTCGACTTCGGCGTCGGGATGCTCCTGCCCGTGCTCGACAAGGGTTCCGGCGCCGGCGATCTCGAGGCTCGGCCGCGGACGGCCTCGCACCTCGATCAACGTGGGGGCGACAAGGGAGGCGAGGAGCGGGAGACGCGGCGGCGCACGATGCTCACGACCATCGGCCCCCACTGGGACGGCAACGAGGTGTGGCTGCTCACCGCGGGCGGCGCGACCTTCGCCGCCTTCCCGCACTGGTACGCGACGATGTTCTCCGGCATGTACCTCGCGCTGCTGCTCCTGCTCGTCACGCTCATCCTGCGCAACATGGGGCTGGAGTACCGGCACAAGCGGCACGACCGTGAGTGGGTGCGCCGCTGGGACCTGGCGATCGTCGCCGGCTCCTTCGTCGCCCCCTTCCTCGTCGGCGTCGCCCTGACCAACCTCGTCGCCGGCCTGCCGATGACCGAGCACATGATGGGCAGCACGGCCTACACCGAGTTCGACGGCAACCTGCTCAGCCTGCTCACGCCGGTCGCGATCCTCGGTGGCCTCACCGTCACGGCCGCCTGCCTGACGCACGGCGCCCACTTCCTCGCGCTGAAGACCACCGGCGACATCCGCACCCGGGCCCGGTCGGTCGCCACCCGCGCCGGCCTGGTCACCGCGGTGCTCGCCGTCGCGCTCTTCGTCTGGCTCGGCACCCAGCGCGGCACGACCGCCGCGTGGGTCGCGATGGCCCTGGCCGCCGTCGCGCTGCTCGCCGCCATCGCCGCCAACACGAAGGGGAGGGAGGGCTGGGCCTTCGTCGGCACCTCCGTGACGATCGGCCTGACGGTCGTCGCCTACTTCCTCATGCTGACGCCCAATGCCATCAACGGTCGCGGCGACAGCCCCGACCTGACCCTCGAGGCCGCGGCCAGCTCGCCGATGACCCTGACGATCATGACGTGGGCCGCCGTCGTCTTCACGCCGATCATGCTCGCCTACACGGTGTGGACCTACTGGGTCTTCCGCCGTCGACTGTCCGTCGAGCACATGCCGGTCCGCGAGCAGGCCGGCGCGGAGGCGCACTGACATGAGGCCCTTCGACCCACGCATCCTGCGGGTGGTCCCGGCCACCCGCAGGCCGGTGGCGGCGCTGGCCGGCATCGGCATCGTGCAGGGCGTCGCGACGATCGCGACGGCCTTCGCCCTCGCCTCGCTCGTCGTCGCGGTGGTGCGTGGGTCCGACCTCACCGGGCCCGCGCTGTGGACCGGCGGGCTCTTCGCGGCCCGTGCCGTGCTCGGGGCGCTCTCCGAGACGGTGGCGGCGCGGGCCGGCGCCACCGTGGCGACGGGGCTGCGCGAGCAGCTGCTCGCGGCCTGGTCACGGCGACCGACGGACCAGCGTGACGTCACGGACGAGGCCGGGGAGTCCCCCTTCGTCCGGGGCCGCTCGCGGGCACTCACCCTCGCGACGCAGGGCACGAGCGCCGTCGAGCCCTATGTCGCGAAGTACCTGCCCGCCCTCGTCTCCGCCGCGGTCGTGCCGGCGCTCGCCATCGCCTGCCTCGCCGTCGTCGACTGGCCGAGCGCGGCGATCGTCGTCGGCACGGTGTGGCTGCTCCCGCTCTTCGCGGCGCTCATCGGCGCGACGACGCAGGAGGACACCGAGCGCAGGTGGGGCGCGCTGACGGACCTGTCGGGGCACTTCCTCGACGTCGTGCGCGGGCTACCGACGCTCGTGGTCTACGGCCGCGCCGAGCGGCAGGTCGACACGATCGGCGAGGTGAGCCAGCGGCACCGACGGGCCACGATGCGCACGCTGCGGCTGGCCTTCATGTCGGCCGCGGCGCTGGAGCTGCTCGCGACGATCTCGGTCGCCATCGTCGCCGTCGCCGTCGGGCTGCGCCTGACCCACGGCTCGATGGACCTGCTCGTCGGGCTCACCGCGATCCTCCTCGCGCCCGAGGCCTACTGGCCGATCCGCCGGGTCGGGACCGAGTTCCACTCCGCCGCCGACGGTGCCGCGGCCCTCGACGACATCCTCGCCGAGCTCGACAGTCCGCATTGCCCTACGGCAATGCAGGCTGGAGGGGGCGCGAGTCCGCATTGCCCTACGGCAATGCAGGCTGGAGGGGGCGCGAGTCCGCATTGCCGTAGGGCAATGCGGAGTGAAGGGGGCGGGGCCGAGGAGGTCGTCACCGTCACCGGGGTCGACTACACCCACCCCGGGGCGAAGGGGGCGACCCTCACCGGTGTCGACCTCGTCGCCGGCCCCGGGCTCACGGTCGTCACCGGACCGTCCGGCTGCGGCAAGACGACGCTGCTCGAGCTCGTCGCCGGCATCCGCCGACCGGACAGCGGCCGGGTCAGCGCCCCACTCGTCCACCTCGTGACCCAGCGCCCCTTCCTCGGCGCCGGGACCCTGCGCGACAACCTCACCATCGGCGGCCCGCACGAGTCCCACGACCTGTGGGAGGCGCTGCGCGAGGTCGGCCTCGACGGCACCGTCGCCGGGCTGCCCGACGGGCTCGACACGCGGATCGGCGACGACGGCTTCGGCCTGTCGGCCGGTCAGCGTGCCCGGCTGGTCCTGGCACGGGCCCTCCTCTCCCCCGAGGCCGTCGTCCTCCTCGACGAGGTCACCGCCCACGTCGACGCCGACTCTGCCGCGACGATCGGCGAGGTCGTCGAGCGCCTCGCCCGCACCCGCACCGTCATCGCGGTGACCCACCAGAGCGATCTCGTCGCCCGCGCCGAAGAGCACCTCGCCCTGCGCCAGCCGGAGGTGGCCCGATGAAGCTCCTGCACCTGAGCCGAGGGCTCGTCGTCGCCGGCCTGCTCGGCGGCGTCGCGACCGCGTCGGGCATTGCCCTGACGACGACCTCCGGCTGGCTCATCGTCCGGGCCGACCAGCGACCCCAGATCATGCTGCTGCTCACGGCGATCGTCGCGGTGCGCACCTTTGGTCTCGCCAGGCCGGTCTTCCGCTACTGGGAGCGGCTGCGCAGCCACGATGCCGCGCTCGCCGACCTCGCCGAGGCCCGCACCGCCACCTATGCCGCGCTCATCCCCCTGACGCCAGCGCGGCTCGGGCGACGGGGCCGCACCGAGGTGCTCACCGGGGTCGTCGACGACCTCACCGACGTCGTCGAGGCCTCGGTGCGGGTCACCGTGCCGGCCCTGACAGCGCTCGTCGCCGGCGTCCTCGCCGCGGCCCTCACGGCTCTCGTCGACCCGCGAGTCGGCCTCGTGCTCGCGGCGATGCTCCTCGCCGTCGCCGGCGTCGCGTGGCTCGCCGACCGGCTCGAGTCGCGCGCTCAGACCCGCGTGCTCGACGCCCGCGCCGAGGTCTCGCGCGTCGCCGAGCTCATCGCCACGCACGCTGACGAGCTGCGCGCGGTCGGTGGCACCGAGACGGCAGCCGGCTGGTTGCGCGAGGCGCACACCGAGCTGCGAGTGAGCGTCGCCCGGCAGGCGTGGGGCCGATCCCTCTCCGCCGCAGCGGTGCTCGTCATCACGGGCATCGCGACGCTGGCCGCCGCGGGGCTCGCCACGACCTCGGGCGCCAGCACCCCGGTCCAGGCACTGCTCGTCCTCGCCCCGTTCGCGACCGGCGAAGCCCTCGGAGTGCTCACCGACGCCACCCGCGCGCTGGCGCGGGCACGTGCCTGCGCCGCGCGACTCGACGAGCTGCTCGACCAGGAGCCGGCGGTCGCGCCCCCGACTCCCCGGGGTCCGGTACCGCCGGCCGCACCGGACCCCACCGTCCCGGCGAGACCGGGTGCGGCACAGGACGTGCGGGCCCCGCGGCTCGAGCTGCGCGGGCTCACCGCCGGATGGGTCCCCGGCCGCACCGACCTGGGGCCGGTCGACCTCGTCGTCGAACCCGGCGAGCACCTCGCGATCACCGGGCCCAACGGCGCCGGCAAGTCCACCCTGCTGGCCGTCCTCACCCGCCACCTCGACCCCACCGCCGGCACCTACACCGTGGACGACCGCGACGTCACGACGACCGAGCTCGCCGAGATCCGCTCCCACATCGCCGTCGTCGACGACGAGCCCCACGTCTTCGCCGGCACCCTGCGCGCCAACCTCGTCCTCGCCGCTCCGGAGGCGGACGACGAGGCGCTCGTCGACTCCCTTCGTCGGGCGGGGCTCGGCACGTGGCTCGACGCCCTCCCCGAGGGCCTCGACACGCGACTCGGCGCCGACGGTCGTGGCATCTCCGGAGGCGAGCGCGCCCGCCTGGCCATCGCCCGCGCCATCGCCAGCCAGCGACCGGTGATCCTCCTCGACGAGCCCGTCGCCCACCTCGACCACCCGACCGCCGACGCGGTCATCGCCGACCTGCTGCAGCACGCCGGCGGGCGGTCGGTGATCATGGTGACCCACCACGGCGTCGGCCTCGATCGTCTCGACCGCACCGTCACCATCACCAGGGAAGGAGCCCACCATGGCCAAGAACGCGTCCCTCGGTGACCTCGAGCAGGCGATCATGGACGTCCTGTGGTCCAGCGACGCCGACCACGGCCTCACCGTCCGCGAGGTCCTCGACGGCCTCACCGGTCGCGACCTCGCCTACACGACCGTCATGACGGTCCTCTCCCGCCTCGAGGCGAAGGGGGTGACCACCCGTGAGCGGGACGGCCGCGCTTGGCGCTACCGCCCAGCCGCCAGCCGCGAGTCCCTCACCGCCGAGGCCATGCGCAGCCCGCTGCACGACCTGACCGGCGCCGAGCGACAGGCGGCGATCCTGCACTTCCTCGCGGAGGCGAGTCCCGACGACCTGGCCGCCGTCCGCGAGGCGATGGCCGCGGTCGAGGCCCAGGGCGATCGCCCCGCACGGCGACGCGGTCGGGGTGCGGCACACTCACGAGGGTGATCGCCGCCCTGCTGCTGCTCTGCGCAGCGGCACTCCTCGCCGCCCCGCGCCTGCTCGTGCGCGTCGAGCGCCTGCGCACGAGCCCCCGGGCGGCGCTCCTGGTGTGGCAGTCGCTCTCCCTGTCGGCCGTGCTCTGCCTGCTCACGGCCGCCCCGCTCGCCCTCGTCCACCCGCAGCCCTGGCCGGCGCCCGTCGAGGTCGCGATCGTCGTCGTCGCCGCCATCGCGTCCGTCGGCGTGCTCGTGCGGCTCCTCGTCAACGGGCACAACGTCGGCACCCGGATCCGCGCCTCGCGCGACGAGCACCGTCGGCTCGTCGACCTCGTCGGCCGGCACGAGGGCGACCACACCCGCGTGCTGCCCTCCCAGGAGCTCTCGGCCTACTGCGTCCCGGGCGCGGGGTCGCGTCTGGTCATCACCGAGGCGGCCCTGGCGGCCCTGCCCGACGAGCAGCTCGCCGCCGTGGTCGCCCACGAGGAGGCCCACCTGCGGGAGCGGCACGACCTCGTGCTCGAGTTCTTCACCGTGCTGCACACCGCCACGCCGCGCCTGCTGCGCACCGACGCCGCCCTGCGTGAGGTCGCGCTGCTCGTCGAGGTGCTCGCCGACCGCGCGGCACGCGACGAGGTCGGCGAGGTCGCGCTCGGGCGAGCCCTCGTCGCACTCGCCGAGGCCACGGGTGAGGACCTCACCCCCGGGGCATCGGTCGGCGCCGGCGCGGCCGCCGCGCGGATCCGCCTGCTCGTCGCCGACGACCCGGCCCCGTGGCAGACGCTCGTGCTCTACGGCATCTGCGTGGCGGCCTTCGTCACCCCGCCGGTGCTCGCGGTCACGGTGGCCCCGTGAGCGGGGCTCACTCCTCGCCGCGACGGACCGGCTGCCACCGGGTCGGGCCCTGGTTGTCCTGCTGCGGCGGCCCCCAGGTGCCGCCGGTCGACGGCGGCGGCGGGGGCGGCACCGGCCGCGGGCCGGTCGTCTCGTCCGGGTCGCTCGCCGGCCACGTCCGCTCCGGCTGACCGGCCACCCCACTGCCCGCCACGCCGGCACCACCCGGGCCCCCGCCCGCAGCAGCGGGCGGGGCCGGCGGGGGCATCGTCGACGCCGGCAGCGCCTGGTCGCGCGGCTGGCTGAGGAAGTCGCCGTGCCGGCCGGCCCGCTCCGGCGGAGGCGTCGGGATGCCGTCGGACCCCCCTTCGCGCTGCGGGGCCTGGGGAGCACCTGCCGGCGCCCCACCAGTCGTGTGGAGCGTGAAGTCGCGGATCGCGCCGCGCTGCTCGAGGGCGGTCAGCGCACCCAGCAACCGCTGCTGGGTCGCCTGGTCGACCGGCCGCCCGGTCGCCGCGAGATAGGCCAGGACCCCGAGGTCGCGGTAGTGCTTGTCGATCTCGCCGAGGTCCTTGCTCGCCGTCGCACGGTCGAAGGCGTCGTCGGTGCGCCCGGCGAGGTTGTCATAGCCAGCGCGTGCTCGCTCGAAGAAGCTCATCGATCGTCCTTGCCTCGGGGGGTGGCAACAAGGCCAGCAGGGGGTCAACACCCTAGAGTGCTCACGCGGATGGCTCTACAGTTGCGTCCAGACGGCGCCGCAGGGGGCGCCCCACCCGAAGGGCTTGCACACCATGCCGATCCACGGTTCCCTCTTCCAGGACTTCCGCGAGGAGTCCTCGACCGACCAGTTCTCGCTGCAGAACAAGAAGCTGCTCAAGATCCAGATGGGCCACGGCCCCGTCATGGCCCGCACCGGTTCGATGGTCGCCTACCAGGGTGACATCCGCTTCGAGAACAAGGGCTCGGGCGGTGTCGGCAAGTTCCTCAAGCAGGCCACGACGGGCGAGGGCGTCAAGATGATGACGTGCACCGGTCAGGGCGAGCTCTTCGTCGCCAACGAGGCGCAGGACATCCAGGTGATCTACCTGGAAAACGACATGATCTCGGTCAACGGCAACAGCATCCTCGCCTTCAGCGCCTCGATCGACTGGGACATCCACCGCATCCAGGCACGCGGCGCCGCGATGACCGGCGGCCTCTACAACGTCACTCTCCGCGGCAGCGGCTACGTGGCCCTGACGACGAAGGGAGAGCCCGTCGCCCTCGACGTCGCGAGCGCCCCGACCTTCGGCGACGCGCAGGCCGTCGTCATGTGGACCGGCGGCGTCCGGATGGACATCAAGGTCGACACCGGCGGGCTGAAGTCGATGGTCCGCGGAGGGACCGGCGAGACCTTCCAGATGGCCTTCGGCGGGCAGGGCTACGTCCTCGTCCAGCCCGCGGAATCGGTGACCGACGGCGGCCACCAGGGCTCCGGCGGCAGCAGCGGCGGGCTGAGCGACCTGCTCGGTGGTTGACCGGGTGCGGCGCTGGCCGGCGGCGCTCGGCGGTCTCGCCGCCGGCTCCGTCGGCCTGCTGCTCGTGGTCGGCGCGGTCGGTGTCGCGGAGTCGGTGCTCGCCGGCGGGCAGACGCGGGAGTGGTGCGAGGAGCTCACCGACGACCCGACGGTCACCGTGCGTGAGCGGTGCGTCCGCGAGCGCGACAACCGCAACCTTGTCGCGCCCGACGAGCACCTCGTGGAGTTCTACTACAGCGACACCGGGGGCGTGCGCTTCGAGCCGCACCCGTGGCCACTGTCCGGCGAGGTCGACGTGGAGTTCGGCGATGGGTCGGTCACCCTGCGCAACGACGCGGGGATGACGGCGACCTACCCCGACGAGGTCTTCCGCGACGCTCGCTGAGGGCGCCGCGGGCTCTGGCCCCCGGCGTCAGCGCACGACGACGGTCGACCCGACGGGCATGAGGTCCTCGTCCCAGATCATGTCCATCGCCGGGTTGCTCACCCGGGCGCAGCCGTGCGAGGCGGGATAGGCCGGGATCGAGCCGGACCCGTGGACGGCGTAGCCGCCGTAGAAATAGCGCGGGCTGTAGAGCGTGCCGAGCGGGGCCACCTCCGCCCCGCGGAAGGTGCGCCCGACCCGGAAGGTCCCCGTCGGCGTCACGGCGACCGCCGGCTGCCCGCGGGAGATGTAGGTCTCGCCGGAGGCGGTGCTGGTGTTGATGACGAACGTGATGCGACCCCCACGCACGACCATGAGCACCTGGCGCTCGAGGTCGATCTCGACGCGGTCGGCCGGGCCGCTGGGCAGCGGCGGCAGGGTGCCCTCGGCGAGCGCGTCGAGGGTCTTGCGTCCGGCGACCCCGTCGCGGGTGAGGCCCGCGGACTTCTGCAGGGCCATGACGGCCTGCTCCGTCAGGTGCCCGTAGGTGCCGTCGGGCATGCCCAGCCAGTAGCCGGCGGCATTGAGGTCGCGCTGCAGGGTGCGCACGGCCCGACCCTCGTCACCCGGACGAAGGGGGCGACTCGCCGCCGTCGTCGACGGCGCCGTGGTCGTGGGTGTCGTCGACGTGCTCGACGACGTCGGCGGCGTGCTGCTCGTGGTCGAACCACTCGAGCTCGCCGACGTCGCGGCGGTCGGCTCCCCCGTCGGCGCCGCCTGGGTGCCGCAGCCTGCGAGCGCCGCCCCTGCCATCAGCGCCACCAGCGCTGCTCGTCCCTGAGTCATGGAAGTGTCCCCTGATCGTGCGGCCGGCCGCCCCCTGCGGCCGGTCCTCGTCATTGTGGACGTCCGGGAGCGCTGTCCGGTTGCGTCCTGACCAGGAGTGACCGAGACGTGACCTGTGGGTGCGGCGGCGAGGCCCCGGCGAGCATGCGACACAATCGGTGACATGACTGACCTCCCCACCGCCGGCGACTCCGGCTGGAGCGACCCGGACACGCTCGGTGCGATCCCGCCCGTCGTGGCGGTCACCTACTGCGGTCACTGCGGCAAGTCCGCCACCAAGGGCAACCACGTGCTGTGCCACGAAGAGCTCGCCGCGCACGCCCCGACCTTCTGCACCACCTGCCGCCGCACGCTCACGGTGACGACCGAGGGCACGACGTGGACCGCCGTGTGCAAGAAGCACGGCGAGACGAGCGGGACAGCCCGGGCCGACTGAGTCGGCTCGCGGGGCCCCGGGGAGCTCTCCCCCTTCCTGCCCGACGCGACCCGCCCTATGTTGGTCACAGCATCAGGGACAGGGCAGCACGATGATCAGCGAAGGCATGGATGTTGCCCGGGGGCGACAGATATCGGTCCTCCTGCACGGCCAGGGCCAGCGCCTGTCAGCGCTGATGCTCCTATAGATCGTCAAGTCGATCAGGCCGCGATTTCGAGCTCTCCATTAACGGGCTTGGCGATGGCGTCCGGGGCCAGCAGCAGGCGGAAGAGCTCGCGAGCGAGGTACCGCTTCAGGCACCGGATGATCTCCCGCTTCGACATGCCCTCGGCGGTGCGACGGGCCACGTAGTCGATCGTCGGCTGATGCCAGCGCATGCGCACGATGACCACGCGATACAGCGCGGCGTTGGCCTGCCGGTTCCCGCCGCGGTACAGACGGTGCCGGCTGTTGGTCTTGCCGGATCCAGCCGGGATCGGGCACGCGCCACACATCTTGGCAAACGCTGCCTCGGACTTGATCCGGTTGGCGTTGTCGCCGGCGGTGATCAGCATCTGTGCCGCAGTGTCGTAGCCGACGCCGACGGCCTCGACGAGCTGGGGCGCAGCGGCCGCAGTGAGTGCCTTCAGTGATGCGGCGTGAGCCTTGGCCTCCTCGTGCAGCGCCAGCCAACGCTTCGCCATCGAGGACAGCACGTGTCGCATCGCCACATCCGGGTCGCCCGGCACAACAACGGCAGGTGCGCCACGGCGCACGGGCGGCAGTGGAGTCGGACCCTCCAGCGCCGCGCACGCGAGGATCAGCTTGTGGTCGGTGAGCGTCTCCAGCTCCGCCCGCAACGCCTCGCTCCCGGTCGCGAGGGTCGCCTTGAGCGTGATCATCGCGGTTGTCCGCGCTTGAACGGCACCGTCGTAGGCGATCTTGACCAGCCTGATCGTTTCGACCGCGCCGTCGGCGGTCTTGGGTGTCGACAGCCCGTGCCCAGCCAGTAGCTGGCGTGCAGCGTGCTCGGCATCGATGGTGTCGTTCTTCCCTGCGAGTCGACGTTCCGCGGCCCGTGCTGGGCGGGCGATCTCGTGGACGTCGTGACCGTGGTTGCGCAGGTAGCGCGCCAAGCCGACCCCGTAGGAGCCGGTGCCCTCGACGCCGAACCCGATCAGCCGACCGGCCGACCCGACGAAGGCCAGACAGAAGGCGAGGAGCTCCTCAAACCCGGCGATGGTGGTGGGCACGACGATGTCGCCGAGCCGGCCGCCAAAGCCGTCGATCGCGACCGCTACGTGGTTGTCCTTGTGGGTGTCGACGCCGACGATGACATCGTCACGCCGAAGCTGCATGCTGGGCATCGGGCTGTGGATCCTCTCTCGCACTTTCCGGGCGGGCTGTCCATGGCTCAGCTGGCCGGAGTGGGCGGACAGGACTGCGATGAGGCCCTGGTCGAGTCAGGCTCCTATCAGGTCACTGCCCACCCGGCCAGCAGCCTGGTGAACGCCACCACCCGGGGCCGACACGTCAACGCGAGGGCACCCGCAGGGCCGGTCATAAGCAAGGGTCAGACCCCAGGTGGTGGCGCAGTCACGATGCTCGCAGTCATCCGAGGGCTCCGGTCTGCTGCGAGCACTGGAGCAGGTGTGGGAGGGTCCCGACAGCGAGATTTTTGCCCGCGACTGGTCGGTCGCGGAGCGGCAGGCCCACGTCTGCAGCGACCGGTTGACCACCTTTGCCGACCTGCTGCGCAGGCAGGCAGACGAGCAGGAAGGCGCCTCGGAGGGCGAAGGGCTGATCCCGCGATCCAACCCCGTGGACCGGGCCGGCGCACAGGACGGCGAAGGGGGCGGCGGCCCCAAGCAGAAGCCCGACCCCAAGGGCATGGACGACACGCCACCCGAGGAGCGCATCGACGGACCCCTCTTCACCGGCGAGGAGGGCGAGCCGCAGATCCAGCCCACCGACGTGCAGCAGGGCAGCCTGGCCGACTGCTGGTTCATCACCTCGATGCAGACGGTCGCCGCTTCCAACCCCGACCTCATCGAGAAGAACGTCACGGACAACGGCGACGGCACCTACACGGTCACGCTCTACGAGGACGGCGAACCGGTCGAATACGTCGTCACACCGGACTTCCCCGCCACCAACGGCGACCCGGAGTTCGCCGACAACCCCGGCGAGCGCGAGCTGTGGCCGCTGCTCTACGAAAAGGCGATGGCCCAGCACATGGGCGGCAGCTGGGAGGATATGGAGTACGACACCGCTGAGCGGGGTATCGAGGCGATCACCGGTCAGGAGGCCGACACCGAGGGCACCGGCAGCGGCTTCCTCGGGCTGAACCCGCCCCCTTCGTCCGATGAGATCCGCGACATCCTCGACAACGACGGGCAGGTGGCCCTGTCCTCTCACGACGACGCGGGCGACCGGCCGGCCTATCAAGGGGAGGACGGCATCGTCACCGACCACATCTACTGGGTGTCCGAGGTCAAGGACGACGGCACGCTCGTGCTCGTCAACCCGCACGACCCGAGCGAGCCGGCACACGAGATGTCGTACGACGAGTACCGCGAGAACTTCACCCACATCACGACCTCCCGACCGTGACGCCGGGACGAGCCGGACGAGGAGATGACATGACTGACGACGTGGTCCTGCGGCAGAACCTGCCGACCAAGGTCGAGGGGGCCCGCCTCATCGCCTACAACATCGCACCGGAGTCGGCTGTGCTGAGCAACGACGGGGCACGGTCGATGATCCACCCCGACGACGTCGTTTCCGTCGCAGGCCTGGCCTACGCCGTGCACGAGCTCGCGCCCCACGACGACGCACGCCCCGAGCACCGCCCCAACGGCTGGGTGCGCCTTCGCCAGGTGCGTCCATGAGTGCCCGCAGTCGGGTGGTGGTCGCGGTGTGCGCGCTCACCGCCCTCGCCGGGTGCGGTGCCAACCAGCCCGACCCCGTGGCCGACGCGACGCAGCTGCGGCAGAACATCCCGACGCAGGTCCAGGACCATCGGGTCATCGCCTACAACATGGACGACGAGTCCGCGGTCATGTCGGTGGACTCCGAGACCTCCGAGGTCACCGTCGGCAGCACCGTGAGGCTCGGCGAACAGGAGTACGAAGTCGTCCAGATCGTCCCCGACAGCGGCCACGGCGACGGCCCCGACGGATGGGTGTCGATCCGCGAGCAGTGAGCCGGCTCAGCAGGTCGCGTCGCCGAGGAGGTCGGTGAGGGTCTGCCGAAGGGAGGCCACCCGCAGCCGTTGCGCTCGAGGTGGGCGAGGCGGTCGCCGCCACCGCCGGCGCGAGCACGCTCGACGAGTCGACGTGGATGCAGGAGCACGCCTGGGTCGGGGTCGTGCTCGGCATCGTCGTCGCCGGGCTGGTCCACACCGGCAAGGCGGCCTCCAGACCGGTGATCAACGCCGGCACGGCGGGCTTCGGCGCGCCGGTCGCCTCGACCGCCGAGGACGGCGCCGCCGTGGGCATCACCCTCGTCGCGATCTTCCTGCCCCTGCTCGTCGTCCTCGTGCTCGTCGTCCTCGCGGCGGCGCTGGTCTGGGTGCTCAGCGCGTGGCGCCGGCTGCGCCGGCGACGACAGGCCCGGCTCGCCGCCTGACAGTGATGATGGTGTAGGCGAGTCCCGCAGCGGTCGTCCTGACTCGGCGCCTGACTGACTTCGGGTCTTCAACGGGATCTGTCGGTCGTTCCGCTGCGGGACTCGTGTGCACTCACCGGACGAGGGTGTGTGACCTCATAGGAGCCTGTGCCAGCAGGCACCCATCACTGTCTTGTCCGCTCGCTCGGCTGGTGCGTGCCGCCCCTGACCAGTCGAAGGAGAAGGACGACGATGACCACCATCGCATCAGACAGCTCGAGAGACCAGATCGAGATCGCCGCAGGTGTCGACACCCACCAAGACACCCACACTGTCGCCGCGGTCGATGCGGCCGGCCGGCTACTGGGCCACTCCACGTTCCCAGCCACTGGGGCGGGCTACCACGCCCTGCTGGCCTGGCTACACGACCTCGGGGTGGTTCTGGTCGTCGGGATCGAGGGCACCGGCGCCTATGGCGCCGGCCTGGCCCGCTACCTGAGCAGTCAGGGCATCGAGATGGTCGAGGTGGACCGGCCCGACCGCAGGACACGACGCAGCGCTGGCAAGTCAGACCCCATCGATGCCGAGGCCGCAGCCCGCGCCGCCCTGGCCCAGGTACGCACTGGCACGCCCAAGGCCCGCGAAGGGAAGGTCGAGGCCTTGCGCAACCTACGCGTGGCACGCCGCAGCGCAGTCGACCAGCGCGCGGACTGCCAACGACGAATCAAGACCCTGATCGTGACCGCACCAGAAGAGCTACGCGCCCGGCTGCGTGTCCTGAGCGACCGAGAGCTGCTGACCACCTGCGCCGCTCTGCGGCCCGACACCGAGCGCGTCAGCGACCCCGAACAGGCAACCAAGGTGGCCCTGCGCAACCTGGCCCGCCGACACGCTGCCCTCGTAGCGGACATCGCCGAGCTCGACGCGCTCATCGAGCCACTGGTCGCCGCGATCAACCCGGATCTGCTCCAGCTGAACGGAGTCGGCGCCGACACCGCCGGACAGCTGCTGGTCACTGCCGGCGAGAACGCTGACCGGCTCCGCTCCGAGGGCGCGTTCGCGATGCTGTGCGGCGTCGCACCGATCCCCGCCTCGTCCGGCAAGATCCACCGCCACCGCCTCAACCGCGGCGGCGACCGGCAAGCAAACGCTGCGCTGTACCGGATCGTTCTCTGCCGCCTGCGCTGGGACCCGCGCACCCAGGCCTACATGCGCCGACGCACTGCCGAAGGACTGTCCAAGAAGGACGTCATCCGCTGCCTCAAACGCCTCATCGCCCGCGAAATGTTCTACGTCATCACCAAGACAGCAACCGACAACCAGACGCTCACCATGGCCGCTTGACATCCATAGGAGCATCCCACCTCCCTTCGAGGCGTTCGCTGCGCGACCTCCTCAGGGAGCGCGTGACACGAAGGGGGTCGATCTCCAGCCGGAGGCCGACCCCCTTCGCCGTGCCTGAAGACGGAGAGCGGACGGGGAGGACTGCGGGTTTTGCACGAAGGAGGAGGAAGTGCAAAACTGCACTCCGTGACCGAAAGTGCAACCACGCGGGCAGGTAGCCGTCGCTCCGCGATCATCACCGCCGCGCAGCGGCTGGCCGTGGACTGCGGCTACGCGGGCTTCACGGTCGAGGACCTCGCCCGCGCCGTCGGCGTCTCCCGCCGCACGCTCTTCAACCACGTCTCCTCCAAGGAGGAGGCCGTCCTCGGCCTGCTCCCCGTCCTCACCGACGAGCAGGCCGCGACCCTGCGCTCGGGCGGACCGACCGGACACCTCGTCGACGACGTGCTCACCGTCGTCCTCGACTGCCTGCACGCCAACGACGGGACACCCGCCGACTTCGAGCAGCTGCACGACGTCATCGAGCGCAACCCCGAGCTCTTCGTGCGGGTCAAGACCCACGTCGAGGAGCTCGTGACCCACCTGTCGGCCCGGGACGACGCCGACGACTCCCGCTCACGCATGGCTCTGGCGATCGTCGGCGGCATCGTCCAGCACTCCGTCGTCCAGTGCATCGCCACCCCCAGCCTCGGCCCGCTGTCCGACCGGGCCCGCGCCAACCTGACCACCGCCCGGGAGATCCTCGCCGACCCGGCGTGACCCCCCTTCGTCCTGCCCGTCCCACCCGACCCGCACCACCGGCCCCGACGACGCGGTCGCCCACCCTCAACGCCCCGAAAGGCACCCCATGGCCCACGCCCTCTACCGGCTCGGACGCCTCGCGCACCGACGCTGGCCCGCCTTCCTCATCGGCTGGCTCGTCGTCCTCGTCGCGATCGGCGGCGCGGCCGCGACGATGTCGCAGCCGATGAGCGACAAGTTCTCCATCCCCGGGATCGAGTCCGAGCAGGCGCAGAACCTGCAGCAGGAGCTCTTCCCGCAGACCCAGGACGCCTTCGACCAGGCCACCGGCACCGTCGTCGTCCAGGCACCCGAGGGCGAAAAGCTCTCCGACCCGGCCAACTCCGCCGCCGTCGACGACCTGCTCGCCGAGCTGCGCGAGGCCCCGCAGGTCGGTGACCCCGAGCAGTTCGTCAACCCGGTCACCGCGGCCGCCGGACTCGAGCGCCAGATGCTCGCCGAGGCGAAGAAGAACGGCCAGCCGCAGGCGGTGGCCGAGACCAACGCCGCCGCGCTCTCCCCGCTCACCGAGGACGGGCGCACCGGCCTGATCCAGTGGAACTTCGACGTCGACACCGTGACCGACGTCGAGCAGTCCAGCCGTGACGCGGTCACCGAGGCCGTCGACGACGCGCGCGACGCCGGCCTGACCGCCGAGGTCACCGGCACCGGCATGCAGGGCATCCCCGAGATGGGCATGACCAGCGAGCTCATCGGCATCGCCGTCGCGCTGCTCGTCCTCGTCCTGACCTTCGGCTCGCTCGTCGCCGCGGGCCTGCCGATCCTCACCGCCCTCGTCGGCGTCGGCACCGGCATCCTCGGCATCACCGCCGCGACCGCCTTCTTCGACCTCGGCACGACGACCCCGATCCTCGCCTCGATGCTCGGCCTCGCCGTCGGCATCGACTACGCCCTCTTCATCCTCTCCCGCTACCGGACCGAGCTGCGGCACACGGACGACCGCCAGCACGCCATCGGCCTGGCCGTCGGGCGCGCCGGCTCCGCGGTCGTCTTCGCCGGTCTGACGGTGATCATCGCCCTCGCCGCCCTCGCCGTCGTGCAGATCCCCTTCCTCACCGCGATGGGTCTGGCCGCGGCCGGGACCGTCCTCGTCGCCGTCCTCGTGGCGCTCACCCTGCTCCCCGCGATCGTCGGCGCCCTCGGGACCCGGGCCTTCGCCGGACAGATCCGCAAGGACAAGGTCATCGACGAGGGCGAGCACGTCGACAACGGCGGCACCCGCTGGGCGCGCGCCATCGGTGCGCACCCGATCATCGCCGCCCTCGTCGCGGTCCTCGCGCTCGGCGCCCTCGCCGTGCCGGCCAAGGACCTCCACCTCGCCCTGCCGAGCGACTCGACCGCCGCGGCCGACACCTCGCAGCGTCGGGCGGCCGACCTCATCGCCGACGGCTTCGGCGTCGGCCAGGAGGCCCGCATGGTCGTCGTCGTCGATGGCCGTGACCTCGAGGACCCGCGTCAGGCCCCGGCGGCCTACGGCCAGGTCGTCGAGTGGCTGAGCGGCTTCGACGGCGTCGCCAACGCGCAGGTCGTCGGCATGAACGAGGAGGGCACCGGCGCCCAGCTGCTCGTCACCCCGAAGACCGGCGCTGCCGACGAGGCCACCGAGACCCTGCTCACCGACATCCGCGCGGGTCAGGGCCAGCAGGAGGAGATGACCGGCACCACGATCGGCGTCACCGGCCTCACCGCGATCCAGACCGACGTGTCCGAAAAGCTCCAGGACGCGCTGCTGCCCTACCTCGGCGTCGTCGTCGGGCTCGCCTTCGTGCTGCTCATGCTCGTCTTCCGCTCGCTGCTCGTGCCGCTCACCGCGACGCTCGGCTTCGTGCTCTCGACGCTCGGCACGGTCGGCGCGACCGTCCTGATCTTCCAGGAGGGGGCCCTCGGCCTCGTCGACGGCGCCCCGCTCGTGAGCTTCCTGCCGATCCTGATGATCGGCATCGTCTTCGGGCTGGCGATGGACTACCAGGTCTTCCTCGTCACCCGGATGCGTGAGGCCTATGTCCACGGCGACACCGCCCGCGAGGCTGTCGTCGATGGCTTCCGCCACGGCGCCCGGGTCGTCACCGCCGCCGCGCTCATCATGATCTCGGTCTTCGCCGCCTTCATGCTGCAGCCGGACAACCTCATCAAGTCGATGGGCTTCGCCCTCGCCGCGGCCGTCCTGCTCGACGCCTTCGTCGTGCGGATGACGCTCATCCCGGCGCTCATGTACCTCATGGGCGACGCGGCGTGGTCGATGCCGCGGTGGCTGGACAGGCTCCTGCCCAATGTCGACGTCGAAGGGGAGGCCCTCACCCAGCTCACGTCCGCGGACCGGACCGAGGACCGGCCCGTGGAGGAGCCCGCCGCGGCGAGGTGACCTCCCTTCGCCTCGCGGCCTCGGAAGCGGCCGGCCCGACACCTCGTCGGACCGGCCGCTTCGGCAACCCGGAGGTTAGGATCGCGGCAACGGCAGCCGGGATCGGCAGGCCGATGGCTCGGCAAGGGGTGAGCAGGAGTGGAGCGCACGCGCGTGGCCGTCATGGGTGCGGGCAGCATCGGGACCTACTTCGGCGGGTGGCTGGCCGCCGCGGCCGATGTGACTCTCATCGGCCGGGCGCCGACCGTCGACGCCATCACCCGCGACGGCCTGACCGTCACCGACCTCGCCGGGCGCACCCGCACGGTGCCCCCCGACACGCTCACGCTGGCGACCGAACCGAGTGCCGTCGTCGGCGCCCACTACGTGCTCCTCACGACCAAGACCCACGGCCTGGCCGCCGCGACCCAGCAGATCGCGCCCTACCTCCAGCACGACTCGGTCGTCATCTCCCTGCAAAACGGCCTGCGCAATGCGAGCGCGATCGACGAGGCGCTTGCCGGTGCCTTCCCCAGCCGGGCCTCCCGACCGCTCGTGCTCTCGGGCATGGTCCCCTTCAACGTCGTGCGCACCGCCGAGACGCACTGGACCCAGACGACGAGCGGGCGGCCGGTGGTCAAGGACCACCCGCGCGTCGACCCCTTCGTCCGGGTCGCGCAGGGCGGCGGGCTGCGCGTCGAGGTCGACCCCGACATGCGGGCGGTGCTCTTCGGCAAGCTCCTGCTCAACCTCAACAACGCGGTCAACGCGCTGACCGGCCTGCCCCTCGCCGTCGAGCTGCGCGACCGTGACTGCCGGACCGTCCTGGCCGCCTGCCAGGACGAGGCGCTGGCCCTCGCCCGGCGAATCGGGATCTCCCCCGCGCGGATGACCCCGCTGCCGGCCGCCGCGATGCCGGCCCTGCTGCGCTCCCCCACGCCCGTCTTCAGCAACCTTGCTCGCGCCTCGCTCAAGGTCGCGCCGACGGCCCGCTCCTCCATGGCCGACGACCTCGATGCCGGTCGGCCGACCGAGATCGACGAGTTGCAGGGGGCCGTCGTGCAGCTCGGGGCCGACCACGGGTCGGCGGCCCCGGTGTGCGCCCGGATCGTCGAGCTCGTCCGCGAGGCCGAGGCGAGCGGCCCCGACCGTCGGCGCTGGAGCGGTGCCCAGCTGCGGGCGGCCGTGGGCCTGTGAGCGTCGAGACCACGCTCGACGAGCTCGCCCTGCCGCGGGTCGTCCTCGTCACGGGCGCCGGCAGCACCGGGCCCGAGCACGCCGCTGCCACCGCGGCCCTGGCCGTGCTCCTCGCCGACGCCGGTCGCGATGTGGGCATCGCCGTCCCGGTCGTCACGGCGACGGGCGAGGGGGACGGCGAGGTCATCACGCGGCTGAGCGGCCGGTCGGCGCAGGAGTGGCAGCGCCTGCACGACGCCCTCCCCCCGGTCGCGGCCGCCGAGCGGGCCGGGGTCAGCCTTCCGCCGGCGGTCAAGCACGCGCTGCGTGCCGCCGGCACCGAGCACGACGCCCTGCTCCTCCACGGCGCCCACGGTCTGCTCGTGCCCCTCGACGCCCGCGGCGGGACGCTCGCGGACGTGGGCACCGCCCTTCGCTACAAGGGGGTCTCCACGGGGATCGTCCTCGTCACCGACCTGGCCGCCACCGCTCTCAACCACGTCGCGCTCGCCGCCGAGGCTCTCGGCCGGCGCGACCTGCCGGTCGTGGGGGTCGTCGTCACCGGGGTCGGCACGGAGGGCGCTCTCGAGCGGGCACACCTGCAGTCGCTCCCGCGCCTGGCCGGCGCCCCGCTGCTCGCCCTCGTACCTGCCGGGGCCGCCGACCTCGACGCGGCCACGCTCTCCTCACAGGCCCCCGCATGGTTCTCCCCAGACGACTGGTGGACGATGTCGTCATGACCTACCGGATCACCGTCGTGTGCACGGGCAACATCTGCCGCTCGCCGATGGCGGAGTGGGTGCTGCGTGAGCGCTTCGAGGCGGCCGGGCTCGGCGACCGGGTCGCGGTCGACTCCGCCGGCACCACCGCGTGGGAGGAGGGCCACCCCGCCGACCCGCGGACCATCGCGGCGATGCACCGCCACGGCCACACCGGCGACTACGCGCAGCACCGCGCCCGCGTCTTCGACAAGCGCTGGTTCGCCGACCGCGACCTCGTGCTCGCCGCCGACCACGGGCACTACACCGTGCTGCGGCGCCTCGCCGGGGTCCCCGAGGCCAAGGACCGCATCCGGATGATCCGCTCCTTCGACCCCGCCGGCCTCAAGGGTGACGCCCTGGCCATCGACGACCCCTGGTACGGCGACGACTCCGACTTCGACCGCACCTACGCGGAGATCACCGGCGCCGCCGACGGCATCGTCGACCACGTGCGCGGGCAGCTCGAGGCATGAGCAACGGGCGCCGACTCCCCTGAGAGTCGACGCCCGTCACGTGGGTGGGGCGCTGGTCAGGCGCCGAGCCGGTGCCCGTCAGGCACCGTTGGTGGCGGTCAGGCCCGCCTTGACCGAGCAGACCGGCCAAGCGCCTGGGCCCTGGCCCTCGAGGACCTTCTGGGCGATCTCGACCTGCTGCTCCGGCGTGGCCTGGGCGGCGCGGCGGGTGGTGCTGTGACGGGTGGTGGCCATGGTGATGACTCCTCCTCCTCGTCTCGTGGCGCGGCCCGCCGAGGGCCACGAGCGGTCGATCCTGACCGCATCGGTCACCCCGGCGGTCCGACCACCGGGCGTCGCCCACCGTAAGCACACCACCCGGCCAGGTCTCAAATCGGTAACGGCGACGAAGGGGGTGCCCGTCACCTGAGCGAGGTGACGGGCACCCCCTTCTCCAGTGGGAGGATGGGCGCCATGCAGAGCCTTGCTGACGCCACTCCCCAGATCGCCCTGGGCGCGCTCGACGGCCGCTACCGGCCCGCCGTCTCGCCGCTCATCGACTACCTGAGCGAGCCCGCGCTCAACCGCATGCGGGTCCACGTCGAGGTCGAGTGGCTGATCCACCTGACCTCCCGCCAGGTCGTGCCCGGCGTGCGGCAGCTCACCGACGACGAGCAGGCGGCCCTGCGCCGGGTCGTCGAGGACTTCGGCCCTGACGCGATCGCCGAGCTCGCGGCGACCGAAAAGGTCACCCAGCACGACGTCAAGGCCGTCGAGTACTACCTCAAGGAGCGGCTCGCGCAGATCGCCCCGGCCCCCGAGGACAAGGGTCTGGCCGAGCTGATCCACTTCTGCTGCACGAGCGAGGACATCAACAACCTCTCCTACGCCCTCATGGTCCAGGGCGCTGTCGAGGAGGTCTGGCTGCCGCGCGCCGACGCGCTCGCCGAGGCGGTCGCGTCGATGGCCGACGAGCTGCGCGACGTGCCGCTGCTGGCGCACACCCACGGTCAGCCGGCGACGCCGACGACCATGGGCAAGGAGCTGGCCGTCCTGGCGCACCGCCTGATGCGCCAGCTGAAGCGGATCCAGCAGGACGAGTACCTCGGCAAGATCAACGGCGCGACCGGCACCTTCGGTGCACACCTGGCGGCCGTGCCCGAGGCCGACTGGCTGGAGATCTCGCAGTCCTTCGTCGAGGGCCTCGGCCTGACGTGGAACCCCCTCACGACGCAGATCGAGTCGCACGACTGGCAGGCGGAGATCTACGCCGACATCGCCCGCTACAACCGCGTGCTGCACAACCTGTGCACCGACGTGTGGAGCTACATCTCGATGGGCTACTTCGCGCAGGTGCGCGGCCAGGGCACCGTCGGCTCGAGCACCATGCCGCACAAGGTCAACCCGATCCGCTTCGAAAATGCCGAGGCCAACCTCGAGGTGAGCAATGCACTCCTCGACGTCCTCGCGAGCACCCTCGTCACCTCGCGGCTGCAGCGCGACCTCACCGACAGCTCGATGCAGCGCAACATCGGCACGGCGCTCGGCCACTCCCTCCTCGCGATCGACAACGCAGGCCGCGGTCTGGCCGGGCTCGACGCCGTGCCCGAGGCGATGGCCGCCGACCTCGACCGCAACTGGGAGGTGCTCGGCGAGCCGATCCAGTCGGTGATGCGGGCCCTCGGCGCGCAGGGCGTGCCCGGCATGGAGGAGCCTTACGAGCGGCTCAAGGAGCTCACCCGCGGGCAGCGCATCGGCCAGCCGGAGCTCGTCGGGTTCGTCCGCGGGCTGGGCCTGCCGGCCGACGTCGAGGAGCGCGTCGCGGCGATGACCCCCGCGACCTACACCGGCATCGCGCCCCAGCTGGTCGACCTGCTGGACTGAGCTCCTCCCGGCACGGGGCGCAGCGGGTCAGCGCGGCTCGTCGTCGGCCATCCGCCCGGACCCGGGCCACCAGATGCGGTTGCCCAGGTCCGCGGCCAGCGCCGGCACGAGGACCGAGCGGGTGACGATCGTGTCGAGGAGCACCCCGAAGGCGACGATGAAGGCGATCTGCGCGAGGAAGAGCAGCGGGATCACCCACAGCGCGGAGAAGGTCGCCGCCAGGACGACGCCGGCGCTGGTGATGACCCCACCCGTGACCGCGACGGCGCGGCGCACGCCGCGGCGGGTCCCGACGTGCAACGACTCCTCCCTGGCCCTCGTCATGAGGAAGATCGAGTAGTCCACGGCGAGGGCGACGAGGAAGACGAACCCGAGGACGGGCGTCGAGGGGTCGGCGCCGGGCTGGTCGAGGACCCGGGTGAAGAGGATCGCCGAGACGCCCAGGGTCGCGGCGAAGGTCAGCACGTTGACCGCCACGAGCAGCACGGCCGCGGCGACGGAGCGCAGCAGGGCCATGAGGATGAGGGTGACGACGAGCAGGATCGCGGGCACGACGACCCGGTAGTCGCGCGTGCTCGCGTCGTCGGTGTCGACCGAGGTCGCGGTCGCGCCACCGACGATGATGCCGGGATCGACCGCGTGGAGCTCGTCGCGCAGGTCGCGCACGACCTCGCGGGCCTCCGGCGACTCCGACCCGACGGTCAGGGTGGCCGAGAGCAGGGTCGAGCCCGATCCGGACGTGGACTCCCGCGACTCGACCCGGCCGGCGACGTCGTCGTGGTCGGCGAGGACTCCCTGCGCCTCGCGGACGCTCGCGTCGGGGACGACGACCTGCACGGGCTGCTGGTCACCGCCGTCGAAGTGCCGGTCGAGGACACCCTGCCCGTCGACGGACTCCACATCGGTGGTGAAGAACTGCGCCTGGGAGATGCCCTGGGTCGGGAAGGTCAGCGCGGCAGCCGCGGCGACGAGCAGCACGGCGGTGGTGACCACCCAGGTGGCGCGCGGGCGGGCCGTGACCCGACGCGCCACGCCGGACCACAGCCGGTGCTGCGGTCGGGACCCCCGACGCGGCACCGACGGCCAGAAGGCGGCCCGACCGAGCAGGGCCAGGGCCGCGGGCAGCAGGGTGAGCGAGGCGACCATGGCGCCGGCGATGCCGAGGGCACCGACGGGCCCCAGGCCCGAGATGTTGCCGAGGTCGGACAGCAGCAGGCACAGCAGACCGGCGATGACGGTGCCGCCGCTGGCGGCGACCGGGCCGAGGGTCTGGCGCCACGCGATGCGCAGCGCCGGCAGGGGATCGGCCGCGTGCAGCTCCTCCCGGTAGCGGGCGACGAGCAGCAGCGAGTAGTCCGTCGCGGCGCCGACGACGAGGATGAAGAGGATCCCCTGGCTCTGCCCGGACAGCTGGATCCACTCGGCCGCGGCCATCGGGTGGATGACCAGGGCAGCGAGCGCCAGCCCGAAGATGCTCGTCAGGAGCACGACGAAGGGGAGGACGGGGCTGCGGTAGACGACGAGCAGGATGACGAGCACGACGACGAGCGTGACGAGGAGCAGCAGACCATCGATCCCCGCGAAGGCCTCGCCGAGGTCGGCGGCGAACCCCGCGGGACCGGTCACCGACACCTGCGCCCCGTCGACGTCAGGAGCAAGGTCACCGCGCAGGTCGTCGACGACCAGGTCGGAAATGGCCGTCTCGTCGACGGTCTCCTCGACGGCAGCCGCGTCGAGAGCCAGGACGACGATCGCCGCGTCGCCGTCCTCCGACGGGATCACCGGGATGCGTTGCGCCGCAAGGTAGTCCGACACCGTGCCCGGCACTGAGTCGAGCTGCTGCCGCGGCAGCTGCTTGGCCCAGGCGCCGAGCTCCGCCAGCTGCTGGCGGTCCAACCCGTCGGCTGACTCCACCGCCACGATGAGCGGCAGGGTCGCGTCGGCCTCGAAGTCGGGGAGCTGCTCGGCCACCCGGGTCGACTCGGCCTCCTGGGGCAGGAAGGAAGCCTGGTCGTTGTCCTGCACGCTCGACAGCTGGCCGACGAGCGGGCCACCCACCGCCGCCACGACAAACCAGAGCACGATGACGAGGCCGGCGAGGAGTCGGGGGACGACTCCGGACCGCGAGAGGGAGGGCATGGCCAAACCTTAGACGAACATTGAACAATCCTCCACGGCGCCAGCGCGGTGACCGGGGGGCCTCGCGATCGACCCACTCGGGGGCTGGGTCAACGCATCGCGTCGGCGAGCGCCAGCGCGCTCGCACCCCAGCCCGCGGCCGTCGGGTGGACGAACTCCTTGAGCTCACGCCCCGGCGCGAGGACCGGGACCAGCCAGGCATTGCTGTTGTTCGCGACGACGTGCGGGTCGATACCGTGCGTGTAGCCGCCCCAGTCACGCTTGACGTCGACGAAGGTGAACCCGCCCTGACCACCGTTGGCTCGTGACAGCTCGGCCATCGCCGCCCGCTGCAGGGTGTCGCCGCGCAGCTGCATCCGCGAGAGCTCTTGCCCGGCGTCGTAGGTCGAGCTCAGGCGGAAGCTGCCGGTGTTGATCAGGTGCGGGTACCCCAGCAGGTAGACGTGCGCACGCCCGCCGGAGCGGTCGTGGACCGCCTGCAGCGCCTCTACGAGCCGGGGCTTCAGCGACGTCAGCTCGACGTTTGCCGCGTCGATGCGGGCCTTGCAGCTTCCCGCCGCGCGCAGCACGAGGCAGTCGATGACGATCGAGGTGAAGCCCACGTCGTTGCCGCCCGTGGTGACGAAGACGGCGTCCGTCGAACGGTCGACCGCGTCGATCTGCGGTGCGGCCTGCAGCTGGCAGCGGACCGTCGCGGTGTAGAGATCGCCCGCCGACGCGCTCGAGCTGAGGGTGTAGACGTAGGAGAAGTCCGGCTGGGCGGGAGTGCCGCAGAGGTGGTCCGCCTTCGCCCTCGCCAGCCACTGGACCCGGGCATCGACGGCCCCGACCGGGATCCGGTAGGTGCGCGTGCGCCACGACGGCGACCCGATGTCGCGCGGCTGGAGGATGTCTGCGGTCACGCCACCGCTGCACGCCGCATTGGTGTAGGTCGCGCCCTTGAGCTGCGCGACCCGAGCGCCGTAGTTGTTCGGCGAGCGCCAGCACGACTTCTCCTCGTAGCTGCCCGCGCCGTTGCCCGAGGAGAAGGAGTCGCCGAGCTGGACGAAGTGCTGGCGCGACTCGGCCGGGGCGCTTGGAGCGGCGTTCGAGGGACCCGCACCGACGGTGGCGGCCGCGGCCGCAACGACGGTGACGATGGACAAGGTGCGAGCGCGCATGGCGTCCTCCCGGGCAGAGCCGGTCGCCGTCGACCGGTGTTACTTCACAGTAACTTCCGGTCCGGTGACGCGCACGGCCAGGCGCACGACGTCCCGGGGCGCGGGAAGGTGCGGCCGGCCCCCCTTCGTCCGGGGCCGTGGGCTCAGGCCAGGCGCACGAGCGCTGAGGGGTCCTCCTGCGGGAGCCGGCCCTCGGTGAGCGCGGCGGTGACGACCTGACGGTTGAAGGTCGTACGGCCACCGCGCGTGGTGAGGAAGGCGGTGTCGGCCGCGTCGCGGCCGGTGGCGATGCGGACCATCGCCTCGCGGGGGGCCAGTCGGGTCGCGTCGACGATGTGCCACGCGTCGTCGACCCAGGCCTCGGCCACGGCGTGGAAGTCCATCGGCTGCAGCCCCGGGGCGTAGACCGAGACGAGCCGCGCGGGGGTGCCGAGCGCCCGCAGCAGGGCGACGACGACGTGCGCGAAGTCGCGGCACACCCCGGAGGCCTGGAGGATCGAGTCGACGGCGCCGTCGGTGCCCCGGCTCGACCCGGAGATGTAGGCCATGTGCGTGTTGACCCACTCGCCGACGGCATTGACCCGCTCGATCCCGGACTGGCTCGGGAAGAGTCGAGCAGCCATGGGGGCCAGTCGATCCGACTCGGCGTAGCGGCTCGGACGGGTGAAGACCCAGCGGTCGAAGTCGATCTCACGCCCCACCTGGTCACCGGTCGGCCTGGTGATGTCGACAACCGCGCGATAGGTCACCTCGAGCCAGCCGTCGCCCACCTCGTCGACGACGTGCAGCCGAGTGCCGTGGTTGCCGGCAAGCTCTCGCGCCTCGACCTGCTTGCCACCCGCGTGGATGAGGATCTCCTCCTCGAGGATGTCGTGCGCAGCGGACACGGCGAAAGAGAGGAGCGCCTCGCGGACTCCGGTCGTGCCGTAGGCGAACTTGGTCCCCACGGTGGCGGTGAGCGGCGTGGGGTCGGCGTCGACGATCGCGAGGTCGGTCATGGACCCATGGGACCGCGCCGGGGCGGCTGGCGTCAAAGCGAAGGGGGCGGGGGGCTCAGCCGGCGGGGGCGACCGCGAGCAGGGTCGACAGGGCGCCGAGGGCCTCGGGGTTGATCCAGTAGTAGACGAAGGTGCCGCGGCGCTCGCAGTCGACGAGCCCGGCCTCGCGCAGCAGCTTGAGGTGGTGCGAGATCGTGCCCGACGACAGGTCGAAGGCCGGGGTGATCTCGCAGACGCACAGCTCGGGCTGCGCGGCGATCATCGAGACCATGCGCAGCCGGACCGGGTCGCCGAGCGCCTTGAAGACCGGCGCCAGACGGGCCGCGTCGGCCTCGGTGACGGGCGAGGTCGCCAGCCCGCAGCAGGTCACGGCCTGCTCACCGGGGACCGACTCGAGGATGCTCACGGGCTTATCTTGACATATCTCAAATCACCGGACCATGCTGGCCACGGCAGTTGATTCGACATCCATCGAAGCAGGAGCTTCTCGTGATCCCCACGATCCCCACCCGCGACGCCGTGCGCGAGCGCTATGCCGCTGCCGCCCGATCTCACCTCACGGGAGACGCCGGCCCGTGCTGCAGCGGGTCCAGCCCCGGGGGCGAGCCCGACCCGATCACCGTCGGTCTCTACGAGGGGACGGACTCCCCTTCGGACGCGGCACTCGCAGCCTCGCTCGGGTGCGGCAACCCGACGGCCCTCGCCGACCTCTCCCCCGGCGAGGACGTCCTCGACCTGGGCTCCGGCGGCGGTCTCGACGTGCTGCTCTCCGCGCGCCGCGTCGGCCCCACCGGCACCGCGACCGGGCTCGACATGACTGACGAGATGCTCGAGCTCGCCCGCCGCAACCAGGCCGAGGCCGGCATCGCCAATGCGCGCTTCGTCCGTGGCCGGATCGAGGCCATCCCGCTCGATGACGCGAGCGTCGACGTCGTCATCTCCAACTGCGTCATCAACCTCAGCGCGGACAAGGACGCCGTGATCCGTGAGGCGCACCGCGTGCTGCGGCCGGGCGGACGCTTCGCCGTCGCCGACGTCGTCCTCCTCCGCGGGATCCCCGATGCGCTGCGCGGCATCGTCGGCCTGTGGACCGGCTGCATCTCCGGAGCCCTGCTCGACACGGCCTACGTCGAGCGGCTCACGGCGGTGGGCTTCACCGACGCCTCCGTGGAGATCACGCGCACCTACGGCCGCGACGACCTGCACCGCCTGTCCGGCCTCGTGGGCGACCAGCTGCCGCATGGCTGGACGCTCGAGCAGGTGGTCGACGCGCTCGACGGGTCCTTCGCCAGCGCCTTCGTCCGCGCGAGCAAGCCCGCCGAACAGTGAGCGTCGACACCGCGCCCGGACAGGCGCCCGCTCGCCTGTCGACCCTCGACCGGTGGCTGCCGGCGTGGATCGGGCTGGCGATGGTCGCCGGCCTCCTCCTCGGCCGGCTCGTCCCCGGCCTCGGCGACCTGCTGGGCGCCATCGAGGTCGACGGGATCTCGCTGCCGATCGCGCTCGGACTGCTCGTGATGATGTACCCCGTGCTCGCCAAGGTGCGCTACGACCGGCTCGACACCGTGACCTCCGACCGCCGCCTGCTCGGGTCCTCGCTGCTGCTCAACTGGCTCGTCGGACCGGCGCTGATGTTTGCCCTCGCCTGGACCCTCCTGCCCGACCTGCCCGAGTACCGCACCGGCCTGATCATCGTCGGACTCGCCCGCTGCATCGCCATGGTCATCATCTGGAACGACCTGGCCTGCGGCGACCGCGACGCCGCCGCCGTTCTCGTGGCACTCAACTCGCTCTTCCAGGTCGTCGCCTTCGCCGGGCTCGGCTGGTTCTACCTGTCGGTCCTGCCCGGCTGGCTCGGCCTCGAGCAGGCCGCCCTCGACGTCTCTGCGTGGCAGATCGCCAAGTCCGTCCTGATCTTCCTCGGCATCCCCCTGCTCGCCGGCTACCTCTCCCGTCGCGTCGGCGAGCGCCATTGGGGGCGAAGGGAGTACGAGGAGACCTTCCTGCCGAAGGTCGGGCCCTGGGCCCTCTACGGGTTGCTCTTCACCATCGTCGTGCTCTTCGCCCTGCAGGGCGAGGCCATCACCTCCCGGCCCCTCGACGTCGGCCGGATCGCCCTGCCGCTGCTCGCCTACTTCGCCCTGATGTGGGGTGCCGGCTACCTCCTCGGCCGGACCCTAGGCATGGGCTACGAGCGCACGACGACGCTCGCCTTCACCGCGGCGGGCAACAACTTCGAGCTCGCCATCGCCGTGGCCATCGCGACCTTCGGCGCGACGAGCGGCCAGGCCCTCGCCGGCGTCGTCGGGCCGCTCATCGAGGTCCCCGTCCTCGTCGGCCTGGTCTACGTCAGCCTCGCCCTTCGCACGCGCTTTCCCTCCCCTTCGCCCGACCTGCAGGAGGTCCGATGACCCCGTCCGTGCTCTACGTCTGCGTGCACAACGCCGGCCGCTCGCAGATGGCCGCGGCCTGGACCCGTGTGCTGTCCGGCGGCACCGTCGAGGTGCGCTCCGCCGGCTCCGCCCCCGCCGACTCGATCAACCCGGCCGTTCGCGCGGCGATGCTCGAAGAGGGCATCGACCTGTCCGCCGAGCGGCCCAAGGTCCTGACCACCGACGCGGTGCAGGCCAGCGACGTCGTCATCACGATGGGGTGCGGTGATGCCTGCCCGATCTTCCCCGGCAAGCGCTACGAGGACTGGCAGCTCGACGACCCCGCCGGCCAGGGTATCGAGGCCGTGCGGCCGATCCGCGACGAGATCCGGGGGCGGGTGCAGGAGCTGCTCGCCTCGCTCGGGATGGACGCGTGACGGGTCACTGACCGGGTCTCGAGGCTCAGCCGTGGACGGCCTCGCACCTCGACCAACGGTGGGTCGCGGACCTCAGCCGGTGGGCTGCGCCAGGGCGAGGACCTCGGCGCTCGGCAGCGCCGCGAGCTCGGCCGCGTCGACGAGCAGCTTGGAGCCGCGCACGCCCGAGCCGATGACGACCTCGCCGGCGGCAACGACCGCCTCGTCGACGAGCACGGGCCACCCCTCCGGCAGCCCGACGGGGGTGATGCCGCCGTACTCCATGCCGGTGACCTCGACGGCCTCGTCCATCGGGGCGAAGGAGATCTTGCGTGCGTCGACGTGCCGGCGCACGACGCCGTTGATGTCCGCCCGGTCCGTCGCGAGGACGAGGACGGCGGCGTGCCGGGTCTCCCCTCCCCTTCGGCCCGCGACGACGACGCAGTTGGCGGACAACTGCGGCGGCGACGCATAGGCCTCGCAGAAGGCGGCGGTGTCCGCCAGCTCGGGGTCGATCTCGGCCACGCGGGCCGAGGGGACCGCCGCGATCGCGGCGGCGACGGGCGCGGCGAGCAGGTCGGTGCGCTCGGCCGCCGGAGTCCAGGTCAGGGTGCCGGCTGCGGTGCTCATCCCTCGACTCTAGGCCCCGCCCGGCCTACCCTGACCGGGGAGCACGAGGAGGTGGCCGATGGTGGAGTCGGGTCGGCGGCGCACGCTGGAGCGCGCCTGGGAGCACTGGCGCGAGGGCAGTGCCCCCGAGCAGGTGCGCCCCGAGATCCTCTCGTCGTGGGAGCGGTCCGCCGAGCACCTGCCCGCCAGCGTCGACGCGGCCCCCCTGGCCGACGAAGGGGAGACCGCCAGCCTCTTCGCGGAGTCACCGCTGTCGGCCGCGGTCGCACGGCTCGAGGGGGCGCTGCGGTCCGCGGCCGAGGACGGCGACCTCGTCGTCGCTGTCACCGACCCCCAGACACGGATCCTGTGGACCTATGGCGGGCGGGTCATGCGCAGCGCTGCCGAGCAGGTCAACTTCGTCGCCGGCGGCCGGTGGGACGAGGGCAGCGTCGGGACCAATGCGCTCAACCTCGCGCTGCGCATGGACTCCGTCTCAACCGTCTTCGCCGCCGAGCACTACGCCCCGATCATCCACAACTGGGTCTGCTGGGCCGCGCCCGTGCACGACCCGGGGACCGGCGCCCAGCTCGGGGTCCTCGACCTGTCGACGACGTGGGACCGCAGCCACCCGATCGGCGCCGCGACCGCGCAGGCGCTCGCCCGGCTGCTCGAGACCGCGATCCCCGCCTCGTCCCTCGCCTCGACGCTGACCGTGCCCGCGCACCAGGGGCTGCACCTGCGCCTGCTGGGCGCGAGCGAGGTCCACCTCGACGGGTCGCGACTGCTGCTCACCCGCCGCCAGGTGGAGATCCTCGCGATCCTCGCCCTGCACCCCGAGGGGCTCTCGCTCGGCGAGCTGCACGCCCACCTCTACGGCGACGAGCGGGTGTCGACGAGCACCCTGAAGTCCGAGGTCAGCCAGCTGCGCTCCGCCCTCGGCGGCCGTCTGGCCTCCCGGCCCTATCGGCTCGACCTGCCCGTGACGAGCGATGTCGACGCGGTGCGGGCGGCGGTGCGCCGCAGCGATGCCCGCGCGGCCGTCGACGCCTACGGCGGCGACCTCGTCCCCGGCACCAGCTCGCCGCTGCTCACCGAGACCGCCGACTACCTCGCCGTCGCCGTCCGCGAGTGCCTGCTCACCGACCCCGATCCCTCGGCCGTGCTCGCCTACAGCGAGGTCGTGGCCGATGCCGAGGTGCTCCAGCGGGCGCTCGACGAGCTCGGCGAGGCTCGCCACCCGGCCACGGCGCCGCTCACCGCGCGGTTGGCGGCGGTGCTGCGGTAGGGCGGTAGCGTCGGGGCATGAGCGCAGCCGACCGCGCGGGCCAGCCCGCCCTGCCCGAGGACCTCATCGACGTCAGCCACGTCGTCACCGCCTACTACGCCGTGCAGCCCGACCCCGACGACGTCGACCAGCAGGTCGCCTTCGGCACGAGCGGGCACCGGGGCTCCTCGCTCACCGCGTCCTTCAACGAAGCCCACATCCTCGCCACGACCCAGGCGATCGTCGACCACCGCCGCGCGGCCGGCATCGACGGCCCGCTCTTCCTCGGCCGCGACACCCACGCCCTCTCCGAGCCGGCGTGGACCACCGCCCTCGAGGTCCTCGTCGCCGGCGGCGTCACCGTCCTCGTCGACTCCCGCGACGGCTACACCCCGACGCCCGCGATCTCGCACGCGATCCTCACGGCCAACCGGGGCAAGGACCTCACGGCGAAGGGGATGGGGCTGGCCGACGGCATCGTCGTCACGCCCTCGCACAACCCCCCGAGCGACGGCGGCTTCAAGTACAACCCACCGCACGGTGGCCCCGCCGACACCGACGTCACAAGCGCCATCGCGGACGCGGCCAATGCACACCTGCGCGATGGGCTGCGGCAGGTGCGGCGGACTCCCTTCGCCCGGGCCCGGGCCATCGCGACCGACCACGACTACCTCGACGCCTACGTCACCGACCTGCCCGATGTGGTCGACCTGCTACGGATCCGAGACGCCGGCGTGCGGATCGGTGCCGACCCGATGGGCGGCGCGGCCGTGCACTACTGGGGCGAGATCGGCGAGCGGCACGGCCTCGACCTCACGGTGGTCAACCCGCTCGTCGACCCGACGTGGCGGTTCATGACCCTCGACAAGGACGGCAGAATCCGGATGGACTGCAGCTCGCCGTCCGCGATGGCCAGCCTTGTCGCACAACGCGATCGGTACGACATCGCGACCGGCAACGACGCGGACTCCGACCGGCACGGCGTCGTCACGCCCGACGCCGGGCTGATGAACCCCAACCACTACCTCGCCGTCGCGATCCAGTACCTGCACGGCGGCGCGCGAGCGGGATGGACGAGCCGGCGCATCGGCAAGACGCTCGTGTCGAGCTCCATGATCGACCGCGTCGCGGCCGACCTCGGTATGGACCTGTGGGAGGTGCCGGTCGGCTTCAAGTGGTTCGTCCCCGGCCTGCTCGACGGGTCGGTCGGCTTCGGCGGCGAGGAGTCGGCCGGCGCCTCCTTCCTCCGCCACGACGGGTCGGTGTGGACCACTGACAAGGACGGCATCATCCTCGCTCTGCTCGCCTCCGAGATCCTCGCGACCACCGGTCGCTCCCCCAGCGAGCACTACGCCGATCTCGTCGCCCGCCACGGCGAGCCCGCCTACGCCCGCGTCGACGTCGACGCCCCCGCGACCCGCGAGCAGAAGGCTGCCCTCAAGGCCCTCACCCCGCCGGCCGCCGTCTCCGCGGACTCTTTGGCAGGAGAGGCGATCACGGCCACGCTCACCGAGGCCCCCGGCAACGGCGCGGCCATCGGTGGGCTCAAGGTCACCACCGAGTCGGCATGGTGTGCCGCGCGCCCGTCTGGCACCGAGGACGTCTACAAGATCTACGCCGAGTCCTTCCGCGGGCCCGAGCACCTGGCGCAGGTGCAGGCGGACGCCAGGGCCATCGTGGACGCGGCACTGGGCGGCGCCTGACCACCCGCCTGACCGACCCGGGCAGGCCACGGACTACCCGTTAGGGCAGTTACGGCCGTCCTCTCACGTCACTAACTTGGGCCGAACCAGACAGCGACGTCGGAAGGACAACACCATGGCAGACGAGCAGCACGACGGTCTCGAGCAAGACGCTCAGGTCGACGCAGTCGCCGATGACCTCGTGGAAGAGGTCTCCATCGACGGCATGTGCGGCGTCTACTGATCCGCGCCTCGACCAGAGATCGATGATCGCGATGAACGCGGAAACGCCACGGATGCTGATGCGGCCCTGGGAGCTGTCGGCATCCGTGGCGCTTCGCCCCGAACCCTTCGGGGCCCTGGCCTACAACTTCCACAACCGCAAGCTGTCCTTCCTCAAGCGACCGGAGCTCGTCCGCGTCGTGGAGCACCTCGCCGACCACCCGGACGTGCAGAGCACCCTGGTCGCCGAGGGCATCCCGCAGGAGCAGCACGACGGGTACCTGCGTGCGCTGCAGGGTCTTGCCGCCAACGGCATGATCCGCCCACGCACCGACTCCTGAGGAGCCAGCATGACCCTCACCACCGACCGACCCGCGGCCCGGCAGGCACCAGCCCGCCCCGAGGGCGGCACGCTCGTCGAGCAGTTCGAGTTCGGCCTCGACGCCCCGATCTGCCTGACCTGGGAGCTGACCTACGCCTGCAACCTCGAGTGCGCCCACTGCCTCTCCAGCTCGGGTCGGCGAGACCCGCGCGAGTTGAGCACCGAGCAGTGCAAGGCCGTCATCGACGAGTTGCAGCGGATGCAGGTCTTCTACGTCAACATCGGCGGTGGTGAGCCGACGATCCGCCCCGACTTCTGGGAGCTGCTCGAGTACGCGGTCGCCCACGACGTGGGCGTGAAGTTCTCGACGAACGGCGCCCGGATCACCCCCGAGCGCGCGGCCTTCCTCGCCGCGACCGACTACGTCGACGTACAGATCTCCCTCGACGGCGCGACCGCCGAGGTCAACGACTATGTCCGCGGCCCCGGCTCCTACGACATGGCGCTGCGTGCCCTCGACAACCTGCAGGCCGCCGGGTTCGGTGACGCCAAGATCTCCGTCGTCTGCACCCGACAGAACATCAGCCAGCTCGACGACTTCAAGGCCATCGCCGACCGCTACGGCGCCACGCTGCGCCTGACCCGGCTGCGTCCCTCGGGCCGCGGCGCCGACGTGTGGGACGAACTGCACCCGTTGCCGGAGCAGCAGCGGGTGCTCTACGACTGGCTCATGGCTCACGGAGAGGACGTGCTCACCGGCGACTCCTTCTTCCACCTTGCGGCCTTCGGCGAGTCCCTGCCCGGGCTCAACCTCTGCGGCGCCGGCCGCGTCGTCTGCCTCATCGACCCCGTCGGTGACGTCTACGCGTGCCCCTTCGCGATCCACGACCAGTTCCACGCCGGGAACCTGCTCACCGACGGCGGCTTCGGCGGGGTGTGGCGCGACTCCGAGCTCTTCCGCGAGCTGCGCTCCCCTCAGACCGGTGGCGCCTGCTCGAAGTGCGCCCACTTCGACAGCTGCCGCGGCGGCTGCATGGCCGCGAAGTTCTTCACCGGCCTGCCGCTCGACGGCCCCGACCCGGAGTGCGTCCAGGGCTACGGCGAGTCCGCCCTCTCGGGCGAGCGCACCGTGCCCGCCGCCAGCCAGGACCACTCCAAGGCCAACCCCACCCGCAACGAGCCCGTGATGCTCAAGCTCATGCGCCGCCGGCCCGAAGGGGAGACCGCTGCCCCGCCGCGTCCGGTCTCGCCGTGCGCCGAGAGCCCGCTCGCTGGCTTCGACCCTCGATGACGAGGACGAGACGATGAACAAGCCCGAGTGGCTCACCAACCCCTGGAAGCAGAACCCGTGGTTCGAGTCCGTCGCCGTCGCCCAGGAGCGCGCCCGCAAAAAGCTGCCCGCTCCCGTCTACGGCGCACTCGTCGCCGGGTCGGAGCGCGGCCAGAGTCGCGACGACAACCAGAGCGCCTTCGCCGAGATCGGCTTGGCTCCGCACGTCGTCGGCCAGCAGCCCGAGCGTGACCAGTCGACGACCGTCTTCGGCCAGCAGATCGGCTCGCCGGTCATCATCAGCCCCACCGGCGTCCAGGCGGTCCACCCCGACGGCGAGGTCGCCGTCGCCCGGGCCGCCGCGGCCCGCGGCACGATCATGGGCCTGTCCAACTTCGCCTCGAAGTCCGTCGAGGAGGTCTGCGACACCGGAGCGACGACCTTCTTCCAGATGTACTGGACCGGCGACCGCGACACGATGATCCAGCGGATGACCCGCGCCCACGAGGCCGGCGCCAAGGGCCTCATCGCCACCCTCGACTGGTCCTTCTCCATCGGCCGTGACTGGGGCAGCCCGGAGATCCCCGAGAAGGTCGACCTCAAGGCGATGATCCGGCTCGCCCCGCAGGTCGCGACGAAGCCTCGCTGGCTCGTCGACTTCGGCCGCCAGTTCATCGACACCGGCAAGCTGCCCGACCTCACCGCGCCCAACCTCACCCCGCCCGGAGGGGAGGCGCCGACCTTCTTCGGTGCCTACTACGAGTGGATGACCACGCCGCCGCCCTCCTGGCAGGACGTCGCGTGGATGCGGGAGCAGTGGTCGCAGATCAGCGGCACCCCCTTCGTCCTCAAGGGTGTCTCCCGCGTCGACGACGCGCTGCGCGCGGTCGACGTCGGCGTCGCCGGCATCTCGGTGTCCAACCACGGCGGCAACAACCTCGACGGTACCCCCGCCGCGATCCGCATGGTCCACCCGATCTCGCAGCGGGTCGGCCACCAGGTCGACGTCGTCATGGACGGCGGCATCCGCCGCGGCTCCGACGTCGTCAAGGCCCTCGCCCTCGGCGCCAAGGCCGTCCTCATCGGCCGGGCCTACCTCTGGGGGCTCGCCGCCAACGGCCAGGCCGGGGTGGAAAACGTCCTCGACCTGCTCAACGGCGGCGTCGACTCCGCCCTGCGCGGCCTCGCCCTCTCCTCCGTCGCCGAGCTGGGCCCCGAGCACCTGCTCGTCCCCGAGGGTTTCCACCGCGAGCTCGGTGTGCCCGCGGCCGCGACGACGCGCTGACGGGCATGCCCTCCCCCGACCGGCCGCGCGAGCTGGCCCACCTTGCCTCCGCGGAGGCCGAAGGGGTGGACCTCCTCGTCGTGCCGGTCGGGTCGCTCGAGCAGCACGGCCCGCACCTGCCGCTCGACACCGACGCGCTCATCGCCACCGCCGTCGCCCAGGGCGTGGCCGAGCGGCTCACCGCCGCGGGGACGACGGCGTGGGTCGCGCCCGTCGTCGCGCTCGGGTCGAGCGGCGAGCACCAGCACTTCCCCGGGACCATCTCGATCGGCACCGAAGTCCTGCGCCAGGTCGTCGTCGAGCTCGTCCGCTCGGCCCGCACCTGGGCCCCACGGGTGCTGCTCGTCAACGGGCACGGCGGCAACAGCCAGGCGCTGACCGCCGCCGTGGGGCAGCTCGTCGACGAGGGCCACGACGTCGGCTGGGCCGCGTGCGCCACCGAGAGCGTCGACCTGCACGCCGGGCGGACCGAGACCTCGCTGCTGCTCCACCTGCGCCCCGAGACCGTCCGCCTCGACCGCGCCGAACCCGGCGACACCCGGCCCCTCGCCGAGATCCTGCCCACGATGATGGCCGGCGGGGTCATCGCCGTCTCGCCCAACGGCGTGCTCGGCGACCCGACCGGCGCGAGCGCCGCCGAGGGCGCGCCGGTCCTCGCCGCGATGGTCGACGACGTCGTCGCGCAGGCGCTGCAGCCCACCCTGGAACCCTCGTCATGAGCCGGGTCGCCCTCGTCACCGGGGCCGCCCGCGGGATGGGGGCGGCGACCGCCCTTCGTCTCGCGGAGGAGGGCTACGACGTCCTCGCGCTCGACGCGTGCGCCGGCCCCACCGCCCACCCCTACCCGATGCCGACGGTCGACGACCTCGAGTCGGTCGCCGCCGACCCGCGAGCCGGCGGCCGGGTCGTCACCCGGGTCGCCGACGTGCGCGACCCCGCGGCCGTGGCCGACGCGGTCGTCGACGCCGTCGAGCGGTGGGGGCGGCTCGACGCCGCGGTCGCCGCCGCCGGGATCGTCGCCGGAGGCCAACCCCTCTGGGAGACACCGACCGACCAGCTCGACCTGCTCTGGCAGGTCGACGCGCTCGGCGTCTGGCACACCGCGGCCGCCGCCGTCCCCGCGATGCTCGCTGGGCCGGACCCCTCGGGCGGCCGGTTCGTCGCCATCGCCTCCGCGGCCGGAGGGCGCGGCCTCTTCCACCTCGCCGCCTACAACGCCGCCAAGCACGCCGTCGTCGGCATGGTGCGCGGGCTCGCCGCCGACCTCGTCGGCACCGGCGTCACCGCCGTCGCCGTGAGCCCCGGCGGCACCGACACCCCGATGCTCGCGGCGACGGCCGCCCTCTACGGCACGACGAGCGAGCACCTCGCCGAGCACCAGCTGCTCCGCCGCCCCCTCGACCCCGACGAGATCGCCGCCACCGTGAGCCTGTGCTGCTCCCCCGCCGGAGCCGCGCTCAACGGCGGCGTCGTCGCCGCCGACGGGGGGTTCAGCGGATGACCACCCGGTTTGCCCCCGGCTACGAGGCCCGGATCCGCCACGACGTGCGGGCCTACGACGACGGCCTGCTCGTCGGCGGCTCCCCGCTGCGGGCCGTGCGCCTGGGCGCCGCCGCCCGCGAGCGCGTCGTCGACGGTCGCCTCGTCGTGCGCGGCCCCGCCGACGAGCCCCTCGTCGCCCGCCTCGTCGACGGCAACCTCGCCGACCCCGTGCTCCACGGCGCCGGCCCCGACCCGTCGGAGATCACCGTCGTCATCCCGATCCGCGACCGGCCCGAGCAGCTCGCACGAGCCCTCGACGCCCTCGACGGACTGCGCTGCATCGTCGTCGATGATGCGTCGCACGACCCCGACACGGTCGCCCGGGTCGCCGCCGACCACGGCGCGCGGGTCATCTCCCTGCCCGTCAACCTCGGCCCCGCCGGGGCCCGCAACGCCGGCGTTCTCGCGGTGGAGACCCCCTTCGTCGCGCTCGTCGACTCCGACGTCCAGGCCGATACCGCGATGCTGCGCCGGCTCGCCCGGCACTTCGCCGACGACCAGGTGGCGCTCGTGGGGCCCCTCGTGCGCAGCCGGGCCCGCGCCGACGACCCCGCGTGGTTCGAGCGCTACGACGAGCAGGTCTCCTCGCTCGCCCTCGGACGCCGCGCCTGCTCCGTACGGCCGGGAGCCGCCGTCGGGTGGCTGCCCAGCGCCTGCCTCGTGGCACGCGTCGAGCGGCTGCGCGCCGCCGGCGGCTTCGCCGAGGACATGCGCGTCGGCGAGGACGTCGACCTCGTCTGGCGGCTCGTCGACGCCGGGCAGACCGTACGCTACGACCCCGACGAGATCGCCTGGCACGACACCCGTGCCACCGTCGGCGGCTGGCTCGGCCGCAAGTTCCTCTACGGCACCGGCGGCGCCGGGCTCGCCGCGCGCCACGGGCGCAAGGGCGCCCCCGCAGTCATGTCCGCGACGATGGCCGTCGCCGCCGCCGCGGTGCTCGCGCGTCGCCGCTGGTCGCTGCCCGTCGCCGGCCTCGGCCTGCTCTGGGGCGTGCGCTCGCTCGACCGGCGGCTGCCCGAGGGACCGCAGCGGCGCGAGCTGGCCGTGCGCCTCGGCGCCCAGGGCCTGGGCTGGGCCGTCCGGCAGGAGACCGCGCTGCTGCTGCGCCACTGGTGGCCGCTCGCCGCAGTCGCCGCGACCCGAAGCAGCACCGTGCGGCGCGCCCTCGTCACCTCACTACTCGTCGACGTCGTCGTCGCCCGGACCGACCACCCCGAGGCGACCTACGCCCCGATCAGCCGCCGCCTCGACGACCTCGCCTACGGCGCCGGTCTCTGGGTCGGCGCCGCGCAAGCACGCTCCTTCGGAGCCCTCCTGCCCCGCCGTCCCGGCGGCTGAAGGAAGGCCTCCCTGCGCCCCACGCGCCGAGCCGGCACCGCGGGGCGATGACCCACGTCCGGACGCTCTCGGGGGCCCTGCCCGATCGGACAGGTGGGCACCTGCCACGGGGGTGGGGATCTGGACTCTGGACTGTCCGGCCGGTGCACCGCCGCCCTAGGTTCCGAGAGCAACCCACCCACGGTCAAAGGAGACCCGCCATGCAGGTTGATGATCTGCTCAAGCCATTCCCGATCAAGGAGTTCCACCCCTTCCCGCGCGCCATGATGGGTCCCGGCGCCTGGGAGATGATCGGTCCGGAGGCCCTCAAGCTCGGCTTCCGCAAGACGCTCGTCATGACGACCGGCCTGCGCGGCACGGACATCGTCAAGAACATCGTCGAGTCGATGAGGTACCACGGCCTCGAGGTCGTCGTCTACGACAAGGTCGAGTCCAACCCCAAGGACTACAACGTCATGGACTCTGTGGCGCTGTACCAGGAGAACGCCTGCGACTCCTTCGTCTCCATCGGCGGCGGCTCCGCGCACGACGCCTGCAAGGGCGCGCGCATCTCCGTCGCGCACGACGGTCGCAATGTCAACGAGTTCGAGGGCTTCAACATGTCCGAGAACCCGAAGAACCCGCCGCACATCGCGGTCTCCACCACGGCCGGCACCGGCTCCGAGACCTCGTGGGCCTACGTCATCACCGACACGACGACCGACCCGGACAACCCCCACAAGTACGTCGCCTTCGACGACGCGTCCGTCGCCAGCCTCGCCGTCGACGACCCGGTGCTCTACTACGACTGCCCGATCGACTACACCGCCCAGTGCGGGTTCGACGTCCTCGCGCACGCCTCCGAGCCCTACGTCTCGCGGCTGAACTTCGAGCCCTCGCTCGGCAACGCGATCCGCGCCATCAAGCTCACCTCCGAGAACCTGCGCGAGGCGGTCTGGAACGGTCAGGACCTCAAGGGCCGCGAGGGCATGATGTACGCCCAGTACATCGCCGCCCAGGCCTTCAACTCCGGTGGCCTCGGCATCATCCACTCGATCAGCCACGCGGTCAGCGCCTTCTACGACACGCACCACGGGCTCAACAACGCCATCGCCCTGCCGCGCGTGTGGGCCTTCAACATGCCCGCCTGCTACGGCCGCTTCGCCGACATCGCGGAGGCCATGGGCGTCGACACCCACGGCATGACCAAGGTGCAGGCCGCCGACGCCGCGCTCGAGGCGTCGATCCGGCTGCTGCGCGACGTGGGCATCCCCGAGCGCTTCGTCGACGTCACCCAGGACAGCTACTCCAAGAACCGCCTGGGCACCGGGCCGACGGAGTACTACAAGAACTCCCCGGAGATCAAGGGTGACGCCGCGGACGTCGACCGCATCACCAACCACGTCCTCGGCGACGCCTGCACCCCGGGCAACGCCAAGGAGTGCACCTTCGAGACCGTGCGCCCCGTCGTCGAGCACTGCATGACCGGTGACCTCGACGACCTCATCAGCTGACGCACCTCACCAAGCCGCGGCGGTCCCCCTTCGTCCCCACCGGGTAGGAGGACGAAGGGGGACCGCCGCACCCCCGGACGAACCACCGACAGGAGCGCCATGTCCACCACCACGACGGACGCCGTGCCCGCCCTCGCGAGCGTCGAGGACACCATCGAGCAGTTCCGCGAGCACGGGTACCTCGCCGACCGCAAGCTCGCGACCACCGTCTTCCTCCAGACCCGCCTGGAGAAGCCGGTCCTCCTCGAGGGGCCGGCCGGCGTGGGCAAGACGCAGCTGGCCCAGAGCCTCGCCGAGGTGACCGGACGCCGCCTCATCCGCCTGCAGTGCTACGAGGGCCAGGACGAGTCGAAGGCCCTCTACGAGTGGGACTACGGCAAGCAGCTGCTCTACACGCAGATCCTGCGGGAGAAGATCGGGCAGATCGTCTCCGACGCCGCCGACCTCACCGAGGCCGTCGACCAGATCTCGGCGCACGACAGCATCTTCTTCTCCGAGCGCTTCCTCGCCGCCCGCCCGCTCCTCGAGGCGATCACGAGCGAGGAGCCCGTCGTGCTGCTCATCGACGAGGTCGACCGCGCCGACGAGGCCCTCGAGGCGGTCCTGCTCGAGCTGCTCTCCGAGTTCCAGATCTCCATCCCCGAGATCGGGACGATCGAGGCGACGCACCTGCCGCTCGTCGTGCTGACCTCCAACAACACCCGCGACCTGTCAGCCGCGCTCAAGCGCCGCTGCCTGCACCTCTTCCTCGACTACCCGAGCCCCGAGCGCGAGCTGGACATCCTGCGCTCCAAGGAGACCGGGCTGCAGGACGCGCTCGCCGCGCGCCTCGTCGAGATCGTCCGCGGCCTGCGCGAGCTCGAGCTGCGCAAGGCGCCGAGCATCTCCGAGACCATCGACTGGGCGCGCACGCTCGCCGTCCTCGGGGTCGACGAGCTCGACGCGACCCTGCTGTCGGACACGCTGAGCGTCGTCGTCAAGTACGACCGCGACCTGCGCCGTGCCGGCGAGGCGCTGCCCAAGCTCGTCGACCCCAATGCCGTCGTCCCCGAGGGGCACGACCACGGGCACGGGCACGACCACACGCACGACCACCCTCATCCCCACGGCTCCGACCACGGGGACGACGACGTCGACGGGCGCGAGGCCCGCAAGGCGAAGGACGCCCCCGGCCGCCACGACACCGACTACTACGGAGCACCCGGGGGTCTCGGGACCTCCCGCAAGGTGACACCGGGTCAGGGCGACCGCTCCTTCGCCGGTCGGGGCGCGCGCAAGCGCCCCCTGTGAGGAGGGAGCGACGATGGAGACCACCCTCCACCGCTTCGTGCGGATCCTGCGGCTGCGGGGTGTCCCGGCGAGCGTCGCCGAGGCCATCGACGGGCTGAAGGCCGCCGCGCAGCCGGGCGTCCTGGAGGACCGCGAGGTCCTCCGGGCCGCCCTCGCGGTCAGCCTCATCAAGGACCGCCGGGACATGCCGGTCTTCGACGAGACCTTCGACCGCTTCTTCTCGCTGCGGCCGGTGCTCACCCAGGACCCCGAGCACGGGCACAGCCACGACGACCTCTCCGACGACGGCGAGCTCACCGAGTTCTCCCTGTCAGAGGAGCCGGGTGACATGCCGCAGGACGGTCACTCGCACGGCAAGCCGGTCGACCTGCACGACTTCTTCCGGCCCGAGGACATGGCGCAGCAGTACAACCTGCACCAGGAGGCCAACCGCCTCGACATGGCCAACCTCACCGACGAGATCGTCCTGTCCGACGGGACCCAGGCCGGCCCTGACGAGGCCGCGCGCGTGCAGATCTCCACCTCGCGGCTGCACAACCCCGGGGCACCGGGCGACCTCGCCCGCCGACCGGGCATGCAGGTCGACGCCGAGCTGAGCGTCGCGCAGGAGATGGCCCTGCTCGCGTGGCTCGACGAGTCCTCCGACCTGCCCGAGGGCGACGAGGACGAGGGACCGGAGATGGCGGCGCTGCGCGAGGCGCTGCAGCCCTTCCTCGACGCGCTGCCCGAGCGGCTCAAGGGATTCCTCGAGGAGCTCATGGCCCGCGAGGCCGAGCTGGAGATGCGCGAGATCGAGGCGGCCCAGGCCGAGACCGTCGACGAGGCCGACCGGGCCGCGCTCGAGGACTCGATCCGCCGGCTGCTGCGCTCGCTGCACGGCGCGCCCCGCCCCCGGCGGCACACCGCGGCCCGCGGGACGATCGACGGCCGGCTGACGATGCGCCGCAACATGCGCTACGACGGCGTGCCCTTCCGCCCCGTCACGGTGAGCAAGGTCGAGGACCGGCCGCGGCTGCTCGTGCTGTGCGACGTCTCGCTGTCGGTGCGGCAGACCTCGCGCTTCATGCTCCACCTCGTCCACTCGCTGCAGTCCGTGGCGGCCAAGGTTCGCTCCTTCGCCTTCGTCCAGGACTGCGTCGAGATCACCGACCTCTTCGCCGACCACCCCGTCGAGGAGGCGCTGTCGCTCGTCATGTCCGGCCTGCCCGCGGGTGGGGTGCTCGACGTCGACGCCGACTCCGACTTCGGGTCCGCCTTCGAGGTCTTCCTCGAGCAGTACGGCGGCGCGCTCAACCGGCGCACGACGGTCATCGTCCTCGGCGACGGGCGCAACAACGGCAACGACCCGCGGATCGAGGTCTTCGAGGAGATCGCCCGGCGGGTGCGCTCGGTCATCTGGCTCACGCCCGAGCCGCGCTACTCGTGGGGCCTCGGCAGCTGCGACCTGCCTCTCTACGCCGAGTCGTGCGACCGCGTGCAGGTGGTGCGCAGCCTCGGCGGGCTCGAGCGCGTGTCCGCCGCGACCGTGGGGGCGGGGACGTGATCCCCGTCGTCGCGAGCGCCGAGCCGCGGCCCATCGACCCGCTCGCCCCCGGGCGGCCCGCCTACGTCGACGACCTCGTCCGGGTCGTGCGCACCGACGGCGAGCTGCCGCGGCGCACCCTGCGGACCGTGCGGACCGAGCACTTCGACATCAGCCACGAAGGGGGCCGGGTCGCCATCGCGCACCGCGTCCCCCTCGAGGAGGTGCACGCCGGTCTCGCGGAGCTGCTCTCCCGGGAGATCTTCGGCCCCGGGTGGCTGCGCGGCGCCGACGTCTTCGAGCGGATCATGACGGGCATCGTCCTGACGTCCGCCGACGACCCGCTGAGCGCGTGGGAGCACTTCTACCGCACGAGCCTGCGCACGATCGAGGCCGCGACCGACCTCGCCAACTCGCCCTCCGCGGGGATGCACGGCGCGGTCGCCGGGTACGCCCCCGTCTACGCGCGCGCCGAGGAGGTGCTCGTCGGCGACTCGGTCGTCGAGCTGGGCTCGTGCTTCGGCTTCTTCTCCCTGCGCCAGGCCGGGACCCGCGAGGTGACGGCCATCGACGTCTCCGCAGGGTCGATCCGCCTGCTCGAGCAGGTCTCGGCGCAACTCGGCACGCCGGTGGGGGCGCTCACCGCGGACGCCGCCCACGTGCCGCTGCCCGACGGGTGCGCCGACACCGTCGTCGCGCTCCACCTGCTCGAGCACCTCGAGCCGCAGCACGGCTGGCGGGTCGTCACCGAGGCGGTCCGCCTCGCCCGCCGCCGCGTCGTCATCGCCGTTCCCTACGAGGACGAGCCCGAGGAGCTGTGGGGTCACGTGCGCACCCTCACCCGCGAGGACCTGGCCGCCTACGGCCTGCGCACCGGCCTCCCCTTCGCCGTCGAGGAGCACCACGGGGGCTGGCTCGTGCTCGACCTCGCCTGAGCGAAGGGGGTCAGAGCAGGCCGGCCTTGGAGGCCGCGTACACGGCCTCGGCCCGGCGCGAGACGCCGAGCTTGCGCAGGATGTTGCCGACGTGGAACTTCGCGGTCGTCTCGGAGATGAAGAGCTCGGCGCCGATCTTGCTGTTGGACAGGCCCGACGCGAGCAGCCGCAGGACCTCGAGCTCGCGGCTCGTCAGCTCCTTGGGCTGCTCCTCCTCCGCCCCGTGCAGCCCGCGGACCATCGCGGCCGCCGACCGGGCATCGAAGGCGCTGCCCCCGCGGCTCACGTCACGGATCGCCCGGACGAGGCCCGAGGTGTCGACGTCCTTGACGACGTAGCCACGCGCGCCGGCCCGGATCGCCCGCAGCACGAGCCGCTCGTCGAGGAAGGTCGTCAGCACGAGCACCGCGATGTCGGGGTGGAGCGTCGTGAGCTCCTCGCACAGGGCGATGCCCTCGCTGTCGGAGGAGGTCGAGAGCTTGAGGTCGAGGCAAACCATCTGCGGGGAGAGCTCGGCCACGAGCTCCTTGGCCCGGGCCGCGTCCTCGGCCTCGCCGACGACCCGGATGCCCTCCTCGCGCTGGAGCACCGAGCGCAGGCCCTGGCGCACGATGGCGTGGTCGTCGACGAGGAGCAGCCGGATCTCGTCCTCGTCGGTGGTGCTCGTCGCTGTCGTCATGCTCGTCCCCTCTCACCGGTCCGGTCACCCTGCGCGAGCTGCTCGATGAGGCTGTGCCGCTCGCCGTCCGACGGGACGGGCACCCGGATCTCGACCCGCACTCCCCCGATGCGGGCGCGGCGGAACCGCACCCGCCCGCCGAGGTCGGCCACCCGCGCCTCGATGTTGGCCAGGCCGCGGTGGCTGCCGTCGGTGCTGCGACGCTCGACGCGCAGCAGCCGCCCGAGCACGACCGGGTCGCCGCAGCCGTCGTCGGCCACCGACGCGACGACCTCGTCGGGCCGGTAGTTCAGGCGCACCACCGCCCGCGTCGCCTGCGCGTGGAGCGCGACGTTGAACATCGCCTCGCCGACCGCCCGGGCGATGTCGTGCTCGGCGTCGACGCCCAGCGGCACGGCCTCGCCCGCGACGCGGACCTTGACCTGCAGGTGGCTGCGGTGGTGCTCGGCGACCTCGCGGACGAGGTCGGGCAGCGAGGCGAGGGTCTCGCCCTGGGAGCGGCTCAGCGCGTAGATCGCCCGGCGCAGCTGGCTCACGGCCTGCTGGGTGAGGTCCTTGGCGGTGACGAGCTGCTCGTGCATCGGGTCGGCGGTCCCCGACCGTGCCTCGACCTCGCCCCGCGCGATCTCGACCGCCATGCCGGCCGAGAGGACGTACTGCGTCACCGAGTCGTGCAGCTCGCGGGCGATCCGGCCGCGCTCGGTGTCGATGAGCTCGCGCTGCCGGGCCAGCTCGAGCCTCTTCTCGAGGCGGTGCAGCTCGTGGGTGCGCTGGTCGAGGTCGCGGGCCTGCGCCTGCACCTCGTCGTAGAGGCTCTGCGCCCGGCGGTGCTGGCGCTGGCCCTCGAGATACTGCTCCGACGTGTGCAGCGAGACGGCGGCCTGGTTGGCGAGGATCCGCAGCACCGCGAGGTCGCCGGGCTCGGGGTCCGCGGCCAGGCCGTGCAGCCCGGCGAGCGCGCCGACGGGGGTCCCGGCGAGCACGACCGGCACCCGCACCCACGGCCCCTCGTCGGCCGTGCGCACCGCGAGACCCGCACGGATCGCGCCCAGCTCGCGGCGCACCATCGGCGGCAGCTGCTCCTCGTCGTCGACGGGGGTGGTCTCCCCCTTCGCCAGGGCGAGGACGCGGGGCCGGGCCCCGATGAGCCGGCCGTCGGCGATCGTGAGGATCATCCACTGCGCCTCGAGGTGGGACGCCGCCGCGCGCACGACCTCTTCGAGGAGTCCTCGCGGACCCTCGTGGGTGCGCACGAGCGCCCGGGAGATCGAGTCCATCGCCCGCACGGCCCGCTGGGTGCGCTCGTCGGAGCGGACGTAGGCGCGGTAGTAGGACCCCTTGCCCGAGCGGACACCGGTGAGCGCCTCGAGGTCGGGGGCCGACCGCGGGGTGCTCACAGCGCGCCCCGGAAGAGCGCCCGGATGTCGTCCTGGTCGGCCGCCCGCGGGTTGGTCGTCAGGCAGGCGTCCTCCAGGGTGGTCGCCGAGAGGGAGTCGAGGTCCTCCTCCCGCACGCCGAGGTCGCGCAGGCCCCGCGGGACGCCGACGTCGTCGGCCAGCCGGCGCACGTGGTCGGCGAGCAGCTCGGCGGCCTCGTCGCCCGGCACGTCGCCGACGGTCAGCCCGGCCGAGCGCGCCAGCCTGACGAAGCGGTCGGGCGCCGCACGGGCGTTGTAGCGGATGACGTGCGGCAGCAGCACGCCGTTGATCACCCCGTGGGGTGCGTCGAGGAGGCCGCCGACCTGGTGGCTCATCGCGTGCGTCGCGCCGAGGATCGCGTTGGTGAAGGCCATGCCGGCCTGCAGGCTCGCCTGCGCCATCTTGCCCCGCGGCCCGAGGTCGAAGGGGCGGTCCATCGTCTCGCGCAGGTGGCCGCAGACGAGCCCCACGGCGCTCAGCGCCTGACCGTCGGCGATCGGGTTGTGCGCCCGGGAGACGTACGACTCGACGGCATGGGTCAGCGCGTCGAGACCGGTCGCGGCGTTGAGGTCCTCGGGCATCGTCGTGAGCAGCCGCGGGTCGGTGATCGAGATGTCCGGGACGAGGGCGCGGCCCATGATCGTCAGCTTTACCCGGCGCTCGGTGTCGGTGACGATGCAGAACTGCGAGACGTCGGCACCCGTGCCCGAGGTGCTCGGGATGATCAGGACCGGCGGGATCGGCGCGTCGACCTTGTCGATACCGGCGTAGTCGCGGATGTCGCCACCATTGCCCGCGAGGACCGCAACCCCCTTCGCCGCGTCGGCGCAGGAACCCCCTCCGATGGCGACGATGACGTCGCCACCCACCTCGAGGTAGCGCTCGTAGGCGGCGGCGATCTCGTGGTCCCTGGGGTTGGGCGTCACCGAGGTCCACACCGTCGGCTGGAGACCCTCGGCGGTCAACAGGGGGACGAGCTGGTCGACCCAGCCCGCCTCGACGAGGCCCGGGTCGGAGACGACGAATGGACGCTGGGCGCCCAATCGCGCTGCGGCACGGCCGGATTCGTCGAGGGAGCCGGGACCGAAGAGGATCTCGGGGGCGTGGAACTTCAGGAGGAAGGGGCCGTCGGACGGACCGGTCACCTCGGACGCGGACTCCGGGTCCGCGTGTCGGTGTCGTTCCGTCGTCGTCGACGTGATCCCTCCCGGTGTCATCCGGTCACCGTAGCCCGACGTCGGGGCAGAAGGTAGGTCGACGGAGCAGCCCTACCCGATCGGGTAGGTGGGTGCGCACGCGACCAACCTTCGACCAACCTCCCCCGTCCTACGGTCGGCTCAGGACGACTTCGCAACGGTGCGTCGTCGATTGACCCCAGGAGGCAGACATGGCCGTCTACAGCCCGCCCGGCAGCTCGGACTCGACCATCGAGGTCAAGGAGCAGTACGACAACTTCATCGGTGGCGAGTGGGTCGCCCCGGTGAACGGCGAGTACTTCGACAACATCACCCCGGTGACCGGTCAGGTCTTCACCCGGGTCGCCCGTAGCACCGCCGAGGACATCGACAAGGCGCTGGACGCCGCGCACGCCGCCAAGGACGCGTGGGGCCGCACCTCGACCACCGACCGCTCCAACATCCTGCTCAAGATCGCCGACACCATCGAGGCCAACCTCGAGGACATCGCGGTCATCGAGACCTGGGACAACGGCAAGGCCGTGCGCGAGACGCTCGCCGCCGACATCCCGCTCGCGGTCGACCACTTCCGCTACTTCGCCGGCGCGATCCGTGCCCAGGAAGGCAGCATCTCGGAGATCGACCACAACACGATGGCGTACCACTTCCACGAGCCTCTCGGCGTCGTCGGCCAGATCATCCCGTGGAACTTCCCGATCCTCATGGGCGTGTGGAAGATCGCCCCGGCGCTGGCCGCCGGCAACTGCATCGTCCTCAAGCCGGCCGAGCAGACCCCGTGGTCGATCCTCAAGGTCGTCGAGCTCATCGCAGACCTGCTGCCCCCGGGCGTGCTCAACGTCGTCAACGGCTTCGGCGTCGAGGCCGGCAAGCCGCTCGCCTCCAGTCCCCGCATCGCCAAGATCGCCTTCACCGGCGAGACGACCACCGGCCGGCTGATCATGCAGTACGCCAGCCAGAACATCATCCCCGTCACCCTCGAGCTCGGCGGCAAGTCGCCCAACGTCTTCTTCGACGACGTCGCGGCCGAGCAGGACGCCTTCTACGACAAGGCGCTCGAGGGCTTCACGATGTTCGCCCTCAACCAGGGCGAGATCTGCACCTGCCCCTCCCGCGCGCTCGTGCAGCAGGGCATGTACGAGCAGTTCGTCGGCGACGCCGTCAAGCGCGTCGAGGCGATCACGCAGGGCAACCCGCTCGACACCGAGACGACGATGGGCGCCCAGGCGAGCAACGACCAGTTCGAGAAGATCAAGAGCTACCTGGCGATCGGCCGCGAAGAGGGCGCCAAGGTGCTCACCGGTGGCGAGTCCGTCGACCTCGGCGATGACCTGTCCGGCGGCTACTACATCGCGCCGACGGTCTTCGAGGGCAAGAACTCGATGCGGATCTTCCAGGAGGAGATCTTCGGCCCGGTCGTCTCGCTGACCTCCTTCGCCGACGAGGACGAGGCACTGCACATCGCGAACGACACCCTCTACGGCCTCGGCGCCGGTGTCTGGTCGCGCAGCGCCCACACCACCTTCGCCATGGGGCGCGGGATCCAGGCCGGGCGCGTGTGGACCAACTGCTACCACCAGTACCCGGCCCACGCCGCCTTCGGTGGCTACAAGCAGTCCGGCATCGGCCGCGAGAACCACAAGATGATGCTCGAGCACTACCAGCAGACCAAGAACCTGCTCGTCAGCTACGACCAGAACAAGCTCGGCTTCTTCTGATCGAGCCGGAGCGAAGGGAGTCCCCCGCCATGGGTGCACGCGTCGACCTCACCGACGAGGCAGCAGCACTGCTCGCGAAGCTCGAGCAGCGCCACGGCCCGCTGATGTTCCACCAGAGCGGCGGTTGTTGCGACGGCTCGGCGCCGATGTGCTACCCGGCGGGGGACTTCCTGACCAGCGAGGCCGACATCAACCTCGGCACGCTCACCGGCGAGGGCTTCACACCGATCGAGTTCTGGATGAGCGTGTCGCAGTACGAGTACTGGAAGCACACCCACCTCACGGTCGACGTCGTCCCGGGCCGCGGTTCCGGCTTCTCGGTCGAGGCACCCGAGGGCGTGCGCTTCCTCATCCGGTCGCGCCTGATGACCGAGGACGAGCTGCGGGAGTTCGACCTCCTCTGAGCGGGCTTCGCAGCTCGCTGGCGCTCGCACCTCAGCCACCGTGGGTCGAGGTGGCCGAGCGCCAGCGAGGCCCTCGAGACCGCGCACCAGGTCTCGAGGCTCGTCGCAGAGCTCCTCACACCTCGACCACCGGTGTGGACGGGGCGGGTGAGACGGGCCGGGCCGGGGCGACCGGGCGCGACTACGGTGGGCAGGTGACCGCCCCCCTCCTCACCGCTGCCGCCGTCGACGAGGCGGCAGCCCTGCTCGCCGGTGTCCTGCCGCCGACCCCGCTGCACCGCAGCGAGCGCCTGTCGGCCGCGACCGGCGCCGACGTCTGGCTCAAGCGCGAGGACCTGCAGCCGGTGCGGTCCTACAAGTTGCGAGGCGCCTTCACCCTCATCGCCCACCTCAGCGAGGAGCAGCGCGCGAAGGGAGTCGTCGCCGCCTCCGCGGGCAACCACGCCCAGGGGGTCGCCTTCGCCGGCCAGCGCCTCGGCGTCAAGGCCCGGATCTACCTGCCGCGCAACACTCCTCGGCAGAAGCGCGACCGCGTCGCAGCCCTCGGCGGCGACATGGTCGACGTCATCGTCACCGGTGAGGTCTACGACGACGCAGCACGCGCAGCCGCGGCAGACGCTGCGGAGTCCGGTGCTGTCGTCGTGCCGGCCTTCGACGCCCTCGACACCATGGCCGGTCAGGGCACGGTCGCCGTCGAGATCGCACGCCAGCTCGGCCGCACCCCCGACCTCGTCACCGTGCCCGTCGGCGGGGGCGGGCTGCTCGGCGGGATGGCGACGTGGATGGCGGCCCACTCCTCGAGCACCCGGCTCGTCGGGGTCGAGCCCGAGGACGCCGCCTCGATGGCCGCCGCCTTGGCCGCCGGGGCCCCGGTCGACCTCGAGACGGTCTCCCCCTTCGTCGACGGGGCCGCGGTGCGCCGCGCCGGTGACCTGACCCACGCGGCCGTCGCCGCCACCGGCACCGAGCTGACGTCGGTCGCCGAGGGCGCCATCTGCGTCGAGATGCTCGCGATGTACCAGACCGACGGGATCATCGCCGAGCCCGCCGGTGCCATGGCGACCACGGTCCTCGCCGACCTCGACATCACGCCCGGGTCGACCGTCGTCGCCGTCGTCTCGGGCGGCAACAACGACGTCTCGCGCTACGCCGAGATCGTCGAGCGGGCGCTCATCCACGAGGGCCGCAAGCACTACTTCCTCGTCGACTTCCCGCAGGAGCCGGGCGCGCTGCGGCGCTTCCTCGACGAGGTGCTCGGGCCGGACGACGACATCGCCTACTTCGAGTACGTCAAGCGGAGCAACCGCGAGACCGGGCCAGCGCTCGTCGGCCTCGAGCTCGGCCACCCCCGCGACCTGCTGCCGCTGCTCGCCCGCACGGAGACCTCGCCGCTCACGATCGAGCGGGTCGACCCGGCCAGCCCGTTCTTCCGCTTCATCGGCTGAGGGGCTTCGGCGGAATACCCCCCGGGGGGTATCCTGTTGGCCAGTGCACGACCCCCAGGAGGAGCACATGGCCGGCTACAGCGGCAGCAAGGACGACTACCTCAAGCGGCTGCGCCGCGTCGAGGGGCAGATCCGCGGCATCTCGCGGATGGTCGAGGAGGACACCTACTGCATCGACATCCTCACCCAGGTATCGGCGGCGACCAAGGCGCTGCAGGCCGTGAGCCTGGGCCTGCTCGAGGACCACGTCGGGCACTGCGTCGTCGACGCCGCGAAGGAGTCCGACGAGGCCGCAGCCGAGAAGGTGGCCGAGGCCAGCGCCGCCATCGCCCGCCTCGTCCGCTCCTGAGCGGCGACGCGCCCCCTTCGCCTCCCTGACCCGCCGCGCCCGAGCCGAGACAATGACCCCCATGAGCACCACCACCGCCCCCGATCCCGTCGCCGAGCCGGAGGCGACCTCGCGCAGCGTCGACCTGGCGATCACCGGCATGACGTGCGCGTCCTGCAGCGCCCGGATCGAGCGCAACCTCGGCAAGATCGACGGCGTCGAGGCCACGGTCAACCTCGCCACCGAGCGGGCGACCGTCTCCCACCCTGCCGACCTCCCGGTGGACGAGCTCATCAAGACCGTCGAGGCCAGCGGCTACGGCGCCACGGTCATCGAAGGCGAGTCGCGCCTCACCCCGCCGACGCACACGCCGATCGCGCGTGCCGACCTCCAGCGGCGCGCGGCCGTCGCCGGTGGTCTCGCCTTCGTCGTCCTCGTCCTGGCGATGGGTCCGTGGGAGTCCGCGGCCAGCCCGTGGCTCCAGTGGCTGCTGACGACGCCGGTCGTCGGCTGGGCCGCGTGGCCCTTCCACAAGGCCGCCTACTCAGCCGCCCGCCACCTGCAGTCGACGATGGACACCCTCGTCAGCCTCGGCGTGAGCGCCGCCTACCTGTGGTCGACGGTGACCCTGCTCACCGGGGCCGGGGTCGACGGGCACTACTACTTCGAGACGGCCGCGGTCATCACCGCCTTCCTCCTGATCGGGCGCTGGCTCGAGGCCCGGACCAAGGACGAGGGCCGCTCCGCCCTCACCGAGCTCATGGACCTCGGGTCGAAGGGAGTGGCCGTCCAGCGGATCGACTCCCGCAGCCGGGCGACGACCGAGGTCGTCCTGCCCCTCGAGGAGCTCCAGGTCGGCGACCACTTCATCGTGCGCCCCGGCGAAAAGGTCGCCACCGACGGGTGCGTCGTCGACGGCTCGAGCGCCATCGACACCTCGCTCGTCACGGGCGAGTCGGTGCCGGTCGACGTGCGCACCGGTGACCACCTCGACGCCGGCACGGTCAACACCTCGGGACGGCTCGTGGTGGAGGCGACCGCCGTCGGCGCCGACACGACCTATGCCCAGATCGTCCGGCTCGTCGAGCAGGCGCAGATCGGCAAGGCCGAGGTCCAGCGGCTCGCCGACCGGGTCTCCTCCTACTTCGTCCCGGCCGTCCTGGGTCTGGCGCTGCTGACCTTCTCCGGCTGGTGGATCGGCTCGGGGTCGGCGACGACCGCGCTCGGGGTCGCCGTCACCGTCCTGATCATCGCCTGCCCGTGCGCGCTCGGCCTCGCGACGCCCATGGCGCTGCTCGTCGGCACCAGCCGCGGCGCCCAGCGGGGCGTGCTCATCAAGGGGGCACAGGTCCTCGAGGACACCCGTCGCGTCGACACCCTCGTCCTCGACAAGACCGGCACCATCACCACCGGCGTCGCCCAGGTGACCGACCTCGCGGCCTCGCCCGGCCTCCACCCGGCGGCCGTGCTCACCGCTGCGGCGGCCGTCGAGTCGGGCAGCGAGCACCCGATCGCGCGCGCCATCGTGCGCCGCGCGCAGGACAAGGGGATCAAGGTCCCGGCGATCCGCGACTTCGAGGCCCTCCCGGGCGCAGGAGCGGTCGCGACCATCAAGGACACGCGGGTCACGGTCGGGCGAGCCGACCTCTTCGACGAGGTGCCGGCCGAGCTGGCGACACTCGAGCGCCCGGGCACGACGGTCTTCGTCGGTTGGGACGGCGTCGCCCGGGGCGCGCTGACGGTGGCCGACGAGATCCGCGAGACCTCCGGCGATGCGATCCGTGCGCTGCGCGCCGAGGGGCTGCAGGTCTGGCTGCTCAGCGGCGACAACGAGCACAACGCCACGACGATCGCCGCCCAGGTCGGCATCGAACCCGAGCACGTCGTCGCCGACGTGCGTCCCCAGGACAAGCACGACGTCATCGCCGAGCTGCAGGAGCAGGGCCGGGTCGTCGCGATGGTCGGTGACGGGGTCAACGATGCCGCCGCGATCGTCAAGGCCGACCTCGGCATGGCCATGGGCACCGGCACCGACGTCGCCATGGAGTCGGCCGACATCGTCCTCGTGCACGCCGACCTCGAGTCGGTCCCGCGCGCGATCACGCTGTCTCGCGAGACCCTGCAGGTCATCAAGCAAAACCTCGGGTGGGCCTTCGGCTACAACATCCTGGCGATCCCGCTGGCGATGGCCGGCCTGCTCAACCCGATGATCGCCGGCGCCGCGATGGCGCTGAGCTCGATCCTCGTCGTGCTCAACTCCCTTCGCCTGCGGCGGGCGATCTCGGACTGAGCCGCGGGGCCGATCCGAGCCCTACGCCATTGCTCCACAGTACGGGTCGCCACACGACGGGCACCTGACAGCTTGACCGGAGCACTATGCCAACCCAACTCCGTCTCCTCCCCCGGACCGCATCCAGCCTGACCCACAGCACGGAGCAACGGCGTAGCCACCCAGCCGGCTCTTCCCCCTTCCCCCCTGTCCGTTCCCCGTTCCCCCAGCCAGCCAGCCAGGGCAGACGACCGGCCGGGCACCACCCCTGACAGGTGCCCGGCCGATCGAGTCCGTGGCCGCCCACGCCGCGGTACGGCGCCGGCGGCGAGTGCTCACAGCTCGGCGTTCCACGCCTCCTTGTAGGTGAGCTTGCCGCCCGTCTGCATCAGCGCCCGGCGGTAGATCCGCTCGGCGACGAGGATGACGGCGACGGTGGCCGCGGCGAGCAGACCCAGACTGATGACCGCCTCCCACCACTGCGCCTCGCCCGACACCAGGCGCATCGGCTGGAGCACCGCGGAGAAGGGCGGGATCCAGGCGAGGACCTCGGCGAGGCGGCCGGTGGCGAACATCGCGCCGAAGAACATGAACATCAGCAGCATCGTCACGGGCATCGACGTGGACTGGATGTCCTCCTGTCGCGAGGCGAGCGCGCCAGCCACCGCGTAGAGCGCCGCGATCATCGTGAAGCCCGCGATGAAGAAGAGGACGAACCACGCCAGCCCGCTCGTGAAGCTCGGCAGCATGTCACCCCAGTCGGTGAAGCTCACCCCGATGACCGCCACGGCCGCGTAGAGCAGCAGCTGGGCCAACGCGAGCACGACGGCCGCGATGAGCTTGCCGAAGAGCAGGTGTCGTAGTGGGATCGACGTCGCGATGATCTCGACGATGCGCGACTGCTTCTCCTCGGTGACGCTCATCGCGAGGTACATCCCGAAGATCACCGCCGACATGTAGAAGAGGATCGCCATGCCGAAGCCCACCGCCTTGGCGATGCCCTGTTGCTCCGCGTCCCCGTCGAGGATGTCGGTCGTGACGGCGGTCCCCTGCTGGAGGGTTGCGACGTCGGTGCCGGCCTGCTGCGCGTTGGCCGCGAGCACCGTGCTGCTCACCGTCTCGGTGGCGATGTCCCGCAGCCCCGAGCTGACCTCCGAGCGGCCGACGAGCTCCCAGCCGTCGTCGGTGGGGTGCAGCCAGGCGTCGGCGGACTCGTCCATGACGGCGGCCTGGGCGGCCCGGGCATCGTCGACCTCGACGAGCTCGATCGTCACCTTGTCGTCGATGTCCGGCGCGGCCGCGACGATCGACTCCCCCATCTGCTGCGACTGGGTGGTGACGGCGAGGTCGTAGGTGACCTCCTTGTTGGCATTCCACGCCTGGAAGCCGAAGACGGCCACGAGGATGACGAGCGACAGCAGGGTCGACCCGATGAAGGTCTTGTCCCGCAGCCGCACCGACAGCTCACGCTGGGCGACGAGGGCCCAGGCGCTGCGGGTGGAGGTGGACTCGGCGCCCGATCCGGTCGAGGTGGGCGAAGGGGAGGTCGTCGCGGTGCTCATGCCGTCACCTCCCGGTAGACCTCGGACAGCGGCGGCACGATCGGCGTCAGCTCGGTGACGCCACCACGGCGCAGCCCCTCGGCGAGGACCTCGCCGAGCACCCGCTGGCGCTCGGCCTCGGAGTCGCCGGTGAGGTCGAGGACGGCCGTGGGGCCGTCGACGTCGAGGGTCGTGACCCCCGACAGGTCACGGACCCAGCCGGCGTCACGGACCGCAACGAGCTTGTGCCGGCGCGGGGCGCCGCCCCGCAGCTGCGTCGGGGTGCCGGTCGCCCGCACCGTCCCCTTGGCGAGGATGACGAGCTGGTCGCACAGCCGGTCGACGAGGTCGAGCTGGTGGCTGGAGAAGAGCACCGGCACACCGCGTGCCGTGTGCTCGCGCAGCAGGTCGGCCATCGAGTCCACGGCGTCGGGGTCGAGGCCGGAGAAGGGCTCGTCGAGGATCAGCGCGGCCGGCTCGATCATCAGCGCGGCCGCGATCTGCACCCGCTGCTGGTTGCCGAGCGAGAGCGACTCGACCGTGTCGTCGGTGCGCTCCCCCAGGCCGAGGCGCTCGAGGAGGGTCATGACCGACTCCCGGGAGCGCCGGGCGCTCAGGCCGCGCAGCTGACCGAGGTAGATCAGCTGATCGGCGACCTTCTGCTTGGGGTAGAGCCCGCGCTCCTCCGGCATGTAGCCGATGGTGCGCTGGTCGGCGGCGGTGATCGGCCGGTCGCCCCAGAGGACCCGCCCCTCGGAGATCGTGAGGACGCCCATGATCATGCGCATCGTCGTCGTCTTGCCGGCGCCGTTGCCTCCGACGAAGCCGGTCATCTGTCCCTGCGGCACCGTGAAGTCGATGTGGTCGACGGCGGTGAAGTCACCGAACCGTCGCGTCAGCCCCTCCACGGTGATCGTCTGCGATGTCCTGTCCATGGCCCCAACGCTAGGGACGAAGGGAGTCCACGGGATCCGTCTCCGGGGTGGTCTTGGCCCTCCCCCTGCGGGGGGAGGAGCCTCAGCCCCCGCCGACGACGCCCGATTCGTGGGCGATGATCACCGCGCCCACTCGGTCCCGCACCTGGAGCTTGGCGAAGATGCTCGACACGTGCGTCTTGACCGTCGCCGCGCCGATGACGAGGTCGGCGGCGATCTCGGAGTTGGAGCGCCCGGCCCCGATGAGCCGCAGCACGTCGAGCTCCCGGTCGGTCAGGTGCGCCAGCAGCTCGGCGTGGGCACCACCGGTGGGTGCCCCGGTGCCTGTCGCACCCGCTCCCCCGCCGGCTCCCGGCGGTGACATCTGCTCGATGACCCGCTTGGTCACCTCGGGCGCGAGCAGCGCGTGACCGTGGCCGACGGCACGCAGTGCCTCGACGAGCTGCTCGGCCTCGGCGTTCTTGAGCAGGAACCCGCTGGCCCCGGCCCGCAGCGCGTCGAAGAGATAGCTGTCGGCGTCGAAGGTCGTCAGGATGATGACCCGACCGAGCTCCTCGGCGACGATCTCGCGGGTCGCGGCGATGCCGTCCATGACGGGCATCTGCACGTCCATGACGATGACATCGGGGCGCTGCGCCCGGGCGAGCTCGATGGCCTCGCGCCCGTCGGCCGCCTCGCCGACGACCTCGAGGTCGTCCTCGACCGAGAGCATCATCGCGAAGCCGGACCGGATGATCGGCTGGTCGTCGACGAGCAGCACGCGCAGCACCTCGCTCATCACGCACCCCCGGAGCGAAGGGGGATCCGCGCCCGGACGCGATATCCGCCCAGCGGGCGCGGCCCGATCTCGACGCTCCCGTGGTGCGACTGGACCCGCTCGCGGATGCCGAGCTGGCCCATGCCGGTGCCGGAGGTCCCGGGGCGCGGCCGCCCGTCGTCGGTGACCTCGACCTCGGCGTGCTCGGCGTCGACGCGCACGGTCACGCGGGCGGTGCGGGCGGTCGAGTGCTTCGTGACATTGGTCAGCGCCTCCTGGGCGGTGCGGTAGAGCGAGTGCCCCACCGAGGCCGGCACGGCCTCGACGTCACCCTCACGAGCCTCGACGAGCTCGTGGACCACGGTCAGACCCGACCCGCTGCGGGCCCGCGCCATCTCGGCGATGTCCCCGAGGGTCGGCTCGGGCGCGTGATCGACTGCGCCGGTAGGCGACTCGCGCATCCGCAGGGTGCCGAGGAGCCCACGCATCTGGGTGACGGCGTCGCGGCTGCCGCCCTCGATCCGGGCCAACGCCCCCTTCGCCGCCTCGGGGTCACGGTCCATGACGCGACGGGCCGCGGCCGCCTGCACCCCGATCCCGGAGACGTGGTGCGCGACGACGTCGTGCAGCTCGCGGGCGATGCGCAGGCGCTCATCGATGACGGCGCTCTCGCGCAGGCGTTCGGTCTGCTCGCGGATCGTGACCGTCTGCTGCTCGAGGCGCGCGCGCTGGCGTGCGGAGCGCCAGGCGACCTGCCCGCCGAGGACGGCCCCGCCGAAGTAGAGGATGTTGATGACCCCGAGCATGAGCGGGGCGGCGATGGTGGCCGGGATCCACGCGTCGGGGTCGCTCGCCTCCACCATGTCGCTGAGGACCTGGCCGACGGCGATGCCCCAGACCAGCCAGAGGAACATCAGGAAGAGGACGACCGCGTAGACCGCTGCCATCGCCCGGCGGCTGCGCGCCCAGGCGACACCGCCGAGGATGACGAGGAAGTAGGCGATCTGGGTCGACAGCAGGCTCGCCATGAGCGGCTCGAGCGTCGAGATGGCCCAGTAGGCGATCGAGGCGCCGATGGCCGTGGCGAGGGGGAAGCGTCGCCGGGTGAGCAGGAAGAGCGCGGGGACGGCGGTGTAGAGCCACTGCTGCCAGCGCGGGGCGTCGATCTCGACGAGCCCGCCGAGCGCGCGCATCAGCTCCAGGACGAAGAGCGAGGCGGCGACGACCGCGAGGGTGAAGAGGGCGTCACCGCGGCTGACGGTGCTGCCGGGGCGGACCCAGTCGTCGTCGAGGGCGAAGAACTCGCCGAGGCGATCGAGCCGGGCCATGGGAGGGCGGTCAGAGGGTGACCGGACCACCGGGGGTGTTGAAGGTGACCGACATCAGGCCGGGGGTGCCGTGCGGCGCGACGAAGTCGAAGGTGATGACCGAGGAGGTCTCCTCGGGCGGGAGCCCGCCGAGCCAGTCGGTGACCCGGGCCTGGTCGCCGGCGATCATCAGCGAGGAGATCGTCACCTCGGTCGAGGCCTGCTCGGAGGGGTGCGGCGAGCCCTCGCCCCACTTGACGAAGAAGGGCAGCTGCGGGTCGGCGAGGGTGCCCTTGATGCCGATCTGCTTCCACAGGAACTCGCGGCCGTCGGAGAGGCGCCGGTTGCCCGCGACCGCCTTGCGGTCGAGGCGCTCCTCGACGGCCTCGATCTCCTCGTCGACCCGGATGACCCAGCCCATCCAGCCGCCGCCGGCCTCGGAGCGGGCGCGCACGACCTGACCGAAGGGGGCCTTGTCGGAGCTCGGGTGGTCGAGGACCTCGACGATCTCGACGTAGCGCTCGTGGGCGAGCGGGAGGATCATGTTGCGCGTGCCGAAACGCGGGTGGATCCCGCCGTCGACGGGCGTGACGCCCAGGGCCTCGCCGAGGCGCTCGGCCGTGGCCTTGACACCGGACTGGTCTGCAGCATAGGAGACGTGGTCAACGCGCATGCAGGCATCGTGGCACAGGGCGGGGCCACCCCCGTAATCGGGGTGGTTCAGGACGTCCGGCGCTGACGCACGGCCTCGTAGACGACGATCGCGGCCGAGGTGGCGACGTTGAGCGAGTTCGCCTGTCCCACCATGGGGATCCGCACGCGGTGCTGGGCCCGGGCGAGGGCGGCATCGGTCAGTCCGTACTTCTCGGAGCCGACGGCGACGGCGACCGCGCCGGTGAGATCGGCGTCGGTGTGCTCGACGTCGGTGTCAGGGGTGGTCGCGACGACCTCGACCCCGTGCTCGGCGAGCCAGGCCCACGCCTCGTCGGTGCTCGCGGCCGCGACCGGCACCGAGAAGACCGTCCCCTTGCTCGAGCGGATGACGTTGGGGTTGCCCCAGTCGGTCACCGGGTCCGCCGAGAGGACGAGCGCGACGCCGGCGGCGTCAGCGGTGCGGAGCATCGCGCCGAGGTTGCCCGGCTTCTCCACGCCCTCGCACAGCAGGACGAGCGCGCCGTCGGGCAGCTCGACGTCCTCGAGGCGGCGGCCGGGAGCGGGCACCTTGGCGAGGATCCCGTCGGGCCCCTCGCGGTAGGCCACCTTGTCGAAGGCGGTGCGCCCCAGCTCGACGATCTCGGCCCCCAGGTCGCGGGCGCGCTCGACGAGCGCGGCACCGACCTGCGGGTCGAGCATGAGCTCGGGGCAGTGGAAGAGGGCGAGCGGCCGGACCCCGGCGTCGAGCGCGAGGGTGGTCTCCTCGAGACCCTCGACGAGGGTGGTCCCGGTGGCCTCACGGGCCCGGCGACGACGCAGGGTGACGAGGTCCTTGAGGCGTTGGTTGGCCGGTGAGGTGATGACGAGATCGGACATGGCGGGTCAAGCATGCCGCACAATCGGTGGATGCCGACCGACCGCCGCGTCTCCCCCCTTCGCGTCGTCGCTGCGGTGTCGGCCATGACCGCCGTCATGCTCCTCGTCGCGGCGCTGGGTGAGTGGGCGATCCTCCCCTCCGCGACGCTGCGCGAGCTCGACGAAGGGAGCGCCTCCCGGGCCACCGCGGTCCTCGCCGATCACGACCGGCTCGGCACGGCGGCGCACGTGTGGGCCGCGCTCAGCGGACCGTGGGTCGTGCACCCGCTCGTCGCGATCTGGGCCGGGGTGCTCGTCGCCCGGCGACGCCTCACCCTCCGCGCCGCGATCGTCACCGTCGCGGTGGGCGTGCTCGGGTGGGCGCTCGGTGCGGTGTGCAAGGAGATCGTCGACCGCCCTCGCCCCAGCGTCGCGCTCGCCGAGGTCGGCAGCTGGTCCTACCCGAGCGGGCACGCGACCAACATCGCCCTGGGCGCGGTCCTGCTCGTCTCCCTCGCACGGCTGGCCGAGCGCGCCTGGGTCCGCTGGGGCACCACGCTGCTCGCGCTCGCGGCCGTCGCCCTGACGGCCGCCGACCGACTCCTCCTCGGGGTGCACTACGTGAGCGACGTCGTCATGGGACTGACCCTCGGCGCCGCCGCCGCGACCCTCGCCCTGGCGTGCCTCCCGCTTCGCCGCGACGCTGCATTGCCGTAGGGCAATGCGCGTCCTGCCCGCATTGCCCTACGGCAATGCGGTCACCGGGGTCTCGCCCAGCCGGCCGTCGCGGATCTCCCAGCGGCGGGTGAGGCCCAGTCGGCCGAGGAAGTCCTCGTCGTGGCTGACGACGAGCAGAGCCCCTTCGTAGGCCGAGAGCGCGTCGACGAGCTGGTCGACGCTGTCGACGTCGAGACTGTTGGTCGGTTCGTCGAGCACCACGAGCTGCGGCGCCGGGTCCGCGAGCAGCACCCTGGCCAGCGCCACGCGGAAGCGCTCGCCGCCGGACAGGCCCGCGACCCGCCGCTCCACGAGCGCGCCCCGGAAGAGGAAGCGCGCCAACGACGTCCGCACCTGCTGCGGCGGCACGGTCGGCGCAGCCGCCCGCACCGTCTCGAGGATCGTCAGGTCGTCGTCGAGCTCGATCCGCTGCGGCAGGTGACCGGCCTCGTCGATGCGGCCGACGAGTCGCGCCACCGGCTCCACGCGCGTCGGCAGCCCGAGGACCTCGCGGAGCAGCGTGGTCTTGCCGGCGCCATTGGGCCCGGTGAGGGCGATCCGCTCCGGTCCGCGCACGACGACATCGCGAAGGCGTCGTCCAGAGGTGTGACGGAGGAGCCTCGAAGGGGGGGCCGCCGTCACCTCGTCGGGACCGACCGGCCGCACGGTCAGCACCGTGCGCCCTGCCGGCACGCGGGTCGCGGGTAGCTCGATGCGCACCGAACGGTCCTCGCGGACCCGCGCCTCGGCGTCGGCGAGCGAGGACTTGGCCCGCTGGAGCCGGTCGTCGTGGATGTCGCGGTGCTTGGCGGCGGACTTTTCCGCCTGCATGCCCCAGGTCTTCATGATGATCCTGGGCGCGCGCTTGCTCGCGGAGTCGCGGTCGGCAATCCGCTGCCGGCCGGCGAGCTTGAGCTCGGCCTCGATGCGGTCGCGCTTCTGCCGGCGCAGGTCCTGCTCCGCGGCCTGCACGGCGTCGGCGGCGGCCTGCTGCTCGGCGTCGATCGCCGCGCGGTAGACCGACCACGGCCCGTCGAAGCTGCGCAGCTCCCGCCCGTGCACCTCGACGATCCGGTCGACGTGCTCGAGCAGCTCGGTGTCGTGGCTGACGACGACGAGCGAGCGCTGCGTCGGCCACGCGTCGACGGCGGCGACGAGCCGCTCCCGGGAGGCCCGGTCGAGGTTGTTGGTCGGCTCGTCGAGCAGCGCGACGTCGGCCCGCTGCAGCTGGAGTGCGGCGAGCCCGACGGTGACGACCTCACCCCCGGAGAGGGCGCCGAGCTGCCGGTCGAACAGCTCCGGCTCCGCGGGTAGACCGAGCATCGCGAGGGCACTGAGAGCCTCGGCCTCGATGCCCCAGCGGCCTTCTGCCGCATCGAAGTTCGCCTGGTCGAGCGAGCCCGCCTCGATGGCGCTGATCGCGCTCAGGACGGGCGCGATGCCAAGCGCCTCGGCCACGGTGCGGGTGGTGTCGAGGCCGAGCTGCTGCGGCAGCGTGGCGACCGTGCCCGCGACGTGCACGGCGCCGGAGGTCGGCGTGAGCTCGCCGGCCATGAGGCGCAGCAGGGTCGTCTTGCCCGAGCCGTTGCGTCCGACGAGCCCGGTGCGGCCGTGGCCGAAGGACCCGCTGACGTCGTCGAGCGCACGGGTGCCGTCGGGCCAGTCGAGGGTGAGGTGGGTGAGGGTGACGAGGGCGTCGGCCCCCGCGGTGGGTGCTGACATGGGTGATCTCCTGCCGTGGCGGCGAGCGCACGCCGACGGGACTCGCGGTGCGTGGGCCGCGGTCGGTCGCGCTGGTCAGTCGCGGGAGATCTGGTGCCGCATCGGGCGGGTCATCACCTCTGGTCGGGGGGACCGGGCGCTGTCACCGACCGGTCGGGCCCGACAAGGGTAGGGACTCCCCCTTCGTCATGGCAAAGGGTTAACGCCGAAGGGGAGGTCAGATCCGCTGGTGGCGTGCCCGGGAGAAGCAGTAGAGGCCGAAGGCCACGAGACCGGCCGCGACGACGGTGAGCAGCGCGGGGCCGAAGGGCTCGTCGCGCAGGGACTTCAGGGCACCGTCGAGGCCGTCGGCCTGCGAGGACTGGTGCCGGATCGCGGCGATGACGAAGAAGACGCCGACGAGGGCGAGGACGGCCCCCTTCGCCGGGTAGCCGACCATGCCGGCCACCGTCGCGAGGCGCCCGGGGTGCTCCTCGAGGTCGTCGAGGAACTTGCGGGTGACGCCCTTGTAGACGTGGTAGCCACCGACGGCGATGATCGCGACGCCGACAGCACCGACGAGGACCTGGCCGGCCGGCGCCTGCATGAGGGTCGCGGTGACGTCCTGGGAGGACTGCTCGGAGGACGAGGACGACCCCGACCCGACGGCGAAGCGCCCCGCGGTCCAGGCGAGCGCGGCGTAGACCACGGCCTTGGCGAGCGCCTTGACCCGGTCGGTGGCACCGGAGTCGCCGCCGGTCGGCGCGACCGCCACGGTCAGCTGCCACAGCACGAGGCCGGCGAGGGTCACGGTGATGACCCACATGAGCACCGTGCCGGCGGGGTTGCTCGCGAGCGTCGCGAGGGCGCCGGAATGGTCGGCCTGCCCGCCTCCGCCCCAGCCCACGCGGCCGGCGGTGTAGCCGAGGACGATGTGCAGCAGGCCGGAGGCGGCGAAGCCGACGCGAGCGAGGGCTTCGAGCGCCGGGTGGTCGCCGACCGTGCGGACTGCGTCGCGGGCGTCGTCGATGTCAGGGGTGCGGGTCACGAGAACATGATGCCCCCCGATGTGCCCCCGGTCAGCAGAGCGGGCGAAGGGCGTCTGCGAGACCGTCGTCATCGACCGACCCGGTCGTCTCGTCGGCGGCCGCGACGACCTCCGGCGGGGCGCCACCCATGGCGACGCCGCGGGCGGCCCAGCGCAGCATCTCGAGGTCGTTGCGCTGGTCGCCGGCGGCGAAGGTGTGCGAGGGCTCGATCCCGAGCTTGCGGCGGACGAGCTCGAGGGCCGACCCCTTGGACACGCCCTCGGGCGCCAGGTCGAGCCACGCGGTGTAGCCGACGGCATAGCTCACGCCGTGCAGGCCGATCCGCTCGACGAGCTCGAGGAAGTCCTCGCTCTGCCCCTCGGGGTCGTGGAAGGTCACGCGGGTCGTCGGGCGGGAGACGAGCTCCTCGAAGGGGACGACGACCTGCTCGCCCTGCAGCACGCCCTCGGGGTAGGGCCGGGCCACCTTGAAGCCGACGCCGACCTCCTCGACCGCGACGAGGATGTGCGGCGCGTGCTCCATGACGAGGGTGAGCGCCTGCCGCGGGTCGAAGGTCACCGTCTCGTCGATGGTGTAGCCGTCGGGGGCGGTCGGGTCGAGGCGGATCGTCACGGCGCCGTTGGAGCACACGGCGAACCCGTGCTGCAGGTCGAGCAGGCGCAGGATCGGCAGCGTCGCGACGACCGATCGGCCCGTCGAGATGACGATCTCGTGGCCGGCGTCGGCGACGGCCCGGATCGCCTCTCGGGTGCGCTCCCCGAGCTCTCCGGCGTGGGTGACGATCGTGCCGTCGACATCGAGGGCGACGAGGTGCGGCTCCATGGGTGGAACGCTACCTGCCGACTCTGCGACACGTGGCGGCCGCCGAGCAGACCCGGCGCGCTGCCGAAGTCCCTCGTCGTCGCGTGGTTGCGTGGTCGTTCTCGACTTCGGCTTGATGCTGCGCCGGGCCTCCTCTGCGTCCGCGCCTGACTCAGCCCCGCGCCGAACCCAGCTTCCAGTAGCCGGAGAAGGTGATGGCCCGCTTGTCCATCCCGACCTCCTGCACGAGGTGACGACGAAGGGAGGTCGCCAGCCCCGACTCCCCGCACAGCCACGCGTAGTCCAGGTCGGCGGTCAGGTCCGGGGCGGTCGCGAGGGCGGTGAGCACGGCGGTGCCCGGCGCGGCGTCGCCGCGCTCGTGGACGGTCACCGCGGCCGGGAGGTCGAGCCCGTCGAGCACCACGCGGGAGTCGACCTCGACGTGCGCCTCGATGCCCTCGCCGAGACCCGGCAGCCCCCGACGGAAGCGCTCCTCGAGAATCGCGAGCAGCGCGGGCACGGCCGTCTCGTCCGCCACGATCAGCTGGCGCGGCGCGTCCCACGTCGAGTACAGCGCACCCCCGGAGCGGAAGCCGGCCACGTCGCCGACGACCGCGGTCGTCGCCCAGGCCGAACCCGGCCCCGAGTCACCGTGCGTGACGATGTCGACGTCGAGCTCCCCTTCGTCCCGGCGCAGCGCGCGCACGGTGTACCAGCGCAGGCCGGGCTGCTCGCTCTCGGGCATGTCGGCGATGGCGGTGCGCACATTGGTCCGCTCGGGGTCGGGCAGGTGCAGCCCGCCGTCGGCTCCGGGCATGAGCAGGCCGAAGTACTCGTCGGGGCCGAGCAGCTCGTAGCGGGTCAGCTCCGGCGCGCTCAGGGTGATCCGACGCATGACGGGGTTGAGGTCGACGACCCGCGACACCGTGACGGTGAACTGCGACTCCTCCGGACGCTCCGCGTAGTCGGCCATCGTGCGCCGCGCGTAGGCGCGGGCGGCGCCGAGGACGACGCGGTCCTTGAGCTCGGCGATCTTCATGACTCTCCTGGTACCGGAATCGACTGACTTAGGAGAGCCTAACCTCTAGCCCGGCATTTCCCTAGGCCGATACCCACCGCTCCCTGAGGAGGTCGCTCAGCGACCGTCTCGAAGGGCGCCCGCCTCGAGGACTCAGGCGAGCCCGAGCTCCTCGAGCCCGAAGACGTGGCGGTACTCCAGGCCGGCCTCGGCGAACTTCTCCGCGGCACCGGTCGCCCGGTCGGCGATCGTCGCGACGGCGACGACCTCGGCGCCCGCCTCGCGGGCGGCATTGGCGGCCTCGAGGGGCGAGCTGCCGGTCGTCGAGGTGTCCTCGACGATCAGGACGCGGCGACCGGAGATCGACGGGCCCTCGATGCGCTGCTGCAGGCCGTGCGCCTTGCCGGCCTTGCGCACCACGAAGGCGTCCAGCCGCTCCCCCTTCGCCGCGGTGGCGTGGAGCATCGACGTGGCGACCGGGTCGGCGCCGAGGGTCAGCCCACCGACGGCGTCGAAGTCCAGATCGGCGACGAGGTCGAGCATGACGCGACCGACGAGCGGGGAGGCTTCGCCGTCGAGGGTGATGCGGCGCAGGTCGACGTAGTAGTCGGCCTCCTTGCCGGAGGAGAGGGTCACGCGTCCGTGGACGATGGCCTTGTCCTTGACGATCTCGAGCAGGCGGGCGCGGTCGGCAGCGATGTCAGTCACGCCCGCAGTCTATGGACTCCGTCGCCGCCAGCGTCGCGTGCCGGTGGCAGACCGCGCCGGGCCGGGAGGCGCCGCCCCCGAAGGGGGATCCGCGAGCGCTCTGGCACCTCCCCTTCGCATTGCCCTACGGCAATGCAGTCACCTGCGCGCATTGCCGTAGGGCAATGCAGCCTCCCCTTCGCATTGCCGTAGGGCAATGCAGTCTCCGGCGAAGGGGAGGTCAGTCCGGCTTGCGGTGCAGCGCCGTGATGCGCGGGTTGCGCACGATGGCGCGCGGCAGGTGCCGGGCCACGGCGACGATCGCCTTGTACTGCGCGCTGGGCACGGAGACGACCCGCCCGCGCTCGGAGTCGGCGAGGGCCTGGCGCACGAGATCGCCCGCGTCGAGCCAGAAGGGCCCCGCGCGCTCGCCCTTGTCGATGCCCGCGCGCTCGTGGAACTCCGTGCGCACGTAGCCGGGCAGCAGCGCCATCACCTGCACGCCGGTCCCGGCGAGCTGCCCGGAGAGGGACTCGGTGAAGGTCGTGACATAGGACTTCGCCGCGGCATAGGTGCCGCTCGCGCTCAGGCCGGCGACGGACGAGACGTTGATGATCTGCCCACTCCCCCGCCCCACCATCGCGGTCGCCGCCGCGTGGCTGAGGACGAGCACGGCCCGCACGAGCACGTCGAGCAGCTGCTCCTCGGCCTCGACGGCACTGTCGACGAAGCGTGAGTTCAGCGAGTAGCCGGCGTTGTTGACGAGCAGGTCGACCGGCCGGGCCGCGTCACGCAGCCGCTCGGCGACCCGCTCAAGCTGCGCCCGGTCGGACAGGTCGGCCGGCAGGACCTCGACGGCCACACCGTGCCGACCCGAGAGCTCGCCGGCCACGGCCGCCAGCCGGGCCTCGTCGCGGGCGACGAGGACGAGGTCGACCCCCTTCGCGGCGAGCTGCCCGGCGAACTCGCGCCCGATGCCGGCGGTGGCGCCGGTGACCAGTGCCGTGCTCATGCGCCCAGGGTCCGGTCGAAGAGCTCGCGCAGCTCGCGCCAGTGCCGGTCCTCGCCCGCCTGCTGGTGGCTCGAGGTGTCGGTCATCGTGTAGCCGTGCGGCGCGTCGGGGTAGACCGCGGTCGTCGCGGTCAGCCCGTGCTCGGCGAGGGCACGGTCGAGCAGCTCGATGCTCTCGGGCGGCATCGACTGGTCCTTGTCGGCGTGCCCGTAGACGAACTCCGCTGTGGCAGAGGCGAGTCGCAGGTGTGGACTGTCCGGCTCGTCGGTCGCCAGGCGGGCGCCGTGGAATCCGCCGCACGCCGCGACGCTCGGCTCGAGGCCGGCGACGAGGGTCGCGAACTTCGCCCCCATACAGTAGCCGGTGACGCCGATCGGCCCGTCGGTCACGCCGTCGAGCGCCCGCAGCGCAGCGACGTAGTGCGGGGTGTCCCGCTCCATCGCCGGCCCGTCGAGCGCGGCGAGGTAGGGCGCGGCGACGGCCCCGTAGGCGGCCCGCTCCTCGGGGATCCGCAGGTCGGTGCGGGGCGTGGTCTCGGCCGCCGTGCCGGAGCGGTACATCGTGTTGGGCGCGAGGACGATGTAGCCCCACGACGCGATGCGGTCAGCCATCTCCTCTATGCGGGCCCGCAGCCCGAGCGCGTCGATGCACAGCAGGACGCCGGGGTGCGGCTGGTCGTCGGGCCGCGCGACGACGGCCTCGGCCGTCCCGTCCGCAGCCGGGATCTCGATGAAGGGGCGCATGCTCCGCACGCTAACGACCCCCCTTCCCCGTGGCCAGCCGCCGGTCCCGCGTCGTGAATGCGACGCGCAGCGCGGACCCGAGCATCACGGCGGGCAGCGCCGCGCCGCCCAGCCCCGGCCCGGGCCGACGCCCCAGCAGAGCGTGACGCCGGCGTCGATGCCGGCGGTGGCTAGGGTGGCGCCCGTGCGTATCGCGACCTGGAACGTCAACTCCATCCGCTCCCGCGTCGACCGCGTCGAGGCCTGGCTGCAGCGCAGCGACGTCGACGTGCTCGCCATCCAGGAGACCAAGGCCAAGGAGGAGCAGTTCCCCTTCGACCGCTTCCGCGACCTCGGCTACGAGGTGGCCCACCACGGCATCAACCAGTGGAACGGCGTGGCGATCCTCTCCCGGGTCGGCCTCGAGAACGTGGCGATCGGCTTCGACGGCGATCCCGGCTTCGGCGATCCCGTTGCGCCCGAGGCGCGCTCGATCGGCGCGACCTGCGGTGGCGTGCGCGTGTGGTCGCTCTACGTGCCCAACGGCCGCACCCTCGACGACCCGCACATGGCCTACAAGCTGGAGTGGCTGGCCCGGCTGCGTGACCGCGCCGTCGAGTGGGCCGCCGACGGCACCCCGGTCGCCCTGTGCGGCGACTGGAACGTCGCGCCGCAGGACGAGGACGTGTGGTCGATGGAGTACTTCGCCGACAAGACGCACGTCTCGCCGCCGGAGCGGGCGGCCTTCCACGCCTTCCTCGAGTCGGGCTTCACCGACGTCGTGCGCCCGCACGCCCCCGGGCCCGGCACCTACACCTACTGGGACTACCAGCAGCTCGCCTTCCCCAAGCGCCGCGGCATGCGCATCGACTTCGTCCTCGGGTCGGCGTCCTTCGCCGAGCGGGTGAGCGGCGCGGCCATCGACCGCGAGGAGCGCAAGGGCAAGGGCGCCAGCGACCACGCTCCGGTCATCGTGGGCCTCGACGGCGACGACGGCGCGGCCGTGGACAAGACAGCCGAAGGGGGTTCCGCCCGGTGAGCGCGGACCCTCACGTGACAACCCTGGTCGCCCCGGACGGGGCGCGCATCGCGGTCCGTGAGCACGCGGCCCCGGCCGGAGCCGCACACGGCCCGACCCTCGTCCTCGCCCACGGCTGGTGTCTCGCGGCAGAGACGTGGGACCGCGTCGTCGCGGAGCTGCAGGCACGCCGGCCGCACCTGCGCGTCATCACCTACGACCAGCCGGGGCACGGGCTCTCGACACCCGGTCGCGACCGTCGGGTCAGCCTGCTCGACCTCGGCGCGACCCTGCGCGCGGTCGTCGCCGAGACGGCTCCCGAGGGTGACATCGTCCTCGGCGGGCACTCCATGGGCGGCATGACCGTCATGGCGCTCGCGCAGGTCGCGCCCGGCCTCTTCGCCGAGCGGGTGCGCGGCGCCGCACTGGTCGGCACGGCTGCCCACCTCGGCACCCGTCGTCCCGTCCCGGGCGAGGGCATCGCCATGGCCGTGCTCGGGCGCCTGCCGGCGAGCGCCCGTGGCCTGCCGACGACGGCGCGCCTCACCGCGGCCAACCTCTTCGGGCCTGACCCCGACCCGGCGGCGGTGCGCGCCACGGGCCGGTTGACCAGCCGCACCCGGGCCAATGTCGTCGCCGACTGGCACCGCGCGATCGGCGAGCTCGACTTCCGGGAGCACCTCGCCCCCTTCGCCGGGGTCCGCACGGTCGTGCTCACCGGTGCCCGCGACCGGCTGACGCCGGTGTCGGCGGGCCGGCGGTTGGCCGCGGGCATCCCGGACGCGCAGTTCTGGTCGCTGCCCGGCGTCGGCCACATGATCACCTACGAAGCGCCGGCGATCGTCGCCGACAAGGTCGAGCTACTCCTCGACGCCCCAGCTGCGAGCGATCGAGCCTGAGCCCTCGCGGCGGCGGAGCCCGAGGCAGACGAGCGCGAGGACGGCGCCGAGCGCCGCGGCCCCGGCCGCCCCGAGGAAGACCGTGTGCACCTGCAGCAGGGCGGCGTCGAGCAAGGCGCCGCCGTCGGTCTGCTGCTCGCGCGGCAGCGCCTCGACCGCCTGGTAGTAGCGGTGCAGGCCCACGCCCGTCAGCAGGGCCAGGCCGACGACCATGCCGACCATGCGGCTGACGACGACCAGGCTGCTCGCCGTGCCGTGCGCCTCCTGCGGGGCGTCGGCCAGGGCCGCGTCGTTGACCGGGGCGAGCGCCATGCCGAGGCCGAAGCCGACGACCGCGAGGGTCACCGTCGCCGAGACCCGGGCGAGCGAGCCGTCCTCCCAGCCGGACATGACGAGCAGCCCGACGGCGGCGAGCGCGAGGCCGACTCCGGCGGAGAGCCCGTCACCGACCCAGCGCAGCACCCAACCGCCGACGAGCGCGCCGACGGGGACGGCGACGAGGAACTTCACCAGCTCCATCGCGGCGTCCGTCTGGGAGCCGTCGGTCGTCAGCCGGGAGAAGAGCGGGACGTCGACGACGACCGCGACGAGCGCGACACCGACGAGCAGGGAGATGACGAGCGACCAGCCGGTCCGGCCGCGGACCGTGCCGCGGGGCACGAGCGGGGCCGCCGCGGTCCGGTGCCGCCACACGTAGAGCACCGTCGCGATGACCGCGACGGGGAGCAGGGCGTAGCCGAGCGGCCCGACGACCTCGGTCTCGGGGTCGGCGGAGCTGAAGGTCAGCACGACGCACCCGAGGGCGGTGCCGAGCAGCAGCGCCCCGGGCAGGTCACTCTCGCGCAGCGGTGGCCACCAGCGGCGCACGGTGAGCCCGGCGAGCAGCAGCGCGAGCAGGAGTGTCACCAGGCCGATCGGCGTCACGAGGCGGTTGTCGCCGGCGAAGGGGACGAAGGGCAGCCCGAGGTAGACATCGGTCGCCAGCGCCCGCGGTGCGGCGAGGGTGAGCCAGAGCAGGCCGACCGTGACGACACCCAGCCCCGCCGCAGGCCACGATCGGTCCCGGCCCTTCGACGGGCTTCGGCCGCGGGTGGCCTCGTTCCTCAGGGACCGGGAGGCCAAGGCGATGGCCACCCACAGCACGACGCCGAGCACGACGTTGAGCCAGAAGATCGCCCGCCAGTCGGCGACGAGGAGGACCGCGGCGCCGAGGAGCGGACCGAGGACCGAGCCGAGCTCCTGGACGGCGCCGACGACACCGAGGGGCATCCCCCTTCGGCCCGGCGGCCAGAGGTCGGCGACGAGCGCGAGGGTCGCGGGGACGAGCCCGCCACCCCCCACGCCCTGCACGACGCGGCCGGCGACGAGCACGTCGAGGCTCACCGCGAGGGCGGTGACGCCCGAGCCGATGACGAAGACGACGAGGCAGCCGAGGAGGATCCGCGAGCGCGGGACGAGGTCGGCGAGGCGGCCGATGAGCGGGAGGACCGCGATGTAGCCGAGAAGGAAGCCGGAGATGATCGGCGCGGCCCGCTGGAGGTTGTCCAGACCGAGGCCGACGCCGCTCATCATGTCGGTCAGGGCGAGGACGACGACGTAGGTGTCGGCCGCGGCGAGGGCCACGGCGGTCGAGGCGAGGGCGAGCAGGACCCGCGGGTCCCGCCCGGTGACGGCGGCAGTGACGGGCGTCGACACGTCAGGAGGAGGGCTTGGTGATCTCGACGTTCTTGCCGTAGTCCTTGAGCCGCAGCGTGTAGGTCGTCTCCGACTCCTTGTAGAAGTCACCGGTGATCTCGACCTGCCGCAGCTCACCGCTGTCGGGCTCGATGCCGTAGGTGACGTCGAAGGTGTCGCCGCCCTCCGCAAGGCCGAAGAGCCGCTCGATGTCGGCCTTGGGCACGGTGCCGGTGTACTCCTGGAGCACGGTGTCGCCGTCCCGGGTCTTCTCCCCCGCCTTGGCGTCCTCGGTGTTTTCGAGGATCTGGTCGACACCGCTGCCGGTGCGGAAGAACTCGGCGGGGTTGGGCGCGCCGAGGTCCTTCATGTCGACGGGGTTGAAGTCCTTGGTGAAGAAGGACATCCACGTCTTGTCGTCGATGGCGATGATCTCGACGCCGGCGGAGGCGCCGTCGATCACGCCGGTGACCTGACCCTGGAACTTCGGGGTCGTCTTGTCGACGATGCCGGAGCCGTTGGCCGCGGAGACACCGTTGCGCCCCTTGGGGATCGCCGAGGACTTCAGGTCGAAGGTGACCGTGCCCGAGTCGACGTAGATCGTGCGGGCCTTGTCGAGGGCCTCCGTGGGCGGGGTCGCCTCCTCGAAGGCCGAGCACCCGGCCGCGAGGGTGAGGGCCAGCGGCACGGAGGCAAGCAGGGAACGTCGTCGCATGAGCGTCAACCTAACGCGGGGGCGGGCCGGGAGCCGGGACGATGTGGGTCAGCGCACCTTGTTGCGGCGCATCCAGTCCCGCAGCTCGTCGTAGGCACCGTCGACGTTGGCGAACTCGACGACATTCTTCGCCGAGGTGAACCACGGCCCGGTCGACGGGCGCACCTCGCCGAGCGAGCGCTTGAGGTCGGCCATGCCGATGTAACGCATCGTGCCCGACCGGGCGCCCTCCATCAGGGCGAACTCGGTGGCCGTCTCGCAGACGTGGGCGATGTCGGCGCCGGACAGGCCGGCGGACTTGCGAGCGAGCCAGGCGACGTCGATGCCCTCGACGGGCCGGTCGGTCAGGTGGTGGCGAAAGATCGCGGCCCGCGCCTCCTCGTCCGGCGGCGAGACGAAGACGGTGCGGTCCAGGCGCCCGGGGCGACGCAGCGCCGGGTCTACGTCCCACGGCTGGTTGGTCGCACCGACGACGAAGACGCCCTCGTTGTCGGCCTCCACGCCGTCCATCTCCATGAGCAGCTGGTTGACGACCGTGCGCATGCCGCTGTTGTGCATCGTCGCGCGCTTGGCGCCGATCGCGTCGAGCTCGTCGAGGAAGATGACGGTCGGCGCGTGCGAGCGGGCGAACTCGAAGACCTCCGTGATGTTGCGCTCGGACCGGCCCGTGTACATGTCGAGCACGTCGCTGATGCCGACGTTGACGAAGCCGGCACCGAGCTCGCCGGCCAGCGCCCGACCGACGAAGGTCTTGCCGCAGCCGGGCGGCCCGTAGAGCAGGATGCCACCCTTGAGCGACTTGCCGTAGGCCCGCCGCAGCTCTGGATGGCGAAGGGGGGCGAGGAAGGCCGCGTCGAGCCGCGCCTTGACCTCCTGCATCCCGCCGACGTCGGCGAGGGTGATGCCGGGGCGCTCGAGGTCGTGGGCGGCCACCTCGGAGGCGTGCGGGTCACCGTCGACGAACATCGGGCGCGGGGAGACGTCGCCGAGCTGGCCTTCCGCTGCGCCCCAGTCGAACCCGTCATGGCCGCCGGGCTCGGTCGGGTCCGTCGCGGTGGGCGGCGGCGTCGCGGGCGAAGGGGGTGCCGCCGGCTGGGCGGACGGCGCCGGCGGCGCGGCGACCTGCGGCGCGGCTGAGGCCTGCGGCGGTCCGCCCAGCGCGCGCGTCATCAGGTCGCGCGCGGTGCTGTTGCCCGGGTCCTGCTGCAGGACGGTGGCGCAGTGCGTCACGGCCTCGTCGCCACGGCCCGCGTCGACGAGCATCTGGGCGAGGTGGAGGCGCAGCGGCAGGTCCTGCGGGCTGGCCTCGACGGCGCGGGTGAGTGAGTCGATGAGGTCGCTCATGGGTCCATCCTCCATCACCACCGGGACACGGGCCGGTCAGGACTTCCGGTTGCGGAACCACGCGACCCACGACAGGACCGCACCGACGAAGAGGGCGGCGACGCCCAGTGCGAGGAAGGCGACGAGCCCGGTGAGCGCGCTGAGGACGAAGAACAGGGAGCTCAGGCCGATGAGCGCCGCCCACACCGCGATGAGGGTCTGCCGACGGGCGAAGCCCCGCAGGTAGGCCATCCGCGACTGGCGCACCTGGGTGAGCAGGCGGCCGATGATGAAACCGAGAGCGAGGATCGCGATACCGGCGATGACCGCCATCTTCCCGCGGTCCGAGAGCGGGTCCACGCGGCCGATGACGCAGATGGCGAGGAACAGCGCCCAGTGCGCCATGACGACGTTGTTGGCCAGGGCCACGTCCATGTTGTGGTGGAGGAGCTGCTCCTGCGGCGAGCCGGCGACCGCCCGGGAGAGCGTGCCGGCGGCCTGCGCGGAGCGCCGCCCGGCCATCTGGACGCGGGCCAGCTCGTTGAGCGCTGCCGGGGACTCAGGCTCTAGGTCGAGCGCCTGCCGCACGTGGTGCTCGGCGAGCTCACGGTCGCGGCGACCCGGCTGCCGGCCGTCGGGGAAGATCGCATCCACCATCGCCAAATGGCTGTCGGCCTCGCGCGGCGCGAGCTCTAGGGCGCGCGCTGCGGCAGCGCGGGCGGGGGCGGAGCCGTGGCGTCCGGAGGCGGCGTGGGCGCGGGCGAGCTGGCGGTGGGGTTCGGGCTCGAAGGGGGCCAGCCGAGCCGCCTCGGACGCAGCGGCCACCGCGTCGCCGTGGTGCCCCAGCCGGGTGAGGGCCATCGACGCGAGCAGGTGGAGCGTCGGGTCCTCGGGCTCGGTGGCGAGGGCGTGGTTGAGGGCCTCGAGCGACTGCTGGGCGCGACCGGAGTCGAGGAGGGTGACGGCCCGCAGCCGCTGCAGCTCGGTGTCGTCGGGTGCGCTCGCGAGGGCCTGCTCGACCTCGTGCATCGCCGCGTCGTGGCGGCCCTGGGACAGGTGCAGGCGGACGCGTTCGCGGGCGATGTCGAGCTGGTGGGGGTCCACGCGCCAGAGACTAGGGCACGAGACGCAGTGCGGCGTCGCGCAGTCGGGCACCGCGACGACTCGTCGCCACCCTCAGGCCGGCGGCGCCGGCGAGCTGCAGGGTCCGGCCGCGGAGGCGGCGGCGCCTGCTGAAGGCGAGGGGTGCCCCCTTCGTCCCGCGGCGGTGGATGAGGTCGGCGAGGACGACCGCGTCCTCGAGGGCCTCGTTGGCGCCGCGACCGAGGTTGGGGCTCATGGCGTGGGCGGCGTCGCCGATGAGGACGACGCCCTCGTCGGCATAGCTCGGCAGGCGGGGAGCGATGAGGATGCGCTGGACGTCGGCCTCCTCGCCGACGGCCGCGAGGACCTCTCCGACGCGCGGGTCCCAGTCGCAGAAGTGCCCGCGCGCGAGGGCGAGTGCCTCGTCCCGCTCGAGGGGTGCGTCGCGGTGGTCGGCGCGCACGGCGCAGAACCATGCGGCGCCCTGCGGCCCGGGCGTCAGGCCGAAGAGGCCCTCGGCACCCCACCACTCGGTCGCGGTGCGCACCGGCGGGCCGGGGCGGTGATCGCGCAGGGCGACCCAGTCGGTGATGATCGGAGCGCTGCCCTCGAAGGTGTGCTGTCGCACGGCCGAGCGCACCCCGTCGGCCCCGACGACGAGGTCCGCGCCGACCTCCGCGGCGACGGCGCGGGGATCGGTGACGAGGCGGGTCAGGCGGGTGACCGAAGGGGGCACCGCGGCCTCGAGCGCCGCCACGAGGTCGGGACGCGGGGTGAACCACAGCCGTTGGTCGCGGTCGCGCAGCTCCACCAGGTCCCGCCCGTCCGCGGAGCGCAGCCCTCCCCCTTCGACGGGCAGCGCGGTGGCCCGGACCCGCTCCCCCACGCCGATGGTGTCGAGGGCGTCACGGCCGCCGCGCCACAGCGCGAGGACCGTGCCCGCCCCGGCGCGCTCCGGGCGCTCCTCGACGAGGGTGACCTGTGTGCTGCGCCCGAGGTGGGCGGCGAGCGCCAGTCCGGCGATGCCGCCGCCGACGACGAGGACGTGTTCGCGTGGTCGCACGCCCCCAGCCTGTCAGCCCCGGGACGAAAAGGAAGTCCCCGGTGCCGGCAGCCCCTCATGGGGACCTGCCGGCACCGGGGACTACCGGTTCAACGCACAACCATCCGGCGCCCCTCAGCGAAGGGAGAGCCCGTCGCCCTCCTCGTCGCGGTCGACGACGACGGTCGAGCCGTCACGCACGTCGCCGGCAAGCAGGGCGGTGGCCAGCCGGTCACCGATCTCGCGCTGCACGAGGCGGCGCAGCGGGCGGGCGCCGTAGGCCGGGTCGTAACCGGTCTCGGCGAGCCATTCGCGAGCCGCCGGAGTGACCTCGAGGTGGATCCGACGGTCGGCGAGCCGACTCGCGAGCTCGCGGACCTGCAGCTCGACGATGTGGCCGAGCTCGTCGCGGCTCAGCGCGTCGAAGATGACGATCTCGTCGAGCCGGTTGAGGAACTCCGGCTTGAAGGCCTGCCGCACGACGCCCATGACGGACTCGCGGCGCGCCTCGCCCTCGAGCAGTGGGTCGGTGAGGAACTGGCTGCCGAGGTTGGAGGTCATGACGAGGATGACATTGCGGAAGTCGACCGTGCGACCCTGGCCGTCGGTCAGGCGCCCGTCGTCGAGGACCTGCAGGAGGATGTCGAAGGTCTCGGGGTGGGCCTTCTCGACCTCGTCGAGCAGGACGACGGAGTAGGGACGCCGGCGCACGGCCTCGGTGAGCTGGCCACCCTCCTCGTAGCCGACATAGCCGGGGGGCGCACCGATGAGGCGCGCGACCGCGTGCCGCTCGGCGTACTCCGACATGTCGATGCGCACCATCGCGCGCTCGTCGTCGAAGAGGAAGTCGGCCAGCGACTTGGCCAGCTCGGTCTTGCCGACACCGGTCGGGCCGAGGAAGAGGAAGGACCCGGTCGGCCGGTCGGGGTCGGCGATGCCGGCCCGCGAGCGACGCACGGCGTCGGAGACCGCGCGCACGGCATCGGCCTGCCCGACGAGCCGGGAGCCGATGATCGACTCCATGTTCAGCAGCTTCTCCGTCTCGCCCTGCAGCAGGCGCCCGGCGGGGATGCCGGTCCACGCCGAGATGACCTCGGCGATGTCGTCGCTGCCGACCCGGTCCTTGACCATCGGCGAGCCTTCGCTCGCCTCGGCCTCGGACTCCTGGGCCTGCGCGGCCGCCAGCTCCTGCTCGGCGGCGGGGATGTCGCCGTAGAGCAGCCGGGATGCGCCTTCGTAGTCACCCTCGCGCTGCAGCCGCTCAGCCTGCGTGCGCAGCTCGTCGACCCGCGCCTTGAGGTCACCGACCCGGTTGAGGCCGGACTTCTCCGCCTCCCAGCGCGCGGTGAGCGCGGCGAGCTCCTCGGACTTGTCGGCGAGGTCAGCGCGCAGCCGCTCGAGCCGGTCGACGGAGGCCGCATCCGACTCCTTGGACAGGTGCAGCTCCTCCATCTTCAGCCGGTCGACAGCGCGGCGCAGCTCGTCGATCTCGACGGGGCTGGAGTCGATCTCCATCCGCAGGCGCGACGCGGCCTCGTCGACGAGGTCGATCGCCTTGTCGGGCAGCTGCCGGCCGGTGATGTAGCGGTCCGACAGCGTGGCCGCCGCGACGAGCGCGCTGTCCTCGATCTCGACCTTGTGGTGCGCCTCGTAGCGCTCCTTGAGCCCGCGCAGGATCGCGATGGTGTCCTCGACGCTCGGCTCACCGACGAAGACCTGCTGGAAGCGCCGCTCCAGGGCCGGGTCCTTTTCGATGTGCTCGCGGAACTCGTCGAGCGTCGTCGCGCCGACGAGTCGCAGCTCGCCGCGGGCGAGCATCGGCTTGAGCATGTTGCCCGCATCCATGGCGCCCTCACCGGACGCCCCCGCACCGACGACGGTGTGCAGCTCGTCGATGAAGGTGACGATCTGCCCGTCGCTGGCCTTGATCTCCTCGAGCACGGCCTTGAGCCGCTCCTCGAACTCGCCGCGGTACTTCGCGCCGGCGACCATCGCGCCGAGATCGAGGCTGACGAGCCGCTTGTCGCGCAGCGACTCGGGCACGTCACCGTCGACGATGCGCTGGGCCAGGCCCTCGACGACGGCGGTCTTGCCGACGCCGGGCTCGCCGATGAGCACGGGGTTGTTCTTCGTCCGGCGGGAGAGCACCTGGACGACGCGGCGGATCTCGGCGTCCCGCCCGATGACCGGGTCGAGCTTGCCGTCGCGGGCGGCCTGGGTCAGGTCGGTGCCGTACTGCTCGAGCGAATCGCCGCCCTCGGCGGGCGTCTCGGAAGTCACCTTGCGCCCGGCGCGCAGCTCGTCGATCTTCGCCTCCATGTCGCGGGCGCCGCGGGACTCGACGGCCGCGAGGTGGCCCGTCTCGGCGAGCGCGAGCAGGAGCAGGTCGAGGGCGAGGTGCGTGTCCCCCTTCGCCCGCATGAGGGTGTCGGCCTGCTGGAGCACGGCGAGCAGGCTGCGCCCCAGCGAAGGGGAGGCCGCCGCACCGCTCGTGGTCGGCAGTGCCCGCACGGCTGCGTCGGCCTGCGCGAGGACGTGTCCGGCGCCGGTCCCGGCGGCCTGCAGGAGGGTGTCGCACTGCGGCGTGTCGAGCTGCACGAGGGCGCTCACGAGGTGGTCGGGCGTGACCTCGGGGTGCCCCTGGGTCTGGGCCGAACGCTGGGCCAAGGCGAGCGCCTCGGCCACCTTGGTGGTGGGCTGGAAGTCCATGGGGTCTCCTCTACGTCTGGCGGTGGTCTCTTCTTCGATCAACCTTCCCAGACTTGAGTCTATTCCGCTCAACTCTGTACCGACCCCCTTCCGCCGCGTGCTCCCCTTCGGCCAGAGCCACCCCGCACGAGAACAGGGACAGGCCACGAAGTCTTGACATCGAGACTCTGCATTGCCGTTGGGCAATGCAGAGTCTCGAGGGTCAGCAGGTGGCGGTGATGTCGCTCAGCTCGTCGGTATCGGTCGTCGAGGAGGAGGACGGCTCGGTGGTGCTCGTCGAGCTGGGGGTCTTCTTCGGGGTCGATGTCTTGGGGGCCGGGGGCGGGGGGTTGATCGCCTCGTCGACCATCGCGTGGATCTTGGCGTAGTCGGGCTTGTTGACGTCGATGTTCTTGTTGGTCAGGGGCAGCGACTGGATCTTGCCCTTGTCCTGGATGCGCAGCACGAGCTCGGACCACGCCTTGAGGTCCTGCTGGGGGATGTCGACCTTGACGTTGTCCTCGAGCGTCTTCGCGAGCTTGGGGTAGCGCACGAGCATCGACGTCGGGTTGACCTGGTTGAGCAGCGCCCCGACCATGCAGCGCTGACGCCGCATGCGCGAGAAGTCACCATCGGTCGACTCGGCCCCGGGAGCGGGAGTACCAGAGAGCTCGGTAGCCGTCGAGCTTTTGCACGCCCGGCTCGATGTAGCCGGTCGTGCCGACGACGACGCCACCCTCGATCTTGCAGCCGATGCACACCCGCTCCTTGACATCGATCGTCACGCCGCCCATCGCGTCGACGAGCTGGGTGAAGCCCTCCAGGTTGATGACCGTCGTGTAGTCGATGTCGAGGCCGAGGATCTGCGACGCAGCGTCCTTGGTGACGGTCAGGCCGGGGTTGTCGTCGCCGGGGAAGAGCTCGGCGTTGTCCCGACCGAGGGTCCAGACGTACTCCATGAGGCACTGGTCGCCGCAGTTGAACCCCTCTGGGTACTGCTTCGACAGTGGGTTGTCCTTCGAGAAGGGGATGTTCTGCAAGTTGCGGGGGATGCCGAAGAGCACGGTCTCGCCGGTCTTGGTGTCGACGCTCGCCACCATGATCGAGTCGGGACGGATGCCGTCGCGGTCCTCACCCGCGTCCGATCCGACGAGCATGACGTTGACTCGGCCGGTGCCGGCCCACGGGTCGTCACCATCGCCGGGCGCGGCCGCGCCCGCAGGGCGCAGCTGGTCGAAGACGGTGCCGATCAGCGAGCGCTGGATGACCGCGTAGCGCACCGACTGCGCAGCCGGCGCGAAGATCAGCAGCGCCGCCAGCGAGGCGAAGACCACCATGGCGATGCGCGGCCGTCCGCTCATGCCCGGTGGCATGTTGTCCCGAGCCGTGGTGACGATGCCCCAGATCCAGATGAGGGCGCCGACGGCGACCACGGGGATGAGGATCATCAAGGCCTGCCGGCTCACGCCGACGCCGATGACCGAGGAGGTGACTCCCTTCGTCAGACCCCACCCGCAGACGGCGAGGATCGTGAGGAAGAACCCGGCCACCATCGCGATGCCGGTGCGACGCCGGGTCTGGATCAGGCCGAGGCCGGGAACGACCGTGCTGGCTGCCGTCAGGGTGTAGTAGCGACGGGTCTGTCGGGCCTGACGACGCGAGGCCATGCCACGCTCGCCCAGGGCGCGATGGCACCCCGCGGGCTCACTGCCAGTGTCCACGGGCGAAACCTCCGATGTCGGGACCCGTGGACGCCGGGTGGATGGGGACGGTCCGTGGGTAGTTCGTCACCATATCGTGACACAAGGGAGTGCCGAGGCCGCAACATCGCGCGATCCCAGGCACCCGTGGCGGGTCGCTGACGCTCAGGTCCGCGGCTCGGGGTCGTACCAGCCGTCGTGGTCCTCGGCAAGCTTGGCGAAGCGCTCACGCAGCCCCTTGGCGACCGCCCCGGACTCGTCGGCGACCATCTCCTCGGTCACGTGGACGGCCCACTCGTGGTCCTCGCTGTCGTCCTCACCGGCGAGGGCCTCACGCACGACGCGGACCTCGGTGAAGCCCTCGTCGCGCAGGTCCTCGGCGATGCGATCGGCGTCGTCACGGTCGGGGAAGACCATCAGGTGCTCGGACATGTCACCAGCCTGTCACGACCACGGGGGTGGACATCGGACGGCGCGCGTGGTGTCGTCGACGGCATGGCACAAGAGCAGAAGATCACTGTCCAGCGCACCGTCGACGCGCCCGCCAAGGACGTCTTCGAGGTGCTCACCAACCCCGAACGGCACGCCGAGCTCGACGGCTCCGGCTTCGTCCGCTCGGACGAGAAGACCGATCGGATCCAGGCCGTCGGCGACGTCTTCACGATGAACATGTCCGGCGACCACATGGGCGGCGAGTACCAGACGGACAACCACGTCACCGCCTACGACACCAACAAGATGGTCGGCTGGAAGACCGCGCCCGCCGGCACCGAGCCGCCCGGGTGGGAGTGGCTGTGGGAGCTGGAGCCGCAGGGCTCGGACAGCACCATCGTCACCCACACCTACGACTGGAGCGGCGTCAACGACCAGGCCCTCCTGGACAAGGTCGGCTTCCCGCTCGTCAAGGAGTCGCAGCTCGAGGACTCGCTGGCGCGCCTCGCGGCCGCGGTGAGCTGACCGCCTTCCCCGGCGGCGACGTCGGTGGGCATGATCACGACATGTCCGTCGACGTCGCCGCACTCCGCGCCCTCTTCCCCTCCCTTCACTCCGGCATAGCCCACTTCGACGGGCCGGGCGGCACCCAGACCCCGGCCGAGGTCGGTGAGGCGATCGCTGCGACGCTCACCGGGCCGCTGTCCAACCGCGGCTCCTCGGTGGCGAGCGAGCGCAACGCCGAGGCAGCCATCGCCGGCTTCCGCTCCGCGATGGCCGACCTGCTCGGGGCCTCCCCCGACGGGATCGTCTACGGCCGCAGCGCCACCCAGCTCACCTACGACATCTCGCGGGCGCTGGCGAAGGGGTGGGGGCCGGGTGACGAGGTCGTCGTCACCGAGCTCGACCACGACTGCAACGTGCGGCCGTGGGTGCAGGCCGCCGAGGCCGTCGGGGCGAGCGTGCGGTGGCTGCGGCTCGACTCCTCGACGGCCGAGCTGGACCTGACCGACCTCGACGAGATCGTCACCGAGCGCACCCGGCTCGTCGCGGTGACCGGTGCGTCCAACCTGCTCGGCAGCCGTCCGCCCGTGGCCCGGATCGCCGAGCGGGCCCACGCGGTCGGGGCGCTCGTGCACGTCGACGGAGTGCACCTGACGGCGCACGCGCACATCGACGTCGCGGCGCTCGGCGCCGACCTCTACGTGTGCTCGCCGTACAAGTTCTTCGGCCCGCACTGCGCGGCGCTGGCGGCGGATCCGACTCTCCTGCACGGCCTTCGGCCCGACAAGCTGCTGCCGTCGACCGATGCGGTGCCGGAGCGCTTCGAGCTGGGGACGCTGCCCTACGAGATCATGGCGGGCGCCACAGCGGCGGTCGACGTCATCGCGTCGCTGGCCCCGCAGGGCCTGTCGCGCCGGGAGCGGCTGGCGGCGGCGCACGATCTCGTCCACGCCCACGAGCTACGCCTGCGGCAGCGGATCGAGGCCGCGCTCGCCGACCTCGGCGACCGGGTCGTGCTCCACTCGCGGGCCGCCGACCGCACCCCGACGCTCTTCTTCACCCTGCCGGGCGGTGATGCCCGCGCGGTCGCCGCGAAGCTCGCCGCGGTGGACGTGCTCGCGCCGGCCGGGACCTTCTACGCGCACGAGCCCTTCCGGGCGCTCGGACTCGACGTCGACGTCGGGATCCGCGTCGGTGTCGCGCCCTACACCGATGACTCCGACGTCGACCGGCTGCTCACCGGGTTGGGCGAAGCGCTCGCCTGACCCCGCCCAACTTCGCCCGCCCGCGACCCCGGCAGCGTTGGTGCCACCCGGCCGCCGCCCACGCGGCGAGGGCCAGTCAGGCGCGCGGGTCGCGCCCGGTGAAGGCGATGACCCGCTCCTGGCGGCTGGCATCGGGGCCGACCTCGACGGCCGGGCCGCAGACGCCCTCGCTGCGCACGGCGTCGCCGAATCCGGCCAGCGCCTCCTCGACCTGGTCGAGCTCGCGGTCGCTCAGCTCGACCGGGACGCCCGCGGCCGCACCGATGTCCCAGCGGTGGACGAGCAGGTCGAAGCCGTAGAAGCGGTCGAAGGCGGCGCCCACCGTCGTCGAGCCGAAGGGCGTCTCGTAGGGCCGCTCGGCCAGGGTGTCGTCGGCGAGCTGCCGGGCGACGCCCTCGGCGTGGGTGCGCCACGCGGTGGCCGGCCCGAGCGCAGCGACCGTCGGCGCCGGGTCAGGCAGGTCGGCGCCCGCCTTGAGCAGGAAGTCACGCTGGGTGTCGATGAGGTGCTGCACGACGTCGAGCCCCGACCAGCCGGCGCACGGGCTCGGGCCCGCGAGCGCCTGCGGGTCGGTGGCGTCGACGAGACGCATGAGCGGGGTGTTCTTGCGATCGAAGACCGAGGCGGCGTCCTGGGGAAGTGGCATGGAGCACAGCCTGCCAGCGCCCTCCGACAACGGCCACGGCCCTCCCTTCGTCCTGCGGGTGAACTCCCGGCGGCGAGATGGCGAAGGGAGCCCCGCTCCCCTTGATCAGGGGCGGACCGCCCCGCCAGCATGACCACGACATGAGTGGGCTCTTCGTCGCGGTCGGCGACTCCTTCACCGAGGGCGTGGGCGACCCGCACGTCCACTACCCCAACCAGGTGCGGGGCTGGGCGGACCGGCTCGCCCGCCAGCTCGGCCGCGCCGACCCCGCCTGGCGCTATGCCAACCTGGCGATCCGCAGCAAGTTCCTCGACCAGGTCGTCACCGACCAGCTCGACCTCGCGATCGCCATGCGCCCGACGCACATCTCCTTCGCCGCCGGCGGCAACGACCTGCTCTCGCTGCGTGCCGACGTCGACGGCATCGCGACCCGCTACGAGGCCGCGCTGCGGCGGCTCGTCGACACCGGCGCCCAGGTCGTCGTCTTCACGACCTTCGTGCCGCAGGCCTCCGGCCTGCTCAAGCCGCTGACCCGACGGGTCGAGGGGTTCAACTCCGCGATCCGCGACCTCGCGGCGACCCACGACGTCACGCTCGTCGACCACGCCCTCATGGCGGAGTACGACCAGCGCACGCTGTGGGCGATGGACCGGATCCACATGGCCCGGCCGGGGCACAAGCGGATGGCCGCGGCCGTCGCGGAGCGCATCGGGGTGCAGCACACGCTCAAGCTGAGCAACTTCGTCCCCCACGAGCCGTCCGGTTGGCGCGGCGCGCTCGAGGCGGAGGCGAGGTTTGTCCGGGACGAGGTCGTCCCGCTGGTGCGCCGCCGCCTGCGCGGGGAGTACGAAGGGGACACCACGCGCCCCAAGTGGCCGGACCCGATCCACCCGGCCGATGGCCTGAAGCGTCTGGCGGCCGAGCAGGCCGCCGTCGAGCGACGGCTGCGGGAGTGGGGCGAGGTGCTCGAGCGGGTCTGACCCGGACGTCGAGGGCGCGAGGTCAGGCGCGGCCGTACGGCTGCCACACGACGAGCGCCTGCCCGCCGGTCTGCTGCCGCGGGCGCTGCCCGTGACGCAGGGCGACGATGTCACCCTGCGAGCCGACCGCGAAGAAGCGCCGACCCTGCCCGAGCTGCTCGTGCGCGGCGTCGAGCTCGTCGTCGAGCTCGGCGACCCGCTCGCGCAGCGCCTCGACCTGGTGTTCGAGGTCGAAGATGCGCTGGATCGCGGCGAGCGAGACGCCCTCCTCCTGGGAAAGCCGCTGCACCTCGCGCAGCCGGGTGACGTCGGCGGCGCTGTAGCGTCGGCCGCCACCCCGGGTGCGCAAGGGCGTGACGAGCCCGATCCGGTCGTACTGGCGCAGCGTCTGCGCGTGCATACCGGCGAGCTCGGCGGCGACGGAGATGACGTAGACGGGCGTGCGGTCGTCACCGCTCATGCCGGAGATCCGTGCCACCATGCCCACCTCCTGTCGTCATCGGTGCGTCACCAGTGTGTCGCGGTCAGGCGCTCGCGGCGGCGAACAGCGCGGCGCGCGGGTCGTCGGTGCGGGCATCGCGCAGGACCTCGACGGCCTCGCGCTCGGCCTCGCTGAGCTCGGTCGGCACGATGATCTGGACCTTGGCGAGCAGATCGCCGGTGGCCCCCTTCGTCGCGATGCCGCGTCCCTTGAGCCGCAGGACGCGGCCGCTCGGGGTCCCCGGCGCGATCCTGACCTTGACCTGCGACCCGTCGAGGGTCGGCACGGCGACCGTGGCACCGAGGGCGGCCTCGGGGAAGGTCACCGGCAGATCGAGGGTCAGGTTGTCGCCGTCGCGGCCGTAGACCGGGTGCTTGCCCACCGACACGGTGAGGATGAGGTCACCGCGGGGCCCGCCCTGGTCGCCGTGACCTCCCTTGCCGCGCAGGCGGATCTTCTGGCCGTCCTTGACGCCGGCAGGGATCCTGGCGTTGACCTTCTCGCCGTTGACGGTCAGGGCGATGGTGCGCCCCTCGACCGCGTCGCGGAAGGACAGCTCGGTGCGGGCGGTGAGGTCCTGGCCCTTGACCGGGCCCCGCGGGGCGCGGAAGCCCGCACCCTGCCCACCGAAGCCGGCGCCGCCGCCCCCGCCGAACATCGACAGGATGTCCTCGAGGTCGGGCTCGCCCGCCCCACCCCCGGCGAAGGGGGAGCCGCCGCCGGTGCTGTAGCGCACCCGCGAGCCGCCCCCTCCCCCGCCGAAGGCGGAGAAGATGTCCTCGAAGCCTGCGCCCCCACCCGGGCCGCCGGCGGTGAATCGCGCACCGCCGCCAGCCATCGAGCGGATGGCGTCGTACTCACGACGCTGCTCCGGGTCGGAGAGCACGGCGTGCGCCTCACCGACGTCCTTGAACTTCTGCTCGGCGGCGGCGTCCCCGGCATTGCGGTCGGGGTGGTACTGCTTGGCGAGCTTGCGGTAGGCCTTCTTGATCTCCGTGGTATCAGCGTCCTTGGCGACGCCCAGGACCGCGTAGAAGTCCTTGTCCAACCAGTCCTGACTGGCCATGTCTCCTCCTCTCGGTGGTGGTTACTGCGGGTCGGCGACCGCGACGCGGGCGGCGCGCAGGACGCGCTCGCCGGCGCGGTAGCCGGGCTGGAGCACGGTGACGACCGTCGTGGCCGTCGCGTCGCTCGGCAGCTCCGGGTCGGAGGCGTCCCACGCGCCGTGCATGAGGGCCTCGTGCACGTTGGGGTCGAAGGCCTCGCCCTTGACGCCCACGCGCTCCAGGCCCTGCTTGGTGAGGACCTGCTCGAGCTTGTCGGCGATCGCCCGGAAGGGACTGCCCTCCGGCAGGTCGCCGTGCTGCTCGGCGAGGTGGATCTCGTCGAGGACCGGCAGGAGCGACTCGAGCAGGTCGTGGACCGCGCGCTCCTTGTGCACCGGGAGGTCCCGGTCGACGCGCCGCTTGTAGTTGACGTACTCGGCCTGCAGGCGCAGGTAGTCGTCCTGGAGCTTGTCGGCGCGGGCCGTGTCGGGGTGGACCTCGGCGTCGCCGGTGGCCTCCCCTTCGCCCGGGGCGGTGGCCCCGTCGGCCGGGGTGGCCGACTCAGGCGCAGCGTCAGCTGCGGCCTCGTCGACCACCTCGGCCTCGACGACCTGCTCCTCGGCCTCCGGGTGGGCCGCGTCCGCGGTCACCTCGGGCTCGATCGGCTGGTTGGGGTCGGTCACTTCTTCTCCTCGTCGTCGTCGACGACCTCGGCGTCGACGATGTCGTCGTCACCCTCGGGAGCGGGCTGCTCGGCGCCGGCGTCGCCGCCGGGGGCCGCGCCCTCGCCCTGCTCCGCGGAGGCCGCGTAGAGGGCGGCGCCCATCTTCTGCGACTCCTCGTTGAGGGTGTCGACCTTCTTGGCCAGCTCCTCGACGCTCACGCCGGACTCCGGCTTGAGGGCCTCCTTGAGGTCGGCGAGCGCGTCGTCGACGGGCTTGCGCTGCTCGTCGGTCAGCTTGTCACCGGACTCACCGAGGAACTTCTCGGTGGAGTAGACGAGGTTCTCCGCGTTGTTGCGGGCCTCGGTCTCCTCGCGCCGGGCCTTGTCCTCGTCGGCGTGCGCCTCGGCCTCCTTGACCATGCGCTCGATCTCCTCCTTCGACAGCGCAGAGCCGCCGGAGATGGTGATCTTCTGCTCCTGGCCGGTGCCCCGGTCCTTGGCCGTCACGTGGACGATGCCGTTGGCGTCGATGTCGAAGGTGACCTCGATCTGCGGCACGCCGCGCGGCGCCGGCGCGATGCCGGAGAGCTCGAAGGTGCCGAGGTTCTTGTTCTCCCGCGCGATTTCGCGCTCACCCTGGAAGACCTGGATCAGCACGGAGGGCTGGTTGTCCTCGGCGGTGGAGAAGACCTCGGAGCGCTTCGTCGGGATGGCGGTGTTGCGCTCGATGAGCTTGGTGAAGAGGCCGCCCTTGGTCTCGATGCCGAGGGAGAGCGGCGTGACGTCGATGAGCAGGACGTCGTTGCGCTCGCCCTTGAGGACACCGGCCTGCAGGGCCGCGCCGAGCGCGACGACCTCGTCCGGGTTGACGCCCTTGTTGGGCTCCTTGCCGCCGGTCAGCTCCTTGACGAGCGAGCTGACGGCCGGCATGCGGGTGGAGCCACCGACGAGGACCACGTGGTCGATGTCGGAGACCTGGACGCCCGCGTCCTTGATGACGTTCTCGAAGGGGGTCCTGGTCCGGTCGAGCAGGTCCTTGGTCATCTGCTCGAAGTTCGCCCGCGAGAGCGACTCGTCGAGGTGGATGGGGCCGTTCTCGCCCATGGACAGGTACTGCAGGTTGATCGACGTGGTCGTCGAGGAGGAGAGCTCCTTCTTCGCCTGCTCGGCGGCGTCGCGCAGACGCTGCATGGCGATCTTGTCGCCGGAGAGGTCGACGCCGGTGTTGTTCTTCACCTGGGTCAGGAGGTGATCGACGATGCGCTCGTCCCAGTCGTCGCCACCGAGCTGGTTGTCACCGGAGGTCGCGCGGACCTGGATGGTGGAGAAGCCGTCCTCGGGGTCCTTGCCGACCTCGAGCAGGGAGACGTCGAAGGTGCCGCCACCGAGGTCGAAGACGAGGATGAGCTCGTCCTCCTTGCCCTTGTCGAGGCCGTAGGCCAGGGCGGCCGCCGTCGGCTCGTTGACGATGCGCAGGACATTGAGGCCCGCGATCTCGCCGGCCTCCTTGGTGGCCTGGCGCTCGGCGTCGTCGAAGTAGGCGGGGACGGTGATGACCGCGTCGGTGACGTCCTCACCGAGGTAGGACTCGGCGTCGCGCTTGAGCTTCTGCAGCGTACGGGCGCTGATCTCCTGGGCGGTGTACTTCTTGCCGTCGATGTCGTCGGTCGTCCAGTCGGTGCCCATGTGGCGCTTGACCGAGCGGATGGTGCGGTCGGCGTTGGTCACCGCCTGACGCTTGGCGATGTCGCCGACGAGGACCTCGCCGCCCTTGGAGAAGGCGACGACGGAGGGGGTGGTGCGGCCACCCTCGGCGTTCGGGATGATCGTGGGCTCGCCACCCTCGAGGACGGCGACGGCAGAGTTGGTGGTTCCGAGGTCGATGCCAACGGCACGGGCCATGAGGCGCTCCTTTGTTCGGGTGGTCGAGGTGGTCACCCCGACGCGGGTTGAGTTGCTGTCGCTCAACTTAGGATCCCGTCCGCGGATTGCGCAAATCCGTGACCCAAAAGTTGAGTTCACTTGGCTCAACTACGAGCGAAGGGAGTTCATTCCCGGCTGCCTGCATCGCCCTTCGTACCTGGGAGGGCCCGTCTGGCCGGGAAGTCCTGATCTGGCCGGGATATCCGCGCGTGGCCGGGAAAGCCGGACGTGCCCGCGCAATTGCGCGGCCACGTCCGCGCTTCCCGGTCATCCGCAACTTTCCCGGCCAGGCCCCATGCCCCGATCCCTGCCCTTCGAGACGTCGGCCGCGGGCGGCCTCCTCCTCAGGACCCGGAGGGCGCCCCGCGCCCGTCTCGAAGGGCGGCACACTCGGGCCAGACGAGCTACCTGTCGATCGGCAGCATCGGGTCCTTCGCCTCGGTGCTGTCCCTCGGCCCGTCGATGTCGCTCGGCTCCCTGCTGTCGTGGCAGAGCCTGGGGTCGGCGATGTCGGCGCAGAGCACCGCGTCGATGCTCTCGAGCCAGTCGACGCAGGCGATGCGCTCCAGCTGCGACGAGCGGCTCTCGGCCCGACGGGTGCCGGCCTTCGACGCCAGCGCCCGGCCCGAAGAGCCCCTGCCGCGCCTCGGGGTCGTCGGGGATCTGGGCGCAGAAGCCCTCGGCCGCATCCAGCGCCTCAGGGTCAGGATCGAAGCCTTGGCCCGTCCCCTTCGCCAGGTCCCAGGCGTGCAGGACGAGCTCGTCGAGCGCGACGGCACCGGCCGCCTCGGTGCTGCCCGAGGACTGGCGGGTGGCGATCCCCCTTCGTCTGGCGGAGCTGGTCCGGGCCTGGCAGGACCCGCTACCCCCGCCAGCTCAGAACGCGACGTAGACGGTGTTGCTCGACTGCCCGCCGGTGAGGAAGTTGTCGAAGGCGACGACGTGCGCCTCGACCTCGTCGAAGACCTGCTCGAGCAGCGCGCAGAAGTCGGCGTCCGGCGGGTCGTCGGACCACATGGCGAAGACGCCGCCCGGGCGCAGGTGCGCCCGCAGCCGCTGCAGACCCTCGACGGAGTAGAAGGGGGCGTGGTCGGGGTGGAGCAGGCGGTGCGGCGTGTGGTCGATGTCAAGGAGCACCGCGTCGTGCAGCCGGCCCGGCTCGTCCGGGTCGAAGCCCTCCTCGGACCCCGCGAGCTCGAAGAAGTTGCCGAGCAGCAGGCGAGTGCGCTCGTCGCGCACGACGGCGGGCGCGTCCGGCAGCAGCTCCCGCTCGTGCCAGTCGATGACCTCGGGCATGGCGTCGACGACGAGCATCGAGCTCACCCGCGGGTCCTCCAGCGCCGCCTTGGCGGTACACCCCAGGCCCAGGCCGCCGACGACGACGTCGAGCTGGTCCCCCTTCGCCCTGGTCAGACCGAGGCGAGCCAGCTCGATCTCGGCGACCGTGAAGAGGCTCGACATGAGGAACTCGTCGCCGAGCTTGACCTCGTAGACGTCGACCTTGAGCGTCGGCTCGATCCGCCGACGCAGGCTGATCTCACCTCTGGGGGTCTCGCTCCAGGCGAGCTCTTCGAAGCGGCGCATCCGCTCAGTCTGCCCTGCACGGGGCCTGGGGCGCCCAGTCCCACCGGATCCCGTGGACGCCGACCGCGGCCTCGGGCTGGGCCAGGTGCACCCGGTCGCCATGCTCGAGCGCGAGCTCGTGCGAGCGCAGGTCGGGGCCGTCGGCGTGGGCGCGGTGGAAGGCGTCGACCCGCGTCGGCAGCTGCGCCCGGTCGAAGGAGACCTCGGTGACCAGGAGCGCCGTCTCCTGGCCCGACCAGCGGTAGTAGCCCTCGGAGAGCACCGAGTTGGCGTCGTCGATCTGCGCGTCGTAGACGACGGTGTCGCCCGCCGCGACTTCGCGGAGTACTGGTATCGCCGCATCACCGACGAGCACCGGCTCGTCTACAAGGTCATCGGCGACGAGGTGCGCATCGCCGCTTGCCGCTACCACTGCGGCTGAGTCCGGCACCGGCACCACCGCGAGAACCCTTCGACCGGCTACGCCCGCGACTGAGTCGCGCCTTCTCGACACTCCGGTGCCGGAATACCTCAAGGGGGTATACAGTTGACCTCATCAGATACCCCCCATAGGTATAGATCGAGAGGAACCCACGATGAGCGCGACCACCACCGAGTACCAGGTGACCGGCATGACCTGCGGCCACTGCGAGATGTCCGTCCGCGAGGAGGTCAGCGAGATCCCCGGCGCCGAGGTCGTCGAGGTGAGCTCCGCGACCGGCAAGCTCGTCGTCTCCGGTGACGTCGACGACGCGGCCGTCATCGCCGCAGTCACCGAGGCCGGCTACACGGCTACCAAGGCCTGAGGATGAACGCCCCGACCCGTCTCGGTCTCTTCGGTCTCGCCCTCGCGGTCGTCTTCGCGCTCGCCGCGGTCACGGCCCGCGCGGTCGTGCCCGAGGAGACCGCGCGGGCCTGGGCGCAGGAGAGCACCACCCACGGCGGCGAGCACGCCTCCCCCACCGACGACGGCACCGGCGACGCCGCCGGTGACCACTCCGCCCACGACGACGCAGCCGCACCCGCGGGCCTGGCGCTCGAGCAGGACGGCTACCGCCTCACCGGCGTCTCCGCCCCGACCGAGGTCGACGAGCGCGGCCGCCTCGAGCTGACGGTCACCGACGCCGACGGCGACCCGGTCACCGACTACTCCGTCGAGCACGAGGAGGAGCTGCACCTGGTCGTCGTACGCAGCGACGGCCAGCACTTCCGTCACGTCCACCCGCAGCGCGCCGCCGACGGCACGTGGTCGCTGCCGTGGACCTGGCAGGCCGCCGGCACCTACCGCCTCTACGCCGACACCACCCCGGCCGACGCCGACGAAGGGGTGACCCTCACCTCCACAGTCGACGTCGCCGGTGACCTCACCCCCACCGCGTCGCAACCGACCCGGACCACGAGCGTCGACGGCCTCGACGTCAGTGTCGAGGGCGACCTCGTGCCCGGCGAGGAGTCGCGCCTCACCCTGCGGGTCGAGCGCGACGGCGAGCCCGTGACGACGATCGAGCCCTACCTCGGCGCCGCCGGCCACCTCGTCGCGCTGCGCGAGGGCGACCTGGCCTACCTCCACGTCCACCCCGAGGGCGAAGCGCCCACGGCCGCCGAGCCCGGCGGCCCGGAGATCGACTTCGTCACCACGGCCCCGACGCCCGGGCGCTACCTGCTCTACCTCGACGTCAAGGTCGACGGGCAGGTGCACACGGCGCCGCTCGTCGTCGACACCGCGGGCAGCAGCCCCGCGGGCAGCACCGCAACCCCCAGCACCTCGCACGGAGACACCGACCATGACCACTGAGACCGACCCGGTCACCACCTCGACCGTCGAGCTGCAGATCGGCGGCATGACCTGCGCGTCGTGCGCCAACCGGATCGAGCGCAAGCTCAACAAGCTCGACGACGTCACCGCGAGCGTCAACTACGCGACCGAGAAGGCGACGGTCACCGCCCCCTTCGGCACCGACCCGCAGGACCTCATCACGGTCGTCGAGCAGACCGGCTACACCGCGACCCTGCCGGCGGCGGAACCCCCTTCGTCCGAGGAGGATGCCCCGCAGGACCGAGAGCTGACCGCCCTGCGCCAGCGACTCATCGGCTCGGCTGTGCTCGCCGTCCCGGTCATCCTGCTGGCGATGGTCCCGGCCCTGCAGTTCGACTACTGGGGCTTCGCCTCGCTCGTGCTCGCGACGCCGGTCGTCTTCTGGGCCGGCTGGCCCTTCCACCGCGCGACGTGGACCAACCTGCGCCACGGCGCGGCGACGATGGACACGCTGATCTCCGTCGGCACGCTGTCGGCCTGGCTGTGGTCGGTCGTCGCCCTCTTCTTCGGCACCGCCGGCGACCGGGGGATGACGCACGCCTTCGAGCTGACGATCTCGCGCACCGACGGCCTCGGCAGCATCTACCTCGAGGTCGCCGCCGGCGTCATCACCTTCATCCTCATGGGGCGCTACTTCGAGAAGCGGTCCAAGCGCCGCGCCGGCGACGCCCTGCGCGCCCTGCTAGAGCTCGGCGCCAAGGAGGTCGCCGTCCTGCGCGGCGGCACCGAGGTGCGGATCCCGGTCGAGGAGCTGACGGTCGGTGACGAGTTCGTCGTGCGGCCGGGTGAAAAGGTCGCGACCGACGGCGTCATCACCTCGGGGACGAGCGCCATCGACGCCTCGATGCTCACCGGCGAGTCCGTCCCGGTCGAGGTCGGCGAGGGCGATGCCGTGACGGGCGCGACGGTCAACGAGGGTGGCCGGCTGGTCGTGCGCGCCACCCGGGTCGGCTCCGACACCCAGCTGGCGCAGATGGCCCGGCTCGTCGAGGACGCGCAGTCCGGCAAGGCCGAGGTCCAGCGCCTCGCCGACACGGTCTCGGGGGTCTTCGTCCCCGTCGCCATCGCGATCGCCGTCGCGACCCTCGGCGCCTGGCTCGGCGCGGGCTTCCCCGTCAGCGCCGCCTTCACCGCGGCCGTCGCGGTCCTCATCATCGCCTGCCCGTGCGCGCTCGGTCTGGCGACGCCCACCGCCCTGCTCGTCGGCACGGGTCGCGGCGCGCAGATGGGCGTGCTCATCAAGGGCCCCGAGGTCCTGGAGGCCACGCGCACGGTCGACACGATCGTCCTCGACAAGACCGGCACGGTCACGTCCGGTGCCATGGCCCTCGTCGACTCCGTCCCGGCGAAGGGGGTGGACCGCACCGATCTCCTCCGGCTGGCCGGGGCCCTCGAGCACGCGTCGGAGCACCCCATCGCCCAGGCCATCGCGAAGGGAGCCGCTGCCGAGGTCGGCGACCTGCCGGTCGTCGAGGGCTTCGACAACGTGCAGGGCCAGGGCGTCACCGGCGTCGTCGACGGACACGCGGTCGTCGCCGGCCGTGAGTCGCTGCTCGCCGACTGGGCCATGGCGCTCGACGGCGAGCTGGCCGCGGCCAAGGCGGCCGCCGAGGCCGAGGGTCGCACGGCGATCGCCGTCGGCTGGGACGGGCTGGCGCGTGGCGTGCTCGTCGTCTCCGACACGGTGAAGCCGACGAGCGCCGAGGCCATCGCCGGGCTGAAGAAGCTCGGCCTCACCCCCGTCCTGCTCACCGGGGACAACCGCGCGGTCGCCGAGCAGGTCGCCGCCGAGGTCGGCATCGACGAGGTCATCGCCGAGGTCATGCCCGCCGACAAGGTCGACGTCGTCACGCGCCTGCAGGGCGAGGGCAAGGTCGTCGCGATGGTCGGCGACGGGGTCAACGACGCACCCGCGCTCGCGCAGGCCGACCTCGGGCTGGCGATGGGCACGGGCACCGACGTGGCGATCGAGGCGGCCGACATCACCCTCGTGCGAGGGGACCTGCGGGCCGCGGTCGACGCGATCCGCCTCTCGCGCAAGACCCTCGGCACGATCAAGGCCAACCTCTTCTGGGCCTTCGCCTACAACACCGCGGCGATCCCGCTCGCGGCGCTCGGGCTGCTCAACCCGATGCTCGCCGGTGCCGCGATGGCCCTGTCCAGCGTCTTCGTCGTGAGCAACAGCCTGCGGCTGCGGGCCTTCCGCGCCAGCGCCTGAGCCGGGTCCCACGTCGCCCTACGTCCCGGGTAGAGGTATCTGCGTCCGACTATCCGGTCGCGTCCACCTCCACCCAGAGGCCGATCTAGGGTGACGGACATGCCAAGTGCCCGCCCCAGCTTCACCCGTGCCGAGCTGGAGTCCTACCGCGACGCCGAGGTGCCCGATCTGCTGCCGGGCCCCGGCCAGGAGTTGCACCTGCTCTTCGTCGGGATCAACCCCGGGCTGTGGACCGCGGCGACGCAGACCCACTTCGCGCACCCGGGCAACCGCTTCTACCCGGCGCTGCTGCGGGCGGGCGTCCTCACGCAGGCCGTCGACCCCGCCGCCGGCATGACCGACGAGGACCGCGAGCACCTCCGTGAGCGCGGCATCGGCATCACCAACCTCGTGCGCCGGGCCACCGCCCGCGCCGACGAGCTCACGGCCGACGAGCTGCGCGAGGGCGGCGAGCGCCTGCTGGCCACCATCGCCAGCACCCGGCCGGCAGTCGTCGCCGTCGCGGGGATCACCGCCTACCGCCAGGCATTCGGGGTGCGCAAGGCGCAGACGGGCGAGCAGCCCGAGCCCGTCGAGGGCGCCCGGCTGTGGGTCGTGCCCAACCCGAGCGGGCTCAACGCCCACGAGACGGTCGAGTCGCTGGCGGTCGCCTATGCCGAACCCGCCGGCGCCGCCGGCCTCCTCGATTGAGCAGCCCACAGCGTGTCGCGCGGCAGTTCAGGCACCGCGCGCGCCTCTCCCCCGGATCTTCGGGGTCTTCCGTCGCGCTGCCCCAAGAACTGCAGCGCGACACGCCGCCGGTCAGCCCCGGGCCATCCCGGCGGGCATGAGCACGGCGACGACCTTCCCCTTCGCCACGAGCGTCTCGCCGGCGTGCACGGTCTCGGCGACGACGACCTTGCGCTCGGTGACCTCCTCGATGACGCCCCGCAGCGTCAGCTCGACCCCCATCGGCGTCGGCGCGAGGTAGTCGACGTGCAGCGAGGCGGTGACATAGCGCAGCGCCGGCTCGCTGCCCATCTCGCGCCCCTGGGCGCGGTGCCCGGCGGCGGCCGCGCTACCCGTGCCATGACAGTCGACGAGCGAGGCGATGAGCCCGCCGTAGACGTAGCCGGGCATCGCCGTGTGCTCGGGCCGCGGGGTGAAGCGCGCGACGGTCTCCTCCCCGTCCCAGTGCGACTTCAGCTGGTGACCGGCGGGGTTCTGCGTCCCGCAGCCGTAGCAGTGCGCGACGTCGTCGGGGTAGGCGTCCTGGAAGGCGGTGCTCATGTCCGCACGCTAGCCCCACCCCTGCGCGTCGGTCAGCCGACGGCCACCCGCTCCGACTCCGGCTCGAGCACCGGCTCACGCCGCACGGCGAAGGACAGCAAGGAGGCGATGACGCAGAGCATCGCGCCGCCCCACCAGGCCCACGTGTAGGCGCCGAAGGTGTCGCGGATGACCCCGGCCCCGAAGGCCGCGAGCGCCGCCCCGATCTGGTGCGCGGCGAAGACCCACCCGAAGACGATCGTCCCCTGCTCGCCGAAGACCTCCCGGCACAGCGCGGCGGTCGGCGGCACGGTCGCCACCCAGTCCAGGCCGTAGACGATGATGAAGAGCAGCATGCTCGGGTGCACCGCGTCGGACAGCAGCAGCGGCAGCACGAGCAGCCCCACCCCGCGGAAGAAGTAGTAGGCGACGAGCAGCCACCGCGGGTCGAAGACGTCGGTGAGCCAGCCGGACGCGATCGTCCCGACGATGTCGAAGATGCCGACGAGTGCGAGCAGCCCGGCGGCCGTCGTCTGCGACATGCCGTGGTCGTGCGCCGACGGGATGAAGTGGATGCCGATGAGCCCGTTGGTCGTCGCGCCGCAGATGGCGAAGGCGAGCGCGAGCGCCCAAAAAGCCTTGTGCCGCACCGCGAAACGCAGCCCGTCAATCGCCCGGCCCATGGCCCCGCCGGTCACCTCTGCCGGAGGCACCCAGGTCTGCGGATCAGCGCCGAAGGGGAGGACCCCCCGGTCGTGCGGGTGGTCCCGCATGACGAGCCAGGCGATGGGCGCGACGGCGAGCGCGGCGACCGCGATGACGAGGGAGGCGGGGCGCCAGCCGACGTCCTCCGCCAGCGCCGCGACGGGCGGCAGGAAGATCAGCTGCCCCGTGGCGGAGCCGGCGGTGAGGACGCCCATGACCAACCCCCTTCGCGCCACGAACCACCGGTTGGCGACGGTCGCGGCGAGCACGAGGGCCATCGATCCGGTGCCGGTCCCGATGAGCACGCCCCAGAAGATGTGCAGCTGCCACGACGCCGTCATGAGCGTGCTGCCGCCGGCGCCGAGCGCGACGAGGGTGAGCGCGCCGGCGATGATCTGCCGCATGCCGAAGCGGTCCATCAGGGCCGCGGCGAAGGGGGCGACGAGACCGTAGAGCAGGAGGTTGATCCCGACCGAGAGCGACATCGTGCTCATCGACCAGCCGAACTCCTCGTGGAGCGGCACCATGAGCGCACCGGGCGCGGCGCGGAAGCCGGCGGCCCCGAGCAGCGCGAGGAAGGCGACGGCCGCGACCCACCACGCGGGGTGGATGCGGGGACGCATCGACGTGGCCGTCCGGGTCATCGAGACCTCACTCCGCTCAAGAAAGTTTGCTCGAGTAGCCTAGCCCGCGCCACGGACCCCGGGCAGCGCCGGTCAGGCCCCCCAGAAGTCCACCGACCTCTCCCATCCCTCGCGCGGGACATCGATGAAGAGCTGGATCCAAAGACCGTCGAAGACCAAGGGCCCAGCGTGCCGCAAGATGGGCCCGTGCCCCTCGTCATCCGCCCCCGAACCGACGCCGAGCTCCCCGCTCTCGGCGCCGTCCTCGTCGAGCAGCAGGCGGCCTCGGGGTACCCGCACCGCGAGCCGCTGCCGATGTCCCCGGAGGACTTCGTCGCGCGGGAGGGCACGCTCGCGACCTGGACCGCCCTCCTCGACGACGAACCCGTCGGCCACATCGCGGTGCTGCCGGTCCTCGACCCAGCGGTGAGCCGGGAGCCGGACCTCTCCCGCCTGTGGATGGCCGGCCACGGCCTCCCGGCCGAGCGCCTCGCCGAGATCGGCGTGTACTTCACGGCGACGCGCGTGCGCGGCCAGGGCATCGGTGCCGCCCTCATGCGCACCGCCCTCGACCACGTCGCCGCGCTCGGGCTCGCCCCGTGCCTCGACGTCATCCCCACCGGCTCGGCCGTCGAGCTCTACCGCCGCACCGGCTGGCGCGAGGTGGGCTCGACCCGCCCCGCGTGGCTCGAGGCCGATGCCCCGGACGTCGTCGCGATGGTCCTGCCGACCGGCTCCTGAGCGGGGGCAGACCCCCCTTCGTCGCGGCCGGTGGCTGCATGGTGGGTGCCGACCGCCACCACGAGGCTGGAGCCATGACACAGGGATGGCAGGGACGGGAACCGCAGGCGTGGGCACGAGCAGCGGCGTGGGGGGTGCTCGCGTGCGCGCTGCCGTCGGCAGTGTGGCGGCTGCTGATGATCGCCGGCTGGATGCCGGGGACGGAGCCGCTCCGTGTGCTCCACGAGGGCGAAGGGGGCTACGTCCTCGGTCTGTCGATCGCCCAGCTCTTCGCGGCCGTGCTCGTCGTCGGGCTGGTGCGCCCTTGGGGCGAGCGCTTCGCCGGCATCAGGATCAACCGCTGGGTGCCCGTGGTGCTCGGCACGTTGGGCGGCACGGTGATGACGTGGCTCTTCACGGTCGAGCTGTGGCTCGGCATCATGGCCGGGCGGCGCCCCGACCAGGGTGCCCTCGACGGCGGCCCCATGTGGGTCATGGTCGCCGCCTACCTGCCCATGAACTTCTTCGGCCCGCTGACGATCATCGCCGTCATCGGCTACGCACGACGCCGCGCCGCCCGGCCCAGCACGACGACAGCCGCAGGGAGCAGACTGTCGGCATGAGCGAGCCCCGAGCCGTCCTCGTCACCGGAGCCTCCCGCGGCATCGGTCGCGCCATCGCCACCGCCTTCGCCCATCAAGGTGATCGGGTCGCGGTGCACGTCCGCTCCGTGGTCGACGAAGGCGGTGTCCTGAGGCGCGACGAAGGAGCCTCGAAGGGGGAGGCGATGCGCGACTCCCTCCCCGGCGAGGGGCACGCCCTCGTCGTCGGCGACCTGGGCGACGCGGACCAGGCCGCGGGCCTGCCGGCGGCAGCCGAGGAGGCCCTCGGCGCACCGGTCACGGTGCTCGTCAACAACGCGGGCATCGCGACGACACCCGCACTCGCTCACCCACCCGCGACGACGGATCCCCATGCGTGGCAACGCAGCTGGGAGGACTACCTGCGGATCAACACCCTCGGGACGGCGATGGTCACGCACGCGATGACCCGCCGGCTCGTCGAGCTCGGGCTCCCGGGGCGGGTCATCACCATCGGCACCCGCGGGGTCCACCGCGGCGAGCCCGAGTACCCGGCCTACGCGGCCTCCAAGGCGGCACTGCACTCGATGGACGCCTCGCTCGCCGTCGCGCTCGCCCCACACGGCATCGCGGTCGCGACCGTGGCGCCCGGCTTCGTCGACACCGAGAGGGTGGCGGACCGGTTGGATTCCCCTGCGGGAGACGCGATCCGGGCGGACTCCCCCTTCGGCCGGGTGGGGCGACCGGAGGAGGTGGCCTCGGCCGTGCTCTGGCTCGCCTCGTCCGACGCGCAGTGGGCGTCCGGGGCGACGATCGACCTCAACGGCGCCTCGCACCTGCGGCCATGACGCGCTACGTCGCCCTGCTGCGCGGGATCGCGCCCACGCTGCCCCACAACTCGAATGCCGAGCTGCGGGCGGTCCACGAAGGGCTCGGCCTGGCGCGGGTCGGGTCGGTGCTCGCGAGCGGCAACATCGTCTTCGAGACCGACGAGACCGACGTGCCGGAGCTGGAGCGGCGGATCCAGGAGGCGCTCGTCGCGGAGCTGGGCATCGGGGGCGGCACGATCATCCGCTCCTTGGATGAGTTGCGGGGCCTGCTCGAGCGTGACCCCTTCGACGGTCTGACGCACGGGCGCGGGACCTATCTCGTCGCGACCTTCCTCAAGGACGGCGTCACCCCCGGGGAGGTGCCCGACGACCCCGACCCGCTCGTGCGGGTCGTCGGCTTCGACGAGGAGGCGCGGGCCTATCTCGCCGTCATCGACAACGGCGACCCGGGCAGGACGCCGGACTTCATGCGGTGGCTCGATCGCACCCACGGCAAGGACATCACCACGAGGACCTGGCTCACCGTGCAGCGGATCGTGCGCAAGCTCGAGTCGCTCTGACAGCAGGGGCGGGCGCGGGGCGCCGCCCGGTGCGAGGATCGAGGCGTGCCCGAGACGCTGACGACCGACCGGCTGACCTTGCGGACCTTCCGCGACGACGACGCGGACGCGCTCTTCGACCTGCACTCGCGGCCCGAGGTGCAGCGGTGGATCGGCGACGGGCAGCCGATGACCGACGTCGCCGAGGCACGCGCTTCGATCCCCCGCCGCCGCGACGTGCCCTACCCGGCGCCCCAGGGCATCTGGGCGATCGACCTCGCCGACCGCTTCGTCGGGACACTGCTGCTCAAGCCGATCCCGATCAGCGGCTCGCCCCTCGCGGCGGACCCGCGCAACCCGGAGCTGGCCCTCGACAGTCCCGAGGTCGAGATCGGCTGGCACCTGCACCCCGACGTGTGGGGCCGCGGCATCGCGACCGAAGCCGCCACCCGCGTGCTCGACCACGCCTCCGGCCTCCCCCGCGTCGTCGCCGTCACACACTCGGACAACGAGCCCTCGCAGCGGGTCGCCCGTCGCCTGGGCATGCGCGACGAGGGGCTCACGGACCGCTACTACGACACGACGACGCGACTCTTCGTCCTCGAGCGCTGACCCCGGCGCTGCTCGTGCGAGGCTCGACGCCATGACCGACCTCGACCTGCGCGCGATCGGTGAGGGACTCCCCTTCGCCGAGACGCTCGACGACCTGCGGGCGGCGGTCTCGACCCGGGGTGTCGCGGTCGTCCAGGCCCCGCCGGGGTCCGGCAAGACGACACTGGCGCCCCCGCTCGTCGCCGACTGCGTCGACGGAAGGGTCGTCGTCACCGGCCCCCGGCGGGTCACGGTGCGTGCGGCGGCGCGACGGCTGGCCCACCTGACCGGCACGCAGGTCGGTGACCTCGTCGGCCACACCGTCCGCGGCGAGCGCCGCGTCGGGCCGCGCACGCGGGTGGAGTTCGTGACTCCGGGGGTGCTCGTGCGCCGCCTCCTCGCCGACCCCGAGCTGACCGGCACCGCAGCCGTCGTCCTCGACGAGGTCCACGAGCGAGCCCTCGACACCGACCTGCTGCTCGGGATGCTCGCCGAGGTGCGCCAGCTCCGGGAGTTGCAGCTCGTCGCGATGTCGGCCACCCTCGACGCCCGGGGCATCGCCGCGCTGCTCGGCGACGACGACGGTCCGGCCCCACTCGTCGACAGCGAGGGCGCGCTGCACCCGCTCGAGGTCCTCTGGGAGCCGAGCCCGGGCCCGCGGACCGACGCGCGGGGTGTCACCCGGGGCTTCCTCGAGCACGTCGCGCGGGTGACCGCACGGCACCACGGGCCCGACCACCACACCCTCGTCTTCGTCCCCGGAGCCCGGGAGGTCGACCGGGTCGTCGAGCTGCTCGGCCGTCTCGACCCCGGCGCCGAGGTCCTCCCGCTCCACGGCCGCCTCGCCTCGCGCGAGCAGGACCGCGCGATCGGCGGCGAGCCCACCACGAGCGGTGGCCGCATCGTCGTCTCCACCGACCTGGCCGAGTCCTCGCTCACCGTTCCCGGCGTGCGGCTGGTCGTCGACGCCGCCCTCTCCCGCGAACCGCGCCGTGACGCCGCCCGTGACATGTCCGGCCTCGTCACCGTGCAGGCATCACGCGCCTCGATGACCCAACGCTCCGGTCGGGCCGCGCGTCTGGGACCCGGCCGCGCCGTGCGGCTCGTCGAGGAGTCCGTCTGGTCCCGCGCACCGGAGCACGTCACCCCGCAGATCACCACGGCCGACCTCACCGAGACCGCCCTGACCCTGGCCGCCTGGGGGTCGCCGCGTGGTGAGGGTCTGCCGCTGCTGACACCGCCCCCGTCGCCCGCCATCGGTGCGGCCGAGGCCACGCTGCACGGCCTCGGGCTCGTCGATGCGGAGGGCCGGGTCACCGACGAGGGTCTGGCCGCGGTCCGCGTCCCCGCCGACCCCAGGCTCGCCCGCGCCCTGCTCGACGGCGCCGGCCTCGTGGGGACCACGGCAGCGGCCGAGGCCGTCGCGGCCCTCGCCGACGACCTGCGCAGCGACGACGGCGACCTCGACCGGCTGCTCGCCGACCTGCGCTCCGGGCGCTCCCGCGACGCCGGCCGGTGGCGCCGCGAGGCCGACCGCCTCGCCCGTCTCGTCCCCGCCGGCGGGGACGAGCGCCCCGGTGGCGCCGGCCTGGTGACCGCACTCGCCCACCCCGGCCGGATCGCCCGGCGCGTCGGCGACGGCCCCACCTATCTCCTCGCGTCCGGCACCCGCGCGGCCCTGCCCACCGGCAGCCCGATGCGCCACCACGAGTGGCTCGTCGTCGCCGACGTCGCCCGCGCCGACGGCCGCGTCGCGGCCGGCACCGGTGCCGTGATCCGGCTTGCCGCGGCCCTGACCCGGGACGAGGCGGAGACCGCCGGCGCCGGGCTGCGGGTCCGCGAGGTCCGCGCCGACCTGGGCGAAGGAAGGGTCACTGCCCGCGAGGTCGACGCCCTCGGCGCCATCGAGCTCAGCTCGACCCCGGTCCGGGCCGCCCCCGCGACCGGGGCCGACGCGGTACGGCGCGCGCTCGCCGTCCGCGGCCTCGACCTGCTCACCTGGTCGCCCGCGGCCGACACCCTGCGTCGACGCCTCGCCGTGCTCCACCACCACCTCGGCGACCCGTGGCCCGACGTGTCCGACCCGGCGCTGGCCGCTCGGCTCGACGAGTGGCTCGGCCCCGAGCTGCAGCGCGTGGCGACGGGCACCCCCTTCGCCCGCCTCGACCTGACGGACCCGCTGCGTCGCCTGCTCCCCTGGCCCGAGGCCACGCGACTCGACGAGCTCGCCCCCGAGCGCCTGCCGGTCCCGAGCGGGTCGACGGCCGCGATCACCTGGCCGCCGCACGACGAGCCTTCTGCCACACCGGTGCTCGCGGTCAAGCTGCAGGAGTGCTTCGGCCTCGCCGAGACGCCGCGGCTCCTCGACGGCCGCGTGCCGGTGCTCTTCCACCTGCTCTCCCCCGCCCGTCGCCCGCTCGCCGTGACCGACGACCTCGCGTCCTTCTGGTCCGGGCCCTATGCCCAGGTGCGCGCTGAGATGCGCGGCCGCTACCCCAAGCACCCGTGGCCGGAGGACCCGTGGACCGCCCCGGCGACGGCCCGCACGAAGCGCCGGACCTGAGCCTCGGCGTCAGCGACGGTCGGTGATCCAAGTAGTACTCGTCAGGGTCGTGCACCCGGACGTCGGTCAGCCCCCACGGACGATCCGTGAGGTCCTCAGCGAGCTCGATCCCCGCGGCCACGAGCCGGGCGGGCTCACGCCAGCAGGGTCCGGATCACCCGCCGATAGCCGGGCGCCATGACCCGGGCGGCGAGCGCCTCGACCCACCGCAGTCGCGCCGGCAGCCACGGCAGCTTCACCGTCTGGCGCCAGACGACGCGCGAGCCGTGACGAAGGGGGGCCACCGTCACCTCGATCCGCCCGCCGACGACCCGGCCGACCTTGACCACGGTCGCGGACTCCGGCGGGGCCCACGTCTCGACCCGCATGACGTCGTCGAAGCCGAGCGGCCCCAGCGCGGTCCTGCCGGTGAAGCCGGCCCCCGCCCCCAGCCGGGTCGCCGGCGGGTGGGGCGTCACCGTCGTCAGCGGGATGACAACCGTGTGCCGATCGAGGTCCCACAGCCGCGCCCACGTCTCGGCGGGCGAGTGCCCGGTCTCGGCGGACACGACGAAGCTCGACCTCATGCGGTGAGCAGCCCCCGGAGGTACGCCGCCTGCCCGACGTGCTGGGTGTCGTCGTTGACGACGCTCACCAGCCGCGCCCCGAGCGTGACCGGCGGGTCCCACGAGGTGTCGACGACGCGGTCGAGGTGGTCCTCGTCCAGCCCGGCGACCCACGTCACCGTCTGGTCGTGCACGGCCTCGACGTAGCGGGCGAGCAGCTCGGCACTCGCCACGACCTTGCCCACCTGCGCACTCGTGTGCCCGTAGCCGGTGTCGTCCTCGTCCAGGTCGAGGTCGAAGAACTCGATGAAACCTCGGGCGGCCCAGACCTGCTGAAGACCGGCGACGTCGGCCACGTGGTCGTCCTGGACGCGATAGGCGTGCCAGACCAGCCACGCGATCGGGTTGGCGTCGGGCGCGACGCGGTGCGTCAGCTGTTCCTCAGTGAGGCCGTCGATGGCGGCCAGCGCGCTCTCGCGCACCCGGCGGAAGCAGTCGATGAGCAGTTGTGCAGGAGTCATGCCCCCGACGTTACGCCCCGGTCGCGGCGCTCAGCAGCCGTCGGGCCCGCAGACGTCGCCGGACTGCACGACCTGCACGGCCGGGGTCCGCTCGGCGAGCGCCTTGTCGACGACCTCCCGGAAGAGCTCTGGCGGCTGGGCGCCGGAGACGGCGTACTTCATGTCGACGACGACGAAGGGGACGCCCGTCACCCCGATCTGGCGAGCCATGTCGATGTCGGAGGCGACGGCGGCCTTGTAGCGGCCGTCCGCGAGGGCCGCGCGGACCTCCCCTTCGTCCAGACCGGCGTCGGCACCGACCCGTGCGAGCGCGTCGACGTCACCGATGTCGAGGCCGTGCTCGAAGTGACCGGAGAGCAGTGCCTCCTTGACCTCGTCACCCAGACCACGCTCCTTGGCCAGGTGGAGCAGCTCGTGGGCGCGGGCGGAGTTGGCGACGACGAGGCGGTCGAAGTCGTAGGCCAGGCCCTCGCCTGCGGCCTGCTCGGCGACGTGACCGAACATCTCGCGCACCTGCTCGACCGGCATCCCCTTGCGCGAGGCGAGGTAGTCGGCCTCGGTGCCCTCGTAGTGCTCCGGCAGCGACGGGTCGAGCTGGTAGCTGTGCCAGGCGACGGTGATCTCGTCGCGGTGCGGGTGGTCGGCGAGGGCAGTCTCGAGGCGCCGCTTGCCGATGTAGCACCAGGGGCAGGCGATGTCGGACCAGATGTCGATCTGCATGCTGGCCGCAACGTCGGGGCGCCCGCGGATCATCCCGCGTGGACGACGAGGGTCTCGCGGGCCCGCAGCCACGGCAGGATCGCCAGCGCCGACACCAGCCCGCTCAGGGCGAAGGCCCACTGCCAACCCCAGAGGTCGGCGACCGCCCCGATGACGACCGGACCACCGATGCCGCCCGCGTCCTGGCACATCTGGAAGGCCGCGAGCACCTTGCCCCCGGACCGGCCGTTGCCGACGACGTCGGCGACGGTCGCCTGCTGGGCGGGGTTGAGCAGGCCGGCCCCGACGGCGAGCACGGTCGTCAGGACGAGGATCGGCACGAGGTCACCGGACAGCCCCATCGCCCCCATGCCGACGGCGCTGAGGCCGAGGCCGACGAGGATCGGGCGCCGTCGGCCGAGGGTGTCGGCGACCCGACCGGAGAACTGCAGCGTCAGCGCGGTGGCCGCGGCCCCGACGGCGAGCGCGACGGCCGCGGCCCACGTCTCGCCGACGACCGCGACGGCGAAGAGCGGCAGGATCGCCACGCGCACACCGAAGTTGGTCCAGCCGTTGGCGAAGGCCGAGACCATCGCCGCCCGGTAGGCGCTGTCCCCGAGGGCCTCGCGGACGGTCATCGGTGGCAGCGCCCCCTGGAGCGGATCGGCGCGAAGGGGGGTCCCCCGCAGCATGATCGCGACGAGGGCCGCGGCGATGAGGAGCGCGACGCCGTAGACGACGAAGGGCACGCGCATGCCGAGCTCGCCGAGCGCGCCGCCGATGACGGGGCCGATGACGCCACCGATGAGGAAGGCGCTGCCGTACATCGACGAGACCCGCCCGCGAATGCTCGGCGGGGCCAGCCGCACGAGCAGCGCCATCGCCGAGACGGTGAACATCGTCGAGCCGATGCCGCCGAGCGAGCGGAAGATGAGCAGCTGCCAGTAGGTCTGGGCGAAGGCCGAGGCTCCCGTCGACAGCGCGACGATGACCAGCCCGACGATGTAGACCGGCCGCTCACCCAGGCGAGCGACGAGAGAGCCGCCCGCGGGGGCGAAGAGGAGCCGGAAGAAGGCGAAGGCCGAGACGATGACCGACGCGGCGGTCACGCCGACGTCGAAGCTCTGGGCGAACTGCGGCAGGACCGGGGTGATCAGGCCGAAGCCGACGGCGATGACGAAGGCCGCAGCGACGAGGACCTTGATCTCGACGGGTACGGCGGGCCGCTCCTGCGCGGGGAGGGCGGGGGTGCTCACCCGCCGTACTGTGCCACCCCGGTCCGGCGACCACCCGCGAGGGCCCGGCTCAGGCCCCACGTCACGAGGTAGGAGGCGACGAGCCCACCGGTCATCAGCACGGCGAACTGGAGGAGGAAGGGGTTGCCGAGGGGATCGGCGAGCCGGGAGGTGATGACCTCGACGAGTCCGTGCGGGTTGGTGACCACGTCCCAGGAGTTGAAGCGCGGGAAGCGCCCGAGGTAGATCCCGACGGACGACAGCGCGAGCGACCCGATCGCGACGACCCAGCCCGTCACCTTGCCGACCCGAGCGGCGACGAGGTGGTGCACGAGCAGCAGCGAGGTCAGGCCCAGGGCGAGCCCGGTCGCGGCGAAGGAGCCGATGAGCAGCGCGTCGAACCACCGGGGCGCCCCCGGGATCGCCCCGAGGTGGATGAAGTCGGTGAGGATGTACGGCGCATTGGGCAGGAAGAGCAACCACACGACGCCGACGCCCGCGAGCAGCCAGCCGGGAGCCCGCAGTCGGTCGAGCCCCACGAGGGCGAGGGCGAGGAGATAGGGCACCCACGCGAGGAAGAGGTTCCAGAAGAGGAAGGCGAAGACGGGGGCACCGGTGCGGTCGGCGCGCACGTTCTGCAGCCCGGCCGCCGCAACGGTGCCGGCGAGAAGGAGCAGGGTCAACCCCGTCAGCCAGCGCGCGGGGTGCGAGATGTGTGCCATTCGATGCACCGTAGGCCCGCCACCTTGGAGCACGCTGAAGGCCGCCCGCCCGCTGGCTGAGGCCGTCCCCGTCGGCTGAGAAGGGGTTGCCACCGCTCCCGGCGGAGAGGTCCGGCGCGCTGCCGAAGTCCTTCGTCATCGCGTGGTCGCCTGGTCGTTCTCGACTTCGACTTGACGCTGCGCCGGACCTCCCCGTCGTCCGCTCCGTCCCCCTTCGTCCGCCCCCGGTGGCAGGCTGGTCGCATGGCGGACCTCAAGACCCAGCTCCACGCCATGCTCCGCGTGCAGCGGGCGGCGCTGCTGCTCAAGCTCGAGGGGCTCGACGAGTACGAGGCACGCCGGCCGCGCACGCCGACGGGCACCAACCTGCTCGGCCTCGTCAAGCACTCCGCGGCGTGCGAGCTGGGCTACTTCGGGGAGACCTTCTCTCGCCCCAGCGAGCTGCAGCTGCCGTGGGAGGTCGAGGGGGTGGGCCCTGAGGACAACGAGGACATGTTCGCCACCGAGGACGAGTCGATGGCCGACGTGCTCGCCTGGAGCCGGGCCTGCTTCGACCACGCCGACGCGACGATCGAGGCGCTGCCCCTCGAGGCCGAGGGCCGGGTGGCGTGGTGGCCCGAGGACCGCAACACCGTGACGCTCGGGCAGATCATCGTCCACATGGCCCTCGACGAGGCCAGGCACGCCGGGCACGCCGACATCCTCCGCGAGCAGCTCGACGGCGCGGTGGGCCTGCGCTCCGAGGGCAACAACCTGCCCGAGTGGGGCGAGCAGCGCTGGGCCGGCTACGTCGCGCGCCTCACCCGCATCGCCGAGGCGCACGCCCCGTGAGACTCGAGGACGCCGTCGACGAGCTCTACGCAGCCGCCCCCGCGGACTTCGTCGCCACCCGCACCCGCCTGGCCCGCGAGGCGAAGGGGGACGACCCCGACGTCGCCGCCGCGATCACCGCCCTGCGCAAGCCGACGCGGACCGCGTGGCTGCTCAACCGCGTCGCCCGCGACGAGCCGCAGGTGGTCGCCGACCTCACCGCCCTCGGCGAGCGGATGCGCACCGCCCAGGCGAAGGGGGACGGTGCCACCCTCGCGCAGGCCAGGCCGGAGCGCCGGGCCGCGATCGACGCCCTCGTCGCCGCGGCCGATCGGTGCGCCGAGGCGACGGGCTCCCCCTTCGGTGCTGCCGCCAGGGGCGAGGTCGACGCCACGGCAGTCGCGGTGCTCGCCGACGAGCAGAGTGGCCGCGCCCTCGCCTCCGGCACGCTGCTGCGGGCCCTGACCTACGCGGGCTTCGGCGAGGTCGAGCTCGACGACGCCGTGGCGACCCCCCTTCGGCTGCTGCCGCCGCTGCCCGACGACGCCGGTGACGGGGCGGCCGACCCCGAGGTCGACGCGCAGGAGCGCGCTCGGCAGGAGGCCCTCGACTCCGCCCGCGACGAGCTGCGCGAGGCCGAGCGCGAGCTCTCCGCGGCCCGGCTCGAGGAGTCGCAGGTGCGGGCCGCGCTCGTCGTCGCGCGTGACCGGGTCACCACGGCTGAGGCGCGTGTGACTCGTGTGACGCAGGACATCGCCGACCTCGAGACACGCCCGGTGCGGTGAATTTGCGCAAGATCCCTGCAGCGGCGCGGGATCATGGGCCCCATGAGCACGGCGCGCACGACTTCTGACCGCACAGCACCCACCGACCTGCCGACCTGGGCCATCCAGGCGGAGGACCTCGAGGCCATGCTCGCGACCAACGACGACGAGGTGGACACCGCCGCCATCCCGCGCCTGGCCTTCCGCGACGCCGTCGAGGAGGCTGCCGCCCCCGGCGCCGCCACCGTGACCGCCGTCGAGGGCCGCACCACCGAGACCGACACCGAGGCCGCCCCTGCTGCGCCGACCCCCGAGGTCGAGCCGGCCGCGACGCCGGTCGGCCACAACCTGCGCCACCGCCACGCCAGCCCCGAGTCGGTCGCGGCCATCCGCCGCAACCTCATCGCCGTCGCCTGCGTCCTCACCGCGGTGGTCCTCGTCGGTGCGGCCGCCACGTGGCTGGCCGGCTGGATCGCCCTCGGCGTCTGGACCCTGTGCGTCGTCGCCGGTGCCGTCGCCCTGCGTCGCGCCAACTCCCGCTACACCGCGCGCCACAGCCGCTACACCGCGCGCCACGCCTGATCGCCCGGCAGCGACACCGAGGGGCCCCGCCAGTTCGGCGGGGCCCCTCGTCGTGGTGCCGGCAGCGTCGTGACGGAGCCGGGGTCAGGGACGCACGGTCAGCCCCTGCGCGAGCGTGCCGACCGGCCCCTGCTCGTCGTGCACGGTGCTCGAGGTCAACCCGTGACCGTCAGGGCCGAAGGAGACGGTCGTGTCGAGGCCGAGCCACCCCTCGCCCGGGGTGCGGAAGAAGTGCGCCGTGAGGTCGAGGTTGGGGAAGAGGACCTCCCGCGGGGAGGCGAGGACGTTCATCCCGTTGGCGATGTCGAGCAGCCCGACGGCCGCGGCGAGCCGGCTGTGGGGTTCGTCGACCAGCGGCACGTCGGTGCGCACCCACACCTGACCGCGCCCGGGGGCCGCGGCCCGACGTCGCACCTCGGTCGAGGCGATGAAGCCACCGGGCCAGACGCTCCCGGCGTCCCAGGGCTCGACCTCGTCGGGCCCGGGGATCCGGGGCAGGTCGCTGTGCTCGAGGGCGGTCGTGTCCCCGGTGGCGATGAGCCAGGCGCGGGCGACGACGACCGCACGGCCGCCGTGGCTGAGGGTCGCCTCGACGAGCTCGACCGTCCTCCCGGGGCGCAGCACCCGCACCTCGTGGGTGCACGGCTCGAGCGGCACCGTCCCGAGGATGTCGCAGGAGATCCGGGCGAGCGGCAGCCCGTCGTCCCGCCGGGCATCCCGGTCGACCTCGACGACATGGGCGAGCAGACCGATCGCCGGGGCGATGTGCTGCTCGTGCTCGGCCCAGGCACCTCCGGTGTGGGGGGTGGGGCGGACGGTGGATGCGTCGATGCGTTCGAAGTAGGCCACGGCCCCATTGCAGCAGCAGCCCGGTGGTCGCGATCACCGACCCCGGGTCTGCGACCTCGGCTCAGCGATCTCGGTCGGTCAGTGCGTTTGCTCCCACAGCGCCGCCCCGTGCCGCGCTCCCCCGTATCCGAAGGCCCCCAGCGTCTGCCCGGCCCCCTCCGGCGAGGTCACCGACAGGTTGAGCCCGACTCCCTTCGACTCGGGGCCGAGCACCTCGCTCAGGCGAAGCAGCGCGTCGTCGACGACCGCCTGCGCGTCCCCGCTCACGGTGAACTTGCCATAGACGACCGGGCCCGTGGAGCCGCCGCCGTCGTCGACGTCGTTGACCGTCACCTCGGCCGCGGTGACCCCGGGCGTCTCACGGATGGCCGCCACCGCGTCCTCGCGCCAGGTCGGGCTCTCCGGCACCTGCGCCGACCCACCCCGACCGAAGAGGCCGCAGCCGGTGAGGACACCGACGAGGACCAGCCCCAGGCTCACGCTCATCACCGCTCGCATGACCCCAGTCAACCGCAGATCACTCGCGCCCGGTGCCGTACTCGGTGATCGTCACCGCACCCTCGTCGCCGGTGAGGAAGACGTCGATCCCGGGGCTGTCGGCGTAGTCGATGATGCCGGGGTTGCCCGCGGCGATCTCGCGCTCCACCGAGTCGGAGTAGTTGCGGTAGTGGTGCGCGCTGTCGTTGCCGCCGCCGAACATCGACACCCCGGGACCCGGCTCCATCCGCACCTGCGTCACGTGGTCGCCGGAGCCGGCGAGCGCCGGGTCGAAGTTGGGGATCGGCGTCATCGGGGCGACAACCGTCGGCAGCGGCCCCGGCAGCGGGATCGGCATCGGCGGCCCGGCCAGGCTGTCGCCGAAGTCGACCTTGGGCACCGGGTCGTTGGTGTGCTCGAGCGCGAGGGTCTGCACGCCGGGCGGGATCGAGCGACTGTCGTTGGGCGAGCCCTGGGTGATCATGTGCGTGACGTTGTAGCGCTCCATGAAGGCCGGGTCCTGGACGAGCTCGCCCGTCACCATGCCGCCCTGGCTGTGCCCCTGGAGCATGACCGGGGCCCCGGGCGGGATGCCGGCCTCCTCCATCGCCGCCTCGACGGTCTCCATCGAGGCGCTGCGCTGGCCGGCCTGCAGCTCGAGGTTGGAGGTGTTGTCGAAGGCCTCGTCGCCGCCGGTCACCGACCCGGGGAAGTCGAAGAGGCCGTTGGTCCCCGGCACCGTGACGATGTAGGCCGAGCTGCCGTCGGGCTGGCGCACCTCGGTGACGCGCACGTGCCGGTTGTCGCTCTCGCGCCCCTCGGTGTTGTCGTAGGTGTCGTTCTGGATCTGCATGAGCGCGTTGAGATCGGTGGGGATGCGACCGGCGACCTCGGGGTCGGCCTCGACGGAGTTGGTCGAGGTCACCACGCCGTCGCCGCTGTCGAAGATCTGGTGGTCCTCACCGGTGGCGATGTTGGCGAAGAGCCCACCGGTGCGGCCCAGGAGCAGGATCGCGCTCGCGGCCACCTCGTGGAAGCGCGGCCACCGGCCCTCGGTGAAGATCTGGGTGAACTGCTCGCCGAAGTTGACGATCGACGGCCCCAGCCGGGCGAGCGCCGCCATCCCGGCGTCCCACCGGGTGACGACCTGCTCGTCCCAGAAGTTGCGCCCCGCGTCGACCAGGTCGCGGCCCCGGTCACCGAGCCAGTCCAGCCCGTCACGCCCCCACTCGACGAGGTCCCGCCCCCGGTCGCCGGCCCAGTCCCAGGCGTCCTCGACCGCCTCGGTGCCCCGGTCCCAGGCGTCTCGGAGGCCGTCGACCGGGTTGGGCAGGCTCCACCCCCCGCCGTCGTCGCCGTCCCCGTCGAAGAGGTCGTCGAAGAAGTCCTCGATGACCTCCCGCGGGTCGCGGCCGCGGTCGTCAACGGGGTCGCCACCGGAGCCACCCCCGCCGGACCCGTCGCCGGAGGCGCTGTCCTGGTCCTGCGCCTGCCGCAGCAGGTCGCGCTGCAGGTCGGCGAGCGCGGCGGCCGCCGACTCGAGCGAGCTCGCCCCGGCATCCCAGCCGCGGCTGAAGGTCTCGAGGTCGGGCCCGGACCACACCCCGTCGAGCACCCGCATGCTGCCGGTGCCGTCGCCGTGGACGCCCCGGATGCGTTCGCTGGAGCGAGCTGTGCGGCGATCGAGCGGACCCGCTCGACGTCCATCCCCTCGCTGACGCTCATCACGCCACCGTCCGGGCGCGCGAGCGCAGGTCGAAGGCCCCGACCGTCAGCCAGGCGATCTCTGCCGCGATGGTCCCGGTCGGCACCTCGACGACCTCGACCTCGTCCTCGAGCAGGCGGACCTCGAGCAGGCGACCGTCGTCCCCTTCGAGCCAGTGCCGCGCCGTGACGAAGGGGGTCTCGCTCCCGTTGTCGACCTGCAGCGCCAGGCCCACCTCGACGTCGGTACCGGCGAGCCGCGCGAGCACCTCGTCGGGCAGGGCCGAGCGTTCGGGCACGTCACGGATGACGCCGACGGTGCGCTCGAGGCGCGGGTCGGCGCCGCCCTCCGCCCGGACGGCCGGGCTCGGGGGCAGGGTCCGCTGCACGGCCGGCCAGATGATCCGCGGCTCGAAGAACGCGATCTCGACGGCGTCCTCGACCGCCTCGACGGCGATCTCGTCGTCGGTGACCGTGAGCCTGCGGCGCTCGGTGATCGACAGGCCGATCCGCGGGGTGAGCGAGATCCGGCTGCGCATCCCCGCCCGGCCCATCCGCGAGTCGACCTCGAAGCGCACCGGCGCCGTGGCCGCCTCGGTGAGCACCTCGTGCCACCGCGGGAGCAGCTCGCGCCGGGGCGAGGCGATGCCGGCGTCGACGAGCTCGGCCCACTGCTCGGCGTGACCCGCCGGCGGCTCCCCCCGGACGGCCCGGGTGAGGACGTCGAGCGTCCGTGCCCCGATCGTGCGTGCTCTGAACCTCGTCTGCTGCGCCATGACTCTCCCTCGATGCCGCCGGTGGTGACGACGCTAGGGACAAGCGGGCGAAGGGGGAATGGGGAGTTCTCCCCTCCGCGGACGAAGGGGTGGCCGCAGGTCAGGTGAGGAGGGCTGCGAGCGTGCCGCCGAGCTCGGTCGCCGACTCGAGGGCGGCGTCGTCGACGTCGCCGACGACCTCGAGGACCTCGGCGGCCTGCCGCCAGTCGAGGGCCTGGACGATCGAGCCGACGGCGCGCACGGCGCCGGTGACGTCATAGCGGCCGTGGACCCACAGCCCGTAGGGCCGTTTGGCGGTGGACCCGCCCCCCGAGCCGTCGCCGGCGCCGCCGGAGTCGTCGAGGGCACCGCCGACCTGGAGGAAGGTCGAGTCGAAGAAGTGCTTGAGGGCCCCCGACATGTAGCCGAAGTTGGCCGGGGTGCCCAGGAGATAGCCGTCAGCGGCAAGGACGTCATCGGCCGTGGCCTCGAGGGCCGGGACGACCTGCACCTCGACCCCCTCGATGTCGGGGTGGCGGGCCCCGGCGAGCGCCGCGTCGAGCAGCGCCTGCGTGGAGCGCGTGGGGCTGTGGTGGACGACGAGGAGACGGGCCATGTCTCCCATCGTGCCCGCTGGTGGGCCGCCGCGTGCCGGAGGGGCCCGCCGTGCTTTAGCCTGATCCCCGGACATCGGGGAGCCGTCACGTACGACCGCACCCCTCGGGCACGACGCACAGGGAGTTGCACCCATGACCGCCCCCACCGCTGAGCCGCCACCGGCGGAGCATGCCACCCGCCGCAACCGCAACGGCGACGGCAGCACCGCCGAGGGGGCCGCCGCCCCCGAGCCGCCCAAGTTGCGTCGCCGCCCCATGCTCATCGCGGTCTCGGTCCTGCTCACCGCGCTCGGTGCCCTGCTCGGTGCCTTCCTGCTGAGCACCCTGTCCGGCACCGACGACTACGTCGCCGTGCGGGCCGACATCGAGCGCGGCGACGTCATCAAGGAGACCGACCTCGTGCGCACCCAGCTGCGCCGCGACAACTCCATCTCGCCGCTGTCGTGGGACGAGCAGCGCAGCCTCATCGGCATGTACGCCAACGTCGACATGGCCAAGGGCTCGCTCGTGACCCGAGAGTCGGTCTCGGCCGAGATCGCCCCGGCCGACGGTTGGTCGATCGTCGGTCTGGCGCTCACCCCGGGTCAGGGCGTCACCGGCGACCTGCGGGTCGGTCAGCCGATCGAGGCCGTCGTCGTGCCGGCGAGCGCCGAGGCGATCACCGGCCGCCCGACGACTTACGAGGGCATCGTCTCGAGCGTCGACATGTCCGACGACGGCCAGACCAAGCTCGTCGACGTGCAGGTCCGCACCGACGACGCCTCCCCGTTGGCCGCCGCCGCGGCCCGCCAGGAGGTCGCGATCGTCGTGAAGTCCAAGGGCAACGGCTCCGGGGACACCGCGGCCGAGCCGTCCGACTCGACCTCGGACACCACCCCGAGCGCCTCGCCGACCAGCTGATGGCCGTCGTCACGCTCTTCTCCGCCTCGGGCTCCCCCGGGGTGACCGTCTCCGCGCTCGGCATGGCCCTCGCCTGGCAGCGACACGTCATGCTCGTCGACGCCGACCCGACCGGGTCCTCGGCGGTCCTCGCCGGCTACCTGCAGGGCCAGACCGTCCACGACCGGGGTCTCCTCGACCTCGCGGTGGCCAACCGCGTGGGCAACCTCGGCGCGGCCATCGCGACGGTGTCGATGACCCTGCCCGGCTCCAACGTCGAGTTCGTGCCCGGCATCCGCTCGCACCAGCAGGCCGCGTCGATGACCAACCTCTGGGAGCCACTGTCCGGTGTGCTGCGCGGCATGGAGCAGCGCGGCGTCGACGTCGTCGTCGACGCCGGCCGCCTCGGCCTGGAGCACTCCCCGATGCCGCTCGTGCGCGGCTCCGACCTCTCCCTGCTCGTGCTGCACAGCGACCTGCCGGCCGTGTCCGGCGCCCGCGGGTGGGCCCGCGCGCTGCGCGAGCAGCTCGCCGGCATGGGTGCCGCGCACCAGCTCGGCGTCCTGCTCGTCGGCCCCGGTCGGCCCTACTCCGCCCGCGAGATCCGCGCGGTCCTCGGCCTGCCGGTCGTCGCCGAGATCCCGTGGGACCCCGAGTCCGCCGAGGTCTACCACTCGGGCCAACGCCCGAAGAAGGGCTTCGCCTCCGGGCCGCTCAACCGCGCCCTGCGGGCGACCGTGAGCTCCTCGCAGGGACTCATCGCCAACAACCGAGAGCGTCTGGGCACCCAGCGCGTCCAGGAGGCAGGTCAGGCATGAGCCAGCCCCCCTTCGACCCCACCTCCCTGCCGCTCTTCGCGCAGGAGACCGACCCGCCGGAGGAGACCCGCCCGCGCGACGACATCTCCCAGCGCCTGGCTGCCGGCGCCGGCAGCGTCTCGCCGCACGACCGGCACGCGGTGCCGACGCAGACCCCGCCCCCGCCGACGTGGGGCATGGGTCAGGCCGCGGCCACCCCGCCCCCGGGACAGCCGGCGGCTCCGCCCCCTTCGTCCGGGGGCGCGCAGCGCGTCTCGACGGTGCCCGCGCAGCGACTGAGCGCCGACACCGTCCACGACACCGAGATCGACTGGAGCCAGGTCGCCGAGCTGCGCACCCAGGCCTCCGAGATGCTCACCGGGGCCCTCCAGGACCGCCAGCACCTCGACCAGCAGGCGCAGCGCGAGCTCGGCCGCTCGATCATCGTCGAGCTGCTCCAGACGACCGCCGCCAACAACCTCGCCGTCGGCCGGCGCGCCTGGTCGATGGACGAGCAGGACCGCATCGGTCAGGCCGTCTTCGACGCGCTCTTCGGTCTCGGCCGGCTGCAGCCCCTCGTCGACGACGAGCACGTCGAGAACATCGAGATCACCGGCTGCGACCAGGTGCTCCTCGAGTACACCGACGGCACGCTGCGCCCGGGCCCGCCGGTTGCCGAGAACGACCAGGAGCTCATCGACTTCCTCGTCTTCCTCGCCAGCCGCTCCGAGGTCAACGCCCGCCCCTTCTCCGAGGCCCAGCCGCGCCTGCACATGCGCCTCGACGGCGGCGCCCGGCTCGCCGCGACGGCCTGGGTCACCCCTCGGCCGTCGATGGTCATCCGACGCCACCGGCTGCGCGAGATCACCCTCGAGGAGCTGTCCGAGCGCGGCATGCTCGACGCGGTCGCCGTCTCCTTCCTGCGGGCCGCAGTCAAGGCGAAGAAGAGCATCGTCGTCGCCGGCGCCCAGGGCGCGGGCAAGACGACGATGGTCCGGGCCCTGTGCGCCGAGCTCGACCCGTGGGAGCGCATCGGCACCTTCGAGACCGAGTACGAGCTGCACCTGCACGAGCTGCCGGAGAAGCACCGCCGCATCGTCGCCTGGGAGTCGCGTCCCGGTTCCGGCGAGGTCGGGGCCGACGGCCGTCAGGCCGGCGAGATCCCGCTCGACGACCTGCTCTACGACTCCTTCCGCTTCAACCTCTCGCGCCAGATCGTCGGTGAGGTCCGCGGTCGCGAGGTGCTGGCGATGATCAAGGCGATGCAGTCCGGCTCCGGCTCGATCAGCACGACCCACTCGGCCAATGCCGTCGGCGCGATCCGCAAGCTCATCACCTGTGCCATGGAGGCCGGTTCGCACGTCACCGAGGCCTACGCCGAGCGCGCGGTCGCCGAGCACATCGACGTCATCGTCCAGCTGCAGCTCGACACCGCGCCCACCGCCGACGGCGAGGCCCGCCGCGAGCGCTACGTCAGCGAGATCATCGCGATCCACCCGGGCGAGGACGGGCCGGCGACGACCCACGTCTTCCAGCCCAACCCGCAGGGCGGGGCGCCGATCCCGGGGATCCTGCCCGACGACTACCGCTCGCTCGCCCGGTGGGGCTTCGACCTCGACGGCTACTTCGCCCGGGCACCGCAGTGAGCCCCTGGCTGACCGGCGCCCTCATGGGCGGCCTGCTCGTCCTCGCGGGCATCACCTTCGTCGAGGGCATGCGCAAGGTCCCGCCGCGCCCCACGAAGGTCAAGCTCGCCGCCGCCGACCGTGACGGCTGGTGGGACAAGCTGCCGCGCCGGACCCGGCAGATCATCATCATCGGGGTCGTCGCGGGGGTGATCTTCGCGCTCTTCACCGGCTGGGTCATCGCCATCGTCCTCATCCCGGCGACGATCATCGGCCTGCCGTGGCTGCTCAGCTCCGGCGATGCCGAGGCGAGCATCGACCGGCTCGAGGCGATGGAGGAGTGGACCCGCTCCCTCGCCGGGGTGCTCACCGTCGGTGTCGGCCTCGAGCAGGCCATCGTCGCGACGCTGCGCTCGGCGCCCAAGGAGATCGAGCCCGAGGTCAACCTCCTGGCGGCCCGCCTGCGGGCGCGCTGGCCCACCGACGACGCCCTGCGCGCCTTCGCCGACGACCTCGACGACTCCACGGGCGACCTGCTCGCCGCCAACCTCCTGCTCGGCGCACAGCGTCGCGGCGCCGGCCTGGCGAGCGTCCTCGAGTCCGTCGCCGTCGCCGTCGGCGAGGACGTGCGCTCGCGGCGCATGGTCGAGGCCGACCGGGCCAAGCCCCGGGCCACCGCCCGCTGGGTCACGATCATCACCCTCGCGGTGCTGGTCATCATGTTCTTCTTCACGACGATGTTCGAGCCCTACCGCAGCGGCATCGGCCAGGTCATCCTCACGGTGCTGCTCGCCGCCTACGTCGGGGCACTCGTCTGGATGAAGTCGATGGCCAAGGGCAAGAAGCTGCCCCGCTTCATCGGCAACGAGGTCGCCGAGGAGGCGCGTCGATGACCACCACCCTGCAGATCGCGATGATCGCCGGCGCCCTCGTCGGGCTCGGCCTGTCGATGCTCGTCTGGCGCTTCCGGCCCGCCCAGGTCGACCTCGCCACCGCCCTCGACCGACTCTCCCCGGACCGCTCCTTGTCCGCGCACGACGAGGGTGCGGTCGAGGCGGGTACAGCCGAGGGCGACGCCCGCGACAAGCTCGGCCGCTGGGCCATGCGCACCCTGCCCCTCGACTCCCTCGGTGCGCCGCCCTACCGCGAGCTGGCGCTCATGCGCATCCCGGTGCACCGCTTCTACGGCGAAAAGGTCGTCTTCGCGATCTTGGGCGCCTTCATCCCGGTCATGTTGCTCACCGTCCTCTCCTTCTTCGGGTTCGGCCTGCCCTGGATCATCACCCTCCTCGCCTCCGCGGGCGGCGCAGTCGGCTTGTTCTTCCTGCCGGACTACAACGTCAAGGACGACGCCAAGGCTGCCCGCAAGGAGTTCGGCCGCGCCTTGGCCTCCTACATCGACCTCGTGGCGCTCGAGCGCAACAGCGGCTCCGGGCCCCGCCAGGCGATGGAGATCGCGGCCAACATCGGCGACTCCTGGGTCTTCCGCCGGCTCGCCGAGGAGCTGTCCCGCTCCCGCTGGTCCGGCCTGCCGCCCTGGGACGCTCTGCGCAAGCTCTCCGACGAGCTCGGCCTGCCGGAGCTCGCCGACCTCGCCGACATCATGCGCCTGTCCGGCGAGGAGGGCGCGCAGGTCTACCAGACCCTGCGCTCGCGCTCGCAGAGCATGCGCACCGCCGAGCTCAACTCCGCCCTCGCCGAGGCCAACGCCACGGGTGAGCGGATGTCGATCCCGATGTCCACACTCGGGCTGATCTTCATGGCCATCCTCGTGACTCCCTCCCTGCTGCGGATCATCGGCGCCTGATCCTCAATCTCAAGTTGCGACAGATTCCCCACGTTCTGGCCTGAGGTGGTCACCGGATGACCAGGCAAGGGGAAGCAATGAAAACTCGAACGACGAACCAACGGCCCCGGCACGCACGCACTGCGGCTGCTTCAGTCGGCGCGGCCGCCCTTCTGACGGTTCTGGGCGTCAGCACCAAGTTCGACTGCTACGCAGCCAGCGGAGTCATCCGTTCAACCCCACAGGCGTGGACCACCTATGCCATCCCTCCGGGTGGCTGGATCACCTCGACCAAGGTGTGGGTGTCGTCGAAGTGCCTGCCTGCTGTCGCGGGCTGGGAAACTTCTCTGGGGCACAACGCAGTGTTCGAGACACATCAAAAGGTCCTACAAGGGTGCGTTTGTGGAACCCAAACGAGTCGTCTACTGACCTCGCTCAGTTGACGGGGTGAACGCCGGGTGGCGGGGAGTTCTCTTCTTGGGGTCCGCGGCCACCCTCCGATAGCCTGTGACACGTCCGGGGGGACAGCAGCCTCCCGGGCCAGCCCTCACATTGTCCCGGGAGAGACCCACATGATCCAGTTCTTCGCCGCCCTCCAGGTCTTGGGCGCACAGGCCCTTGACTACTTCGGCGACCAGACGGATGTCATCAACCGCGCCCGCGACGAGCGCGGCTCGGTCACCATCGAGCAGGTGCTGTGGGCCGTCGCGGTCATCACCATCTCGGTCATCGTCATCGGCGCCATCACGACCTTCGTTCGCAGCAAGAGCCAGGAGATCAAGGCACCTTGATCACTCGGGGGGCACAGCACGGTAGGCCGGAGCGGTGGCGCTCCGACCGCGGTGCGCTGTCCCTCGAGATGGTCGTCCTGCTCCCTCTCGCCCTGAGCCTGCTCTTCCTCGCCGTGCAGGGCGCCGTCTACTACCAAGGCCGCACCGTCGCGCTGGCCTCCGCGCAGGAGGGCGCCCGAGGGGCCGCCGGCTACGAGCAGACCGACGAGCACGGGCGCACCGCAGCCCTCGACTTCGCCGCTCGCGCAGGTGGTGACGGCCTGCTCGAGAGCCCCGACGTCGAGGTGACCCGCGACCGCGGCAACGGCACCGTCACCGTGCGGGTCACCGGCACGACGATGTCGATCATCCCCGGGTGGGACCCCCAGGTCTCGCAGTCCTCGACCCGCGCGATCGAGGAGTTCACCCGGGTGGAGGACTTCGAGGGCAGCGGCATCGACCGCACCGAGAGGCCGTCGTGGTGAGCCACCGGCGGCGGCTGCGGAGCGAGAGCGGCTCGGCCAGCATCGAGATGGTCATCCTCGCCCCCGCCTTCGGCCTGCTCATCGCCATGCTCGTCATGGGCGGCCGGCTCGCCATCGCCCAGCAGTCGATCCAGTCCGCCGCCGGCGAGGCCGCGCGCGCGGCGTCGATCGAGCGGGGCAGCGACGCCGAGGAGCGCGGCCTCGAGGCGGCCGAGGCCTTCCTCGCCGAGCAGGACCTGACGTGCAACTCCATGGACATCCAGCTCGACACCTCGGGCAAGGACACCGACCCCGGCGTCACCGGGCTCGTCGTGGCCGCCACCGTGACGTGCGACGTCGCCCTGGCCGACCTGGCTCTGCCCGGGGTCGGCGGCAGCCACCAGGTCTCGGCGACGGCCAGCAGCCCCATCGACGCCTACCGGGAGCGCTGATGCACCGACCGGCCCCCCGCATCCTCGCCCGGCTGCGCGACGAGCGCGGCTCGCTGAGCACCTACTTCGTCTCCGCGGTCTTCGCGACGATCCCGCTCGTCGGCCTCGTCGTCGACGGCGGCGGTCAGGTGCGCGCGATGCAGCAGGCCAACGACGTCGCCGCCGAGACGGCGCGCTACGCCGGGCAGTCGATCAACAAGGGGTGCGCCATCTGGGGTGCCGAGATCACCGTCCCGCAGCACCAGGCGCAGACCGCGGCCGAGGAGTTCGTGGCCACCCACACCACCGACGTCACGCTCACCGACGTCCGGGTCACCGAGGGCGGACACACCGTCACGGTCGAGGCCACCCGCACCTGGGAGCCGATCTTCCTGGGCATCCTCGGCGTCGGCCCGCGTGAGGTCGAGGGCACGGGCAGCGCCTACCAGTACCGCACGGACGGCAAGGGAGAGGAGTACGACCCCGATGTCAACGCCTTCGGCGCCTGCCAGTAGGGCCAAGGGGCTGCTCGCCCTCGTCGGGGTCGTCCTCCTCGTCGTCGGCGTCCCGTGGCTGCTGCTCCAGATCGGCGCGGGCCCGGTCCCTGACCAGTGGGCCTCCCCGGCCGAGATCTGGGAGGCGGTCACCTCCCCCGACGACGGGTCCGTGCTGCTCGTCATCTTCCGCTACGCCGCCTGGCTCGCGTGGCTCTTCATCGCGCTGTCGATCGTCCTCGAGATCGGGGCGCGACTCCTCGGCGTCGACGTGCCACGGCTGCCGGGCCTCTCGCTGCCCCAGGGCATCGCCCGCTACATCGTCGGCACCGCTGCCCTGCTCTTCATCACCATCCCGACCGTGGGCACCTGGGCCGGCACCGCTCACGCTGCTCCCGCTCCGGGCTCCGACACCGCGACGACCGCGAGCACCGCCCTGGCCGGTGGGGCCGCGGCCGCCGTCGCCGCCGATGCTGCGGCGACGGCCCAGACCGACTCCGCCGCCCCGACGAGCGAGCGCGCGACGATCACCCACGAGGTCGCCCAGGGCGAGAGCCTGTGGTCCATCGCCGAGGCCCAGCTCGGCGACGGCGCCCGCTACACCGAGATCCTCGAGCTCAACCGCGACACGATCCCGGCCTCCAACTGGATCTCGCCCGGCCAGCAGCTCCAGCTGCCCGATGAGTCCCCCGCGCCCGTCGCCGACGGCGACACCCACACGGTCGAGCAGGACGACACCCTCTGGGAGATCGCCGAGGACGAGCTCGGCGACGGCAGCCGCTACACCGAGATCGTCGAGGCGACCGGAGCCGAGCAGCAGCCCGACGGCGGACGGCTCACCGACCCCGACCTCATCCAGCCCGGCTGGGAGCTGCAGGTTCCGGGCGGCACGAGCGCTGCCGCAGCAAGCCCCGAGACGCCCACGTCGAGCGTCCCCGGCGGCTCCAGCGCACCCAGCGCTCCCGCTTCCGACGCTACGGGCGGGGCGGACGCCGACGCGACCGACCGTGCCGAGGCGGACTCGGCGACCGGTGCCGCATCCGGTGTTGCCGGGGTCGGCGCATCGGCCACGGCTGCACCGGCCGGAGTCACCGACGACGGCTCGACCGACGAGGGTTCGACCGACCCAGTCGTCCTCGGCGACCCGGCCGATGAGTGGGGCAGCACCGTCCTGGGCTTGTCCGGACTCACCGCCGCCGGTCTGCTCTCGCTCCTCGACCTCGCTCGCCGCCGTCGGGCCGGCCGGCTCACCCGCCCCGACGAGACCGACGCGAGCGACCTCGAGCGAGAGCTCGCGCTCGTCGCCGACGTCCACACGATCGACACGGTCGACATCGCGCTGCGGCACATCGCGGTGGCCGCCCGCGAGGCCGGCCGCGCCCTGCCGGGGCTGCGCTCGGTGCGCGTCGGGCGCTCGCAGCTCGACGTGCAGCTCGCCGACCCGATGCGCCTGCCCGCCCCGTGGACCTCGACCGCCGACCCGCGCCTGTGGACCCTCGCGGTCGACCGGGCGATGACCCTCGACCCCGGCGTGCTCGTCACCGAGCCGGCCCCCTTCCCCGCGCTCGTGGCCGTCGGGCAGGACGACGAGGAGGCCCACGTCCTGGTCAACCTCGCCGACGCGCGCACCTTCGCCGTCGTCGGCGACGGCTCCCGCACCCGCGACACCCTCGCGGCCATGACCCTTTCGCTCGCCACCTCGCCGTGGGCCGACGCCACGACCGTCACGGTCGTCGGCGGCCACCCCGAGCTCGAGCAGGTCATCGGCTCGTCGCGGGTGCGCTTCGTCCCCGACATGGCCGCCTACACCCTCTCGGTGCAGGTGCAGATCGACCCGACCGCCCGCGAGGTGATCGTCGTGAGCGGCGACCTCGACGCGCGCGACCGTCGTCGGCTCGACAAGGCCGTCGCCTCCTCGCCCCGCGTGGCCCTGGCGCACTCCGCGAGCAGCATCGCCGATGGCGCCGACGCCCTGATCATCGGCGACGACCCCGACGCAGCCGTCCTCTCCCCCGCCTACCTGCAGGTGCGGCCCGAGCGGCTGAGTGCGCAGGACGCCGCCCGCATCGGCTTCCTCTTCGACCTCGTGGCCCCCTCCGACGACGTCTGGGCGCCCGCCGAGGGCGAGCCGACGCTCGCCTCCGTCGCGGCCGCCACGCCCGAGGTCACCGTCGACCCCGGCGACGACCTCCTCGACGACGCGCCGACGGTGCGCCGCTCCCAGATCGACGACGAGAGCGGCAGCCGCACCCAGGTCCGGTGGAACACCCCGGTCAACACCCCGTCCGGGGACACCCCCTTCGCCCCGGGTGAGGACGTCGCGACGGTGCGCCGGACCGCCGGCCTCGAGATCACCGCCCAGGGGACCACCCCGGGGTGGCTGTCCAACCAGATCACGCCGACCCCGGGCACCCCGCTGCCCCCGGTCATCGCCTTCCCCGAGCGGGTCCGCGAGCTCGCCGCGCCCACCGACGAGCCGGTGCTGCGACTGCTCGGCCCGGTCGACATCGACAACGTCGGCGACGTCACCCCCGCCCACCGCATGCGCCTCACCGAGCTCGCGGCCTACCTCAGCACGCATCCCGAGGCGACGGGCACCGAGATCGACGACGCCATGTGGCCCAACCGCGCCGTGCACGACCACTCGCGCGTGCGCGACAGCTCGCTCGCCGGGCTCGGCTCCTGGCTGGGTCCCGACGAGACCCCGCAGGGCGGTCTGGTCGCGGCCCGCACGATCGCGAGCGACTGGTCGCTGTGGCAGGGACTCGTGCCCGCCGACCCCTCGACCGCCGGCACCGAGCACCTCGAGCAGGCCCTCGGTCTGGTTCGCGGACGCCCCTTCGCCGGGGTGCACCCGCGGCACTACGTCTGGGCGCAGGCGCTGCGTTCGCAGATGATCTTCGCCATCACCACTGCGGCGACCGAGCTGGCCCGCCGCCGGCTCATGGAGGGGCGTTGGGCGGCCGCGCACGACGCGACCGTGGTCGGCCTGACGGTCGAGCCCGGCGTCGAGGCCCTGTGGCGCCTGCAGCTGCTGGCCACCCACGAGCTCGGCGACCCGGTCCCCCGCGATGCCGCGGCCTTCGGCCTGGCCGACTGCGGCCGGCTGGCCGATGGCGTCCTCGAGCCCGCGTCGCGCGAGCTGCTCGCCACCCTCCCCGAGCTCACCGCCTCGCAGACCCCCACGACCAGCCATCACGCGGTCTGAGGAGGCCACAGCGATGACGACCCTGACCCGCGTCCTGACCCGGGAGCGCCTCTTCGCCACCTTCGGCGTGACACTGCTCTTCCTCGCCCTCTCCCTGTCGGCCGCGCCCGACAGCGACGCCAACATCTGCCGCAACTTCGGCCTGCGGGCCAACTGCCGGATCGTCTTCGGCGGGGAGAAGTCCGACGGCACCGGCGGCGGCAAGGGTGGCGGGCGACCGGCCTGCCACCGTGGGGCGCCGGAGTACAAGAGCGTGCCCTGCGAGGACGCCGTCGCCGGCTCGTGGAGCAACGCTCGGCAGTGCTACGTCATCGAGGCGACCGACCAGCCGGGTCCCGACCACCCGGGCTACCGCGAGGGCGCAAAGCTCTACACGTGCACCGGCCTCAACGACGAGGGCAATGTCCTCATCCCCCGGGACTCCTTCTGGTCGGAGGAGCCGCCGGAGACCAACAACCCCCAGGACCTCCAGGAGGACCTCGAGACGGCCGTCGGCACGCGCTTCCGGGCGATGTACCCCGGTCTGGCGCCCAGCCCCGTCCCCATGCACGCCCGCTTCGACGGGTACCGCATGGCGCCGGTCGGCCTCAACGTGTGGATGTGGCCCCGCGCCCTGTTCGACTCGCAGTGGGACCCGCCGCTCGTCGAGGACCCCGACACCGGCTACTACGTCGACGCCGGCGTGACCCACGTCAAGTGGGAGATGGGCGACGGGACGTCGATCACCTGCGGCAAGAGCGAGCCCTTCGCCCGGCGCAAGGCCGAGCAGACGCCCGACTGCGGTCACAAGTACAAGAAGCCCGGTAACTACCTCGTGCGCATCACGACCTACTGGAACATCAACTACCGGGATGCCAACGGCGAAGGCCGCATGCAGACCGAGTTCAAGCAGTCGCTGTGGATCCGTATCGGCGAGAACCAGGTGGTCAACAAGTGACCCGACCCCGTCGCGGAGGGCACCTGGCCGTGGTGCTGGCCATCGGGGTGGTCCTCGCCGGCTGCGGTGACGGTGATCGCGAGGACGAGCACCTGCCACCCGACCTCGTCGACCAGAGCCAGACGACGTCGGTGGACGCCGACGACGTCGCCTCCGACCGCGCGCGTCAGCGCGTCTACCAGTGGGTGAGCGGCCGCAACACCATCCTCGCCCAGCCCGACCACTACACCACCGAGACCTCCATCGGCTTCGCCGAGGGCACCGAGGCGACGGCCATCCTCGCCGACGCGGCCGAGCTGACCGTCGACAAGCAGACCCGCCAGGGCGAGACGAAGCTCGTGGGTGACCCGACCGCGACGAAGATCGACCTCGACCCGGCCCCGATCAAGGGCACGGCCATCCCTCCCTTCGTCAAGGTCAGGGCCTGCATCGACGAGAGCGGCACCCACCTCGTCAACGCCTCCGGGACCAAGGTCAAGGGCTCGGAGGGCAAGGGGCCACGACCGGTGAGCTTCCACGTGCTCAACCGCAGCTGGCCCAACGCCGACGCCTGGCGGATCGCTTGGCAGGAGGACATCAAGGGCTCCTGCTGAGCGGTCAGCGGGCGAGCAGCGCGACGACGACCGTCACGAGCGAGGCGAGCACGACCACCGTGTCGGCCGCGCGCCACGGGGCCCGGGTGGCCCAGGTGCGCCGACCGGCGCCGGCGAAGCCACGAGCGTCCATCGCCACGGCGAGCGTGGCCGCGGAACCGAGCGAGCGCAGCAGCATCCCGAAGGTCGAGGCCCACAGGTGCGCCACGACACTGCGCGGCGAGCGCCAGGTCACGCCCTGGCCCCGCAACCGTCGCGCCCAGCCGACCTCGGTCCACGCCGCACCGAAGGTCTGCACCCGCTGCAACGCCGCGCCCAGCGCGACGACCGGGCGGGCCGGCAGCCGGAGCCGCTGGCCCAGGTGGTCGGCGAGGTCGTCGGGGTCGACGAAGGCGAGGAGAATCGCCGAGGGCACGACGATGACGAGGAGTCGCAGCGCCGCCGAGAGCGCGACCTCGACGTCACGTGACCCGAGCAACCAGGTCGACCAGCCGACGCCGAGACCGCCGACGAGGGCGGGGACGAGTCGGATCGCCAGACCGCGCCACCGGCCCTGGACGGTCCAGCCGGCGCCGCGGCCGGGCAGGTTGCTCAGGCCCACGACGGCGCCTAGTACGAGGAGGCCCAGGATCACGAGCGAGACCCGCCACCCGGGTGAGAGGACGGCGGCCGCCATGGGGATCGCGGCCGCGGCGAAGAGCGCGAGCGGCCCGCACGCGGACAGCACGGCCCGTGGCGTCTCCCGGGACGGCTCGGTCTCCGGCGGACGCACCTGCCGCACCTCGTCGACGAGTGAGACGAGGTCGGGGTCGTGCGTGGCGGCGACGACAGCACCGCCGCGGTCACGGTGGGCGGTGAGCAGGCCGACGACGGCCGCCCACGTGCCACGGTCCTGACCGACCGTCGGCTCGTCCGCGAGGGCCACGGCCGGGCCGTGGGCCAGCGCGGCCGCGACGGCCAGCCGACGCTGCTCGCCACCGGAGAGAGTCTGCGGGTCGGCCCGCTCGAGGTGCTCCAGCCCGAGGACCTCGAGGAGGCGACGGGCCTCCCCTTCGTCAGCGGTGCCGAGGGTGCGGCCGGTGAGCAGCACCTCGTCGAGCACGGTGCGGGCGAGCAGCGCGCTGGAGCTCCACTGCGGCACCCACCCGACGAGGTGGGCGATCTCGGTGGCGGGCAGGTCCCCGACCGACCGTCCGTCGGCGAGCACCCGTCCCGACGACGGCGCCACCAGCCCGCCGAGCGCCGCCAGCCACGTCGACTTGCCCCCACCGCTGGGTCCGACGAGCGCGGTGGCCCGGCCCGCGGCCGGGGAGAGCGGCGCGTCGGTGACGAGCGCGGTCGTCACCTCGCTGCTGCCATCGAGGTGGTTGCGCGCTCGCTCGACAACGAGCGGTTGGCTCGTGAGCAGCGTCGCCCGGGGCTCGACCGCACGGGCGAGGGGGCCGAGGTCGATCGTCAGCGGCTCAGGAGCCGGCACACCCGGCACCCAGATGCCGTCGGCGGCCAGCGTCTCACCGTGCTCGGCCAGCACCTCGGCGGCCGACCCGTCGTGGTGGATCCGCCCGTCGCGGCCGAGGACGAGCACCCGGTCGACGTGCTCGAGCCAGGGCTCGATCCGGTGCTCGACGACGACCGTCGTCAGACCGGCCGCGCCGGTGACGACGGCGTCGCGGACCCGGGCGGCCGAGTCTGCGTCGAGCATTGCGGTCGGCTCGTCGAGCAGGAGGAGGGCGGGCTGGAGGGCGAGGGCACCGGCGAGCGCGAGCCGCTGGGTCTGGCCGCCGGAGAGGGCGCCGGTCGGGGTCGAGCGCGGCAGGTCCCCCAGCCCCACAGCGGCCAGGCAGCGGTCGACGACAGCCGGCATGTCGCCAGCGGGCACGCCGACGTTTTCCAACCCGAAGGCGACATCGCGCCCCACGGTCGCCGCGACCGTGCCGGAGCCGGGCTCCTGGAGCACGAGCCCGACCGCACCGGGACGCTCGCCGGGCGCGGCCCCGTCGACCCGTACCTCGCCGACGAGGTCACCGGAGTCGACGGTGAGCAGCAGACCGGCGAGGGCCCGGAGCAGGGTCGACTTGCCGGACCCGCTCGGCCCGACGAGCAGGACCCGCTCGCCAGGGCGCAGCGTGAGGTCGAGCTCGCGCAGCACGGGCTCGCGTCGGCCGACGGGCCGCCACGTGAGGTCGCGGACGACGACCTCGCCCCGACCGGTGACGTCGACGCCCACGGGGGCTGCCCCCTTCGTCCGATCGTGGATCAGACGGCCCTCCGCTCGAGGACCTCCTGGCCGGGCGGGAAGGGGTTGAGCGCACCGGCCTGCGCCAGCGCGCGGGTGAGCAGCCAGCCGCCGAGCCCGGCGACAACGACCCCGGAGACGACCATGAGGGGCAGGTAGGCGAGCTTCCACGCCCAGGTCCAGTCGACGAAGTACCAGTAGATCTCGTAGATCCACTCCAGCGGCGCCGACAGCGCACCGGAGAGCAGCGCGACGGCCGGGCCGAAGGCCTTGTAGGCGAAGATCGCGAAGGCCAGCTCGGCGCCGATCCCCTGGGCCAGGCCGGAGACGACCGTCGTGACCCCCCACTGGTTGCCGAAGAGCGCGGATACGGTCGCGGCGATGAGCTCGCAGGCGATGGCGGCGCCGGGCCGGCGCACGACCAGTCCGCCGACGACGCCGGCGATGAACCAGAACCCGACGAAGAGCCCGAAGAGCGGCTGGAAGGCCAGGCCGAGGGCGGAGATGGGTCCGTTGTAGAGCAGTCCGTAGCCCCAGTAGGCGACGCCGAAGGCCACGCCGAGGAAGGCGACGGTCAGCAGGTCGACGGTGCGCCAGCCCATGAGGGGGCGGGTGGCGAGGACGGTGCCGGCGCGGGACGCGGCCGGCGTCTTGGTGGTGGTCATGCTGATGCTTCTCCTGTGTGGGTTCCACAGGGAGGGATCTGCGCCGACACCCGGCCACGGGCCGTGCGCCGACGAGGTCCCTGAGACTCGACTCCCTACGCCGGTGCTAGCCGGATCAGGTACGAGGGTCTGCGGTCGCCCGCACTCTCAGCGCTGATGCGCTCCCCTGTCGTGCCCGGCCAGCATAGCCGCGTGGGCCGACGGGCGGTCCGGGGTGCACGTCTGTGGCAGGGTTGGAGACGTATCGGGTGGCGGCGACCGCCGCCACCTCCGCAGCGTGTGTGTACGAAAGGACGTCTCGTGGGCAACATGGTCTGGAAGGTGCTGGGCACCGGCTCGGCGATCATCGCCGGCATCGTCGCCAACAAGGTCATCTCCATCGCGTGGTCGCGCATGGGCAAGGGCGAGACGATCGACCCCAACAACCCGGAGAACCCCGTCGGCGAGGCCATTGCCTTCGCCGCCCTCGCCGGCCTCGCGATGGGTCTGGCCCGCACCATGGCCACCCGCCAGGCGGCGAGCTTCTACAAGAAGTCCGCGGGTCACCTCCCCGAGGCCATGCAGTCCGTCGAGGGAGAGCTGGACAAGGTCTCCTGATGCGCGGCATCTCCATCACCGAGCCCGGAGACGCCGACGTCCTGCAGATCACCGAGATCGAGGCCCCCACGGCCGGCCCCGGCGACGTCGTCGTCGACATGGTGGCCGCCGGGGTCAACCGCGCCGACGTCATGCAGCGGCTCGGGCACTACCCGCCGCCCGCGGGCGCCTCGCCGCTGCCGGGCCTCGAGGTCTCGGGCACGATCCGCGAGGTCGGTCCGGGTGTCGAGGGCTGGTCCGTCGGCGACGAGGTCTGTGCCCTCGTCGACGGTGGCGGCTATGCGGAGCAGGTCCGGGTCCCGGCGGCGCAGCTGCTGCCCGTGCCGAAGGGGGTCTCCCTCACCGATGCCGCGGGGTTGCCCGAGGTCGCGTGCACGGTCTGGTCCAACGTCTTCATGACGGCCAACCTCCAGCCCGGCGAGGTCTTCCTCGTCCACGGCGGATCGTCGGGCATCGGGACGATGGCCATCCAGCTCGCCACGGCCGCCGGTGCGCGGGTGGCTGTGACGGCCGGCTCGCAGGCCAAGCTCGACGTCTGCCGCGACCTCGGCGCGCAGATCCTCGTCAACTACCGCGAGCAGGACTTCGTCGAGGAGGTGCGCGCCGCGACTGATGGTCACGGGGCCGACGTCGTCCTCGACCTCATGGGGGCCAAGTACCTCCCGCGCAATGTCGACCTGCTGGCGACATCGGGCCGGCTCGTCGTCATCGGCCTCATGGGTGGCCGCAAGGGCGAGCTCGACCTCGGCAAGCTGCTGAGCAAGCGGGCCGCGGTCATCGCGACCTCGCTGCGGGCCCGTCCCGCCGAGGAAAAGGCGGCGATCGTCGCCGCGGTCCGCGAGCACGTGTGGCCGCTGGTCGAGGACGGCGCCGTGCGCCCGATCGTCCAGGGCACCCACCCGCTCGAGCGTGCCGCCGATGCCCACCGCGAGCTCGAGGCGAGCGGTCACATCGGCAAGATCCTGCTCACCGCCTGACACCCTTCGCATTTCCTGAGGGAAATGCGGCCCGCGACCCTCCCCTCTCGCATGGCCCAACGGCAATGCAGACCGGATCCCGCATTGCCCTACGGCAATGCAGACTGGAGGCGGCCGTCGTCGAGGTGCCAGCGGGCGGCCGCGACCTCGGCGACCTCGGGGTCGTGCGTGGCGAGCAGGACGATCCCGCCCCGGCGGGCGATGTCCTGCAGCAGCACGACGACCTGCTCGCGGGTGTCGTGGTCGAGCTCCGAGGTGGGTTCGTCGGCGAGCAGCACCAGGCTCCCCGCGGCCAGGCGAAGGGAGGACAGCGCCAGTCCCCGGGCGACGGCCACGCGCTGCCGCTGACCGCCGGAAAGCTCCTCCGCGAGGTGGCCCGCGTGCTCGTGGAGCCCGACCGAGGCGAGCGCCCGGTCAGCGGCCGCGCCGGCGTCGCCACCGGACATGCCCGCCGCGACGAGCGGCACCGCGATGTTGCCGCGGGCGGTGAGCACCTCGGCCAGGGCGCTGCCCTGAGGGATGAGCACGGCACCGGCATCGCGTGAGCCGGCTTCGTCACCGATCTGCCTCTCCCCCAGTCGGATCCGCCCGCTCGAGCCTGACTCGAGCAGTCCACCGACCGCCCACAGCAACGAGGTCTTGCCGGCGCCGGAGTGTCCGGTGACGGCAGTGATCTCTCCGGGGTGCGCGACCGCACGGACCCCTTCGACCGCCACGACGTCGCCGTAGCGCACCGCGACGTCCTCGAGCACGAGGTCCTCGCTCATCGCTCCTCCTCCTCGTCGACGAGGAGCTGCCAGGCCCCGTCGTCGGTGCGGTGCACGCGCACGAGGGTCCCCGGGGGGAAGGCCTCGAGTGCCGGCGGCGGCAGCGGCAACGATCCGTCGGCGGCCACGACGGAGTACTCCTCGCCGCTGCGTCCCTCACCGCCGGCCCGGCCGTCGCGGATGGTCACGGTGCGGGGGAAAGCCTTGGCGACGTCGGGGTCGTGGGTGACGACGACGATCGTCGTGCCGAACGTGCGCCCGACCTCGGCCATCGCCTCGAGGACGACGTCGCGGGCGTCGTGGTCGAGCTGGCTCGTCGGCTCGTCGCCGAGGAGGAGCCCCGGCCCGCAGGCGAGGGCGACGGCCAGGGCCGCGAGCTGGAGCTGACCGGGGGTGAGCGACTCGAGCGGTCGGTCGGCCACCTCGTCGAGCCCGAGCAGGCCGAGCAGCTCGTCGACCGCGGGGACGGTGCGCCCGGTGCGCCGCGCGGCCCCCTGGGCGAACTCGACATTGCCCCGAGCCGTGAGCCACGGCAGGTGGTTGCGAGCCGCGCCCTGCAGGACGATGCCGACCTCGCCCGAGCGGAAAGCGTCGATCTGCGCCTCGCTCATCACCGACAGCTCGTGGTCGCCGACGTGGATCCGGCCGGCGCTCGGTCGCAGCAGCCCGCCGAAGAGCGCGAGCAGCGTCGACTTGCCCGCACCGCTCGGGCCGAGCAGAGCGATCCGCTCGCCCGCGGCGACGGTGAGGTCGACCCCGGAGAGCGCGGCCACGTCGTGGCCCTCCGCGCGGTAGATGTGCACCAGTCCGTGGGTGCGCACGGGCAGCCCGCTCATGTCGGCTCCCCCTGGGCCACTCCCAGTCGCACCCGGCGCCCGATCGCCCCGGCGATGAGGCGGGCGACGACGAGCAGGACGATCGCGACGACGAGCGTGGCGGCGACGACCGCGAGCCACGCCGGCGCGAGATCGGCCACGGGCACCGCGGCCGGGGTGGTGAAGAGCGGCAGCTCGGGCAGCGCGATCCACGATCCGACGAGTGCGCAGAGCGCGCCGAGCACCACGCCGACGGCGACGCTCGTCAGGTGCTCGGTGCGCAGGGCACGCGCGGCCGCTCGGGAGCTCACGCCGCTCACCCGCAGCGCGGCGAGGTCGCGGGCGCTGGAGCGCCACCCGGTGATCGCGAGGACGACGAGGACGAGCGCGGCGAGGACGACCGCGAGCACACCGCCGAGCAGCGCGAGCTGCAGCCCCCAGGCCGACGCCGACTGGTCGTAGACCCGGTCGGCCTCGGCCGTCGTCCTCACCGATCGGACGGGCACGTCGGCGTCGCCGAGCAGGTCGCGCGCCCGCTCGATCGTCGCCGGCGAGGCGTCGCCGAGCCAGATCTGGCGCTGCGTGCGGGTGGTGTCGAGCTCGCCGCTCGTGCGCGCGAGCGCCGGAAGGGAGACGAGCACCCCGTGGTCGGTCGCCGCGGGCAGCGCGTCGACGACCTGCGCGACCTCGATCTCGGTCTGGCCGCCGGCGACGTCGGTCACCGACCGGACGTCACCGTCCTCGGCGTCCGGGCCTGCGGCGATCGCCGGGAGCGGTCGGGGCACGTCGGCGATGTGTGCCGTGACGTCGGCGCCGTCGAGCGCTTCGACGGCGAGGTCGAGGTCGTCCCCCTGCGGCGTGACGATCAGGTGGGAGGTGCCCGGACCGCCCTTGTCCGAGTCCCACGTCCGCTGACCCGTGACGGGCAGGGGCTTGCCGTCGACGGCGAGACCGGAGACCTTGACGGTCCCGTCGACGGAGCTGCCGGGGAAGCCCGAGGTGGCGACCCGGATGCCCGCGACCCGGCAGTCGTCGGTGCAGAAGAGGTCGGCGTCGACCCGGGCGCTGCCGCGGGCCTTCGGCCCAAGCGTGGTCAGCCGTGCCGACCGCTTGTCACCAGTGCCCGTCGTCAGGTCGAGGACCAGCTCGGGTGGGTCCTCGCTGCCCTTGCTCGCCAGGTCCCACGAGACGCGCGCGGTCGCGGTGCGGCCGGGGACCTCGATCGGCTCCTGGTCGGGCAGGGCGAGGGGGCGAGGGTCGAGGTCGGCGATGGCATCGGGGTTGGCCGCCCGGAAGAGCCAGTCGGGGTCGGTCGCCAGGGTCGCCTCGGCGTTCTTGTCCCGCGGCTGGATGATGGCGACCGGGACGGCCGCGATGTCCGCCTCCTGGAGGGTGCCCGCAGCCGACAGCAGCTCCGGCGCGGTGGCGACGTCGACGGACACGACGGCCGGGGCGCCGGTCTCGAGCTCGGCGCGGGCGAGCCGGTTGCGGTCGGCCACGACGACGGCATTGGCCCCGAAGACCGCGAGCGCAGTAGCCACCGTCGTGACGACGAGGACCCGGCGGGCGGCCGGTCGCCGGGCCACGGCGTGACCCGCGACCGCGGCCGCCACCCTCCCCCGGCGCGTGGCCGAGCGGGCACGGCGGGCGGCGAGGCGGGGCACGAAGCGGGCGGCGAGCACGCCGACCGCGATGGCGAGCAGGGTAGGCGTCGCCAGGGCGGCCGGCCCGCTGAGGGCACCCGTTGCGAGCCCGACCACGCCGATGACGGCCAGGACGACGACCACGACCTCGACGACGACCGACCCGCCGGCCGACGAGGGCCGCACCGAGCGCAGCAGGTCGTTGACCGGCTCGCGCAGCACCGGCCGTGCCGCGAGGGCGACGGCGAGCACGGAGACGACGAGGGACCCGAGGAGCCAGGGCAGGACCGCGAGCGGTATCTCGAAGGGGATGCCGCGAGGCAGCATGGACCGGCGCACGAGCACCGCGAGCAGCACCGCACAGACGAAGCCGATCGGCAGGCCGAGGACGACCGGGACGACGAGCTCGGTGAGCAGCAGTCGGCGGGCTCCGGCGCGGGAGCGGCCGCGGAGTCGGGCGAGGGCCACGTCGTGGCGCCGCTGGTCGACGCCGGACTGGGCCACGAGGAAGAGGACGAGCACGGACAGCAGCGCCAGCTGCACCGTGACGAAGGGGACGATGATCGCCGTCTGCGATCGCCCGGTGGTCACCCCGTCGACGAGCGTGGCGGCGGAGTCGTCGATGTCGAGCTCCGGGTGCTCCTCACGCATCCGCTCCACGGCCTGCGCAGCCAGAGGGAGGGAGTCGAGCGTCGCGGCCTGCGGGTCGAGCGGCAGCACGACGAGCACCGTCGCCTTGGGCAGCACCCCCTCGAAGGTCGCCTCGGTGGTGATGAGGTCGTCGACCAGGGGCAGGTTGTCCAGGTCAGGGGTCGTCACCCCGGATTTGCCGTCGGGACGGTCGCCGAGCCAGTACTCGGGGTCCTCGCGCACCGTGTAGGTGCCGACGACGGTGAGGTCGATCGGGGGCGGCTCCGCGTCGACGTTGGGGTAGCGGCCGGGGTACTTGTCGTCGGGGATCTCCAGCTCGGTACCGGCCTTCCACCCCCAGGCCTTGGCGTCGGCCGCTGACACGAGGATCTCGCCGGCCGCCTGCGGGCAGCGTCCGGCGACCTCGAGGTGGTCGCACGCCCCGGTGCGCGATCGCAGCACGACGGGCGAGGCCTGCTTGCCGGCCTCGGGCACCACCCGGGTGGACTGGCGCACCACCTCGACCGGCTCGCCGGAGACCGCCGCCAACTCTGCCGGCACCTGCTCGGCCACCACGGCGGGCAGCACGTCACGCGCGTCAGCGGTGCGGGGTCGGGAGATCGCCGTCGCCGTCTGCTCGGCGTCGGCCTGGGTCACGTGCGTCCGCAGCAGTCCCTGGTCGACGCTGCGGGCGAAGATCGGCGCGAAGGCGGCACACGTCGCGACGAGCGCGGAGACGAGGGCAAGGGCGAGGACCTGCCCCCTGCGGTGCCGCAGCGCTGCCCACATGCAGCGGTTCCCCCTTCGGTCGTGACCGGGCCACCCTACGCCCGGGTCACCTCCGAGGACGGCTCAGTCGCCGAGGTCCTGCGCCATGGTCCGGCCGGCCGATCGGCCGGAGAAGATGCAGCCGCCGAGGAAGGTGCCCTCGAGGGCCCGGTAGCCGTGGACCCCGCCGCCACCGAAGCCGGCCGCCTCGCCGGCCGCGTAGAGCCCGCGGATCACCTCGCCGTCGCGCCCCAGGACCCGTGCGCCGAGGTCGGTCTCGAAGCCCCCGAGGGTCTTGCGGGAGAGGACGTGCAGCTTGACCCCGACGAGCGGGCCCTTCTTCGGGTCCTGCAGCTTGTGCGGCGGGTAGGCGCGCTTGGAGATCTTGTCGCCGAGGTAGGAGCGGGCGACCCGCATCGCAGCGATCTGCGCGTCCTTGGAGTAGGCGTTGTCGAGTTGCCCGTCACGCTCGTCGAGCTGACGCTTGACGTGGGCGACATCGAGCCGCGGCTCGCCCTCCTCGACGAGGTCGTTCATCCGCGCGACGAGCTCCTCGACGGTGTCGGCCATGACGAAGTCCGCCCCCTTGTCGAGGAAGGCCTGCATCGATGGCGTGACGTCGGCCAGCGAGCGCTTGCGGATGACGCCCGCGACCTCCTTGCCCGTGAGGTCCTGGTTCTGCTCCGACCCCGAGAGGGCGAACTCCTTGCCGGCGACCGACCGGTTGGTGATGAACCACGAGTGGTCGTGCCCGGTGGCCCGCAGGTGCGCCAGCGTGCCGAGCGTGTCGTAGCCGGGCAGGAGCGGCGCCGGCAGGCGGGTGCCCTCGGCGTCGAGCCACATCGAGCTCGGCCCGGGCAGGATCCGGATGCCGTGCTGCGCCCAGATGGGGTCCCAGTTGCGGATCCCCTCGACGTAGTGCCACATGCGGTCGCGGTTGATGAGGTTGCCGCCGGCTGCCTCGGTGATCCCGATCATCCGGCCGTCGACGTGCGCCGGCACCCCGGTCACCATGTGCTTCGGCGGCGTGCCGAGCCTCTCCGGCCAGTTGGCGCGCACGAGGTCGTGGTTGCCGCCGATGCCTCCCGAGGCGACGAGGACGACGGGGGCCCGCAGCTCGAAGCCCCCGATGCTGTCGCGGTTGGTCGCCACGCCCCGTTCGGCGCCGTCAGGCGCCAGCTCGACCCCGCGCACACCGACGGCGGCACCCCCTTCGACGATGATCTCGTCCACGCGGTGCCGGTGGGCGTAGGTCACCAGGCCCCGCTCCCGGGCCTGCTCCACACGACGGACGAAGGGGGCGACGACCCCCGGTCCGGTCCCCCACGTGATGTGGAAGCGGGGCACGGAGTTGCCGTGCCCGTGCGCCGATCCGTCGCCGCGCTCGGCCCAGCCGACGATGGGGAACCAGCGCATGCCCTGCTCGTGCAGCCAGGCCCGCTTCTCACCGCCGGCGAAGTCGAGGTAGGCCTGCGCCCACTGCCGCGGCCAGTGGTCCTCGTCGCGGTCGAAGCCCGCGGTGTTCATCCAGTCGGAGTGGGCCAGTTCGGCAGAGTCCTTGATGCCCAGGCGTCGCTGCTCGGGGCTGTCGACGAAGAAGAGGCCGCCGAAGGACCAGTGCGCCTGACCGCCGAGGTTGGCCTCGCTCTCCTGGTCGACGAGGAGGACCCTGCGGCCGGCGTCGGCCAACTCCGCGGTCGCGACGAGTCCGGCGAGGCCGTGGCCCACGACGATGGCATCAGCATTCATGACCTGACCCTAAACCGCATTACTGACCAGTAGCAACTGGGGTTCAGGTGGCCTCTGCCTACAGTGGGCGCCATGTCCTGGACCGCCCGCCTGCGCCTCGTCGCCGCGACCCTGGCCCTCGTGGCCGCAGTCGTCACCGGCGGGCTCGTCACCGCCTCGCTGTGGCCCGTGGCCGTCGAGACCGACTACTACGCAGCCGACGTGCGCCTGTCGCCGAGCTGGACGGACCGGTCCCACATCGGCACCGACACGGTCGTCGGGAGCGTGTCCGCGCAGTTCGCCGGCGTCGCCCCGGGCGTGCAGGTCTCGCCGCGGGTCAAGCCCTCGATCACCGACCTCGTCGCCTCGGGCAACCTCGATGCCGCGAGCCTCGACGTCAGCTCCCAGGAGCGCACCCGGGTGATCACCGAGGCCGCGGTCGGGGTCGGGCTGCGCTTCGCGGCCGGCGGTGTGCTGGGCCTGCTCCTGTGCCTCGGCGTCGTCCGGCTGCGCCGCCGCACACTCCCGCACCGGCGGACCGTCCTGGGCGCGAGCCTCGTCACCGCGGTCACCCTGTCGACCCTGGGCCTGTCGGCGTGGCGCACCTACGACCCCGACCGGCTCGTCGAGCTGCGCTCGAGCGGGCTGCTCCAGCTGGCGATCGCCAACCGCGACCTGCTCGACGACGTCGAGCAGCGGGCCGACCAGGCCACGCCCTACCTGCGCAACCTCCTCGCGCTGTCGACGGCCATGCAGCAGGAGTATGCCCCGCAGGCGGAGGACGACACCGCCGCGCTCAAGGTGCTGCTCGTCTCCGACGTGCACGCCTCCAACCAGTACGCCCTGATGCGCACGATCGTGCGCGAGCAGGACATCGACGTCGTCATCGACTCCGGCGACCTCATCAACTTCGGGCGGGTCCAGGAGGCCGGGCTGAGCAACCTCTACCGGTCGATCTCCTCGCTCGGGGTGCCCTATGTCTTCGTCGCCGGCAACCACGACCGCAGCGCCGTCGACGACACCCAGCTCCTCGACGACCTCGCCGGCACCGACGGCGTGACGCTCCTCGAGCCCGGGTCGGGCGAGTACCAGCAGATCGAGGTGGGCGGCCTGCGGATCGCCGGGTTCAACGACCCGCGCTACTACGGCGACGCCGACGACGGCAGCACCGACGAGCAGGTCGCGGCCCGTGAACGCTGGGTCGAGGCCCTCGGCGATGCCGAACCGCCGGACATCACCGTCTCCCACGAGGAGCCCGCGCTCGAGGACGCCCCCGGGCGGCTGCGCGTCCACGGCCACGGGCACGTGCCGCAGGTGAGCGGCAACCGCCTGCAGGTCGGCACCTTCACCGGCGGCGGCACGCTCTCGCACTTCGTCGGCGGGCCCGACGCCGAGCTCGTCGGCCAGCCGAGCTCCTTCGACGTGCTGACCTTCGACGAGCAGTGCCGGGCCCAGCGCCTGACCCGCTACGAGTACCGCTCGGTCATCGAGGGGCGCCCGAGCTTCGACTCGCTCTCCGTGCTCAACGCCGCCCGGATCGTCGACGCCCCCGAGGAGGGGCGCACCTGCGGTGGCGACAAGGCGACGGTCCGCCCCCTTCGCTAGGCACGGGGGCTGGGCCCTCACCCCACTGGCCCCGCGAACATCGGGTCACCCGAGAAACCGCCGCTTCGCAAGGGTTTGAAACCCGTGCGAAGCGGGGGTTTCCCGGGTGACCCGGAAAACGTGTGGCGGGGGTGCGACGACCCGCGGCTCAGACCGCCGGGAAGGCCGGCGGGTGGACCTGGGCCATCTCCTCGAGGACGCGCACGACCTGGCAGGAGTAGCCGAACTCGTTGTCGTACCAGACGTAGAGGACGACGCGGTCGCCCGAGGTGATCGTCGCGCGGCCGTCGACGATGCCCGCGTGGCGGTTGCCGACGAAGTCGGTCGAGACGACCTCGGGGCTGTCGATGTAGTCGAGCTGCTTGTGCAGGTCGCCGTAGAGCGAGGCCTCGCGCAGGAAGTCGTTGAGCTCCTCGCGCTCGACGCCCCGCTCCAGCGTGAGGTTGAGGATCGCCATCGACACGTCGGGGGTCGGCACGCGCACGGAGTTGCCGGTGAGCTTGCCCTCGAGCTCGGGCAGCGCCTTGGAGACGGCCTTGGCGGCGCCGGTCTCGGTGAGCACCATGTTGAGGGCCGCGGACCGGCCGCGACGCTCGCCCTTGTGGAAGTTGTCGATGAGGTTCTGGTCGTTGGTGAAGGCGTGGACGGTCTCGATGTGACCGCCGACGATGCCGTACTCGTCGCTGACCGCCTTGAGCGCGGGGACGATCGCGTTGGTCGTGCAGGACGCGGCCGTGACGACCTTGGCGTCGCCGATCATCGCGTCGTTGATGCCGCTGACGATGTTGGGCAGGCCGCCCTTGCCGGGAGCCGTGAGCAGCACACGGGAGACGCCGGGGCACTGCAGGTGCTTGGACAGGCCCTCCTCGTCGCGCCACTTGCCGGTGTTGTCGACGACGATCGCGTCGTCGATGCCGTACTGCGTGTAGTCGACGCTCGACGGGTCGTCGGAGTAGATGACCTGGATGAGGGTGCCGTTGGCGAGGATGGTGTTGGCCTCCTCGTCGACGGTGATGGTGCCGGCAAAGGACCCGTGGACCGAGTCGCGACGCAGCAGGCTGGCCCGCTTGGACAGGTCGTTGTCGGCGCCCTTGCGCACGACGATGGCGCGCAGCCGCAGGCCGTGGCCGGTGCCGGCGTGCTCGATGAGGATGCGGGCCAGCAGGCGGCCGATGCGGCCGAAGCCGTAGAGGACGACGTCGGTGCTCGGCAGCTCGCCCTGGCCGTGCTTGCCGACGACGTCGGCGAGCTCGGAGCGCAGGAAGTCCTCGAGGGAGACGCCCTCGCCGGCCTCGAGGCGGCGGCGGTGCAGGCGGGCCACGTCGATGGAGGCCGGGCCGGGCTGCAGGGCGGTGAGCGCCTCAAGCATCGGCAGGGTGTCGTCGACGGTCAACGCGATGTCGACGCGACGGGCGAAGCGGTGCGCCTTGAGCACATCGGTCGAGGACTGCCCCAGCAGGGTGCGGCCGTGGATCGAGGTCACGACCCCGAACTCACGGTAGAGGCGGCCCACGACGGGGATCATCGCCTCCGCCTTGGCCTGGCGGTCCGCCCACTCGGTGAGGTGGTCGTCGGCTGCGTTGCTCGTCTGCGGCGTCGTCGTCATGGGCCCAGATCGTAGCCGCTGACGCCTCGGGGTCGAGCCTCGGACCGGCCTGCGACGACGGATCTCACACCGGTCAGCCGGGGGTCGTCACGTCGAAGAGCGCCTGCACCTTGGCAGCCCCTCCGCAGGTCAGCTGGTGGGGTGCGCTCATGGTCCGCACCACGTGACGAAGGGAGGTCCCCCCACCGTGGTCGAGGTGCACCAACCAAGCCTCGTCGCCCCTCTCCTCGAGCCGTGGCCGGGCCAGGTCACGCAGCAGCACGGTCGGGTCGGCGCGCATGAGGTCGTGGGCCGCGGCCTGTGCCGCCGGGTGCCACGAGCAGCGGCCGCGCCAGCGGTCGAGGTCGACCCGACCGTCGAGGTGGTCGAGGACGACCCGGGGCGCGGTGTCGCCGGTGAGCCGGCCGTACATCGACCCCTCAGGCAGGATCACGACGTTGCCCGCGAAGCGGTCGCCGCCGAGGTGAGTCGTCTCCCAGACGGCACCGGGCAGGGCGTCGTCGAGGACCGCGGCGACGACCCGCCCCTCGACCGCGCAGCAGACGTCCTTGCGCCCGTGGGTGCACACGAGGAAGAGCGGTTCGCTCGTCGGGTCAGGCAGGTCGTCGAAGCGCCCGGCGAGCTCGACGAGGTCCTCGGGTCGCTCCCAGTGGGCCCGGCCGACGAGCCCGCGGTGCACGTCGACGAGGAAGACCTGTCGCTGGCCCTCGGCCTCGATCTGGTCGCCCTCGAGCCGTCCGTGCCGGCGGATGAGCTGCAGCCGGGCACCGAAGCGCCCCAGTGCCGCGTCGAGGTCGGCGCGGACGTCGGCGATGCCGGGGGCCGCGATCGGCTTGGCCGGCCACGGACCGGGGTGACCGACGAGCATCCAGTAGCGGGCGGGTACGGCGGTGCCGACCGGCACGTCGCCGCGCTCGAGGGCGGCGAGCGAGCACCGGGAGGGACTCGCGGAGGGGGTCGTGCTCACGCTCACGACCCTACGCGGGGCGCTCGGCGGCGGGCACCGCCACCCCGGCGACGACGAGCCGCCGGGCGAGGTCGGGGTCGAGCACGGCGGGTGCCTCGTCGGCGAGCCAGGCCGTCACCGCCGCCGCGTCGTCGTCGGTGAGGGGCAGCCTCCCGGCCCGGCTGACGAGGACCGCACCCTCGGTGCCGGTCTCGAGGGAGGCCTGCAGGTGGGCGCGGGGCGCGACGGCGAGGTCGTCGAACCCGTCGGCGAGGGTCTCGACGGTCCCGACCGGGTCGACCGGCGCCGGCCGCTGGGCCGCGCGCTGGCGAGCGGCGAGGCGGGCGGCGACGGCGCTCGCGTCGACGTCGGCGACGGCCCGCAGCAGGGCCTCGCGGACGGCGGCGAGGTCGTCGGCGATGGCCTCGGGGTCTGCGACGTCCACCCCGGGACGAAGGGAGGTGCGCTGCGACTCCTGCGCAGCCAGCCCCCTTCGCGCGGCGTCGAGAACGGCCTCGGCGACGTGTCCGCGGTGCCACACGTGGATGCCGACGGTCAGGTGCGTGCTCACGCCGCCGAGGGCGGTCGCGGAGTGCAGCCAGCCGCGGGGCACGTAGAGCACGTCGCCGGGCCGCAGCGTGACCTCGAGGTGCGGTTCGCCGGCGGCCGCCCGCTCGACGGCCGGGCGCCGGTCCTGCCACGGCTGGTCACGCAGGGGGTGCGGCTGGACCGGGGCGTGCAGGCTCCAGCGCTTCTCGCCCGCGGTCTGCAGGACGAAGACGTCGTGCACGTCGTAGTGGGCGGCGAAGCCGCGGCTGCTCGCCGGGGTGACATAGGCATTGACCTGCACGGGGTGGCCGAGGTCGGCGGCGAGGTCCTGGGCGAGCTCGAGCACCGGCGGGTGGGTGCGGTGCAGGCCCTGCAGGACGAGGGTGTGCCCCTCGGCGAAGAGGCGCAGCAGCGCGGTGTCGTCGAGCTGGTCGGTCACGCCCGCGCCGACGCCACCGCCGCGGGTGAAGTCGGCGTCGGCGAGCGTGTGCCCGTCACGGGCCACGCGCAGGAAGGGGGTGCGCATGCCGCGCCGCGAGAGCAGGTCGTCGACGTCACGTGTCGTCAGGAGGTCGTCGAAGGGGGTCGGCAGCGCCGCCGCGGGCACGTGCCGGGGCTCTCGTCCCCAGGAGCGCTCGAGCTCCTCGGGGCCGAGGTCGGTGACGCGGGCGAGGCCGGTGCACCGCGCGGGTGCACCGGCCTCGTGGGCGTCGGTCACTCAGGCTCCGCCGTCGGCGCCACCGTCGCCGGCAGCACCATCGCCGGCAGCACCATCGCCGGCAGCACCGTCGGCGCCACCGTCACCAGCGGCACCGTCGGCGCCACCGTCACCAGCGGCACCGTCGGCACCACCGTCACCAGCGGCACCATCGGCGCCACCGTCACCAGCGGCGCCATCGGCACCGCCGTCACCGGCAGCACCGTCCGCGCCACCGTCACCGGCTGCGCCATCGGCACCGCCGTCACCGGCGGTCGGGGCCTCGACGGGCACGCCGCCGATGGCCTCCTCGGGCAGGTCAGGGGTGTCGTTCGGAGGCTGCGTCATGGTGCTTCTCCTTCACTGTCGAGAGGAGGGACGACATCGTCCCCGGGCTCCCTGTCTATCGGAGAGTGCCCCGCAAGGGAAGGGTGCGAGTCGGTTGAAGATGAAACAGGTTGGGGCACAACGGGTTAGTGTCGATTCATGACTGCACCCACCGCTGCCCGCGACCTCGACGTCGTGCTCGTCGGAGCCACCGGCTTCGTCGGTCGACTCACCGCGGCGCACCTGCGCGACCACGCCCCCGAAGGCCTGCGCGTCGCGCTCGCCGGACGCTCGCGGAACAAGCTCGACGCCCTCGCAGCCGAGCTCGGGGGCGCCGCCGCCACCTGGCCGCGGGTCGTCGTCGACGTCTCCGACCCCGCCGCCTGCGCGGACCTCGCCGCCCGCACGCGCGTCCTCGTGACCACGGTCGGCCCCTATGCCGCCTACGGGCGCGAGCTCGTCAAGGCCTGCGCCGTCGCCGGCACGCACTACGCCGACCTCACCGGCGAGGTGCTCTTCGTCCGTGACTCCGCCGAGGCATTCCACGAGGTGGCCCAGCGCTCCGGCGCCCGGGTCGTCCACTCGTGCGGCTTCGACTCGATCCCCTCGGACATCGGCGTCTGGGAGACGGCCCGGGTCGCCCGCGAGGAGGGCGCCGGCGAGCTGACCGACACGGTGCTCTTCGTGCGCCGCCTGCGCGGCGGCCTCTCCGGCGGCACGATTGACTCGATGCGCCGCCAGACGATCGCCGCGCGCGAGTCCGTCGAGGACCGGCGGGTCATCAACGACCCCTACGGCCTGAGCCCCGACCGCGCCGCCGAGCCGACGAGCGCCGACCGGGCCGAGGTCGCGCCGTCGACCACCGAGCACTCGCGGGTGCGCTCGACACTCGGCAAGGTCGGCTCCCGGCTGCCGGTGCGCCGCACGGCCGACGGCCACTGGACCGGCCCCTTCATCATGGCGTCGTACAACACGCGCATCGTGCGCCGGAGCAATGCCCTGCTCGGCTGGGCCTACGGCCGTGCCTTCCGCTACCACGAGGTGACCGACTTCGGCAGCCGCGCGAAGTCCCCCTTCGCCGCTACCGGCATGACCGCCGGCCTGCTCGGTCTCGTCGCCGGCCTGTCCTTCGCGCCGACCCGTCGGGTCGTCGACCGGTTCCTGCCCGAGCCGGGCGAGGGTCCGGACGAGCAGACGCGGGTCAACGGCCGCTTCACGATGGAGGTCGTCGCCTCCACCACCGGTGGCGCGCAGTACGCGACGACCGTCGCGGCCAAGGCCGACCCCGGCTACAACGGCACGGCGATCATGCTCGGCCAGGCCGCGCTGTGCCTCGCCCAGGACGACCTGACGAGCGAAGGGGGCGTGCTCACCCCCGCAGTCGCGATGGCCGCCCCGCTCATCGAGCGCCTGCGGGCACAGGACTTCACCATCGAGACCCGGCGCATCGACGCCTGACCTGCGATCTCCGCATTGCCCTACGGCAATGCGGGAGGGCGGCGCCATGAAGCTGCATTGCCGTAGGGCAATGCAGCTTCATGGCGTGCGAAGGGGGAGCTCAGGACTCGTCGAGGCGCGCCTGCGGCACCGGGGCGTCGGTGCCCTCGACGCGCACGTCGCGGTGCCACGACTCGGTGCGATAGCGGGTGACCCAGCCCATCGACGCATAGATCCCGTCGGCTCCCGTCGGGCTGTCGGCGTCGACCTCGAGCGAGACGCGGTTGCGGCCGCGGCGGGCAGCGTCGGCGATGACGGCGTGGAGCAGCGACTTGGCGACCCCGCGGCCCCGAGCCAACCGGTGGACGCCGATGTAGTCGATGTAGGTGCCCTCGTGGCCGTCGGCGTCCTCGGGCAGCACCGCCGCGGCGACGGCGCCCCCGGGCACCCACTGGCCTTCGATCTCGATGTCGGCGATCCACCAGTGGTCCCACCGGTGGCCGGGCGCCTCGCGCAGCCGCGAGAGGAACTCCGGGAAGGACTCGCGATAGGAGTTGAAGTGGTCGGCGAAGGACTCCTCGATCATCCGGTAGACCGCCTGCAGGTCCGCCGCGACCGGGGTGCCGTCCTCGCGGCGCGCGACCTGGCGCACGACGACGCCCTCGCGGGTCTCGGCGAGCTCGGCGTCGCCGGGACCGATCGGCCGACTCATCTGCAGCCACCGACGGGCGCGGGTGAAGCCGGCCGCCTCGAGCATGCTGCGCAGGCGGTCATCGTCCTCGTGCACCGACACGTCGAGCCGGGTACCCCCGAGCCCGCGCCCGCGAGCGATGCGCAGCGCGACCGCCTCGGCCCAGGCGAGGAGCGAGACGGCGAGCTCCTGCTCGACCTCGCGGCCCAGCGCCGGGTCGGCGGTCAGGTCGACGTTGGACCGTCCGGCCGCCCGATCGTGCACCCTGGCCCAAACCCTGATCACGCCCTGCGGGTCCGCGACGACGACCTGCCGGCGGGTCCACGACCCCTCGCCGACGGCCTCGCCGGCGACGAGCTCGGCCTCGACGGCACCGGAACCGTCGACCGCCCGCTTGGCCGACGAGACGAGCGCGATGAGCTCGTCGACGTCGGTCTCGTCTGGCACCCGGGTCGTCCAGCCCTCGGGCAGGTCCTCCGGAACGATCGGGAGGAAGCCGGTCTGGGTGCGGGGGCCGCCGCTCACGGGACCATCCGCCGTTGACGGGGCAGGAAGTCGGGGGACTCCTTGCGGGAGTTGGCCACCCGCGCCCGCGCGGCGTTGGGCCCGAGCAGCAGCGGCAGCTGCTCACGCCGCTCGCGGGCGAAGGTGCGGCGCGGGCTGCGGTGCCACGTGCCGTCGAAGAGCCGCTTGGTCGCCGCGAGCGCGTCGGGCGAGCGGGTCGCCAGCTGCTGGGCGAGCTCGGTGGCGGCCGCGACCGGGTCGGCGGCGACCTCGGTCGCCAGGCCGAGCTCCTGGGCGCGCGTGCCCGAGATCTTGTCAGCGGTCATCGTCAGCTTCTTCGCCACGTCGATCCCGACGAGCTCCGACAGCGCCTGCACCCCGGACATGTCGGGGATGATCCCCCAGCGCCCCTCGAGCACCGACCATGTCGCGTCAGGATGGGTGATCCGGAAGTCGGCGGCGAGGGCGATCTGAAGACCGCCACCGAGGCAGTGCCCGCTCACGGCGGCGATGACCGGGACCGGCAGCCGACGGAAGGCCCAGGGCGCCTCCTGGAAGGTGTTGGTCCCCCGCCACGGTCGCGGGAGGAAGCGGGTGGCGATGCCCGACGGCTTCTTCATCGCCGAGCCGAAGTCGAGACCGGCGCAGAAGGAGTCACCCTCACCGGAGATGACAACGGCGCGCAGCCGTCGGTCGGCGCGCAGCCCGTGGGCGGCGGCGACGAGGTCGTCGAGCATGTCGAGCGTCAGCGCGTTGAGCTTGTCAGGGCGGGCCAGGCGCACGTGCCCGATCCCGTCCTGAATGGTCGTCGTGATGTGCCGGGGCATGCCTCCACCCTAGGCGGGGCGAGGACGACGGAAGGGCCTCGTCCGAGGACGAGACCCTTCCGGTGGGTGGTGGGTTGGCTCACACGGCCTTGAGGAACTCGCCGAGGATCTTGGAGACCTCAGACGCGGACGAGCCGGACGCCGAGGTGATGAGGTAGGTCGTGCCGCCGGTCTCGCCAGCGCACTGCGTGGTGGAGGACAGCTCGCCGCAGTTGTAGTCGCCGACCTTCTTGGGGTTGTCCCAGATCGCCTCGAAGTCGGCCGGCTTGACGCCCTCGCCGACGACGACCGAGATCGTGTCGGAGCCCTTGCGGTAGACGGCCGTGTCCTGGCCACCGCTGGAGCTGGTCGTCCCGCGCTGCCACCCGTCGAACTCCTCCGGGAGGCTGCCGGCGGCGGCCGAGCTGGACGAGGAGGTCTCGGAGGTCGGCTCCGAGGTTTCGGTCGTCGACTCCGTGGTCGTCTCGGACGTCGGCTCGGAGGTCTCGGTGGTCGACTCGGTCGTCGACTCCGTGGTCGTCTCGCTCGTCGTCGTCGAGGAGGTCGGGTCGTCGTCATCACGGTTGGCGATGAAGAAGCCGCCGATGCAGCAGACCAGGAGCACGAGGGCGACGACGCCGACGATCGCGGCGATGACTCCCTTGCCCATGCCCTTCTTCGGCGGCTGGCCACCGGGCCCACCGCCGTAGGGCTGCCCCGGACCTCCGGGGCCGGCCGGTCCTCCCGGACCGCCGTAGCCGCCGGTCTGACCCGGCTGACCCGGTGCGCCGTAGGCGGGCCCGGAGGAGGGTGGCGTCTGGCCGAACTGACCGGACGGCGGTTGCGTGTTGCCGAAGGAGCCGCCCGGAGGCGGCGGGACGCTCGGGCCCCCTGCTGGTGTGGACATGCGCTCATCGTCCCACGGCGGGGCCGGTTGCGATACGGGCACGACGAAGGGCGGGACTCCCCCTGCGGAGTCCCGCCCTGCGCTGTGGTCCGGAACCCCCCTGCAGGCTCCGGGCCGGTGTCAGGAGGAGCGTCCCCGTGCCCTGCTGACACCCACAAACCTATGGATGCCGCAGTGACGGGTCGATGGGGAGAAGTACCCATCCCTCCCGGGGGTTGTCCCCCGCTCCTCGATGGCGGCGGGAGAGCCGCAGGACGACGGGAGGCCACCTCGAGTGAAATACACAGCGCGTGAGCGAACACGCGCTCTGTCTTTCACTCGAGGAGAGCGTCACAGGACGAAGGGGGAGCCGCAGGACGAAGGGGGATGGCTGCGCACATCAAGCCGACGCGGCAGGCAGCGGAGCGGACGGCGAGGTGGGTTGGCGTGGCGTCAAGCCGAAGTCGAGAACGACCCGGTGACCACGCGACGACGAAGGACTTCGGCAGCGCGCCAACCCTCCTCGCCGGGAGCATCCCCCTTCGTCCGTGGCTTCGAGACACTCGTTCCTCGCTCCTCAGCCACCGGGAGGAGCGGTGCCCCTCAGCGCTCGAGCAGGGCCTTGAGCCGGCGCAGGGTGGTGGCCATGCCGGCCTCCATCTCGCGGTCGAAGTCGGGCACGCCACCGAGCACCTTGTCCTGCAGCGTGCGCGAGATCTGCGTCGTGCCCTGCGGTGCCTCGCGTCGGTGGGTCACCGTCGTGCCACCCGTCGCAGAGGGCGCCAGCTCGAAGGACCAGATCGTCGCGTTGTCCTTGACCCGGAAGGCGTAGTCGCGCGCGGGCTCGAAGCGCACGACCTTGGCGCGGGTCGGCCAGAGCAGCGGACCACGACGATTGATGTTGATCGTGCGCGTGCCGAGCCCGACGGGGGCCGTGCCCACGACGTGGGTGCGCACCACCTGGTCGGACAGTCCGCCGAGGGCTCGCGGATCGGTGATGACCGCCCAGACCTGCTCGGGCGTGGCATCGATGTCGGTCGTGGACTCCAGGAGCGGGGCGTTCTGCGTCGTCGTCATGCGACCCGACCCTATGAGCCGCTGACGGGCTCCGCTGTGGCCGAGGTCTCCCCCTTCGTCACCGGACCCTGCTCCAGGGCGGTGCCCTCGACGTCGAGGTCCGGCAGGATCCGGTCGAGCCAGCGGGGCATCCACCAGGCGCCCTCACCGAGCAGGTGCATCACCGCAGGAGTGAGGGTCATCCGCACGAGGAGCGCGTCGATGAGGACTCCGACGGCGAGCGCAAAGCCGATCGGCCGGATCATCGTCAGGTGGGCGAAGATGAAGCCCGCGAAGACCGCCGCCATGATCAGGGCCGCGGCGAGCACGACCTTGGCGCCGTGGGTGAAGCCGTGCCGCACCGCAGAGCGGGCGTCGGCACCGTGGGCGTGCGCCTCCTTCATCCCGGACACGAGGAACATCTGGTAGTCCATCGCCAGGCCGAAGAGGACGCCGATGAGCATGATCGGCATGAAGCTGAGCATCGGCCCGGGGGTGTCGACACCGAGGATCGAGCCGAGCCAGCCCCACTGGTAGACCGCGACGGCGGCACCGAAGGACGCGGCGACGGACAGCAGGAAGCCGGCGGTCGCGACGAGCGGCACGAGGATGCTGCGGAAGACGATGGTGAGCAGGACGAGCGAGAGCCCGATGACGATCGCCAGGTAGGGAGGAAGCGCGGCGGCGAGCTGCTCGGAGATCTCGATGTTGGCGACGGTCTGGCCGGTGAGGCCGATCTCGGAGTGCGTCGCCGTGCCGATCGGTCCGGCGCTCGCCTTGAGGAGGCGGACGGTGTCGCTCGTCTCCTTGTCCGCAGGGCCGCCTACGGTGACGACCTGGAAGGCGAGCGTGGTCCGGTCGTCACTGACCCCGAAGGGGATGACCGCCTTGACGCCGTCGACGCTGCGCAGCTCCTTGACGAGGTGGCTCTGCTCGACGAGGACCGCGTCCGTGTCCTTCGCCGGCTCGTCGAGGGTTGCGACGGCGATGATCGGACCGTTGGCCCCGGCGCCGAAGTTGTCCTCGACCTCGACGTAGGTCTGGTGGGCGGTGGACTCGAGCGGCTCACTCGACCCGTCCGGCAGCCCGAGGCGAAGGGAGAGCGCCGGCACCGCGATGATCCCGCACAGGGCGATGACAGCGAGCACGACGAGCGCGGGGCGCTTCGTCACGCCGTCGACGTAGCGCGACCCGAAGACCTGGTCGGTGTCGGGCCGGGCAGCATGCTTGGCCCACGCGCGCTTCGAGATGACCCGGCGGCCGACGACGTGGAGCAGGGCCGGGGTGAGCGTCAGGGCGACGCACACGGCGACGACGACGGTCGCGGCGGCGACAAGTCCCATCTGGCCGAGGAGCGGCACGGGGGTGATGACGAGTGCGGTGAGCGCGATGGCGACGGTCGTGCCGGCGACGACGACGGCGCTGCCCGCGGTGCCGACGGCGTGCGCGATGGAGTCGGTCATCTGGCGCCCGTCGAGCAGCTGGATGCGGTGCCGGTTGACGATGAAGAGCGCGTAGTCGATGCCGACGGCGAGGCCGAGCATGAGCGCGAGCGCCGGGGTCATCGCGTGCATGTCGAAGAAGTGCGTCGCGGTCATGGCCCCGGCGAGGCCGACGCCGACGCCGAGGAGGGCACCGGAGATCGGCAGTCCGGCAGCGATGAGCGAGCCGAGGGCGAGGGTGAGCACGATGGCAGCGATGACCAGGCCGACGACCTCACCGGGGCCGACGAGGGTGTTCTCCTGGGTGATCTCGACGCTGTACTGCGTCTGGATCCCGACGTCGTCGAGCTGCTTCCCGATCTCGACGATCGCCTCCTTGACCTCGGGGTCGACGGAGTTGGTGTTGGTGTCGAACTGGATCTGGGTCAGCGCGTAGCCGTCATCGGTGACAAATCGTGTGTCCGCGGCCCCGTGGGCGACGATCGTGCCGGCGTCGTACTGGGTCCGGCCGGTCTTGAGCTTGCGCTCCCCCTTGGCGTAGTCCTTCTTGGCCTTGGCCATCTTCTTCTCGCCGTCCTTGACCTGCTGGCGGATCTCGGCGAGGTGGGGGCTGTCGGGGTCGTTCTTCTCGAAGTAGTCGATCCACGCGTTGCCGTAGTCGAGCTGGCCCTGGGCCTTGGAGATCTTGACCCAGGCCTCGTCGAGGTCCTTCTGGCCCTTGTCGAGGTCCTTCTTCGCGTCCGTCAGGTCGGTGCGCGAGTCGTCGAGGGTCCGCTGGTTGTCGAAGGGGTTGATGACCCGCTTGACGCTCGGCTGGTCCTCCCACTCGCCGTAGACCTTGTCGATCGCCTTGCGCTGCTCGGAGGTGAATGCGCCGTCCTCGGTGTGGAGCACCACCGTGCCGAAGCCGCCTGCTGCGTCGGGGATCTCGGTCTGCAGGTTGTCCAGCACCTCCTCGAACTCGCTCCCGGGCACCGACACCTCGTTGGTCAGGGGGCGACCGAAGGCGGCGGCGCCGGATCCGGCCAGCACGAGGACGACGAGCCAGGCCGCGAGCACGCTCTTGGCGTGGGTGGCGCACCAGCGGCCGAGGCGGTAGAGGCGAAGTGCCATGCGAGTGATCTCCTGATCGAGTCTTCTACTTCCGTAGAACAGTCATCTACAAATGTAGAGGCAATGTCGTTGAGAGGTCAAACGGTGGGAGAGAATGGATCGGTGAATCCCCCTTCGCCCCCCACGGTTGCACGATCGTCCACCGATGGTCGGGTGGGGACAGCCCTCGCCGCCCTGGTGCTCGGGGGCGTCGGCATCGGCGTCACCGAGTTCGTGACGATGGGACTGCTCCCGGAGATCGCCGGGGGCATCGGGACCACGATCCCACAGGCCGGGCACACGATCTCGGCGTACGCGCTCGGCGTCGTCGTCGGCGCACCGACGATCGCGATCTTCGGCAACCGGCTCCCCCGCCGTGAGCTGCTCGTCGCGCTCATGGTCCTCTTCGCCGTGGGCAACGCCCTGAGCGCGGTCGCCACGAGCTACCCGCTGCTCATGCTCGCCCGGCTCGTCGCCGGCATCCCGCACGGCGCGTTCTTCGGCATCGCCTCGATCGTCGCCTTCGACATCGTCGCGCCGGGGCGCGGCGGCTGGGCGGTCAGCCGGATCATGCTCGGCATCCCCATCGCCAACGTCGCCGGCGTCCCACTCGCGACCTGGCTGGGCCAGCAGGCCGGCTGGCGCTCCGCGTACTGGCTCGTCGCCGCGATCGGTGTCCTCACCGCCGTGCTCGTCAGCATCGTCGTCCCGCACCAGCCCGCCGACACAGAGGCCGACGTGCGCAGCGAGCTGTCCGCCTTCGCCGACTCGCAGGTCTGGCTCACACTGCTCGTCGGGTCGGTGGGCTTCGGCGGCGTCTTTGCGATGTACTCCTACATCTCGCCGATCCTGCGCAACCAGACCGGCCTGCCCGCCGACGCGGTGCCGATCTACCTCTTCATCTACGGCGTCGGTGGCCTGCTCGGCACGATGATCGCCGGGCGGCTCGTCGACCTGTCGGTGCTGCGCACGCTCGTCGGGTCGACGATCGCGACCGGGGCCGGCCTCGCCCTCTTCGCCTGGGCCGCCAACTGGGCGATCCCGGCCGGCGTCGTCCTGCTCCTCGTGTGCATCTCCGTCTCGGCCTTCGTCCTCGCCCTCCAGCTGCGGCTCATGGAGGTCGCCGGACGCGCCCGCACCCTCGGCGCCGCCGGCAATCACGCCGCCCTCAACGTCGCCAACGCCCTCGGCGCCTGGCTCGGTGGCCTCGTCCTCGCCGCTGGATGGGGGTGGCAGGCGCCCTCGCTCGTCGGCGCCGGCCTGTCCGCGGCGGGCCTGATCGTCCTCTTCGTCTCGCTGCGGATCCACCGTGGGCGCACGACGCTCGACTGACACAATCGCCCCATGGCGCACCCCGACATCCGCCCGGCCACGCCGGAGGACCTGCCCGACCTGATCCGTCTGGTCAAGGACCTGGCGACGTACGAGAAGGAGCCGGACGCGGCCGTCGCCACGGAGGACGACTTCCGCGCCGCGCTTTTCCCCACGGGCAAGGGCGCAACGCCGATGGCCTGGTGCCACGTCGCCGAGGCGGGCGAAGGCGATGTCCTGAGGCGCGACGCAGGAGCCTCGAAGGGGAGGGACCGCCAGGTCGTCGGGATGGCGCTGTGGTTCCTCACCTTCTCCACCTGGACCGGTCGGCACGGCATCCACCTCGAGGACCTCTACGTCGAGCCGCGGCACCGCGGGTCGGGCCTGGGCAAGGCGCTGCTCGAGACCCTCGCGCAGGAGTGCCGCGAGCGCGGGTACAAGCGGCTGGAGTGGTCCGTGCTCCGGTGGAATGCCCCGTCGATCGCCTTCTACGACTCGCTCGACGCGACGCCGCAGGACGAGTGGCTGACCTACCGGCTCGACGGTGACGCTCTCGAGGCGCTGGGCCGCGACGAGGACTGAAGCCGCTCCCCCCTTCGCCCCTGCCCGTGCGGCGACGCGGAACCGGACGTGGAGATCCGCGTGACGCCTGCCATAGTGGGCGGGTTCCACGCACGCATTTGGGAGGCACCCGGTGATTCAGTACGTCCACATGTTCAGCGAGGGCGATCGCGACCAGAAGGATCTGCTCGGCGGCAAGGGGGCCAACCTCGCCGAGATGGTCAAGCTGGGCCTGCCCGTCCCGCCGGGCTTCACGATCACCACCGAGGCCTGCCGCGCCTACCTCACCGAGGGGCGGGTGCCCCCGGAGGTGCGCGTCGAGGTGACCCAGCGCCTGCGTGACGTCGAGGACCTCATCGGCCGCACCCTCGGCGACTCCGAGGAGCCGCTGTTGCTCTCCGTGCGCTCCGGCGCGAAGTTCTCCATGCCCGGCATGATGGAGACGGTGCTCAACGTCGGCCTCAACGACGACACCGTGCACTCGCTGGCCTCCTTCGCCGGCGACGAGCGCTTCGCGTGGGACTCCTACCGACGCCTGATCCAGATGTTCGGCAAGACGGTGCTCGACATCGACTCCGAGCGCTTCTCCGACGTGCTCGACGCGCACAAGGAGGAGGCGGGGGTACAGGCCGACGTCGACCTGACCGCCGACCACCTCAAGGCGGTCGTCGCCGAGTTCAAGCAGATCGTGCTCGACGAGACGGGCAAACCCTTCCCGCAGACGCCGCGTCGCCAGGTCGACATGGCGATCGAGGCGGTCTTCCGCAGCTGGAACACCGAGCGCGCCCAGCTCTACCGTCGCCGCGAGCGGATCGCCGACGACCTCGGCACCGCGGTCAACGTGCAGGCGATGGTCTTCGGCAACCTCGGCGAGACCTCCGGCACCGGCGTGTGCTTCACCCGCGACCCCTCCTCCGGCCACTCGGGGGTCTACGGCGACTACCTGCCCAATGCCCAGGGCGAGGACGTCGTCGCCGGCATCCGCAACACGCTCGCGCTCACCGACCTCGAGGAGCGCGACGCGGGCGCCTACAAGGAGCTGCGTGCGGCGATGCGCCGCCTCGAGACGCACTACCGCGACCTGTGCGACATCGAGTTCACCATCGAGCGCGGCAAGCTGTGGATGCTGCAGACCCGCGTCGGCAAGCGCACCGCCGGCGCCGCCTTCCGCATCGCGACCCAGCTCGTCGACGAGGCCCTGATCACCATGGACGAGGCGCTCGAGCGGGTGACCGGCGAGCAGCTGAGCCAGCTGCTCTTCCCGCAGTTCGACCGCGAGGCCGAGCGCACCCTCATCGCCACGGGCATGGGTGCCTCGCCGGGCGCGGCCGTGGGCGCCGTCGCCTTCGACAACGCCAGCGCCGAGGCCAAGCAGGCCGAGGGCAGCTCGGTGATCCTCGTGCGTCGCGAGACCTCCCCCGAGGACCTGCCCGGCATGATCGCCGCGGCCGGCATCCTCACCGCGCGCGGCGGCAAGACCTCGCACGCGGCCGTCGTCGCCCGAGGCATGGGCAAGTGCGCCGTCGTCGGCGCCGAGGACCTCGTCGTCGACGTGGCGAGCAAGGAAATCCGGGTCGGCGAGCACGTCGTGCGCGAGGGCGACACCCTGGCCATCGACGGCAAGACCGGCGAGGTCTTCCTCGGCGACGTCCACGTCGTCGACTCGCCCGTCATGACCTACATCTCCGAGGGCATCGAGGCCGCCCGGGCGATCTCCGACGGCGAGGAGACGACCGAGCTCATCGAGGCCGTCGACCGGCTGCTCACCCACGCCGACGCCCGACGTCGGCTCAAGGTGCGGGCCAACGCCGACACGGGCGAGGACGCCCAGCGGGCGCGCGACCGCGGCGCCGAGGGCATCGGCCTGTGCCGCACCGAGCACCAGTTCCTCGGTGAGCGACGCCAGCAGATCGAGCGGGTCGTCCTCGCGGAGACCGACGAGGAGCGCGATGCCGCCCTCGCCGAGCTGCTGCCGGCGCAGATCGAGGACTTCGCCCAGCTGCTCTCCGCGATGGACGGGCTGCCGACGACGATCCGGCTCATCGACCCGCCGCTGCACGAGTTCCTCCCCGACCTCACCGACCTGACCGTCGAGGTGGCCTTGGCGGAGGAGCGCGGCGAGAGCGGCCCCGAGGTCGAGCGGGCCCGGGCGCTGCGCGACGCCGTCCGCGCGATCCACGAGTCCAACCCGATGCTCGGCCTGCGCGGCGTGCGCCTCGGGCTGAAGATCCCCGGCCTCTTCGGCCTGCAGATCCGTGCGATCGCCGAGGCCGTCGTGCGCCTGCGCGAGGAGGGCAAGGACCCGCAGCCGGAGATCATGGTCCCGCTCATCGGGTCCAACCGTGAGCTCGTCATCGTCCGCGCCCAGGCGGAGGAGATCATCGCCGAGGTCGCCGAGGCCCACAACCAGGCGATCGACCTGCCGATCGGCTGCATGATCGAGCTGCCGCGCGCGGCCCTCACGGCCAACCGCATCGCCCAGACCGCCGACTTCTTCTCCTTCGGCACCAACGACCTGACCCAGACGACGTGGGGCTTCTCCCGCGACGACGTGGAGACGGCCTTCTTCCCGAAGTACCTGGAAAACGGCGTGCTGACGATCTCCCCCTTCGAGACCCTCGACGCGCTCGGTGTCGGCGAGCTCGTGCGGATCGGTGTCGACAAGGGCCGCGAGACCCAGCCCGGCCTCAAGACCGGTGTCTGCGGCGAGCACGGCGGCGACCCGGAGTCGATCCACTTCTTCAACGACGCCGGACTCGACTACGTGAGCTGCTCCCCCTTCCGCGTCCCGGTGGCGCGCCTGGAGGCCGGCCGCGCGGTCGTGCTCACCGACGACGTCGGCACCCGCTGACCGGACCTCGTCCGGGCACGACGAAGGCCCCGAGACCGCACAGGGCGGGACTCCCGACGAGGGGGTCCCGCCCTTCGTCATGCTGGCCCGGTATTGAACCGGTAGCCCCGGGAGCCGGCGGGCCCCTTGGACTGCTGCCGGCTTCCAGGGCTACCGGTTCAACACACAACCTTCATGACGCATGGGCGTCAGTACCTCGTCCGGGCACGACGAAGGCCCCGCACCACATGGTGCGGGGCCTTCGTCACGTCCGGGCTGGATTCGCCCCCGGACGGTCGCGCTCAGCGCGTGGAGAGGACCGGGTGGAAGCGGTCGCTCATCCGGTTGTCGTAGGGCGCGTTGTAGCGCGGCGCCGACTCGGCGGAGACGATGAGGTCCTGCTTGGACGTGCGGGTCTCGTCCTGGGACATGGCGGCCAGCTCGGCGGCCATGCGGGTGTGGTCGGAGTCCGGGCCGGCACCCCAGTGGCGGTTGGCGGCGGGACGAAGGGCGTTGATGTAGGTCATCCAGAGCTTCTCCATGTCCACAATGATGTCAGCGTCAACTATCCGTGACCAATGCAGTTTTGTGTCAGTTCATGCAGGTTTGCTTCATCGTCGGGTAGTCTGCCGGTCATGGTCGACGCCCACCGACTCCGGACCTTCTTGTCCGTCATGGCTTCCGGCTCGGTCAACGCGGCCGCCGGGCACCTCGGCTACTCACCGTCGGCGGTGAGCCAGCAGATCGCCGCGCTGCAGAAGGAGACCGGGCTCACACTCTTCACCCGCCAGGGGCGCGGGATCGAGCCCACACCGGCGGCTCACACGCTCGCGGCGGAGTCCGAGCAGCTCATGACGGAGCTCAAGCGGGTCGACGCCGTCGTCGACGACCTGCGCGAAGGGAGCACCGGCTCGCTGGCGATCGGGTACTTCGCGTCGGCGGGCTATCGGTGGATGCCGCAGCTGGCCAAACGGCTGCAGGCGAAGATGCAGGAGCTGACCCTGCAGATGGTCCTCACCGAGGGCTACCCTCGCGGCGAGGCACCGGTCGTCGACATCGACGTCGTACCCGCCGACCCCACCACCTCGGTCCGTGCCGGCCACCTCGTCACTCCCCTGATGACCGACCACTTCGTCGCGCTCGTGCCGGCCGACCACAAGCTCGCCGGGCGGCGCCGGGTCGAGATGGCCGAGCTCGCCGACAGCTCGTGGATCAGCAACGACATCTCCGCCGGCATCACCCAGGACATGGTCGACCGCGCCTGCCGCGCAGCGGGGTTCCGACCCCGATACACGGTCGAGGCGCAGGACCACTACACGGCCACGGCCTTCGTCGCGGCGGGTGTGGGCATCACGGTCCTGCCCGACCTCGCCAGCCGCTCGATCCCCAAGTCGGTGCGCCGCCTGCGCCTGACCAACCCCAACCCGGTGCGTGACATCGTCGCGCTCACCGCGCCCGTGGCCCGGTCCAACGAGGCGGCCAAGCTCGCCGTCGACCTGCTGCAGCAGATCGCCGCCGCCTCTGCCCGGCGCCGGTGACGCCCCCTTCGGCTCAGCGTTCCCACGCGCCTCCCGATTTCCGGGTCACCCGAGAAACCCCCTCTTCGCATGAGTTTCAAACCCTTGCGAACCGGCGGAAACTCTTGCTCAGCTCTCGCCGGACCCCTCCCAGGAGCGCTCGACGAGCTCGCGCAGGACGTCGGCGTCGACGTCCTCCAATCGCTTGATGTAGACGCAGCCCTTGCCGGTGGTGTGCTTCCCGAGGCGGTCGAGCAGGTCCTCGTTGGACCCGTGGAAGGTCAGTCCGTAGAGCGTCAGCGCTGCCTTGCGCGGGGCGAGACCGATGCGGAACCACTCGCGCTCCTTGCCATCTGCCGTCGTGTAGGGCTGGGCACCGAAGCCGATCATCGACGGACCCCCACACGACCGGCTCGACCCCGGAGACCTCGCGCATGAGGTCGAGCACGGCCTGCGCGTCCGTGCGGCGGCGCTCGTCGGCCACGGTGCCGAGCACCTCGTCGGGGGAGGTGTCGGTGGGCTTGGTCTTGCGGTCGCTGGCCATGGACCGAGGCTTGTCCGGTTGCGGGGTCCGCCCGGGGCAGATGTGCTGGTCGCATGATCATCGAGCGCACCGGCCCCATCCGCACGCCGTCGAACCGAGGGGTGGGACGCCGGCGACTGCTCGCGGCCGGCCTCGGGGTGGGCGGCTCCCTCCTCGGCGCACCCACGATCGCCGGGGCGGTGCCCTCTTCGTCATCATCGCGATCGGCCACCTCGGACCCCGTTGCCGCACTGGAGGACAAGCTCGACAGCCGGATCGGTCTCTACGCCCGCAACCTGGGCACCGACGCCACCCTGGCGCACCGGGCCGACGACCGAGAGGCGATGTGCTCGACCTTCAAGACGCTGGCTGCGGCCACCGCCCTGCGGCGTGGAATCGACCTCGACCGGGTCATCCGCTATGCCACGAGCGATCTCGTCGACTACTCGCCGATCACCGGTGAGCGCCGCCGCATGACGGTCGGCGAGCTCTGCGACGCCGCGATCCGTTACTCCGACAACGCCGCCGCCAACCTCCTCCTCGAGCGCATCGGCGGGCCGCGGGGGCTGACCCGCGAGATGCGTCGCCTCGGGGACCGCGTGACCCGCCTCGACCGGTGGGAGACCGAGCTCAACACCGCCATACCCGGGGACCCGCGCGACACGAGCACGCCTCGTGCGCTGGCGACGACGTATCGCCGGCTGACCCTCGGCGACGGGCTGACGGGCAGCGACCGGTGGGCGCTGCGCGGGTGGCTCGAGGCGAACACGACGAGCGTCAAGACCTTCCGTGCCGGCCTCCCGCAGGGGTGGTGGAGCGCCGACAAGACCGGCTCCGGCAGTTACGGCGTGACGAACTGCGCGGGACTGGTCTCGGCGCCGGACGGCACCCAGATCGTCTTCGCCGCACTGACCCGACGGTCCACCACCGACCCCGAGGCCACCGGGCACCCCGACCTGATGCGCTCGATCGCGGAGCTCATCGTCGCCGAGGTCGGCTGACCTCGGCGGCGAACACTCACCGACCACCTTCGCCCTGCTCGCTGAGCAACAGCGTGAGGAACTCGCGGTTGATGAAAAGCCGGTCGCGCCCGACCTTGTGGTCGTCAAGAAGTCCAGCGGAAGCCAGCTCGGACAACCAGCGGGTGGCAGTAGGTCTGGACACGCCGCATCGATCAATCACGGTCGCTATGCGGCAGTAAGGCTGCTCGAAGAGGACCGCGAGGAACTCCGCGTCGGCACCCCCCTTGGACACAGCGCGAGCCCTGCGGGCGAAGTCCGCCTGGAGCTCTCGGGTCGCGCTGATCTTGGCGACCGTCGCCGTGGATGTTCGCTCGACTCCGGCCAAGACATAGCGGATCCACTCCTCCCAGTTGCCCGCGCTGGTGACCTCCCGCAGGAGGCGGTAGTAATCGTCCTTGGTCCGGATGATGTAGCGGGAGAGGTAGAGGACCGGCATGTGCAGGAGACCGGCCTCGACGAGCATGAGGACGTTGAGGATGCGGCCAGTACGTCCGTTGCCGTCCGAGAAGGGGTGGATCGCCTCGAACTGGTAATGGGCTGCGGCCATGCGCACCAGCGGGTCGAGACCGTCGTCCGCATGGACGAAGCGCTCCCACTCGGTGAGCTTGTCACGAATGACGTCCGCCCCTTCGGGCGGGCTGTAGACGATCGCTCCGGTCGCAGGGTTGGCGATGCGCGTCCCAGGGAGGGACCGTACGCTCATCTCCCGTGCATGGATGGTGCTGCACACACGCTCGGCCGTCCCCATGGTGAGGCCCCGGTCCCGCACCATCCGAAACCCGGCGTGCAAGGCGGTCCGGTATCGCAGGGTCTCCCGCACCGCAGGGTCCGTCGACGAGTCGTCATCGTCCATGTGTCGAAAGAGGTCGTCGGACGTCGTGACGACGTTTTCGATCTCCGAGCTGGCTTGTGCCTCGAGGAGCGGGATCGTGTTGATGAGCACGCCGGGGTTGGGCATGGCTCGGCTTGCCTGGTCGAGGCGAGCAACCGCCTCACGAGCACCGATCGCTGCCTTGAGGACAGCCTTGGTCTCCAAGGTGTCGGCAGGCGGGGGTGCCGGCAACTCGTTGAAGGGCCGATCTGCCCGCCATTTCCTCATGTCACATAACCTGACACGTTGCTCTGGATATGTAAACATTTGCGCCGATTTTTTACATGATTCACCCCGGGGCTTGAGGACTCCAGCGAGCGGAGTCGCGCCAGTTCGCTGTCGGTAGACGGTCATACGTTGACTCGAAGCGCTGCACGGGCCGCGCTTCGAACCCGCAGGGGATGTGACATGAACGTTGAAATCATCGCCACGGTGGCCGCCACTGTCGTGACGGTCGGAACTGCCGGCACCCGCGTGCTCGGACGGATGACACTCAACGCACGAGCAGAGGGACAGCTCCGCCAGGCTGAACTCTTACGACGGGCTGGCATCGCCGACGAGGCCAGGTACCACGACCGACAGGCCAAGGTCTTCCTGGTGAGGCCTGCCGTCATGCAGGAGCGGGGCATCATCGGCCCGATCGGCTTTGCCGACCTCGCGGCCTACGGACTTCTCCTGGGCGCCGGAGTCGTCGCCTTGTGGGCAGACCTGGCCCTGCCGGCCGTCATCATCGCGTTCGGGCTGACTCTGGGGGCGATGGCCCTCATCATCCTCGACAGCGCGGCGGTCGATCGCGCATGCAAGACGAAGGCCGCAGCCTACGACGACCGGCGCCTTTCGCGTTCGAGCTCACGGCTTCGCCCCTGGCTCGCCTTGTCGGCCCTGCTGGGGGTTGCCCTCCTCACCTTCAGGCGATAGGCGGTTTCGAGGCTCGGCCGCGGGCGACCTCGCACCTCAACCACCGGGGCAGCTCGCTGGCGCTCGCACCTCAACCACCAGGGCAGCTCCCTTCGAGACGGTCGCTGCGCGACCTCCTCAGGGACCGGCGGGGGCGGCGCGCAGGTCGTGGCGCACCCAGACATTCGGCTCGACGTAGACCGCGTGGTCGTTGGCGAGGTCGACGTGGACCGGGGCGAGGCCCCCTTCGACCTCGACAGACCCGTCCGTGTCGAAGGACAGGCCCGTCCACTCCCGCCACTGGGCCAGCGTCCCGGGGATCGTCATGGACAACGGCGCCACCTGCACGATGCGGCCGCCGAGGCGCACGTGCGCGCGCAGCCAGGGGTCGACCGGCAGCCCGTCCTCGCGGACCCGACGCGCGTACTCGTCTGCGGCAGTGCGGGGTTCGAGCCACTTGCGGGTCGGGCGCACCGGGCCGAAGAGGTCGCGGCACCCGAGCGCCGCGTAGCGCCGACGCGCCTCGGCGAGGAGTGCACCGCTCAGGCCCTGGCCCCGCCGGCTCACCGCGACCCGCGCCTCGATGAGGCTGACCGTCGACAGGTCCGGGGCCTCCCCCTTCGCCGCCAGCCACTCGGCCTCCTGCATCGCGGCGTCCCAGCCCCGCGCCGGCAGGTCCGCCAGACCGTGGCCGAAGGGCACCGCGTGCAGCCGCGCGACCGCCGCCTCACCCTCGATGACGACGAGGTGCAGCTGCGGGAAGGCGTCGACCGCCGCCTCGTAGGCCCGGTCCGAGGTCGGGTCCTGGAGCATGAAGGTCGGCCAGTCCCCGGCGATCGACCAGAAGGCGTCGACGAGGTCCGGCCGCTCGGCGAGGGAGTGCGTCTCCATCGCCCCATCCAAGACGAAGGGAGCCGCCCCGACCAGTGGGTTTCGCCCGCGGCCCTTCCCCCGCTGGTGGAGGTGCGACGAAGGAGCCTCGACACCAGAGCCACGCAGGGTCTCGAGGGCCTCGCTGGCGCTCGGCCACCTCGACCAACGGGGGTGTGGTGGAGCAGGGCCATAGGCTGGCGACCATGACGGGCAGCGATCCTCGAGACTTCCGCAACCTCTACCGCCACGGCTTCGCGCGCGTCGCCGCGTGCACGCTGCCGGTGACGATGGGCGACCCGCAGGGCAATGCCGCGGCGACCCTCGAGCGGGCCCGCCACGTCGGTGGGCAAGGGGCGGCGATCGCGCTCTTCCCCGAGCTCGGCATCGCCGGCTACGCCATCGACGACCTGCTCCTGCAGGACGTGCTGCTGCGCGAGGTCGAGGCGGCCCTCGTCGAGCTCGCCCGAGGCACCGCCGACCTGCTGCCCCTCGTCGTGGTGGGTGCCCCCCTTCGCCACCGCAACCGCCTCTACAACTGCGCCGTCCTGATCCACCGCGGCGAGATCATCGGCATCGCCCCGAAGTCCTACCTGCCCAACTACCGCGAGTTCTACGAGAAGCGGCACTTCGCCGCCGGCGCGGGCATCGTCGACGAGTGGTTCCGGCCGACCTTCGCCCAGGGCGAGGACGCCGCGGTGCTCGACGGCGTCCCCTTCGGCACCGACCTGCTCGTCCACGTCGACGACGTGCCGGGCCTGGTCATCCATGCCGAGGTCTGCGAGGACATGTGGGTGCCGGTGCCGCCGAGCGCCGAGGCCGCCTTGGCAGGCGCGACCGTCCTGCTCAACCTGTCGGCCTCCCCCATCACCGTCGCCCGCGCGGAGGACCGGCACCTGCTCGCCCGCTCCGCCTCGGCGCGCTGCAATGCCGCCTACCTCTACGCCGCCGCGAGCGAAGGGGAGTCCACCACCGACCTGTCGTGGGACGGCCAGACGATGGTCTACGAAGGGGGCGACCTCCTCGGCGAGTCCGAGCGCTTCCCTTCGGGTCCCCGCGAGACGCTCGTCGACGTCGACGTCGACCGGCTGCGCCAGGAGCGCATGCGGCAGGGCAGCTTCGACGACAACGGCGTGGCCCTGGGGATCGGTTCCGAGTCGGCGCCCTACCGCGACCTGCACCTCGAGCTCGAGGCGCCCACCGGTGACCTCGGGCTGCTCCGCCCGCTCGACCGCTTCCCCTTCGTGCCCGACGACGAGGCCCGCCTCGCCCAGGACTGCTACGAGGCCTACAACATCCAGGTCTCCGCGGTGGAGCAGCGGCTGCGCGCCATCGGCGGCTCCGACTGGCAGCCCAAGATCGTCATCGGCGTGAGCGGCGGGCTCGACTCGACCCACGCGCTGCTCGTCGCGGCCAAGGCGATGGACCGGCTGGAGCGGCCGCGCACCGACATCATCGGCATCACGATGCCCGGCTTCGCCACGAGCGACCACACCAAGACCAATGCCGTCGCGCTCATGGAGTCGCTCGGCATCACGTGGGAGGAGCTCGACATCCGGCCCACCGCGACGCAGATGCTGCGCGACATGGGCCACCCCTACGGGCTCGACCCCGACGCCGACCACCCCGACGAGGTCTACGACGTCACCTTCGAAAACGTGCAGGCCGGGCTGCGCACCGACTATCTCTTCCGCATCGCCAACCAGCGCGGCGGCATCGTCCTGGGCACCGGCGACCTGTCCGAGCTGGCCCTCGGCTGGTGCACCTACGGCGTCGGCGACCAGATGAGCCACTACGGGGTCAACGCCGGCGTGCCCAAGACGCTCATGCAGCACCTCGTGCACTGGGTCGCCGACACCGGCCAGCTGCCGGAGGTCTCCGAGACCCTGCGCTCGGTGCTCGCGACCGAGATCTCCCCCGAGCTCGTCCCGAGCAAGGACGCCGACCGGCCGCAGTCGACGCAGGACAAGATCGGCCCCTACGCGCTGCAGGACTTCACGCTCTTCCACGTGCTCCGGCGCGGGGACCGGCCGAGCAAGATCGCCTTCCTCGCGGAGCAGACGTGGTCGGACGCGGCGAAGGGAGAGTGGCCCAGCTCCGTCGCACAGGAGGACCGCGGCGCCTACGACCTCGCCGAGATCCGGACGTGGCTCGTCGTCTTCGTGCAGCGCTTCTTCGACAACCAGTTCAAGCGGTCGGCGCTGCCCAACGGGCCCAAGGTGCTCCCGGGCGGCGCGGTCTCACCGCGAGGCGACTGGCGGATGCCCAGCGACGCCGCCGCCACCCGCTGGCTCGCCGACATCGAGGACAACGTCCCGGCGGGGTGAGGGCTTCGAGGCTCGCTGGCGCTCGCACCTCAGCCAGCGGGGTGCAGGCCGCTCGCACCTCAGCCAGCGGGGTGGGGTTACTTGATGCCGATGGAGGCGCTGTCGGTCGCCGTGTCGCCCTTGCCGTAGGTGTAGGAGCCCAGACCCATCTTCGACATGACGACACCGACGACGATCGTCAGGACGGTGAGCACCGCGGCGATGATGCCGAGCAACGGGCTGAGGACGAAGACCGCCCACGTGCCGACCGCGCCAGCGATGAGCCCGAGGGTCATGACGGTCCACCACGCGGGGTTCTGAGCCTCCCCGAGGTCCTCGACGGCGTGCGGGCCGGTCGGGGGGTGCGAGAGACGCTGGTGCTTGTGCTTGCTCATGGCGCACATCATCCCATGAGGCCGCCGACGATCGGCAAGGGCTGGCGCCTCCCGAGCGCACCCTGTCGGGGCTACGGTGGTGCGCGTCACTACACCTGACGAAAGGACCGGCAGCGTGGCCGCGACCGACACCCTCGTGGAGTACCCGCCCAACGACGGGATGGGCTGGGCCGAGCACGACTTCCCCCACCCCTCGGGCCGGCGCCGCATCCTCGGTGATGCCTTCCGCAAGGGCATGGACCCGACCACGCCGGTCCAGAACATGCTGCGCCTCGGCGCCGACCTCGGGCCGATCTTCGAGATGCTCGCGATGGGCCGCAAGTTCGTCTTCGCCCGCGGCGTCGACCTCGTCGGTGAGCTGTGCGACGACAAGCGCTTCACCAAGGCCCTGGCGCCCGGCGTGGCGGACCTGCGGATGTTCGTCGCCGACGGCCTCTTCACCGCGGAGACCGACGAACCCAACTGGCGGCTGGCCCACGACCTGCTCATGCCGGCCTTCAGCAAGTCGGCGATGCGCGGCTACCACGACGTCATGGTGGAGGCGACGGACGAGCTGATCTCGGTGTGGGACAAGGCCGCCGGCGAAGGGAGGACCGTCGACGTCTCCCCGTGGCTCACCAAGCTCACCCTCGAGACGATCGGGCGGGCCGCCTTCAGCCACACCTTCCACAGTTTCGAGACCGCCGAGGTCGACCCCTTCGTCACGACCTTCGTCGCGGACATGTCCCACGCGGCTGCCCGGTCCAACGTGGCGGCCCTCCCCTTCGTCGGGCGGCGCATGGTGCGCACCAGGGACCGCGAGGCACTCGTGCGGCACGAGTACATCGACCGCCTGCTGCGCGACATCGTCGCCGAGCGGGAGACGAGCGACGTCGAGCACGACGACCTGCTCGGCCGGATGATGCACGTCCCCGTCGACGAGTCGGGCTCCCTGCTCGACGCCGCCAACGTGCGCCACCAGATCCTCACCCTCCTCGTCGCCGGCCACGAGACGACCTCGGGGGCGGTCTCCTTCGCGCTCTACCACCTGACGCGCGAGCCCGAGGTGCTGGCGCGGGTGCGGGCCGAGCTCGACGACGTGCTCGGCACCGACCCGTCCGCGACCCCGAGCTTCGAGCAGGTGCCCAAGCTGCGCTACCTGCGCCGGGTCGTCGACGAGACCCTGCGGCTGTGGCCGACGGCACCGGGCTTCGCCCGGTCGCCGAGGGAGACGACGACCATCGGGGCCGACGGCTCGGCGGGGGTTCCGGGCGGCCTGCGCATGACGCCGGAGGACAAGGTCCTCGTCTTCATCCCGCTGCTGCACCGCGATCCCGAGGTGTGGCCGGACCCGGAGCGCTTCGACCCGGACCGCTTCCTGCCCGAGCACAACCGCGCCCGGCCCGCCCACGCCTACAAGCCCTTCGGCACGGGTGAGCGGGCCTGCATCGGGCGCCAGTTCGCGCTGCACGAGTCGGTCATCGTCCTGGCCAAGCTGCTGCACCGCTTCGACCTGACGCCCGAGCCCGGCTACGACCTGACGATCACCGAGCGGCTGACGCTCATGCCGGTGGGGTTCCGCGTGGGCCTGACCCGCCGCTGAGCGTCAGCCGAGCGTGCCGTCGATCTCGTTGGGCACGACGGGCAGCTCGCCGCTGCTCACGACCTCACCGGAGTGCAGGTCGACCATGTGCAGGGCCTTGCTGCCCGGCTCGGTGACATAGGCCGTGCCGTCCTGGACGTGCACGGTGGGCCGGGGCTGCTGCCAGTCGGTCGACTCGGTCCACTCCTCGACCACGTCGATGGAGCGGCTCACCTCTCCCTTCGCCATGTCGATGACGTGCAGCTTGCCGTCGGTGCCGAGCACGACGCCCTCGCCGTCGGGCCCTCGCTCGAGCGAGCGGAAGGAGTAGCTCGCGGGCAGGTCGACGAGCCGCAGCGACCCGTCGCGGGTGTCCGTGATGCTCACCTACTTCGGGCGCTCGAGCTCGGCGTCGGGGTCGGTCTTGTAGTCGCCGAGCACGAAGGGCGACTCCTCGCTGCCGGCCTGGTTGCCGATGCGGCCGTAATCGTCCGGGGCGTCGACCTTGGTGATCTGCTCCCCCTTGACGAGCAGCAGACCGTCCTCGCAGCCGAAGACCAGGGCGCCGCCCCGCGCGGCCGCCTCGCCGTGGACACCGGGGCACTCGTCGGAGGAGGCGAGCGTCTTCCCCTTCGCATCGCGGATGAAGATGCCGGAGCGCTCGTCCTCCTTCCCGACCGTCGTGACGACCGAGCCGTCATCCCGCTCGACGGCCACCCCGTGGTGCGGCGTGCGCTCGGTACGGGTCGTCACCTCGGGCTTGTCGGTCGCGCCGTCACGCAGCGCATCGGAGTCGAAGGACCGGATCGAGCCGTCCCCGTCGCCGTAGAGCACCGTGCGACCGTCGTGGACGACGACGTGGCCGGGGTGCTTCGCGGCGAAGGTCATCTCGGTGAGCGTCGGCCGGGTGGAGTGGTGGTGGTCGTGGTCTCCGTGGGGCACGGAGTAGCCACCGAGGTCGAGGACGCGGAAGCCCTCGCCCTCGGTGACCATCAGGTGCCGGTCGTCGCCGACGGGGTTGAGCCGGGTGAAGCCCTCGAGGGGGAACTCACCGAGCAGCTCGAGCGTGACCGCGTCGAGGACGATGACGCCCTCGTCGTGGGTGATCGCCAGGCGCGGGGTACGGCTGCCCTCCTCGACCACCTTGCCGGACGGCTCGCCCACGGCGGTCGAGACGTCGTCGGCCCGCGCGATCGGCGAGGGCGTCGGCGCCGACTCCGCCGACGAGTCGGCGGTCGTCCCGGTACCGCAGGCGGTCAGGCCGAGAGCGAGCAGGGTTGCGACGGAGAGGATCTGAATGTGGCGTCGTGATCTCATCATAACTGAGAACGATTATCGTTTTTGAACCAGAGGTCAAGTCGACCAAATGCCTTGACAGGCATATGAACATTGCGGAATATAAATGCCATGCCCACGCGTGACGTCTTCGCCCTCCTCGCCGACCCGACCCGGCGTCGGATCCTCGAGGAGCTGAGCACCGGCGAGCGCACCGTGGGCGAGCTGGTCACCGCGCTCGGCACCTCCCAACCCAGCGTGTCCAAGCACCTCAAGCAGCTCGGCGAGGCCGACCTCGTCCGGGCTCGCGTCGACGGACCACGTCGGCACTACGCCGTGCAGCCAGACCAGCTGCTGGTCCTCGATCTCTGGCTCGCGCCCTTCCGCAGGGCGTGGGCCGATCGGCTCGACGACCTCGAGCGCCACCTCGACACCATGGACGACCCCCAGGAGCAGTCATGACCACATCCACGAGCAACCCCCTCGGCACCGTGACCCACGACGGCGCGACCGTCGTCCTCACCTACGACCGGCCCCTCGCGCACCCGCCGGAGCGGGTCTGGCGCGCCCTCACCGAGTCCGAGCACCTGCACGACTGGTTTCCCGCCGACATCGTCGGCGAGCGGGCGAAGGGGGCCCGCGTCACCCTGCCCTTCTGGCCGGAGGCCGACCAGCAGCCCGAGGACACCCCCACCCTCGAGGGCGAGATCCTCGAGTGGGACCCGCCGCGCACCTTCGCCTTCATGTGGGACAGCGAGCGGATCCACTTCGAGCTCACGCCCACCGACGAGGGCACCCGGCTGGTGACGACCGTCCATGTCGTCGACCCGGCCGAGCGCGGGTGGCCGAGCAATGCCGCGGGCTACCACATGTGCCTCGACGCCCTCGCGGCGTCGCTCGACGGACGGCGGATCGAGATCTTCGAGCAGGTCGGAATCCCCGAACTCGAGGCGGCCTACACCGAGCGCGGCTGAGCCTCACCGCAGGTCGCGGCGCACCACCTTGCCGTTGGCCGTGCGCGGCAGGGCGTCGACCAGGCGCACCTCACGGGGGCGCTTGTAGGCCGCGAGCCGCTGACCCGCCTGCTCGATCACCCTGTCGCGCAAGGCCTCCGGGTCCGTCGCGTCGGGCCTCGGCACGACCCACGCACACACGATGCTGACCCCGTCGCCGACGTCGAGGGCCGTCACGGCGACGTCGGCGACGCCGGCCACCCCGGCGAGTGCGTCCTCGACCTCGATCGGGGAGACGCGGTACCCCATGGCGTTCATGACGTCGTCCGCGCGGCCGTGATAGGTCAGGTAGCCGTCGGCGTCGAGCTCGGCGAGGTCCCCGGTGACGAACCACTCGCCCCGCAGGACCTGCGCCGTCTCCTCCGGCCGCTGCCAGTAGCCGAGCATCAGGCCGGGGTCGCTGCGGTGCACGGCCAGGCGCCCGACCTCGCCCGCGGGCAGCTCGCGGGGCGCATCGAGCTCGTCAGGGTCGAGCACGGCGATCCGCCGACCGGGCTGGGCCCGCCCCGGGCTGCCGGGCCGCACGGACACGTCCGGCCCGGTCGAGACGAAGGTCGAGATCTCGCTCATGCCGAGCGACTCGTGCAGCGGCACCCCGGTCGCGGCGCTCCACTCCTCGAGCAGTGCCGTGGGCAGCGCCTCACCGGCGACGAGCGCGGTCCGCAGGGAGCTCAGGTCCCACTCCCCCGGGTCACCGTGACGCAGCAGGTGACGGTAGACCCCGGGCACGGCCGCGAGATGAGTCGCCTTGTGCGAGTGGACGATTCGCGGCCAGACGAGCCCGTCACGGGGGCCGTCGTAGACGATGGCGGTCGCGGCGTTGGCCCACGGGTCAGTGAGTCCGACGCCGAGCGTGTAGGTCCAGTTGAGTGCCCCCGCGTGGAGCATGACGTCACCCTCGCCGAGGCCGTACCAGCCGCGGTACATGGGGCGCCTCCCCCAGGCACTGCGGTGGGCGTGGACGACCCCCTTCGGCCGTCCGGTGGTGCCGGAGGTGTAGGTGATGAAGGCTGGCCGATCAGGGTCGCCGAGGTCGTGCTCGGCCCGCTCACCGCCAGCTACCCAGCGGTCGACGTCCTCGGTGGTGACGACCGAGACCCCCTGCGGCACAGCGAGATCGAGGTCGGGGTCGAGGGCGACCGCCCGGGCGCCGCTGTCGTCGAGCAGCCCGGCGGCCTCGTCGGCGGTCAGCTGGGCACTCGTCGGCACAGCGACGAGACCGGCCGCGATCGCCCCGAAGAAGACGAAGGGGAAGTCCGCCCGGTTGCCCATGCGCAGCAGCACCCGGTCGCCCGACTGCAACCCCAGCCCGAGCAGCCCGGCCGCGACGGCCCGGACGACGTCGTCGACCTCGGCGAAGGTCCAGCGCGAGTCGTCACCCGGCCCGTGGACGACGACGAGGGCGTCCCGGTCGGGGGCGTGCGCAGCGGGGTCACCGACGCAGTAGGCCGACATGCCGAAGGGGGTCGGCACTGCCTCGCCCGGCTCGGGGCGTACCGGCCAACGATCACCGCCCGTCACGCGGTGCGGGCGTCGGCGACGGCCAGCGCTTCGTCGAGAATCGCCAAACCCTCGCGGACCTCGTCGGCGGTCGTCGTGCACGGCGGGACGACGTGGACGCGGTTGCCGGCGATCATCGGCCACAGCCCGGCGGCCTTGCACGCCGCAGCAACCTCGGACATCGGGGAGGCCGCGTCGCCCGAGGCGTTGAAGGGCACGAGCGGCTCTCGGGTCTCGCGGTCTCGGACCAGCTCGACCGCCCACATGACGCCGAGCCCGCGGACCTCGCCGACACTCGGGTGGCGCTGCGCGATCTCGCGCAAGCCCGGCCCGATGACGTCCTCGCCGAGCGCGCGGGCGTGCTCGACGACCCCGTCCCGCTCGAAGATCCTCATCGACGCCACCGCGGAGGCGCAGGCGAGCGGGTGCCCCTGGTAGGTCAGCCCGCCCGGATAGGGCCGGCGGCCGAAGGTCTCGCGGATCGCGGCGCTGACGACGACCCCGCCGAGGGGGACGTAGCCGGAGTTGACCCCCTTCGCGAAGGTGATGAGGTCGGGCGTGATGCCCCACCGGTCCACGGCGAACCACTCGCCGACCCGGCCGAAGCCGGCCATGACCTCGTCGGCGATCATGACGATCCCGTGCTCGTCGCACAGGGTGCGCACCCCGGCGAGGTAGCCGTCGGGCGGCACGAGCACGCCGTTGGTCCCGACGACCGTCTCGAGGACGATCGCGGCGACGTGCTGCGGACCCTCGACCTCGACGACCTCGCGGAGGTGGGCCAGCGCCCGCTCGCACTCCTGCTCGGGGCTGTCGGAGTGGAAGGGCGAGCGGTAGGGGTAGGGACCCCAGTGGTGGACGATGCCGGGCAGGGACGGCTCGCTCCCCCACCGCCGCGGCTCGCCGGTGAGGGCCATCGCGCCCGCCGTGCCGCCGTGGTAGCTGCGGTACGCGGCCAGCACCTTGTGTCGGCCGGTGTGCAGCCGCGCCATACGGATCGCGTGCTCGTTGGCGTCGGCGCCACCATTGGTGAAGAAGACCGCGTCGAGGTCGCCCGGCGCCCGGTCGGCAATCATCGCGGCCGCCTGCGAGCGGGTCTCGACGGCAAAGCTCGGCGCCATCGTCGTCATCCGACCGGCGGCCTCGGCAATCGCCGCGACGAGGTCTGGGTGCTGGTGCCCGAGGTTGACGTTGACCAGCTGGCTCGAGAAGTCGAGGTACTCGCGACCGGTGTGGTCGGTGAACCTGCTGCCCCGTGCCGCCACGACCCCCGGCGGGTCGATGAGGTCCTGCGCGCTCCACGAGTGCATGACGTGCGCACGGTCGAGTCGGCGCACCTCCGCGGCGTCGAGGCGGGGCAGCAGTTCCATCACATCTCCTCGTGGTACGTCGGGTCGGCGTCGAAGAGGCGCCCGTCGGGACGGCCGAGCGCGGTGATCGCCTCGGTCTCGGCCTCGGAGAGATCGAAGCCGAAGATCTCGAGGTTGGTCCGCTGCCGCTCCGGGTCACCGGACTTCGGCAGCGGGAGCGACCCGAGGTGCAGGTGCCAACGCAGGACGACCTGGGCGGGCGTGACGTCGTGGGCCCGCGCGGCGGCGACAACCGGCTCGGCGTCGAGGATCTCGCCCCGGCCGATCGGGCTCCACGCCTGCGTCGTGATGCCCCGCTCGGCGTCGGCGGCACGCTGGTCCGCCTGTGGGAAGGCGGGGTGCATCTCGACCTGGTTGCTCGCCGGAGCCACGCCGGTCGCCTCGATGATCTCGTCGAGGTGGGCGGGCGTGAAGTTGCTGACGCCGATCGAGCGGACCAGCCCCGCCTCGCGCGCGTCGACGAGCCCCTGCCAAGCCTTCACGTAGTGGCCCTGCGAGGGATTGGGCCAGTGGATGAGCACGCTGTCGAGGTACTCGAGGTCCATGACCTGCAGCGAGGTCTCGATGCTCGTGCGGGCGTTCTCGTGGTCACGGCCGGGGACTTTGGTCTGGACGAAGACATCGCCGCGGTCGATGCCGCTCGCCCGGATCGCCTCGGTCACCTCTCGCTCGTTGCGGTAGTTGACCGCCGTGTCGATGAGCCGGTAGCCCACCTCGAGAGCCGATGCGATGGCGCGCACGCCGTCGTCCCCGCGCAGCGGGTAGGTGCCGAATCCGAGGACCGGCACCGACGTGCCGTCCCCGAGGACGCGAGTGGGGGTTTCAGCCATGCCCTCCACGCTAGCCCCGCGGTCCATCCGCGCAAAGGGGGGTTCGCGCCCACGGACGCCCGGCTCACCTACTCCCCGAGGACCGCGAGCAGCTCCCCCTTCGCCTGGGTGTACTCGGCCTCGAGCTGGTCGACGAGCTCGGCCACGGGGACGACGGAGGAGATGCCGGCGACGGACTGGCCGGCGCTCCAGATCTCCTTCCACGCCTTGGGGGCGGTCGCCGAGGTCGTGCTCGCGGGCTCCGCGGCGTGGGGGTTGGTGACGTGGCCGAGGTCGACGCGCTCGGGCACCGGCAGGTGGTCGGGGTCGAGGCCGGCGGCGACGATGCTCTCGCGCAGGAAGTTGGCCGGGATGGTGCTGATCGACGGGGTGTAGACGATCTGCTCGGCGCTGTGCCCGACGAGCATGTCGCGGTACTCCTGCGACACGAGCGACTCGCTCGTCGCGAGGAAGCGCGTGCCCATGTAGGCCAGGTCGGCACCGGCGGCCTGGGCGGCGAGCACGTCGCGGCCGGTCGACAGGGCACCACTGAGGATGAGCGGCCCGTCCCAGACCGCGCGCACCTCGCTGATCAGGGCGAAGGGGTTGAGCCCGCCGGCGTGCCCACCGGCACCGGCCGAGACGAGGATGAGCCCGTCCACCCCCGCGGCCGCCGCCTTGGCCGCGTGCTTGGCATTGGTGACGTCGTGGAAGACGAGGCCGCCGTAGGAGTGGACCGCGTCGACGACTTCCTTGGCAGCGCCGAGGCTGGTGATGACGAGCGGCACCTCGTGCGCGACGATCTGCTCGAGGTCGGCCTCGATGCGCTTGTTGGTGTGGTGGACGATGAAGTTGACGCCGAAGGGCGCGGGCCGGCGACCGCTCGCGTCGGGCTCGGCCAGGGCCGTCTCGATCTGCGTCAGCCACCCGTCGAAGTCCTCGGTGGTGCGCAGGTTGAGCGCCGGGAAGGTCCCGACGACCCCGGCGCGGCAGGCACCGACGACGAGGTCGACGCCCGAGCCGAGGAACATCGGCGCAGAGATGATCGGCAGGCGCAGTCGGCCCTGGAGCTGCTGGGGCATCGTCATGGCCCCATGATGGCAGTCGCTACTGGCGCTTCGCCGCGAGGGCCATCCCGCGACCCATGAGCGACCAGTAGCGCGCGGGCAGCAGCCGGGCGACCGCGTCGAGCGCGCGGGCGTCGTTGCCGATGAGCAGCCGCGGTCGACGGGCGATCGCGGCCTCGATGATCTCCTCCGCGGCCCGGTCGGCGGGGTACCTGAGCACCTTGTCGAAGTCGCGGACGCCCTCCTCGGCCTCATGCCGGTCGACCCCGTCGGGGATGCGGGCATTGCGGGCGATGCCCGTGCGGATGCCCCCGGGGTGCACCGAGGTGACCCCCACCGGCAGATCCTCCGCCTCGAGCTCGCTGCGCAGCGACTCGCTGAACCCGCGCAGCCCGAACTTGCTCGTCGCGTAGGCGCTCTGGCCGGGCGGACCGATGAGCCCGAAGAGGCTCGAGGTGTTGACCACCTGCCCCTCACCGCCCGCAAGCATGAGCGGCAGCAGCGCCCGGGTGAGCCGGATCGGCACGAGCAGGTTGATCTCGAGCAGCCAGTCGAAGTCCTGTGCCGAGACGTCGACGAACCGGCCACCGACCGCGACGCCGGCGTTGTTGAAGAGCATCGTCACGCCAGCGTGCTCGTCGCGGATGCGCGCGATCGCCGCGTCGGCAGCGGCCCGGTCCGACAGGTCGACGACGAAGGGGGCCACTCGCGCCCCGGGCGTCTCCCGGCCGATCTCGGCGACGACCCGCTCGAGGCCGGCGGCGTCGCGGTCGAGGACGACGAGGTCGGCACCGCGACGCGCCAGGCCCTTGGCCAGGTGCTCGCCCATGCCACCGGCGGCCCCGGTGACGACCGCCGTGCCGCCGGCGACGACGAGATCGGGGCGCTTCACCGCGAGGTCTCCGCGACAGCCTCCACGGAGGCCGGTGACTCGGCGGCCTCCGTCGCCGGCACCTCGACGACATCGCCCACGGCGCCGTCGACATTGCTCGACGACCCGGGCAGCGGCAGCTGCGCCGGTGCCTCCGCACCCGACGGGAGGGCCACTCCCTTCGCCCCGAGCGGAGCGAAGAACATGTCCTCGGTGACATCGGCCCGGCGGAAGGCGATCTTGTCCTTGAGGTAGTTCTGCGGCATCGTCCACGGCGCGCGGTCACCGACCTTGGGGAAGGTCGAGACGATGCGCTGCACGTAGCCCGAAGTCAGGTCCATGATCGGGCCGGCCGTCATGCCGTCTGGCGCGACCGGGACCGCGGTGCCCAGGCCACGGTCGCGCAGGTGCCCGAGCAGCCGCGCGACGTAGCGGCTCACCAGGTCGGCCCGCAGCGTCCACGAGGCGTTGACGTAGCCGACGGTCATCGTGACGTTGGGGACGCCGGCGAGCATCACGCCGCGGTAGGCGAAGCGGCGGGCCATGTCGACCGGCGCACCGTCGACCGAGACCTGCGCCCCGCCGAAGAGCTGCAGCCGCAGGCCGGTCGCGGTGACGACGATGTCGGCCTCGAGGACCCGACCGTCAGTCAGGCGCACGCCCTCGGGCACGAAGCGGTCGATGTGGCCGGTGACGACGTCGGCGGCACCCCGCCGGATCGTCGTGTAGAGGTCGCCGTCGGGCACGGCGCACAGCCGCTGGTCCCACACGTCGTAGGGCGGGGTGAAGTGCTCGGCGACGACCTCCTTGGGCAGGAAGGCGCGGACCTGGCCGAGGACGATCTTGTTGGCCACCTGCGGCCGCTTGCGGGAGAGCTCGTAGAGGAAGGTCTGCAGGCCGAGGTTCTTGACCCGGGTGAGCGACTGCACGCGCTGCGGGCTGAAGCGCTTGCGCAGCAGCTGGACGAAGGGGTCGACCCCCGGCTGGGAGAAGACATAGCTCGGCGTGCGCTGGAGCATCGTCACGTGGGCCGCCGTCTGTGCCATCGCCGGGACGACGGTCACGGCCGTCGCACCCGAGCCGATGACGACGACGCGCTTGCGGGCGTGGTCGAGGTCCTGCGGCCAGAACTGCGGGTGCACCACGGTCCCGGAGAAGTCCTCGACCCCCGCGAAGCCCGGGTCGTGGGCCTCCTCGTAGTTGTAGTAGCCGCTGCCGAAGTGGACCCACCCGGCGCGCACCTCGCGCCGGCCCGTGGCCGTGTCGACCTGGACGGTCCACTCCTGGGCGTCGCTCGACCAGTCGAGCGCGACGACCCGGCACCCGGTGTGGGTCAGCTCGTCGAGCCCGCCCTCGGTCGCGGTGGCCCGCACGTAGTCGCGGATGTCACCCCCGTCGGCGATCGCCTTGCGTCCCTGCCACGGCCGGAAGGGGAAGGACAGGGTGAACATGTCGGAGTCCGACCGCACCCCCGGGTAGCGGAAGAGGTCCCACGTGCCGCCGGTGCGCTTCCGCGCCTCGACGATCGCGAGGTCGACGGCGGGGTCGGCCTCCAGGATGCGGTGCGCGGCACCGATGCCCGAGATGCCGGCGCCGACGACGAGGACGTCGACACGCTCCGGCAGCTCGCGGCGGGTGGTGCCCTGCGGTTGGCTGGGCGCGGCAGTCATCGGTGACCTTCCATCCATTGGTTTATTTCTCATCGGTAACGTACGTCTCGTCACCGGCCCGCGCACCCCTGCTCAGCCGACGAGCACATCGCTGAGCGCCTCGGTCGTCGACGGATGGGTCCAGATGCCGTCGCCCGTGCGCCCGCACGAAGCAGCACGCGTGAAGTGCTCATCCGCAGGTCGGATGTTGAGTAGTCGGCCCCCCTCCCGGTTCTACTGAACGGCCCCCTGGCGGGAGCCCGCTCGCTCGATCGTCGCGAGGACGCTGTCGACGACGAGCGCGGGGTGGTCGATCTGAGGACAGTGCCCGCAGTCCTCGAGCGAGACGTGGGTCGCCTCGGGGAAGCGGGCTCGGGCGGTGTCTGCCTCGGAGGGCAGGAGCAGGCGGTCGGTGTCGCCCCAGGCGATGGTCGTCGGGACGGCGAGCGGCTTGGTGACGCGCAGGAAGGTCGCCCGGACGAAGTGCGGCCAGAAGCCGGGTGCCCGGCGCAGGTTGAGGGTGTCCCCCACCGCCGCCTCGACGGTGACCTTCTCCGGGTGCGTGTAGAGGGCGCGGAAGGCCAGCTTGCGAAACCAGACGTGGGCGGTGAGGCGGCGGTGCAGCGCCTCGGGGAGGTGACTGCCGGCCTTCATCAAGAGCAGGTTGGCTGCGACGTTGGCCAGGTGCCACGGCGGGAAGAACCCGGCCGGCGACAGGGCGGTCACGCTGCTGACGACGCCCTCGCGGGCGGCCAGCTCGAGGGCCATCGCGCCGCCGAGTGAGTTGCCGACGACGTGCGGCCGCTCGATGCCCAGCTCGCGGAAGAGCCGCTCGAACTGCTCGGCATGACTGCGCATCGACCAGCCGTCCGGGCGGGTGGGCTTCGGCGAGTCCCCGTGGCCGGGCAGGTCGACGACGTAGACGTCGTGACCGCGCGCCGCGAGCAGCTCCGGCACCTCGCCCCACGCCTGGCGCCGGTGGCCGATGCCGTGGACGAGGACGACGGGCGCGCCGTCCCCGGGGACGTGGGTGTACGTGATGGTGTTCCGCATGGCGCCGGACGTTACCGGCCGGTCACCTGGCGCGCCACCACATGACGAGGGGTGGGACCCACCAGCTGGCGGGTCCCACCCTTCGTCGTGATCAGTGCTCGTTGGGGTCGGCGTCCTGGTCGGCCTTGGTCGCGTGGACCGTGCCGTGCACGTGCTCCGGCGGGCCGTAGAGGGAGTAGACCTTCAGCGGCACGTCGCCGATGTTGGTGACGTTGTGCCACTGCCCGGCCGGCACCATGATGATGTCGTCGTCGCCGACCTCGCGGTCGAAGCTCAGGTCGTCCCGTGCCGGCCCCATCTGGGCCCGGCCGCGACCCTCCTCGACACGGATGAACTGGTCGTGGTCCTCGTGGACCTCCAGGCCGATGTCGTCACCGGGCGCGATGGCCATGACGGTCAGCTGCAGGTTGGTACCGGTCCACAGCGTGGAGCGGTAGTTGGAGTTCTGCAGCGTGGCCGACTCGATGTCGACGGCGTAGGGGGCGGGACCGTGGTCGGAGAGGTCGATCTGCTCGCTCATGCGCACTCCTGGTGTGGTCGAGGGGGGTTGAAGACGACGGTAGCGACCGGTCAGGCCGAGACGCCCACCGAGTCGGGGACGTCAATCTGGTCGCCGGCCTCGAGCGGACCGTCGGCAGCCTTGGTGGCGGCGATCGCGGCGTCCTCGTCGGGCGCGCTCGTGCGGATCAGGTGGTCGAAGGCGCTCAGGGACGCGGTCGACCCGGCACCCAGGGCCGTGACGATCTGCTTGTAGGGCTCGACCGTGCAGTCGCCGGCGGCGAAGACGCCCGGCAGGTTGGTCCGGCCGACACCGTCGATGACGATCTCGCCGCGCTCGGAGAGCTCGACCGCGTCGCCGAGCCACTCGGTGTTGGGCAGCAGGCCGATCTGGACGAAGACGCCCTCGAGAGCGAGGGTCTCGCCCTCGCCGCCGTCGCGGGGCTCGACGACGATGCCGGTGACCTTGCCGCCGTCGCCGACGACCTCGGTGGTCTTGGTGCCGAGGCGGACGTCGACATTGGGCAGCGAGCGCAGCTTGCGCTGGAGCACCTCGTCGGCGCGCATCTCGTCCATGAACTCGACGAGGGTGACGTGCCCGACGATGCCCGCGAGGTCGATCGCGGCCTCGACGCCGGAGTTGCCGCCGCCGATGACGGCGATGCGCTTGCCCTTGAAGAGCGGGCCGTCGCAGTGCGGGCAGAAGGTGACGCCCTTGTTGCGGTAGTCCTCTTCGCCGGGGACGCCCATGGTGCGCCAGCGGGCGCCCGTCGCGAGGACCACGGTCTTGCCCTTGAGCGCGGCGCCGCCCACGAGGTCGACGACCGTCAGCCCGTCGTCGCCGGCGGCGAGGCCGGCGGCGGCCTGGCTGCGGATCATGTCGACGTCGTACTCGCCGACGTGGCGCTCGAGGTCGGCCGCGAGCTTCGGGCCCTCGGTGTGCGGGACGGAGACGAGGTTTTCGATCGCCATGGTGTCGAGCACCTGGCCGCCGAAGCGCTCGGCGACGAGACCCGTGCGGATGCCCTTGCGCGCGGCGTAGATCGCCGCGGAGGCGCCGGCGGGGCCACCTCCGACGACGAGGACGTCGTAGGGCTCACGGGAAGACAGCTCCTCGGCGGCGCGGGCCGCGGAGTCGCCACCGGCCAGTTCGTCGACCTTGCCGACGATCTCGGCGAGCTCCATGCGGCCGGAGCCGAAGGACTCGCCGTCGACGAAGACGGTCGGCACGGCGAGCACGCCGCGGCGCTCGGCCTCCTCGGGGAAGACGGCGCCGTCGATGGCCGTGTGGGTGATGCCGGGGTTGAGCACGCTCATGAGGTTGAGCGCCTGGACGACGTCGGGGCAGTTCTGGCAGCTGAGCGAGAAGAAGGTCTCGAAGTGGTGCTCACCGGTCAGACCCTTGATCTGCTCGATGACCTCCTGCGAGGCCTTGCTCGGGTGCCCGCCGACCTGGAGCAGCGCCAGGACGAGGGAGGTGAACTCATGGCCCATCGGGATGCCGGCGAAGCGGACGGACACCTGCGGGTCGGACACGCGGGTGATCGCGAAGGAGGGGACGCGCTCGTCGAGGTCGCTCCCTTCGGCCACGCAGCGGGTGATGAGGTCGCTCATCCCCTCGATCTCGACGATCAGCTCGTCGAGCTCACGGGACTTGGGGCTCGCGTCGAGGCTCGCGACGAGCTCGATGGGCTCGCGGAGGTTGTCGAGGTACGCCTTGAGTTGGGTGGCGAGGTTCTGGTCGAGGGCCATGGTGCGAGCGACTCCTGCAGGACGAAGGGGGATGACAGTTGCGGGGTGCGGGTGGGGGCGGCGTGGTCGCGCCGCCCCCACCAGAGATGCACCGTGCGTTGACGGCGATCAGGTCGAGCGGAGAGGCCCGATCAGATCTTGCCGACGAGGTCCAGGCTCGGGGCGAGGGTCTCGGCGCCCTCTTCCCACTTGGCCGGGCAGACCTCACCGGGGTTGTTGCGGACGTACTGGGCGGCCTTGACCTTGCGGACGAGCTCCTTGGCGTTGCGGCCGATGCCCTCGGCCGTGATCTCGAGGAACTGGATGACGCCGTCGGGGTCGACGAGGAAGGTGCCACGGTTGGCCAGGCCCTCGTCCTCGCGCAGGATGTCGAAGTTGCGCGAGATGGTGGCGGTCGGGTCGCCGAGCATCGGGTAGGTGACCTTGCCGACCGCGTCAGAGGTCTCGTGCCACGCCTTGTGGGTGAAGTGCGTGTCGGTCGAGACCGAGAAGACCTCGACGCCCAAGCCCTTGAGCTCCGCGTCGTACTCGGCCGCGAGGTCCTCGAGCTCCGTCGGGCAGACGAAGGTGAAGTCGGCCGGGTAGAAGAAGAAGATCGCCCACTTGCCGGCGATGTCCGCCTCGGAGAAGTCCTTGAACTCACCGTCGATGTAGCCGGTGGCCTGGAAGGGCTTGATCTGGGTGTTGATGAGGGACATGCGTTGGTCTCCTGTGCATCTCTCGGGTTCAGTTCGCTCCATCCGGCGCGGACTTGACCGCTCCGTTGATTGGAACGAGTCCAGATTAGCCAAGGCCCCCCCTTCGATGCAACCCGGGGCGGTGACATCGACGTGAACCCTGCGTGTGAAGGGCGCGAACTCACCCGGCAAGAGGCCACTCGGGCTACTACCCGGTCGAGGGCGCGAGCAAGAACGCCGTCGGCTCCGAGATCTGCAAGGCCGGCAACACGACCGGCTGGACCTGCGGGACGATCAAGGCCTACAACCGCACCGTCAACTACGGCGGCACGGTCGTCTCCGGTCTCGCCGAGGCGAGCGTCTGCACGGAGGGCGGCGACTCCGGGGGCGCGTACATCGGTGTCGGCAACCTCGCCCAGGGCATGACCTCCGGCGGTCCGGTCGGTGTCGAGCGCGGTTGGAACCGCGGCTACGCGGCCGGCTCGTACAGCTTCTACCAGCCGGTCGTCGACGCGGCGAACTACTACGGCGTCACGATCGACACCGCCAACTGACCCCTGGCCAGCATCACCGGATGGGCGGGGCCTCACGGCCTCGCCCATCCGATGGTGGAGGCGGGAGGCCGCCCGCGGCCGAACCCACCCGCTGGTGGAGGCGCGAGGCCGCCCGCGGCCGAGCCTCGACACCACGGAACTTTCCGCCGACGCACCACGTCACAGGTGCATGAAGCCGCTCGCCCTCGCCGCCGCGCTCCTGCTGACCTCCGCCTGCGGGCTCGTCGGCGGGGGCGACGAGCCGCAGCTCGACCCGGCCACGGTCGTGGTGGAGGTCAGCTGGGTCCCGCCCTCGACCCCCGACCGCTACCAGGACACCCGCTCGCTCCGGCTCTCGCAGGACGAGGTGAGCGAGGAGGTCAAGGGGGACGAGACGTCACGGCCGATGGACGCCGACCAGTGGGAGGATTTCGTCGCCGAGCTGCCCGCCCGCCTCGACGAGATCGAGGGTCAGGACAGCCCGTGCGTCGGAGCGGGCGGCACCAACCTCACCGTGACCGGCGCCGGCAGCGCCGACCGAGAGCTCGTCACGACCGTCTGCGGCGGCGAGCCGCACCCCTCCGCCGCGAAGATCGACTCGCTCGTCGAGGGCTTCTGACTCAGGATCCCGAAGAGCTCGGGTTCCGCCGCGACGTCCAGCAGTCGTACCGACGCTACTCCCTGCGCTGTCGGGGGGCCGTGGCTAGCATGTCCGACATCACGCCCCTTTTCGTGCAGCTGCCCCACAGTTGCACGCGGATCGGGCCGGACACCGGGGAGACGTATGGACGACGACAGCAGCTTTGGCGACGAGGTCCACCTCGTCCGCGACGCCAAGGGCATCGCCATCATCGGGAGCCACCAGGCGGTTGAGCGATTCGTCACGGCTGAGGGCGTTCCATCCCGTGCGGTTGACGTGCTGCGCCTGAGCCAGATCCTCACGGCCGGGTCCGGGGCCGCCCGGGCGTCCGCCCAGGTCGCCGCCGAGTCCGGGCGCTGGATCAAGTTGACCAAGGAGTCAGCGGAGAAGCTCTCGACGTCGACTCCCATGAAGGGTTCCACCGCCGATGTCAGTCGCGCGATCGTCACAGACAAGGGCAAGATCACCGGGATCCTCGAGTTCTCCACGCAGCATGGTGATGTCCTGGCCAACCCCGCGATCCTGACCGGCGCTGCCGGGGTTATGGCACAGCTCGCCATGCAGCAGGCCATGGACGAGATCACCGACTACCTCAAGGCCATCGACGCCAAGGTCGACGACATCCTGCGCGCTCAGAAGGATGCCGTGCTCGCGGACATGATCGCTGCCGGCGACCTGCTCGACGAGGCCATGGCCGTCCGGGAGAGCGTCGGGCGCGTGTCCGAGGTGACCTGGTCCAAGGTGCAAGGGGTCGGCTTCACGATCAGCCGGACCCAGATCTATGCCCTGCGCCAGCTCGATGCACTGGCGGAGAGGCTCGAGGGTCAACGTGATGTCGGGGACCTCGTCGAGATCACGCGAAATGCCGAGGACATCAGCCGCGAGTGGTTCGCCGTGCTCGCGCGGTGTTTCCAGCTGCTCGACGCCATCGCCATCCTCGAGCTGGACCGGGTCCTCGACGCGTCACCCGATGAGCTCGACACCCACCGCCGCGGACTCGAGACCGCCCGCGAGAACCGAGCTCGAGCGATCGCCGAGCGAACCCATATTCTGCTGTCCCGGATCGACGATGCGGCGGGGACCGCCAACGCCAAGGTCCTCACGAACCCGCGCTCCTCGGCCAAGGTCGTCCGGTCTCGCAACAGAGTCGCGTCCCAGATCGTAGGGTTTCACGACGTCCTCGGCCTTACGCAGGACGGCGCCGACGTCGATGCCCGCGCGTGGGGCGCGGCCGCGACGGACCTCCGGGACCGTGCGGTCGAACGAGGCGCCGAGAAGGTGGACGCGGCCAAGCGGTTCGGAGCCGACCGCTTGACGCGCGCGAAGACGGCCAAGGACAAGGTGAGCGACCGCCTGCCCGAGGTCTCCGTAAGCATCCACAGGAAGAAGGGTTCCGAGCGAGACTGACTCAGGCGGAGTGGGTCAGTCGACCGCCGACGAAGGTCGCCAGCACCTGCGTCTCCCGCAGGTGAGCTGCCTGGGCTGCGGTACCGGGCAGGCCTGCGGGGCAGGGGTCCTCGGCGAGGAGGGCGACGTCGCCCGGGCCCCCGACGGTGAGCTCGGTGACGCCGTCGGTCGAGGCGAGCAGCGCCTCGCGGGGCGCGATCGCCTGCTCCGGCGCCCAGGGCTCGCGCTCGTCGGCACTGCGGTGGACCGCCGCCGCCATGGCGAGCCACGGGTCGAGCGGGGAGACGGGAGCGTCCGACCCCAGGCGAAGGGGGATCCCCGCCGTCGTCATCGAGCGCAGGGCGAAGCACCGGTCGAGCCGGTCGGGCCACAGGGCCTCGGTCGAGTCGCGGTCGTCGAGCAGGTGCGCCGGCTGGACGCTCGCGATGAGCCCGAGGTCGGCGAAGCGACCCAGCGCCTCCATCCGCACCAGCTGCGCGTGCTCGATCGTGCCGCGTGCGCCGCTCGCGGCGTAGGCGTCGAGGGCGTCGAGCAGCGCCTGGTCGCCGATCGCGTGGACCGCGCCGTCGAGGCCGTGCGCGTGGGCGCGCCGCAGCAGCCCGGTGAGCTCCTCGGGACCGACAGTGCTCTTGCCGTGCGGGTCGCCGAGGTCGTCGTCGGTGACGAAGGGCTCGCAGCACCAGGCGGTGCGGGTGTTGAGCGAGCCGTCGGTGATGACCTTGAGCGGGCCCATCGTCACCAGGCCGGTCCCGTCGAGCACGTCGCCGGTCCGCACACCCGCGGCGATGGTCTCCTCGAGCCCCTCGGGGTAGGTCGCCGGACGCACCCGTAGCAGGTCGAGGCCGTCGGCGGTGCGCTGAGGCCACTCGAGGCGCCCCGCCTCGAATTCCATGTCGGCGATGCCGACGACCCCCTTCGCCGCGGCGGCACGCATCGCCGAGTCGAGGCTGGCGCGGACGACGGCCGGGTCCTCCGGCAGGTCGGCCAGGCGCTGGTAGATCGGGAACCACTCGTCCTCGTCGAGGTGCCCCTCGTGGACCGGCAGACCAAGGGCTCGGAAGGCCGCGCTGCTCAGCCACCCGGCGTGGCAGTCCCCGCTGATGAGGATGACCGGCCGGTCGCCGGCGACGGCGTCGAGCTCGGCGGTGCCCGGCAGCCGGTCCCAGCCCGCGACCCGCCAGCCGAAGCCCTGCACGACCGTGCCCGGCGCGGGACGCTCCGCGGCGAGGTGGCGCGCGACCCGGGCCGTGACCTCCTCGGGGCTCGCGGTGTCCGCGACGTCGACCCGGCGGGACATCGCCGCCCACTGGCCGAAGTGCACGTGTGCGTCCCACAGCCCCGGGAGCGCGAGCGCTCCGCCGGCGTCATGGACCTCGGCCCCCGCGGTGGTGAGGTGCTCGCCGATCTCGGCGATCCTCCCTTCGCGCAGCCGGATGTCCACGGGTGCGGCGCCGGGTCGCAGGCGGGCGCCACGGATCAGCGCGTGCGGGACGAAGGGGGCCATGCTCCGCACGATACGACGGATACGGTGGCGCCATGCACCTGCTCGTCGTCGCCGCGATCCGGGCCGAGGCCGCCCACGTCCCCGAAGACCTCGAGGTCCTCGTCACCGGGGTCGGCAAGACCCTCGCGGCCGTGCAGGTCACCCGCGCGATCTGTGAGCACCCGCGCCGCGACGAGCTCGTCGTCGTCAACATCGGCACGGCCGGCGCCCTGCGCCCCGACGTCGCCGGACTGCACGAGATCGGGACCGTGCTCAATCACGACCTGTCGGCCGAGCCGATCCGGCAGCTCGGCCTCGACCCTCGCGAGCGGATCGAGCTGGACGCCGGCCGACCAACGGCGCTGGCGAGCGGCGACCTCTTCGTCACCGACCCGGCCGTGCGCGACGAGCTCGCCACACGCGCCGACCTCGTCGACATGGAGGGCTACGCCATCGCCCTCGCGTGCACCGAGCTCGGCGTGCCCGTCCACCTGGTCAAGGTCGTGAGCGACAACGCCGACGAGACCGCGCACGACTGGTCCGCGGCCGTCGACGGTTGCGCCCGCGAGCTGGGCGCGTGGCTGGCGGACTTCGTCCGGCTCGACCGCGTGCGCTGAGCGTGCGCCGGCCTGCTGGGAATGGTTCTCACCCCGGCGGGGTTGAGGACGTCATGACCACGACGACGCGCGAGCTGTACGGCTTCGAGCGCTACGAGCGCGCGAAGCACGCCTTCGACGATGCCCGCTACACCGATGCGGCGAGCGACCTCGAGGACTTCTTCACCGATCTCGCGGCCGCCCGCGCGGAGGGCGACGCCGACCCCGTCGGGCACGGCACCCGCCGAGATCCACCTGCTGCTGGCGCGCTGCTACTTCCACTCCGCGCAGCTCGGGCGGGCCGAGGCCGCGGCCCGCGAGGTCATCGCCGAGGCTCCCGACGACGCCTACGCGCACCTGCTCCTGGGCCGCACCCTGCAGCGGGCCGGCCGAGCCGACGAGGCGCGCGGCCCCCTTCGCCTGGCGGAGCTGCTCGGAGGCTACGGCACCGCTGCGGGCCCGGCGGCCAAGGTCGCCGACGAGGGTTTCTGACCGGCCCGACGACTCCCGCCGCTGCTCAACAAGAGAAACCTCCCCTTCGCAAGGGTTTGAAACCCTTGCGAAGGGGGAGGTTTCTCGGGTGACCCGGAAATCCCGGGGCGGGTGAGGCGTCGTCAGGCGCTCGGGTGCGTCATGTCGGCCGGGACGACCCAGGCGTCGAAGTCCTCGCCGGAGATGTCACCGGAGGCGACGGCGGCCTCGCGCAGGCTCGTGCCCTCCTTGTGCGCCTTCTTGGCGATGGCCGCTGCCTTGTCGTAGCCGATGTGGCGGTTGAGCGCGGTGACGAGCATGAGGTTGCGCGAGAGGTTCTCGTCGATCTTCTCGCGGACCGGCTCGATGCCGACGGCGCAGTTGGTGTCGAAGGAGACACAGGCGTCGGAGATCAGGCGGATCGACTCGATGACCGCGTGCGCCATGACCGGCTTGTAGACGTTGAGCTGGAAGTTGCCCTGGCTGCCGGCGAAGCCGACCGTCGCGTCGTTGCCGAAGACCCGGGTGGCGACCATCGTCATCGCCTCGGCCTGGGTGGGGTTGACCTTGCCCGGCATGATCGACGAGCCCGGCTCGTTTTCCGGGATCGCGAGCTCGCCGATGCCGTTGCGCGGGCCGGAGGCGTACCAGCGCACGTCGTTGGCGATCTTCATCAGGGCGCCGGCGAGGGTGCGAAGGGAGCCGCTCACCTCGACGAGCGCGTCGTGCGCCGAGAGGCTGGCGAAGAGGTTGGGGGCCTGGACGAAGTCGTAGCCGGCCTCGTCGCTGATCTTGGCCGCGCAGAGCTTGCCGAAGTCGGGGTGGGCGTTGAGGCCCGTGCCGACCGCGGTGCCACCGATGGCCAGCTCGCGGGCGCGCTCGTCGGCGTGCTTGACCGCATCCAGGGCGAAGTCGATCTGGGCGACCCAGCCGCCGATGACCTGGCCGAGGGTCACCGGGGTGGCGTCCTGCAGGTGGGTGCGGCCGACCATGACGATGTCGGCGAACTCCTTGGCCTTGGCGGCCAGGGTCTCGCGCAGCTGCGTGACGGACGGGTAGAGACGCTCGTTGAGGTCGAGGACGATCGCGATGTGCATCGCCGTGGGGAAGGTGTCGTTGCTCGACTGGCCGCGATTGACGTGGTCGTTGGGGTGGACCGGGGTCTTGGAGCCCATCTCGCCGCCGGCGATCTCGATGCCGCGGTTGGAGATGACCTCGTTGGAGTTCATGTTGGACTGCGTGCCCGAGCCGGTCTGGAAGACGACGAGCGGGAAGTGCTCGTCGAGGTCGCCCGCGATGACCTCGTCGGCCGCCTGCGCCACGAGGTCGGCGACGTCCTGCGGCAGCTCGCCGAGCTCGGCGTTGGCCAGGGCGGCGGACTTCTTGAGGATGCCGAGGGCGCGGATCATCGAGCGGCCCCAGACGAAGGTGTCGCGACCGATGTCGAAGTTGCCGAGCGAGCGCTGCGTCTGCGCGCCCCAGTACTTGTCCGCGGCCACCTCGATGGTGCCCATGCTGTCCTTCTCCGCACGCGTCTGAGTCATGGGGACAACGCTACTCGGCGGCGGACGACGGCCCGCGCAATACCCCGGAAACATGAGCGCAGCAGTCGGGAAATCCTTGCGGCGCACCATCTCTCGCATGCAGCGCCACACAAGCACCGTCCGTCGCCTGACCGCCCCCGAGCTCACCCGCCCCGCGCAGGGTCCGCGCATCGTCGCCTACCGGTGCGGTGTGCACGAGACCTTCCGGATCCTGTGGCCGGAGGTGGACGCACCCCTGGTCCACCCGTGCCCCGAGTGCGCGGGATCCTCCCTTCGCCTCATCGGGATCCGCCCCGACGCCGCCTGACGAAGGGGGGTCAGGTCACCGGCCGCAGCATCCGGGTGCCGGTGCCGCGCGCCTCGAGGCCGGCGAGCGCGGCATCGAGGTCGGGCGCGACGACGACGTCGTCGAGGCTCGCCTGCGACATGAAGCCGGCCTGCGAGATGCCGCGAAGGGAGTCGAGCAGCGGGGTCCAGAAGCCGTCGGCGTCGAGGAAGCCGACCGGCTTGTCGAGCAGGCCGATCTGCCGCCAAGTCCACACCTCGAAGACCTCCTCGAGCGTGCCCATGCCGCCGGGCAGCGCGAGGAAGGCGCTCGTCAGGTCGGCCATGAGCGCCTTGCGCTCGTGCATCGTCTCGACGACGTGCACCTCGGTGAGGTCGTCGCGGCCCCACTCCCGCTCGATCATGAAGGTGGGGATGACGCCGATGACCTCACCACCTGCGTCGAGCGCACCCTGGGCCACGGCGCCCATGAGGCCACCGCCGCCCGCGCCGTAGACCAGACCGATATCCCGGCGGGCCAGCTCGGCCCCGACGTCGTGCGCGAGGTCCACCCAGCGAGGGTCGGTGCCGGGGGTCGAGCCGCAGAAGACGGTGAGGCGCTTGATCACGGCTCGACGATATGTGGTCGCCGGGTCTCGAGGCTCGTCGCAGAGCTCCTCGCACCTCGACCAACGGTGGCTGAGGAGCGACGAAGGAGCCTCGAAGCCAGGCGCGACCTCGCACCTCGACCAACGGTGGCTGAGGAGCGACGAAGGAGCCTCGAAGCCAGGCGCGACAGCGCACCTCGACCAACGGTGGCTGAGGAGCGACGAAGGAGCCTCGAAGCCAGGCGCGACAGCGCACCTCGACCAGCGAATTCCCGACAGACTGGGTGCATGCGGCAACCACTGACGGGCGGGCAGCGCGGGTACCTGCTCGCGACGCTGACCCTGGCCAATGTCGTCAACTTCTACGACCGGACGATCCCGGCCGTCATCGTCGAACCGCTCAAGGGGGAGTTCGGCCTCACCGACACGATGGTCGGCGTGCTCGGCGGGTCCTTCACCGTCGTCTACGCCATCGCCGGCGTGCTCCTCGGTCGGCTCGCCGACCGGGTCCCGCGTCGCTACGTCATGGCGGCCGGACTCGTCGTGTGGAGCCTCTTCACCGGGGCGAGCGGTCTCGTGCAGGGCTTCCTCTTCCTCTTCCTCTTCCGCCTGGGCGTCGGCATCGGCGAGGCGAGCTACGGCCCGGCGTCCAATGCGCTGATCTGCGACGTCTACGAGCCGAAGCGCCGCAGCCGCGCCATCAGCATCGTCTCCCTCGGGATCCCCGTGGGGCTGCTCCTCGCCTTCCTCACCGTCGGCGTGCTCGTCGAGGCCACGGGGACGTGGCGGGCCCCCTTCGTCATCGCGGCCGTGCCCGGCCTGCTCCTCGCGATCGCCGTCCTCTTTGTCAAGGAACCACCCCGCGGCGCCACCGACACCGTCGAGCTGCACGCGCAGGAGCAGGAGCGGCACCCCTATCGCGCCGTGCTGCGGATCCGCACGATCACCTGGCTCATGGTCGCCGGCATCGGGCTGCAGATCCCGACCTACGGCGTCGCGACCTTCGTCGTGCCACTGCTCCAGCGCTACTTCGGCCTGTCGATCGGGCCGGCGTCGATCGGCGCCGGGGCGATCCTCGGGCTCGCCGGCATCGTCGGCCTGCTCCTCGGGGGGCGTCTGGCCGACCGCGCCTCCGACCGGCACCCGTCAGGCCGGCTCGTCGTCGCGGCAGCCGGTTTCGCCGCCGCGATCCCCCTGACCCTCGCCGCGCTGCTGCTCGGCCCCGGCCGTGCCGTCGCCTTCGTCGCGCTCTTCGCCATCGGCTGGACGGGCACCCAGTTCCTCTCCGCCGCAGCGTCGCCCGCGATCGCCGACGTCACGCCACCGCAGCTGCGGGCCACGGCGATCGCGGTCTACTTCGCGTCCTTCAACCTCGTCGGCGCGACGATCGGCCCGATCCTCGTCGGCGCCCTCTCGGACGGCCTCGCCACACCGGTCGACGGCCTGGCCGCCGATGCCGTCGGCCTGCACCGCGCGCTCCTCACGGTGATCCCCATCGGGCTGGCGATCGCCGTCCTCGGTGCGTGGCGGGCCAGCCGCGCGCTCCCCCACGACCGCGATGCCATGACGAAGGGGGTCACCCCCGCAGCGTGACCACGGCCAGCAGGCGGGTGAGCCGTTGCGCCATCTGCTCCGCGGTGTGGTCATCGTGCTCCTGCCACCACGCGACCGCGGCCTCGACGATCGACTCCCAGATGTGGTCGAGCAGGTCGTGGTCGAGCGGGTCGGCGAGCCCGGCCGCCTCGAGGACGTCTCGGGTGCCGACGGTCCCCATCGAGTGCAGCTGTGCGCGGTAGCCCTGTGCCAGCTCGGCAGCCGCCGACCCCTCGGGCAGGGTCTCGTCCTTGACGAGCGCCCACGCATAGCGGTGCTCGGCCATCGCCGAGAAGATCGCGGTGAAGGTGTCGAGGGCGCGCTCACCGGGATCGGTCGCCGTCTGGGCCTGGGCGATCGTGGCGACGAGGCGCGGTCCGACCTCCTCGAGGCAGGCCTGCGCGAGGTCGGCCTTGGACCCGAAGACGTTGTGCACCATGGCCTTCGAGACACCGGCGCGCGCGGCGACGTCGGCCATCGAGGCGCAGGCATAGCCCTGGCTTCCCAGCTCCTCGACCGCCTCGTGCACGAGCTGCTGCCTGCGCTCGGCGCGGGCCACGCCCTTCGTCCCGATGCCACTCACGGATGCCTCCTCTGTGATCCGGCACATCTTGTCAGGCACGACAACTGACTCTATGGTCAGTTGAGCTCGTCCTCGGCAAAGGAGCCCCCATGGCACGCCCTGACCTGACCGTCCTCGCGATCCCTGCCTTCGTGGGCGCCATGGGTGTGGAGTACTGGTGGATGCACCACAAGCGCCCGGCCGCACCCGACGAGGACCGGCCAGGGGACTACGAGCTCAACGACACCTTCGCCAGCCTGAGCATGGGGATCGGCAGTCTCATCGCCCCCTTCGTCACCGGGCCGCTCGTGCGTCGTCTGGCGCCCGGGACCACGCGGGCGGGCACCGCGCTCATGGCCGTCGGCGCCGCGGCGGCCGTCGTGACGACCGTCGGAGACGTGCTGCGCCAGCGGCGCGCCCACGGGGGCGAGCTGCCCGAGGCCGGCACCCTCCCCTCGGACGCCCCGCAGCCGACGACCGTCCGCTCGCGCGTCGACGCCCTCGGCCTGCTCACCTCGGGCTCCGCCGTCGCCGCCGTCGGCTCGACCGCGGTCGCCGCGGCCTCGGTGTGGGCGCTACAGACCTCCGCGACGCGGCTCGCCGCGATCAGTCCCTTCCGCCAGCGCACGGGGGCCGTCCCCTACCTGCTCGCCATCGCCGGCTGGGACTTCATCTACTACTGGAACCACCGCACGGCCCACGAGTCGCGGTGGCTGTGGGCGGTGCACGTGGTCCACCACAGCAGCGAGCGCTACAACCTGTCGACGGCGCTGCGGCAGCCGGTCGCCGACGGCTTCACCCTGTCGGCGCCCTATGGGGTGCTCGCGCTGCTCGGGATCCCGCCACGCTACATCGAGGACGCACGGGCGCTCAACCTCATCTACCAGTTCTGGATCCACACCGAGGCCGTGCGCTCCATCGGCTGGCTGGAGAAGGTGCTCAACACCCCGAGCCACCACCGCGCCCACCACGGCAGCCAGCGCCAGTACCTCGACATCAACCACGGCTCGATCCTCATCCTGTGGGACAAGCTCTTCGGCACCTTCGAGCCGGAGGTCGAGCGGGTGCGCTACGGCCTGACCCGCAACATCGACAGCTTCAACCTCGGCACGATCGCCACCCACGAGTGGCGCGACATCGCCAAGGACATCGCGACGGCGCCGACCTGGTCGGACCGCTTCGGCTTCCTCCTGCGCGGCCCCGGGTGGGCCTACGAGCGAAGGGAGCAGCTCGCCCCGCCGTCGGACGCTCCGGTCGCCGCCGAGCGCGTCTCGGAGCCGGTCGCGGGCTGAGTGGGCGGATCGGGTGTCGAGGCTCGCTGGCGCTCGCCCCTCCACCGACGGCGGTCAGTAGTACACGGCGAGCGGCCCGTTGGGTCCGTCGATCACCTGCACCTCGGTGTCGAAGACCCGGGTGAGCACCTCGTCGGTCATGATCTGCCCTGGGGTCCCGAACTCGACGACCTGGCCGTCCTTGACCGCGCAGATCCGGTCAGCGTAGTGCCCGGCGAAGTTGATGTCGTGGAGCACGACGATGACCGTGCGCCCGAGCTCTGCGGCGGCCCGGTGCAGGTGGCGCATCATGTGCACGGAGTGCTGCATGTCGAGGTTGTTCAGCGGCTCGTCGAGCAGGACGTAGTCGGTGTCCTGGGCGAGCACCATGGCGACGTAGGCCCGCTGCCGCTGCCCCCCGGAGAGCTGGTCGAGATAGCGGCCCTCGAGGGCGGTGAGGTCGAGGAAGTCGATCGACCGGGAGATGACCTCCTCGTCGGCGACCGTGAGGCGTCCCTGCGAGTACGGGAAGCGCCCGAAGCCGACGAGCTGGCGCACGGTGAGCCGAGTGATGAAGTGGTTTTCCTGCCGCAGGATCGAGACGATCTTCGCCAGGTCCTTGGACTTGGTGCTGGCGACGTCGTAGCCCGCGATCTCGATGGCACCCTCGTCGATGTCGAGGAGCCGTCCGATCATCGTCAGCAGCGTCGACTTGCCGGCCCCGTTGGGCCCGACGAGTGCCGTGACACCGCCGGCCGGGATCTCGAGGTCGACCGGCCCGATCGTCACCTCGTCGCCGTAGCTCTTGCCGACGTCGGTCAGGGTGATCACAGGCGCCCCTTCTTGAGGATGACGAGGAGGAAGACCGAGCCGCCCACGAGCTCGATGATGATCGACACCACACCCTGGGCGTAGAAGACGTGCTTCATCACGACGTAGGCGCCGCAGAGCACGACGAAGCCGATGAGCGCGGCGACGGGGAAGATCCGGCGGTGGTCGTAGGTGTCGGCGGCCTGGTAGGCGAGCGTCGCGACGAGGAAGCCGAGGAAGGTCATCGGCCCGACGAGCGCGGTCGAGACGGCCATGAGGACCGAGACGAGGAAGAGCGTGCCCATGAGCTCACGCCGGTGGTCGAGCCCAAGGTTGGTCGCGGCATCGCGGCCGAGCGCGACGACATCGAGCCGTCGGGCGCGCCACCACAGCAGGGCGGCCGCGGCGAGGCACAGCGGGATCGCGATGGGGAAGTACATCGGGTCGGCGTTGGTCATGGAGCCGAACATCCGTGCGGTGAGCACGTCGAACTCGCTCGGCGTGAGCATCCGCCGCATGAAGGAGGAGACCGACGCGAGCCCACCGCCGATGACGATGCCGATGAGCAGCATGATCTGCACATTGGCGTAGCGCCCGGACAGCAGCCACCCGTAGAGCGCCAGCGAGAGCCCGACCATGAGCGCGATCTGCAGGACGAACTGCGGCAGCCCGGTGAGCATGCCGAGCCCGGACACGCCGAGGAAGTACACGGCCGCGGTCTGCACGGCGACGTAGAGCGACTCGAAGCCCATGATCGACGGCGTGATGATCCGGTTGTTGGTCACCGTCTGGAAGCTCACCGTCGCCATCGCCTGGCAGACCGCGACGACCGCCATCGCGACGAGCGAGCTGCCCCGCATCTGCGCGACGAGCCAGAACCCCTCGCTGCCGACCGGCATCGGGTTGTCCACCGCGAGGTGGGCGAACCCCAGGCCGACGGCCAGCACGAGCAGGCCGACGAGCACGACCCGGTAGCGCCGGCGGGAGCGGGCGGTGGGAAGGGGGCCGGACTCGCGTGCTCCGCCGGACGCCACGGGGGCGGTGACCGGCGGGGTGGTGCGCGGCTGCGCGGGTGCCTCAGCCACGACGACGCTGCCGCAGGAGGAGGGCGATGAAGACGACTGCGCCGACGACGCCGAGGATGAGCGAGACGGGCACCTCGAAGGGGGCGATGATCGTGCGCCCGACGAGGTCGCAGACGGTGACGATGGCGATGCCGAGCAGGCAGACCCACGGCAGGTTGCTGCGCAGGTCGTCGCCGCGCCACATCGAGATGATGTTGGGGACGATGAGCCCGAGGAAGGGCAGGTTGCCCACGACGACCGTGACGACCCCGGTCGCGACGGCGACGAGGACCGTGCCGATGAGGACGACCTGGTTGTAGTTGAGCCCGACATTCGTCGAGATCTCCTCGCCGAGGCCGGCGACGGTGAAGCGGTCCGCGACGACGAAGATCGCGATCGCGACGAGGGCGACGATCCACAGCACCTCGTACTGGCCGCGCAGGACCGAGGTGAAGCTACCGGCGAACCAGATCCCGAGGTTCTGCAGCATGTCGGTCTGCAGCGCGATGAAGGTCGAGACGGACCCGACGACGGCGCCGAGCATGATCCCCACGATCGGGACGATGAGCGAGGACCGGAGGGTCACCCTTCGCAGGAAGAGGAAGAAGACCATCGTGCCGATGAAGGCCGCGATGATCGCCCCGATCATCCGCTCGAGGAGGCTGGCCCCGGGGAAGAGGATCATCACGGCGAGCAGGCCCAGGCCCGCCCACTCGGTCGTGCCGGTCGTCGTCGGCTCGACGAAGCGGTTCTGCGTCAGCAGCTGCATGACCAGGCCCGACATCGCCATCGCGGCGCCGGCGAGGACGAGGGCGACGGTCCGCGGGATGCGGGTGATGGCGAACATCTCGCCGCCCCGGTCGCCGTCGAAGATGTCGTACACCCCGGTGAGCAGCGACACGACGAGGAGCCCGCCCACGGCGAGGATGCCGAGGACGAGCTTCGCGTCGAGGAGGCGCCCCTTGGAGGCGACGCGTTCAGCCGTGGTCGTGCTCAGCTCTGCTCCTCCAGCGCATCAGCGAAGGCCGAGAAGATCTCGGTGTAGGTCTGGATGCCCTCGTTGGTGTAAGTGTCCGCAGGGGCGAAGACGACCTGCCCCTCCTTGACCGCGGTGACGTCCTGGAGCGCCTCGGAGTCCTCGATGAGCTGCTTGGCGGGCGTGTAGCCCTCCTCGTCGGCGGCGACGGCCGCGTCACGGTCGAGGACGAGGATCCAGTCGGGGTCGGCCTTGGCGATTGCCTCGACGGACACCTCGTCACCCTGGTGGTCGTCGCTCGCACCCTCGACCTCGAGGGCCGGCTCGAGATCGAAGAGGTCGAAGACCGGGCCGAAGGTCTGGCCGACGGTCGGCGCGATGTAGCCGAGCTCTCCGCCGGAGGTGTTGATCGCCATGACCGTGTCGCCGGGCTCGTAAGCCTGCTTCACGCGGGCGACCTGCGCGTCGAGGTCCTCGCCGAGGGTCTTGGCCTCGTCCTGCTTGCCGAAGACCTCGCCGAGCACCTCGGTCTGCCGCTTGAGCTCGGTGTCGAGCGGCTCGCCCTCGCGCGGGTCGAGGTTGAGGAAGGCTGCGTCAGGGGCGAGCTCCTTGAGCTTGTCCTCGTGCTGGGTGAAGCGCTGGCCGTTGATGACGAGGTCGGGCTTCGCGGCGACGATGGCCTCGAGGTCGGGCTCGCGGTGGGTGCCGAGGTCGACGAGATCCTTGTCCTTGGTGTAGGAGATCGTCTCGGGCATGAGGCTCACCGCGGCGGCGGAGAGCTCGACGTCCCAGTCGGCGAGGGTCTCGAAGGTCCGGTTGTCGGTTGCCACGACCGAGGTGGGCTCCTGCGGGACCTGCTGCGTGCCGTTGTTGTCCTCGACCTCGATGGTCGGGCCGGCGGCGGAGTCGGAGTCGGACGATCCGCCGCAGGCGGACAGGGCGAGGGCGAGACCGCTGACGATGGCCAGCGGGCGGGTACGGCTGAGCACGATGGAGTCCTTTGCGAAGGGAGGGACCGCGCCGGGTGGGCACCTCGCCGCGGGTTGCCTAAGGCTAGCCTCACCAACCTTGGTCACCGCAAGCGGGTCCCGTCCTGCGGAACGGCGGGCCGGCCCCCTTTGCCCTCGCCGGACGGCGGAGCCGGTGCAGCCAACCCGGGAATCAGTCGATCGGTTGGCCGAGCACGCCGAGCAGCCGGTCGAGCAGAGCCTCGTCCCCCTCCATCTCGACCGGGTGGGCCGGCCCGCGGTGCCACAGCCACAGGTCGAGAGCCGCGGCGCCGGCGGTGATCGTCACGTCGGCCTCGGCATGCCCGTGGACGGAGCGGTCGAGCACCTGCAGCTCGGTCTGGTCGATCTCGTCACCGGTGCGCGGGTTGCGGCCAGCCACCCGGCCGAGGCCGACGAGGACGCGGTGGCCGGTGTCGGCCGCGTGGACGAGGACCCGCGACCCATCGTGCTCCCAGCCGGCCCAGCCGGGGAGGTTGCCGTACATCCACTCGAGGCACTCGAGCACGGCCGTCGCTCGCGAGCTGCGAGTCGAGCGGTGTGACCGCCCCGACGGTCAGCTCGGCGTCGACGCGGTGGATCAGCGCCTCGTGCGCCTGACGCCGGACGGTGAAGCCGACCGTGTGCAGCGCCGGGTCACCGATCCACGACCACGCGGCGTCGGCCGGGTCGGCATTGCGCAGGCCGAGCATGAGCTGCTCGTGGGCGTGGTCGAGGTGCCGGATCAGACCGGCCCGGTCGGCGGGCCGCTCCGGCTCCTCGTAGACCTCCGGCACCTCGGGCCGGCGGGCGATGACCCAGGCCCAGAAGTCCTGCACCTCTCCCCCGAGGTGCCACAGCAGGTCGTCGGCGCTCCAGTCGGGGCAGGTCGGCACCCGCAGCCCCGGGTTGGCGTCGGCGAGGCACTCGCGGAAGCGGCGGGTCTCGCGCTCGATCGCGGTGAGGTAGGTGTCCACGGGGAGCCCTGCGGCCGGGGGGTGAGGGGTCATGGGTGGAGACTTCCCCCCTTCGCCCGCCTCGGCAATCGAGTTGTCGGTGCGCCGGTGCACGATGTCCTCGTGACGACCACCGTCTTCTTCCACGCCCATCCCGACGACGAGGCCAGCGGGACCTCCGGGTCGATGGCCCTCACCTCCCGCGCCGGCGGCCGGGTGGTCGTCGTCTACGCGACCGGCGGCGAGCACGGGACCGTCCCCGACGACCTGGGCGAAGGGAGGACCCTCGCCGACCACCGTCGGCAGGAGGCCGAGGCCTCGGCCGCCGTCACGGGTACCGCCCGCGTCGCCTGGCTCGGCTACGTCGACTCCGGCATGACCGGCTGGGAGCACAACGCCTGGGACGGGTCCTTCCACGGTGCCGAGCTCGATGAGGCCGCCGGCCGCTTGGCCGCGATCCTCGACGAGGAGGACGCGGACGTCCTCGTCGGCTACGACTGGCACGGCGGCTACGGCCACCCCGACCACGTCAAGGTGCACCACGTCGCCCACCGCGCGGCCGAGCTGGCGGCCCGCCGCCCCCGCGTGCTCGAGAACACGATGAACCGCGACCGGATGCGCGAGCAGATCGAGGCGGCCAAGGCGGTGGGCATCGACCCAGGCTTCTCCCCCGACGACCCGATGGACGACGGCAACCCGATGGGCCTGCCGCAGAGCGAGATCCACCACGCCGTCGATGTCACCGAGGTCATCGACGTCAAGCGCGCGGCCCTCGCCTGCCACGCCTCGCAGGGTGACGTGCAGGAGATGCTGCAGATGCCGCGCGAGATCTTCGCCGCGGCCTTCGGCGTCGAGCACTACGCCGAGCCGGGCCGCCCCGAGGGGATGGTCAGCGCGCTCCCCTTCGTCTGAGCGGGCACCATGGAGAGACCGGGAGGTGTTGTCGTGATGACTGGTCGTGGACTCTTCGGTCCGCCACGCGCGGGCCGGGCGCTGGCCGGCGCCGCCCTCCTCCTCACACTGGGGGCCTGCGCGCAGGACCCGACCGACCCCGCATCGTCCACCCCGACCTCGAACCCGACCACGGAGACCTCGATGACGAGCACGACGCCCCCTTCGGACCGGCAGGCTGCGGCGGCCGCAGACCTGGCGAAGCGTCTGGCCATCGACCCTGCCGACGTCGAGCTGGTGTCACAGGACGTGGTGACCTGGCGCGACAGCAGCCTCGGCTGCCCGGAGCCAGGGCGGGTCTACGGCCAGACCCTCGTCGAGGGACACCGGATCGTGCTGCGAGCGCAGGGCCGCGAGTACACGTACCACTCGGGCGGGAGCACGGCCTCCTTCCTCTGCGAGGACCCGCAGGAGCCCGCCACCTCCTAGCCCCGGGGGAAGGGGGATCCGCCGGCGGTTCCCGAGGAGCGAACGGAGGGTAGGCGAGCCTCACCTGCATGGCCTAGCGTGCCGCCATGGGCAAGAAGGTCAAGATCGGGAAGATCAAGGTCAAGGAGAAGTGCTGCGTCAGCAAGAAGCGCTGCAGCTCCTGCCCGATCCGCCTGCTCAAGGAGGGGCGCCTGCCCGACGGCTACGCGGTCCACAAGCGCCGGCTCGTCACCGCCAAGGCCAAGGACAAGCTGCGCAAGGCCGCCTGAGCGGCACGCGGGCGACCACGAAGGGTCGGCTGTCCTTGCTGGCGACGGCCCCGACGGGCCGCCTATTTTTCGGGCATGACCGCCTCGCCCTTCGCCGCCCAGCTCACCACCCAGATCGGTGAGGAGTTCGCCGCCCACCAGCAGTACCTCGCCGTCGCGGCCCACTACGAGTCGCTGACCCTGCCCCAGCTCGCGGGCTTCTTCTACCGCCAGGCGGCCGAGGAGAGCGGCCACGCGAAGATGATGATCCAGTACCTGCTCGACACCGACCAGCCGGTGCACCTGCCGGCGATCGCCGCGCCGGTCAGCGCCTTCGAGGGGATCGTCCCGCCGGTCGAGCTGGCCGTCGAGCAGGAGAAGCGGGTCACCGAGCAGATCCACGCGCTGACACGCACTGCCCGCGAGGACAACGACTTCGCGGCCGAGCAGTTCATGCAGTGGTTCATCAAGGAGCAGGTCGAGGAGGTCGCCACGATGCAGGACCTGCTCGCCGTGGTCCGCCGCAGCGAGGACGACCTCAACGCCATCGAGGCCTACGTCGAGCGCGACCTCGCCGCGACCGGCCCCGACGCAGCCGCTCCCAAGCAGGCCGGCGCCTGATCTCCCTTCGCCCCGGTCAGGGCTGACGCGGGCGCACCCGCACCCGCCCGTCGACCACCTCGAAGACCACGTCGGCGAGCGACGACACGACGAGGTCGGCGTCGCCGAGCTCCTCGGCGGTGCTCGTCGTCGTCACCGCGAGCACCGCGCAGCCCGCGGCCCGCGCCGCGACGATCCCGCTCGGGGCGTCCTCGCAGACCAGGCAGTCCGCTGGGTCGACCCCGAGCCGCCGGGCTCCTTCGACGAAGGGGTCCGGCGCCGGCTTGCCCCGCTGGACGTCGTCGATGGTCACCACCTCGTCGACGGCGATGCCCGCCGCCGCGAGGCGCACGTGGGCCAGCCCGCGGGTCGCCGAGGTGACGACCGCGACCGGCGCACCGGCGAGGTCATCCACCGCGTCGAGGACGCCCGGCAGCGCCACGACGTCGCCGACGTCATCGGTCTCCAGCTGCTCGATCCGGGCGAAGGCCGCCGCCGCGTCGACGTCCGGCGCCACGGCCGCGATGATCGACGCGGCCGGCACCCCGTGGAACCCGACGAGCCGTCTCGGGTCGACGTCGTGCTCCTGCGCCCAGGTCACCCACGAGCGGGTGACCGAACCCGTCGAGTCGACGAGGGTGCCGTCGTTGTCGAAGAGGACGGCGGCGAAGGTGCGGTCGGCGAGGGAGTCCATGCGCACGACAGTAAAGACGTGCGGCAGGCGACGTATCCTCGGGGCTCGTGACTGATCTCCCCGACCCGCCCGGCACCGAAGGCGTCGACCCCGACGACCTGGCGACCACCCTTCGGGTCCTCGGGATGCTCCATGAGCTGCCGGCCGGCCACGAGGACATCGCGACGGTCAAGCGGGCCGCGGGCACGATGTACAACCGGGTCAAGAAGGCCCGCCGCCGCGAGGCCCGGCAGGCCGAGCGCGGGCCCAAGGTGGCACACGACCAGGCGATCCTCGACCAGACCGCGACCGGGTCGCCGATGCGCATCGACGACGAGACGAAGGGGATCCCCCTCTCCGCGTCGAGCGAGAGCCGGTTCGTCGGCGAGCTGCAGATCCCCCGCGGCTGCTACATCTGCCACGCGGACTACACGCTCGTCGACGCCTTCTACCACTGGCTGTGCCCGGACTGCGCGGCGATGAGCCACACGCGGCGCGACCAGGGCACCGACCTGCGCGGGCGCCGGGCGCTGCTCACCGGCGGCCGGGCCAAGATCGGCATGTACATCGCCCTGCGGCTGCTGCGCGACGGCGCCGACCTGACGATCACCACCCGCTTCCCCCGTGACGCCGCGCGGCGCTTCGCCGAGCTCGCCGACTCGCCCGAGTGGATCGACCGGCTGACGATCGTCGGCATCGACCTGCGCGACCCGACCCAGGTCGTCGCCCTCACCGACGAGGTGGCGGCCGCCGGGCCGCTCGACATCCTCGTCAACAACGCCTGCCAGACGGTGCGGCGCTCCCCGGGCGCCTACAGCCAGCTCGTCGACGGCGAGTCGCGGCCCCTCGAGATCGACGGGCCGACGCCGACGATGATCTCCTTCGACCGGGTGAGCGAGGCGCACCCCGCGGCGCTGGTCAGCTCGCTCGGCGAGCACCCGGTGCCGCACGCGGACGCCGCGGCCGTGCGGTCGGCCGCCGACCTCACCCGCCTCGCCCTCACCGCCGGCAGCGCCAGCCTCGAGGCACACCTTGCCGGCACGGCCGTCGACGCCGGAGGACTGCTGCCCGACGTCGTGACGACCAACTCGTGGAAGCAGACCGTCGACGAGGTCGACCCGCTCGAGCTGCTCGAGGTGCAGATGTGCAACTCGGTCGCGCCCTTCCTCCTCGTATCGCGGCTGCGGCCGGTCATGCGAGCCGCGGTCGAGCGACACCGCGAGGTCGTCGGGGACCGTGCCCGCGCCTACGTCGTCAACGTCTCGGCGATGGAGGGCCAGTTCTCGCGCCGCTACAAGGGCGCCGGCCACCCGCACACCAACATGGCCAAGGCCGCGCTCAACATGCTCACCCGCACCTCGTCGGGCGAGATGTTCGACACCGACCGGATCCTCATGACGGCCGTCGACACCGGCTGGATCACCGACGAGCGCCCGCACCACGAAAAGCTCGACATCGCCGCCCAAGGCTGGCACGCCCCGCTCGACCTCGTCGACGGCGCCGCCCGCGTCTACGACCCGATCGTGCGCGGCGAGCGCGGCGAGGACCTCTACGGCGTCTTCCTGAAGAACTTCGAGCCCTACGCCTGGTAAGCGGGTCTCGAGGCTCGTCGCAGAACTCCTCACACCTCGACCAACGTGTGGCGAGCCAGGGGCCTCGAGGCTCGTCGCAGAACTCCTCACACCTCGACCAACGTGTGGCGAGCCAGGGGTCTCGAGGCTCGTCGCAGAACTCCTCACACCTCGACCAACGTGTGGGGAGCCCCGGGTCTCGAGGCGCCCACGCGGAACGTGGGACCCAGACCACCGGGGACAGGCCGAGGGGGGCTACGGTGATCCAGAGCACGTCTTCTCGCGAAGGGAGTGGCAGCGATGGCACCGAAGGACTCGACCTTCCTCGGCTGGCCGGTGCTGCGGCAGCTGGCCTCTGGAGACTTCCTGGGGCGCGGCAACGCCGTCACCTCGCGCCGCACCCGTGAGACCGAGCCGCGCACCTCGAGCGCCGACCGGGTCGTGCAGAGTGTCTGCCCGTACTGCGCCGTCGGCTGCGGCCAGCGGGTCTTCGTCAAGGACGAGCAGGTCGTCCAGATCGAGGGCGACCCGGACTCACCGGTGAGCCGAGGACGTCTGTGCCCCAAGGGCGCTGCGAGCGAGCAGCTGGTCAACTCGCCGACCCGGCAGACGCACGTGCTCTACCGCGCGCCGGGGGCCACGGACTTCGAGCGGATCGAGCTCGACCGGGCCATCGACATGGTCGCCGACCGCTTCCTCGCCTCGCGCCGCGCGAAGTGGCAGGACCACGACGAGCACGGCCGCCCCCTTCGTCGCACGATGGGCATCGCCTCGCTCGGGGGAGCCACCCTCGACAACGAGGAGAACTATCTGATCAAGAAGCTCTTCACGGCGGCCGGCGCGATCCAGATCGAGAACCAGGCGCGTATTTGACACTCCGCCACGGTTCCCAGTCTGGGAGCCTCCTTCGGGCGCGGCGGCGCCACCCAGTCCCTGCAGGACATGGCCAACGCGGACTGCATCATCATCCAGGGCTCCAACATGGCCGAGTGCCACCCCGTGGGCTTCCAGTGGGTCTCCGAGGCCAAGGCGCGGGGTGCGCGGATCATCCACATCGACCCGCGCTTCACCCGCACCTCCGCGATCGCTGACACGCACGTCGCGATCCGGGCGGGCAGCGACGTCGTGCTGCTCGGGGCGCTCATCAAGCACGTCATCGACAACGACCTCTTCTTCCGTGACTACGTCGTCGCGTACACCAACGCGGCGACGCTGGTCAGCGAGGACTTCGTCGACACCGAGGACCTGGACGGCGTCTTCTCCGGCTACGACGAGCAGTCCGGCACCTACGACATGAGCTCGTGGGCCTATGCCGAGCGCGAGGACGGCGAAGGGGGTGCCTCGGGTGACGACGAGGTCGGCGGCCCGAGCGGTGGTCACGAGCACGGAGCGCACAAGAGCGCCCGCGCCGGGGGCGACCAGCACGGCGCTGCCGGTCCGGCCCTCGAGCATGCCCGGGTGATTCGTGACGAATCGCTGCAGCACCCGCGCTCGGTCTTCCAGGTGCTCAAGCGGCACTACGCGCGCTACACGCCCGAGATGGTCGAGGAGGTGTGCGGCATCCCGCAGTGGCAGTTCCGCGAGATCGCCGACGCTCTGACGAGCAACTCCGGGCGCGAGCGCACGACCTGCTTCGCGTATGCCTTGGGCTGGACCCAGCACAGCCTCGGCGCACAGTTCATCCGCACCGCGGCGATCCTCCAGCTGCTCATGGGCAATGTCGGCCGGCCCGGCAGCGGCATCATGGCGCTGCGCGGGCACGCGAGCATCCAGGGGTCGACGGACATCCCGACCCTCTTCAACCTCCTGCCCGGCTACCTGCCGATGCCGGTGGCCGGCCAGCACGACACCCTCGAGCAGTACCTCGCGACGATCTCCTCTCCGCTGCAGAAGGGCTTCTGGACCGAGGCGCCGGCCTACACCGCGAGCCTGATGAAGGCGTGGTTCGGCGAGGCGGCGACCCAGGACAACGACTTCTGCTTCGACTACCTGCCGCGTCTGACGGGTGCCCACGGCACCTACCAGACGGTGATGTCGATGCTCGAGGACGAGGTCGAGGGCTACTTCGTCCTTGGGCAGAATCCCGCGGTCGGCTCCGCCCACGGCAAGATGCAGCGGCTGGCGATGACGCACCTCAAGTGGGTCGTCGTCCGCGACTTCCAGCTCATCGAGTCGGCGACCTTCTGGAAGGACTCCCCCGAGATCGCCAGCGGCGAGCTCAAGACCGAGGACATCGACACCGAGGTCTTCTTCTTCCCCGCGGCCAACCACGTCGAGAAGTCGGGCACCTTCACCCAGACCCAGCGGATGCTCCAGTGGCGCCACCAGGCCGTGCAGCCCCCGAACGACGCCCAGAGCGAGCTCGAGTTCTTCCACGAGCTCGGCGTGCGCATCCGCGAGCGCCTCGCCGACTCGACCGACGAGCGTGACCGCCCGCTGCTCGACCTCACCTGGGACTACCCCAAGGACGAGCACGGCGAGACCGACGCCGAGGCGGTCCTGCGCGAGATCAACGGCTACCACGTCTCCGGCGAGCGGGCCGGGCAGCTGCTCGACAAGTTCGCCGACATGAAGGCCGACGGCTCGACCTCGGGCGGCTGCTGGATCTACACCGGCGTCTACGCCGGCGGGGTCAACAGGTCGGCCAACCGCGTGCCCGGCAAGGAGCAGGACGAGACCGCCGCCGAGTGGGGCTGGGCCTGGCCGATGAACCGGCGCATCCTCTACAACCGCGCCTCCGCCGACCCGCAGGGCCGGCCGTGGAGCGAGCGCAAGAAGTACGTCTGGTGGGACGAGGAGGCGAAGAAGTGGACGGGCAAGGACGTCCCCGACTTCCCCGTGGACCGCGACCCCTCCTTCCGACCCGACCCTGACGTCGGCGGGCCGGCAGCCATCGCCGGCGACGACCCCTTCATCATGCAGGCCGACGGCAAGGGCTGGCTCTTCGCGCCCAAGGGCATGGTGGACGGTCCGCTCCCTTCGCACTACGAGGCGCAAGAGTCGCCCGTCGCCAACCCGGTCTACGGCCAGCAGCGCAACCCGGCCCGGCTGGTCTACCCGCGCAAGGACAACCTGTGGAGCCCGTCCGGCGACGAGCCGGGGTCGGACGTCTACCCCTTCGTCTTCACGACCTACCGGCTCACCGAGCACCACACCGCTGGTGGCATGAGCCGGTGGCTGCCCTACCTGTCGGAGCTGCAGCCCGAGATGTTCTGCGAGGTCTCGCCCGAGCTCGCCGAGCAGCAGGGCCTCGTCAACGGAGAGTGGGCGACACTCATCTCGGCCCGCAGCGCCATCGAGGCACGCGTGCTCGTCACCGAGCGGATGACGCCGCTGACGATCAAGGGCCGCACGATCCACCAGATCGGGCTCCCCTACCACTGGGGCGTCGGCCGCGACGCCGTCGTCGAGGGCGACGGGGCCAACGACCTGCTCGGCGTGGCGCTCGACCCCAACGTCCAGATCCAGGAGTCCAAAGTCGGCTCCTGCGACATCCGCCCCGGTCGCCGGCCGCGGGGCGAGGAGCTGCTGCGCCTCGTCGCGGAGTACCAGTCCCGCTCGGGCACCACCGTCGAGACGGGCAACACCCACCGCGACGAACCCCACGACGAAGGGAGACCGTGATGGGCTACCTCGCCCGCCAGCTCTCCGGGGCCACCGACCCCGCCCGCGACGCCGGGTGGCAGGAGGCGCCCGAGCGCAAGGGATTCTTCACCGACACCTCGATCTGCATCGGCTGCAAGGCCTGCGAGGTCGCGTGCAAGGAGTGGAACGGCATCCCCCTCGACGGCCTGGCCATCACCGGCAACAGCTACGACAACACCGGTGACCTCGGCGCGAGCACGTGGCGGCACGTCGCCTTCGTCGAGCAGAGCCGCGAGCGCATCGAGGCCGCCCGCGAGTCCGGGCAGCGGCTCGTCGACCTGGGCATGCCGGCCGTCGGTGAGCCGACCTCCCCGGTGGTTGAGGAGCGAGCGCCAGCGAGCCTCGAAACCACGGCCCCTCCCCCCGCCGGCTACGGCACCCTCCCCGCGCCGATCGAGGGGCACGGCCCGGCGCTGACCGACATGCTCGCGACCCTTCGAGAGGGCGCTGGCGCGCCTCCTCAGGGACCGGGAGGGGTCGAGGGTGGTGGCGGCCCGGGGTCTCGAGGCTCGGGCCCGGGAGGCCCTCGCACCTCGACCAACGGGGGAATGGTCGGGGCGATGCCGGACTTCCGCTGGCTGATGTCCTCCGACGTGTGCAAGCACTGCACCCACGCCGGCTGCCTCGATGTGTGCCCGACGGGTGCGCTCTTCCGCAGCGAGCACGGCACGGTCGTCGTCCAGGCCGACATCTGCAACGGCTGCGGCTACTGCGTCGGGGCCTGCCCCTTCGGCGTCATCGAGCGACGCACCGACGCGAGCGTGTCGGTCCGCGCCGACGACCACGTGCCCAACGTCGGTGTCGCGCAGAAGTGCACGCTCTGCTACGACCGTCTCTCCCACGACCAGACACCCGCGTGCGCGCAGACCTGCCCGACGACGTCGATCAAGTTCGGCACCCACGACGACATGGTCGCGACGGCGAAGGAGCGCGTGGCCCAGCTGCACGAGCAGGGCTTCACCGAGGCGCGCCTCTACGGGGCCAACGAGCACGACGGGGTCGGCGGCACCGGCTCGGTCTTCCTCCTGCTCGACGAGCCCGAGGTCTACGGCCTGCCGCCGGACCCCGAGGCCCCGACCAAGCGGCTGCCCGAGATGTTCCGCGCGGCGGGTGTCGCGGGGCTCGGCCTGCTCGGGGCGGTGGCGATCTCCTTCGTCGGGAGCCGGACGTGACGACCTCTCCCTTCGACAGCTACCGACCCCCCGAGGAGGGTGGCCGCAGACGCCGCCGTGACCGCGCGTCCCTTCGAGGCGCCCACGCGGAACGTGGGACCCACTCCGTCGCACCTCAGGGACCGAGGAGGGCCGGCACCGCCCGCAGCTGGCTCACCCGCGAGGGCGGCGGCCGACGCGAGGCGCCCGCGGTGCCGGACGCGGAGTTCAGCAGCTACTACGGCCAGGCGATCGTCAAGCCGGTGCCGTGGGACCACAAGATATCGGCCTATCTCTTCGTCGGCGGCATCGCCGGAGTCTCGGGCATCGTCCAGGCGGGCGCGGCGGCCACGGGCAACTCCGTGCTGCAACGCAACTCGCGCCTGACGGCGATGGCCGCCGTAGGCCTCAGCGGCATCGCACTCGTCGCCGACCTCGGCCGGCCCGAGCGATTCCTCAACATGATGCGCACGGTCAAACTCACCTCGCCGATGTCGGTCGGCACGTGGATCCTGTCTGCCTACGCGGGCTTCGCGGGGATCACCACGGGGGCCGAGGTGCTGCGCCTGCTGCCCGCCCGAGGTCCGGTCACCGCACTCATCCGCGTCACCGACGCCGTCGGCACGCCCTCGACCATCGGCCAGGCGGCCTTCGGCGCGCCGCTCGCGGCCTACACGGCGGTGCTGCTCGCCGACACCGCGCACCCGGTGTGGCATGAGAGCCGGCGGGATCTCCCCTTCGTCTTCGTCGGCTCGGCCGCGCTGGCCGCCGGCGGCGTGCAGATGGTGCTCACGCCCACGGCCCTCGCCGGACCGGTACGACGACTGGCGCTGCTCGGTGTCGGCGCCGAGCTGCTCGCGATGCACCGCCTCGAGGAGCACCTCACCGGCCTGGGCATCGACGAGCCGGTGCGCACGGGCACTGCAGGCGGCCGCCTGCGCCTGGCCCGCGCCCTCGCCATCGGTGGCGGTCTCGGCACCCTGCTCGCCGGACGCAGCCGGATCGTCGCGGTCGCCTCGGGCGCCGCCCTCGCCGCCGCCTCGGCACTGACCCGCATGGGCATCGTCGAGGCGGGCATCGAGTCCGCCAAGGACCCGCGCTACACCGTCCGGGTGCAGCGCGACCGCCTCGAGCGTCGGCGCGGGGACGGCGTCGTCGACGACAGCATCGTCACCGTCAGGTAGCACCCCGTCACCATCCGATGGCACCCGACCAGTGGGAGGTTCCATGAGCACGGCACCCGAGCAGGCCCCGACGTCCGCCGGCGGCAACCGCTGGCTCATCCTCGCGGGCGGTGTCCTCGTCCAGCTGGCGATCGGCGCCGTCTACGCGTGGAGCACCTTCAGCAAGGCGATCCAGGCCGACCCGTCGGCGCTCGAGCTGACCAAGGTGCAGGCGACGATCCCCTTCGAGGTCGCCATCGGCATGATCTTCGTCGGGACCTTCCTCGGTGGACGGATCCAGGACAAGCAGGGGCCACGCCTCGTCGCGCTCGTCGGCGTGACGATCTACTCGATCGGCATCATCCTCGCGAGCTTCGCCCGTGATGCCTCCGACCTGTGGCTGCTCATCCTCGGCTACGGCGTGCTCGGCGGCTTCGGCCTCGGTCTGGCCTACATCGTGCCGATCGCCATGCTGCAGAAGTGGTTCCCTGACAAGCGCGGTCTGATCACCGGCATCGCGGTGGGCGGCTTCGGCTTCGGTGCGGTCATCACCTCGCCGCTCGCGCAGCGGATGATCGACTCGAGCGAGGACTTCCAGCAGTACCCGACGAAGGTCTTCCTCTACCTCGGCATCGCCTACCTCGTCATGGGCCTCATCGGCGCCTCGGTCTTCAAGAACCCCCCGGCCAGCTACACCGTCGGCGGTGCCCCGGCTGCTGCGAAGGGGGATACCCCCGCCAAGAACGTCGCCGGCAAAGACTTCACCCAGCAGGAGGCCATGCGCACGCCCCAGTGGTACCTGCTGACGCTCATCCTGACGATCTCGGTGACCGCGGGCATCTCGCTCATCTCGGTGGCCGCGGGCACCGCGACCGACGTCGCCGGCATGAGTGCCGCGGCGGCCGCGACCCTCGTCGGCGTGTCATGGGCCTCTTCAACGGCGGCGGCCGCATCCTGTGGGCGGCGGTCTCGGACAAGATCGGGCGCATGCCGGCCTTCCTCGGCATCCTCGGCCTGCAGGGACTGGCCCTGCTCGCGATCCCGCACGCGGGCTCGGCAGTCGTCTTCTACGTCCTGTGCGCCATCGTCTACACCTGCTACGGCGGCGCCTTCGGCACCCTGCCCTCGACGGCCGGCGACTTCTTCGGCGTGAAGAACTCCGGCGCGATCTACGGCCTGATGCTCATCGGCTGGTCCATCGGTGGCATCGTCGGCCCGCTGCTCATCTCTTGGCTCATCGGCGAGGACCAGCAGTACACGATGGCCTTCACCGTCGTCGGCGTCATCGCCCTCGTCGGCGCGGTCATCCCCTTCATCACCAAGAAGCCGCAGCACGCCTGAGGCAACCGCCCCCCTTCGCATTTCCTTGAGGTCGTCGCACCCCGGGTCGTATTTCCTGAAGGAAATGCGAAAGGGGGCGCATTGCCGTTGGGCAATGCGGGCGTGAGGGCGCATTGCCGTTGGGCAATGCGGGAGGGGGGGGCTACTCGCGGACGTCGGCGGGCCCGGTGTGCAGGGGCAGGCCGGCGGCGGCCCAGGCCTCGACCCCACCGATGACGTCGGTCGCGTCCACCCCGAGCGAGCGAAGGGAGACCGCCGCCAGCGACGAGCTGTAGCCCTGTCGGCACAGCACGACGACCCGGGTCCCGGGCAGCGCCTCGGGGATGCGGTGCGGGCAGGTCGGGTCGAGGCGCCACTCGAGCACGGTCCGGTCGACGACGAGCGCCCCGGGCAGCTCGCCCTGCCGGGCCCGCTGCGCGGCGGTGCGGGTGTCGATGAGAAGGGCTCCCCCCTTCGCCGCGTCGTGGGCCTGCTGCGGGGTGAACCGAGTCAGGCTGGCCCGAGCCGCCTCGAGGACCCGGTCGACCTCGCTCACGAGACCTGCACGAGCACGCCGTCACCGAGGGAGCCGGCCGCGACGGTCTCGCCGACGACGGGCGCGCCGGGGACCTCGCCGACCACGAGCAGACCGCCGGAGGTCTGCGCGTCGGCGAGCAGGATCAGCTCCTCCTCGGCGATGCCGTCGGCCGCGAGGTGCGGACGCACCCAGTCAAGGTTGCGACGAGAGCCGCCAGGGACGTGACCGGCGGCGAGGGCCTCGCGGGCGCCAGCGACATAGGGCACGGCCGCCGCGTCGACGCGGGCGGCGACGCCCGAGGCGCGAGTCATCTTGTAGAGGTGGCCGAGCAGGCCGAAGCCGGTGACATCGGTCGCCGCGCGGATGCCCGCCGCGACGGCCGCCCGGGAGGAGTCGCGGTTGAGGGTGACCATCGAGGCGATCGCCTCTTCGCTCCGCTCGCCGGTCGCCTTGTGCCGGTTGTTGAGCACCCCGACGCCGAGGGGCTTGGTCAGGCTAATCGGCAGTCCAGCTTCCGCCGCGTCGTTGCGCATGATCCGGTCGGGGTCGGCGGTGCCGGTGACCGCCATGCCGTAGATCGGCTCGGGGGCGTCGATGCTGTGCCCGCCGAGCACGGGGAAGCCGGCCTCGGTCGCGAGGTCGAGCCCACCGCGCAGGACCTCGCGCAGCAGGTCTGTCGGCAGCAGCTCGCGCGGCCACGCGACGAGGTTGATTGCCATGACCGGGTCGCCACCCATGGCATAGACGTCCGAGACCGCATTCGCCGCGGCGATCCGCCCCCAGTCGTAGGGGTCGTCGACGACGGGGGTGAAGAAGTCGGTCGTGGAGAGGACAGCCTGGCCTCCCGTGAGTCGCACGGCGGCCGCGTCGTCACCGTCGTCGAGCCCGACGAGGACGTCCGACCCCGGCGGTGCGGTGGCGTGCAGACCGGCGACGATCTGCTCGAGCTCGCCGGCCGGGATCTTGCAGGCGCAGCCTCCGCCGCGCGCGTACTGGGTCAGACGGATCGGCTCCATGACGACACCGTAGGGCCCACGGCCGGTGTCGGGCCCGGCGAGGTCCTAGGGTGGCCCGTGGAGGCGTCTGGGTTCCTGGTGGTCCCCCCGGTCTTCAACACCGGTGAGGCCGAGCATCTCGGTCTGGCGGGTTCGATTCCCGTCCGCCTCCGCCAGATCTTCACGACCACCACCACGCCCGACGAAGGGAGCAGCGCCGTGAGCGAGGACCCCCGCCGGTCGATCCCGCGCACCGACACGCTGCTGGCGGATCCCCCCTTCGTCGCGGCGACGGAGCGTCTCGGTCGGCCGGTGGTGCGCTCGGCGATCGTCGCGGCCCAGCAGCGGGCGAGGGCCGGCGAGATCCCGCCGGAGGACGTGGCCGGCGCGGCGCTGGCATCGCTCCCGGCCCGGGCCTCCTCACTGACGCCGGTGCTCAACGCGACGGGCGTCGTGGTGCACACCAATGTCGGGCGAGCGCCCCTCTCCCCCAGCGCGATCGAGGCCGTCGTCGATGCGGCCGGCTATGTCGACGTCGAGATGGACCTGACGACCGGGGCGCGCAGCCGACGGGGTGCCGGCGCGCTGGCCGCACTGCTCGAGGCCGTGCCCGACGCGGCTGGTGCGCTGGCGGTCAACAACGGCGCAGCCGCCCTCGTGCTCGCGACGACCGCCTTGGCCGCCGGCCGCGAGGTCGTCGTCTCGCGCGGCGAGATGGTCGAGATCGGCGACGGATTCCGCCTGCCCGACCTCATCGCCTCGACCGGAGCCCGCCTGCGCGAGGTCGGCACGACCAACCGCACGCACCTGCGCGACTACGCCGACGCCATCGGCCCCGAGACCGGGTGCGTGCTCAAGGTGCACCCGAGCAACTTCCGGGTCGACGGCTTCACCACGGCCGTCGGGCTGGAGGAGCTGCGCGGGCTGACCCGGCCCGACGGCTCGCGCGTGCCGGTCGTCGCCGACATCGGCTCCGGGCTGCTGACGCCCGACCCGTTGCTGCCCGACGAGCCCGACGCGACGACCTGGCTGCGCGCCGGCGCGACGATCGTGACCGCCAGCGGCGACAAGCTGCTCGGCGGACCCCAGGCCGGCCTCGTCCTCGGTGATGCCGAGGTCGTCGAGCGGCTGCGGCGCCACCCGCTCGCCCGGGCGCTGCGGGTCGACAAGCTCACCCTCGCCGCGCTCGAGGCGACCGTGCGCGGCCCGGTCCCGCCGGTCGCCATGTCGCTCCACGCCACCGCTGACGAGCTGCGGCCACGGGTCGACGTCCTCGCGACCGCACTGGGCCGGGAGGTGGTCGCCGTCGACGGTCGCGTCGGTGGCGGCGGCGCCCCCGGGGTTCCGCTGCCCGGCTGGGCGGTCGAGGTGCCCGTCGAGGCGGTCGAGCGGCTGCGTCGACCCACCGCTGGCGTGCCCGTCGTGCTGGCTCGTGTCGAGGGCGGCTGCGGCTTGCTCGACCTGCGCTGCATCCCGGCCGACCGTGACTCCGACGTGGAGCGGGCGCTGCGAGCAGCCTTGGACGACAACGCCGCCCACCGCGGGACCGGGGCGGAGCCCCCTTCGTCATGAGGCGGGTGCTGGCGACCGCAGGCCACGTCGACCACGGCAAGTCCACGCTCGTCCGGGCGCTGACGGGGCGCGACCCGGACCGCCTGTCGGAGGAGCGGGACCGGGGGCTGACCATCGAGCTCGGCTACGCGTGGACGCGCCTGCCGGGTGGGGTCGAGATCGCCTTCGTCGACGTGCCGGGGCACCAGAGGTTCGTCGGGACGATGCTGTCGGGGCTGGGACCGGCGCCGGCTGTGGTCTTCGTCGTCGCGGCGGATCAGGGCTGGCAGGCGCAGAGCAGCGAACACCTCGCGGCCGTGCAGGCGCTGGGCATCACCGACGGGCTGCTCGTCATCACCCGCTGTGACCTCGCCGACGACGACCGCATCGCGACCGTGCAGGCCGACGCCGGACGGCGGCTTGCTGCGGCTGGGCTCGACGTGCCGGCGGTCGAGGTCTCCGCGACGAAGGGCGCCGGTCTCGACGACCTGCGCACCGCCCTCGCCGACCTCGCCGCCCGGCTGCCCGAGCCGGATCCCGCTGGGGCAGTGCGACTCTGGTGCGACCGCGCCTTTTCGGTGTCGGGTGCGGGCACCGTCGTCACGGGCACGCTCGGCGCCGGCACGGTCCGCACCGGCGACCGACTGCTGCTGCTCGACCGCGGCACCACCCGCGAGGTGACGGTCCGCGGCCTGCACAGCCAGGACGCAGCGCGTGAGTCCGTCGGCCCGGTCTCGCGGACCGCGGTCAACCTGCGCCGCGTCGACGACGTGAGCCGCTCGGCCGTGCTGCTCACCCCCCACGCCTGGGAGGTCGCCCCGACCGTCGACGTGCGGCTCACCGAGGTGGGTGGCTCGCACGCGACCGGTTCGCACGACCTCAAGGAAATGCGGACTCCCGAGCAGGCGACGCTGCACGTGGGGTCGGTCGACGCGCCGGTGCACGTGCGACCGCTCGGTGACGACTTCGCCCGGCTGTCGGCGGGCGTCGACCTGCCGTGGCGGGTCGGCGACCGGGCGATCCTGCGCGACCCGGGCAGTCGTCGACTGTGGGCCGTGCGGATCCTTGACGTCGACCCCCTGCCGCTCACCCGCCGCGGCGGAGCCTCTCGTCGGGCCGAGGCCCTGTCAGCCGGCGACCTCGCGGCGACGCGCCTGCGGTCGCGGTCGGCGGAGCGCCTCGACACCTTCGAGCGACTGGGGCTTCTGGTGCCGAGCACCGCTGTGCGGCAGGGCGACTGGTGCATCGACCCCGCAGCCATGGAGGCGTGGCGAGGCCGGTTGGTCGAAGCCGTCCGCGCCCACCATTCCGCCGATCGCCTGAGCGCCGGGATGCCCGTGGCCGAGGCCGCACGGGCCCTCGCCCTGCCGGACCACCTGCCCGCGGACCTGGGCCCCGACCTCGTCCGCGGCCTCGTCGCAGGCTCCGACCTGACGATCGCCGACGGGCGGGTCCTGGACCCGAGGGCCTCCGGCCTCGGTCCCGCCGAGGCGGGGGTCGCGGCTCTCGAGGAGAGGCTGCGGGAGGCTCCCTTCATCGCGCCGGAGAGGGGCGACCTCGACGATCTCGGGCTGGGCCCCGCGGAGCTCGCCGCTGCCGCGCGCCTCGGGCGGCTGCTGCGACTGCCCGACGACGTCGTCCTGCTGCCGAGCGGACCGGCACGGGCGATGCGACTGCTCTCGGGGCTGGAGCAGCCCTTCACCCTGAGCGCTGCGCGTCAGGCGCTGGGCACGACTCGCCGGGTCGCCGTGCCGCTGCTCGAGCACCTCGACTCACGTGGCTGGACCCGCCGGGTCGACGGGAGCCTGCGCGAGGTCGTGCGCTAGGCGGTGGCCCCCGGGCGGAGCAGGCGAAGACCGGCCGACTCCCCCGCGGCGCACAGCTCTCGGTCGTACGCGGCCAGCACTTCCGACTGCATCCGCAGGGCCGTGGCAAGGTGGATCGCGTCGGCGCTGCGCAGCCCCCATCCGCTCGTCGCTGCTCGGTCGAGGTCCTCACGGGTGACGTCGGCCAGGGTGATCATCTCCAGCACAGCGTTGACCGCGGTCACGTCCCACACCGATCGGCGTTGGGCTGCGCAGTGCAGCTCGGTGAAGAGCAGCCTGGAGGAGAGCAGGACGTCGGCGGGATCCAGTGCGGTGAGCGCGGCCGCCAGGGGTTCCGACTCCGCCTCGGCCGCCAGCAGCGTGAAGGCCGCGGACGTGTCGAGGTAGACGATCATCGATCGCCTCGGAGGTCCTCGAGCACCTCGGCCGTGTCCACGCCTTCGACTCGGTGGATGCTCGAGAAGTCCCGTGCCGCACGCGCCGGCTGCACCTGCCCCGACGCGACCGCCTCCTCGAAGGCAGAACCCCCCAGGGGCACCATTCGCGCAACCGGCTCGCCTCGGTTGGTCACGGTCAGGCTCTCACCCGCCGCCACCCGACGCAGCACCTCGGCGCTGTCGTTGCGGAGCTCCCGATGCGAGATGGTTGCCATGTAGCAAGCGTAGCAACCGGCGTCAGGCGGCAGCAGTGGCGACCTCGAGGGTCGTGCGTACCGGCACACCCTGCGTCAGGTTGTGCCGGACGGGGTAGTGCTCGGCGACGGCCTGGTCGAGGCGGCGATAGTCGGCCTCGCTCGCGGGGCCGGCGACTGTCGGCCCAGACCTGATAGCTGATGACGGTGCACGAGGCGAGGGCCGCGAGCAGGTGCTCGCTGGGGTTGGCGCCCTTGTCTGCGCCGCCGAGGCTCTGCGGCTCGTCGATGGTGAACTCGTGCTGGCGGGCGGTGATCGCGACCTCGGTGCCGGTGACGAGGCGGACCCGCACGCTCGAGGTGAGGACGGTCGAAGCGGCTGCGGGGGCGGACATGGGTGCTCCTGCGCGGGTCACGGGGCGACGACGCCCATCGCTTGGCCCGGTCGGTCGACCGCGCCCACATGGGCTAATTCACAATGTCCAGTTATGTATCGGTGGGTGGGGTCGGGCGCCCGAGATCGACGGTGAAGAGCGGCAGGAAGAGCTGGGCCAACGGCCCGATGGCCACGGCGTAGAGCACCGTGCCGACGCCGACGGTGCCACCCAGCAGCCAGCCGACGGCGACCACAGCGACCTCGATCCCGGTGCGCACGAGCCGGATCGAGCCACCGGTGATGCGGGCCAGCCCGGTCATCAGACCGTCGCGCGGGCCCGGGCCGAACTGTGAGCCGATGTACATGCCGGTCGCGACACCGTTGAGGACCACGCCGCCGAGGAGCAGGACGATGCGCCAGATCATCCCGGCCGGCTCGTCGAGGACCGACAGCACGAGGTCGGCGGACGGGCCGATGAGCAGGGCATTGCCGATCGTGCCCAGACCGGGCTTCTGCCGCAGGGGGATCCAGCCGAGGAGCACGAGCAGCGAGACGCCGATGACGATCGTGCCGAAGCTCAGTGGGATGTGGTGCGAGACGCCGACGTGCAGCACGTCCCACGGGATCTGCCCGAGGGTCGCGCGCAGGACCATCGCCATGGATGCGCCGTAGAGGAAGAGCCCGGCGAGCAGGAGCGGCAGGCGGACTCCGAGGCGGCCGGCGCGCAGTTGCTCGATCGGGCCGATGTCAGCGAGGGCCCGGCCGCGCGGGGCGCGGGTCGGGACGGGGTCGTGGGTCACGAGGTCACCCTGCACCGGCGAGGCCGAGGGTGTCGACCTGTCGCTGGAGCAGGGCGCGGAAGAACGGATCGGCCGGCTCAGCACTGCCGACGAGATGGCCACCGAGCTCGAGCGTGACGGCGCCGATGAGGGCGGCGAGCTCGGCGAGGACGGCGCCTCCCCCTTCGCGCGTCACGCCCTCGGCGACCTCTGTGAGGACCTCCATCTGCCGGGCCACCCGCGGGGCTGCGAAGGGGGCGACCTCCACCCCTCCCGCCACCGCGAGGAAGGGGCGGGCCACCGCGGCCGCGGCCGGCACTGTCTCCGGAGGGGCGACGTACCCGGGCACCGGGGTGCCGTAGATCAGCTGGAACTCGTGCGGACGCTCGACGGCCCACCCACGCATGGCCTCCCCGAGGGCGATCCACCGGCGGTCAGGACGGCGGGCCCGCACCGACTCGAGCGCGGCGGCCAGGCTCTCGTAGCTCTCGAGGATCATCGCCGTGAGCAGCGCCTCGCGGGTCGGGAAGTAGCGGTAGACGGCCGAGCTGACCATGCCGACCTCACGGGCCACGGCACGCATCGACAGGCCTCCCCCACCGTGGGCCGCGATCTCCTCGCGCGCCGCCCGCAGGATCGCCGCCGTCGTGCGCGCCCTGGACTCTTCCCTCGCACCCGCCATGGCGACATCCTGCCATGACCGAGAGCACCGCTCTTGTTTTACCCCGGCGAGAGGGTCTACCGTCATCGACAACCGAGAGCACCGCTCTCACTTTAGGGAAGGGCCCACGATGCGCGACCACACGACACGGCACCTGGTGATGCCGACCATCTCGTCCGGCCTGCTCATGGCGGGCTACCGGCTGCTCCGGCCCTACGGCGACGCCGCGTCGTCGACCTCACCGGAGGCCGCGGCGGCCTTCGCCAGCCCGTGGTGGGTCGTCGCTCACCTCGCGGGAGCCCTCGCCCTCGTCCAGCTGGCCCGCGTCGGCCTGCGGATCGACGACCTGCGCGGGACCCCGACGACGATGCTCGCCCGCTGGAGCGGGCTCGCCGGGGTCGCACTCGTCCTGCCCTACTTCGGGGCCGAGACCTTCGGCCTGCACGCGATCGGGCGGGCCGGCCTCGACGACCCGGCCGTGCTCCAGCTCGTCGACGAGGTGCGGGGGCACCCCGCGGCCCTGACGACCTTCGGCCTCGGGCTGCTGCTCCTCGCGGTGAGCGGGGTCTGCACGGCCCTGGCCTGGCAGCGGGCTGTCCGGTCAGGCCGCTGGACGGCGCCCGCGTGGGCAGCCTGGCCGCTCGGCGTCGGCGCCGCCCTCGTGCTGCCGCAGTTCTACCTGCCGCCGACGGGGCGGGTGGGATTCGGGGTGGCCTTCGCCGTCGCGGCGGTGGTGCTGGCCGTCTCGGCCCTTCGAGACGGCCGCGGACGGCCTCCTCAGGGACCGGGCGTGCGTCAGTCTCCCTCGGTCTTGCGTCCGCGGGAGACGACCTTGCGGTCCGGCGTGAAGACGACCTCAGGGTCCTTGCCCTCATAGTCGAACTGGTTGAGGAAGAAGCGGATCGCATTGATCCGGCCGCGCTTCTTGTCGTTGGACTTGATGACCGTCCACGGCGCGTGCCGGGTGTCCGTGCGGCGGAACATCTCCTCCTTGGCCTCGGTGTAGGCCTCCCACTTGTCGAGGCTCTCGAGGTCCATCGGGGAGAGCTTCCACCGGCGCACCGGGTCGATCTGGCGGATGGCGAAGCGGGTGCGCTGCTCCTGCTGGGTCACCGAGAACCACAGCTTGGTGACGTGCACCCCGGCGTCGGCGAGCATCCGCTCGATCTTCGGCGCCTGGTCCATGAAGCCCTCGTACTGCTCGTCGCTGCAGAAGCCCATGACCCGCTCGACGCCGGCCCGGTTGTACCAGGAGCGGTCGAAGAGGACGATCTCGCCGCTCGTCGGCAGGTGCTGGATGTAGCGCTGGAAGTACCACTGCCCGAGCTCTCGTTCCGAGGGCTTGGTCAGGGCGACGACGCGGGCGCCTCGCGGGTTGAGGTGCTCGGTGAAGCGCTTGATCGTCCCGCCCTTGCCCGCGGCGTCGCGGCCCTCGAAGAGCACGACGAACTTGCGCCCCGTGTCCTGCGCCCAGTACTGGAACTTCAGCAGCTCGATCTGCAGCAGGTACTTCTGGACGTCGTACTCCTCGCGCTCCATGAGGGAGTCGTAGGGGTAGTTCTCGCGCCAGGTCTCGACGGCCTTGCCGTCAGGGGCGATGAGCATCGGGTCGTCGCCCTGGTCGTCACGCACGGTGTAGCCCTCGACCATGAGCCGGTCGATGTACTCGCGGAGGTTCTGCTGCATGCGTGATGGATACCAAGGTCAGGTTGACGGGAGGTGGACGTCAGGCGAAGGGAGGAGCGTGCGCGGCTGCTTCAATGGCGGCATGGAGCAGCGCCGCGCGTACTGGGACGAGACCCACCTCTACGAGGTCGACACCGAGGTCATCGCCGTGTGTGACGAGCCGACTCCCGGCATCGCCGTGCGCGAGGGCCCCGTCCACCCGAAGGGGGGCGACCTGCCCGCCGTCGGCGAGAGCGTGCACGTCGCGATCGACCCGGAGGTGCGCCGCCGGCACGCGGCGCTCCACTCCGCGGGACACCTGCTCGACGCGTGCGTCGTGCCGTTGGGTTCGTCAACGTGGGCCTGAGCCACACACCGGGTCAGGCATTCCTCCTCTACGACGTCGACGGAGGCACCCTGCCCGACGGCGAGGAGGCGAAGGCCGCGCTCGTCGAGACGGTCCTCGACCGGGCTCGTGAGCACGTCGCGGCCGCCCTCCCCTTCGGCGCCGAGGTCGACGCCGAAGGAGTGCGCCGGGTGACGATCGAGGGCCTGCAGACCGACCCGTGTGGTGGGACGCACGTGCGCACGACGGCCGACCTCACCGGCATCCAGATCACCCGCGTGCGCACCAAGAAGGGGCAGCTCAAGCTGAGCTACACGGCCCAGCACGCGTGAGCGTCTGCGATGGTGGGGGCATGAGGTGGCCCTGCGACAACACCTTCGTCCGTGATCTCGGCTGGCTCGGGGCGCGGGTCGACCCGGTCCCCGTGCGCGCCCCCGAGCTGCTGGCGCTCGACGACGACCTCGCCGTCGAGCTCGGCCTCGACCCGGGCGCCCTGCGCTCCCCGGACGGCGTCGCGGTCCTCGCGGGCAATGCCGTCGCCGAGGGATCGGAGCCGATCGCCCAGGCCTACGCCGGCCACCAGTTCGGTCACCTCTCCCCGATGCTCGGCGACGGTCGGGCCCACCTGCTCGGGGAGGTCGTCGACACCCGCGGCCGACGCCGCGACATCGCGCTCAAGGGGTCCGGGCGCACCCCCTTCTCCCGGGGCGGTGACGGCCGCGCGGTCATGGGGCCCGTGCTGCGCGAGGTCCTCGTCTCCGAGTTCATGCACGCGGTCGGCGTGCCGACGACGCGGGCCCTGGCTGCCGTCGCGACCGGCGAGCCGGTGCTGCGCGAGCGGCCCCTGCCGGGCGCCGTCCTCACCCGGGTCGCCGCCTCGCACCTGCGCATCGGCACCCTCGTCCTCGTCGCCACGCAGGGCAGCCTCGAGCAGCTCGCCGCCGTCGTCGAGCACGCCCGCGCCCGGCACCACCCCGACATCCCGAAGAACGACCCGATGGCTCTGCTCACCGCGGTCGTCGAGCGACAGGCCGAGCTCATCGCGCAGTGGATGTCCCTCGGCTTCATCCACGGGGTGATGAACACCGACAACATGACCCTCTCCGGCGAGACGATCGACTACGGCCCGTGCGCCTTCCTCGACGCCTACGACCCGGAGACCTTCTTCAGCAGCGTCGACACCGGCGGCCGCTACCGCTACTCCGCGCAGCCGACGATGGCGCTGTGGGGCCTCGCGCGGCTGGCCGAGTGCCTCATCCCGCTCGCCGACGGCGAGGCCGACGACCTCGTGACGCAGGCGCAGGAGCGACTCGAGGCTTTCACCCCGGCCTACGAGCAGCACGTGCTCGACAACTTCCGCATCAAGCTCGGCCTCGTCCGCGACGTCGCCGGGGACAACGCGCTCGTCGAGGACCTGCTGCAGATCGCCGCGGACGAGTCGCTGGACTTCACCGGCCTCTTCCGCGACCTCGCCCGGGTGCTGCGCGACGAGCCGACGCCGACCCTGGACCGCGTCCGGGACGTGGCGCGGTGGCAGGCCTGGCGGGACCGGTGGCTGACCCGCCTGGAGGGCGAAGGGAGGGACCCTGCGGTCATCGCCGGGCTCATGGACGAGGTCAACCCGATCCACATCCCCCGCAACCACCTCGTCGAGGAGGCCCTCGCCGCGGCGCACGCGGGCAACCTCGCTCCCTTCGAGCAGCTGCTCGAGGTGCTGCGCTCCCCCTTCGTCGAGACGCCGGGGCGGGAGCGCTACGCCGAGCCGGCCGACCCGGACTTCACGCGCGGCTACGTGACCTACTGCGGGACCTAGCCGGTCGAGCCGTCGGCCCACGCGTCGAGGGCGCCCCGCACCGCGTCCTCGCTCATCGCGATGGGGGTGCCGATGATCCACTGGTGACCGAAGGGGTCCCGGAAGCGGCCCTGCCGGGACCCGTACGGCTGGTCGTCCACCGCGAAGACCACCTCGGCGCCGTGGTCGACCGCTCGGGCGACGACGGCGTCCGGGTCGTCGCAGACGATGTCGAGGATGTGCCCGCCACCACCGGCCGGCGGGCCGGGGTCGACGTCGTCGGCGTCCTTGACGTGCAGCTCCCCACCGCCGGGGAGCAGGAGTCGCGCGAAGACGACGGCGTCACCCATGGAGTGGCGGACGTCCAGCTCCGCGCCGAGGGCGTCGCGGTAGAAGTCGATCGCCCGGTCGGCGCCACCGGGACCGTCGCCGATGACGAGCTTGGGGGACAGTCGCATCTGGTCCATGGCAGTCAGTCTCGTGGCTCATCGCTCACGTGGACTTGGACATTTCGGCGCTCCTCAGCCAACCACGCGGTGGGACTGCACCCGATGAGCTCGCGCCAGTCCCGGACGAGGTGACTGTGATCGGCATATCCACACTCCGCCGCGGTGTCGGCGATGGTCGCATCGAGCCCGGCGACGATGCGCGCCCGGGACCGCTCGAACCGCGCCAGACGCAGGACCTGACCGGGACCGACGCCGAGCTCACGGTGGAACAGGGTGCGCAGCTGACGCTCGCTGAGCAGGACCTCTCGGGCGAGCGCGGTCACGCGCATCCGTCCCCCGGAGGCGTGCGCACGGCGCCACGCGTGGGCGACCTCGGGGCGAGGGTCCCGGCCCCTGTCGGTACAGCGACTGCGCACCCACTGCCGCAAGACCTGCGCCTGCTGGGCGTCGTCGACCTCGGCCAGCTCCTCGCGCAGGTCCTCCGCCGACCGGCCGAGGAGCACATCGAGCCCGACCGTCGTGTGGCCGTCCGTGCCGGGAGCCAGAGCGGCTGCCGGGCAGCCCAAGAGTCGCCGCGCTGCCAGCGGGGAGAGGGACAGATGAACCCCGCTGGATCGGCCCTCCTCCCACGTCCACGCGGCGTGGTGCTGAAGTCCTCCGACGAGGCTCGTCAGACGCTGGCGAACATCCGGTGCCGTCGCGGTACCGCCGCCGATCGACACTGGTCCAGCGGTCGCGATGACCACTGTGAGCGAGGTGCTGGGCACACCGCGATGCCAACGTCCGCGCGGGAGCTCGCCGTCGTACGCGACCGCGGACGTGATGCCGTCCGCGGTCATCTCCGGCCACCGCAGGGGTGTCATCGTCGGCCCGGGCATGATCCCAGTCTGGCGTTGTGCGCTGGGGTGGGCCACCCGTTCGCCCGTCGGCGGGAGCCGTCGCTGGCAGGCTGACCCCATGAGCAAGCGAGCGAAGGGGGCCGGGGCCACCCCGGCGACGCGGGCGCTGACGGCCGCGGGCATCGGGTTCACCGAGCGCCCGTACGAGCACGACCCGCGGGCGGATTCCTACGGGCTCGAGGCGGCGGAGGCACTCGGCGTCGAGCCAGAGCGGGTCTTCAAGACCCTCCTCGCCCAGACCGACCTGCCGCGGGACCACGGCCTCGTCGTCGGGATCGTGCCCGTGACCGGGCAGCTCGACCTCAAGGCACTCGCGGCCGCGGTCGGCGCGAAGATGGCGACCATGGCCGACGCCGCGCTCGCCGAGCGCACCACCGGGTACGTCGTCGGCGGGATCAGCCCGATCGGGCAGAAGCGCTCCCTTCGCACGGTCGTGGACGACTCTGCCCTCGAGCACGGGAGCATCCTCGTCAGCGGGGGGCGCCGTGGTCTGGACCTGGAGCTCGCACCGGCCGACCTGATCGCGGCGACCGAGGCGACCACCGCGCCCATCGTTCGCGCTTGAGGCGGGCGTGTCGCGCGGCAGGTCGCGTCCGCGGCAACGAGTTCATGGGCATTGCGGCCCAACCGAGCGGTGAACTGCCGCGCGACACACCCCCTTCGTCACCACCCCACGGCAACGACCCCGCGAGACACACGCGGCTGCTCGATCTCGTCGCATACCGCCAGGGCGAAGTCCTCCATCGCGATCCGGGAGGTGCCATCAGCAGCCACGACGAGGTCCGCCTCGCAGCGGCTCCCCACGTGTTGGCGGTACGTGCCGCGGGCACCGCCGGGTCGGAAGTCCGCCGCCGGAGCGAGGTAGGTCCATTCCGGCTCGGGGTCGGCCGTTCCGAGCAGGTCGAGTTGTTGCGCGCTGGCCTCTGCGATCCGGCGGAACTCCGCCGGAACCCACCGAGGGTCGTCCATGGCTCGCCGCCTCGTCCCCGGCACCCGCAGTGGGGCGGCGCCCCCGATGACGACCAGACGCGCATCAGCACGGGCCGCTGCCTCGGCGAGCGAGATCGTCATTTCCACGACGGCACCCTCGCCACCCGGTGCCGGTCGGGTGGCGCCGACGATGACGTCGACGCCCTGCGCGGCCGCCACGACGGCCGCGGTGTCGGTGACGTCGAGACGAACGATCCGAGCCGGTCCAACCCCGGGTCTGGGTGAGCGGGCTGCGGCAACCACGTCATGTCCGCGCCGCACCGCCTCAGCAACGACACACGACCCTGCCGCACCCGACCCACCGATGACCAGGACCCTCATGCCGCGACCACCCGCGGGGGACGCGCAGCACGGGGCCGCCACTGAGCCGCGACCACCGCCACGAGTGCGAGGGCGAAGCCCACGGCCTGCACCGGGGTGAGGCCTTCACCCAGCACCGCCCAGCCGAGTGCGGCGGCGACGAGCGGCGAGAGGATCGGCAGGAACGAGGCCACGCCCGCTGGCATCCGCCCGATCCCGCGGAACCACAGTACGTAGGCCAGCAGACCGCCGACCAGGGCCAGCCAGCCGTAGCCGAGGAGCGCCATGGCGTCGAGCGGCGGGGGTGCCCCTTCGACCCCGAGCGTGAGCGGCAGCATCACCAGCCCCCCGCCCGTCAGCTGCCACCCGGTGAAGGCGACGGCCCCGACCGGCGGCGCCCACCGCTTGGAAAGCACGGTGCCCAGCGCCATCGACGCCGCACTCCCGGCACCCGCTGCGACGCCCACCGGGTCGAGTCCTCGCTCGGGACCGAGCACCATGGCGGTCACGCCGAGGACCGCGAGCAGACCCCAGACGATCCGCCGCGCCGTGACCCGCTCACCGAGCAGGGCCAGGGCGAGGAGGGCGACGATGAGGGGACCGGCCGCCCCGAAGATGCCAGCCACCCCGCCAGGGAGGGTGTAGGCCGCGAGGAAGAGCAGCGGGAAGAAGGCACCGATGTTCAGCGTGCCGAGCACGACCGACCGCCACCACCACGCCCCGGTCGGCAGCGTCCGCCCGAGCGCGAGCGCGATGAGGCCGGCAGGGAGGGCTCGTAGCTCTCCCGACCACAGGGGGTGGCCCGACGGCAGCAGTTCGGTGGTCACGAGGTAGGTCGTCCCCCACGTGACGGGCGCGATGGCCGTCAGCACAGGGTCTGTTAATGTTTCGACATCTAATTGTTTCATGCGTTAAGAGAATCATGGCCTAAGGTTGGCGTCAAACACTTAGACGTCGAAGGAAGTGTCCTATGGCCGACCGCGTCAGCGACTACTTGGCCCAGTGGGCCGCCGTGCGGCCCGATCTGGATGTCTCGTCCATGGGCGTCGTCGGGCGCATCTCTCGGGCTGGGGAGATCCTCGGCCGCGCCGTGTCCGAAAACTTCCGGGAGCACGGGATCCAGTCGGGCGAGTTCGACACCCTCGCGACCCTGCGCCGGTCAGGAGCCCCCCACACACTGACCCCTGGCCAGCTTGCGCGCAGTGCCATGGTCAGCGGCGCCGCGATGACCAACCGTCTGCAGCGCCTCGAGGACCGGGGCCTGCTGGAGCGCGCCACGGACCCGGACAATCGGCGGAGTGTGCGGGTGCGCCTCACCGAGGCCGGCCTCGAGGTCGTCGACGCGGCCGTGGCCACTCACGTCGCCACCCAGCAACAAGCCCTCGATCAGGCACTCACCCCCCGTGAGCAGGCGCAGCTCGCCGACCTGCTCGAGCGCTTCCTCGAGGGGTCAGGCGACAATTCCGCAGACCCGGGCTGACACGCCCCGTTCGTCAGAGGCGCAGGGCGCCGACCTGGCTGACGCACCCGACCGGCAGGTCACCGCCGTAGACGTGCGGGAAGAGCTCGTCGCCACCGGCCACCGCCGGCTCGTAGCGGACGTCGAGGCCGTACTCGTCGAGGGCCCGCTCGTCGATCGTCAGGGCGAGGAGCGGCTCGGCGACGTCGGCGTAGAAGCGGGCGAGCACCCCGTCGAGCTGCTCCGGCGACCCGCTGCAGTGCATGAAGCCCTCCTGCGCGATCGTCCGGCCGATCGTCGAGACCGGATAGCTGCCCGTGGCCTGCGCTGCCTGCCAGTCGGACTCGAGGGCGATGTGCTGGAGGGTCATGGGGTCCATCGTGCCGTGCTCTCCCCTTCGAGACGGCCGTGGACAGCCTCCCCAGGGAGCGAAGACGACGCGTGAGAGATCACAGACGATGCTCTTGCCAGCCCGGTTCAGCTCAACTAGGTTGTGCGTGTTGCTCCCCGCCGCCCTCCACGGGTTGGCGGGGATTTTTTTCTCAGACGAGGGGGTCATCGATGCTGCCCGAGCCGCCCAAGCTGCGCGCTGCCGTGGTGATCGACTATCAAAACGTCCACCTGACCGCGAGAGACATATTCGAGCCTGGCCAACCGCCACAGGTCGCGTTGATCGACCCCAGCCTGTTTGCTCGGGCCGCCGTACAAGAGCGCAACAAGCGGCAGCGCAAGGGGCACCCGCACGCAACAGTCGTCAAGGTTTTCGTCGCCCGTGGACTGCCTCACACCGATCACGAGCGCGAACAGAACGCCAGGTGCACTGCCCAAGCTGAACAGTGGCGGAGCCAGGGAGCCGAGGTCTACCTCCGCGACCTGAAGTACGACTACGAACGCGATGCAAGCGGCAGGCCGATCAAGGACATCAACGGCAAGACGACACCTAAGGGTCGCGGTCGAGAGAAGGGTATCGACGTTGCTTGCGCAGTCAGGGCGGTCCGACTCGCTGTACAACCGACCATCGACGTGGTGCTCCTCGCGTCACGAGACACGGACCTCGTACCGGTGCTCGACGAGATCTACGACATGCGCGGCATCGACCCCACAGCGGTTGCAGCGATCGAGACGCTGACCTGGGATGACCGGGCAGCTGCTCTTCGACTTGGCAGCCTTCGCCCCAGTGGGAACCGAAGGATCTGGAACACCAACCTCGACCGACGCATCTTCGAAGCCTCAAGGGACCGCAGAGCCTACTGACGGCCGACCGCCGCACCGCGCGTCGGTAGTTGAGCAGGCAGGGGCCCGCCCACGCTGCGCGCGGGACCCAGCACCTCGACCAGCGGGAGTCGCTAGCGTCGAGGGGTGACCATGACCCCGCGGGAGGACCAGAACCGCCGCCTGCTGCGAGCACGGGACGCCATGGACCGCGACTACGCGAGCGGGCTGGACATCCCTTCGCTCGCCCGGGTGGCGCTGATGTCGCCGGCGCACTTCTCCCGGCAGTTCGCGGCGACCTTCGGCGAGACGCCGCACCGCTACCTGCAGCGGCGGCGGATCGAGCGGGCGATGACCCTGCTGCGCGACCACGACCGCAGCGTCACCGAGGTGGCGCTGGCCGTCGGCTACGACAGCCTCGGAACCTTCAGCCGGACCTTCCGTCGGGTCACCGGGCGGACGCCGAGCGACTTCCGCGACGAGGCGCCGATCGCCGCCCCGGGGTGCGTGGTGTCGCGGTGGACGAGACCGAGCAGTTTCGGAGAAGCGCGCCAGCCGCCGCGTCCCTAGGTTGGAGCCATGTTCACAGGGATCAGCCACCACTCCGTCTACGTCCTCGACCAGGACCAGGCGCTCGACTTCTACTGCGGCAAGCTCGGCTTCGAGGTGAGTGCCGACGTCGACCTGGGCTTCATGCGCTGGCTCACCGTCGCGCTGCCCGCCCAGCCCGACCGGCAGATCATGCTGGAGGTGCCGGGCGCCCCCTTCGTCGACGAGGAGACCGCGGCGCAGCTGCGGGACCTGCTCACCAAGGGCGCGCTCGGAGCCGCCGCCATCCTCACGACCGACGACTGCCGGGCCACCTACGAGGACCTGCGGGCGAAGGGGGTGGAGTTCACCGAGGAGCCGACCGAGCGCCCCTACGGCATCGACTGCGCGCTGCGGGACCCCTTTGGCAACCCCGTGCGGATCACCCAGCCCGCCCAGGGCCCGGTGACCGCCGAGGACTTCGCCGAGCACGGGGAGAGCGCGACCGACCTGCGGGCCTGATCCGCCACTCAGCAAGAGAAACTGCCGCTTCGCAAGGGTTTGAAACCCTTGCGAAGCGGCGGTTTCTCGGGTGACCCGGAAATCGGGGAGGCTGGTGGGGCGTCAGGCCATCCGCACGCCGATGTACTTCGACTCGAGGAACTCGTCGATGCCGGTGAAGCCGCCCTCGCGGCCGACGCCGGACTCCTTGATCCCACCGAAGGGGGCAGCCGGGTTGGACACGACGCCCTGGTTGAGCCCGACCATCCCCGCCTCGAGGGCCTCGCTCACCCGCAGGCCGCGGTTGAGGTCTTGGGTGAAGACATAGGAGATGAGGCCGAAGGGGGTGTCGTTGGCCAGCGCGATCGCCTCCTCCTCGGTGTCGAACTCGGTGATCGCCGCGACCGGGCCGAAGATCTCGGCGCTGCCCATGTCGGCCTCCGCGGGCACGCCGGTGAGCACCGTCGCCGGGTAGAAGTAGCCGTCACGGTCCGCGGGGGCGCCGCCGAGCTGCGCGGTGGCCCCGCGGTCGAGCGCATCACGGACGAGCTCGTCGACCTTGTCGACCGCCTTCTGGTTGACGAGCGGGCCGACGACGACGCCGTCCTCGACACCACGCCCCATCGGCAGCGCCCCCATCCGCTCCCCCAGCCGGCGGGCGAACTCCTCGGCGACACCTCGCTGCACGAGGATCCGGTTGGCCGCGGTGCAGGCCTGGCCGATGTTGCGCATCTTCGCCGCCATGGCCCCCTCGACGGCGACGTCGAGGTCGGCGTCGTCGAAGACGAGGAAGGGGGCATTGCCGCCGAGCTCCATCGACGTGCGCATGACGGTCTTCGCGGCGAGCTCGAGCAGGTGCTTGCCGACCGGCGTCGACCCGGTGAAGGAGATCTTGCGCGAGCGCGGGTCAAGGATCATCGGGCGCATGACGTCGTCGCTCTTGCTCGTCGTCACGACGTTGACCACGCCCGCGGGCAGGCCCGCCTGCACGAGGATGTCGGCGAGCGCGAGGGTCGACAGCGGGGTCTCGGCCGCCGGCTTGATGACCGACGTGCACCCGGCGGCGATGGCCGGCCCGATCTTGCGGGTGCCCATCGCCATGGGGAAGTTCCACGGGGTGATGAGGATGCACGGGCCGACCGGCTGCTTGGCGACGAGGAAGCGCGAGCCGCCCGCCGGCGCGGTCATGAAGCCGCCGTCGATGCGCACGGCCTCCTCCGCGAACCAGCGGAAGAACTCGGCGGCGTAGGCCACCTCCCCCTTCGCCTCGGCCAGGGGCTTGCCCATCTCGAGGGTCATGATCAGGCGAGCCGGTCGACGTCGGCGAGCATGAGCTCACGGGCGCGGGTGAGGATCTCGCTGCGCTCGCGGGGCGGCACCTGCGCCCACTCCGCCTGCGCCGCGACGGCGGCGTCGAGGGCCGCGGCGGCCTCGTCGGGGTCGGCGTCGGCGACCTCGACGAGGTGCTCGCCGGTCGACGGGTCGTCGACCGGCATCGTCGCGCGGGTCGTGCGCCACTCGCCCCCGATGAAGAGGCCGGTGGGCACCGAGGCGATGGCCTCGCGCTCCTGCTCGCGGGTGACCTCTGGCGTGTCCGTAATCGTCATGGAAGGCTCCTTCGTCAGCGTCCTTGCCGTCTCCCCAACCGTAGACGTATTGTCAACAATCAGACGAACAACCCGACCTCGGAGGTCCCGATGACAGCGCTGTCCCCCCTGCTGAAGCAGGCCACCCCCGTGACGATCGACCACGCCCTCGGCTCGGAGATCTTCGACGTCGACGGCAACCGCCACCTCGACTTCACCGCCGGCATCGGCGTCGTGAGCACCGGGCACTGCCACCCCAAGGTCGTCGCCGCCGCGCAGGAGCAGGTCGGCAAGCTCATCCACGGCCAGTACACGACGGTCATGCACCAGCCGCTGCTCGCCCTCGTCGACAAACTGCAGGGGGTCCTCCCTTCGCACCTGGACAGCCTCTTCTTCGCCAACTCCGGCAGCGAGGCGCTCGAGGCCTCCCTCCGCCTCTCCCGCCAGGCGACCGGCCGGCCCAATGTCATCGTCTTCCACGGCGGCTTCCACGGCCGCACCGTCGCGACGGCGACGATGACGACCTCCGGCACCCGCTTCTCGCGGCTTCTCCCCGCTCATGGGCGGGGGTGCACGTCGCCCCCTTCCCCACCGCCTACCGCTACGGCTGGAGCGAGGAGGAGGCCACCGCCTTCGCCCTCAAGGAGCTCGACTACATCCTCGCGACGCTCACCTCACCGCAGGAGACCGCCGCCTTCATCGTCGAGCCGGTCCTCGGCGAAGGGGGCTACATCCCCGGCAACACCGCCTTCTTCCAGGGGCTGCGCGAGCGGGCCGACAGGCACGGGATCCTCCTCGTCATGGACGAGGTCCAGACCGGATTCGGCCGCACCGGCAAGATGTTCGGCCACGAGCACTTCGACGTGCAGCCCGACATCATCACCCTGGCGAAGGGGGTCGCCTCCGGCTTCCCGATCTCCGGCATCGCCGCGAGCGAGGAGCTGATGGGCAAGGCGTGGCCGGGCTCGCAGGGCGGCACCTACGGCGGCAATGCCGTCGCGTGCGCCGCGGCCGTCGCCACCCTCGAGGTCATCGAGGAGGAGGGCTTGGTCGCCAACTCCGCCGAGCGCGGCACCCAGCTGCTCGAGGGTGCGAAGGCCGCCGCCATCGAAGGGATCGGCGACGTGCGCGGCCTCGGCCTGCTCGTCGGCAGCGAGTTCACCGCGGCCGACGGCACGCCCGACACGGCCCGCGCCCAGGCGGCGCAGCAGCTCGCCGCCAAGAAGGGCCTGCTCCTGCTCACCTGCGGCGCCCACATGAACGTCGTGCGGATGATCCCGCCGCTCGTCGTCACCGCCGAGCAGGTCGACGAGGCCCTGGAGATCTGGGGCAAAGTCCTGGCGGAGGTCTGAGCCATGGCCCGGTACATCACGATCGCCCTCGAGTCGCGCGGCGTGGTGTGCCGGGCGCGGCTGCTCGACGACGAGGCGCCCCTGACCTGCGCCGCGGTGTGGGATGCGCTGCCCGCGGGCGGTGACGCCTTCCACGCGAAGTACGCGCGCAACGAGGTCTACACACTGCTGCCACGGATCGCGGCCGCCCCGCACCGCGAGAATCCCACGGTCACCCCGATCCCCGGCGACGTTTGCCTCTTCGACTTCGAGCCCTGGGAGATCGGCAACCCGGCCTACGGCTACGAGCCCGGGTCCGAGGCGCACGCGGCCCAGGGGGCAACCGACCTGGCGATCTTCTACGGCCGCAACAACCTGCTCATCAACGGCGACGTCGGCTGGGTACCCGGGTCGGTCTTCGCGACGATCGAGGAGGGCCTGGCCGAGATGGCAGCGGCCTGCACCGACCTGTGGCGGCGAGGCTTCGAGGGCGAACGGCTGGTCTTCGCCCGGGCCTGAGGGCGTCGCGCCCAGACCTCACGAATATCGGGTCACCCGAGAAACCCGTCCTTGACAAGAGTTTCAAACCCTTGCGAAGGGGAGGTTTCTCGGGTGACCCGAGAAACGGGTGACGACCGCAGCCGCCGTGGGCCGGGCCGGGTCAGCCGGCGAGGACCGACTCGACCCAGCGCGCCGCGGCCAGGACGAGGTCGTCGGAGTGCCGCGGACCGATGATCTGCAGACCGACCGGGAGACCGGCCGCAGTCGTGCCGCACGGGATGCTGATCGCCGGCTGCTGGGTCATGTTGAAGGGGTAGGTGAAGGGGGTCCACTGCGCCCAGTGCGTCATGCCGCTGCCCGGGGGGACGTCGTGGCCGGCCTCGAAGGCGGGGATCGGCATCGTCGGCGTGATGAGCAGGTTGTGCTGCTCGTGGAAGGCACCCATCGTGATGCCGAGCCCGGCCGCGACGGCACGCGCCTCGAAGACGTCGACGCCGCTCACCGACTCGCCCAGGTCCCAGGCCCGGCCGAGCTCGGGGTCGATCGTGTCGCGGGCGCCCGGCATCGTCCGCAGCAGCGTCGCCGCGCTGGCGCCCCACAGCAGCTCGAAGGCGTCGAAGGGGTCGTCGAAGCCCGGGTCGGTCGCGGTGACGTGCAACCCGGCGGCGTCGACCTTGGCCACCGCGGCGTCGACGGTCGCGGCGACCTCCGGGTCGACGTCGACCCACCCGAGGTCTCGCGAGTAGGCGACGTGCAGCCCGGTGAGGTCGCGGGCGAGCTCACCGCGGAAGGTCGCGCGCGGCGGTGCGAGCGCGGTCGGGTCGCGGTGGTCGGGCAGCGAGATGATGTCCATGAGCAGCGCCGCGTCCTCGACGGTGCGCGTCATCGGGCCGGCGTGGGCGAGCGGCCCGAAAGGGCTGGCGGGGAACATCGGCACCCGCCCGTGGGTCGGCTTGAAGCCGACGATCCCGCAGAAGGAGGCGGGGATGCGGATGCTGCCCCCGGCGTCGGTCCCGACGGCGACGGGGCCCATCCCGGCGGCGACGATCGCGGCGGCACCACCGGAGGACCCCCCTGCGGTCATCCGGGTGTCGAGGGGGTTGCGGGTCACGCCGGTGAGGGGCGAGTCGGTGACGCCCTTCCAGGCGATCTCGGGGGTGGTGTTCTTGCCGACGAAGACCATGCCGTCCTCGCGCAGTCGCGCGGTGACGGGGGCGTCGACGTCCCAGGTCTGGTCGGGGTCGATCGACTTCGAGCCGCGAAGGGTGGGCCACCCCTTGGTGAGGAAGATGTCCTTCATCGAGGTGGGGACCCCGTCGAGCAGCCCCTGGGGGGCGCCGGCCTGCCACCGGGCCTCCGACGCGCGGGCCTGCGCCAGGGCGCTCTCCCGGTCGACGAGGCACATCGCGTTGATCTCGCCGTCGACCTCGTCGATCCGGGCCAGGACCGCCTCGGTCGCCTCGACGGGCGAGAGCTCCTTGGCGCCGTAGGCGGCGACGAGCTCGACGGCGGTCATCTCGGTGGGGGTCATCGGGCGCTCCCGTCGGTCGGTACGTAGCCCAGCGAGGTGTCGACGACGTCGCGCAGCGGCTCCTCGTCGACCCAGCGGGCGAAGTTGTCGGTGAAGACGCGCACGAGCGCGTCACGCCACCCGACGAAGTCGCCCGAGTTGTGCGGGGTGATGCGCACGTCGGGCAGGTCCCACAGAGGGTGGTCGTCGGGCAGCGGCTCGGTGTCGAGCACGTCGAGGGCGGCCCCGGCGATGGCCCCCTCGCGCAGGGCGGTGACGAGGTCGTCGGTGACGACCGACTCGCCGCGGCCGACGTTGATCAGGCGGGCGTGGTCGGCCATCGCGCGGAAGGCGACGCCGTCGAGCATGCCGCGGGTGGCCTCGGTGAGCGGGGCGATGCACACGACCCAGTCGGCGCCCCCGAGGGCCTCGTGCAGGTCCTCCTGGGCCGTGACCGTGCCGAAGTCGGGGTCGTCGGTGCGCGCCCGCCGCCCGGAGCCGGAGACCCGGATGCCGGCGGCACGCAGGAGCCGGGCGATGGCCCGGCCGATCTGGCCGGTGCCGATGACGAGGGCGCTCGTGCCGGCGACGCGCTCGGACTCGCGGTGCACCCAGCGGCGCGCCTGCTGCAGCTCCCACGAGCGGGGCAGGTCCTTGGCGAAGCTCAGCACCTGCCCGAGCACGTACTCGGCGATCGCCTCGTCGAAGACGCCGCGCGAGTTGGTGAGCACGACGTCACTCGCGCGCAGCTCGGGCGAGAGGATCGCGTCGACGCCGGTCGAGGCGACATGGATCCACTCGAGGGCGTCGGCGGCGGGCCAGGCATCGGGGATCGCGCTGGAGAAGAAGTCGTAGGCGAAGAGGACGTCGGCCCCGACGATCGCCTCGGGCAGCTCGGCGGCGGTGGCGTAGCGCACCTCGCGCGCCCGCTCCACGACCGGCGCCATCGAGCTCTCACTGGGCATCTCGCCGTCGTGGAGCACGACGACGACGGGCTGGCGAGACATGTTGACAACGTATGAGCGGGTTCCTAGATTGTCAACAATCTGGCAATCCCGGTGCGAAGGGAGGTCCGCACGTGGTCCTGACCGGCGCGGAGCTCGACGGGCCGCTGGCCCAGCGCGGCATCGGGGTCATCGCCCCCTTCGACCTCGCCCTCGAGCGAGAGCTGTGGCGCTGGGCACCGTTGGAGGTCAGCTTCCACCTGGCACGCACCCCCTTCGAGCCGGTGCCCGTGAGCCTGGAGATGGCGCAGCGGGTCTCGTCGGTGAGCGCCCTGCAGGACGCCACCCGTGACGTGCTCGGGGTCGAGCCCGAAGTCGTCGCCTACCTGTGCAGCTCGGGCAGCTTCATCCACGGTCGTGACGGCGAGACCGCGCTCGTCGACGCAATCCGCGAGGCCGGCGCCCCCGAGGCGCTGACCTCCTCCGGAGCTCTCGCGGAGGCGGTGACCACCCTTGGGCTGCAACGCATCTCGGTCATCACGCCCTACGACCAACCGCTGACCGACCGGCTCGTCGACTTCCTCGGCGAGCTCGAGGTCGGGGTCGTCACCCAGCAGCACCTCGGGCTTGCCGGCGGCATCTGGCGGGTCAACTACCGCACCGTCGCGGCGCTCGTCGAGGCTGCCGACGACCCGGCGGCCGAGGCGATCTTCGTCTCGTGCACCAACCTGCCGACCTACGACATCATCGACCCACTCGAGCGCGAGCTCGGCAAGCCGGTGCTCACCGCCAACCAGCTGACGGTGTGGGCCTGCCTGGCGCGGATGGGCCTGCCGATGATGGGGCCCGGCAGGTGGCTGAGGGAGGTCTTCGGCTCATGAGCACACCCGCCACGACCACACCGACGACGGCCGGCATCATCTACCCCGACCACGCGGCCGAGGACGAGTACCCCTGGGCCGCAGACCTGCTCGGCGTGCGCCTGCCCGTCGTCCACGTCTACGGCACCGACCTGCACGCCGTCCCCGAGCTGCTCGACCTCGGGCGCCCGGACCGCCTGGCCGAGGGCGCCGCGCGGCTCGCTGAGCACCGCCCGCAGTCGGTCCTGTGGGCGTGCACGTCAGGCAGCTTCGTCTACGGGCCGGAGGGAGCGCGCGACCAGATCGACCAGCTCGCCTCTGCCGCAGGGGTGCCCGCGTCGAGCACGAGCGCCGCCTTTGTCGACGCCCTCGCCCACCTCGGCCTGACCCGGGTCGCCGTGGCGGCGAGCTATCCCGACGACGTGGCCCGCCTCTTCGTCGACTACCTCGCGGCCGCCGGCGTCGAGGTCGTCGCGATGGGCAGCGCCGGCATCGACACCGCCGCCGAGGTCGGCCACCTCACCCCCGAGCAGGTCGCCGAGCTGGCCGTCTCCCGCGACCATCCCGAGGCGCAGACGCTCCTCGTCCCCGACACCGCGATGCGTACCCTCGCGGTGGTGCCCGAGCTCGAGGCCCGCCTCGGCAAGCCGGTCCTCACGGCCAACCAGGTGACGATCTGGCAGGCGCTGCGGCTCGCGGGGTCGACGCCGACGACGCCGGACCTCGGCGCCCTCTTCGCCCGACGCCTCCCCCCACGAAGGCAGGACCATGCCCGTCAGTGAGCTCAGCCCCAACCCGCGCCGGTCGACGGTCGAGTACATCGCCGACGAGCTGCGCGACGCGATCATGGCCGGGCGTCTCGAGCCGGGCGAGCAGCTCGGCGAGGCGGACCTGGCGCGGCGCTTCGAGGTCTCGCGGGGCCCGCTGCGCGAAGCGATGCAGCGACTGGTCTCCGAGGGGCTGCTCCACGCGATCACCAACCGCGGGGTCTTCGTCACCGAGCTGACGCTCGAGGACGTGCTCGACGTCTACCGCACCCGCTCGGTCATCGAGCGCGGCGCCCTCGAGGTCGTCCTCGACGGAGCGCGGCGCGAGGAGACGGCTGACGAGCTCGACGACGTCCTGCGCCGCATGCGTCGTGCCGCGGCGAAGGGGGACGGTCCCGCCGTCTCCGACGCGGACCAGCACTTCCACGAGGTGCTCGTCGAGGCCTCGGGCAGCCCCCGCCTCATCCGCGCGATGCGCACCCTGCTCGTCGAGACCCGCATGTGCCTGGGCGAGCTGCGCACGACCTACGGCGACCTCGAGACCCAGGTCCACGAGCACGAAGAGCTGCGCACCGCGATCCTCGAGGCCACCCCGGCGAAGGCCAAGGCTGCCCTCCAGGCCCACCTCGACGATGCCGTCAGCCGGCTCGTCGACAAGCGCGAGGCCGCACGACCTTGAAGAAATGCGGCCGCCCGCCTGACCCCCTTCGCCTCCTGACTCTGCATTGCCCTACGGCAATGCGCAGATTGGGATGGCGGACTCCGCATTGCCGTAGGGCAATGCAGAGTCGCGGCCGGGCCAGGACACCTCAGGGGATGACGATCTGCGCCCCCTCGAGCGCGTGCAGGTTGCTCGACGCGAGGGCAAACCCGCTCTGCCGCATGGGGATCCGGTCGCAGGTCCACCGCTCGGCGAGCACGGCGACCTTGGCCCGCATCTCCGCCGAGAGCCGGTCGAAGGAATCCTGCGGGTCACAGCCGACCTGCCCCTGCAGCAGCCACCACGCCCACGCGGCGGCACCGGCGTTGGCGATGAAGTCGGGCACGACGACGACACCACGCGCGACGAGCGCGTCCTCGGCGCCCCACGTCGTGGCGGCATTGGCCGCCTCGACGACGACCCCCGCCGCCACCTGGTCCACGTTGTCCTCGCGGATCGCGTAGGAGACCGCCGCCGGGACGAAGATGTCGGCAGTGATGCCGACGATCGCCTCGCGCGGCAGCTGCTGCACGTGGGCCGGCACCCGGGTCCGGTCGATCTCGCCGTACTCGTCGCGCAGGTCGAGCAGCGCGGGGACGTCGAGGCCCGCCGGGTCGCAGAGCGTGCCGCGGGCGTCGGCGACCGCCGTCACCCGCGCGCCGGCCTCGTGGAGGTACCACGCCGCGCCGCCACCCATGGTGCCGACGCCCTGGATCGCGATCGTCGTCTCCGGGATCGCCCAGCCGAAGCCCTCGGCCGCACCCAGGCAGGCCTCGGCGACGCCGTAGCCGCCGATGACGTCACCGAGCGGGTACCCGTCGTCGGTCATGACCTCGAGGCCGGCCTGCACGCGCGCGAGGGTCTCCTCGGGCTGCGGCGAGCGCGAGATGGCCGCGTGGAAGGACTGCGAGAGGCCCACCTCGGCGAAGACGTCGTCGATGAGCTGCTGGGTCACCCCGAGGTCCTCGGCGGTGACCCACCGGCCGTCGAGCCACGGACGCATCTCGGTGAAGAAGCGCGTGAGGACGCCGAAGGCCCGCGGGTCCTTCGGGTCGAAGTCCACTCCCCCCTTCGCCCCGCCGACGGGCAGGCCGAAGGCCGCCGTCTTGGTGGCCATGCCCCGGGCCAGGTCCCCGACCTCGCTGATCGTGCAGCCGGGCCGCATGCGGGTGCCGCCGGTGGCGATGCCCCCGACGAGGGTGTGGACGACGAGGTAGCCGTGGGCACCGGTGACCGGGTCGACCCAGGTGATCTGGTGGGCGGGCTCGCGGTCGACGAAGTCGTGGGCCGGGTTGGTGGTGTGGGTCGCCGTCATGGTGATGACCGCCAATCTGAAAAGGGGGTGCAGTAGGGCCAGCGTCAGCGAGTGACCCGCTTCACGTCCAGTTACAGAAGGTGCGCTGGATCGTGCACCCCCACTGCACGGTCGCCGCCTCGCCCACGACCGGCGGCGCGCGGCCTACTGTGGGCGGATGGAGTTGTCCCTGCGACGCCTGCAGATGCTGCGCGAGCTCCACCGGCGCGGCACGGTGACCGCTGCCGCCCAGGCCCTGCACTACAGCCCGTCGGGCGTCTCCCAGCAGCTCGCCCAGCTCGAGCGCGAGGTCGGCGTCAAGCTCATCGAGCGCCACGGCCGCCGCGTCCAGCTCACCGAGCTCGGCCTGCTCCTGTCCGACCACGCCGAGGAGATCCTCGGCTCGGTCGAGCGCGCCACCGCCGCGATCGAGCAGGCCCAGGCGGGCATCACCGCGCGCCTGAGCGTCGGCGTGTGGGCCTCGGTCGCCTCCGGCCTGCTGCCTCGCGCGCTGTCGGCGCTGCACCTCGACCACCCCGGCATCGAGGTGCGCACGAGCGAGCTCGCGCCCGAGGAGACGGCCGACGCCGTCCGTGACGGGCTGCTCGACATGTCCTTCGTCATCGACTACTCGAGCCACACGATCGACCCCGACCCGGCCCTCCAGCGCTCGGTCGTCGCCGTCGAGCGGCTGCACGCCGCCGTGCCCGAGGGGCTCGGTCGTCGGCGAGACCGTGGGTCTGCACGACCTCGCGGACTTCCCGTGGATCCTCGCCGGGCCCCGGTCGCACTTCGGCCGGGCGGTGCGCGTGTGGTGCCACGAGCGCGGCTTCGAGCCGCGCATCGCACACACGGTCGAGGAGCAGTTCACCGCTTTGGCGATGATCGCCGGCGGCCTCGGCGTCACCCTCGTCTCCGACCTCGGCCTGACGTTGCTGCCGCCGGGGGTCGATGTCGTCCCCCTCGACGAGCCGGTGCTGCGGACCGTCTCGATCGCGCACCGGGCGACGACGTCACCGCGCCCTTCCATCGACCTCTTCGTCGAGGCGGTGCGCACGGCGGCCGCGGAGCAGGGGCTGGCGGCGGGACCGCCAGCTCCCCCCTTCGCCCCCGGGGGCTAGTCCCGACCGCGGGCGAGGAGCAGGGCCAGGCCGGCGCCGACCTGCCACACGACCACGGCGTAGACGGCCGTCCGCTCGGCCGTGCCGAAGCCGACCGCGTTGGTGAGGGCGAGCACCCAGCCGAGCCCGCACACCACCGTGCACACCACGGTCCAGACGGCCAGCGCGCGATGGCGCCACAGCGCGCCGGTGAGTGCCGCGAGGAGCACGAACCCGCCGCCGATGGCCAGGAGGGCGCCGGCCCCGTGCACGGTCTCGCCGGCGGGCGAGAGGCCGACGAGGACCAGCCCGAGCGCGTAGACCGCGACGAGCGGGAGCACGAGCCACCGCCATCGCGGGACGAAGGGGGCCAGCGCCCACCCCGCGAGCAGGGCCCGCAGGCCGGAGCCGATGAAGGTCACGTTCATCGCCGCGTGCCGAGTCGAGACCGCCCCGTCGGGCATCTCGAAGGGCACGCCGAGCGCGCTGATCGCGTCGACGGTCAGGTCGTAGGGCCGTCCCTGCCAGCCCGCGAGAGCCCACGCCTCGCCGGCGAAGTACAGAGCCGCCAGCAGGAGCAGCAGCCCCCCGAGTCGGCGACGGGTCACGCGGAGGACGAAGGGGGGTCTGCAGGGTCGTCGGGCTCGGGCCGCTGGTCGGCGACGAGGTCGACGCCGGCCGCGAGGCCGGAGCGCACCTTGCCCAGCAGGTCGGTGGCCTTGCCGCCGGTCACCCGGTCGATCTCGCCCTCGGCGTGGCCGAGCCACTCGTGCGCCTGCTCGCGGTGGGCGTCGGCGAAGCCGCCCGCGGCGCTCACCGCGTCCTGGGCGAGCTTGGCCGCCGCCGCGCCCGCTTGGGCGAGGTGCTTGTCGAGCTCGAGGTCCTCGATGGCCCGGCGGGCATCGCGCTTGCCCTCGGTCACGGGACTCACGCCCCCTTCGTCGTCAGGTGCTCGTCGAGCCAGCCGATGATGCGCTCGGTGACCTCGTCACGGACGGTGTCGTTGAGCAGCTCGTGCCGGCCCTCGGGATAGATCTCGAGGGTCACGTCGCGGACGCCGGCATCGCGGTACCACCCAGCGACCTTGCGCACGGCCTCACCACCGACGGGGTCCTGGGAGCCGGAGAGGAAGAAGACCGGCAGGTCGACGGGGGTGCGGCCGGCGAGCGCCGGCAGGGAGTTGACCCCGCCCAGCAGGTCGGCGAAGAAGCCGGCGGTGAAGACCTCGCCGCAGCGTTCGTCGTCGATGTAGCGCTGGACCTCGTCGGGGTCGCGGGAGAGCCAGTCGAAGTCGGTCCGCGCGGGCGTGAAGGCCTTGTTGAAGGACCCGAAGGTCAGGGAGTTCATCAGGCGGGAGGTCGCCCGGCGGCCGCGGACCCGGGACTCGGCCCTGGCGACGAGCTCGCCGACGCGGCCGAGCAGCCCCTGGTCGCCGCCGGTGCCGCTGAAGACGGCGCCGGCGAGGTCGTGGCCGTAGCGGGTGACGTAGTCACGGCCGAGCAGCGAGCCCATCGAGTGACCGAAGAAGAAGAGGGGCAGGCCGGGGTGGGCCTCACGGGCGGCCTGCGCGACGGTGTGCATGTCGTCGACGGCCGTGTCCCAGCCGTGGTCGTCGGCGTAGTAGCCGCGGTCCTCCTGCTCGGTCGAGGTCTCGCCGTGGCCGCGATGGTCGTGCATCCACGCTGCGTAGCCGGCGTCGGTGAGCGCCTGCGCGAAGCGCTCGTAGCGCCCGGAGTGCTCGGCCATCCCGTGGGCCATCTGGACGACGCCCTTGGCCTCGCCGTCGGGCTGCCAGGTGCGCACGAAGAGTGGCAACCCGTCCTGCGGGGAGGTGATGGTCGTCGTCTCTGAACGCATGCAGTCAGACTAGTGGCGAGCACCCTCAGTAGACCTTCAGTTGACGGTGCAATAATCCCGGCAATTCCGCCCCCGCCTACCCCGAGGGACCCATGAGCAGCAAGAAGTCGATGTCCGCCCGCGAGGTCAAGCTCGCCGAGGCACGCAAGAAGGCCCAGTCCGCCGAGCGTCGCCGCTCCCTCCTCCTGGCAGGTGCCGCAGCCGTGGTGATCGCACTCATCGCTGGCACCGTGGGCTATGCCATCGTCAGCGAGCGCGACGACCGCCGGGCCGCGGGAGACCTGTCGGGGGTCAAGACCTTCGACTACACGGGCGGCAACCACGTCGAGGGCAAGATCGACTACAAGGAGTCGCCGCCCGTGGGCGGCGAGCACAACGGCGTGTGGCTCAACTGCGGCACCTACGACACGCCGGTGCCCGACGAGCACGCCGTCCACTCCCTCGAGCACGGCGCCGTGTGGATCGGCTACGACCCCGACCTGCCTGAGGCCGACGTCAAGAAGCTGGACGACGCGCTGCCCGACACCTACACGATCCTCTCGCCCTACGAGGGCAAGATGCCCGGCAAGATCGTCCTGTCGGCCTGGAGCAACCAGCTGAGCGTCGACTCGGCTGACGACCCGCGGATCAAGGGCTTCATCAAGGAGTACCGGCAGGGCAAGCAGACCCCCGAGCCCGGGGCGGCCTGCACCGGTGGTGTGACCCCCGAGACGAGCCTGGTCAAGTGACCCCCCGGGTCGTCCTCGCCGCGGTCGTCGCGCTCGCGATCGGTCTCGTCGCCGGCCTGGCGCTCAGCCGCGTCGGCGGGGACGACCTCCCTGGTGACGACAGCGTCGCCGCCGGCTTCGCCCGCGACATGCAGACGCACCACGACCAGGCCGTCGAGATGTCCTGGATCATCTACGACCGCACCGACGACTCGTTGGTGCGCTCCCTCGCCTACGACATCGCGCGCACCCAGGAGTCGCAGTCGGGGCAGATGGCCGGTTGGCTGCAGGTCTGGGGGCTCTCGCCCACCGGACCCGGCAAGCAGATGGACTGGATGCGTGGCCTGGGCCACGAGCACGGCGCAACGATGACCCTCGGCGATGACGGCCTGATGCCCGGCATGGCGACCCAGGCCGAGATGACCAAGCTGAAGGGGATGCGCGGCAAGGCGGCCGACATCTACTACCTCCAGATGATGATCCGCCACCACAAGGCGGGTGTGCCGATGGCCGAGGCCGCGCGTGACAACTCTCAGAATGACGCCGTCGAGACCCTCGCCCAGTCGATCATCAACAGCCAGACCACCGAGGTCGAGACGATGACCCAGATGCTCAAGGAGCGCGGCGCCAAGCCCCTGGCCGACTGATCCCGTGGGTCGAGGTGGGCCGAGCGCCAGCGAGGCCCCTCGAGACCACTCCTAGATCACGACCACCTCGGCCGTGTGACCGCCGGCTGCCAGCTTGCGGTCGCACGTGTAGAGCGGCGCGTCGAGCCCCTCGGCCAGGGCCAGGTAGGCCGCGTCGTAGCTCGTGTACTGGTGCCGCAGCGACCAGACCCTCCGGGCGAAGGGAGCCACGTCCCGTCTTGTGATGTCGAGGTCGAGATAGGCCCCGAGTGCCTCCTCGGCGCGTGCCGCCGGGAGCTTGGCCCCGAGCGTCAGGCCCCGCAGGACGGACAGCACCTCGACGTCCAGGTGCTGCGGCGCCTCGACCACGCCGGCAAGGGCGTCGAGGAGTCGCGGGTCCGGCGCACGCCCCACGAGCGCCTCGACCATCGCCGAGGCATCGACGACGATCACCGGCGGCTCTCGTGCAGCGTCGAGACGATCTCCTCGGAGGCCGGGGCCAATGTCCGGTCCACCTGCCGCAGTCGCTCGACGACCTCGGCATTGGTGGGGCGTTCCGCAAGCCGAAGCAGCGCACCGGCGACGTAAGCGGACAGGGACTGCCCGTCGGCCGCCGCACGCTGCTTGAGCGTCTCGGCCACGTCGTCGGGGACGTCACGGATGTACAGGGTGGGCATGACCTCATGCTAGCGGTCTGCAAGCACAGGGTCCATGGGCCACGATGGTGCGCATGGACTTCGGGATCGAGACGATCAGAGCGGCCGCCGAGCGACTCGAGGGCCGGGTGCGCCGCACTCCCCTGCTCTCCTCCCCGATGCTCGACGAGCTCTGCGGCGCAACGGTGCTCGTCAAGGCCGAGGCCCTGCAGCTCACCGGCTCCTTCAAGATCCGCGGCGCACTCAACACGCTGCTGTCGCTGACCGACGCCGAGCGGGCGGCCGGCGTCCTCGCCTTTTCCACCGGCAACCACGGCCAGGCCGTCGCGGCCTCGGCACGGATGACGGGCTCGACGGCGACGATCGTCATGCCGCAGGACGCGCCGCAGATCAAGGTCGACGGCTGCCGCTGGTGGGGCGCCGAGGTCGTCTTCTACGACCCCGCGACGCAGGACCGGGAGGTCGTCGGACGCGAGCTCGTCGAGCAGCGCGGCCTGACCCTCGTGCACCCCTACGACGACCCTCGGGTGATGTCCGGTCAGGGCACCGTGGGTCTCGAGATCGTCGACCAGCTGCGCGAAGGGGGCCACTCCCCCGACGCGGTCATCGTCCCGTGCAGCGGTGGCGGGCTCTCGTCCGGCGTCATCACGGCGGTGCGGGAGACGCATCCGGGGGCAGCCCCCTTCGTCGTGGAGCGTGATGGTTACCCCAAGATGGCGCGGTCGCTCGCCTCCGGGCGAGTCGAGAAGGTGCCGGCCGTGCCGGTCTTCCTCGACGCCATCGGCTCGCCGACGGTCGGCGAGCACACGCTCGCCGCGCTCGCGCGGCACGGCGTGACCGGGCTCGAGGTCACCGACGACCAGGCGCGGGTCGCGATGCGTGAGGCGGCCCGCACCCTCAAGCTCGTCGTCGAACCCGGCGGGTCGGCCGCGCTGGCCGCGCTCATCGCCCAGCGGGAGCGCTTCGCCGGGCAGACCGTCGTCGTCGTGGCGAGCGGCGGCAATGTCGACGCCTCGGTGCTCGCCGAGGTGCTCGCTCAGTCCTGAGGCACGGTCGCGACCTGCCCCGCCCGCTCGAGGCTCGCGGCGACGAAGCCGCTCGCCTTGAGCTCGGCGACGATCGCGTCGAGGCCGGCCACGAGCCGCTCGGGCCGCTCCCGCGGGACGGCGACGGCCTGACGGATCGCCTGGAAGGCAGGCTCGAGCACCGTCAGCCCGTGCTCCTGCGCATAGGCCGTGATCGGCTGGCGCACACCGGAGAGGACGTCGGCTCCCCCTTCGTAGGCCTGCTCGACCTCGTCACCACGCACGATCGTCGCGTGCTCGATGGTGCGGGTCAGGTAGAGGTCGTAGGCGGACCCGCGGCGAGTGGCGATGGTCGTGCCGGCGTCCGCAGGTGCGCGTCGCGCTGTCGGCCCGTGCGGATACGGTCTGACCGTGGCCCTGCATCTCCACCGCGCGCAGCGCACCGACACCCTCGCCGACGAGCTCGGCGAGCTGCTGGCGAGTCCGCTGCCCGACCCCTTCGCGCAGGAGGTCGTCGTCGTGCCCGAGCAGGGCATCGAGCGGTGGCTCGCGCAGCGGCTCTCCCACCGCCTCGGCCGGGGCGAAGGGGGGCAGGACGGGGTGTGCGCCGGCGTCACCTTCCTGCGGCCGCGCTCCCTCGTCACGATGCTCACCGGCCGCGACGAGGACGACCCGTGGCTGCCGCAGCATCTCGTCTGGCCGCTGCTCGAGGTCATCGACGCCTCCCTCGGGCAGCCGTGGTGCAAGGCGCTCAGCCGGCACCTCGGGCACGGCAGCGACGACCCCGACGGCACCCGCGCCGGCCGCCGCTACTCGGTCGCGCTGCGACTGGCCCGGCTCTTCCACCGCTACGGGCAGAGCCGGCCGACGATGCTCACCGACTGGCGCGAGGGGCGCGACACCGACGGCACCGGGTCACCGCTCGACCCGGACCTCACCTGGCAGGCGGAGCTGTGGCGGCGACTCGTCTCCCGAGTCGAGGCGCCCCCGCCGGACGTGCGGCACGCAGAGACTGTGGAGCGGCTGCGGGGTGACGGTGACGGGCTCGAGCTGCCGGAGCGGCTCTCGCTCTTCGGCCACACCCGGCTCGCCGTCACCGAGGTCGAGCTGCTGCGCGCCCTCGGCCGCAGCCGCGACGTGCACCTGTGGCTGCCCCAGCCCTCGCCCGACCTGTGGGAACGGCTGGCTCCCTTCGCCGAGGAGGGGCTCGTCGCCCGCGAGAGCGATGCCACGAGCGACCTCGTGCGGCACCCCCTGCTCGCCTCGCTCGGGCGTGACTCGCGCGAGCTGGTGCGGGTGCTGGGGGCGAGTGACGACGGACCGGGGTCTCGAGGCTCGGCCGCGGACGGCCTCGCACCTCGACCAACGGAGAGTGGGGGTGGGAGTGGGAAGGCGAGGTCGGTGCTCGAGTGGCTGCAGGCCGACCTGGGCGACGACCACGTGCCCGACGAGGCCGAGCGGGCGGCGCGGCAGGTGACCGACGACGACCGTTCGATCCAGGTGCACGCCTGCCACGGGCCGGCCCGGCAGGTCGAGGTGCTGCGGGAGGTGCTCGTCGGCCTCCTCGAGGACGACCCGACGCTCGAGCCGCGCGACGTGCTCGTCATGTGCCCGGACGTCGAGACCTACGCCCCGCTCATCGGGGCCGCCTTCGGCCTGGGCGACCACGGCACCGACGCCGACGGCGTCGACACCCACCCCGCCCACCGGCTGCGGGTCCGTCTGGCCGACCGGTCGCTCCGGGCGACCAACCCCCTGCTCGCCGTCGCCGACCGGGTCGTCGGCCTCGCCGGCGGTCGACTCACCGCGAGCGAGGTGCTCGACCTCGCTGCCACCGAGCCGGTGCGGCGGCGCTTCGGGCTCGACGACGACGACCTGGCGACGATGACCCGGTGGGTCAGCGACTCCGGCATCCGGTGGGGCTACGACCAGGCGGGGCGGGCCCCCTTCGCCCTCGACGTGGAGCCCCAGGGCACCTGGCGGTTTGGTCTCGACCGGCTCCTCGTCGGCGTCGCCGTCTCCGCCGACGGGCCGCTGCAGGTCGGCGACGTCATGCCGCTCGACGACGTCGGCAGCGGCTCGGTCGACCTCGTCGGGCGGGTGAGCGAGCTGCTCGCGCGCATCGGTGATGGGCTCGACGCGCTCGAGCACGCCGGGACCGCCACCGAGTGGATGGACGCCCTCGCCGAGGCCGTGCTCTCGCTGACCGATGTGCCGACCCGCGAGCGCTGGCAGGTCGGCGACCTCCAGCGCACCCTCGGCTCCGCCGCACGGCATGCCAGCGACGAGGTGCCGCTGCGGCTGGCCGACGTGCGCGTCCTCCTCGCCGACCAGCTGGCGGGACGGCCGAGCCGCAAGAGCTTCCGCACCGGGGGCCTGACGGTGTGCACGATGACGCCGATGCGCTCCGTGCCGCACCGCGTCGTCTGCCTGCTCGGCATGGACGACGACTCCTTCCCCCGCCAGCAGGCGATCGACGGCGACGACGTGCTCGCCCGGCGCCCGATCACCGGCGAGCGAGACGCGCGCAGCGAGGACCGCCAGCTGCTGCTCGACGCCGTGCTCGCGGCCCGCGAGCGCCTCGTCATCGCCTACACCGGCGCCGACGAGCACAGCGGCGAGCCCTGCCCGCCCGCCGTCCCGCTCGGCGAGCTCATCGACGCCGCCCGTGAGACGACGAGCGCCCCGGTCGAGGTCGTCGAGCACCCGCTGCAGCCCTTCGACCCGCGCAACCTCACGCCCGGCGGTCCGGGGGGCGGGCGTCCGCTGAGTTTCGACCGGTCGGCGCTGCTCGCTGCCCGGGCGGCCTCCGGGGAGCGCACCCCGCCCGGCCGGCTCGTCACGGCTCCGCTGCCGGCGCGGGTCATCACCGATGTCGGCCTGGCGGACCTGATCTCCTTCTACGACAACCCGGCTCGCGGGTTCCTGCGCGACCGCCTCCAGGTCGGCGTCTCGCACGAGGCCGACGAGGTGAGCGACCGGCTGCCCATCGACCTCGACGGCCTCGACAAGTGGGCCATTGGCGAGCGCGCCCTGAGAGCCCGCGTCGCCGGGAGCGACCCGCGCGCGATCTACCGGGCCGAGCAGCTGCGCGGCTCGCTGCCTCCTGCCGCGCTCGGCGACGTCACCCTCGAGGAGATCCGCCGGGCCGTCGAGCAACTCATGGGCCAGCTCGCGCTGGGGCCGCCCGAGGACCCGCGCTCGGTCGACATCGAGGCCACCCTGCCCGGTGACCGGCGGCTCACCGGCACCGTCGACGGCGTGCGCGGGCTGCACCTGGTCGACATCACCTACTCACGCCTGGGGGCCAAGCAGCTCATGGCGGCCTGGATCCGGCTGCTCGCCCTCACCGCCGCGGGCGCCGACGACGAGGGCTGGCAGGCCTCCACGCTGGGCAAGGGGTTCAAGGGCAAGGTCGCCCGCACGACCTATGGCGCGCTCCCTCGCGCCGCCGCCCGCTCCCACCTGGCGACCCTGCTCGAGGTCCACGCCCTCGGGCAGACCGTGCCGCTGCCCCTGCCGGTCAAGACGGCCCACGCCCATGCCCAGGCGATCAGCCGCAACCCCTCGCGCACCCGGGTCGCCCAGCAGCAGGCCGTCGGCGAGTGGGAGCCGACCATCCTCAAGAGCGGCGACGTCATCCCCGGCGAGCGCGACGACGCGTGGTGGCGCCTCGTCCACGGGAGCGAGGCTCCCTTCGACGTCCTGACGCAGCCGCTCGCCGGCCCCGGCAGCGACCTGGCCACCCTCGCGACGCGGGTGTGGGGTCCGGCGCTCGACAACGTCGGGAGCACGGCATGACGGCCACGACCACGAGCGCGCTGACCCCCTTCGACATCACCGGCGAGCTGCCCACGGGCACGGTCCTGCTCGAGGCGAGCGCCGGCACGGGCAAGACGTGGACCATCGGTGCCCTCGTCGCCCGGCACATCGCCGAGGGAGTCGTGCGGCTCGAGGACATGCTCGTCATCACCTTCGGCCGCGCTGCCTCCCGGGAGATGCGCGAACGAGTGCGCGAGCACCTGCGGCACGTCCACCGGCACGTGGCCGACCCAGATCTGGCCACCGACGACGAGGTCATCGCCCTGCTGCGCCAGGGCACGCCCGAGGAGGTGGCCGAGCGGGCGCGGCGGCTGCGCGACGCACTGACCCACTTCGACGCGGCGACGATCGCGACGACGCACCAGTTCTGCCAGCTCGTGCTGCGGGGGCTGGGTGTCGCCGGCGACACCGACCAGCACGCCCGACTCGTCGAGGACCTGTCGGACCTGCGCGACGAGGTCGTCGACGACCTCTACGTCCGCGGCTTCGCCACCGGGGGCCCGCCGGTCTTCACCCGCAAGCGCGCCGGCGAGATCGCCCGGGCCGTCACCGAAAATCCGCATGCCGAGCTCGACCCCAGCTCCCTCGAGGGGCGCTCCGCCGACGCCCGGAGCCTGGGCTTCGCCCGACTGGTGCGCGAGGAGCTCGACCGCCGCAAGCGGCGGCTCGGGGTGCTCGGCTACGACGACCTGCTCTCCTACCTCGCCGCCGCCCTCGAGGACGAGGACTCGCCGGCCCGCGAGCGGATGCGCCAGCGCTGGCGGGTGGTGCTCGTCGACGAGTTCCAGGACACCGACCCGGTGCAGTGGCAGATCCTCGACCGGGCCTTCAGCGGGCACAGCACCCTGGTGCTCATCGGTGACCCCAAGCAGGCGATCTACGGGTTCCGCGGCGGCGACGTCGACACCTATCTCACCGCCGCCGAGTCGGCGACGACCCGGCACACCCTCGGGGTCAACCACCGCTCCGACGGGCCGCTCGTGCGCAGTCTGGGTGCGCTCCTCGGCGGGGCGCAGCTCGGCGACGAGCAGATCGTCGTCCACCCGGTGCGCGCGGCCCGCGAGGGCTCGCGCCTGGGGGTCGCCGACGGCATCGCGCCCGACGGGATGCTGGCCCCCGTGCGGCTGCGGGCCGTGCCGAGCGCCCGGGTCGAGCAGCCCGGCCAGACCATCTCGATCGGGTCGGTGCGCCCGCTCGTCGCCCGCGACTGCGCTGCGGAGATCACCCGGCTGCTCGCGGGGCGCACGACCTTCGACGGGCGCCCGCTGCGGGCCGGAGACGTGGCCGTCCTGGCCCACACCCGCAAGCAGCTCGACGAGGTGCGCACGGCCCTGACCGCCGTCGGGCTGCGCTCGGTCATCGTCTCCAGCGACAGCATCTACGACTCCCCCGCCGCCGCCCACTGGCTCACCCTGCTCGAGGCGATGGAGCTGACGCACCGCGCCGAGCGGGTGCGCGCGGCGGCGCTGACCCCCTTCGTCGGGGCGAGCGCCGGCGATCTCGATGCGCGCGGCGACGACCTCACCGAGGAGATCGCCCACCGCCTGCGCACCTGGGCCGCCCTGCTCGGCCGTCGGGGGGTCGCCGCCGTCCTCGCCGCAGCGACCGCCGACGGGCTCGACGCCCGGGTGCTCGCCCGCACCGACGGCGAGCGACTGCTCACCGACCTGCGCCACATCGGCGAGACCCTCCACCAGCGGGTCGTCACCGAGGGCGAGGGTCTGGCCTCGCTCACCGCCTGGCTGCGCGAGCGCATGGCTGCCGCCCGCAAGGAGGAGCGCGCCCGCCGCCTCGACAGCGACGCCGACGCCGTCCACCTGGCGACGATCCACGCGAGCAAGGGCCTGCAGTACCCCGTCGTCATGCTCCCCTTCGTCTGCGACCGATGGTTGCCCCGGCCCGACGTCCTGCACTTCCACCGGGCCGACCGCACCCGCGCGCTCGACATCGGCATCACGAGCGACGAGGGGCGTCAGGAGCGACTCGACCGGGCCGCAGCCGAGGAGAGCGGCGAGTCGCTGCGACTGCTCTACGTGGCGCTGACCCGCGCCCAGAGCCAGGTCGTCACGTGGTGGTTTCCCTCCGCGCGCAACACCGGGCCCTCGCCGCTGCACCGCATCCTCCTCGGCCGCACCCAGGGTCAGGGCGAGGTGCCGCGCACCCACCCCGTGCCCGGCGACGACACCCTGCAGGACCGCCTCGCCGACTGGGAGCGCCGGGGCGCGCTGCGGGTCGAGTACGTCGACGAACCCACGGCGGTGACGATGGCGGCGCCGGCGCCCGTGACCGACCTGTCGGTGCGCGACTTCACCCGCACCGTCGACGACGCTTGGCGACGCGCCTCCTACACCGCGCTCACCCGGCCGCTCGACGACGTGGCCCGGCCCACCACCGAGGACCTCGTGGCCAGCGAGCCGGAGGTCACCGACCGCCAGGACGACGAGGGCGGTGTCCGTGGCCTCGATGCAGCGGCCTCGACGGCGGGCGTCGAGCCCGTCGACGACGCCGGGGCCGCGACTGCGGGAGGTGACCGGCACCTCCCTTCGCCCATGGCGGAGCTGCCGGTGGGAGCCGGCTTCGGCTCACTCGTGCACGCGGTGCTCGAGGAGGCCGATGCGCAGGCGGGCGACCTGCGGGCCGAGCTGCGCGCGAACATCGAGGAGCAGGTCGTCGCCTGGCCCGTGCCCGACCTCGACCGCGATGCCCTCGCCGACGCGCTCGTCCAGGTCATCGACACCCCGCTCGGGCCGCTCGCGCCGGGGGTGACGCTGCGTGATGTCGGCGCCCGTGACCGGTTGTGCGAGATGGACTTCGAGCTGCCGCTCGGCGGAGGCGACGCGGCGCCCGGGCCGAGCGACGACGAGGCCGTCCTCGGCGACCTGGCGGCGCTCATGCGGGCGCACCTGCCGGCGGACGACCCGGTCCTGCCCTTCGCCGACGTCCTCGACGACCCGGTCCTCGGCGACCAGGCGCTGCGCGGCTACCTCACTGGCTCGGTCGACATCGTGCTGCGCATCGGCGACCGGCACCTCGTCGTCGACTACAAGACCAACTGGCTCGGGCCGGTCGACACCCCGCTGACGACCGCGCACTACGACCCGGCGGCGCTGCGCGAGGCGATGACGCACTCCTCCTACCCGCTGCAGGCGATCCTCTACGGGGTCGTGCTGCACCGCTTCCTGCGGTGGCGCCAGCCCGGATACGACCCGGCGGTGCACCTCGGTGGCGTGCTCTACCTCTACCTGCGGGGCATGGCCGGAGCCGACACACCGCTCGTCGACGGGCACCCGACCGGCGTCTTCTCCTGGGCACCACCCGTCGCGCTCATCGAGGGCGTGTCGAACCTGCTCGACGGGCGCCGACCGACCGAGGGGGACCGATGACCGAGATCCTCGACCGCTACGACCGCCGGGTGGCTCGTTCGGCGACGGGCGAACTGGCCCGGCTCAACGCGACCGGCGTCCTCGAGGCCGCCGACGTCCATGTGGCGACCCGCGTCAGCGAGCTCGTCGGCGAGGCTGATGTCCTCGTGCAGGTGACGCTCGCCCTCGTCGTGCGGGCGGCCCGGGAGGGCTCGACCAGCCTCGACCCGGAGCACGCGCGCGAGCTGCTCGCCGAGGGCGGCGCGTCGGGTGCCGGGGTCGAGGTAGCAGCGACCGACGATCCGGTCGGGGATACCTCCACCGAGCAGTCGGGCGCGGTCGAGCTGCCGCCGACACCCGAGTGGCTCGACCGAGTCCGGGGCAGCGCGCTCGCCGAGGCGGGCGTGCTGCTCGTCGAGCACGACCTGGTCTACCTCGATCGCTACCACCGCGAGGAGGTGCAGGTGGCCGAGGACCTGCGCCGGCGGGCGACCACCGAGGCACCACCCGTCGACGAGCGGGTCCTCGAGGCCGGGCTCGAGCGGGTCTTCCCCGGCGACGGCTGGGGCGAGCAGCGGGCCGCGGTGCGTTCCGCCGCCGGGCGCCTGACGACGGTGCTCGCCGGCGGTCCCGGCACCGGCAAGACCTCGACCGTCGCCGGCCTGCTCACCCTGCTGCTCGAGCAGGCCGAGTCCCTGGGCCGGCGACCGCGCATCGCCCTGGCCGCACCCACCGGTAAGGCCGCGGCCCGGCTGCGCGAGTCGGTCCTGGGCTCCCTGGGTCACATGCCCGAGCTCGACCGCCAACGCCTGGGCACCGACATCGAGGCGGTGACCGTGCACCGACTGCTCGGCTGGCGCCCAGACAGCGGCAACCGCTTCAGGCGCGACCGGGGCAATCCCCTGCCCCACGACATCGTCGTCGTCGACGAGGCCTCGATGCTCTCGCTCACCCTCACCGCCCGGCTGCTCGAGGCCCTGCGCCCGACTGCCCGGCTGCTGCTCGTCGGCGACCCCGACCAGCTCGCCTCCGTCGAGGCCGGGGCCGTGCTCGCCGACCTCGTGGCCGGCTACGGGGAGAGCGGCCCGGTGGCCCGGCTGCAGACATCTCACCGCTTCGGGCAGGAGATCGGAGCCCTCGCCGAGGCGGTGCGCGTCGGCGACGCCGACCGGGTCGTCGAGCTGCTGGCCGCGGCACGCCCCGGCGGCCCGGTCGAGCACGTCGTGGTGGACGAGGTGCTCGAGGCCGACGAGGCCCTGCGCCCGCGGCTGCTCGCCCACGCCGAGCGGCTGCGCGACCTCGCCCTCGCCGGCGAGCACACCGCCGCCCTGCGCGAGCTCGGCGAGCATCGACTGCTGTGCGCGCACCGTGACGGACCCTGGGGTGTCGCCCCGTGGAACGACCGCGTCGAGCGCTGGCTCGCCGAGGCGAGCGAGCACCCCGGCCGGCAGGTCGTCGGCCGGCCGCTCCTCGTGACGGCCAACGACCGCGGCCTGGGCCTCTACAACGGCGACACGGGTGTCCTGGCGTTGCGCACCGACCACCGCGTCGTCGGGGTCTTCGGGGAGCCGGGCGCACCGATCGTCCACGCCGCCTCCACGCTGGGCGACGTCGACACCGCGCACGCGCTGACGATCCACAAGAGCCAGGGCAGCCAGGCGCGCTCGGTGACCGTGCTGCTCCCCGACCCGGACTCACGCCTGCTCACCCGCGAGCTGCTCTACACCGCGATCACCCGCGCGCAGGAGTCGGTGACCCTGGTCGGCTCGGTCGAGGCCGTCCGGGCCGCGGTCACCCGGCGCACCCAGCGCGCGACCGGTCTGCGCCACCGGGTCTGAGCCCCCCTTCGTCCCAGCTGGGCAAGAGAAACTGCCCCTTCGCAGGAGTGAGAAACTCTTGCGAAGAGGCAGTTTCTCGGGTGACCCGGGAATCGTGCGGCGGGTGGGACCAGCGCACCCGCCGGCGGCTACTCCGCGTGCAGGACCCGCAGCTCCTCCAGCACGACCGGCATGTCCCGGGCGAAGCCCCGGTCGTGGCTCGCGTGCCGGGTGAAGAAGTCCTCGTGCACCCGCCGCCAGTACTCCAGCGTCAGGTCGCCCTCGCCCTCGGCGCGGGCGTGCGCGGCGTCGACCTCGTCGAAGGGGACCACCCGCACCCTCGTCGTCACGACGAGGGCCCGTGGGGTACCCGAGCCGTCGACGACGATCCCGAGCGTGCCCTCGGAGGGGACCTCCTCCCCTTCGCTCTCGTAGTCCCACAGGGCGCTGGCGGTCGCCGTCTTGTCGCCCGCGAGGACGAGCCCGAGCAGCTCGTCGGCCTGCTCGGGCGTGGCCCCGAAGCCCCAGGCCGGCGGGCGCAGCACCGCGAGCGGGTTGACCCCGGTGTAGCTGCTGACCTGCGCGAGGTCGGCGTGCTGCTGCGCCCGCTGCCAGAAGGCTTCGATGTCGTCCATCACGACATCGTGTCAGGGATCAGAGGCGACGGCACTGGTCCTCCTTGTTGCCCTTGACGATGTTGCGGGCGCCCTTGGGGGCCGGGCTGTTGCTCTTGCACTGGAGGTTGCCGTCGACGCGGTTGGAGTAGATGTTCTTGTAGCCGGAGCGGTTGCTGAAGACCTGGATGTCGCCGTCGACGATGTTGCGGTTGAGGGTCAGACCGCGACCCTGCTCGAGCTGGATGTTGCCGTCGACGCGCGAGTCCTCGACCTTGACCCACAGGTGGCCCTGGGACTGGATGTTGCCGTCGACGTTGATGCGCGCGGCAGTGAACTTCGCGCCGGACTGGACCTTGATGTTGCCCTTGACGCGGGTGCCGTACATCCGGCAGATCGCGCCGCGGGGGACCTTGACGTCGTCGACGGTCACGGCACGCAGCGTGCCGCGGCAGGTGCGCTCGTCGGCCGACGCACTCGGTGCGACGACGGCGGTGGCGGTGAGCAGGAGGCCGGCAGCGGCCGCGGAGGAGAGGAAGCGCTTCATGGTGGCGTGCCTTTCGGGCGTCACGGGCCGGCCCCGGCGGCGCGACCTCGTGCCACCGAAGGTAGGCACCGTCGATGAGGCACCCATGAGGCAACGGTGAGGATCCCCTCATCATCCGTTCACCCTCTGGTCGCCGTGCGGCGGGCAGGGGGACCGTGGGCGTCGGCGTGGGCTGGCGTGGCTACGCCGTTGCTCCGTGCCTTGGGTCCGGTCGTCGTGACCCGTGCTGCGGAGCAGCGGCGTACACCGGAGGCCGAGCAGCCGCTACCTGCTCACCCGGGGCGTGCCGGGCCACCACTTCGTCGGGGCACACACCATTGCCCTGCCCGTCGGCTGACGGCGCCGGGACGCAGGACACCCCCTTCGCCCCGGGGAGGAAATCCGGGGCGAAGGGGGTATCCCTTCCCAGGGTGGTTCCCGAGCAAGGGGGAGAGGCTCAGGAACCGTAGACCGAGCGGATCCCCTCGCGATCCGCCGCGGTCATGCTCAGGTCGTCGGACGATCCGTTGCACTGCGGGTAGTGCATGATCGACGACGAGTCGTAGGGCGTCAGCGGACGCCAGTTGTTGTCCTCGAAGCAGGTGCCGGCCTCGGGCCGGGTGTGCTCGTGCCGGAAGCCGAGCGCGTGACCGAGCTCGTGCGCGAGGACGTTCTCCGCGCTCCAGCCGGAGGAGAAGATCTGGTCGGTGTTGACCAAGACGTTGCGGGTGGACTTCGCGGTGCTCGGGAAGAAGGCACGGGCGACGTAGTTGGCGCCGCTCACCGGCTCCACGGAGAAGAGGACGTTGGAGTTGCGGGTGGTGCAGCTGGCGTCCTGGCTGGAGTCGTAGGTGAAGTCGACACCCGAGCTCGCGGCCTCCCACTGGTTGCCGCCGGCCTGCATGGCGCTGACGATCGCCGCCTTGTCGGACCCGAAGCTGTCGCTGACGCAGTAGGTGAGGTTCTGCGCCTGGCTGGCGCTCCAGACGTCGTCCTTGCCGTAGACCGTGTTGACGATGAGCTGGCTCTCGTACTGCGGGTTGACGAGCTCCTGGTAAAACTCGCGCAGCTGCTTCTCCCCGGCCAGCGGGATGTCACCGTTGACGATGTACTGCCGGTCCGTCGGGTCCTGGTAGGTGGAGGCCTTGTACTCCTGGTACGTCGGCTCGTCGCTCCCGTCGGCGTAGCCGAGGCTGGCCGCTCCCATCGACAGCGTGGCGGCGAGGCCCAGGACGGTGGCAGCGCGCGTGGTGGTGCGCTTCATGTGGCGTTCCCTTCATCAACCCGGCAGCACGGTCGTGTCGCCTTCGTGAGTGGACGCTATGCGCGGCCTGCACCATGACTCCATCCTCGTGCCGTCACGGTTCGGGCAGTCGCCGTCAGGACTTCGTCAGGAGGGTCGAAGGGGGGTCAGCTCCCGTTTCCGTCCAGCCCGGCGAGGATCTCGAGGGTCCGGATCCGTTGCGGCAGAAGGGGGGCGGGGTTGGTGACCATGAGCTCGTCGGCGTCGGACAGCGCGGCGAAGTCGGCCAGACCCTGTGCCACCTCGGCCGCGTCACCGGCGACGGTGTGGGTGAGCATGTGCCGGGCCTGCGCGCCGACGTGCGTGTCGAGCAGCGCCGTCACCATCTCCTCGTCGAGGTCACCCGAGCCGACCCTGCCGGCGAGCATCCGCACGCGGGCCCGCAGCACTCGGTCGCGGGCCTCGGCGGCCTCGGCCGAGTCGTCGGCGGCGATGACGTTGAGCGCGGCGATGACGTGCGGCTGCTGCAGCTGCTCGCTCGGGGTGAAGCGCTCGCGGTAGACGCGCACCGCCTGCTCGAGGGCATCGGGCGCGAAGTGGCTGGCGAAGGCGTAAGGCAGGCCGTAGGCCGCGGCGAGCTGGGCACCGAAGAGGGAGGAGCCGAGGATGTAGAGCGGCACGCGGGTCCCACGGCCCGGGTAGGCGTGGATGCCCTCGACCGTCGACTCGTCGGCGAGGTAGCCCTGCAGCTCGCGCACGTCCTGGGGGAAGGCCTCGGCGGCACGTGGGTCGGTGCGCAGCGCGCGCAGCGTGGCGCCGTCGGTGCCGGGCGCGCGCCCGAGACCGAGGTCGATGCGGCCCGGGTGGAGCTCGGCGAGGGTGCCGAACTGCTCGGCGATGACGAGCGGCGAGTGGTTGGGCAGCATGACGCCGCCGGAGCCGACGCGGATCCGTCGGGTCTGCGAGGCGACGTGGGCGATGAGCACCGAGGTCGCTGCGGAGGCGATGCTCGACATGTTGTGGTGCTCGGCGAACCACAGTCGCTCGAAGGCACCCAGGTCGTCGGCCCGCTGCGCGAGGGTGACGGTGTCGGCGAGCGCCTCGCTGATCGGCTGGTCGCGGCCCACGGTGGCCAGGTCGAGGAGGGAGAGCTTCGGGATCACACCCGTGGGCAACCGCCTGCACCAGGCACATATTCCCCGGCACGTCGTCCCCAGACCCACCCCGACGAAGGGGGTCGTCCCCAGGTCGTCGCGTCGTCCGGGCGCCCCTCGCCGAGCGCCTACGCTCGGTGCTCATGGAGATCGGGGCGGCGCGCGAGATGGCACGGGGGCTCATGGACGAGCACGGCCTGCAGGGGTGGCAGCTGATCTTCGACCGGGCCAAGCGGCGTGCCGGGGTGTGCCGACCGGGGCAACGGACCATCGGGCTGAGCCGGCCCCTCACCGAGCTGCACGACGTCGCGCAGGTCCGCGACACCGTGCTCCACGAGATCGCCCACGCCCTCGCCGGGCCGGGCGTCGGGCACGGCCCGGCGTGGCGCGCGATCGCGGCGTCGATCGGCGCGGTCCCCGAGCGCTGCCTGCCGACCGAGGCCGGGACCATCCCCGGCGACTGGGTCGGCACCTGCCCGGCCGGGCACACCATCGACCGCCACCGGCGCCCGACCCGCGTCTCCTCGTGCCGTCAGTGCAGCCGCGGCTTCGACCCCGAGGCGATCTTCACGTGGACCCACCACGGGGTGCCCGCGGTCATGCCCCCTTCGTACCAACGCGACCTGGCGACGACGCAGCTGTCGGCCCGCCGCGAGGGCGCCGGGGAGCTCGTCGCCATCGGCGACCGGGTGCGCGTGCTCACCCCGGGGCGCTACGAGGGCTTCGTCGGGGTCGTCGTCAAGCGGGGCCGCACCCGCTTCCACGTGCGCGGCCGAGGGACGCTGCTCACCGTGCCCTTCGACCACGTCGAGGCCGCCTGACGGGGTCGACAGGCCCCCGAGTGCGGGAGATCCGGGCAACTCGTGGTTGGCTGGAGGGGTGAACGTGCGCGAGATCCTGCCCCCCGGCCTCGACCTGCCCGCTGACGGCACGGTGACGATGTTCTCCACGACGTGGTGCGGCTACTGCCGTCGCCTGAAGTCCCAGCTGGACCGTGAGGGCATCGCCTACACCGAGGTCAACATCGAGACCACGCCCGGCACGGCCGAGCTCGTCGAGACGATCAACGGCGGCAACCAGACGGTGCCGACGCTGCTCTTCCCCGACGGGTCGTCCGCGACCAACCCCTCGTTGGCCGACGTCAAGAAGCAGCTCGCCTGACATGGCGCGCATGTCCTCCGCGACCCGGACCGCCGTCGGCACGAGCATCGCCGGTGGGGCCCTCTCCGCGCTGTCGGGGGCGCCGCACCAGCTGAGCCACCTCTTCCGCGGGCGCTTCCCGACGGTCGCCGTCACCGGCATGACCGGCGTCGGCAAGACCCGCCTCGCCGACCGTCTGGCCCGCCGCACCTCCGCCGAGAGCACCGTCGAGGTGGGCTCGGCGACGATGGAGCGCCGCACCCGGCGGATGGCCAAGGGCCGCGGCTTCCGCTTCCGCGTCGTCCCCGGCGACAACGCCGCGACCCGGCTGGGCGCGCTCGACGAGGTCTTCCACGACGACCCGGTCGACGGGGTGCTCCACGTCGTCGCCTGGGGGCACGCCACGGCGCGCCGCACCGCCGGGACCTCCGGCGAGGCCGTCGCGACCCGCGAGGAGCTGCTCGCCGCCGAGCTCGAGGACTGGACCATCACCGCACACCGCATCGCGTCGATGGCGCTGCGCCGTGACAAGCCGGTGTGGCTGGTCATCGTCGTCACCAAGGCCGACCTCTTCCCCGACGAGGTCGACGAGGCGGTGCGCTACTACTCCCCCGGCAGCGGCTCCCCCTTCGCCGCCAAGCTCGACGAGCTGCGCTCCCTCGCCGGAGGCGCCCGCCTCTCCGTCGACGTGCTGCCGATGTGCACCGAGCCCGGCGAGGCCACCGGCAAGGCGGCCCGCAAGGACGCCGGCAAGCGCTGCAGCGCGATGCTCACCGCCCTCGAGTCGCGCATGGGGCAGCTCTCCGGGCACGCCTGACCGCCCGCCCCCGCTGGCCGGTCAGAAGGTGTGGCGCAGCGGATAACCACTGACGCCCGAGGCGTCCGTCCTGGTCGCCAGCACGTGGGTCAGCTCGATGTCGTGGCGCTCGAAGCCGATCCGTGAGCCCACGAGGTAGAGGCCCCACAGGCGGGCCGTGCCCTCACCGACCTCGGCGACGCACTCGTCCCAGTGCTCGACGAGGTTGTCCACCCAGCCGGCGAGGGTGCGGGCGTAGTGGACCCGGAAGTTTTCCGCGTGCTGCAGCTCCAGCCCCGCGTCCTGCATCCTCGCGATGACCGTGCCCGCACCGGTGAGTTCACCGTCGGGGAACACATAACGGTCGATGAAGGCGCCGGTGCGGGTCGTGCGGTTGTGGTCGCGGGTGATGCAGTGGTTGAGCAGGCGCCCGTGCGGCCGCAGCCTGTCGCGCATCGCCGCGAAGTAGGCCGGATAGTTGGCCACGCCGATGTGCTCGGTGAGACCGATCGAGCTGATCGCGTCGAAGTCGCTCTCGGGCACGTCGCGGTAGTCCATGAAGCGCACCTCGGCCAGCTCACCCAGGCCCTCGCGGTCGATCGCCCGCTTGGCCCAGTCAGCCTGCTCCCGAGAGAGCGTCACGCCGAGCGCCTTGACGCCGTGGTGCTTCGCGGCATGGCGGACCATGCCACCCCAGCCGCAACCGACGTCGAGCAGCCGCTGCCCGGGCTGGAGGTCGAGCTTGCGGGCGATGAGCTCGTACTTGTGCTCCTGCGCCTGCTCGAGGCTGGCGTCCGCGGTCGGGTAGACCGCGCACGTGTAGGTCATCGACGGCCCGAGGACCAGCTCGTAGAAGCGGTTGGACACGTCGTAGTGGTGGTGGATGACCTCCGCGTCGCGAGCGCGGCTGTGCCGCAGGCCCTCGACGACCCGGCGCCAGCGCGGCAGGTGCTCCTGCGGCGGGGGCGGCGGTGGGTTGAGGTGCTCCCAGCCGAGCCCGCGCACGAGCTCGAGGGCCTCTGCCGGGCCGGGGACCCGCCACCGGTCGGTGCTGCTCATCAGGTCGAGGAGCGGGTAGAGGTTGCCCGGGTGGAAGCCGGTGCCCGTGAGGTCACCGGCGACCCAGGCCCGCGCCATGCCGAGGTCTCCGGGCGCGGTGAGCAGGTAGCGCAGGCCGCGCTCGGTCCGCAGCTCGAGACCGATCGGCGCATCGGCCGGCCCGGCGGCGCTGCCGTCGTAGGCCGTGACGCGTACCGGCAGGTCGGCGGGGAGGATGCCGGCGAGGGCGTCGGCGATCTTGATCGTGCTCACGGGGTGCGGACCACCTTGTCGTAGAGGTCGGTCAGTCGGCCGGCCGGGTCGTAGCGCCGCCGGACGGCGGCAAGCTGGGCGCCGCCGTAGAGGCGGTCGAAGTCCTCGCGCGTGTAGAAGGCCTCGGAGTAGAGCGACTTGTGCCCGCCGAGGGCGGTCACCTCGGCCTCGATCGCACGGTTGCGCGGCCCCTCGGGGGCCTCCGGACCGACGTGGACCGTGCCCCAGAAGCCGACGTTGACGTAGGTGCGCCCGGGCTCGAGCGGGTAGCCGGGCCAGGTACGTACCCGACCGTCGATCTCCCGCAGACGAAGGGGGCACAGCCACACCGGCCGCATGCCGATCCGCGCGTCGAACCACTCGAGGAAGTCGGCCAGCCGGTCCGTGGGCACCTCGATGTCCTGGATGACCCGCTCCCGGCGCGGTCGCCCGGCGCGTGCGTCGAGCCGGTCGACGATGCCGTGCCGCCGGTCGAGCGCCACGAGTCGGTGGTAGACGTCGGAGCGGCGCCAGCGCCTGGGCAACAGCCGTCGCACGACGGGGTGCTGCACCCCAAAGGCCCCGGAGCACCAGAACCAGTCGGTGTCCCAGCGCCACAGGTAGTCGTGCATCGTCAGCAGGTCGCTCGTGCGCTCGCGCACCGAGCGGTAGTAGATCTGCTGGCCGGTGTAGTCGCTCGTCTCCCCCGGCTCGTCGGTCCACCGCGCGAGGGTCAGGTAGATCTCGTCCGGGGCGAAGGCCACCCCGTCGAGGGCGTCGACCCGCTCCCCGTCGTGCTCGCCGGCAGCGACGATCTCCTCGATCACGGCGGCGGCCGCGTGCGCGTCGTCGAAGCCCACGTGCCGCAGTGCGACCCGCGACGGCACCTCCTCGAGCTCGATGTGCAGTCGGGTGGCGTAGCCGAGCGAGCCGTAGGAGTTGGGGAAGGCGTGGAAGAGGTCGGCGTGCTCGCCCTCCGGCCGGGCGGTGACGATCTCGCCCGACCCGGTGAGGACGTCCAGCTCGAGGACCGACTCGTGCGGCAGGCCGTTGCGGAAGCTCGTCGCCTCGATGCCCAGACCGGTCACCGCCCCGCCGAGGGTGATCGTGCGCAGCTGCGGGACGACGAGCGGGATCAGCCCGTGCGGCAGCGTGGCCGCGACGAGGTCCTCGTAGGTGCACATGCCCTGGACCTGGGCGGTCTGCGTCGTCGGGTCGACCTCGATGACCCCCGCGAGCCCCGTGACGTTGAGACCCGGCACCTCGGTCTGCGCCCGGGGGCGGAAGAGGTTGGACGTGCGCTTGGCGAGCCGGACCGTGGCCCCGTGCGGGATCGCCGCGTGCGAGCGGACCAGTCGCTCGACCCCGGCCTCGTGTGCCTGCCAGCCAATTATCTGCATCGAGCACACAACCTACTCCTCGGGCCGGAGGTCAGGACAGCGGGTTTCGTCCCGCGTCGGTGCTGCCCTCGACGGCGGCGCCGCCGAGGTCCTGCGTGGCGAACCGGGCGACGACCTCGAGGCACTCGCTCGGCGCCTCCCACAGGTCGTTGTGCGTGCGGCCCGGCACGACGACCCGCTGCGACGACGAGATCCCTCGTGCCAGCTGCTCGCTCATAGCCAGCGGCACGAGGTCGTCACGCTCGCCGTGGACGAGCAGGGTCGGCACGTCGATCCGCTCGAGCAGCGCATCGGTCTCCCAGTGATCGGGGACCAGCTGCCGCGGGAAGACCCGCACGACCCGCTGCACCATCGCGGTCATCGAGGTGAAGGGCGAGACGAGGACGAGACGCCCGCTCCCCTTCGAGGCCCCTCCGTCGTGGAGGAGGCCCTCCGCGGCCAGGTGCGCGGCCACCGACGAGCCGAGCGACTCACCCACGAGCACCGTCCGCTCTGCGCGAAGGGAGAGGTGCGCCAGCCCGTCGCGTGCAGCCGCGAGGATCGCCTCCTGGTGCGGACGTCCCGCCGCCGGGCCGTATCCGGGGTACTCCACGGCCGCGAAGCCGAGGCCGTGCCGGGCGAAGAGCCCGGCGAGCGGGCTGATCGAGGCCAAGTCGGAGCCGTTGCCGTGCAGGTAGACGATCGTGCGACCGCCCGCCGGGGCCGGCGCGTGGACGAGGTGGGCGCCGCCGGGTGTCGTCTCGACGGGCAGGCCGCCCTCGGGGTCCCAGGCCGGGACCGGGTAGATCAGGCGGCGCAGCATCACCGGTCCGCCAGCTGCGGCAGCTCGCGCCCGTCGCCCGGGTCGGGCTGCGGGAGGACGTCGTCGGCGTCGACGAGATAGACCTCGTGACCGTCGAGTCGCAGACGGCGCGCGGTCTCGAGGATCATCCGGCGGCCGACGTCGGTCACCGAGTGCACACCGGTGAGGTCGAGCGCGATGCCCTGCTCCTGCGGCGGGTGCTCGGAGAGCCGGCGCACGACGTGCTCGGCCCCGCTGAAGCCGATCGTGCCGACGAGGTAGTAGACCCGCACCTGCTCGCCGCGGTGATCGATGACCCGGCTGGACTGGATGACCGACCGGGCGGGCGGCTCGACCTTCATGAGGTGCATGCCCATGTCGCGGGAGAGCCGCTCGAAGGTCTCGACGCCACGCACGCTGTTGCCATGGGCGTCGAGCGGCGGGGCGAACGTCGCCAGACCCGCCTGCCCGGGCATCGCCCCGATGATGCCGCCCCCCACCCCGCTCTTGGCCGGGATGCCGACGGAGGAGACCCAGTCGCCGGCGGAGTCGTACATGCCGCAGGTGAGCATGACCGACATGACGTGGCGGACCTGGGCGCCGGTGAAGACCTGCTTGCCGGTCACCGGCTGCACGCCGCCGTTGGCAAGGGTCGCCGCCATGAGCGCGAGATCGCGCGCGGTGACGAGCACGGCGCACTGGCGTGAGTAGGCGCTCACGACCTCCTCCGCCGAGTCGGTGAGGATGCCGTGGCTACGCAGCATGTGGGCGATGGCCAGGTTGCGGTCGGCGGTGGCGACCTCCGAGCGCCACACGTCCTCGTCGACGGACAGCTCACGACCGGCGAGGTCGGACAGGAGCCGAATGATCCGCTCGACCCGCTCGTGGGGCGCGGTGTCGGGCTCGCCGACGAGGGTGTGGGCGGTGATCGCCCCGGCGTTGATCATCGGGTTGCGCGGGCGGCCACTGGCGTCGAGGGAGAGCTCGTCGAAGGGTTCGCCGCTCGGCTCGACGTCGATCCTCTCCAGGACCTGCTCCAGACCGTGGTCGCGCACGGCCAGCCCGTAGACGAAGGCCTTGGAGATCGACTGGATCGTGAACTCGTGCTCGGCGTCACCGACGGCATAGACCTCGCCGTCGATCGTCGCGAGCGCGATGCCGAAGCGGTCGGGGTCGACCTTCGCCAGCTCGGGGATGTAGGAGGCGGGCTCGCCCCCCTTCGTCGCGGAGCAGGCCTCGGCGACCTCGGTCAGGTAGTCGGGCACGGGAGAGCGCATGTCCCGATCCTGTCAGGCGAGGACGAAGGGGGGCGAGCGTGCGTCACGCCAGCGGCACGCACACCTCGGTGACGAGGTCCTCCGGGGCGGCCTGCGAGGGGGCGACGAGATAGCGGTTGAAGCCGAGGACGGCGATGTCGTCGTCGATGCCGGAGCGCGGGGCGAGGGTCAGCCCCTCGGACCGGACCAGCTCGTCGATGCGGGCATGGGCCTCGCTGATCCGCGTGTACGGCCCCTCGACGCGAGCGAGGACGACCTCCCTGCTCAGGCAGCTCGTGCACCTCGAGGGGCGCCTGCACGGTGGTGCCGGGAGGCACGGGCAACCAGATCGACAGGGTCGGGTCGGCCTCGCGGTACTCGGGGTCGTGCTCGAAGACGCCGCACGGACCCATGGGTGTCAGACCCTGGCGCCCGAGCTCGGGCATGAGCCGCTCCCACAGCCTGCCCTCCTGGTCGTAGGCGGGGACGGTGCCGCGCAGGGCGACGACGGTGCGCGCGGGGACGGTCGTACGGGTGACGGTGATGGTGGACATGGCAGTGCCTTCCTGGTCGAGGAGCTGGTCGATGAGTGCCAGCCGCTCCTTGGCCGCGCGCAGCTCGTCGCCGAGGGACTCCCGCTGCAGGGCGAGTGCCTGCCGGTAGCTCTCGGTGCCGTGGGCGGCGAGGAGGACCGAGATGGCGGACACCGTGAAGCCCACGTCGCGGAGCCGCCGCACGTGGGCGGCGTCGGCGAGCTGCTCGGGCGCGTAGCGGCGGTAGCCGGAGGCCGCGACCACGTCGGCGGGCACGAGGATCCCGTGCTCGCCGTAGTGGCGCAGCATCCGCACGCTGAGACGCGACCGGGAGGAGAACTCGCCGATCGACATGAGGCCCGGGGTGTCGGTCATGGGCCCACCCTGTCGCCTCACACGGTGTGAGGGTCAAGGACGCAGTGGAACCGGGACAGGCTCCGACCCGTCCCATCCCCGACAGCGACGACAGGAGCGACCATGACCCGGCGGCACGGCACCCTCACGACGGCCCTCGCCCTCGCGCTGCCCTTGGGCGGGTGCGGGGTGCTCGACCGGGACCAGGAGCCCGTCCCGCTGACGATCACGGCGAGCGACTGGAACGGCTGGGACCCCGACCACCAGTCGACCGACGAGACGACCGATGTCGAGGCGATCGAGGGCCGGACCGTCCGCGTCGACGACGACCTCGAGATCACCTTCACCGACGTCGATGACGACGAGGTGGAGATCCGCACGAGCGACGCGATGTCGCCGGTCAAGGAGGGCGGCGGCATCGACCTGACGACGGACGAGATGGAGTTCACCGTCGAGCGGGGAAGCGCGCTCGAGCTCGCCACGCCGACGATGGACGTGGGCACGACCTACGAGCTGGTGCTCACCGACTGACGGTCACCAGATCGACTCGACCCATTCCGGGTGGTCGATGAAGGGATTGCGGTTGCCCTGCCAGTTGTCGAAGATCCGCTCGTTGCGCCGCTGCTCGAAGGCGTCCGGCGGGTCCTGCTGGCTCCACTGCTTGAGGACCGACAGCCGCCCCATGTACGGGTTGGACCCGTTGTTCACCTGGTCGTTGACCTCGAGGTCCACCCGGTCGCCGGCCTCGTAGCGCACGGCCATGTAGAAGATCATCCGGGCGACGTCACCCTTGACCTCGTCACGCGGCTCCCACGAGTCGCTGTCGGTGTAGTTGCCGGGCGCCTCGTCGTTCTCGCTGCCGCCGTTGTCGAAGTCGAGGTTGCCGCGGTCGCTGTTGACCGTGACGTCGGTGGGGCGCAGGTGGTGCAGGTCGGTGCCCGGGCCGTTGGAGGTGCCGAAGTCGCCGTGGCTCTTGGCCCAGACGTGCTCACGGTTCCAGTTGTCCACTCCCCCACCGTTGTTCGACTTCGGCGAGGAGGTGCCCTTGTAGAGCAGGACGACGTTGTTGGTGTTCTGCGGGTCCTCGTCGACGTCCTTGATGCCGTCCCAGACCTGGTCGTAGGACAGGACGGTGTTGTTGCTGATGATGTCGTGCAACTTCGACTTCAGCGCCGAGCCGGTCAGGCCCGCGGTCCCGTCGTAGTAGCTGCCGGGATCGGTGGGCTCGCCCGGCTCACCCGGCTCCTCCGGCTCCTCGGGGGTGGACCCGTCGGCGAGGGCGATGGCGCTCGTGCCGGTCATCCCGGGGTGGGAGAAGTAGCTCTCGAGCGCTCCCGTGACGTCCACCTGCTGGCCGACGAGGTCGGGGTTGGAGGCCAGCCCCCACTGCGAGCGCAGGGCCGACGGCACCTGGACGTAGAGGATCTTCGAGGTGTCGCTCTCCCCCTTCGTCGCCGCGATCGCGATGGCGTAGTCGTTGGGGAAGCCGCTCGTCACGACCCGGTCGGTCGCGGTCGGCTGGCCGACGACGTAGCCGCGGACGGTCTGGGTGGACCCGTCCTGACGGCCGAGCGCATCGGTGACCGAGAGCGCCGCGGCGGACTGGACCGCGGCGGCGGTCGTCTGGGTGACGGCCTGCGAAGGGAGGGTCGGGACGGCGACGAGGGCGACGGCGGCGGTGGTGCCGGCGAGTCGACGGAGCATGCGGGACACGAGCGGACCTCACGGGGTGGGCGAAGGGGGTCGCGCCCATGTTCGCGACCCCCTTCGGTCCGCGGGTGAACGATAGGTCAGGACCGGGTCGCAATTCACCCTGCGCTTGCCCTCGACACCCGCTTCGACGCCAACCAGGCGGTCGGCGACGTGGTCCGCGACGTGGCCCCCCGGACGTGCACAAGAGGTCGTCCTGACGCATCTCGTGACGTTCGTCGGCCGCGAGAAGCCCCCACGACGACCTCTTGTGCGCGGGGGTGAGACTCAGATCGTCGCGGCGTCGATGACGAAGCGGTAGCGCACGTCGGAGGCGACGACGCGGTCCCAGGCCTCGTTGACCTTGTCCGCCGGGATGACCTCGATCTTGGCGCCGATGCCCTTGTCGGCGCAGAAGTCGAGCATCTCCTGGGTGCCGGGGATGCCGCCGATGTTGGAGCCGGCGAGCGCCTTGCTGCCACCGATGAGCGAGAAGACCGGGACCTCGAAGGGCTTGGCCGGGGCGCCGACGTTGACCAGGGTGCCCTCGGGGGCGAGCAGCGACAGGTACCGCTTGATCGGCAGGTCGGCGCTCACGGTGTTGAGGATGAGGTCGAACTTCCCGCGCAGGTCGGTGAAGGTCTCGTCGTCGCTCGTCGCCCGGTAGTCGGTGGCGCCGAGCGCGAGGCCGTCCTCCTGCTTCTTCAGCGACTGCGAGAGCACGGTGACCTCGGCGCCGAGGGCGACGGCCAGCTGGACGCCCATGTGCCCGAGCCCGCCGAGACCGACGACCGCGACCTTGGAGCCCTCGCGCACACCCCAGCGGCGCAGCGGCGTCCACGTCGTGATGCCGGCACACAGCAGGGGGGCGGCGACGTCGAGCTCGATGCCCTCGGGGATCTTCAGCGCGAAGTCGGCGTCGACGACGACGTGCGTCGAGTAGCCGCCCTGCGTGATCGTGCCGTCGCGGTCGGTCGCGTTGTACGTGCCGATCGCGTCGGGGCAGTACTGCTCGTTGCCCGCCCGGCAGGCATCGCACTCCCCGCAGGAGTTCACGAGGCAGCCGACGCCCACGCGGTCACCGACGGCGTGCTTGGTCACCTCGGAGCCGACCTCGGCGACGGTGCCGGCGATCTCGTGGCCGACGACGATGGGGTACGGCACGTCACCCCACTCGGCGCGGGCGGTGTGGATGTCGCTGTGACAGATGCCGGCGTAGGCGATCTCGATGAGGACGTCGTTGGGGCCGACGTCTCGACGCTCGATGGTCGTCGCAGTCAGGGGTTCGGTGGCGGACGGGGCCGCCCAGGCCTTCACGGTGCGCACGGGGCGCTCCTCTCAAGTGGACGAAGGGGGAACCCCCTCAGTCAACTCCTGCTCCCCGCGAGGACCAAACGCGGCCTGCATCCGGTGGCGCGCCCCCTCCGGCGCTGACAGCTCGAGGCGCGCCGCCCCCTTCGCCCCTGGGCGTGGATATCGACGATGGACGCGGTCATTGCCGCGTCCATCGTCGATCACTGCGTCAGGATGTCGAGACGGGACGACAAAGGGCCTTCACTCCGCCCACCATCCGCCTCTCACCCCACCTCTCTGGTCGAGGTGAGGTCACCTCTGGCGCTCAGGCGTCGACGGTCTGCTGCTCCCAGGCCGCGTACCCGCCGACGAGGTCGGTGACGTCCGTGTGGCCGACCGAGCGCAGCAGGCTCGCCGCGACGGACGAGCGCCACCCGCCGGCGCAGTGCACGAGCAGCGGACGGTCTGTCGGCAGCTCGTCGTGGCGGCGGGCGAGCTCGGCCAGGGGGATGTGGACGGCGCCGGGGATGACCTGCCCGTCGGCGCGCTCGCCGGCATTGCGCACGTCGACGACGACGGTCTGCTCGGGCAGCGCCGCGAGGTCGGCGACCTCGGTGCGCTCGCTCGTCGTCATGAGGGGGGCGAGCGGACCGTCGGGCGTGAGCGGCGCGGCGACGTGGCCGACGACCGCGTCGTGGCCGATCCGCCCCATCCGCAGCGCCGCCTCGGCCGCCCGGCCCTCGGGCGCGACGAGGAGGACCTCGGCGGCGTGGTCGACGACGGTGCCGACGGTCTCGGCGAAGCGGCCGTCGAGGCCGATGTTGACCGAGCCCGCGAGGTGGCCGCGGGCGAAGTCCTCGGGCGAGCGGGCGTCGACGACGGTGACGCCACCGGCGATGGCGGCGGCCACCTCGGCGGGGGTGAAGGGGACGACCGACTGCCCGGGATCGAGCAGGTCTCGCTGGCGCAGGTTGAGCGCGGCGTCGACCTGGAAGTACGCCGGGGCGGAGGGCTGGCCCGTCGTCACCATGTCGATGAAGTGGGCGACCGGCATGTCGGCGGCGAAGGGGTTGCTCGCCCGCTGCGCGGCGATCGTCGACTCGAGCTCGTCGGAGAGCCCACGACCGCACGAGGACCCGGCCCCGTGGGCGGGCATGACCTTGGTGTCGTCAGGCAGCGGCAGCAGCACGTCGTGGAGGGTGTGGTGCATCGCCGTGGCGAGGTCCTCGGCGGTGGAGCCGTCGGAGACGACGAGGTCGGGCCGGCCGACGCCGCCGATGAAGAGCGAGTCGCCGGTGAGCACCGCGTGCGGGACGCCGCACTCGTGGACGAGGACGCTGATCGACTCCCACGTGTGACCGGGGGTCTCGAGGATCTCGAGGGTGACCTCGTCACCGAGCTCGATGCGCTTGCCCCCCGCGAGGGTGCGCACGTCGAACTCGGCGCGCTCTGCAGCGGTGGGGCCGTAGCCGATCCACGCCCCGGTCGCGGCGGCCAGCTCGAGGTGACCGGCGACGAAGTCGGCGTGGACGTGCGTGTTGATGACCCCGACGATCGTCAGGTCCTGCTCGCGGGCGTCGGCGAGGTACTCGCTGACGTCGCGGCGCGGATCGACGACGACGGCGCGGCGGCTCCCTTCGTCGGCGATGAGGTAGGAGCCGTGGGAGAGGCAGCTGAGGTAGTACTGGGTGAGGATCATGTCTCGCTCCTTCAGTTCCGGCCGCCGCGCAGCTGCGCGAAGACGACCTCGGGGGTGGGCTCGTGGCGACGGTTGTGGGGCATGCGCGACAGGAGCGCGCCCATCGCGCAGGTGTTGGTCAGGGCGGCGCCGGTCAGACCGGCGCCGATGCCCGCGGAAAGCCACTTGGCCTGCGGGACGACGGTGCTCGCGAGGATGCCGGTGAGGACGATCGACCCGGCGACGAGACGGACCTGACGCTCGAGGTCCCAGCCCCCTTCGCCCGCGACGACGTCTCCTCCGGCGCTCTCCCACGCGGTGATGCCGCCGTCGAGGACGTGCAGGTGGTCCGTCCCGGTGGTGGCCAGGGCGCTCTCGGCCCGGGAGGCGCGCGCGCCCGAGCGGCACACGAGGACGACGTCGTCGTCCAGGTGCTCGGCCAGCTCGCGGCGGTGCTCCTCGAGGAGCGGCAGCGGCACGTTGTAGGAGCCGGGGATGTGCGACGCGGCGAACTCCGCCGGCGTGCGCACGTCGACGAGGCGCGGGCCAGCCGGCTCGGCGAGCCAGTCCCGCAGGTCGGCCGCGGTGAGGGTCGTGGGGCGGGTGGTGACGGTGGTCATGGGTTCCTTTGATCGGGGATGGACGAAGGGGAGGTCAGTCGGGTTGGTCGGGGGCAGGTTGCGTCACGCGAGCAGCCCGGGGAGGGCCTGGGCGGCGGTGAGGGCCGCGACGCCCAGGACGAGGACCGCGAAGGCCTTGGAGAGGCGCTGCGCGGGGATGCGGTCGGCGACGCGGCTGCCGAGGAGGCTGCCGACGACCGCCGCCGCGGCGAAGCCGAGGATCAGCGGCCAGTCGAGCTCGCCGGCGCCGTGCTGGAAGCGGGCGACGAGGGAGGTCGCGCTGTTGACGGCGATGACGAGCAGGGAGGTGCCCACGGCGACCGGCATCGGGAAGCCGATGACCATGACGAGCGCCGGCACGACCACGAAGCCGCCGCCGACACCGAGGAAGCCGGTGAGGAGTCCGACGAGGCTCGCAGCCACGACGAGCTTGAGCAGCCGCGGGCAGGCGCAGGTCACGGGGTTGAGGGTGAGGATCGGCTCGTGCGGCCCCAGGTCGGGCTCCGGGCGCGCGCCGCGACGGAGCATGAGCACCGCCACGACCGTCATGAGGACCGCGAAGGCGGTCATGAGGACGTCGGGCTCGACCGCACGCGAGGCCGCGGACCCGGCGACCGCGCCGAGGACCCCGAGGAGACCGAAGGTCAGCCCCTGCCCGAGGCGCACCCGGCCGGCCCGGTGGTGGGCCGGCAGGGAGAGCACCGAGGTGATGCCGACGATGATCAACGAGCTCGTCGTCGCCGCGACCGGCCCCTGGCCGAGCAGGTGGACGAGCACGGGCACGGCGAGGATCGAGCCGCCGCCGCCGAGGGCGCCCAGGGTCAGGCCGATGGCCAGCCCGAGCGGGATCACGGCGAGGAGTTCGGCAGTGCTCATGGCACGGACGGTAATACCCCCGGGGGTATATGTCCAACCCAGCTCGGCGGTCGCAGACCGAGCCAGGCGTCGCTGGCGCCGCATGGTTGCCCCCTCCGGGCAGCCATGCGCACACAACGCCGGGCTGGGCGAAGGGAGGGTGAGTTCAGTCCCACCGATACCCCACGGGGTATACTTCGTCTGTCACGACACGCAGACGGAACGGGAGAACTTCCATGCAGTACGGCATCACGACCACCGTGGACGCCCCCTTCGAGCTGGCCCTGTCCGCGACGCGCGAGGCACTCGCCGACCAAGGCTTCGGTGTCCTCACCGAGATCGACCTCGCCGGCACGCTCAACGCGAAGGTCGACGCCGACCTCGCTCCCTACGTCATCCTCGGTGCCTGCCGCCCCCAGCTGGCGCAGCAGGCGGTGGCTCACGAGCCCTCGATCGGGCTCCTGCTGCCGTGCAATGTCGTCGTGCGCGCCGACGGCGACGCCCGCACCGTCGTCGAGGCCCTCGACCCCGACATGATGGTCGGGGTGACGGACAATGAGCAGCTGCAGGACGTCGCAGCCGACGCCCGCACCCGCCTCGACACCGCTCTGGCCTCGCTGCCGAGCAGGGTCTCCTGACCCACCGACCCCGAAGGAGAGAGACATGGTCACCCTCGACATGGAGGACATGGGCCCGGTCGTCAACCGACTGCGCCGCGCCCAGGGTCAGATCGGCGGCGTCATCCGCCTCATCGAGGAGGGGCGCGACTGCAAGGAGGTCGTGACCCAGCTCGCCGCAGCGAGCCGCGCCCTCGACCGCGCGGGCTTCGCCATCGTCTCCTCGGGCCTGCGAGAGTGCCTCTCCTCGCCCGACGGGGTCGACGAGGACGACCGCGCCGCGATGGAAAAACTCTTCCTCACCCTCGCCTGACGCCCGGCGGCGGGGGCTGTCCGGACGGAGGCCCACCCGTGCCGGGTGGGTGCGGGGAGGCCTGTGCCGCAGCGGGGCTCGCCGCCTGCCACGGGACCAGCCCGCGACGCAGACCCTCGGCGATGTGCTCGATCGCCCGCCCGCTCTGCTGCCAGTCGCCGGCCTCGGTCTCCCACGCGAACTCCCAGCCGTCCCGCACCTCGACGTGCCAGTGCCGACCGAAGACCATCCGGCCGAGCAGGGCGAAGGGGAGGACGAGCAGCAGGACCAGCACCTCGAGTGCGACGACCAGGGCGACGACGACGACGGGGATCAGGAGCAGCAGCAGGAAGAACCCGATGATCATGCTGATCGGGTCGTCGCCGAGGCTCGACCCGGTGGGCAGGCCTCCCCAGGTGCCGGCACGCGCCTTGCGTCGCCACGGCATCCAGCGTCGCGACACCCGCCACGTGCGCCCGTTCGGATCGACGACCTTCACGACTCCCCCTCCTCGCGCTCGACGAGCCACCGCAGCAGCGGGGCGACGTCGTCGGGCAGCGGGTGCGTCGGGTCGGTCCAGCGCACCTCCTCGATCTCGGCGGCCGGCGTGATCGTCGGCCGCGACTGCTGCGCCAGGTGCGGGTGCCGGAAGACGCTCGCGATGAGCGGGCGGCCGGCTTCGTTGGCCGCGGTCGTGCGGTGCACGGCGAGCAGCTCGAGGTCCTCGGGCGCCAGGACCAGCCCGAGCTCCTCCTCGACCTCGCGCAGCGCGCACCGTGCCGGGCTCTCGCCCTCCTCGGGCTTGCCGCCCGGGTGCATGAAGGACTCGGTGCCCCGCTTGCGCACCGTGAGGACGTGCCCGTCGGCGTCCCGCAGGTCGACGGCGCTCACGACGATCGCGTCGCCGTGGTCGCGGGGCCGCTCGCTCGCCAGGACGGCGTAGACGAGGCTGTCGGTCCACTCCCCCTTGCTGAAGAGGTCCTCCAGGTGGGTCGCCTCGAGCCGCATCCCGAGCCGCTCGCACAGGGCTGCCGAGGCGGAGTTGCGTGCGTCGAGCTCGGCGACGACGCGGTGCGTGCCGTAGTGGTCGAAGGCGTGGTCGATGAGCGCACGAGCCGCCTCCGTCGCGAAGCCGCGCCCCGCCACGTCGGGACGGAAGACCCAGCCGACCTCTCCCTTCGCCCCCGTCCCGTCCGTGGCCCACAGGGCGACGTCGCCGACGACCGCACCCTCGTGCTCGACGACGAGGGCGAGCGCCTGCCGCGGGGTGTCCAGGCCGGCGCGGCCGACCCGCTCGGCGACGCGGGCGACGGCGACCTCGCGGGTCCACGGCGGCTCGAGCAGGTGGCGCGCGACCTCGGGGTCGGCGTAGTAGGCCAGGGTCGCGTCGACGTCGGCGTCGCGCCACGGCCGCAGCACGAGACGCTCGGTGCGGATCGGCAGGAGCGGGGCGGAGGTCACGGCAGCACGCTAGCGCCGGCGCACGAAGGGGGGCGCTCCCCCCTTCGTCCCGCCTCGCCGGTGCACACCCGGCTCTCAGGGGACCGGCCTACGCTGGCCGGGTGACCAGCGCCGCCCAGCCCCCTGGCCTACCCGAGCTCTCCGACGACGCCGTGCGTCGGTTCGCGCAGATCCGGGAGGACTTCACCCGGATGATGCTCGGCTACCGCTTCGGCATGGAGCAGGTGGCGACGCGGCTGGAGATCCTGCGCGAGGAGTTCGCCGAGCTGCACCTCGACAACCCGATCGAGCACATCTCCACCCGGGTCAAGAGCCCCGAGTCGATCCTCGAGAAGGCCGCACGGCAGGGCGTGGAGCTGGAGATCCCGGCGCTGCGCGAGCACATCACCGACATCGCCGGCGTGCGGGTCATCTGCTCCTTCGTCGCCGACGTCTACCGCCTCATGACCGCCCTCACCGAGCAGGCGGACATCTCCGTGCGCTTGGTCAAGGACTACATCGCCAACCCCAAACCCAACGGCTACCGGTCGCTGCACGTCATCCTCGAGATCCCCGTCTTCCTCTCGTCGGGGCCCGTCCAGGTGCCGGTGGAGGTGCAGTTCCGCACCGTGGCCATGGACTTCTGGGCGAGCACCGAGCACAAGATCTTCTACAAGTACGAGGGTGACGTGCCCGCCCACCTGCGCCAGCGGATCAACGACGCGGCGGCCACGGCCGCGCGCATGGACGAGGAGATGGCGCAGCTGCACCGGGCGGTGCACGGCACCGACTGAGGCGGGCCGGCGCCTGCCGCGAGCGCCCGGCGCCACAGACACGCCGGGACCGATAAAAGATCTCCACAGGGCCGTGACCAAACCGTGTCCCGATGCCCTATTCTTCTTTTCGACCCCACACTGCGGGGTCACCACCAGGTCGCCGAGTCCTGCCAGCCGGGTGGTCCCTGAACACCACGGCAGGAGCGGGGGACCCATTTTTTCGGCCCCAGTGCCTCGGGGTGAAGTCCACGCGGTCGCATGACCGCTGGGCGGGATGCTCATCTCCATCCCAACCCGACAGCTAACTCCGCAGGCGGAGGAGATCCCATGTCGATGTTCTACGCCGGGCGCCACCGCGCCCCGAGCACCAAGACCCCCCACCGCGCCGGCGCCAGCATGGTCGCCGTCGCCGCCGTGAGCCTGGGCACCGCCGCGGCCACCGCCCCCGGCGCCAGCGCTGCCCCCTCTGCGGTCAGCGCTCCCGCGGCTGCCTCCGTCTCGTCGGCCACCTCGGCGACGACCTTCTCCGGCCTGGTCAAGCGGGGCCACCGCGGAAGCCTGGTCAAGCAGGTCCAGCGCAAAGTCGGCGTGAGCGCCGACGGCATCTTCGGCCCCATGACCCAGTCCGCGGTCAAGCGCTACCAGAAGCGCAACGGCCTCGTCGCCGACGGCATCGTCGGCCCCCGCACCGGCACCAAGATGGGCCTGCGCTCGACCTCCACCGTGTCCTCGCGCACCACGACCCGGTCCTCGGTCTCCACCTCCTCGGTCCTGTCGACGGCGGCCAGCCTCGTCGGCACGCCCTACGTCTACGGCGGCACCTCGCGGTCCGGTTGGGACTGCTCGGGCTTCACCCAGTACGTCTTCGCCCGCCACGGCAAGAGCCTGCCGCGCACGGCCGAGCAGCAGCGTCGCGCCACCACCCGCGTCTACTCCCCGCAGCCCGGCGACCTCGTCTTCTTCGGCGCGCCGGCCTGGCACATGGGCATCTACGCCGGCAACGGCATGATGTACGACGCCGGCAACGCGCGCGTCGACACGACCAAGCGCAAGATCTGGACGAGCAACGTGACCTACGGCCGCGTCCGCTGACCCCAGCACCCCACGACGAAGGGGGCTCCGACCATCACGGTCGGGGCCCCCTTCGTCATTGCTGCCCCTGCGTCATTGGTGCACAACGGGTTTCGCCACCCGCGTTACCATTTCGTGACTATATGACCTATGGTCGAACGCGGTCCCGGCCACTGCCGGGACGCCGTCGAGGACGCCGAGTCCTACCACCTCGACGGGGTACCCCAGCAGCACCGGTAGGAGCGGAGGACCCAACCTCTGGCCACACGGCCTCGGGGTGAAGTCCTACGGCGGGGCATCGCCCGGTCGAAGGGCGGGATGGTCTCCATCCCAACCCGACAGCTAACTCCGCAGGCGAGAGGAGACAGCATGACCATGTTCTACACCGCACGTCACGCCGCCCCCCGCGCCCACCGCTCTGCGGCACAGCGCACGGGCGCCGGCGTCCTCGCCGCCACGGCTCTCGGCCTGGGGGCATCGACGATGACCGCCACGAGCGCGGCAGCCCAGGGCGGCCCCGAGGCTCCGGCCCCGGCCACCTCGCAGACCGCCTCGACCGGCGGCGCGCAGAGCGCCGGCAACTCCGTCGCTCCCAGCGGCTCGACCTCCCTCTCCGACCACGTGCGCGTCGGCGACACCGGCAGCGTCGTCAAGCAGATCCAGGACAAGGTCGGCGTCAGTGCCGACGGCGTCTTCGGGTCCCTGACCGAGCAGGCCGTGAAGAGCCGGCAGGCCAAGAACGGTCTGTCGGCCGACGGCATCGTCGGCCCCGAGACCGGCTCCGCCCTGGGCCTGACCGGCGGCGGCTCCAGCTCGACCGGTGGTGCCCAGTCCGCGGACGGTGGCACCGCCGAGACCGCCCAGGCCTCGGCCAGCGCCCCGGCCTCCGACTCGTCGATCGTCAACACCGCGCGCAGCCTCACCGGCACGCCCTACGTCTACGGCGGCACGACCACCGCGGGCTTCGACTGCTCCGGCTTCGTGCAGTACGTCTACGACAAGGCGGGTAAGGACATCCCGCGCACGACGCAGCAGCAGCAGGCTGCAGCCACCCCGGTCTCCAACCCACAGCCCGGTGACATCGTCTTCTTCGGCAACCCCGCGTACCACAACGGGATCTACGCCGGCGACGGCAAGATCATCGACGCGGGCAACTCCGAGTCGCCGGTGCAGGAGCGCGACATCTGGACCGATGACGTGACCTACGGCCGCTTCTGAGCGACCCCGCGCAGGCCGCTCCCGAGCGGCTCGCACGACAAGGCCCCGACCGCTACGGTCGGGGCCTTGTCGTGCTCGGGTGCCGAAGGCGCGTGAGACACTGGCCCTTTCTACACGTGTAGTCGTCCCAGGAGGTCATCCGTGCCCGCCACCCACGCCACCGGCGAAGCCCTCGAGCTCACCGACCGCGACCTGCTCCCCCTTCGTCCCTGGCGTCGGGCGCAGGAGGACCCGCAGCATCCCTCCTTCAGCCACGTCGTCGACGGCGACTGGCAGACCATCACCGCCGGAGAGCACCTCGAGAGCCTCGTTGCGACGGTCCGGGGACTCATCGCAACCGGCGTCACCGCCGGTGACCGTGTGGTGCTCATGGCCGACACCCGCTATGAGTGGCTGCTGCTCGACGAGGCGATCTGGAACGCCGGGGCCGGCACCGTCCCCGTCTACCCGTCGTCGTCGCGCAGCCAGCTCGAGTGGATCGTCCGCGACTCCGGCGCGCGGGTCCTGCTCGTCGAGACGCCGGCGATGGCACAGTTGGCCACCGGTCTCGACGTCGAGGTCCTCGTCATCGACGACGGCGCCCTCGCCACCCTCGCCGAGCGCGGTCAGACCGTGGCCGAGGATGAGGTGCACGCGCGCCGGGACGCAGTGACCTTCGACGGCCTCGCCGGGATCGTCTACACCTCCGGCACCACCGGTCGGCCGAAGGGGGTCGTCCTCACCCACCGGCACCTCGCCGCCGAGGTCGCCGGCTGCCTGGCACACCCGATCGGCGAGGTCGGGGCGCCCGGCCGCCGCATCCTGATGTTCCTGCCGATGGCGCACGTGCTCGCCCGCTCCGTCGCCTACATCGCCGCGCAGTCCGGCGCCACGGTCGGCTTCTGGTCCGACTTCTCGACGATCGTCGAGAAGTTCGGTTCCTTCCGTCCGCACATGGTCGTCGGCGTACCCCGGGTCTTCGAAAAGGTGCATGCCGGCATTCGCGCCAAGGCGGCCGGGCGCCGCGTCTCCGCCGCCGTCTTCGCGAAGGGGGAGCAGGTCGCCATCGACTGGAGCCGGGCCGTGGGCGACGACCCGCGCCCGGGCAGCCCCGGGCTGCGGCTGCGTGTGCTGCACGCGGTCTTCGACCGGCTGCTCTACGCCAAGGTCCGCGCGGCCCTCGGCGGGGAGACGATGTACGAGATCAGCGGCGGCGGGGCGCTCGGCGAGCGCCTCGGCCACTTCTTCCGCGGCGTCGGCGTGCCGATCCACGAGGGCTACGGCCTGACCGAGACCTGCGCGGCGATCACCGTCAACGGGCCCGGCCAGCAGCGCGTCGGCACCGTCGGCCGGCCGCTGCCGGGCAACGAGGTGCGCATCGGCGAGGACGGGGCGATCGAGGTCCGCGGTGCCGTCGTCACCGACGAGTACTGGGGCAACGACGAGGCGACCCGGTCGTCGATCGTCGACGGCTGGTTCGCCACCGGTGACCTCGGCTCGCTCGACGACGAGGGCTACCTGACGATCACCGGCCGGGCCAAGGAGATCATCGTGACCGCCGGCGGCAAGAACGTCGTCCCCGGCCCGCTCGAGGACGTGCTGCGGTCCCACCCGCTCGTGTCCCAGGCAATGGTCGTCGGCGAGGGGCGGCCCTTCGTCGCAGCGCTCATCACGCTCGACCCGGAGGCGGAGCGCCCCGCCGACCCGCAGGCCGAGCTCCAGGGCGTCGTCGACGAAGCCAACGAGCTGGTCTCCAAGGCCGAGGGCATCAAGAAGTTCGTCGTCCTCGACGACGACTTCACCGAGGATTCGGGCGAGATGACCGCGACGCAGAAGCTCAAGCGCCACGTCATCGAGACCCAGCGCGCCGAGGCGATCGAGGGGCTCTACGCGAAGCGCTGAGTCGGGGCCGGAGGGGCAACCGGGGTCCCGGACGGGGACGGTCGGGTCCGCTCAGCCGCTCGCCGGCACCGCCGTGAGCACGACGTTGTCGCGGTAGTGCTGCTCCCCGTCGATCGTCATCACCGGGCCGCCGCAGGTGACGAGGGCGAGCTGGCGGGGGCCGTCCACCCGGAAGATCGAGCGGGGCAGCGATACCTTGGAGTAGCTCTGCAGGCTCGTCGTGACGAAGGTCGACCGACGACCCGCGCCGTCGGTGACGTGGACCAGCGCTCCCGGACGGGCGTCACTGAGCCGCGCGAGGGCACCAGGGGTCCCGGACAGGTCGACGTGCCCGGCGAGCAGGGTCGTCCCCGCGCCGGCGCGGAGGGGGGCGGACCACACGTCGCGACCGACCCGCCACGGTTCCCGCGGGATGTCGAGGGACCCACTGCTGAACTTCACGCCGTCGAGGCTCGCGTAGATCCCGAGCGAGGGCACGTAGAGACGATCGGGACCCATGCGGTCGGGCGACATGACGAGCTCCCGGCTCGTGCTCGACGAGGAGCCGGCCGGGGTGCTCGAGGACGGCGCCGGGTCGTCGGGGATCGCGGCGACGGTCGCCGTGCGGGTCGGGTCCGGGGTCGGCGACGCCACCGCGAAGGTCTGGCTGGGGACCGGCGCCGCGACCGGCTCCTCGCCGCCCGCGACCGACCACCACGTCAGTGCCGCGCCCCCGGTGACGAGGACGAGGGCGACGAGCAGCAGCGCGAGTCGTCTCAGGGTGCCGCGCCCGATCAGCTGGCGCGACGAGCGCGCACGGCGACGCCGATACCGCTCAGGACCAGCAGCCCGCCGCCGAGGAGGCCCAAGGTGTTGGGTCCGGCGACGTCGGGGACACCGGCGTTGATCGTGCGGGCCTGGGAGCGGTCTGCGGCGTCGGAGCCGTCGGTGCCGAAGTAGGTCTCGCACGCGATGCCGTCGTTGTCGGCGTCGAGGCGGTGACGGTCGATCGCCGGGCCGCCGTTGGCGGTGAAGAAGGTCTGCGCCTCGGCCTGCGAGGAGAAGTCGGGGGCAGTCCTTGTCTGCGGTCGTGACGGAGGGCGCGGCCGACGAGGCCGAGACGGTGACGGATGACCGGCTCGGCGCTGTGGCGGGGGCCTTGGGGGCCGCCGGCGCTGCGGGTGCAGCAGCCGGAGCCTTGGGAGCGGACGGGGCAGCGGCCGGAGCGGCAGCCGCCTGCGGGGCAGCGGCCGGAGCGGCGGCCGCCTGCGGGGCAGCGGCCGGAGCAGACTGCGGGGCGGCCAGCGGCGCGGCCTGCTGGGCGTCCGCCGCCGAGGCCTCGTCGGCCGACGCGGGAACCGCGCCGTCGGCCTCGGAGTCCGTGGCCGGGGTGTCGTCGGCGGCGTCGGGCGCAGCCGCCCCGCACGACGCGTCGAGGAGGGAGTTGACCGGGGTCGCACCATCGGTCCACGCGGCCCGGGCCCAGTCGCGGCCCTCCACGGTCGCGGACGGGTCGGGCTCACCCGCGGTCAGCGCGACGGCCATGACGGATGCGTCGCCGCCTGCCGTCACCTCGGACGCCGGCGCGATGACGGCCGTGACGTCGGCGTCGCCGTCGGCCGCCGAGAGCCCGCGGGCGGTGAGCGCCTCGCGCACCGAGCTGACGAGCGCGGCGTCGACGCCCTCGGCACTGGTGACGGCGAAGGTCGTGCCCGCGTCACACAGGTCGCTCGGCACGGCGGCCGCCGAAGGCGTGGCGAAGGTCAGCGCGAAGCCCCCCGACATGACGAGTCCGGCGATGGTGGTCCTGGCGATGGTGGTGCGCACGTCTGCTCTCCCCATGACGAAACGGCGGAGGCGCTCCCCCACGGGCGCGCTCGTGGGCAAGATATACCCGCGGAGGGTCACCCGGGGAAGCCCCCTTCGTCAGGTGCTGGCTGACGGTGCCTGCTGGCAGGGTGGGGGGCATGGGCGAAGCTGACCAAGGGCACCGAGACCACCGACACGATCGCCGGCACGACGGGGACGCGCGGCACTTCGACGACACGGCCGCGACCTGGGACGACGACCCCGACAAGGTGCGCCAGTCGGGTGAGGTGGCGGCGGCGATCGCGGGGCGGGTCCCCCTTCGTCCGCGGCTGCGGCTGCTCGACTACGGGGCCGGCACCGCCCTGGTGACCACCGCGCTGCTGCCGCACCTGCCGGAGGTCGAGGTGACCGTCGCCGACAGCTCCTCGGGGATGCGGCAGGTCCTCGCGGACAAGGTCGCGACCGGCACGCTGCCCTCGCCGACGCGCGTGTGGGACCTCGACCTCGAGACCCAGCCGGTGCCCACCGAGCGCTTCGACCTCGTGGTCACCTCCAACGTCCTGCACCACGTCGGGGACCTCGACCGGGTCCTCGCCGGTTTCGCCGAGCTGCTCGACGCCGGCGGGTGGGTGGCCGTCGCCGACCTCGACCGCGAGGACGGCAGCTTCCACGACCACGACTTCGGCGGGCACCACGGCTTCGACCGCGCCGAGGTCGCGAGCCGGCTCGCGGCGGCGGGCTTCGTCGACGTGACCGTCGCCGATGCCGGCCACGTGCACAAGCAGGACCGCGACTACCCGGTCTTCCTCGCCGTCGGCCGCCGGGCGTGATGCGCACCGTCGGCGACGCCGAGCGCCGCGCCCGCCTCGCGACGCGACAGGCACTGCACCCCGACCACCACGCACCCGACGTCGTCGGCGCGGCCCGCTCGGTGGTCTGCCTGCACGCGACCGAGGCCGCGACCGTGCACCTGGCCGTCGGCGCCCGCACCACCGGGGTGACCCCCTTCGACGTCGACGCGGCGCTCTACGACGACCGCAGCATCGTCAAGCAGCTGTCGATGCGCCGCACGCTCTTCGCCTTCCCGCGTGACCTGCTGCCCGCCGCGCTCGCCGTGGCCCGCGAGCGGATCGCGCCCGAGGAGCACCGACTCATCGCCCGCGACGCCACCCGGCACGGCATCGCCGACGACGGCGCGGCCTGGCTCGAGACGGCGGGAGCCGCGGTGGAGCGACGGCTCGCCGGCGGCGAAGCGCTCCCGGCCGCCACGCTGCGCGCCGAGCTGCCGGAGCTCTCCGGGGCGATCACGATCAACGAGGGCAAGCGCTACGGCGGCACCTTCAACCTCGCGCCCCGCGTGCTCACCTGGCTCGGGGCGCAGGGGCGGATCACCCGCGGGCCCAATGCCGGCCACTGGCGCCTGTCGAAGCCCGCGTGGACCCTCATGGACTCGTGGCTCGGCGCGGAGCCGGCGGACCCCGACCTCGCGACCGGCTACGCCGAGCTCGTGCGACGGTGGCTCGAGCGCTTCGGTCCCGGCACGCTCGAGGACGTGCAGTGGTGGCTCGGCGCGACCAAGGGTGCCACCCGCGCGGCCCTCGCGGAGGTCGCCGCCGTCGAGGTGGCGCTCGAGGGCGGGGGCACGGGGTGGCTGCTGCCCGACGACCTCGAGCCGGTCGCCGAGGTCGGCCCGTGGGCGGCGCTGCTGCCGACGCTCGATCCGACGACGATGGGCTGGAAGTCCCGCGACTGGTACCTCGACCCCGCCCACCGCGAGCTGCTCTTCGACAGCAACGGCAACGGCGGCACCACCGCGTGGTGGGACGGGCGGATCGTCGGCGCGTGGGTGCAGGACGACGACGGCGTGGTCTCGGTCGTCGAGTGCCCGGGCACCGACCTCGGGAGCGAAGGGAGGTCCGCTCTCGCCGCCGAGGCCGAGCGGCTGACCGCCTGGCTCGACGGCGTGCGGATCACCAATGTCTACTCCTCGCGGCTGATGAAGGGCGAGGCCCTGCCCTGACCGGCCGCGGGTGCGGTCGGGCGGTCGGGCGGGCTACGGCCCGTCGACCGAGGGCGCCAGGCTGCTCGAGGGCGCTGAGGTCTGCGTCGGTGCCGTCGTCGGTGCCGGCGGGGTCGTGGGCACGCTCGTGGTCGACGGCTCGCTCGTGGGCGTGGTCGGCGTGGTCGACGGCTCGCTCGTCGGCGACGGGGTGAATGCCGGGGTCGTCGATGACGTGGAGGTCGTCATGGACGGCGTCGTCGAGGACGAGGTGGTGGAGCTCGTCGAGGAACTGGTCGTGGACGTGGTGGTCGTGGGTGCCGGTGCCCGGGTCGTCGCCGGTGGGGGCGGTGGCGCCGCGGGTGGTGCCGTGGTCGGCTGCGGCGCGGTGGTGGTGCTCGTCGGGCTCGCGGTCGAGGTGGCGGTCGCCGGTGTGCCCGTGCGCGTCGTGCTGGTGCTCGTGCTGATCGTCGTCGTCGAGGTCGGGACCCCGTCAGGCACCGCCGAGTCCTCGCGCCCGGTGAGCGCCAGCGCCGCGCCCACGACGAGGAGGGCCGCCCCCGCGACGCTGACGAGCAGCAGACCGCCCCTGCGCCGACGTCGATCGCGGCCGGTCGCGGTCGACCCGGAGTCCGGGGGCCCGCCGTCGGCGCCCGCGGTCTGCAGTGCCCCGCCGGCGACGGCTGCCGGCTGCGCGGCCCCGCCGCCGGCGGATGCGGCCCGGGGGTGCCGACCCTCGCGGGCTGCGCGCACCGGACGGGTCGCGGCCACGTCCTCGCCGTCGTCCCACGGGAAGAGCCCGAAACCGACCACCGGGGCCGGCGCCTCCTGGGCGACCTCCGCGAGCCGCGCGGAGGCCTCGGCAGCGGTGATCCGGCTGTGGCAGTCGTCGGCGACCATCGCGGCCAGCACCGGCCCGATCGCGCCGGCGGTGTCCGGCCGGACGGCGAGCACTGCGTCGAGCGTGCGGCCGAGGGCCCACACGTCGGCGGAGCGACCGCTCTCGCCGGCCAGTCCGTGCTCCGGGGTGGCGGGCGGCGCGAGCTTCGCCTCGTCACCCGGGCCCATGACGACGCTCGAGGGCCCGACGCCGCCGTGGACCAGGCCAGCCCGGTGCACCGCGGCCAGGGCTGCGGCGACCTGCGACCCGACGAGCGCCACCTCTCGCGGGGAACGGCGTCCGTGCTCGCGCACCAGTGCGGTCAGGGTCGGGCCGTCGACGAGCTCGAGGACGACGAGGGGCGGGTCCTCGTCGGCGACGACGTCATGGACGGCGACGAGGTTGGGGTGGTCGACCGCCGTGAGAGCGCGGGCCTCGCGCAGGGCCTGCGCGAGGTGCTCCGGCGCGACGACGAGCTGCTGGAGCACGACGCTGCGCTGCAGGACCGTGTCGCGGCCCAGCCAGGTCGGGTGCGACGAGCCGGGATCACGGACGAGGACCCGCTCGTAGCGGCCGGCCACGCGAGGCGCCGTGTCGCTGCTCATGACCGGCTCCCTCCCCTTCGTGGGGTGCCACCCGGCGGTCGACCGACCCCGGCGTGCCCCCTGCACCGCTCGTCACCCACAACGGTAGGCGCTGGGGCCCCTCCCCGGAAGGGCCCCAGCGGTCACACTGGAGGCATGAGCGAGCCCACCCCGCACGATCCGACGCCCCTCCACGACGAGGCGGTCGAGCTGGCCCACCAGCTCTTCGACTGGGCCCGGGAAGGGCAGGCGGAGCGCCTCGCCGCGTACGTCGAGGCGGGGGCGCCGGTCGACCTGCGCGATCCGGCGGGCAACACGATGCTCATGCTCGCGGCCTACCACGGGCAGGCCGAGACGGTGCGCGAGCTCGCCCGGCGAGGAGCCGACGTCGACGCGCTCAACGACCGCGGCCAGTCGCCCCTCGCCGGGGCGGTCTTCAAGGCCGAGCCCGAGGTCGTCGCCGCCCTGCTAGAGCACGGCGCCGACCCCGACGCGGGGTCGCCGAGCGCCCGCGCGACGGCGCAGATGTTCGGCCAGGAGGGCCTGCTCGAGCGGTGAGCTCTGGCCGGCTCGGCCCGGCGGTGGTAGACCGGACGCATGTCCCTCATCCGGAGATATCCCTCGGACACCTCCCCGGGCGAGGGCAAGGCGAGCGCGTGAGTGAGCCGCTTCGACGGTCGGGAGTGGATCACCGCGACCGCCGGCGACAGCGCGCCGAGTTCATGGTCCGGCACGACACCTACTGGGTCTGACCTCCCTTCGCCCGACGCCCACGACCCGAGGAGCAGCATGTCCGAGACCCACGAGTACGACGTCGTCGTCATCGGCGCCGGCCCCGTCGGCGAAAACGTCGCGCAGTACGCCATCGAGGGCACCGACCTCACCGCAGCGCTCGTCGAGGGCGAGCTCTACGGCGGCGAGTGCTCCTACTGGGCATGCATCCCGAGCAAGGCGCTGCTGCGCCCGATCGCCGTCGCCGACACCACCGCCCACCTGCAGGGGGTGGCCACCGCCGAGGTCGAGCCGGAGGGCCTGCTCGCCCGGCGCGACTTCTGGGTCGGCGGCCGCGACGACACCGGCCAGGTCCGCTGGGCCGAGGGCCTGGGCATCACGGCCGTGCGCGGCCATGCTCGCCTCGTCGGTGAGCGCGAGGTCGAGGTGACCGGCGAGGGCGGCCCGCACCGGCTGCGGGCGCGGCACGCGGTGGTCCTGGCGACCGGCAGCGAGCCGGTGGTTCCGCCACCTCTCGCCGACGTGCACCCGTGGGGCTCTCGTGACGCGACCGCGGTCACCGAGGTCCCGGGTCGGCTCGTCGTCGTCGTCGGCGGTGGTGTCGTGGCCGTGGAGGCCGCGACGTGGATGGCCGCGCTCGGCAGCGAGGTCACGGTGCTCGTGCGGGGCGAGACCCTCCTCGCCGGCCAGGAGCCCTTCGCGGGCAGCGTTGTCGCACAAGCACTTCAGGCGAAGGGGGTCGACGTGCGCTTCTCGACGTCGGCCACCGGCTGCCGCCGGCCCGACGCACGGAACACCGGTGTCGGTCGTGTCCACGGTGGCCCGGTCACGGTCGTCACCGACGACGGCGAGGTCGAGGCCGACGAGGTGCTCGTCGCGACCGGGCGCCACCCCCGCCTGGGCGATGTAGGCCTCGACGCGGTCGGGCTCACCCCCGACGACGTGCTCGAGGGTCGGCTGCCCGAGTGGCTGCACGCGGTGGGTGACGCCAGCGGCGAGGCGCCCTTGACCCACTGGGGCAAGTACCGCGCGCGGGTGCTCGGCGACGCGATCGCCGCCGCGGCCACCGGGCGCGGGCCGCTCCCGGTGCCCGACGGGGCACCGGTGCCACAGGTCGTCTACACCGACCCCGCAGGTGGCGCGGGTCGGGATGACCGAGGCGGAGGCACGCGAGGCAGGGTACGACGTCGAGGTGGCGGAGGTCCCCTTCGCGCAGGTCGGCGGGGCCGCCCTGCTGCGCGACGACGCCCCCGGTCGGGCGAAACTCGTCGTCGACCGGAAGGGCGGGCTGGTCCGTGGAGCAACCTTCGTCGGGACGGACGCCGGCCAGCTGCTGCACGCCGCGACGATCGCGATCACCGGGCGGGTGCCGGTCCACCTGCTGCGGCACGCGGTGCCGAGCTTCCCCGACGTCACCGAGGTGTGGCTGCGCCTGCTCGAGGCCCTGCCGGTCGACCTGCGGCGCCCCTGACCGAGGTCAGTCGGTAGGCGTGGACCGCGCCGTGCCGGACCGATCCGTGAGCAACCACCCCGCGGTGATCGACAGCCAGGCATCGTCGCCGTCGCGCAGCCGACGCAGCACGTCGTCGACCTCGGGCAGGTCGAGGGCGGCGAGGGCCTCGACGGCGGGCAGCACGACCTCCTTGTCGTCCGTCGCGACGACGTGGAAGAGCTCCGGGGCGGCCGGGCGGGCCGCGGGGTCGCCGATGCCCAGGAGGGCCTCGGCGGCGTGCCGCCGCACGGAGCTGTCGGGGTCGGACAGGCGTCCGGAGAGCCCCTCGACCGCGGCCTCTCCGGCCTGCTCGAGGGCGCGGGTCAGCTCGCGGCGACGGAACTCCTCCTCCACACCTAGGGCGTCGACCAGCGCGGCGACGGCGCCCGGGGTGCCGATGCGGCCCAGCGCCCACCACGCCTTGGCCGCGACCGCGTCGTCGTCGTCGGCGGCGAGGGGGAGGATCTCGGCGACCGACTCGGGCCGGCGGATCTTGCTCAGGGCGTGGAGCACCTGGACCCGGCCGGGCCCCTCGGCGAGCGAGTCGTCGCGCAGAGCCTCGACGAGCAACGGGTAGGTAGAGGTGTGCCGGGTGACGACGGCCCAGGTCAGGGTTTCGCGGACGTAGAAGTCCGGCTCGGTGACGAGCAGCCGCACGAGGTCGTCGGCCACCGTCTCGTCGGCGTGGGTGCCGAGCCACAGCGCGGCGCGCTGCCGCACCGAGGGGTCGTCGTGCCGCGCCGCCTGCAGGGCCTTGTCGAAGGAAGTACCGCTCACGTCGCTCGACGCTACCCTCCCCCCTCGCATTGCCCTACGGCAATGCAGGCTCAGGACCACCACCGGCCGACCATTCTTCGCACTTCCCCAAGGAAATGCGCAGGGGGTCAGCCGTGGGTGGCGCCGGATATGTCGGTGCCACGCGGGGTGAGCACGAAGACGACGGTAGCCACGACGAGCATGAGCGTCCCGCCGGCGAGGCCGGCGACCTGCAGCGAGTCGACGAAGGCGGCACTGGCGTCGGTGGCCAGGGCTGGCAGGCCGAGCTCGTCGGCCGTCGCCACCGCCGCACCGAGGGAGTCCTCGGCGTGCCGGGCGGCCTCGGGGCCGGCCTGCTGGAGCGCCGCGGAGTCCTGCAGGTGCGTGCGGTAGACGAGCGCCGAGACGCTGCCGAGGATCGCGACGCCGAGGGTGCCGCCGAGCTCGTAGGAGGTCTCCTCGAGGGCGCCGGCGTTGCCGGCCTTGTCCTCGGGCGAGCCCATCATGACCATCGCCGAGGCGATGGCGAGCGACCCGGTGCCGGCACCGACGAACAGCATGGCGGTGAGCACGAGCGGGTAGGTCACCTCGTCGGGCCCCAGCCCGACGGCGAGCAGACCGATCCCGGCCAGCCCCAGTCCCGAGGCGAGCACGGTCCGGGCCCCGACGACCCGCGCCAGCGGCGGCGCGGCGAGCGAGGCGACCGCACCGGCGAGCGCCACGGGGATGAGCTTGATGCCGGACTCGATGGGGCTGGCGCCCTCGACGAGCTGCAACCACTGGGTCAGCAGGAGCATGGCGGCGAGCATGGCGAAGGTGGTGCCGAGCGCCGCGATGATGCCGGCGGAGAAGGGCCGGCTGCGGAAGAGACCGACGTCGAGCAGCGGGGAGTCGCTGCGCAGGCAGCGGCGGACGAAGACGGTGAGCGCGCCGACGCCGATCGCCAGGGCCAGCAGGGCCGGCAGGTGGGTGAAGCTCGCCTCCTTGCCGAAGGACTTCACCGACCAGACGAAGGCGACCATGCCGACGAGGGCGAGCACGGCGGCCGTGACGTCCCACCGTCCGGCGCCCTCGACCCGGGACTCGGGCAGCACGACCAGGCCGGCGATGATCGCGGCGATCATCAGCGGCACGTTGACGAGGAAGGCTGCGTGCCAGGAGAAGTGCTCGAGGAGGAATCCGCCGACCAGCGGCCCGACCGCCGCCCCGAGACCGGAGACCGCCGCCCAGATGCTCAGGGCCGTGGCCCGCTGGGCGGCGTCGGTGAAGATCACCCGGATGAGCGAGAGCGTGTTGGGCATGATCATCGCGCCGCCGATGCCGAGCAGGGCGCGCAGGACGATGACCGCCTCGGCCGTGTCGGCGACGAGGACGAGCAGCGAGCTGACGAGGAAGATCGCATAGCCGAGCAGCAGCATGCGCCGCCGGCCCCATCGGTCGGCGACCGCCGCCCACGGGACGAGGAGCCCTGCGAGGACGAGGGAGTAGACGTCGACGATCCACAGCTGCTGGTTGGCCGTGGGTCGCAGCTCGGCCGCCATGTCCGGCAGCGCGATGTTGAGGATCGTCATGTCCATCGTGATGACGAGCAGGCTCGCGCTGAGGACGGCGACCGCCGCCCAGGCGCGGCGGGTCGACACCTGGGTGGAGGTGGCGGTCGAGGTGGGGGTCGTGGTCATCGGGGGTCACTCCCTTCGGTCGTGGTGGTGGCTGGTGGGGGCGGACATGAGGGCGCGGAAGACCCGGGCGAGGGTCTCGGCGGAGACGGGCTCGTCGTGCAGCCCGGCGTGGAGGGTGGCGCCGTCGAGGTAGAGGCCGATCGCCTCGGCGACGTAGGGGTCGAGGTGACGGGCGAGGATCTCGACGAGCCGGTCGGTCCAGCGCAGCGCGAGCTCACGCAGTCTCGGGTCGTCGCCGAGCCCGGAGTGGACGAGCTCGAGGTCGGCGCGCACCGCCCGTTCGTCGCTGAGGAAGGCGTGCATCTCCTGCGCCAGTCGCTCGGGGGCGTCGTCGAGCGGCAGCAGCTGCGCCTCGACCTCGGCCAGGCCCGCGTCGATGAGGTCGGAGAGCGACTGCAGGGCCAGCTCACGCAGCTCGTCGAGGGAGGAGAAGTACTGCGTCGTCGAGCCGAGCGAGACCCCGGCGCGGGCCGCGACGGCGCGATGGGTGAGCGAGGAGGCGCCGCCCTCGACGATCAGCTCTGCGGCCGCATCGATGATCGCGCGGCGCCGCCCCTCGGGGTCGCGCCGCCCGGGTTCCGGCCGGTCCTGCGTGGAGCCCACGGTCCCTCCCTTCGTTGTTGTACATCCGTACATGTACATGTGTACAGGATCGAAGGGGGGAACGCCAAGTCGGTCGTCGAGAGCCCTCCCCGTTGCCGCCCACGAGCGCCTGCAGGAAGGTGTCCCATGTCACGCACCGCTGAGCTCCCGTCGCTGTGGTCGACCGCCGCCGCGCTCGCCAGCGGCACCGCGCCGGCCCTCGGCCTCGCCTGGGCCGGCACCGGCCTCGACGGCGACGGCGACTCGCGTCCGCAGGCGTGCCCGGGTGACGTCTTGGCCTCCCCCTTCGCCGAGGAGCCCCTGCCCGACCAGGTCCGGCTGGAGCTCCCGTGGTGACACCTCGACGTCGCGGTCGCAGCAGCACAGCCCGCCGACCCCTGGCGACGCAGGTCGAGGTGTCCGTGCGCCGACGGGGTCGACCACCAGCTGAGCGACCGCCCGGGAGGCTTCCGCCTCGACCCCGAGACCGCGTGGAGCAACGCCACCGGCCCGCGCTGGGTGGCCGTCGACGGCGCCCCGACCGATGTGGATCTCGTCGTCACCGTCGACGGGTAGGAGCAGGTCGTCGGCAGCGACGGCGCCGGCGACCTCGAGCTGGAGGACCACTCCCGCGACACGGCATGCACCGTGACGCGTGTGCTGCGCGTGCCCAACGTCGACGGGCTGGGCTGGGCCCCTCGGGGACGCGAGTACGTCGCCGTGCTCCTGACGCTCGACCGCACCGTCCACGTCGAGGGGACCGAAGGCGAGAGCTGGAGCTCCGCCACCACCCTCTCCGCGCGCCTCGGCGGCGAGGAGCCCCTCGCCGGCCCCGTCGACGTCAACGACCTCAACTCCGGAACCTTGGCGATCCAGAGCGGACCTAGGCTGGCCACATGCCCCGGATCTTCACGACCGCCGTCGCCGACGTCTACCCGCACTACGTCGCCAAGGTGACGAAGAAGGGGCGCACCCAGGACGAGCTCAACGAGGTCATCCGGTGGCTCACCGGCTACGACCAGCCGGCTCTCGAGCGGCACCTGGCCGAGGGGACGACCTTCGAGGACTTCTTCGACCGGGCGCAGCTCAACCCGGCCTCCGAGCTCATCACCGGATCGGTGTGCGGGGTCAAGGTGCAGGAGGTCGAGGACCCGCTGATGCGCCGGATCCGCTACCTCGACAAGCTCGTCGACGAGCTGGCCAAGGGCAAGGCGATGGACAAGGTGCTGCGTTCGACCTGAGCCCACGTCGGGGCCAGCGCCCACCGCCGTGTTAGCCGTACCCCCTCGACCCGCGGGTGGCGTGCGTGGGCGTCAGTCGCTCGGATCGAGCAGGGCCCGGATGTCGGCGGAGGTGATCGCCCCCGAGAGCGCGCCGCCGTCGTCGACGACCCGCTGGAAGAGATCTCGCTTGCGCTCCTGCAGCTCGACGACCTTGTCCTCGATCGTGCCGGTCGACACGAGGCGGTAGACCATGACCGGCTTGTCCTGCCCGATGCGGTGGGCGCGGTCGATGGCCTGCGCCTCGGCCGCGGGGTTCCACCAGGGGTCGAGGACGAAGACGTAGTCGGCCTCGGTGAGGGTCAGGCCGACACCGCCGGCCTTGAGGCTGATGAGGAAGGCGGTCTGCTCGCCCTGCTTGAAGGCGTCGATGACGCTCGCGCGGTCGGTCGTCGCCCCGTCGAGGAAGCTCGTGGTGATGCCCTCGCCCTCGAGCCGCTCGCGCACGATCGCGAGGAAGCCCGTGAACTGGCTGAAGACAAGTGCACGGTGGCCCTCCACGGCCAGCTCGCCCAGGTGCTCGACGAGCACGTCGAGCTTGGCCGAGATGCCCTGGCCGCGGTGCTCGTCGTCGACGAGACCGGGGTCGAGGCTCAGCTGCCGCAGCCGAGTCAGCGAGGCAAGGATCGCCACGCGGTTGGCGTCGGGGTCGTCGAGCAGCCCGAGCACCCGCTTGCGCTCGCGCTGCAGGTGTCGGTCGTAGATGCGCCGGTGGGTCGAGGAGAGCTCCACCGGGAGAACCTGAATCTGCTTGGGCGGCAGGTCGATCGCCACCTCCTCTTTGGTCCGCCGCAGCATGAGCGGGCGGATCCGGCGGCGCAGCCGGTCGAGGAGCTCGGGCTGCTCGCCGGACTCGATGGGCTTGCGGTAGAGGTCGCCGAAGCGGTCCCGCCGCGGGTAGAGCCCGGGCGCGGCGAGCGCGAAGAGGGACCACAGGTCCATGAGCGAGTTCTCGAGCGGGGTGCCGGTCACCGCGAGGACGAAGGGGGTGGACAGCCGCCGCAGCGCCTGGTGCGTCTTGGAGCGGTCGTTCTTGACGAACTGCGCCTCGTCGAGGATCACGCCGCGCCAGTCGACCTCGGCGAACTCCGCGGCGTCGATGCGCAGCACGGCATAGGAGGTGACGACGAGGTGGGCACCGTCGACCGCCTCGGCGACGGACTCGCCGCGGCGCCGGTGGGTCTGCGGCAGGGTGCGCACGACCAGGTCGGGGACGAACTTCGCGGCCTCGCTGGCCCACGTGCCGACGACGCTCGTGGGGGCGACGACGAGCACCGGCCGGTCGAGCTCGCCCGCCTCGTGGGCGCGGGCGAGCAGTGCCAGGGTCTGCACGGTCTTGCCCAGGCCCATGTCGTCGGCGAGGACGCCCCCGAGACCGGCGTCCCAGAGCGTGCTCAGCCAGTGATAGCCCTCGAGCTGGTAGGGCCGCAGGGTCGCCTGCAGGGAGGCCGGCGCCTCGGGCACCGGGCGGCTGTCGATCTCGCGGAGGGTCTCGACACCTGAGCGCCAGGCGTGCTCGCGCTCGACCTCGACGTCGGCGATCGCCGCGAGCTCGTCGAAGAGGTCGACCTGGTAGCGGCTCAGCCGCACCTCGCCGGCCTCCGGCTCGACGAGCGCCCGCGCCTCCTCGATGAGCGCCCGCAGGTCGTCGAGGACCGGGTGGTCGAGCCGGAACCACTCGCCGGTCTCGAGCTGCATGATCTCCTCGCCCGCGACGAGCGCGGCGAAGAGCGGCTCGAAGGGGACCTCGACGTCGCCCACGGTGACCCGCACGTGCAGGTCGAGCCAGTCGGAGCCGCCGTCCTCGCTCGCCGGGTGCAGGGACACCTCGGGCTCGGCGTCGAGCTCCTCGAAGCTCGACACGTCGTCGTCGACGACCACGATGCAGCGTGGGTCGTCGTCGAGCCGCGGCACGACCTCGGTGAGGGCGAGGATCGCCGCAGGCCCGTGGAGCCGCATCGGCGAGCGCAGCCGCCAGCCCTGCGGGGACCGGATCCTCGCGCCCGGCAGGTCGGCGAGCGGCTCGAGGCCCTCCAGCAGGGCGTGCTCGGCCCGCCGATCGCGCGGGAGTGACCCCTGCTCGTCGGCACCGACGACATGGGTGTGTCCTCCCGCCGTGTAGGCGAAGCCCAGGTCGAGCAGCACGCCGTGGCCGTCACGACGCACGCGGACGTGCAGCTGCGGCGGCTCGGGCTGCGGCAGGTCGACGCTGTCGTCGGAGGAGATCACCGTGACCCGCTCCCGCAGCCGGGGGAGGAAGAGGGCGACGAAGCGCTCGACATCTGCCTCGGGCACGACGATGTCTCGGCCGGCGACCAGCTCACCCAGCTCGGGTGTCAGATCCGCACCGAAGGGCGCCAGCCGCACCCGCTCCCCGTCGTCGCCCGCCTCGGTCCAGACGACTCCGTGCGCCGGCTCGCCGACGAGCTGGAGATCACCGGCGTCCGGGCCGGCACCGTCGATCGAAGGGCGCAGCAGGAGCCCCTCGTCGACGGTCGTCACGTCGAGGACCACCTCGACCGCATCGTCGAGCAGCTCGACCTCATCGCCGGCCTCGCTCGCGATGAGCGCGACGCCCGCGTCGCGGACCCGCCGCAGCGCGAGCCAGATGCTGGGCCCCAGCGCGTCGACGTGGACGTCACCACCCGAGCCGTAGGTGTGGCGGCGCATGCCCGTGTGCGCCTCGTGGAGGGCGTAGAGCGCACTCACGGCGCGGCGGTGGCCTTCGCGAGCTCCCGCCGCGGTGTACGAGTCGGACTGGAGGAGCTCCCCCCACGAGTACTTCTTCGCCCAGTGGCCCGCCTGGGTGCGGCGGGTCGGACGCAATCGGAGCCGGGGAGCCCGCTCCCGCCCCCAGGTATGCACCGGCGCCTGGACCCGCTCGACGACGAGCGCGACGGGCGCACCCTGGGTCAGCGGCTCCGGGTCGGGGTCGCGGGTCAGGAGCGCGAGCGCGTCCTCCCACGGCCGGGTCGGTGGGGGCGGCTCGACGCCTCCCGCAGATCCGCCGAGGGCGTCGCGCACGCTGACCACGACGGCGACGGCGTGCTTGCAGTCGCGGGCCACGGGGCAGCTGCAGCGGGCGCCCCACTCGACGACGGCATCGCCCGGGTCGCTGTGCAGGGAGACGATGGTCTGGTAGCTGCCGCGCCCCGACCCGGCCACTTTGGCCACGACGACCCGGCCCCGGTTGAGGGTCGCGACCTGCTGGACCATGCCGCGCGCCGCGTAGTCGAGGCCGCGCTGGAAGGACCCCTCGTCGGTCGCCGCGAGGATCGCGTCGTCGCTCAGGCCGCGCACCCACTCGGCGGACTCGACGTCCCAGACCACGGGTCAGCCCCGCTGGGAGGACGAAGGGAGGATCGGCATGCCCCCACCGTAGGCCGGTCCCCCGTCACCGCCTCGCCACGATCGCCGGCTGTGGACAGGCGCCCACCCCGCTCCCCGCCTGTGGACCCGGCCATGGCATCGCGCCGACGCCCCCTTCGCCATGGAGTACGTTGATTGTTACAGCAACAATCATCAGGAGCCCTCCATGGCCACCCACACCTTCCCCGAGCCCGTCGTCGTCACCCACGGACCGAGCGATCCCGACGCGCCGCTCGTCGTGCTGCTGCACGGCCGCGGGTCGCACGAGGGCGAGATCATCTCGCTCGCTCCTCATCTGCCGCAGGGCCTGCAATACGCCGCGGTGCGCGCACCGATCGCCGAGGGTGGGGGCTTCGCGTGGTTCGCCAACCGTGGCATCGGCCGGCCGGTCGCCGAGTCGCTCGCCGCGACCATGGCGTGGTTTCGCGCCTGGCTCGACGACGTGGCCCCGGAGGGCCGCCCTGTGGTGCTCGTCGGATTCAGCGGTGGCGCCGCCTTCGCCGGCGGGCTCATGCTGGCCGACCCCCAGCGCTTCGTGGGCGGGGCGATCCTCTTCGCGACGATGCCCTTCGACGCGGGCCTGCCGACCATGCCGGAGCGGCTGGCGGGCACCTCGACGCTCGTCATCCAGGGCGACGCCGACCAGGTCATCCCCCGCGAACTCCTCGACCGGACGTGGGACTACCTCACCGGCGAGTCCGGCGCCACGACGACGGCGCTGCGCGAGCCGGGTGGGCACGACCTCACCGCCGCCAGCCGCCAGGCCCTGTCGGCCTGGCTCGAGGACGTCACCGCCTGACGGTCGCGTCAGACCCCCGCGCAGCGCGCGGTCACCGCATCGACGAGGTCGTCGGGGCCCCGGGGCGTGGCTGCGCCGGATTAGTCTGCTCCGCTGAGGCGAAGGGGGGAACGCCAGTACCCCGACAGGCAGGCACTCCCCCAGCACCGGCCGGGGTCCTATCGTCGAGGACATGAGCACCCCCACGATCTCCCTGAACAACGACGTGACCATCCCGGCTCTCGGTTTCGGCGTCTTCCAGACCCGGCCGGACGAGACGATCGCTGCGGTCGAGACGGCGCTGCAGACGGGCTACCGGCACATCGACACGGCCGCCGCCTACGGCAACGAGCGCGAGGTCGGCGAGGCGATCCGCCGGTCCGATCTCGCCCACGACGAGGTCTTCGTCGAGACGAAGATCTGGATCAGCGACTACGGCTACGACGAGACGCTGCACTCTTTCGACAAGAGCGCCGGCAAGCTCGGCGTCGAGCAGATCGACCTGCTGATCCTGCACCAGGCTCTGCCGGGCGAGTTCGACACGACGATCGGCGCCTACCGAGCGCTGGAGCGGCTGCTCGCCGACGGCAGGGTGCGCGCCATCGGCGTCTCGAACTTCATGCACGAGCACCTCGACCGGCTCCTCGCGGAGACCGAGGTCGTGCCGGCCGTCAACCAGATCGAGGTGCACCCGTACTTCCGCCAGTCGGCGCTGCTCGACCGCAACAACGAGCTCGGGATCGTCAGCCAGGCGTGGTCACCGATCGGCGGCATCACCTTCTACCGCGACTCCGGCCACACGAGCACCCTCGAGAACGAGACGATCCGCTCGATCGCGGACGCACACGGCAAGACGCCCGCGCAGGTCATGCTCGGCTGGCACCTGCAGCAGGGCCGCCAGGTCATCACGAAGTCCGTGACCCCCGCGCGGATCGCCGAGAACTTCGACGTCTTCGACATCGAGCTCTCCGAGACCGAGCTGGCCGCCATCGACGGCCTCGACACCGGCAAGCGCGGTGGCCCCGAGCCGGAGGACATCACGCTGGAGAGCTTCGGCCGGGAGATCCCGGAGGCATGATGGGCCGCGTGGCCCATGAGACACAGACATCCCGCGTGCTCGCGCACGCGGGATGTCCTTGATCCGCACCACCTGCGGTCAGCGGGCGGCGCAATCGATGCAGGTCCGCGCCGTGGGTCGCGCCTCGAGCCGACCCGCCGAGATGGGGCGACCGCACCGCTCGCAGGTGCCGTAGTCGCCTGCGTCGAGGCGGGCCAGCGCAGCGTCGATCTCGCGGAGGTGCTCGCGGGCCTGCCGAGCGAGCGCATCGACCTGCGAGCGCTCGAAGGCGATCGTCGCCCCCTCCGGGTCGTGCTCGTCGTCGGCGTTGCTCCCCTCGCTGGCCTCGACGAGCGCGTCGAAGTCCCCGGTGAGGGTCGCGAGACGAGCGAGGGTCTCCCTTCGCTCGGCGTCGAGAAGTGTCCGTGGGTCAGGCATCCACGCATCATGGCACCCGCCCTCTACAGGTCGGCGGGCCGCCCATGGAGGTGGGGTCGGGCGGGGAGCTTCGACGCCAGGACGTCAAGCTTCTCGAGCTGGCGCAGCGCCGCATCCGTGGGTCACCGGCCACTAGTCCTGGGCTTCGCCGAGGCACGCTTCAGGCGTGAGCTCGCCCCTGAGACCGCCGCCGGTCGCAGCCCGGGCCAGAGCGCGACCCAGCGCAGGTGCCTGCTTGAACAGATTGTGACCGGCCACAAAAAGGACAGAGCCTGCCTCCCACACGGCGACGCCGTCCTCGCTCCATGGGAGGTCGGTCACCCAGCAGTGAAGGAAGTCGCGCGGCTCTGGGTGGAGACCGGGCAGCGCCCGTGTCACGTATTCGCGTGCGCGTTCGTCCAGCGATCGAATCGCCGCAGGGTCGATGAACGTTCCGTCGTCGCGGACGCCGACGGTATCGCTGAGTCCGACCGAATAACTGCTGTTGCCCGGTAGCGGCGTCGCGTACACGCCGACTTCGCCGAAGACGCCGCTGCTGTCCTGCAGGCACGCGACTCGTGCCGGGGCGGCGGCTTTCACGTCGAAGGTCAGCCGGACGTGTGCGGCAAGGCGAACCGGCAGCGACAGGCCGACGCTGCGGGCCAGGCGGGCGGTTTCGCGGCCGGCGCACACGACGACCTTGGAGTAGACAGCCCGGTCGTTGACGCTGCGCACCTCGACCGTCCCATCGGCGCGGGGATCGATGGAGATGACCTCTGCGGTGGTGACGGCATCTGCGAGGGCACCCGCGAGTGCCGTGATCGCGGAGCGGGTGCGGATCGCGCCGCCCGACTCGTCGAGCATCGCTGGCCCCGAGTACCCAGCGAGCAGCGGCATTCGCTGGGCGAGCTCGGCTGCATCGATCTCGTGCGCTTCCACGCCGCCGACCTGGTCGAGCACCCGCAGGCGCGCCAGGGCGCTGTCGCCGATCGCCACGACACCGTCTGACGAGACCAGCTCGACGTCGAAGTGTTCGGCCCACTCATCCCATACGCCGCGGCTTTCGCGCGCGAAAGCGACGAGTCGCGAGTCGTCGTGGGCATGCCGGAAGATCCGCGACTCGCCTGCGGACTGACCCGTTCCGGGCACACCGGCCTCGTACAAGCGCACCGGAACGCCCTGCTCCCGCAGCGCGTACGCCGTCGACAGACCGACGATCCCGCCCCCGATCACTGCTACCTCGGGTGAACGCGTCGTGGCAACGTCGTCAGTTCCTGTCATCGCGGTTCCTCGATCTGTGAGGGATGTGCGTTAGGCCGCAAGAGAAGGGGCCGCTGCCACGACGTCAACGGACTGTGTCAGCCCGAAGTCACCGCGGGCAGCGACCCCTCATGTCCGGGTCAGTACTCCCGGTCTGTGGTGTCAGGCGGGAAGTTTGGAGCCCAACACGTCGAGCTTCTCGATCGTCGGTTCGGAGAACAACGCGCCGGTCTGCTCGCCGAGAGCTGCCGCAACAGCGCCGGACAGGTGAGCGTCACGTCCGGCGTCATCGGGGAACACGTCGAAGATCCCGAAGGAGGAGGGCCCGAGGCGGATCGCGAACCACGCGGTGGTCGCCGGCTCTTCCTCAACGAGCGCACGGCCGCTGTCAAGGAACTCCTTCACGTCGTCCTCCTTGCCGGGCAGCGCGTCGAACCTGACCAGCAGTCCCTTGGTCACACTCATGACTTCTCAGCTTCCGTCGTCGTGGTGCCCGCGAGTTGGGACACGATCGCCGCGGAGAACGCCGACAGGTCCTCCGGCGAGCGGCTGGTGATGAGGTTCTTGTCGACCGCGACCTCCTGGTCAACGACGTTCGCGCCGGCATTGCGCAGATCCGTGCGGATGCTCGGGAAGGACGTCAGGGTGCGACCGTTGGCCACGCCGGCCTCGATCAACGTCCACGGTCCGTGACAGATCGCCGCCACCGGCTTGCCGCTCTCGACGAAGTCCCGGACGAAGGCGACAGCGTCCTCGTCGACCCGCAGCTTGTCGGGGTTCACCGTGCCGCCCGGAAGCACCAAGGCGTCGTAGTCGGCCACCGAGGCCTCAGCCACCAGCCCGTCGACGCCGAACGTCCCCGCCGGATCCAGGTCGTTCTCGCGGGCCTGGATCTCGCCCTCATCGAGCGAGAGGACCTCGGTCCGAGCGCCGGCCCTGTCCAGAGCCTCGCGGGGTTGCTCGAGTTCGACGCGCTCGACCCCGTCCGCGGCGAGGATCGCGACTCTCTTGCCCTGCAGTTCTGCTGCCATGTCAGTTTGCCTTCTTTCCGTCGGACATACCCGGCTTGATGACGACCTTGGTCCAGCCCTCGGACCTGGAGTCGAAGTTCCTGTAGGCGTCGGCGGCCTGGTCCAGCGAGATCTCGTGGGAGACGATCCAGGACGGCTTCGCCTTGTCAGCCGCGATCAGGTCACGCAGCCGGCGGTTGTACTTCTTGACCGGGCACTGACCGTTGCCCATGGTCTGTCCCTTGAACCAGTGGGTGCCGAAGTCGATGGCCGCCTTGCCCTGCTTGGCCAATTCGCCCTTGGCCCCCGGGTCCTCGGGGACGAACACGCCGACGGTGCCGATCCCGCCGGTAAAACGCACCGAGTTGATGAGCATGTTCAAGGTGGCAGCCGGGTCTTCGTTCCCCTGCGGGTCGTGGGCCTGGTAGCCCACGCACTCGCAGCCACGGTCGGCTCCGAGCCCCATGGTCTCGTCCAGCACGGCCTGCACGGGGTCGGTCTTGGAGTCGTCGATGGCGATCGCTCCGATCTGCTCGGCCAGCGCGAGCCGGTCGGGGTGGCGATCGACCACCATGACCTTCGCGGCGCCCTTGATCGTCGCGGACAGCGCAGCCATCAGACCCACCGGACCGGCTCCAGCGATCACGACGCTGTCGCCCGGGATCACGCCAGCCATCTCGGTGGCGTGGTAACCGGTGGGGAAGATGTCGGAGAGCATGACGTAGTCATTCTCCTTGTCCTCCGCGTCCTCGCCCAGGCGCAGTGCGTTGTGGTCGCCGAAGGGGACCCGGAGCAGCTCGGCCTGGCCGCCGCCGTACGGGCCCATCTCTGCAAATCCGTAGGCCGCACCGGCGGCAGACGGGTCAGGCTGGGTGGTGAGGCAGTAGTTCGTGAGTCCGCGCTCGCAGTTCTTGCAGAACCCGCACGAGATGTTGAAGGGCAGCACGACCCGGTCGCCGACCTGGACCTTCTCCACGCCCTGACCGATCTCTATCACCTCCCCCATGTTTTCGTGGCCGAAGGTGCGGCCCTCCTCGAAGGAGGTCCGTCCCTCGTACATGTGCAGGTCCGAGCCGCAGATATTGGTCGTTGTCATCCTGACCAGCACATCGGTGGGGCGCTCGATCTTCGCGTCTGGAACATCCTTGACAGCGACATCTCTGGGCCCCTGATAGACGACAGCCTTCATGGCGAGTCTCCAATGGTTGTGCGTGGTGAACTTCTGACTCCTTCACACTCACAGCGCGTCACGACCGAGTCAAACGCGTGTCACCGAACCCGACATGCCAACCGGAATTCCCCTAGCCTTCGGCCGTGGGCCCCACCGATCCGGACCGACCGCGGTTGCGGCAGGTCATGCCCCCCGCGGTCGCGATGGTGCTCGCCGTCGTCGTGGTCGCCGAGATCGCCTGGGCCGCCTTTGTCCTCGCGGGGTCCGACGACCTGCGTCCGCACGCCGTGCCCGCGGTGGTCGCCGCCGACCCGGTCGTCGCCGAGAGCGTGGCCCGGCAGTACGACGACCTGCCGGGCGACCCCTTCGACCTGCGTGCGGTGACCAACGAGGACACGGCACGCGCGGCACTCGACGACGGGTCTGCGCGGGCCGCGCTCATCGTCGATCTCGAGGGGTCCGTCGACCGCCTGCTGCTCGCCTCGGCCAACGACGACACCCTCGACGCGGCGATTCGCGACCGCGTCGAGCAGACCGACGAGAGTCTTGGCCGCACCGTCGACGTCGAGACCGTCGGCCCCGCTGACGCCGACGAGCGAAGGGAGGCCGCCCGCCTTGCCGTCGCCCTCGCCCTGCTCCTGGGGTTCCTCCTCGCGGTGGGCACGAGCCTGCGCGACGGGCCGGTGTCCCGCACCCACCTGCGCGCGCTGCGCCGGACCCTCGTCATCGGCTCCGCCTCCGTCGTCGGCGGGGCGCTCATCGGTGTGCTCGTGATGCGCGGCAGCTGGGTCGAGGTGCTCGTGGCGGCCGCCGTCGCCGGAGCGGCCGCGGTCTCGACCATCGCGCTCGAAGCACTCTTCGGGTGGGCGGGTCTCGGGCTGGTGGTCGTCGCCTTCTTCGCCACGGGCGCACCGGTGCTCGCCCGGGTCGACCCCTATCTCGTCGGCGAGCCGTGGGCGAGCCTCGCCGGGCTGGGGGTGCCGGGCGCCGGCGTCGACACCGCGACCGCGGTGACCCTGCGCGGCGAGCTCGCCGTCGGACCGGTCGCGGTGCTGCTCGTGTGGATCGCGACCTCGCTGCTCGTCGTCGTCCTCGCCGGATCGGTGCGGCGCCGCTACGCCGTGCCCGAGCCGGTCGGCGACGAGTCGCTGCGGGACCTGAGCGGGGTCAACGCGTGGCGGGTGCGGGTCCTCGGCGTCGTTGCGCCGCTCACCGCAGCGATGCTCGCGCTCGCCGTCGTCGTGCCCCGCGCCGAGGCGGCCACCCCGCGCCCCGTGGCCTCGCTGGCCGCGACCGCGGACTGCGTCGCCTCCGGGTCCGTGACCTCGGTCGACGACCTCAATCGGATCGCCGGCCTGCGCGGGACCGACGACTTCCGCGGGGGTGACGTCGGCGCCGACGCACTCCTGCAGGACGGCCGGCGGCTGTGGCTCTTCGGCGACACGCTGCGCGGCGGGCAGACGGGCCCGACCTATGTCCGCAACTCGATGCTCGTCGCCGACGACCGGTGCCTGCGTGCCGTCCTGCCGAAGTCCGGCGGCGCCCTCATCCCGGACCGAGCGAGCAGCGGGGACAACCCCGTCGGCCACTGGCCGATGTCGACGATCGTCGACCGCCGCACGGGCTACGACCTCGTCTACGTCACGACGCAACGGGTGCAGACGACCGGGTCCGACGCCTTCGACTTCCACAACCTCGGGCTGTCGATCGCCGTCTTCGTCGTCCCCGCCGGTGCGACCCCGCAGCTGATCGAGCAGCGCGACATCGGCGCCGACCGCTCCGGCCGCGAGCACCCGACGTGGGGTGCCGCCACCGCGCTCGTCGGCAGCGGCAAGGACCGGTGGGTCTACGTCTACGGCACCGCCAACCCGGGCCCCGACAGGGCGTGGGGGTACTCCCTTCGCGTCGCGCGGGTGCGGCCCGACGACCTGCTGAACCAGTCGCGCTGGCGCTACTGGGACGGCAGCGGGTGGTCTCGCTCGCAGGCTGACGCGACCGAGATGATCGCGGCGCGTGACGGGGTCTCCCAGACGCTCAGTGTCTTCACCCGCGGCGGGCGCTGGTACGCCCTGAGCAAGCGCAACGACCTGCTCGGCAGCGACATCACCGTGTGGACCGCGAACTCCCCCACCGGGCCGTGGTCATCGGGCACCGCGGTCGCCCAGGTGTCGAAGGGAGAGACCGGCCAGGTGCGCTACATGCCGCTGGCGCACCCCTCGCTCTTCCCGCAGGCCGGGAGCGTCGTCGCGTCGTACAGCACCAACGACACCAACAGCGAGCGCGTGGTCGAGGACCCGCTGCGGTACCGGCCGCACTTCGTCCGCGTCACGCTGCCCAGGTGACCCCGGCCCGGCGCCTTGACCCCGCCCCAGGCGCCCGAGTCGAGGCCAAGGCGCCCGGGAGGCAGGGGAAGAGGGCACTGAGGTAGGTGACCGACACCCTCACAGGCGCCGAGCTGACGCAGAGGTTGCTCGTCGTGCTCGCCGAGGTCGTCTCCGGCTGACCACGTCGGGGCGGTCAGCGGACCGCAACGGCACCCCCTTCGCCGCTAGCGTGGACGCCATGGACATGATCAGGGGAGATCAGATCGCTGCCGAGGGGCTCACCGACTGGCGCAAGCTCGCCCAAGGGCTGCACGCGAGGTATCGGGTCGTAGGCTTCGGGGAGGCGGCGCGGTTCGTCACGGCCGTCGGCGTAGGGGGCGACGACCTCGGTCATCATCCGCGCGTGCGGATCGGGGAGGGTGTCGTCGACCTCGAGGTCGTCAGCCAGGACGCGGTCTACCGCGACGACGAGGACGGGTCGGAGCTGCACGGGATCGAGTGGGTGACGCAGCGCGACGTCGACCTCGCGCGCCGGATCACGCAGATCGCCGCCGAACTCGGGCTGACCGCTGACCCGGCTGGCGTGAGCGAGGTCGAGCTCGGGCTCGACGTCACGGACTCCGCGAAGGTCGCGCCCGTGTGGGCCGCGCTGCTCACCGGCGACCCGCAGTCGCAGGGCCGCGGGACGCCGGGCGACGAGATCCGGGACGCCGACGTGCGCATCCCCAACCTGTGGTTCGGGGAAGTGGACCCGGAGGGTGGGGGCGGTCAGCGCTTCCACCTTGAGGTGTACGTGGCCACCGAGCAGGTCGAAGGGAGGGTCGCCGCGGCCGTCGCGGCCGGCGGCGAGGTCGTCGACGACAGCCAAGCGCCCGGCCTCACGGTCATCGCCGACCCGGAGGGCAACCGGGGCGTGCTGTGCGCCGACATGTCGGCGGCTCCGGCCTGATCGGTTCTCAGATGTGTCGCTGAGTGCCCGCTCGACATTCCTCACCCTCAATGAGGTTGACTGTTGTTCTCTGAGGGCACGGTCAAGGCGCGCGCCTTGACCGACTCTCGGAGGAGATTGGCTGTCGAGATCAAGTCCAGACTGCTCACGACATGCGTCCCACTTTGCACGAATCGTCCTGCATGGCGCGGCTGTGCAAAGTAGGCCTCTGAGGGGCCTGCCCGTCACGTGGGCTTTTCGGCTCCACCACGGTTGCATGGTGGGCATACACCAGCGACCCGCGATCTGGGAGTGTCGCGGGGCGCTGGCTCCTTCCACTTGGGCAGCCTGTGGTCGGTCATGTCACGTCCGTTGTTGCGATGCCTTCCTCACGTCGGCGAAGACCCTTGGTTCGCCGTCGGTGAGCAGCATGACCTTGTAGGGGTCGAACTCGTTGTCCTGCTCCATGCCGGGCGTCCCGACAGGCATGGCTGGCACGCTCAGGCCGCGTGCGCCCTTCGGTGGGTCGGCTAGGTACTTCAGGACGAATCGTGCCGGGACGTGTCCGACGAAGACGTCTCCGTCGGAGGTGAGCGACAGGTGGCAGGACTGCATGTCCAAGGCGATGTCATGGCGTTCCCAGACCTCGTGGAGGGCTTCGGGGTGCTCGGTGGTGATGGTGAACCCGTTGTCTTCGGCGTGGGCGACCCATCCGCCGCAGCACCCGCAGGAGGCATCCTTGTACACAGTCATCACCAGTTGTTCCGGGTCGACTCCGTAGTCGGCGACCTTTGCGGGCAACGACGTCTCTTTCGCGGTGGGCGCCGGGCCCTCGTCCGCGCAGGCGGTCAGCAAGGACGCCGACCCGATGCTGGCCAGGAGGAGGGTGCGCCGGCTGATCTGTTGGGGGGTGCGTGAACTGGTGAACATTGGATCAGGACCTTCGATGTGTGGGGGGGGCCGGCCGGCGTACAGCCGGCCGGGCCCGTTGGGAGAAATCAGAGCGAGTCGCGCAAGGTCCGCATCTCCTTGATCTCAGCGTTCTGGTCGCTGATGACGTTCTTGGACAGCTCCACCGCGTCGGGGTTCTCCCCGTCCCGGCGGTGGTCCTTGGCCATCTTCACGGCGCCTTGGTGGTGCTCGATCATCTGGTCGAGGAACAGCGTAGAGGCTTGTTCGCCGTCGGCTGCCTTGAGCTTCTTGATGTCCTCGGGGCTGACCATGCCGTCATGGCTCATCTCGTCTCCGGAGCCGGAGTCACCACCGTGGCCCTCGTGGCCCGAGTCGTCCTGACCCCAGTCCTTGAGCCAGGTCTGCATCTCCTTGATCTCTGGCCCTTGGGCCTTCTTGATCTGTTTGGCCATCTCCACCACGTCGGGGTTGACCCCGGACTTGTCGAGGATGATGTCGGACATCTCCACGGCCTGCTGGTGATGCATGATCATGCCTTCGGCGTAGGTGACGTCGGCGTCGTTGAACTGTGCCGACGCCTGGCTACTGCCGCTCTCGCTGCCGCCGTGGGAGTCGTGGCTGCTACTGCCTTGGGAGCAGCCACTGACGATGAGGGTGGCTGCCGCGGCGGTCGCCAATGTCTTGGTGATGGTGTTCTTGCGCATGCGAAATCGCGATTCCTTGTCTGGTGTCGTTGATCGGGCAGGACTGCGTCCGGCGACGCCGTGTGGCGTGCTCGGACGCGAGAGGCCTGCTCACGTTCGGATGATGCACAGCCGAATCAACGACACGCGTGACAGGTGCCCCGGTGGGGGTGGCGACTGGGCAGCGAGCCAGGTCACCCACGGGGGCTGCCATCGCCACGAGAAGCCACCACGCCGTGGCACGAGGGGCACCAGCCACAGCAGCATGAACAAGCACATCGCGGCCATCGAGCCGTGCTCGTCGCAGCCGGGGGACGGACATGAATGTGCGCCCGAGCTCGCTGGGTCTTGATGCGTTTGGTGGCTCGTGCTCGAGTCCACCTGCTGCGTGGACGCCTCGCCCGGCATCTGATGGCCGACGGAGAATCCGTGCATGGCAAGGATGCCGGCGACCACCGCGGTGGCCAGCCCCAGAACCAGTACCCCAAGGGGCTGAGGCGTGCGACCAACCTGCGTGCGCGCGCTGTGGTCGGGGGCCATGGCCCACATTCTATGGGTCGCCTGTCGTGGGATGTCGGCGGCGAGAAGGCTGTGGGCACGGTCAGGCGCTGGCTGCGATCGTGTAGCCAGCCTGCCCGATCGCTGCGTGCACGGCCTCGTCCGTGACCGTGGGCGTGGAGTGGACGGTCAGTCGCCCGTTGGGGATCTCGACGCTGACGTCGCTGACCCCTTCGATCCGCTCGACGTGGTCGCCACGATGCTGGGCGCCAACCTCGGCGGCCGGCACATCGCAACCATGGGGCCAAGCGGCTCGGCGCGGGCGGAATGGGCACGGGCGCACTGTTCGTGGTCGCCTCGGCCACTGCCCTCGGCCGGATCGAGCCCGCCGAGGACGGCGTCGCCTCGGGGCTGACCATCCCCCGCTCCGGGCGGTAGGGGCACCCACTTCCGTGTGGCTCCGCCCCGACGCCTGCCTTTCGGGGAGCGAGGCCACGCATTGACTCATACCCCTAGGGGGTATAGGTTTCAGGCATGAGCGCCAACTACGACCACCAGTTCGCGCCTGAAGGGGACACGCACGAGAGCCACCCCGAAGCCCACGTGACCGACCAGGTGCACGGGCGTCATCCGCGTGATCACCAGCCGCGGAAGGCTGGCCGCGACGCTGAGCACAGCCACGGCGAGCACCGCGGCCACGAGGGGCACGGCGACCACGTCGGGCAGTTCCGCCGCCTGTTCTGGATCATGCTTGTGCTGGCGGTCCCGGTCGTCGGCTTCAACGACATGTTCGCCGACCTCATCGGCTACGACCTGCCCGACGGAGGCTGGGTGCCGTGGGTCTCGCCCGCACTTGGCACGGCCATGTACCTGTGGGGCGGCCGGCCTTTCCTCACCGGCGCCGTGGACGAGATCCGCACTCGCCAGCCGGGGATGATGCTCCTGATCGGCCTGGCCATCACCGTGGCCTTCATCGCCTCCTGGGGCGCGAGCCTGGGCGTGCTCGACCACGAGCTGAACTTCTGGTGGGAGCTGGCCCTCCTGGTGGTCATCATGCTGCTGGGCCACTGGATCGAGATGCGTTCGCTGGCCCAGACCACCTCCGCACTGGACTCCCTGGCCGCGCTCCTGCCCGATGAGGCCGAGAAGGTGGACGGCGACGAGGTCGTCACCGTCGCACCGGCCGACTTGGTGGTCGGCGACGTCACCATCGTCCGCCCCGGGGCATCCGTGCCCGCCGACGGACGGATCGTCGACGGCTCGGCCAGCATGGACGAGTCCATGGTCACCGGCGAGTCCAAGACCGTGCGCCGCGAGAAGGGGGAGAACGTCGTCGCCGGCACCGTGGCCACCGACTCCGGCCTGCGCGTCGAGGTCACCGCCACCGGTGACGACACCGCCCTGGCCGGCATCCAGAAGCTCGTGACCGACGCCCAGGCCTCCTCCTCCCGCGCCCAGCGCATCGCCGACACCGCCGCAGCCTGGCTCTTCTGGTTCGCCCTCGGCGCCGCTGCGATCACGGCCCTCGTCTGGTCGGTGCAGGGACTGCCCGACAGCGCGGTGGTGCGCACGATCACCGTCCTCGTCATCGCCTGCCCCCACGCCCTCGGGCTGGCCATCCCGCTGGTGGTCTCCATCGCCACCGAGCGCGCCGCCCGCGGTGGCGTGCTCGTCAAGGACCGCCTGTCGCTGGAGTCGATGCGCACCGTCGATACTGTCCTCTTCGACAAGACCGGCACCCTCACCAAGGGCGAGCCCACCGTCACCGGCATCGAGGCGCACGGCGGTCACGACCAGGACCAGATCCTCGCGCTGGCGGCAGCCGCCGAGGCCGACAGTGAGCACCCGCTGGCCCGGGCCATCGTCGGGGCCGCACGCGCCCGCGAGCTTGAGGTCCCGCGCGCCGGTGACTTCTCCTCATCCCCGGCAGTGGGGGTGCGGGCGAGCGTCGACGGCACGGTGATCGAGGTCGGTGGCCCCTACCTGCTCGAGCACCACGATCTGGCGGAGCTGCCCGTCGCCCATACCTGGCGCGAGGAGGGCGCGATCATCCTCCACGTCCTCGCCGACGGCGGGGTCATCGGCGCCCTTCGCCTGGCCGACGAGGTCCGCGCCGAGTCCCGCGACGCCGTCGACGCCCTGCACGCCGCAGGCGCCCAAGTCGTGATGATCACCGGAGACGCCCAGGCGGTGGCCGATACCGTCGCCACCGAGTTGGGTATCGACCGGGTCTTCGCCGGCGTCCGCCCGCAGGACAAGGCCGCCAAGGTCACCGAGCTGCAGGACGAAGGGCGAAAGGTCGCCATGGTCGGCGACGGCGTCAACGACGCCCCCGCCCTGGCCCAAGCCGACGTCGGCATCGCCATCGGCGCCGGCACCGACGTGGCCATCGGCTCCGCGGGCGTGATCCTCGCCAGCTCCGACCCGCGCTCGGTGCTCTCGGTCATCGACCTCTCGCGAGCTTCCTACCGCAAGATGAAGCAGAACCTGTGGTGGGCCGGTGGGTACAACCTCATCTCCGTGCCACTGGCCGCGGGCGCTCTCGCCCCGGTCGGCTTCGTCCTTCCGATGAGCGTCGGCGCGATCCTCATGTCGGCCTCCACCGTCGTAGTCGCCCTCAACGCCCAGCTCCTGCGGCGCCTCGACCTGACCCCGGCACGCAGCACCGCAAAACTCCTGGGCCGCGACACCGACGAGTGAATGCGCCCTAGTGGCCCTCAGGTCCTCGCATCTTAGATAGCAGCACCTTCCCCCTCGGCAGCGAGCAGTCCACATCTTCCGTGGCGGGAGTCAACAGTGCGCTCCAACGGGCCCGGGAGACACTCCGACGGCATCTCCCACCAAACCGTTCGGACTGGGTATCGGGCAGCAGCACCCAGGAGGAGCGCGACCTTCTGACCCGGCACATCGCCGCGACCGAGGCCAGTGATATCGCCGCCCTGACCGCGCTGCTTCACGAGGACGCTCGATGCGGCCAGCAGCCAGGTGCGAGTGGGCATCACGGCCCGCACTCCGCTACATACTCGGGCCGCGGGACCATCCGGTCGGCGTGGGCACCGGCTCTTGAGGGGTCGGATGCCGCCACCCTGCGACTGGTCGGTCGTCGTCGGTCACCACCGGATGGCGGCGTCCCCCATGCTCGGCGTTTGCGCAGGTCAGCGGCTCGTTCGCCCAGTGGGCGCATCAAGCGATAGACGCAAAGCCGACGTGATGAGGTCGTCGGTTCGATTCCGACAGGCGGCTCCGGCGAACAGCCCCTGACCTGCGGAAATGCAGGGCAGTGGCTGTTCGGGTCTGGTGGTCGCGCGATGCGCTGCCCTCACGGCTCTGCCCGACACCGACGTCGCTCTCCTCTGCGACGGACCCCTCGCCGGCTGAGCGCTCGCGGCCGGCATCCTGTCCGTGTGCCGATAGGCCTCGCACCGCTCGGCAACGCAGCATGGCGTTGCGTCGCGACCTGGCGACGGCTCGGAGGGGCGCGATCGTCTCGTGCGTTGGCGGACTACGGGAGCTTGGACGCGAGGACGTCGGCCGCCATGATCTCGGGTGCTGCGCCGAGGAGGTGCTGATTGGCCATCAGGGCTGCGACGATGGCGCCGTTGGCGTGGGCGTCGCGAGCGGCCTCGTCGGGGAATGCATCGAAGATCCAGAAGGTGTCGGCGTCGGTCCTGACCGCGAACCAGACAATCGTTCCTACTTCATCGTTGGCGAGTGCGACAGCGCCGGCGAGCAGATCGGCGAGCGCGTCGTGCTGTCCATCGGCCGCGACGATCTTGGCGACGAAGGCATACGGAAGTGATGCGGGTGTGGACATGAGGGACTCTCCTTGAAATCGGGGTTCTTCGTGGGACGAGTTCAGCGTATGACGAGCGAGGGCCGATGGGGAGTGGCGTATACGGCAGTATTGCTATTGTTTGCGCCATGCGTATCGGACTCATCGCGGTCGACGGCTGCTTCGGTTCGGCTGTCGCGTCGGTCATCGACATCGTGCGGGTGGCCGACGGAGCCCGCGGCGATGTCGACCCGCGGATCGACCCGATCGAACTCGCCATCCTCGGACCGAAACGGACAGTGACCACGACGGCATCGATGACCCTGTCGGTGGACCACCCGCTGTCGGAGTCCGCAGAGTTCGACGTGGTCGTCGTCCCTGCGCTTGGAACCCTCACTGCCGCCGCTACCAACGACGCCCTACAGAGCCGAGATGTTCGTTCGGTCATCGCCTCGCTCGGGCGCCTCGACGACGCGACCACCCGGATCGCCGCGGCGTGCACCGGCGTGTTCGCCGTCGCCGAGACCGGACGGATGGATCATCGGCGGGCGACGACCAGCTGGTTCCTGGGGCCGGAGTTCCTGAAGCGCTATCCGACCGTCGCCCTCGATCTCGACACCATGGTCGTGGTCGACGGGAACCTCGTCACCGCCGGCGCCGCCTTCGCCCACATCGACCTCGCGCTCTCACTCGTGCGATCGATCAGCCCCGACCTGGCCCAACATGTCGCCAAGCTCCTCATCATCGACGAGCGCCCGTCGCAGGCGGCCTTCGTCGCCTACGAACATCTCCGGCACGAGGACCCGATCGTCGTCGAGTTCGAACGCTTCGTGCGCGCCCGCCTGGACGAACCGTTCAACGTCGCCTTCGTCGCGCAGTCACTTGGCACCAGCCGGCGCACCCTCGAACGACGAGTCCGTGCGGCGCTCAACCTCACTCCGCTCGGCTTCGTCCAACGGCTTCGCATCGAACGAGCTCGGCACCTCTCAGCAACCACGGACCTCACCTCCGCCCAGGCCGAGGGGGGCCGTGTCGCCTGGCTGGCCCTCGTGCCCGGCTGTGTCCATGTTGTCTCCTTCGTCGTGATGGGTGTTCTGTGCGGTGTCTTCTGCCCAGCTCTGCACGGTCTCCTCGGGGATGACCGCGTTCGCCGTGAATCCAGCCACGGCGAACACGGCCACGAGGACCAGCCCGTACAGGCCCAGCCGTGCAGGTGCCTTCATCTCAGCTCCTGACGGCGGTGTATCCTGCCTCGTCGACCGCCGCGACCACCGCGGCGTCCTCAACCGGTTGAGTGGCGGTCACAGCCAGGCGACCGGTAGCCGCGCTGACGTCGATGTCGGTGACGCCGGGGATCTCGAAGACCTCGGTGCGGATCGCGGCCTCGCAGTGTCCGCAGCTCATTCCGGTCACCTGGTACTCGGTCGTGTTCGTGCTCATGACCAAAACTCCTTCACTCGTGTATGACTTTCTTTGATTTATACCCCTAGGGGGTATAGATCAATGCGTGGGTGCTGGTGATGACTTCCGCGGGCGTCCGGGGATGGCGATGCTGGCGATGACGGTCGCGGCGATCGCGGCGATCGCGGCGGCCAGGAACGCCTGCTGGAACCCGGTGTCGCCGCCACTGGTCAGGCTGACGGCGGCGATGCTGGAGACGGTCGCGACGCCGACCGAGGCGCCGATCTCGTGGAAGGTGCTCAGCAGCCCGGATGCAATGCCGGCCTCCTCCGGCGCGACGTTTCCGAGCGCGGTTGCGGAGGCGACCACGAAGAGCGCACCGATGCCGAGCGAGCCGAAGCTGATCCCGATGGTCGTGGTCAGGGTGGTCGACCACAGTGCGGGAACGAGCAGCCCGATGGCGCCGACGGTCATGCCGATCGCGCCGAGCCTGCGGGCGCCGAGCCTACCAACGAGCTTTCCTGCCACCTGCGCGCCGACCATCGTCGCCAGGGCGACGGGCAGGAACAGCAGGCCGGTAACGAGCGGGCCGTAGCCGGCGTACTGCTGGAAGTAGAAGGTGCCGAGGAAGAACACCGCAACCATCAGCGCGGTGGCAATCCCGAGCACGAACACGCCAGAGAACACCGGACGCCTGCCGAGCAGGGAGAGGTTCATCAGCGGCGAGCTCGTCGTGTTCTGCCACCAACCGAACAGCAGGTAGAGCGCCACCGCGATCCCCGCGATGATGAGCGCCCGCGGCGCGGTCCACCCAATCTCCCCTGCGACGGTGAGTGCGTAGATCGCCAGACCCGTGGCACCGGTCACAAGAACGGCGCCGAGGACGTCCAGGCGTGCGCGGGCACCGGGCTGCGGCGGCAGCGGCGGGAGGACGCGCAGCAGGCCGATCAAGACGATCGCGCCCACGGGCACGTTGATGAAGAACACCCACGGCCAGCCTGGGCCGGCCGTGATGAGCCCGCCGAGCAGCACGCCGACGGCGGCCCCGCCACCACCCAGCGCCGACCAGATGCCCAGCGCTCGGTTGCGCTCATCGCCCTCGAACAGCCGCACCACCACGGACAGCGCCGCCGGGGAGAGCATGGCCGCTCCGATCCCCTGAGCGATGCGCCCCGCGAGCAGCACGGTTCCGCTGTCGGCGAAACCGGCGGCCAGGGAACCGGCGACGAAGGTAAGCAGGCCGGAATAGACGATGCGTTTGGCGCCGAACAGGTCAGCGCTTCGGCCACCGAGGAGCATCAGCCCGCCGAAGGTGACCGTGTATGCCGCGACGACCCAGGTCAGGGCCTCGCGGGAGAGCGCCAGGTCCGCCTCCATCTGTGGCAGTGCGATCGCGACGACGGTCACGTCGAGGATCAGCATGAACTGGGCCGTGCCCAGCAAGGCGAGCGCCAGCCAGCGTCTGGGGTAGGCCGACGTCGTGCTGTCGGGTTGTGTGCGTGTGGTCATCTCCGACTCCTAAGTCAATCAGTAGGGTACGAGTTGTAACGGCTACACTATCTCATACATTCCAGTACGACTTACGAGGTGGACGATGCCGACGAAGAAGGCTCAGACGACACGAGGCACCCGACGCGCCCCTGCGACAGGTAGCCGTGTCGCCAATCAGCGGGCCGACGCCCAGCGCAACCGGGCGAAGATCTTGGCGGCGACCGTCATCGCGATCCGGAAGAATCCCGACGCTTCGGTTGCCGACATCGCCGCGGAGGCCGGAGTGGGGCGGATGACCCTGTACGGGCACTTCCAGACCCGCGCCGAGCTCATCGAGGCCGCCCTAGTCGACAGCCTCGAACGCGCCGAAGAGGTACTGAGCGAGATCCCCCTCGACGGTGACGCGGGCGAGGCGTTCCAGCGGCTGGTGGCCTCCAGCTGGATGTTCGTCGACCAGTCCCGCGCCCTGCTGGCCACAGCGCAGAAGGAGCTCTCGGCGGCGCGCATCCGCGAGCTGCACGAGAAGGCCGAAGCCCGCATGCGCGGTCTGCTGCTGCGCGGTCAGCGCGAGGGCGCCTTCCGCGTCGACCTACCGGTGACCTGGCTGCTGACCACCACGCACGTCGTGCTGAACGGTGCAGCCGAGGAAGTGCGCATCGGCAGGCTCGATCCCGACGACGCGCCCTGGTTCATCGACGCGATCCTGCTGCCGGCCTTCACTGCAACGGAGACGGGAGAACGATGAGCTCTCCTCGGATCGGAATCATCGGCGCCGGCGCGGCAGGAACCTCTGCCGCGAGAAGTCTGCACACTTTGGGAGCCGATGCCGAGGTCGAGCTCTTCACCCGTACCTGGCGTGCCGGACCGGCCGCAGATCTCAGGCATGGACGAGCAGTACTGAGCTGCCTCGTCTACAGCAGCAGTGGCGTCTCCAGAGCCGTCCACAGGGGGCCTGCGAGGATCCCGAGTGCCAGGCTCGCGGAGGCAGCGGCAGCGGCGGTGGCCGCGGGCCAGATGGCCTCCCCGACCAGGCGCGGAGCTTGAGGAGAGTCCGGCACCGGACGGGCAAAGACGGGGCCGAACCAGCGCAGGTAATAGAAGAGGCTGAGCAGGCTGTTGAGCATCACGACCAGGGCCAGCCAGCCGTGCCCGCCGTCCCAGGCGGCGGTGGCGGTGGTGAGCTTGCCGACGAACACGGCCGTCGGTGGGGTGCCCACCAGTCCGAGCAGCGCGACGAGCAGTGCCAGCGCGAGCCCGGGGCGGGCGCGGGCTAGGCCGCGGTAGGCGGTCAAGTCCCGGTACTCGGGAAGGGCCGCGGTGACGGCGAAGGCGGCAACGTTGGTCAGGGCGTACGCGGCCAGGTAGAAAAGGAGCGAGGGCAGGGCGAGATCACTGCGCCCCGCGGCGGCCACGGGCACGAGCAGGAACCCGACCTGGGAGACCGTCGACCAGCCCAGCAGCCGGCGTGGATCGCGCTGCCAGTAGGCGGCCAGATTGCCCAGGAACATCGATGCCGTGGCCAGTACCGCCACGACGACCAGCCAGGACTCGTTCCCGGCAGAGACCATGGCCATCAGCCGGTACACGGCCACCAGCGCTCCAATCTTGGGCACGGTGGTCAGGAAGGTCGCGGCGGTGACACCGGCACCTTGGGCGGCGTCGGGCACCCAGAAGTGGACGGGCACCCCGCCGGCCTTGAAGAGCAACCCGACGAGCACACACAACACGCCTGCGCCCACGGCTGCGCCCGGCGCCCCAGGCAGTTCCTCCTTGAGCCGGGCGTAGTCGGTGGCGCCGGTCAGGGCGTAGAGCACGGTGACCCCGAGCATGAGCAGGATGCCCGAAAGGGCCCCCATGAGGTAGGTCTTCAAGGCCGCCTCGGCCCCGGTGCGCCCGCCGGTGAGTCCCACGACCCCGTACAAGGGAATGCTGGCGAGGAGGAATCCGACGATGAGCACGAGCAGATCGGTGGTTCCGGCCAGGACCATGACCCCCGTGGTGGCGAAAAGCAGCAGTGCGTAGGTGTCGGACTCGCGGGCTGAACCAGCGATCTCCCCGGAGGCCACGCCCAAGATCAGCAGGGTGGTCAGTGCGGCGATCACCCGGGCGGCGCCGGTGGCGGTGTCCACGGCAAAGGTTCCGGAGAACGCGGTCTGAGCGGGCCCGGCCATGGCCAGGACCGCTGCGGTCGCGGCGCCCAGCAGCGCGAGGGCGGCCACGGCGCGGGCGATCCACTGACGGTCTCGGGGGAGGAATGACCCGCCCAGCAGGACGATGAGGCCACCGATGAAGGTGGTGATCTCTGGTAGTAGCAGTGCCGGTTGCATCTGCATCGAGCCGTCCATCCGCTATCTCCCGACGAGGTCGACGAGGGCGGCGGAGGCCGGCTCGATCACCCCGAGCAGCACCTGGGGCAACACCCCGATGAGCAGCGACAGGGCCAGCAATGGACCGATCGACCACAGCTCCCGGCCGTGTAGGTCTGCAAATCCGGGCGATTGGCCCTGCGTGGGGCCGGTGAAGACTCGCTGCAGCGCTAGCAGGAACAAGGCGGCGGTGACCAAGATGCCCGGCAGAGCGATCGCGGTGACCGGGGCGACTGCGATGCTGCCGGCAAAGATCTGGAACTCAGCGATGAACCCGGACAATCCGGGCAGGCCCAGCGAGGCGAACGCCGCCACCGCGAACAGCGTCGCGTAGCGCGGTGCAGGCTTGGCCAGACCGCCGTAGGAACCCAAGTCGTAGGTGCCGGCGCGGGTGTGCATCACCCCGGCCAGGAGGAAGAGCGCGGCGGTGATCAGCCCATGGCTGACCATCTGCACGACCGCGCCGGTGACTGCCACCGAACGGGCTTGGGCGGAGTTGTCGACGACGAGGCCGACCGCACCCAGGGCGAGGACGATGTAGCCCATGTGGTTCACGGAGGTGTAGGCGATCATCCGTTTGAGGTTGGTCTGGGCCAGTGCCACGAACGCTCCGTACAGGACGGAGACGATGCCGATCACCACGATCGCCCAGGCCCATGCGCGCCAGGCCTCGGGCAGGATCGGCATGGCGATGCGCACGAAGCCGTAGGTCCCCATCTTCAGCAGCACGCCTGCCAGCACGGCCGAGCCGGTGGCCGGTGCGTCGGTGTGGGCTGGGGGCAGCCAGGTGTGGAACGGCACGGTGGGGGTCTTCACGGCCAGACCCACGAGGATCGCCGCGAGCACCAGCCCTCCGGCCAGCGGGTTGTCCTCCAAGGGCGCGGCCGCGACGAGCTCGGGGATGTCGAAGGTGTGCGGATCCGAAGCCACGTACAGCCCGATGAATCCCAGCAGCAGGGCGAGAGATCCCAGGAACGTGTAGAGGAAGAACTTCAGCGCGGATCGGGCGGCGTTCCCGTGGCCCCAGCCGGCGATCACGAAGTACATGCCCACGATGGACAGATCGAAGAACACGAAGAACAAGATGAGGTCGGCGGCCACGAACACCCCGAGACTCACGCCCTGCAGGAACAGGAACAGTGCCGTCTGCGCGCGGGGCCGTTCCCAGTCGCGAAGGGCGTAGACGGCACAGGCGAAGAAGACGACCGCCGTCATGGCCACCAGCGGCAACGACAGCCCGTCCACGCCAACGTGGTAGCTACTGCCGACCCCCGGGATCCACGGCACCTGCTCCTCGAAGGCCAACCCATTCGATCCGGGGTCTTCGTAGCCGGCCCAGAGCACGCCGACGAGTACCAGTTCCACGGCGCTTACCGCGACCCACACCCACCGAGCGGCTGCGGCGCCGAGCGTGGGAACCGCAGCCACGACCGCGGCGACGACCAAGGGAAGGAAGACGATCAGACTCAGCATGCTCAACCCATCACGGAGTAGACGGACCAGACCACGGCGCCTGCGGCGAGGACGGCGACGGTCTGAAGGAAGTACTGGTGGATGGCCCCTGTCTGCGGGGCCCGTGCCAAGTGTCCGAGGCGGCGGACCCGTCCGGCGACGGATGCAACGGCCCGGTCCACCACGACGTCATCGACGCGCGCGGCGACCCGCGCCAGCACAAGGGCTGCCCCAGCCAGGGCATTTACAACCCTGTCCACCACGAGGTCATCGACGCGCGCGGCGACCCGCGCCAGCACAAGGGCCGTCCCAGCCAGAGCATTCACGGCCCTGTCCAGGACGTGGTCGTCGAACCGCGCCAGAGTGCGTGCCAAGGCCAAGGACGGACGCACGACGACTCCCTGCGCAGCCGCTTCCAGCCCCAACCACCCGAGCGCCCATCTCGGCGCAGGGGCACGCAGCCGCAGCATCAGCAGCACCACGACCACCGCGATCACGGCAGAGACGGCCAGTTCGACAGTTGGGACCTCACCGCGACCGCCCACTGCGTCGGCGAGCAGGCCACCGATCGGAGGCAGAGCGAGCACACCCAGGACGGCCGCACCAAGGGCGAGCATGACCAGCGGCGCCTGCTCCCAGGCGCTCACCTCATTGGCGCCGTCAACCCGGACTCCCGCGTGAGAGTCGCGCCGCCAGATCGCCCACAGTGCCTTGCCGGCATAGGCGGCCGACAATGCCGCGGCCAGTAACCCTGCGGCGTAGAGCCACGGGGATGTCTCGAGCGCAGCGGTGAGCACGGCCTCCTTGGTCGCCCACAAGGACAGCGGCGCGACCCCGGCCAAGGCCAACGCCGCCACGCTCGCGGCCACACCCACGACCGGCCACCGACGGGCGACACCCCGTAGTTTCGTGAACTCCTCGGTGCCCAGTGCCGTCAGCCACGCACCCGCGGCCAGGAACAGCAGAGCTTTGACCCAGGCGTGCGCCACCAGGTGGGCGGCGCCGCCGCTGACTGTGCCCACGCCGGCGGCGAGCACCACGAAGCCCAGCTGGGCGGCCGTGGAGGCGGCCAACAGCTGCTTGAGCTCCCGCTGCGCCAACGCCACGATCCCCATGAGCACCGCCGTGGACACGCCGACCCACGCAGTGAGCGGCCCGGCCCAGGCGGTCGAGGCCAGCAGGGGCTCCACGCGCAACAGCAGGTATCCGCCCATCGCGACCATCGCTGCGGAGTGCAGCAGCGCGCTGACTGGGCTGGGTCCTTTCATCGCTCCGGAGAGCCAGAAGGAAAAGGGCAGCTGCGCTGCCTTGCCCAATGCCGCCACCACGATCCCGGCGGCGGCGACGTGCCGCCACGATCCCTGCGCGGCCGGGAGGTCGGCCAAGGCCATCCCCGTCCCTCCGGCCAAGGCAGCGCCCGCAGCGACGTAGAGGCCCAGGTCGGCCGTGCGGGTCGTGACGAACGCAGTGAGGCCTGCTGAGACGCGGTCAACATCTCGCCACCAAAAGCCGATCAGGGCGTAGGAAGTCGCGCCCATCACCTCCCAGGCGAACAGCAGTGCCGGGATGCTGGCGGCGGTCGCAGTGACCAGGGCGGCCGCCGAGAAGATGAGCATCAGCCCGTGGAAGCGACCCTGGGACTCTCGAATGTTCCCGGCCGAGAAGACGAGGACGAAGAAGGTGACTGTGGTGATCATCGGCACGATCAGCGCGGCGAGAGCGTCGACGTCCAGCGCGAAGTCAGCGCCCACGATGAAGGGGTACGACACGGCCGGGCGAGTCAGCGCAGTGCCGAGCGCCAGGGCAGTCGCGAGCCCTGAGGTCACCAGAGCAATCGGTGCCGCGGCGCGGTGCGGGCGCAGAAGGGCGAGTGCACCGCCAACGGTGGCTGGGAGCACCACCATGGCCACGAGTGCGGTCTGGGCGCCGGTCATCGGGACAGTTCCTGGGCCATGTCGGTCATGTCCGTCTGCTGCCGGCGATGCAGCAGCGTGGCCACGGCGAAGCCCATGGCCATTTCCACCGTCATCGCGGCCAGCACCACCAGCAGCAGGACCTGCCCGGAAGGGTCCGGGGCGAGGAAGAACCAGAATCCTGCGGCAGCCAGGAGCACTCCGTTGATCATCAGCTCAAGCCCCATCATCACCATCACGACGACCTGCTGGGACAGGGCACCATAAAGACCTACCGCGAACAGTGCGGCAGCCACCACGAGCACGGCTTCGAGGGTCATCGGCCCGCATTTCCCCGTTGTGGGCCCTCGGCCGGGCGACGCTGCAGATCATCGCCGAACCGGTCATAGCGGGTGCGGTGGGCAGCCAGGACCACCCCGGCCACGATCGTTGCGACCATGACCGGCCCCAGCACGGCCATGACCAGCATCTTCTCGCCCATGATCTCCAGACCGAGGGCGCGAGTCAGGTCGTCGGGGGCGGCGCCGCGGCGCTGCGGCCAAGGGATGAGCAGGGCACCACCGGCCAGCAGCACGAAGGCCCCGACCGATGCGCCGATCGCCGTCTTCTTTCCGTGGGTCATGTCCATGGGCATCAGCGCCGGATTCATGCCCATGAACATCACCATGTAGATGGCCATCACAGCCATCTCCATCACCATCATCAGGATCGTGATCAGCCCGAGGTAGCCCTGTTGCAGCAGGAGGATCTGTATGCCCACGGCGATGAACGAGAGGGCCAGTGCGTACGTGGCTCGAGCCATGGAGTCCACCACGAACACGGCGACGCCCGAGGCCACAGCCGCTACGGCCAGCGTCCAGAACGCGACTCCGGTCAGCACGGTTCAGCCTCCCCGGATGACGATGAGGGACACGAGGAGGTCCTGGAGCACGGCCGCCGGGAGCAGCACCATCCACCCGATCTCCATGAACCGGTCCGGGCGCACCAGCGGAATCTTTCGGCGCAGCCACACCAGCACGGCCAGCACAACCACGGTCTTGGCGAGCATCCATGCCCAGCCAGGCATCACCGGCCCGGCGCCACCGCCCAGGAACAGCGGCACGGAGAAGGCTGCTCCGGCGGCCAGGAACAGGTAGCGCCCGGCCTGGAAGACCAGGCGGTCCACAGCCGAGAGCTCGGCCAGCACCCCACCGGCGATGTCTGGCGCCAGCGCGGGGGCGAACGGTCCCCACACGGAGAACCCGGTCACGCCCACCAGGTAGATGACAAACGCCACCGGCATCCACACCACGAACCACAGGCCGTCCTGCGCGGCCACCACGTCCCCGACGCCGAGGCTGCCGGCGGCGATCGCCGGAGCCACCAGGGCGAACATCAGCGGCAGTTCGTAGGCAAGTCCGTGGGCGAGAAAGCGGTAGCCCCCCACCAGGCTGTGGGTGGAGTTCGCGCCCCATCCCGTCAGCCACACCAACGCCCAGACCATGACGTCGACGACGTTGAACCACACAATGCCGACATCGGGATCGGCCAGCACCCACCGGCCCATCGGGATCACTGCGACCATCAAGAACGCGCCGACGAACATCCCGGCGCCACCGATCCGCCACAGCAGGGTGTCCGCGGCCACGGTGGTGCGTCGCCGCTGCCGGAGCAGCCGGGCAGTGCGGCTCAGTGGCGCGGCCCACCCGCCGCCAAGGCCGTGCTCGCGGGCCGACAGCACCGCATCCAGCGCCACCGCGAAGTAAGCCAGAGCGCACAGGAGGATGCCGGCCAGCACGGCCCACCCCACAGGAATGGTCACCAGCACACCTTCAGGCATGCCCCACCCCCTGGGTGGCAGCGAACGGTTCCAGACCCAAACTGGCCACGGCCAGTCGCGCGGTGGCCAGCTCCAACCCGACCACCAGCTGCGGCACAGCCTCCCACGGCACTGCGTCGGTCACGGCCGGCGCCAGACCCGCGCCGCCGATCTCGGCCCGAAGCCCCTCCACCATGGACGAAAGACGGTCGTGGGCGTCTCCTCGGCAGCCCTTCGGCAGGTCGTGACGTGCCAGATCGGACTGATCGAGCGGCAGTACACCACGTAGGGACCAGCGCAGGAGCCACGACTTCCGCACCGTGCGGTGCAGCGCCTCGATGGCCTCTCGGGCGGCGGGCTGATCACCACGCAACAGTGCGTCCCGGGCATGGCGAGCACATGTGGTCGCGTGCCCGGCCCCAGCGATCGCCAACAGTGCCATCACGCCGTCGCACCGCAGCGCAGTGGCTGACGCAGGATGCGCCTCAGGCTCGCTCCCGCCGGAAGTCTGGCCCGAAGCATCGACGATGGACGCCTCGGCATCGACCACGACGTCACCCTGCAGCGAGCAGAGCAGCACCAGACCGGCCGGCCAGAACGGAAGGACAGGACCAAGTGGGAGATGCAGGACATCCATCTCCAGACCGTCCCGGTCCTGACCGCCTTGGGCCAGCGCGATCCCAGCCGGGGCCATATCCATGCCTTCGTGGTCTCCGTGGTCCATGCCTTCGTGGTCTCCGTGGTCCATGCCTTCGTGCCCGCCGTGGTCCATGCCTTCGTGCCCGCCGTGGTCCATGCCTTCGTGCCCGCCGTGGTCCATGCCCTCGTGGCCCATATCCTGATGGTGGCCGTGACCCTCAGGGTCCATCTGGCCGTGGTCGTCCGGAATCTGAGGCTCTCGCGCCCGTGCTTGGGCGTCCATCCGGTGATACGGGGTGTCGAGCAGGAGCGATGCGGCGGCATCGAGGGCGCCGCCCACAGCTGTGGGCGAGGGGACGTCGGCGCGCACCCGTGGGCCGGGCATCTGCTCCCACAGGCGCTCCACGAGTTCGCCTAGCTCGGGGCCTGGCACACCGCACACGACCAGCACGTCAGCCTCTGCCGGCGTCCATGCGGCACGCCAGCCTCGACGCAGCATCTGCTGCTCGAGCTCCGCGCGCGTGAGCCACTGACCCGGTGCCTCGACGATCAGGACACGGGCGGTGCGGATCGCCAGATGGGCGAGCATCCGGGTCAGACCCATCGGAAGACCCCCTCCCGCCATGCCCACGTCACGGCGATGAGCAGTGCTCCCAGGAACAGGAACATCTCCACGACCGCAGAGATCCCTTCCTCGGCCACGATTACTGCCCACGGGTACATGAACAGCATCTCGACGTCGAAGGCGAGAAAGACGATCGAGGCGGGATACCAGCGTGCATGGAACCGAGACAGAGCATGCTCCTGCGGAACCCACCCCGACTGAGCAGGAAGCGCAGTCAGCGGATCGGCCAACACACTCACAGCCCGGTGGAGCGCATAGAGGGACACCACAGCGAATACAGCCACCAGCGCCATGGCCACGATCCCGTACACCGCGATCCGCCCTTCTCGACCTTTAGACAACGAACTCTCGTGAGGCAGCAGATGGATCGACCCTACAAGGCGTCCTCTGCCACGAGGCTGCCCATTGCTTCGCTGGTCTCACTGCCGGACGCAGACGAGTCAGACGTCACCGACGACTGCGTCGCATCCTCCTCAGCTGTTCCTCCGCAGCCTGCAAGCAGCGCGACTGCCGCCGCGGCAGTCGCCGCCACGCGAACCCGCCGATTGGCCGTTGTCATGCCATCTCCCTTCTTTCGTGTCCTCCCACGCTATACCCCTAGGCGGTATCGCCTGTGCAGGGCGAACCGGGAAGCCCCTTAGCGTCAGTCTGTCCAGAGAGAGGGCGCCATGCTGACCAGCAGTGGCAACGCCGGCATCCCAGCGACGATCCGCTCTTGGGCAATGCCGAGCGTGTTTCGGCATATCTCGCCCGGGTACCACGAACTCGTCTGCGCGCCGCACCGACCATCGTGCGCGCCGCACCATCGGATGAAGGAGCAATACATGCACACCGTGGAACAGATGCTCGATACCTACCCCAAGGACTTGGGTGGCATCGACAGGGCCAAGCTGACCGAGTGCATCCAAGCCTGCTTCGAGTGCGCCCAGACCTGCACAGCCTGTGCCGACGCCTGTCTGAGCGAGGACAAGGTGGCTGATCTCACCCAGTGCATCCGCGCCAACCTCGACTGCGCGGACATCTGCACCACGACCGGATCGGCGCTCTCGCGCCACACCGGTTACGACGCCAACGTGACGCGGGCCCTCCTCGAGGCCTGTGCAACAGCATGCACGTCGTGCGGCGACAGCTGCGAGCAGCATGCCTCGATGCATGAGCACTGCCGCATCTGCGCCGAGGCGTGCCGGCGTTGTGAGCGGGCCTGCCGCGAGCTGATCAGTTCGCTCACCTAACCGTCTACCCGAGTGCAGCTCGCGCGACCATCGCTCGTCCGTTCAGCCGGACGTGCGATGGCTGTCGCGCTCAGAGTTCGCGCTGCATGGCCTTGATCTCGGCCTTCTGGGCCTTGACGATGGCCTTGGCCATCCTCTCGACTGCATCGTCCTCAGTCGTGGTGAGAACTTGCTCTGCCATGGTCACAGCGCCCTGATGGTGCTTGATCATGAGGGTGAGCCACTGCTTGTCGAACTCGGCGCCAGTGGCCGACTCGAGTTTGGACATCTCATCCTGCGTCATCATCCCGGACCCGTGGTCCATGCCGGAAGAGCTGGCGGTGGGGGCGTCCCAGTCCTCGAGCCAACCTTCCATCGTCTGGATCTCGGTACCTTGGGCACCCTTGATGTCCTTGGCGAAGTCACGGACCTGCCCTGATGCCTTGGCGGACGGATCGAGAGCGAGGTCGGCCATCGTGATCGCTTGCTCGTGGTGGGGGATCATCATCTGGGCGAACATGATGTCGCCTTGCCGACCGTCCGCCGTCGTAGAGGTATCGCTGGCGCTCATCGGTGTCTTGTCATGGTCCATCCCGGACATGGATCCGTCTGAGCCGCTGGAGCAGGCAGCCAAGGCGCCTGCGGTGAGGGTTGTCGCGACCACGAGGGCAGCGCGCCGTCCAGGGGGGGTCATTGGGGACTCCTTCGCAAAATTGTCGAGGACAGGGTCACCCTCACGTCGCGAGATGATGATTCGATCCCGCTTTCGTTGAGGTTGGATGAAGGCCACCCGGTGCCGGTGGAGAATCGGCGAATCGCAGCGCCTGACCTGCAACAGGGATGACGGCGACGAGTCACTGCCCCAACGTCTGGGTGGTCGCTCCTGCGTCCGTGGTGCTGATCACGCGCCCTTCGACAGACGCGATGATCTCCAGCTGCCCGTCACTGGTGCGGCCCGCCCACAGCGCTTCGGCCGGGCCGATGCTCTTGGGGTGGAGGGTCCAGGTCTGGCCGGCGTCGCTGCTGGTTGCCAGTCTTCCTTCGGCTGACGAGATCACGATGGTCTCTTCGTCGGCCCAGGCGGCGAGGACGGCGGTCTCCGGTGGGGCGAGGGAGGTCCAGGTGACGCCGTCGTCCTGGCTCATCAGCAGGCCAGCGCTGGTGGTGGCCAGCAACGTCCCGGACGTGGGAGAAGCGGCCAGTACCCGTGGTGGCGAGGGGATGTCCCGCGTGTCCCAGGTCTTTTTGTCGCTGGTGTGTCGAAGCGTTCCGTCGAACCCGATGACCCCGTTCGGGCCGGCGGTCAAAGCGTGGAAGTCCGAGCGTCCACCGAGTGAGGCGACCTGCCACGTGCGGCCCGTGTCCTGCGAGGTGATGAGACCCACCGGCTGGGGGAGGTCGGTGCCGGGCGCTGGGTGACCGGAGGCGTAGAGAGTGCCGTCGTCGCCGATGGTGAAGCCCATCAGGTCGATGGCAGGACCCTTGCGGACGAGCTCGCCGTCGACTCGATGGAACAAGCCGTGGTGAGTGGCCACCAGCAGGTCGTCGGTGCGTGGGTGACGAGCGATCCCATGAACATGAATCAGGGGCGTGGGCTGCCCGGCCGCGCCGTCCTGTGCTGTGCCCGTCGATGACTCGACGCCGGCGGACTCGTTCCCGGTGTCGGATGTTGAAGAGCAGCCGGCCAGCAGCGCCAGGACAGCGACGGCAGCGACACCAAGGACGCCGCGACGTCGACGGGGCCTCATGCGGTGTACTCCAGGGCGATCATCATGCCAGCCTCTCCGTGGTAGATGTTGTGGCAGTGGATCAGCCAGTCGCCCTCGTTGTCGGCGTCGAGGTCGATGGCGAAAGACTGCATGGGGGCCATGAGGACGGTGTCCTTCCTGAGCCCGGAGGGCAGGGCAAAGGTGTGGCCGTGCACGTGCAACGGGTGGGTCATCATCGTCATGTTGGTGGCGTTGATCCGCAGTCGTTGCCCGGCCCGGACGGTCAGGGGCTCGTTCTTGCCGAACGGAGCTCCGTTCATCCCCCATGCGTAGGGCTGCATCGATCCGGTGAGAGTGAGCCGCGCGGTTGCATCGGGTCTCCTGCTGGGCAGTTTGGCTGCCTGGACCGGTCTCAGGTCAGAGCCGACGAGGACTTCTCGAGTGAGTTCTCGTGGGTTGGCGTCCGCTGCGGGGGCGGCGCCGCTTCCGGTGCGGACCAGGGCCATGGCCTGACCGCCGCTGGTCTTGCCGACCGGCTTGGCCACCAAGGGGAAGACCCCGTCCTCGAGGGTGACGATCGCGTCGTAACGTTCGCCCATCCCGATGTAGAACGCATCCGTCTCGGTCGGCTCGACCGGGAACCCATCGCTGTGCGTGATCGTCATCCGATGCCCCCCGAGAGCAACGGTGAAGATGGTGTCGGAGGCGGCATTGATGATTCGCAGACGAACCTTCTGCCCCGGCTTGGCCGTGAGCGTCTCGGGGTCTGCTGGCGGCCGTCCGTTGATGAGGAAGTAGGGGTAGGTCACGTCGCCGGCGTCACCCCAGGGCGCGGCCTCGTCCATGGCGCCTTGGTTCATGCCATCCATCTCGCCGTGGTCCATGCCACCCATGCCTCCGGATCCGGAGTCGTTGGCCAAGAGCTTCTCCAGGACCTCGTCGGGCGTGGTGCCCGTTCCGTCGATCCAGTCATCGAGGACGAGGACCCACTCGGTGTCGTAGTCGCCTGGCTCGTTCGGGTCGTCGATGATCAACGGGGCGTACAGTCCCCGGTCGAGCTGGACGCCGACGTGGGGGTGGAAGAAGTACGTGCCCGGGTCGGGCGCTGTGAATTCGTAGACGTAGGAGGTTTCTGGCTTCACCGGGTCCTGGGTCATGCCGGGGACGCCGTCGGCCGGGTTGCGCAAGCGAAGACCGTGCCAGTGGATGGTGGTTTCGTCCGGAAGTCGGTTGTCGAGAGTGACCCGCAGGAAGTCGCCGGCGGTGGCCCGCAGAAGTGGGCCAGGCACGGCGTCGCCGTATCCCCAGGTCGAGACGGTGCGGCCCGCTAGATCGAGGGTGATCGGCTTGGCGGTCAACGTCTTGGTCACCACCGTCTGGCCCGGGTCAGGTGAGACCGGCGTCGGAGCGCCGAAGGTGCCCTTCGGCGCGCTGGCACCCGATCCTTGGGTGGCGGCATAGGCTCCGAAGCCCGCTGCGCCAGCGGTACCGAGACCGCCGATCAGCAGGCCACGGCGAGTGATGGTGTTCATAGTTCCCTTCCAAGCGTCGATGTACCGACGCGCGTCAGCGGCCGTGAATGATCAGGTGACGTCGCTTTTCGTACTCATCGACGCTGATGTCACCGCGGGCCAGTCCTTCGTCGAGAAGCGTCAGCGCGTCGGCCCGGGTAGGGCCTGTGGCGGTGCTGCTCTGGCCGGGGAACAGTGCGCGCACGGCGAGCACGACGATCACCCAGAAGGCGAGGACGCCTGCGGCCATACCCAGCCACATCATGTCGCAGCCGTGGTTCCACATCATCGGAGACTCCTTCTTGAAGCCGACCTCCCGGCATGCAGACAGGCTCCGGCGGGAAGGTCATGGGTTGGTGGTCGCCGCGTTGAGGTTTGACGAAGATCCTCGTCGATTCGCCGCTGATGTCGGCCGTGGTGCGACCCTCGGGTGAGACTGTCTGTCGTGAGCACACGAACCCCTGTCGAGCCGTTGGCGAAGGTGCTCATCATCGAGGACGAGAAGACGCTGGCAGAGATGATCGCCGCCTATCTCGCCCGCAGCGGGTACCAGACCACAGTCGAGCACAACGGCGTCGCCGGAGTCGAAGCAGCACGAGAGCAGTCCCCAGACGTGGTGATCCTCGACCTGGGACTGCCCGGACTGGACGGCATCGAGGTCTGCCGCCAGATCCGCACCTTCAGCGACTGCTACGTCATCGTCGTGACCGCCCGATCGGACGAGGTGGACACCCTGATCGGCTTGTCCGTGGGCGCCGATGACTACGTCACCAAACCCTTCAGCGTGCGCGAGCTGATGGCACGCGTGCAGACGGTCCTGCGTCGCCCACGGGGCGGGAACGCCGGCAACTCCAGCGCTGCGGCGACCCCATGGGTATTCGGCGATCTTCAGGTCGACCCGCTCGGGCAGCAGGTCCACCTGAAGGGAGAACCAGTTCCGCTGACACCGACCGAACGGGATCTGCTGATGACCTTGGCCCAACGGCCCTCGATGGCCTTCTCCCGCACGCAGCTCATCGAGGAGGTCTGGGGTGGCGGCTGGGTCGGGGACGAGCACCTGGTCGACGTCCACATCGCTCACCTGCGACGCAAGCTCGGAGACAACCCCGATCTCGCTCGCTACATCACCACGGTGCGCGGCATCGGTTACCGGATGGGGCCCGGATGAACAAGCGCGTCAACACACTCTCCAAGGGTCTGGCGCCTCGACTACTGGCGGGACAGATCCTGGTACTCCTTGCGGGAGCACTGACAGCCGGGCTCGTCGCCGCCGTCATCGGCCCCCCGATCTTCCACGACCACCTCCTCCAAGCGGGGCACCAGGAGAACGCACCCGAGCTGGTCCACATCGAGATGGCCTACCGGGACGCTTCGCTCATCGCCTCGGGTGTGAGCCTGCTCATCTCTCTGACTGGGGCGACTGCGGTGGCCTGGTTCCTCGCCCGACGGCTGCGTCAACCGCTGGCGCAGATGACCGATGCCGCGCGCGAACTGAGCCGTGGCCATTACTCCACCCGCGTGCCTCATGTCGGTGCGGGGACTGAGCTCGAGACCCTCGCCGGAGCATTCAACGTGATGGCGGCCCGCTTGGAAGGAGTCGAGGACACCAGACGACGGATGCTGTCCGACCTCGCCCACGAACTGCGCACGCCGATCGCGACCTTGAGCGCCTACCACGAGGGACTGCACGACGGCGTGGTGACCCTCGGTGATGACTCTCGTCTCGCGTTGACCGCCCAGACGGAACGGCTGGCGCGACTGGCCGAGGACATCAACGAGGTCTCCACAGCCGAAGAAGGACACCTCGCCCTCGATCTCCGCAGCCACAACGTCGGTGACCTACTGTGGGCCGCCTACGGAGGCATGCGTGACAGCTACTCCGACAAGGGGCTCAATTTGGTACTGGACCTGGACGAGAAAACAGGACTGGAGACCCTTGTCGATCCGGTCCGATTCGCCCAAGTCATGACCAACCTCCTCACCAACGCCCTCAGGCACACACCGGCGGAAGGAACAGTCACCCTTGCGGCGAGACGCGACAGCGGAGAAGCCATCATCACCGTCACCGACACCGGCGACGGCATGACCCCCGACCAGGTGCAGCACGCATTCGAACGCTTCTACCGCGGCGACTCGGCCCGCACAAACGACCAACGAGGATCTGGCATCGGCCTGACCATCAGCAAAGCCATCATCGACGCGCATCACGGAGGACTCACCGCATCCAGCCCCGGCCCCGGAAAGGGCTCATGCTTCACCATCTCCCTACCGCTCGTGCGCTGACCGTGAAGATCGCCGGAAACCGCGCGGCACCACCAGTTCGACGATGCCTCGGAATCATCGGCAGCTGGGCGCCAGGAGTGACGTCCTGCAGAGTGGATGCTCCTATTGCTGTCAAGCGTCCTGTGGTGGGCTGATCTTGTCCAGAGCGAGGGTGGCTAGGCGTTCGAGTTCGGGGTCGGCGCGGGTGCCGATCTCGAGTCGTCGTAGGCGCTGGTAGGGGACGCCAAGGCTTTGAGCCAGGACGCTGATCGGGGTGCCGATCGCCTGTCGCCGGGCTCGGAGCTCGTGTCCGGCCGGGTGGTCCTTGGCAGGGTTGAGCAGGGCGGCGTAGACCTCGTTCGCGACATGTCGTTTCAGGCACCGCATGATGTCGCGGTCCGTGAGTTGCTCTGCGCGACGCCGTTCGAAGTAGACCGTCGTGCGCGGCTCGCGGTGCCGCATGCGCAGCAGCACGATGCGGTGCAGGGCGGCGTTCGCGTGCCGGTTCCCGCCGCGAGAGAGCCGGTGCCGTGTGCGTTGCCCGGACGAGGCGGGGATCGGGGCGACGCCGGCGAGAGCGGCGAAGCTCGCCCGGGTGCCGAGCCGCTCGGGGTTGTCGCCGGCGGCGACCAGGAGCGTCGCGGCGGTGACCGGGCCGACTCCCGCTCAGTGACAGCAGCGTGGGGTTGACTTGCCGGGCGAGGAAGTCCAGCTGCTGTTCAATGAGGTCGATCTCAGCTTGCATCGTGAGGTAGCGAAGCGCGAACCGCCGCAGTGTCTGCCGGGCGACCACGTCCGGGTCAGGAGACGGGATCGTCCCGGGCCTGGTCTTTGCGAGCGTGTTCACCAGTCGCTGCCCGCTGAGGTGTCGGAATGCTTGTCGCACCAGCTCGGGCGCGGTGATCAGCAGTGCATGGATCTGGTTCATTACCTGTGCTCGCGCCTTCGCTGCGGAGCGTCGCTCTGCCAGCAGGATCCGCATCGACTCGACTGCTCCGTCACCAGACTTCGGGATCGCGGTGTCGGTGCCGGCTAGGACCGCGACGGCTGCCTGGTGCGCGTCGAGCGGGTCGGACTTGCCTCGACGCCGTCGTGTTTGCCGGTCCTGGCGTGCGACTTCAATGACGGTCAGACCGGCGGCGTTCAGCGCTCGGACGAGACCGGCCCCGTAGGAACCAGTCCCCTCAACACCAACCCGTGCGACATCGCCGTGCTCGTGGAGGAACGCGATGACCTGCGCGTAGCCGCGGCCGTCTGCGCGGAACTCTCGGTCGGCGACAGGTCTGCCGACGAGATCGAGGATTGCGACGTGATGCGTGTTCTTGTGCGTGTCGACGCCTGCGACCAGCCCGGACGGTGGCGGTAGCGGGTTGGTGAGCGGCGCGTCGGGTGTCATGCTCGTCATTGACGGGAATCCCTTCCAACGGTGGGTGAACGTCACCGCGGGTCGGGTGAGTGCAGACAGCACAAAGGTGAGACGACTTCCCGGTCAGGCTCCTATCAAGTCATGTACCCGCCCGGCCCGCAGCGACCCCGGCGTCGACGGACAGATCCACAAAAAGACAGCCGCGAACGGCGTCCGTGTAATTTCGGGTCACGCCGGCGCCGGAGCCGAATCCATCATCTCTGTGTACGGCTCCCGGTGAGCGTGTCGCTGTAGAAGCAGTGACGGCCACCGCGTGATCCTTCGAGTGATCTCCTACAACCGACTCGAAGAAGGACACGACGATGACCGTCAACACCAGTATCGACCCTGCTCGAGGAACAGCTCGCCCAGGCGAGCCCCGATCTGCTGCGCGAGCTCCTCGCCACGTTCATCAACACGCTGCTGTCGGCTGAGGCCGACGCGGTCTGTGGTGCCGAGTACGGCACGAGTACCCCGGACCGGGTCAACCGTCGTAACGGCTACCGGTACCGCGACTTCGACACCCGCGCCGGCACCCTGGACGTCGCGATCCCCAAGCTCCGTCAGGGGTCCTACTTCCCCGAGTGGCTCCTCGAACGCAGGAAGCGCGCCGAGCGGGCGCTGACCAGTGTGGTGGCGACCTGCTACCTGCTCGGAGTCAGCACGCGTCGGATGGACAAGCTGGTGGCCTCGCTGGGCATCACCAGCCTGTCGAAGTCCCAGGTCTCTGAGATGGCTAAGGAGCTCGACGCCCACGTCGAGCAGTTCCGCACCCGCTCCCTGGCCGAGGCCGGGCCGTTCACGTTCGTGGCCGCCGATGCACTGGTCCTCAAGGTCCGCGAGGGTGGCCGCGTCGTGCCGGTACACGCGCTCATCGCGACCGGCGTCAACGCCGACGGACACCGCGAGATCCTCGGCATCCAGGTCACCACCAGCGAGGACGGCGCCGGGTGGCTGGCGTTCTTCCGCGACCTCACCGCCCGCGGCCTGTCCGGTGTCCGGCTCGTCACCAGCGACGCTCACCGCGGACTGACCGCGGCGATCGCCGCCACTATGGCCGGTGCCGCGTGGCAGCGGTGCCGCACCCACTACGCCGCGAACCTGATGTCCGCGACCCCGAAATCCAGCTGGGGCTGGGTCAAGGCGCTGCTGCACTCGATCTACGACCAGCCCGACGCTGATGCGGTCCACGCCCAGTTCGACCGCGTCGTCGACGCGCTGGCCGAAAAGCTCCCCGCCGTGGCCGACCACCTCGACGGCGCCCGCGCCGACATCCTCGCCTTCACCGCGTTCCCCAAGGAGATCTGGCGTCAGATCTGGTCGAACAACCCCAACGAACGCCTCAACCGCGAGATCCGCCGACGCACCGACGTCGTCGGGATCTTCCCCGACCGCGCATCCGTCATCCGGCTCGTCGGGGCCGTCCTGGCCGAGCAGCACGACGAATGGGCCGAAGGGCGCCGCTACCTCGGACTCGACGTCCTCGCCCGATCACAGGCCGCCAACACCGCCACCGACGAGGAGGTGAACGCACCAGCCCTTCAGACCACCACGGCCTGACCCGCCAACGACGAAGGATCACCCTGTCGTACACCACGTCACCGGACTTGACCCATGTCAGATGGCTGGCGACTAACCGCATCGACTGGGTGCCCTTGCCGTCAGTGGCCCCTGCAAGCTCTGGGCTAGCGGCCTGTCTGTACCCGCGAGTCGAAGGGCGGGTCTTCGCGGACGGTGAGCCCGTACGGCTCGGCCAGGCGGTCGCGCGGCGACGCCCTCTCAAGAAGGTCGACGGTGAGTTGGAATGCGGCCACGGCGTCGTCGTCCGTGGGGAACAGACGGTGATGGATGACTTGGTTGCGTGCCGTCAGAACGGACTCCCGGAATCTCGCAGGCAGGATGCTGGAATCACCAGCGGCCTCCTCCTCTGTCACAAGCGTGCCAAGGGTCGGCTTGCCCGCTTTGGGCATCCGGCGAACTCGGGTGAGGTACTCGGTGAGAGCCACCTCGGCCGCGATGCCCGCCTCGATGAGGACACGGCGATACTGGCCAATCTCGAACGCCCGAAGAGCCTCGCGGAGTAGCTGCCACTCGAGCGGCGGGGCATGACCGCAGCCAGCAGCATGAAAGGCCGACGAGAGACTGCCACTCGCTCCGAACCCCATGCTGGGCCGCCATGACTGGCGGAGAGACGACCTGCGCAGCTCAGTGGTCCAAGCGCCGCCTAGACGATCGCGGTAGAGCAGGTGCAGCGAGCCGGTCGACCAATGGAACCTGTCGGCCCCTTCAAGGTCTTGGGACGTGAGGATCTCGATCCACACCTTCGCGAGGCGCCACCAGTCGCCGATCGCCGCCTGCACTGCTTCCGAAGCGTCCTTGGGCGCAGAATCTCCCGGGTCCACAGCCAGGCGGAAGTCGCGAATGGCGACGCGACCCGAACCCAAATTTCTGCCCCATTTTGGCCAGTCGGGCTCGCTGGGAAAGTGGGCTCCGGACCAGTCGAAGTCTTCGCCGTAGGCTTCGAACTTGGGGGGCGCTAGCGGTCCCGACCGCTCGTAGGCTAGATCGAGTCGAGGCATCGAGACATAGGTCAAGAATCCGGCGATTGCGGTCAGATACGTTTGCCCGAGGGCGCCGGTACCAGCCTCGATGGGCGAGGTACCGGGACCGTCGACCAGGTGTGGATGGTAAATGCCGTCGATTAGCGTCTTGCCGCTGCTGTTTTCCCGGCGTTGGTTGTGGGCCCTCGTCAACTCCTCGGCATCGTTTGCTCGCTGGGTCAGGTACCAGGGATCATCCGGGAAGCTCATGGTCCACCAGTCAAACGCAGTCCACCGACTTCGGCGATGCTTGGCCCTCGGTCATCCCGGTGTCCGCTGGTCATGGGCTGTCTCATAGGACGCGTCAGCAAGCGCAACCACAACGCCCGCCACCCCGGGCCCGTCACTGAAGAAGTAGTCGGCTGAACCGCCCCGGTGTGTCCGGAGACCTTCTAGTTTGAGACTCCAGCGGTTGCTGGGGCCTGGTGGTGAGCGTAGTGAGCCTGCTCGGCCTGCACTGGGGTGAGGTCGTCGCAGTACTCGTGGGGTCGGCGGTGGACGCTTCTATATGCGTCAAGCAGCGGCGGCTGGGGCGGTTTGCTCTTGGGTCCGTAGGTGTCGGGTGGTGCGCCAGATCTCTCGGATGAGGTGTCGTTTGAGGCATCGGATGATCTCGGATTTGGTCTTGCCCTCGGCCGTTCGTCGGGTCACGTAGGTCTTGGTGCGCTCGTCGAGCCTCATGCGGACGATGACGATGCGGTAGAGCGCTGCGTTGGCCTGCCGGTGTCCACCTCGGTTGAGTCGGTGACGGTTGGTCCGGCCGGAAGAGGCTGGGATGGGGTTGACGCCGCATAGTTTGGCCAGGGCGGCCTCACTGGTGACCCTGGCGACGTTGTCGCCGATGACTGTGAGGAGCTCGGCGGCCGCGTCGGGGCCGATGCCGCACCCCTCGCGGAGCTGGGGAGCGACCGCGGTGGTCAACCGGTCCAGCTGCGCTTCGTGCTTAGTGATCTCCTCGCTGAGGTAGAGCCACCGGCGAGCCATCGCGCGCAGCGCATACTTCGTCGCGGCGGTGGGGTCATCGACCTCGCCTGGCCTGAGCCCTGCGCAGCGGCGCAGCAGGGCCATCTTGGTCAGCGGCTCGAGTTGCTCGCGCAGATCGGCAGGAGCGGTGACGATCAGGTGCCGCAGGCTGATCATCGTGGCGGCCCGGGCTTTGACCGCGGCGTGCTTGGCGCACTTGATGACGCGGATCATCTCAATGTTCCCGTCCGCGGTCTTCGCGGTTGCGGTGACAGTCCCGGCCAGCACGGCACGGGCGGCGTTCTCCGCGTCGAAGGCGTCCGTCTTGCCGCGCAGGCGACGGTCTCGCCGGTTGGGGCGGGCGACCTCATGGATCGTGACGCCCGTGGGGCGCAGGGCCGCGACCAGTCCGGCCCCATACGAGCTTGTGCCTTCGATGGCGTACGTCAGGGCAACGTCCGCCACCTGGCCAGTGACCTGTCGGCGCAGGCCCTCGGCCCACAGTGCGAGGCGGTCATATCCGGTCCGTGTGGCACTGAAGCGAGCGATCTCGAGTAGAGCACCGCGCTCATCCACGGCTGCGGCCACGTGGAAGTCCTTGTGGGTGTCGACGCCGACGATGAGGCCAGGTGCCTCGATGCGTCCGCGTGGATGTGATGGGCTCGTATTCGTCATGATGCTCACTGCTGGCCTCCACTGATCGGTGCGGGACAGCGAACGGACCGGCCGGAGCGGGACAGAACTGTGACGAGACCAAGTCAGATCAGGCTTCTATCAGGTCACTGCCCGGCCGGTCTGATCACCGGGACGCATCCGCCGGCTCAGGGTCGACAGGTCCACTCGAAGGACACCGTCCAAGGGGACGGGTCAGTTGTAACCAGGGGTCAGACCCTGGCCAGCGGATGCCTGAGCAGTCTCACAGTTGTACCAGTCGACCCACTCGGCGGTGGCGATCTCGAGGTCGTCGAAGCCCTTCCACGGCCGCTGTCGCTTGACCAGCTCGGTCTTGTAGAGCCCGATGATCGACTCGGCCAGCGCGTTGTCGTGCGACGAGCCGACGAGGCCGGTCGAGGGCTTGATTCCCGCGGTGTCGAGCCGTTCGGAGTAGGCCACGGACATGTACTGCGCGCCGTGGTCGTGGTGGGCGATCAGGCCGGTCAGGTCACCGCCACGATCTTCGCGGCCGCGGGTCCAGATGGCCTGCTCGACTGCGTCCAGGACGAGCTGGCTGGTCATCGTGGTCGACACCGACCAGCCCAGGATCCGCCGGGCGTAGGCGTCGATGACAAAGGCGGTGTAACACCAGCCCGACCACGTCGAGCAGTACGTGAAGTCGGCCACCCACAGCCGGTCCGGCGCCAACGGCTCGAAGTTGCGATCGACCAAGTCAAGCGGTTTCGGGGCCTTCGGGTCGCTGATCGTGGTGCGCTTGACCTTCCCGCGCACCGCGCCTGCCAGCCCAAGCTCGCCCATGAGCCGCTCGACGGTGCAGCGCGCGATCGGCGATGCGTCGGCTGCCCGCTGACGGTTGAGCGTCAGCCACACTTTCCGTGCGCCGTAGACGCCGTAATTGGCCGCGTGGACCTGCTCGATCATCGGCTTCAGCTCCTCGTCGCGCACCTGCTGGGCGCTCGGCTGGCGGCCTCGGTGCTCGTAGTAGGTCGCGGGGGCGATCATGCAGCCGAGCTCGGTGAGCGCGGCGCAGATCGACTCGACACCCCATCGCAGACCCTGCCCGTCGGCGTCCTCGTGCTGCTGACCGACGTGCTCGTCGATGTAGCGCACGATCAGCGCTGTGGCCGGTCGAGTTCGGCCGCGAAAAAAGCCGACGCGCTCTTGAGGATCGCGTTCGCGCGTTTGAGCTCGGCGTTCTCCCGCTTCAGCCGCTTCAGCTCTGCCGACTCCTCGGACGTGACCCCCGGGCGCTGGCCGGCGTCCACCTGCGCCTGGCGACACCACTTGCGCACCGTTTCCGGTGTGCCCACCCCCAGCAGCTCGGCGACCCGGCTCATCGCGGCCCACTCCGACTCGTGCTCGGCCCGGACCTCGGCGACCATCCGTACCGCCCGCTCACGCAGCTCGGCCGGATACCTCTTCGATGTACTCCCTGACATGACTCCATCCTTCCCAAGGAACGGAGCCTCCGGACACGCCGGGGCGGTTCAGATCCAGGTGCGACGTTGGTGCTCCAAGGTCAAGGGGGCGGCGGCCTTGAAGCTGCCGCCCGCGTCCGGTGGGCTGAGCAAGTCTTGGCTGGTGCGCGGGGGCGTCGTTGATGGTCACCAGGTGGCGGCGTGCGTGCGTGCCCATTCTTCGAAGGTCCGTCCGGCGTGCTTTGTGAGTCGGGGGGCGGTGTCCAGGACGTGCCCGGCTCCTTCAGGTGGGTTGGTGGCGAGTTGGATGCCGAACTCGACGTAGTCATCGCCGAGGCCATGTGTTGCCAGTCGTGCCCGCTCTTGGTCCTCTGTGAGCTGGACGTGACGGATTGGGCGGCCGATTGCCTGGGACAGGATTTCGGTCCGTTTGGCCGGCGTGAGGGCCTCTGGGCCGGTGACTCGGTAGTTCTGCCCTGCGTGTCCGTCTTGGGTGATGACACAGGCGAGGACATCGGCGATGTCTGCCTCGTGGACGATGGCGCTCGGGTAGGTGGCCAAGGTGGACACCGTGTTGCGGTCTCTGATCTCTTCGGACCAGTCGGTGGTGTTGTACATGACTTCGACTGGTTCGACTCGACTCCAGGCCAGAAAACTGTCCTCGAGGGCCTCTTCGATGCTGGTGGGTGCCCAGCCTGCGAGGACACTTGCTCGTTGGACGCCTGCTTGCATCGCGAGGGCGATGATGTCGGCGCCGTTGGCGAGGGGTTCGCCGTAGTCTCCTCCAAAGGTGATGAGGTGGACTGCCTCGATTTCGCGAAGCGGGCGGCGCAGCGAGTCGGTGTCGGTGAGGTCACCTTGGACGACCTCCACGTCCTTGGGAAGTTGGGCCTGATCAGGATGCCGTGTGAGGGCGCGGACGTGGTGACCCTCGGACAGGAGTTGGTGGACGAGGTGGCTGCCGATGCGGCCCGTGGCGCCGGTGACGAGGATGTTCATGCTGGTGTGTCCTTTCGCGATGGGTTGGCTAGGTGGTGCTGCGGTTCAGAGAGCGGATCCCGACGAGGGCGCCGATTGCGGCGGTTAGGAGAGCCGCGGCGAAGCCCCAGCCGACGTTGGTAGTGGCCAGTTGTCCCGCGAACAGGTCGCGTTCGGCGTTGACCACGTGGGTGAGGGGGTTGGCCGTGGCCAGTGCCCGCATCCACTGGGGTGCGGCGTCGAGGGGCAGGAGCATTCCGGACAGGATCATCAGCGGGAAGAGCAAGGTCTGGTGCACGGTCCAGAACAGCCAGTCCTGCTCGCGGACCGCCAGGGCCAGCGCGTAGCTGAGTGATCCGATCCCGAGGCCGAGGATTCCCAGGAGGAGTAGGCCAATGAGGGCGCCTGCGGGGCTGGGCCTGAATCCGAAGGGCACCATGACCAGGATGATCACCAGTGCTTGGGCGGTCAGCGGTGTGAACTCCTTGAGGGATTCGCCCAGGAAGAGGGCCGGTCGTGCCAGTGGGGTGACCAAGAGGCGTTCGTGGGTTCCGCTGACGAGGTCCATCTGCAGGTTCGAGCCTGCCCCAGCGGTACCGAACAAGGCGATCATCACCAGGACACCGGGCACGAACCAACTCCATGAGGGTCCGCCTTCGGTGTTCAGCAAGGGGCCGAACAGGAGCAGGAAGAACAGGGGTTGGACGAGTCCGACCACCAGGGAGAGGGGTCGCTCGCCACGGGCTTGAGCTCGCGGGCAGCGACCAAGAGGGTATCGGTGGCGATGCTTCGCCGAGACGTGCTGATGGTGGTCATGCGGACTCCTTGGTGGTGGCGGTGTCGCGCAAGCTGCGCCCGGTCAAGGTGAGGAAGACATCGTCGAGGCTGGATTCCTCGCCGTGTGCCCGGGTGACGGTGATCCCGTGGCCTGCGGCCAGGGTGAGCAGATGGGGCATGGACGAGCGGGTATCCGTGACGTGGGCGCGCACGGTGCAACCGCTCGCGGAGGCGTGCAGCACTTCTTGGGCCTCGCCCAGGTGCGCAGCCAGCACATGCGCGGAAGGTTGGTCGCTGGTGACCAAGGTGACGTGGCTGCCGACGTGGCGATCCTTGAGTTCCCGGGCGGACCCGTCGGCCAGGATGCGCCCGTGATCCACGATGATGATGCGTTCGGCCATGGCGTCTGCCTCGTCGAGATAGTGCGTGGTGAGGACGACCGTCATTCCGGTGTCTTCTCGGAGCCGACGGATGTGCTCCCACAGGTAGGCGCGGTTCTGGGGGTCGAGGCCGGTGGTGGGTTCATCGAGGAACAGCAGGCGCGGGTTGTGGACCAGCCCCATGGCCAGGTCGAGGCGGCGGCGCTGGCCTCCCGACATCTCGCGCGTGCGTCGCTGCTCCATGCCTTGGAGATCGAAGGTGGTGAACAGTTCATCAGCACGCCGGCTTGCCTGGTCACGGCTGGCGCCGTAGATCCTGGCCTGACTGATGACCTCGTCCTTGGCGCGCTGTGCATGTCCTGCGCTGTTGCCTTGACCGACGTAGCCGATCACTGAGCGCACACGACTGGCCGCCCTGACGACATCGCAGCCAGCAACGCGGGCGCTGCCTGCCGATGGTGGGAGCAACGTGGTGAGCATCCGAATCAGCGTCGATTTGCCAGCGCCGTTGGGGCCGAGGATTGCGACGGTCTCGCCTTGGGGCACCGACAGGGAAATGTCGTCAACTGCGACTACGTCCTCCCCGCCGCGGGCGGCGAAGACGCGGCGCAAGCCATCGACGGAGATCATGGGTGGTGAGTGGTGAACCATGTGTTCATCCAAGCGACCCATGTGGACGAAATATGACCACAAGACCTCGTAGCATCGTGGCATGTCGACGATCAGTGCACGGGTGCTGGAGCTTCTCGCGCTCCTCCAGAGCCGACGTCATTGGTCCGGCGAGGAGTTGGCTGAACGTCTGGGGGTCAGCCCTCGGACACTGCGACGCGATGTCGAGAGCTTGGTGGAACTGGGCTACCCGATCGTCACGACCAGAGGGACAGGAGGCGGCTACCAACTTGCGCCCGGGGGGTGTCTACCGCCTTTGGTGCTCAGCGAGGACGAGGCGGCCGCCGTGGTCCTGGCATTGAAGGACGCAGCCACTGGCGCCCACTCCACCGAGTCGGGCGCTGCCGTGACTGCCCTGTCCAAGATCGTCCAAGTCCTGCCCACCAAGATTCGCCGACGCATTGACTCCCTCCGACACGTCGCCACCTTGCCCGGCCCCTATGGAATCCCGCCAACTGTTGACACAGTTGCGCTCACGACGCTGTCGTTGGCAGCGCGCGACCACGAGACCGTTGAGTTCGTCTACACAGATGCACACGGCAACCGATCACAGCGCACGACGCAACCCCATCACGTGGTCTCCCTGCACCAGCGCCTGTACTTGGTCGCCTACGACCTGCAGCGTTCAGACTGGCGTACCTTCCGCATGGACCGGATCGCGAAGCCCAAGCGCACGAGGGAGACTTTTGCGCCGCGCCAGCTGCCAGTGGCTGATCCGGCCGAATATGTGCGCACGAGCGTGATGAGCGCCCCGGTGGTCCACAACCTCACCGCCACCATCCAGACCCCCGCACAGGCAGCCCAACGCGCGCTCGGAGAGTGGGGCACCGCCACCCCGATCGACCCAATTACCTGCCTCGTTGTCATCGCAGCCACAGACTTGGACTGGGCCACATTTGCCTTGGTGGCGATCGGTGCCCCATTCACCATCGACGGCCCGGAGGAGGCCATCGTCCACGCGAGGGGCTGGGCAACAAGGCTTGCCATCGCCACCGAGCCAGACGGAGTCAGCTCCTGAAGCCCTCCCGTGCGGACAACAGCGGAACACGATGCGAGGGGTTCGGGCTGCCAGAGAATGCCAGATCGCTCGATCAACGTGTCCGGTCACTACAGCTAGTGGAGACTTGCAGCGCGCTGCGGCCGACGAGGCTGAGACGATCCGCCCGAAAGTCCAGTTGAACGCCATTGTCGATAAGGGTCGGCCGAGCGACGAATCTCAACCGTGAACGCGACAGACCGCCAGGTCGACGACGACCCAGCCTCACCCAGCGGTGACTAACAGCCGCCCAACTACGGCCAGCCAAGCGCTCCCCCCACTCGAGCTTCAGTACCGCAAGCAGACCGAGGGAGACGCGGTCGGCAGTAGCCCCCTGCCCGCGCGGCGTCCGAGCACCAGAAGTCTGGCGTCCTAGTGCCCTCGGATCCTCGAATCTTAGATAGAAGTCGACTTGCTCTAATTTAGGGCGCTTCTCGACATCAGATGTCGAGATGCAGCGCAGATTGCACACGACACGCGGCCCACTCTGCACGGATCGCCCCTGATTGGCTCAGCTGTGCAAAGTAGGGACTGACCCCATGCTCATCGCGCTTGCCTTGGGCCGGACCTCAGACCGTGGACGGCCATGCCCCGAGCGGTCGTTGACTCTCGTCCGTCAGAGGGGCACTTCCCAGTTGCTGATGAGGCGGGTCTGCAGCCACTGCGTCATGGAGTCCCAGCCTCCGGTGAGCAGCAGGAGACCAACGATGATGAGCAGCCCAGCTCCTGCGACTTGGATCGCACGCTGCTGGCGCTGCAGCCAGGTCGAGACCGGAGCCCACCGTTCGTAGGCGGCGGCGATAAGAAGGAAGGGCAGGCCGAGCCCCAGGCAGTAGGCGACGGCGAGGGTCACCGCCCGCGTCATTGACGCCTCCGCGGTGAGGTTGAGCGCGAGGACGGCTGCGAGGGTCGGGCCCATGCATGGAGCCCAGCCCAGGCCGAAGACGGCGCCGAGGACCGGCGCCCCGGCCAGGCCTGTTGCGGGCTTAATCGGAAGGCGGAAGGTCCGCTGCTTGCCAGCACCGAGGAAGACCAGGGCCATGAGGATCACGAGCACGCCACCGAGGCGCATGAGCAGCACTCGGTGCTCGACGAAGATCTGCCCGGCGGTCGCAACGAACATCGACGCAAGGATGAAGACGGCCGTGAAGCCGAGGATGAACATTAGGGTGCCGAGGATCATGCGGCCGCGGCTGCGCTCCTCGAGGGCTACGTCGGACAGGCCGGTGACGTAGCCGAGGTAGCCCGGCACGAGCGGCAGCACGCACGGGGTCGCGAAGGAGACGAGCCCGGCGAGGGCGGCGACGAGCACCGCGAGGGGGAGGGCTCCGTCGGTTACCTGGTCGCTCAGCGAGGAAGACAGCCCGGTGAGGGACGGGAGTGCAGTGGTCATGCGCCTTCGGCGAGGGCGTCTTCGACCAGGCCCTGGAGGGTCGACTGGGTGGTTGCCCCGAGGACGACGGCGGCGATGCGGCCCTCGCGGTCGAGGACAGCGGTCGAGGGTTGGGTGGTCATTTTGCCCTGCATGTCGATGGCGGTCGACCCGCTCTTGTCATAGATCGAGGGCCAGGTGAAGCCCCACGTCCTGGCCTGGGACCGGCCGGTCGCCACTGAGGACTCGCGGTAGTTGATCCCGACGAGCTCGACTTCCTTCTCATTCAGCTCCTTGTTGAGCTCGACGAGGTGCGGGGCCTCCTTGGCGCACGGGCCGCACCAGCTGGCCCAGACGTTGACCACGACGACCTTGCCTCGGTGGTCGGCGCTGTCCCAGGTCTCACCGTCCAAGGTGTCACCAGCGAGCTCGACGGGTTCGCCGCGTTCGTCGGTGTCGAAGAGGGTCACGCTGCCGTCCCCAGCGCGGTAACCGGCATCCGGGGCCGCCTCCGAAGCGCCGGAGTCGGCGGAACATCCGGTGATCGCGGCGACGGCGAGGGTGCTAGCGGTCGCGACCACGGCGCGGCGGGTGGGACGGAGGGCAGTCATGCGGGTCATGCTCCTGATGGTCGGTCCAAGGTCCTCGTTGTTGGCTTCAGCGGTGCACTCGCCCATGGTCGGCTGCTACAGGAGCGTGACCCAGTAGTCCCAGAACCTGATGGCGATGAGGACGGTGATCACGAGGCACCAGCCGGTCACGATCGCTCCGCGGAACTCCGTCAGGGCGGCGAGGGTGCGCTGTCCGCGGGGAGTGGCTCTGTCTCGAAGTCGCTGGAGGTTGTGGACGGTGGTGTACGCGAAGACCGCGATGGTCACGACCCACACCACCATGCAGTACGGGCACAGCGCGCCGATGACGTAGAGGCTCTGGTAGATCAGCCAGTGGATGAAGACCACCGCGAGGGTCACTGCTGCCTGAGTGGCCAGCCACAGCCATCGGGGGAGGCTGACTCCGGTGGTCAGGACCGCTCCGAGCGTGGCCAGAGCGGCGAACCCGGCGACTCCGATGATGGGGTTGGGGATGCCGAAGGCGTCGGCCTGTGGGGTGGACATGATGGAGCCGCAGGAGAGGATCGGGTTGATGCTGCAGGTAGGGACGTAGTCCGGGTTCTTGAGCAGCTCGAACTTCTCCACCAGCAGCACGACAGCGCAGACCAGCCCGACCAGGCCCCCGATGAGGTGCAGGCGGCCGAGTCCACGTGCGCTGGTCGCCGGTGCGGGCATCCCCGTGGCCGGGTCAGTCTTCGATCGCGGCATCAAGCTTGGTCTCGAAGTCACCGATGGTGGACGGTTCGATCTTCTCCCCGTCGAGGAAGAACGTTGGTGTACCGGTCACGCCCAGCTCCTGCGCGTCTTGCGTGCTCTGCTCGATGCGCTTCTTGATGGCCGGGTCCTTCACGTCCGCGCGGTACTGCTCCATGTCCAGACCCAGGTCCTTGGCGTACCCCTCGAACGTCTTTGCCTTGGAGGACTCCGAGTGGCTCCACTCGCCTTGGGTCTCGAAGAGTTGGTCGTGCATGGCCTCGAACTCACCCTGCTCACGGGCGGCCTCGGCGGCCAGGGCCGCGTTCATCGAGTTGCCGTGCAGGGGGAGGTATCGCACGACGAAGGTCACGTCATCGCCGTACTTCTCCCGCAGGTCCGTCATGACGGGGTGGGCTGCACCGCAGGCCTCGCACTCGAAGTCGAGGTACTCCACGAATGTCGCTTCCTTGCCGGAGGTCAGGCGGGGGCTGTCCTCGCGCACCAGCGGCTCGGACGTCCCGTTGCCGGAGTCGCTGGGTGTCGCTTCGTCACCGGCGCGGCTGAACGTCACCGCGGCGACCAGGGCCACGAGCACCGCCACGATCATGGCCATGGACAGCTTCAGGCTCTTGCTCATCGGGTTCCCATCGTCGAAAGGCGCTGGCTGCGCGCAGGGTATGCACTGTTCCTGTCCTCTGGCTGGGAGGGGCGCTCGGTGCGGATGGCTCGGAGCCCGTTGCCGATGACGACGACCTCAGCGATCTCGTGGACCAGCACGACCGCGGCCAGGCCCAGCACGCCGAACAGGGCCAGTGGGAAGAGGATGGCGATCAGGGCCACGGACAGCACGACGTTCTGGGTCATGATCGCCCGCCCGCGGCGGGCGTGCGCGAGAGCCTGGGGTAGCAGGCGCAGGTCGTGGCCGGTGAAGGCGACGTCGGCGGACTCGATCGCAGCCGCGGACCCGCTGGCGCCCATGGCGATACCCACGGTGGCCGAGGCCAGTGCAGGCGCGTCGTTGATGCCATCGCCGATCATCGCCGTCGGGCTCGTTTTCTTCGAGCCTCGGATGTGCTCGGCCTTGTCCTGAGGCAGGGTCTCTGCGTAGACGTGTCGAATGCCCGCTTCGCTGGCCAATGCCTGGGCCGTGCGGGTGTTGTCGCCGGTGAGCATCATTGTGGACACGCCCTGCTGGTGCAGGTCCGCGATGGCCTGGGCTGCCTCGGGGCGCAGCTCGTCGCGGATGCCGATCACGCCGCACGCACGGTCGTTGACCTCGACCACCACGAGGCTCATGCCCTCGTCGGCCATGGCGCCGGCCTGCGCGGTCAGGTCCTTGGGGGCGACCCAACGGGGGCTGCCCACGCGCACCCGGCGTCCGCCGACCAGCCCGGTCAGGCCGTGTCCGGCGTGCTCCTGGACGTTGCTCGCTTCGGGCCGGTCCGGTGAGGCGGCGACCACGGCTGCAGCCAGCGGGTGGCTGCTGGCAGCCTCAAGTGCCGCTGCCAGGGCAAGCACCTCGGCGTCGGTGTGACCGCTGGCCGGGTGAGTGGTTACCACCCGGGGCTCGTTGCGGGTCAAGGTGCCTGTCTTGTCGAAGGCGACCGCGCGGATCGTGCCGAGCTGCTCGAAGGCGGCCCCGGACTTGATGATCACCCCGAATTTGCTGGCCGAGCCGATCGCCGAGATCACCGTGACCGGGACCGCGATCGCCAGCGCGCAGGGTGAGGCTGCGACCAGCACCACCAGGGCCCGCTCGATCCACGTCTGCGGGTCACCGATCACGAACCCGAAGGCGGCGATCAGTGCTGCGGCGAGCAGGACCAGCGGCACGAGGGGTCGGGCGATCCGGTCGGCCAGACGGGCGCGTTCACCCTTGTCCGCGTGAGCCTGCTCGACCAGTTCAACCATCTGGGTCAAGGAGTTGTCGCGCCCGTCGGCGACCGCCCTGATGCGCAACGTTCCCGAGGTGTTGACCGACCCGGCCGCCACCGCGTCACCGGGAGCAACCTCGAGGGGGATCGACTCACCGGTGATCGCCGAGGTGTCCAACCACGAGTGCCCGGCCTCGACGCTGCCGTCGGTGCTGACCCGGTCGCCGGCGCCGACGACGAGGACATCGCCCCGACGGACCTGCTCGGCCGGGATGCTCTCGTTCGTTCCCGCTCGCGAGACCACCGCGGTCTCGGGGATCAGGGACAACAACGCCCGCAGCCCGTGCCGAGCTCGATCCATGGCGCGGTCCTCGAGCGCCTCGGCAATGGAGAACAGGAAGGCCAACGCGGCGGCCTCACCCACGTGCCCTAGCAGCACGGCACCCGTGGCGGCGATCGTCATGAGCAGCCCCACGCCCAACCGGCCAGCCCCTCGGCCCGTGATCAGCTGCCGCACCGCTGCCGGAGCGAACGTCCAAGCGCCAGCCGCCAACCCGAGCACGTAGGCGACCACGGCAGGGTCTTCGGCGCCGGCGAGCTCCAGAAGCAGACCGGTCAGCCACAGCACGCCCGCGACGAGCGGCAGCGCCAGGGCACGATCACGCCACCAGGGTGCGAGTTCTTCGATCACGGGCTCGTCGGTGCCACAGCACGCATCACTCACGTCAGACCACCTGCTCATCGGCGACGGGACGAGGCGCGCTCCCGCAGCACAGCGGCACGTCACAGTCCTCGTCCACGCAGGGGACCCCGTCGTCGACCGCCAGGACCACCTCCATCAACGACTCCAAAGCGCGCGTCAGGTGCGCGTCGGCGATCTCGTATCGGGTGCGGCGCCCTTCCGTGACAGTGACGACGATCCCGCAGCCACGCAGACAGGCCAGATGGTTCGAGACATTCGTACGGCTCAGATCGAGGTCGCGCGCCAATTGGGCCGGATAACCGGGCGCCTGCAGCAGCGACATCAGGATCCGCGCCCGAGTCGGGTCCGCCATTGCCCTCCCCAGCCGATTGAGTACGTCCAGACGAGCGGCACTGTTCAGCATGCACTGACTATACATCGACCGCTGACCCAAGAGATCCGCAGGGCAACGGGGCCACCGCAAGCCTGCATCGCCATTTGGTGATAGCATCGTCATATGACGATCAATGATAGAAGCGAAGGTCCGACAGCGATTGAGGTGCCTGACGCCTCTGCTGCGTTGTTCCACGCCTTGGCCGAACCCACCCGCCTGGCTCTGCTCACACATCTCGCCAGCGGCGAGCACCGCGTCCGGGACCTCGTGGAGCACATGCACCTCGCGCAATCGACCGTAAGCAAGCACTTGGCGTGCCTGCGCGACTGCGGACTGGTGACCGTGCGGGCCGAGGGCCGCGCGTCGTGGTTCTCGCTGGCCGATCCTTCGCGACTGTCCGACCTGCTCGAGAGCGCGGATGCACTGCTCGCAGCGTCCGGAGCGTCATTGTCGCTTCGCGATCACCACGACCACGACCAGTTGGCCACCGAGGAGCTGTGATGGCAGCCGATCACCACCACGGCCCGACGGACGGGCGAGCGGACCGAGGTCTGCGCAACCGGCTCCTGATCGCCTTCGGCATCACTGCGCTCATCGTCCTAACCCAGGCGATCGGGAGTGTCATCACCGGCAGCCTGGCGCTGCTGACCGACACCGCTCACGCCCTCTCGGACTCGACCGGTCTGCTGGTAGCGGTCATCGCCGCCACGATGATGCTGCGCCCACCCAGCAGCAAGCGCACCTGGGGGTTTGCCCGGATCGAGGTCGTCGCCGCACTAGGACAGGCACTCCTGTTGCTCGTGGTCGGCTCCTACGCAGCCGTCGAAGGACTGCGCCGACTGCTTGAACCTGCCGAGGTCCAGGGCAAGGAGCTCCTGTTCTTCGGCATCATCGGACTGGCGGCCAACATCGCCGCCATGGTGGTCCTGTCCTCCAGTCGTGACGCGAACTTCAACATGCGCGCAGCTTTCCTCGAAGTGCTCAACGACGCCCTGGGCTCCCTCGGGGTGATCGTGGCTGCCATCGTCATCGCCACGACCGGCTTCCAGCGAGCGGACACCATCGCCGGCCTGTTCATCGCAGCCCTGATCCTGCCCCGCGCCTACCGCCTCCTGCGTGAGACCGTGAGAGTGCTGATGGAGTTCACCCCGAAGGACGTCGATCTGGACGCGGTGAGAGCCCACATCCTCGAGCTGGACCACGTCCACGAGGTCCACGATCTGCACGCCTCCACGATCGGCACCGGCCTGCCAGTCGTCTCCGCGCACGTCGTCATCGACGACGACTGCTTCGAATCCGGCCACGCACCGCAGATCCTCGAGCAGATCCGATCCTGCCTGAAGGAGCACTTCCCCGTCTCCTTCGAGCACGCCACCATCCAGATGGAGACGACAGCAGTGCGAGAACGCACCTGCACCGGGGTTGAGCACTTCTAGAACGAGTCCTCCCGACAGTCCGCTCGAATCGATGGGAAGCACCCGACATGACGACATCCCCAGATGCGAAGGCACTCATAGCGCTCACCGTCTACCTCATCGGCCTCGCGCTGACATTCGGGGTGAGGACCTTGCAGCACCACCGGCGGACCGGGGACCCCGGGATCCGTCGGATCGCTTCGGACAGCAGCAAGGCTGGCCGTCTGGGTGTGTGGCTGTTCGCCGGCGCGCTCATCCTTGGGGCGGCTGGACCATTCTTGTCGCTGCTCGTTCCCGCTTCAACGATCGCAATGCCTCGCTGGGCCTGGTGGCTCGGCCTTGGGCTGGCCGTGATCGGGCCGGCCCTCGTGTTGGCAGCGCAGCAGGCGATGGGAGATTCGTGGCGCATCGGAGTGGACCCGTCCGAACGAACCGGCTTGGTGACCACAGGGGCCTTCGCGGCCGTTCGCAACCGATCTTCTCCACCATGGTTCTGGCCATGGCGGGCGTACTAATCATGACGCCCAACGCCATATCGGCTGCCGCACTGATGGCCCTCATCGCAGGGATGGAGCTCCAAGTCAGAGCCGTCGAGGAGCCCTACCTCTTGAAGGCACATGGTCCGGACTTCCTTGCCTACGCCGCTCGCGTAGGCAGATTCGTGCCCTTCGTGGGCCGCATGCGGAACACGCAACAGGCAACCGACGGTGGTCCTTGAGCACCGGGCCGCCTGCAGGACCTCTGTGCGCTTCGTGAGCATCTCGCGGTCCGTGTGGGGCGTCTAGTCCGTCACTGACACGCCGACCCGATGCCGACCAGGAGCAGACTGCGTCGGCTGATCGTTGGGGGTGCGTGAACTGGTGTCGATCAGGGCCCGTTGCGAGAAATCAGAGCGAGGAGCGCAAGGTCCGCATCTCCTTGATCTCGGCGTTCTGGTCGCTGATGACGTTCTTGGACAGCTCCACCGCGTCGGGGTTCTCCCCGTCCTGGCGGTGGTCCTTGGCCATCTTCACGGCGCCTTGGTGGTGCTCGATCATCTGGTCGAGGAACAGCGTAGAGGCTTGTTCGCCGTCGGCTGCCTTGAGCTTCTTGATGTCCTCGGGGCTGACCATGCCGTCATGGCTCATCTCGTCTCCGGAGCCGGAGTCGCCACCGTGGCCCTCGTGGCCCGAGTCGTCCTGACCCCAGTCCTTGAGCCAGGTCTGCATCTCCTTGATCTCTGGCCCTTGGGCCTTCTTGATCTGTTTGGCCATCTCCACCACGTCGGGGTTGACCCCGGACTTGTCGAGGATGATGTCGGACATCTCCACGGCCTGCTGGTGATGCATGATCATGCCTTCGGCGTAGGTGACGTCGGCGTCGTTGAACTGTGCCGACGCCTGGCTACTGCCGCTCTCGCTGCCGCCGTGGGAGTCGTGGCTGCTACTGCCTTGGGAGCAGCCACTGACGATGAGGGTGGCTGCCGCGGCGGTCGCCAATGTCTTGGTGATGGTGTTCTTGCGCATGCGAAATCGCGATTCCTTGTCTGGTGTCGTTGATCGGGCAGGACTGCGTCCGGCGACGCCGTGTGGCGTGCTCGGACGCGAGACGCCTGCTCACGTTCGGATGATGCACAGCCGAATCAACGACACGCGTGACAGGTGCCCCGGTGGGGGCGGCGACTGGGCAGCGAGCCAGGTCACCCACGGGGGCTGCCATCGCCACGAGGAGCCACCACGCCGTGGCACGAGGGGCACCAGCCACAGCAGCATGAACAAGCACATCGCGGCCATCGCGCCGTGCTCGTCGCAGCCGGGGGACGGACATGAATGTGCGCCCGAGCTCGCTGGGTCAAGGTGCGTGGGGTGACCCGCGCTCGCCTCCACTTGCTGTGTGGACGCCTCGCCCGGCATCTGATGGCCGACGGAGAATCCGTGCATGGCAAGGATGCCGGCGACCACCGCGGTGACCAGCCCCAGAATCAGCAGGCCCCATCGAGGCTGAAGCGCGCGACCAGCCCGCGCGCGGGCTCGGCAGTCGAGGGCCCATGACCCACAGTCTATGAGTCACCCTGCCGTGAGATGTCAGGCGCTGGCTGCGGTGGTCTACCCAGCCTGCTCGATCGTCGCGTGAACGGCCTCGTCGGTTTGTTCGCGCAGCCTCCGCAGGTCCATGCCAGAGACGGTGTAATTGCGCTCGTTAGCTATTGCAAGGCCGGGACGGTGCGTGCTACCGCGTCCCCAACCTCGTCGTGGGACAAGTCGCGACCATCTGGATGCCCTGTGGGCTGGGGTCTCGCGCGCACCGTCAGACCTCGAGCAGCGTTGACAGGGACGTGCGGCCGCCCCAGGGCGGGTCGAGCTGGCGGTCATCCCTTCTCGCGTTCGAGTCTGGCGAGCATGTAGTCGGCGACGGTGGCGGCTTCGCGGACGACGAGCATCGCGAGATCTTCAGATACCCCTGATGGCAGGGTCCGTCCGTGGCCGGTGCCTTGGAGGTTGCGTAGCGCGTTGATCTGGTCGGCGATGTTCCAGGTTGACTGGTGGATCGCGCGGATCGCGTTGGCGCCTGGGACGTTCGGGTCAACCTGCTGGGGCAGGACACCGAGGCGTTCGCGGGCGAGGTGCCACAGCTGGTTGTAGTCCATCTTCTCGTTGACCGGGAAGCCCGTCTCTTCAAGGACGAACTTCGAGACGGACTCCAGCAGCTCCTTGGCCGTCCCGATCAGCAGCGCCGGATCGCTGGTGGAGCGGCGTAGCCGGTCGACCTGTTCGTCGAGAGCGGCCCTGCCCCCGGTGTCCAGGTCGACCTGGCCGAACGGATGAACATGGCCCTCTTGGGTGAGGCGCCAACCGGCGGACCCGAGAGCTCGCCGGAGGCGGTCGACGTCCTCACCTGCCGCGCCTTCACCGATCAGGCCGTTGACGCGCAGCAGGGACAGCAGGCCGTCGACGAGCTCCCGAGCCCGGGCAGGTTGTCGCTTGGCCAGAGCTAGGCCCCGCAGGACACGCTTCTCCTTGTTGGGCCCTTGAACGTCGGGGTCATAGGTGTAGTCGTCGCTGTAGCCGGTGCCGGTGAGCACTCGGCTGATCTCGCTGTGACTGGGTCCGGCTCCGCCGTGAAAGAACTTTGCGATCGCGGCGATGACGTCGTCGGTGATCGGCGCGGCGCTGCGTGGGCTCATGGACTCTCCGCTTCTGATGTGGGCTGGTCTAGGACCTGTCGCAGGCTGACCTGTTGCGCGGTACTGAGGGTGGCGGAGAATCTCCGCATTCGTGCTGGATCTGCCAGAGGCGCGGTCCCCGGGTGGGCATGGGCCGCCTTGACCCATAGCCACTGCACGGCCAGAGACCAGTTTGAGGCCCGGGTGCCTGGCCGGTATCTACGTGCCCAGGCGATGAACCACGAGGTCGATGCGGCGAGGGCATGGACCTGGTCTTCCAGGGCTCGGTAATCCCGCCGGTCGAGATCGCCCGCGGCGGCGGTTATGGCCTCGAGGACGGCCGCGGGTGAAGCGGTCTGGCTGGCCGCGGCGGCTGCGGCGCACCGCGATCCGAGATCTGGAGGCAGTCCGAGGGCTTGTGCGGCCGCGGCCCAGGTGGTGATGCCGGGGTGGGTGAGGGCCATGGTCAGGGAAGCGAACAGCTGGACGGTTTCGGGTCGGGAGGTGAACAGAATGCCCAAGTGCTCCTCGTAGAGCTCGACCGGCAGGACCTGGGGGATCTGCCGGGTGGAGACCGTCAGCGGCGGCGTCGCGTCGAGTAGGCGCGAGAGGCGCCGGCGTGGCGCATGTGTGGCCATGACCAGGCGGGTCGTGGAGCTGGTGTGCCGGGTGTGGTCGCCGACCCAGCCCAGCAAACCGTCCGGGGTGCGCGGGATCGCCTCCACCCACGGCGCGAAGCGCGTGACGGCCTCCTCGATGCCGCTACTGGTGAGGATGTCCGCAGTCGTAGTCAGCGCCTGGGATCGGGTGGAGATGTCCGCGGGTAGTTTCAGGCCCCATCGGGGTGCCCGCTGCTGTGTATGGGTCGCAGCGTGGACCTGTCCCGCCCATTCGGGCAGCAGGCCGGGACGGGTGGTGGCGGTGGCGATGTGCAGCAGCAGGGCGGTCAGGCCATGGACGTCCGCCATGAACCGGCGGGCCGTGGTGCCTTCACCGAAGACCTGGGGTGGTCGCGCCACCAGCGACTGGGCCTGGGTACGTGCTTGCCGGTCGACGCAGCCGGGGTCGGCCGGCTCCATCGGGAGCGTGCTGAGGTCCGTTGGGCAGTAATGGCCGCGTCGACCCAGGGCATTGCCACAGCGGGTCTTTGCGCCGATCGGGCGCAGGAGCGTGGATCTGGTGGCGCGGAAGGGCCGCTGGCAGCCCGGGCACGTCGAGAGCAGGTAGCAGCCGTGGCGGAGGCAGACGGTGGTGGTGGGGATTCGCCACGAGATGTCCCAGGTGCCGGTCTCGGCGAGGCAGCGGGGACAGATCTGGGTGCCTTGACCGGGTGCCCAGCCTCGGGCGGCGACGGCGCGGTAGCTGGGCTGGTGGTGCGGGTCGAGACCGGACAGGTCCAGCAGCGTCCCGTCGACGGCGGCGAGCGTCGCCGCGGTCAGCGCCGCGGTCGACTGGCCGGTCAGGCCCGAGAGGACCTCGAGGGTGCGGGGGGTGGGGCGCAGCAGCACGTAGCGGGTGGTGTCGCACGCGTCGGTGATGGCGCGCATGACCGTGGCCGCCGGTATGTGGTTGGCGTCGGCGGCGTGCTCGAGGTAGCAGTCCAGGGCTTGGCCGGCGTGCAGGGTCGGGCGGGCCGGCAGGTTGCGGCCGGGGTCAGGAGACACGACGCTCACCGTGATCACGGCCTAGTCGCGGGAGGGCGTCGACGGCGACCGTGGCGCTGAGCTGCAGGTGGTGCTGCCACCAGTCGCGCAGGAGCAGTCGGCCTTCGGGGTTCATGTCGTGGTCGAAGGCCAACAGCAGCCGAGGGGCCATCTGGGCATGTGGTCCACCAGCCGGACGCCCGAGGGTGGCATCCAGCCACACCCAAGCCGCTGCCAGCCTCCCGGCATCGGGCGTGTGCGCCGCAGCGGCCGGCAGCTCTTCGATGACGCCGTGGGGAATCATCTTGACGTTGCGCAGCGCCTCGCGACGCTGCGCCAGCGGCGGCAGCCCTTCTTCGAGGAGGAAGGCCAGGTGGGCCGCCAGGCGGCGGTAGGTGTCCACGTCTTCGGTGATGTGCTCGGCGAGCCGGGCCACCTGAGGGTTGATCGTGGCTGCGTGCAGCGTGTGGATGTCGCGGATCGAGAGGTCGCTGTTCCGGGCCTGGGCGACGAGTGAGGTCAGGGCGACTGCCTCGGCGGTGCGGATGGTGCGGGTCGCTTCGGGCAGCACGAGGAGGTCGTGGTTGCGGCGCATGGTCGTAGGGATGTGCCCGACGTGGATGCCGTGGTCCAGGATCAGGGAGAGCACGGCCTCGCACCCCGTGTGAGCGTCGGGCCATCGCGGCACCAGGTCCCTGGCGGGCAACCACGGGTCGCCCATGATGGCGATCTGGTCGGCGAGGTCACGGGCCGCGGCCTGTGTGGCGGAAGCGGCCCAGGTCAGCGCCAGGGTCGTCGCGCTGATGTACGGCGGCCTGGCAACGACCCGGCCCGGTTGCAGCCCCCAGCGCAGGAAATCCACCACGGCCTCACGCCAGAGGGTGGACTCTCCGGGTAGGAGTGGGGGCCAGTTGGTCCACAACGCGTGCTCGAGACCGGCCATCAGAGATTCGAGTCGCGTCAGCCGGTCTCGAGCACGCTGAGACTCACCGGCTGAGCAGAGGGTGGCGAGCATCTCACGGTGGACCGCCTCGATGTCGGGTCCCGGGTGGCTGGGGTGCGGGAAGTAGGCGTCGTGCAGGAAGCAGCCGCAGTTGGGGCACAGCACGACAATGTTCAGCCGCGCGGCGACGGTCGCAATCTGGCACTGGGGGCAAGTGGCGGGTTGACCGGCATACCGCCGGCCGGTGCGGGCTCGCTCCGGCGCCATCCCCGGGTAGGCGCCACGCAGGGTCGCTGGCCTCAGCTCGTCCACGGCGGTCGAGGTGAGTGCCGCGACGCGGTGCAGCAGGTCATCCGGGGGCTCTTCCCAGACCCGCGAGTGGACCTGCAGGCCGGTCAGCTCGCGGACGGTGGTGTGGTTCGCGCTGGCGGTGCGCGCCAGAAGGGCCGCGATGTCCTCGCCGGGTCGCAGGTCTGGACGAGCGGGCAGCGGCGGCGGCGCTGGCTCGGTCATGCCGAGGCTCCTGACCTTGGGGCAGCGGTAGCCGAAGGGTCACCGACCGGGGCGGTCGCTCGCCGCCGCGTGGCGTGAGCGTCTGCGTTTCGTCGTTCGGCTCGCGCAGCCAGCGTGACGCCGGCGAGGTGCTTCTCGGTGATGGCCCAGGTTCCGTCCTCGATGGCGGCGGTCGTGGCGTCGCGCAGCAGCTGGAGCAGGTCGCGGTGGTAGCCGGCGCTGCGTTCGAGCCAGATGTGTGGCAGTTCCTTCCAGATGTGGTCGGGCCGACCGGCCGGAAGGTAGGGCTGGGCGTGCTTCGCACACTCACGCAGGAACTGTTGGAAGGCCAGCCTGTCGGCCTTCGTGGTGCCCGAATAGGGCGCGACGGGGATCTCGTAGGCCCGCCCGGTCACCTGCGGGTCGTCCATGACCGGATGTGTGTGCAGATTCGCGCCGGCGAGGATGACGGTAGCCCCGAGCTCGCCGACAGCGGTGACCACGGCTTTGAGGTGGTCCAGCGCCTCGCGGCCCAGTTTCAGTGAGGTTTTCAGCAGGTGCAGGTCGTCCACGATCAGCAGGCGGACACCGTGTCGTTCAAGGAGATCGAGGTAGCGCACGCGTTTCTCGACACCGGGCGGGTAGCCCAAGGCCTGGACGATCTGCGCGTTGAACTTCGCCACCGTCGTGCCGGCCGCCAGGGACAGGAAGAGGACGGGCACGTGGTCGACCTCGAGGTTCTCGACCCTGCGTCCGGTGATGGTGCGGGCGGTGGTCACGGGACGGACATCAGGGTCGGTGTGCGGGGCGACCAGGCGTCGGTGCGCCTCGAAGGCGACTTGGTAGAGCATCGTGGACTTGCCCAGAACGTTGTCGCCGGTCACGATCGCCACGTCCTTGGTCCCGGTCAGCGACTGCGCGTTGCCCTCGATCAGGGCAGTCAGGCGCTGCCGGATGCCGCGGTCGCGGTCGGAGTCGAAGTAGCGGCCCGCCAGGAAGCGGCGCACCTCGCTCGCACGGGCGCGTCGCTCCTCGCCGGACATGCAGTTGGCCTCGCGGGTGGTGATCATCGGCGGTGGCCCGATCGGCGGAGTGAAGGCCAGGGAGTGCAGCAGGTCGGCCTTCATTCTTGCTCCTCCAAGTTCGACCAGTCGGCGGCGTCGGTCTCCCAGGGCGCCCTGGTCGTCTTCGCCGGCGGTGCGGGGCGCGACCGCGGGCGTGGCGCTCCGCCGGTCGATGGGGTGCGACCGCCGGCGGCGGAGGCCGCCTCGCCGTGGTCGTGCTTGGACTGGCCCGAGCGCATGGCGGCGGCGGTGAGCATGTTGCCGTGCCAGTCCGCCAGGTCCGGGTCCCCCCGCAACCGGTCGTACCCGTCAGCCGTGTTCAGGGTGGTCAGGACCTCTTCCTCGATGCCGTCGCGGGAGAGGTCCCGGTAGGCGCCGCGCTTCTTCATCAGGCCTTTCGCATGCCGCAACGTCACCCCGGTCATCGGTGCCCGCAACTCGTGCTCCCGGCGCCACGGCACCCGGATGATCCGGTCGGTGTCGGGGTGACGCAGCCAGTACGCCGAGACATCCCGAGGGTCGTAGTAGAACGGCGCCGCCTTCGCTCCGGCCCAGGCACGCCGATCACCGGTGTGCCCGGTCTGGTCAGGTGAGCGGAAGGTCCAGTCCCGCACGTTGCGGAACTCATCCAGCTCTCGGCAGTCGTAGTACAAGTCGTCGAACTCGACGCCGTTGGCGCCGATCTGGCCCCACCGGATGGGCATCGCGTCGTAGATCAGGTCCGCACGCTGGAGCACGTGGATGCGCCCCTGGGCGGCCATCAGGCTGTCGTAGACGTCCAGTGGGGTCAGCCGCATCCGGGCATCCTCGGCGGTGATGCTCTTGTCGGCCAGCACCAGGCTGGAGTGCGGGCTGCGGTGATACGTCGTGGCGATCCACTCCCGGATGTGCCGCTCCAATTCCCGCGGCGTCAGCGCCGGGGCACCGCCGTGGAAGACCGGCTGACCGGCCTTGTCCAAGGTGATACGCCCGACCTTCGAGCCCCGCTCGGATACGTTGTGGCCCTTGTACCCAGGCGCGGCCTGGAAACAGGCCTGCAGGGTCTCCCAGAAGCGCTCCATGACCGCGTTGTCGGTCGGGTGCGCACCACGGGAGAGCAGCAAGTTGATCCCGAACTGGCGACACAACGCCCGAAAATGCGTCCCGGTGAAAATACTGCCCCGATCCGCTCGGATCGCATCCGGCAGCACACCGGGGATGCCGTGCTCACCGACCAACGGCCGGCCCGCGAGCCCATCGATGCGCTCGGCTTCGGCCAGTGCATGCGGGAACAACCCGATGTGCTCCGGGACCCCGGCCCACCGCCAGTCATCCACCCGGGCCGGATCCACCGCGAGGCTGTAGGGCCGCAGGATGTCGACCAGCAGCAGGCCGGCCTCGAACCCGGTCGGGCTGCGGGGGAAGACCCTCGTCCCCACGATCACCCGGCTGGCCAGGTCGATCGCCGTCATCACCTCCACGCTGACCGCGGACCCGGTGAACGGGTCGAAGCAAAAGTTGTCCGCGCGGGTCACATCGATCGCCACCACCTGCCCCACACCGACCGTCGCGAACGACGAATACGAGGCAGTGGTCCGCAGCTTGTTCGTCTTGTGCGCCCGCGTCGTGCGTCCCAACGGCTTGACCACGTGCGCGATGTACCTGCGCAGCGTGTCCCGAGGCAGCTCCTCCATCACGAAGCCGTCCGCACTGAGCTTGGACAGGACCTGGCGGTAGATGTCCTTCTGCCGCTTTGCGGACTCCGTCCCGTCGAACCGGCCCACGACCCCCTTGCACACGTCCTTGATCTCCTCGTCCAACGAGTCGAACTGCGACCGGCCCTTCCGGCTGCGGCCATCGACCAGCTCGAACAGTCCCCCCGGTTCCCCGAAGTAGTCCCGGTGCCAGTTCCGGATGGCGTTGGCGGTCGGGGACCCGATCCGACCCGGCCGCGTCGAGCGACCTGCCTCACGGTCACGACTAGCCTGACGATCCAGATCATCCTCGGCTGCCAGTTGCTCGACCATCGCCGAGAGCTTGCGAGCCAGCGAGATTCCGTCTGCCGGATCGAACGGCCAGAAGGGCTCACCCTCGCGCGCCAAGGCACGATGTCCCCGCGCGAAGCCCGTCTCGACGGTCAGGACGATCTCCTCGCGGTCGAGCGCCAACTGGCGCGCGGCCTCACGGACGCTCTCGAACTTGTGCCGGAAGGGCCCCGCCACGGCATCAACGCGGCCATCGAGCATCCCGACGGCGACCTCGAGGTCCTCGAACCGAATGTCGAGAACTTCGCCGTGGATGGTCTCGACGCGCACGCTCAGCGGGCGGACACCCACCACCAGCAGCGGGCGGCCATCTTCACCTTGGATGGTCGCGCCGTCGTGCAGCGCGACACGCACGCTCACGACCGTCCCGCCCAGACCACAGGAGTGTCTTCGCTCCACCGGTCGGCAAGGTCCAACTCGACGTCGCCCCGCCAAGCCAGGTGCCACAGTGTCGACAACAGATAGCCGCCCTCATCGGCTGCGGCGATGTCCCCGAAGGTCACGCCGGCGCCGTGGGTGATTTCGCGTAGACGTGACGTCGCGGCTGGCATCCACGGCTGCTGCCTGCGGGCCATCGACAGCCACCGCAGGTTGACCTCCTCCTCGCCAGAGAGTCCGGGAAAGACCCGGTGCCTCCACCCCCGGGCGGTGCACGCCTCAGCAGTCTTCTCGACCTTCCAATTGAAGTCGATGTCCTGTAACTCGGCCGGGCGCGCATCCCACACCGTCACCGACCCGTCGACGCCCACGCTGAGCAGGTCGGGATAGTGCGACTTCTTCGGTGACCACCGAAGGAGGAACGGTTGGGCCACCAGCCACGCGACGTCCCGGTCGCGGTCGAGCATCATCATCAACTGATGCTCCAGGCCCGACTCCAGTGTCAGATCGTCCCCGATTGTCATCGAGAAGGCATGCACCGGAACGTTGCGCGAGTACGTCGAGGAGCGAACCTTGCGGACCGACCCCAGCTGCCGCACATCTGGAGGTCCAGCACCCCAGTCCCAGCCAGAGACGACCTGGCCTCCCACAGCGAAAGACCACTCCGGGTCCGAAGATTGAGTTTCGGGCACCGCAACATCTACTGTGGACACAACGACTCCTCCTGCCACCCAGCCAAGGGATCAGGTAGTTGTTCACGAGGGCGTCCCGGGCCAACGGGACGCCCTCGAACTTTGTCTGCACAGCGACACTATCGAACGCTGGCGCTCCAATACCACGCCGTGGGCGAAACTCCTAACGACACGCCGCAAGTGGCCGTAAACAATGTACAGAGCCGTTTGTACAAACTAGGCCCCCTCTCTACAATCAGAACCCGCCGGAGTCCTTCGCCAGGTTCGAGAAGCGGGCGTAGTGACCCTGGAAGCCGAGGACGATGTCGGCGGTCGGGCCGTTTCGGTGCTTGGCCACGATGACGTCGGCCTCCCCTTCGCGCTCGGACCCGGGGTCGCGGTCGCGGTGGAGCAGGATCACCAGGTCAGCATCTTGCTCGATCGAGTTGTGCACCGCGATGCCGTTGGCGACGAAGTTGTGACGACCGAGAACCGTCGCGTCATAGACCTCTTCGACGCCGTCGGCCTCCACCGCCACCACCGTGTCCCAGAAGACGTCGTTGACAGCCATGAGCTCCAGCTCCGCGGAGTCGAGGACCTGCGCGACGCGGGTCAGCCGCTCCCGCGAGGGAGCCGAGGCGTAGAGCGCCGAGCCGCAGTACTGAGTCCCGAGTGCGGCCTGGAACTCACGCGTCGTCATCCCGGCGTCCGACATGACGTCCTTGACGTCCGCCCACACCTGCTTGGGGATCGTGTCGACATTGGTGTTGGCCTTGACGTCGCGGACGATCTCGAGGAGTCGCTCGGCGTTCGCTCCGCGCGCGCCGAAGACACCGATCTCTGCAGGAACCTGCGCTGCGAGTCGACACCCGAGGATGTCGATCGTGTAGCCGTCGCGATACCCGTCCTTGTGGGTCGTCCGCAGGCGCGTCTGGATGCCGAAGCGCAGGAGCAGCCGGCTGAGGTCGTCGACCAGTCGGCGCGAGGTCGAGGCGTAGTAGATCCGGCCCCCTCGACCGTTCTTGTTGACCGTGACCGAGCCGTCGGTCGCCCAGATGTGCTTGATGAAGAGGGCGATCTGCACCTTGGGCAGGCTGAAGATCTCGTCGGGGAGGAACTTCTCGTGCGAGCGCAGCCCGAAGAGCCCGAGCCCGTCGAGCCACTCCGCCAAGGGATTGCGCTTGCCCCTGGCGACGGGGAACGGGGATCGCAGCCGCAGCGTGCTGACCCGCGCTGCCGCGTAGTCGTCACGGACCGTGGTGATGCCGAAGGCGAGCGCGGACTTGGTGACGACCTCGAGGTTCGCCTCGTCGACGCTCGCGTAGCGCAGTGGCTGACGCTTCACGAAGGACCCGTCGCCCAGCATGTGCGCCAGCAGGATGACGCGCGCGTCCTCCCACTCGGTGAGCGCCCGCGGTGAGGGGACGTGGCGGGGCACTGCCACACGATCGCCCTGCCGCAGCTGGGCGAGGGGGGTCCACCCTTCGTAGGCAAGGAAGGGGTGGTTCTCCGTCGCGCGCACCGTCTTGCCCGAGGCGAGGGTCAGCTTGAAGACGACGGCCGTGCCGGTGGAGAAGGCGTGCGTCATCTTGCGCTTCACGTAGCGCAGGGAGTCGTCGAGCGCCCACAGGTCGATGTCCTTGGCGCCCGTCTCGACCAGCTCTCCGATCGTCGTCTCTGCACCGGTGTCCGCACGCAGGATGCGCGTCTCGGCGGGCAGGCAACCGGACTCACGAAGGTCACTCATCGCCGGACGCTTGTCGGTGCGCTGCTCTGGACCACGGTTGAGCTGGCTGATCGCGATGACCGGGACCTGCAGCTCCTTGGCCAGCAGCTTGAGGGCTCGGGAAAACTCGGAGACCTCCTGCTGGCGGGACTCGACCTTCTTGCCCGAGGTCATCAGCTGCAGGTAGTCGATGACGATGAGTTTGAGGTTGTGCTGCTGCTTCAAGCGCCGCGCCTTGGCGCGGATCTCCATGAGCGCGAGGTTGGGCGAGTCGTCGATGTAGAGCGGGCTGTCGCTGATTCGGCCGACGACGCGGGAGAGCTTGCGCCAGTCGGGGTCGCTCATCTTGCCCCGCCGCAGGTGCTGCAGTTGGATGCTCGCCTCCGCCGCGAGGACACGCATGGTGATCTCGCTGCGGCTCATCTCGAGGGAGAAGATCGCGGTCGCCATCTGGTGGTGGATCGCCGCCGCGCGGGCGATGTCCACACCCAGCGTGGATTTGCCGATCGCCGGCCTGGCCGCGACGACGATCATCTGCCCCGGGTGCAGGCCGTGCGTCAGTTCGTCGAGGTCGGTGAAGCCCGTCGGCACACCGGTCATCTCGTCGGTGCGACCTGCGGCGACCTCGATCTCGGTCATCGTCTCGTTGAGCGTGTCCCACAGTGGGGCGTAGTCCTCGCCGCCACGCTTCTCGGCGACGGTGTAGACCTCGGCCTGCGCGGCGTTGACGATCTCCTCCACGTCGCCGCCGCCCTGGGCGTAGCCCATCTGGACGATCTTGGTCCCGGCCTCGACGAGGCGGCGCAGCACCGCCCGCTCGGCGACGATCTGCGCGTAGTAGCCGGCATTGGCCGCGGTCGGCACCGACTGGATGAGGTCGTGCAGATAGGCCTGGCCGCCGGCGCGCTGCAGATCGCCGCGCTTGCTCAGCTCGTCGGAGACGGTGATCGCGTCGGCCGGCTCGCCGCGGCTGTAGAGGTCGATGACCGCGTCGAAGATCAGCTCGTGGGCCGGCTTGTAGAAGTCGTGCCCGCGCACCGCCTCACCGACATCGGCGATCGCGTCCTTGGACAGCAGCATGCCGCCGAGGACCGACTGCTCGGCGCCCAGGTCCTGCGGGGGCAGCCGGTCGGCGGGAGGCCTGGACGAGTAGGAGTCAGAGTCGCCGAATGACCTCGTGTCCTGCTCGAACGTCGTCACCCGGGCTACCCTCCGTCTCCTGCACCGGACCCGGCCGAAGGGGGGGTCCGCGCGCCCCCGCGAGGGGACGTCAGAGCACTGTCGCACCCGGTGCCGACAACGCCAAACGGCCCTGTGGACAGAGGTGTGGACCGGGTGTGGACGACGCGCCACTGGTCTGTGCACAGCCCGTGGACAAGTCTGTGGATCTCCGGTCCGAACCAGCACCGACACCGCCTCTGACCTGCGCAAACACCGACGAACAGGTGTGGACCCCAAAAAGATCAGCCAGTCCGCCATCCACAGACCACGACGCGCTCCACGACACATCGGGGCCGATCCCGCAAGCCCCGTATCGCCGGACGGCCCGCCCGGTCACACGGGTCACGGGAGCGATCAGCCGGCGCGCTCGTAGCGGGCCCGCGCCCGCTCCTTGGCCTTGGCCGCCTCGACCTCGCGGTCCTTCGGCGGCGCATTGGTCACGAGGTGGTCGAGCAGGTGCTGGGTCACCTGCGCGATCTCCTCGACCGCCTCGTCGAAGGCGGCCTGGTTGGCCTGGCTCGGCTTCGTCGACCCGCTCACCTTGCGCACGTACTGGAGGGCGGCGGCGCGCACCTCGTCGGTCGTGGCCGGTGGCTCGAAGTTGTGCAGCTGTCGGATGTTTCGGCACATGCCATCCAGTCTCCTCCTGCTGACCGACAGGAGCACCCCCCTTCGCCGGTCACAAGGCATTTGGTCGCTGCCGGTGGGCTGGCGGACCATGGAGGACATGCCCATCACCGCGGCGGCGCCGCACCCCGTGACCACCCCTGCCCAGACGACGCTGATCCTGCGCGTGCTGACGGTGGCCACCTTCGTCGTGATCCTCAACGAGACGATCATGAACAACGCCATCCCGCGGCTCATGGACGACTTCGGCGTCGTCGAGACCTCCGCGCAGTGGCTGACGACTGCCTTCATGCTGACGATGGCCGTCGTCATCCCGATGACCGGCTGGATCATGCGACGCCTGGCGACGCGGCGCACCTTCGCCCTGGCGATGGGCCTCTTCACGGTCGGCACGACGATCGCCGCGGCCGCCCCGACCTTCGAGGTGCTCGTCGCCGCCCGCGTCGTGCAGGCCGGCGGCACCGCGGTGATGATCCCGCTGCTCATGACCACCCTCATGGACCTCGTGCCCGTCGCCGACCGCGGCCGCACGATGGGCAATGTCTCGCTCGTCATCGCCGTCGCCCCCGCGATGGGCCCGGCCGTCTCCGGGGTCCTGCTCGAGCTCGGCACGTGGCGGCTGATCTTCCTCGCCGTGCTGCCGATCGCCGCGGCCTCCCTCGCCCTCGGCCTGCGTCTGCTGCCCGACACCGGCGAGCGCGAGCACAGCCGCCTCGACCTGCCGAGCGTCGCCCTGGCGGTCGTCGGCTTCGGCGGCATCGTCTACGGCCTCTCGAGCCTCGGTGGCGGCCACGGCGGCGAAGGGGGTCCCGCTCCCGAGCCCGTCGTCGACCCCCTTCTCGCGGCCGGCGTCGCAGCCCTCGCCCTCGCGGTCTTCGCCTGGCGACAGCTGACCCTCGCTCGCACCGGCGACCCGCTCATGGACCTGCGCGCCTTCCGGCACCGCAGCTTCACCGGTGCCTTCGTCACGATGTGCCTCGGCTTCGCCGCGCTCATCAGCTCGGTCATCCTGCTGCCGATCCACCTCCAGCGCGGGCTGGGCCTGAGCACCCTCGAGACCGGGCTGCTGCTCATCCCCGGCGGCCTGGCCATGGGCCTGCTCGGGCCGTCGATCGGACGGCTCTACGACCGCATCGGCGCCCGACGCCTCGTCGTCCCCGGCGCGGTCGGCATGACCCTGTCGCTGACGCTCTTCGCCGTGCTGCTGCCGCACGTCGGCATGTGGACCGTGCTCGTCCTGCACGTGCTGCTCAGCCTCTCGCTCGCGCTGCTCTTCACCCCGCTCTTCACCGCGGGCCTGGGGTCGCTGCCGCATTCCCTGCACGCCCACGGGTCGGCGCTGCTCGGCTCCTCGCAGCAGGTCTTCGGCGCCGCCGGCACCGCGACGAGCATCGCCGTCATGTCCCTCGTCGCCGGGTCCGACCCGAGCACGGCCGAGCGCACCTCGGGCGTCCAGGCCGCCTGCATCATGCTCGCGGTGGCCGCGGCGGTGAGCGTCGCGACCTGTCTCATGGTCAGCACGCCGGTCGAGGACCCGGCCGACGAGTAGCCGCGAGAGTGCGGGGTCCTTGCGAGGACTACGCCTTTGGCGCCGCCCCACCCTGCCGGTCCCGGTCAGCGCATCCCGGGCACGAGCGACGGCGTGCGCCGCAGCAGCACCGCCAGCACCACGACGAGCAGCATGAGCACCACGGACAGCGCCACCGAGCCCGGCCAGCCGGCCCGGGTCCACGCGGCGCCGGAGGCGGTGCCGAAGACCGCGGACCCGAGGTAGTACGTGAAGAGGTACAGCGAGGCCGCCTGGCCGGCGCTCGTCCCGCCGAGGTGGGCCCGCAGCGGCACCCAGCCGCTCGCCACCCCGTGCACGGCGAAGAAGCCGATGACGAGCAGGCCCATCCCGGCGACGACGAGCGACAGCACGTCGGGCAGCGTGAGCAGCGCCCCGACGATCGCGACGGCCGCCCCGATCGGGATGACCGTGCGCCGGCCGTGACGGTCGGCGAGGTCGCCGAACCACGTCGAGCTGACCGTCCCCAGCGGGTAGACGAGGAAGACGAGGCTCGCCGCACCGATCCCCAGCGCGAAGGGGGGATCCGCCAGCCGGAAGCCGATGGTGTTGAAGAGCGCGACCATGGCCCCGAGCGAGCAGCCGCCGATGGCGTAGAGGGCGAGCAGCGCCGGGTCCGACAGGGCCCGTCGGGTCATCGCCGCCAGCGCACGCGGGTTGCCCGGCGCCGGCTCAAAGCCCCGCGAGGCCGGCAGTGCGAGCCGCACGAGGACCGCGCACGCCAGGCCGACGAGCACCGTCGCGGCGATGCCCCAGCGCCACCCGCCGCCCAGCTCCGCGCCGAATCCGGAGACGAGTCGGCCCGACATCCCGCCGAAGGCCGTGCCCCCGACGTAGAGCCCGGCGGCGCGCCCCTGGCTCGAGGGGTGCAGCTCCTCGCGCAGGTAGGCCGTGGCGACCGCGGGCAGCCCGGCGAGCGCGAAGCCGTCCGCAAAGCGCAGCGCGAGCAGCGCCTCCCAGGTCGGCGCGAGCGCCGAGGCGAAGCCGATGACGACCGAGGCCCCGAGCGAGAGGTGGATCAGGCGGGTGCGTCCGACGACGTCGGAGAGCGGACCGGCAATGAGCAACCCGGCGCCGATGCCGAACATCGCCAGCGAGACGCTGAGGGTCGAGGCACCCGTCGAGACGTCGAAATCGCGCCGCAGGTCCGGCAGCAGTGCCTGCGTCGAGTACAGCAGGGTGAAGGTCGCGAGTCCCGCCGCGAAGAGCGACCAGACGATCCGCCGGTAGCCGCTGCTGCCCGGCAGGTAGCCCTCGTGCCTCACGCCGACCCCCGGACCATCCGCGCGGGGATGTTGTGCCGGGTGACGACCTGTACTCCCGACGCGAGCGAGGTCGGCGCCCCCGGGACGAGCCGGTGGTGCTGGAGCACAGCGGTGATCGCGGCGCGCGCGTCCTCGCGCAGGTCGTGGTGGAGCACGAGGTCGATCTCGCCCGTGCGCAGCAGCCCGAGGTTGTCGGCGTCGAGGTCGTGCCCGACGTAGACCGAAGGGGGGACCCCCTTCGCGCGGAGCGTCGCGAGGATCGCCCGGTTGGCGCCTCCGACGGAGTACACCCCGAGGGGTGCCGTGACGTCCTCGAGCTCGGCTGCGACGACGGCCGCGGTCGCAGCGTCGAGCCCGTCGGCATCGGCGACCCGGCGCACCTCGACGTGCGGTGCGGTGGCGCTCATCTGCTCGACGAAGGCCTCGACCCGGGTCCGCTCCCCGACGAAGGATGAGCGGCTCAGCGTGACGAGGACGTTCGCGAGATCGCCTCTGCCCCAGTGCTGCACGAGGTGCGCGGCGGTGCGGCCGGCCGAGACGTGGTCCGGCCCGGCATAGGCGATGCGCCGCGATCCGTGCACGTCGGTGACGAGGGTGACCGCGGGGATCCCGTGGTCGGCGAGGTCGTCGATCGCGGCCGCGACGGCCGGCTCGTCGGGGACCTTGAGGAGCACGCCGTGGCTGGTCCGCCCCCTTCGCCCGATGCCCTCGAGCGTGGCGACGACGTCGTCGACCGTGCCCGACTCCCGCAGGTGGTAGCGGGCGCGCACGGCGGCCGGCCGCACCCCGCTCAGCTGGGACTCCAGCGCCGCCGTGACCTCTCCGCTGAAGCGGTCGGGAGCCTGCATGACGACGTCGAGGACGAGCGAGCGTGCCCCTAGGCGCAGGGCGCTCGCCTGCCGGTCGAGCTCGGCGACCGCCTGCTCCACCGCGCGGACGGCGCGGGGACTGGCACCCGGCCGGCCGTGGAGGACCCGGTCGACGGTGGCCTCGGACAGGCCGGCCTGCTCGGCGATGTCGGCGACGCGGTGGCTGCGCACTCAGCCCCGCAGCGTTCGGGCCGCCCGGTCGTGGTGCGCGATCGAGGCGACGAGGAGGAACTGGGCGATCACATAGGTGAGCATGACGAGCACGCTGTGGAGCGGCAGCTCGACGAGGGCGAAGGTGCGCAGCGCGATGAGCCCGTCGGAGACGAGGAAGACGACGGCGCCGACCGTCGCGACCCGGTCGAGCCCGGTCGCGAGGACGGCCATGGTGACGATGGCGGCCCCGTAGACGAGGACCGGCCAGATCGCTCCCGTCCACAGCGCGGTGAAGACCAGCACGGCGAGCACCGCCACGACACAGGGGGCGACGAGGACCGGTCGGGTGCGCGCGATGCTCCGGTCGACGAAGGGCAGGAAGGCTGCGGCATAGGCGATCTGGGCGAGCAGGAAGGGCACGACCATCGCCCAGAAGCCAGCGTCGCTGCCGTCCTCGAAGAAACGCGGGAGCGTGTCGCCGAGCCACGAGAGGCCGAGCGCCGCGAGGGCCAGGCGTGCGAGCTGCGACTTCGGGTCCGGGGTGGTGGTCCACAGCAGCCACGCGAGCACGGGCATGAGCAGCACCTGGGTGAGGTCGGCGAGCACACCCCCCGGGGCCACCGCCTGGGATGCCAGGTGGACGAGGGTGACGACCACGAGGGCGGCGAGCGCGGGCATGGCCCGAGCCTACGGCGACCCCGCTGGTGGAGGTGCGACGAAGGAGCCTCGACACCCGACGGTCTATCGTCGGGCCATGAGCCTCCTCGACGCCCCCATCGCCCGCCTCGACGGCACCCCCGGCACGCTGCGCGACCTCACCGGAGGCCGGCCGGCGGTCCTCGTCAACGTCGCCAGCAAGTGCGGCCTCACCCCGCAGTACACCGCGCTCGAGGCGCTGCACGAGGAGTACGCCCCGCAGGGGTTCACCGTCGTCGGGCTGCCGTGCAACCAGTTCGGCGGGCAGGAGCCGGGCACGGCCGAGGAGATCGCCGAGTTCTGCTCCGCCACCTACGGCGTGACCTTCCCCATGAGCGAAAAGGTCGAGGTCAACGGCCCCGGCCGCCACGCCGTCTACGCGGGCCTGGTCGACACCCCGGACGAGGCCGGTGAGAGCGGCGACATCCGGTGGAACTTCGAGAAGTTCGTCATCGCCGCCGACGGGACGCCGCTCGCGCGCTTCAGCCCCCAGGTCACGCCCGACGACGAGCGGGTGCTGACCTCCCTTCGCTCCGCCATCGGCTGAGTGGACGCGACGGAGCAGCCGGCCGAGACCATCGACGGCGGCGACCTGTCCTGCGCGCGGCTGCTCGTCCTGCTGCGCGCGCGGGTCACCGAGCTGCCCGCCGGCAGCATCGTGCACCTGAGCACCACCGACCCGGTGGCGCCCATCGACCTGCCGGCGTGGTGCCGGATCACCGGCCACGACTACTTGGGCGTCGCCGAGCCCGGCCCGCCCCCGGTCTACGCGGTGCGGGTGGGGGCCAGCCCGGTCGAGACCCGACCGGACCGGCCCTGGCACCCCATCGACCCCACGATTTCCGGGTGACCCGAGAAACCCGCGGTTCGCAAGGGTTTGAAACTCTTGCGAACCGCGGGTTTCTCTTGCTGAGCGCGAAGGGGGGTCAGCCGCGGGCCGACTCCCGGGCGTTGGACGGACGACCCCACGGCCCGGTGATCGCAAAGGTGCGGCCCGGGTCGCCCTGGATGTTGGCGAAGAGGGTCGTGCCCGCAGCGTCGAAGGTCGGGCCCGCCCACTCGCTGTCGTCGACGAGGTTGAGCGCGAGGCGGTAGGCCTTGCCCTGGTCGGTGACGCCGATGAGCTGCGAGGCGCCCTCGCCGTCCTCGGCGAGGACGAGCCCACCGTGGGGCGAGACGGTGATGTTGTCCGGGCCGTCGACGCCGGCGCCGTCCTCGTTGACCGCGAAGATCGTCGTCAGCGTGATCGTCTGCTTGCGGGGGTCGAAGAACCACACCTGGCCGTCGTGCTCGTGGAGCGAGCCGTCGTCGCTGCGGGCATAGCTCGAGACGACGTAGACGCCGCCGCCGCCCCACCACTGACCCTCGAGCTTGCGCGCGCGGGTCACCTCGTCGTCGGCGAGCTGCTCACGGATCGGGGTCGCCCGGGCGTCGCGGTCGGGGACCTCGACCCAGCGCACGGTGTAGGTGGTGTTGGTCTTCGTCGCCTTCGACAGGTCGGTGACGTGGGTGCCGTTGCGCTCGAAGGCGACGAGCGCCTCGAGGGTGCCGACCTCGACGGCGCCGTCGGCCGCGAGCGCGTGGAGTACGCCCTTGCCCTGGCGGTAGCCGGCGGGCGGGGTCCAGCGGTAGAAGAGTCCGTTGGGCTCGTCGGCGTCCTCGGTGAGGTAGATCCGGCCGGTCGCCTCCTCGACGACGGCGGCCTCGTGCTCGAAGCGGCCGAGGAACTTCAGCGGGATGTTGGCCTTGCCGATGTTGGCCGCCTGGCTCGTCGGGTCGACCTCGAAGACGTAGCCGTGGTCCTGCTCGAAGGTGTAAGTGACGCCGTCGTCCTCGTGCGTGCCGGCGCGCTCGTCGGTCTCCTCGCAGGTGAGCCAGGTGCCCCACGGGGTGACGCCGCCGGCGCAGTTGTCGACGGTGCCGGCCACGGAGGTGTAGTGCTCGAGCACGGTGTTGTCGGCGTCGACGACGATCGTGGAGGTACCGCCCTTCGCGCCCTTGTCGTAGACGAGGCCGTCGACGTGCGGGACGACGCTGTCGTCCGAGCCGCCGATCTCGTGGTTGCAGACGATGGCCGAGCCGCCGCCGGGACGGGCGAAGGTGCCCATCGCGTCCTGGCTGCCGGCCACGGCGTAGCCGCCCACGGTCGTCGTGCCGGACTCCGCGAGGACCGTGTAGGAGAAGCCCTCGGGCAGGGCGAGCAGCTCGCCGGCACGCGCCAGCGGGCCGTAGCCGGAGGCCAGTCGCGTGGTCTGGGCGGCTGAGGCGTGCGAGGCGAAGGGGGCGGCGCTGCCGGCGACGAGCAGGCCGAGGGCGCCGGCGGAGCCGCCGAGCAGGGTGCGGCGGTCGAGGGGGGCGGGGGTGGACATAAGGACTCCTGGGATCGGTCGAGGGGACGCCCGCAGTCCAGCAAGCAGGTGTTCGCCCGGGGCGACCCTCACGGGTCCCCCGGGCGAACGGTGGGTGAAACGTCGGCGCTCAGGCGGCGAGCAGCGCGTCGAGCTGGCTGACCGCGGACGTCGAGCCCTCGACGACGCCCATGTCGAGCACCTTCTGCATGTCGTCGGCGGACTCCCAGGTGGAGGTGTTGACCATCCGGGCGCCACCGTCGACCGCGACGAACTCGACGACCATCGTGGAGGTCGGGGCGGTGTCGACGGGGTTGCCATCGGCGTCGGCGAAGTAGTCACGCAGCTCGAGGCGGCGCGGCTCGTCGACGGCGACGACGGTCCAGCCGCCGGGGAACTTCTCCCCCTCGGGGCTGGTCATGTGGTAGCTCACGGTGCCGCCGGGGGTGAGGTCGTGCTCGGTCACGGTGGCCGGGTAGCCCTCGGGACCCCACCACTGCTCGAGCTGGCGCGGGTCGGCCCACACCTGCCAGAGGCGCTCGACGCTGACGGGGAACTCGGTGGTCATGACGAGGGTGCGGGTGTCGAGGTCGGTGGTGACGTCGATGATGGGCATGGTGATCTCCTTGGTGGCTCGTGCAGCCTGGGTCATGCGGTGGGGGTGGTGCTGTCGTTGGCCAGCAGGGCGTCGATCCCCGCGACCCGGCCACGCCACACGGCCTCGAGCTCGGCGAGCAGGGCACCGACGGCACGCACGGCCTCGACGTCCCCGCTCGCCAGCGACTCTCGTCCGCTGCGGCGCTTGGTGATCAGCCCCGCGCGCTCGAGCACCGCCACGTGCTTCTGCACGGCGGCGAAGCTCATCGGGTAGTCGGCGGCCAGGGCGGACACCGAGTGCTCCCCCGCGAGCACGCGACGCAGGATGTCCCGCCTCGTGCTGTCGGAGAGCGCGTGGAAGAAGGCGTCTGCCCTCTCCTCGTCCGTCGGTGCCATGGCTCCAACGTACAACCATAAGGTTGTACGTTGTCAACCCCTCAGGTCGCATTGCCCTACGGCAATGCAGACTCCCGGCCGCATTGCCCTACGGCAATGCGGACTCGGGGGCGCGGCGGTTGAGGTAGCGCTGCTCGGGGATGCTCTGGGTGCGGCTGGCGGCGAGCAGGTATGCGGGACAGGCTTCTTCGCGTCGACCGGCCCGCTCGAGCAGGTGGGCGTGGACGGCGTGCACCCGGTGCCCTCGTGCGAGCGTCGAGTCCTCGAGCAGCGGCTCGAGAGCGGCCAGTCCGGCCGCCGCCCCCTGCGCCATGCCGAGGGCCGCGGCGAGGTTGAGCTCGACGACCGGCGAGGGCGCGATGCGCCGCAGCATCCGGTAGAGGACGACGATCTGCTCCCAGTCGGTCTCCGCCGCGGTCGGCGCCTCGCCGTGGACCGCCGCGATCGCCGCCTGCAGCTGGAAGGGACCGACCGCCCCGCGCACCAGCGCCTCCTCGACGATCCGCACGCCGCGCGCGATCGCATCGTGGTCCCACAGCGAGCGGTCCTGGGCGTCGAGCGGGACGAGGTCGCCGGCGGCATCCGCTCGTGCCGCCGAGCGCGCGTGGTCGATCAGCAGCAGGGCGAGCAGGCCGGCGGTCTCGGGATCACGCGGCAGCGCCCGGTGGAGCCGCTCGGCGAGGCGCAGCGCCTCGCGCTGGAGGTCGACGTCGACGAGCGCGTCGCCGGCGGCGCTCGTGTGGCCGGCGGTGAAGGCGAGGTAGACGACGTGCCGCACCGCGTGCAGGCGCGCCACGGCGTCCTCCTGCGTCGGCGGGGCGAAGGGAGCCTCGCTCGCCCTGATCGTCGCCTTGGCCCGGCTGATCCGCTGCGCCATCGTCGCCTCGGGCACGAGGAAGCAGGCCGCGACCTGCGCGGTCGTCAGGCCGGCGACGGCCCGCAGGGTGAGCCCCACCCGGGTGGCATCGGACAGGTCGGGGTGGGCGCAGAGCATCGCCATCCGCAGGGTGTCGTCATCGACCGGCGACCCGTCGACGAGGCCTCCGGGGTCGCCGACGGCGGCCCTGCTCCCTTCGAGCAGCGGTGCGGCGGAGCGGGATTCGCCCTCCTCCCGGCGCTCACGGGCACCCGCGGAGCGCTGGGCGTCGATGAGCCTGCGGGAGGCCACCCGGACCAGCCACGCCTTGGGGTCGTCGGGCCGGCCCTCGCGCGGCCACTGCTCCGCCGCGGCGAGCAGCGCCTCCTGGACCGCGTCCTCGCAGGCCCCGAAGTCGCCGCTGCGCCGCAGCAGGGCGGCGAGGACGTCGGCGGTGTACTCCCGCCAGACGTCCTCGGCCCCGGTCACTGCTCCTCGCCGCCGGGCCACATCGTCGGACGGATCTCGATGGTCTCGCCGGGGCCGGCGAAGGCCCGGCCCAGCTCCTCGGCCCGCTCCCGGTCGGCGACGTCGACGAGGAAGAAGCCGGCGAACTGCTCCTTGGTCTCGGCGTAGGGCCCGTCGGTCGCGATCGGCTCGCCGTCGGCCCAGCGGTAGAGCCGCGCCGTCGCCGGGTCGCCGAGGGCCTCACCGCCGAGGAGCTCGCCCGCCTCCTGCATCTCGGTGAGCAGCTGCTCGAAGTCACGCTCCATCTGCTGGCGCTGCTCGGCGGGCAACGCCTGGTGCGCGGCGACGAAGTCACCCGTGGGGTGCCCCCAGGGCTGGGGCGTGGAGTGGACGAGGATGACGAACTTCATGGTGGTGCCTCCTGCCGCCGGGGCGGCCTCGGGATGCGGCCTGCTGGCCATGACACCACGGACGTCGGAGCCGCGGGGCGCGCCTCGACATCGTCGGGAAGGAAGTATCACCCAGCCGCGTTCTGCCACCGATGACTGCCGATGCCGCTGCCCAGACCGCCCGCCTCATCGCCCTCGGGGTCCACGACCTCGCCGGCCTCACCGCCACCGCGTTCGCCGACCTCGTCCCCGACGCCCCGGAGGGTGACGGCGTGCTCGTGGTCTCCCCTTCGCTCGTGCCGGCGGCAGACCTCGCCCCGCTGCTGACGAAGGGGGACCAGCCCGGGTTCGTCGTGACGGACATGACCGACCTGGCCGACTTCGTGCCGCTGCCCGATGAGGTCGTGCCCGATGCACCGCTCTACTGGATCACCGACATCGAGCGCGGTGACGAGATGGCGGGCTGGTCACCCGACGAGGCGCTGCCGGCGATCCGCGAGCGCGGCCGCCACCCGCTCACGGTGAGCGAGGGCATCAGCTGGCTGCTGCAGGAGCCGGAGCGGCTCGAGCGCAACCGGTGCTTCATGACGATCGCCTCCCGCAAGCCGAAGGCCAAGGGCCTGGACGCCCGCACCCCCGCCATCTGGATCAGCAACGGCACCGGCCGCGACGGGCGTGAGCGCAAGGGCGCGCCCAAGGTCGGCTGGTGCTGGGCGGGCAACCGGCACACCTGGCTGGGCTTCGCCTCGGCGGCCGCGCGTCACTGACGGCGTGCACAACAGGTCGTCCTCGTGCATCTCGTGGCACTCGCAGCCACGTCCGCGCCTCAGGACGACCTCTTGTGCACGCTCGGTCAGCCAGCGTTGGCGGCGTTGGCAACGATCGCGTCGTGCAGCCACTGCGCCGTGCCGGGCTCGATCTGCTCGTAGTGCTCGGTGAAGCGCGGGTCCGACAGGTACATCTGCGCCAGGCAGACCTGGAACTCGTGCGTGCAGTCGTAGTACTGCCCGATGCCCGCGCGGTGCTCCTCGGCCAGCCCCGCCGCGCGGTCGCCGTCGACGGCCACGCCCTCGCGGACCGCGGCACCCAGGCGCGACTCGAAGTCCTCGACCTGCTCCTTGACGCGGGACCAGTCCTCCTTGGTCCAGTGGGCCGTGCGCTCCTGGGACTGCTTCCACATGTCCGTGTCGCCCCAGCGGCGCTCCGCCTCGTCCTGGTACTCCTCCTGGTAGCCGTCGCCGAAAAGCTCCTTGAGGTCCTCGGTCGTCGCGGGCTGGTTGTCCATCTCTGCCTCCAGTCGTCGGTCGATCGCGTCGACCAGGTCGGACATCTGCGCCAACCTGGCCCTGACCTCCTCGCGCTGCCGCCGCAGGTGGTCGATCACCTCGGCACCGTCGGCGTCGAGCAGCTCACCGATCTCCTCGAGGCTGAAGTCCAGCCGCCGGTAGACGACGATCGTGCTCAGCCGCTGCAGGTCCTCACCGGTGTAGAGCCGGTAGCCCGCCGGAGTGCGCTCGCTCGGGTGCAGCAGCCCGACCTCGTCGTAGTGGTGCAGCGTCCGCACCGTCACGCCGAAGGTCTCGGCCACCTGCCCCACCGTGAACGCCTCCATGAGGCCAGTGTGCGCGTTGGTCATGGGATGAGCGTGGTGCCTCACGTCGCGTGAGGGTCAAGCCCCACCCTTCGAGGCTCGGCCGCGAGCGGCCTCGCACCTCAGGGAGCGGTGGGCGAGGTGGGGGCAGCCCCCCTTCGCCCTGGGGTGCCCGGCCCATGGTGGCCGGTCGCGCCGATCCATAGCGTCGAAGACCATGACGACGCCCACCCTCGCCCCCTCTGCGCCGCCGGCCGCACCCCGGTCCGGGCTGCACACCGCGCTGCTGTGGCTGACCCGACTGGTCATGCTGCCGCAGGCGATCGCCTTTGTGCTGCAACCGATCTCGATCGGCTCCTTCCTCCAGGGGACGTGGGCGGCGCTCGACGTGCACCTCATCACCGGCGGGATCCTCGTCGTCGTCACGTGGATGACGGGGGTGTGCGGCCTGGCCCTCGGAGTCGTCGGTCGGCACTGGTGGCTGGTCGCGGCCTCGGTGGCCCTCGGGTTCCTCACGACGATGCAGGTGGCGCTCGGCTCGACCCGCCTCCTCGTCCTGCACGTCCCGCTCGGCGTCGCCCTCGTGGCGCTCGCCCTGTGGCTGGCGATCTGGCCGTGGACCCGCGGCGCGAGGGGGGTGCGACGATGAGCCTGTCCCGTCGCCAGCTCTTCGGCCTCTCCGGCGGCATCGTCTCTGGCGTCGCCCTCACCGCCTGCGGCATCGCGATGACCTCGCCGGGCGGGTCCACCGGGACCCTCCTCACCAGCTCGGTCCCCCTGCCGCGACCCTTCAGCACGGACCTGCCGCGGCTGACCCCCCTTCGTCCTGATCGTGACGGTCGGGCGCGAGTGACGGTGCGGCGCAAGGGAGTCGAGATCCTGCCCGGGCGCACGACGGAGATCGCCGGCTACGACGGCCTCTTCCCCGGACCCACCATCGAGGCGACGAAGGGGGCCCCGCTGCACCTGACCGTGGCCAACGAGCTCGACGTCCCGATCGTCAACCACCTGCACGGCGGCGTCGTGCCGCCGGAGCACGACGGCTATCCGACGGACTTCGTCCAGCCGAGCGCCTCGCGGGTCTACGAGTACCCGCTCGACCAGCGCGCGGCGACACTCTGGTACCACGACCACGCGATGGACCTCACGGGACCGAATGTCTACGCCGGCATGGCCGGGGCCTTCGTGCTGCGCGACCCGGCCGAGGAGGACGTCGGACTGCCGCGAGAGGAGCGCGAGCTGACCCTCGTGATCACCGACCGGAGCTTCGGTGACGACGCGGAGCTGGTCTACCCGGTGACCGACGGCGTCATCGACTCGCGCTACCACGGCGGCCTGCTCGGCGACGTCATGCTCGTCAACGGAGCGCCTTGGCCGCGGACCGACGTCGACGCCGCCCGCTACCGACTGCGGATCCTCAACGCCTGCAACGCCCGTCGGCTCGAGCTGGCCCTCGACCCCGGCGGTGACCTCGTCCAGGTCGGCACCGACCTCGGCCTGATGACCCGTCCGCACCGACGCTCCACCCTCACGCTCGCACCGGCCGAGCGCGCGGACGTCGTCGTCGACTTCTCGGAGCACGAGGTCGGCTCTCAGGTGACCCTCGTCAACCGTCTCGACGACGGGGCGATGGGTGAGGTCCTGCGCTTCGACGTGGCGCGCCGGGCGAAGGACGACTCGCGCGTGCCCTCACGGCTGGCGAGCATCGAGCGGCTCGACCCGGCCGACGTCGTCGTCACGCGCGACTTCAAGCTCTCGCTCGGCGCGCGTGGTCAGGGGCACGGGTCGCACGGGTCGAGCGGTGGCAGCACGGGCAGTGGCAGCAGCGGCGGGGGTCGCGACGGCAGCGGCGGCGGCAACCTCGCGATGTGGACGGTCAACGACCAGCCCTACCGGCCGGGGGTCGACATCGCCCGACCCCGCCTCGGGACCCTCGAGAGGTGGCGCTTCACGACCGACGTGCACCACCCGGTGCACGCGCACCTCGTGGGCTTCCAGGTCGAGCAGGACGGCGCGCCGGTCTGGAAGGACACGATCGACGTCGGCCCGACCTCGCGCGCCGAGGTGCTCGTGCCGATCGAGGGCTATCGCGGGCGCTACGTCCTGCACTGTCACAACCTCGAGCACGAGGACCGGATGATGATGGCCGATTTTTCGGTGGTGTGAGGCCCTGCGTCACACCACGGGCAGCACGTCCGTGTGGGTGAAGTCGTCTCCCTTGAAGAGCAGGGGCTCTCCCGTCGTGGCGGCCAGGGCATAGGCGAAGCAGTCGCCGAAGTTGAGCCCGGCCGCGTGCCCGGACCCCTTGCCGTAGTCGCGGTAGGCCGCTCGCGCAGCGCTGACCTGCTGCTCGTCCACCGGCACCACGTCGAGGCGCAGGTCGGCCACGAGTCGGTCGAGGCGTCGAGAGGTCCGCAGGGGCTGCCGCGCGTCGAGGACGATCGAGGCCTCGAGGAGCGACCCGGCGGAGATGCGTGGCGAGGGCTCGTCGAGCAGCACCTCCAGGTAGCGGCGGGCCTCGGGCTCACCGTCGTGGATGCAGACGAGCACCGACGTATCGACGATCACGCCGGCAGCCCACGGTCGTCGTAGAGCTCCTCCTGGATCTGCGCGGTCCGGGCACGGTCCGCGGCCGTCGTGTCGGACTCGATCTCGTCCATGAGACGCAGCAGCCGCCGGCGGCGGGCGTCGTCGTCATCGGCCGCCCGCAGCGCCTCCAGCCTGCGCTGCAGAGCCTCCTCGATCGCGCTCGTCTGCGTGGTGCCCGTGCGCTGCGCGACCTCCCTCGCGAGGTCATGGACACGCTGGTTCTTGATGTTCAGACCCATCGTCGACTCCCTTCTACCCTCAGGTCTACCAATCTACCCGCGGTGTCGTGCGACCGCACTCACCCGGGGCCTTCTGAGGGGTTTTTGAGGTCTTTTGACCCCGACGCGGCCCGGCCGGACAGTGAAGGCTGGAGCGCATGACACCGACGTCCACCCCCTTCGCCGGACGGCTGCGGCAGGCCGACTGCCGGGTCGAGGACCTGCGTGAGCTCCTCGAGACCCAGCCCGACCCGCAGTTGGCCTTCACCGACCGCATCGAGCAGCAGGTGCCGGTCTACGACGCGGCCACCCTGCGGGCGGCCATCGGCACCGAGGAGGGTTGTGCCGCAGTCGAGTCCGAGCTGGCGCACGTCCTCGCCGACGGACCCGGCATCTTCGTCATGACCGGCGCGCTGGCCCACCCCGTCGTCGACCGCGTGTCCGCGGCCTTCGAGGAGATCATCACCACCGAGCGGGCGAAGGGGGGCGAGGTCGGCGACCACTTCGCCGCCGGCGGCGTCAACGACCGCATCTGGAATGCTCTGGAGAAGCTCGCGGTCGACCACCCCGAGGACTTCGTCGACTACTACAGCGACGACCTCATCGCCCTCGCCGCCCGCGCCTGGCTCGGCCCCGGATACCAGGTGACCAGTCAGGTCAACGTCGTCAACCCCGGTGGTGTCGGGCAGACCGTGCACCGCGACTACCACCTCGGCTTCGCCTCGCCGGAGGTCACCGAGCGCTACCCCGCGCACGTGCACGCCCTCTCCCCCGTGCTCACCCTCCAGGGCGCGATCGCCCACTGCGACATGCCGATCGAGACCGGGCCGACCCTCTACCTGCCGCACTCGCAGAAGTACCCGCACGGTTACCTCGCCTACTGGCTCGACGAGTTCCAGGAGTACTTCACCCGGCACCACGTGCAGCTGCCGCTGGCGAAGGGGGATGCCGTCTTCTTCAACCCCGCGCTCTTCCACGCCGCCGGGTCCAACACGACGAGCGACGTGCGCCGCGTGGCCAACCTGCTGCAGATCAGCTCGGCCTTCGGCCGCGCCATGGAGGCTGTGGACCGCGAGCGCGTGGTCACCGCGATCTACCCGACGCTCCTGTCCCGCAAGGCTGCTGGGCACGACGTCGACCACGCGGTGAGCGCGAGCGCGGAGGGCTACGCCTTCCCGACCAACCTCGACCTGGACCAGCCGGTCGACGGCATGTCACCCCCTTCGCAGGCCGACATCGTGCGGCAGGCACTGGCCGACGGCGCCTCACCCACTGATCTGACCACCCGACTCGCCGGGCACGCCGCCGCCCGCCGCACCTCCTGAAGGAACCCGATGCAGCAGCTGCTCACCGACAAGATCGTCCTCGTCGCGGGAGGCACGTCCGGCGTCGGCGCCGGCATCGCCCGCGCCGCCGTCCGCGAGGGCGCGACCGTCGTCGTCTCCGGGCGCCGACCCGAGCCGGGCGACGCCCTGGCCGCGGAGCTGGGCGAGCGCGCGAGCGCCGTCACCGGCGACGTCTCCGACCCCGAGCAGGCGAAGGGAGTCGTCGCCGCGACCATCGAGCGGCACGGCCGCATCGACTGCCTCGTCAACTGCGCCGGGCTCACCGACCGCGGCTCCGTCCTCGACACCACGCCCGAGCTCTTCGACGCGCACATCGCGACCAACCTGCGCGGCCCCTTCTTCACCATGCAGGCCGCGATCGCCGACATGACCGCACGCTCGGCGCCGGGCACGATCGTCAACATCGCGAGCATCAGCGCCCAGGGCGGCCAGCCCTATCTCGCGCCCTATGTCGCCGCAAAGGCCGGCCTGCTCGGCCTGACGAAGAACGTCGCCCACGCCCACCGCTTCGACCGCATCCGGGTCAACGCGCTCAACATCGGGTGGACGCAGACCGCGGGCGAGGACGCGACGCAGCGCCGCTTCCACGACGCCGGCGACGACTGGGTGGAGCAGGCGAACGCCCGCCTGCCCATGGGCAAGCTCGGGCAGGTCGACGAGATCGCGGACGCGGTCGTCTTCCTGCTCTCGGACCGCAGCGGGGTCGTCACCGGCTCCGTCATCGACTGGGACCAGCAGGTCATCGGAGGACAGGACTGAGATGCGCATCGGACTCATCGGACTCGGGCGCATCGGCGCCTTCCACGCCGACACCCTCGCGGGGCTCGACCACGTCGACGAGCTCGTCGTCACCGACCCGGTCGCCGCGGCCGTCGAGGCCGTCACCGGCCGGATCGGCAAGGCCACCGCGGTCGTCGACCCCGACGCCCTGCTCGCGTCGGGCGTCGACGGCGTCGTCATCGCGGCGGCCACCAATGCGCACGCTGACCTCATCCGCGCGGCCGTGGCGAAGGGGGTCCCGACCTTCTGCGAGAAGCCGGTCGCCGGCACGATCGCCGAGTCGCTCGCCGTCGAGGCCGCCGTCGCAGGCAGCGACGTGCCGGTCCAGATCGGCTACCCGCGCCGCTTCGACCCGGCCTTCGTCGCCGCGCGTGACGCGGTGCGCTCGGGCGAGCTGGGCCGGGTGACGACGGTCCGCTCGACGACCCTCGACCCCGCCCCGCCGCCGGCGGCCTACCTCGCGGTGAGCGGTGGCATCTTCCGTGACTGCTCCGTGCACGACCTCGACGCGGTGCGCTGGGTGACCGGCCAGGAGGTCGTCGAGGTCTACGCCACCGGCGCGGTCGACCCCGACGCCCCCGCCGAGATGTACGCCGCCCACGGCGACCACTCCACCGTCTCGGCGCTGCTCACCCTCTCCGACAGCACCATCGGCGTCGTGTCCAACACCCGCACCAACGGCCGCGGCTACGACGTGAGGTTGGAGGTCCACGGCGTGGCCGATGCCGTCGCCGCGGGACTCGACGAGGGGCTCCCCCTTCGCTCGACGACGCCGGGCGCGACCTGGCCCGCGGGCCCGGCCCACGGGTTCTTCATGGACCGGCTTGCCGAGGCCTTCCGCATCGAGCTCGGCGTCTTCACCCGCGTCGCCGCCGGAGAGGTCGACAACCCCTGCACCGTCACCGACGCCATGGGCACCGCTTGGGCCGCCGAGGCCGCGACGCTGTCGCTGGCCGAGCACCGGCCCGTGACGATCGACGAGGCGCGCGCCGCCGCCGGCGCCTGAGTCACCGCAGCGAGCCCTGAGTCACCGCAGGGAGCGAAGGGCGACCCCCGGGTCCGCGAGTGCCGCGGGGTCGGGGGTCGCTCGCGTCGCGATGAGCTGCTCGGCGACGCGGATGTCCTTGGCGACGACCGGGCCCCGGCCGAGCGAGGTGGCCGCGACGAGCCGCCCACCGGCATCGAGCCCGAAGTGGATCAGCGAGCCGTCAGCGCGCTCGCGCTCGACGTCGGTGACGGCGGTCGTCGGCAGGCCGGCTGTCTGGAGCATCTGGTCGTACTGGTCGGACCAGAACCACGGGACGGCGACGTGCGGCTCCTGCCCGCCGGTCATCGAGGCGGCGACGGTGACCGCCTGGTCGTGGGCGCTGCGCCAGGACTCGACGCGCACCCGGTGACCGCTGCGGGCGTCGGGGAAGGCCGCGCAGTCGCCGGCCGCCCAGATCCGCGGGTCGCTCGTCCGCAGCTGCTCGTCGACGACGATGCCGTCCTCGACGAGCAGCCCTGCGGCAGAGGCGATCTCGGTGTGCGGTGCGGCACCGACCCCGGCGACGACGGCGTCCACCTCGAGGCCCTCGCCGGTGGACAGGGCTGCGCGCAGACCCTCGGCGTGCCGCTCCACGGAGGTCACGGTCGTACCCGTGCGCACCGTCACCCCGTGCTCGGCATGGAGGGCGACGACCCTGTCGGCCACGACCGACGGCACCATCCGGGCCAGGGCCCGGTCGGCGGCCTCGACGACGACGACCTCCATGCCCCGCTCCCGGGCACCCGCAGCGATCTCGAGCCCGATGAAGCCGGCCCCGACGACGAGGAGCCGACCCCCTCGGCGCACGAGGTCGCGCAGCGTCGCGGCATCGGCGTGGGTGCGCAGGTAGTGCACGTGGTCCAGGCCCAGCCGGCGGGGCCCGGCGCCGGTCGCGAGCACGAGCCGGTCGTAGGGCACGGGGCCGTCGGTCGTCTCGACGGTCCGGCCCTCGCGGTCGATGGCGGTGACCTCCACCCCGAGACGAAGGGAGATCCCCGCCTCCGCGAGCGCCTCCTCGGTCCACGGGTGGACGAGCTCGGGGTCGTCGGCGGCGAGGGCTGCCTTGGACAGCGGCGGGCGCTCGTAGGCGATGACCTCCTCGCGGCCGAGCAGGGTGATCTCGCCGGTGAAGCCGCGCTCGCGCAGCGCCATCGCCGCCCGGGTGCCGCACTCGCCGGCCCCGACGACGACGACCTGCTCCGGCCCGCGCGTGCTCTCGCTCATGTCCCGACCTTCGCACAGGGCCCGGCGGCGGTCACGCGATCTCCACCCGGCCGAGCTCCTGGGTGCAGCGGGTGAGGGCGACGTAGAGGCCATTCCACCCGCGCGGCTCGGCGACGATGCCGTCGGGGTCGACGACGAGGGCGGCGTCCCACTCCAGCCCCTTGGCCTGGGTGGCGGACATGACGATCGCGTCGGGGCCGAGCGCTGCGGCGAGGTCGGCGACCTGCTCGACCGGCGCGACGACGCCGACCGAGCCGCCTGCCCAGCGCTCGAGGAGCGCGGCGTGCTCGGTCGCGACGGTGGCGGCGAGGTCGTCCGCAGGCACGCTGCGCAGCCACGGCTCGACCCCGCTGCTGCGCACCGCCCGCGGCGGCTCGTTGGTGCTGCCGGCGGCTTCGAGGACCGGCCCGGTGAGCTCCATGACCTCGCGCGGGGTGCGGTAGCAGATCGTCAGGTCGGCGCGACGCCACCGGTCGGTGAGCACCTCGCCGACGGCACCCTCCCAGGTCGTGTGGGCGTGCGGCGCCTCGGTCTGGTCGATGTCGCCCACGGCGGTGATCGAGTAGGCAGGGCAGCGGCGCGCGACCATCTGCCACTCCATCGCGGAGAGCTCCTGCGCCTCGTCGACGACGACATGCCCGTAGACCCAGTCCCGCTGTGCCGCAGCACGATCGGCGGTGAACTCGCCCTGCCGCTCGCGCTGCTCCGCCTCACCGAGGAGGTCGGCGAGCGCGTCGAGGAGCGCGATGTCGCTGGGCGCGAAGGGGGTCGGCTCGGCGGCCACGAGGTCGCGCTCGGCATCGGTCAGGCCCGGTACCCCGGCGAGGGCGGCACGGTCCGCGAGCAGCCGGCGCAGCTCGTCGGCCGGGTCCCGGTCCGGCCAGCGGAGCGCCAGCCGGGCGGCGATGCCGGGATCGGCCTCGATCCGCTGCCGCAGCCCCTCGACCTCGTCCTCGCTGAGCTCGCCGTCGACCGAGCCGCTCGAGCTCTGGGTCCGCGCGCCGCGGTCGTCCTGGCGGGCCAGGCTCTTGTCCACGCGGTCAAGGATCTCCTCGAAGCCCTCCTCCGCCGAGGCCAACAGCTCGACCGCGCGGTCGGCGACGAGCTCGGTGAGCACGTCGACGAGCTGAGCGGTGAGCACCCGCCGGGCGTGGTGGTAGGAGCGTCCCGACAGCGCGCCGCGCTGCAGCCGCTCGATCCTCTCGGCCGGCACGACGTGCTCCTCGCCGTCCCAGTGGAGCGTCAGGTCCGAAGGGGGCGGCACCAGCCCGGCCACGTGGTCGGCGAGCGCGCGCTGCCACAGCGCCCGGCCCTTGATCTCCGCGAGGGTGCGGCTCTCCCTTCGCTCCGGTCGGACACCGGGGACGAGACTCTCGCAGGTCGCGGCGACGACCGCGGTCTCGCCGAGGGCGGGAAGCACCTGGCCGATGTAGTCGAGGAACCGCTGGGACGGCCCGAGGACGAGGACACCCGAGCGGGCGAGCTGAGGGTGCGCGAAGAGCAGGTAGGCGACGCGGTGCAGCGCGACGACGGTCTTGCCCGTGCCCGGACCACCCTGGACGACGAGAGCGCCTCGCGCGTCGGCCCGCACGATGTCGTCCTGCTCGCGCTGGAGCGTGGCGACCGCCGTGCCCATCCGGCCGGTGCGGCGCTCGTCGAGCGCTGCGAGCAGCGCGCCCTCACCGACGAGGTCACCGTCGGTCGACCCGTCGAGGAGCTCGTCGTCGACGCCGACGACCGTGCTGCCTTCGCTGCGGATGTGCCTGCGCCGCGACTGCCCCTGCGGCGCAACGGCGGTCGCGGTGTAGAAGGGGCGGGATGCCTCGGCCCGCCAGTCGACGACGAGGGGGTCCGCGTCGTCGTCGGCCGACGGCACACCGACCCGGCCGACCCGCAGCACGTCGCCGTCGCGGCTGTCGAGCCGCCCGAAGACCAGTCCCTGCTCGGCCTGCGTCAGCTCGTGCAGCCGGGTCTGCGTCGAGCGCATCGCCGCCGCGACCACCGAGCCCTCCTCGGCGCTGCCCCTCAACCGCTGCTCGAGCTCTGCCTGGATCTCGAGGCGGCGCACGTGTGCCGCGTCGAGTGCCTCCTGCTCCTCACCGATCGCGTCCTGCCCGGTCATCTGGTCGGTCCTGCCTGCGGTCACGCGGTCCCCCGTCGTCGAGTGCGGCCCTGTCCAACGCACCCGGGACAGGGATGTGTTCCCGCGGACAGGACGTCGTCCCCCTTCGAGCGGGTCCGCTGACAGACTGGAGCCGGACACCGACGTCACCCAGGAGGACCCCGTGAGCTCCATCCCGCCCGAGGACATCGAGACCCAGGGCCACGCCGGCCTGCTCATCGGCTCGCAGTGGAGCCCCCTGCCGATCCGACGTGGGTGGCTGTCATCGCCCACGGCTACGGCGAGCACGTCGGGCGCTACCAGTGGGTGGCCGAGCGGCTCACCGCCGACGGCGCAGTCGTCTACGCGCACGACCACATCGGCCACGGACGCAGCGAGGGCGAGCGAGTGCTCGTCGACGACTTCGAGGGTGTCGTCGACGACCTGCACCTGCTCGTGCAGCGCGCGCACGAGGAGCAGCCCGACCTGCCGCTCGTGCTCATCGGGCACTCGATGGGCGGCATGATCGCCGCCCGCTACACCCAGCGCCACCCCGAGACGCTCACGGCAACGGTGCTCTCCGGCCCGGTGCTCGGCTCCTGGGAGCCGACCACCCTGGCCGACCTCGACGAGATCCCGCCGACGCCGATCGACATCACCACCCTCAGCCGCGAACCCGACGTCGGCCGCGCTTACGAGGCCGACGAGCTCGTCTGGCACGGCGACTTCAAGCGCCCGACCCTGCTCGCGCTGCGCGCCTGCCTCGAGGCGATCACCCGCGGTGGGCGCCTCACGGTCCCGACGATCTGGCTGCACGGCGCCGACGACCAGCTCGTGCCGATCGACCGCTCCGACGAGGGCTGGGCGCACATCGCCCCCGACGGCGCCCCCTCCAAGCGCTACCCCGGCGCCCGCCACGAGATCTTCAACGAGACCAACCGCGAAGAGGTCCTCGACGACGTCCTCGCCTTCGTGCACGAGCACATCGGCTGATCGGGCTCCCCGGACGAAGGGAGCCCGCGAGCCACCCCGGTCGAAGGGGGACGGGGTCGAGCCTGACGGCGTTGGTGTCACCTGGCCCCCCGGAGAAGGGCAACCAGGTGACACCAACGCCGCCGGGTGGCGATAACGCTGCCCGCCAGGCCGCTCACCCACCCTCGCTGACGCTCGGTCGGCGCGCCGCGCCGTCGTCAGTCGTTCTGCGGGAACCCGAGGTTGAGGCCCCCGTGGCTCGGGTCGAGCCAGCGCTGGGTGACCGCCTTGGTCCGGGTGAAGAAGTGCACGCCCTCGATGCCGTGGGCGTGGGTGTCACCGAAGAGGCTGTTCTTCCACCCACCGAAGGAGTAGTAGGCCATCGGCGTGGGGATCGGCACGTTGATGCCGACCATCCCGACCTCGACCTCGTGCTGGAAGCGCCGCGCAGCCCCACCGTCGTTGGTGAAGATCGTCGTGCCGTTGCCGTAGGGGTTGTCGTTGATCAGCTGCAGGCCCTCGTCGTAGGACCCCACCCGCACGACCGAGAGCACCGGGCCGAAGATCTCGTCGGTGTAGATCGACATCTCCGGCGTCACCCGGTCGAAGAGCGTCGGCTTCAGGAAGAAGCCCTCACCCAGGTCGCCCGCACCCTCGCGCCCGTCGATGACGAGCTCCGCGCCGGAGGCGACCCCCTCCTCGACGTAGCCGGTGACCTTGTCCAGGTGCGCGCGGGTGACGAGCGGGCCCATGTCGGACTCGCCCATGCCGTTACCGGTGCGCAGGGTGCGGGTGCGCTCGGCGATCTTGGCGACGAGCTCGTCGGCGATCGCGTCGGTCGCGATCACCACCGAGATGGCCATGCACCGCTCCCCCGCCGCACCGTAGCCGGCGTTGACCGCGGCGTCGGCGGCCAGGTCGAGGTCGGCGTCGGGCAGCACGAGCATGTGGTTCTTCGCGCCGCCGAGCGCCTGGACGCGCTTGCCGGCGGCGACCCCGCGCTCGTAGACGTAGCGGGCGATCGGCGTCGACCCGACGAAGGAGACCGCCTTGACGTCGGTGTGGTCGAGCAGCGCGTCGACCGCCTCCTTGTCGCCGTGGACGACATTGACCACGCCGTCGGGGACCCCGGCCTCGCGCCACAGGTCGGCGATGAGGTTGACCGCCGTCGGGTCCTTCTCGCTCGGCTTGATGACGACGGTGTTGCCCGTCGCGACAGCCACGGGGACGAACCAGAGCGGCACCATCGCCGGGAAGTTGAAGGGCGAGATGATCGCCACGACCCCGAGCGGCTGGAGGATCGAGTAGGCGTCGATGCTCGTCGAGACGTTTTCGGAGAAGCCGCCCTTGAGCAGCTGCGGGATGCCGCAGGCGAACTCGACGACCTCCTGGCCGCGCGAGATCTCCGCCTTGGCGTCCTCGTAGGTCTTGCCGTGCTCCGCGGTGATCGCCTTGGCGATCTCGTCCTTGCGCTCCTCGAGCAGCTGCCGGAAGGCGAAGAGCACCCGGACGCGCCGGGCGAGCGAGACGTGCCCCCACTCCTGTGCCGCCGCCTTGGCCTTGGCCACGACCTCGTCGACCGTGTCGGCGCTGGCCAGGTCGAGGGTGCCGGTGACCTCACCGGTCGCGGGGTTGTAGACCTCGCTGGTGCGGCCGGGCTCCCCCTGCCACGAATGGTGACCGACGAGGTGGGTGATGCGACCGGGCGCGGTCGTGGTGGCGCTCATCTGTGCCCTCCTTTGGGCAACGGCGGACTTTGTCCTTACATACTAACAACTACCGAAGGGGGCGTCACCCCCCTTCGTCGGGCGAAGGGGGAGCCTCAGGGCAGGGCGACGTCGACCGGTCGTCCGCTCGCCAGGGACTCCATGCCGGCGGAGCAGACGAGCGTCGAGATCCACCCGTCCCGGCTCGTGGCACCCACGACCTCGCCACGCAGGCTCGCGTCGACCCAGGCCTGGACCTCGAGGTCGTACGCCCGCTCGAAGCGCACGCGGTAGTCGGGCACGATCGGCCCACCCCACGTGCCGGCCGCGCCGTCGTGGCCCGCGGTCGTCGTGTAGACCTCGCCCCACGGGCGGCCGATGATCGCGCTGCCGTCCTCACCGACGGCCTCTACGCGGACCTCGTAGCCGGTGCGGCTGTTGACGAAGACCTCATTGGTCACCACCGCGCCCGACGCCATCCGGAAGATCGAGATCTGCGGGTCGACCACCCCGTCGAGGGCGTGCCGCGTCGGCGTCGGGCCGATGACCTGGACCGAGGCGATCTCCTCGCCGAGCAGCCAGCGCGCGCAGTCGACCTCGTGCACGAGGGAGTCGCGCACGATCATCTCGGAGCGGAAGTCGGGGTTGGGCACGGACAGGTTGCGGTGCGTCTGGTGCAGCACGAGCGGGCGACCGAAGCGCCCGTCCGCGAGCATCTCGTGCAGCCGCACGTACTCCGGGTCGAAGCGCCGCATGAAGCCCACCTGCACCAGGTCACGTCCACCGGCGCGCTCGGCCTCGACGACCCGCCGCGACGAGTCGCCGTCCATGGTGAGCGGCTTCTCGCACAGGACGTGGACCCCGCGCTCGATGCACGCGAGGAGCTGCTCCTCGTGGACTGACCCGGGCGAGGCGAGCAGCACCGCGTCGACACCCTCGTCGGCGACGAGGTCGAGCGGGTCGGCGTGCACCCGCACCGGGCCGCCGGCCCCGCCGAGGTCGTCGGCGAGCGCCTGCGCCCGCTCGACGTCGGGGTCGGCGAGCGCCACCAGGCTCGCGCCGGCGATGCGGGTGGCCAGGCGGCGGGCGTGGTCGGCCCCCATGAGGCCGACGCCGACGACCCCGACGCGAAGGGAGGTCACCGCAGGCTCCCTTCGAGGCTGCTTCGTCGCACCTCAGGGACCGGTGGGCGAAGAGAGGTCACTGCGGCTCCTCCTCCTGCACCTGGGGCTTGCCCGGTCCGGCGAGCTGGACCTCCGGGTTGTCCGGGTCGACGGTCTTGCCGGGGTCGACGTCGCCGAGCTCGTGCTTGAGCGCGTCGAGCTCCTGGCCACCGGCCATCTCCGCGGTCAGCTGGTCGAGCGTCAGCTCGTCGCGGTGCGCGTCGAGGGTGAGCCGACCGAGCTTGAGGATGATGAAGTGGTTGCCGACGAGGTAGGCGTGGTGCGGGTTGTGGGTGATGAAGACGACCCCGAGGCCGGCATCGCGAGCCTTGGCGATGTACTTGAGGACCACCCCCGACTGCTTGACGCCCAGGGCCGCGGTCGGCTCGTCGAGGATGATGACCTTGGCGCCGAAGTAGATCGCGCGGGCGATGGCGATGCACTGCTTCTGCCCACCCGAGAGGCCACCGACGGGCCGGTCGAGGTCCCCGATGTGGATCCCCATCTTCTGCAGCTCCTCGTCGGCGATGCGTCGCATCGCCCGCGAGTCGAGGAAGGGACCCTTGCGGATCTCGTTGCCCATGAAGAAGTTGCGCCACACCGACATGAGCGGCGCCAGGGCGAGGTCCTGGTAGACCGTCGCGATGCCCAGGGCCTGCGCCGCGCGCGGCGAGGCGAGGTTTCGGCTCACCCCGTTGATCTCGAAGGTGCCCGCGGTGTGCTCGTGCAGGCCGGCCATGATCTTGATGAGCGTCGACTTGCCCGCGCCGTTGTCGCCGAGAACGCAGGTCACCTCACCCGGGTAGACCTCGAGGTTGACGCCCTGCAGTGCGTTGACGTTGCCGTAGGACTTGCCGACGTCCTGCATGACGACGAGGGGCTGGACGTCGGCCGCGCGCCGCGGCCCGGTCTGCGTGCTCATCGCGCATCCGCCTTCTTCTTGACGTAGAGGTTGACCAGGGTGGCGAGCAGGAGCATCGCGCCGAGGAAGGTGTAGAACCAGTCGACGTTCCACCCCGCGTAGTTGATGCCCAGGCGGGTCATGCCGAAGATCAGCGCGCCGAGGGCCGCACCGACGACCGAGCCGTAGCCACCGGTGAGCAGGCAGCCACCGACCACCGCGGCGATGATGTAGATGAACTCGTTGCCGACACCCTCGCCGGACTGCATCACCTGGTAGTTGAAGAGCAGGTGCATGCCGAGCATCCACGCGCAGAAGCCGACGGTCATGAAGAGCCCGATCTTCACCGCCTTGACGGGGACACCGACGGCGCGGGCGGCGTCGGCGTCACCACCGACGGCGAAGATCCAGTTGCCGATGCGCGTGCGCTGCAGGACGAGGGCGCCGATGACGACCATGACGAGCCAGTAGACGACGAGGGCCTTGATGTTGACCGGCCCGATCGACACGCTCCACGCGAAGACCCGCTGGGCCGACTCGAAGCCGTCCATGTCCGAGATCGTCGGCGTCGAGACGGTCCCACCGACGAGTCGGGTGACCGCGAGGTTGGCGCCCTGGAGGACGAAGAAGGTCCCGAGCGTCACGAGGAAGCTCGGCAGCCCGGTGCGCATGAGCAGCCAGCCGTTGAAGGCACCGACGGCGAGCGAGAAGACGAGGGCCGCGATCACCCCCATCCAGACGTTGAGCCCGAAGTTCCACGCCGTGAGGGCCGCGCAGATGCCCGACGCGGTGGCGGCGACACCGGTCGACAGGTCGAACTCGCCACCGACCATGAGCAGCGAGACGCCGACGGCCATGATCCCGATGGCCGAGGCCTCGTAGAGGATCGTGCCGGTGTTGCCCAGGCTGCGGAAGGACGGGGCGACGGCGAGGAAGAGGGCCATGACGGCCAGGGCCCCGATGAGGGCCCCGACCTCCGGTCGGGCGAAGAGGAGGCCCATCCTCCCCTTCGCCACGACCCGGTCATCGGCCTCGGGGGCGATCGAAGGTGCGGTCATCGGTGGATCAGTCCTCGAGCAGCAGATCGACGTTCTTGTCATCGACGAAGGCGGGGCCGGTGAAGCTCGGCTCGCCACCGCCGACGGACGCGCCCTTGTTGACGCGCAGCCACAGCGAGTCGACGGCCTGGTAGCCCTGGACGTAGGGCTGCTGGTCGACGGCCCACTCGATGTTGCCGTCCTTGATCTGCTGCAGCGCCTCGTCGTTGAGGTCGAAGGTCGCGACCTTGGCCTTGCTGCCGGCCTCGTCGACGGACTTCTGGGCGATGAGGGCGAAGGGGGCCCCGAGCGTCAGGACGTGGGTGATGTCCTTGTCCTGCTGCAGCTTGGCGGTGATCGTCGACTGGACGTTGGCGGTGTCGGTGCCCTTGACGTAGATCTTCTCCGACTTGTCGAAGGTCGCGGCGACGCCCTTGCACCGGGACTCGAGGCCGACGTGGCCCTGCTCCTGGATGACGCAGAGGGTCGTGCCCGCCTTTTCCTCCGTGAGCCGCTCACCGGCGGCCTCGCCGGCGAGCTCGTCGTCCTGGCCGAAGAAGGACAGCGCGCCCATCTCCTTCCAGTCGTCCATGCCCGCGTTGAGCGCGACGACGGGGATGTCGGCGGCGACGGCCTTCTCGACATTGCCCTTCATCGCCTCGGGCTTGGCGAGGGTGACGGCGATGCCGTCGACCTTCTTGTCCGTGGCCTGCTGGACGAGGTTGGACTGCCCGGCCCCCTCGGGGTTGGCGGTGTACTCGAGCTTGACGTTGTTCTTCTTCGCGGCGTCCTCGGCCCCCGCACGGACCTGGTCCCAGAAGGTGTCTCCGGGCTCGGCGTGGGTGATGAAGGCGACCGTCATCTCAGGGGTGTCGACGCCGCCACCGCCACCGCCGCCTCCCTCGTCCGTCTGCTTGCCCCCGGAGGAGGAGCAGGCAGCCAGGGCGAGAGCGGCCACGGCCGATGTCGCGACGACGCTGACGCGGGTGATACGGGACATGGGTCCAGCCTTTCTTCATCTCTCCCGCTCCGTTGCGGGGGACGTCGGGGAGCGGCGCCCGGGTGGCGCCGGCTTCGATTCAGTTGTGAGTGTCGCTGTCCGGTGTGCCGGACGGCGGGAGATCCGCCGGGGCGAGATGCGTTCGTTGCCGGGACTTCGCCTGCTCGTACTCGGCCCGCGCGGCGCGGGTGCTCTCGAGCTCGCTCACCTCGCCGACGGGCACGTCCCACCACGAGCGCGAGTCGGGCCCGAAGACCATGGGGTCGGTCTCGACGTGGATGACGACGGGGCCTGCGTCGGCCGGCGCCGCCCTGGCCTCGGCGATGGCGGCCTCGAGGCCCGCCCGGTCGTGCACCTCGATGACGTGCGCGCCGAGCGAGCGGGCATTGGCGGCGAGGTCGACGGGCAGCCGGTCGCCGTCGAGGCGGCCCCCGTCGCCCCGGGCCCGGTAGGCGGTGCCGTAGCGCTGACTGCCGAGCGAGGCCGACAGCGACCCGATGGAGTGGAATCCGTGGTTCTGCACGAGCACGACGATGACCTTGGTCCGCTCCTGCACGGCCGTGACGAGCTCGGTCGGCATCATCAGGTAGCCGCCGTCGCCGACCATGGCCCAGACCTCGCGGGTCGGGTCGGCCCACCGGATCCCGATCGAGGCGGGCACCTCATAGCCCATGCAGGAGTAGCCGTACTCGACGTGGTAGCCGCGCCGGTCGCGCACCCGCCACGTCTTGTGCAGGTCGCCGGGCATCGAACCGGCAGCGCAGAGCACGACGTCACGCGGGTCGGAGAGCTCGTTGACCAGTCCCAGCACCTCGCCCTGGGTGAGCAGCCCGTCGGCGAGCGCATCGGTGACCTCGGGCGACGGGTGGTGCGCCGCCTCGACCTGCGCGTCCCACTCCGCCCACAGCCGGGTCTGCTCCTGCCGGTGGTCGTCGTCGACGCCCCAGCCGTCGAGGGCGGCGGTCAGGGCCGTGATCGCCTCGCGGGCGTCACCGACGACGGTCAGGCCGGAGTGCTTCACCGCGTCGAAGGGGGTGATGTTGAGGTTGACGAAGCGCACCCCGTCGGCGGCGAAGGCGGTCCGGCTCGCCGTCGTGAAGTCCTGGTAGCGGGTGCCGATGCCGATGACGACATCGGCCTGCGCCGCAACGGCATTGGCGGCCGTCGTGCCGGTCGACCCGACCGCTCCGAGGAGCTGCGGGTGGCCGTGGAGGAGCGACCCCTTGCCCGCCTGCGTCTCGCCGACGGGGATCCCGGTCGCCTCGCACAGCGCGGCGAGGGCGTCCTCGGCGCCGGAGTAGTGCACCCCACCGCCGGCGACGATCATCGGGCGCTGCGCGGAGCGGATGATCTCGGCGGCGGCCGCGATCCGCGAGGCCTCGGCCGGCGGCCGGGCGATGTGGTGGGTGCGCTCGGCGAAGAGCTCGACCGGCCAGTCGAAGGCCTCGGCCTGCACGTCCTGCGGCAGCGAGATCGTCACCGCGCCGGTCTCGGCCGGGTCGGTGAGCACCCGCATCGCGGCGAGGAGGATCGCCGGCAGCTGCTCGGGCCGGCGCACCTCGTCGTAGAAGCGCGAGAGCGGGCGGAAGGCGTCGTTGACGGTGAGGTCGCCGCCGTGCGGCTGCTCGAGCTCCTGCAGCAGCGCCCCCGCGGCCCGGGTGGCGAAGGTCGAGCTCGGCAGGAGGAGCACCGGCAGCCGGTTGATCGTCGCGAGCGCGGCTCCGGTGAGCATGTTGGTGCTGCCGGGGCCGACCGAGGCGGTGCACGCCCAGGTCTGGAGCCGGTCGCGCTGCTTGGCGTAGGCGACGGCGGTGTGGACCATCGCCTGCTCGTTGCGGGCGAGCACGTAGGGCAGCGCGGGCCCGCCCTCGCCGGCGGCGAGCTCCTCCTGGAGCAGGGCCTGGCCGACGCCGGCCACGTTGCCGTGGCCGAAGATGCCGAGCACCCCGGCGAAGAGGCGCTGGCGCTCCCCGTCGCGCTCGCTCCACTGCGCGCCGAGGAAGCGCACCACCGCCTGCGCCACGGTCAGCCGCACCCGTCATCGCGCCTCCTCGGTTCCTGAGGAAGTCGCGCAGCGACTGTCTCGAAGGGCCCAGGTCTCCCGGATCGCGCCGTGCGCCGGGTCGTCGCAGATCAGCCAGGCCCGCTCGGGGCCGGGGCCGGCCATGACGTTGAGGTAGTAGAGGTCGGCGTCGGGCGCGGCCATCGCAGGGCCGTGCCAGCCGTGCGGGACGAGCACGGTGTCACCGGTGGCCACCTCGACGAGCACGTCGATGGGTCGCCCCTCCGCTCCGTAGACCTGCTGGTAGCCGACGGGCTGGCGGCCGTCCTCGCGGTCGGTGCCCCGGGTGAGCGGCGCCCGCCCAGCGTCGGCGTCACCGACGGACTGGGTCTCGAAGTAGTAGATCTCCTCCAGCTCGCTCTCCTGACCGGGCCGGTCGGTGTCGTGCTTGTGCGGCGGGTAGGAGGACCAGCCGGCGGCGGGCGTGACGACCTCGCAGACGAGGATCTGCTCGGCGGCCGGCAGCGTGTCGAGCATGCCGAGACCGCGCACCTCACGACTGCACGCCCCGGCGCCGCGCTGCTCGACGGGCACCCCGTCGGCGCCGATCACGACGACCTCGCGTCCCCCACCGCTAGGGTCGTCGACCCGGGCACCGCAGACCGCGACGCGTGCCTCGGCGTCGCCGGTGTTGGTCAGCTCCAGGGCCGTCCCCGCAGGGGCGTAGAGCGCGTCGGTGGGGCCGGCGAAGACGCTCGGGCGACCGGCCAGCACGTGCTCGGTGCCGTCAGCGGTCACGCTCACCCCGCCGACGAGCGGCACGACGAGCGCCTCCTGACCGTCGAGCCGGTGGCCGACGGACGCACCCGGCGCGAGCACGGCCACCCGCAGGCTGGTGTGCTGCCAGCCGTCGATCTCGTCGGTGACCTCGACGGCCCAGGCGGCTCCCTGCGGCGCGAAGGGGAGGTACCACCGGTCGTTGTCGGCTCCGGTGCGAGGGGCGTGGCTCATGCGGCGCCTCCGTGGACGAGGTCGGCGGCGATGTCGACGGCGGTCGCGACGTCGCCGTCGGGCGGGTAGAGCAGGGCGCGCCCGACGACGAGCCCGCGCACCTGCGGGAGGGTCAGCGAGCGGCCCCATGAGGCGTAGGTGTCGCGGGGGTCGCCCTGGGGGTCGCCGCCGAGGAGCAGCGAGGGCAGGGTCGTGGCGTCCATGACCCGCTCCAGCTCGTCGACGACGGGCAGCTTGAGCCAGGTGTGCGCGCTCGTGGCGCCGAGCCCGGAGGCGACGGTGATCGAGCGGATCGTCGAGTCGGGGTCGAGGAGGTTGACGACCTTGCCGTCGCGACGGGTCGACCAGAAGGGCTCGACCATCGCCATGGTCGAGTGCGCGGCGAGCTCGGTGACCGCTCGGGCACTCGCCTCGAGGGTGGCGACGCTCGCTGGGTCGTCGAGGTCGATGCGGGTGAGCATCTTGCCGCCGTCGATGCCGCTGGCGACGATCTCGGCGGCCGTGTGGCCGGTGAAGCGGTCGTCGAGCTCGAAGGAGGAGCCCTGCAGCCCACCGCGGTTCATCGACCCGATGGCGACCTTGCCCTCGAGCGCCCCCATGAGCAGCAGGTCGTCGAGGACGTCGGGGGTGCCCAGCACCCCGTCGACGCCCGGCCGCGACAGCGCGGTGGCCAGGCGGCGCAGCAGGTCCGAGCGCGAGGCCATGGCCATCGCCTGACCCCGCACGCCCAGGGCGCCGCGGGCCGGGTGGTCGGCGGCGACGAGGAGCATCCGGCCGTCGTCGGCCAGGAGCGGGCGGCGGGTGCGGGCGGCCCAGCCGCGGGCGATGGCACCGGGGTCGGTGGCCCGGGTGCCGGTGATGTCGGCGATGTCGACCGCAACGGGGCGCGTCGCCCCGGTGACCGGCTGCGTGCTCATGCCCGGACTCCCTTCGCCGCCCACTTGGCCAGGCCGGCCTCGACCTCGGCGACCGTGGGCATCGCGGTGCTGCACTCGAGCCGGGAGGCGACGATCGCTCCCGCGACGTTGGCGAACTCGAGGATCCGCCGCAGGTCCCAGCCCTCGAGCAGCCCGTGGACGAGGGCCCCGCCGAAGGCGTCACCGGCACCCAGTCCGTTGACCACCTCGACGGCGAAGGGGGGAACCTCCACCCGCTCGTCGGCGGTCGCGGCGAGCACCCCGCGGGGGCCCTGCTTGACGATCGCCAGCTCGAGTCCGCGCTCGAGCAGGGCGTCGGCAGCGCGCTGGGGGTCGGTCTCGCCGACGGCGACCTCGCACTCCTCACGGTTGCCGACGGCGATGGTCGCGTGCTCGAGGGCGCGGCCGACCTCGTGGGTCGCCTCACTCGGGTCGGCCCAGAACATCGGCCGGTAGTCGAGGTCGAGGACGGTGTGCTCGGCCCGGCCACGCGCGGCGTAGGCGACGTGGTGGGTCGCCCGCGATGGCTCGGCGCTCAGCCCGGTGACCGTGGTCCAGAAGACCCGCGCGCCGCGGATCGCCTCGAGCGGCAGGTCCTCCTCGGTGAGCATGAGGTCGGGCGCGGTCGGGTAGCGGTAGAAGTACAGCGGGAAGTCGTCGGGCGGATGCACCTCGCAGAAGGTCACCGGCGTCGGCGGCCCGTCACCGCTGATCGGGGTGATGAAGTCACCGACGACACCGAGGCGCTCGGCCTCGGCGCGCACGTAGCGGCCGAAGGCGTCGGCCCCCGTCTTGGTGATGAGGGCGGCCGAGCGACCGTGGCGCGCGGCGGCGACGGCGACATTGGTCGCCGACCCGCCGAGGAACTTCTCGAAGGTGCGCACCTCCTCCAGCGGGACCCCGTGGTCGAGGGGGTAGATGTCCACCCCCGTCCGGCCCATGGTGATGAGGTCGTAGGTCACGCCTGCGTCCCCTCTCGCTGGTCGAGGTGCGAGGAGCTCTGCGACGAGCCTCGAGACCCCTCGACCACCCGCGCGACCTCACTCAGGTACCCCACCGACTCGCGCACGTCGGCGACCGGGTCCGCGGCCCCCTGCGGCGTGACGGGGTCGGCGGGGTCACCGGCCAGGACGGTGTCCTGCTCGAGGACGTACCAGCCGCCGTAGCCGGCGGTCTCGAGGGAGGCGACGATGGCGGCGATGTCGACGTCACCGCGACCGAGGGCGACGTACATGCCGGCCGCGACGGCATCGGTGTAGCTGGCCGAGCCGTCCTGCACCTTGCGGGCCCAGGCGAGGTCGACGTCCTTGAGGTGCATGTGGGCGATCCGTTGCGGGTGCTCCCGGGCGACTCGCACGGGGTCACCCCCGCCGATGAGCAGGTGACCGGTGTCGAGGCAGAGCCCGATGCGGGAGCCGGCGAGCACCCGGTCGGTCTCCTCGCCGGACTCGACCATCGTCCCCACGTGCGGGTGCAGCGTGGCCGTGAGGCCTTGCGCCGCAGCGGCATCGGCGATCCGGTCGAGGTTGGCCAAGAGCGTGGTCCAGCGCTGGTCGTCGAGCTCGGGGCGGGCGTCGTAGCCCTCCGCGCCGGTCGCGGCGGCGATGACGACCGTGGTCGCCCGGGCCGCGACGAGGCCGGCCATCGCGGTCTCGACGGTGCGAAGGGGGTCGATCGCCGGGTCGTGCAGGACCACGGGTACGAACTGCCCGACCGCCGCCAGGCCGTACTCGGCGAGGGTGTCGGCCTTGCCCTGCGGGTCGTCGGGGAGGAAGCCGTCGGGCCCGAACTCGGTCGCCGCGATGCCCAGGTCGCGCATCTGGGTCAGCACGGTCGGCGGCTGGTGCTGCCAGCCCCAGCCGGGGACCTCGCACACCCCCCAGGAGATCGGGGCGGCGGCGATGCGCTCGGTGAGCGGGCGACGCGTGGTGGCGGCGATCATGGTCACAGTCCTCGGATCTCGGTCATGGCGACGGGGCGGCGCTCGGCGCGCGAGAGCTCGCACGCCTCGGCGGTGCGATAGGCCTCGAGCGCGTCGGCGATCGTGCAGGGGCTCTCGCGGCGGCCGACGGCCACCTCGAAGAAGGCGGTGAGCTCGGCCCGGTAGGCCGGCAGGAAGCGCTCCATGAAGGACCAGCGCTGCGGGCCGCGGGGGAAGTCGACGTCGGGCTCGGCGCTCACCATGGCCAGCGAGTGGTCAAGGCCGGCGGTGATCGTGCCGCGCTCGCCCATGACCTCCATGCGCACGTCGTGGCCCCCGCCGTTGTAGCGGGTCGTCGACATCAGCACGAGGGTGTCGTCGTCGAGGGTGAGCACCGCCGCGCCGGTGTCGACGTCGCCGGCCTCGGCGAAGAAGTCGGCGCCCTTGTTGGCGCCCACCGCGTAGACGCTCGCGATCTCGCGGCCGGTGACGAAGCGGACCGCGTCGAAGTCGTGGACCCCGCAGTCGCGGAAGATGCCGCCCGAGGTCGGGATGAACTCCGCCGGCGGGGGCGCCTGGTCGTGGGTGTTGGCCCGGATCGTGTGGACGAAGCCGAGCTCGCCGGAGGCGACGGCCTCCTGCGCCCGGCGGAAGCCGACGTCGAAGCGCCGCTGGTGCCCGATGTGCACCGGGACCCCGCTGCTCGCCTCGAGACGGGCCAGCTCGATCGTCTCGTCGAGGCTGCCGGCAGCGGGCTTCTCGCAGAAGGTGGGGACGCCCCCTTCGACACCGCGGCGGATCCACTCGGCGTGGCCGTTGGTGGCGGTCGCGACGACGAGACCGTCGAGGTCCGCGTCGATCAGCGCGTCGGGGGCGACGACCTCGACCTGCGCCACCGAACCGGTCGCGCGCAGGCGGGCGGCGACCTCGTCGGCGATGCCGTCGCGGGCGTCGGTGATGACGAGGGTGTCGACCTCCGGCAACCCGACGAGGGTCTCGGCGTGGAAGGCGCCGATCCGGCCGAGGCCGACGAGTCCGATCCGCATCCGGGGACGCTCCTTTGCGTGGTTCGTGCGGGGTGTGCGGGTCACTCTTCCCCACGCCAAGGGGCCTGTCAACAGTTTGTCAGGACATACTGACGTATGGCTGTCATGCACCCCGCCGCGTATGCTCCGACCATGTCAGCGATGCAGCTCGAGGTGGTCATCGACCGGGAGTCCCCGGTGCCGCTGTACCACCAGCTCGCCGAGCAGCTGACCGCCGCGATCGACGACGGACGCCTCGAGCCCGGCGACCCTTTCGAAAACGAGGTCGCCCTCGCGGGGCGCCTCTCGCTCTCCCGGCCGACCGTCCGCCGGGCGATCCAGGAGATGGTCGACCAGGGGCTGCTCGTGCGCCGCCGGGGGCTGGGCACGACCGTCGCCAACCGCAAGGTGCACCGCAAGGCCCGGCTGTCCTCGCTCTTCGACGACCTCGAGGCCGAGGGGCGCGAGCCGCGCACGAGCGTCATCGAGATGGAGATGCGCACCGACGAGCGGGCCGCCGCGGCACTCGACCTCGCGGCCGACACCGAGATGCTCTCGGTGGTGCGGGTGCGCTCCGCCGGCGACCAGCCGCTGGCGATCATGCACAACTGGCTCCCGCCGGCCCACGCCGAGATCACCCTCGAGAGCCTCGAGGCCCAAGGGCTCTACGCGCTGCTGCGCAAGCGGGGGGTCAAGCCGGTCGTCGCGCGCCAGTCGATCGGGGCGCGCATGCCGACGGCCGCCGAGCGGCGGGCGCTCGGGCTGCGTTCCGGCCAGCCGGTGCTGACGATGACCCGCATGGCCTTCGACGCCTCGGGGGCGGCCATCGAGTTCGGCGACCACGCTTACCGCGCCGAGGACTACACGATCGACCTCATGCTCGACGAGCGCTGAGTCACCAGGGCTTGCTGAGTCACCAGGGCTTGTCGACGCCGGCGCCGGAGCTGCCCTTCTCCTCGCCCTCTTCCTCGCGGCGGTCGGTCTCGGACTGGCGCTGACCCTGCTGGTTGCGCTCCTCGAGCTCCTTCTGCTTCGGGTCCTTCTTCTCCTCGTCCTCGCCCTCGCCGTCGTCGCCCTTGTCCTCGGGCTCCTGCGGCTCCTCGGGCTGGGACTTGCCGGTCTGCTCCTCGAGCTTGTCCTTCTGCTCCTGCTGCTTGCGGCCGGCCTCGCCGCCGTTGCCGTCGTCGCTGCCGTCGAGGCAGCCCTCGGGGCCCTCCTCGATGAGCTTCAGCGCCTCCTCGGCCAGCGACTTCTCCTTGTCCTCGTCACCGGCCTCCTTGGCGGCATCGGCCTGCTGGGAGATCGTGATGACGAGGTTGGTGCGCACCGTGCAGTCGTCCTGCGGGTTCTTGGTGCGCTCCAGCGCGGTCTCGAGGTCGGCCCGGCCGCCCTCGAGGTCACCGTCGATCGACTTGCCGGTCCCCTCGACGAAGGGGGCCCGCCACCGCTCGACGATGTTGAGCGGGTGGAGTCGGTCGGCCGCCTTGACCATGCCGGGACCGTCGTCGCCACCGTGGGCGTCCTGCGCCTGCCCGATGAAGACGGGCAGGGTGAGGAAGCGGATGGCCAGGACGACCAGGACGATCGCCGGGAGGATGGTCGCGAGGATCATCCGGCGGCGGCGCCGCAGCCGCGGCTCGATGGGTGCCGTCATGGCGTGCCTCCTGCCTCGACCCGCCGCAGTCGGCCGATCTCGCGCGTGGTGACGAAGAGGTCGATGAGCAGCAGCAGCGACATGAGCAGGGCGAAGACCCAGATGAGCGAGGTGTAGGTCTCGATGGCCGCGCCCTCCCCTTCGACCGTCGTGCCGGGGTCGGCGTCCTCGAGGGCCGGGGCGATGTCGCCGCCGGCGCGGTGGGTGTAGGGCACGCCGAGCTGGTCGGCGATCTCCTCGAGCTGCTTCTCGTCGATCTTGCTGACGCCGGGGTTGCCCTGGCTGTCCTTGATGTCCTCACCGGTCGTGCCGTCCGCCGAGGTCGACGCCATCCGGCCGCCCGCCTCGGTCCCGTAGCCGAGGACGGCGCCACCGTCGACGAGGTCACCCAGGTCGAACGGGGCCGGCTCCTCGCTCGCGGTCTGCTCGCCGTCGCCGAGGTAGAAGACGACGCGCGAGCGCTCGGGCTGGCGCTTCTTGGCCCCCTCGAGGGTGAGCTTCAGCCGCTCCTGGGCAACGGTCACCGACGACCCGCCGGAGTAGAGGCTGTTCTCGGCCCGGAGGTTGTCGGCGGCCGTCTTCAGCGCATTGGTGTCGGTCGTGAGCGGCATCGTCACGCGGGCGGTGTAGTCGAAGGTGATGATGGCGAAGCGTGCCCCGGGCATCTCCTCCTGGATCTTGGCCATGTCCTCGCGATAGCCCTCGAGGCGGGTCTTGTCACCGTTGTGGTCGCGCGCCATCGCCGAGGTCGTCGTGTCGACGACGAAGAAGACGCTGACGTCGGAGGCGGCCTGACGGGCGATCGCGCCGTTGACGGCCGGGCCCATGAGGGCGACGACCATCGCCACGGCGGTCGCGAGCCGCAGCCCCCAGCGCACCCGGTGGTGGGAGTCGACGAGCAGGCGCCACAGGGTGAAGCCGACGAGGAGCAGCCCGAGGACGACGACGATTGGCCAGGGCAGGACAGGGTGCCAGCTCATCGGCGCCACCTCCACAGCAGCGGGTAGAGCACGACCAGGCCGATGAGGCTGAGCACGAGCCACACCCGCGGCAGGTCGGTGCGGACATGGACCGGCGCGACATCGGGCAGCCGGGCGGCCTCGAGCTTCTCGATGTTCTTGGTCACCTCTTCGGTCGCCCCGGGCTGGTCGAGCCCCCAGGTCCGGCCCCCGGTCTCCTCGGTCGCGGCCGAGAGCTCGGTGTGGTCGCTGCCGATGGCGAGCGGGTTGAGCGCGTAGACGCGGATCTTGCGCTCCTTGGCCAGCTCGGTCGCCTCGTCGAGGGTGTAGACCCCGTCGCCGTGCACGTCGTTGTCGGTGCCGAGGATGATCGCGCGTGGGCGGTCCTCCTCGGCGTGGTCGAAGTTCTGCACACAGCTGGCGAGTCCATCGGGCACGAGCGAGCTGGCGAGGATGCGCTCGTTGAAGGTGCCCGAGGTCGGGTCGTACTCGCTGCCGCCGAAGAGCGTGAAGCCCTCGGCGTAGCCGGCCAGCTGCTCCGAGACGAGGTCGTAGTCGTCGGTGAGCGGGAAGGCGGTGACGGCCTGGTTGTTGAAGAGCACCAGCCCGATCCGCTCGCCGCGGAAGCTCTTGACGATCTCGGAGAAGTTCTCGAGCACGGCCCGGTCGGTCGAGTACATCGAGCCGGAGACGTCGAGGCAGAGCATGATGTCGCGGTTGTTCTTCTCCGGGTCGATCGTCTCGGTCGTACCGGGGCGACCGGCGGCGACGGCGAGCGGCAGGAGCACGACGGCCAGCAGCGCGGCGATGCTCGCGAGGCGCACCTTCTGCCGCCCGATCGCGGCGCGGTAGGCCGGCAGCCGGGTCAGTCGCCGTGAGTGGGCGACGAGCACCGCGTCGCGGGCGGCGGTGTCGCGCCCGGCTCGCCACCAGCCGAGGCCGGCGACCGCGAGGACCGCGAGGACCAGGAGCAGGGTGAGCCACCAGAAGGCCAGACCCATCACGACCACCCCCCGACGACGTCACGCGCGGCCTTGGCGGAGCGGGCGAAGCTCGGCGGGTCGGCCTCGGCCTGGCCGAACTGCCGCGGGTAGTACTCCTCGATGAGCTGGGCCAGGTGCGCCGGACCGCGCTCACGCAGGTCGGCGGCGGTCATCGTCTCGGCCTTGAGCCCGCTCGCCTTGCTGACGAAGCCGCGCACGATCTGCGACAGCTCGTGGTGTCCGGCGCGCGGCGAGGTCTTCTTGGCGGCGACCGCCGCCTCGACCTTGTCGATCCGGGCGAGGGCGTCGCGGCGCAGCTTGAGCAGCGCCGCGGGCGGCAGCGAGCCGGAGCCGTCCTCGGACTCGGGGGGCCGGGTGAGCAGCCAGATCCACGCGGCCCACACGAGCAGCCCGAAGATGATGAAGAAGCCGAGCACGGGCCAGATGACCGAGTAGCCCTGCGGCTCGAGGTAGATCGGGTCAGCGTCCACGACGCCTCCTCTCGAGCATCTTGACGATCATCGGGACGACCTCGTCGGTGTGACCGGCGCGGGCCGACGAGACGTCGGTGCGCCGCAGCATGGCCTCGATGTCGTGGCGGCGGGTGCTCTCGGACCGGGTGAAGGCGGTCGCGAGCTCCCGGTCGGAGAGCAGCAGGTCGGGCAGCGGGTGGTCGACGGCGACATCGCGCACGAGGGTCTCGGGGTCGACCCCGAGCGGGTCGAGGTCGGCGACGTCGACCCAGATCACCTCGTGCCGCAGGCGAAGGGAGCGCAGCGTGTCCTCGACCTCGGCGGGCTCGACGCCGTCGTCGGCGACGACGAGCAGCACCTTGCGGCCCTTGACGTTGCGGGTGATGTGCCGCAGGAGCCCGGGCAGGTCCGAGGAGGGCGAGTCCGGTTGCGAGCGCGCCAGGGTCTCCTGCAGCAGGTGCTCGAGGTGACCCTCGGAGCTGCGGGCGCGGGTCGCGTGGATGCGTCCGGGGGCACCGCTGATCATCGCGACGTCGTCGCCGTGCCGGATCGCGAGCCAGCCCAGGACCCCGGCGGCGAGGACGGCGATGTCGCGCTTGGGCTCACCACCGGCGGCCGTCGCGGCCATCTCCCGGCCGGCGGGCATGACGATGATGAGCGAGAAGTGGCGTTCGGCGACATAACGCTTGATGAGCATCGAGCCGTGCCGGGCCGATGCCTTCCAGTCGATGTCCCGGATGTCGTCACCGACCGCGTACTCGCGCAGGTCGTCGAAGTCCATCGAGCGGCCCTTGTGGACAGAGGCGTAGCCGCCGTCGAGCAGCGCGACCGACCGGCGTCGGACGTGGATCGACAGCTTGCCCTTGACCTTGTGGACCAGACGCGTCATGACGTCCTTACGGGGTGCGCACGGAGCGCACGATGGCGTCGATGATCGTCTCGACGCGCACGTCGTCGGCGGTGGCCTCGTAGGTGAGGAGCACGCGGTGGCGCAGGACGCGATGGGCCAGGTGGCGCACGTCCTCGGGGATGACGTGGTCGCGCGCCTGGAGGAGCGCGGCGGCCCGGGCGGCCTTGGCGAAGGCGATCGAGGCTCGCGGGCTGGCGCCGATCTCGACGTAGCGGGCCAGCTCCGGCGGCATGACCTTGTGCGGGGTGCGGGTCGCCGCCACGAGGAAGGTGATGTAGTCGAGGATCGCCTTGTCGAGGTAGACCGACCCCGCCAGACGCTGCAGCTCGCGGGCGTCGGCGATGTCGATCATCGCCCGCTCGGGCTGCTCGAAGACGCCGGCGTCGATGCGGCGCACGACCTCGGCCTCCTCTGCCGGGCTGGGGTAGTCGAGCAGGTCCTTGAGCATGAAGCGGTCGAGCTGGGCCTCGGGCAGGACGTAGGTGCCCTCCTGCTCGATGGGGTTCTGCGTCGCGAGGACGAGGAAGGGCTCGGGCACCTTGAAGACCTGGCCGCCGATGGAGGTCTGCCGCTCCTGCATCGCCTCGAGCATCGCCGACTGCGTCTTGGCCGAGCTGCGGTTGATCTCGTCGAGCAGGACGAAGTTGGCGTGCACGGGGCCGAGCTGGGTGACGAACTTGCCCTGGCTGGCGTCGTAGACCTGGGTGCCGACGATGTCGCTCGGCAGCAGGTCGGGGGTGCACTGGATCCGCTTGAAGGAACCACCGATGGCCGTCGCGAGCGCGTGCGCGGCCGTCGTCTTGGCCAGGCCGGGCACCGACTCCAGCAGCACGTGACCGCCGGTGAGCAGACCGATGAGGAGGGTCTCGCGCAGCCGTCGCTGGCCGACGACCTTGGACTCGAAGCCCTTGTCGACCGAGGCGACGAGGCTCCGGGCCCGCTCCAGCTGGTCCTTGCTGATCCTGCTCGTGGGCGGCACGTCGCTCCCCTTCGCTGTGGTGTCCGTGGTGACGGCGCCACTCTACGGAGTCACCGGGGCCGGGGCACTGGGGAGCACTCCCCCGGCCCCACGGTGGTCGAGACCCGGCGACCTAGCTCGTCACCCGCACCTCGTGCAGCGAGACGCCGTACCTCGTGGCCCGCTCGTCGGTGACCACCCGCACGTGCCGCGCGGACGTCGGGCTGATGGTGTGGGTGTCGAGCCCGCCGTCGCCGTCGGTCACCGTCGCCACGGTCGTCCACGACTGCCCGTCGAGGCTGGTCTGCACGCGGTAGCGCGAGGCGTGGGCGGCCTCCTGGTCCAGGCTCACCCGGCGCACGATCCGCGGGGTGCCGAGGTCGACCGCCCACCAGGCGTCGTCGCCCCACCGGCTCGACCAGCGAGTCGCGGCGTCGTCGTCGATGGCACTGCCGGGGCGCAGCTTGCCGGTGAGGCTCCACTCCGTGCTGCTCGCGGTGGCGACCGCTCCCTTCGTCAGGTCGGCACCCTGCTCCCAGCCGGTCGTCGCCGCCCAGGTGCGCAGGTAGGACTCGGGACCGCGCAGCAGGTCGTCGACGACCTGCCGGCCCTCCGTGCCGTGGTTGCTGCGCATGTCCTCGACCCAGTCCGGGACCATCCCGTAGTGGGCGACGCCGTCCCGGTTGTAGTCCCAGATCCGCTGACCGGTCACCTGCCGGTCGACGCTCCCGGAGCCCGTGACGGGAGCGAAGGGGTAGACGAGCGGTGTGTCGGCCGCGTCGTCACGGGGCGGCGGCGTCCCGCCGAAGCCGTTCATGTCCATGCCGAAGCCGTAGCCGACGTCGTACTTCTGCCGGACCGGCCGCTCGGCGTGCCCCTCCTCGACGAACTCCTCGGCACCGTGGCCGTACTGGGTGATGAACCCGCCGAGCCGGTAGACCCGCTCGGTGAAGTGCTTGTCCATCCACGAGTGGCTCGAGATGACGCCGGGGTAGGCCTCGGACTCGAGGATCTCCATCGTCCGCGAGGCCGCCTTGACGCTCTGGTGGTCGATCTCGACCATGAGGTCGCGGTCCATCATCCCGCGCAGGGCGTACTCGCCCAGCGAGGTCAGCCCGCGCCGGTTGCAGTGCGGGCCCTCCGGGTAGATCGGCAGCACCTGTCCGGGGACGAGCTCGGCGACCTTGGGCGGGATGACCCCGCCCTCGACGGTGTTGTCGTGCAGCTGCGTCCGGCAGCGCTCCACCTGCCAGAACTGCCCGGTCGTCAGGAAGTTGCCGACGTTGACGACGATGCCCTGGGTCCCGGAGTCGAAGCGCACCCCGCACAGCGCGTTGTCGAACTTGTGGCACAGGTACATCGAGCGGATCCCGAGCTCCTTGGCCTCGTCGAGACCGGCGTCGATCTTGGCCTTGGAGCAGTGCGAGACGCCCAGGGTCATGCCGCAGCCGAAGGGAGCGGAGACCTCCATGCCGAGGATGACGGCCATCTTGCCCTGCTCGACATAGCGCCGGGCCTCCTCCGGCGAGTAGGCGATGCGGAACCAGCCCTTGCCCGGGCCGCCGTGGCGCGCGTCGACGAAGGCCTCGAGCTCCTTGGTCTTCTTCACCTGGCGACGCACGACGTCCATGTCGTTGCACGAGCTGGTGTTGACCTGGGTCGGCAGCGAGCACAGGACGGAGTTGTTGACCGTGTCCGCGACCATGATCCGCTGGCCACCGCGCCAGGCCCGCTCCACCCAGCGGTAGTACATCTGCTGGTGGGTGAGGGAGGACCACGTGGGGGCGTCCTTGAAGGTCGGGTAGAGATCGGTGTCGTGCGGGTCGAGCGGCCCCTTGCCCTCGAGGTGGGTGACGTTCTCGATGAGGCCGGTGCGGCCGTCGCTGCCGTGGCTGTGGCAGTCGGTGAGGGCGTCCTCGATGCCGAGCTCGCTGAAGGTCTTGCCGCAGACGATGTCGCCGCCGAAGCCCTCGTCGGACATCAGGTGCGTGTGCGCGTCGATGAGGCCACGCACCTCCCCCTTCGGCCCGGTCCCGGTGAACGGCGCCCCGGTGACGCCGAGCTCGGAGTCCTCCGGCAGCGGGTCGCTCTGCTCGTACCACGGCTGGGGGTCCGCTCCCGCCCCCGTGGCGCTGCCGCCGAGCAGGGCGACGAGCAGGAGCAGGACGAAGGGGATCAACCCTCGCCTCGTGCGGCGGTGCGGTGCGGTCATGCCAAGCTCCTACTCGCGAGTAACTGTAGCGCTCCCTCGCCCGTGATGGCGGCCGAGCGCCGATGTGCTCTCATGGGGCGGCGATCGAGCAGCCGGCCCCTCCCGCGACGGCGGGGGCACCGCTCCGCCGGCACCCACGACGAACTCGTCGCCGCCGGCGGCCGCTACGCCCGCCTCTGGGCCGCCTAGACCACCCGACCCCCCTGATCCACCCGACCCCCCTGACCCAACCCGAGCCCACCTGAACCCGCATTGCCCTACGGCAATGCGCCCTCATGCCACCTGAACCTGCATTGCCCTACGGCAATGCAGGTTCGGGCGGGGTCGCGCGGGCGCGAGACCCGGGCCGGCAGGGCGCTCGTAGGGTGCGGGGGTGACCTCACCCGCACCCGCAGCCCAGGTCGGGCCGCGGCAGATCCTCTCGCTCGCCGTCCCCGCCTTCCTCGCGCTCGTCGCGGAGCCACTCTTCCTCATGGTCGACGCGGCCGTCGTCGGCCGGCTCGGCGTCGTCCCGCTCGCCGGCCTGGGGGCGGCGAGCTCGGTGCTGCTCACCGCAGCCGGGGTCTTCGTCTTCCTCGCCTACGGCACGACGAGCGTCGTCGCCCGGCAGTTCGGCGCCGGTTCATGGCGCGGTGCGATCGAGGTCGGGGTCGGGGGGATCTGGCTCGCTGCGGGCCTCGGGGCGCTTGCGGCGATCGTCGTCGGGCTGGGGGCGCGGCCGCTCGCCCAGGCCTTCGGCTCCTCCCCGGCCGCCCTCGACGAGGCCGTCGTCTACCTGCGGATCAGCGCCCTCGGTCTGCCCGCAATGCTCCTCGTGCTCGCCGCGACCGGGATCCTGCGCGGCCTGCAGGACACCCGCACCCCGCTCGTCGTCTCCGCGATCGGCTTCGGTGCCAATGCCGTGCTGTCGATCGCCCTCGTCCTCGGGGCGGGGATGGGCATCGGCGGTGCCGCGTGGGGCACGGTCATCGCCCAGTGGGGCATGGCGTTCGCGCTGCTCGCGGTCATCCTGCGGCAGGGACGAGGCGCGGGGGCCTCCCTTCGCCCGCACGTCGGACGGGTGGTGTCCGCGGCCCTCGACGGGGTCCCCCTCCTCGTGCGCACGCTCGCGCTGCGCGCGATCATCCTGCTCACCGTGGCGACCGCCGCGGCCTTCGGCGACGTGCCGCTCGCCGCCTACCAGGTGACGACGACGATCTGGTCACTGCTCGTCTTCGCCCTCGACGCCCTCGCCATCGCCGGCCAGGCCCTCACCGGAGCCCAGCTCGGCAGTGGTGACGCGGCCGGTGCCCGCGCCGCGACGGCGCTCATGGTCCGGTGGGGCATCTGGGGTGGCGTCGTGCTCGGTGTCGGGCTGCTCTCGCTGCACCGGGTCCTGCCCGCGCTCTTCACCGACGACCCCGCCGTGCGCAGCGCGATCGCCGCGGGTCTGGTCTTCGTCGCCCTGTGCCAGCCGCTGTCCGGCTACGTCTTCGTCGTCGACGGGGTGCTCATCGGGGCCGGCGACGGTCGCTGGCTCGCCGGGTCGATGAGCCTCGTGCTGCTCGCCTACGTCCCCGTCGTGCTCCTGGCCCGGGTCGTCGGCGGCGACCACGGTCCCGAGGCGGCCGTGGTGACGCTGTGGTTGGCCTTCACGGCCTTCATGGTGCTGCGCGGGGCCTGCATGGCCTGGCGCATCCGGGGCGACGCGTGGGCGGTCACCGGCGCGACCCGCTGATCCACGGGTCGAGGTGGTCGCGACCGCCTATCCGGTGGGGGGTACCTCGCTCCGGTCGGGCGGTCCGGCGACGTGTGCCGACGACGTCAGGCGACGGGCGGGCGGGTGCTGTCGGCGTAGGAGTACCACCCCTGGCCCGCCAGGGCCTCGGCGATGCGGCGACGCCCACCGGGGCCCTCGCTGGTCACCACGGCCAGCTCGCTCGGGCGCAGCGGCGTGATCGCCAGGACCCGCACGTCGGAACCGATGGACTGGGGGCGCCCCGGCAGCTCGACGCCCACGAGCACACCCAGACGCCCGGCGTCGGCCCAGTCGGACGGCGCCTCGCCGGCGGAGATCTCGAGCGAGAGTAGGGTGTGGTCGCGCAGCGCGGCGTCGACCTGCTCGGCCCCCGCAGCGGCGAGCGCACCAGCGGCCTCCTCGAGCGCCGCGACGAGCCAGCGGCCCTCGCCGTCGGGGTCCTGCACGAGCTCGCGGCCCTCGACGTAGATCTCGAGGCCCAGCGAGTCGCCGGCGCCGTCGGACAGCCCGTCGGTCGCGATGATCCCCGAGTGCGGGGTCGTCACGTGCCGGTAGGTCGACGACCCGCCCGGCCACTGCGCCGGCTCGTCGGTGTCACCGAGCGGCCGACGCTGCGCGCCGACCTGCCCGACCGTGCGCCAGTAGTCCTCGCGCGTGCTGCCGTCCGTCTGCCCCATGGAAGTCACCCCTGCATCCTGCCTGCTGCCCGGCACCGGCGAAAGTCCGGTGCCGGGCAGGCGGGTCACTTCGTCGTCAGGCGCAGCGCGAACTCGGCGTGGTCGTCCTCGCCGGTCATCGAGAAGCCCAGCGCCGAGAGCGGCTCGATGTTGGCCCGCTCCTCGTCGTCGAGCTCGTCGCCGAAGAGCTCGACGGCCTTGCTGATGTCGACGTAGAGCACGGTGCTCGCGTCGTCGGCCTCGGGCACGGCGTCCTTGAAGGCATCGCTGTCACCGAGGCCGGAGCCGCGAGCGACCTCGTCGGCGTAGCCGGCCGGCGTGGCGACGACGGTGCGGTTGTCACCGGCGTCCTTGACCGTGATCTGCGGGGCGCCGGAGGTGCCCCCGGAGTCGACCGCGCCGGTGAGCTTGTCGATGATGCCGCGGTCGCCGTTGGTGACGAGCGCGACCTTGGGCTCGTCGGCCGACGCGCCGACGGTGATCGCGGTGTCGCTGCCGACGGCCTTGGCGAGGTCGTCCGGCACCGAGACGCCGGTCTCGTTGGTGAAGGAGTCCAGACCCTCCTGCCAGTCGTCGCCGAGGATGCTCTTGGCGTTCTTGTCGAGCTCGGGCCAGGCCTTGCGCAGCGACTCGTCGAGACCGGTGACGGCGAAGACCCCGAGGGTGTCGGCCGGCAGGTCGCCGACCATCGTGCCCTCGCCCGACGGGACGCTGCCCGCCGGCAGGCCGTTGACCCTTCCGGCGACCTCGAGGGTCGGCCCGTCGAAGCGGACGGCCGCGGCGATCCGGCCCTGCTGGTCGGCCTGGACGGTGCCCGTCGAGAGCCCGAGCTCACTCACCCGGCCGGCGTCCATCCAGCCGGTCATCATGCCGTCCTCGCCGAGGTCGTCCATGTCCTGCCGGAAGGCGTCGCTGTCGGCGAGGTTGGCGCCCGCGGCGTCGTTGACCGCCTTGTCGACGACCGACTGCTCCTCGCCGCAGATCGCGAAGTCGGCCTGGACCGAGCAGTAGCCACCCTCGCCGTTGGTGACCTTGGACAGGCCCTCCTTGGCGGCGTCCTGGTCGGTGCTCGCGAGGGCGACGACGACCTCGGGCTCGGTGCCACCGTCGGCTGCGGGCAGGAGCGCGACACCGAAGCGCTGGCCGAGCCACGGCTCGACGTCCTGGGCGTAGTCGACGCCCTCGAGCCCGCCGTCCTCCTTGATCGCGTCGAAGATCTCCTTGCGCAGGTCGCCGTTCTCGTCGACGCCCTCGAGGGAGTCGCGCATGCCGGGGAACTTGCGGGCGAAGCGGAAGGCGTCGACCTTCTGGTCTGCCGAGGGGTCGAGGTCGATCTTGGCGAAGGCGACCGAGGTGGCCGGGAGGGCTTCCTCCGGCTGGGCCCCGCCACCGTTGAGCTTGCTGTAGGCGAAGACCGCGCCACCACCGACGACGCCGAGGGCGACGACACCCGCCACGCTGAAGGCCCCCCACTTGAGGGCCTTGGTGGACTTCGGGGCCGGCGGCTGCACCGGCGCCTGGCCCCACTGGCCGGGCTGCTGCGGGTGACCGGGCTGGTACCCCTGCTGGGCGTAGCCCTGCTGGTACTGCCCACCGGGCTGCCCGTAACCGGCAGGCGGCGGGGGCTGCTGGCCGTGGGCCGGCCCGTAGCCGGGCGGGGGCGGCGGCTGACCGGGCCCGGGCGTGGGCGGCTGCTGACCGAAGGGTGGCTGCGACATGGTGGTTCTCCCCGTGCTCGTGGTGTCCTTACCGGAACCTTACGGTCGACGGGGCTGCGCAGACCATGGGGAGGACTACCCACCGTCAGCCCTGGTAGCGGATCTCCACGCGGCGGTTCTTCTCCCGGCCCTCGGGGTTGTCCTCGCCACCCTTGTCGTTGTCCGCGACCGGGTCCTTCTCCCCCTTGCCGCTGACGTCGAGCTCGAGGTCGTCCCGCTCGTCCTCGATGACGTCTGCCACCGCCTGGGCTCGCTCCTTGGACAGCTTCAGGTTGGCTGCGTCGGAACCCACCGAGTCCGTGTGGCCGACGACCGTGACCTTCGCGCCGTCGGGGACGTCGGCGACGGCCTCCGCGACGGCCTCCTGGGCGCTCTCGCCGAGCTCGGCCTCGGCGAACTCGAAGAGCACGTCGGTGTCGAGGGTAACGACGGTACTGCCGCCCGAGGTCGTCACCTCGGGCTCGAAGGGGTCGATGTCCGGGACGTCGATCGCATCCACCTCAGGGACGTCGATCGGGCTCCGGTGCTCGTTGACCTCGCTGTCGGAGAGGGTCGGCAGGGTGTCGCTCGTCAACGGCTCGTCGTCGACCGCGCCGGCGGTGGAGGCCCCGACGACGACGAAAGGGGCGACGATCGTGGCGGCGATCAGGATCCGACCGCGGGTGCGGGTGGTCATTGCGGCATCGGGACGTCTTCGATGGCCGGGGACTCAGAGGTCACCCGAAGGTCCATCGCGGTGACGCCTTCGCGCGGGAGCGGGAAGGCGGTGAAGACGTAGACCGGCTGACCCAGAGGAGCGCTCGCCTCCGTCGCATCGCTGGTGAGGTCGTCCACGTGGCGGTACTTCTCGAGGTTCTTCATGTCGATCAGGACCGGCTCGAAGGAGCTCCAGCCGAGCAACTTGAAGGCGGACTTGTTCTCGGTGCCGCGGCCCTCGCCCGTCAGGCGGAAAGTCGCGAGCATGACGTTGTCGTCGCGCCGCAGCTCGAGCAGCTCGATCTTCGTCGTGTCGACCGAGTCGTTGTTGATCTGTACGGTCGCCTCGGCGATGGCCGCGGGCGGGTTCTTCAGGTCGATCCCGGCGACCTTGGCCCCGTTTTCGTCAGGATTGCCGGTCACGACTCCGGAGGTCTGGGAGGTGGCGTCCGCTCCCTCGTCGTCCCCACCCAGCATCGAGCAACCGCTGAGCGCGAGGACGGCGGCCGCCCCCAGCGCGATGGCACGTGTACGCATGTCTCTCTCCCCAAGCTGATGACGAACCGCGGCCACACTAGAGCACGGGCTGAGTGGGTGGCAGGGGGAGGACTCCCCTGTGACCGGGACGACGAAGGGGGCGCCCGCCTCGTCGGCGGGCGCCCCCTTCGCACGGGGTCGTGCAGGGTCAGCCGGCGACGACGTCCAGCGCGACCGTGGCCTGCACCTCGGGGTGCAGACGCACGAGCGCCTGGGCCGGGCCGACCGACTTGATCGGCGTCGGGATCTCGATGGTGCGGCGGTCGAGCTCGGGGCCACCGCCGGCCTTGACGGCCTCGGCGACCTCGCGGCTGGTCACGGCGCCGAAGAGGCGACCGGAGTCACCGGCGTGGGCGCTGATCGTGACCTGCTGGGCCTCGAGGTTGCCCTTGATCGACTGGGCCTCCTCCAGGGACTTCACGGCGCGAGCGGCGCGGCCGGCGGCGATCGCCTCGACCTGCTTCTGCGCACCCTTGGTCCACGCGGTGGCCAGGCCACGGCGGAAGAGGAAGTTGCGGGCGTAGCCCGGCTTGACGTCGACGACGTCACCGGCGGTACCGAGGCCGGTGACCTCGTGGGTGAGGATGACCTTCATGTCTGCTCCTTGCTTCTCGGCCGCGGATCAGCGGTTGGACGAGGAGTAGGGCAGCAGCGCCATCTCCCGGGCGTTCTTGACGGCGGTCGCGATGCGACGCTGCTCCTGGACGGAGACGCCGGTGACGCGACGCGCACGGATCTTCCCGCGGTCGGAGATGAACTTGCGCAGCAGGTTCGCGTCCTTGTAGTCGATGTTCTCGACCTTCGCCGCCTTGAGCGGGTTGGCCTTCTTCTTGGGCTTGCGCACTACGGGCTTGGCCATCGTGGTGCTCTCCTTCGTGTCAATGAGAGCCCGAGGTTGGTCCTCGGGATGGAAGTGGTGTCAGTGCCCGACCGGGGTCAGGCGTAAGAGATCGATCAGAAGGGGGGCTCGTCGTAGCTCGGGGCATTGCCCCAGCCACCGCCGCCCTGGCCGCCGCCCTGGGGAGCGCCACCCTGGGCCGGGGCCTGCTGGCCACCGCCCCACGCGCCGCCACCCTGCTGGCCGCCACCCTGGCCGCCGCCGGTCGCCCACGGGTCGTCCTGCTGGCCGCCGAAGCCGCCACCGGAACCACCCTGGCCACCGCCGCCGCCCCAGGAGCCGCCGCCCTGACCGCCGCCACCGCCGCCACGCTGGGTCTTGGTGACCTTGGCCGTGGCGTAGCGCAGCGAGGGGCCGACCTCGTCGACCTGCATCTCCATGACGGAGCGCTTCTGCCCGGTCTCCTTGTCCTCCCACGAGCGGGAGACGAGACGACCGGTGACGACGACGCGGGTCCCGCGGTTGAGCGACTCCGCCACGTTTTCGGCGGCCTCACGCCACACGGAGCAGCGCATGAAGAGCGTCTCCGCGTCCTTCCACTCGTTGGTCTGACGGTCGAAGGTGCGCGGGGTCGAGGCCACGGTGAAGTTGGCCACGGCCGCGCCGCTCGGCGTGAACCGCAGCTCCGGGTCCGCCGTGAGGTTGCCGATTACGGTGATGGGGGTCTCGCCTGCCATGGGGATTCCTTGTCGATCGGTGATCTCTCAGGTGAGCCTGTCAGCCGGGACCGACAGGCTGGAAGTGGACGCCTCAGGCGTCGACGCGCATGAGCTTGGTCCGCAGGACCTGCTCGGAGAGACCCAGCTGGCGGTCGAGCTCCTTGCTCGTGGCCGGCGTGCAGGTCAGGTTGGCGACGGCGTAGAGGCCCTCAGCCTTCTTGTTGATCTCGTAGGCGAGACGACGACGGCCCCAGTGGTCGATCTTGTCCACGCTGCCGCCGTCCTTGGTGACGACGGTGAGGAACTTGTCGAACAGCGGCTGAACGGCCCGCTCGTCGGTCTCGGGGTCGAAGATGACCATGAGCTCGTACTGACGCATGCTGATAACCCGCCTCCTTCGGTCTGTGCGGTCACGGTCTCTCCGTGACAGGAGGGTTGGTGCATCGGTACCCCCGACACGTCGTCGGGTGACGACCTGGAGGGGGGACGGTTCAGGGTATCGGCTGCACTCCCTTCGCACCAAAGCGTGCCGGACGAAGGGGGGCGCCTCAGACCGTGGCCGCGTGCTGTGGATCGTGGGGTCGGGCCCGCGGCGTCTGGGGACGGTCGGCGGACGCCGGCCGCCCGACCGGGTTGTCGACGGGGGTGTACCAGACGGACCACAGCAGGAAGCCCCACGCGATGGCTCGGCCGAGGACGACGACCGCGTACCACTGGGCCGGCAGTCCCTTGTCGGGGTCCGCGGCCGCACCGATGTGCAGCCACAGTGCGGTCGCGTGCACGGCCTCCACCGCGGCGAAGCCCAGGTGGGTGCGCCAGGAGATCCCGGCGAGGATCGCCAGCGGCAGGACCCACAGGGCTGCCTGGACCGGCACCGAGGTGCTCGTGAGGACCATGACCGGCACCCCGAAGGCCGTGACCTGCGCCCACGTGGCCGGTCGCCACGCCCGTCGGGCCATGACGACGCAGGCCCACACCGCGACGGCGACGCCGAGGAGCGAGACGAGCGGGGCGACCCGGTCCGGCAGCGGGTGACCGGCGAGCTCGGGGATGAGCAGGACCGACCCGTAGCCCGGCTTCTCGCCCCACCACGCCCGCAGCGGGCCGGTGACGATCGCGGGGGCGGAGAGCGCGAGCACGACCGCGAGCGAGACCGCGGTCCCGAGCGCGACGAGGACGGTCCGCACCGCCGCGGCCTCGTGCCCGACCCGACGGGCGGCGATGACCAGGGCAACGGCGGCCAGCCCCACCCAGGCATGACCGAGCAGCGCGAGGCCGAGGAGCACCCCGGCGAGGACCGGGCGACGTCGGGTGTCGGCCAGCATCGCGGCGACGAGGAGGGTGACGACGACGAGGTCGGGAGACAGCAGCGCGGCGACGACGTGGACCGGCGACAGGGCCAGCTGGGTCGCCAGGTCGAGTCGCTCGGGCCGCAGCTGGGCGACGCACCACACCGCGACGACGAGGCACAGCGCGATGATCACCGTCCACAGGGTGAGGTACCACCGCGACTCGTCGAGCCACCCGGCATCGGGGACCAGGCCACCGACGAAGGCCATCAGACCCGACAGCAGGGGCATCTGGTCGAGGCGGGCCTCGCCGGTGAGCCAGCCGCCGAGTCCACGGTCGAGCCCGGCGAGCTGGTACTGCGCCGGCAGGTCGGAGAAGCACCCGCGCCAGAACTGGTCGTTGCCGTTCCAGCCGTTGACGACGCAGTGCCCCTGACGCAGGAAGGCGCCGGCCATCGGCAGCACGACGAGGGCGACGACGAGGGGCAGCAGCCGGGGCAGCGAGCGCTCACGACTCGACGCCCGGCGACCCAGGGGCCCGCCCAGGACCGCGCTCGACTCCGGCGGCAGCAGGTCGCGCGCCGTCCACTCACGAGGCACTAGTCACGCTGCCCGGTGGTGGCACCGCCGTTGGGGGTGAAGCTCGGCACCGTCGACGTCGGGAGCGTCGGCTCCGAAGTCGTCGGCGGCGGCGGCGGTGGCTCCTCCGTCGTGGGCCGAGGCGTGGACGTCGTGGTCCTCGTCGGCGGCGTGGTCCGGGTCGTGCTGCTCGTCGTCGAGGAGGTGGACGACGAGCTCGAGCTGCTGGAGCTGGACGACGTCGACGAGGAGGAGGTCGAGGTGGGCTCCGGCTCCTGGGTCGTCGACCGGGTCGTCGTCGGCTCCGGGACGGGCGTCTGCGTCGTCGTGATCGGCGCCGGCGCGGTGGTGTTGTCCGTCTGCGGGCGGTAGGTGACGTTGCCGGCCGGGGGGAGCTTCTTGACCGGCTCGCCCTCGAGTGCCCCGATCATGTAGTCCGTCCAGATCCGGGCCGGGATCGTGCCGCCGGTGACCTCGGCGAAGCCGCCGATGTTCTTCAGCTGGTTCTTCTCGACGAGACGACCGTCGCCCTTGTACATGCCGACCGCGGTCGCCAGCTGTCCCGGCGTGAAGCCGTCGAACCACGCCGCGTAGTTGTTGGAGGTCGTGCCGGTCTTGCCGCCCACCGGCCGACCGAGGTCGGCGACCGTCGGGTACCCGGTGCCGCCGGGCTGACCCACGAGGCTCATGGCCTGGATGGCGTCGCGCGCGACGTCCTGCGGGAAGGCGCGGCGCACGTCCTTCTTCACCTCGTACTCGAGGTCGTGCTCGCCGGTGCTCGTCACCTTGGAGATGTAGTAGGGCGTGGCACGCCGCCCCTCGGCGGCGATCGTCGCGTAGGCGTTGGCCATGTCGATGACCCGGACCGCGTCGGTGCCGAAGACATTGCCCGGACCGGTCGACAGGCCGGTGCGCTTGTCGCCGTCGTAGGCGACGACGCCGGCGTCCTTGGCCGACTCGGCCGTGGCCTTGGGCTTGGCGGCGAGGTTGAGCTGCGCGTAGTAGGTGTTGACCGACTTCTGGGTCGCCGTGCGCATGTTGACCGGGCCGTAGGAGCTGTTGCCGAAGTTGACGATGCCACCCTGGCGCTGGATGTCCGAGGCATCGGCACCGCCGTAGATGAAGGCACGGTTGTAGTAGGGGCTCGCCCCGCTGTAGGTCGTCGACAGCGGGATCCCCTTGCGCAGAGCAGCGATCATCGTGAAGGGCTTCATCGTCGAGCCGGCCTGCATCTTGCCGTCGACCGCGGAGTTGAAGTACCCGTAGCGGCCCTTGCCGTACTTCGGTCCGCCGTACATCGCCCGGATCGCGCCGTCGCCGGGCTGGATCGAGGCCAGACCGATGTGCAGGTCGGAGGTTCCCTCACCGGTCGGTCGCGACTCCTCGACCGCCTCGGCCGCGGAGCGCTGCGCCTTGCGGTCGATCGTCGTGACGATCTTGAAGCCGCCGCGGTCGATGTCGGCGTCGGACAGCTTGAGGCGGTTGCGCAGCTCCTCGCGCACCTCCTCGGTGATGAAGCCGATGTCGTCGGACGCGGCCTGCGAGCGCTGCTTGGGGGCGATCGTCTTGGGGAAGGTCTGCTTCTCCCGCTCTGCGGGGGTCATCCACCCCTCGGCGACCATGCCGTCGAGGACGTAGGCCCAGCGGTCCTTGGCCGACTGGGTCTGCTGCTCGCCGAGAGCGGGGTCGTAGAGCGAGGGTCCGCGGATGACGCTGGCGAGCAGGGCACCCTCCGAGGGGGTCAGCTTGCTGACGTCCTTGCCGAAGTAGGCCTTGGAGGCGGTCTGGATGCCGTCGGCGCCGCGGCCGAAGTAGATGGTGTTGAGGTAGTTGGCGAGGATCTCGTCCTTGCTCAGCTCGCCGTCGATCTTGATCGACAGCAGGATCTCGCGGCCCTTGCGCTCGAGGGTCTGGTCCTGGGTGAGGAAGTAGTTCTTGACGTACTGCTGGGTGATCGTCGAGCCACCCCCGCGGTCCTCGCCGGCGACCGCACCGCTCACGGCGCGGAAGATGCCCTTGGGCGAGATGCCCCGGTTGTCGTAGAAGCTGCGGTCCTCGGCGGCGATGAAGGCGTGCTGCACCCCCTCGGGCACCTTCTCGAGCTCCACCGACTCACGGTTGACCGTGGCGATGCGGTCCATCTCGGTCTTGCCGTCGGAGTAGTAGAGGACCGAGGCCTGCGAGACCGCCCGGTCGTTGGGCTTCGGGATGTCGATGAGCAGGTAGGCCGCCACGATGGCAGCGGTCCCCAGGGCGACGAGGGCCGCCAGACCCAGCAGGAGCTTGCGCAGGATGCCGCGGCCGCCACGTCGTCCGCGGCCGCGAGAGCGCGTGCGGCGGGAGCGCGACTCGGCGCGCGAGCGGGGGGCGTTGGACATGAGCACCTCGGTGGGACGGGGGACGGTACGGCTCGTTCCAGTATGGGGGCACGGCGACGCGCCGCTCCAACGACAACCCGATGTATCTGTTCGATACATCGGGTAACCTTCGAGCACCGCGCCGATCGACGCCCGACCCGGGCTGCCCCCTTCGGCCGGGTCCACCGATGGAGCGAAGGGAGCTGACGTGCGCCGTCGAGAGATGCTCGAGTTCGCCGTCCTCGGCCTGCTCCACGAGAGCCCGCTGCACGGCTACGAGCTGCGGCGTCGGCTCAACACCCGGCTCGGCGCCTTCCGCGCGCTGTCCTTCGGCACGCTCTACCCCTGCCTCGCGAGCCTGCAGGGGCAGGAGCTGGTGAGCGTCGACCGTGACGAGCCGCGCGCCGCGGGCAGCCGCCGGCAGCGGATCACCTACACGATCACCGATGCCGGCCGTGAGGCCTTCGCCGCGATCGCCGGGCGCACCGACCCGAGCAGCTGGGCCGACGACGCCTTCGACGTGCGCCTGGCCTTCTTCGCCCGCACCGAGCGCGAGGTGCGCCTGCGCATCCTCGAGGGTCGCCGCGCCCGCCTGGCCGAGCAGCTGGGCGCGATGCGCGCCGCCGAGCAGGGCGAGCGCCTCGACCGGTGGACCGCCGCACTCCACAGCCACGGCGAGGACGCGACCGAGCGTGCCGTCGCCTGGCTCGACGAGCTCCTCGACGCCGAGCGTCGCGCACCCCAGGTGCGACCGGGCTCGCTGGGCGACCCCGCCCATCCCGCCTTCAACCCGCCCCCCACCAAGGAGAACCCATGACCGCCATCCGCGTCGCCATCGTCGGCGTCGGCAACTGCGCGAGCTCGCTCGTCCAGGGAGTCGAGTACTACAAGGACGCCGACCCGCAGGGCACCGTGCCCGGCCTGATGCACGTGACCTTCGGCGACTATCACGTCTCCGACGTGCAGTTCGTGGCTGCCTTCGACGTCGACGACAAGAAGGTCGGCAAGGACCTCGCCGAGGCGATCAACAGCTCGGAGAACAACACGATCAAGATCGCCGAGGTCCCGACGACCGGCGTGACGGTCCAGCGCGGACACACCCTCGACGGCATCGGAAAGTACTACGCCCTGACGATCGACGAGTCGCCGGCCGAGCCGGTCGACGTCGTCCAGGCGCTGCGCGACGCCGAGGTCGACGTCCTCGTCTCCTACCTGCCGGTGGGCTCGGAGGAGGCCGACAAGTTCTACGCCCAGTGCGCCATCGACGCGGGCGTCGCCTTCGTCAACGCGCTGCCGGTCTTCATCGCCTCCGACCCGGAGTGGGCGCAGAAGTTCGCCGACGCCGGCGTCCCGATCATCGGCGACGACATCAAGAGCCAGGTTGGCGCGACGATCACCCACCGCGTCATGGCCAAGCTCTTCGAGCAGCGCGGCGTGGTCCTCGACCGCACCTACCAGCTCAACGTCGGCGGCAACATGGACTTCAAGAACATGCTCGAGCGCGAGCGCCTGGAGTCGAAGAAGATCTCCAAGACCCAGGCCGTCACCTCCAACCTCGACGGCCCGCTCGCCGGTGTCGGGGCCGACGACCGCAATGTCCACATCGGCCCGTCGGACTACGTCGCCTGGCTCGACGACCGCAAGTGGGCCTACGTGCGCCTCGAGGGTCGCGCCTTCGGCGACGTCCCGCTCAACCTCGAGTACAAGCTCGAGGTCTGGGACTCGCCCAACTCGGCGGGCATCATCATCGACGCGATCCGCGCGGCCAAGATCGCCAAGGACCGCGGTATCGGCGGCGCCCTGCTCTCCGCGAGCAGCTACCTCATGAAGTCCCCGCCGGAGCAGCGCGAGGACACCGAGGGCCGCGCGAAGCTCGAGGCCTTCATCGCCGGCACCGAGGAGCGCTGACCAGAGCGCTGACCCACCCGCCCCGCGTTTTCCGGGTCACCCGACAAACACCCCCTTCGCAAGGGTTTGAAACCCTTGCGAAGGGGGTGTTTGTCGTGCTCAGCGGCCAGCGGGCCCCACGGTGACCGGCAGCGCGGCCAGACCCCGCAGGACCCAGGTCGGGCGGCGGGGCGGGGCGCCAGCGAGGGCGATGTCGGGGAATCGCTCGAGCAGCCGTCGCAGGGTGATCTCGAGCTCGACCCGGGCGAGCGGTGCGCCGAGGCAGAAGTGGCGACCGAGGCCGAAGCCGACGTGCGGGTTGGGATTGCGCGCGACGTCGAAGGCGTCGGCACCCGTCGCCGGGTCGGCGCCGAAGACGGCAGCGTCGCGGTTGGCCGAGCCCATGAGGCAGGCGACGGTCTCCCCCTTCGCCACGGTGACGCCCGCGATCTCGACCTGCGCGGTGGCGGTCCTCTCGAAGAGCTGCAGCGGCGCGTCGAAGCGGATCAGCTCCTCGAGCGCAGTCGCCGGCGTGACCTCACCGGTCGTGACGCGGGCCAGCTGGTCGGGGTGGCGCAGCAGGGCGTGGAGGCCGTTGCCGAAGGTGTTGACCGAGGCCTCGTGGCCGGCGTTGAGCAGCAGGACGACCGTCGCGACGAGCTCCTCCTCGCTGAACCCGCTGCCACCGTCACGCTCGGCGATGAGGTCGCTCACGAGGTCCTCGCCCGGCTGCGCGCGACGCAGCTCCACGACGCCCCGCACGTAGTCCGCGAAGTCCGCGCTCGCGCGCACGGCGGCCTCCCGGGTCGCCTCGTCGACGCCCTGCTCGTACATGTGCACGATGGCCTGCGACCAGTCGCGCAGGCGGACGTGGTCCTCGCGGGGGACCCCGAGCAGGTCGGCGATGACGTAGACGGGCATCGGCTCGGCGTAGGCGGCCAGGACGTCGACGGGGCCGGTCGGGTCGAGCTCGTCGAGGAGCGCGTCGGCGAGGGTCTCGATCCGCGGACGCATCCGCTCGACGTGCCCCTTGGCGAAGGCCCCGGCGAGGAGGCGGCGCATGCGGGTGTGCTCGGGCGGTTCGTTCTCCATGAGCTGGTTGCGGTGCAGCGTGTTGAAGGGCTCCATCTGCTCGGCCGGCTGCCAGTCCGTCCAGATCCGCCCGAGTGCCCGGTGCCGAAGGGTGGCACTCACCGCCGCGTGCGTCGTCGCCACCCAGCGCCCGTCGGTGGCCCGGAGCACGGGCCCGGCAGCCCGCCAGGTCGCCAGCAGCGGGTAGGGGTCGTCGACAAGGGCCGGGTCGAGGAGGTCCACCGTGGTCATGCCGCCATCATGGCCACCCACGGACCGGCGGTGTCCACCACACCCCCGCCCGACTAACCTCAGTGGCATGGGTCACAGAGTCGAGTCAGAGCTGGTCGCCAATGTCATCGCCGTGCAGGTCGCTGCCGACCAGCAGGTCGCCGTGGGCGACGAGCTCGTGCTCCTCGAGTCGATGAAGATGGAGATCCCGGTCCTGGCGGACCGCTCCGGTCGCGTCCTCGAGGTCAAGGTGGCCGCCGGCGACGTGGTCCAGGAGGGCGAGGTGCTCGTCGTCATCGACGACTGATCTGCGCTGCTGCACCCCACGGCATGACGAAGGGGGCGGACCCGACCGTGTGGTCGGATCCGCCCCCTCGACGTGCGAGCCGGATCAGGCGCCGGAGCCCTTCTCCTGCTGGTCGGCCTGCTGGATGGCGGCCTTGGAGTAGGCCTGCAGCGCGTCCTGGGCCTGCTGGAGGGCCTTGGCGGCGTCGCCCCAGGCGTCACCGAACTGCTCGGAGTCCGGGCCGAGCCAGTTCTCCTTGAGCGTGCCCGCCTGCGAGGTGCCGTTGGAGCTGATCTCGCCCACGCGGCCGGCCTCGGTGTTGAGCTGACCCGCGACCTCCTTGACCCTGCCAGTGTCCATTCCGTCGGTCAGGTTTCCACCCATGTCAATCTCTCCTTAAGTCTCGTGTGTCGTCGTGTGGGTCGCGGCTCAGGAGCCGGAGACCTCGGCCTGCTGCTGGATGTCGCTCTGGAGCTGCTCGCAGAGCTGCTCGATGAGGGCCTTGATCTTCTCGAGCGCCGGGCGGTGCTGACCCTCCCACTCCGAGACGAACTTCTCCGAGTCCGGGCCGTTCCAGGCCTCGTTGGCCTGCTGCACCTGGGTGTTGACGTTGTTGATGACGCCGTTGAGCTCCTCAGCGAGGTTCTGCCACTTCGGCAGCTCGCCCTTGACGGTCTCGAGGTTCATTCCGAGCCAAGCCATCTTGTCCTCCTGCGTGTAGGTGTTGCTGCTGGTCTGTTGTGTTCCCTGCGGGCTGCTGTTCCCCTGCCCGACTGAGGTCAACACTAGGGACAACGTGCTCGCGAGGTACATGGGGAGGACTCCCCACCCACTCCCCAACTAACAGAGGAGAAGCCAATTGCCTTGTCGCACAACGACATTCGTCATCGAACGGCCATCTCCGGGCGCGCGATCTGGACGATTTCCGCCTTGCCCTTGCGCACCAGGACCCCCCGCCCCTCGGGCATGAAGACCCGCGCGAGCGGCGGGAAGTTGGTCTTGAAGATCATCGAGGACTCGGACCCGTCGGGGGCCAGCGCCATCCCCGAGCGTGCCGCCTTGACCAGGCCCGGCAGACCCATGCTCGTGGTCATGGCGCTCGGGTCAGCCTCGGCCACGACGAAGTGGTCGTTGTCGACGAGCGGCTTGATCGCGTCCTGCAGCGGGCTCTGGTAGGGCGAGGTGTTCAGGTCGTCGAGCTTTTCGACCATGAGCACCTGCAGCGGCGAGCCCTCGTCGAGCGCCCGCTCCTTGAGCAGCTCGCACAGCTCCTTGATGTCGTCCTCGCGCGTGGCCGTGCGATCGAACTCCGGCAGTGCGGTCAGCTCGGAGTTGCGCCGCAGCGTGATGAGGTGCAGCTGGGCGCTGGGCCGCCACCGCTTGATGGCCTTGGCCAGCTGGACCATCGTCGTGGTCCGCCCGCTCCCGGGCGGACCCGTGACGACGAAGCCACCTCGTGGGTCGATGGCCATCGGTGCGAGGTCGTCGGAGTTCATCGCGATGACCGGCAGCTCGTCGACCTGCGCCGGCAGGTCCGCCGCCGGCACGATCTCGGGCAGCGAGGCGACCTCGGGCGCCCTGGGCACCCCGGACTTGGCCATCGTCTCGGCGAAGCCGCGCACCATGCGGGACTGCTCCGACGCGTCGGACGTGCCGCCGAGGACGGCGACCTGGACCTCACGCTTCTTGAACAGACCGCGCCCCGGCGGCGAGTCGGGGGTGAGCACGTCGGTGGGCAGCCCGAGGAAGGAGTAGTCGTCCTCGGTCGCCATCCGCAGCGAGAAGCGCGACTGCACCGACGAGCCCATCGACACCGGCAGGCCGTTGCGGGCGTCGACCGACAGGACGAAGTGCACCCCGACCGGTCGGCCGTCCGCGAGCAGCGAGGTGAAGGCGTCGAGCCACTTCATCAGCGCGCCGGCCGACTCGTAGGCATTGCGGAAGGCGGTCAGGCCGTCGACGAGCACGAAGATCCGCGGCTCGGAGGTGTTGCCGGTGAGCCGGCGGTACTGGGTGATCGTCGTGGCATTGGCCTTGGAGTAGCGCACGGCCCGCTCCTCGATGATCTCCCGCAGCATCGTGATGAGCCGCTTGACGCGCTCCTCGTCCTGGCCGGAGATGATGCTGCCGACGTGCGGCAGCTCCTCGAGCATGGCCAGACCGCGGTTGCCGAAGTCGAGCCCGTAGACGTGGCAGGGACCACCGCGCACGGTGAAGCCGGCCGCGATGGCGATCGTCCGCAGGAAGGAGCTCTTGCCCGACCCGGACGCGCCGAAGACCGCGAGGTTGCCCTCGGCGTCCGGGCGGAAGGAGATCGTCGGCTGGCTCTGGTTCTCGGGGTTGTCGGCGATGCCGATGACCAGCTCGTCGTCGCGGCGCTCGGTCGGCAGCTTCGCGAGGTCGTAGACCTCGGCGAGCTCGGGCAGCCACGGCTTGCGCGGGATGGGGATCTCCGACTCGACGCGAGCCTTCTCGACCGTCTCGACGACGCGCTGGATGTCGGTCGGGCCGAGGTCGGCGTCCTCGTCCCCCTTCGGCTTGGCGGGCAGCTCCCAGGTGACGGGCGCACCGAAGGTGAGCGTGGAGACGAGCATGTCCGGCGGGGGTGGGGTGTTGCTCGTCCAGCCACCGGCGTAGCCGGTCTGGAAGGGCACGAGACGTCCGGGACCGGACTTGGCCATCGCACGCCCGGGCAGACCCGGGTCGAAGTAGGCGGCGTCCTTGGTGCCGAGCACGTCGGACGAGTCGTCCTCGTCCGCCATGCGCAGGGCCATGCGCAGGTTGGTGTTGGCGCGCAGGTTGTCCTTGATGACGCCGGCGGGACGCTGCGTCGCGAGGATCAGGTGGATGCCGAGCGAACGGCCACGCTGGGCGATGTTGACGACGCCGTCGACGAAGTCGGGCACCTCCTGCACGAGCGCGGCGAACTCGTCGACGATGATGATCAGGCTCGGCGGCGCCTCGACCTCACCGCGGCGCTCGAGCTCGACGAGGTCCTTGGCCTTGAAGCGCGCCAGCAGGTGCTCGCGGTAGTGCAGCTCGGCCGACAGCGACGCAAGAGCCCGGCGCACGAGGTGCGGTGACAGGTCGGTGACCATGCCGACGGTGTGCGGCAGCTGGACGCAGTCGCGGAAGGCCGAGCCACCCTTGTAGTCGACGAGCAGGAAGGTCACGCGCTGCGGGCTGTTGGCCGTCGCCATGCCGAGGATCCAGGCCTGGAGCAACTCCGACTTGCCGGCACCGGTGGTGCCGCCGACGAGGGCGTGCGGGCCGTCGGTGCGCAGGTCGACGCTGTGCGTGCCCATCGCGGACTGCCCGATGACGGCGCGAAGGGAGCCCGGCTTGCGGCTCGGGGTCGGCGGGGCGTGCCGCCCCGTGAGGATCGAGCGGTTCTCGTTCCACCGCTCGATGACCGCCATCTCGGAGTGGGCGATCTCGGTGCCGACGAGCGCCAGGTAGGAGACCGAGCGCGGGATGTCGGAGTCGTCCTGGGAGACCGCGCTGGAGTCGGTCATCGGGGCCAGGTTGCGGGCTGCCGCGACGGCATCCTCGACCCGGATGAGGTCGGTCTGCACCCCGCTGGCCACCTGGGCCGGTCCGACCCAGCCGACCTGGCAGCTGCCGTCCTCGGCGACCTCGACGAAGGTGCGGCACGCGGCGGGCAGCTGCTCGGTCACCGGGGCGACCCAGATGACGACGATGCGGTGGCGCCACCCGGCCTCGGCGAGCTGGACGAGGCGCGCCAGCTCCACGGGGGCGTCGTTCTCGACGAGCACGACGACGGCCGGGCCGGTCGTCGGCGTCGAGCTGTCGCGCTCGGAGCCGGCGGCCACGAGCCCCTCGAGCTGCTCCATGATCGCCGCGCACCCCGGGCCGGAGCTCGCGGTGTGCTGCACGTCGAGCGGACTCTGCGGGGACGAGGTGTGCGGGGACCACTTGAGCCAGTCCCAGTCGCGCGCGGAGGTCGTCGACGCCAGGGCGCACAGGACCACCTCGGCCGGCGAGTGCGCGGCCATCGTCTGCACGACGAGCGAGCGGGCGAGCCCGAGCGCGGCCTCGCGCGGACCGGAGACGCCGATCGCGCCGTCGAGCAGCGGGTGCGCGGTGACCGGGACGTCGGCGACGACGCCCAGGCCCTGCATGAGCTGCGAGACCTCGAGCCAGGCCTCGGCCCGGGTGCGTCCCATCTTGGGCAGCTTGATCTCGCTGCGGCTGGGGCGCACGCCCAGACCGAGCCGGTACTCGAGGAAGCCCGGGTCGTTGGGCCGTCGGGTCCACATCAGCGGGTGGTGGACGGCGACCGCCCGGGCGAAGTCGGTGACGGCCGGGTGCTCCTGCCGCCGGATGTCGTGCTCGCGGTCGAGCTCGACCTCGATGTCCTCGACGAGGTAGCCCACGTCCTCGCGGAAGTCCTCCATCGCCTCCTCGAAGTCCAGCCGCACGCGCCGCTTGGACTCCCACGTGTTGGCGAGCATCATCATCGGCATCATGAGCATGAACATGATCGTGAAGCGCGAGCGGGTGATGGCGAAGAGGGTCGCGCCCATGAAGACCGGCACGAGCATCATCGCCAGCGGGATGCGCTGCGGCTTGCCGCGCTCGGGCAGCTCGGGCACCTCGAACTGCAGCCCCTGGTAGATCGGCGCGATGCGCGGCGACCGGGTGAAGGCCACGTCGCCGGAGTCGGTCGTCGTCACGCCTGCGGCCCGCGTCTTGGCGGAGATCTCGAAGGTCGTGTCGCCGATCGTGAAGGTCTCGCCCTCGCGCAGGATCGCCCGGTCGACCTGCTCGTCACCCACGATGACGCCGTTGGACGAGCCGAGGTCGGTCACCTCGACGACGTCGGCCACGAGGAGCTTGGCGTGCTTGCGCGAGACGGACGCGTCGTTGATCTGCACCTCGCAGTCGCGTCCGCGGCCGACGTGCGAGGTCCCTCGCTGCAGCTGGTACTCCCGGCCCGCGTCCGGGCCGGCGACGACCTTGGCGACGGCGATCGGGGCCTCGGTGTCCTTGTAGCCCGACGAGCGGCGGGTGACGGTGAGGTGCGCGCCGGACCGCAGGCCCGACTCCTGGACCGTGGTGTTGGGGTCGACCGCGCGGTAGTTCTCGTCGACGAGGGCGAGCGTGTGCTCGCCGAGGTCCGAGCGCTCGTGCGCCGCACCGCCGCTGCGCTGCCGCTCCGGGTCGGACAGGACCAGGTGCTCGGCGAGGTCGCCGACGGTCGTGCGGCCGTCGACCGTGGCGACGAGGTCGGTGTCCTCGTTGCCCGACCCTCGCAGGGTGAACATCAGCTTCATCTCAGCGCCTTACGGGTGGAGGTGGTCGTGTCGTACATCCCGATGTCCTCGTGGCGGGACAGCAGGGAGCGGGGGTCGAAGGTCGCCCGCACGCGACTGCCGAAGGGGGCGGTGCGCCGCAGTCGTCGCCGCACCTGCCGCAGCTCACCCTGCCAGTGCCCCACGGCCGTCGGGTCCGCTGGGGCGGGGCCGAAGACGAGCGCGTCGGCCCGCATCGCGGCGGGTGCGGCGTCGACCTGCGGGCCGAGGGCCCGGGCCTGCTCCATGCGGGTGCCACCGGCCGGCAGCGGCACCCCGAGGACGCGGGCCTCCTCGAGCAGGTCGTTCCACGCGCGACCGACCCGCTGGTCCGGCGTGCCCCGCCGCAGCCGCACGGCGCGGCGGACCGCGGTGACGACCGGGGTGAGCAGCAGCACGAGCAGCGGCAGCAGGACGAAGACGGCGAGGAGCTGGGCCCACAGCGGCCAGGTCGACGGCGAGCTCCAGTCGACGACCGGCTCGGGCGGCGGGGCAGGCTCCTCCGGCGGGGGCGGCGGGGGCTCGGCCGCCGGCTTGTCCCACTCCTGGGGGTCGTTGTCGGCGGGGGTGGCCTGCTCGGCCCGGTCGGGGACGAAGGTCTGCGGCAGCACCTGGTACCAGCTGCCGTCGCGCAGCCGCACCTCGACCCACGCGTGGATGTCACGGCCGCGCAGGAGCCCGTCGTCGGTCGCCGTGGCGCCGACGACGACGCGGGTGGGGATGCCGAGGCGGTTGCCGATGATGCCGAGGGTCGCGGCGTACTGCTCGTCGTTGCCGGCGAGCACCTCGGAGTTGAGGAAGCGGTCGAGGCGGCCTTGACCGTGACCGGCCGGGTAGAGCTGGGCGGTCCGCGCGGTCGCGGCCCGCTCCTTGTCGCTCGGTGCCTCCGACCCGGTGGCCGGGGTGCCGTCGGTGTAGGTGCCCTCCTCGCGCATCGTCGTGGCGATCTGGCGGAACTGCTGCCACGGGTCCTGCGAGTCGCCCTTCCACACCTGGATCCGGGCATCGACGAAGGTGGTGTCGCCGGTCATGGGCATGTCGCCCCGCGACACGGGCAGGCTCTCGGGCAGGGCGCCGGACCCCTCCGGCGGCAGCGCGGTGCGCACCTCGTAGGTGTCGCCGGGGCGCAGCCCCGGCGGCACGAGGACGGTGTTGGTGCTGAGGTTGAGCCAGGCCTTGTCCTGCAGGCGCTTCTGCGCGGCACCGAGGAACTCGATGCCCTCGACCCGGCCCGAGGTGAGCAGCCAGCCGCCCGTGTAGCCCTCCTCGGGCACGGTGACCTTGACCTGCGTGGGGCGCCCGCTCGCGAGCACGCCGACACGCCGCCCGAACTGCTGGAAGGAGCGGCCGGCGTCGGCCCGGGTGTCGCCGCGCCCGGCGATGCCCCAGGTCGAGCCGTCCCAGGTGTCGAGCGTCGCCAGGCGCATCGGGGTGTTGCGGGGCACCCCCTCGACGCGGAGGATCTCGCGGTTGTAGAGCTGCGAGGGGCTGTCCTGCGTGAAGTTGCGGAAGCGGCTGAGCGGCGAGGCCATGATCGTCGTGTCGTGGCCCGGCACGACGCCCGTGCGCACGACCCGACGCTCGTCCTCGTGGTCGCGACCGGGCAGGTAGGGCCCGAGCGTGCCGCCGACGAGCGCCGCGACGAGCAGGATCAGGGTGCCGGAGACGACCCGCGAGAGAGCCGGTCGGCGCATCCCGGGCCGGGCGATGCCGATGTCGGGGTCGAGGTGGTCGCGGGCGACGACCCAGCCGATGAGCAGCAGCGCGAGGAGCAGTCCCTGGACGAGCAGCGATGCCGGCTCCATCGTGCCGAGCGCGATGGTCACGGCGAGCAGCGCGAAGGGGGTCGCGACGAGCCGCAGGCGGGAGCGGGTGATGCGCGCGGTCGCGTAGGTCAGCGTCGTGGCGACGAGGGCGATGAAGAGCGGCACGGCGAGGATGTGCCCGCGCGCGTCGACGGGTGGCACGAGCGTCAGCAGGTCCATCCAGCCGGAGATCGGGCCGGCCGCGAGGTCCTTGAAGGTCTGGCCCGTGGGCAGCACGCCCCATTTCACGTCGTCGCGCACCGCGAGGATGCCACCGAGGAGGAAGTACATGGCCGCGCCCAGCGCGGTGGTGGCGACGAGCGGCCACCGGTAGGTGCCCTGGATGTGCCCGAGGACGAGGCCGAGGAGGACGCCGACGGCGGCGGCCCGCCACCACTCCCAGCCGAAGACGACGGTGCGCAGCCCGACGAGCCCGCAGGCGACGACCGCGATGGTGAAGACGGTGTCGACCCAGTGGGCCGGCCCGGGACGCATCCGGCCGAGCGTGGCCCGGACCTGCTCCTTGGCCGTCAGCTGGGGCTTGATCATCCCCTCCTTGGGGGCCCCGATGACGCTCACGTCGGTGGTTCGTCCGCCGCTCATGCCGGCACCAGCCCCCCGGAGACGGTGGACAGGTCGGTGAGCTCACCGATGGTCACGATGCTCAGCCCCCGCAGTCGTCGCAGGCTCGCGTCGGCCGCGGAGTCGACGATGACGGCCACCTTGTGCACCTCGGTCTCGAACTCGCCGAGGCACTGCTGGATCTCGAGGAAGGCCCGGCCCGGGCCGGTGACGAGGACGGCGACCGAGGAGTCCGGCGCCTGCTGGACGAGCAGCCGCGCGGAGCGCACGAGGTCGACCCGGCCGACGGTTGCGGTCGTCAGCGTGTCGAGGACGAGCGGGACGGTGGTGCGGGAGGCGAAGCCGTCGTTGCACACGACGGAGGCCTCCTGCTCGTCGGTGATCGACTGGACCATGAGCGAGGCCGCCGCGGCGATGGCCGTCTCCACGTCCCCTTCGCCCCCGGGGTACATCGCGGGGTCGGTGTCGACGACGATCCCGAGGTGCGAGCGCCGGGTCTCCTGGAACTGGCGCACGAGGAGACGGTCGTGCTTGGCCGAGGAGCGCCAGTGCACGTAGCGCCGGTCGTCGCCGGGCTCGTACTCGCGCAGCGCGTGGAAGTCGATGTCGGCCATGGACAGCTCGGGCGTGACCTCACCCTCGAGGTCACGCAGGAGGCCGTGGGCCCCGGACTCGAGGGCGATCCGCCGCGGGTGCACGTGCATGAGCTGCACGCCACCGAAGGTCACGGTCCGGCGGGTGATGCCCAGCGGATCGCCCTGCACGGTCGTCGCCGGACCGACGGGGATGACGCCGCGGCGCGGCGTCGCGATGGGGAAGGCCGTGCGGTGGCTGGCCCCCTTGCGCAGGAGCGGGACCGGCAGCACCTCCTCGTGGTCGCCCACGGGCAACCGCACGAGCGAAGGGAGCATCGTGCGCCGCGTCGAGTTGGTGAGCACGACGTGGGCCTGCGCCAGGTCCCCGATCTCCGCCCGCAGGGGTTCGACGACGAGCTCGACGTCGGCCCGGTGGCTCCCGATCGACAGCAGGACGCATACGACGACGAGCGCAAGCATCGTCGCGGCGATGATCGCCGGCTCGGCCCAGCCGAGCAGGGCCGAGAGCACCCACAGCACGACGGACAGGCCCAGGAGGGTCCAGCCGAGGGGCGTGATCCAGTCGAGCCGCCCACCGAACCACTGGCGCCGGACCCGCTCGTCCGTCGCCGTCGCGCCGCGCCGCACGGCTCGGGTCGCGCCGCGACCGGCGTTGACGACCGAGGCCCCGGGCAGGGTCACCGTGCGCTTGGTACCCGTCGACCGCAGCCGCGCGGAGGTCGCCATCTGCTCCAGACGGGAGTCCTCCTGCCGCGTGCCGCCCGGCATGGCACCGCCCTCGCGCACCCGGCCGCGCCCGCGCGGGGCCTGCGGCGGGGGTGTGGGCAGTCCTGTCGTCATCGCTGGTGTCCCTCGTGGGTCAGGCGACCCGCTCGGTCGGCGGGGCGACCTCGCCGAGGATCTGGGCGATGACCTCGCTCGTGCGCACGCCGGCGAACTCGGCCTCGGCGGTGAGCAGCAGCCGGTGCGTCATGACGGGCTCCGCGAGGACCTTGATGTCGTCGGGCACCACGTGGGTGCGGCCCTGGCTCGCGGCCCAGGTCTTGGCGCAGCGCACGAAGGCCAGACAACCACGCACCGACAGGCCCAGGCGGATGTTGCGGTGTCGTCGAGTCTCCTCGGCGATCCGCGAGACGTAGGCGAGGATCGCCGGGTCGATGTGCACCTGGTCGGCCAGGCCCGCCATGTCCTGCACGACCTTGGCCGTGACGACGGGCCGCAGACCCTGGGTACGGTCGCGGCGGGCCGCGTCGGCGAGGACCGCGACGGTCGCCTCGTGGTCGGGGTAGCCGAGCGAGGTCTTCATGAGGAAGCGGTCGAGCTGCGCCTCGGGCAGCCGGTAGGTCCCGGCCTGCTCGATGGGGTTCTGCGTGGCGACGACCATGAAGGGCCGGCCGACCTCGTGGGTCGTGCCGTCGACGGTGACCCGGCCCTCCTCCATGACCTCGAGGAGCGCGGACTGCGTCTTGGGCGAGGCGCGGTTGATCTCGTCGGCGAGCACGATGGTCGCGAAGACCGGGCCGCGGTGGAAGTCGAACTTCTTGGTCTGCTGGTCGTAGATCGTCACGCCGGTGACGTCGCTGGGCAGCAGGTCGGGGGTGAACTGGATCCGGCTCGAGGAGCCCTGGACCGTGCCCGCGACCGCCCGGGCGAGCTGGGTCTTGCCCGTGCCGGGATAGTCCTCGAGGAGCAGGTGCCCCTCGGAGAGCAGGCAGGTGAGGGCCAGCCGCACGGTGTGCTGCTTGCCGAGGACGACCTGGTCGACGTTGCCGACCATCTGCTGGAAGGCCTGGCTGAACCAGCTGGCCTGCTCCTGGGAGACGCTCATCGTTCCTGCTTCCTCATCCGGTCTTCGTCGATGTCGTGGGGCTGCTCGTGCGGGACTTGCTCGGGCTGGGGTCCTCGCCCCACCCGGAGGGGTCGTAGCGCTCCGGGTCGCCACGCGGGGCTCCTCCGGGCCAGGTGTCGATGCGCAGGTCCCCCGGCAGGGTCAGGTCGTAGACCCGGCCGGTGTCGAGGTCGTTGAGGACGAGCTGGCCGCGGTCGTGCCGCACGGCGACGCCGTTGCGACGGGTGAGGTTGCCGGCGACGGGCAGCTGGCTGGTCTGCGCCTGGGTCTGGCCGCACGCCCGACCCCACAGGATCGTGCCGCCCATCCCCCAGGCGGCGTAGAGGCAGTCGCCGTTGACGACCGGGCGGGAGATCTTGTTGAACTGCGCCTGCGGGCGCTCGTCGCCCTCGTCGAGGCCCGAGACGACGCCCACGTCGGCGCCGTCGTGGTCGCTGTCCTCGGTGATGCGCGCGTAGCCGGCCCGCTCGAGGGTCTGGTAGCCGACGACGTCGCTCGCCGGCCCGGGCTGCTGCAGGGCGACCATGGCCAGGTCCTCGCCGGCGTTGTCCTGGCCGCTGCCCGCGATGGGCTGCGGGTCCTGCAGGTGCTCGGACATCACCTCTCCGGTCTCGAGGTCGAGGACGACCCACTCGTCGCCGACGGCGGTGATGTCGGCAGCGCGGCCCGAGAAGTCCAGGTCGGTGCGGATCGGCTGGCCGAAGCCGTCACCCTCCGCGGGGATCTCGACGACCCGGCCGCTGTCGGCAGAGACCGCCATGATGTCGCCGTCGAGGTCGACGGTCACCGCGGCCTGCTTGCCCACCGTGTCGAGCTCGCCGGTGTCGAGCAGGTCGGCGATCGGGGTGCCGCCCGCGGGGTCGAGGCGCTTGCCCCAGATCCGGCCGGTGTCGTGGTCGACGACCGCGAGGGTGTCACCACCGAGGGCGACCCGGTCGGGCTCGTGGAAGTCGACTCCGGTCACCGAGGTGGGTTCGGGCACCTGCACCTCGCCCTTGATCCGCTCCCCCTTCCGCGTGTCGAAGGCGATGAGGCGACGGTCGGCGGTGACCCCGACGGCATTGCGGCCGTCCTGGAGCACGTCGGCGCGCAGCACGTCCTCGCCGGTCCCGGCGTCACCCGCGCCGCTCAGCAGGAGGTCGAACTGGTGGGCGCCCGTGTTGACCCGCCCCCAGTAGCCGGTCCGACCGCCGGAGACCCACAGACCACCGTCGGTGAGGGCGACGTCGTGAACCGGCTGACCGTCGGAGCGGGTGGCGAAGATCGCCGCGACGACGACGAGCAGCGAGACGATTCCTCCGGACACCACCCGCAGCCACACCGGACGGCGACGTCTGCCGGTGCCCCTGCTCTCCTCCCCCTGCGCGCTCATCCGGCGCTCAGCCCTCCGCGGTTTCGGGGTCGTCGAGGAGGACGAGGTCCTCCTCCGTCACCATGCGCGTGGACAGCGCGTGCTCCACGAGTCGCGACTTGCGGTTGCTCGCGAGCTTGCCCGGGCCGCCGTGCAGGCCGCGGATCCCGGCGTCGGCGAGCTTCTGGCAGACGTTGTCGAGCTTGCGGTTGAACTTCGTGACCTTCCAGCCCAGACGCTCCGCGGCCACGGCGGAGGACGGGATCGTCCCCTGGCCGGCGCCGTCGCGCCGCAGGAAGTCCTCGCACAGCGCGACGACGAGCAGCTTCTGGTCGGGGGTGAAGGCGACCCGCCCCACGGTGGTCTCGCCGCCCTGCTGCGGCAGCAGCACCTCGTGGTCGACGGACGTGAAGCTGGGGTTGCCGACGAGGACGTCGAAGTCGTAGGTCGTCGGTCCGGCGGTGAACCACACGGTGACCCGCTCGAAGGCGAGCGGGATGCGGGCGCCGGGGTTGAGCCAGGCCTGGAAGAGGCCCTTCTTGTCGGCGACGGTCGCCGTGAGGGTCGAGCCGATGTTGGTCAGCCACCACCAGCCGCCCTCGTGGGTGATCTGCAGGAAGTGGCGGTGGAGGAAGGGGTTGTCGTCGATCTCGACGTCGCCCTCGCGGCCGATCGTCAGCGTCCCCTCCCGCGGTGCCTCGTGGACCTCTCCGCAGAAGTCCACCGTCACGACGCTGTCACTCATCAGCTACCTGCCTCCTCGCACTGGACCGCCGACCACCCTGAGGTCTGCGTCCCGCCACCCCGGACGACCTGCACCATGCCACACTGCCGCACCCCCGGGGAGATCGTCTGCTCGTACTCCGTCTGGCCACGTGGGACCGGCGTCCCATCTCCCGTGATGGCGTCGGGGGCACCACCGGTCTTGATCCTGAAGTAGTCGCCCTCCCGCAGGCCCTCGTAGTCCATCGTCCACGTGAGCTGGTTGCCCTCGACGCTCACCTTGAGCGTGGGCCGCCCCGACAGGGCGCCGCCGGGGGTCTCGGCCCCGGTGCTCGTGGACGAGCTGACCTCCTCGCCGTCGCGGGTGACCCACAGGACGCCCCCGATGATGCCGATGACGAGGAGCACCCCGACGATGCTGGCGACGAAGGGGATCAAGCCCACCTCGATCCCCTTCGACGGCGGCTCGGGCGCCGCGGGCTGGCCCGGCGGCGGGACACGACCTGACATCCCACTCATTCCTTGTCCACGCACTTGACGTCGCTCCACGGGGTCCGCACCTCGTCAGGCTCCTCGCCGCGCCGCGCCTGTGCCTGACCGCACAGCTGGTCGGCCGTGCCGAACTCCTGGGAGAAGGTCCCCGTTCCGTCCGCGATCTGCTGCACCCCGTAGGCGGTCGCCCGGTCGAGGTCGCCACGTTCGGGCGCCATCCGGACGAAGTACTTGTCGCCGTCCTCGTAGCCGTCGACCGACATGACGAAGACGGCGCTGGACCCCTCCTGCTTCAGGTCGGCGGTGGGGACCGTCGCCCCGAGGGACCCGTCACCGGTGCTGCCCGAGGTGCCACCGGTGGTCTGCTCCCCACCACCGTCGCCGGTCACGGCGATCGTGGTGCCGATGACGCCGGCGAGCACGACGACGGCGGCCGCCACGGCCGCCACCGGCACCCACCGCCGACGTGTGGATGGTGGCGGCTGCGGGCCCGGGGACTGCGTCGGCCGGGGCCCGGAGGCCTGCGGCGGGCGCGGTCTCGAAGCCTGCGGCGGGCCGGCGTGGCCGGGTCGCGGGGCACTGCGCTGCGACGGCCGCGGGCCGGAGACCGTGGGAGGCGGCGGGCCGCCCGTCGCCCGGGCCGCGACGCCCTCGGCGATGGGCACCGGGCCGGTCCCGCCGATCGTGCGTCCGCCGCTCAGCTGGCCGCCGATGACCGGCTGGCCCAGCGGGGGCGGGGGCGCGCCCGGCACGGGTCGCGGACCGCCGCCCGACCCCGAGCCGGAGTTCGCGCGCAGCTGGGTGCGGTCGGGTGAGTCGGCGTGGCTCGCGCCGGAGTCCCCGGAGTGGCCGAGCTCGTCGAGGACGACGATCGCCGTGCGCGAAAAGCGCTCGTCCTGCTCGATCGCCTGCAGGCTGCGGGCGAACTCGATGGCGCTCGCCGGCCGGGCGAGGGGGTTCTTGCTCATCGCCTGCGCCAGCAGTCGCTCGAGCGACTGCGGCACGTCGGCCCGACCCGTCGTCGGCGGCGGGTTGGAGCGGATGCGTGGCATGAGCGCATAGGCGGAGTTGTCCCCTCCCGGCACCTCGAAGGGCGAGCGCCCGACGAGCAGCTGCCACAGGGTGGCCGAGAGCGAGTAGACGTCGGCCCGCGCGTCGCCGTTGCTCTGCCCGAAGAGCACCTCGGGCGGGGCCCACGGGATGGAGACGCCGATGTCGTCGTCGAGCTCCTCGAGCGCACCACCGCGACCGGCGATGCCGAAGTCGGTCAGGCCCGGCGAGCCGTACTGGCTGACGAGCACGTTGGCCGGCTTGATGTCGCGGTGGATGACGCCCGCCCGGTGGGCCGTCTCGACAGCGCTCGAGAGCTGGATCCCGGTGCGCAGCACCTCCTCGACGGAGAAGCGCGCCGCCCGCGCCCGCTGGGCGAGGTTGGGCGGCGGGTAGTACTTCATGATGAGGTACGGCCGGCCGTCGTCGCTGGTGTCCGAGCGGAAGACCTGGACGATGTAGGGGTGGTCGGCGAGCTGGGCCATGGTGTTGGCCTCGTCGATGAACTGCTGCTGGATCGCCTGGGTCAGGCCCTCGGTCTTGAGCACCTTGACCGCGACCTTCATCCGCGGCATCTGCTGCTCGTAGAGGAAGACGTCGGCATAGCCGCCCGACCCGAGGGGCTGGACGTAGTCCAGCCCGGGCAGCTCCGGAGGAAGTGCGCTGCTCACTCAGGCATCATCCCGTGACCTCGAAGACCATCGAGACCTGGTCGGCGAGGGTGATCGTCGTGCCCGGCTCGATCGTCTGCTGGTCACCCGGGCGCACGCGCACCGGCGAGGACCCCGGCAGGGCGACGGTCGTGCCGTTGGTCGAGCCGAGGTCGCGGACGAGCACGTGCCAGCCGTCGAGGACGATCTCGACGTGGTTGCGAGAGATCTCGTTGTCCGGGCTGGAGATCCGCACCAGGTGCGGGGCGCGGGCGCCGCTCGCCTCGGCCGACGCGCGGGGCGCGCGGCCGATGAGCACCCCGCGGTCGAGAGTCACGACGTCTCCGGTGGACAGGCGCAGCAGGCCGAGCGCGGGGCGAGGCGTCTGCTCGGGCGTCTGGGACGGCAGGTCCTGGCCGCACACGCGGCAGCGGGTCGCGTGCGGGGCGTTGTGGTGGCCGAGCGAGCACCGGACCGCGAGGACCATCGGACCGCTCGGGATCTCACCGGTGTCGACGCCGACCTCCTCGGGCGCCGCCCCTGCCGGGACCGGCTCGGCAGCTCCGTGGTCGGGGGTCGGCAGCGGCGGCAGTCCGCCGGGCATGCCGGGGGCTGCGGCCCCGCCACCCCACGGGACGGCGGAGATGACGCCACCGTCGTCGGCGGCAGGCTCGGCTGCGGACGAAGGGGGTGCCGCCTCCGTCGTCGGGGCGGCCACCGGAGTGCTCGTCGGCACGCGCGAGCCGACGAGGTGACCGTCGGCGAACTGCGGACGCACGACGCCGGGCTCGTGGCCGGAGGCGTCGTCGCGGGCCGCCTGGACCCGCGAGGGGCCGGACCCGGCGAAGGGCTGCGGGGCCGGGGTGTCCCCCCGGCCGGTCGAGGCGCCGACGACCTCGGGACGGTTGTCGACCGCAGGGTCCTCGGCAGCTGCCGGGGCCTCGGGGGCCGCAGCAGCCGGCTCCTGCGGGGGCACCGCCGGCCCGTCCGCCATCGGCTGCTCGGGCGACCAGCCGGCATCGCCGTGGTCGTCCTGCTGCGCGGGCGCGCTGCCGGGCATGGGCGGCAACCCGCCCGGGAGGGCCCCCACGGTCGGCCCCTGCGGGCGCGCGGGAGCCGGGGCCTCGTCTTCCTCCGTGGGCGGGGCGAGGGTCGCGTTGGCAGGGTTGTCCTGCGCCTGGAAGCCACCGGCGGCCGCCACGGGACCGGAGTCGATGGACTCCTGCGCCTCCTCCTCCTCGAGACCGGCGAGCAGCGAGCTGCGGTGGCTGTGGGTGTTGCCGAAGAGGAAGTCGAAGCTCGGCAGCTCCTCCTCGTCGTCGCCACGCGCGGCGGCAGGGGCCGGTGCTCCCGGGGCCTCACCGGCCGGGGTGTCTTCGCCTGGGGTGTCACTGGGCGCGGCCACCGGGGCGGGTTCGGCCGGCGCGGCCTCCGGCTCGCTGATCTCCTGCGGCATCGGTGCGGGTGTCTCAACGACCTCGCCGGCCTCGACCGGCTGCTGGTCGGTGGGGGCGGTGGGTGCCGGGTCCCGGGCAGGCTGGCCACTGGAGTCCGGCCCGGGCGCGGGGTCGGGGACGACCGACAGCTGCGGCCGACCGGTCGCCGCCCCCGAGGCGCCAGGGGCGCCGCCGAAGACCGAGGGCACCGCCCAGCCGGTCGGCTGGGCAGCCGGCGGCTCCGCGGCGACGGGCTCCTCGGCGGCCGGCTCCGGGGCCGGCTCCTCCTCGGGCGCGAGTGCCCCGGCCTCCGCCGGCTCCGACGGCGTCGGCTCGGCGTCGGTGGCCTCGGGGTGGGCCACCTGAGGGCTCATCGGATCGGCGGGGGTGTCTTCCGTGGCCCCCGAGGCCTCGGCAACCTCCGGCTCGGCGGCTCCGGACTCGGCCGCGGGCTCGGGCTCGCCCGTGACGAGCACGACCTCGCCGTCGAGGACGGCGTCCTCGTCGGCCCACGGGCCGCGGGCAGGAGCGAGGAACTCGCGGGTCGAGCCGTCGGCGGCGACGACCTGCACCGAGGCGGTGCCGCGCACGAGGACTCGACTGGAGGCCTGGTCGACGACGGCGAAGTCCGGGGTCCGTCGGACCCCGCCAGAGCTCAGCTCGTCGGTGACGACGTCGGCGAGCCCGTCACCGTCGGCCGCGTCGAGCGCGGCGCCGATGCGCTCGGCGAGGGCGGCGTCCCCCTTCGCCAGGACGGCCACCCCGTCGCGGGTGACCTCGACCCAGCCGTCTCGACCCTCGATCCTGCTCTGCATGGTCACTTCTCCTCGCTGACGATCTCTCGCGGGGTGGTGTCGTCACCCGGCTGCCGCGGGCTCGTCTCCGACAGGTCGTCCCCGACGTCGCCGTCGAGGTTGACGACGACGACGGTCACATTGTCCCTGCCCCCGGCCTCGACCGCGGCGCGGACGAGCTCCTCGGCCGCGACCTGGGGGTCGGGGCACTGCTGCAGGATCTCACGCAACCGCTCGTCGGTGATCTCGTTGGTCAGGCCGTCGCTGCAGATGACGAAGCGCTCACCGGCGTAGGGCGGCAGGACCCAGACGTCGGAGTGGTAGGCGTAGTCGGTGCCCAGGGAGCGGGTGACGACGTTGCGGGCCGGGTGCACCCGGGCCTCCTCGGCGGTGATGACGCCGGCGTCGACGAGCTCCTGCACCTCGGAGTGGTCGACGGTCACCTGGCTGAGGGTCCCGTCGATCCACCGGTAGACCCGTGAGTCGCCGACGTTGAAGACGGCCCAGTGGTCGGACCCGCCGGCGGTGACGAGCACGATCCCGGTGGCGGTCGTGCCCATGCCGCGCTGCTCGGGGTGCGACGCGACCCCCTCGAGGATGCGCTCGTTGGCCACGAGCAGCTGGCGGGTGACGTCGTCGGAGGTCAGCTCGCCACGCGTGACGAGCTCCCGCATCGTCTCGACGGCGATGCCGCTCGCGACCTCGCCGGCCGCGTGTCCGCCCATGCCGTCGGCGACGACGAAGATCCCGCCCTCGGCCAGCGCCGAGTCCTCGTTGTGGTCACGGACCCGCCCGGTGTCGGTCGCGGCTCCCACACGGAGCATCAGGCCGGGGCGTTCGTCAGGGTGCGCCACCGCAGTCACTTCGTGACCCGGATGGTCTGCAGGATCTGCTGCACCTCAGCATAGGCGCTCTGCGCGTCGCCGCCCCCCACCGACCCCGTGGCCTGCACGAGGTCGACGATCCGACCCCGGCGCGACCCGGCGAAGAGGTGGATCTGCACGATCGTCCCGATCTCGGGGTCGGTCCACGAGACGTTGACGCCGAGGAAGGGGACCTCACCGAGGGTCAGTTCGAAGGGCTCGTCGACGTGGCCGTCCTGCTGGTCGCTGACGAAGCCCCGCAACTCCTGCAGGGCGTGCCGCATGGTGAAGTCGGCGGTGCGCTGGAAGCCGCGGACGACGACATTGGGTGCGAAGCCCTGGTCGCTGTCGATGCGCCGACAGGACAGCAGGGTCCCTCCGACGCGCACGGGCGCCCAGGTCTCGGGTACGTCGACGGTGACCCCGGGGGGTCCCGGGAAGACCTCGCTGGGGTACTTCAGCTCTGGCATGGGTAAGAGTCCTACCTCACGGGTTGACGCGGACGGAGTCCACGATGGCGTCAATGGTCGCGTAGTCCTGCTCTCGTCGCGAGCCGGCGTACGACCCGGTCACCTGGACGACGTCGAAGACGTCGTTCTGCTGCTGCGCGGTGAACCAGTGGACCTGGCCGACGGTCCCGGCCTGGTCGTCGACGAAGGCCAGGTCGGCACCGAGCCACTCGCGGCCACCGACGGACAGCTGCTTGAGGGCCCCGACCCGACCGTCGCGACGCTGCTGTGCGTACTGGGTCAGCTCGGCGTGGATCTCGTCGGGCCCGAAGGGGGCGAGCCGCTGGTAGAAGCGGACGACGACGTTGGCCAGGAAGTGGTCGGCGCCCTGCGCGTCGTCACGGATGGCGATGAGCGTGTCGGGGGCCCAGACCTGGGTCCATCCCTCGGGCATGTCGAGGCTCACCGGCGGCGGGCCGGGGACGACCTCGCTCGGGTAGCTGATGCGGGTCATGCTGCTCTCCTGTGGTCATGAGGGCGGCGGGGCTGCGGCCCAGCCTGCCATCTCGGTCGAAGGGGGGTCACCACCAGTTGCCGGGGTTGATCGGTGAGTCCGCGAGCGCCTGACCGGCGTCGGCCAGGCCGTCGACGATCTCGTTGGGGGAGATCGACACGTCGAAGGACAGCGACCCACCGACGCCGAGGGTCGCGCCGATGTCGGCGGAGATGCTGATCTCCTCCATGGAGACCTCGGCGCCGACGTCGGCCTCGACGCCGATGCCGTAGGACAGCGACCCGGAGACCCCGACATCGGCGGGACCGAGGTCCTGGCTCACGCCGCCCTCGATGCTGCCGCCGGCGAAGGCCTCGAAGCCGGCCTCCACCTGGGCGCCGGCCGGGCCGATCTGCCCGCTGGCGCCGGCCTCGGCCTCCGCGCCGATGTAGCCCTCGGCGTTGGCCGTCGTCCCATGGTCGTTGCCCCAGTGGGCCTCGCCACGGGCCAGGTAGGCACCGGCCTCGGCGTTGGCCTCGACATAGGCACCGCGGGTCGCGTCGACGCCCATCGAGCCCTGGCTCTCGGCGTTGTAGGACAGGACCTCGCCGCTGGCGCCGGTCTGGTCGTCGCCGACGTGCCCACCGGCGACCCGGTCGCTCACCCCGGCGTCCCACAGGTCCTGCTCGACGATCGGCTCGCTCTGGACCTCGTCGAGGACGGCCTGGGTGGTCGCGAGGCCCTCGTGGTCGAAGGAGCGCTCGTGCGACCAGGACTCGCCCCACTCACCTCGTCCGGCGGTGCTCCGCGTGCTCTCGCGGGTGGTCTCCCACCCGCCGTCGTGCTCGGTCGTGCGGATGTCGGTGTGCGTGTCGCCGAAGATGCCCTGGCTGTCGCGCCAGGTGCCGTCCGCCCCCTCCTGCCAGGTCCGGCCGGTGAGCGGGTCGTAGTGGTGGAGGTTGCCGTGTTCGTCGCGGTTGGTCCGAACGCCCATCGACCCCGGGTCACGCTCGAAGATGTCGTAGCCGCTCGGGCGGTCGTAGGTGCGCCGCGGGCCGTCCTGGCCGGCACCGTCCCCGACCGTGCCGGCGCCGCGCGACCCGCCCGCCCCCGGTCCACCGCTCCCGCCGGCCCCCGAGGCCCGGTCCTGGTCCTCGGCCTGGCGCTCCAGCCCGGTGGCGAGCGCACGGAGGGTCTCGCTCGCGGCGCCGATCTGCTTGGCGGCGTCGGAGGTCCAGCGCACGACGAGCTCCTGCCCGTCGTCACCGAGCCAGTGCTCGCGCAGGCGCTCGGCACTCGCATTGCCCTCGCCGAGGACGTCCGTGAGGGCCTGGACCTCGCCCCGCAGCTGACCCGCGATCTGGCGGACGCGGCCCGAGTCCATGCCGTGCTGGACGCTCATGTGTCTCTCCCCTGATGGCCCCGCGGGCCTCGAGTGCGGTCAGCACCCCAACCTAGGCAGGTCCGGTCGGGGAGGACATGGGGAGCACTCCCCCCTTCGCCCGGCAGGCGTCAGGAGCGCTGCGCCCACCACTGCCGCAGCCGCTCCTGGGCGGCCTCGGCGCCGATCGGCCCCTCGTCGAGCCGCACCTGGAGCAGGTAGCGGTAGGCCTCGCCGAGGACCGGGCCCGGCTCGATCCCCAAGACCGCGGCGATCTGGTTGCCGTCGAGCTCGGGGCGCACCTTGTCCAGCTCCTCCTGCTCGCGCAGGACGGTGATCCGCTCCTCGAGGTCGTCGTAGGCGCGGCGCAGGCGGGTGGCCTTGCGCTGGTTGCGCGTCGTGCAGTCGGCGCGGGTCAGGCGGTGCAGCCGCTCGAGCAGCGGGCCGGCGTCGGTGACGTAGCGCCGGACCGCGGAGTCGGTCCACTGGCCCTCGCCGTAGCCGTGGAAGCGCAGGTGCAGCTCGACGAGACGGGCCACGGCCTTGGTCGTGTCCTTGTCGAAGCGCAGCGCCTTCATCCGCTTGGCCGTGAGCTTGGCACCCACGACGTCGTGGTGGTGGAAGGAGACGCCGCCCCCCGCCTCGAAGCGCCGGGTGCGCGGCTTGCCGATGTCGTGCAGCAGCGCCGCCAGGCGCAGCACGAGGTCCGGTGCCGGCACCGGGTGGTCGGGGTCGGCGTCGGGGCCCGACAGCGGGGGCCCCTCGAGGTCGATCGCCTGCTGCAGCACGGTGAGCGAGTGCTCGTAGACGTCCTTGTGCCGGTGGTGCTCGTCGATCTCCAGGCGAAGGGCGGGCAGCTCCGGCAGCACCTGCTCGGCGAGCCCGGTGTCGACGAGGACCCGCAGACCGGCCACCGGGTCGTCCGCGAGGAGGAGCTTGACGAGCTCGTCACGCACCCGCTCGGCCGAGACGATCTCGAGGGTGCCGGCCGCCGCGGTCATCGCCTCGAGCACCTCGGGAGCCGGGACGACCCCGAGCTGGGCGACGAAGCGCGCCGCCCGCATCATCCGCAGCGGGTCGTCGCTGAAGGAGACCTCGGGAGTCGACGGCGTGCGCAGCCGACCGGCGGCGAGGTCGAGCATGCCCCCGTGCGGGTCGACGAGCTCGAGGTCGGGCAGCCGCAGCGCCATGGCGTTGACGGTGAAGTCGCGGCGCACGAGGTCGTCCTCGAGGTTGTCGCCGAAGGCGACGACCGGCTTGCGGGTCACCCCGTCGTAGGCGTCGGCGCGGTAGGTCGTCACCTCGACCGTGTCCGACCCCTTGCGGGCGCCGATGGTGCCGAACTCGCGCCCCATGTCCCAGTGCGCGTCGCCCCAGTCGGCGAGGATCGCCTCGGTCTGCTCCGGGGAGGCGGAGGTCGTGAAGTCGAGGTCACCGCTGGTGCGTCCGAGGAAGGCGTCACGGACCGGGCCGCCGACGAGGGCCAGGTCATAACCCCCCTTCGCAAAGCGCTCACCCAGGTCGGTGAGCAGCGGCACCGTCGGGGCCAGGTGGGCCACGGCGGCACGCAGGATCTCCGGGGGCAGGTCGGGGGACATGGGGCCCAAGGTTACGTGGGCACCGTCCCCCGACCCGACATCACAGCACCGGGGCGTTGGGCAGGCAGCGCAGGGTGCCCGAGCCGTCGGCCTTGAGCGCGCGCTTGGTGATGTCGATGAAGTCGATCGCGCACGTACTGGTTGACATAGGTGCCGTGGACGAGGACCACGGGGTTCTCCCCCGCCCGGGGGGTGCACCCCAGCCGGACGCCCTGCGGCTGGGCGTCGTCGTCGACGCGGTCCGTCCTCATTGACGGGCCTACCAGACAGTAGTCAGGGACGGACGGTTCGTGCAGTGCAGGACATGGGACGTTCGGCACCCGGGAGGCACCCGAGGTCGCATGGCTACAGTGACCACATGAGTCACCCCGCTCCCACCTCCGGACCGCAGCGCCGTCTGCCCGCGGTCGAGGAGCGCAGCGCGGGCGGGGTGGTCGTCGACGTCCACGAGGGCGAGGCACGGATTGCCGTCATCGCCCGACGCAACCGGGCCGGTCGTCTCGAGTGGTGCCTGCCCAAGGGGCACATCGAGGGCGAGGAGACGCTCGTCGAGACCGCTGCCCGCGAGGTCGCCGAGGAGACCGGCATCGAGGCGCGGGTCCTCGTCGAGCTCGGGACCATCGACTATTGGTTCGCCACCCCCGACCGGCGCATCCACAAGTTCGTCCACCACTACCTGCTCGAGGCCATCGGCGGGTACCTGACGATCGACAACGACCCCGACCACGAGGCCGTCGACGTCGCCTGGCTTCCCCTGCGCGAGGCGCACCGGCACCTGACCTTCCCCAACGAACGACGCATCGCGAGGGAGGCGTGGCAGCGGCTCGCCGGCGACGCCTGAGCGCGGGCATCGCGGGCCTGCTGCTCGCCCTGCTCGTCGCACTCCCCGTCGCTGCCGCACCCGCCGTCGCCCCCGCCGCTCCGGGCGATGCCCGGATCACGATCACCTCGATCACCCCGGTCGTCGACGGCGACGGCACCGCCACCGTCCGTGGCCGGGTGAGCAACACCGGCAGCGAGACCCTCGACGGGCCGCGGGTCGCCGTGGTCCCCCGGGAGGCCGGCTCCGGCCGGTCCGACATCGCGGAGTGGGCGAAGGGGGAGACCCCCGTCTCCGGGACGGCGCTCGCCGAGACGACCCTCGACGACGTGCCGGCCGGTGGCTCGGCGACCTTCACCCTGCAGGTCGACGGCACCGACCTGCTGCCGGGCACCTCCGCCGGCGCCGCCTGGGTGAGCATCCAGACCGATGCGCGCGCCGTGCACACCTTCATCGGGGTGCACCGGACCAAGGAGTACGAACCGCTCGACCTGCTCTGGGGCGTCCCGCTCCTCCTGCCCGCCGACCGCCGCCTGTGGAGCACCGGACGCGACGACCGGACCCGGGCCTGGCAGGAGACCCTCGGCGAGGACTCGCGGCTGGCTGCGCTCACCGCCGAGGAGCCCGCCGACGACGAGTTCTGGCTCGTCGACCCCTCCCTGCTCGACGTGCCCGCGACCGGTGGTGACGTCCAGGACGCCGAGCGGGACGTGCGAAGGGAGTTCGCCGCCACCCTGCGCGAGCGGATCGTCGGCTCGCGGACCCTCGTGCTCGCTGACGCCGACGCCGACGTCGCCGCGGGCGCCGAGTCCGAGCCCGCGGGGCGCCTCGTCTCGGCCCGGCTCGCCGACGGCGCCCGGGTCGCGCAGGCCCTCGGGGCACGCAGCGACGTGCTCTGGCCGGCCGACGGGCTGGCCACCGGCGAGCGCGCCGAGGCCCTGCACGAGCTGCGGCCCGGCGGCGTCGACCCGACGCTGCTCGTCCCGAGCACGAGCCTGGAGCCGTCGGGCTTCACCCCGACGGGTGGCGAGCGCACCTCCGCCGGGAGCCCGGTCGTCGTGCGCGACGGGCCGCTGTCCCAGGTCGTCGAGGGCCTGGCCTCCGACGCCGACGTGACCCTGGCCCGCCAGCAGCTCGTCGCCGAGACCGCGGCCGTGCTTGGCGAGCGCCCCGGCACCCCCCGCACCGTCGTCATCGTCCCCGACCGGGGCAGCACCCCCTCGGCGACGGCCTGGCAGGAGCTGCGCGACAGCACCGACGACATCCCGTGGCTCGGTGGCGGCGACCTGCGGTCGACGCTCGACCACGCCCGGGACGCCGAGGCCTCGCAGACGCCGCGCACGCGCGGCCAGATCGCCGACGCGACCCGGCCCGCGGCGACTCCCGGCCCGATGCTCGCCGAGAGCCGCGCCCAGCGACTGCTGCGCGACGCCCGGTCGATGGCCACCTTCGCCTCGGTGCGCTCCGACGGCACCGGCTGGCGGTCGCAGATGCAGACCTCGCTCCAGCAGCTGACGTCGACGCGGTGGCGGGGCAATGGCTACGGCTTCATCCGGATGCACGACGAGATCGAGCAGGAGGTGACCCTCGCCCGGGACGACCTCGTCGTCTCGTCGGGCGACGTCAACTTCTTCGCCGACACGGGTCGACTGCAGATCACCGTCGTCAACAACACCGACGTCCAGCTGTCCAACCTCGCCGTCCGCCTCACCCCCGGCAACCACTCGTTGCGCATCGACGAGCAGCCCGAACCCGTGACCATCGGGCCCGGCGGGCGGCAGACCGTCACCGTGCAGGCCTCCGCCCTGGCGGCCGGGCAGGTCCCGGTCGACGTCGCGGTGACCACGCCCGGAGGGCGCGAGATCGCCGCACCGGCTTCCCTCCAGGTCAAGGTCCGGCCCACGGGGGACTCGATCTACTGGGTCATCGGCGGCGCGGCCGCGCTCCTGCTCGCGGCAGGCACGTGGCGTACCGTGCGGGGCGGCCGTCGCGCACGGGCGGCCGCGCCCGAGACCACGGACCCCGAGGGGACATGACGCATGAGCGAGGCCGCGACCCCGCAGGAGGACCTCGGCGACGACGCCGAGCACCGCTCCGGCCCTGACATCGGCCGGTCCAGCGCGATCATGGCCTCGGGCACCCTCTTCTCCCGGGTGCTCGGCTTCGCCCGCAACAGCCTCACGGCCTATGTCGTCGGCCTGACGATCATCGCCGCCGACGCGTGGAATGCCGCCAACACGCTGCCCAACATCTTCCACCTGCTCATCGCCGGTGGCGTGCTCAATGCCGTCATCGTCCCCCAGATCACCCGGGCGATGCGCGACGCCGACGGCGGGACGACCTACATCAACCGGCTGCTCACGCTGTCGGTGACGGCCTTGGCCGTCATCACCCTGCTGCTCATGCTCGCGGCGCCGCTGCTCGTCTCGCTCGTCGTCTCGAGCAGCTGGCCGCCCGAGGCACGCACCCTGGCGACCGCCTTCGCCGTGCTGTGCCTGCCACAGGTCTTCTTCTACGGGCTCTACACGTTGCTCGGCCAGGTCCTCACGGCCCACCACAAGTTCGGGGCCTTCATGTGGTCACCGGCGCTGGCCAACCTCGTCGCCATCGGTGGCCTGCTGTGGTTCGTCCTCACCGACCAGACCCGCCAGGGCTCCGTCGACGAGTGGACCCCCACGATGATCGCCGTGCTCGGCGGGTCGGCGACCGTCTCGATCGCCCTGCAGGCCTTCGCGCTCGTCCCGGCCCTGCGCAGCACCGGCCTGCGCTTCCGCCCGGTCTGGGGGCTGCGCGGCAGTGGCCTGCGCGGGGCCTCGCGGATGGCGATGTGGGCCTTCGCCGCCGTCGTCGTCGGGCAGGGCGCCTACCTCGTCAACTCCCGGGTGCTCACGGGCGCCCTGCACGCCGCCGATGCCCAGGGCGTCGAGGGAGCCGGCCTGACCGCCTACGCCAACGCCTTCCTGCTCTTCATGCTGCCGCACGGCATCATCACCGTCTCCCTCGTCACCGCCCTCTTCACCCGGATCTCGCACGCCGCGCACGACGGCGACACGCGAGCGGTGGCCGCCGACCTGCGCCGCGGCCTGACGCTGCCCGGCTCGATCCTGCTGCCGGGGACCGCGGCGATCCTCCTCGTCTCCCCGTGGCTGCTCGCGGCCGTCCTCCCGGGCACCCCGCGCGACCAGACGGACGCCTCCGTCGGTGTCCTCGTCGCCATGATGATCGGGCTCGTGCCCTACGGCTGGTTCTTCCTCGTGCAGCGCGCGTTCTACGCCTACGAGGACGGCCGCACCCCCTTCGTCCTGCAGCTCGTCCTCACCGGGGTCGCCCTGACCTTCACCTTCGTCGGCAGCATCAGCGCCCCGGTCCACGCCGCCACCTGGGTCGGGCTCGGGCAGACCGTCTCCAACCTCGCCGCCGCGATCATCGGCCTGTGGCTGCTGCGTGGCCGGCTCGGGTCGTTGGGGCTGGCCCGCGTGGTCCGGCAGTTCGTGCGCATGGGCATCGCGACCGCGCTCGGGACCCTCGTGGGCTGGGGCGTGCTGCGCGGCCTGCTGGTCGTGGTCGACGGCGGCACCTGGGTCGGTGCCCTCGCCATCACCGCCCTCGTGGGCGTCGTCGTCGTCGCCGTGGCACTGGCGGTCTCCCTCCGCCTGCGGGTGGAGGAGGTCGCCGAGCTCCTCGCCCCGCTGACGCGGCGCCTGCGACGTGGCTGACGCGCCCCCGGACCCGGCTCCCCGGATGGGCCGCCGGGTGGACCTAGGATGGCGCGGCAGGCACACACCGACGAGAGGGGCAGCGTGCACGGGGTGAACCCGGGGACGGAGCTCGGTCGCTACACCGTCGAGACGCGGATCGAGGAGATCCCCGGCGGCGAGCGCTGGGCGGCGCGCGACACGACGCTCGACCGAGACGTGACGCTCGTCGTCATGCCCAGCGACGCAGACTCGACCGCTGCCGCACTCGACGCGGCCCGGCGGGCCGCCGGTGTCGAGGCGGCCCAGCTGGTGCGCATCCTCGACGTCGGCAGCGAGGACGGGCTGTCCTTCATCGCCGAAGACGCCGTGGGCGACGCGACGACCTACACCGAGGCCATCGGCACCGACGGGCTGCCCGCCGAGGAGGTCCGCCGGATCACCGGCGAGGTCGCCACGGGCATCGAGGCCGCCAGGGCCCGAGGCCTGCACCACCTGGCTCTGACCCCCGACCTGGTGCTCCTCACCGGCGACGGCCGGGTCAAGGTCCAGGGGCTGGCCACCGCCGCCGCCCTCGCCGGCATCGAGACCGAGGGTGAGGAGGCCGACCGCGACGACGCGACCGGCGTCGTGGCCCTGGCCTATGCCGGCCTCACCGGCACCTGGCCGCTCGATCGGCCCAGCGGACTGCCCAGCGCCACCCGCGACGGCAGCGGACCGCCACCCCCTTCGCGCGTGGCGGTCGGGGTCCCCGGTGACCTCGACACGATCTGCCGCGAGACGCTCGGCGAGGGCACCGGTCCGGACTCACCCGGTGACTACGCCGCCCAGATCGCCCCCTGGTCGCGCATCCCGCTCGCCGGGGCCCTGCGCACCGCGCCGTCCGCTGCCGACGAGACCACGCAGACCGTGCCGACAGGCTCCCGGTCCGACACCGAGACTCCCGACGAAGCGGGTGGCACGGGTGCCGCCGTCGCCGGTGGGGCGGTCGCCGGCGGCGCCGCCGTGGCGTCCGCTGCCGACGGCGACGAGACGACGGCCATCCCGCGCGAGAGCGACGACGAGGTGACCCGCGAGATCAAGCTCCGTCAGCGCGAGGGAGTCACCGCCACGATCACCCGGGGCGACGAGACGCCGGCCGGGCGCAGCCAGCGCAGCCGGGCCGCCCGCGACGACGACAGCACGCAGCGACTGCCCCGAGAGCGCTCCCGCGACGAGGGCTCCCGCGACGAGAGCGCCCACGGCCGCCGGACCGCGGCGGCCGCCGCAGCTGCTGCTGCCGCCGCCGGCGCCGTCGGCACCGGGGGCAAGGTCCTCGGCGACCGACTCGGCAAGGCGGCCAAGACGGCTGGTGGCCGCTCCCGCGAGGCCATCCACGACGCCCGGGCCCGCCGCGAGGCCATCCGGGCCGACCAGCGCACCCGCAGCTCTCTCGGCTCGGCGCCGACGACCGCCGAGGTCGAGGCCCCGGCACCGCTGCTGCCGGCCGAGGCGGGCGCACCGCCGAGCCGCCGCCAGGCCAACCTCGTGCTCGTGGTCATGGCGGGCTTCGTCGCGCTCGCCTGCCTCTTCGGCGGGATCGGCGCCTCGCGGATCGGCTCCGGCTCCGACCTGGGCCGCATCCTCGGTGGTGACGAGACCACCGCGGTCGCCACGAGCGAGGACACCGGCGGCTCGGGCAGCTCCTCGGGTGGTGGCGAGCCGCTCGCCATCGCCAATGCCGCCGGCTACGACCCGGCCCCGGGTGACGGGGTCGAGCACAATGCCGAGGCACCGCGCGTCTACGACGGCAACCCCGACACCACCTGGACGACCGAGGGCTACGGCAGCGAGGCCTTCGGCGGCGTCAAGCAGGGCGTCGGCATCACCGTCGACCTGGGCCAGTCCCAGTCGATCAGCTCGGTGACCCTGCAGCTGCCGACGAGCGCCCAGGCCACCGTCTTCGCCGGCGAGCAGCCGGCCAACTCCGGTACCGAGGTCGGCCGCACCCAGGGCCGCACCGGCGAGGTGGAGCTGCAGCCCTCCTCGGCGGTCAACGGCCGCTACGTCACGGTGTGGTTCACCTCCCTGACCCCGAGCGACGACGGACGCTACCGCGCGGCGCTCGGCGAGATCACCGTCCGCTGAGGGGCCACCAGATGAGCGACGCATCCCTCGCCGAGATCGACGACCGGCTGCTCATGCGCCGGCACGTCGAGGGCGATGCCGAAGCCTTCGGTGAGATCTACCGCCGCCACCGCGATCGCATGTGGGCCGTGGCGGTCGGCGTGTGCGGCGACCGCGAGATCGCGGCCGAGGCCGTCCAGGAGGGCTTCGTCTCCGCCTTCCGACGGGCCGGCTCCTACCGCGGTGACGCCGCGGTCACCACGTGGCTGCACCGCATCGTCGTCAACGCCTGCATCGACCTGACCCGCAAGGTCCGCCCCACGAGCGAGCTCACCGACGAGGTCATCGCGTCGGTGCCCCCGGCCGCCGACGCGACGGGCAAGGTCGACACCCGGCTGGCGGTGCACGAGGCGCTCACCCGCCTGTCCGACGAGCACCGGGTCGCGCTCGTGCTCGTCGACATGCACGGGCTCCCCGTGGCCGAGGCCGCGCAGATCCTCGACATCCCCACGGGCACGGTCAAGTCCCGCTGCTCGCGGGGCCGTGAGGCCCTCGGCAAGATCCTCGCGGCCGCAGGTGTGGGCGTCGACGGAACCTCAGGCGCCGCTGCCTCGTCAGACACAACAGGCCACCAGACAGACGAAGGGAGGCGGCCATGATCCAGGACCAGGACCCCACCGGGATGCGTCACCTCCTCGCCTCCCTCCGGGAGAGCGGGCCGATGCCCGACGACCTGGCCGAGCGCATCCGCGCCACGCTCGCGGACGAGCAGGCCGCCCGCACCGATCCCGACCGTGCGGGCGCGCCCGACGAGGACTCCCTGGCCGAGGACGAGGGCTCCGGCTTCTGGAGCACGATGAGCGAGCCCGACGGTCCCCGCCGGCGCCGCTCGGTCGCCCCGTGGATCCTCGGTGCCGCTGCGGCGACGGTCGTCGCGCTGGGCGTGGGCGGGTTGATGCTCTCGCAGAGCGGATCCGACGAGGCCGGCAGCGCCGGAGACGCCGCGCCGATGCAGTCCACGACCCAGAGCTCGGCCACCGAGAGCTCGGCGGCCGCGGACGGCAGCGAAGCTGGGGGTGAGGTCCCGGCCTTCTCGATCACCGCCAGCGGCACCGACTACACGCGCTCGTCGCTGGGGTCCGAGGCGGCCACGCTGCTCGAGGACCCGACGCAGGCCCCCGAGCCCAAGAACGACAAGGTCCTCGGCACCCTGACGACCGCGGCCGGGGCGACGGACTGCCTCACCCGCCTGGGTCAGCCACAGCTACAGGCCGTCGTCATCGACGTGGCGACCTTCGAGGGCAAGGACGGGTTGCTGCTCATCGCGCAGACCCCGCCCGACGGCGAGGCCCGGGCCTGGGCGATCACCTCCGGGTGCGAGCCGATCTGGCCCGACTCGGTCGCCGTCCCGCAGTAGCCCGACCCGCGGGCGGGTCGGCGGCCGGTGCGGTGATCCCCCTTCGTCGTGCAGTGGACGACCATGGAACAGACCGCGCCTACGATGACGTTGTCACCTCAGACCGACTTCACCCGACCCCAAGGACTCACCCCGTGGCCGACGCCAGCACCGACATCCGCAATGTCATCATCATCGGTTCCGGCCCCGCGGGATACACCGCGGCCGTCTACGCCGCCCGCGCCAACCTCGAGCCGTTGATGTTCGAGGGGTCCGTCACCGCCGGCGGCGCCCTGATGAACACGACCGACGTCGAGAACTTCCCCGGCTTCACCGAGGGCATCATGGGCCCCGACCTCATGCTCAACATGCGCGCCCAGGCCGAGCGCTTCGGCACCGAGATCGTCACCGACGACGTGACCGCGGTCGAGCTCACCGGCCCGGTCAAGGTGGTCACCGACGGTGAGGGCAACACCCACCGGGCCCGCGCCGTCATCCTCGCGATGGGGTCGGCCTACCGCGAGCTCGGTCTCCCCGACGAGAAGCGCCTGTCCGGGCACGGCGTCAGCTGGTGCGCGACGTGCGACGGCTTCTTCTTCCGTGAGCAGGACATCGTCGTCGTCGGCGGCGGGGACTCCGCCGTCGAGGAGGCCACCTTCCTGACGAAGTTCGCCCGTTCGGTGACCATCGTCCACCGCCGCGACGAGCTGCGCGCCAGCAAGATCATGGCCGACCGTGCCCACTCCAACGACAAGATCCACTTCGCGTGGAACTCCGAGGTCGCCGCGATCCACGGCGACGACAAGGTCACCGGCCTGACCCTGCGCGACACCGTCACCGGCGAGACCCGCGAGATCGAGGCCACCGGGCTCTTCGTGGCCATCGGCCACGACCCGCGCAACGAGCTCGTCCAGGGCGTCGTCGACCTCGACGACGAGGGCTACGTGCTCACCGAGGGCCGGTCCTCCCGGACCAACCTCGACGGCGTCTTCGCCGCCGGTGACCTCGTCGACCACACCTATCGTCAGGCGATCACGGCCGCCGGCTCCGGCTGCGCAGCCGCGCTCGACGCCGAGCGCTGGCTCGCGGCCCACGAGGAGGCTGCGGCTCCCGCCGTGGACCAGGCCCTGACCGCCCAGGACAACCCCGTCGCCGGCACCGTCGGCGCCCGCTGAGCGGTCCTGCCGCACCGACCCCCAGACCACACCCACCGAGAGAGAAGGACCCCCATGGCCACCTCCCCCACCACCGACGCCACCTTCGACCAGGACGTCCTCAAGAGCGACACCCCGGTCCTCGTCGACTTCTGGGCCACCTGGTGCGGCCCGTGCCGCGCTGTCGCCCCCGTCCTCGAGGAGCTGTCCGGTCAGTACGACGGCAAGCTGAAGATCGTCAAGCTCGACACCGACGCCAACCCGCAGATCACGGCGCGCTACGGCATCACGTCGATCCCGACGATGCACGTCTTCAAGGACGGCGAGATCGTCAAGACCCTCGTGGGCGCCATGCCCAAGCCCAAGCTGGTCAAGGAGCTCGAGCCCTTCGTCGGCTGAGTTTGCTTGGGGCACAACGAGATTCGTCTCGTTGACCATGTGAGAGGGCCCCACGGTGATGTCACCGTGGGGCCCTCTCGCATGTCGGGGTCCAGCTCAGCCGTCGACGTCCTCGGAGGCCACGCCCATCTGACCGAGGACGCGATGCAGATCCTCCATCGAGGCGAACTCGATCGTCATCCGGCCCTTGCGCTGCCCGAGGTTGATCTTGACCCGGGTGTCCAGGCGGTCACTCACCCGACCGGCGAGGTCGTCGAGCTGGGGGTGGTGGCGACCGGCGCGCGGAGCCGTCCGCCGCTCCTTCTCCGGGGCCAGGCCCAGAGCGACGATCTCCTCGACGCTGCGCACGGACAGGCCCTCGGCGACGATGCGCTGCGCCAGCCGCTCCATCTGCTCCCCGTCGTCGAGGGTGAGGAGCGCTCGCGCGTGACCAGCGCTGAGCACACCCGCCGCCACGCGGCGAGCCACCATCGGCGGCAGCCGCAGCAGGCGCAGCGTGTTGGAGATCTGCGGCCGCGACCGGCCGATGCGGCCGGCGAGCTCTTCCTTGGTGCAGCCGAAGTCGTCGAGGAGCTGCTGGTAGGCGGCCGCCTCCTCCAGGGGGTTGAGGTTGCTGCGGTGGAGGTTTTCGAGGAGCGCGTCACGCAGGAGGTCGTCGTCCTCGGTGGCCTTGACGATCGCCGGGATGCTCTCGCGCTCCGCGGCTCTGCTGGCACGCCAGCGACGCTCACCCATGATGAGCTCGAAGTCGGCGCCGTCGTCACCATCGGTCACCCGGCGCACGACGATCGGCTGCAGGACCCCGATCTCCCGGATCGAGTGGACCAGCTCGCTCATGTCGTCCTCGTCGAAGACGGTGCGCGGCTGGCGTGGGTTGGGCCGGATCGCGTCGAGCGGGATCTCCGCGAAGCTGGCGCCGGGGACGGGCGCGAGGCCGTCGCCGGGGTCGTCCGTCGTGGCCGTGGTGCCCGGAGCCTCGTCGGCGGTCGAGGGGCCGCTCACCGAGCCCTCAGTACCCGTCTCGGGCGAGACGTCCATGGTCACGGCGTCATGGTCCGCGGGGACCGGGGTGGCCGGCGCCTGGGCGGTCGCCTCGGCGATCTTGCCGGCGACGGTGTTGGGCAGGGCAGTGGGCCGCTCCTGGTCACGGAAGAAGACGTCCACCGGTCGCTCTGCAGACCGGCCGGTGGCCCCCGAGTCAGGGATCAGGGCGCCGAGGCCACGTCCGAGTCCGCGTCGCTTGTCACTCATGCGTTGTCCTTCTGCTCTGCGCCGCGGCGGGCGATCTCGGTGGCCGCGTCGGTATAGGACCGGGCGCCCGTGCTCTGGGGGTCGTAGGTGATGACCGTCTGCCCGTGACTTGGCGCCTCGGAGACGCGAACGGATCGGGGGACGGTGGAGCTGAGGACCTGCTCGGGGAAGTGCTCGCGCACCTCCTGGGCGACCTGGGCGGACAGCCGGGTGCGGCCGTCGTACATGGTCAGCAGGATCGTCGACACGTGCAACGCCGGGTTGAGGTGCGTGCGGATGAGGTCGATGTTCTTCAGCAGCTGGCTCAGGCCCTCGAGGGCGTAGTACTCGCACTGGATCGGGATGAGCACCTCACGCGCGGCCACGAAGGCGTTGACCGTGAGCAGCCCGAGACTCGGCGGGCAGTCAATGAGTACGTAGTCGATACGAGGATCCCCGGCCTCCTCACGCTCGGCCATCCACGCCGCGATGGCCTTGGTCAGACGGCTCTCGCGGGCGACGAGGGAGACCAGCTCGATCTCCGCACCGGCGAGGTCGATCGTCGCGGGGACGCACCAGAGGTTGTCGACGTCGGGGCAGGCCTGCATGACCTCGGAGATCGGTGTGCCGTCGACGAGCACGTCGTAGATGCTCGGCACCTCGGCGTGGTGCTCGATGTTGAGCGCGGTGCTGGCGTTGCCCTGGGGGTCGGTGTCGATGAGCAGGACCTGCAGCCCCGCGTCAGCCAGAGCCGCTGCGATGTTCACCGCGGTCGTCGTCTTGCCGACCCCACCCTTCTGGTTGGACACCGTGATGATGCGCGGCTGCGGGGGGCGGGGCAGCGCCGTGGTGACACGTGGTGCCGTGGACGAGCCGTCGACGACCTCCGGTTGGCTGGTCGTGGGGTCCACTGGACACTCCTCGTCATCGTTGGCCTCGTGGACCCTGTCATCCGGTACCAGCGTGCCGACGGTGCTCGCGTCGGGTGTCTCGGGCACGGTCTCCGAGGGCGCTGGGTGCACTCCGAGCCAGCCGATCGGTGCGGTGTCGGTGGGAACCCCGAGGGTCGGCCACCCGATACCCGGGATGACGGCGCGTGGTGTGGTCACCGAGACATTCCTCCTCAGGGGACTGCGAGCCCAGCCATACAACCCCAGACCGGGACGACACGCCAAACGGGGAGCGGGCTGTGGACAAGTGGGGGGCATTTCGGGGGTTTTCCACCGAATCAGTCGTGTTGTCCACAGAATCAGTGGACAACTGGATGGGTGTTCACGGCCGGGCGCAGGAGTTCATCGAGGGATGGCACACCCATTGCCGGATGCGTTTCACGTGAAACGCGCGGCCGTCAGGAGCGCGCGCCTCAGGTCCGCGCGATCCCGACGGTGCAGTCGACCGTGAGCGTGGGGGTGGGGAGGACGTCCGCGCCGTGCTCGGTGATCGTGGTTGCGGTGACACCCAGTCGCCGCAGCACCTTGGTCGCCTTGTCGATCTCGGCCGAGGCCGACTGTCCCTTCATCGCCACGAGCCGCCCGCCGGGAGCCACCATCGGGCAGCACCAGCGCGCCAGCTTGTCGAGGGCCGCCACCGCACGCGCGGTGACATACGGAGCGGACAGGACCCCGTGGAACTCCTCGGCGCGACCCCGGTGCACCGTGACGTTGTCCAGGCCGATGGCCTCGGTCGCGGCACCCAACCACTCCGTGCGCCGTTGCATCGGCTCGACCAGGTGCACGTCGAGGTCGGGTCGGGCGATGGCCAAGGCGAGGCCCGGAAGGCCCGCTCCCGAGCCGACGTCGATGACCTTCCCCCCCTCGGTGAAGGCGTCCTCGATGACGGCGCAGTTGAGGATGTGCCGCTCCCACAGGATCGGGAGCTCGCGCGGACCGATGAGTCCGTGACTCACGCCCGTGTCCGCGAGCACTGCGGCGAATGTCTCGGCACGAGGAAGGCGCCCGCCGAAGAATCGGCGGGCGCCTTCGGGTGCCTCGGGGATGTCGATCGTCATGCCCCTAGCGTTTCACGTGAAACGGGATGCTCACACCTCGGATGCATCGGGCTCGGCCTCGCCCGTGGTCTCCGCCACGGACTCCCCGTCGACAGGCTCGGCGCTCTCGCCAGCGGCAGGGGCCACCTGTGCGGGGTGAACGACGACGAATCGTCGCGGCTCGGTGCCGGAGGAGTCCGACGCGAGGCCCGCGGCGAGCACCTCGTCGTGGACGACCTTGCGCTCGAAGGCACTCATCGGCTCGAGGTCGACCGAGTCGCCGGAGGTCTTGACCTCCTCGATCGCGGTGCGGGCGATCTCGACGAGCTCGGCCCGACGGGCTGCGCGGTGACCGGCGACGTCGAGCATCAAGCGGCTGCGGTCACCGGTGGCCGACTGCACGGCCAGGCGCGTCAGCTCCTGCAGTGCCTCGAGCACCTTGCCGTCCTGCCCGACGAGGCGGCGTGGCACGCGGCCCTCGTCGGAGTCGACGATGGCCACGGCGGCGCGGTCGCCGTCGATGTCCAGGTCGATGTCGCCGTCGAGGTCAGCGATGTCGAGAAGCGTCTCGAGGAAGTCGGCAGCGACCTCCCCTTCGCGCTCCAGGAGCTGGCGTCGGTTCTTCTTCGGGGCCGGCGCCTGCTCTGCGGGCGCGTCGGCCTGGTCCTCGACGACCTCGGTCGTCAGGTTGTCGCTCATGGTCTCTCCTGCGTGTGGCGGTCGACGGGCCCGGACCTCCGGGCCCATCGGGGGTCAGTTGTCGGTCCGGGGGCGATCTTCGTCCACCGCGGAGCTCGAGCCGGACTTCGGCGGCGGGCCGCCCTTCTTCTTGGCCCGCTTCTTCGAGGTCGGCTGCTGGCGCTGCCCGGAGATGACGCCCTTGGCCTCCAACTCCTGGGCCATCTCGGCGTCGTGCTTGCGCTCGCGCGTCTCCTCCGGGGTGTCGATCGACTTCCCGGCCTTGCGGCGGCGGTCCTGCATGGCCTTCTCAGCCGCGGAGCCCGGGGCCGGCATGCGCCGGATCACGTAGAACTGCTGGCACATGGTCCACACGTTGGTCGTGAACCAGTAGATGAGCACACCGATCGGGAAGTACACGCCAGAGACGGCGAAGATGATCGGGAAGAGGTACAGCATCATCTTCTGCTGCTGCGCGAAGGGCCCCTCGAGAGCCGCCGCGGGCATGTTCTTGCGCATCAGCTGGTACTGCGTGGTGAAGGTCGTCAGCGACATGAGGATGATCAGCGTGATCGTCACGACCTTGACGCTGATCCCGCCCCCGGTCCCGAGGAATTGCGCGGACAGCTGGGCGCCGAAGATCGACGAGGACTCCGCCTGGGCGGCCACCTGCTGGGTGATCGGGCCGATGCCGGCCTTGGCGCCGGAGCCGATCTCGTCGAGGCTGTTCAGGACGCGGAAGAGGCCGAAGAAGAAGGGCATCTGCACGAAGATCGGCAGACACGAGGAGAAGGGGTTGGTGCCGCTGTCCTTGTACAGCGCCATCGTCTCCTCGGTCATCTTCTGCCGGGAGTCGGGGTCGGTCTTGCCCTTGTACTTCGCCTGGATCTTCTGCATCTCGGGCTGGATGAGCTGCATCTTGCGCGAGGCGTGGATCTGCTTGACGAAGAGCGGGATGAGCGCCGCCCGCATGACGATCACGAGACCGACGATGGACAGGGTCCAGGTCCAGCCGCCGGCCTCGGGCAGCCCGATCGCCGTGAGCGCCCCGTGCCACAGATACATGATCCAGGCGACGAGCCACTCGAAGGGGTACATGATGTCGCTGAAGCTCACGTGGTGAACGTCCTTCGGTCGGTGGCGTCGGTGCCGACGCCGTCGTCGTGGCCCTCGACATCGGCGAAGCGCGGCTTGGCCAGGTCAGGCGATCCGCGCTGCGCCCAGGTCTCGGGCACGTGGTCGATGCCCCCGGCGGACCAGGGGTTGCACCGCACGATGCGGTGCACGGTCAGGTAGCCGCCTCGCACCAACCCGAAGCGCCGCAGGGCGGTCAGCCCGTAGGCGGAGCAGCTGGGGAAGTAGCGGCAGGACTGCGGCAGCAGCGGAGACACGAGCACCTGGTAGCCGCGAACGAGCCAGATGAGGGGCTGGGCGAGGAGAGTCATCTCGCCCGCTCAACGAGCACCGAGCGCAGACAGTGCCGAAGGGCGGCGCCCAGCTCGTGCGAGTCGGCGTCGGCGGCCGCGGGGTTGGCCCGGATCACGACGTCGGTGCCGGGCGGCAGGTCCGTCAGGAGCGGTGCCACCTGGGCCCGCAGCCTGCGCTTGACCCGGGTGCGGGTCACCGCATTGCCCACGGCCGTGGACACGACGAGACCGACGCGCGGGGAGTCGTCCCCCCGGGCGTCGGTCTGGGTCGCGTCCGCCACTCGGGCGTGGACCACGAGCAACGAGGAGCCCTGGCGTCGAGCGCCGCGGCCCCGGATCGTCGTCGCGAAGTCCCTACGCTCCGTCAGGCGGTGCCGCGTGGGCAGCACCGGGCGGCTCGTCAGGCAGAGATCTTCGAGCGGCCCTTGGCGCGGCGGTTGCTGAGGATGGCCCGGCCGGCGCGGGTGCGCATGCGCAGACGGAAACCGTGCGTCTTGGCGCGGCGACGGTTGTTGGGCTGGAAGGTGCGCTTGCTCATGGCGGTCTCCGATGATCAGTGGGCCCAGGGCCCGGTGCTGAGGTCTGGTGGGCGGCTTCGGCCGCGATCGGAAACCCACGTCCGGCGCCGAAAGAGTCCCGAGCGAGATCGTGGGCATGCGAAAGCGGCCGACAGGCCGACGTCCACGGTACGGGACGCCTCTGCGCGGGGTCAAACCATGACCGGGGTCCTCGCGCACGCGACGAAACCGAGCACGATGCCAAC